>OY729426.1:0-2495695 GCA_963422365.1 Nitrospirales bacterium
AAGCCTGGGAAAGACCCTTGGCCAAGATTTGATGCAAGGAATGGTCACCCTGCCCCTTATCCATTTATTGCCGTGTTTGCCGGATGAAGACCAACAAATCCTGGTCTCCAAAATTGGAAACGACGCCATTGAAGAGGATGATTTACTCCAGATCACGGCACGCATGCATCAGCATGGATCGTTGCGATACACCAAGGCCCGTTCCCAGGAATACATCGATGCCGCGCTTGTGAATCTCACCGCCTTTGAAGATTCCACGGCCAAACGTGCCCTCATCGTCGTAGCCGATTACATGGTCAACCGCGACTGCTAAGGCTTTTCAAGTCGTAAGCGTCATTTTTTCTCGTCGTGCGGCTAGAAAGACGAGCCCTATGAGAATCCACATGATTTCGCGAATCCGACGGATTACGGCAAAGGTGATCCCTGTCACCTCGCTGTACCCTAATGCCGTCAATAAAAAAAGATAGCCTCCTTCTTGCGCCCCCAGTCTTGATCAATACCGCAATCGCGGCGATAGACAAAGACGACAACCACCCGACCTCCGCGCCCAGGAAATATAGAATCGCATACACTTCAAACAACTCCGTCAACCATGCGACAAAGTATACCCCCATTGACAACAAAAACGTCTGGCGGCGCTGTTGATAAAAATTTCGAATCGTCCGATCCAACTCCAATAACTGCGACCGATGGTTCTCCAGCCACTGCGACCGAATCCTGCACGTTTCGGCAACCGTTAACAGCCCTGCTCCGATTCCATAGTGCTGGACGACGAGAAACAAGAAGACTCCAAACCCAAGCATGCCCACGCCGACGAAAGCGATCAAGGCGCTGTACGGTCCTCCCCCTACGAGCCACAACATCAGGACTAACCCCAACAACATAAACAGGATCTGTGCAATGGACATGATTGTCTTGGCTGTCACCACAGAGGCTAACCCTTCGACCATGGGGACCTCATACCGTGTGAGCAGATAGGCCTTCATGGGTTCACCGCCAAGCATAGCCGTCGGGGTTGTCACGTTAATGGCTTCGCCCGCCATTCTCACCATAAACAACCGGACAAACCCCACTCGACTCGCCCACTGACCCAAGGTCAGGAACCATCCATAGGTCTCGAGAAGATACACCACCAGAAGCGGGGTGAGAATAATGCAGAAAGAGACAACCCCAACGTGTTCAACCGTCTCCCATACTCGAGAGGGGCCGATATGCCAGATCAACCCACCCAGAACACCAAGACCCACGGCAAGGAGGACACACCGAATCATGGGATTAACTTAGCATGAAAAGCGAAGAGGGAAGGCATGATGCGTAAAGAAATTTGTTGAACCTTACGCCCCATGTCACTGTGTTCGGGATAACGCTTAAAGAGCGCGTCAGGATTGATGAGGGGGAAAAGCTCGACGAAGGCTCCACGCCATCATGACGGCAAAAAAACTTGCCCCCACTGCGCCGAGCCAGAGAAACCAAGGCAGCACTCCCAAACAGGCCGACACCGCCACTACAATCGAAAAATCGCGATTGGCCACATGGTCGAGAATAAAATCAAAACGGGTTCGACAGGCTCGACTCAGACGTCGCCAATTCAAGGCTTTGGCTTTTAGGGACCTTATCCGATTGACACCCCATAGAGAAAACCCTGTAGAGACAACGGCAAGGGCTCCTAATAGCAGTGGGAGGGAGGGAAAGTCCCAAGGATTTTCTAGATACGTGCCCCAGGCAATTCCCGCAAACACCGCCATATGCACAATATTGTCTGACACAAGATCTAATGCTTGGCCCAACCGAGATTCTGCAAAGGTGAGGCGCGCCACTTCTCCATCACAACAATCGATAAGCACTGCGAATTGAAACAGGAGGGCCCCAATCATGCCCAGATGATACGAGCCTCTGGCAAAACACGCCGCACCAATGAGGCCAATCACCAACGACAAAAGAGTAATGGCATTTGGCGAAAATCCCAGTTTGATAAAGAATCGGCTCAAAAGCCGGGAGAACTTCCGATTCACATAGCGGTCGATGAACCCATCCATGGAACCTTTCACGTCTTGCAACGAACGAAACAAGATGTGTTCCGCTTTAGAGAGCCCACCGGGCTCTCTGACGTCTTGATATCCATGGGACGAGGCAGACAGGGTTTGCAGGACTTCTTCCGCAGCTGCCTGCTCCAACGCCAACCGAACCGGACTCGTTTCCAGGGTGCTCCATGCACTAGATATCCCTAATAACCGAGCCGGCAAGACAACCAGGTCCTCCACAGGAGCAAGCCCCGTGCCTGCAACCTCAACAGGGTCCACCTTGGAGCTCTGCTGGTCACAAAATACGACTCGAGGCCTGTGTCCGCTCGTGTGAGAATCAGTTCGCATCACCACACGAGGATTCGCGCTCCACCCGGGTTCACCCGGCCGACCGACCGCCACCACGGCTCGTCCCTCTTTCCCTTCTTCTCTGAAAGATTCGAGCAACGACGGAGGAAACACCATATGACAACTGAGAATGAAACATGATCCCTTCATCTCACTCGCCAAGGCTTCCCACGTCTGAGGATCCGACGGAGGAAATTCACGAATAGGAAGCCAGCGGATCGCCGCTTGGATACGATCATCGCCATCAATCAACGAGCGAAGCCGTTGTTCCTCCTGACCCACTAATGTCAGAATTTGTGAGATCCCTGCATCCTGAAGGGTGAAAACGGTTCGTTGAAAGAGCGTAAGCCCACCAACGTGGGTCAAGGCCCCAACAGCAGATTGATCAGACGCCCCAACTAAATCAAATACACCTGACGAGGCTAAAACGATGGCCGTGTCGATCATGCCGATTTCAGGTTTATTGAGTGTTCCGTCCATAGGTGCGGGGTTCACCTTCGCACGACTATGCTTGGCAAGAAATGGGCCTTACCCTCTAACATGTTCTCCCAACCGGGGCAAAATGTCTTTTCGTGCCCGTTCCAGATCTTCAGGGAAGTCAATCTCAATCCAAGGCAGGCCCCCAATTTTCTCAACCCCGACCGGGATGTCGCGAAAAAAGTCTTCCAACGCATCTTCATATTCTATATCCAGCAGCCCCTGATTCACACGCATCTCTACCGATCGGAGCAAACGAGGCACGGCAGCATGCTCCACGCGTAAAAATCCCACGCCTTCGCCCACCAGGTCATACTCTCCCTGCACGTACTTGGACAACATCACCACCCGTCCCTCCCGTACCACGACCATGCATTCCTCTGTTTGTTGCGTCACCGTTTCATCCATCAACAGGGAATTGGCATACGGAGAAGTGAACAATCGCTCAAGGATAGCGGGATGAAACAGGACGTCGGCATCCATGATCACCACATCATCATCCAATGCTTGTCGGGCCACCCACAAAGAGCCAAGGCTTCCACGTTCAAATTGGCTATTGACCAAGAACCTCACATCCAATGGGGAGGGGTATGAAGCCACCGCCTCACGAATGAATTCTTGTTTGTACCCGACCACCAGACAGATTTGGGTCACGCTCAGATCAAGCAGCGCATCGAAATAGCGATACAGAAGGGGCCGCTTTCCAATCTCAATCAAACATTTAGGGTGATGGGTCAGAATATGAAGCCGACTCCCACGCCCTGCAGCCAAAATGACCGCTTTCATGTCCCCCTGTTCTCCTGCTGCAAGACTTCCTCAAACGCCCCCAGGAAATCTTCGATGTGTTGTGCCTGTAAAGCGCCCATATTCGCCACGCGGAAAATCTTCGACTCTAAATGTCCTTGGCCGGCATAGATAACATAGCCGCGCTCTTTCAGACGGTCATGGAGGACGGGATACGTCAGTCCTTCCGGCAAATAAAAGGCTGTCAACGAATTCGACTGATGCTCCGCAGGAAGCACGGCTTGCACCCCAAGGGTTTCCATCCGTTCCCGAATCAGAGAGGCCATCCGTCCATATCGCTTGATCCGATTGCCAACTCCTTCTTCCAAGAGTTCCGATAAGGCTTCACCGAATGCGGCATACAACTGAATAGCCGGCGTAAAGGGAAGACGGCTTTTTTCTTGTGTCTCGTAATAATTGCCCAGGTTCAAATACCACGAGCGCTTGGGGTACTTCACCACATTTTCCATAAAGCCTTTTCGAACCAGAACAAACGAAACTCCTGGGAATCCCTGAATACACTTTCCCGCGGTCCCAGCCACCATATACATATGACGACCGGCAATATCCAAGGATTCCCCTCCTAACCCACTGACAGAATCCAGTACAAAGACCCCCCCACGGCTATCGACGTGTTCTGCAATTTCGTGAACGGGATTGAGAAGCCCCAGAGTCGTTTCATGATGAACCATGACCACCGCATGAGCCGACGGCTGTTGCTTCAGAGATTTAAGAATTGTTTCCGGATCGGGCTGGGTATCCCACTTACATTTGATTTCAGCAATCCCAAGGCGTTGTGTCGCAACGATTGAAGAAATCCGTTCTCCATACACCCCGTTATTGACATGAACCAGGCGCTTCCCTGCCGGCAAACACGACATGATGGAGGCCTCTACCGCAGCCGTACCCGAGCCAGTCAGAAGAATCGCGGTGTAATCCGATTCCGCACCCGGAACAAAGGCTTCCAGAAGTTTCCGACGAATCTTGCCAATCAATTCCGCGCATTCGGATTCCCGATGACAGAGATCCGGACCTATCAAGGCATTTCGGACGCGATCTGAGACATTGACCGGACCTGGATTGAGCAGTATCATGAGCTTGACGTTATCCTTTTTTCCTTAGTTATGACATCCATTGAGACCCAAATGAGCTAGCCGTGACCCACGGCTGCACGAAAACGTTTTGTCATATCAGGGGGATCGAGGGCCACTCGATCGGCATCTTCAATCTGCTCGTTGACTTTAATCAGCAAAAAATTCGGGCCCTCGCTGTTCAGCATGTCTTTAAATTCATAGACAATATCCTCTCGTTCCCAAACCCGTTCGACAGTGGCGTAGCCGGCAGCCTTGGCTACGTGGTCCAGCCGAACGAACCGCGAATAGGAAGGCTGATTGCCGGTTGTCCCGTACACCTCGTTATCAAAGACCACATGAGTCAGGTTTTTCGGGTGTAATGCTCCGATAGTGGCCAATGTACCCATCCCCATGAGCACGTTCCCATCACCATCGAACACGACGACTGGCTGTTCCGGTTTGGCCAAAGCAAGACCCAATCCAATTGAGGCAGCGACCCCCATCGACCCAATCATATAAAAATTGCCTGCCCGGTCCTGGATTTTTTGGGCTTCCCGTGAGGGGAACCCATTACAAATGATCACAGGTTGGTCAGACAGAACCTCAAAGAGCGCTTGAATCGCCTGGGCTCTGCTCTGCATCACGCCTTCTTCAGGTCGCAAACTCACTGACTCTCGCCCTTTCTTAAGGTTGGATGGTTTTCACCACACCCTTTTTCAAAAACAACGCAACAGGGATTCGTTGCTCCATAAAGGTTTGCGCGGTCCATTGAAGATCATCCGCCAGGGTTTCCTGGGATAACGTTCGATGAGGAATCCGAATCGTCTCCATCAACTGCGGCATGGTTTGCCCCATCACCACGTGTTCCGGGGCATCTTTCCCTTCAAAACCTCTCCAAGAAATAATCAGCAAGCAAGGGATCCTGTAGATCAAATGAAGTGACATCAGCACATTCAAGGCATTCCCCAGCCCTGAATTCTGCATAAGAACGACAGGGATTTTTCCACCCAAAAACGCCCCTGCGGCCATGGCAACCGCCTCATCTTCACGCACCGACGGTGTATAGAGCCGGCGTTCACTTAACACTTCAATGATCCCGCCTAAAATCGTATCTGGCACACCGGTAAAAAAATCAAATCCAATATCCCTGAGTGCTTTCACAAAATCATCACTGTCGATCACGGCCATGACATCGTTCCTGAATGTGTTTAAAAAACATGCCTTCCTGGAAAAAGAATGTCTTTCCAAAAGTAGAGGGATTGGGGAAGCAAGAAGATCCACTCCGTGTCAAAACAAAAAACGGCACGGAATCATCTCTTTCTCCTAGCGAAAGAGATTATAACGAAGGGGTCGCATGCTTCTCAACAAACAGAACTGATTTCTTTTGAAACCGCCTCTCACAATTGCGGAGATTTGGTCCAGCAATGTACACTCTCAGGCGTTACGCACAGAGTGTTGAGAGATAACCCGTTACAAGGAGCGTGGAGTGTATGAAACGTGGACAGACAGGAGAGGCGCTAGATACGAAACGACATGCCAAAAGCGGTATTACCACACCACTCCCCCCTTTGGAAACCTGGCCTAACCAATTTCCCGGGACTGAGATCACGATCGAGATACCGGAATATACCGCCATGTGTCCGAAAACCCAACTCCCGGACTTTGGTACAATCACAATTCGTTACATGCCGCAAAAATCCTGCGTCGAGCTCAAGTCGCTCAAGCTCTACATCCATGCCTATCGCAACGTCGGCATCTTTACGAAAACGCCGTCAACCGCATCCTTCAAGATTTCGTGAAAGCCTGCCGACCCGAATGGGCCATCGTGACCGGAATGTTTACGGCTCGCGGCGGTCTCAGCAGCACCATTCAAGCGAACTACCCGAAAGACGGATCACGACTTCGCAAAGGTTGACCGCTTCTGACACCCTGAGTAAGTCTGCAATCCAGACTCTGTT
Source organism: Nitrospirales bacterium (assembly GCA_963422365.1). GTDB lineage: Bacteria > Nitrospirota > Nitrospiria > Nitrospirales > UBA8639 > Bin75. The sequence goes on from OY729426.1 coordinate 6,661, forward strand.
GAGCAAGCAATGGGCCTAACCTTCATCAAAGCAAGTATTATCAATCCCGCGAGTCCACGAAGGAAGACCCGCCTAGCTTTTTTAGTGGATTCGGGAACGGTCTACTCTGTTGTCCCCAAACAACACTTAAAGCGAATCGGCATCCAACCGCACAGCACTCGGATCTTCACACTCACCGACGGCACCCAAATTACCAGGGAAATCGGTGACGCGATCTTGCCATTAACGGAGATCGAGCAGCATCCCCCGTCATTTTCGGTGAGGCTGGGGATAGCCTGCTTTTTGGCACGGTTTCCCTCGAAGCTCTAGGGCTGATCCTCGACCCGATCCGGCGTGAGCTCCGTCCTCTCCCCATGGTCCTTGGTCAAAGGCGACCGAACGTACAGGAATGTCGGATACGGCTTTAATGGCTATGGTAGAACTCGCCGATACGCTGAACAACCAATTCCATCTGCGAGTCAGTGAGTTCAGGATAAATCGGCAGGGACAACACTTCTCGAGCCATTCGCTCCGAGACTGGAAGATCACCTTTCTGGTACCCAAGGTGTTGGTAACATTCCTGAAGATGAAGGGGGACAGGGTAATACACTTTATGACCAATTTCATGTTCCTTCAAATAGGCCATCAACTCGTCGCGCCGTTGGGCACGAATGGTATATTGGTTAAAGACATGGACGTTGCTTGGATCCGTCGTTGGCAGCGTGATGCGCTCCAATAAACCCACTTCAGCAAAAAGCCGATCATAGTTCGCCGCGTTCCAAGCCCGTTTTTCATTCCAGCCGCCCAGGCGGTGCAGCTTGACGTGCAGCACCGCCGCCTCAAGCGCATCAAGCCGACTGTTGAGCCCAATATGGTCGTGATGGTAGTCTGACCGGCTTCCATGGACTCGCAACGAGAGGAGCCGTTCACGAAGGTTTCGATCATTCGTCACGATTAACCCTCCATCACCCACGCCTCCAAGATTTTTAGACGGGAAAAAGCTGAAGCACCCCGAATACCCGAAAGTCCCGGCTTTTCGGCCACGTCGACTGGCCCCTATGGATTGGCAGGCATCTTCGATGACCTTGACGCCATGTCGATCAGCCACTTCCATGATATGCTCCATATCGGAACATTGACCGAAGAGATGCACAGGGATGATGGCTTTCGTGCGAGGCGTGATGGCTTTGTCAAGCTGGTCGGGATCCATCGTAAAGGTGTCGGCCCGGATATCGACAAAGACCGGCACGCCGTGTAACAGGGAGACCACCCCTGCCGTGGAAAAAAAGGTAAACGGCACGGTAATCACTTCATCGCCAGGCTCCACTCCTACCGTCATTAAGGACAACCATAACGCATCGCTTCCCGAGGCCACGCCAACGGCATACCGACACTCAAGATAGTCGGCGATGGCTGCTTCAAAGGCCTCAACCCGTTGACCGAGGATAAAGCTTTGATCCTCGCAGACCCCTTGGATCGCTGACAGGACATCCGAACGAATCTGCTGAAACTGCGCTTTCAAATCCAATAAGGGGATCTTCACGGACGGTCTCGCTCCTGTTACCATAGGTGAATCGAGGATAGCGTATTCAAGCATACCCGAAAGGAACGAGCAAGTCAGAAGCGCCACCCTTTTTCCTCTTGATGCTCCAGCCCCATTGTCTCCATACTATTGGTGAATGTCATGAACTATTGCAGCAACTGTGGAGCACGACTCATCATGAAAATCCCCGTTGGGGATACGTTGCTCCGATTCGTCTGTAAGCATTGCCAGACCATTCATTATGAAAATCCAAAAATTGTGGTGGGCTGTCTTCCTGAATGGGAAGACCAGATCCTCCTGTGCAAACGAGCCATTGAGCCACGTTATGGACTCTGGACGTTTCCCGCAGGGTTTATGGAAAAGCACGAAACCCTTGAAGACGCTGCCGCTCGTGAGACCTTAGAAGAAGCCGAAGCCTGGGTGGAGATCTCCCAGCTTTACGCGATTTTCAGCATTCCGCACGTGAACCAAGTGTATATCGTTTTTCGCGGAACCATGAAACATGCAACATTCGGCGCAGGGAGGGAAAGTCTGGAAGTCGCTCTTTTTAAACGAGAAGAGATTCCATGGTCGAAGCTGGCCTTTCGAGTGATTCATGAAATATTAGAGCGCTATTGCAAAGACAGCAATCATGTTCCGGTTCACCTGGGAACCATCCTTGACACTCCTCAACCATAACTCGTCGATTGCTGCTTTTCCACGCTACAAGTTCCGAACAACGGCTCACGAGGCCGCATAGACAATCACTCCATACCGCGTTGCTTTACCAATGGCTATCCACAACAAGGCCTGAAGCCAATGAAGGCGGAGCCACCCACCGACCAAACACAGCGAATCCCCCACGACAGGCACCCAAGACAAGATCAAGGCTGGGCTCCCCCATTGCCGCACCCATTGAAGAGGTCGGTGATACTTGGGTTGAGTGAAATGGTTGGCCGGATACCACCAACCGAAAAAACATCCGACGCCCCACAGGCTCATCCCGCCCAACGTATTCCCTGCCGAGGCAACGCCCAAAAGGATCCATGGATCATACTCATCCTGGACGGCCAAGATCGCCAACACGGCCTCAGATCCACCAGGGAGAAGAGTCGAAGCAAGAAAGGCACTCAGAAACAAGACCCACAGGCCTGAACCGTCAATCGTCGTCACACCCTGTCATCATAGGATTGTGCAAAAGCCTGTGGATGGCAAGAGAGTCAGGGTGAGTGCCCGTTCATTGCGCCAACAAACCCGGCACCAGGACGAGGATCTCGCCATCGTCACAAGACCTCGCTACACGCTCCACCAGCCTGGGAGTGCGCCTTGGCTTCTTGAAGACTTTGGAGAATCATTCGAGACATCCCAGCGCACGAGTAGTGTCAATACAACCTAAAACAAGCCTTTTTCGATCCTGAAAATATCCGGATCCTTGGTATTTTCAATATAGGAGAGCCATAGTGAAGCAACCCGGTCCTGCGATTCGTCATTCTCGTCTCCTTCTCCCTCTGCAGCAGGCACCTTTCTACTGATAAGTTGCAGCAGCACCATTCGTTCCCGTTCGTCGGTTGCGCGAAAAACGACAAAAACGCTGTCGTCAAGGCGCGTGTTTATCAACGTCCTATCAGGAGCAAAGCCTAATGCACTGAAGTATTTTCGAATGACGTTGGCGGTCGTTACCAACGCTTGTGGGTCCGGATCCTCGGTCACGGGCAATCCCCACAAAATATTAATCTGAATCAGTTTTTCTTGCTTGTAACCGTGAATATAAACGACGCGAGCCGGTCCGCTGCCAGGGAAGAGGCCCGTCACAGTCGCCACCAGACTGGAAGTCCTGTCTTCGTCATTCGGCTGCACCACGATATCTTCTTGCCCAAGCTGAAAATCGCGTTGTATGGCCTCCAGAGTTTTCGACTGCGACATCCCGAAGAGAGCCGAACGAAACCCCGTTATTTGGGGACCGACGGCTTCTTTGATAGTCGTATTCTCTAGCGCCGCAAAACTCTCCGCATCAACGCATAAAATAGGCACTCCAGCCAAGACAGCAAGGGCAGCGACAATAAACGCAGAGGTCCTAACCGTATCCATCATAACCTGATTTCCCCCTAACTATCGCTTATAGTGGTCTTCATCATTCCCACCATGCGTATTCATCATGGCATCCGTTCCGAGGTGCCTCCACACGTCTCGCATGCCACCGGGCAACGTATCGTAGATCGACTCCATTCCGGTTTGCGGTTTCAACAACGCAAATGGCATCTCAAAGACATTGACTGGATACGAACGATCCATTGCACCCATAACAGAAGCCCTCAATATCGGGGAGAACGGCAGAAAAACGACATCGCCTGGTGCCCCTCCCCAGCGCCATGTTGTATTCGGAAGCGGCAAAGCAGCCAGTTCTGCATATTGTCGTATCTCTGGTCCGATGCCGAGACTGGTGAAGTCATTCAATTTGTACATGCCTGGGACCTTGTTGCGGATTATAGTCTTACTGGCAGCACCCTGTCCGGCTTCACCGCCAACCGTACCCTTGATATCTACACTTTTTGCCTCAATCGTCAAAGAGTCAACTTCCACGGTCACGCCAATATGATTACTACTCTTTAACGTAACATCTTTCGCAATGATCCTTCCCTTGATATCTTTCGTGCTGACGTTGACAAAGGTATCGGAATAAAGGGTGCTGAATCCGAAATCACTTGTTCCGGTCCCCGCAAGCTGTTGGAAAGAAGTCACTCTCATCGAAGTGCCTACTGTGACGTCATGGGCCTTGGTGATCGTCATCGCCCCCAGTTTGGCAGTGGAGCCGACATCTCCCTCGAAATGTATAGTCCCGGTATCCGCGTCCAGGCTCAGCGCATACCCGCCGTCGATCGTCGACGTGAACCGGATGTCGCCGTCCGTGCCGTCAGCGTTGGCGTCACTGTTGACCGTCACGGCCCCGGCTAACGTCACCGGGCCGGTGAAGGTCACGTGGCCGTCGTCACTGCGGTACGCCCCGGCCAGCGTGAGGCCCGTGGTGCCCGTCACATCCATGTCGCCCGTCGCCGTCACTGCAGCCAGCGCCACCGCGCCACCCGTCACCGTGAGGCTCGTTACCGCGGTCGTGCCACCCACCGCCCCGACCAGCGTGATCGCGCCGGTATCCGCGTCCAGGCTCAACGCCTGCCCCCCGTCAATGGTCGACGTGAACCGGATGGCGCCAGCCGTGCTGTCAGCGTTGGCGTCACTGTTGACCGTCACGGCCCCGGCTAACGTCACCGGGCCGGTGAAGGTCACGTTACCATCGTCACTGCGGTACACCCCCGCCAGCGTGAGGCCCGTGGTGCCCGTCACATCCATGTCGCCCGTCGCCGTCACCGCAGCCAGCGCCACCGCGCCACCCGCCACCGTGAGGCTCGCCACCGCGGTGGTGCCACCCACCGCCCCGACCAGCGTGATCGCGCCGGTATCCGCATCCAGCACCAGCGCCTGCCCGCCGTCAATGGTCGACGTGAACCGGATGGCCCCGTCCGTGCCGTCGCCGTTGGCGTCACTGTTGACCGTCACGGCCCCGGCTAACGTCACCGGGCCGGTGAAGGTCACGTCGCCGTCGTTACTGCGGTACGCCCCGGCCAGCGTGAGGCCCGTGCCCGTCACATCAATGTCGCCCGTCGCCGTCACCGCAGCCAGCGCCACCGCGCCACCCCTCACCGTGAGGCTCGTTACCTTTACCGCCCCGGCCAGCGTGAGGCCCGCGATCCCCCTCACATCAACAGCCCCCGTCGCCGTCACCGCAGCCAGCAACACCGCGCCACCCGCCACCGTGAGGCTCGCCACCGGGGTGGTGCCACCCACCGCCCCGGCCAGCGTGATCGCGCCGGTATCCGCATCCAGCACCAGCGCCTGCCCGCCGTCAATGGTCGACGTGAACTCAATGGCCCCGTCCGTGCCGTCGCCGTTGGCGTCACTGTTGACCGTCACGTCCCCGGCTAACGTCACCGGGCCGGTGAAGATCATGTTACCGTCGTCACTGCGGTACACCCCGGCCAGGGTGAGGCCCGTCCCCGTCACATCAATGTCGCCCGTCGCCGTCACCGCAGCCAACGCCACCGCGCCACCCGCCACCGTGAGGCTCGCCACCGCGGTGGTGCCACCCACCGCCCCGGCCAGCGTGATCGCGCCGGTATCCGCGTCCAGCGTCAGCGCATACCCCCCGTCGATCGTCGACGTGAACTCAATGTCGCCGGCTGTGCCGTCGCCGTCGGCGTCACTGTTGACCGTCACGTCCCCGGCTAACGTCACCGGGCCGGTGAAGGTAATAGTGCCGTCGTCACTGCTGTACTCCCCAGCCAGCGTGATGCCCGTCGTAGCCGTCACCACCATGTTGCCCGTACCGGCTTCACCGCCAACCGTACCCTTGATATCTACACTTTTTGCCTCAATCGTCAAAGAGTCAACTTCCACGGTCACGCCAATATGATTACTACTCTTTAACGTAACATCTTTCGCAATGATCCTTCCCTTGATATCTTTCGTGCTGACGTTGACAAAGGTATCGGAATAAAGGGTGCTGAATCCGAAATCACTTGTTCCGGTCCCCGCAAGCTGTTGGAAAGAAGTCACTCTCATCGAAGTGCCTACTGTGACGTCATGGGCCTTGGTGATCGTCATCGCCCCCAGTTTGGCAGTGGAGCCGACATCTCCCTCGAAATGTATAGTCCCGGTATCCGCGTCCAGGCTCAGCGCATACCCCCCGTCGATCGTCGACGTGAACCGGATGTCGCCGTCCGTGCCGTCAGCGTTGGCGTCACTGTTGACCGTCACGGCCCCGGCTAACGTCACCGGGCCGGTGAAGGTCACGTTACCATCGTCACTGCGGTACGCCCCCGCCAGCGTGAGGCCCGTGCCCGTCACATCAATGTCGCCCGTCGCCGTCACTGCGGCCAGCGCCACCGCGCCACCCGTCACCGTGAGGCTCGTTACCGCGGTGGTGCCACCCACCGCCCCGGCCAATGTGATCGCGCCGGTATCCGCATCCAGGCTCAGCGCCTGCCCCCCGTCGATGGTCGACGTGAACTCAATGGCGCCAGCCGTGCCGTCGCCGTTGGCGTCACTATTGACCGTCACGGCCCCGGCTAACGTCACCGGGCCGGTGAAGGTCACGTCGCCATCGTCACTGCGGTACGCCCCGGCCAGCGTGAGGCCCGTGCCCGTCACATCCATGTCGCCCGTCGCCGTCACCGCAGCCAGCGCCACCGCGCCACCCGTCACCGTGAGGCTCGCCACCGCGGTGGTGCCACCCACCGCCCCGACCAGCTGGATCGCGCCGGTATCCGCGTCCAGGCTCAGCGCCTGCCCCCCGTCGATGGTCGACGTGAACCGGATGGCGCCGGCCGTGCCGTCAGCGTTGGCGTCACTGTTGACCGTCACGGCCCCGGCTAACGTCACCGGGCCGGTGAAGGTCACGTTACCATCGTCACTGCGGTACACCCCCGCCAGCGTGAGGCCCGTGGTGCCCGTCACCGCCATGTCGCCCGTCGCCGTCACCGCAGCCAGCGCCACCGCGCCACCCCTCACCGTGAGGCTCGCCACCGGGGTCGTGCCACCCACCGCCCCGGCCAATGTGATCGCGCCGGTATCCGCATCCAGGCCAAGCGCATACCCCCCGTCGATCGTCGACGTGAACTCAATGTCGCCGTCCGTGCCGTCAGTGTTGGCGTCACTGTTGACCCACACGAAGTCGGCTAACGTCACCGGGCCGGTGAAGGTCACGTGGCCGTCGTCACTGCGGTACGCCCCCGCCAGCGTGAGGCCCGTGCCCGTCACATCAATGTCGCCCGTCGCCGTCACCGCGGGCAGCGCCACCACCGCACCCGAGGTCGTCACCGTGAGGCTCGCCACCGCGGTGGTGCCACCCACCGCCCCGGCCAGCGTGATTGCACCGGTATCCGCGTCCAGCGTCAGCGCATACCCCCCGTCGATCGTCGACGTAAACTCAATGCCGCCGTCCGTGCCGTCAGCGTTGGCGTCACTGTCGACCGTCACAGCCCCGGCTAACGTCACCGGGCCGGTGAAGGTCACGTTACCATCGTCACTGCGGTACACCCCCGCCAGCGTGAGGCCCGTGCCCGTCACCGCCACGGCCCCCGTCGCCGTCACCCCAACCAGCGCCACCGCGCCACCCGTCACCGTGAGGCTCGTTACCGCGGTCGTGCCACCCACCGCCCCGACCAGCGTGATCGCGCCGGTATCCGCGTCCAACTCCAGCACCTGCCCGCCGTCGATGGTCGACGTGAACTCAATGTCGCCGCCCGTGCCGTCAGCGTCGGCGTCACTGTTGACCCACACGAAGTTGGCTAACGTCACCGGGCCGGTGAAGGTCACGTTACCGTCATTCGAGAGCACGTTTCCCGCCAGCGTGAGGCCCGTCGCCGTCACATCAATGTCGCCCGTCGCCGTCACCGCAGCCAGCGCCACCGCGCCACCCCTCACCGTGAGGCTCGCCACCGGGGTCGTGCCACCCACCGCCCCAGCCAGCGTGATCGCGCCGGTATCCGCGTCCAGGCTCAACGCATACCCCCCGTCAATCGTCGACGTGAACTCAATGGCCCCAGCCGTGCCGTCGCCGTCGGCGTCACTGTTGACCGTCACGGCCCCGGCTAACGTCACCGGGCCGGTGAAGGTGATGTGGCCGTCGCTCGAGAGCACGTTTCCCGCCAGCGTGAGGCCTGTGCCCCTCACCGCCACAGCCCCCGTCGCCGTCACCGCGGGCAGCGCCACCGCGCCCGAGGTCATCACCGTGAGGCTCGCCACCGCGGTGCTGCCACCCACCACCCCGGCCAGCCGGATCGCGCCGGTATCCGCGTCCAGGCTCAGCGCATACCCCCCGTCAATCGTCGACGTGAACTCAATGGCGCCGTCCGTGCCGTCGTAGTCGGCGTCACTGTTGACCGTCACGGCCCCGGCTAACGTCACCGGGCCGGTGAAGGTGATGTGGCCGTCGCTCGAGAGCACGTTTCCCGCCAGCGTGAGGCCCATGCCCGTCACCGCCACAGCCCCCGTCGCCGTCACCGCAGCCAGCGCCACCGCGCCCGAGGTCGTCACCGTGAGGCTCGCCACCGCGGTGCTGCCACCCACCGCCCCGACCAGCCGGATCGCGCCGGTATCCGCGTCCAGGCTCAGCGCATACCCCCCGTCAATCGTCGACGTGAACCGGATGACCCCGTCCGTGCCGTCGTCGTTGGCGTCACTGTTGACCGTCACGGCCCCGGCTAACGTCACCGGGCCGGTGAAGATCACGTTACCGTCATTCGAGAGCACGTTTCCCGCCAGCGTGAGGCCCGTCCCCGTCACCGCCACGGCCCCCGTCACCGTCACCGCAGCCAGCGACACCGCGCCACCCGTCACCGTGAGGCTCGTCACCGTGGTGGTGCCACCCACCGCCCCGGCCAGCGTGATCGTGCCGCTGCCAGCGGCCAGCGTCAGCGCATACCCCCCGTCGATGGTCGACGTGAACCGGATGTCGCCGTCCGTGCTGTCGTCGTTGGCGTCACTGTTGACCGTCACGGCCCCGGCTAACGTCACCGGGCCGGTGAAGATCACGTGGCCGTCGCTCGAGAGCACGTTTCCCGCCAGCGTGAGGCCTGTCGCCGTCACCGCTATGTTGCCCGTCGCCGTCACCGCAGCCAGCGACACCGCGCCACCCGTCACCGTGAGGCTCGTTACCGCGGTGGCGCCACCCACCGCCCCGACCAGCGTGATCGCGCCGGTATCCGCGTCCAGGCTCAGCGCCTGCCCCCCGTCAATCGTCGACGTGAACCGGATGACCCCGTCCGTGCCGTCGTCGTCGGCGTCACTGTTGACCGTCACAGCCCCGGCTAACGTCACCGGGCCGGTGAAGGTCACGTTACCATCGTCACTGCGGTACGCCCCCGCCAGCGTGATCCTCGTGGTGCCCGTCACCGCTATGTTCCCCGTCGCCGTCACCGCGGCCAGCGACACCGCGCCACCCGTCACCGTGAGGCTCGTTACCTCTACCACCCCGGCCAGCGTGAGGCCCGTGCCCGTCACCGCCACAGCCCCCGTCGCCCTCACCGCAGCCAGCGACACCGCGCCACCCGCCACCGTGAGGCTCGTTACCGCGGTGGTGCCACCCACCGCCCCGACCAGCGTGATCGCGCCGGTATCCGCGTCCAGCGTCAGCGCATACCCCCCGTCAATCGTCGACGTGAACCGGATGACCCCGTCCGTGCCGTCGTCGTTGGCGTCACTGTCCACTCGCACGGCCCCGGCTAACGTCACCGGGCCGGTGAAGATCACGTTACCATCGTCACTGCGGTACACCCCGGCCAGCGTGAGGCTCGTGGTGCCCGTCACCGCTATGTTCCCCGTCGCCGTCACCGCGGCCAGCGACACCGCGCCACCCGTCACCGTGAGGCTCGTTACCTCTACCGCCCCGGCCAGCGTGAGGCCCGTGCCCGTCACCGCCACAGCCCCCGTCGCCGTCACCGCAGCCAGCGACACCGCGCCACCCGCCACCGTGAGGCTCGTTACCGCGGTGGTGCCACCCACCGCCCCGACCAGCGTGATCGCGCCGGTATCCGCGTCCAGCGTCAGCGCATACCCCCCGTCAATCGTCGACGTGAACCGGATGACCCCGGCCGTGCCGTCGTCGTTGGCGTCACTGTCCACTCGCACGGCCCCGGCTAACGTCACCGGGCCGGTGAAGATCATGTTACCATCGTCACTCCGGTACACCCCCGCCAGCGTGAGGCCCGTGCCCCTCACATCAATGTCGCCCGTCGCCCTCACCCCGGCCAGCGCCACCGCGCCCGCGGTCACCACCGTGAGGCTCGTTACCGCGGTGGTGCCACCCACCGCCCCGACCAGCGTGATCGTGCCGGTATCCGCATCCAGCACCAGCGCCTGCCCCCCGTCAATCGTCGACGTGAACCGGATGGCCCCGTCCGTGCTGTCGCCGTTGGCGTCACTGTCCACTCGCACGGCCCCGGCTAACGTCACCGGGCCGGTGAAGGTCATGTTACCATCGTCACTCCGGTACGCCCCCGCCAGCGTGAGGCCCGTCCCCGTCACCGCCACGGCCCCCGTCGCCCTCACCCCGGCCAGCGCCACCGCTCCCCTGGTCGCCACCGTGAGGCTCGCCACCGCGGTCCTGCCACCCACCGCCCCGACCAGCGTGATCGCGCCGGTATCTGCATCCAGGCTCAGCGCATACCCCCCGTCAATGGTCGACGTGAACCGGATGGCCCCGTCCGTGCCGTCGTCGTTGGCGTCACTGTTGACCGTCACAGCCCCGGCTAACGTCACCGGGCCGGTGAAGGTCACGTGGCCGTCATTCGAGAGCACGTTTCCCGCCAGCGTGATGCCCGTGCCCGTCACCGCCACGGCCCCCGTCGCCGTCACCGCGGCCAGCGACACCGCTCTCCTGGTCGCCACCGTCAGGCTCGTTACCTCTACCGCCCCGGCCAGCGTGATGCCCGCGATCCCCCTCACATCAACAGCCCCCGTCGCCGTCACCGCAGCCAGCGACACCGCGCCACCCGTCACCGTGAGGCTCGCTACCGGGGTCGTGCCACCCACCGCCCCGACCAGCGTGATCGCGTCGGTATCCGCGTCCAGGCTCAGCGCATACCCCCCGTCAATCGTCGACGTGAACCGGACCCCGTCCGTACTGTCGTCGTCGGCGTCACTGTTGACCGTCACGGCCCCGGCTAACGTCACCGGGCCGGTGAAGGTCACCTTGCCGTCGTCACTCCGGTACGCCCCCGCCAGCCTGAGGCCCGTGCCCGTCACCGCCACGTCGCCCGTCGCCGTCACCGCAGCCAGCGACACCGCGCCACTGGTCACCACCGTGAGGCTCGCCACCGCGGTCCTGCCACCCACCGCCCCAACCAGCGTGATCGCGCCGGTATCTGCATCCAGGCTCAGCGCCTGCCCCCCGTCAATCGTCGACGTGAACCGGATGGCGCCGTCCGTGCCGTCGTCGTCGGCGTCACTGTTGACCGTCACGGCCCCGGCTAACGTCACCGGGCCGGTGAAGATCATGTTACCATCGTCACTGCGGTACGCCCCCGCCAGCCTGAGGCCCGTGCCCGTCACCGCCACGGCCCCCGTCGCCGTCACCGCAGCCAGCGACACCGCGCCACCCGTCACCGTGAGGCTCGCCACCGCGGTGCTGCCACCCACCGCCCCGACCAGCCGGATCGCGCCGGTATCCGCGTCCAGCGTCAGCGCCTGCCCCCCGTTAATCGTCGACGTGAACCGGATGACCCCGTCCGTGCCGTCGTCGTCGGCGTCGCTGTTGACCGTCACAGCCCCGGTTAACGTCACCGGGCCGGTGAAGGTGATGTTGCCGTCGCTCGAGAGTACGTTCCCCGCCAGCGTGATGCCCCTAGCCGTCACATCAATGTCGCCCGTCGCCGTCACCGCGAGCAGCGCCACCGCGCCCGAGGTCGTCACCGTGAGGCTCGCCACCGGGGTGCTGCCACCCACCCCGGCCAGCGTGATCGTGCCGGTATCCGCATCCAGCACCAGCGCCTGCCCCCCGTCGATGGTCGACGTGAACCGGATGGCCCCGTCCGTACTGTCGTCGTCAGCGTCACTGTCCACCGTCACGGCCCCGGTTAACGTCACCGGGCCGGTGAAGGTCATGTTACCATCGTCACTCCGGTACTCCCCCGCCAGCGTGAGGCCCGTCCCCGTCACCGCCACGGCCCCCGTCGCCGTCACCGCAGCCAGCGACACCGCGCCACCCGCCACCGTCAGGCTCGCTACCGCGGTGGTGCCACCCACCGCCCCGACCAGCGTGATCGCGCCGGTATCCGCGTCCAGGCTCAACGCCTGCCCGCCGTTGATGGTCGACGTGAACTCAATGGCCCCGTCCGTACTGTCGTCGTTGGCGTCACTGTCCACCGTCACGGCCCCGGTTAACGTCACCGGGCCGGTGAAGGTGACGTGGCCGTCATCACTGCGGTACGCCCCTGCCAGCCTGATGCCCGTGCCCGTCACATCAATGTCGCCCGTCGCCGTCACCGCAGCCAGCGACACCGCGCCACCCGTCACCGTCAGGCTCGCCACCGCGGTCGTGCCACCCACCGCCCCGGCCAGGGTGATCGCGCCGGTATCCGCATCCAGGCTCAGCGCATACCCGCCGTCAATGGTCGACGTGAACGCAATGGCCCCGTCCGTGCCGGCGCCGTCGGCGTCACTGTTGACCCGCACGCCCCTGGCTAACGTCACCGGGCCGGTGAAGGTGATGTTACCGTCGCTCGAGAACACGTTTCCTGCCAGCGTGAGGCCCGTGCCCGTCACCGCCATGTTGCCCGTCGCCAACACCGTGGCCAGCGACACCGCGCCACCCGTCACCGTCAGGCTCGTTACCGCGGTGGCGCCACCTACCGTCCCGGCCAGCGTGATCGCGCCGGTATCCGCATCCAGGCTCAACGCATACCCGCCGTCAATGGTCGACGTGAACCGGATGGCGCCGTCCGTGCCGTCGTCGTCGGCGTCACTGTTGACCGTCACGGCCCCGGCTAACGTCACCGGGCCGGTGAAGGTGATGTGGCCGTCATTCGAGAGCACGTTTCCCGCCAGCGTGAGGCCCCTAGCCGTCACCTCAATGTCGCCCGTCGCCGTCACCGCAGCCAGCGACACCGCGCCACCCCTCACCTTCAGGCTCGTCACCCTGGTGGTACCACCCACCGTCCCGGCCAGCGTGATCGCGCCGGTCTCCGCGTCCAGGCCCAGCACCTGCCCGCCGTCAATGGTCGACGTGAACTCAATGGCGCCGGCCGTGTCGTCGTTGTCGGCGTTACTGTCCACCCACACGAAGTTGGCTAACGTCACCGGGCCGGTGAAGGTGATGTTACCGTCGCTCGTTGCAATGTCTGCGGCCAATGTGATCCTCGTGGTGCCCGTCACCGCCACGGCCCCCGTCGCCGTCACCGCAGCCAGCTCCACCGCGCCACCCGTCACCGTCAGGCTCGCCACCGCGGTGGTGCCACCCACCGCCCCGACCAGCCGGATCGCGCCGGTATCCGCGTCCAGGCTCAACGCCTGCCCGCCGTTGATGGTCGACGTGAACCGGATGGCGCCGTCCGTGCCGCTGTTGTTTTGGTCACTGTTGACCGTCACGTCCCCGGCTAACGTCACCGGGCCGGTGAAGGTGATGTTGCCGTCGTTACTGCGGTACGCCCCCGCCAGCGTGATACCCCTAGCCGTCACCGCCACGGCCCCCGTCGCCGTCACCGCGGGCAGCACCACCACCGCGCCACTCCTCACCTTCAGGCTCGCCACCGGGGTCCTGCCACCCACCGCCCCGGCCAGCCGGATCACGCCGGTATCCGCGTCCAGGCTCAGCGCATACCCGCCGTCGATGGTCGACGTGAACGCAATGGCCCCGTCCGTGCTGTCATCGTCGGCGTCACTGTCCACCCGCACAGCCCCGGCTAACGTCACCGGGCCGGTGAAGGTGATGTTACCGTCGTTACTCTGGTACTGCCCGTCCAGCCGGATCGTGCCGCCCGTCACCGCCACGGCCCCCGTCGCCTTCACCGCAGCCAGCGACACCGTGCCACTGGTCACCACCGTGAGGCTCTTCACCATGGTCCCGCCACCCACCGCCCTGACCAGCCGGATCGCGCCGGTATCCGCGTCCAGCGTCAGCGCATACCAGCCGTTGATGTTCAAACTAAACGCAATGTTGCCGTCCCTGCCGTCGTTGTCGGCGTCACTGTTGACCGTCACCGCCCCGGTTAACACCACCGAGCCGGTGAAGGTGATATTGCCGTCGTCACTCCGGTACGCCCCGGCCAGCCGGATCGTGCCGCCCGTCGTCACCGCCACGGCCCCCGTCGCCCTCACCGCGGCCAGCGACACCGAGCCAGCCGTCACCGTCAGGCTCGCCACCGGGGTCCTGCCACCCACCGCCGCAGCCAGCCGGATCACGCCGGTATCCGCGTCCAGCGTCAGCGCATACCCGCCGTTGATGGTCGACGCGAACCGGATGGCGCCGTCCGTGCCGTCGTTGTCGGCGTCACTGTCCACCGTCACGTCCCCGGTTAACGCCACCGTGCCGACGGCGAAGGTAATATTGCCGTCGTCACTCCGGTACGCCCCGGCCAGCCGGCCCGTGCCGCCCTTCACATCAATCTTGCCCGTCGCCCTCACCCCGGCCATCAACACCTCGACACCCGACACCGTGAGGCTCGCCACCGGGGTGGTGCCACCCACCGCCCCGCCCAGTGTGGTCGTGCCGCTGCCCGAGTCCACCTCCAGCGCCTGCCCGCCGTCGATGGTCGACGTGAACTGAATGTCGCCGTCCGTGCTGTCGTCGTCGGCGTCACTGTTGACCGTCACGGCCCAGCCTAACGTCACCGGGCCGGTGAAGGTCACGTGGCCGTCGTCACTGCGGTACGCCCCCGCCAGCCGGATCGTGCCGCCCGTCACATGAATGTTGCCCGTCGCCGTCACCGCAGCCAGCGACACCGCGCCCGAGGTCGTCACCGTGAAGCTCGTCACCGGGGTCCTGCCACCCACCGCCCCGCCCAGCGTGATCGCGCCGCTGCCCGCGTCCAGATCCAGATCCTGCCCGCTACTCGTCTTCTTGCTGTTGATGGTCAACGTGAACCGGATGGCGCCGGCCGTGCCGTCGGCGTTGGCGTCACTGTCCACCCGCACGGCCCCGGCTAACGTCACCGGGCCGGTGAAGGTCACGTCGCCGTCGTTACTCTGGTATTCCCCCACCAGCCGGATGATCGTGCCGCCCGTCACATCAATGTTACCCGTCGCCGTCACCGCCCGCAGCGACACCGCGCCACCCGTCACCGTGAGGCTCGCCACCGCGGTGGTGCCACCCACCGCCCCGACCAGCTGGATCGCGCCGGTATCCGCGTCCAGGCTCAGCGCCTGCCCCCCGTCGATGGTCGACGTGAACCGGATGGCGCCGGCCGTGCCGTCAGCGTTGGCGTCACTGTTGACCGTCACGTCCCCGGTTAACGTCACCGGGCCGGTGAAGGTGATGTTACCGTCGTTCGTTCGAATGTCTGCGGCCAGCGTGATTGTGCCGCTGGACCTCACAACAAGTGATGCACTGCCGCCAATGCTCAGCGATTCGCCTACTGTGATAGCGGACGCCACAATCGAACTGCCGGCCTGGCCGGTACCGGTCGGGCCTGTGGTCGCTGTGCCGATGATGATGGACCCGGAAGTGACAAACCTCCCTATTTCCGCATTGCTGAGATTGCCAGCCCCAGCAGAAATTGTCATCAGGACGGATTGGGACGGCGCCACATGTATGTCTCCCGTTCCGGCGTCTATGCTACTGGCGAGGTCAATCGCGAACCCGGCGCCAATCAGCGTGACGTCGCCGTTGTTGGAGGTAATGGAACCACTGCTGCCAATCGTCAGTGTTCCGATGCCGTCGTTATTACCTGACCTCGGCGAGTCCGCTTCAAATATAAAATTGTGTGCGCCGTTGGTGCCGGTAATGGCAGCATTGATTGTCAGATGACGCCCTGCCTGCAGGCTCAGGGTGCTGCTTGAACTACCGCTCCTGTCGATAGGAGAACTGACTGTCATGTCCCGCTGCGCTTGAAGGGTGACATCTCCATCGATGGCTTCGAATGCCACAGGCTGAATGTTATAATCGTTGCTATCGGAGCCGAAACTGATCTCGCCGTCGGCGGACACCTCATTGTTATTGGTTCCATCCCCATCGGAAATGGTGATATCCCTCGGGTCCAGGAGCAACTCGCCGGCTGAGCCGCCTGGCGCACGCAGATCGACCGCGGCTGCGGCAAATTGCAGATGACGCTTGCCCGATACTTCCGCAAAACCGCCATCGCCGGAATGGGTGCCACCGCGAGCGGAAATGCTCCCCAAAAAGCGAGTTACCCGTTCCGACCAAACGATGACTTTGCCCCCGTTGCCGGTGCCGGTGGCGTCGGCCCGGATTGTCACGTCGCCGCCAACCGTGGCGTATTCGGCGTTGCGCTCCGGTCCCTTGCCCTGGAAATTGCCGCCAATCAGGGTCGTGCCGCCGCCAGAATGCCCGGACGCATCGATCTTGGCCTGCTCAACGACGCCGACTTTCTCGCCCAGCACTTTCACGCTGCCACCGGTCTCACCTCGCCCCTTGCCGGAAGCGTCCAGCTTGCCGGCGACCCGGACGATGCCCTCGCCATTGCCCAGCAGTTGAATGTGGCCGTTGCGCATTCCCACTGAGCGCGCTTCGACGATGCCGTCCATGTTGATGACGCGGTCAACCACGTCCTTCGCCGCACTGGCTGCCAGCCACACGGCTCCGCCGTCGGCATTGATCGTGCCGCTGTTGTCAACCAGCGCTGCCAGAGGGGCTCCATCGGGGGCCGTCAGGCGCTCGGCCACGCGGTCATCAACCCTGAGCCGGATCAAGCTGTCGCCGTGGAGATCAAACGTGAAGGCATTGCCCGAAGCCAGCGCAACACGACCGAGCCGGGCGCGAATCACCCCGCTGTTCTCGACGCCGGGTGCCACCAGCGCTACCAAGCCGCCTTCGGCTGCGGTGATCCTGCCGCGGTTGACGACCGTCCCGCCAGGATTATGGTTGATAGCAAAGTTGAAACGACCGGCCATGAAGTCTTCATTGCGGATATCGATCGTTGTCGCGACCAGGCCGGCGACGTCCACCACGGCGGTTTTGCCGAACAGGATGCCATTCGGGTTGAGCAGCATGACCCGGCCGTTGGCGGTCAGCTTCCCGAGAAGATTGGAGTACGAATCGCCCCTGACCCGGTTCAGCGTCATCGAAGAAGCGGACGGCTGCCGAAAGTGGGTATGCTCGTCCACGTCAATCGAGAACGAACGCCAATCGATGACGGCGTTGGCGGAGCGCTGGTTGATATCAAGACGATTGGGCGTGGACTGTACGATGTCAGCCCCGCCGGCAATCACCTTGCCGTCCTTCGGCATTGCCTGCACCAGCCCGCCGGCCGTCAGCACCCCGCAAGACAGGGCCAACAGCAGTACGAGAAATGTCAATCGCCGACCAGAGATTCCATGATGGGCCTCGCTGATTCGCTCCGCAACATTAGGGAAAGCCGTCATAGACCAATCTCCCTCTTCAGCTAAAAGCGCGCCGTGAAGGTGAAGAATACGCGCCGCGAGTCGACATCAATCGTTCGCGAGTCAGTTTTTTTGATCAGCGGCCAGGCGATCTCAAATGACCCTGACAGGTGATCAGTGAAATTCAAACGAACGCCACCGCCTGCCGACGCCAGCTGCGTGTTTTCATCCAGCACCAGCGCACCAGGGTCCTTCCGCCACACTCCGCCGATATCGGAGAAGCCGTATAGCTGATACCCCTCCACCAGAGCCGAGGCGCCGAGATTGTGCCCGTAGCGCAGTTCCCCGAGAAGGCAGCCCCCCTGGTCGCCTGTCACTTCCGAGGGGTCGTACGCTCGGCCACAGCGCTCGCCCCCAATCCCGAATTCCTCCGACGCCAGCAGCTTGGACAACGCATACTGGGACGTGAAATTGGCAAACAGTGACCAGTGGCTGCTGATCCGTTGCAGGCGCGATAGAGTCAACTGGAACTTGGTGAAGTTTGTACGCCCTTTCTGGCGCGACAGTTCCGTCGAGCCGTTACTCGATGCACCCAAAATGCTCATCCCCTGGTTGAGGTCCAGCCCAAGCCGATTCACGCCGCCGAAACGGTCCACGGAATCATACAGCACGCCTACCCTGATAAAGCGCAGATGATCTCTTGACAGCCGCGCGCCGAAAATGGTGGTCTCGCTGTTGCGAGCCACAAATTCGGCATACAGCGAGACATTCTTTGCGCGCGAGCGGATGACAGGGGTGGTGCCCCCCACCCGAAAGGCGTGGGACTTGCTTTCGATGTGCAGCTTCTTCAGCGTATACCCAGGCTCCGATTCCGTGCGGGTCACTTGAAGGTACAGCTTCTCGCCGTCAGTGCCGATTTGACGCTCATGCCCGACCTCATAATACCTCAACTCATCCGGCTGCTGGGCGACGACGACTCTTCCCGTTATTCGATCATAATAGCCGGACAGCGAGTTGACCCCCGCCCCCAGCCACGCCTGATAGGGACCGTTGAATTTGCTGCCACGGTTGTCAACGCGCATAAAGCCATCCGCCAGAGTGTCCTTGATATCAATGATCAGTTCCGAGGCACCCGGCGTCTCCTTGGCCGCGCCTATCACTGCCTGCGACGTGACGCCGGGCAGATCGTTGAAAAGCAGCAGATAGCGCTCCAGTACATCGATAGTCAGCGGACGTGCACTCTTGATCTTATTGGCGTAGGCATCGAGTAGCAAACGCCGGCCACCATGTACCTCGCCTTCAATCCGTACCGCATTGATGTACCCTTCCACAACCCGGATCCGAACGACCCCCTCGGTAATCGTCTGCGGCGGCAACAGCGCCCGTGACAGGACATAGCCGTCGTTTCGGTACTTGGCCGTGATCGCCTCGGCAATATCGAACACGGAAGCGAGCGAAATTTCCTGGCCAAGCTGCTCTTCGTACAGAGATACTAACTCTGCTTCTGAATAAACAGTCGAGCCTTCCACAACCACCTCTGTCAGATCTACAGTGATCTCTCCCTCTTCCTCTGCCGATCTCCTGCGCTCGGCCTCGGGGATTAAGAACTCGGGAGTCGACCTTGGCACCGCAGGCATCTGCAAGTACTGCTCGATCTGACCGGGGGCTGTTTAGGGGGGGGGGGGGGGGGGGGGGGGGGGGGGGGGGGGGGGGGATTGTGCCTTCACTTTGCCTGCCGGAGATATCACGGCACAAAGCGCAACAGCGAAAAACGTAGACAGCCAGATGTAGAAACGATGGGAGAGCATTAGACGACCCATACCCAGTTGTGTCTTATTGGAAGGCTTCCGCCCGTGTACACCATGTCCACCTTACAATAGTTTAGGGGGGGGGGGTACTCAGGATATGTCAAGTGTTCACTCATAATTCAAACCCGCGCGCTTGTACGTCTCCCCCCATATGGGACGGCCAAGATCGCCAACACGGCCTCAGATCCACCAGGGAGAAGAGTCGAAGCAAGAAAGGCACTCAGAAACAAGACCCACAGGCCTGAACCGTCAATCGTCGTCACACCCTGTCATCATAGGATTGTACAAAAGCCTGTGGATGACAAGAGAGTCAGGGTGAGTAGCCCGTTCATTGCGCCCAAAAAAAGGCACTAGGACGAGGATCTCGCCATCGTCACAGAACTCGCTAAACGCTCCACCAGCCTGGGAGTGCGCCTTGGCTTCTTGAAGACTTTTTGAGAATCATTCGAGACATCCCATCGCGCGAGTAGTGTCAATACAACCTAAAACAAGCCTTTTTCGATCCTGAAAATATCCGGATCCTTGGTATTTTCAATATAGGAGAGCCATAGTGAAACAACCCGGTCCTGCGATTCGTCATTCTCGTCTCCTTCTCCCTCTGCGGCAGGCACCTTTCTACTGATAAGTTGCAGCAGCACCATTCGTTCCCGTTCATCGGTTGCGCGAAAAACGACAAAAACGCTGTCGTCAAGGCGCGTGTTTATCAACGTCCTATCAGGAGCAAAGCCTAATGCACTGAAGTATTTTCGAATGACGTTGGCGGTCGTTACCAGCGCTTGTGGGTCCGGATCCTCGGTCACGGGCAATCCCCACAAAATATTAATCTGAATCAGTTTTTCTTGCTTGTAACCGTGAATATAAACGACTCGAGCCGGTCCGCTGCCAGGGAAGAGGCCCGTCACAGTCGCCACCAGACTGGAAGTCCTGTCTTCGTCATTCGGCTGCACCACGATATCTTCTTGTCCAAGCTGAAAATCGCGTTGTATGGCATCCAGAGTTTTCGACTGCGACATCCCGAAGAGAGCCGAACGAAACCCCGTTATTTGGGGACCGACGGCTTCTTTGATAGTCGTATTCTCTAGCGCCGCAAAACTCTCCGCATCAACGCATAAAATAGGCACTCCAGCCAAGACAGCAAGGGCAGTGACAAGAAACGCAGAGGTCCTAACCGTATTCATCATAACCTGATTTCCCCCTAACTATCGCTTATAGTGGTCTTCATCATTCCCATCATGCGTATTCATCATGGCATCCGTTCCAAGGCGCCACCACACGTCTCGAATGCCACCGGGCAACGTATCGTAGATCGACTCCATTCCGGTTTGCGGTTTCAACAACGCAAATGGCATCTCAAAGACATTGACTGGATACGAACGATCCATTGCACCCATAACAGAAGCCCTCAATATCGTGGAGAACGGCAGAAAAACGACATCGCCTGGTGCCCCTCCCCAGCGCCATGTTGTATTCGGAAGCGGCAAAGCAGCCAGTTCTGCATATTGTCGCATCTCTGGTCCGATGCCGAGACTGGTGAAGTCATTCAATTTGTACATGCCTGGGACCTTGTTGCGGATTATAGTCTTACTGGCAGCACCCTGTCCTGTTTCACCGCCAACCGTACCCTTGATATCTGCACTTTTTGCCTCAATCGTCAAGGAGTCAACTTCTACGGTCACGCCAATATGATTACTACTCTTTAACGTAACATCTTTCGCAATGATCCTTCCCTTTATATCTTTCGTGCTGACGTTGACAAAGGTATCGGAATAAAGGGTGCTGAATCCGAAATCACTTGTTCCGGTCCCCGCAAGCTGTTGGAAAGAAGTCACTCTCATCGAAGTGCCTACTGTGACGTCATGGGCCTTGGTGATCGTCATCGCCCCCAGTTTGGCAGTGGAGCCGACATCTCCCTCGAAATGTATATTCCCGGTATCCGCATTCAGGCCAAGCGCATACCCGCCGTCGATGGTCGACGTGAACCGGATGTCGCCGTCCGTGCCGTCAGCGTCGGCGTCACTGTTGACCGTCACGGCCCCGGCTAACGTCACCGGGCCAGTGAAGGTGACGTTGCCATCATCACTGCGGTACGCCCCCGCCAGCGTGAGGCCCGTGCCCGTCACCTCCACGTCGCCCGTCGCCGTCACCGCGGCCAGCGACACCGCGCCACCCGCCACCGTGAGGCTCGCCACCGGGGTGCCACCACCCACCGCCCCAGCCAGCGTGATCGCGCCGGTATTCGCGTCCAGGCCAAGCGCATACCCGCCGTCGATCGTCGACGTAAACTCAATGGCCCCGTCCATACCGTCGCCGTCGGCGTCACTGTTGACCGTCACGGCCCCGGCTAACGTCACCGGGCCGGTGAAGGTGACGTTGCCATCATCACTGCGGTACGCCCCCGCCAGCGTGAGGCCCGTGCCCGTCACATCAATGTTGCCCGTCGCCGTCACCGCGACCAGCGACACCGCGCCACCCGCCACCGTGAGGCTCGCCACCAGGGCGGTACTACCCACCGCCCCGGCCAGCGTGATCGCGCCGGTATCCGCGTCCAGGCCAAGCGCATACCCGCCGTCGATCGTCGACGTAAACTCAATGGCCCCGTCCATACCGTCGCCGTCGGCGTCACTGTTGACCGTCACGGCCCCGGCTAACGTCACCGGGCCGGTGAAGGTGACGTTGCCATCATCACTGCGGTACGCCCCTTCCAGCGTGAGGCCCGTGCCCGTCACATCAATATCGCCCGTCGCCGTCACCGCGACCAGCGACACCGCGCCACCCGCCACCGTGAGGCTCGTCACCGGGGTGGTGCCACCCACCGCCCCGGCCAGCGTGATCGCGCCGGTATTCGCGTCCAGGCCAAGCGCATACCCGCCGTCGATGGTCGACGTAAACTCAATGGCCCCGTCCATACCGTCGCCGTCGGCGTCACTGTTGACCGTCACGGCCCCGGCTAACGTCACCGGGCCGGTGAAGGTCACGTTGCCATCATCACTGCGGTACGCCCCTTCCAGCGTGAGGCCCGTGCCCCTCACATCAATATCTCCCGTCGCCGTCACCGCGGCCAGCGCCACCGCGCCACCCGTCACCGTGAGGCTCGTCACCGCGGTAGTGCCACCCACCGCCCCAGCCAGTGTGATCGCGCCGGTATTTGCGTCCAGGCTTAGCGCATACCCCCCGTCGATCGTCGACGTGAACCGGATGTCGCCGGCTGTGCCGTCGCCGTCGGCGTCACTGTTGACCGTCACGGCCCCGGCTAACGTCACCGGGCCGGTGAAGGTGACGTTGCCATCATCACTGCGGTACGCCCCCGCCAGCGTGAGGCCCGTGCCCGTCACATCAATGTTGCCCGTCGCCGTCACCGCGACCAGCGACACCGCGCCACCCGCCACCGTGAGGCTCGCCACCAGGGCGGTACTACCCACCGCCCCGGCCAGCGTGATCGCGCCGGTATCCGCGTCCAGGCCAAGCGCATACCCGCCGTCGATCGTCGACGTAAACTCAATGGCCCCGTCCATACCGTCGCCGTCGGCGTCACTGTTGACCGTCACGGCCCCGGCTAACGTCACCGGGCCGGTGAAGGTGACGTTGCCATCATCACTGCGGTACGCCCCTTCCAGCGTGAGGCCCGTGCCCGTCACATCAATATCGCCCGTCGCCGTCACCGCGACCAGCGACACCGCGCCACCCGCCACCGTGAGGCTCGCCACCAGGGCGGTACTACCCACCGCCCCGGCCAGCGTGATCGCGCCGGTATCCGCGTCCAGGCCAAGCGCATACCCGCCGTCGATCGTCGACGTAAACTCAATGGCCCCGTCCATACCGTCGCCGTCGGCGTCACTGTTGACCGTCACGGCCCCGGCTAACGTCACCGGGCCGGTGAAGGTGACGTTGCCATCATCACTGCGGTACGCCCCTTCCAGCGTGAGGCCCGTGCCCGTCACATCAATATCGCCCGTCGCCGTCACCGCGACCAGCGACACCGCGCCACCCGCCACCGTGAGGCTCGTCACCGGGGTGGTGCCACCCACCGCCCCGGCCAGCGTGATCGCGCCGGTATTCGCGTCCAGGCCAAGCGCATACCCGCCGTCGATGGTCGACGTAAACTCAATGGCCCCGTCCATACCGTCGCCGTCGGCGTCACTGTTGACCGTCACGGCCCCGGCTAACGTCACCGGGCCGGTGAAGGTCACGTTGCCATCATCACTGCGGTACGCCCCTTCCAGCGTGAGGCCCGTGCCCCTCACATCAATATCTCCCGTCGCCGTCACCGCGGCCAGCGCCACCGCGCCACCCGTCACCGTGAGGCTCGTCACCGCGGTAGTGCCACCCACCGCCCCAGCCAGTGTGATCGCGCCGGTATTTGCGTCCAGGCTTAGCGCATACCCCCCGTCGATCGTCGACGTGAACCGGATGTCGCCGGCTGTGCCGTCGCCGTCGGCGTCACTGTTGACCGTCACGTCCCCGGCTAAGGTCACCGGGCCGGTGAAGGTAATGTTGCCGTCGTCACTGCGGTACACCCCCGCCAGCGTGATGCCCGTCGTAGTCGTCACCACCATGTTGCCCGTACCTGTTTCACCGCCAACCGTACCCTTGATATCTGCACTTTTTGCCTCAATCGTCAAGGAGTCAACTTCTACGGTCACGCCAATATGATTACTACTCTTTAACGTAACATCTTTCGCAATGATCCTTCCCTTTATATCTTTCGTGCTGACGTTGACAAAGGTATCGGAATAAAGGGTGCTGAATCCGAAATCACTTGTTCCGGTCCCCGCAAGCTGTTGGAAAGAAGTCACTCTCATCGAAGTGCCTACTGTGACGTCATGGGCCTTGGTGATCGTCATCGCCCCCAGTTTGGCAGTGGAGCCGACATCTCCCTCGAAATGTATATTCCCGGTATCCGCATTCAGGCTCAACGCATACCCGCCGTCGATGGTCGACGTGAACCGGATGTCGCCGTCCGTGCCGTCGCCGTTGGCGTCACTGTTGACCGTCACGGCCCCGGCTAAGGTCACCGGGCCGGTGAAGGTCACGTTGCCGTCGTCACTGCGGTACGCCCCTGCCAGCGTGAGGCCCGTGCCCGTCACCTCCACGTCGCCCGTCGCCGTCACCGCGGCCAGCGACACCGCGCCACCCGTCACCGTGAGGCTCGTTACCGGGGTCGTGCCACCCACCGCCCCGGCCAGCGTGATCGCGCCGGTATCCGCGTCCAGGCTTAGCGCATACCCCCCGTCGATCGTCGACGTAAACTCAATGGCCCCGTCCGTGCCGTCGCCGTTGGCGTCACTGTTGACCGTCACGGCCCCGGCTAAGGTCACCGGGCCGGTGAAGGTCACGTTGCCGTCGTTCGAGAGCACGTTTCCTGCCAGCGTGATGCCCGTGCCCGTCACCGCCACGGCACCCGTCGCCGTCACCGCGGCCAGCTCCACCGCGCCACCCTTCACCGTGAGGCTCACCACCGGGGTCGTGCCACCCACTGCCCCGGCCAATGTGATCGCGCCGGTATCCGCATCCAGGCCAAGCGCATACCCGCCGTCGATGGTCGACGTAAACTCAATGTCGCCGGCCGTGCCGTCGGCGTTGGCGTCACTGTTGACCCACACGAAGTTGGCTAACGTCACCGGGCCGGTGAAGGTCACGTTGCCGTCGTCACTGCGGTACGCCCCTGCCAGCGTGATGCCCGTGGTGCCCGTCACATCAATGTTGCCCGTCGCCGTCACCTCGGGCAGCGCCACCACCGCGCCCGAGGTCGTCACCGTGAGGCTCGCCACCGGGGTGGTGCCACCCACCGCCCCGGCCAGCGTGATCGCGCCGGTATCCGCATCCAGGCTCAACGCATACCCACCGTCGATCGTCGACGTGAACTCAATGGCCCCGTCCGTGCCGTCGGCGTTGGCGTCACTGTTGACCGTCACGGCCCCGGCTAACGTCACCGGCCCGGTGAAGGTCACGTTGCCGTCGTTACTGCGGTACGCCCCGGCCAGGGTGAGGCCCGTGCCCGTCACATCAATGTTACCCGTGGCCGTCACCGCGGCCAGCGACACCGCGCCACCCGTCACCGTGAGGCTCGCCACCGCGGTGGTGCCACCCACTGCCCCGGCCAGTGTGATCGTGCCGGTATCCGCATCCAGCACCAGCACCTGCCCGCCGTCGATCGTCGACGTGAACCGGATGTCGCCATCCGTGCCGTCGGCGTTGGCGTCACTGTTGACCCACACGAAGTAGGCTAACGTCACCGGGCCGGTGAAGGTGATGTTGCCGTCGTCACTGCGGTACGCCCCTGCCAGCGTGATGCCCGCGATACCCCTCACATCAACAGCCCCAGTCGCCGTCACCGCGGCCAGCTCCACCGCGCCACCCCTCACCGTGAGGCTCGCCACCGCGGTGGTGCCACCCACCGCCCCGGCCAGCGTGATCGCGCCGGTATCCGCATCCAGCACCAGCGCATACCCGCCGTCGATCGTCGACGTGAACCGGATGTCGCCATCCGTGCCGTCGGCGTTGGCGTCACTGTTGACCGTCACGGCCCCGGCTAACGTCACCGGGCCGGTGAAGGTCACGTTGCCGTCGCTCGAGAGCACGTTTCCCGCCAGCGTGATGCCCGTGCCCGTCACCGCAATGTCGCCCGTCGCCGTCACCGCGGCCAGCGCCACCGCGCCCGAGGTCGTCACCGTGAGGCTCGCCACCTGGGTGGTGCCACCCACCGCCCCGGCCAGCGTGATCGCGCCGGTATCCGCGTCCAGGCTTAGCGCATACCCACCGTCGATGGTCGACGTGAACCGGATGTCGCCGTCCGTGCCGTCGTAGTTGGCGTCACTGTTGACCGTCACGGCCCCGGCTAACGTCACCGGGCCGGTGAAGGTCACGTTGCCGTCGTTCGAGAGCACGTTTCCCGCCAGCGTGATGCCCGTGCCCGTCACCGCCACGGCACCCGTCGCCGTCACCGCGGCCAGCGCCACCGCGCCCGAGGTCGTCACCGTGAGGCTCGCCACCGCGGTGGTGCCACCCACCACCCCGGCCAGCGTGATCGCGCCGGTATCCGCATCCAGGCTCAACGCATACCCGCCGTCGATCGTCGACGTGAACCGGATGTCGCCGTCCGTGCCGTCGGCGTTGGCGTCACTGTTGACCGTCACGGCCCCGGCTAACGTCACCGGGCCGGTGAAGATGACGTTACCATCGTCACTGCGGTACGCCCCCGCCAGCGTGATGCCCGTGGTGCCCGTCACATCAATGTTGCCCGTCGCCGTCACCGCGGCCAGCGACACCGCGCCACCCGCCACCGTGAGGCTCGCCACCGGGGTAGTGCCACCCGCCGCCCCAGCCAGCGTGACCGCGCCGGTATCCGCGTCCAGCGTCAGCGCCTGCCCACCGTCGATCGTCGACGCAAACCGGATGTCGCCGTCCGTGCCGTCGCCGTTGGCGTCACTGTTGACCGTCACGGCCCCGGCTAACGTCACCGGGCCGGTGAAGATGACGTTGCCTTCGTCACTGCGGTACACCCCGGCCAGCGTGATGCCCGTGCCCGTCACCGCCACGGCGCCCGTCGCCGTCACCGCGGCCAGCGACACCGCGCCACCCGTCACCGTGAGGCTCGCCACCGGGGTGGTGCCACCCACCGCCCCGGCCAGCGTGATCGCGCCGGTATCCGCATCCAGCCTCAACGCATACCCACCGTCGATGGTCGACGTAAACTCAATGTCGCCGTCCGTGCTGTCGTCGTCGGCGTCACTGTTGACCGTCACGGCCCCGGCTAACGTCACCGGGCCGGTGAAGGTGATATTGCCGTCGTCACTGCGGTACGCCCCCGCCAGCGTGATGCCCGTGGTGCCCGTCACATCAATGTTGCCCGTCGCCGTCACCTCGGCCAGCGACACCGCGCCACCCGCCACCGTGAGGCTCGTCACCTCTACCGCCCCGGCCAGCGTGATGCCCGTGCCCGTCACCTCCACGTCGCCCGTCGCCGTCACCGCGGCCAGCGACACCGCGCCACCCGCCACCGTGAGGCTCGTCACCGGGGTGGTGCCACCCACCGCCCCAGCCAATGTGATCGCGCCGGTATCCGCATCCAGGCTCAACGCATACCCCCCGTCGATGGTCGACGTGAACTCAATGTCGCCGTCCGTGCCGTCGTCGTTGGCGTCACTGTTGACCGTCACGGCCCCGGCTAACGTCACCGGGCCAGTGAAGGTGATAGTGCCGTCGTCACTGCGGTACATCCCCGCCAGCGTGATGCCCGTGGTGCCCGTCACCGCAATATCGCCCGTCGCTGTCACCGCGGCCAGCGACACCGCGCCACCCGTCACCGTGAGGCTCGTTACCTCTACCGCCCCGGCCAGCGTGATGCCCGTGCCCGTCACCTCCATGTCGCCCGTCGCCGTCACCGCGGCCAGCGACACCGCGCCACCCGCCACCGTGAGGCTCGTCACCGGGGTAGTGTCACCCACCGCCCCGGCCAGCCGGATCGTGCCGGTATCCGCATCCAGCGTCAGCGCCTGCCCGCCATTGATCGACGACGTGAACTCAATGTCGCCGTCCGTGCCGTCGTCGTTGGCGTCACTGTTGACCGTCACGGCCCCGGCTAACGTCACCGGGCCGGTGAAGGTGATATTGCCGTCGTCACTGCGGTACGCCCCTTCCAGCGTGATGCCCGTGCCCGTCACATCAATGCTGCCCGTCGCCGTCACCGCGGCCAGCGACACCGCGCCACCCGTCACCGTGAGGCTCACCACCGGGATGGTGCCACCCACCGCCCCGGCCAGCGTGATCTCACCGGTATCCGCATCCAGCGTCAGCGCCTGCCCGCCATTGATCGACGACGTAAACTCAATGTCGCCGTCCGTGCCGTCGTCGTCGGCGTCACTGTCCACCTGCACGGCCCCGGCTAACGTCACCGGGCCAGTGAAGGTGATATTGCCATCGTCACTGTTGTACTGCCCTGCCAGCCGGATCGTGCTGCCCGTCACCGCCACGGCGCCCGTCGCCCTCACCCTGGCCAGCGACACCGCGCCACCCCTCACCGTGAGGCTCGTCACCGGGGTAGCGCCACCCACCGCCCCGGCCAGCGTGATCGCGCCGGTATCCGCGTCCAGCGTCAGCGCCTGCCCGCCTTCAATGGTCGACGTGAACCGGATGGCCCCGTCCGCACCGCTGTTGTTTTGGTCACTGTTGACCGTCACGGCCCCGGCTAACGTCACCGGGCCGTCGAAGGTGATGTTGCCGTCGTTCGAGAGCACGTCTCCTGCCAGCCTGATGCCCGCGATCCCCCTCACATCAACAGCCCCAGTCGCCGTCACCGCGGCCAGCGACACCGCGCGACCCGTCACCGTGAGGCTCGCCACCGCGGTAATGCCACCCACCGCCCCGGCCAGTGCGATCTCGCCGGTATCCGCGTCCAGCGTCAGCGCATACCCCCCGTCGATCGTCGACGTGAACCGGACCCCGTCCGTGCTGTCCGGGGCGGCGGCGTCACTGTTGACCGTCACGGCCCCGGCTAACGTCACCGGGCCGGTGAAGGTGATATTGCCGTCGTCACTGCGGTACGCCCCCGCCAGCGTGAGGCCCGTGCCCGTCACCGCCATGTCGCCCGTCGCCGTCACCGCAGCCAGCGACACCGCGCCACCCGTCACCGTGAGGCTCACCACCGGGGTGGTGCCACCCACCGCCCCGCCCAGCGTGATCGCGCCGGTATCCGCGTCCAGCGTCAGCGCATACCCACCGTCGATCGTCGACGTGAACTCAATATCGCCGGCTGTGCCGTCGCCGTCGTCGTCACTGTTGACCGTCACGTCCCCGGCTAAGGTCACCGGGCCGGTGAAGGTCACGTTGCCGTCGTCACTGCGGTACGCCCCGGCCAGCCTGATACCCGTGCCCGTCACATCAATGTCGCCCGTCGCCGTCACCGCGGCCAGCGACACCGCGCCACCCGCCACCGTGAGGCTCGTCACCGGGGTAGTGCCACCCACCGCCCCGGCCAGCCGGATCGCGCCGGTATCCGAGTCCAGGCCAAGCGCATACCCACCGTCGATCGTCGACGTGAACCGGATGACCCCGGCCGTGCTGTCGTCGTTGGCGTCACTGTTGACCGTCACGTCCCCGGCTAACGTCACCGGGCCGGTGAAGGTGATGTTGCCGTCGTTACTCTGGTACACACCCGCCAGGGTGATGCCTGTAGCCGTCACCGCCACGTCGCCCATCGCCGTCACCGCGGGCAGCACCACCACCGCGCCAGAGGTCGTCACCGTGAGGCTCGCCACCGCGGTAATGCCACCCACCGCCCCGCCCAGCGTGATCGCGCCGGTATCCGCATCCAAGCTCAGCGCATGCCCGCCGTTGATCGACGACGTGAACTCAATGTCGCCGTCCGTGCCGTCGGCGTCGGCGTCACTGTTGACCCGCACAGCCCCGGCTAACGTCACCATGAAGTAGCCGGTGAAGGTAATATTGCCGTCGTCACTCTGGTACACCCCCGCCAGCCTGATGCTCGTCCCCGTCACATCAATGTCGCCCGTCGCCGCCACCGCGGCCAGCGCCACCGTTTCCCTGGTCACCACTGTGAGGCTCGCCACCGCGGTGGTGCCACCCACCGCCCCGGCCAGCGTGATCGCGCCGGTATCCGCGTCCAGCGTCAGCGCATACCCACCGTCGATGGTCGATGTAAACTCAATGGCCCCGTCCGTGCTGTCGTCATTGGCGTCACTGTTGACCGTCACAGCCCCGGCTAACGTCACCGGGCCGGTGAAGGTGATATTGCCATCGTTCGAGAGCACGTCTCCCGCCAGCGTGATGCCCGTCCCCGTCACCGCAATGTTGCCCGTCGCCGTCACCGCGACCAGCGACACCGCGCCACCCGCCAGCGTGAGGCTCGTCACAGGGGTAGTGCTACCCACCGCCCCGGCCAGCGTGATCGCGCCGGTATCCGCATCCAGGCTCAGCACATACCCACCGTCGATGGTCGATGTAAACTCAATGTCGCCGTCCGTACTGTCGTCATTGGCGTCACTGTTGACCCGCACGGCCCCGGCTAACGTCACCGGGCCGGTGAAGGTAATAGTGCCGTCGCTCGAGAACACGTTTCCCGCCAGCGTGATGCCCGTGCCCGTCACCGCAATGTCGCCCGTCGCCGCCACCGCGGCCAGCGACACCGCACCACCCGTCACCGTGAGGCTCGTTACCGGGGTAGTGCCACCCACCGCCCTGGCCAGCGTGATCGCGCCGGTATCCGCGTCCAGCGTCAGCGCATACCCACCGTCGATGGTCGACGTAAACTCAATGTCGCCGTCCGTGCTGTCGTCATTGGCGTCACTGTTGACCGTCACGGCCCCGGCTAACGTCACCGGGCCAGTGAAGGTGATGTGGCCGTCGTTCGAGAGCACGTCTCCCGCCAGCGTGATGCCCATGCCCCTCACATCAATGTTGCGCGTCGCCCTCACCGCCGCCAGCGACACCGCACCACCCCTCACCACCTTCAGGCTCGTCACCGGGGTCGTACCACCCACCGTCCCGGCCAGCGTGATCGCGCCGTCATCCGCGTCCAGGCCCAGCACATACCCGCCGTTGATGGTCGACGTGAACTCAATATCGCCGTCCGTGTCGTCGTTGTCGGCGTTACTGTCCACCCACACGAAGTTGGCTAACGTCACCGGGCCGGTGAAGGTGATGTTGCCGTCGTTCGAGAACACGTTTCCCGCCAGCGTGATGCCCGTGCCCGTCACCGCAATGTCGCCCGTCGCCGACACCGCGGGCAGCGACACCGCGCCCCGGGTCGCCACCTTCAGGCTCGTCACCGGGGTGGTGCCACCCACCGCGCCGACCAGCGTGATCGCGCCGGTATCCGCGTCCAGGCTTAGCGCATACCCGCCGTCGATGGTCGACGTGAACTCAATATCGCCGTCCGTGCCGTCGTCGTCGGCGTCACTGTCCACCCGCACGTCCCCGGCTAACGTCACCGGGCCGGTGAAGGTGATGTCGTCGCCGTCGTCACTCTGGTACGCCCCCGCCAGCGTGATCGTGCCGCCCCTCACATCAATGTTGCCTATCACCGTCACCGCGGGCAGCGACACCGCGCCCCGGGTCGCCACCTTCAGGCTCGTCACCGGGGTGGTGCCACCCACCGCGCCGACCAGCGTGATCGCGCCGGTATCCGCATCCAAGCTCAGCGCATGCCCGCCGTTGATCGACGACGTGAACTCAATGGCCCCGTCCGTGCCGTCGTTGTCGGCGTCACTGTCCACCCGCACGGCCCAGTCTAACGTCACCGGGCCGGTGAAGGTCACGTTGCCGTCATCACTGCGGTAATTCCTGCCCAGCGTGATGCCCCTGCCCCTCACATCAATGTTGCCCGTCGCCTTCACCGAGGAGGACAGCGCCACCGCGCCACCTGTCACCGTGAGGCTCGTCACCGCGGTGGTGCCACCCACCGTCCTGTCCAGCGTGATCGCGCCGGTATCCGCATCCAGCGTCAGCGCCTGCCCGCCGTCAATGGTCGACGTGAACCGGATGGCCCCGTCCGCACCGCTGTTGTTTTGGTCACTGTTGACCGTCACGGCCCCGGCTAACGTCACCGGGCCAGTGAAGGTGATGTTGCCGTCGTTCGAGAGCACGTTTCCTGCCAGCGTGATGCCCGTGCCGCCCTTCACCTCAATGTTGCCCGTGGCCGTCACCGCGGCCAGCGACACCGAGACACCCCTCACCGCCACGCCCCCCGTGGCCGTCACCGCGGCCAGCGACACCGAGACACCCCTCACCGTGAGGCTCGTCACCGGGGTGGTGCCACCCACCGCCCCGGCCAGTGTGATCGTGCCGTCATCCGCCTCCAGCGTCAGATCGCGCCCGCCGTCGATGGTCGACGTGAACCGGATGTTACCATCCGTGACGTCGTTGTCGGCGTCACTGTTCACCCACACGGACCAGTCTAACGTCACCGGGCCGGTGAAGGTGATAGTGCCGTCGTTACTGCGGTACACCCCTTCCAGCGTGATGCCCGTGGTGCCCGTCACATCAATGTTGCCCGTCGCCCTCACCGCGACCAGCGACACCACACCACCCCTCACCGTGAGGCTCGCCACCAGGGCGGTACTACCCACCACCTCGTCCAGCGTGATCGCGCCGGTATCCGCGTCCAGCGTCAGCGCATACGCACCGTCGATGGTCGACGTGAACTCAATGTCGCCGGCCGTGCCGTCGGCGTCGGCGTCACTGTCCACCCGCACGGCCCCGGCTAACGTCACCGGGCCGGTAAAGGTGATGTTGCCGTCGTCACTGCGGTACGCCCCCGCCAGCGTGATGCCCGTGCCCGTCACCGCCACGGCCCCCGTCGCCGACACCGCGGCCAGCGCCACCGCGCCCGAGGTCGTCACCGTGAGGCTCGCCACCGGGGTGCCACCCACCGCCCCGGCCAGTGTGATCGCGCCGGTATCCGCGTCCAGGCTCAGCGCATACGCACCGTTGATGGTCGACGTGAACCGGATGTTACCATCCGCACCGCTGTCGTTTTGGTCACTGTTGACCGTCACGGCCCCGGCTAACGTCACCGGGCCGGTAAAGGTGATGTTGCCGTCGTCACTGCGGTACGCCCCCGCCAGCGTGATGCCCGTGCCCGTCACCGCAATGTCGCCCGTCGCCGTCACCGCGGCCAGCGACACCGCGCCACCCGTCACCGTGAGGCTCGCCACCGGGGTGCCACCCACCGCCCCGGCCAGTGTGATCGCGCCGGTATCCGCGTCCAGGCTCAGCGCATACGCACCGTTGATGGTCGACGTGAACCGGATGGCCCCGGCTGTGCCGCTGTCGTTTTGGTCACTGTTGACCGTCACGGCCCCGGCTAACGTCACCGGGCCGGTAAAGGTGATGTTGCCGTCGTCACTGCGGTACGCCCCCGCCAGCGTGATGCCCGCGCTAGCCGTCACCGCCACGGCCCCCGTCGCCGACACCTCGGGCAGCACCACCCCCGCCGAGCCCGAGGTCGTCACCGTGAGGCTCGCCACCGGGGTGCCACCCACCGCCCCGGCCAGTGTGATCGCGCCGGTATCCGCGTCCAGGCTCAGCGCATACGCACCGTTGATGGTCGACGTGAACCGGATGGCCCCGTCCGCACCGCTGTCGTTTTGGTCACTGTTGACCGTCACGGCCCCGGCTAACGTCACCGGGCCGGTAAAGGTGATGTTGCCGTCGTCACTGCGGTACGCCCCCGCCAGCGTGATGCCCGTGCCCGTCACCGCAATGTTGCCCGTCGCCGTCACCGCGGCCAGCGACACCGCGCCCGAGGTCGTCACCGTGAGGCTCGCCACCGGGGTGCCACCCACCGCCCCGGCCAGTGTGATCGCGCCGGTATCCGCGTCCAGGCTCAGCGCATACGCACCGTTGATGGTCGACGTGAACCGGATGGCCCCGTCCGCACCGCTGTCGTTTTGGTCACTGTTGACCGTCACGGCCCCGGCTAACGTCACCGGGCCGGTAAAGGTGATGTTGCCGTCGTCACTGCGGTACGCCCCCGCCAGCGTGATGCCCGTGCCCGTCACCGCAATGTTGCCCGTCGCCGTCACCGCGGCCAGCGACACCGCGCCCGAGGTCGTCACCGTGAGGCTCGCCACCGGGGTGCCACCCACCGCCCCGGCCAGTGTGATCGCGCCGGTATCCGCGTCCAGGCTCAGCGCATACGCACCGTTGATGGTCGACGTGAACCGGATGTTACCATCCGCACCGCTGTCGTTTTGGTCACTGTTGACCGTCACGGCCCCGGCTAACGTCACCGGGCCGGTAAAGGTGATGTTGCCGTCGTCACTGCGGTACGCCCCCGCCAGCGTGATGCCCGTGCCCGTCACCGCAATGTCGCCCGTCGCCGTCACCGCGGCCAGCGACACCGCGCCACCCGTCACCGTGAGGCTCGCCACCGGGGTGCCACCCACCGCCCCGGCCAGTGTGATCGCGCCGGTATCCGCGTCCAGGCTCAGCGCATACGCACCGTTGATGGTCGACGTGAACCGGATGGCCCCGGCTGTGCCGCTGTCGTTTTGGTCACTGTTGACCGTCACGGCCCCGGCTAACGTCACCGGGCCGGTAAAGGTGATGTTGCCGTCGTCACTGCGGTACGCCCCCGCCAGCGTGATGCCCGTGCCCGTCACCGCAATGTTGCCCGTCGCCGTCACCGCGGCCAGCGACACCGCGCCCGAGGTCGTCACCGTGAGGCTCGCCACCGGGGTACCACCCACCGCCCCGGCCAGTGTGATCGCGCCGGTATCCGCGTCCAGGCTCAGCGCATACGCACCGTTGATGGTCGACGTGAACCGGATGTTACCATCCGCACCGCTGTCGTTTTGGTCACTGTTGACCGTCACGGCCCCGGCTAACGTCACCGGGCCGGTAAAGGTGATGTTGCCGTCGTCACTGCGGTACGCCCCCGCCAGCGTGATGCCCGTGCCCGTCACCGCAATGTCGCCCGTCGCCGTCACCGCGGCCAGCGACACCGCGCCACCCGTGAGACCGTGAGGCTCGCCACCGGGGTGCCACCCACCGCCCCGGCCAGTGTGATCGCGCCGGTATCCGCGTCCAGGCTCAGCGCATACGCACCGTTGATGGTCGACGTGAACCGGATGGCCCCGGCTGTGCCGCTGTCGTTTTGGTCACTGTTGACCGTCACGGCCCCGGCTAACGTCACCGGGCCGGTAAAGGTGATGTTGCCGTCGTCACTGCGGTACGCCCCCGCCAGCGTGATGCCCGTGCCCGTCACCGCAATGTTGCCCGTCGCCGTCACCGCGGCCAGCGACACCGCGCCACCCGTCACCGTGAGGCTCGCCACCGGGGTACCACCCACCGCCCCGGCCAGTGTGATCGCGCCGGTATCCGCGTCCAGGCTCAGCGCATACGCACCGTTGATGGTCGACGTGAACCGGATGTTACCATCCGCACCGCTGTCGTTTTGGTCACTGTTGACCGTCACGGCCCCGGCTAACGTCACCGGGCCGGTAAAGGTGATGTTGCCGTCGTCACTGCGGTACGCCCCCGCCAGCGTGATGCCCGTGCCCGTCACCGCAATGTCGCCCGTCGCCGTCACCGCGGCCAGCGACACCGCGCCACCCGTCACCGTGAGGCTCGCCACCGGGGTGCCACCCACCGCCCCGGCCAGTGTGATCGCGCCGGTATCCGCGTCCAGGCTCAGCGTCTGCCCGCCGTCAATGGTCGACGTGAACCGGATGGCCCCGGCTGTGCCGCTGTCGTTTTGGTCACTGTTGACCGTCACGGCCCCGGCTAACGTCACCGGGCCGGTAAAGGTGATGTTGCCGTCGTCACTGCGGTACGCCCCCGCCAGCGTGATGCCCGTGCCCGTCACCGCAATGTTGCCCGTCGCCGTCACCGCGGCCAGCGACACCGCGCCACCCGTCACCGTGAGGCTCGCCACCGGGGTACCACCCACCGCCCCGGCCAGTGTGATCGCGCCGGTATCCGCGTCCAGGCTCAGCGCATACGCACCGTTGATGGTCGACGTGAACCGGATGTTACCATCCGCACCGCTGTCGTTTTGGTCACTGTTGACCGTCACGGCCCCGGCTAACGTCACCGGGCCGGTAAAGGTGATGTTGCCGTCGTCACTGCGGTACGCCCCCGCCAGCGTGATGCCCGTGCCCGTCACCGCAATGTCGCCCGTCGCCGTCACCGCGGCCAGCGACACCGCGCCACCCGTCACCGTGAGGCTCGCCACCGGGGTGCCACCCACCGCCCCGGCCAGTGTGATCGCGCCGGTATCCGCGTCCAGGCTCAGCGTCTGCCCGCCGTCAATGGTCGACGTGAACCGGATGGCCCCGGCTGTGCCGCTGTCGTTTTGGTCACTGTTGACCGTCACGGCCCCGGCTAACGTCACCGGGCCGGTAAAGGTGATGTTGCCGTCGTTCGAGAGCACGTTTCCCGCCAGGGTGATGCCCGTGCCCCTCACATCAATGTTGCCCGTCGCCGCCACTGCGACCAGCGACACCGCGCCACCCAACACCGTGAGGCTCGTCACCGGGGTAGTGTCACCCACCGCCCCGTCCAGCGTGATCGCGCCGGTATCCGCGTCCAGGCTCAGCGCCTGCCCGCCGTCGATGGTCGACGTGAACTCAATGTCGCCGGCCGTGCCGTCGCCGTCGTCGTCACTACTGACGTACACTTCCCCAGCTAACGTCACCGGGCCGGTGAAGGTGATGTTACCATCGTCACTGCTGTATGCCCCTGCCAGCGTGATACCCCTAGCCGTCACCGCCACGGCCCCCGTCGCCGACACCGCGGGCAGCACCACCACCGCGCCCGAGGTTGTCACCGTGAGGCTCGCCACCGGGGTGGTGCCACCCACCTCCCCGCCCAGCGTGATCGCGCCGGTATCCGCGTCCAACTCCAGCGCCTGCCCGCCGTCGATGGTCGACGTGAACTCAATGGCCCCGTCCGTGTTGTCGTCGTCGGCGTCACTGTCCACCCGCACGTCCCAGCGTAACGTCACCGGGCCGGTGAAGGTCACGTTGCCGTCGTTCGAGAGCACGTCCCCTGCCAGCGTGATGCCCGTGCCCGTCACCGCCACGGCCCCCGTCGCCGACACCGCGACCAGCGACACCGCGCCACCCGTCACCGTGAGGCTCGTCACCTCTGTCGTCCTGACACCCACCGCCCCGTCCAGCGTGATCGCGCCGGTATCCGCGTCCAGCGTCAGCGCCTGCCCGCCGTCGATGGTCGACGTGAACTCAATGGCCCCGTCCGTGTTGTCGTCGTCGGCGTCACTGTCCACCCGCACGTCCCCGGTTAACGTCACCGGGCCGGTGAAGGTGATGTTGCCGTCGCTCGTTGCAATGTCTGCGGCCAGCGTGATTGTGCCGCTGGAATTCACAACAAGTGATGCACTGCCGCCAATGCTCAGCGATTCGCCTACTGTGATAGCGGACGCCACAATCGAACTGCCGGCCTGGCCGGTACCGGTCGGGCCTGTGGTCGCTGTGCCGATGATGATGGACCCGGAAGTGACAAACCTCCCTATTTCCGCATTGCTGAGATTGCCAGCCCCAGCAGAAATTGTCATCAGGACGGATTGGGACGGCGCCACATGTATGTCTCCCGTTCCGGCGTCTATGCTACTGGCGAGGTCAATCGCGAACCCGGCGCCAATCAGCGTGACGTCGCCGTTGTTGGAGGTAATGGAACCACTGCTGCCAATCGTCAGTGTTCCGATGCCGTCGTTATTACCTGACCTCGGCGAGTCCGCTTCAAATATAAAATTGTGTGCGCCGTTGGTGCCGGTAATGGCAGCATTGATTGTCAGATGACGCCCTGCCTGCAGGCTCAGGGTGCTGCTTGAACTACCGCTCCTGTCGATAGGAGAACTGACTGTCATGTCCCGCTGCGCTTGAAGGGTGACATCTCCATCGATGGCTTCGAATGCCACAGGCTGAATGTTATAATCGTTGCTATCGGAGCCGAAACTGATCTCGCCGTCGGCGGACACCTCATTGTTATTGGTTCCATCCCCATCGGAAATGGTGATATCCCTCGGGTCCAGGAGCAACTCGCCGGCTGAGCCGCCTGGCGCACGCAGATCGACCGCGGCTGCGGCAAATTGCAGATGACGCTTGCCCGATACTTCCGCAAAACCGCCATCGCCGGAATGGGTGCCACCGCGAGCGGAAATGCTCCCCAAAAAGCGAGTTACCCGTTCCGACCAAACGATGACTTTGCCCCCGTTGCCGGTGCCGGTGGCGTCGGCCCGGATTGTCACGTCGCCGCCAACCGTGGCGTATTCGGCGTTGCGCTCCGGTCCCTTGCCCTGGAAATTGCCGCCAATCAGGGTCGTGCCGCCGCCAGAATGCCCGGACGCATCGATCTTGGCCTGCTCAACGACGCCGACTTTCTCGCCCAGCACTTTCACGCTGCCACCGGTCTCACCTCGCCCCTTGCCGGAAGCGTCCAGCTTGCCGGCGACCCGGACGATGCCCTCGCCATTGCCCAGCAGTTGAATGTGGCCGTTGCGCATTCCCACTGAGCGCGCTTCGACGATGCCGTCCATGTTGATGACGCGGTCAACCACGTCCTTCGCCGCACTGGCTGCCAGCCACACGGCTCCGCCGTCGGCATTGATCGTGCCGCTGTTGTCAACCAGCGCTGCCAGAGGGGCTCCATCGGGGGCCGTCAGGCGCTCGGCCACGCGGTCATCAACCCTGAGCCGGATCAAGCTGTCGCCGTGGAGATCAAACGTGAAGGCATTGCCCGAAGCCAGCGCAACACGACCGAGCCGGGCGCGAATCACCCCGCTGTTCTCGACGCCGGGTGCCACCAGCGCTACCAAGCCGCCTTCGGCTGCGGTGATCCTGCCGCGGTTGACGACCGTCCCGCCAGGATTATGGTTGATAGCAAAGTTGAAACGACCGGCCATGAAGTCTTCATTGCGGATATCGATCGTTGTCGCGACCAGGCCGGCGACGTCCACCACGGCGGTTTTGCCGAACAGGATGCCATTCGGGTTGAGCAGCATGACCCGGCCGTTGGCGGTCAGCTTCCCGAGAAGATTGGAGTACGAATCGCCCCTGACCCGGTTCAGCGTCATCGAAGAAGCGGACGGCTGCCGAAAGTGGGTATGCTCGTCCACGTCAATCGAGAACGAACGCCAATCGATGACGGCGTTGGCGGAGCGCTGGTTGATATCAAGACGATTGGGCGTGGACTGTACGATGTCAGCCCCGCCGGCAATCACCTTGCCGTCCTTCGGCATTGCCTGCACCAGCCCGCCGGCCGTCAGCACCCCGCAAGACAGGGCCAACAGCAGTACGAGAAATGTCAATCGCCGACCAGAGATTCCATGATGGGCCTCGCTGATTCGCTCCGCAACATTAGGGAAAGCCGTCATAGACCAATCTCCCTCTTCAGCTAAAAGCGCGCCGTGAAGGTGAAGAATACGCGCCGCGAGTCGACATCAATCGTTCGCGAGTCAGTTTTTTTGATCAGCGGCCAGGCGATCTCAAATGACCCTGACAGGTGATCAGTGAAATTCAAACGAACGCCACCGCCTGCCGACGCCAGCTGCGTGTTTTCATCCAGCACCAGCGCACCAGGGTCCTTCCGCCACACTCCGCCGATATCGGAGAAGCCGTATAGCTGATACCCCTCCACCAGAGCCGAGGCGCCGAGATTGTGCCCGTAGCGCAGTTCCCCGAGAAGGCAGCCCCCCTGGTCGCCTGTCACTTCCGAGGGGTCGTACGCTCGGCCACAGCGCTCGCCCCCAATCCCGAATTCCTCCGACGCCAGCAGCTTGGACAACGCATACTGGGACGTGAAATTGGCAAACAGTGACCAGTGGCTGCTGATCCGTTGCAGGCGCGATAGAGTCAACTGGAACTTGGTGAAGTTTGTACGCCCTTTCTGGCGCGACAGTTCCGTCGAGCCGTTACTCGATGCACCCAAAATGCTCATCCCCTGGTTGAGGTCCAGCCCAAGCCGATTCACGCCGCCGAAACGGTCCACGGAATCATACAGCACGCCTACCCTGATAAAGCGCAGATGATCTCTTGACAGCCGCGCGCCGAAAATGGTGGTCTCGCTGTTGCGAGCCACAAATTCGGCATACAGCGAGACATTCTTTGCGCGCGAGCGGATGACAGGGGTGGTGCCCCCCACCCGAAAGGCGTGGGACTTGCTTTCGATGTGCAGCTTCTTCAGCGTATACCCAGGCTCCGACTCCGTGCGGGTCACTTGAAGGTACAGCTTCTCGCCGTCAGTGCCGATTTGACGCTCATGCCCGACCTCATAATACCTCAACTCATCCGGCTGCTGGGCGACGACGACTCTTCCCGTTATTCGATCATAATAGCCGGACAGCGAGTTGACCCCCGCCCCCAGCCACGCCTGATAGGGACCGTTGAATTTGCTGCCACGGTTGTCAACGCGCATAAAGCCATCCGCCAGAGTGTCCTTGATATCAATGATCAGTTCCGAGGCACCCGGCGTCTCCTTGGCCGCGCCTATCACTGCCTGCGACGTGACGCCGGGCAGATCGTTGAAAAGCAGCAGATAGCGCTCCAGTACATCGATAGTCAGCGGACGTGCACTCTTGATCTTATTGGCGTAGGCATCGAGTAGCAAACGCCGGCCACCATGTACCTCGCCTTCAATCCGTACCGCATTGATGTACCCTTCCACAACCCGGATCCGAACGACCCCCTCGGTAATCGTCTGCGGCGGCAACAGCGCCCGTGACAGGACATAGCCGTCGTTTCGGTACTTGGCCGTGATCGCCTCGGCAATATCGAACACGGAAGCGAGCGAAATTTCCTGGCCAAGCTGCTCTTCGTACAGAGATACTAACTCTGCTTCTGAATAAACAGTCGAGCCTTCCACAACCACCTCTGTCAGATCTACAGTGATCTCTCCCTCTTCCTCTGCCGATCTCCTGCGCTCGGCCTCGGGGATTAAGAACTCGGGAGTCGACCTTGGCACCGCAGGCATCTGCAAGTACTGCTCGATCTGACCGGGGGCTGTTTTAGGGGGGGGGGGGGGGGGGGGATTGTGCCTTCACTTTGCCTGCCGGAGATATCACGGCACAAAGCGCAACAGCGAAAAACGTAGACAGCCAGATGTAGAAACGATGGGAGAGAACTAGAAAACCCATAAGATCTTGACGGACACGTGTCGTACGACTACTCAATCAGATAATTATAAAAAAATATAAACGAAAAAGGAATGAATAGTCAATCGTTTTGTAGACAATGGATGAGTCCCCTTTTTATGCAGGATGCGCTTTCTGGAATGATGCAAGCTGAAGCCACTGATTCATAAGTCAGCCTTCCGGTCCTGCTACCCGTATTTTCTTCGACAAGGCCCTCCCCCGATCACGGTTTTTTTTGACTCTCCTGATGCCGACGTTTTATAGTCAATGAATGGTTTCTCAGAATAGCCTACGCCAACTCAACATCCAAACGGCCAAAACGAGGGACTGTTTTGTGCGGCCCCACCTCCTCCTTCTCGTGCTGGGAGGAAGCCTTTGTGGCCTTTGGTCCGGACAGGCAATGGCCGAGCATCCCTCCACGACTCCCATGCCGTTTGAACGGGTCAAAAAATTAGTGGGAACCTGGCAGGGGCACAAGCAAGCACTCAATGGGCAGGAAGTCATCACCGTCGACTATTCATTAACGGCAAACGGCACGGCAGTGGTCGAACGAGTCTTCCCCGACACTCCTAAAGAAATGGTGTCGATTTATACACAAGACGGGCACGAAATGGTCATGACACATTATTGCCTGTTGGGCAACCAGCCACGCATGCGAACCAGCAGCCCGATGAATGAACGTTCCATGACCCTGTCCTATATGGATGGGACGGGCATGCGTTCCTCTCGCGACATCCATATGCACGAGCTCACCGTTACCTTTGTCGACGACCGCCATATGACGCATGAATGGACGTTATTCGAGAACGGCCAGAAAAAAGTCACCCATATGTTTGCCTTTGCTCGACAATAACTCAAGAACGACCATTACGTCTTTTTCTCGTCTCATCGCAAGACTCTCTTCCTTCGCCTTTCCCGGAGACCCCGTTGGGCCGAAGGTATCCCCCTTGATTCCCTCCCGATACGCTACGCTGCAGGCATAGGTCTTTGTCGCGGCACCATCTCATGGTGCCTTCTTCCAGGCCGCATGCGGTGCGGCTCCTGCAACTACAATAGCACGAGGCCCTGGCCGGGCCGTGACCCAAGATATGGCTTGACCATGAATTTCGCCGGATCGTGAAACGGGCACGTTCAAATGTCCAGAATCTCCACAGCCTGCCAGTCCTGCGAGTTCGTTGAATCGGCTCGAATGAGTTGGAGTTGTGAGACAAGAAAGGTGCGAGGAAGGTCCGTCGGCAAGGATTTGATAATATCTTGCTTCATTCTTGCGGGAAACAGCCCGTACAAGAGACTGACGTGCGGGTCAAAGAATCTCGTCGATTTTCTGCCGAAAATCTGCAGGGCCTGTTGATGAGCCTCTAGTATGGGCAGAGATGGCTTGACCGGAAGAAAGAGGCATCGAAAATATTGCGATTCATAACCCGGCTCCTTGATCTGAGCCTCAAAAGGACAAAGCACATGCGCTAATTGTTTCGTGAGGTCGGCAAGGGGTTCCTCTTCTCCTTCGAGTTTTCCAAGCAGGGTGAGATGGGGGTCGAACTTGGGGCCACGATACAGCGCACTCAACCCAGAGATAACGCCGGCAAGTCGGTTGTAAGCCTCGCCTGTCGGGACAAGCCAGAGATGGAACGTACTCACAAACGGGGCTCGATGATCCGCGCGGTTACTCCACGGTCACGCTTTTCGCCAGATTGCGCGGGTGGTCGACATCGATATTTCGGAGTATCGCAATATGATACGCGAATAATTGAAGCGCGACCGTAAAGGGAATCGGTGAGAGCAAGGCAGGGGCGTTGGGAATCCTGAAGACACAGTCGGCTAAGGCTTCAAGGTCTCGTTCCCCCTCACTCACAAACGCAATGACCGGTGCGTTGCGCGCTTTGACTTCCATAAGATTGCTCACGGTTTTTTCGTACAACCGGTCCCGCGGGGCCAGCACCACCACCGGCATGTCTTCGTCGATCAGAGCAATGGGGCCATGCTTCATTTCTCCCGCCGCATACCCTTCCGCGTGAATGTAGGAAATTTCTTTGAGCTTCAGTGCTCCTTCCAAAGCAATCGGATAATTGATCCCACGTCCAAGATAGAAAAAGTTGTTCTTTTGGTAAAACCGTTTCGCCAGTGACACGAATTCGGCTTCTCGTTTGATGACGTGTTCCACGTGCTTGGCCAGGGCCATAAATTGATCCAGCCACCATTGACCATCTTCTACACTCAAGATTTGGCGAACTCTCCCTATGTGCAAGGCTAAGAGATACACGACCATGACCTGACCGATGAAGGCCTTGGTCGATGCCACACTGATCTCCGGGCCACAACGGGTATAAATCACGCCGTCGGATTCCCTGGCCAGCGTGCTGCCGACGACGTTCACAATCGACAGGACGTGCGCGCCCAATCGTTTGGCCTCTCTGGCAGCAGCCA
Source organism: Nitrospirales bacterium (assembly GCA_963422365.1). Lineage (GTDB taxonomy): Bacteria > Nitrospirota > Nitrospiria > Nitrospirales > UBA8639 > Bin75. The sequence continues at coordinate 50,048 of OY729426.1, forward strand.
GTGTATCCGCGGTTTCTCCTGATTGAGAAAGGGCAATAAAGACGTCCCCTTCCTGAACCATCGGGTTGCGATACCGGAATTCGGAGCCGATATCGACTTGGACCGGGTGGCGAACGAGTTCCTCGAATAAATATTTCCCGACCAGGCCGGAGTGCCAAGACGTTCCACACGCGACAATCCACATCGACCGGGCATTCCTCAGTTGATCCGGCGTTATCGCCAAATCCGGCAAATCCGCTTCACCCGAGTCATAACTGAATCGACCCCGCAGCGTATCGAGAATGGCCTGTGGTTGCTCATGAATTTCTTTGAGCATAAAGTGAGGGTACCCGCCTTTTTCCACGGCTTCCGCATTCCAGTCGATTTGGACCATTTCCCTGTGGGCGGGTTGTCCCTCCGCACCGGTCACCGTCATGCTAAGTGGCGTTAGCGTCCCGATATCCCCGTCTTCTAAAAATATCACATTGCGGGTATGGGCGAGTAACGGCGTCACGTCGGAGGCCAGAAAGAAGGCCTTTTTACTTTGCCCGAGAACCAAAGGACACCCCGATTTGGTCACGACCAGGGTATCGGGGTCGCTCACACACATACCGGCAATTGCGTAACTCCCATGTAATTGCCAAATCGTTGTTTGAAACGCCTGTTGGAGGGATTGCCCCTCTTCCATATGAAATGCCAATAAATGGGCGATCACTTCGGTATCCGTCTCGGATTCGAAATGATACCCCGCGTTTTCCAGTCGCTGTTTGTGGGCCAGATAATTTTCAATAATGCCGTTGTGAACGATGATGACGTTCCCTGAACGATGGGGATGGGCGTTTTGTTCGGAAGGTCTGCCATGCGTGGCCCATCGCGTATGCCCGATCCCTGCCGTTCCAAAGAGGTGTTCTTGTTTCAGCGCTGCTTCCAAATGAAGTAATTTGCCGACGCTTCGGCGGATCTCAATCCGGCCGTGCTGCAACACGGCAATCCCTGCCGAATCGTATCCTCGATACTCCAGACGCTTCAGGCCCTCCAGGAGCACATTGGCGGCATTGTCATTCCCGATATATCCTATAATTCCACACATAAGTTGTCAGTCTGAGCCCTTCTCAAAAATGGCATGCGCCCAAGCCCCACAGAACCAGCCAGCAAGGCTAATCATCCGGGGGGGTCTTCCCGGTACGAGAATGAGGTTTGGACTTTTTGACTGGTGACTTTACGTCTTGATAAGAGGCTCGTCGTCGGGACGCCCACTCTTCATGGGTGACCTGTTGGCTTCTTGATAACGCAAGCGCATTGGCAGGCACATCTTGCGTAATCGTCGATCCTGCCCCCACAACGGCCCCCTTCCCCATTTTGACGGGAGCGATCAGTTGCGTATCACTCCCAATGAACACCTCATCCTCGATAATCGTCCGTTCTTTTCGGTATCCGTCATAATTGCACGTGATCGTCCCCGCCCCGATATTGACCTGTTTCCCCACGGAGGTATCACCCAAATACGTCAAATGATTCGCTTTGGATTCGGGACCCAGTTCCGTATTTTTTAATTCAACGAAATTCCCGACTTTAGCCTTTTTTCTCAGAATCGAGCCAGGACGAAGGTGCGCAAACGGCCCGACCGTGGCATGGTCCTCTATGACCGCACCGTCTACCAAAGAATTATCCGCAATGGTGACGGCATTCCCAAGCACGCTATTCGTCACCCGAGAAGAGGATCGAATCAGGCATTCGGTCCCGATTTCCGTTTGACCTTCTAATGTCACCCCAGGGTATAACACGGTATCCGGACCAATCCTGACCCCATCATCGATAAACGTCGTCCGAGGATCGAGCATGGTCACGCCCTCCTCCAACCATCGCGTCCGAATGCGTTGCCGCATCGCCTGTTCGACGAGAGCCAGATGCTCTCGGGTATTGACCCCAACACATTCCGAGGGATCAGCGATCTTCATGCCCACAACCCGACACCCCTCGGTCACGGCCAGGCCCACGATATCGGTCAGATAATACTCTCCTTGAGCATTATGAGCGTGAATCACGGCCAACGTCTTAAATAAAAACTGCGTTTCAACCACATAGGTTCCGACGTTCACTTCGTGGATGGCGCACTCAGCTCGAGTGGCATCCTGATCCTCTACCACTTTGAGGACGTGCCCTTTTTTCCCTCTGACGACACGGCCATAGCCTCGGGGATCAGGCAAATCAGCACTCAAAATGGTCAAGGTGGCTTTTTCGTTTGCATGATGGTCCAATAACTGTTCGATGGTCTCTCGCCTCAGCAAAGGCGTATCCGCATTGACAATGAGGCAATGCTTGCACGCAGCCTTCCCGTTGGGCATCAAGGCTGCTTTGGCTTGTTGCACCGCATGGCCAGTCCCCAACTGATCAGGTTGAAGGACTATATCGAAAGGATCGAGTGCTGATTTGGATTGTTCGAGAAAAGCCCGCACCCGTTCAGCTTGATGGCCAATGATCACCACCACGTGCGCATCCACGACTTGTCTGGCTAACGAGACCATATACCAGACCAGAGGTCTCCCTGCGACGGGGTGCAGAACTTTAGCCTTTTGGGACCGCATGCGTTTTCCTTGGCCCGCGGCGATGATAATCGCAGAACATTTCTTCATCGATTGTTCTTCATAGTCTTACCGGAAGAATAGAGGCCCCCTGATACAATCAATTTCATGGCTTCTTCCACGCTCATGTCCACGGAGACCACTTCCCCTTCCGGGACCAACAAAAAGTACCCGGAAGTGGGATTGGGCGAGGTCGGGACATAAACATGGACCAAGGGTTCCGGCGCTAAGGTTTGAACCTCTTCTCTGGTCTCCCCGGTCACAAAGGCCAAGCAGTAGTTCCCGTCTTTCGGGAATTGAATCATCACCACTTTGTTGTATTTTTCCCGTTGTTTAAACGACAGGATATCCATCATCGATTTCAGGGTCGCATAAATCCCACGGACAAGAGGCACTCGTTCCAAAAATTCTTCCCATCGTTGAACCAAGCGACCTCCAATATAATTCGTCCCCATAAACCCTGCGAATACAATCAGAAAGAGGAGCGTCAAGATCCCTAACCCCGGCACATAGTAGTCTTCGGTCACGACTTCGGCCAGCATATTCCCTAAAATACTGTCCACGGTGACAAAAAGGGTTTTGAGGATGAGGACCGTTCCCCAAATAGGAGTGACCACTAACAGGCCCGTGAGAAAATATCGTTTCAATGCCGTGCTTGATATCATAGTGCGTAAAAGTTCAGACGGCGAACAGACCCAACTGACGAGCGTTTCAACGGATTCAGGCTGAATGTTACAAACATGGGGGCTTTACTTCAACTCCTTTTCTTGCGAATATCAATAGGTTAGATTACGATGCACCGTGGCAACCAGGAGATCGCAAGGAACACCATCCAGGGTAAACCGTTCCCGTCGGAAGGGCCTCTTTATCACGTTCGAGGGAATCGAAGGAAGTGGAAAATCAACCCAATCCCATGCCATCACCCAATACCTTCAGTCCAAAGGATTTTGGGTGATTGAAACACGGGAACCCGGCGGCACCCCCGTGGCGGAACACATTCGAGAGGTGTTTCTTCGCCCCACCCGCAAACTTCACTCGACAGATCCTCTCATTCCGGAATGCGAAGTGGCCTTGATTTTGGCAGCCAGAAGCCAACACGTGGCCAAGCGGCTTCTGCCGGCCCTACAGCAAGGGGCCATTGTCGTCTGCGATCGGTTTTCCGACTCAACATTGGCGTACCAGGGGTTCGGCAGAGGATTACCCGTACGCGAGCTTCAGACGCTCACTCGTTGGGCCGCACGGGGCTTGACGCCCGACGTGACCTTTTTGTTTGATCTGACTGTGTCCCAAGGGTTGAGACGACGATTACAAAGCAAAGACGTGAATCGGCTGGATCAGGAAACAGCGGCCTTTCATCAGCGCGTTCGGAAAGGATTTCTGAGCTTGGCCCAACAATCGTTCCGACGCATTCATACCATTAACGCCGGCCGATCGGCCCACACGATTGCCCGGCAACTCATCACGTTGGTCGACCCCCTGATCGAAGAAGGTCTGAAGACGCGACGCCTTACGTTCAAGCGTTCGTAACACGTTCGACTGCCCCTATGCCATTTGCAGACGTCATCGGTCAGGAAGGACCGAAAAGGAAAATTCGGACGGCGCTGGCTCAGCAGACCATCGGCCACGCCTACCTCTTTTCAGGAGATGAAGGAATCGGCAAACGCCTCATGGCCTTGAGGTTTGCCCAAGCCCTCTCCTGCGAAACGCCTTCGTCATCGTCTCAACCGGATTCCTGCGGTCAGTGTCGAGCCTGTCAGCAAATTGCCGCTGCCACCTATCCCGATGTATTGGGCATCCAACCCGAGCAGGAGAAAGCCAACCCACAAATCAAAATCGAACAGGTCCGCGAGATCGAACGCCACATGATGTACCGGCCGCTGTTGAGCGCACGTAAAATCTGCGTCATTGACGATGCCGATCGGCTCACCGCCAATGCCGCCAATGCGTTTTTGAAAACGCTCGAAGATCCTCCTGAACACAGCCTCTTTATTTTGGTGACCAGTCAGCCCTTACGGCTGTTGGCCACCGTGCGGTCTCGCTGTTTGACGCTACGGTTTTTGCCCGCGACTGCTGAGCAATTCGAAGGGGCTCTTGCCCTGAAACAGGCCCTGGCGACTGAGGACTCCCGATTTCTTTCTCAGCTTTGTGGAAACCGTATTGGTGTGGCCCTGCGCACGGACCTTTCCCAACTTCGTCGGCAGCACGACCAGTTTTTTCAATTATGCCGAGACCAGACCCTCGCCCCTCTCACGGCCATTCTCCAACAGGCCGAAGAACTCTCGAAAACCCAACAATTCTCAGACGTGATCGACTGGCTCTCCCATGGACTTCGTGACGTCCTGCTGATGACCCTGGGGGCTGAGAAAGACCTCCTCTTACACCAGTCTCAACTCTCTTTGCTTCAACAAGTTGCCGAATCGCTGACCCCAACGGGGGTTGTCGATCTCCTGGACTTCTTGCAAACCCTGGAGCAGGCGCCCACACAAAATTTGAATCTCCAACTCTGCCTGGAAAATTTCCTGTTTCGCTTTCATCACGTGATCCACCGTGACGCCACCTGAACAAAATGATAAGTCTGAGAGCCGTGGGAACACGGCTCTGGGATAGAAACGTGCCGTATCGCACCGCTTCTCGTCATTCCCGCATGGGTTCACTCATTCGTTGACAGAATACGAGGCTGGCTCCCTTCTCTTTCTACTTGTAACGGCGCCATCTATCTCATGGCGCTCTTTCCGGGTAGGTTTATGACGCCTGTTCTGTTTGATTGTAACGACGAGACTCCTGTGCAGGGGCAAAGACCTTGCCTTATCACGCCTTTCTCTTTATTGTCGCCCTTTTCCGGTTCACATGAAGAAAGCGCCATAGGATGGCGCGACGACAAAGAAAAATGACCGGTTTTATTTGAGTGTAGCGGTGCGATCTCCTCGCGGCTCAGAACATTGAATCAACATGCTTACCCCTTTCTATATCACCACCCCCATTTATTACGTGAACGATGTTCCACACGTCGGCCATGCGTATACCACTATAGCGGCAGATGTTCTTGCACGATGGCATCGCCTGCTTGGGCAAGAGGTCTTTTTTCTGACCGGCCTCGATGAACACGGCCAAAAAGTCCAGCAGGCCGCGGCAAAAGCCGGGATTGCTCCGCAAGATCATTGCAATCGATTAACGACACAATTTCGAAACCTTTGGCAGAGACTCACGGTTTCCAACGATGGATTCATTCGCACGACCGACACCGCGCATCAAGTCATTGTCCAACGATTTTTGCAAAAATTGTATGACACGCAACTGATTTATCGTGCGGAATATACCGGCTGGTATTGCACATTCGATGAACGGTTTTGGACGGAGAAGGATGTCGAGAATGGGGTCTGCCCGGACTGTCAACGGCCGGTTGAGCAACTCAGCGAAAGCAATTACTTCTTTCGCATGAGCCAATTTCAACAACGACTGCTGGATCATCTTGATGCCAATCCGACCTTCATTCGTCCGGAGTCCCGTCGCAACGAAGTGCTAGGGTTTTTACAAAAACCACTGGAAGATCTTTCGATTTCCCGTCCCAAATCCCGCTTGTCGTGGGGCATTGACCTGCCCTTTGATCGTGACTATGTGACCTATGTGTGGTTCGACGCGCTGGTGAATTACATCTCGGGGCTGGAATACCTGCCTCCCCAGCCATCGGTTGATCGTATTTGGCCGGCAACCGTTCATCTGGTCGGCAAAGATATTCTGACGACCCATGCGGTGTATTGGTCGACCATGCTGATGGCGTTGGAGATTCCTTTACCTCACACCATTTTTGCGCATGGGTGGTGGACGGTGGATGGAGAAAAAATGTCCAAAAGTCGGGCCAACGTGCTTGACCCGTATGCCATGATCGACCAATTTGGCACGGATGCATTTCGCTACTTTCTTCTCCGCGAAGTTCCCTTTGGCCAGGATGGGGATTTTACCCGTGAATCATTCATCGGACGTATCAATAGCGACCTGGCCAATGGCCTAGGCAATTTACTCAGCCGGACAGTCACACTTATTCAGCGATTTTCAGACGGAAAAGTTCCTGAGCCCGTTGCGATAGCGTCAACTGAGCTAGACACAGAACTTCAATCCACGGCGAAAGCGTTGCTTCACGATCACCTTCCCAAGCACTTGAGTTCAGATCGAATAGAATTCAATCGTGCGCTCGAAGCTATTTGGGGATTCGTTCAACTCGGCAATCAATACATCGACAAAACCGCCCCTTGGTTTCTGGCCAAAAACCCCGCACACTCGGAACGACTCCATACTGTGCTCTTTCATGCTGCAGAAACCCTCCGATTTCTCTGCCTGGCCACGTACCCCTTTATGCCGAATACGGCACACGAAATGGTTCGACAACTGGGGTTGCCCTATGATTTTTCCCAAGCGCTCCTTCAAAACCCAATCGCCTGGGCCGACGAGGGATCAGGAACCACCGTGGTCAAAGGCAAAGCCTTATTCCCGAGGATCGACGCGTCCGTCGCGCAATCCGCTGCAAAGCCTCACCCTGAGGCATCCGATTCTTCCTCGAAAGATGAAGGCAACCTGATCAGCATACAAGACTTTCAAAAAGTTGAGTTGAAAGTCGCACAAATCCTCACGGCCGAACGCATACCCAAATCAAGCAAACTCCTGAAACTCCAAGTCGACCTTGGCACCGAACAAAGACAGATCGTCGCGGGAATCGGGAAAAAATACAGCCCGGAGGACATTACTGGAAAGACCATTGTGGTCGTGGCGAATTTACAGCCGGCGAAACTGATGGGCGTGGAATCTCAAGGAATGGTCTTAGCAGCGGGGGATCGAGACGTTCAAGGGTTAGTCACGTTGGAGGATAGTGACATTCCTTCAGGCACGACGGTTCAATAATCATCAAACCGTCGACGCTCCAAGAGGAAACAATTCTATCATGAAGAGCTCGAAAGGATTTCCTGTTTGGTTGACCAGCTTGCCAAGCACAGGGAAAAGCACGCTCGCCAAACTTCCAGAGACCAATCTCAGCGCAACTACAGGAGTCCCTGCAGGTATTGTCTTGGACTCCTGTCCCTACAGGCCGCGGGCTACGAGGTCGTGGAGGTGAACTATCCCGACGACTTCTTTTTGACGATTCAAGACCGGCAACACTGAAATCGGTTTCGCTCGTTTTTCCATTTTTTCCAAGGCCGAGTACGCATTTTCATCCTCAAGCACACACTCCGGAGTCGCATTCATGATTTCCTGAATCGTCAACCCGAACAAGTCTTTTTGTGTCTCCAACACTCGACGAATATCATAATCCGTCACCAAGCCCAGCAACCGTTGTTCATCATCAATGATAGAGACGGCTCCTGCCCGTTGTCGTGTCATCTCCATCAACATGAACCGCACGTCTCTTGCTCCATGCACGACCGGATTGGCCTCACCGGATCGCATGAGATCACCAACCGTCAGCAGCAACCGCTTCCCCAGTTGTCCTCCAGGATGATTGATGGCAAAATCATCGGGTTGAAAATTGCGTAATTTCATGAGCGCCATGGCCAAGGCGTCGCCAACGACTAACGCCGCCGTCGTGCTGCACGTCGGTGCCATATTGAGCGGACACGCTTCTTCCTCTATCGGCGTATGCAGGATCAAATCGGAATGCCGGGCCATAGTCGAATTCGGTTGGGCGGTCATCGAAATGACCTTGGCGCCGACTTTTCTGGCGACGGGGAGAATCCCGAGTACTTCATCACTCTCACCCGATTTCCCGATGGCCAGCACAATGTCTTCTTTCTTGATGATCCCGACGTCGCCGTGCATCCCATCGGCACTGTGCAGGAACAATGCCGGCGTGCCCGTCGAGACCATCGTTGCCGCAATTTTCTGCGCAATGATGCCGGATTTTCCAATACCCGTGACCACGACTTTCCCTTGACAGTCGAATATCCATCGCACGGCCTCTTCGTACGTCACGCCCAAGGTCGGCTTGAGCGCATTGATCATCCGGCCTTCCAGATCAATCACTCGCTGAATTTCAGCTAGGATGTCCATGAGATCTCTCGAAGGAAAGAATGATTGAAATTGTGCCTTCTCGATGGGGAACAGGAAAGTACTTTAAGCAGAGTCACTGAGTCAGAGTCAACGTTGCTTAGGCTGTTAAGACTAAGTTTTTATACGTTTTGTCCGATTCGGCTGATCTTGACGCCTGGAGGACAATCATCCACCATGCCGTCGAACATGCGGAACACCAACAGACCCTCTCGTTCCCTCCGGGAACAAACTCAACACGTGCTCAGAGAAGTATTTTCCAAGCTGGACTATGCCGCTCTTGGCGCAATTTATTGCGAGGAAGGCGGCGAGGCATTCTGGAACGCACACCGGAAACAATGCCAAACGATGGGGATCAAGATCGCCGAGGCGCTCAAACAGCAACTCTCCCCACGCGGAAGAAGCCTCTACGTGGGCACGGGGGTGGCCGAAATTCCCATGCTGGTGATGGAAGCCCTTGAAATGAATCGGACCGTCGAAGCCTGTACCCTCCGAGAACAAGAAGTGAATATTCTCAATCAAGCGTGCCATGCCCTGCCCTTCACCATTCAAGCGACCGATGCTCAAACGATCCAGGGCACGTTTAACCACCTTTGGATGGCCAGTGTGCTCAATGATCCTGAATGTTTTCCGGAAACCTCGGCGTTCTCGTATGGGCGAACGGATCCTGTGCGATTCGACCCCTCGGCGTTTCAACGAGAAAAAACACACATCCAGGGTCTCTTGGATGCGTGTTTACCCAAACTCTTACGTCCTGGGCTTCTCTCAACCTCGGTAGAAGAAGTCACGTGGATGACCGATTGGCTCACCCGTCATCAGATCCCGTTTGACGTCGAAGCAAAACTCTATCCTACGGCTATCGTTGGCGATCCTCTTTGCTTCATCCACATCGAGCCATCCCAACAACGTCTGTGTTCACTCGTTCGTTGACAGAATAAGGGGCGGTCTACCTTCTCTTTTTGTTGTAGCGGCGACATCTCATGCGCTTTCCGTTGGCGGCATACGATGCGGCCCTGCACATGGACTAGACTCCCGATGACAAACATCGGGAATGACCGGTTCAAGGTTTCGTTAACTATTTTCATACCAATGCCAGCAGGCCTTCCCGCCTTTCTCAAGGGTTTTGGCGAACGCCCGGCATAGAGGCACGTTGTGCGGCAAACACCGAATGAACCTGCCGTCCTTGCTTGAGAAGCTGATCCTTCGTTTTTGTAAAAATCTGCTCAACGAGTTTCCAATCCGTCGTTGTGACGTTATAGCCGTGAAACACCTCTGCCAAAGGCGGTTCCACGGCCATCGACCGTTGTACGGAATAGTCTACTAGCGCTTCAAGCGTCTCTGAGGTCCAACCCGTCGAGGGAAAAGCCTTCGTCAACACAGCCACCTTCTTTGCGTCGAATTTCTCAGACAATGCGGATGAGAAAAATTCCTGCACGGCGGGATGAGGACTTGTGAGAAACACTGACTGAGACTGGATCAGGGCATGGATGAGTTGATTGGCTTCAGGACTGGACTCCGGCGGCAACACACCAGCCTCATGAAAGGTGGCCAAGATCGCCATGACCGATACAATATGAGAAGCTGGCGTCCGTCCGGACTGAATCGGGTGAGTTTCCCAGGCCGCAGGAGACATGTCCTGGGCCTTGACCGGAGATGCGGCCCTGCACGGTAAACAAGAAAGCAGCAAAATGATGGGGCACAGCCAAACAAGTCTTTGAGGTTTTTGGGGTCGATTATTTTTTCGAGTTGTCATCACGGACCTCTCAAACGCGTTGAAATAAACCGCTGCGTTGAAAACCCTCAAAACCCACCACTATAATCGCCGTACGCTCAACCTTTTGTTCAACCACCCCCACGAGGCATCCGTGCTCGCAAAAGTCTTTAGTGCCGGACTGCTCGGATTAGACGCCCATTTGATTGAGGTCGAAGTTGATATCGGTGGCGGTCTTCCTCAATTTTCCATCGTCGGCCTGCCTGATGCAACCGTACGGGAAAGCCGGGACCGAATCCGAGCGGCCCTTAAAAATACCGGGTTTTCCTTTCCCCCCAAAAAAATCACGGTCAACCTAGCTCCCGCCGGCTTGAAAAAAGAGGGGGCAGGGCTCGAATTGAGCATGGCAATCGGCATATTGGTCGCCGAAGGCATCATTGCCCAAGAAACGGCTCAGCCCTATGTGTTGGTGGGTGAACTGTCCTTGGATGGCCGAATCAAGCCTATCAGAGGGGGATTATCCATCGGTATGTTATGTCAAAACCAACATCCTTTAATGCTTCCGGCCGAGAATGCTCGTGAGGCTGCGGTTATTGACCATGTCGAAGTGTATGGTGTCCATACGCTTCCCGAAGTCGTGGAAGCCTTAAATGGAAAGCAGCCTCTGGCACCTGTGACTCTAGACCCTCAATCGTTTTTCCACGCATCCACGAAGCTCGAAGACGATTTCGCAGAAGTTCGTGGCCAGTTTCACGCCAAACGCGCGTTAGAAATCGCCGCAGCCGGCGGACACAACGTCCTTCTGATCGGACCACCCGGGTCAGGGAAGACCATGTTGGCCCAACGTCTTCCTGGAATCTTGCCTCACCTCAGCGTGCAAGAAGCCCTGGAAACCACCCGGGTCCATAGTGTGGCGGGCACCCTGCCAAAAGACCAATCGCTCATGACGACCAGACCCTTTCGAGCCCCACATCATAATATCTCGGAAGCTGGCCTCATCGGAGGCGGCACCATTCCTAAACCCGGCGAAGTGTCGTTAGCGCATAACGGCGTGTTATTTCTGGACGAACTTTTGGAATTTACGCGATCGGTCCTGGATGGATTACGACAACCGCTTGAAGAGGGCACCGTGACGGTCACACGGGTCAATGCGTCGCTTCAATATCCGGCGCGATTCATGTTGGTCGTCGCCATGAACCCTTGCCCGTGCGGGCATTATGGTGACCGAACACGGGAATGTATCTGTAGCCCTCAGCAAATCCGACGGTATCGGGGTCGGCTTTCAGGCCCACTCCGCGATCGGCTCGACATTCACATGGAAGTCCCTGCGGTTCCTGTTTCGGACCTGGGGCACAATCAATTGGCTGAACGTTCAGCCTCCATTCAGAAACGCGTGGCCGATGCCCGTCATATCCAGACCAATCGGTATAAACCCGATCAGCTGTTTGCCAATGCCCAACTCAAACCCAGACATATGCGAACCTATTGTCGGATCGACCAAACCAGCAAGAACCTGTTGGATGAATCCGTTATACAATTAGGTCTCTCGGCAAGAGCCTATGGGCGAATACTTCGTGTTGCACGAACGATTGCAGATTTGGCAGACTCAGAGGCTATCGAATCGTCGCATCTCGCCGAGGCCATCCAATATCGGAACTTGGACCGGACGCCCATTTTCTAGCAAGGACTTGAAATGAGGTCATTACGAATTTTCGGCTGGTGGTTCATGCTGGGTTCCCTTATGTCTCTCGCCGTGATCCTTATCCAAGGAGGGATTCGGGACATCATGCTGGCCGATGCCTCAATCTGGGATAGCACCATGATTGAATTGCTGACCCCTGTCCTTGGGGGTGGGATTCTAGGCGGATGTATTGCCCTGATTCTCAATCGTCTTCGACAACCCGATCAATAATCAACCACAAAAGTTAGAATAAGACATGGACATTCAAATTGGACCTCATCTGTACCGCAACAGCAACGGAATGATTGAAATCGAAGGTGTTCTGCAGATCGAAATTGAGCCGCGCGCCTCAGGCGGATTCCCAAAAGTCCATTTTGCTCTGTTTGATATGACGGGTAAAATGCCGGCAAAACTTACCAATAGCACGTTGACGATTAATGAAGGCCGAGCCTATTGCCTGGAAAAAAGCCCCACGAGTTTGGTGATGCGGCATCAAGAGAGCGGGACGGAAATCTTTCACATGGCCCTTCAGGAGCATGGCCGGCTTGTGATCTCAAACGGCGAGTTTTATACCTTGAAAGGACACACCATCACGATTACTCCCTCGGAATGGACCCTCGAAAAAACCACGATGAGGGACGGTGAAACCGACCTCGAAGGAAAAGCTGTTCCTTTGGAATAGCGTGCCGTATCGCGGGCAATCGTACGGCTACTCAAATCTCCGCAACAGGAGCCCTTTTCGACCCATCACAGTTCACACACATTTGACCATGAATCGCTTCACTGGCTATAGCCGGCCCCAGGGCAAATTTCTGGTCCAAGGCGACGACATCCGCGCCTTGATACGTCCAGAGCCGCTTACAGCCAGGACAAACAAACCAAAGCGTATACCCTGGCCAATCTCGGTCACGTGTTCCCATAACAACTTTTCTGAAGAGCCATGAAATTTTTCTCCTCAGGACACAGTGAAAATGACGCTACGCCTCTTCCTCAGACACTTCCCTGATACGATACGCTAAAGAACCCAGCCACTCATCGAACGCCACGTCTGCATCAACGACAATTTCCAACTTGCCGTTTGATAATTTTCGCACAATCCCCGGAGACTCGGCCCCTAATGGAATTTCCACCCACTCGCGAGAAATTCCCAACCCGTCCGTTAATTCCAGGATTTGAGTAATTTGTGAAAAAGAAACGGCTTTCATCAGATGCGATACAATCCTCAGGTTGCCAACACGTTACCGATATTGTGCGTCGCCTGTTCAACATCCGTATTCGATACATTCAAATGTGTGACCGCACGAAACAGATGAGCGCCGATGGCATTCAATAACACCCCACCTTCTTTAAACGCTTGCACTAATTCTTGAGTCGAGCGATCGTTTCGAACGACCTCAAACAGGACGATATTGGTCTCGACGCGGTCAGGGTCCACATACACCGTTGGAATCTGTTGAAGCTGCAGCGCGAAACTTTTGGCATTATCGTGGTCTTCTTGAAGCCGGGTCATATGGTGCTCTAAGGCGTAGAGGCCTGCGGCAGCGAGAATACCGGCTTGCCGCATACCCCCACCAAACATTTTTCGCAGCCGTCGAAGCTTGGCAATCTTGTCTTTGGTTGATACGATCAATGACCCGACAGGAGCCCCCAACCCCTTCGACAAACAGAATGACACGGTATCGAACGGCTTCGCAAACTCGGCGGCAGCGACCCCGGAGGCCACCACCGCGTTGAATAATCGTGCGCCGTCCAAATGCAACGCAAGGCCTTGCTCTCCCGCCAACTTTGTGATCTCTCGGACCGTGGACAGAGGATAGACCGAGCCCCCTCCAAAATTATGCGTTTGTTCTAGGCACAATAAGGTCGTCGGTGGATTATGAACATCTTGAGGCCGAATTGCCGACAGAATACCCTCCGCCGTCAGCAGGCCACGATCCCCCTCGACACAGCATAATTGAACTTGCGACAAGGCAGAGGCCGATCCACCTTCATAATGAATAATATGAGCTGTTCCTTCCACAAGCACTTCATCTCCCGGACGGGTATGGAGACGAAGGCACAGTTGATTCGCCATCACCCCGGTGGGCACAAAAAGGGCCGAATCTTTCCCCAACAATCGAGCAGCCTTGGCTTCCAAGGCATTGACCGTTGGATCCTCGCCATATACGTCATCTCCTACCTCAGCTTGAACCATGGCCTCTCTCATGCCTGGAGTCGGCTTGGTGACGGTATCGCTTCGTAGGTCAATCATCGTAGGGCCTCATTGGCAAACGAGCCATGCCATCGAGCACAACGTTCCTTGCTTTATTCTACGGCCGTCCCCTAATGGGAACAAGAAACCGTGCGCCCGATTTTCGATAAAACCAGTTGGATCTCTGTTGCAGAAACAGGTCCTTCACGAAGGATACGTGGCTCATCTACCACACTCAACAGGGTAGAAGGCTGATTTCCTGGAGACGATCCAGTATCGAGAATCACGTCGACATGCTGGTCCAACGCTGCCTCCACCTCTTCGGCAGTCAAGCAAGGGACAGCCCCGGATCGATTGGCACTCGTTCCTGTTAACGGACCCGTGTGTTGTAATAAAGACCGCAAGAATGACGGCGCAGGTTCTCGAACCCCGATGGTGCCCGTCCCCGCTGTCAAAACAGGAGCGACCCAGGGTTGCGCCGAAAAAATCACGGTCAAAGGTCCAGGCCAAAATTCGTTCACCATCGTGTCGGCCCACGATGGAATGGAACTGGCCAAGGAATCGAGTTGGCTCCGTTCCCCAATCAGAACGAGAAGGGGTTTCCCTGAAGGCCGACTTTTAGCCCTGACAACACGGTCTAGAGCATGAGAAACCGAAACCAACGCAGCTAACGCATACGAGCTTTCCGTCCCAACCGCAAGAAGTCCGCCGCGACGAACGAGGTCCACAATCGGGCCAAAAAATGAAGGAGGGGGATCGGAAGGAACTGGAAGGATCTTGGCCATGAGAGATGAGCTTTCACTCGACTGGAAGATTTTACGTCAACACTCGTTTGGCAATATCGGTTCGGAAATATTGCCCTTCAAACTTGATGTTTTTGCCAACTTCATAGGCACGATCATGCGCCGTTCTGAGGGAAGAACCCCAAGCGGTCACCCCTAACACCCGGCCACCAGCCGTCACGATGTCTTGGCCTTTCCAAGCCGTACCGGCATGAAAGACCGAGACGTGGTCCTGATCGGAAGAGTCAGGGAGCCCGGTAATCGGCAGGTGATGCCTGGACTGACCCGGATACCCCTCCGAAGCCAAGACCACACAAACCGCCGATTCCTCAGACCATTCGAGATGGACCTGGTCTAAACGATGTTCCACTACCGCTTCCAGGACCTCGGCGAGATCTGTTTTCAACAAAGGCAACACCACTTGAGCCTCAGGGTCGCCAAACCTGGCATTAAATTCCAAGACATAGGGCGTCCCCTCTTTGACCATGAGTCCTGCATACAAGACCCCATAAAAAGGGCTTCCCACACGTGATAACCCTTCGATAGCAGGGTGCAACACGTTTCGCATAATTTCATCGCGTACAGCCAGCGCGGCCAACGGTGCCGGCGCGTAGGCACCCATGCCACCGGTATTGGGGCCGGTATCGCCTTCCCCCAAACGCTTATGATCCTGCACGGCCAACATAGGCACCACGGTTTTCCCATCGGCAAAGGCCATCAAAGTGAACTCCTCCCCTTGAAGACATTCTTCGATAACCACGCGTTTGCCTGCCTTGCCAAAGGCTTGATGCTCGAGCAGATTGACCACCGCATCCTTGGCGTCCTGCATCGTCCCGGCAACCATTACGCCTTTCCCCTGCGCTAACCCATCCGCTTTGACCACGATGGGAAGCGAACACCGTTCTAGATATTTGAGTGCAGGCTGAGCACTCTCAAAAGTACACCCGTCCGCTGTGGGAATCTGTTGACGCATCATCAGATTCTTGGCAAACGCTTTACTCGATTCAATTTTCGCGGCGTTTTTGGTCGGACCAAAGACCTTGAGCTTGCTTTGTCGAAAAAGATCCGCGATGCCCAGCGCTAATGGCGCTTCAGGGCCTACCACGGTTAAATCGATGTCTTCCTCCTCAGCGAACTTTTTAAGGCCAGCCAAGTCTGTCGCCGAAATCGGCACACAAGTGGCCTGTTGGCTGATTCCCGCATTCCCGGGAGCGCAATAGAGCTTGGTCACACGAGGACTCCAGGCGAGTTTCCAGACCAAGGCATGCTCACGCCCGCCACTGCCGATGACAAGGATCTTCATAAGTCTCTGACAATCGCGAAGAACGTCTTAATGCCGAAAATGCCGCATGCCCGTCATAATCATCGCCACATTCTGCTCATCGGCAGCCTTGACAACCTCTTTGTCCCGGATACTGCCCCCTGGTTGGATCACCGCGGTCACGCCTGCCTGAACAGCCGCATCGAGTCCATCCCGGAACGGGAAAAAGGCGTCCGATGCCATGACGCAACCATTGAGTGGCAGATTGGCTTTCATCTTGGCCAATTTGACGGAATCGATACGACTCATCTGGCCGGCCCCGATTCCAACGGTCTGCGTGGTATTCGCAAACACAATAGCGTTGGACTTCACGTGTTTACACACCTTCCACGCAAAGGCACAGGCCGCGTATTCGGCATCCGTGGGTTTTCGTTTGGTCGGAACCGTTAAGGTTTTCAAATCCGTCAGAGCACCAAGATCGCGATCTTGTAAAATCAACCCACCGACAAGCTTTTTCAAATCATAGCCTTCGCGGGGATGGCGTTCGAGTGAACCGATCGTCAACAACCGTAAATCCTTTTTTCGTTGTAACTCAGCCAGTGCCTCGGCAGCAAATGCAGGAGCAATCAAGACTTCGACAAACATGGCGGTCACTTCCTTCGCCATGGCCAGATCAACGGGTCGGTTACAGGCAATCACCCCTCCGAAGGCAGAGACCGGATCGGCTTCCCTAGCCTTCGTATAGGCTTCGATCAGGGTCGTACCAAGGGCGACCCCACACGGATTATTATGTTTGATGATGATCACGGCCATGTCGGCGAATTCTTTCGCCAACTCCAAAGCCGAGTTGGCATCCAGATAATTGTTATAGGACATGGCCTTGCCATGAAGTTGGCAGCCCAGGGAAACCGACGGTTCCGTACTGCCGATTTCTCGATAAAACGCCCCTTCTTGATGAGGGTTTTCGCCGTATCGCAAAATTTCCGCTCGTTCATACGTCAACGATAATCGTGCCGGAAATTTGTCGGCTGTCCCACCGGCAGTCTGCTCAGCTAAATAATTGGCAATAAGGCCATCATACCGTGAGGTATGTTCAAACACTTTCTGAGCTAATTCCCGACGAAGCGATAAGGGGACTGCCCCGGACCCCAATGCCTCCAGCACACGACCATAGTCGCTCGGATCAACCACCACCACGACTTCTTCCTGATTCTTTGCAGCCGAACGAAGCATGGCAGGACCCCCAATATCAATATATTCAATGGCATCCTCGAAGGTACATTCCGGTTTGGCGATAGTCGACTCAAACGGGTAGAGGTTGACGACCACCACGTCGATGGGCACAATCCCCTGTTGCTGCATTTGTCGGACATCATCAGGCCGACTACGCCGCCCCAACAACCCCCCGTGAATCTTGGGATGAAGGGTTTTGACCCGCCCTCCCAGAATTTCTGGAGAACCGGTATGCGAAGAGACTTCCGTGACCGGCACTCCGGCCGTGCGTATTGCATTGGCCGTACCTCCTGTGGAAAGAATTGTGGCCCCAAGTTCGACCAGTCCCTTGGCAAACTCCACAACACCCGTCTTATCAGACACACTCATCAACGCATGGTTCAATTTGCCCATTGTTCGCCCCTTGATGGTCAATTCAGTCAATGAAAGGAAAAGAGCATGTAAAGCCTACCAAATGCATCGTATCAGCATCAACGAAATGGCACCAGTGCCCCTGTCTCGGCGACATCCCTGCTTGGAGGCAGAAACGGGCATTATGGCATAGACCCTGATCTTGCTATGATGCACACCGGCGCAACGCCGGAACGAAACGATTCAAATGAAGCAATGCGGAAAAGCCAAACACGGCGCCGACAAAGGAACGCTCATGAGCACGAAGCCATCCCCATCCTGGGCTCTAGACCTAGGGGCCAGACTGACCTCACCAACAACCGTACATTTCAAAGTCTGGGCTCCCACGGCTGAAGCCATGAGCGTGAAAATTCATGCAGCAACTCCTCGAAACATTCCGTTGGCGCCGACTCGGCACGGGTATTGGGAGGGAACCGTATCAGAGGCCTCGGCACATGCTCCCTACTCCTATGTGATTAACCAGAACCTGGAACGCCCGGACCCGGTCTCCCGGTTCCAACCCGACGGTGTGCATGGTCCATCCGTGGTGATCGATCCATTCGAGTTTACCTGGACCGATCACCATTGGAAGGGACTGCCGCTCGAACGGTTTATTATGTATGAACTCCACGTTGGCACCTTTACGCCGGAAGGAACCTTTGACGCGATCATCGACAAACTTCACTATCTTCGCGATACCGTCGGCGTCACGGCCCTCGAATTGATGCCCGTTGCCCAATACCCTGGCGTTCGCAATTGGGGTTATGACGGGGCCTACCTCTTTGCTCCACAAACCAGTTATGGAGGGCCCGAGGGACTCAAGCGCTTGGTCAATGCCTGCCATACACAAGGCCTAGCCGTGATTCTGGACGTCGTGTACAATCATCTCGGACCGGAAGGCAATTACCTAGGAGACTACGGCCCTTACTTCACCCATCGCTATCCGACTCCTTGGGGACAAGCCATCAATTACGATGGGCCAGACAGTGATCCCGTTCGACATTTTATCATCAGCAATGCCTTGTACTGGATCACCGAATTTCACATCGACGCGCTTCGACTCGATGCCATCCACGGGATATTCGATTTCAGCGCCAACCATATCCTGCAAGAGTTGGCGGAAGCGGTTCATACGCAGGCAGCGCAAGCAGGGCGAGCCGTTCATGTGATCGCGGAAAGCGACCGGAACGACGCACGGGTCATCACCCCGATCACTCAAGGAGGATACGGGCTGGATGGCCAATGGAGCGACGACTTTCATCATGCCCTCCACTGTTTGTTGACCGGGGAAAAAAACGGGTATTACAAAGACTTCGGGGACCTTGAACAGCTGGCAACGGCAATCACGGACCGATGTGGTTACTCAGGTCAATACTCGGCTGACAGAAACCATCGTCACGGCAATTTCGCTCGACACGCTGGCTCTTCTCAATTCGTCATTTTTTCACAGAATCACGATCAAGTCGGCAATCGAGCGCATGGCGATCGACTCTCGACCCTCGTGCCCTTTGCGGCGCTCAAGCTCGCGGCCGCCGCCGTTCTGCTTTCCCCAAACCTCCCGCTATTATTCATGGGCGAAGAATACGGAGAGACGGCACCGTTTCTCTATTTTATTGATCATGGGGATCCCGAACTTGTCGAAGCCGTGCGGGAAGGCCGTCAAGCAGAATTTGTCTCCTTCGGGTGGTCTGACGTGCCGGATCCACAGGCGCCGTCAACCTTCATGCGTTCACATTTACAATGGGATGGGCCACACACAGAAAAATCGCCATCTTTACTGCGGTGGTACCAAACACTCGCGCAATTGAGAAAATCAGTGCCGGCCCTGGGCCCGGCGCACGAAGCAGACATACTCAACATCCGGTCCGACCGAACGGCGAAGGTGCTCACGATCTATCGAACAGGCCGGTCGGGTCCGGAGGCGTTGATCATTCTGAGCCTCAACCCGAACACGACAAGTATTTCGTTGAATCAACCGGAAGGTCAATGGGCACTGCGACTCGATTCAGACTCGCCGGCATTCGCTGGGAAGCAGGAAATTCTTGCTTTAAATAATCTGACTGTCCCCCATGAAGCACTCTTGCTTCCACTTCCGTCCTACGCTGTCTTGGTGTATACCAAGCAACCGGGATGATAAAGCGGCACCGCTCCTTCCCCTGCCGTGAATACCTGAGGCAACAGGTACGCCATCCCGAAACTCGGTTCCATTCGTCTTTCAATCGCCTCGGGGTGTACGGATACGACAGATTCGTTATATACTCTTAGAAAAGAGGAACGACTCACTACGGCTAAGGGTGTTGCCCAATGCCATTTACATTCATTGCGACCCTCATTATCGTTTTTTTTACCGTTGCCTTTTCTCTTCAGAATAACCAAACGGTTTCCATTCAGTTTTTCGGGTGGACGTTTGAAGGGTCACTCGTCTTGGTTTTACTCACCACCCTTTGCCTAGGCATCGTCATTCATATCTTGGCTTCTATGCCGTCTCGCATTCGGAAGTCACGGGAAATTGCGGAACTCAACAAACGGATGATGGAACTGGAAGAGACGCAAACACCCGAGGGTTCACCTCTACAGCGTCAACATACACTGTATCCTGACTGACCCCTGTAAGAAGGAACCGATAACATCGACTATGGTTGAACAAATGCACCAACGTGTGCTGGCGATGATCATGGCCGGCGGCAAGGGCGAACGCCTGATGCCGCTGACCGAACATCGCAGTAAACCGTCGGTCCCGTTTGCGGGCACCTACCGCATCGCCGATTTCGTTTTGAGCAATTTTCTCAACTCCGGTGTCCTCGCCATGTATGTCTTGGTCCAATACCGGTCTCAATCGCTCATTGAACATCTTCGCCGGGCTTGGCGGACTGGCGGCCCGAATCGGCACACCTTCATGACGGTTGTCCCTCCTCAGATGAAGGGCCGTGGGAAATGGTATGAAGGCACAGCGGATGCGGTGTATCAGAACCTGAATATCGTACAAGACTTCGCACCCGATCTCGTGGCAGTGTTTGGCGCCGATCACATTTACCGCATGGACCTCAGGCAAATGATCCAATTCCATTTGGACCACCAAGCAGAGGTGACCGTGGCTGCACTGCCCGTCCCCATCCAATCGGCCAAAGGGTTTGGGATTATTCAATCGGAGGCCGAACAGCGAATCATCGGGTTTGAGGAAAAACCTAAAAACCCGAAGCCCATGCCCGGCAATCCACAAATGGCGTTCTCGTCAATGGGCAATTATCTCTTCAATGTGGATGTCCTGATGAAAGCGCTGAAACTCGATGCGAAGGAGACTGGCTCTCATGATTTTGGCCGAGACATCATTCCTGCCCTCATCAAACCATACAAGGTCATGGCTTATAACTTCTTAGACAACGTCGTCCCAGGGATTCACCCCTATGAAGAATGGGGGTATTGGCGTGATGTCGGCACCCTGGAGGCCTACTGGCGTGCGAATATGGACATTTTGGGTGAACACCCGGTGTTTGACCTTCGCAACGTCAATTGGCCTATTATGACGGATGCGTCAGGTGAACCCACAGCCAGTATCGTGCGATCCCAGTTAGATGACACCATGGTGGGCCAAGGGAGTTTAGTCGTGGATGCTCGTATTCGACGATCCGTTATTGGCCGCAATGTCAGGATCGGCGAAGGAGCGGAAATCGACGAATCCGTCATTTTGGATGGCACCGTGGTCGGCTCACAAGCCAGGCTCAAGGGGGTCATCTCCGATCGGTTTAACCTGATACCGCACGGAACGGTCCTCGGGTATGAGCATATAAAAGATCATGGTCTGCGATATACGGTTGATAAGTCGGGACTCATCGTCCTTCCACGAGGACGTTCCTACGGCGGTCGGGCCGTCCCTCCCGCAACCCATAGCGAACCGACCGTCCCCAACCCGCCCCCATTATGAATGCCCTGAGCCTCGACAAGCTAAACAACATTTGAGGTTGTTCCTAAATTGTTTCCTGAAGAACATTTCCTGGAGAAAGGCCATCCTGATGCAGGGTTCTCGTTTTCCCCTTTCGACGTACCGACTCCAATTCAACCGGCATTTTACGTTCGCATATGCCGCCACGATGATTCCCTATTTAGCCGACCTCGGCATTTCGGATTGTTACGCCTCACCCTATCTGCAAGCCTGTCCCGGCAGCCTCCATGGATACGACATCGTGGACCCGACGAAGTTGAACGCTGAAATCGGATCAGCCGCCGACTATCAAACCTTTGTCGATGCCTTACACGTTCACCAGATGGGGCAAATTCTTGATATCGTCCCCAATCATATGAACATCACGGGATCCTGGAACCCTTGGTGGCAAGACGTGCTCGAAAACGGCCCAGGCTCCCGCTACGCGCATTTCTTTGATATCAACTGGGTCCCGGTCAAGCGTGAATTGAAGGGAAAAGTCTTACTCCCCATCTTGGAGGATCAATACGGCCTGGTGTTGGAAAACGGCGAAATCACCCTGTGCTACCAGGAAGGTCGGTTTTTTATTCGCTATTACGAGCATCAGTTGCCCATTGATCCGAGTGACTATGGGCTGATTCTCAAGCATCACTTGGACCCTCTGCTTGAACGGGAGAACGCAGAAACCCATCCTGTTCAAGAACTGCAACGCATCATTACGGCGTTCTTGACTTTGCCTAGCCGAAACGATCCGGACCCTGAACGAATCACCATCCGATATCGGGAACAAGAAACCCTCAAACAGTGCCTGGCCGCGCTCACCGACGACTACCCACCCATAAAGGACTTCGTACAGGAAACCCTTCGGGCTTTTAACGGTACCAAAGGAGACCCGCAAGGTTTCAACCTGCTGGATTTTCTCCTTCAAGACCAAGCGTATCGATTGGCATTTTGGCGTGTGGCTGGAGAAGAAATTAACTACCGTCGTTTTTTTGACATTAACGAACTCGCAGCCATTCGGATTGAAGATCCCGCCGTGTTTCAGCACGTCCACCAATCCATTTTCTCCCTGATTCAATCGGCGGCGGTGCATGGTCTGCGGGTCGACCACGTCGATGGTCTCTACGAACCCAAACGATACCTCGAACATTGGCAGGAATGGGCACAACAGGAACTCGGGTTGCCGGCCGACACCAAAGGCCGGGCGCTCTATCTCGTGGTCGAAAAAATTTTAGGAAAAGGGGAGCGCCTCTCTGAGGATTGGCCCGTTCACGGCACCACCGGGTACGAATTTCTTCACCTACTCAACGCTCTGTTTGTGGATTCTCATAACAAACGAGCCATGGACGCCTTTTATACGAAATTTGCGAGAGATGCGACCACCTTTGAAACCCTGGCCTACGAATGCAAAAACTTGATCATGGATACCTCCATGTCGAGTGAGTTAAATACCCTCGGACATCAATTGAATCTTGTATCGGAACAACATCGCCATTCCCGTGACTTCACCCTGAACAGCCTCACCCATGCCGTCAAAGAAATCATCGCATGTTTCCCCGTTTATCGCACCTACGTGTCTCCACACGGGCACGAAGGCATTAACGACCGAGATCGAGCCTATCTGCGGTTGGCGGTGATTCAAGCAAAACGCAGAAATCCTGCGACCAACAGCCAAGTTTTTGATTTTGTCCAGGACTTCTTTCTCGGGACTCAGGCCAGTCACAGGACGCTTTCCTGGGAAGACGTTCAACCGTTCGTCATGAAATTTCAGCAGACGACCAGCCCTGTGATGGCTAAGGGCCTTGAAGATACCGCCTTTTACCTCTATAACCGTTTGATCTCCCTCAATGAAGTAGGCGGAGAGCCCACGCAATTCGGCATCCCCGTTGCCACGTTCCATGAACGAATGCGAGAGCGTCAACAACAGTGGCCCCTGAGCCTTTCTGCAACTTCGACTCACGATACCAAACGGAGTCAGGACGTCCGAGCGCGCATCACTGTTCTATCGGAGTTTCCACAGGAATGGAAAGCGCATGTCAGACGATGGCACCGGCTCAACAAAAACAAAAAACGGCGACTTGACGGCCAAGACGTTCCCTCCCGCAATGAAGAATATCTCCTCTACCAGACATTGCTGGGAGCTTGGCCTTTTGCCAGCCTCGACTCCCCCACGTACCAAGATTTCCGCCAACGCATTCAGGAGTACATGCTCAAAGCCCTCAAAGAAGCCAAAGTGCATACCAGTTGGATCAATCCACACGATGCCTATGAGCAAGCCGTGGGCCAGTTCATTCAGAAACTACTGGAACCTGACCCCTCCAACCAATTTTTAGAATCATTTCTACCCTTTCAGAACACCGTTGCCCGCTATGGAATGTATAATGCTTTATCGCAAGTGGTCTTGAAAATTGGGTGCCCCGGCATTCCTGATTTTTATCAAGGATCTGAGATCTGGGACTTGACGCTGGTGGATCCAGACAATCGGCGGCCAGTTGATTATGCACATTTACAAGACCTGTCCAAGGCCATACCATCCGATTGGTCTGAGATTACCGAACCGTTTCTGCAAAACCTTCTAGAATCCTATGAAGATGGACGCATTAAATTCTACGTCACCCGTACATTACTCAACTATCGCAAAGCCCACCCTGAGCTTTTTCTACGGGGAGCCTACGACCCCCTTGAAACAAACGGCAAAAAACGTCGCTATCTTTGTGCATTTCAACGAACGTGGAAAACTCAAGCGGTGGTCGTGGTCGTACCACGGCTCATCCATGGTATTATTCCAGATCCCAATACCCCGGCACTTGGCCACGCCGTGTGGGGAAATACCGGGGTGATACTCCCAAGCAACAGCCAGACCACCCAATACCGAAATGTACTCACAAACCAACGGATCTTGACACAGACCCGGGCGGCTGACACCATGTTGAGAGTTTCAGAAATTTTTCAACAGCTGCCTATAGCCATAATGGAGCGATTATCATGACGGCGTTTCCTTCAGGAGCGATGCATCATATCGGACATCACTCATCTGCAGACAATCCCCTCGTTGATGAAGCCTTGGGCTGGGAAGGGCACGTCAACGTCCCCCCGTCTCCAATGTTAGCCAAATTGATGCGTAACTGGCCTGAACTGCGAACAGGTCTGGCTTTCAGTATGGTGTTTGTAGTGGGAGCTCTTGTTGGCGGGACCCTGTGTGCTGCATTAGGTTGCAATAAAAAACTCTCGAACCCGTAACCACGGCGAGAAGAGGTGCCATACATCACGGCGGCGACTCGTACGAGGGGAACGAAGAATAGGACTCAGGATTTTTTCTTCGAAAGACGGAAGGATGAAACCCTTACAATGTGAAGTTTTATGGAGCCGGCGAGTGGGATTGAACCACCGACCTGCTGATTACGAATCAGCTGCTCTACCACTGAGCTACGCCGGCCTTGGAGAAAACATGTTGTGAGTTTGGTGAAAGACGGCTGCTTACGGTACGAGGCCATCTTATTTTCTGAAATGAGTCGTGTCAACTAACGCGATTCAAGGCTGACATCGGGTACCGAGCACATGATTGACAGAATTTTTCCCTCTGCGCGACCGTGACCAGATGTCCCCTCCTGCGAGTAGAGACCAGTCGACTCCGGCATCAATTCCCAATTTCTCGTTTACTCATTTGTTCTCGCTGATCAGGCTTTCGAATCAAACAGGAACCCTCCTGCTCATGCTTCCGTCCTTATGGGCCTTGGTCTTGGCGTCAACGGGACAGCCCTCCGGTCTGCTGATTGTCATTTTCATCGTGGGATCATTCATCATGCGAAGTGCCGGTGTCATTATGAACGATCTGGCCGATCGTTCGTTTGACCGCCAAGTAACCCGCACCCAAACTCGTCCACTGGCCAATGGATCCCTTCGCCCTTGGCATGCCGTCCTTTTACTCGGTGGGCTTCTTGTCGGAGCCGTGGGCCTTCTCGCCTTCCTCAATCCGCTGGCCATAGGGCTCAGCCCTATCGCATTAGGATTAGCCACGATCTACCCCTTCACAAAACGATTCTTTCGCGTCCCTCAACTATTTCTTGGTCTGGCATTTGGTTGGGGAGCCGTGATGGCCTGGGCCGCCGTTCGCAATCAACTCGATCCTGCGACGTGGCTGCTCTTTGCTGCCACGGTTTGCTGGGCCTTGGCTTACGATACCATTTATGCTCTTCAGGACCTTGAAGATGATCTTCGCATCGGGCTGAACTCATCAGCGATTTTCTGGGGCTCTCATATATGGATTACGGTGGGAACCATCGAGATGGGCTTGCTGGGTCTTTTAGCGACAGTGGGTTGGCTGGAGAATCTCAATGTGGCGTTTTATGGAGGACTCGCTGGGCTCGCAGGGTTCTTGAGCCAACAAGTCTGGCGTCTGCGAAGCGACGTCACCCCATCAGAGGCATTTGCCATGTTTAAACAACACGTCGGAGTCGGGCTTGTTATTTTGATCGGGATTTGGGTGGGAACGCTCTAGGCAAGCGCTGAACACCATGTCTTCCCTCTAGGACCAAAAAAGACCGCTTACGTCTGTTATTCGGGTGGAGGGATTGGCTTGTCAGGTTTTGGTGCCCGCAAGGTATCAAGATACGCTGTCAGGGCTCTAGCATCATGATCATCAAGGCCTAGGTTCGGCATCCGCGTGTGTTTTTTCATGCCTTGCGGGTACCGAATCCAGCGATAGACCCATGCGTCATTGAGACGGAATCCAGCACGGTCTAAGGCCGGTCCGACCAAACCACCCACATCCCTGATACTGTGACACCCGTTACAACCATATTTATCGAAATACAGGGTTTTACCCTCTTCTTGCAGAGTGACCCTTTCTTGCTCAGCCATGGTTAAGGTCGGGCGTGTAATTTGAGCCATTTTCGGACGTTTCGAGAAATTTTCCAAAGCGGTCTTGGCAACTTCAAAGCGTTCCGCCACTTTTTCATAGGCTTCTTCTTCGGGAAGCACGAGTTCCTCTTCTTCCTCTTCGTCATCCTCTAAATCGTCCTCTTCATCTTCCATATCCATGTCTTCATCATCTTCTTCGACAGCAGCTCTGGCAGCCTCTTCAGCTTCATGTTTCGCCAGCACTTCATCCATGACCTGTTTGGCTTGATCATGTTCTGTCTTCGCAGCTTGAAATTGTGACTCCAACGCAGCTTTCCGTCCCTCAACATCAAACGTTAACGACCCGCCATGAAGCGTTCTGACATATCCGACAACAGCCCAAAGTTCCTCTTCAGAAAGGGTATATTTAAAGGTTGGCATCGTTGACACGGCGAAGTAATTTTCATCATCAAGCACCTCTTGTAATGAGGTGTCTCTCATGTCGCGAGAGATCGTATCGAAAATTTCCTTGTCGGAAAAGGTTGACATCGCCGCAGATTCCGACAGATCGCGAGGACGAGGGTCCGGCATTCGTCCCCAATTAAAGCCTTCCTGCTGTCTTCCATTTTCTCCATGACAGTGCATGCAGTAATGACGATAGAGCTTTCGACCTTTGGTCGTCCTTTCATCTTCAAACAAGGCACATCCACTTGTCACCACCACCATGGCGACGACAACAATGGCGACGCTGATCAGGACCCGCTGCATGCCTTGTTCTCCCTTCATGCTTCGTTACCTCTCCGAATTTTTCTCACCAAGAAAAATTCAAACCCAGCGGCAAGCGCAATACCTAAGACGACATATCCATACATGGAATTGTCTGGTGGCGGCTCAGCCCGAAAATACCACCATGATGAAACCGCTTTCTGCGAACCTCTTTCTTTGACCGCGCCATCCACGACTTGCCCATCCCAAAATGCAAACGCCACATTTCTCCATTCACCGGGGGTGACTTGCACGTCATGTTCATCGCCCGTTTGTAATGGCCGCGAAAAAACGATGCGCCAAGCTCCTTCCTGCCAAACTCCTGTTGCCGAGACATTTTGACGCTCCTGGGCCCGAATCGTTTTGAACCCTTTTGCACTCAGATCAGTGGCTTTGCCATTTCCTTTTTTCCAGTACCAAATATTGACCGGTCCCCCTTCAACTTGAAGCATTTCTTGCCCATGAGCAAAGTGGGCCATTGTATCGCCAACCACAAACTCGATCGCGGCGGCATCGGCAGCATCTTCAGACGGATCGTCATATTCCAGCATGATGGCCATATCCTGTCCATTATGCATCCCGCGAACCTTGACGGACTTCACCGTGACTTCCTGAATGCGATCTGGCCAATGGACCTGTGGAGACAATTTAAATTCTGCAGGCTGGATCATGTTCCACGCAGCGGCATTCGGATCAGCAGCAGGAATCGATCCATCAGTCAAATGCAAACGAACGGCCACACTTCCGGCCTCACCTTCCAGAGGTGGTTCATTCGCGAAAACGCAGGAGACACTGAATCCTGTCACCATGAAGATGGTCACGAGCGCGACATTGAAGATCTTCTCACATCCCATTTTCCTGCTCCTTGGATTCTTGCCTTCGACAAGATTCAGGACAACTCCCCCACTTGTTTCTGCTCCTTATTCTTCTTCTTCCCATGTCCGTGGAGACTGACCGGCGCCGTCATATTCACCCATGATAATTTTCCAAATCCACTCGTCTGGCAATTCCACTTCCCATCGCGGCATGGCTGATTTCCAGGGCATCGCTTCAACCGGAAGCCCAACGCCTCCTTTTTTGATTCGCCAGAAAAGATAGGCTTCTTGCAACTGGGCAATGGTTCCGGGATCGCTAAAATTCGCCGGAGGCGGATTAAAACCCACTGCCGCCGGACCTTTCCCGTCGAAATTGGCTCCGTGACAAGGGGAACAAAACGCCGCATAAAGGCCTTTCCCCATCATAATATTTTCTTGTGTTTTCGGATAAGGATTGGCCAGCCCGACAAACTCACCTGGAGGCGCAGGATGAATGGTTCGATTTTCTGCCGGCGGCAAATCACTTGGTGCGAGTCTCGTGTACGTTTGCCAACCCACTAATAAGGGGAACAACACAAACACCAGAATACGTGCAGTCCTAGCAATGCCAGTCTGCTCCTTGCCAGTGAGAAACCTCCCAATGGGTCCCATGAATTCGTCAAGACTCCCCCCACTCATGGTATAGAAAATCATCGAAGCCGCAACAGTGAGAGCCAAGTATAAGAAAATCAAACTTGCCGGGAGAGGTGCGGTGAATAACGGGAGTATGAATTTGAGAAACACATACATTCCCGCTAACAAGATGACTGTTTTCGCAAGAGGGCCTTTCATAGTTCACCCTTCTGGTTAGTGTGCTCCATGGGCTGTGCGTGAAGCGACCTTCACGCCACCTTCTTGACTGATATTGATCACGTCTTCGACTTTGATGCTAATGGGTTCCCCGCTCATTTTCTGGAGAAACGAAATCACCGAATAAATTTCTTGTTGCGACAAGGCAATGGGGTTTTTATGGATATAGGGCATGCGGGCCGGATATTCCTTGGGCAGGCCTTCATGTCTGAAATCCAAATAAATATAGGCTTGAGGCTCGGTGAGACTTTCATAGATAAACTCCGGAGCGAGTTTGGCCCCAATTCCTTTTAAATCCGGACACCTGGCTGATTCACTGGGACCAATGGAGTGACACAAGGCACACTGACCTTTGCTGAAAAAAATCTTTTGACCAATCGAGGCTAAGTCATCAGGGGTTTTGACTTCGGCGATATCAAAGGTCTCAATCGCTGGAGGCAGAGAGGGCATCTGCGGCACACCCAACGCAATTAAGGTAAACGCCCCCAATACGATCGCTACGAAGCCTACCACTCTGAGGAATTTCGCCTTGATAAAGAGCAGGATGCAGATTCCGAATCCTACGACAATGAGACCAATTAATTGGAGTAATGCAACTTGACTCATGTGTCCTCGCTCCAGTTCGGTAATGCCAACATCACTAGTTTCTCAAGCAAGATATCCAATCCCGGCTATGCGTTCAGAGTCGGTCAGCCCTCTCGTAGGGCCCCTCCGGCCATAACCGGCGTCACACTTGCAGGGATCTTGGCCGGTTCTCCTTCGGGTTTCCCCTGACCAGAACCTTTTTGCCCCTTCTCCCCCATCGTGGCGACCCAAAAGATAAATGCCACCAGCAAACAAAACACAAAGGTATTGAGGGACATAAACGCGGCTGCATATCCCAACGCAGGAGAAAACGCATAGTCCGAGGTATCCCTCATCACGCCATAAATATGCCAATGAACCCGAGACGATGATCGGGCATAGCCCATCAATGACATGAGCAGAATCACCATGACCGCGTTGGACACCAAAGAATAGGCAGCCCTGATCGGCATTTGCCCCCAGATCATTTCAGTCGTGGTTTTAGCGCTTTTCATCAGCAGGGCCGTTAAAGGCGTGAAGGTCACCATAATAAACAAGACGATCAACACCTGAGCAACGGAAAAATAATTAATTCGAATAATAGCCGGCACGAAATACCCCCAGACCCCAAGAATGATGACCGCTAAACCTGCAATCACCAATAAGCCCCCCATCACCGCTTTGGCAATCTTTGCCCAAGTGGCTGTTTCTTGCTTTCCAGCCCGCCAATACATGACGAAACTCATAAAGGTGACCAGAATCATAAGATTGGCTACCGTCATTTTTGCGGACATCACCCCGAACACCCCAAGCAAGGGATGATGGGTCCCGCCCATCTTTCTGGCCTCCTCAAGACTGGCCACAAGGGAGTGGGGGGTCATCCAGACCCCTAGACACACCATGAGCACAATCAGCATGGCAAGGATCGGTCGTCTGTAGTTTCGCTCAGAGCCCGGAATCCTGTAGGTAATGCCCATCCAAAAATAGTAATTGGCTCCGAGGAACAGCACCCCAATGAGCATCGCCTGCAAGATAAAGAGCCAAGCCAAAAATCCTCCCATTAAGGTAATACCCATTTGCTGGTTATATTGGTAGATCTCCCGCATGAGCCAATACCCGGCGAAGGGAAGGGGGAGCATACCGAACACGCCGATGAAGTTTCCGACATAGCCCATCCAATCATAATGTTCTCGTTCCTGTTGACTGGCTGCAAGGAGATATCGGATTCCGGCATAGGCGCCGCAAATAAACCCGCCCAAGACAACGTTGGCAATAAGTCGATGAATATTGACCGGCCACCACGTAGGATTCCACGTGGCCGCCCATGCTCGCTCGATCGCCGTTCCCTCTCCCACCACGACAGGGCTGGCCTGGAACGTCGCCCAGGCATTGGGAACGACCATGATAAAAAGGGCAAAGACATTCAGCAGGAATCCCAAAAAAAGATGGAACGTTTTTTTGTTTCCTTGCATGGAATCCCATCCGTACCAATACAGGTACAGCGTGACGGTTTCCAACAGAAATAACAGGCTATAGAGAATGAAGGAAGGGAAAAAGACATCTGACAAATACGCCATGAGCTTCGGGTACAGCCCAATCAGAAGAAAGAGAAGGATCCCCCCAAACAGTGCCGTTGTGGCATACGCGGACGTCAACAGCTTGGTAAATTCTTTTGCCAGTTTATCGTATCGGGCTTCTTTGGTCTTCCATCCGACAATTTCGCAAACCCAGGCAAAGATCGGCACACCCAACACGAACCCTGCAAGGAGTAAATGCTGCTGGGCCACAACCCAGACAACATTTCGGCTTCCGAGTCCTGGAATGTCTCGATACTCTATCGACATGGCTTGTGTCGCCGCATCTTGGGCCCAGACAAATGCAGGGAGGAGCACGAGTGCCCACAAGACACTCCATCCGGAGAGGGACGATGGTTTCACCGTTGGCACCCAGGACTTCAGATTTTCTATTATGCCGTGGTTTTTCATGTGGGATCCCCTCATCGGTGTATGATCGTTAATGCTCATGTTCACCATGTTCATGGTCATGACCAGGGGAATCGGGGTTGCCTGACGCCGTCGACTCCTCTGGGGCGACTGCGTTCTTCTCCGCTGGCGTTTCCCCCACGGGGTTATCTTTTTCTAACTCTTGTAACGTGGCTTCAGCACGAGCCAAGGTTTGCTCGGCGCTTTGAATGACCTTTTTAGGAACGATCTTTTTTTCTACTTTTTTTACATGCACAAATTCGTATTCTTCATGAGGATGAGGGGTACTCACGGGGAGCAATCCCCAAAACAACATAATCAGAACGACGCCGACTCCCGTAAAGGCTGTCAGCAAAAGTGGTTGATCTTGAGGAATCCGAAGAAGATCCCATTTCGACACGATATCCTGGAATGCCCCATCAACGGGGGTAGACGCACGAACAACGCGTTGAGTGAAGGCACCCAAACCAAACAACCAGCCATAAATGAAGAGGAGTAAGACGATGGTGGTCGGTATCCCCCACATCACTAATTCCAGACTAATTTTTTCCGCAATGGGAATCACCATGATATGTTCTTCAACAAAATGTAGCATGCCCTCGACTGCGGATTGGGCAAGAGATTGTACCCCGCTCATCATAAAAAACAACAGCGGAAGATAGACGACGGAAAAGACCGCCCACTGCCCCCACAAGCGAAGCCCTGCACCTTTGGGAGGGTCAACGCTCAGTCTTTCAAGAAAAACAGTTCGAGCACATAAGCCAAGCGCCCAAATGTCAATAGGAATGGAGAGCAGCAGCAACGCTTGAAGACCGGCACCTTCCCATGGATGGACACCAGCCGCTAACAGCAGAAAAAAAATGACCAACTTTAGAGGAAAGCCCGTCCAAAAGGTTGGCCAAAAAACCAAGAGACCGAGTTTTGCGTTTGACATAATCGATTAATCTAAAAATTCTCTATTAAGAATCGCAGAAATGGTGAAAATTAAAATCACCGACATAATGGCAATCCAGCCCATCAACGCAATCGGCCGCTTAAAAATATTCCGTTCCGGACTCTTATCAAGAAAAGGCAAGACCGCCAAAAACGCCAGAAACGCTCCTGGAATCGCGACAGCTCCCAAAAACTGGCCAAATTCTCCGGCAAAGATTTTCAATCGCAACATCTGGAAGAGAAACAGAAAATACCATTCAGGTTCCGGATGATAGTCCCCTGGATCCGGCGTCGCCTCTTCCAACAAGACCACCGGTTCAATGAACGCCAACGAACAAATAATAAGGAAGACCGTGGCCATGGCCACAATATCTTTCCAGACTTGTCTGGGAAAGAAATAATCCGTCTTTGCTTTGATTTGTTCGGGGGTGCCACGGAACGGACCGGCAGGTCCGGCTTTGCGGAATAAGAAAATATGGAGACCGGCCAGACCCATTAACGCCGCCGGCAGAATCATGACGTGAATGACAAAGAACCGACTCAAGGTCATCTGACCAGGAGTGGGGCCCCCTTTCAAAAATCGACTCATGAAATCCCCGACGATCGGGGTTTTATCCATAATCTCGACGCCCACGACCGTGGCCCAATAAGCTCGTTGGTCCCACGGGAGCAAATAGCCCGTAAACCCAAAGGCCATGACCAGTCCGAAGAGGGCCAGCCCGACCAGCCAAATCAGTTCTCTAGGTTTTTTGTAGGCTCCCCATAAGAACACTTGAGACATATGGGCAAACACCATCACCACCATGGCTGAGGATCCCCAGAAATGGTAACTCAGCAGAAACCATCCGTAATCCACTTCATGAATAATGTATTGCGTGCTCGCATATGCATGATCGGTGCTCGGAACATAGTAAAACATCAACAGAATCCCCGTCACCACCTGCATGACAAAGATGAACAACAAACATGATCCGAACGCATACGCCCAACGAGACCCACCAGGAACAGGCTCATTCAACATTTTGGCCTGAATGGATTTCAGACCGACTCGTTGATCGACGAAGTCGACAACTTTTTCAAACGCGTTGGGTTCGTTGGGGGTATCGGTTTGTCCGTTCATAACGACTGTCTAGCCAAAACTCTACAGAAGTCGGATTTGGCCTTTCACGCCAGCTTTGTATTCGACATCAATAATTTGCACTTCCCCTGCAGCATTGACTTGCATCGGCAGCACGTCAAGCGGCCGGGGCGCCGGGCCATCCAGCACCTTGCCTGCCTCATCATAGATACTTAAATGGCAGGGACACAAAAAGACCCCGTCGGGGAAATTCTTTGTTCTGCGCCACTTGTAGCCGCATCCCAAATGTGGACATTTTCCGGAATAGCTAATGTAGGGCAACTTGGCTTTATTCACCCACACCAGATTGCCCTTATGGTCATAGAACTTTTTATCTTTCCCGCCGTAGACGGTTTTTTGGACTTCAGGGGTCGCCTTCACCACCCAGATATTTTTTTCGATTTGCTGTTCGGGCATAAACGCTTCTTGAAAGCCCCTCGTAAACTTAAACTGGTATCCAATGTTTTCTTTTCTTATTTTGCGGACATTGCCAACGGAAAACCACGAATTATCAAATGGCTTATACATGGGCTTCATGAGATATTTTAAAATGGGGAACACCAGAGGAAGTGCCATCAATGTTCCAATGGCATGAGTCATATTCGTAAAAAAGCTACGGCGGGGCACCCCATGTTCGAGCCGAGGATAGGGAACGAGAATTTCGCCAGGCTCCACATGGAGACGATCTTCCAAGTGGGCAATTTCCACCTCATGATTCGTGACATAGGCCTCACGATCCAGCACGGGAAAGGTTCTGAATTCTTCTAGCGAACCCCGCAGAACAATTTCTTCTTCATTGAGGATTTCTTGAACCTGACCAATCGGAACTTGTCGATCCACATCTTGCCCGGTGGACTCCCTGACCACCACATGACTGATTTCAAGGGATAACGGATCAACAATGACCTTGGAAATACTACCGACGTCCCCGTCAGCACACCGTGCTTTTGCTTTTATTTTCGGTTGCATCAACCGACCAATAATCCTGAAATCAGGTTATTTCATGTTGATAGGGTTTGGTGTCTTGACCGAGGGATCTTTCAACGACGACAAAAAGGCCACCAGCGCATCAATCTCTTCATCAAACATCAAGTCTTTATATTTGTCTGGCATTTTGCCTTTCTTGTACTGCTTGTCAAACCCTTCAGCCTTCCAGCTTTTAGGGTCAAGAATTTTCTCCCGGAGGGCTTCAGGCGTCATGAGATTACCGATATTATCTAACTCCGGCCCCCGCTTCTTTCCGCCTTTCCCAAAGAGTTTGTGACAGTTGTAACATTCTTGCAGCTCCCACTGCTCCTTACCAAGGGCAATCAGATCACCTGCTGCAGCCGGTGCCGTGAAAGTGTCTGTAGCTTCCCCCACGACCTGAACCCCACCGCCAAGGGTTTTTAATTGTTGCTCAATCGAGACGGCTCGCGCATTCAAGGCTTTTGCTCGTGCGATCAATTCTTCGGCTTTCCCCTGTTGGGTTCTCGCTCGACGGGCTTTCAAGACCTTTTCGATTTTTCCTTTTTCAACTTCTGGATCATATTGCGGAAGATTGCTTGCTCCACCGACATACACTCCCGAAAGAATCAGGTAAAACAACACCAGTCCGATGATTGCCTTTGCTCCCTCAAGACGGTTCAAGGAGGGCGCATCAAGCAGGATAAACACGCAGGCGCCAAGCATCGCATAAATAAAGAACATCACCTGGAATACGAGGGGAAAGTGCGTGGCTTTTGCGACCCCCACTAGAATAATCCCGACGAGGATTCCTAGTACGCCTTTTTTTATAATGGTTCGTGTCAAACGTTGCTCAGCCATACTCGCATCCAACCTCCGTTACTTCGCACCGGCAGGCATCGGGGCCCCTTGCGGCGACTCTGTCTTTTGGCCAGTGGTTCTTAACGTCACCACAATGGCGAAACTCACGACCAGATAAAAAATCAAGGTGACACCCGTAATCCACCAGGCGGAATAGGCCAACGTGGGCGTAAAGGATTCCGGCGTAAAGTCAGGTACGAGGTTATATACATGGTAATATTTTCTCGTGAGGGACCGAACCGTCCCCATCAAGCCCATCGTCCAGATTGCACTAAATGCCAGAAAGATCAGGACGAACTGGGACGTGAAGTCGATTTTCCCCCAAATAATGGTTCCGCTCCGAATGGCCCGGTTATAGAGAATATAGTTGACGATGGTCAGAAAGACCAACGTAAACGCGGCCGCATTTTTCGCCGGCATCAGCGCCAATTCACTTGCCCAGGAAGGCAGTTCCAATTCTTCAGTGGCCAACGCCTGAGTCGCCACAAATCCGTGTGGCGTCATCCAGATGGCATTGGCGACCACAATCATCAAAAATCCGACCTTGATCATGGTGAAGGACGACACGGTAAATCGTAAACCCGGAAACCTGCTCAGAATCGGCGGAAGAATGATCAGTAACGCCAAAAAGATCAGCGACTGCCATTCCGGTGGCGGGAACATTTTCCAAGCAACCCCCATGACCGCTGGAATGAGAATCACGGCAACCATGACCAGTCCAGACATACGGACCCGCTCCACACCTTGAATCCGCTTCATACTCAGCCAGATATAATAGTTGCTGGCTAAAAAGATCAGGCCGACCATGGCGCCTTGCATTTCAAAAAACATCGAAAGTTGGTCTGCCATCATGTACGGACAGATCGAAGCATCGTAATCACACAGTTCATAGGCCAAGAGATATCCCATGAAGGGGAGAAACAAGAGGGCACCCACACCAATCAGATTTCCTACAAACCCCATCCAGTCATAGTACGAGCGCTCTTCATCCGTCTTGGCTCCCATATACATATACGCCGCCACAAGTCCCGCTATGAACCCACCGAACGTCACGTTTCCAACCAACCGATGGAGATTCAAGGGCATCCAGCTATAATTGGCGACCTTGTCCCACAAGCCCGCCGTTTGGATAAATTCAATCAGGGAGATCCCTTCTACGGATTTGGCAGGCGTGTTCATAAACGCCGTGGGACCATCAATCACAAACAACGTGACCGTTCCTACCACGTTCAACAAGACCCCCAAGGCAATATGTCTGGCTTTCTTTGCGCCCTTCAGAGAATCCCAGGAGTAAAAATACGTGTACAGCACAATGGTTTCGAGAATAAACAGGAGTGGATACACCAGGGCAAAGATCAGGAAAAAATGCTTGATGAGCCACGTCGTGAAATCAGGATAGGTGGCAAGCAAGACGAAAATAAACAGCCCGCCGGTCAAGGCTGTCATACTATATAAGATCACCGTGACTTTGGTGACTTCCTTGGCTAATCGATCATACTTCGGGTCTTGGTTTTTGTAACCCAGCCATTCCGAAACCACAGCAAATATTGGGGCTCCCAGAATAAAAGCCGCAAACAAAATGTGGAGTTGGGCCACGATCCACACCCCCGTCCGATTCCCGGTATACGGAAACTCCACAGCTGGGGGAGGCGGAACCTGGGCAGAGGCGATAGCAAGCCCCCCGAGCACAAGTCCTAGCAACACAACAAGACTGCGGGTGAAGGTTTTCAAGGGTGGTGGCCCTCCTTGGTTATGACTGAATTTGTAGGGCCGCATCTTATGCGGCCAATATGCCCCAATAGAATCTGGAAATGCCCCGCGTTACTGTGGAGCTTCCTCAGAAGTTCCCTCGCTTGGAGGTTTACTCCCATCAGCGCCAGAGACCGCTGGAGCATCGGCCATTCCTTCAGGAACCCATTTTTTTTGAGTAACACTATATTCCATGCCTTTCAAGCCGAACGTGGCTTCATAGGCAATCACTTTCCACCGATCCTCTTCAGAAAGCTTGGATTTCCAAGCTTTCATTTTAGTGCCTTTGACCCCTTCAGAGACGCGCCAGAACCATTGGGAATCAGAGAACAATTTCATATGCTCACCCTGACGAAAATCTCGGGCACCCGCCTTAACCGGTTTTCCATCTTTCCCATGACAACTGGCGCAATTGACGTCGATATTTTCCGCACCGATAAAGATGGCTCGGCCTTGCTCGATAATGTCTGGATTATTCCAATGGCCTTCCGGCATATGCTTATCGGCATACTCCGGTGGCGCTGGGGGTGGTGGGGCCGGTGGCTTGGCTTCCCCACAGGCTGACAATGTTAATCCCATCGACACGACAGCAACGGCACCCCACATCTTTCGGCTCGCATCTTTCTCCATAACCCCCCCCATCTTCGCTTTTTCATATCAACAAATAGTCTGAGCGTCAAAAAGAGAACTCCTTCCTTTTTCTCTTCACCTCAAAAAAAATGACTGTCTCTCACACAACGGGCCACATAGCCACGGCTCTAGAACTGAACTCTTTTCAATTCGATGAGACAGTCATTTCCAGGATGGAAGATTCTCTCAACCTAACAAGATGAAATCCTTTCTCAAAATATCAATTATGACAAACGCTTCCTAGACTCCCGTATCCTTCTTTCCCTCTATCTACCTATCCAGCAAGGATGACCGGACCGGGCATTTTCTTTTTTTAAGCGCGATGGCCCGCCTAGACGAGCCATAACCTGGTCATGATGAGGGATAGCGTAAGATGGGCTGCCTAAAATCGAGTCCCGGACTTGCCACTTGGGAAAACCTATCCAGATAATTCGTTTTTCCTTTGGGAGCCAAACAAGCAGTACCACCTCAACGCTTAAGCAACCTTTTTACAGGAAGGAAAATCACAGTCAAAATATCCGTGATCTTCTAGCACATGGGGCTTTCATCTGTCAAGAATCAGGCTCCTGAAAAGGTCTAAGGCTGATGAACCCTCTCATGTGTGAGGGGGTGGGCATCGGGCGTTGTCGAATGATGCACCCATGACACGTTGCCGGCTGGTTTTCCAACAATCCAGGAATACGGGTGGGCGGAACATGGGCGCTCTACGGATTCCTGTCCGCCTGGTTTTTCTCAACCCAGGCTTCCCATGATTTTCCTGAAGCCGTATCTTGCCCTGTAAAATGAACGGCCTGAATCTCGCGATAGAAAATTTTTCGGGGATCGGGGTGATCCGGTTGGAATATTTCCACGTAGGAATGAGGGTCGTCAAAAACCCGATTCAAAAGGTACCCGCTCATGGATTCTCGAGACTTCAGTTCCAGGGTAATATCGCCTCGGTAATCAAAAGCCAATTCAATGACTTCTAGCAGTTCTTCGTGGGAGCCTGGACGAAAAACCGCTCCCTGGAGGCTTTTGGGGGAAGTACCATCAGGTACGTCCTGAGACATAGACACCGTGGAATGGAACTGGAAAACCCGAAAACGGGCAGTCAGGTCACGTTGGGGAACAGCGTGGCCTTGACGGTTCCGGCAAACCCAGACCACGAACTAAAGGTTTCTTCTACGGCTGAGGCTTCGTACCCGCAATGCACCATGCAGTCCTGACATTTCTCATTTCGCCCCACGCCATATTGCTCCCACGCCGTAGACTCGAGCAATTCTTTGAAACTCGACACATAGCCATCCTGCAAGAGGTAGCAGGGTTTTTGCCAACCAAAAACATTATAGGTTGGATTTCCCCATGGGGTGCATTGATAATCACGCTTGCCCATGAGAAATTCTAAAAACAGGGGGGATTGGTTAAACCGCCACCGGCGTTTTCGCTTCGTGAGTACATGAGAAAACAGTTCCTGCGTCCGATGTCGTTTCAAGAAGCTATGTTGGTCCGGAGCCTTTTCGTAACTATAGCCAGGGGAGATCATCATCCCCTCCACCCCAAGATCCATCATCTCATCAAAAAAGGCTCGTACGCGTTGCGGATTTGCATCGTTGAACAAGGTCGTGTTGGTGGTGACTCGGAACCCTTTTTTGAGAGCCGTTTTGATCGCTTGAATCGCCACATCGTAAACCCCATCACGACACACCGCGAAATCATGCTCATCTCGCAACCCATCCATATGGATACTAAAGGTCAAATAGTCGGAAGGTTCGTATTCCTCAATTTTTCGTTCTAAGAGAATGGCATTCGTGCACAAATACACATATTTTTTGCGCTGCACCAACCCTTGAACGATATCCGACATCTCGGGATGAATGAGCGGCTCCCCGCCGGGGATGCTGATAACAGGGGCTCCACATTCTTCAGCCGCCGCCCAACATTGTTCAGGCGTTAACCGTCGATCCAACACATGATCAGGATATTGGATTTTCCCGCAACCGGCACAAGCCAGGTTGCACCGAAAGAGCGGCTCCAACATCAACACCAGTGGGTAACGTTTCACGCCCTTGAGTTTTTGCGAGACAACGTACCTGACAACAGTTGCCATCTGGGAAACAGGAACGGCCATGGTTTTCCCATGATCCTTTCTACTCGACGTACGCGATGACATTGTCCATCGATCGACATTACTCTGCCAGAGGGTAGAGACACTTACCTCTTCGACGATAAACAGCCCTCCCTCATGCGCGAACCTTCCACAGGGTGAAAGGGAAATGGAGGCGCCGAGCGGGATCGAACCGCTGAATCGCAGTTTTGCAGACTGCTCCCTTAGCCACTTGGGTACGGCGCCCGCACGATATTATAACAAGGCGCCAGAACCCTGACAAGAAGACGGCATAGAACCCCAACAACTCACCTTCAGCAGAGAAATCTTTCATTGGACTCCGTAAGCTAGCGTGAGGGCAAAACGGGAAGGTCACGACTCACGGATCCACCGTGAGAAGCGCTGGCAACGCGGGAAGCATTCGCAGTGAATGAGGCGGACGCCTCCTCATCCGAGTTGTCCTGTTCCAACGCCATCAACTCGACTTCATCAATGAGCACATCCATCAATGCTTCTGATGGCACTTTTTTAACAAGCTTCCCTTTTTTGAACAAAATTCCCATGCCCTGTCCGCCCGCAATGCCGATATCCGCCTCTTTTCCTTCACCAATGCCATTCACCACACATCCCAGGACGGACACATTCAAGGGCATGTGAATGTGGCTTAACCGTTTTTCTAATTCATTGGCCATTCGCACCACGTCAATTTCGACCCGTCCACAGGTCGGACACGCAATGACATTCACTCCGCGATGGCGAAGTTCAAGGGACTTAAGAATTTCAAAACCGACCTTTACTTCTTCCACGGGATCAGCGGCCAGAGACACTCTCAAGGTATCGCCGATACCTTGGGACAATAACCAACCTAATCCGACAGCGGATTTGACGGCACCGGTCATCACCGTCCCTGCCTCGGTGATACCGATATGAAGCGGATAATCCGATTGATGGGCAAATAACCAATACGCGTCAACGGCCATGTGGACATCAGAAGCTTTTAACGACACCTTCATATTCGTGAAGCCCATATCCTCGATGGCATGGACAACATTCAACGCTGACTCTGCCAAGGCCTCTGCTGTGGGATACCCGTACTTATCCAAAAGTGGGCGCTCTAACGAACCGCCGTTGACTCCAACCCGAAGGGGAATGCCTCGGTCTTGCACCGCTTTGATGACTTCGGCCAATCTCCACCACGGCCCGATATTCCCGGGATTGATGCGAACACAATCCACCACTTCAGCCGCTTTGACCGCCAACCGATGGTCAAAATGCACATCCGCAATCAAGGGAATCGATATGCGTGATTTGATTTCAGGAAGGGCCTCGGCGGCCTCTTGATCTGGCACGGCAACCCGTACGAGTTCACACCCAACCTCTTCCAACTGATGAATTTGTTCGACGGTTCCTTGAACGTCACGCGGATGCGGGACGGTCATGGACTGGACGACAATGGGAGCCCCTCCCCCAATCTTGACGGAACCCACCTGGGTTTGTTTGGTTTTTTTTCGCGTAATCCGCATCCGGCAAGACTATTTTCTTCAGGTCAACACTGATTGAACGGAGACGTGAGCGAATAATTGTTTAGCTTGTTGATAAATGCCGTCCGCCGTCAAGCCATATTTCTCTCGAAGCAAATATTGAGGCCCTTGTTCAATGA
The DNA here is from genome assembly GCA_963422365.1 of Nitrospirales bacterium. Lineage (GTDB taxonomy): Bacteria > Nitrospirota > Nitrospiria > Nitrospirales > UBA8639 > Bin75. The sequence continues at coordinate 91,602 of OY729426.1, forward strand.
ACCAGTCCGGCAAGCCCACACACTTCGTCGGCACATGGATGCATGCCTCGGAGAGGAACTCGAGGACTGCGGATCCGAAGCCGCCCATTGTTGAAGATTCTTCTATTGTGAGCAGACACTTCACGTGCTTCGCCACGGTTCCAATCAAATGACCATCAAGAGGTTTGACGAATCGTGCGTTAATCACCGCAACGGAAATTCCTTCTTGTTCCAACCGCTCGGCTGCTTCCATGCCCTTATGGACCATGACACCGATCGCCACCAACGCAATGTCCGTGCCTTCTCGTAACCATTCACCTTTGCCCAGGGGCAGCACTTCCGGCATCGGGTCCATTGCCACCCCTACACTTGAGCCCCGAGGATAGCGAACAGCGACAGGCCTGTTATAACTGATACACGACTTGACCATATGCTGTAATTCATTTTCATCCTTGGGGGCCATAATCACCATGTTCGGCATATGCCGGAGGTAAGCAAAATCAAACGCCCCATGGTGTGTGGTCCCATCCTCAGCCACGAGTCCACCTCGATCAATACAGAACGTCACCGGAAGATTCTGCGTCGCCACATCATGAATCACTTGGTCATAAGCCCGTTGCAGGAAGGTCGAATAGATAGGAATCACCGGCCTCATGCCTTGTGCCGCCATTCCTGCAGCAAACGTGACGGCATGTTGCTCGGCGATCCCAACATCATAGAGACGATCGGGAAAGATTTTTTCAAAAGCGGTTAACCCTGTCCCTTCACACATCGCAGCCGTAATCGCCACAATGCGCGTATCTTCTTTGGCCAATTGAATAAGCGTATTGATGGCGACGCCGCTATACGAGGGTCTCGTGGCTTTGGTCTTGGGTGTCCCTGTGTCGAGGTCAAAGGGCGCACTGGCATGAAACCACACCGGATTGTTCATGGCCGGTTCATAGCCCAATCCTTTTTTCGTGACCACATGCAATAACGTCGGGGCATCCAGCTTGAGTACATTCTCCAAGGTAGGCAACAAATGCCCAAATTCATGGCCATCAATGGGCCCGACATACCGAAACCCCAATTCCTCAAACAACAATCCGGGCAGCAGCAGCCCTTTGGCCAACTCTTGAGCCCGACGGGCCATTTTCTTCGCCGGTTCACCAATGCGAGGAATCGCGCCCAGCATGTGATTTGTCTCTTCTTTTATTCGAGCGCAAAACTCACCCGTAATCGTCCGGTTGAGATAGGCGGAAATCGCCCCGACGTTTTTCGAAATCGACATTTGATTATCGTTCAAAATCACCAACAGGTCTTTCTGTAAACTACCCGCTTGCTGAAGACCCTCCAGGGTTAACCCTGAAGTCAACGCGCCATCTCCAACAACACAGACGACCTTGTGCGATTGTGTTCGTTGCTCACGGGCTTCCACAAATCCCACCGCAGCGGAGACACCCGTGCCGGCATGGCCAGCATTAAACGTGTCATACACACTTTCTTCTCGCTTGCCAAACCCACTTAATCCACCGAACTGCCGAATGGTATGAAACTGTTCTCGACGCCCGGTCAACAACTTATGGGCATAGGTCTGATTGCTGGTATCCCAGACAATCAGATCTTCGGGAGTGTTCAACAAATAATGAAGTGCGACGGTCAGTTCAACGACGCCAAGATTAGAAGCGAGATGCCCGCCCACATTCGATATGACGGAAAGAATATGCTCCCGAATTTCCTGGCAAAGTTGCGGAAACTGTTCAGGAGAAAATTTTTTGAGGTCAGCCGGGCTTTCGATCCTTTTCAGGATAAACATAACTTTATCCTCTCATTGGCAATGCAGGAGAGAATTCCCAACTCTTTTATGGGAAAGTCAGAAAAGAGCCAAAGTCTCGCAAAGTTACTTGACGCTGTCAAGAAATCAACCTGGAGACCTTACGAAAACCTTCTGATCCTGTTTCGATCAGAAGGCTGAAGGGGAACGCATCAACGAGGAACTCTATTGGCTACAGCACGCCCTAAGACGGAGACTGAGTGGTCTTGCTTCGCAATTTTTCAAGAAGACCTTCAACTGATTCAGCCTTGATGATCCGTCCGAATTGGCTTCGAAAATTTTTGACCAAACTGACGCCGTCAATGACCACATCATACACCCTCCAAGTATTCAAGCGTTTCAGCAAACGATAATAGAGGGAAATGGCTACTTTTTTGGAGAGAACCGTCGTTTGAACCTCTGCAAAATCTCCCTTTTTCCGTTCTTTGAGGTATTCAACTTGCTCGCCGGAATAGCCATCAACATTTCCAGCATATGTCTTAGAGAGAAATCGCTGAAACAGGCTCACGAATTCTTCCCGTTCGGCTTCGTTTAATTTCTGCCAATGCCTTCCTAAGGTTCTTTTCCCTATTTCTTTATAGTCAAAACGCTTTTCGATGATTTTTTCCAAGGCATTCAACCGTTCCTGGGCTCGTTCCGGTGCTTTAAGCGATTCATCCCCCAGGACCTTCAAGACCTCCTCAATGGTCTCTTTCATCGCCTCCGTAGGGGATCCTGTCTCCGCTAACAGGGGCGAAGACAATCCAAAAGTCAGCAACCCAAGAATCAATGCGTCAATCAGGATTTGGATTGGTGTTGTAACCGTTCTCATGATTCTTGGGGGTATCTGTGGCATAACCATTTCCTTTCTTGCCAACGCATCAGGCTACAGGTGACACCGTCTTTTCTTCACCTTTACACAAATAAAGGAACTGATCAATGGGTCAAGCGCTCTTTCTTGCCATCGAGAAGAAGGTTTTAAAAAATCGAGTCAGTTGGGCCGAAGCCACATTTTTTTGCCGACGCAGTCGATTCAACGCCAGCCATATCCCGGGGGTTTTAGCAACAGCCCACACCCCTTGTAAAAACGTGCTGGGTTGGCAAAAAAGATTAAGGTCAAGGGGCAAATCTTCCTCCACACCATCTGAAACCGATCGGACCACCAAGAATGGGATGCCCAGTTGGGCAGCCGACATCCCGATCGCCGCACTTTCCATGTCCAGACTACTCGCTTCATTGGCCCTGCCAATGGCCCGCTTGTCTTGGGCCAACCACACAATATTCCTGACCGTGACCAACCGTCCGGATAAAACCGTGTTCTCTGATAATTCTGCCGTGTTTTGAGCTTTTTGTCTATAGAAGGCGCTACAGAAAATCAAGGTGTTGAGAAAAGAACCCGTGCTGTTCGAATCCCGACAGACCACCTGCTCAGGAATGACCAAATCACCAATTTGTGAGGGAACCAGTGCCCCGGCAAACCCTGACGCAATCAACACAGTCCAAGGTCTTTTGTCCAAAACCGCCCGGCATGCGACCTGAGCTTTAGCCAGCCCGACCCCGGTTTGGATGACAGCAACAAAACAAGAAGCATTCGCCCATCGACGCCATTTGACCCCGTCTACCAGTTCGACACGGCTCGCAGGCAACGCGTGCCCAATGGCCTTAAACTCCCAAGGGGTCGCAGCAAAGACGGCGATATTCTCCAGGAAGCACTCCGGAAACTGTTGAAGTAAGAAAGGGCGACGGCCAATCGCCGGAGGCTATTGCCGTTGCCTAGCTAATTGCGCGACTTGTCGCAATTCTTCAGCCTTTGTCTGCCCGTGCATCCGAATGTTGCGATACATGGCCAGGGCCCACATCGGGAAGTATTTACTATAGCCATGATATCGAAGATAGAAGACTCGAGGAAATCCGGTGCCGGTATGGAATGGTTCGAACCACGTCCCATTATCCAGTTGCTGGCGGAGTAAAAAATTCATGCCTCGCACAACACTCAAGGAATCAGAGAGGCCTGCGGTCAATAAGGCCATGAGAGCCCACGCCGTTTGTGAGGGGGTACTTTCTTCACCCTCTCCAGCCCATGCCTGATCGGCATACGACAAGCAAGATTCTCCCCATCCGCCATCCACGTTTTGTTTGGATTCAAGCCACGCGACAGCGCGTTGAATCCATGGAGCGGACATGTCCTCTCCAATGGCCTGAAGGCCAGCCATGACACACCATGTCCCATAGAGGTAATTGACTCCCCATCGCCCGTACCAACTACCATCAGCTTCTTGCTCTCGTCGAAGAAATTCAAGAGCCGGGGGCACGGCAGGGTGGGATCGGTCATATCCGAGGGTGCCCAGCATTTCCAGACACCGCCCCGTCAAGTCCGCCGTAGGAGGATCGAGCAAAGATTGATGATCTGCAAAGGGAATTTTGTTCAAAATCAGTTGATCATTATCTCGATCATAGGCTCCCCACCCTCCCGTCGAGCTTTGCATGTCCAACGTCCATTGCAGACCTCGCCGAATGGCCTCATCTTGGTCAGCGGGATGAAGAGATGAGAGTTTCGTTAAGGCGGTCACGACGGCGGCCGTATCATCGACATCGGGATACCACTCATTTTCAAATTGAAAATACCATCCGCCAGGTGTGGCCGTGGGAGCGGATACGGCCCAATCCCCCACCCTGTGCGTTTGTCGAGAACGTAGCCAGGAAGAAGCATGCGAAAGTGCGCTATGGTCAACAGAGAGGCCTCTTTCAATGAACGCATTGACGGTTAACGCCGTATCCCAAACGGGGGAATGGCAAGGTTGCAGGTAAAGCGTGGACGGTGTCCGGCCATCGGCTGACGCTGACGTTTCAATCTCCAGGGACTCGATTTCCCGAATTGCTTTTTGGATGAACGGATGCGTCACGGGGTATCCGAGAGCCACCAAGGCGAAGATCGAATTTGCCATGGCCGGGTAAATCGCCCCAAGTCCCCCTTCACCCTGCATATGTTTCAGCAACCAAGCCTCGGCTTTCTTAATCGCTTTTTTCCGTATGGAAAGAAGAGGATATTTTTCATAAATCTTGAGAACTCCATCGATCCAAACAAAAAAGTTCCGCCAACTCATGAACTCACGATCTTTTTGAAACGGTGGTGCGTTTCGATAGTTAATGTGACCCCGAGGCATACAGAACAACTCTTCAATCCCTTGTTCTGCAGGAATTCGGCATTCTCGGCGAATGGCAAAAACAATAAGCAGAGGAATAACCACGGCTCTGGACCAATACGAGATGGCATAGATATTAAAAGAAAACTTTTGGGGCACCAGCACGATTTCTGGAGGCATGCTCGGGAGACCGATCCAATCGTATTGTCCAAACAAGGCCAACGTAATTTTCGTAAACACATTGGCTGACACAACACCGCCTTTTGCTAAAATCGCCAGTCTGGCTCGACACATCCCCGGATCATCTTGTGGGACCCCAGCCAATTTCAAAGCAAAGTAGGCTTTGACTGAGGCACTGACTTCCATGGGGCCGCCGGTATAAATTGGCCACCCACCCTCTTCGAGTTGGGTGCCTTGAAGATAGCAAACCATTTGGGCTTCCCGATTTCTATCAACGGCACCGATATACCGACGCAACATCACATACTCCGAGGTCAACGTCGTATCCGCCTCTAATGCCTCAACCCAATATCCGTCTTCAGGATGCTGTTGTTCGAAAAGCCATGTCGTACTCCGCGCCAAGGCTTCTTCTACTGCTTCCGCATGTCCAACGGTCGATGGCGCAGAACGCCCCTGAATGAATTTTAGTCCCCTTGCAACATCAGGGTTATTCGAGACAAGCTTCAATGAAGGGTTGTGCGACTTCCAATGACGGGATCGTAATCGATGGGGGACAGAGGTAAAAAAACTCTCAGACAGTCGTCCTAGGAGACTTTTGAGGAGGTCCATATCTCAATGGTATGATTACAGGATATGTCGAGAGACGTGTACAGAACCAACGACTAGAAATTTTCAGGCGACTCATTCTTCGACACTGATCGAACAGATTATTGGCTTATAGCAGACCCTCTCGAAGAGAGTCAAGCATAGTACCGTCTGACATTGAGAAAACCGACCAAGTTTGAGAAAACCGACCAAGTGAAGGACCATCATGAATGTGACGGTGAAGAGGACTGCACATTTCCACTACATTGCCCTGGCACTTCACGGCTGAGGCCGTCTTATCCCAACCGACGGAAAGGGGGGACTATAAGACAACATCATTCGTGACATTCAGCAACGTTTTGTTCTCATCGATGGTCCACACGTCACAGGTGGCATCGTTATCAACATTGCCAATCGCCACGGCCGTAAACTCGGTATCAGACACCGTACTCTCGGTATCCTCCTTGGAGGGGGTACACCCGCTAGGCAATGTTCCTGAATGATTCTCCCCCAACTTGTAGGAATATCGTTGCAAGACCCCGGTCACGGCAAATCCTATGGCATTGAAGTTATCACTATACGTGTCATATTCGGCAAAATAGGCCATCTCCCCCGTATGAATCGCCACGAGATTGTTTTTGGCTTCTAGTTGTTTGGCTCGCGCTTGATATTGAAGAAAATTGGGAATGGCAATCGCAGCCAAAATGCCGATGATGGCCACGACAATCATCAGCTCGGTCAAACTAAACCCTCGCTGATTGCGGATGGCATGAACCATACGTTCCCTCCTTCTATATTGGCTACATTGAGCCCCTGCCTGCTTTGATGCAGATCTCACGCCATGACCTAATTGATGACTTGCTGAAGGGTGCCTAGGGAACAGGGGCTCCGAGAAGCACGGGATCCGCGTATTGGCTCACTTGCGCGTCATCCTTCGACCGCTCCCCTTTCAAAACAGGCGGATTCCCAAAGCCCACCTCACGAAATCGTTTGATGAGTTTCTCATTGCGAGGCTCTAATTCCAGAGACCGGATCCAGGCATCTTTAGCTGCTGCTTGATGATCTTGCGTCAGATAAATTTCTCCCAAATGCTCAAAAATGACCGGGTCATCTTTGACGATCTCAGCTGCTCGCTTAATTTTTTGGAGGGCTTCGGCCACCCGCCCAACTTTGAACAACGCCCATCCTAAACTATCGATATACGCACCATTGTCCGGCTTGAGCGCAACAGCGCGTTGAGTGAATTCCACGGCTTCTTCCCCATGGATGCCTCGATCAGCATAACTATAGCCCAGGTAATTGAGCGCGTCGGCATGTTCAGGATTGAGCGTCAGTACGGTCTCCATTGTTCGAACCACGTCTGGGAACCGGTCCAGCTTGTCATACGCGGCACCAAGATTAAATCGCAGCGTTTCATCTTTGGGGTGATGTTCCAGCCCCTTTTCAAGCACAGACGTAGCCTGTTCAAATTGCTCGATTTGCAGGTAACTCAATCCCAACAAAAGATACGTCTCCGGATTACCGGGTTTGAGCTCAACCGCTTGGGCTAAATGCAGCGCGGCTTCATCAAAACGTGTGAGTCGATACAGCAGAAAACCCAAGTGAAGACGGCTGTCATGAAAAGTCGGATCCACATGGATATTGGTCCGATACGATTCAATCGCCCTCTCAAAATCGTCGATTTGTTCGTACATCCACCCCAGATAATCCCGAACCCGAAGCTCGGACGGATGGGCCTGGACAATCCGGTTCAACCCCGCAATCGCACGGTGGGGGTCTTTCATCTCCACATAGACGAGAGCCCTTTGGATTTGCACTTTCACGTCCTCGGGGTCATCCGCCGTCATTTGATTAAGCATATCCAATGCGCGCGCGTAGTCTTTTTGTTTCACCAAAAGACGGACAAAGTCCTTACGGAACGTATTGTTGCCCGGAGTGGCCGACGAAACAAACGGCTCATACAGCCGAATAGCTTCCTGAATTTCCCCATCGGATTCGTACAACTTGAGCAAGGCTCGATACGCTGGCTCAAATCGCTCAGCCCTGGTGATCGCTTGGCGGTATGCTTCCTTGGCTTCGACTCTCTTGCCTTGGGCCTCAAAGGCCTTTCCTCGGTAGAAATATCCGAGATGCGACTCCGGCGTATAGGAAATACCCTGGGCAAAAGCCTCTTCAGCCTGTAGGGGTTGCTTAAGATTGAGCAGCAGCACCCCTCTGGCAAAATAGGTCTCCCCACGTTCAGGATTCACACGGACCGCTTCATCATATAACCCTAACGCGCGATCAAAGTTCCCTCCGCCTGCATAGATTTTGGCCATTTCAGTCAGCACGACCGCATCCTGCACACGAGTGGGTTGGATACGATCTAACGTGGCCATTGCTTTTTGCATCTTCCCCGACAAAAACTGCAACGCGGCTAACCTCACGCGTAGAAAGACCGACTCCGAGTCAACCTGCAGGGCAGCGCGATACTCGAAAATGGCCTTGGGGACATCATTCGCAAGTTCTGCTAAATAGCCTTGTAAAAAATGATAATACGCTGGAGCAAGACGGGGTTGAGAGACGAATTCGGGTTCGGTGATGGAGTCGCTTGGAGGCTCAGGCACCGCGGCACACGATACCACGATCAGAGGAACGAGGAGGCACGTGACTGCCACCCGTTCTTGCCATCCGCCGGGCAGTACGCCCGATCCTTTAGAAAACCACCGGTTGGTTTGTCTTGAATGTATATGTATCATCTCGCCTTCATCAATCGCGGATCTTATGTCTGAAGGTGATGGCTCTCGAGATTGGCAAATTTCGCATACCGATCTTGGAAGGTCAGTTGCCGATCACCCGTCGGCCCATTGCGATGTTTCCGAATCAAAATATCGGCAATGCCTTTTTCCTCTGTATCCGGATTATAAACCTCCTCGCGATAAATGAACATCACGATATCGGCATCCTGTTCAATGGCCCCGGATTCCCGTAGATCAGAGAGGACGGGCCGTTTATCGATCCTGTTTTCCACGGCCCGGCTCAACTGGGAGAGTGCCAACACTGGAATATCCAATTCCTTGGCCAAGGCTTTTAACGATCGACTGATAACTGAAATTTCCTGTTGTCGAGATTCTGCTTGACTGTGCCCCTGCATGAGTTGGAGATAATCGATGATCAAGAGATCCAGGCCCTGCTCCGCTTTGAGGCGACGAGCCTTGCCCCGCATTTGCTGCACCGTGAGCCCGCCGGAATCATCGATAAAAATCTTGGCCCTCTCCAAGCGATCCGCCGCATCACACAGCGAACGCCAATCTTCAGACGTCAGTTGCCCCGTCCTCAAGGCATGAGAATCTAAGCACGCCTGGGAACTGAGCATACGCAGAACCAACTGGGCTTGAGACATTTCCAGGCTAAAAATGCCCACGGTTAAATTCGCGCGAATCGCGGCATATTCGGCCATTCCCAAGGCCAGACTGGTTTTCCCCATACTCGGACGACCGGCAATAACAATGAGATCGGACGGCTGCAACCCAGCCGTCAGATCGTCAATCACACGGTACCCGGTCGGAACTCCTGTAATTCTTTCTTTGCGGCTAAATAATCGATCGACAATCTCAACACTTTCCTTAATGATTTGATGCATGGCGACAAACGACCGATCCACGCGTCCTTGGCCCAGCCTAAAGATCTCCCGTTCCGCATATTCCAAGAGGTCAACCGACTCCACATGCGCATCATACCCTTTGGAGACCACGTCGGTGGCCACGCGGATCAACCCACGCAACAGGGATTTTTCCCGCACAATTTTGCAATGGTATCGTATATTGGACGCACTGGGGACCGCCTGCACCAATTCAGCAACATAGGCAGCACCGCCCACCTGTTCCAATTGGGCTTTCGTTTTCAGGAGTTCCGTTAACGTGATCTGATCAACCACTTCATTCCGTTCAGACAATTCAAGCATCCCCGCAAAAATGGTGCGATGAGCCCCACGATGAAAGTCTTCTTCGACAATCAATTCGATCGCCTTATTGAGCGCCCTGTTTTCCAACAGGATAGCTCCGAGGACGGATTGCTCGGCATCAAGATTCTGAGGCGGAAGACGAAGATCAGAGACGTCAGATGTGAGCATGCGTACCGTTGAGGAGCAGGCTGGGAAGATCTTGGATGCCGACTGTTTGTGAGGCGTTTGCTTGTGTCTTTTTCGCTATGACCAAGGCTTCTTGGCTCGACAAAGAAGGCACGCCCACCATCACGGCCCAGGATACGCTGGAAGTTTGGACACGGGTTCGAATCATTTTGAGTCGGGTCGAATCCCACCGAGGCACGGTTTCATGATGCACCACCAACCCGTGCGAGCGAAGGAGCTGACTTGTTTGAAACGCTTGGCCAAAGTGGGAACGAGGCGCCACCACTAATACGCGAGGGGGGTCTAACGCCCATTCCTTTCCCCCTCCGTCAAACGCATGGAATAATCGATCGAGATCCAAGGCAAATCCCGTAGAAGGGAGATCTTGCCCAAATTGTCCGATCAAATGGTTATAGCGTCCGCCGCCGCCGAGTTCACAACCGACATTGGCAGAAAACACATCAAACACGACTCCATCATAGTAATCAAAGCCCCGAAACTCTCCCAGATCCAGGAGCAGATGCTCCTTGACGCCGGCTGCATCGAGAAGAGCATAAACGTTGGTCAACCGCTCAAGGGGGGTCAGCAACCGAGTATTACGACCGGCAATGGCTCGGCCCCATTGCAATACTTCCTCTCGCCCATAACGCCCCGGCGCTTCAAGAAGCGCTCGGGCTTGCTTGCGTGCCACGCGTTCGGTTTTCAAGATTCGTTCGAGTTGCGGCAAGTCTTTATGCGCAGCGGCGAGTTCCGCCTGCTTGCGCCCCTGTTCCGACAGACCCGAATGCGCCAGCAACGCCTGATAGAAACCGACGTGTCCGAGTGAAATTTTGAAATCCCATAGCCCAACGGCCTTCAGAGACTCAATGAGCAAAGTCAAAATTTCGGCATCCATCGACGCGTCATCGACGCCAATCAGTTCGACCCCCAACTGAAACACTTCCCGCTCACGGCCAGCATGTTCGGGCTCATATCGAAACACGGTGGAGCGGTAACTCAACCGAAGGGGAAGTTGTCGTCCGGCCATCCCCATCGCCACAATTTTCGCGATTTGCGCGGTCACATCAGGACGAAGCACTAAAATGCGTCCGGTCGTCCAATCGGCGACTTTGTAACACTTTTCGAGGATATCAGCCGGCAACCCGGCAGAGAGCACGTCCAGATATTCAAAGGTTGGTGGGATAATTTCGCGATAGCCCCATTGGGTAAAACCCTCAAATAACACGCGTTCCAAATGACGGACGCGTTCAGCCGCATCAGGCAGCAGGGTCGTCATCCCAATTGGGATCAGGGAACGGGGTACTGTTCCTAAAGAAACCGCGTGGCGCTCCGAGTGTGGGTGGAGACGGCGAGCCATCGAAAAGAGAGGACCGTTAAGGCACGCGTGACAGATCGACAAGGCGAACGGAAAGAATGTCCTGCTCACGCTTGACGCTCTCCATCACGTGAAGAGGGGGCGGTTCATCTAACCCAATGATCAACAACGCATGGCTTCCCTTTTGCGCACGAGAGCATTGCATCCGGGCAATATTCATGTCGTGTTCCCCGAGAATACGCCCAACCGTTCCAATAACACCCGGACGGTCGACGTTATAGATCAACAGCATATAGCCTTCGGGAATCACCTCGACCGCATACGCATTGCTTTCAATAATGCGAGGATCCTTTTTATGATACAGGGTTCCGGCCAATTGATGCGTTTGTGTACCGACTGTCACGTGAAGACGAATCACGCTCGTATAATCTCCCGCATCGCTCCCCTTCACTTCCTTGACCTCGATGCCACGTTTCTTCGCAATAAAGGGCGCATTCACGGCATTCACCCCATCTTGTAAAATCGGGGCCAACAAGCCCTTTAAGACCGAGACCGTCAGAGGAGCCAAGGAAAGATTCGCTACCTCTCCGCTACATTCCACAGTGACCTGTTCAATGCCTCCATCAATCAGTTGCGCTTGAAATAACCCCATCCGCTCGGCCAACCCCAGGTAGGGATGGAGTTGAAGCAAGACCTCAGGGGGAACCGAAGGAACATTCACCGCACCCCGGGACACGCCTTTCTTAAAATAGTCTACGAATTGTTCGGCAATCGCGACGGCGACATTTTCCTGGGCTTCCTCGGTCGAGGCCCCGATATGAGGCGTACAGATAAAGTTATCCAGGGCAAGCAAGGGATGATCCGGGTTCACGGGCTCCTCGGCAAACACATCGAATGCCGCCCCAGCGACTTTTTTACTTGTGAGTGCCTCATACATATCTTGTTCATTGATGATGCCCCCACGCGCACAATTCACAATCATCACCCCGTCTTTCATTTGTTGTATGGCTTGGGCATTAATCAAAGACCGCGTTTCATTGGTCAAAGGGGTATGAACCGAGATAAAATCGGCCCGTCTCAATAACTCGTCCAATTCCACGGTCTCGATTCCCAACACACGCGCACGCCCCGGAGCTAAATAGGGGTCATAGCCTATCACCTGCATGGCTAAGCCCTGTGCTAATTTGGTGACATAGGTTCCAATCTGGCCTAACCCTACGAGGCCGAGGGTTTTGTTGAACAACTCCGCCCCCATGAATTTACTTTTCTCCCACTTACCCGCCTTCGTCGAAGCGACGGCTTGGGGAATTTTACGACTCATGGTCACAATCATGGCAATCGTGTGCTCTGCCGTCGTAATCGTATTCCCACCAGGCGTATTCATCACGACAATACCCCGACGAGTGGCGGCTTCACAATCAACGTTATCAAGGCCCGTCCCTGCGCGACCAATGATCTTAAGACGACGCCCGGCGTCAATGACGTCAGACGTCACCTTCGTGCCGGACCGAACAATGATTCCATCATAGTCTTTGATTTCTTCCAGAAGCTGTTCTTTAGACAGCTTGGTTTTTATCTCGGGGCGAAACCCTCCCTGTTCAAGAACGGCAACGCCCCGAGGCGATAAACTATCACTGACCAGAATTTTCATGGAATCTTCCCTACGCTTTCCGTTTTTCAAAATCTGCCATATAGTCAATTAAGGCATCCACGCCGGCTTCAGGCATGGCATTATAGATACTCGCACGCATACCGCCCACCGAACGATGCCCCTGTAGTGTGGTCAAGCCGGATTGCGCAGCTCCCGCGAGAAACTCCGAATCCAATTCCGGATTGGCCAAGACAAACGGCACATTCATCCAGGATCGACAGGGAGGGTCCACCGGGTTCCGATAGAAGCCGGAACCATCGATCGCAGCATACAGTTTCTTGGCCTTGCGTTCGTTGAGTTTGGCCATGGCCGAAAGTCCGCCTTGCTTCTTCAACCATTTAAAACCCAAGCCCGCGATATACAGGGCATAGGTCGGCGGGGTATTCAGCATGGACTCCGCTTTCGCCTGTTGCGCATAATCGAACACGCTGAGCGTCATCGGCAACGCATCACCGATCAGGTCATCTCGCACAATCACCAACGTCATCCCGGCAGGGCCAATATTTTTTTGTGCCCCCGCATAAATCAACCCAAACCGACTCACATCAATGGGGCGGGACAGGATGGTCGAAGAAAAATCAGCGACAAGCGGAACGTGCCCGGTCTCGGGCACCCAGTGAAACTCAACGCCGTCGATCGTTTCATTGGGGGTGTAATGCACATAGGCTGCCTCTGCACTCAACGACCAACTTTCAAATGAGGGGATGGTGGTGAATTGCTGGCTTTCGGAAGAAGCCGCGACCTTCACTTCGCAATATTTCTTGGCCTCGCTAATGGCTTTTTTGCCCCAAGCCCCGGTCAAAAGGTAATCCGCCTTGCTTTTCCCGCGCAAAAGATTCATGGGAATGGCGGCAAATTGTCCGGTCGCTCCCCCCTGCAAAAAGAGCACCTTGTACGTATCGGGAACCCCTAATAAGTCACGAACATCCTGTTCTGCCTCGGCAAACACCGAGAGAAATTCTTGACTCCGATGGCTTAGCTCCATGACAGAGGATCCGGACCCATGCCAATCCGTCAATTCGGCCTGGGCTTGTTGTAAGACGGCCTCAGGCAACATGGCCGGCCCCGCGCTGAAATTATACACTCGCGACATACAAAACCTTTGGATGATGAAGCATGAAATCAATCACCAGGGTCCATGCGCTCCACCGGCGCCTGGATCAGTGCCGGTGGGACACTCTTTTCATCATGCAAAACCGGCACGAAACGCGGCTCGGCAATCAGGAATCTTCGTGTCGACTCATGCCGTGAATGGAAAGGAAATTACGCTACCACATGGTCTGGCAACGGTCAAGGACAAGAACCACAATAACTCCATGCCTCAACTTTTTTCACGAGAAATCGCCCTTGTCATGAGAACAACGGTTTGCCTACAATGTGACCCTTATACAAGTTTCAGTAACGGGGAATAGAGAATGATGGACGGATTACGATTCGAACGTCGCAGTGAAGGAGATTATTATAATGTCATTCTTCACATCGGGAGCACGTATGTGCCGATCAGTGATGAGGACGTGAAAGAATTAAAAAAGAAAAGCAGGCTCTTAGGCGTTCAATTTCTGGAGTTTTTCTTGGACCGGATCGGGTATTCCTCTTACCTCAAAGCCCAAATCAAAACGGAATTACTAAAAATCGGCGATTCCTCCCAGCAGCTTTCTATGCTCCGGCAGTCGATACAAGAACTCTGAATTTCGTTGTGAACGCGTTACGATCTTTTTTATCGTACCGGATCACGCGTTACGCTTCGCGCCTCTTCCCTTAATCATGATACCCACCCACAATCTTATCAATAAAATTTAAGATTGAGGTTTTCTTCGTGATATCCTTCTCCAGCAGCAGCGCCTGTTGGTAATGATCTCCTGCAATCTCGGGTTTGCGTTTGAGATCATAGACTCGCCCCACACCAAATGTGGCCCTCGCATCATTGGGATTGGCTTTGAGCGCAACATTAAAACTATCGAGAGCTGAATCAACCTGCCCCTTTTCCAATAAAATCCACCCCACTTCTGTCGCGGCTGGTCCGAAGTCCGGCATGATTCGCAGGGCTTCTTGATATTCCCGCAGGGCGAGGTCGCGTCGACCTTTTTGTTCATAGATCCCCGCCAACGCATAATGCACCTCAACGTCCTCGGGATTGAGCTTCATCGCGGTTTTATATTCACGAACCGCCGCGTCAATCTTCCCCTGTTCGGCAAGGGCACAGGCTAAATTCACGTATCCCAACGCATCATCGGGTGCGAGCTTGATCAGCTCTCGATACTGGGGAATGGCCATTTCCAACTGACCGTGTTCTTGATACGCCACACCCAGGTTTAATCGAGCGGCTAAATAGGTCGGATCTAATTTGACGGCTTGGCGATACGCCTTGATGGCCTTATCCGTTTGTGCCATCCGTTGATAAATCTGAGCCAGAAAAAAATGAGGAAAGGGAGAGTCGGGGGCCAGGTGTCTCGCCGTTTGGTAACTCTTGATCGACTGCTCCGATTGGCCGGACTGCGCCAAAAACAGGCCATAGAGTAAATGAACGTATCCCTCCTCCGGATACGTCGCGTTGAGGCGATCAACCCATTCGCGGACATTCGCAATATCCGCCTCGTCCTGTAACGACCTCGCGTGCATCTGCCACGCCAAAGCAAATTCGCCTTTCAACAGATACATGGCATTCAAGGCAAACAACGCCCTAGGCCCGGCCGTCGCACTCTGCGTCCAGTGAGTCGCGGCGTCGATGACCGCATCCCAATCCCCTCTGAGCATGGCTTGTTCGATCGTCTGTTCTTCACTCATTTGACCACATTCATCTCTCGCAACCCCCAAAACCCCCAAAAAGGACTGAAGCGAGCGCCATTCGGCTCAGCGCGTCAGCGTATCCTCGACATCGGGTGGGGTGGCAGGAATCAATTCGCCTAAATGAGGATACTGATTCATGATTTGCTGTTTCATGGCCCAGGCCACCGCACGGTAGGACCAATGGCCTTTGACCCCTGACCGGAGTTGGCACATGTACTCCGCTTGGGCATAATCCATCTTAAAGACACACCGAACCTTGAAGCCAAAGGGAAGCACGTAAATCGAGGCCTCCTGATCCATGCCCCGCAACCGTTCGATATCCTGTTGAACCGCGTCCATGGCCATTTGATACTCTCGATCCAGTTTCGCCTCATACAACGGATGAGGGATCTCATAGCCGTGGACGGTGGTAAAGTTTTGTTGGATTTGCTGGCACCGTCGATGCCGGTGCAGATCCCGCCATCCTCCAATATCCATCAACACGTCGAAGATTAAGGGATAGCCGCATCGACATTCCTTAATCAACTCGTCATAGGGACCTCGACGGCGAAAGGCCACTGCAAGGGTCTCCTGTTTTTCCTTCTCGGACCACTCCCGCACCAATTCCAAAATCCGGCGATACGGCGCATGACTGACGCGATACAACAAACTCGTGACCAATTCATCCATCAACGAATGCGGCTCGATGAGATCAACCGGCACCACTTGATCGGTCCAAGCCGACGGCAGATCCAAACCCGCCTTGTGAAAAATTTTCTTGGCGTGCCTCGACAAATCACGATAGACCTCCGTTTGGTACTCATTGGCCTTGGCGTGACGGGCTAAGGTCGGCGCGAGCGGCTCCGCAGGTTTCCCTGTCTCACCGCCCAACGCTCCCCACACATTCGAAGGAGCTTTCGCACAGACATCTTGTAACTCCTGGCCAAGCGCCTGGAGTTCAGGAAGCTGCGTCGACAAGAACCGGATGATTTGTTTTTCCAACGTCCGGATACTCACCACCTGTCCCACGTTCGTCGTGGTTGCCAAGGGCAACAAATACCGAGTGATATCGTAAACACGCGCAGCAAGGGTTCGACCATAATTCGCCTCGCTCATGGTCTCGGGCCTGGGAGATTGCCGTTGAAGATGTTCAAGAAGCCGATCATGAAACGTTCGATAGAGATTGAACAGACTACCGAGAATCCCGCGATAAAATGCCTCGGGTTCGGAATCCTTGATGGTTGACGGCACGTAACAGCCGGACACGGCAAAGTTTTGGTACCGGCTGGACTTGGCCTGTCCATCCCACAGCGGTTCATCTTCCAGGCGAATGGCCGCTAATTCGGAAATGCCTTCCAGGCACACGGTCACGTGCCCAAGATCGGCGATCGAAGCATGGCCATAGGCAAAATAGAACTGCTCCCAAAACTTTTCGGACGAGTGCCCATGTACCCACTGCAAACTGTCTTCGATGGAATCCTGAGAACGACTATATCGTGCAAGGGCATACGCCGCTTTCTCTGGCGGCATCGGAGCGAGGACGATCACTCGGCGTTTGTTTTTTTCCTCAACGGACATGGAGCAAGTTTTTCTTCCGCTCTCCGACTTTATTCAACCTGCCGAAAGCGATTCACTATAGTCAGGCACATGCTCCAATCTCAAGTCGGCACGGTTTCCGTCTTGATAACGTTCTCAATAACGTGAAAAGAAAACCCTTGAAACAGGTTGCTCCGATGGCTAGACTCCCCTTTCCAATAAAAAGGATCCCACGGGACAACTCGAGACCGGGGTCGGGGCCGACACAGGAGCCGTTCCCGACAGAAGCGAAACACGCACGTATGATCAAAAACGACCAACAACCCATCCATGGCCAATGGTCCTCTCGCTTAGCCTTTATCATGGCAGCTACGGGCGCTGCCGTCGGCCTCGGAAATATTTGGAAATTTCCCTATATTACAGGGGAAAACGGGGGTGGGGCCTTTGTCTTGGTCTATATCCTCTGTGTGGCTGCCTTGGGAATTCCACTGATGATGGCAGAGGTGATGCTCGGACGCCGCGGCAAACGAACGCCGGTCAATACCATGCGAGTTCTGGCTGCGGAAACCAACGCCCGCCAAGGCTGGCAACTCATCGGGTGGTCCGGCACCTTGGCCGGCACACTGATTTTGTCTTATTACAGCGTCATCGGCGGATGGACCCTCGGGTATATTGTCCATGCAGCTACCGGTCGTTTCTCAGGTCTCAACGGAGATGGGAGCACGAGCCTCTTTGGAGACTTTGTGGGAAATCCCTTAGTTCAGGTGGGTTGGCATACGGTCTTCATGCTCATCACCATGTCCATCGTGGCCCGAGGAGTGCGGCATGGATTGGAAAAAGCCATCACCTACCTTATGCCGGTCCTGGTTGTGCTGTTGTTCATTCTTTTGGGCTACGCCATGACCACCGGCTACTTCATGCAAGGGCTCGCCTTTTTATTCACGCCCGACTTCAGCCACTTTTCAGGCACCAGCATGCTCACGGCCCTGGGGCACGCGTTTTTCACGTTGAGCCTGGGAATGGGCACCATCATGATCTATGGGGCCTATGTTCCCGAAGACACTTCCATCGCCAGTACGTCCGTGGCCGTGGCCGTGGCCGACACGATGGTCGCCCTCATCGCGGGCATGGCGATTTTTCCTATTGTTTTTGCCAATACCCTCACGCCCGGAGCCGGCCCGAGTCTCATTTTTGAAACCCTTCCCGTGGCCTTCGGCAACATGGCGGGCGGGACATTGTTCGGAACACTCTTTTTTATCTTGCTCCTCGTGGCAGCCTGGACATCTTCCATTTCATTGATCGAACCGGCGGTCACCATGATGATCGAACATTTCAACATGACTCGTCACACGGCCGCCTTCTGGACCGGACTGGCCACGTGGCTATTGGGATTCGGCACGGCCTTTTCATTCAACATCTGGGCAGACGTCGAAGTTTTGGGGCTGACCTTTTTCGATCACCTCGATTTCCTCACCTCAAACCTCATGCTGCCAATAGGCGGAATCGGTATGGCCATCTTCACCGGTTGGGTGATGACCAAAAAAATGAGCCGAGCTGAACTCGGCATGAAAAATGAAACAGGCTATTCCATTTGGCAGGTGTCGATTCGATTCATTGCCCCTCTCGCGGTTTCGATTGTCCTCCTTCACGCCATCGGCGTATTTTGAAAACCGGGCAACAAAACATTCCAGGGAAGAACCCCCTGATTGACTGTGATAGCGGGACGCCGTAAGGCGTCCCATAGCGAAACGTATTAAGTACACGGCAGCCCCCCCCCATGCCCACTTGCCTCCTGAACACCAAGGGATGGAAATGGGGTATGGGTGGCGGAAGCAGTTGTAGAGCCACATCCAGAGTCAAAGCCCGGGACATGCCTTATGCGGTCAAGAATCGGTTCCATGAGTCTGTTCCAGACCCTGATTGGGGAATGGCGTCGCTACACCAAAGGAAGGAGGGCGGGCTCATTTTCCGGATTTCGATCCATTCTCTTCCCTTGCAACCATTGGTCGTTTCTCCTACCGTAGCGCATCATGTCGAAAAAGCGTTTGTGGTTCTACTGCCTGCTCACGGGT
Source organism: Nitrospirales bacterium (assembly GCA_963422365.1). Classification (GTDB taxonomy): domain Bacteria; phylum Nitrospirota; class Nitrospiria; order Nitrospirales; family UBA8639; genus Bin75. The sequence continues at coordinate 110,729 of OY729426.1, forward strand.
ACGGGGTATTCGCTTTCCGTTTCCAATTTATTGGAAGGTTTTCCCTGGGGCGTGTTCGCCTGGATTGCGTTACTGCCCCTCCACCGGGTGCTGATCGGCGTCACAACGGGTCAAGCCTTTTTACGCGGATGGTTGACGGGATTTTTGGCGTTTACCGGCACGATGTATTGGGTCGTGATCGCGATGCATCTCTATGGTCAAGTCCCCCTCCCCATCAGCATCGTGCTCATGTTTACATTGGCGGGGTATCTGGGGCTGTACGTCGGGCTGTATGCCTGGGGATTTATCTGGCTGGAACAACGATGGGCCACCGGCGCGTGGATCGTGGCACCCTGCTTGTGGGTCTCTCTGGAGTATGGACGCACCTACGCGTTGAGTGGACTCCCCTGGGGCCTGTTAGGTTACTCTCAATTTCAATGGCTGTCGATCATCCAGATCGCACACATCACCGGCGTCTACGGCGTGTCATTTCTCATTGTGGTGGTGAACGTCTCATTGTTTCTTCTGCTCCGTTGGGTTTGGGCAGAAAAACCGCAGAGATCCCCCCTCCTCCGGCCCTGGATTCCGCTCGCCTCATCCGTTGTGGCCATCCTCGTGGTCTGGCTCTATGGGCTGAGTCAACTGCATCTTCCTCGCTCGGAGAGCCTCACCATTGGGGTCGTTCAAGCCAATATCGATCAAGCGCATAAATGGGACGCAGCCTATCGCGTGGAAACGTTGGAACAATACCGCCGGCTCACAAAAACCGTCAGTCCCAAATCCGATCTGATTCTTTGGCCTGAAGCGGCCACGCCCTTTTTGTTCGAACGAAACGTAGGCTATCAATCGCTGGTGATGGAGATGATAAAGGACGCGCAGGTGCCACTGGTGTTTGGAAGTCCGGCCCTTCGGCCTCAAATCGACGGCACCCCGTCTCTGCTGAATAGCGCCTATGTTCTGACCCCCTCCAGGGGTATCACCGGGCGGTATGACAAGCAACATCTCGTCCCCTTCGGTGAATATATTCCCCTGAAACAGGTTCTCTTTTTCCTGGACAAGTTGGTGGTCGGCATCGGCGATTTTCAGCCGGGACCAGGCCCGACCCTGCTCTCCCTTCCACGTGGATCAGGACAACGACAGGTTCGGTTTGGTGTCGCTATTTGCTACGAGGTCATTTTTCCGGATCTTGTACGGCGACTCGCCAGCGAAGGCGCCAATTTTTTGGTCACGATCACCAATGACGCCTGGTTCAGGAAAACCGTCGCCCCGTATCAACATTTCGGGATGGTCGTCTTCCGCGCCGTTGAAAACCGTATGGCGGTTGCCCGCGCCGCCAATACCGGCATTTCCGGATTTATCGATCCGACCGGACGCATGATCACGGCCACGCCCATTTTTACCGAACAGGCTATCACCGGATCGATTCCCCTGAGCGCGCCCTCGACGTTTTATACACGATTTGGCGATGTGTTTGCGTGGGCCTGTGTTATAATAGCCTTGTGTTTGCTATCATTCGCTCGTTTTTTTCCCACAGACCACCCGCGGTTGACACCTGGTTTTCACCACGACGCAAAGGAGCCACGCATGCTTGAGGATATTCGAAACCGTTTGCAAGCCACCGGAGACCACATCAAAGAGTTACGGAGGCGTCTTTGACCTGCCTCGACTACGGAACGAACGAGAGGAACTCGATCAAGAAAGCGCCCAACCTGATTTCTGGAAAAATTCGCAAATCGCGACCACGGTTGGACGGCGCAAAGCCACGATTGAACGAGACATCTCCCGCATCACCGATTTTGAGCAAAGGCAGGCTGATCTAGAAGCCACGCTCGACCTCATCGGGGAAGAGGATGATGCCGAACTCGAAACCGAATTAACTCAGGGCATTCAAACGCTGGAAACGCTTCTGGAGCACCTGCGCACAGAGCAGTTACTGGCCGGTGCGCATGATGTTCGATCCGCCATGCTGGGCATCACCCCCGGGGCCGGCGGAACGGAATCGCAGGATTGGGCCCAAATGTTGATGCGGATGTTCGTACGCTGGGCTGAGAACAAGAAGTTCAAGGTCGGCACAATCGACATTCAACCCGGTGATGAAGCCGGGATCAAAAGTGCCACGTTGAGTATCGAGGGCCCCTATGCCTATGGCTATTTGAAATCGGAAGCCGGGGTGCATCGTTTAGTGCGGATCTCTCCGTTTGATGCCAACAAACGTCGCCATACGTCGTTTGCCGCCGTTTCGGTGTATCCCGAACTGGATGACGAGGTTGAGGTCGAGATAGATGAAAAAGATCTGAGGATCGATACGTTTCGTGCAGGCGGGGCCGGCGGCCAGAACGTCAACAAAGTCGAAACCGCCATTCGCATGACGCACCTTCCCACCGGAATCGTCGTGCAATGTCAGAACGAGCGCTCGCAGTTACAAAACCGCATGGGCGCCATGCGTGTCATGAAAGCGAAGTTGTTCGAGTTGGAACAACGGAAAAAGGAGTCCGAATTTCAAAACATCGTCGGCGAAAAAAAAGACATCGCCTGGGGCAGTCAAATTCGGTCGTATGTGTTCCAACCGTATCAAATGGTCAAAGACCACCGAACGAATCAGGAATCCGGGAATATCGCGTCGGTCATGGATGGAGACCTCGATCCCTTCATTGAAGCCTATTTGAAACAGACCATAGCCGCCACGAGTTCATAACGACCCGGCGGGAGTCCATGGAACCGTTGGGTCTTCATTGCGATGTATTGGAATGACATGATGGATGAATCAAACGAACAACGCACGCAACGCATTCAAAAACTCGACGTGCTCAAAGCCATGGCGGTGCAGCCCTATGGCACCCGCTTTGAGACGACTCACCAGGTTGCACACCTCGTGGCGGCATATGGATCAAACGCCAAAGACGAACTCGAGCAACAGCCAATCGACTGTCGTATCGCGGGACGCATCGTGGCGTTTCGCCGGTTCGGCAAAGCCGCGTTCGCCTCGCTTCAGGACGGCGCGCATCGGCTCCAGGTATATTTGAAAAAGGACGTGCTCGGAGACGACGCCTTTCGCCTCTCCCAAGAATTGGATTTAGGCGATTGGATCGGGGTGGAAGGTCGGTTGTTCCGCACGAAAACCGATGAGTTGACCGTCGAAGTCCGCATGCTGACGTTTTTGTCGAAAGGACTTCGCCCCCTTCCTGAAAAGTGGCATGGCTTGACGGATATTGAAATCCGGTACCGGCAACGCTATGTGGACCTGATTGCCAACCCGAACGTCCACGCCATTTTTGAAACACGCAGCAGGATCATCACGGGCATCCGCAACTATCTCACCGAGCAAGGGTTCCTCGAAGTGGAAACGCCGATGATGCACCTCATCCCCGGGGGGGCCACAGCCCGCCCATTCGTGACGCACCACAATTCTCTCAATACGAATCTCTATCTGCGTGTCGCGCCGGAGCTCTATCTCAAACGCTTGATCGTCGGTGGCTTTCGGCGCGTGTTTGAAATCAATCGAAATTTTCGCAATGAAGGCATCTCGACCATCCATAATCCGGAATTCACCATGCTGGAGTTTTACCAAGCCTATGCCGACTACCGGGACCTCATGGCGTTGACCGAAGATCTGTTCGGCACACTCGCGCGGGATATCCACGGCAGCCCCACGCTGGAGTACCAAGGGCACATGATCGACCTGACTCCCCCATGGCGCCGTCTTCCCTATTTCGAAGCCATCGTCGAGCACAATACATTCGACCGAACGGTTCTTGAAGATCAGGCGGCGGCAACAGCCGCGGCCCGACAACTCGGGTTGGAAATTCCCAAGGAGGCCTCACTGGTTGGAATCTTGAACATGATTTTTGAAGAAACCGTGGAACACCGGCTGACTCAACCCACGTTTATCACGGACTACCCCACGGAGATCTCTCCGCTCTCGCGAAGGAAGGACACAGACCCGCACCTCACCGACCGGTTTGAATTGTTTATCGCCGGCCGTGAGCTGGCAAATGGGTTTTCCGAGTTGAACGATCCGCTTGACCAACGCCAACGCTTTGCAATCCAAGCGTCTCAACGGGAAGCCGGCGACGATGAAGCGCATGATTTCGATGAAGATTTCCTGCGCGCCTTGGAATATGGGATGCCTCCGACGGCGGGAGAAGGCATCGGCATTGATCGCCTGGTGATGGTGTTCACGAATCAAGCCTCGATCCGCGACGTTATTCTCTTTCCTCAACTCCGACCGGAGAAACCGTTGTGACCCTGCCGTATGAAATTTTCGTGGGGCTTCGGTATCTCCGAGCCAAACGTCGAACCCGAACCATTTCTCTCAACACCGTCATTTCGATCACCGGCATCACGTTGGGCGTCGCCGCGCTCATCGGAACCCTCGGGATTATGACGGGGTTTAAGGAAGACATGCAGGCGAAGATTTTAGGAACAACCTCGCACGTCGTGATTCAGGCACAGGGGCAGCAACCCATGGCCGGGTATTCGGAACTGATTCAGCAAGTGGAAAAGGTGCCGGGAGTGGTCGCGGCCACCCCGTACATTTTCAAACAAGTGCTACTCACCTCGGAAACCGGGGTGCAAGGGGTGGTCCTGCGTGGCATCGATCCGGATAAAGAACCCGAGGTCACGGAAATGACCAAGAACGTGACATTCGGCACCGTACAGGATTTAGCTGCCCCGCAGCCGCCCAAGCCGACCGAGGTCCCGACGGACGCCTCCACCAGGGCTGCCCAGAAACCCGGCATCATTTTAGGCAAAGAATTAGCCATGCGTCTCGGGGTATTCGTCGGCAATCGGATCAACGTCGTGTCTCCCGTCGGCCCGATCAGCGCATTGGGAATGACTCCGAAAATTCGCCAATTTCACGTCATCGGATTATTTGAGTCCGGCATGTACGAATATGACTCCTCGCTGGCCTACATTGCGCTGGATGAGGCTCAACGGTTTTTCAGTCTGGGCCAAACCGCAACGGGCATCGAAGTGAAAGTGGACGACGTGTTTACCGCCGACACCATTGCCGCACGGATTGAGGCAGGACTCGGGATCGGGTATAGGGCAAGAGACTGGATGGTCTTAAACCGGAATTTGTTTTCGGCCTTACGTCTCGAAAAAACCATGATGTTTTTGTTGTTGGTCCTGATTACGCTGGTCGCGTCCTTTAATATCGTGGGCACACTCACCATGATCGTCAACGAAAAGCAACGAGAGATCGCCATTCTGAAAGCCATGGGCGCCACCCCTCAAGCCATCATGCGCATTTTCATGTTGAACGGCGTGGTCATCGGCTTAACCGGCACGGCGATCGGCATCCCCTTGGGGTACACCTTTCTCTACCTCATCGAAAATTATTGGACCTTCGATCAAACCGTGTATTACATCTCACACATTCCGGTCCACGTGAAGGCCCTGGACGTGTTCCTGGTTTCGTGTTCCGCTATGCTGATCAGCTTTGTCGCCACGCTGTATCCGTCGCGGCAGGCCGCCAAACTCGCACCGGTCAGCGCCCTTCGGTACGAGTAATGCCCATGCGCACTTCTCCTGATTCAGCATCGCCGTTTCTTCAAGTAACCGACTTGTCCAAGTCGTTCCTCTTGGGAAATCAAACCATCGATGTGCTCAAGGGCATTAATTTGGAAGTCTGTCGAGGAGAGATGCTCGCGATGGTCGGGGCTTCAGGAGCAGGGAAAAGCACCCTGCTCCATATTTTAGGCACCCTGGATCGACCAACGCGAGGAACGGTGTGCTATGAATCCCAAAATATTTTCCGTTTATCGGAACAGGAGCTTGCCCATTTTCGAAACCGGCGCATCGGGTTTGTGTTCCAATTTCATCACCTCCTGCCAGAATTTACGGCGCTGGAAAACACCTCCCTCCCCAGCCTCATGCAAAAACGCCCGACTGCGCAGTGCATCGAAGAAGCAAGCGCGCTCCTTTCGGAAGTCGGCTTAGGACATCGCTTGCATCACAAACCCGGCGAATTGTCCGGAGGCGAGCAACAACGAGTGGCCGTGGCACGCGCGCTCATTCACAGCCCGGACTTGGTCCTGGCAGACGAACCAACAGGGAATCTGGACACGCACACCGGCGAAACCCTGTTCGCCCTGTTGCGAAAGTTAAACGAACAACGCCAGACCGCATTCGTGATCGTCACCCACAACGAACACCTCTCTCGCCAAGCAGATAGATCGATCCACGTGGTAGACGGACGGATCGTGAATGGGGGCGGCGAGTAAAACGAGCAAGAATCTGCCGCTGGTCGGCAAGCTGCTTAGTCATGGGCGACACCAAACCACGGCGGGCTACGCTGACCTTGCCGACGGGCACCTCGTCGAGGCGGCGGAGAAGGTCGGCGCCGTCATTGCCAGTGTGGTGCGCTGAATCTATTCGTCAGAAATGACGAACCTGGACAAGAGAGCATTCAACATATCGAATAATGATTTTCCGAATACCTGATGGAGTCCGGCTCGCAGCCAAGATAAATCCTTCCCCTGTTGAGCAAACGGGAATTTCTCCAGCCAATACACCAAAGCCAGCTTTACACGCTGCGTGAGAGTCCAACCAATCGTGCCGGCGGCACTCGGCGCGGCCAGCGGTTTTGCCTCAGTGAGAGTCCTCACTCTCTACATCAATAGCCTGCAAGTGAGTGAGCACTATGCGCGGTCGGAACTCCTGTAGCTGGTTTGTCCTCTAGCGATCTATTGGTTAGGACGTATGGCGCTGCTTGCCAATCACGGGCTCGTTGCTGATGACCCGCTAATCTTCGCCTTGAACGACCGCACCAGTTGGCTGAACAGTGTCGGGATTTTAGCTGTTAGTGGTGGCGCTCTAATGGCCAGCGGCATGAAGCTCTCTGGCCGTGGCCGTTATCCTGTGCTCAATTGTCGGGTAGAGCACCTGCGTGAGCCTTACGGGCGTTGGTTGACGAAAACCGCTTCGGCCTTGCCTCCCACCAGGTCGATGTCTTCATTCTGGAACCCGGCACGGATCGTTACCTCGATCGGCTCTGCGATTAAAACCCCTGCCCCAAAGGCAAACCGGAATGCAGGACACCAGGCTGCGGGAACGTCAATTTCTGGCGCCGGCATGAGGAATTCCGATGGTGGCCTGAGACCCTCGCGGACAGCCGCTCCGTCCGGCTCTTCGACCGCGCCACGGAATCGCACCGCCTCGCCGACGATGTGCCGCTTCCCTGCGACAGCAGACACGATGCCCCGTCGCAATGAGCGATCGAGTCTCGTGGTTGGCCGATAGTCTCATGTACGGTCCAGGCTAAGATCAAGCGCGCCGTTTCCGACCGCATCTGCGGTGGCTGGCCAGCCGGCAGCGAAGTCCCCGAGCACCATCCTGACCCGCTTCCCATCGATATCAGCCGGATCAAAGGGCTTCGCCTTGTAGAGCTTGCACCCGTAATCGGACAAAGGCGAGGCCATCAGCGGGACCGCACCAGGAGGCAGCCTCGTCGCCGGCGCTCCCGCGGCGCAGTACGCTGCCTGTGCCTACCAGATCATGCGGATGGCGAGGTTCGCTCCATGCTCTGGCGTGCCGTCCCTGCTCTCGCGGCGACTGCCTTCCAGGCTCAGGTCGAGCCCCGTGCTGAGATTGAGACGGCCGCCCACACGGTAGCGGCGACCGCCGCCGTTTCCGAACACCGCGCCGCCGTAAGGCGTGACAAGGCCCGCGCCGCCGAATGCCGGCAGGCCGTAGCCCAACTCCGCCTCGATGCGTGCGCCAGGCACATCGCCGTTCGCATCTGCCTCGCGGCCGGTCAGGCCGTCCTCCCACAGGCGCTCCATGCCGCTCCCCACCTCGCCCCAGGAGGGGGTGAGGCTCAGCGACAGGCCGCGCCCGTCCGCGCCGGGGTCGAGCCGGAGCGAACCCGATGCGCCCCATTGCCGCACGCCACCCGTGTGCGCCGCGAGCGCCCGCCCGGAGATCGCCGCAGTCAGCCCAATTTCCCTGTCGACGTAGCCCAGACCGCCGCCGATCTCGACACCGGTTCCGGTCTCCCCGTCACCGCCGTCCCAGCGCAGGCCCAGCTCCAGAGACGGCGTCAGGACTGTGTCAGGGAACAATTCGAAGTCGCGAGAGCCTTCCAGCGCCAGACGCATCCGCCAGGTCCGCACCGACAGACCCTTGATCAGGTCGCCGTTGTCGTCGACCTCGAGACGCGACCCCTGAACCTCGCTCTTCAGGTCGAACGCCGTCGCGCCTTCCGAAACGAGCCGCCAGGCGCCGCCCGCCGCCGCCGTCAGCAGCGTCGAGTCGCTTGACTGACGGCCAGCCGCCGCATCGTTGATCTCAATCTCGCCCCTGCCGTATCCCGCCAGCGCCCACAGGCGCGAGCCGTCCGGCAGCGATAGGCCTGCATAGGGATGCACGCTCGTCATTCGGTTCTCATGCGTGCCTTTGAGCGGCGCATCGCCGCCGTTGTCGGTATAGTCGATTGAACTCTCGAACCGGGAGACCGCCACCCCAGCCCGCACGTCCTCGCCCAAAGCGGCATCGACGCCGAGATGGGCGGCGAACATGTCGCCGTCCCAGTCGACAGGGCCATCGAGCGACAGGTTCCGCCAGTCGCCTGCGCCCCAGACCGCGACCCCGCCTGACCCCGGTCTAGCGCCATCGCCGCCGTCTCCGGAGAGGCCCAGCGAGAACGACTTACCGGCCAGCGCCCGGCGCCAGGAGAAATCGCCCTCGTTCAGCGCCTGATCGTTGGCCTCCAGGAGATGTGCAAGCGATGCCAACGTCTTCGACCCCGTATTCCCCATGTCCGGCGCCACCGAGCCAAGCCGGTCCGCCACCGCACCGGCCGTGCTGGCCGTCATGGCGCGCGCCAGCTCCGGTAGAACTACCTCGTTCACAACCCGGAGCCGCTGCCGCTTCGCCATCGCGGGGGAGATCACTTCGATGTCGAAGGTGAGCGTGGCAGGGTCGCCGTCGGCGTCGCTCACGGTGTAGGTAAACGTTGCCTTGTCGAACACCGCTGTTGGGGTGCCAGACAGCGTGCGTGCCGTGCTGTCGAAGGTCAGCCCGGTCGGCACGGCCGGTGACAGGCTGTAGGTCAGCGGTGCGTCGCCGCCGGTGGCCACCGGCAGTTGCAGCGTGCCGATATCAGTACCCTCGGTCCACGACTGGGCAGGGATTGCGGTGCCCTGCACGAAGGCCGGCTTGTCGCCCAGGATAACGGGGAATGTGACGGTGGTCTCGCCGGTGTTGCCTGCCTCGTCGGTGATCACGACGACCGTGTCGTGCGTATCGGGGTTGACGGTGGTTGGCCTGCCGGAGATTACGCCCGTCGTTCCGTCCAGCGCCAGGCCCGGAGGCAGGCTGCTGCCCGACTTCACCATGTAGGAGGCGATGTCGGTATCCTTCGTCGTGGGGTCGAGGTCGGCGATCGCCTGGTTCGCAATCCACGTCCCGGTCGGGTCGGTGTAGAAAACTACGGGGACGACGCCGTCCACTTTGCGCCGCGCGGACGGCACCACCGCTTCGTGATCCAGTTTGGCGTCGATGCGTATGCCGCCGCCGGCGTTGATCCAGATTTCCCCGCTGTTAAGGGCGAGCTTGTTGGCGGCGATGCTGATCCCGTCTGTGTCCACATCGCCAGCGTCCACCCTGTAGAAGAAGACCAGCTTCGACTCGTCGCTTTTGTCCTCGTCATAGACCGCCTGGCGGGTCCGGTTGCCGATGGTCAGTCCCACCTTCGGCTTGCCCGTTACCATCACGCTCACGTTGAACGCGATCGCCACCTCAATCTCCTCGCCGAAGCCATACGTGTCGCCGTCCAGGGGCGCGTTGCTGAAGGAGATCGAGGACACTGCCGGCACCGACACTGTTCTGCCGTCCACCTTGCGGTTGGCGTCGGCGGCCACCGCATTGTGATCCAGTTCGGCGTCGGTGCCGTTGGTCGAGATGCTCCCGCCGTTGAGGGAGAGCGCGTTGGCGGCGATGTAGATCCCGTCTGTGTCCACATCGCCAGCCTGCACCGTGTAGAGGAAGACCAGTGTCTTCTCCGGGGGGTCATTGGAACCCGGAGGATTATAGTAAGTCGCATACCGCTTGTCGCTGCCGATGGTCAACTCTACCCGGGGAGCGCCAGTCACCACCACCGCGATGTCGAAGACGGCCATCACTTCGATTCTCTCGCCCTGTCGGTAGGTGTCGCCGCTCGCCGGGGAGTTGTGGTAGGTGACGTATCTCACCACCGGCGCGTCTACTGCCACGCTGGCCGCCACTTCGATATCGAAGGTGAGCGTGGCGGTGTCGCCGTCGCCGTCCGTCACGGTGTAGGTGAACTGGGTCTTGCCGAGCGTCGCTGTCGGGGTGCCCGTGACCGTGCGCGCGGTTGCGTCGAAGGTCAGGCCGGTCGGCAGGGCCGGGGTCAGGCTGTAGGTCAGCGGCGCGTTGCCGCCGGTGGCCGCCGGCAGTTGCAGCGTGCTGATAGCCGTGCCCGCGGTCCAGGGCTGGGCAGAGATTGCGGCGCCCGACGCGAAGGCCGGCGTCAGGTCCGCCGCCACTTCGATGTCGAAGGTGAGCGTGGCGGTGTCGCCGTTGGCGTCCGTCACGGTGTAGGTGAACGAGGTCTTGCTGAACGCTGCTGTCGGCGTGCCCGTGAGCGTGCGCGCCGTTGGGTTGAAGGTCAGCCCGGTCGGCAGGGGCGTGGTCAGGCTGTAGGTCAGCGGCGCGTTGCCGCCGGTGGCCGCCGGCAGTTGCAGCGTGCTGATAGCCGTGCCGGCGGTCCAGGACGGGATAGTGATTGCGACGCCCTGCGCGAAGGCCGGCCTCGGTTCCGCCGCCACTTCGATGTCGAAGTTGAGCGCGGCGGTGTCGCCGTCGCCGTCCGTCACGGTGTAGGTGAACTGGGTCTTGACGAGCGCCGCTGTCGGCGTGCCCGCGAGCGTGCGCGCGGTTGCGTCGAAGGTCACCCCGGTCGGCAGGGGCGTGGTCAGGCTGTAGGTCAGCGGCGCGTTGCCGCCGGTGGCCGCCGGCAGTTGCAGCGTGCTGATGGCCGTGCCCTCGGCCCAGGACTGGGCAGGGATCGATACGCCCGACGCGAAGGCCGGCGTCAGGTCCGCCACCACTTCGATGTCGAAGGTGAGCATGGCGGTGTCGTCGTTGGCGTCCGTCACGGTGTAGGTGAACGAGTTTTTGCTGAACGTCGCTGTCGGGGTGCCCGTGACCGTGCGCGCGGTTGCGTTGAAGGTCAGCCCGGTCGGCAGGGGCGGGGTCAGGCTGTAGGTCAGCGGCGCGTTGCCACCGGATGCCGCCGGCAGTAGCAGCGTGCCGATAGCCGTGCCGGCGGTCCAGGACTGGTTGACGATTGCGGCGCCCGGCGCGAAGGCCGGCGTCAGGTCCGCCACTACTTCGATGGGGAAGGTGTATCTGATGCGGTCGCCGTCGGCGTCCGTCACGGTGTAGGTGAACCGGGTCTTGCTGAACGCCGCTGTCGGCGTGCCCGTGACCGTGCGCGCGGTTGCGTCGAAGGTCACCCCGTTCGGCAGGGTCGGGGTCAGCGTGGCGCTCATCGGCAAGGGGCCGGTGACCTTTGGCAGTGGATTCGGGCCGATGTCTGCGCCCACGATCCAGGTCGTCACGGTGGTGATGGTGATGTCTCGGGTGAAGGCAAAGGCTGGCGTCAGGCTCGCCGCCACGCCAGCGAACGCCAGCAGGCCGAAAAGACCGGTCAGGAAACGGCTGGCCCGGCCGCGCCTGCATGCGCGAGGCTTCGGTTCGGCAGGCCGGCTTGCGCTCATCGTAACCGGCCTTTGGGAATGGGGTGACATACGCGTTAACTTGTTTTCCATTATGCGGCCTCTCATGATGTCACTAGTTTTTGTTGAGATCATGGCGTAGATGAACACGGAACCAAAACAAAAACAAGAACAGGGTGATGCATGATAACATAAGGTTGCTTTGCCGTTCAAAGACCAAAGAGTGCTCATGCTATATGGATTTGAGGCCATCAACGAGCAGTGCGAAATAGATGAAGCGGAGACCGTATCCAGCTTATCAAAGCGCGTGAGCACCCGCCTGAACAGACGTTCGACTTCATTGACTTCTTGTAGAACTCTCGGTCATAGTCCCATGGAGCTACCCGATTGGCCTTCGGCGGGACCAACCGGTTCAAGCCGCAGGTCAGCGACGCACCGATGGGTCTCATCGCCTGCATAGGCCCTGTCCATGACCATGGAGCACGCCGAACTCGGCAAGACAATGTTGCCCAGCAACTGATGTCTTTGCGGAGCATCTCCCGCCTGGTCCCCAGACAACGAAAACCCTGTTGCACTCTAATGGCTGGCGGCAGGAAACTCTGGCCGGGGCCGGTATCCGGTGCTTGATTGCCGGCTGTAGCGGCTGCTGAGCGCGAGGCGCTGCCTGGGTTGCCTGGTCACAGCGACACCCTGATCGCCCGTGGCAACGGCAGCTCCTACGGCGTTGAGGTCGGCCAGCGTTGGATCCAGGTAGCGATGCGGGCGTCGAGCACGACGCTTACGCCAGCAGCTCCAGTTTCGATAGGCCCGATCCTTCTGGCGGTACAGGGAAGGTCTTGTAGGCGAGGCCGATGGAATAGCGGGAGCGGCTTTCAGGCCTCCCGCCGACATGGCGCAGCCAAGCCATGTGCATGGCCGAGGTCAGCATCGCGAAATCCACGAGGATGGCGTTCTCCAAAACGCGCACGAGATTGCTCGGGATGGTCGGCGGCTCCAGCCAGCCGATGGGCACATACTCCCACCGCTCCGAACTCACCTCGGGAATGACCAGAAACGGCGCGGTGGGGATCGTCATGAATGCAAATTCGGTTGGAAACGATGCGAGGTTGCGGATGAGAGATTGTCTGCCCGTTATAACTAGACGCAATGATGCTTATTGGGGGGACGCGGTAATTCTGTCTTTGATTACATCAAAGGTGGCTTTGAGCACCACTTGTTTGGAGACCAATTCTCCGCGAAGACGATAGGGACGATTGGAGACGATCTTGTCAGCTATTTCCTTGGGTAACCCTAAAAATAACACCAGGTCATTCGCGGAAGCCGTATTGATATTGACGGGTGCCACTGTTCCATTGAAAGGAACCGCGACCGGAGGTGGGGCTGGCTTGGGTGAGCGTTTCGTAGCCACCATAGGCGGGGCTGTAGAGGCATTTTCTTTCGGTTGAATGGCCATGGCCAGAGGAGCCGGTGCCGCGCTTTTTACTTTGGCTTCACGGGCTTCTTTGAGTTCTTTCTGATAGCGGCGCACCGTATCCCGCAACGCGCGATTTTGGCTTTTTACCCGCTGATGCACACGCTGAATTTCTCCCAGTTTCCGCGCCCTCGCTTCACGGTCCCTCTGCGCCTCAGCCTCACGAATGGCGAGCAGATCTCGCTCATTTTCGTGACTTTCTCTGAGCCGTTGAATTTCAGCGCTCAGCATTTCTAAATCAAGAGCCGCCTTTTCATGGTCGGCTCGTAATTTGTTATTTTCTTGTCGAAGGGTCTCATGCCACATCAGGCTTTGTTCCAGTTCCATCTTGGCGGCTTCCATATCGGCCACGGCTTCGTCATGTTTGCTCTTGGCGACGACACAGCCTCCCAAGAATAGGCCGACACTACAGAGGAGGCTCGCTCCCCACATGCCGCACCGCCACACCCGTGTACGCCGAGTGGTCATGAGTTCGTCCGTTCTTCTCAGCATCAAAACATTACGCCCCCGTTCGTCCGGCAGACAAAATGATTTTCTCAGGTTTTTGCCTCGCCATTATGGTATTTACTATGAAATCCTTGGTATGTTTTGTCAACAGTGCACATGGCGAGGATTCCACCGTCATTATTGCACTGTTCCCCATATACTCACTTGTCAATCATTGTCATCACCCATGGAACAATTCGGACCAGGTGTAGCAGTTCTGCTCGGCCTTTTGGAGGGACTCACAGAATATCTCCCTGTCTCGTCGACCGGCCATCTTATTCTGTTCGGGCACTGGTGGGGATTTACGGGTCGCATGGCAATCAGCGTCGACATTTGCATCCAGCTGGGGGCGGTGTTAGCCGTCGTTGCCTACGAGCGCACAAAAATTCTTTCCTTGCTGAGTCATGCAAACCAAGAACGGCACCTCTTGCAACGCCAGTTCCACACCCTGCCCGCCACCGCTTTCTTCACGCATCTGCTCAGGGTTTCTGCAGGTACCCACCACCATCTTTGGTTTCTCATTGGCTTGGGCGCGGCGTTCTTGCCGGCGGCGTTGGTGGGATTATTGGCTCATGAGTGGATTGAGGAGCACTTATTCTCTCCCCGAACCGTGGCCCTGAGTATCATCATTGGCGGGATCATTATTCTCATCGTAGAAATCTGGCCCAAAGCCGTTCGCTGTACGGTGTTGGAACAAATCGGCCTGTTGAGGGCCGTGGGAGTTGGACTCGCCCAGTGCGTGGCGTTGATTCCTGGGATGTCGCGCTCAGGATCGACCATTGTAGGAGGTCTTCTTTTGGGGTTGGATCGAAAAGTCGCCACGGAGTTTTCCTTCTTCCTGGCGCTTCCGACCATGTTCGCCGCCACCGGCTACAAATTCGTGCAATCGTATCATCTCTTGAACGCCCAAGACGTCCTGACGCTGATCATTGGCCTGGTGGTGTCCTTTCTGGTGGCCTGGGCCGTGATTGCGGCGTTTCTCACCTACGTCAAACGACACACGCTGAAAGTGTTCGGCTATTACCGCGTCGTGCTCGGGGCCATTATTCTCCTCCTGATTTAGGAAAGGAGGAGAGAGGCTGAGCCCACGCTGGTTGGCAGCGAATTACATCGCAACTCGATCCTTACGATCCTTATAGCATGGCGGCGAATCCGCGAGCGGATTTCCGCGCCGTTCTCGACTCATTCCTTTGACAGTTCATACGCCTTCTGTGCGTTTATCCAGAAGTCAGGGGTTCGGCCGAAATACACGCCCAGCGCGATGGCCGTCTCGGCCGTTACCCCTCGCTGATCTCATGAAGCCGCGTCGCCGGCAGGCCAATATCCCGAGCGATGCCGTTGACGGTCAACCCATAGCCTTGATCTGCTCAAGCAACAGGGCGCAGGGATGCATTGTGATACGATTCGTGGGCACATTGATCATCTTCTTGCTCCGTTCCTTAATCTTAGTGATTGTTTCATGCCACCTTGAAGGCATCTCCATCTCTCCAGACAAAGCATCTACGCCACCCACGCGAGACACGAATGCTCTGCCGTCCTTCACGGCCGCCCTTAAGCCCTTCGAGGTGATGTCCTGACGGTATCCGAAGGTCATTGATATTGGCTGCGTAGTTGATCCGGTCCAGCTTGCTCTGCGCCCGTTTCACAAGCATTGCCGGAAAAGACCTATTTCTCACGCCGTTGAAGATATTCGCAGTACGCTTGTCGGAGAAGGACCTGATCATACAATTCGCCCATTACGATAAAACGTAATACGACAAAAATACAAGAGGACGCTCAGCTCGCCAAGAATTCCAAAAAATTCTGCTGCTCAGGAGAGATAATACTGAGGGCGTCGATCTTTCACCAACTCATTGTACGGATTGATCGACTTGTTGCGGGCTTCGTTGATATCGATCTCGACTACCGCGAGTTCCGGAGCATCTGCAGAAGCCCGGGACAGAATATGACCGTTTGGTGCAATAACTTCACTTTTTCCGATAAAGGTCAGAGGTGGTTTGCCTCCTCTGGCTTCTTGACCGATTCGGTTGGCCGTAATGCCGAAGATCCGATTTTCCAAGGAACGTGTCACCATGGCATCAGGGCAGTGAGGCAGGACTAAATTCGATGGATGACACACAATCTCGGCCCCTTGTAAGACGAGAGTACGAGCGGCTTCTGGGTAGTACCAATCAAAACAGATCATGACCCCAATGCGGGCCTCGCCAATATCCCAGACCTGAAACCCTGAGTCACCCGGGCTGAAGAACAACGTTTCCTCACAAAACAAATGCGTTTTGCGGTAACACCCCAAGAACCCCGAAGGACCAACCACAATCGCCGCGTTGTAACACTGCCGACCGGCCCGTTCAGGCAGCCCCGCAACCAAATGCATCTGATGTTGTCGGGCAAGCTCAACGCAGGCCTGAGTCGTGGGGCCGTCCGGAACCTGTTCCGATAAATCGAGGACTTCCTCCTGATTAACAAATTGATAGCCGGTAAAGGCACATTCCGGCAGAACAAGCAGTTCGCACTCCACCGGACCCAGTCGGGAAGCAACCCGTTCAAGATTTCGTTGCACTTCTCCGAATTCAGGATGTAGTTGGAAATAGCCGACTTTCATCAATTGACCCTTTGAATGTCCTTCAAAACAAAAACGGGCAGGAACCCCCTTGCCCGTTTTTTAGACCGCATTGACCCGTTCGGCACAATCAATGGACTTCCTTAAGATGCATGACGGCACTGTTGGCATGCTTGGTCGCCACCTCGGCATGACCTTCTTTGCCATGCGCAATGGCGTCTCCCAATGCACTGACGCCTTCATCAAGATGCGCATTGGTGACTTCTCCCTGAGCCGTTTTCGCATGCGCCAATGCTTCTTCTGCATGTTCGACAACGGCATCAGCATGCCCCATGCCGCCATGTTTTGCCGCTTCCTCCGCATGTGCAATTGCTTCCTGAACATGCGCATTGACTTCAGCGAACACCGGCGCAACCACCAATACGAACGCTGCCGACATCAACAATCCGGCGAGAAAAATGTTTTTCGCCATTCTACACCCCCTCTTTGAAAGGTTGGAAAAACAACGGATTCCTTACACTTATCTTCTCGCATACTTTCGAGATTTCTTCAAGAAGCCTCTTCTTCGGCTTTGCCCGTCACCTGGTAGAGCAAGTTCATATCTTTTTCAGCGGGAGCCGCAAAGTCCCGGCTCCACTCCCACCAGGACCCAGGATAGTTTCGCACCTTCTCATAGCCCGTCAACTTGAGCAAAAAATAGACCCATGCCGACCGAAGACCGCCCAAACAATAGGTAACGACTTCTTGCTGTTCGCTCATGCCAAACGCATGAAACATTTCCCGAAGGGCGGACAGGGGCTTGACGGTGGCATCCTGCTGGAGAAACCCGTTCCAGGGAATATTGACTGCGGACGGGATATGCCCTGGTCTCGGCAACCCATCGATTTCCTTCCCCGCATACTCCTCCACGCTTCGGGCATCCACGATCACCGTGTCTCGATGCGGACTTTTGACCAATTTTTTCAGTTCCTGTTTTTTAATGATCACTTCCGGCTGAACCAACGCCCGAAAGTCGCCGGGTTTGGGGCGAACCGGCGCATGTTCATAGGGTCGATGTTCCGCCGTCCATTTAGGCCAGCCTCCATCCAGAACCTTGACGTTCTGATGTCCGAGATAGTGCAACATCCAAAACA
Source organism: Nitrospirales bacterium (assembly GCA_963422365.1). Lineage (GTDB taxonomy): Bacteria > Nitrospirota > Nitrospiria > Nitrospirales > UBA8639 > Bin75. The sequence continues at coordinate 128,063 of OY729426.1, forward strand.
TCCTGCCTTCATCACCCCAATTATCAAAAGGATTGGAGTACACCACGACGTCGCTCGAATTATTCACGCCCAAGGCTTGGATCCGCTTCTCTAACCGAGCGATATCAGGATCCAGCAACCCTTTGGCCGTCGCTTGAGGATCACTATATTCATGCCAACTACTATGCACCGCCCCGGGAATGTGAGAGGTGTACGCGCCTTCGCCACGCACGTCAATAAGCACCAAATCATCCCTGCCAAGATTGAGGGACAAGGTTTCAGTATCGATGAGGTACGTGCTCCACATAATTCAACCTGCCTAATTCAACCTGCCGTTAAAATATTAATTAGTATGCTTTTCGGGATGAACCCCGTTCTCCGGAGCGGAGCATCCTAAACGTGTATCGACCGGCGTTTCCGCATCCAACGCCAACTCCAATTTTTCGCCAAGAGGGAATTGGCGCGTATAGATCGTATAGCGGTACGGGTCATCCGACCGCAACCCATAGGTCTCTCGCAACATGGCATGCTGGCCGTCGGTCAAAATATGATACCGAACCCGCGCTTCCAAAACCAAGTCTGATCGTGCGTCGGGGATTTGATAAGCAAACTGATAGTCGCGGCTTGCCAACGGCAGTAGGCGATTATCATACACTTCGAGAATGACGGGTTGCCAGAGAATCCATCGGCCCATGGTGTCGGTTTGCTGCTCAATGATCTGACCTGATTGATCTTTGACGTAAAATTCCACGGTAAAATGGCGATCAGGGTCTCCCGTGGGGATTTTATGCCCGGCCCCGGCATTGATCAGGGTGAGTGTCATCGTGACGGTCTCTCCCTGTTTGGGGTTGGGGGGATCGGCCTTGGCCTGAATCGCTACGGCCCGCTTGATCATTTCCGGATCATGCCCGCCACGCCATAAATGTTGCCGGCCCTGCCGAATGGGCCCTCCCTCGGCCACCGGACGTGAAATTTCCGGCATGTGGCAATGCTGGCACGTAAATCCCTGCTCCTTCATAAAAAACTCGCCTTCATATTCCGCATACGTCCCACACGGCCCCACGTTATAAAATTGAAAGGGTCCGGAGACCACGTTGTGACAACGATAACAAACCTCCTTCGTGCGAAAGGTGGGATCGTATTTCGTCGGATGCGGAGCCGCCGAATCGTCAAACGGTCCCAAGATGACTCCATCACGGACGTGACAGGCCGCACACGTCACCCCTTCTCGTTGATAGGCTTCGTCGTACCGAGGGTTTGCGACTTGAACAGCCTTTTCAACCCGATTATCGGGGATCTTCTGAATGAGCGTGGGCTGCTGATTTTCTAACGGCGTGTGGCAGTTGAGGCATACCCAGATCTGGTCATCCTTTTTCCAATATGCCTGGAAAAAAGGATCCTCATATGCATGCGCATGAATGCTGGTCTTCCATTCTTCATAAATCGCCTGATGGCATTGTCCGCAGGCTTCTGCCCTCAGAGAGTCCAGGCCTGCAGGGACCTTCTGCAACGGAATCGCATGGGCATAATCTTCACGCAATCCGAAAATAACGGTGGGCCGGATCTCCGTATAAAAATAGTAGAGCAAGGCCGGGACGACCAGCAGCAAGGTCAACACGACATAAAGCCCTTTTTCCCCTCGTCGTCTTTCTCGCCATCGTGTCATCGTTTACGTGTCCATCAAAGCCAAAAGATGTTGTTCGACCGAAGCAGCCAGTGCCCGAAGGTCGTAGCCCCCTTCCAGGCAGGCCACAATGCGACCCTGACAATGGGTCTGAGCAATGGATGCCACGATGCGAGTAAGCTCGCCATAGCCTTCATTCGTGATCGCCATACTCGCGAGGGGATCATCCCTGTGCGCATCGAATCCAGCCGAAATCAGCACAAACTCAGGCTGAAACGCCGCCGCCGCCGGAACTAACACGTTGTGAAAAATTTCACGATACTCATCCGTCCCCTGCCCCCCATACAAGGGCACATTGATTGTCGCACCTTCTCCCTTGCCTCTGCCACGTTCCTCGTCCGATCCGGTACCGGGATAATAGGGATATTGGTGCGTGCTGAAAAAGAGAATGGAGGGATCATCTTCAAACGCGTGTTGCGTGCCGTTGCCGTGATGCACGTCCCAGTCCACAATCAGCACGCGCATAAGGCCATAACGCTCTTGAATATACCGCGCCGCAATCGCCACGTTATTATACAGGCAAAACCCCATGGCGCGATTGGCCTCGGCATGGTGCCCAGGCGGACGAACCGCACAGAAGACCTGATCGACTTGGGTCGCCATGACGGCATCGACTGCCGCCAGGACCCCGCCAACGGCGAGAGACGCAGCAGGCAACGAACCGGGTGACAGGGAGGTGTCCGCATCGAGTGAGGCATAGCCTGTGCTGGGCGCCCTCTCTTCCAGCCGCTGCACGTAGGCTGGATCATGCACGCGCGTAATCCACTCCTTTTCAGCGTTTCGTGGTTCGATCAGGGTCAACTTCGACATCGTCCCTGTTGATTCAAGTTGAGCGACAATGGCCCGCAGCCGCTCCGGTGACTCAGGATGGTGCCGACCCATATCATGTTCCAAATACGCTGGATGCGTTACCATTCCCACACGGCCCATCACACGATCCTTCTGTAGGCTTTTCTTGTAACTTTGACTTTCAGGAAACAGGGAAGGTGAGGGAAAATAAAGAAAAAATGGTAACACAGTGGATGAAGTTAGACAACACGAAGACCGCTCTGTTACAGTTCTTTACCAAAGAGAACACGCAGAATGTTCACAACATTCGATAGGACACGTGATGCCAGACCCCAAGATAGACAAATTCAAAAAAGTCTTACAAATGGATCCCAATGATGAAACCCTCTGGTTCGGGTTGGGAAAGGCCTACATGGGGGATGAAAATTGGGAAGAAGCCATTTCAGCCCTTGAGATCTGCCTCAAAGTGAAACCCACCTACTCCGCTGCCATGCTTGCCCTGGCGCAATCCTTCAAACACGCCAACCAACCGGATCAATGCCGCGCGGTCTGCGCGCAAGGTATCGAAGTCGCCACGGCCAACGGCGATTTACTCGTGATCAAACATCTGGAATCTCTGAAAGATTCGCTTTCATCAACAGCTTGAGAAACAAAAGGGCCTGGGCGAAACCCTGACCCGTTGCATTGATAACGTGCGCTAAAGCACGGCACGAGCCGACGTTTTCATGGCATACACTGCCGTGGGATTTATGATTACACTGCGGATCTGTGAAAATCCTCTAGAGTCCGAAACCCATTCGCTCACATGGACATTGGTCAAACGAATGTTGGACCTTGACTCCGCGGGCTGGATATCCCGCAAGGTCCGCAAGACTCCACTGACTGGGACCATGATGGGACCCGATTTCTTTGGACCGATCAGCTTCAATCGGCACAAGGATCGTGACTTCGACAAACAAACGGTCATACCCAAAGTCGCATGCCAAATCCGCGGTTCTGGTTCCCGGAAGAAAGGGCTACCACCGGCTTCGATGAGTGACGCTTCGCCACGGCATTGTAGACCCCGCGAAACTTGAATGCCCCCACGCGCTGAAAAGTTTCGCACTTCAGAAACACGATGGCGTGCGAATGGTCATCAAGCTGTCGAGAGGTCTGAATAGGCGTTTCATGGGCTACGCCACTTAAACGAGCCGCCGCACGTGTCATGTCATAAAAAGTGGGAAGAGTCATGATTGGCCATGGTTGGATAATCGGGAACCAATCAGGTTCCGCAACCCCTCACGAACGAGTCGTCGCGCCGCGCCGCGTTGGATCGGGTTTACTTCGGCGGTTCAGTTCGTTTCCGGTCGGGAGTCAATTCCTCCAATCGAAACTGCTTGGGGAGGAGGACCGGGATGACTAGAGCGACGGGATCTCCGCGTTTCAGGGTCGTGGGTTTCTCTAATTGTAAGAGGACATTGGCCACAAACGCGTCGTAGTTCGGAAGGAAGGCATACAAATTGGGCGTGAGCTTGTATTCTTGTGACTTGATCCCTTCCCATACGGAAAACGTGCGTTTCGGGTAATGATAAAAATGGTTAGGAATATCCTTCAGCATCATGCCGATTTGCTTGGGGTAATAAAATCGGATTCCACAACAGAGTTTGGCATAGCCGCTATTTAAAATCGTGTCCACGTACATCCCGGAAAACGATTTATACCCGAGCAGCCGCTCTTCGGGAAGGATTTCGGGTGCCTGCCACTTTAATCCATCTTTCGTTCGACGAATCTTGCAATCAACCGGACACCGGACCAGCCACCCATACTGACCCGCCATGCGCACCGGCCCGCAATCATCCGGAAGCACTTTGTAGCCATCGGCGGCTAACGCCCGTTGCTCGTGCAAAGGCAGATTGGTCATCAGCGGCCGGTGGGGATGGAAATCGAGTTTCAAGCGTTCCGGCGCGATGGCGGTGGTGTACTCACGCTCCCAATAAATGGTCCACTGAACGGGGCTGCCGTCTGGCGTTTCGCCCATCTCATCGTCCTTTCAACAGTCCCGAATCAGACCGTCTACTTCATCGTTTCCATCTCGTTCGTTTCCTGATTCGCCTGACCCCGCTTGACGGTCCAGGCCACCTCCGCAACTCGTTGACCAAGAGCACGCGCCTCGGCCAGCTCTTGCTCGTTGATTCCAGGGCTCTCGCCTTCCGTCGTGGCAGACGCCCCAAACGCGCCGCCGCCGCTCACCACAATCATGTGATTGCCCAACATGGCGGCCAGCATCGTCAGCATGGTGACTTCCTTGCCACCCGAAACCTGGCCACCGGTGGCAAACGCGGCACCGACTTTGTTCCGCATTTTGAATTCGGGCCAGACGGCAAACTTGAATTGCCAATTATCAAAAAATGTTTTGACTTCCCCTGCCATATTGGCCCAATACACGGGAGAGCCAACCACCAAAGCATCGGCGGAGAACAACATCTCCGACGTCACCTTCTCGACGCGTTCCACCTGCACGCGGGTCCTCGGGACTGACTGCACGCCTTCCGCCACCGCTCGCGCCATCGTTTCGGTATGACCCGAAACCGAATGATAGGCCACTAACACCGTGACCGCTCGTTCAGCCTGTACCGGCTGACTCAAGATCACGAGGGCAAAACAACAGAGACCACTCGACCAGCCTGTCAGGTAGCGAACAAAGAGTCTATTCTGCATGGAGAGATTCGTGCCACAAGACCCTGGAAGGGAATGGCACCTGGAATGAATTGGGATGTTTCTCAGGGGATTCAACGACCCACCTGCGTAGCCCGTTCTTCTCTTTCCTGCACAAACAAGAAACCGTGCCCACACGGAGGCTGTGGGCAACGAGCGGCCGGTTTGATCGTTACATACGCTCGGTTTCTTCTTCCATGTGTTCTTCTACGGAAACATGGGTGAGGGTGCCACGATAGTCACACCGATGACATCGAACGCGCCACTCTTCAACCCATCGTTCTTGAACAAACGTTTGGTTGCATTGGGGACAGACAAATACGCCTTTGACATAATGGACTTGTCGCTTATATTTCATCGTTTTCCTCCTTCAGAACCCCTGGTCGTACGAAGACATCCGGTGATTAAACCTGCCACAGGGGGGGGGGCTTTTGCAAACCCAGCAGGCGAGGAGGCTTACTCCTTGGGAGACGATTTCCCTTGAACCTTACGGCGCTGTTTTCTGGGGAATCGCTCGGTATGGACTTGCTTCAGCCGCTTGTGTTCCACGTGCGTATAAATTTGGGTTGTGGCAATGTTGACGTGCCCCAACATCATTTGCACGGCGCGCAAATCGGCGCCATGTTCAAGCAGATGCGTGGCAAACGAATGTCGCAACATGTGCGGGGAGATAGGCTTGTGAATGCCGGCTCGGAACGCCCGCATTCGGAGAATGTTCCAAAAGCTCTGACGAGTCATGGGAGCCCCCCGCCTGGTGACAAACAATGCTGACGCAGATCGACCTTTCAGCAAGGCCGGCCGCACGCCATGGCAATAGGCCGCGAGCTTCTGCCGCGCGATCTCTCCGATAGGAACCATCCGTTGTTTCTCACGTTTTCCAGTGGCTTGTACATGCCCCACTTCCAAATTCACCGCTGATAGGTGAAGCGAGATCAATTCAGAGACCCGAAGACCGGCCGCATACATTAACTCCACCATGGCGGAATCCCGAATGCCTTCAAGACCTTGCCCCATCGGCAATTCCAACAAAGCCGTCACCTCGGCTTCCGTTAACGTCTTGGGAAGTTTTATCCATTGCTTCGGGGCTCCCGGTAATTGCGACAGCACTTCCGGAGCCCCATGCTCTGCACTGAGGAATCGATAAAACCCTCGTATGGCCGCCAAGCACCGGGACACCGAGGCCGGAGATAATTGTTGCGTGCGCAGATGATTCAGAAACCCGGTCAAATGAGGTGGGACGTCAAGAAGATTGTGCATGCCTTCCAACGCCAGATAGGCTTGCAGTTTTTCAAGATCCCGTCGATAGGCCTGGACGGTATTGTTGGCCACACCACCCTCGACTCTCAAATTGGTCAGATACTGATCGATCAGAGCTTCACTGCGCCACGGTTGTGGGATTTGCTCATCACCCATACGTGTCCCTCCTCTCATCCTGAAAAGGGGCTGATCGAGGGCGGCTCCTCTCGCCAATGCTCCGAGAAGGAAAAAGCTGTTGTGGAATATCTTGATGTTGTCGGATTTTCTTGACAGTCGTCGCCCCTGGCTTTATATACCACAATACGTAACAATGTCTCATGATCATCGCGACATTTTCTTTTCCTTCCCCACGTATTTGGTTTCTCCTCATAAGCATGAGTGTCATTCTATGGCCGGGCACCCCCCTTGCACAGCTGTCATCCACTCCAATGGCCGAGGAGCAGGCTCTCGCGCACATACAGGCTCAACTCAAGCAACAACAAAGCAGGGAGGCGTTACACTTGATCGAATTTTTCCTCAATCAATCTCATCCGCCTGCCTTCATCGATCAATTCACCTTTTTGCATGCTGTCGCCCTCGAAGCTCAGGGTGAAGGCAACCACGCCATCACTCTCCTCGAACAATTCCTGGAAGAATATCCGGCCTCTCGGCTGATCCACGATGCTCGATTAATGCTGGGCACCCTCTATACCGAATCGCGACAGCCCAACCGTGCCATTCCCATTCTGTCTCGGGCGCTGGACCTGACTTCGAACGACACGACACGCGTCGAGGCCCTCCATCGATTGTGCCTCGCGTACGAGTTAAACGGTGATTACCTTCTGGCGATTCAAACCGCACTGACTCACGTTGAACAATTAGGGGAAAACGAACGACGAGATTTCCTGGACTACATTGAAAATCTCATTCTGCAAAAAATGAACGAACGGTCGCTCAGCGACGTCTTCGATGCATTTTCGACCGCGTATCCCGGTGATTTAGCATTGATTCGCCTCATTGAGCTCCACACGGCACACGGTGACGAAGTGTTGGCCGCACGAGAGATCCGGGCCTTTCTTCAACGATTTCCCGATCATCCCTATGCCCAAACCGCCAGTGCGCTTCTGCAAACCTTCATTGCCAAGATCAAAGCCCATCGTCACGTGATTGCAGCGGTCTTTCCCTTTTCGGGACCAATGAAACCATTTGGGAACGAGGCGTTCAATGGTGCTCGGTTGGCCTTGGAAGAAGAAATGTTTTTAGGAGCCGACGCCGTTGGACTCGTGGTCAAAGATAGCGTCCTTCCGCCCGACCAATTTCGCCGCGAGTTTTCTCAACTGCTCGACGAATTCACTCCCATTGCTCTGATTGGACCATTATTAGCCCAAGAGGTCCAACTCTTGGGTGACACGCCTGATCTCGCAACCGTGCCCTTTCTGACACCAACCGCGACCCTGCGGAACGTCAAACAATTTGGACGGTATTGGTTCAGCACTGCCATGACGCCCTCTTTCCAAGTCGAACATCTTGTGGAATATACCATGCAGCATTTCGGGTATACCCGCTTTTGCAGCTTGACCCCACAAACGCCCCATGGCAAACACTTGAATCACATATTTCAAGAAACGGTCATGAAAAATGGGGGAGAGGTGGTGGCCGCAGCGTTGTATCAATCGGGAACGACCGATGCGTCGGCTCAAATGACTCGCATCAAACATAAGGATTTGAGCCTCTATGGAGAAATGTTACCCTTGGCCACTGAGGAGCCGGTCGCTCCGGAGAAAAATCCCGTCAAGGAAAAGCAAGGAGAAGAGGAACAAGCACGGTTAGTCTATACTCCTGGATTCGATGCCCTCTTTCTCCCCGGACATCCTACCGATGTGGCCTTTCTTGCCGCGCAACTCGCATTTTTTGATATAAACGTGCCCTTGTTAGGGACGAACAGTTGGAACCACCCCAATCTCCTCAAATGGGGGCGCAGTTCACTTGAGGGGGGGCTGTTTGGGGATGCCCTGTTCCTTCAGACCACCGATCCGAAAATTCGGCGTTTTATCACAACCTATCGTGAACGGTTTCAGGCCGACCCTTCCATTTTTGCGGCACAGGCCTACGATGCCATGCGCGTGATCCTTGATACGGTCCGCCGTGGCGCCACCACAGGGGCCGAAGTCCACGAACAACTCTTTGTCCGGCATGACATTCCAGCCTTGGGAGGATTGGGAAAATTTGATGAGGGTGGTATCCTCACCCGCAAAGTGTCTATGATTCAAATTCGTAACGGCCGATTCATCCAACTCAATTGAGTGCCCTGTCTTCCGACTCATGGTCCAATTTTTTCATACCTTGTCCTATGTGATTCTTCCGCTTATGCTCGCCGTCGTCTTGCATGAATATGCTCACGGCTGGGTCGCCGATTATTACGGCGATGACACGGCTCGGAGACATGGCCGATTAACACTCAATCCGCTCGTCCACCTCGACCGTTTCGGCACCATTATCGTTCCCCTGCTCTGTTTGCTGTTGCCTGGAGGGTTCCTGTTTGGTTGGGCAAAACCCGTGCCCGTGACTCCGGGGCGGTTGCGCAACCCTCGACGCGATATGGCCCTTGTCGCGGCAGCCGGTCCGGCGATGAATTTCGCGTTGGCCATTCTCAGCGGCATCCTGTTGAATGTCCTGCTCACCATTGATCCGACGCTCCAGGATCATTGGCCTCCCCAAGCAGGCGTCGCACCAAGAACCGATCTGCTCGGGATGCTCCTGTTACCGTTGGTCGCCATGGCCTTGTTTTCGATTATCATCAACACCTTACTCTTCGCCTTTAATCTGCTTCCGATCCCTCCGCTCGATGGAGGCCGAATTTTAATGAGTAGCTTGCCACTCAAACCGGGCCTCCTGCTCAGCCGGCTGGAACCCTATGGAATGCTGGTTATTCTCGGCTTGCTCTTTTTTGATTCACGGATTCACGTGATCAGCGGCTTTATTGGGACCATCTTCCAATACATGACGGGTCATATTCTCTCGAGGTTTGCGTTGTAAATGATTGTGAAGAAGTCGTGATGCGCGTAGTCAGCGGCATGCAGCCCAGTGGACGCCTGCACCTGGGCAATTATTTGGGGGCCCTTACGAATTGGAAAACCCTTCAGGACGACCATACGTGTTTCTTCTTTGTGGCGGATTGGCATGCGCTGTCCACCAATTACGAAGATACCAGCCGCGTCACAACCTATGTCAGGGAATTGCTCATCGATTGGCTCGCGTCGGGGATTGACCCTGAGCGATCCACGGTCTTTCTCCAGTCCCAGGTGCCGGATCATGCCATCTTGAATGTACTCCTCTCGATGCTGACCCCTGTCTCGTGGTTGGAACGAAATCCGACGTATAAGGAAAAACAGGACCAACTCAAGGGACGTGACCTTTCCACGCATGGGTTTTTGGGGTATCCCGTTCTTCAAGCCGCAGACATCTTGCTCTACAAAGCCGATGCCGTGCCGGTCGGCAAAGACCAACTCCCCCACCTGGAACTGACCCGCGAAATCGCTCGACGGTTTAATCATCTCTATACCCCTGTACTGGTGGAACCTCAAGAATGGCTCACGGAGTTTCCTAAAGTCGTCGGAACCGACGGTCGCAAAATGAGCAAGAGTTACGGAAATACGATTAATCTTTCAGACACCGAGCCCACGGTCCGGCAAACACTCAAGACCATGGTCACCGACCCGGCCCGGGTGAGGCGAAGCGACCCGGGAAACCCGGATATCTGCCCGGTTTTTGAATTCCATAAGATGTATTCCAACTCCACGGTCATTGACCAGGTCAACAAAGAATGCCGCACGGCAAAAATCGGCTGCATTGATTGTAAGAAATTTGTGGCGGATGGCGTTGTGGGACAACTCTCCCCCATTTGGGAAGTTCGCAGCTCACTCGAAGCCAACCCCGCACGGCTCGATGAAGTAGCTCAGGCCGGACGCGAACGAGCTTCCACGGTCTCCCGCCAAACACTTGAAGAAGTCAAAGAAGCCATGAAGATTTCGCTCTGACTCCTTTAGCAGAAGATTTTTCCAGTCGCCTTGCGCTCTCCAAAAGTTCTTCCTGAAGAGGAAGTTGACTTAGTCTACTCCCAAAAGTACTATTTCAGCTTCCCCTTTCCTGACTGGATTCTTTGAAACATTTCACAAACAGGAACGTGATGGCTATTCGTGTTGGAATCAATGGGTTTGGACGAATCGGGAGAAATTTTTTTCGAGCCTCCTTGGGTGACCTTCATATTCACGTGGTCGGGATCAATGACCTGACCGACGCGAACACCCTGAGTCACCTTCTGACTTTTGACTCGGTCCATGGCCGCTTTCAAGGAACGGTTGAGGCCAAAGACGATCACCTGCTTGTCAACAACCAACGCATCAAGGTCTTCGCGAACCGGGACCCCAAGGCATTGCCTTGGAAAGATCTCGGGGTCGACGTGGTCATCGAAGCGACGGGTCTCTTTACCGACAGGGAGGGGGCAACCCAACATTTATCAGCCGGTGCGCCTCGCGTGGTGATATCGGCCCCGGGGAAGAATGCCGACCTCACGGTCGTGTTAGGCGTGAATGAACAATCGTATGATCCCAAATCTCACCACATCATCTCCAATGCCTCTTGTACGACCAACTGTTTAGCCTCGGTGGCCAAAGTCTTGCTTGAAAATTTCGGCTTTGACCATGGCTACATGACCACCATTCACTCCTATACCAATGACCAGCAACTTCTGGATTTACCGCATAAGGATCTGCGACGCGCCAGAAGCGCGGGACTCTCAATGATTCCGACCTCGACCGGGGCGGCCAAAGCCTTGCATCTGGTGATCCCTGAGCTCAAGGGCAAACTCGATGGAATCGCCATTCGTGTCCCAACCCCCAATGTTTCTCTGATTGACCTAGGCGTAGAAACCGAACGGGATTGTGATGCTGCCGACGTCAATGCGGCCTTTGCCAAGGCTGCCGAAGGCCCCCTCAAAGGCCTTCTGGGGTATTCCGAATCGCCTATTGTCTCCATAGATTTGAATGGGAGTTCCTACTCGGCGATCGTCGATGCCCCGCTCACCACCGTGATGAATCGTCGGTTCGTTAAAGTGTTCGCCTGGTACGATAACGAGTGGGGGTATTCATGCCGGTTACGAGATTTGGTTAAATTCTTAGCCTCGAAAAACTAAGCGTTCAGGCTTCGCCCGCCTGCCCGGTTGACTGAATCCTCCCTGGTCTGGAGGAAAGAGTTATTCATGCATATTACCAAACGAACCATTGATCAAATCGACCTCCAAGGCAAGCGTGTCATCATTCGTGCAGACTTTAACGTTCCACTCGACGAGTCTCTCCAAATCACGGACGATTCTCGAATTCACGCGGCTATTCCCACGATCAATCATGTCGTTGACGAAGGGGCGAGTGTGATTCTGTGTTCACACTTGGGGCGTCCCAAAGGAACGGTCTGCCCGGAACTCAGCTTGACACCGGTGGCCAAACGTTTGAAGCGCCTTCTGGGGAAAGATGTGACGTTTGCGCCGTACTGCATGGGGCCGATCGTCAAAAACCTCGCAAGTCAATTACAACCCGGCGACATTCTGTTGCTGGAAAATCTCCGGTTTCATCCTGGAGAGGAAGCGAATGATGACCATTTTGCGTCGGAGTTAGCCTCGTTAGGTGATGTCTTTATCAATGAAGCGTTTGGGACCGCGCATCGGTCCCATGCCTCAACTGTCGGAATCCCCACGTTCATCAAGACTTCCGCGGCCGGCTATTTAATGCGGCAGGAAGTGGAGTACCTTGAGGGGGCCGTTGAAAATCCCACTCGCCCCTTTGTGGCAATTTTAGGGGGAGCGAAGGTATCGGGAAAAATTGGCGTGATCGAAAACCTTGGGAAAAAAGTTGATAAAGTCATTATTGGCGGAGGCATGGCTTTTACGTTTCTAAAAGCCACGGGTCTTGAAATCGGTCGATCCCTGGTCGAAGATGAGATGCTTGATTTCGCCAACGGCATTCACGAACATGCCCTCGAGCAAGGGATAAAATTTTATCTTCCGGTGGATTGCGTAGTCGCGGCCAGCCTGGACCCTGGTGCCGAAACGAAAATTGTTCCCATTCAAGAAATTCCCGAAGGATGGTATGGAATGGATATCGGCCCAGCCTCCGTCAAACTTTTTTCCGAGGCCGTTGAAAATGCCAAAACCATTCTCTGGAACGGGCCGATGGGCATGTTTGAACGAGACGCCTTTGCCCGAGGGACCCAAACCATGGTCCATGCCATCGCCAATGCCTATGCCCTCACGATAGTCGGGGGAGGAGCAACCGCCTTGGCCGTCCACCGCGCCGGTGAAACCGACAACATGTCGTTTATTTCAACAGGGGGTGGCGCGGCGCTCCAATTGTTAGAGGGAGGGGACATGCCGGGACTTGCGGCACTACCGGATCGGTAATGGGTCTGACGCCTCCCTTTTCCCCTGATCTCCTCCGGTCACGGCTTTCGTGAAACCTCGACTCATAGCAGGCAATTGGAAAATGCACAAAACGGCTGCCGAGGCTGTCGAGTTTGTCCACCAATTTCGGCAAGCACTGGCTCATGACGTCTCCGTGGACATCCTCCTCATTCCGCCATTTACCGCCCTTGACGGCATCCAGCACATTCTCCATGCCGATGATCCATTCCGACTGGGAGCGCAAGACCTGTATTGGGAAACGGAGGGTGCTTACACAGGTGAGGTCTCCGGAGGCATGCTGAGAGACGTGGGGTGTCAGGCGGTCATCATTGGACATTCAGAACGCCGGCGACTTTTGGGGGAAACCGATGCACACGTCAACAACAAGCTGAAAGCCGCCTTGCACCATGATCTCGCTCCCATTCTCTGCGTGGGGGAAACCCTGGAGGAACGACAAGCCGGGCAGACGCAACACGTGGTCGAAGAACAAATAATCCAAGCACTACACGATCTTCCTCCTGCTCAGCTGACGGGTCTCACCATTGCCTATGAACCGGTTTGGGCTATCGGCACCGGATGTGCCGCCACGGTCCGACAAGCCGAAGACGTGCATGCCTTTCTTCGCTCAATCTTCACTATGGAATGGCCGCAAATCGGACAACAGATACGAATCATCTATGGAGGAAGCGTTTCTCCTGACAATGCCCAAGAACTCTTCAGGTCAGATGAGATCAATGGAGCTCTCGTAGGAAAAGCTTGTCTTGACCCTGAAGGCTTTGCTAAGATTTGTCGGATAGCATCCTAATCGTACAACGTTACCAAAAAGCTGTCGGGAAGCGTCGATGTATACTGTCACCATCATTCTCCATCTCATAGCCTGTTTTTTAATGATTGCCGCGATCTTGCTGCAGGCAGGAAAAGGTGCAGAAATCGGCGCGTCATTCGGTGGATCCAGCCAAACGGTTTTTGGAAGTCGGGGGCCTGGTACGTTTCTCAGCAAGATCACCATAGGCACCGCGATTATTTTCATGCTCACATCAATCAGCCTCGCGTTACTTTCCAAACAAGGAAACGTCGCTTCTTCGGTGATTGATATTCCCGCTGCTTCGAGCGAAGCCACCTCCTCCGGTCCGGCAAGCACGGAAGCCCCTCCTGAATCGTCCGAGCCTCACGCTGAAGACGCGGCACAGTAATTTTTCTTGAAATACGGAAAAAGGTGAACCCGGATTTTCACGCCTGATCGTCGTAAGACGGTCAAGGAGACGAGGACTGAGAAATCCGGTTTACACGGGAGTCAGCCAATGGGCGTGGGAGGGGTCTTCGCCCTTGACGATATCGAAAAAGGCTTTCTGCAGAAGATCCGTCACAGGCCCTCGTTTTCCAGTTCCAATTTGACGGTCATCAATTTCACGAACCGGAGTCACTTCGGCAGCCGTCCCTGTGAGAAACACCTCCTCGGCAACATACAACGCATCCCGAGTGAACCGTTCTTCAACTACAGGGATCTTGTTTCCCTGAGCCAGATCCAAAATGGCACGACGAGTGATGCCTTCCAGGATGGAGGTTAAAGGGGTGGTCTTGAGTACGCCCTTCGACACCAAAAACACATTTTCTCCGGTCCCCTCAGCCACGTAGCCTTCCGCATCTAAGAGAATGGCTTCATCGTAACCCGCATTTTTCGCTTCACACTTGGCTAAAATCGAATTCACGTAGTAGCCAGGAACTTTCGCACGGGTCATGGAGACATTGACATGGTGTCGGGTAAATGAGGAAACCTTTGCCCGAATTCCCTGCACTAAGGCGTCCTCTCCCAAATAGGTGCCCCAAGGCCAAACGGCAATTGCCAGCTTCACGGGATTATTTCCCGGATACAGCCCCATTTCGCCATACCCCACGTAAAGCAAGGGACGGATATAACAGGAGTCCAGCTTATTGATCCGAACGGTTTCCACGATGGCTTCGGACACGTCCTTGCGACTATAGGGGACTGTCATCAGCATAATATGCGCCGACTCGAAAAGCCGATCCACGTGCTCATGCAAACGAAAAATCACTGACCCTGTTTTCCCTTGGTAGCAACGAATGCCTTCGAAGGCTCCCAAGCCATAATGCAAGGAATGCGTCAAAATATGGACAGAGGCTTCGTGCCAATTCACAAAGGTCCCATCCATCCAAATTTTTTCACTTGGCGTCACCATGACCGGCCTTTCTGTTCTCGACGTTGGACAAAGAAATGTTTCTCGAACATACGTCCACGTATTTATACCGATGAGAGTCTCAGCCTGTCAATCAAACTTCTTGATTACCCCAACACCCCAGAACATCTTGACACCTCCTTAAGGGCATGATACATGTACATGTAGTGAAAGGATGACTCTCTCATGTACGCGATCTTAGAAACTGGCGGAAAACAATATCGGGTCGAACCGGGATCGATCCTTCAGGTCGAACAACTGCACGCCGAAACAGGGCAAACCTTGCAATTAAAGCCTGTTCGATTCATTTCGACGGATGAGGAACCCCTTCTGGGACAACCGTCCCTCGAACACGCTCATGTACAAGCCACGGTCATTCGAAACGGCCGCACTCGTTCAATCACGGTGTTTAAGAGAAAACGACGAAAGAATTACCGAAAAACCCGTGGACATCGTCAATCATTCACCCAACTCCGAATCGATGAAATCATCACAGGGTAGCGAGTAGGACAAGGACCCGGCATGGCACATAAAAAAGGTGGCGGTTCATCGCGAAACGGACGTGACAGTAATCCTCAGTATCTGGGAGTCAAACGATACGCCGATGAACAGGTTCAACCGGGCAATATTCTTATTCGCCAACGAGGCACCAAGTTTTATCCTGGCTATAATGTCGGGATGGGCAAAGATCATACTCTCTTTGCCAAGATTGCTGGAATCGTGAAATTTGAGGGGGGCGACGCGCGACGCAAGATTAGCGTGTATCCCTCAACGTAAACCACTATCTGGTTTATCTTTCGATCCTCCCTGTTTTCTTTCTTCCCAATCTTCCTATGACCATCGGGCTGATGGCGACTTATGTTTATCGACCATGCAAGAATTTTTGTCCGATCCGGCAACGGCGGGAATGGGGGCTGCAGTTTCAGACGGGAAAAATTTGTACCCTATGGTGGCCCGGATGGCGGTGACGGCGGGCATGGAGGAAACATCGTCATCACGGCCTCAACCGGTGTGACGACATTGCTCGACCTGAAGTACCGACGCCATTATGAGGCCGAGTCAGGCTCTCCAGGGCAAAGAGCCAATCGACATGGTCGCTCTGGCTCCGACGTGACGATCACCGTGCCGGCAGGAACCCTGATCAAAAATGCAGAGACCCAAGACCTCCTGGCGGATTTAGTGACACCCGGCCAAAGTGCGATCGTGGCCAGGGGCGGAAAAGGCGGAAAAGGGAACGCCCGGTTCTCCACCTCCACGAACCGAGCACCACGAGAGTGTGAAGCGGGTGCATCCGGAGAAGAGTTGCAACTCGATCTGGAACTGAAACTCTTGGCCGACGTCGGTCTTGTAGGGTTTCCAAACGCTGGAAAGTCCACGCTGATTTCCACGCTCTCGGCCGCTCACCCGGAAATTGCCGATTATCCTTTCACAACCCTGCAGCCACATTTAGGGGTCGTCGCCATAGGCGAGTACGACAGTTTCGTCATGGCCGACATTCCCGGATTGATTAAAGGAGCCCATGCGGGCAAAGGCTTAGGGCATCAATTTCTTAAGCATATTCAACGCACGCGCTTTCTGCTGTATCTTATTGATATTTCCGAATGGACCACGGATGATCCCGTGAACACGTTGCACGTGTTACAAGACGAGCTCTCCGCGTTTGATCGAACATTGGGTCCACGTGCTTTTGCCGTCGTCGGGACCAAAGTCGATATCCAAGGCAGTGGGCAGCATCGTCTGGAGATCCAGGACTATTGCCAGGAACATCAGATTTCCTTTTTTCCGATCTCCTCGGCCACACGTGAAGGACTCGAGGCTTTACGCACATTTCTTGCCCAACACCTTCATGAAGTTGACACAGCATGAGAGATTCCATCCTCTCACACGCCAAACGTCTCGTCATTAAAATAGGCAGTAGCCTTCTGGCCGCTCGATCGGCAGGATTGCGGCTCGACCACATTCAACGCCTCTCCGCTGAAATCGCTCGGCTCAACCAGGAAGCACGAGAAATCGTCTTGGTGTCATCAGGGGCCATTGTGGCAGGCATTGCAAAGCTCGACCTCAAGGCCTATCCCCAAACCCTCCCCTTGAAACAGGCCGCGGCTTCAGCAGGACAAAGCCGGCTCATGCATGCCTATGAAACCTGTTTCCAGGAAGCCGGACAAAAAATTGCCCAGGTGTTGCTCACGCATCAAGACCTGGCCGATCGAAAACGTTTTCTCAACGCACGGCACACGCTCACGACATTGCTTCAATTGAGGGTTATTCCCATCATCAATGAAAATGATGCAGTCTCGGTAGATGAAATTCGTTTTGGCGACAATGACACCCTCGCAGCTCAAGCCGCTCATCTGGTGGATGCGGATCTTTTGATTATCCTCTCGGACGTCGACGGACTGTTCACCCAAGACCCGCGACACCATCCGGAGGCCACGTTGATTGCCCACATTACGGACATGACACCAGACATCGAACAAGGAGCAGGAACCTCTCAGAGTCAAGAAAGCCGCGGAGGAATGGTGACGAAAATCCAGGCGGCAAAACTGGCCCGTCAATTTGGAGTCCCGACGTTATTACTCAATGGTGAAACCCCTGACTTGCTGCAGAGCGTCTTTGCCGGATCCGAACAGGGCACCCTGTTCTTTCCCCAAGGCCGGAAACTGCCTAGCCGCAAACACTGGATTGCCTATACGCTACGATCGAAAGGACAACTCGTGCTGGATTCCGGAGCCGTCAAGGCACTGACTAGCCGAGGGAAAAGCTTGCTGCCTTCCGGGATTATTGAAGTGAAGGGAACCTTTGTGGCAGGTGATCCCGTTTCTTGCGTGGATGCGGATGGAAAAGAGTTTGCCAAAGGACTGGTGAATTTTTCATCGGAAGTCGTGTCCGGGATCAAGGGGTGCCGAACACAAGAGATTCACCGTGAGTCGGGAACTCACGAATATGAAGAAGTGATCCACAGGGACAACCTTGCGCTGTTGGTCTAACCACCTTGTCCGTCATTCGCCCCATGCTCCGTAGCACGGTGAGCGATTCCCCATTCACTCGAATCGGTTTACTGGGTGGCACGTTCAACCCCATTCATCACTGCCACCTTTCGATTGCCAGGGAAGCGCAACGCGCCTTAGCACTCGATCACGTGATCTTCATTCCTTCAGGCGACCCACCTCACAAATCACGTGCATCGCTGGCCCCGGCTCACCATCGATTGAGCATGGTGAAACAGGCCATCGCGGGGCTGGCGGACCTTACGGTTTCCGATGTAGAAACCACCGTACCGGATACATCCTATACCATCGAGACGGTACAAACGCTTCGAGAAACCGTAAAGGGCGAACTCTGGTTCATCATCGGCCTCGATGCGTTTCTTGAGATTGCCGGATGGAAATCGGTTGAGACCTTATTGTCCTCGACAAACTTTCTTGTGCTCTCGCGACCAGACTTTCACTTTTCCCAAGTGGCCTCGCTGCCGCTGTTATCTTCTCTCCCGCCCACGCAACTTCAGCGTTTAGATTCCGGCCAACACCATCGTCTGGATCTCGCCATCGGACCGCAAGCCACGATCACGTTTCTGCGGATTGCCCCTTGTCGGGTGTCCGCGTCCGCCGTCCGCGAACGAATTCTGAAGGGGTTGGACGTCACGGATTGGTTGCCACCCCAGGTCCATTCTTATATAATTCAACATCACTTGTACGTCCCGCATTAAGGAGGAGCCATATTTCAGACGTCAGACACAAAGCGTTGCTCATTGGGGGAATGGCCCTTGATAAACAAGCCTCCGATGTCATGGTCCTTCAAGTAGAACACCTCACCTCAATTGCCGACTATTTCGTCATTTGTTCTGGAAATTCGGAACGCCAAGTCAAAGCCATTGCCGAAGCTATTCGGCAAGAAATGGCACGTCGTTTTAAGGATCACGCTACCCTAGAAGGAAAAGCCGCAGCGAACTGGATCCTTCTCGATTATCGAGACATCATCGTTCATATTTTCCGGGAAGATATTCGCACGTATTACGGCATTGAAAATATGTGGAGAGACGCCCCGCAAATCCCGCCAACGGAATATGATACGCTTGCCCTGGGGCACTTTTCGTCACAGCCGAATGAATCCACAAAGGTGTTTCATCAAGCAAGCTGACACAGTCTTTTTTTGCAAACACCCCGTCTTGCACAAAGGGAGTAAGCGAATGCCTCAATTTGACATTCTCGCGGAACAGGTGCTGCAGGGCCATTCGGTCACCCGTGAAGAAGGCTTGGAGATACTCCAAACCAACGACGCCCAACTCTTACCCCTTCTCAATGCCGCGTATAAGATTCGTCACGCCTATTTTGGTCGAAAAGTGACCATCCAAATGTTGTTCAATGCGAAAAGCGGCGCTTGTCAGGAAGATTGCCACTATTGTTCGCAATCCAGTATCTCCACCGCTTCCATTGACCGCTATGCGTTAGTAGCCCCGGAGGAAATGCTCAAGGGTGCTCATCGGGCCTATGAGGCCAAAGCCCAACGATACTGTGTGGTGATCAGCGGAAGAAGCCCGCTCGACAAAGAAATGAACGACATTGCCGCTGCGGTGAAGCAGATCAAACAGGAACTTCCCATGCAGGTCTGCTGTTCCTTGGGACTCCTCACCGAACCCCAGGCCAGACAACTCAAAGCCGCCGGCGTCGATCGCATCAACCACAATTTAAACACGAGCGAAACCTATCACGCCTCCATCTGCACGACCCATACGTATCAAGATCGGCTGACCACCTTACAACACGCCCGAGCCGCCGGATTAGAGTTGTGTTCAGGCGGGATTGTCGGGATGGGAGAATCCGATGAAGATCTTCTCGATCTTGCCTTCGCCCTGCGAGACATCAACCCCGACTCGATTCCATTGAATATGCTGCATCCGATTCCAGGAACCCCCTTAGCCGACGCCACGCATCCCCGATTCGATCCCCAATCAGGCCGGGGACAAGCGTCGGGAACAGGCTTGACTCCGCACCGATGCCTCACCATCTTCTGCCTGTTTCGTTTTCTCCATCCGCGACGGGAACTCCGCGCGGCCGGCGGACGTGAGTTCAATCTTCGATCCCTGCAACCTCTGGCCCTGTACGTCGCGGATTCGCTGTTCGTCAACGGCTATTTAACGACCCAGGGAGACCCTGCCCACGAAGTGCAACGAATGATTGAAGACATGGGCTTTAAAGTGGCGATCCATTCACCAACCTGCCAAGCTTAATCCCACCCGCAACGTCTCTTGCCGACGTTCGCTACCGATTAGCGAGTCACTCGACTCCCACCTTTTTTTTATCCTTGAACAATAGCCGCGCTTCATTTTTCCCGACCTCGTAGTTTTTTCTCATAAACAGTAATGGTATTCTTAACGTCCCTATGGGAAAGACCGACAAATATACCGCTTCAAATATCAACGACCCTGCCCGTAACCGCGCCTTACGCCTTATACAATACCTTCAAGCATTAGCTGACCTTCGTACGAAAATCATTCGAGACGTGAAAGACTATGAGCATATTCTCTGGTTGCACGAAATTCCTCGTGAAAAGGAGTGTTTCACACAAGCATGGGGCCCCAATATGATGATCGTGAGCCAGATATCTGGATTGAAGTTCAAAAGAGAGACGAACCAGTTCGACCGAGGGTTCCGAAAGTCTGCGACACATGGGTGAACCAAGAAACGTTAAAAAATACTGAGAACTTCCCTGAACTCTTCCCTACAATCAGCGTTGCAGTGGAAGAGCAAGATCAAAAAGAAGACACCTTGTCGCCAGCGTACGAAAAACGAAACCTGGAAGATTATCCCGACGTTCGGAAAGCTTGGGACCGATACCGGAAAAATGAGTGGCTGCCCTGGATGGAATCACATCGCGATTGGGCCACTGTACAAAATGTCTACACCGAACTGTTCACCATCTATCAAGGACAAAAGCGTCTAGGCGAAGAATATGAATTGCTCGTGGGCATTGGTCTTCTGACCTGGCAAACGCCTTCGGGGCACACCGTCCGCCGACATCTTGTCACAGCAAAAGCCAGCTTGGGTTTCAAATCCACACTCGGCAAATTCGAAGTTATTCCAGACCCTGACGGCGCAAAACTCTCTGCCGAATTAGATATGCTGGATGCCACAGAGCAACCTCTCCACGCTCAACAGTCGGCAATGGAAGGGTTGCGTTCCGCGGATGACAATCCTTGGGATCGCGCTTCTGTTGACGCCGTCCTCCATGCACTCGCAAAAAAGTTGGACGCTCTTGGCGAATACCACCACGCATCGCTGAAACCACGTCAATCGAAGGCTGACAAAAAACCCTTTGTCGAATTCGCTCCGGCACTGATTGTCCGAAAACGATCCTTAAAAGGACTTCAGGAAACCCTAGCTAAAATGTGTTCCCAAATAAGCAAGGGCGGTGAACTGCCACATGCATTTCTGGATCTCGCTGAAGGCAGAATAGACCCTGGAATAAGCGGGCCAGACACATCCGGTACGAATGGCACAGACAAAACGGAACCACCAATCTATTTCCCCAAACCTTCTAATGATGAGCAACGCCGAATCATCAAGACCCTTGGTTCAACCAGCGGCGTGTTGGTACAAGGCCCCCCTGGAACAGGGAAGTCTCACACCATCGCCAATCTTATCTGTCATCTCCTCGCAACAGGACAAAAAGTGTTGGTCACTGCCCAAACCCCAAGGGCCTTGGACATTCTGCACAATCATCTTCCAGAAAAGATTCGTCCTTTGTGTATTAGTCTCTTGGGGAGTGAAAGTAAAGAACAACGTGCGCTCGAGGCGAGTGTGAGCGGGATTTTAGATCGGCAAACGGAATGGAGTGAATCACACGCGACCTCAGAAGTGACCCGACTCAAGAAAAAACTCCATCAAGTACGGAAGGAAAAGGCTGAAACCGAATTCAGACTCCGATCGATTCGAGAATCCGAAACGCGTGAACAGTCCATCCTAGATGGAGCCTATCACGGAACTGCAGCGAACATTGCACGACAACTCAACCAGGAATCGACTGAATATGATTGGCTGACCGATCCCATACGGCACGACCAAGAAATGCCAATCGCTCCCAGGGACCTAGAAAAGCTGAGACAGGAATTAACCAATTTCAGCCCCGAGTTAGAAGCGGAACTGAAATTGAGCATGCCTGACCCTAAACAAGACTGTATCGACGTGGAAAGATTTAAGGCACTTGTTCAACAAGAAATCGAAACAAGAGAAAGCCTGGAATCCGATCAGGCATTCTTGAATTCCCCAAGAGATACGATCCAACTGGTAGACATTCAGCACGTCCATCGAATGATCGAGGCTATGGAATCACTGATCGCTGAGGTTCAAAGCATCAAAGCACTGCCCATGCCGTGGATCGAGTCAGCTATCCATGAGATGTTATCGGGCAATGATCGACCCTGGAAGGAACGTCGCCGCGTCTCTGACGATCACTTGAGAGGGTTAAGCGAACGGGCGGAAAAAATTGATCGGCAAAAACTGGATGCTCCGGGCAGTCTTGACCGACAAAAGCTGTTAAACGATGCAAAGACTCTCAAGCAACATTTCGACCATGGTGGAACAATCCGGTGGCTGTGGTTCCTCAATAAGAAGATCGTCAAAAACAACGAAAATCTCATCAGACATGTTCACCTTGATGGCCATCCGTGCGATACATCCGGAGTGCTAGAGAAGCTCATTGAATATCTCTCCGTAGAACAAGCCATTGAATACGTTTGGAATATATGGAAGGGAAAAGCTGACCGGCGGGAAGGCTCTTTTCTCATGCAGGTAGTGGAACTCGACGCACTCTTGCATGCCCTGACTCGGGTTATCGGTCTTGAGGATCCACTGGAGCATGCCAAAGCTCGCGTCCGACAGGATCCAAGAATACCCGAACCGGTGTGGCATGACTTGGATGCTCTCAGGCAATTCCTCAATACCTGCCGATTTGTCATTCAAAAACGTAAACTGGAAAGCGTTCAAGAAGCATTGAGCGAGGGTATCTCCGGCATTCGAGCCTTTACCCATCGTGAATCATGCCATCCTTCGGCACAAGAAGCTCTGGATTCCATGCGAAGCCGCGATGTGGAGGCCTATGAGAACATTGTGCGCCGACTTGTCGAACTTCAGCAATGGTCAGAACGGGTAGCGTGGACAGAATCGACCCTCGACCGCCTTAAGCCCATTGCACCGATGTTCGCAAAAGCATTGAAGGAATCCTGCCGAGACGAACAGTGGATGAACCGAATTCGTTCAGTGGAACAGGCTTGGAAGTGGACACGAGCATATTCTTGGCTTCGTGACTTTCTCAATGCTAATGACGTTCCTGGCTTAGAACGGTGAGCAAAACAACTCGAGGAAGATGAGAGGGATACGCTGGCTACCCTTGCTGAAATGCAGGCCTGGACATTCTGCTTCACGCGGTTACAGGAGGAACATCGAAGACATCTGGTTGGATGGCAACAGGCAATAAAAAGAATCGGGAAAGGCACTGGCAAGAGTGCTCCAAGACATCGCCGAGACGCGCAACAACATTTGAATAAATGTCGGGAGGCCATTCCTGCCTGGGTCATGCCTCTTCATCGACTGTGGGATACCGTCGATCCGTCACCTGGCATGTTCGACGCGATTATCGTCGACGAAGCATCCCAATGCGGGCCGGATTCCCTCCCATTGATGTATCTGGGGAAAAAGCTCTTGGTTGTCGGAGACGATCAGCAAATCAGCCCTGAGGCCGTAGGCATTGATGACAATAGTCGGCGCCAACTTATACAGGAACATTTGCATGACTTTGAACATGCTGATTCATTTGATATGGAAAGCAGTTTATTTGCCCATGGATGTCGCCGCTTTGGCAATCGGATTGTGTTACGAGAACATTTTCGGTGTATGCCCGAAATTATTCGATTCAGTAACGACCTGTGTTATCACGACACGCCACTTATCCCTCTCCGCCAGTATCCACCGGACCGACTGGAACCACTAACCATTATTCACGTGCCGAGTGGATATAGGGAAGGGGATGGTGCAAGGGCCATGAACCGTCCCGAGGCCGAAGCCCTTGTGAAACGGGTCATCCAATGTTGTCAGGACGAACGTTACAACGAAAAAACCATGGGTGTCATCACGCTTCAAGGCACGGCACAGGCTCAGATCATTGAAAGTATGTTGGTGAAAGAATTGGGGGCGGAGGAGATGGAAAAGCGAAGACTGATTTGCGGCACTCCTTCCCATTTTCAAGGGGATGAACGAGAGATTATCTTTCTTTCCATGGTCGCCGCTCCCAACGAACGTATTGGACCTTTGACGACAGAATCGTACAAAAGACGGTTCAACGTGGCGGCGAGTCGAGCCAAAGATCAAATGTGGTTATTCCATACGGCAACGCGAAACGACCTGATTGACGCCTGTCTACGAAAGCAGCTGCTTGAATTTTTCAACAACCCAGAAAGCCAAATTACTCAGGCACTTGGAGAAGAAGCCGAGCAATTGAGAGAAAAAGCACGCTTTGCTAACCGTGGAATTGAGAAACCACCAAATCCGTATGACAGTTGGTTTGAAGTAGACGTATGCCTAGCCATCGCTGCAAGAGGGTATCGGATCGTGCCGCAATATCCGATTGCGGGAAAACACATCGATCTGGTCGTTGAGGGCAACAAATCGCAACTTGCCGTTGAATGCGACGGCGATCATTGGCATGGTGCAGACAAACATCAAGAGGACATGGAACGACAAAGAAAGCTGGAGCGTGCGGGATGGAGGTTCTACCGAATTCGTGGAAGCTCCTTTAATGCCAATCCGGAAGCGGCCATGGAAAGTCTGTGGACTCTGCTTCGGGAGCTGGAAATTTTCCCCGTCGGCTCTTCCCGCGATGCATCAGAGGAAACACCCAAGCCTGAAGAACAGCCTCATCACAATCCTTTCGAGGAGTCGACACCCACCCAACCCGTTGCTGGACCTACTATCGAGGCAACGGTGCAGGAGGGGCACCCAGTAGAAAGTCAATCACTACACGGAACAGTTTTAGATCTGGCCGGCAGCGCAGTGGCCGCGGTGGTGACACTGGTAGAAAGTCAATCACTACACGGAACAGTTTTAGGCTCCGCACCCACCCCACAGGATGAGCAGACAGAAAACTTCGCTTCGGCAGAAGCTCTCTCGCTGACTTCTCGTCAAAAAGAAATTCTCCGACTCGTGGCCCAAGGTCACACAAATCGAGAAATCGGCGAACAACTTGATATCAGCGTCCGGACGGTTGAAGTTCACCGATTTAATCTGATGCGGCGCCTCCGCGTGCGAAACGTAGCCCAACTTCTCAGAAAAATGACTGATGAAGAAATTGAGTTCGATGGATAACAGGCACCTTACACCCATTGGCCAAAAGCCGTTCTTCCTGACCCTCAGTCCGCTATCATTGATGAAATCATAAGCGGTCTCCTCGCAATCATTTCAGTGAAAGGACCAATCGTCTGTCACAGGGCTTATTTTTTGTATGCCGGAGCTGTCGATCCGCCAATAATGAAAGTGGTAAGACAAATCCGATCAACTTTTGATAAAGCAATTCGTCAAGCTTTACGACGGGGACTCATTGAAGGAACAGATGAACGCGGAAACCGTGAATGGTATTGCCTGATCGTTCGTAAGGTAGGCACGCCACCTGTGGTGGTGCGCAAACGAGGAAACAGGGACTTTGATGAGATTCCTCCTTCGGAATTGAGGGCGTTAATGAATGACCTTTATCGCCAAAATCTCAACCAAAACGATGATCAACTTCTTCAATCTGTAAGGGTCCGATATGATTTCGGACGGATGACGTCTGATATGAGAAAGAAATTGTTGAGGATGAGAGGATGAAGCAGCAATATTTTCAATAAAGGTTCTCTGGCAAGGCGGTATCATCAAGTGGATGTGCCGACATTCGTCAACGACGTACGCACTCATAGACGGAAGACCGGTTGAATGGCGTCAAATTTTTCTTTGACTTCGGGATGTATTTTCTCCGGCAGCATCACGGCAGCGATGTCATTGAAGCGGGTCTAAGGAAAGCCATGTAATCCGGCCGCATCCAGAATCGGCGGAATGACTGCTGTTCTCGCCTTACGTTGTTGCCTATACGCGTCGACCAAAGGATTGGGCTTTAGGAAAAGGCAGGCGTGAAGGTCTGCTCCAGATAGGCCAACGTATCTTTCCTGGCTTCTGCCGAAAAAGCCCCGGCACCTACTTCCTTCTCAATAAACCGTTCCAGTGCTCTCGGGTGTACGAGCAAGGGCTATTTACGCACGGCCATTGACTGACCAGAGATGGGAACAGCCAGAGGTATCCCGTTGGCTCCAGCGATAGATTGCATCACTGTAACCGTGGAGGATGGCCACTGTCTGATCACGAACCTGTCGAAATGTCTCTTACGACTCATCCGTCAGCGGATCTGCTGACGGAATATCATTGAGTACAACGACTCTTTGCGCGGCTGGACGTGTTTCTTTCAGTTCCATCCATGTGAACGACACAAACTTCGCCGTTTGTGACAAAGGGCTTCGAATGAGTTTGACGAGCCGCTCGGCTTTCCGTGGCAAGGGAATGACGAAGTCGATGGGATGTTCAACCGTGCCTCCTGGTATGGTTACATTTGCAGTATAAAGAACCTTCCGTTGATCAAGAAACTCGCCAACCAGTTCAAAAAAGTCAGTGAAAGTATAGGGAACGTGACTCATCCAGAGATCATGAAGCCGCAAAACAGCAGTGAGTAAAAAATACGCGCGCGGAGAAAGGTTCGTCGCAGACGCAGCAGCTTCCAAACGCCCATTGGCAAGACGAACGGCACAGCCGGCCCTTGCACGTTCGACCAAAGCTTGACGCCGCTCAGAATCCTCAATCTTGATCCCCAAGCATTGGAGGCATTCAATGGTGTCGCCGTTATCATGAAGAATATCATCTCCGTGATGGTGTTCGACATAGATCTGAATGCCGTCATGAAATGGATCCAGAAATGGTGTACTCAGTACGGAGACATCCCCTCGTTGGAAAGTCTTGAACCTGTCACGAAGCCAAGTGAGATAATCTTTGGCCAGATCTGGCTGTAGAAATGCGGGCGTCATTTCAAGTCCATATTCACTTGGATGCCGTTTGCGAAACTGGCTTTGATGATTGTAAGAAAATGTTCTAGAGTGACAGAAGGGTCCCTAAAGTCACACCAAGTTACTGGCTCTGCCCAGGCTAATCCAAAGCCCTCCCGAACGACATGCAAGTGTGATTGATTGAGAATTTCCGTTCCATCCGGAGTAGGGCGATAGGGACTGTTGTCGAGGCGAAAGAGGCCAATACCGCGGTCCTTGGTTCGACAGTGCAGCCGAATTCCAAATGGATTCCGTTTCATCGAAAGGATACATTGAAGTCCTTTATCCGTTCTTGCAATCTATGAGTTCATTTTCCATCCTCTCTGCTTGCCAGTTTAGAGGATCAGATCTTGTTGCTTCTTTGGCGATCTCGATCTGCTTGCGCTTGCGTTAACATTCGTTCAAATTTTTCACAATCAGTAACTCGTTCCCTCGGTCGTCGATCACTTTCACGGCAATCTGCTTGTGCTCACCAGCCTGGAATTGGCGCACTCATGGTGCCTGAGAGATGATCCAAGACGCTTTCTTCACAATCACCCCTCAAAGCCTTTCGAATGAAAAGTGGCTTGGTACAGCCATGGAGTTTTGACCTCTTTTGGATCAAAACAAAGCCCTGACGGTGGGAATAAAACAGAATAATAACTCACACTGTAAAGAAATTCTTTCATCACTCGTACCGCAACCCATCCGCGATGACGCCGCTGGTGGCCCAACGAGCCGGAAGATAGCCGGCAACCAGCCCCGTGATCCCCGCGATGAGCACGGCTTCCAGGATGGTCTTGAAGGGGAGGATCATGTGAATGGTCCACCCGAAGGACTGCTTGTTGATCACACCAATCAGCAAGGCTGCGAGTAAAACCCCACCAAGGATCCCCAGGCCCAACCCTAACAATCCCAGACACAGCGATTCTCGAACGACCAACCCTTGCACCTGCCTCCTGCTTGCTCCAATCGCGCGAAACGTCGCAAACTCCCGTTGTCGTTCGATCACCGTCGTCAAGAGGGTATTCATGATTCCAAGCAGCCCGACGATCACCGCGACCACTTCCAACCCATAGGTCAACCGAAAGGTTCGGTCAAACACTTCCAGAATATCGGTCCGCAATTCTTTGTTGCTGATAATCGACACCGGCAAAAGCGGATCGAGCGCCTTTTTCAGATCCCTCCGTACGTGTTGACTGCTCACGTGAGGCTCCAGATAAATTGCCAGCACCGTCGCGGTCGCATCACCCCACCATTCCTGGTAGATCGATCGGTCGAGAACCATCTTTCCACCATCCGTCGTATAATCGTAAAAGACTCCCACCACCGTGAAATCCTTCTGCCCCATGGCAGTCGGCAAAGACAGCACATCGCCGACCCTGACCCCGAGTCGATGCGCGAACACTTCAGAAACCACCACACCCTTTTCTTTGATCGCTTGGCGGAGACGGTCGGAAGACTCTCCGTTCATAAACAGGTATTGACTCCGTTCCGCATGCAGGGAGAGATCTCGCGCCACGAGAGAAGCCTGGGTGGATCCAACTGGAATGCGCACTTGACGATAGGGGTCAACGGCTGCTACGCCCGGGACCGCCCGGGCTCGCTGAACCGTTTCCGGTGAAAGAACCGTTTCGAATTGATGGGCATCCAATCCTTCAACGGGCGGGGTCACAATCAGATCCGCCATGAGGGTCTGATCGATCCATCGTTCAACGGTATCGCGGAAACTCTCTACCATTACTCCCACCCCCACCACGATGGCAATGCCCACCATAAAGGCCGACAACGTGACCCTAGTTCGTCCCGAAGACCGGACAATCTGGTCGACGACAAGGTGCGCCATCGACCCCGAAGACGTTTTGAAGAAAACCGACGTTGCCAGACCCAGAAGATGAATGCCGAGAGGAGCAAGGAAGGTGCACCCCAGCAAGACACAAAACGCCGCTGCATATCCAAACAAGGGAAGCCCATTGACCGGACCAGATAAGGAGAGAACCCCAGCCACCCCCAATACAGCCATGGCCAATACAGTCCATCGACCATGATGATGGTGACGATTGGCTTCATTTTGCCCAGGAGCCAAGGCCAGAGCCGGAGCCGTCTGACTCGCTTCCCAGCAAGGTACCAATGCCCCCATCAAGGACAGAGCCATGCCCAATAGACCGCCTCCTACCAACACCAGAGGACGGAATGCAGACACTCCCTGAGCCTCCATTCCGTAGAGTTCGGAAACCGTTTCCTGCTCAAGCCCGACAAGCCAATGAGCCAAGCCGCTACCGAACACGGCCCCGAGTCCACCGCCAACGGCGCCGACTATGATCGCCTCACCGAGAAACAACAGGCCAATCTGCAGCCGTACCATGCCTAGAGCACGGAACATGCCGATTTCTCGCCGATATTGCACAACAGAAAATCCTACGGCGTTGTAGACCAAAAACATGCCGACAAAGAGCCCGACCATACCGAGGGTGGTGAGATTCATCTGAAACGACGTGAGCATACGCTGCACCTGTGCATTACGTTGTGATGAGCGCGTGACCAAAACCGAAGACCCTAGCCGTTCTTGAAGCTCCTGAATCACATGCTCCACCGATACGCCGGGGGTCGTCACGAGGTCCAATCCATCAAGCTGGCCCAGCCGCGCAAATTGCACTTGGGCAGCGGCAATATCCATGATGACCAGGGGTCCCCACCGCTTTTCAGTGCGGGCAAGCTGGAACACTCCACGCACGGTCGTTTGGAATTGACGCGAGCCGACACGTACCACCACAGGATCACCCCGGACCACCCCTAAGCTCGTCGCCACATCGCGGTCCACAAAGAGTGCCTCGACACTGAGCAGGGGATCCAAGGAGAATTCCTGTTGCGGAGAGACTTGCCACTCGCCCGTCTTTTCGTTGACCAGCGCCAACATGTCCAGCCCCCACACTGTACTCATGTGGGTGTTTCCTTGATCCGTTTCGAGAGTGACTGATTGGGCAACATAAGGATGAAGGGTTTGGACGTCGGGATGCACACGGATCTGCTCAATGAGCGTTTCATCAATTCGATGTTCGGCTCCCGAGATATGAATCGTAGCCGCTCCCACCACTTGTCTCACGGTTCGTTGAAACGCCTCAAATACGGTTTGATTCGCCAGAGACATGGCCAGGGCGGCCGCCACTCCCACGCCGACTCCAACCACGGTCAGTGAGGTTCTGAAAGGTCGGCTCGTCAGGTGTTTGAAAGCCAAAATCCCGAATAGGAAGAGCCATTGTGACAAAATTTGTTTCCCGAAATCTCGTTGTGGTAGTTTACGACAATCCAATTGAATTGTTGAAAAAGCCGACCAATGGACAGCTTGCTTTTGAAAAAATTTTGAACAATGCAACAAGTTCCTCAGGTTCAGATACAGCACTGAA
This sequence comes from Nitrospirales bacterium, assembly GCA_963422365.1. GTDB lineage: Bacteria > Nitrospirota > Nitrospiria > Nitrospirales > UBA8639 > Bin75. The sequence goes on from OY729426.1 coordinate 158,586, forward strand.
GAAGACGCGGGCGTCTCTTATGGCCACAGTCAAGCCAAGTCATCGAGAAATCAAAGGAAACTCGAAAGAACAAACTGAAGAGACGCTCTCTCTGACTGCTCGTCAAAAAGAAATTCTTCGACTCGTCGCCCAAGGTCATACGAATCGGGAAATCGGAGAACAACTGGATATCAGCGTCCGGACGGTTGAAGTTCACCGGTTTAATCTGATGCGACGACTCCACGTGCGAAACGTGGCCCAGCTTCTCAGACAAGGGATGCGCTTACGCCTCATCCCGAAAAGTACCGTTCCCACAAGTAAAGCCCCCTAACCTGGTGCTTTTTGCTCCATCCGAAAATGTCCCTTGAAGGTTGCTCGAACGAGCCAACAACCGGCCTGTCTTTTGCGTGGAGCACAAAGAGGAAAGAGGTTGGCGGTCACACGTGGGAAAACGGGGATTTGGGGTCAGAGTTCTTGTAACGTTCCGCGACATTCCAAAAGGGAGCGGTACCCCTTTTTGTCCAAAATTTCGCTGAGTTCCTTTTCCAACCGTTGAAAGACCCCGACACCTTCCTCGACGAGTGCCGTTCCAATTTGCACGGCGGAAGCCCCGCATAAAATATGTTCAAACACATCCGTACCCGAGACAATCCCCCCTGTTCCAATAATCGGCATCCGGCCATCGAATACCTTCCAAAACGCCCGCACATTCGCTAAGGCCACGGGTTTAATCATTGTTCCACCAAGACCGCCAAATCCGCCTTTCGGCTTGATCGCCACGCATTCCTTCTCCGGATCGACCACTAACCCATTTCCTACGGAATTAATGACTGACAGAAAGTCGACCCCAACGTCTTGTAACATCCCGGCCGTGGCTTCATGGTGCACCGGATCAAAATACGGAGGGAGCTTGACCCCCATCGGCACGGTGATGATGCCTTTCAATTGCAGAAGGAGCGAGCGTGAGGCTTCCAAGTCATAGCCGATTTGCGGCTTTCCCGGGATATTCGGGCAGGACAAATTGACCTCGATGAGGTCAGGCCGAACGGCCGTGATCGCTTGAGCCGCTTCAAGAAAATCCGGCGTACCGAGCCCGGCGATGCTCGCAATAACGGGTTTCCCAAACCTTCGAAGAGTTGGAATGATCGCGGCATAGGCCGGATAACCGAGATTCGGCAGCCCCATGGAATTGATGGATCCCCCTGGAAAACTGCAATACCGGGGCTCCGGGTTTCCTTGCCGGAAAGCCGGGGTCATGGACTTGGTGACGATTGCCCCGCTCCGGGATCGGCCTAAGTGTTCCAGCTCTTCTTGGGTCACGCACAGGGCCCCCGCGGCATTCATCAGACAGATTGAAAAACGTACATCGGCAAGCGTGGTCGAAAGATCCATGGATGATCTCATGTCGTTCCTGGGGCACAGGCAATGGGAGCCTGCCGGTGATGCAGTTGCCCATCACACAGATCGTACACGTGATCGGCGCTCTGTGCCGCTGATTCCGAATGGGTGACGAACATGACGGTTTGGGATTCTTCCTTTGACACACGCCGAATAAGCGCCACGATCTCTTTGGCGGTCTGAGAGTCAAGATTTCCCGTCGGTTCGTCTGCCAACAAGATACGGGGTTGATGGACGAGCGCGCGAGCCAGGGCCACGCGTTGTTGCTCTCCTCCGGATAATTCCCAGGGTCGATGACCGGCTCGATCTTGGACCCCTACTCGTTCAAGCATCTCCCCGACACGTTGTCGAATGAATGTCGAAGCCATCTTCTGAAGCCGTAAAGGCAACCCGACATTGTCGGCAGTCGTCAACCCCGGCACTAAGTGGAACGCTTGGAAGACCATACCGATCCACTCACGTCGATACCTGGTCCACTCAGCATCGGTAAATCGGCGGGTCGATTGGCCATCGAGACGAATGTCACCGGCGGTCATACTGTCCAGGCCCGCAATCAAATTGAGCAGCGTACTTTTCCCGCTTCCACTCGGGCCCATGATGACACAAAATTCTCCAGCCGCGACCAGGAGGTCCGCTTCTCGAAGCACAGGCAGCGTGAGGCTTCCCCGTTTATAGACCTTGCAGACACGATCCAAGGTTACCATAGACACCGATGCCCCTTCTCGAGTCCGGTACGGTGCGATTGAGATTGTGGAGGCTGCCTTGTCATGACGACTCGCGCGATCCTCTATCACATATCACATGATTAAAACATCCAACAACACAAGGAAAAAACTTGACAGGGATGCGGGTGGTTCCTAGGGTTTTCCCAAGCTTCTCACCTCAATCCACATACCATGAAAAGCATGACCTCTCGATTTCTTCGCCGTCTCCTACACACCGTGTTTCCCATGAATTGTCGCATGTGCCACAATGCCCTCGGGGATGACCCCATTCCCTTCTTTTGTCAACCCTGCTGGAACCATATTACTCCTATTCTTTCGCCGACCTGCCCTCGTTGTTCTTACCCCTTTCCTTCTCCGGATTCGCTATCCCATAGTCCCAGGCATGTGTGTGGATCTTGTCGAAAACACCCTCCAGCCTATAACCAAGCGTGGACGCCTTATGCCTATCAATCCCCATTGAAGGAGGCCATCGGTTTCTTGAAGTACTACGGAAAAACGCAATTAGCCCCATCGCTTGCTCAACTGATGGCCCAGGCGACTCCCGCCCCGACGAACATTGATGCGATTATTGCGGTCCCGTTACACCCCGATCGACTCAGGGAACGGGAATTCAATCAAGCCCTCCTGTTAGCGTACCATTTGGGCAGACAATGGAATCTCCCCGTTCTCACCAATGTCCTCAGCCGAACAAAGCCTACCCAACCACAAACGTCCCTCACGCGACGAGAGCGTTTAAAAAATCTTCGAAAATGTTTTTCCGTGACGACTCCTTCCGTCATTGAGGGGAAAACCATCTTGGTCGTGGATGATGTGTTCACCACGGGAACCACGGTCAATGAATGTGCCAAAGCGCTAAGAAAGGCCGGAGTTCACGCCGTCTATGTTCAAACCCTGGCCAGGATAGTAAGCTGACTCCTCGTAATCTCGAGTGGCGTGAAACAAAAAGATGATGTACCCGGTCAGCCTGCCTCCGCCCGTGCGGAGAGAGGAAAGAGAGAAGAAGCCTTCCTTGGCGTCAAGGCTAGGCGAAAAGAATTTCTTGACTTTGTAGATGGTTTTCTCTAGCCTAAACACCTGATTTTCGGTGTCCACCGTGGACCCACGGCGGTGAGATCTACGGCGGGCTATAATGGAAGAGCCCCATGTTTGCCGGACAATATCACTGTAAACTCGACGAAAAAGGTCGATTCATCCTTCCGACTCCCTTGCGCGAGCAATTGGAGGGCGAGGGAGATCGCGTGATTTTCGTCAAAGGGCAAGAACTTCCGTTGTCAGCCTACTCGGTTCAAGAATGGGAGAAAGTCCTCACGCGCGTCAAAGAGACATTCAATGAAGAACAAAGTCGGCTCTTCATGCACTTTGTCGTGGCTGAAGCCGCATCTTCTGAAATCGACAAGACGGGCAGAATCCTTATTCCCGGCCGGCTGAGAAAAATCATCCCGCTGGAAGACGATTTGGAAATCGTGGTCGTGGGGATGTATCACCGATTGGAGATCTGGAATCCTTCAGAATGGCGCCGCTACCTCATGAAGCATGGTGAGCAATTGGAAGAAAATCTTGGGAAAATGCTCAACCTTCTCTAACCGAGGTCGCCAAAGCCCATCCTCCGGCGAATCGTTGACACGCTCTGCGAATTGCACCTGCGTCCTCCTCGGACCGACAGGCAGGCCTTCTTCAACACGTTTTGAACAACCGTCGTTCCAACGGTGAATCATCCAAGTTGACGGATGTCTCTGTTTGGCTGAGGTCTCAAATTTCACGGAAGCCTGCCATTGACGCTTCATCAAGGGCTCGAAAGAAACACCAGTGGCCCAGCCTATCCCCTGACGCCTTCTCCCATGCAACGCATTTCTCCCTGACCAAGAACGCCCTTTCAATGACCTTACCCATTCCGCCCAGCATCAACCGACAATATGCCACGGTCAATGGACGCCGAGTGTTGTCGGCAACGGGGCGTCGCTACAAACAGACGATCGGTCAATTGCTCATGACAACCGGTGCCACCTCTTCCGCCAAGTGGGACACTTTCTTGCACACGGCACAAGAACAGTACCTGACACTGACAATTTATTTTTATTTTCCGACACTATTACGACGAGATCTTGACGGTGGGCTCAAAATCGCTCAAGACGCCCTATGTGAAGCCATGAGCCTCAATGACAATCGAATTATCGAAATCCACCTGTATAAGTCATTAGATCGAGACAATCCCCGACTTGAGTGCACCCTGGCCTTTACGACTCCGCGGCCGGAGATTCGCCAACACTCCGCGGCCCGTCGCTCCAACCGAACCCTTGCCACCCCTCTTCGCAACGCTTCAAGGCAGGCCCGAGATAAGCAGATTCCGCGTTAATACGGGATCTCTTCATCAACCAGTCCCAATGCTTAATTCCCAATTTCTCATTCAGATTGACCAGACGCTGATGAAAAGGCTAGAATTTTTTTGACTTGAATCGTCTTTGGCAAACCTCCTCGGATGGATACCACGACACTCTCAGAAGAGCTACAAGACGCCGGGTTGCCGGAGCAGCCGGCCAAGCAGATCACCAGGGCGTTTCAGGATCAGCAATCCGAACGTCTTGAACAGTTTACGACAAAACGGCATTATCCTGGCTGTTCTGAAATTTCATAATTCTTAATTGAAGACCATTCAAGTCCTTATGCGTTCTCTCCCTTCTACCATGGTGATCTTAACCGTCACGGCTAGGCCCTGCGACAACGCCTGGATTTCAGCATGGAGCACACCGGGCATGCGTACCCGATTATTCTGGCTTATCAGTCTTGTGCTTGTAGGAACCTGTTATGTTCCGGAACACGTTTCAGCCAATCGGATCCTCTTCAACCCGCAACAGAAGTTGCAGCTTCAACAAGCAGAGAAAGTTTTTATCAAGGCTCTTGCGCTGACGGAAAAGGGATTGGTCGATCCAATCCTTATCCAGAAGGCGGCGTCTGAGCAGCTGACCGCAATCGGTTTCACGGTCATTGCGACACAGAGTGAGCCATCTGACGTCATGCTGAAAATAAAGTGCGACGAGCGAAAACCCTGGGGGGGAGTCAAGAAAACCGATGGAGATATCCAGCAACCGGGAGCGCCTTCCCGAAATTGGAAAGGACCGGCCTGTCAATTAAGCTATTTTTTCGATGGCCAGAAGGGGCCGTGGCAGTATGAGGTACGCACCACATTTGAAAATGCGTGGGAGGCCTCCCGATCCAACGGACACAAAGATTCAGGCCAATTCGCTTTACAGCACCTCAGTCTGGCATTGCGGGAAAGTTACTTCCCGCTTGATCTTGCAGCAGAATGGCAACAAGCTCGTCGGCTTTCTTCCCTTTTGACCGATTCCACAACCGACCAAGCCACAAAACTCAAAATTTTATCGCTGGCCGGCCACATGCAGGGAGACACCATGCTGCAAGCCCTGCAACAAATCAGAACCCAGACTCACTTCGCCATCCCCGCCACGGTGGCCTTAGGGTTTATGGGCGAACCTGCCATTCCGACCCTCATGGATCTCTTATCTGATCCGTTCTCTTCAGTGGACATTCAAGCCGCGGCAGCGGAAGCGCTCGGCGAAATTGGAGCCCATAGCGGCAACGTCCAAATCCTGCCGCCCCTCCTGGCCATGATGCAAGCGCCCGACGTTCACCTTCGCGTTCAGACGGAACTTGTGAGAGCTATTGGGAAAACGCCTGATCTACGGTCGGTTGAACCCCTTCAACAACTTGGGCTCAAGGCATGGACCGCCCGGTCGAATGATCCACTCATGCAAGAACTCAGAAAAGCCGTCGATTGGAGCCTCTGGCAAATCAATCCCTCCGCTCACACCGATGAGTAGACCAGCGCTTCGTTGCAGCGGGGCTTGAAATGGCGCGCCCGAGAGGAGTCGAACCTCTAACCTCTTGATCCGTAGTCAAGTGCTCTATCCATTGAGCTACGGGCGCGATGCCTAGCCGTTTGATGGAATGGTCAGATCGTCCCTTAACAAGGAAAATTTGATCCATTTGATCCGTATGGAAGGTAGCCCATTTTATACAAGTCCCTGAGGAACTAGGTCAACCAGCCGTTCAGGGGCGGGAACCCACCAGGCTTCAAGACCCGCCTCTCATATGGTCTTTGTAGCCGCAGCATCTCATGCTGTCTTCCTGCAGCCAGAAGAGGGCCCCATGAATTGTTCGGCATGACCTTAGACAACGGAAACGAGGGGGGAAGCAGAAGTCCCAAAGAGCGTGGAGGCTGAAGCATCATCAACCTTAATCATGACCAGATTTCCGAGGGTGAGAGGGGCCGCGACTTTGTCCCAGACGACGGTCACGTTCCTTTCCGTGTGTCCCATCCATTGTTGGGAAGACTTTTTCGCATTGCCTTCCACCAGCACCTCTACTTCCGTTCCAATAAACTGCTGATTGTTCTTGGCAGAAATCGCTCGCTGGAATTCGACCAACCGCGTGACCCGCTCTGATTTGACGGCATCGAAAACGTCATCGGGAAATTTCCGATAGGCAATGGTGTTCTTTCGTTCTGAATATTTGAACACATAGGCCGATTGAAATTCGATATCTTGCACAAGCTCATACGTGTCGAGGAATTCCTCGTGTGTCTCAGTGCAAAAACCCGCAATGATATCCGTGCTGAGGGCAATATCGCCCTGCTTCCGGATTTCCGCTACCAATGTGCGATAATCTGCTCGCGTATACGACCGTCCCATCAGGTCGAGGATTCGGTCGTTTCCCGATTGAAGGGGAAGATGAATGTGCCGACACACGTTCGGATGATGCGCCACCACCTCTATCAGGGCGGGCGGAAAGTCCTTGGGGTGCGGAGACGTGAATCGGACTCGTTCGATTCCAGGAATATCGGCAACGTCTGAAAGGAGCTGGGCAAACGTGCTATCGTCGCTATGATACGAATTGACGTTTTGCCCCAAAAGCGTGACTTGTCTGTACCCTTGAGCCGCGAGGTCGGACGCTTCTTCGAGAATCCCTTGCGCGGGGCGAGACCGTTCTCTTCCGCGAGTATAGGGCACCACGCAGAAACTACAAAAATTATCACACCCTCGCATAATCGCAATCCAGGCATTGACTCCGGGCGTGCGCTCAGGAAGAATCGATTCGTAGGTTTCGTATTCCGACAAATCCACGGCCATGGACTGTTCACGGCGTTCCAAGGCCTTCGTCAGCAACTCCGGTAAGTGTCGATAGGAATCCGGCCCGGCCAGCACGTCGATGATGGGTTGCGCATCCATTAATTCTTTTTTGAGATTTTGGGCCATACATCCCAACACGCCGATCACCACAGGTCGTGATGGCTTCCTCGCCTTCCACTCGGCCAAATGGCCGTAGACTCGATTATGGGCATTTTCTCGAATCGCGCAGGTATTCATCAAAACTACGTCGGCCTGCTCGTGGGACGGTGTAAACACAAACCCGCGATCTTGTAAAAGCGACCGCACCAATTCGGTATCATACTCATTCATCTGACAGCCGAATGTCTGCATGTAGACGCGATAGGACATGGGAGAATCTCTTGAACCGTGGCTTCCTTTAGAATTTCGTTACGTGCGAGACAAACCTGTTCCTGAAAACACGGCTTCCTTCTCAAAAGACTGGAACACCGGAATTGGGGTTTTCTTGGGCCGCGGCGGATGCTCATCCACCAATTTTCCTAAGGCCACATGTTCCATGGCCCCGGTCAGCCTGACCCGCCTGATCTGATTCGCTAACGAGCCGGAAGAGGCGACTCCCACTCGAATAAAATTATCCGTCACGCCGGTCCATAGGCCATCTTTGCCGATCGATTCAAACAGCGTCAGACAGTCCTGATTGAGAAACCGTTGATAGAACTGTACCCGCTTGCTTCGGGATAGCTGTGAGAGCAGTTGGTTCCGGGCTTTGATCACCGCCTGAGGCACGGGACTGCCCAAACGAGCGGCCGGCGTTCCCGGTCGAGCGGAATAGCTGAAGACGTGGGCATAGGCCAATGGCAGTTCTTGGACCAGCCGACAGGTCGCCGAAAACTGACGGTCCGTTTCCCCGGGAAATCCTACGAGCACATCGGTCCCCACGCAGACGTCCGGGATTTTTTGCACGACATGTTCCACCCATACCCGATACTCTTTCACTGAGTATCGACGATTCATTGCAGACAAAATCTCATCATGTCCACTCTGTAAGGGAACGTGGAAGAACCGGCACAGCTTCCGAGAGGTGCGCATATACTCAAGGAGTGCAGGCGGAATGGTCGTCGGCTCAATAGAAGAGATGCGGATGCGTGCCAATCCGGGAATGGCTTCCAACCGCTGGATCAGATCGAGAAGCCCTCTGGGTCCATTCACAAATCGCCCGATATTCACCCCGGTCAACACCAGTTCCTGATGCCCTCGTTCCACGAGTTGTTCAGCCTCTCGAACCGTGTCATCGAGCAATCGGCTTCGTTCACGTCCTCTGGCAAAAGGAATCAGACAAAAGGAACACATAAAATTGCAGCCATCCTGGATTTTCAGATTGGCTCGAGTGGTCGCATATTCCCCCACCCCATCCTGAACAAAATCTTCTCTGCCCATTGATCCTGAATGCTGGACGAACGTTGATGAGAGTTTTTGAACACGCGGCATCTCTTCTAAATAGTCCGGCAACAGCATTTTGTATTGGTTGCCCAACACGAGATCCACTCCCGGAAGGTGCGGCAACGTCTTGATCCCTGTTTGCGCATAGCATCCCGTGACCGCGACAAACGCATTCGGAGAGTGGCGCAACGTCCGACGAATGATCCTTCGACAATCGGCCTCGGCATTCTCGGTCACGGTGCAGGTATTCAAGACAAGCAAATCGGTTGGCTCTCCATGGGCAACCTTTTGGTAGCCCATTCTTGTCAAGCGGTCAGTCAGCACAGCGGTCTCCGATTGATTGAGACGACATCCGGCCGTGTAAAATGCGACTTTTTTCTTCATGAGTCTCAGGTCTCGTGTAAGCAGCCGTATTATAGAGAACACGCCCTCAAGCCGACAACCAAGGATCTCGGCTTTGAAAAAACAGTGACTTTGCGTCGCTCAGGACAAGCACTGTGCTCAGAATTGTCAATGTTCACTCATTCGTTCACAAAATCAGGGCTGTCTGTCTTCTCCTTCTTTTGTAGCTGTGTCATCTCATGGCACTTTCTGCTGACGACATAAGATGCCGCCCTACACAGGCACTGGATTCCCGATGACAAATGTCGGAATGACACGAGGAGAGAGCCTGCGGGGATGACAAGAATCTGGGGCCTGGACTGATCATGTGTCATCAACACTGGACAACTTGACGTGTTAGTGACGGAACCTCAAAAACAAATTGCCGATGCGAAGAGTTCGGAGTAAAATGGATAAAAGTTTCAACAGGAACGGCTGCAAGATGTCTCTTCTTGATGGAAGGTGCCGCATGCCCCACCCTTTTTCGATTGCACCAATCTTCCTCTCATTGCTACTGGGTCTTTTCCCTCCCAGCCTGAGTGGGGCGCAGTCTCCCCTTCCCATTGAGCCGGATGAAGAAACCCGATTAGAGGAAATTTATGACCAGGAGACGCTTATGGTCATGTTTTTGTATTCCTTGGAAGGGACAGAAGAAGTGGATTATGTGGTCGGCAGAAAAGTCTGGAAGCACCAGCAAAGTGTCTATGGGAATCCCGTGTACTACCTTGAACCCTATCCTTTGTTTTATTGGTGGGACCATACGATGTGGAATGACCCTGAACAAGATGGGGTAAATGGCAACGAACTCATCTATAAAAAAGACGTTGATTTTGATGTCACCCGCTATAAACCCTGCCTGTTTAACGGGCAACGCTGCTGAACTCTTCCATCCTCCCTTGCCCTTCAGGGGATTGCCACACTCTCTCAGACGCGCATAGACAAAAACCCATTCATCAGCACTGTGATGCCGGCCCCACCCCATGCCAGTTCTTGAACAGTCCCACACGGCACCATCCTCTCTTCTCCACCGTCTGACATCCGTTCAATTGTTGCCCGGTCAGATCGTTGCATTAGCCGCTGCCGCTCTGATTTTCATCGGTGCAGCCCTCCTCATGCTCCCATTCGCCACCCCGGAGGGAGTGGAATTACGGTTTCTCGACGCCTTGTTTACCGCAACCTCTGCCGTTTGCGTGACCGGGTTGATTGTGATGGATACGCCTCATGAATTCACCACCTTTGGGCAACTAATCATTGCCCTGCTCATTCAAATCGGCGGACTGGGATATGCCTTGCTGGCGACTTTCATTCTGCTGGCCTTAGGACATCGCATTGGATTACGCGATCGGATGATGCTGGCTGAAACCTTAAGCACGTTTGATATGGCTGGATCGATTCGCTATGTCAAAATTGTGGCCATCGCCACCGTGTCTGTAGAAGGATTGGGGTTTCTCTTTCTCGCCTTACGTTTTTCACAAGACATGTCATGGGGGGAAGCCCTCTACTCAGGGGCATTTCATTCCATCTCCGCCTTTAATAACGCGGGCTTTTCCTTGTTTTCCGATAGTCTCATTTCCTATCAAGCCGACCTGTCCATCAATAGCATCGTGACGATCTTGGTCCTTTGGGGAAGCATTGGATTCTTGGTCTTTCAAGACGTGTGGGACAATCTCAAAGGCACCCGTTTTCGGCTCCAGACGCATACGAAACTCGTGGTCGTGGTCACCCTGATCATTCTTGCGTCAGGCACCGTAGGCATCACCATTCTCGAATGGAACAACCCGCAAACGTTGCAACCCTTGAGCATTGGGGAACGCCTGACCGTCGCGCATTTCCACGCGATGTCCCGTACCGCAGGCTTTACGACCATTGATATCAGTACGATGAATGACGCCACCCTGTATTTTCTGCTGCTCTTGATGACCATTGGCGGATCACCCGGCAGCATGTCTGGCGGCATCAAGACCACGACGTTTGCCATTATATGGCTCACGATCTGGGCAGTGCTTCGACGCCGACACGATGTCGAAATCTTTCACCGGAGGATCCCCAAAGAGTTGGTGGTACGCGCTTTTTGTCTTTGCATCTTGGCATTCACTGCCATCACTCTGTTCACCTTAGCCCTCGCCTTTACGGAAGAGCGCCCATTTTTGAGCATCATGTTCGAAGTCACATCGGCAATGGGAATCGTCGGCATGTCCCTCGGAGATGGAGAGGGACGAAGTTTCTCCGCCCTGCTCACCGACTTTGGCAAGGTGGTGATCATCGCCTCTATGCTGATTGGCCGTTTCGGGCCGCTCCTCATTGGACTGTTTGCCATTCACACCACGACCCGGCCCCGGTATCGCTTTCCAGAATCTCGAATCATGATTGGATAAGAAAGACCTGGGGGGCTGTTATTTCAGCCGGCGCTGAAGGATCAAAATAAACGCCATGAGGGTGGGCAGCGGGGCGATCAGAAGGGGAACCAGCCAGACCCACGCATTCTTCCCACGGACGCGTGCTTGGTCAAACATCCAGACAAACACCCATACCACCAGCAAGCAATAGTTCACCCCAGACCAGTGCGTGATGCGCGTGGCGAGATCACTGCTGCTCCCATTTGTCGCGGTACTCCAAAACACAATTTCCAAGACGCCAAACATCACCAATAATGTGATGACAATCTGTTTATTCCACACATACATAATTCACGGCCTCCTTTGTGAGAGAGAGCATGTTTCGGATTCGATGGTGGATCGAAGCGTCCCCCTTTTGGGGAATCAGCAGAATAGTATGGATATCGGCAAAAAGCGAGATTCAAAGGCGATACAATGTCAAATTCTTCAATTTTTTCCCTATCCCTCTTGAGCAGATTCGAGCAGGACAGCCAATGCGTTCCGAGTGATGGCTTCTTCGCCGAACGGACAACGCGTCGTCAAGAAAATCTGACGTCCATCTCCATCGGTCTGGATTCCAGGGCCATCCTGTTGATGAGAAGAAAGATTCTCTTTCCCGCCCTGTGGATAACCAAAAAATCCTCGTTCCAACGCTTTGAATTACAATAGCTTTATGTGTTCCCAGGCTATCCACCTGTATCCCCAGTTTTGAGACAAAAAACACAATATTTAGTATTGACAATTCATTTTTGACTCTATAAATTGTGTCACCTGCAAGAAACAGGCTCTAGAGTAAAAACCATTGAATTTCCGCTCCAGGCGCAAAAATTGAACCGTCATGTGTTAGATTACGCTATGTCTCACAACTCGCGCATGTTTGATCGAATCGACATGAACTCGGCCTATGGGCCTCATGCTGATCGGACTTCGGGTGCGCATGGCGCATGAAGTGGATTGCCGAATTAAAGGACAAGTGCTGTGAAAATTGACCGTCGGTTTACCCGAGCCGGAGAAACGCCCTACAAGGACATTCCTTTTTCCACACGCTCTTCGGCAATCAAGAATCCAGACGGCTCCGTGGTGTTCCAGCTTGATGACATTCAGGTTCCCAATCAATGGTCCCAACTGGCTGTGGACATTCTAGCGCAAAAATATTTCCGAAAAGCCGGAGTACCGCAACGCGACGCCAATGGGGAACCTGTCAACGATGATCAGGGGAACCCCGTTGTGGGTGGCGAACGTGATGCACGGCAAGTGTTTCATCGACTGGCAGGATGCTGGACTCAGTGGGGCAAGACCCATGGGTATTTCGATACTGACCAGGATTCCCAGGCCTTTTATGCTGAACTGTGTTTTATGCTGGCCAAACAAATGGCCGCACCCAATTCTCCCCAGTGGTTTAATACAGGCCTCCATTATGCGTACGATATTAGCGGCCCTTCTCAAGGTCATTATTTTGTCGATCCCCAAACCCAGAAACTCAACCGATCCCAGAATGCCTACGAACGCCCACAAGTTCATGCCTGTTTTATCCAATCCGTTAATGACGACCTCGTAAACGAGGGAGGGATTATGGAGTTGTGGGTCCGGGAAGCCCTATTATTCAAATACGGATCAGGGACCGGGACCAACTTTTCCAAGCTTCGGGGAGAGGACGAGCCGTTATCGGGTGGGGGGAAATCCTCTGGTCTTATGTCCTTCCTCAGAATCGGAGACCGTGCGGCAGGCGCAATCAAATCGGGCGGCACCACCAGACGGGCCGCCAAAATGGTCTGTTTGGATTTGGACCATCCTGATATTGAAGCCTTCATTGACTGGAAGGTGATCGAAGAGCAAAAGGTGGCCGCCATGGTTACCGGATCCAAAATATGCGCCCAACAGTTGAACGCGATCCTGAAAGCCTGTCATCAAAAAAACACCGAAGGTCTTGATACGGTCGAACTTAACCCCGAACGAAACCATGGGCTCAAAGAAGCCATCCACTCGGCTCGTCAATTAGGCGTTCACGAAGCCTACATTCAACGAATTTTTGCCTATGCTCAAGAAGGCTATACCCATTTTGTGTTTCATGAATATGATACGAACTGGGATAGCAAAGCCTATCAAACGGTGTCCGGACAAAACTCCAATAACAGCATTCGAATCCCCAATGAATTTTTTCATGCGTTACAAAAAAAAGGCGAGTGGCATCTCACCCGTCGGACGGATGGAGTCGTCACCAACACGCTCAAAGCCAAAGAGCTATGGGACCGAATCTGTTGGGCAGCCTGGATGTGTGCCGACCCCGGCATTCAGTACGATACCACGATCAATGAATGGCATACGTGCCCGGAAGACGGGCGAATTCATGCCTCCAATCCGTGCAGCGAATACATGTTTTTGGATGATACCGCGTGTAATTTGGCGTCTCTGAACTTAGGCGCCTTTCTCACGGCAGAGGGTGAATTCGACATCGAAGCGTATCGACACGCCATCCGACTTTGGACCGTCGTCCTGGAAATTAGCGTGCTCATGGCTGGATTCCCGAGCAAGCCCATTGCTGAGAAAAGTTTTCTCTTTCGAACGTTGGGACTGGGGTATGCCAACCTCGGATCGCTGCTTATGCGGCTAGGTATTGCCTACGATTCTCCGCAGGCGCTGGCTATCTGCGGAACCCTGACCGCCATTCTGACTGGCGAAGCCTATGCCACCTCTGCAGAGATGGCGGCAGAACTCGGCCCATTCCCCGGGTTTGCCAAAAACCGCAACCAGATGCTGCGGGTCATGCGAAACCACCGAAGGGCTGCGTATCAGACCAAAATTGACGACTATGAAAATCTGACGATTACGCCAAAAGGCATTGACCCAACTTCTGCCCCTGCCGCGCTCTTGCGTGCCGCGCAAGAGACCTGGGATCGCGTTATCGAATTAGGCGAAGCCCATGGATTCAGAAATGCTCAGACCACGGTGATTGCCCCCACGGGCACCATTGGATTGGTCATGGACTGTGATACCACGGGGATCGAACCTGACTTTGCTCTCGTCAAATTCAAGAAATTAGCCGGAGGGGGCTACTTCAAGATTATCAATCAAAGCCTCCCGCCGGCGTTAAAGAAATTGGGGTATTCCCCAGCACAGATCCATGACATTATCACCTATGCCACAGGAACCCGAACCCTGAAACAAGCGCCGTGCGTGAATCATGAATCGCTTCGGGCTAAAGGGTATACGCCGGCGATGCTTGATCGCCTGGAATCCACCTTAGATGAGGTATTTGACATCCAATTCGCCTTTAATAAATGGACATTGGGCAAGGATTTTTGTCAAGACACACTCGGCCTCTCTGACCCCCAACTCACTGATCCTCAGTGTAATATTCTCGACGTGTTGGGGTTTACCCAAGAAGAGATTCTCGCTGCCAATAATTTTTGCTGCGGGACCATGACCGTGGAAGGGGCTCCTCATCTTCAACCCGAGCACCTTCCGATTTTCGACTGCGCCAATCGGTGCGGCCGGATCGGGAAACGCTCTATTTCGACGCAGGCGCATATTCGAATGATGGCAGCGGCACAGCCGTTTATCAGTGGCGCAATCAGCAAGACCATCAATATGCCTTCGGATTCTACCGTCAGGGATGCGGAAGTGGCGTACCTGATGGGGTGGCAGCACATGCTTAAAGCCGTGGCCTTGTATCGAGACGGCTCTAAACTGAGCCAACCCTTGAAGGCCTCCGTTGACCTGACCGGAAAATCCGAGCTTCACAACGACATCCTGAGGGCGGCCCACCAGGTGACGGAAAGAGTGCTGGTTCGGTATCTCGCTAAACGCCGCCCTCTGCCCTCGCGACGCGGAGGGTATACGCAAAAAGCCATGATCGGCGGTCACAAAATCTATCTTCGCACGGGTGAATACGATGATGGAACGCTTGGGGAGATCTTTCTTGATATGCACAAGGAAGGCGCGGCGTTTCGGAGCCTCATGAATTGTTTTGCCATTGCCATTTCGTTAGGACTCCAACACGGCGTCCCCCTCGAAGAATTTGTCGAGGCCTTCTTGTTCACTCGCTTTGAACCCAATGGCCCGGTCAATCTCAATGATCATATTAAAATATCGACTTCCATCATTGATTATATCTTCCGCGAGTTGGCCATTACCTATCTGGGGAAGAAAGAACTCGCCCAGGTGAACCCGGATGACCTTCGTGGGGATTCCGTCAAACACGACCCCGAATGCACGGATGAGGCACCGGCCGATCCCCGAACCATCACCACGGCCAATATTAGCCCGAAGCTGTTTCCTGCCCGACAGACCACGCCAGACGACACTACAGGCGGAAATGGCCACGGCAATGGGACGGTCTCACACAAACTGGAAATGAAACGGGAAACGCTCACCTATACCACGGAGATGGATTCCGTCTACCAGAAAGGCTTTGAAGGCGATCCGTGTCCCAATTGCAAACAGTTCAAATTAGTCCGCAACGGGATGTGCTTGGTCTGCCGAAACTGCGGCGAAACCACGGGGTGTTCGTGATGGGGACAAAGACAGAATTTTCGTATTGTCAATATTGCAGCAAGCGGTTTCTACTCAAAAAGAAAATTTTCTCCTTCTTTTGTGACAGAAACATGCCCCTCTTGCAATCGACCGGTTGGTGAATACAATCCTCTAAGTGGGCCAGAAAAAACGTGAATCGCCACTTTTCTGTTTTATAACGGTGGGCATACAGTTCACTCTTTTTTCACATCCATCACGCAACGAAACCCAATGGTCAAATCATTGGCATCAATGGGGAAATTCGGCTCGGCACTTCGTCGGGCAGTCACTTGCAGCCATTTCGGGGGATCTTCCCACGATCCGCCTCGATAGACTTTCCGCGCTCCTTCTATAGGCCCGGGTGGATTTTTCTCAGGGCTCTCTTCGTAATACATTCGATCATACCAATCCGCTACCCATTCCGACGCGTTCCCTGCCATGTGGTATAACCCATAAGGACTTTTCGTTCCTTGCTTTAATCCATGGCGAATACTCATTCCCGACACTCCACTTATCACGGACGCTAACGTCACATCGTAGCTGACCCATCCCGTTGTCCCAAAGTTATACCGTGCAATATCAACAAACGGCTGCATATGCCCCCAGGGATACCGACGACCATCGGTTCCTCGAGCAGCCTTCTCCCATTCGGCTTCAGTCGGCATCCGCTTCTCCGCCCATTCACAGTAGGCTTTTGCACTTTCCCACGCCATGCCGACAGCCGGGCGATCTCTCGCCTTTTCAAGGGCCGCATAATCATCCCACAGAGGAGGGAACTCGTGCTTGGTCTCATCGAGAAATTTCTGATACCGCTCCATCGTCACTTCAAATTGATCGATATAATAATTGTCCAACCATACCAGATGCTCGGGACGTTCATTCCTCGATCCATTATTGGCTCCCATCAGAAATTCCCCCTCAGGGATTTTGATCATCGGAGCCCCATCCTTCCCTATGACCCTTTCAAATTGGGATTCAATCTGGGGTTCCGATGAAGAAGTTTCGGCGACACCCACGGCTGGTTGCCATCCCAGGACAATCCCCATCACTCCAAGGACAAGGGCCAACCGCGCTCCACGCTCTTTAGACCAATTCATGATTATCCTCCATCCACAACCCAATGTCGTTCTATTCTTGAATTCTGTCAGAATACCGGGGAGTGCATGCCCTTCAGAGCTGCTTCTCCATTCTACAAAGCGAGATCGGGAATCACAACCGATAAAAACCCTATCTTATGGGGATGCTTTCTGTACCTGAATCATGTCCACCATAGAACAGCCGATGGACCATGTTTCAGCGGCTGTTCTATGTTGGTGTCCCCAACGGGATTTGAACCCGTGTTGCCGGCTTGAAAGGCCGGCGTCCTAGGCCAAGCTAGACGATGGGGACACAAAACAAATTATTAGAGAGCAGGAATGGTAACAATGGGGGTCAGACCGAGTCAAACATCCGCATGGGTCGACGACCTTTGGCATTCGGGACGGGTTGATGAGATTCCCTCCCCTTTGTAAGAGAAGGCTAGGTTGGGTAGAGCCGCCCAACCAAGGATCCTCGATTCAGACCTCCAGCCAGCGTGGTCTGGTTCATAACGCAGCTTCTTCGGGGGCAAGGTTTCCAATCCTGCAAACGATCTCCGCCCCCCCCTTACAAAATGGGGAACAGCGGGTACTGTTCAGGCTCCAATTAAAAAGGTATGGGGTGGGTCGATAAGCCGGATTCTGTTCCGTGTCGACTGTCCACACGGTGGTGACCATGTCTCTACAGCTTATGTTACCATACGCTTCCAGCGACCTACCCGAGAACCTTGGTCGGGCCGACCTTTCCCGAACAGCACTGAATCATCCTCGCAAACGGATTTCCATATGCGAAGCCCATCAGGCCGTTCAGCACGTCCTCCTATTTGGTCTTGCTCCGGGTGATGCTTACCCTGCCATCCATGTCGCCATGGACGCGGTGGGCTCTTACCCCACCATTTCACCCTTGCCTCAGCAAGCCATCCAATACTGGACCGATCATCTGAGGCGGTTTGTTTTCTGTGGCGCTCATGTCGGATTCCTCCGCCTGGGCGTTACCCAGCACCCTGCCCTTTGGAGTCCGGACTTTCCTCTCACCCGTGCGACTCGGTGAGCGGCCACCTGACCCACGCCCTCATACCCGAGAACTATGATACGCAATGCCTGTCTTCGAAACAAGAGACTCGAGGAAAACGGAAGGGAGCCGTTCGGATACGGTTATCCGTCCCTATGTTCTTGAGCGACGTGTTCTTGGACGCTCAAGCATTCAGGGACTTCATCAAGGGCTTTTTCATAATACAAAATGCGATGGCAGTAGGGACAGGTTAACAGCTGATCGGCCCGCTTCACACTGGCGACTAACTGGAGGGGAATTTGCAGTTGACAACCTTGACAGGTTTCACCGTGAACCGTGGCAACGACCACGAGTTGCAAGGAAGATTTGAGTATCAAGTAACGAGTATAGATCCGTTTTTCCAATGAGGCTACCAAGCGTTCCTTCTCTTGCTCAATCTGTGTGACCTCATCCGTTAGTTTCGCGGATAATGACTCTAGCTCAACCTTTTCTCGCTCTAAGGTTTCTGCCAAATCCTGAAGAAATTTCTCAACTTCTTCTAATTCTTTCTCTTTATCTTCCGCCCGCTCCATGGCCAGGAGGACTCGTTCTTCCAGTGCATCCTTTTTCTTATTGGCCAATTCAATTTCAAATAAATGGGCTTGATACTCTTTATTCGTTTTCAACTCGTTTAACCGTGCGCGCATTTTATGGACATGACTTTCATGAGCACTTAAGTCTTGTTCACTGCTTCGCCGCTCAGATGCAAGAGTCTCCAACAAGGCCTTCAGGTCTTCCAAGCGCTTCCGAGCCTGTGTAACCGGTAACTGCACGGCATGAAGGCGTTGAGGAATCTGTTGTCGCTGTTTTTCAAGACCGTGCAGCTTAAGGTCGAACCGTTGAAGTTGCACGAGGAGGGAAAGTTGAAAATTCAAAAATGCCTCTACGTGTTAGACATGAGTGAGGACCTTCATCATCAGATACCTTAACGCATCCACCATGGAAATAGCAAAATTGGTGGGCCCACCAGGACTTGAACCTGGGACCAACTGATTATGAGTCAGCCGCTCTAACCAACTGAGCTATGGGCCCTGGAGAATGTTGAAAACCCAGCGACTTTTTCGTGTATTCGATCAAGGAGGGTACACGCAGAAAAACGGGCCGTTTAAACGCCCTTTTTCATAATTAGCCGTCTTGATTTAAAATCCTTCGGCGAAACTGCGCAATTTTTTGCTCCGGGTCGGGTGGCGGAGTTTGCGTAAGGCCTTGGCTTCAATCTGCCGGATCCGCTCCCGCGTCACCTCAAAGTCCTGCCCCACTTCTTCTAACGTGTGATCCGTCGCCTCCCCGATCCCAAACCGCTTCCGCAACACCTGCTCCTCCCGCGGCGTTAACGAGTCCAACGACTGCCCAATGTGCCGCTGCAAGTCATACCGCACCGCCGCCTCTAACGGCGACACCGCCTTCTTGTCTTCAATGAAGTCCCCTAAATGACTGTCTTCTTCTTCGCCAATCGGCGTCTCCAGCGAAATCGGCTCCTTCGCAATCTTCAAAATCTTCCGGACTTTCTCTAACGGCATCTCCATCCGCACCCCAATCTCTTCCGGGGTCGGCTCTCGCCCCAACTGTTGCACCAAATGCCGCGAGGTCCGTACCAGCTTGTTGATCGTTTCGATCATGTGCACCGGAATCCGGATCGTCCGAGCTTGGTCAGCAATCGCTCGCGTGATCGCTTGCCGAATCCACCACGTCGCATACGTGCTGAACTTGTACCCCCGCTGGTATTCAAACTTGTCCACGGCTTTCATGAGGCCAATGTTGCCTTCCTGGATCAGGTCTAAAAACTGCAACCCCCGATTCGTGTATTTCTTGGCAATACTCACCACTAACCGCAAATTCGCTTCGATTAACTCCGCTTTCCCCCGCTTCATCTTTTCTTCAGCCCCTTCTAACCCCGCCAGCGCGCAGGTAAACTCGGCGGTCGGTAACCACGTCTCTTCTTGCTCTACCCGCTTGAGCGTGGCCTGCGCGTCTTGCCGCCTCGTCCCCCCCGGCCGGCCCGGCCCCTCTCTCCTCTCCCGCAACACCCGCTCCGCACTCCGCACCGCCCGGCCCGCTTCTTTGATCTGCATGACCAACTGCTCTCGCACAGCCGGTTGCAAATGCAACGCCTCCACCCGGGCCACCACCTGCTGCTGCACCGCCTGCACCCGTTTGGCCCACCGCACGTGCTGCTCAGCCGGGGCCGCCCGCCGCCGCTCATACAGCCGTCCCAGGGTCTTGCCTAACCGCCTCACCTCCTCCAGCCCGATCAGCGCCTCTTGCCGAAGCCCTTCTTCTTGCGCTTCCGCTAACTCCGGCTCCTCCAGGTCTTCGTCTTCCGCAGGATCACGCACCAGAACCACCTCGCCCACGCGCACAACTCGCTTCTTCAGTTGCCCCCTCCACCTGTCCAGCCCCTCCCAGGTCATCGGCAGCCCCGCCAGCACCAACGTCATCTCATCTTTGCCTTCCTCAATCTTCTTCGCTACCTCAATCTCCCCTTCCCGGGTGAGAAGAGAAAAACCAGCCATCGCATTGAGGTATAAACGAACGGGATCGTCAATCCTATTGACGGCACCAGGAGTCAAATCAATTTCTTTTTCAGAATCCGGTAACGCTTCACCAAGGTCATTGACTGGCGTCACATCGACAGGCTCCGTCTTTAATTGGGAATTGGGGTCTTCATTGTGAAAGGTGACCGTATCCTCGACGGTTTCTTCTTCACGCCCGGCAAACAAGGCAGAAAACTGTTCGGAAGAGCCCTTCTCTCCAGGCAAGGGCTCTCTCATCACTTCGAAATTCATTTGTTCTTTCTCCACACCGCTTATCGGTTTAATATTTCGGAGACCACTGTTTTTCGGCATCTCTTCTTCCTCTTCCACTCTTTTGCAATGAATAATGACTGCAGACCTCGTTGCAGAAGGCTCAGGTATGACGAAACTCCCCAATCCCTAACACGAAGCGCATGAAGGTCTGATGCGCGTTAGCGCATCAGACCTTTCTTCGAGAATCTATCAAAGGATAGATCGTGTAAAAAGCCAAATGACTCTATCGTATTCAAAAGGAAATGACTAGTGCAAGAAACACAACCAAACGAGAGACAGGCACTCAACACCCATTTTTATCGGGTTCTCTTGTCTCTCTTCAATCACTCGGCGGTTCAAAATGACCGGAAGGACGATTCTGCCAGGGAACAGTCGCCATCTTGGCCTGCTTGAGGAGACTGCGAAGATTGACTTCGGCCGCACGGAGGAGTTTGGGTTCACCATGGCGAAGCAAGGCCGTGAGGAGCACGTACAAATCCCGCTCGGTCTGATTCCCTTGGAGAATCCGCTCGGTCACGGGATCAGGAGAATCACAGTTCGGAGAGAGGGAGCCTTCTCCATCAGGATCTCCCAATAATAAGTCGATAGCCTGAGGGGAGCTATACAACCAGGATGGAGGAAGCGCGAGCGCCTTGGCCAATGCCTCCACCGTTGAGACAGAGGGGTCCGTCTCTCCAGCTTCAATCGCTTCAATCGCGGAGCCCTCAACACCGGACTCAGCGGACAACTGGACGATAGAGCACCGTCGAGCCTTCCGCCACGTTTGCAATGATTGGTCAAGAGGCATGTTCGTGCATCATAGCGAAGAAGGGCATTGATGTCTATCGTATGTGACGAAACCTGCAGGCCATGAAAAGAATGGAAAAGCCCATGCCTCGTCAGGATGTCTAAGCTCTCAGTACCCTTTACTGGCCAGACGATGGAAGGCGAAACTGATGGACCAGCCCGGCATCGGGCATCGCGTGAAGGTCTCCATAGGGCGAGCCCACGGCTATGTCCTTCCCTTCTCCACTCAAGGAAAGTCCAAAGAGGTCGGCAACTCCGGTTGTTGCCGAAGGATTGGCAATCTTCGATTGCAAGGTTCTGGTTTTTCGGTCAAAGACAAAAACCGTCCCGGCATCGACGCCGGCGAAATCATGTCCAGGCGCTCCAACGACGATATGATCAGGGAGAAGAGCCACGGCCTCCCCAAAGTGATCGCCCTTCTTCGGTTCGGGGACTTCCAATTGTTGCAAGAATTTGCCGGTCTTTGTATAAAGATAAACAACTCCGGCGTCTGGTTTTCTCGTTCCCCATCCCAAGGCACCGACAACCAACAACTCCGCATCACTTGCCAAAGCCCATCCAAAATACTCATTTGTCTGCGGATTAGGGGATTCAAGGATATGTTGCAACCGCCCACTTTTTCGATCAAAGAGAAACACCTGTCCATGATCAACAGGGTCCGTACCGCCGAGCGGGGCGCTTATTGCAAGAGTGGATCCTAGAAAAGTCACCGCATGCCCAAAACCATCTGAGTCGCCGTTCTCCGCGTGTGGAGAGGCAAAGGTCCGACGGACCTCCCCATTGGTGACATCAACCAGATAGGCTTCCCCTACATCAAAATTCTTGGAAGTGCTCGCCCCGGGATCCCCAATGGCCACCAGCAAATCCTGCGCGGCCACGGCATGTCCAAACGCTCCTGCAGCATGATTGGGGCTGGTGACGACCTGTCGTAATTTTCCTGTGGCTCGGTCGAAGATGGATACCGAGCCCACCGATCGCCGCAAGGTCCCTTTTCCCCTGGGAGCGCCGACAATCACATCGTGCGTGGTGAGGCTCACAGACAGACCAAATAAATCATTTCCCATCGGCGAAAGGGGCACGAATTCCTGAAGCAGTTTCCCTGACTCACGCGCGAACAAGAAAACTTTTCCCGTTTGTCCACGGGCCCCTGCCGCATGGGGAGCGCCAACAAGAATCTGAGCCCCTTCGCTGGATACTGAAAATCCAAAGCCATCTAACAACGTCGGGTTGGAAGAGTGGAGACTGGGGTCCTGTTCGGAGGATTGCTGCCCCGAGGCGTCCACACTCACAAGCAACAGACATATTGAGGCCATACAAAGAAAAACGACCAAAGACAGGGAGGAGGCTTGGACTGTCACAAAGTGACCCCGGGCTCGTTCTCGACGGTTGCGATGTGGAAAAATCTGGCACGTCATACAATTACACGATATCCTACCAAACCCTGCGTAGCCCCGCGATGCCTGTGACGGCACCACGAATGAACCGATGCAATCAGGAGGCGGCCGATTCTTCTTGTTCAGAATGAAGAGAAGGCAAATCAATGACGTGACGCTTTGGCGCGTCCGAGTCCGAATCGCGCCGATACAATTCAAAAGGCGAAGATCGACTTGTAACCGCTTCAACAACCGGCGCATGAATTTTTCTCCCGGAGCTTCACAGATCCACACATCCATGCCCGTTTCGAATTCGTGAAGATGCCGCTTCAGCCGAAAGCCTGCATCTTCCATGAAATAGGCCGACAAAAACCCCGTAATCGCTTGCATGACCCATTCATGCTCTTGCGCGTAGCGGAAACTCACGCCGATTTCGAAGATCTTCCAGGATCCGTCCGTCTCCATAGTCTTCACCAATTTTTTTGAAACTCACATCTGCGCCATACCGGAACAAAATTTCCCACAAATAATGGGAGAAAACTCGCCATTTTTAAAAGATGAGCAACCTGCGTTCCAAACCGAATATCCAGCTCGTCTGAATTTGCCCGCCGGCGCATGACCTCTGGATACAACTTTCCGCCTTCATACCTGGAAAAAGAGAAGCTAAATGTCTTAAAATGTCTGAAAGTGTACCAAACTGGCAAAACGACTTGCTCAGGAACCGTTCCGATTCTTCTTCGATTGACGACATAACGGGCGATAAGGGGAGACCACGTGTGAATTTCATGATCCAACCCAATATTTGGATTGCACGAATCATCGGTATTATGGCGATTGCGTCAGGCTTCCTGCTCGGGATCGAAGGCTTGAATCAGCCGGATTCGATTTGGTTGCCTATAGCGCTTGCCCTCATTGTGACGGGTTTATGCGCCCAAGTCTATGCGTTCTACCGAGCCATTACCAGGAAAATAACTGCACGGAATAACCAGGACTCATGATCCGGCTACTGAAATGACTTTTATGTTGCCGTCATCCTGAACGAAATGAAAGATCTGTTTTTCCTGAGGTGACGCGAAGCGAGATTCTTCGCGTGGCTTAAAATGACGGGAGGTGGTTCGTTCATGACGGACTTTTTCTATAAGCCTATGATGAATTCTCATTTCCGCAATACCCGTTCACGCCACATGCCGACGCGGCTCGTGTGGCCTGTTCTCCTTTTCCTTGTCCTCTCTCTCTCAGCCTGTAGTTCCTGGCGAGATTCATATCTCAAAGGTGCACTAAAGAAAGCCTCGCAAGAAGAGGTCGTTGCAAAGCTCGGGGAACCGTGGAAAAAGAAGACCTCGCTTTTGAAGAATCAAACGACGTGGATCTATCGCTATGCGCTCACCAAGGACGAACTCGACCCCATGGGTGTCAACACGCTGGGACGAAGCGTGTTTCAAGCCACCGAAAACGTGGGGGCCATGATCGGACTCGCCGCTGGCAACGCTGCCAACCCGCTGAATCCAAGTGGTAAGCCCGCCTGTTTTCACTATGTCCTCACGTTTGATGAAGCTACCAAAGTCCTCCAACGTTGGGTGCGAGAAGCATGCGCTGACACGGCTCTATGATCTCGTCACCATCCAAGACCCTTGGAGCCGGTCCATCCACGTTCAGACACCCGTTCCTCATCTCCTTTCCCACGTGTGGGTCCTCGATGGGTGAACGTAACCACAAGGAAGAAAACCCGTATGGCTCACGTGTTTCAATCCGGCGCGTTTTTACAACAATGCTTTTCCGTCCATCCCTTATCGTTGAGTTTTAAGCGGTTCACGACACCCGACACGATCGGTATTTTTTGCATACATTGCAAATCTCGGCACCGCCTGACCGTTGGAACCATTACGCGCGTCCTTGGGGATTCGGAATTGTGCGAGGAAGGTGCCGGCACGAAGCTGGAGGCCTGTGCCAACCACCATCAAGAAGCCCTGCACGTCACGGAAGTGAGCGTAGACCGAGACATCGTCCAATTTCGTTGCCGTGAATGTAGAGCCGGCTTTCAGACGACGATCTCCCTGTTCGAAACCTACCAGCCTTAACCCTGTCGCTTTCTTCGTATCCTATGCGCCCAGCTATAAACAATCTGGAGTGGCAGCATCTTATACTGCCAAGAAGAACAAGCGCGAAAAAGCACATCCCTGCCTCTGAGCAGGGATCGCGCAAGCTACAGAGTGCAACCGACAGGGAACCTCTTCCTCAAAAAAGAGAGCCGCCCCTTATGGGGCGGCTCTCTCGGAATGAACGGAGGCCTACGAGAAGGCCTTATTTGTTAGGCTGTGGCGTGTACCGAAGATACGGCTTAACCGCCCGGTGGCCTTTGGGAAACTTGGAGGGAATTTCCTCATCCTTCACCGCAGGGACAATAATACAATCTTCCCCGTCCTTCCAATTAGCAGGGGTAGCCACCTGATGCTTGGCCGTCAGTTGCAACGAGTCCACTACACGAAGAATCTCATCAAAATTCCTTCCAGTCGATGCTGGATAGGTGAGAGTCAATTTAACTTTTTTATCAGGCCCGACGACAAAAACGGACCGCACGGTCATATTATCCAACGCATTGGGGTGGATCATGTCGTACAAATTCGCAACTTGTCGATCGGGGTCGGCGATGATCGGATACTGAACCGTACATTGTTGCGTTTCATTGATGTCGTTGATCCAGCCTTTATGTGAGTCCAATGGATCCACACTCACCGCAAGGACTTTTACATTACGCTTCTTAAAGTCATCGGTAATTTTTGCGACGGTCCCCAACTCTGTGGTACACACCGGAGTAAAATCTTTGGGATGAGAAAACAAAATACCCCACCCATCACCAAGCCATTCATGAAAATTTATTGTTCCTGCCGTCGTTTCAGCAGTAAAATTTGGAGCTTCATCCCCTAAGCGAAGTACCATGCCGTCTCTCCTCCTTTGAAAACTTCCAAAGAATCATCACCGGTAAAAACATCATCACATCTTATCTTTTAAAAGATGGGCAAAGCATACACTTCCCCGAAAAAGCGAGTCAACTAGCTGGGCTGGTTCAGACCCCCACCCCTCAGCAGAGGCTTAACCCAATAAAAAAACCAAAAAGGGCGGTAAACAGATCTCGATTTTTAGCCTTTTGGGTTTCAATACATTCCGCAAGCCAGCGAGGCTCGCTCTTTTTCAAAAATTATTCTATTAGGCTATTAGGCTGACTGTTGAGCCTCAGCCGTTCTGATCACGTTAGCCGCTTGTGGCCCTTTGGCCCCTTCCACGAGATCAAATTCAACCAGTTCACCTTCTTTCAGTGTTTTAAATCCCTCACCCTGAAGCGCTGAATAGTGCACAAAGACATCTTGTTCCTCTTCGACTCGAATAAATCCAAAGCCCTTTCGATCATTAAACCATTTGACTATCCCAGACTTTCGATCACTCACAAACACCTCCCTTATCATGGACCAGGGAAAACCGTGGTTTTACCCAAAAAGGCCCTAAAAAAACAAACCGCAGACAGGCTTTTGCCTTCTGCGGCAGATCTTATAAAATAAACTTCATTATCAATAAAGTCCTAAAAATATTTTACAATCGTCTACCATAGTTCGAGAAATCTGTCAACATGACACCTAAAACGAGAGACGTCGCAGCAAATCTTGCGGTCTGGAACAAGAGTCGTGATGTGCCTGCCACACTCAACTGTTTGATTTATAAGCAGTTCATGTAACACCTTCCACTCAATTTGTCCCTGAGTCTGTCGAAGGATTACGTTTGTGTTGGTGGCATCCTAGACGAAGCACGATGACTCTCATCCTGTCAACAAATCAAATTTTGAATTGCGCTTCATACAAATTGGCATAGATCCCCTTTTCGTCCAACAACTCGGCATGAGTTCCCTCTGCAACCACTCGTCCTCGCTCAAGCACAATAATCCGATCAACTTGTTGCAACGTGGTAAGACGATGCGCGATAAAAATGGTGGTGCGCCCTTGAGTGAGAACAGTCAACGCTTCGCGAATTTTCACTTCCGTCTCCGTATCAATATTCGATGTGGCTTCGTCGAAGACAGCAATGGGGGGATTTTTCAGTAACACCCGGGCAATGGCCACCCGTTGTTTTTCACCAACAGACAATTTCACGCCCCGTTCCCCAATCCAGGTTTCGTATTGTTCCGGGAGCTCCATGATAAAATCATGAGCCCGCGCCGCGACGGCGACTTGTTCGATGGTCTGATCGGTGGCATCAAGATCGCCGTAGATGATATTTTCTCGAACCGTCCCATTAAAGAGAAACGGCTCCTGTTGCACCAACCCGATTTGTGAACGCAAAAACGCCAGCGGCATATTTCGGACATCCATGCCATCCAACGCCAGCGTGCCTCCCTTCACGTCATAAAAACGCATCAGGAGTTTGATCAGCGTACTCTTTCCTGCGCCACTCGGGCCTACTAAGGCAACGTGCTCTCCCGCCTCCAAGCTGAGGGAGACCCCGTGCAAGACCTGCACCTCCGGCTTATACGCAAAGTCCACGCCTTCGAACTGCACACTCCCACGAAAACGAGCAGTCGGCGCCACCACCCCTAGGCGATCCTCGACATCGGACTTAGTATCCAAGACATCAAATATTCGTTCACTCGCCGCAAGGGCATGCTGAAGCATATGGTTGACGGAATGGATTTGATTCACCGGAACATAGAACAGCGCCAAATACGCCACAAACATCACGAGTTCCCCTACTTTCAGATGCCCTTGCGCGACCTCCGTTGACCCAACCCACAGAATGAGTACCGTGCCCATGGCCCCAAGAAAAATCATCCCCGGTGAATAGACGGACCAAAGAAACATGGCTTTGAGATTACTCTGACTGACCTCGCGATTTTTGGCATCGAATCGTTCCCGTTCAAACGAATGGCGATTAAAGGCCATGGTTTCTCGAATGCCTGAAAGCGCGTCTTGAAGATAGCCGCTCAGATCGGCCGTATTCTTCCGAATTTCGTGGTAATATCCATGGACCCGACGAGAAAACTTCACAGCAGACAGCATCAAAATCGGGATGGGAACCAGCGCCAAAAGCGCCAACTTCCAATTGACCACAAAGAGGACAACGGTGATACCGATCAGGGTCAATGATGCCGTCAACATGCCCTCCAACCCATCGATAAAAATACGCTCGACGTGTTCGGTATCATTCATGATTCGCGACATAATTTCTCCGGTCGATCGATCCTCATAAAAATTGATCGAGAGCCGCTGCAAAGCATGAAACACTTGTTGCCGCAGTTGAAACACGACGCGTTGCTCCAAGATATTGTTAAACCGAATTCGCAGCGAGTTCGCGACATTCTTGAAACCATAGGCCAGGACTAATCCGCCTAACACCCACGGCAATAAGGAGAATTGGTTCTCCTGAATCACGTCGTCGATCAGCACCTTCACCAGCCAAGGCGGCAAGAGATCGAAAATCGTTGCCAGGGCTGCGAAGGATAAGGTCGTCAGGACAAGAGGCCGGTGGGGCCGCAAATACCCGAAAATGCGGATGAGAACGTTCATCACGTTTCACACAACGACAACCCGACCAGGGTCCAGCCTTTCAGAAGCGGTCGCGTGAGAGAAGGCAAATCCCAAGACCGACGGTGGGAACAAAGCAGGAGAACAGTGCCTAAATAACTGTAGCAGGTTCTTGTTTCCAGTACGCGTCAAATTCCTTTAACTGAGTCAACGTCGACAGATCTGCCATTCTGTCCAAAAAGAGTTTTCCGATCAAATGGTCCATTTCATGTTGGATGCACACGGCAAACAAACCCGACGCGTCAAAATCGACGGCACACCCCTCCCTGTTCAAAGCTTGGACCCGAATAGAAGACGGACGAGTCACTTTTCCGCGCAGCCCATCCACGCTTAAACAACCCTCCCACATTTCGACTTGAGCAGGGCCATAAAACACAATCTTGGGATTGATCAAGACCGTCTCGGGAAACGTATCCTCGCCTTCACATCGCATCACAACAAGTTGTTCGGAACGTGCCACTTGGGGAGCCGCTAACCCAATCCCATCGTTCTCAGACATCGTGTCAAACATATCGTCGATAAATTGTTGATAGGCACGCGTGGGGATGATCGCCTGAACAATCGGCGCAGCCATTTTCCGTAAGACAGGATTCCCCATTTTTGCAATCGGCAAGGTTGCCATCGTGGTCTCCCTTTAGGCCCACATATCAGGGCATCATTCTGTCAGAGTCCTCAAAAACCGTGTCATTAGGAAACAGGCTCGGATTGTTGCGTGTTCGGCGGAGCCCCACGATTCTTGAGGGCCCTGTCCCACCATGCCTTCCATTCCTGAGCCCACGCGATTCGTTGCTCATGGGTCGAGCCTTGCCAATCACGTGGCGGGCCACCCCATCGGGTTAACCGCCAGAACGACTCAAGGGCCGTGACGGACACATATTTTTCCTGATCAGCCAGCAACTCGATAAGGAGCGACACCGCTTCCGGACGTCTCACGTGGCGAGACTCAAAAGCCACTGTTCGCCGAATGGTATCATGCTCATCCTTCACTAACTCTTGCAGCGTTGACAGCACCTCCATAGGCGCCAACCGGACAGCCACGCGAAGGGCATGAGCCCGCACCCTCGTGACTTCCTCTCTATCCCTCGCAGCGTCAAGTAAAGCCGGCACGGCTTGTGGATCTTTAATAATCGACAGCGTTTCAATTGCATTATAACGAAGCCGGCTCCCAGGCAGTTTGAGGGCTTTCACTAAGACGGGCACAACGGGTTTTCCCAAGTGTACGAACTCAGCGATCACATACAGTTCTTGCTGTCCTTCCAATAGAGGCAACAAGGCTTCTGCCCGTTTCAACTCCTTTTCAGAAAGGACTTCCGGAGCAGGGGCGGCTTGTTCGACTTCTGGAAATTCTGGCTGGGGTGGGGCGTTATAAGGGATTTGGACCGGAAGAAGAGAGGCCGATCGAGAAACCATTGTGCCAACGTCCGCAAGGGAGATCGACGCACAAAAGAGGCTACTCCACCCCACCACGATCCATACGATACCGACTCTCATACACCCTCTCCTTTTCTAGGGAATGATGAACGACATGCTATTTTAGTCTAGTGCGTTCCCCTCAAGTGGGTCAAGGCAAAGAGGACCGCCATGAACCCCAGAGACTGCGTGAGTGCCCTTCTGTGGTCATCCTGAACAAAACGCCAATCCTGTAAGGCGCCATCTCATGGCGCCTCCTTCTAGCTCTTTTCTCTTGTGCCATTCCCAATGCTTGTCCCCGACCTGCTCGGTGATCTAATCGGGAATCCAGTCCATGTGTAGGCCGGATAATTTCGAGATCTTGGGGGTATTGATAACAAAATTACCATTCTTTAATCTTGATCCTATGAATGTTAAAATTAGTGTTCTGCGTTTTCATGATGATGTTCATGACGACTTTCTGGAGAAGGAGGGTTCCATATGAGATCAGTGAGATTTCTCCTTGGCTTAGGATTAGTGATCGGACTGAGCACAAGCCCAAGCTGGGGATATGAAGAAACCACCGTATCCAACGGCGGAACCTTACAGGGGATGGTCAAGTTGCTCGGAGAAGTCCCCAAACCCAAGGGATACAACCTCGTCACCTTGCCGGACGCCGTGTATTGCGGCCGCATCTCGACCGGAACGGGCTGGCGTCTCCTGCAACCCTTTGTCATCGGACCCACCGGAGGATTTAAAAATGTGGTCATTTACATTGGAAAAATCCACAAGGGGAAACCCTTCAGCTATGTCCCGCCCCAGATCAAGGCGATCGACTGCACATTCGAGCCTTATATCACCATCGTCCGAGACAAGCACGACATCGAAGTAGTGAATATGGACCCTGTTTTTCATGATATTCAAGGATATGAAACCTCAACGTTCGGAGCCCGGGTCCTCTTTAATGTCCCCTTGCCGATGAGTAAAAAACTGCGTAAAGAAGTGTTCCTTGCCGGCAAGACGGTCAAAGATCGAGCAGGCAAGGTGTTGACCCAACGCATCAACATGGGGAAACAGCGAAAGCTGTTTGTAATGCAATGCGGATTTCACGCCTACATGGAAAGTTGGGGGTTTGCGGTCACAAACCCCTACTACGCACTCACGGCGAAAGACGGCTCGTATTCGATTACGGATATCCCGCCCGGAACCTATAAGGTACAGGTCTGGCATCCCATGGTTCAGAAAGAATATACCGTGACGATCACTCCCAACGGCACCACCGAATTGCAGATTGAGATCAATGCGCCGAAAGGCCGACTCTACGCCAACGAAATGAGTGAAGGAACACGCTTCGGCATGGAATTGCTTGGGGACGTCACCGTTAAACCCAGTGTGGAACGCCAAACCTATTAAGAGACACCGTAACGCCTCAGGACAGCCCCAGCCGATTTTCTTCTGACAGGCGAAAAGAAGGGCGGCTCGCCAATGGCGAACCCCGAACATATCACCGTACTCAAACAAGGGCCACGCCAGTGGAATGCCTTTCGAAAGAACAATCCTTCAATGCGTCCCGATGTATCGAGTGCCGATCTTTCGAGATGGGATTTATCGGAAGCCGACCTGACCGGAGCCAATTTAAACGACGCGAATCTGAGTCACGCCAACCTTTCGCATGCTCGTCTTGACGGAGCCAATTTAGGGGAAGCCAATCTTCTCAATGCGAAGATGACGGGAGCGAAGGGGCACCACACCAATCTGAGTGAAGCCGACATCGGCAACGCCGATCTCAGCAAGGCCGACTTTCGGCACAGCACGTTCTTGAAAGCCGATCTGTCCGGGGCCAATCTGTCGAACGCCACGCTTTCACATGCGAACTTCCATTTTGCCAAGTTAGAACATAGCATCCTCAATGCGTCGGATCTCAGGCATGCCAAGCTGCGGGAGGCCTCTCTCACTCACGCGCAAATGGAACACGCTCAATTAGACCATGCCGATCTGGCCCATGCCTCGCTCGCCCAATCGAATCTTCGCCATGCCTCCTTCCAGAACACCTCACTCATTCAAACCAACCTTGAACAGGCGAATATAGAAGATGCGCAACATCTCGGGCATAAGCAACTCGCCAAAACGCGAAGCCTTGTCCATACGATCGCAGACCAAGCTCTTCTTGACAAAGTCGCCATCGCCAACCCTAAGTTGTTCACCACTTAGGGCACCCCTTCGACCGGACACATGGTTTGTTCCGCAACCCTTTTGCTGATTGAAGCTGCATCGCAGACGGCGGTGGTGCTGTGTTCGCAAAGGATCGTTAGACCTGGAATCCGAGTGCTGCGGCTACAGTCCGCTGCCGATCGTCGAGCGTGATGAACGAAATTTCACTTGGCTCGCTGGCGAGGTAGAGGGCCGTCGCGACATGCCACAGATCGGCACCCCGCAAGTAGCCGACCTGGAGCACCGTCTCGAACTCGTGGGTCAGCGGACGATCCGGCAGGACCCACTCGATGCCTGAGACAAGATTTGGTGCAAAGCAGTGTCTCGCGCGCGTGAATGCGGCCCACAGTTCTGCATCGAGCAAATTCGAGGACAGAAGACGCGAAAACGCGTCCGGACGCCGGGCGAGGGCAGCCGCACCTTGCTCGTTGAATGCAATGGCAACGAATGTGAACGTGTCGACGTAGGCGACGCTCATTCGTCGCGTTCGGCGAGAAATCGTTCAAGGGCGCCTGGCGCCGCCCTACCACTTCCATGGGCTTCCTGGGCTCGCCCGAGCCAACCAAGATCCCTTGCCGTTCAAGGTCATCGAGTCGCACTTCGATCGTCGCAGGCGGGTGCCTGACCGCGCGAATCTCGGCTACGGGCTTTCCCCGATAGGAAGCCGTGACCATCTTCCCATCGCGCACCTGCCGGAGAACCTCGCCTTAACGTCATATGCCGAATACGTGATACCCATGGCCATTATGTTCACTGGTCAGACTATCAAGCAAATTCGTCCATGATTGACACCGCCAATGTGACGGTATCTTCTTCACCTCAGACACGTACGGTGGCAGCCTGGCTTTTTTCTCGAAGCGCTCGATCAACTCGCAGGCGGCTTCGACCATGGCCTGCTCGGTCTTGATCTCCGTGGCGATTAGGGAACGGTTAGGCAAGAGGTGGGTGAGGGTGAGTGTTGATACTTGGTCAAAGACTCTCTTCTTACTCTATGACGATCTGCGTTTTCCTTATCTCCCTTACAATAAATCTCGATACATTCAATGCGTTGCACTTGCTCAAGATACGAGTAGCTGACGCGAAGTGACAATCCCTTCAAATATCGGCAACCTCATACGAAAGCGGCTTGCGTCTTGCGCGGATTTCCACGGAATATCCTCGTGGAAATCATTGTCTATCTCTTTCGCATTTTTATCGGAGAGACGGGCTAACACACCATCACGCTGCTCAACGTCACGAGCAAAAAATATGTCAAGGTTGGGACACTTGAGCGGGAGGCATTGCTTCTGACTATATTGGAATTATTGACTATTGACCGCCTCAATGTCTCCACTCTCTTGCATGCTTTTCAGAATTGAATCTCATGCAACCGACGTGGGACCGTGCTGATTTTTGAGGTACGTCGCACCCATGAAGGTTTTCTCGAATTTTTCGTAATATTCAAAATCAATACAATACAGCAGGTTATGAAAGACGATCTCACCAACATTCGGCTTGCCGCCAATTTCATTCAAGACAGAAAGAAGTACTTGCTTGAATGTATCCAGATTTTTTTCCTCAACGCGAATCCGGAGGTCTCCGGTTTTTCGCACAGACTGTTTTGTGAGTGTCACGGTATGCTTCGGCTCGCGGCCCGCCAAAAAATCTTCAGCGACAGATCAAAAATCCCCGCCTATCTACTGGCCTCGCCCACCTTAAGCTCCTGCTCATCTCGCTCGCTGTACACATAGGTAGAACGAGACATCCCAAGCTCGGACGCAAGGCGTTCTTATGTCATGTTGCGCTCGGTGCGTTGCCGTTGAATGTTAGTTTATTCTTCTTGAGATATAGTAAAATCAACTGCCACCGGAAGCAAGCTCTGTTTATAACAGGGCAATTGCTTGTGTTGACCAGAAAATTCACTCCATAAAGCCATAATTACTCCGTTTGAAGTGAACTGAAGATACAATTGGAATAATCAAATTGAGAAAACCCATTCTGTCCACAAAACTATCCAGCGAAGGGCTTCACCTTCCTAGTCTGTCGGTCAAAGGATTTCGTGGGATTGAAGACCTTTGGATTCCACACCTAGGCCGCGTGACCCTCATCGCCTGAAAGAACGGAGTCGGCAAGACGACTCTCCTGGATGCCGTCCGCCTCTATGCCGCACGTGGCCATTATCTCGTTATTATGAACATATTGCAGAACAGGGAAGAGCTTATTGGCGTTGTTGACGAGAAGGACGGTGATGAGACCTTTGCCTTCGGTCTTGAGGCTATCTTCCATGGTCGGCACCTTTCGTCAGAAGCCTGCATTTCAATAGGTTCAAGGAGCGAGGCCCAGCAACTTCGCATCAAGTCTGCTTTGAATATACAACAGAGGCTGTTGTTCCCTGAGAATTTTTCAAACAGAGATGAGCCGTTAATCGAGATCAAATTCCAAGGCAAAACACAAGAAATTCCTGTGAGTTCTTTCTTGCCTACACCTCGGGTCCCATATCGCAAATTGAGGGATGACGAATCCGAATATCCACCTGCGATTTACTGCAAGTCTTTGGGCCCGAGTTTGCTGGGCAATGCTGATATAGCACGATTCTGGGATAAGGTGACACTTACAAATGATGAAACCCTGGCAGTACAGGCACTGCAATTGATTTATGGTGAAGAAGTGGAACGTGTTGCAGTAGTCGGAAACGATGCCCCACGTTCTATAGGTCGACGGGCAATTGTCAAAATGAAAGGACAAGAGCATCCTGTTCCTTTGAAGAGTCTGGGTGATGGAGCAGTGCGCTTATTCGGTACCGCCTTGGCACTTGCCAACAGTAGAGATGGTTTTCTGGTTATAGACGAAGCAGAAAACGGCATCCATCATTCAGTCCAACCTGATTTCTGGAAGATGGTTATGAAAACTGCGCACGAGAACAATGTGCAGGTTCTCTCAACAACACACGGCTGGGATTGCATAGCAGGTTTTGCTCAAGCAGCAACCGATTCACAAGAAGTGTACGGAGTTCTCGTTCGTCTTGAACGGGACGACGACAGAATCCGTGCGGTGGAATACTCTGAAGACAACCTCAAAGCCGCAGCCGAGTATGGCATCGAAGTTAGGTAATACATGGCTCTTCCTAGAGCGTCCCCACCAAACCCCCGCGTTCTTTTAGTCGAGGGACAGGACGACAAGCACGTTATTGCGAATCTCCGCAAACGTCATCAATTCACACCAGATTTTGATATTCTGGCTAAAGACGGCCTTGACACTCTACTCGAAACTGTTGGCGCTGAGCTGAATGTTCCTGGACGTCAAGCTATCGGTATACTCATAGACGCAAACGACGATTTGACGGCACGTTGGAATGCTGTCAAAGACAAGCTTCCCGACCAATACCGAGATTCACTTTCGTCTCTTGATCCAAACGGGACCATCATTCAAGTCAAGCCTCGCATCGGCATTTGGTTGATGCCCGATAATACTCATGCCGGCGAAATTGAAGACTTCGTTATTAAGATGATTCCCGAAGGTGACCCGGTATGGTCACTTTCCGAACGCGACATAACAGGTATTCCGGAAACAGAGAGAAAGTTTTCAGAAGTAAGACACAACGAGCCAAACTGTATGCGTGGCTCGCAGCCAGGAAGGACCCCAGGAAAATGGGTTTAGCTATTCGCGCACATGACTTGAACGTTGACGGTATCCTCTGCCAGGATTTTCTAGCTTGGCTTAAGGCAGTTTTTGATGAGTCGGCTTTGATTCAACCCCACTGACGGCTGATTTTCATTCTCTAAGATACCATGATCCCCCCAGGATAGGAATAAGAAACACCCCTCCCCAAACCGCAAGAAAACACCTCTTCAAGAAACGATTATATTAACTTCGATGCGGCAGAGTCTTTCGGGGATGTACTAGACAACGAATCCCGTTTCATAACGAGTTTTGCCATCTTGTCAAGTGCGGCACGCCCACATTGAATGTGAAGCTGTTTCTCTTACGTTGTAGCCTTGACCCAAACTCGGGCGATGGTCGCCCGAATCTTCTTCTCAAAACGTTCAATCAGTTCGCGGTTAGCGTTGACTAGACTTTGTTCAGCTTCAATCTCGGCGACAATGACTTGCTGGTATTCGAGGGATGGCAGGGCGATGCCGTTTCCTTACGGTTCAGGTCATCATTCATGCGATTCCATAATTGATCAACATCGTCGGCAAGGTTATCTATCCTCTCCGTAATACGTTTATAGTAAACAGAACCAATGAATGCAATGCACCTAGGGACGGCTAAGGCAATAACGCCCATGAATATGGAAATGACTTGCAGATATAAGCTGTTGTCCACCGAAGACTAGCCTCTTCGGGTAGGATTTCCTCTTTTTGCCTGTTCGCTCTCCCACTTCAAGGCAGCATCCTTGGTGGTTGCGTGACCGACCTGTTTGATGTGACCGCTTTCCGCCAAAGTCTGCTTATGTTCTTGTTCACGCCTTTCAAGATCGTTGGTTATGCCAGTGTGAACAATCCTATTACCCTTTTTGAAGTGATATTTGTAGGTGTTTCTAGCCATTCCAAGAACCTCCTGATCTAAATCGATGATTTCGATTACAACACAAACAAGTACCGCACAAATGGCTGATTTTTTTCAATCCATGGTGAAGCAGAAAAAGCTGTATATTCTGTGACTCACCATTTACTCGTCCCAGAACGCAGTAACTGCTTAAAGTACGTATTCCTTTTTCTTTCCTGACAAGTGCTGATAAAGCCGCACGACCCTAACGGCAAACGCGTAGCTTTTTCCCTGAGCGGCATTATCGGTCTTCATTTGCTGTCTTCCATGCCTTGTTAATCGCTTCAGTAATGTTTTCGCGACAATTCCTAATTCTTCATTCGTAATTCCTAATTTCCTCCCCCACACCCGCCCAATCGCCGCCTGTATCTTCTTCTCAAAACATTCAACCAGTTCCCGATTGGCGGAGACTTCTGAATACATTCGCCTTCGCCGGTTCAGTGGTTGATATCCGATACGCACGAATTCTCAAGCCAATCCAGTTGTGAGAGTACATCGACTGCCAAGTGAATCTGGCGGCGAGGGGAAAACTGCTGTTTCCTGTCATTCCAGGCGTAGGTTGCCTTCACGACGTCTTCCCAGGTTCGAACCGGTTCATGGCTGGCAACCCAATGAACCGTGGAGAGCAGTTCCAGGCCGAACGGCGACTCGAATCCTTTGACGAGTTTGGAAACTCTTTCAAAGCGGGCCCGGGTTTCGGCACCGTTCCGGAGAAACATGTGAGCATCCTCAAGCGCACCCGGCACCAGTTCTAATTGCTTATCAGGCGCATCGCCTCCGTCGGCGTAGCCTGACAACAAGTGTCCCTCAACGGCATTCAGCACGTGCCGAAGGTTTGCGGCATAAGGCCCGTAAGGACCTTTGTCAAATTTCAGATTCAACGGCTCGCCCGCAACC
Source organism: Nitrospirales bacterium (assembly GCA_963422365.1). Classification (GTDB taxonomy): domain Bacteria; phylum Nitrospirota; class Nitrospiria; order Nitrospirales; family UBA8639; genus Bin75. Next base: position 196,203 of record OY729426.1, read on the forward strand.
TGCATGAAATACATGAGCTTGTGCACTTCCAGCAGCGTCACGAACGGATCCAACAGGCCGCGAAGATAACAATCCATCAGTCCGACCAGCGCGGCTCGTCCGGCGGTCATTTCCGGAACATCACGCGAACGATTGGCCCGCCCGTCCACCGGTCTGCCGCCCGGGTCAAAGATGACGATCTTCACACCATCCAGTTTTCCCAGAGCCGCTTCCATGCGAGCACGCACGTCTTGCCAGTCTAATAACCCCAGCCCGCTGCCGAGCGGCGGGATGGCAATCGATCGGATGTTGCGCGTCCGGATCTCCTCCGCCAGCGCGGCAAGGCCGGTTTCGATATCCTTCAGGCGACTCTTACCTCGCCAGTGCCTCTTGGTCGGAAAATTGATGATGTAACGCGGGAATAGCGTCCGGCGGGTCTCGAAGACGAACATCCGGCCCGGTTGCACCTCGTTCCGCTTGCAAGCGTCGGCATAGGATTTGAAGTTTTCAGGAAAGGCTTTCCTGAACTGAAGCGCGATCCCGCGCCCCATGACGCCGACGCAGTTGACAGTGTTGACCAGGGCTTCGGCCTCTTCCGCAAGAATATCGCCTGTTTTGTACTCAATCATAGCGGCCTCCCCATTCGTCAATAATACCACTCGCACCTGATTTCGGCATGTGGTTGATGCACGGCAGCTGCAATGGCCGTTCTGGTCTGTTGCGCAGTAGGCTCAGACCGTACTGATCTTCGCATCACACCAGAGAAAACCGTCTTTGATAATGGAAGGCAAGCGGTCTGCGTGGACAATGTGATAAATCTTCGGATTAGTGGGTATTGACATGTTTTGTTCTGAGCACTTTGTTCATGACTCAGTCTATGAAGAAATAGAGGCGTCATCCCCACCCGCGCGATGATGGCTTGGACTTTTTGCTGAAAACGTTCAATCAGTTCGCGGTTGGTGCTATCAATCCTGCCCGATTAAGGGTGAAATAGTTATTTGCAATTCTTTAATACAATAGTCGCTTAATATCATCTATCGCCTGTTGGATTTTATTATCGGTGAAATTCTCTTTGTGTAGTTTCTTTTCCCATTCATTGTCACTTGCAATATAGGTCTTCACCGCATCCAAGTTGATTTCTTTGCCAGTCTTTTCTATTTCAATCATGGAGTAATCCACGGTTGCAAGTACTTCCAATTCACGATCATTTTTATAACGCAGATTGTCAGCAACCCAGTCCAAGGCTGGTTGCAAATGATCAGGAAAGTATTTTTCTGCTTCTGTGATGTGCTTCCCTACGCCTAAAGCAGTATCAGATTTTTTTATGACGTAATTTTTACGAACAGCAATGCTCTCCGCCTTGTATCTTGCCTGAGGATTATAAGGCCCTGCTGCTTTTTTCAAGTAATCATCTGTTACGTCCATTCCAGCTTTTCTTTTCACAAAATAGGCCATTTTTTGCTGTCGAAATCGTCCCAGTGGGTGGTCTTCATCGCTAAATTTTCGAGTCAAGACAGAAAGCAATACTGCTTCCTGAAAATCTGTCGGTACTTTTTTAGAAATCGCAGGTTAGGCAGTTACTCCTTCGTCTTTCTGCCAAACCGTTTCAAGCCTCTCCTTGATTTTTTGCTCCATCCTCCCGATGAGTTCGCGGTTAGCATTAACGAGGGCTTGTTCGGCTTCAATCTCGGCAACGAGGGCTTGCTGAGTGGGATGGGGAGGGAGAGGAATGCGAAGTTTGCTGAACCTTGATTTGATAATTTCCTTGTAAGTCGCGCCACTTGCTTGGGCTTGCATCACTGGTACGAGTTTAGTCAACGCCAGCGCGACATATTCGGGGATTACTTGGGTAGCGTCTTTAATAATAACGTTCTTGAATCCTTGATTGGTCGCAAGCGGTATCCTGTTGATGCCGATACGGCCAATGGTTGCTCTTGATGACACCACCACAGAATTGGCCGGAATTACCTTTGCTGCTGATTTCTGCAAGCCTGCGTCACTTATAGTTCGTTGCGTAGCACTGATTTCGGTGATGAGGTCATCTGGCGGTAAATCCGCTAATGTGATCCACGGCACATCGCCATCCCAATATTCTCTCACATGAGACTTTGGGGTGCCGCCGCTCTCTACTTGGAATAACGCCGAATTCCCCAATTCCACCATCGGCCACTCAGGATCAATCGCAATCTGCGGTCGGTAGTTGTCAATGACGGCACGGGCACCGTCGATGACTTTCTGGTAGCCCTCAATCTCTGCCACGATTTCCTGCTGGATTTTCAGGGGTGGGAGGGGGATTTGGAATGATGACAAATCCTTAGGGTAGACATGTGGCTGCCCCATTCCAACTTGAAGTTGGTAGATTTCTGATTGCTTAAATTTCATCATGTGAAAGACAAACGTACTGGTAATCCGTTCGTCCCTGGGTTTGATTGTTGAGCAATCGGAAGCAAATATCGGTTCATTGAAGTATGCAACAAAACCGGCGTATGCTCCCGATGCACTTACCGTGATTGTCTCGCCTGTGCGGTTAGCTTTATTGTGAAAAGATGAAGGACTTTGGCCACCTGCTATTACAGGAATCGTTCCTGCTACGACTTCTTTTCGAGTAATCGCAGTACCCTTTCTAACTTCACAAAGCTCACCGAGAGTAACTATATCAAATTTAGAGTTTATGGTTGCACTCTCCCGATACCGATCGCTGTTCAGGTTGTACTCGCCGTCTGCTGCGATTTTTGTTTTCTCGGCGACTCGTCTTTTCATGGCAGGTTCGTCTATCGCGTACTGTGCTTCGGGTTCTGCCACGCGAGCGGTGGGCACTGATTCGCTTGCGCGTAGTTTTCCCAGATAGTCGGTGATTTCAGCCTGTACTTGCGGTAAATCGTTCTTGTCTATCTCCCGCCGTTGTGCCCCTAGGGCAAAGCCATCGTTTTCCACTTTGAAGAAGGCGATGCTGTCGGTCTTTTTCGCCAGTGCCTTGTCCAGTATCAGGATGGAGGTCTTAACACCGGAATAGGGTTGAAACACACCGGCCGGCAGGGAGATAACGGCGATGAGGTAGTTTTCCACCAGCAGCTTGCGCAGTTGCCTGTAGGCGTTCTGGCTCTGGAAGATGATGCCTTCGGGTACGATGATGCCGGCGCGCCCGGAGGGTGTCAGGTGCTCGGCGATGTAGTCCACAAACAGGACTTCGCTACGCCTGGAGTTGACCGAGAAACGCTTGTGTGGACGGATGCCGCCCGTAGGCGACATGAAGGGTGGATTGGCGAGGATGACGTCGGCATATTCGTTCCAGCGGTCTTCGCTGGTGAGGGTGTCGTATTCAAAGACGTGGGGGTCAACAAAGCCGTGCAGATAGAGGTTGACCAGCGCAGACGCACCATGTCGGGGGAGATGTCGTAGCCTTTCAGGTTGGTAACCAAGCGGCCCCGCTCATCGGGCGTGAGGGTGTTGTGACCATGCTCATCGGTGTTGTTTTTTAAGATATGTTTGTAGGGTGAGATGAGGAAACCAGCAGTGCCGCAGGCCGGGTCGAGGATGGTTTCGTCTTTTTTGGGATCAATGACGGCAACGATGAAGTCGATGATGTGGCGCGGCGTGCGGAACTGCCCGGCGGCACCCTGCGAATCGAGGACGGAGAGCAGGTACTCGAAGGCATCGCCTAGGCGTTCGGAGTGGTCATACTCAAACTCGTCGATGAGTTTGAGAAAAGCCCGCAAAGTCTCCGGGTCGCGGTAGGGCAGAAAGGCGTTCTTGAAGATATCGCGGAACAGGGGCGGAATGCCGGGGTTCTCCGGCATTCGGGCGATGGCCTCGGCGTACAGGTTCAGGGTCTCGTGGCCACCCAGTCCTGCGCGCATGAGCCGCGCCCAGCCATAGCGGGCAAAGTCGCCGGCAAAGAACGTGCGCTGGCCGCCCAACTCCTCGCTCTCGGCGTCGATGTCGTCCATGAATTTGTAGATGAGCGCGATAGTGATCTGCTCCACCTGACTTTTCGGATCGGGCACTTTGCCGACGAGAATGTCGCGGGCGTTGTCAATGCGGTGTTTGGTAGCTTTATCGAGCATATTGTCTGGACTGTGGTTTATGGGATTTGGGATTACCCTGATTTCTTATCTAAGCTTCCTCAGACGAACTGGTTCAGTGGCACGTAATCCTTCACGTACTCGGGAATGAGGGTGCGGTATTTTTCAGGAACGGCTTTGAAGTCGCTGGTAGAAAAGGCCTGGTTGGTGGCCAGACCGGTGAACTGTCGTCTGTCAATGATGTCTCGAACATAGACGCTGGTGACGTAAGCCTTAAAGTAGGTCTTGAGGACAGGAATGGCTTTGGCGTCTCCAGGCTTGTCATCCGCTACGAACTTGGCGAATTCCTCTTCCAGCAGTTCATCCTTGGATTTGAAGCAAGGAATGAGGTCGAAGACCTTTTCCAGAATCTCGCGCAGGGTCGTCGGCGGTCCACGGCGGCAGCCTGGCGCAGCTTCTCCAGCGTGTAATACTCAACGGGTTTGTCGAACACCTCGCGATTGACATAGTCGATCACGCGGTCCCACTGCCCGGCTTCGACGGCCTTTACGATGATCTCGTCTTCACGTACCGTCTCCGCGAACCGGTCAAAGAACATCCGGTCAATCTTCATGCCCGCGTAGCCGATGGTCTCCTCCCGGATGGAAGCAATCAAGTCGTCGCCGAGATGTTCGTACGCGCCGGCGTATGTGAAAGGCGCGGCGTCTTTGCTTTTGCTGACGCCTTTGTGGGGCCGCGGCAGTTCAATGACTTGGTCGTAGTTGAATTCGGTCTCGAAGTATTCGCAGTTACCAAAGAAATCGAACAGCTTGAACGCGGTTTTTTCCGTCAGTGCGATCCCGTCCCCCGTTTCGGAGTCCGGGGCGGGCCCTGTATCGGAGTCCGGGGCCTGCTTGAGACTATCGTCAAGGAGTTGGTCGGGGAAGTCGTGCCTGCGAGTGCCGCGTCCTTTGATCTGGATGAAATCCGTTGGCGAGAAGATGGGCCGGAACAGGCCCAGATTCAGGATGTCCGGGCAGTCGTAGCCGGTCGTCATCATGCCGACCGTCACGCACACGCAGGCCTTACTGGTTTTATAGTCAGACAGGAAATTGCCCGAGCCGAGCAAATTATTATTGGTGAAGTTGATGGTGAATCGCTGGGCGTCCGCTATCTGTGACGTGACCTGTACGGCGAAGTCGGACTGGTACTTTTCGGGGAACAGACGGTCGGCCATCTGATTCAGGATTTGTGTCAGCCTGGCGGCGTGGTTCTGACTGACGGCAAAGATGATAGATTTGCCGACCTCACCGCTGATGGGATCGCGCAGTGCGTTTTCGAGGAACGTCTTGCAAAAGAGCGCGTTGGTGGCATCGGCAAAGAAGCACTTCTCAAACTCACGCTGCTTGTAAACTTGCTCGTGATCCTCGCCCGCGTCGTCGTTGAACGACACAATGAACCCCCTCTCGGACAGGAGTCGGGTCGTGACTTCCGTGCGGGCGTCTACCACGGTCGGGTTGATCAAAACGCCATCCTGAACACCGTCGAGCAGCGAATAGCGGAAGGTGGGCTGGCCGCTCTCGCAGCCGAAGGTGCGGTAGGTGTCGAGGAGGAGGCGCCGTTCGGCATCACGCGGGTCGCGCACCGCAGAGTCTGGACTATCAAAGCCCATAAGATAATCACGCGGTGTCGCCGTCAGACCGAGTTTATAGCCGATGAAATAGTCGAACACTGCGCGGGCGTTGCCTCCGATCGAGCGATGCGCTTCATCCGAGATCACCAGATCGAAGTCCGTGGGTGAGAAGAGATTTTCGTACTTGTTGTTGAACAGCAGGGATTGAACAGTCGTGACGACAATCTCTGCGCGCCGCCAGTCGTCCCGTCGTTCCTTGTAGATCACTGTGTCAAAATCATTGGCGAGCAGTTCTTTGAATACCTTTTCAGCCTGATTTTCCAGTTCCAGCCGGTCGACCAGAAACAGAACACGGCGCGCGTTGCCGGTACGGAGAAACAATTTGATGACGGCGGCGGCGGTGAGCGTTTTACCTGTGCCGGTCGCCATCTCAAACAGGAAGCGGTCATTGCCGTCAGACACGGCCCGTTGCAAGGCGTGCAGGGCACGAAGCTGGTAATCCCGCAGGAAGCGCAACCCGTGGGTGCGGATGAAGCCGGGGCGTTCAGATACGTTGCGCCACCCGACCTCGGCCGCATAGTTGGGGCGCTGGGTGAGGACGATGTAGTTGTCGCCGACCCGTTCATTGATCAGGCGCTGCGGATTGGGCGAGACCTGTTTGTACCCTTCCACCGAGTCCGGCGACGGGAACGCTGTAATGATATGCGGGTTGCCGCGTTCGAGGTCCCAGAAGTAGTGCAGATTGCCGTTGGAGAGGATGACGAAGCGGCAGTTTTGCGAGCGAGCGTACTTGCGTGCCTGTTCCTTGCCGACCAGCGGGTTCTTATCTTCGGACTTGGCCTCCAGCACGATAAGCGGGGCGCCTTTGGTGTCGAGTAGCAGGAAATCGATGAAGCCCCTGGAAGTCTTCTCGAAGTCGTTGCCAAGGTCGTCCAGATCGGACGCCTGAATCGTAACGTTCGGTTCCAGTAAGATGTTGGCGGGTTTGTCCTCTTCGGCAAAAAAACGCCACCCTGCAGCCTCGAGCCGTTTGTTGATCGTGATGCGGGCAGTCGCTTCTTTCATATGCTTCCCCATCGATTATCGTTCTGGTCCTGATTGGTTGACACAGCCATCTTCTTGGCCGCATGAGATGCAACCCTACAAAGCATCTGATGGAGGCTGCTCATCACCAGCAGGTGGGTATCCTGGACAAGTGGGCCCGACCAATACACAATGATATCTGATGGAGGGCTACAATCTTCTCCCTCTCCACTGGCTCACCACCTGTGTTTCTCATCTGTTCTTCTATTCACAATGATAGGCCAAGAGCCTGTTTAATCCGTTTTGATTCTTCAGCCCACTCACACAACAGGTGCATTCATCACTCCGGTGAGCGGAACTTTCGTTGAATGGTTTCGCCCATCAATGCAGACAAAGGCAGGGAAAGCCGACCGCGGGGTTGCTGTTGCAAGTCTGTTTAAGGCAGCGAGGCAGAAGCCGTAAACGAGACGAGAGGCCACGGATAAATCCCGAATATCACGACACCCGCAACGGCAAACGCCAACACGACGGTCGCGGTGGGGGACAGGGCCAGGCGCGTTTCGAGTTCCTGGTCGGCAGTCGGCTCGCGCATGTACATGACCATCACGACGCGCAGATAGTAGAACGCAGAGACCGAGGCAAAGATCAACCCGACCACGGCCAGCCAGGTCAAGCCCGCATCGACAGCCGCCATAAAGAGGTAAAACTTGCCGATGAATCCTGCAGTCGGAGGAATGCCTGCGAGAGAGATCAGAAAGAGCAGCATCAAAAACGCCGCGCCTTTGTGGCGTTTGGCCAACCCGGTAAAGTCGTCCAGGTCTTCTCCTTCACACCCCCCTCGTCGAAGAATCGCAATAAGGGAGAATGCCCCAAAGGTCATGAAGGAATAGACGGCCAAGTATAACATCATGCTGGACACGCCTTGTGCCGACACCCCGGCTTTTGTTCCGACCCATCCCGCCACGACCAACCCGATCAACGCATAGCCGGCATGCGCGATACTCGAGTATGCCAGCATACGCTTCACATTCGTTTGCACGATTGCCACGAGGTTCCCCAAGATCAAGGTCAGGACACACATGCCCAAAATCAGCCCGATCCAATTCGGTTTCATGCCCCCAAAGCCTTCAAGCATCACCCGAAGGAACGCCCCGAAACTCGCGGCTTTCGATGCCACGGCCATAAACGCGGTCACCGACGTTGGCGCGCCTTGATACACATCCGGGGTCCACATATGAAAGGGCACAGCCGCCACTTTAAAGCCGAACCCCACAATCATCAGCATCAGGGCGATGAGTATCACCGAATCGTCAAGACCCCGCGCATCGACCACTGTGGCAATTTCCACCAGACGCGTGCTGCCGGCGGCTCCGAAGATGAGTGAAATGCCGTAGAGCAAGAGGCCCGATGAGAACGCGCCCAAAATAAAATACTTGGCCGATGATTCAACGGACTTGGCTTCAAACCGCTTGAATCCCGCCATCACGTAGAGCGAGATGGACATCAATTCAATGCCCAGATAGATGACCAACAGGTCGGCGCTGGAGACCATGATCATCATGCCCGTCAAGGAGAGCAGCACAAACCCGTAAAATTCGGCCAGATCGATCCGCTCTTCCTTGAGATATCCGATGGAGAGTAAGATCGTCATGCCACTCACGATGTAGAGCAACAGTTTCCAAAACGAGGCATACCCGTCCACCACCACGAGATCGCTGAACGCATATACCCGGTCACCCATGTTGCTCGCCGTCACGATAAAACACACCACAAGCGTGGCGACGCTCATCCACGCCAGCAGATCTTTCTTGGTCGATGGAGTGATCGGATCCAGGACCAACAAGAGGCAGGCGACGAACACGACGATCATCTCTGGTAAAATCGTGACCAGATCTGCGAGAGGAATCGTCATCGCGTCTCAGGCTCCATGGATTTTACCCTCACCCCTGCCCTCTCCCGTCGAGGGAGAGGGGATACCTCGTCTGACGTCATAGGCATTGGCGAGAAGGATAAGGGCTCGGCTTCCACCATCATGACTTTCACTTGCTTTTGAACAAGCTGATCGACACTGGCATGCATCACGTCCAGCAGCGGCTTGGGATAGAGCCCGATCCAAAACACGAAGAACGCCAAGGGTACCAACAGGCCGATTTCACGCCAGTTCATATCGTAGAGCTTCGAGGCCACGTGTTGCGCCGGGGCCCCGTACACCACGCGTTGTAACATCCATAAAATATACACTGCCGCGAGAATGACCCCTAAGGCCGCCACCATCGCGACCGCCTTGTTCCACAGAAAGGTCCCCACCAGCACAAAAAATTCGCCGACAAAACTATTCATGCCCGGCAACCCCACAGAGGACAACGCGAAGATCACGAGGAACGTGACATAAATCGGCATGGACGCGGCGAGCCCTGAATTATCGACGATCTCCCGGCTGTGCGTCCGTTCATACACAATGCCCACGCACAGAAAGAGCGCACCGGTGGTGATGCCGTGATTGACCATTTGCAAAATCGCGCCTTCGATCCCTTGGGCGTTCAACACAAACAGGCCCAGCGTGACGAATCCCATGTGGCTTACGCTGGAATAAGCGATCAGTTTTTTGAGATCGGCCTGGGCAACGGCCATGTAGGCGCCGTAGATGATCGCCACCACCGATAGGAAGAGCACCACCGAGGCAAACTGCTGCGTGGCATCCGGCAGCATGGGCAACGAGAAACGCAGAAATCCATAGGCGCCCAATTTGAGCAACACACTCGCCAGCATCACGCTGCCGGCGGTCGGAGCCTCCACGTGGGCATCCGGCAACCACGTATGAAACGGAAACATCGGCACTTTCACGGCAAACGCGGCGAAGAAGGCCCAAAACACCCACGCCTGCAGCGAAGGCGGATACTCGGCGTTGCTCAGCGTCAGGATATCGAAAGACTGTTCGCCGGCATAAAAATAGAGCACGATAATCGCCACGAGCAGCAAGACGCTGCCGGCCAGGGTATACAGAAAAAACTTCATGGCCGCGTACACGCGATTGGGTCCACCCCAGATCCCGATCAAGAGATACATGGGGATCAGCATCGTTTCCCAGAACACGTAGAACAGCACAGAATCCAACGCGACAAACACGCCCAACGTGGCAGTTTCCATCACGAGTAAACTGATCATGAATTCTTTGACTCGCGTCTCGATCGACATCCAAGAAACCAAGACGCAGAGTGGAGTCAGCAAGGTGGCCAGCAACACCAAGGGCAAACTAATCCCATCCACGCCCACCGCGTAGTTGATGGGAGGCGACGCAATCCATTGATGCGTTTCGACAAACTGCATGGCAGGCGTGGATTCATCAAACAACGCCCACAGTGGGAGAGAGACCAGGAACACCAGCGATGAGACTCCCAAGGCTACCCATCTGGCCAGCGCTTCTTGGGTCAAAAGAATCACCGCCACGCCCAATAACGGCAGGAAGACCACCAGGGTCAGCCAAGGGAATCCGCCGGAGGACACGGTCATGTCGGTCAGAACCCCCTCATTAAAACAGCAGGTACGCGGTTAAGATCATGACCGCCCCCATGGTCATGCTCAGTGCATAATTTTGCGTTTCGCCGGTCTGAATCAGGCGGGCCATCCAGCCCCACCAGGCAAACCCACGGGCCACGCCGTTCACCGCATTATCAATGATGGCGACGTCCACTTTTTTCCACATCTGATCCGCAAGCACAAACGTGGGATTGACAAACGCCTTGTCATAGGCTTCATCCACGTACCATTTGTTGAGCGAGCCGCGATACAACACGTGCCAGCGGTTCATCAGACGATCGGGATAGTCCGGTGATTTCACATAGAGGACATAGGCCGTTGCAATGCCGATCAAGCCGGCTACCGTCGCTGCCAGCATAATGCCCGTGGCAGCTGCGCCATGGTGCCCTCCGCCTTCACTGCCGGGGAAGGCCTGTTGCAGAAAGTCCGGAATGCCCACATACCCCGTCGCAATACTGAGGGCCGCCAACACCAACAGAGGGGCGGTCACGACGAAGGGTTGTTCCCGCACATGGTCGGCATGATGCAGATCGACTCGGGACTCTCCCCAAAAGGTCACGAACACCAAGCGAAAACTATAAAACGCCGTCAGCCCCGCCGTGAGGATACCCGCAACCGCGAGGGTTTGACCCAAGGCCCCCGCGTTCCAGGCGGTCAGCAACAAGGCGTCCTTACTGAAAAATCCTGCGGTGAGGGGAAATCCGGCCAGCGCCAACGAGCCGATGATAAAGGTCCAATAGGTGATGGGCATTTTATCTTTCAGCCCGCCCATTCGTCGCATGTCCTGCTCATGATGAACAGCCAAGATCACGGACCCGCATCCCAGGAAGAGGAGCGATTTAAAGGCGCCATGCGTCAGCAAGTGATAGATGCCAGCAACGTATCCGCCCAACCCGCACGCCATCATCATGTACCCGAGTTGACTCACGGTTGAATAGGCTACCACACGCTTAATATCGTTTTGTGTCAGAGCAATCGTGGCGCCGATCAACATGGTCACCCCTCCCACGACCGCCACGACGTCCATGGCCACGGGAGACACATTATACAGGGGAGCAAACCGCGCCACCATAAACACGCCGGCGGTCACCATGGTCGCGGCATGAATCAAGGCGGAAATGGGCGTGGGGCCTTCCATGGCATCCGGCAGCCACACATGCAACGGGACTTGAGCGGACTTTCCGACGGCACCCACAAACAGCAGCAGGCAAATCAGGGTCATCGCGGACACGGCCCACCCACCGCTGACGGCTCCCAGCCAATCGATCGTGACCCCGGCTTTGGCCGCGGCCTCAGTGAACACCGGTTGGTACTGCAAGGTTCCAAAGACCGCAAACACCAACAGGATGCCGAGCAGAAACCCAAAGTCGCCGATCCGATTGACGACAAAGGCCTTGGTTGCCGCAGCCCTTGCCGTGTGCCGTTCATACCAATGGCCGATCAGCAAATAGGAGCACAGCCCGACCGCTTCCCAGAACACAAACAGTTGGAGGAAGTTATCGGACATGACCAACATCAGCATGGAGAACGTAAACAACGCAATGTTGGCAAAAAATCTCGCGTAGCCAGATTCGCCACGCATATACCCAATAGTATAGACGTGCACCAACCCACTGACGATGGTCACCAACAGCAACATGACCGCCGTCAACTGATCGACATAGAGCCCAAGACGAATGGTGAGATCACCGGAAGCCCCCCAGGTATACAAAGGAATTTCCAGCACGTGGCCAGAGACCACTTCGGAAAAGGCGAGAACCGATAACAGGAAGGATGCCCCTACGGCAGGCACGGCGATCAGATGGGCACGATTCTTCAAGACGTGTCCGGTCAGGCCGATCACGATGAAAGCCAGAAGAGGCAAGAGGGGGATCAAGGCATACAGCATGGCACTACCACTTCAACAAGCGGAAATCATCGACATTGATGCTGGCATGATGGCGATACAGGGCAATTATAATGGCAAGGCCCACGGCCACTTCGGCGGCAGCCACCGTCAAGGCGAAGAACACAAAGACTTGCCCTGCCAAGTTGCCGAAATGGGAGGAAAAGGCCACAAAATTGATATTCGTGGCATTGAGCATCAATTCAATAGACAACAAGATGATAATCAGGTTCTTTCGGACCAGGACGCCGACGAGACCAATGATGAACACCAGCCCGCTCAACACCAAGTAATACTCCACTGGCACAGTCATGAGGATGCCTTATCGCGTCTTTTAATGGCCCTAAGTCTCATAACGTAAAAACTCAGCGTCGGCGAAGTCATCCACTGGGGTGACTTGTTAGCCCCAAATAGCCTCGCGCGATTCCCAATAGGCTTTAACGTTATCAAATCGTCCCATTCGTTCTTTGATTTTCAGAATTTCTTTGGGATAGAAATCAAGCATTCTCTCGCAAACCTGAAGCATCCATTTCTTGCGCAAATATCCATGAATCAATTTGATCTTGTTTGAATTGGCTATTTGAATCTGTCCCCATCCCAACCCGCCTACAGTCAAACATTCCCAGTCCAAGTATTCGATAGGGGAAAACGTGACGTCTGTTACGGTCAACAGGGTGTTGTCAATAGTGTACTTGACCATTATTAACGAAAAAAACATTTGTGTCCGATTCATAAAACCTTGCCAATCTTTCTACGGACGTCAGATTCGGCATATTGAATTGAGTATCTTCTCTGTGGGTTTTGACATCAACCACTGAATAAAAACCTTCTTGATCAGTGAAAGCGAGGTCAGCCATTGCCCTGCGTGCAAAGTCTTTCGAATATTCACTGCACCAGTCCTGTAAAAACTCATTGAATGTTTCTGAGATCAAGGATTCTATGGCGTCTCCGGCAGACCTTGTGCTAGGGACGGTTTGAACAGACAGAAAATCTGGCGATGAATTGATGGAATCTTTGATTTTTCCTGCCACTTCTAAATGGTGACCATCATAGTAGAAAGAAGATTTCATGATGCGAGATATTCTTGTTTGAAGGACTGTGATTTGCTTGCAGGCTGATTATTGAGGGAATTGCGTTCCCAGAAAACACTGTCTGTATATCCCTGAATCGTTGAATCAGAAGCGACCATCTCCAAGCGTTTCAGTGCCCAGCAACAATATTCCTTATTAAGCTCTATGCCACAAAAATTTCTACCTAACTTTGCTGCAGCTGCGACTGTGGTGCCACTACCTAAGAAAGGATCAAGGACAAACCCGTTTTTCTTTGAACTAGCCAGAATAAGTTTTGCTATCAATTTTTCAGGTTTCTGTGTTGGGTGGTTAGTATTTTCTGGCATAGACCAAAATGGGATGGTCATATCCGTCCAGATGTTAGATGGGTGCGTGAGGCGATAGTTTCCGTTCTCTACTTCATCCCAATCCTTTGGCTTCCCATTGACCCTATAAGGCGCGATGACCTTTCGTTTTAATTTCACAGAATCCACGTCAAAGTCGTAGTCATCGGAAGCAGTACAAAACCAAATATCCTCCGTATTATTCTTCCAATTTAATTTCGCACCGCGTCCCTTTTCTCTTTCCCACGTAATCCGATTTCGAATATGGAAATACGCTTCAAGAATCGGAGCAATAAGAACGGAAGTCTTCCAATCGGAGCACACATAAACCGTTGCCGTTGACTTGAGAGTCGGGAGTAAGGCTTCAACCGCGCGCTGAAACCATTGCTGATAATCCGCCTTCTCTTTTTCTTTGAAGATGTGGCCGTTATAGTCTTTGGCAAGATTATAGGGTGGGTCCAAAATAAGGAGATCAACAAACCTCTTAGGTAATTTTTCTGCCACATTGAACGTGTCGCCACAAATGATTTTCTCACCAATATCCTTGATGCTCACTAGGGTATCGACGTAACAAATATCAACTGATAGTCGGTCAATTTCTTCTTTGTTACAAATCAGTGTTCGGTTTCTTGGAGACTTTTGTTCCATCATCAGATCATCATTCAATTTTTCAGTTATCGGAGGAAACACGAGAGGCTGAACCGTTTTACCAAATTCCTCAGCTAGAGGACTTCGACTCCATGATTCCCTTTTTGGATAAGATCACGGCGCCGATCATGGCCACCAACAAGATGAGCGAGGCAATTTCAAACGGGAATAAATAGGTGGAATACAAGACCTCCCCGATCGATTCCGTGTTCCCCACGGCTTTGGTCGCCCCTTCCGGCCCGGGACCGGGCGACGCCACGGTGAATCCACGACTGACCGCGAGCAACACGGCTTCGGTCAACAACACCACACCGAGAAACAACGCCACCGTCCCCTGTTGGTTATAGTGCTCTTCACGTTTCACGTTCAGTAACATCACGACGAACAAGTAGAGCACCAAGATCGCCCCGGCATACACAATGAGTTGAATGGCGGCTAAAAACTCGGCATGCAGCGTGACGTATAACCCTGCCACGTGAAAAAACATGACCAGTAAGGACAGGGCACTATAGATGGGGTTGCGAAACAGGACAACGAGCGAAGCGGTAACTAGAATGACTGCGGCAAAGTACAAGAAGACGAATGTGGCCACCGTTACACGTTGCTCCCGTTAACGACACCTGCGCATTGACGAGACAGGGGAAAGGACATCGGAACAGGCAAATCGAGCGAAAACTAAAATTCCTTTTCCGGAATATCTTTGAAGGAAACGTTAAAATAGGCAACGTTGGGATGCTGAAATTCCAATCGTTTTTCCCGTTCCGGAAAGGCTCGATCTCCAATTGCCAACAGTTGTTTTTTGTTCAGATGTAAATTGCGTTTATCGTACACGGCCCACTCGAATTCCTGCGACATGCCTAAGGCATCCACCGGACAGGCCTCGACGCACATCCCACAGAACAGACAACGGGTCATGTCCATATCATATTCTTTGGCGTACCGTTTGGTGGGCTCCCCTGGCACCTCGGCACTCACCACGCGAATCACACGAGAGGGACAAGCCGCCGAACACAGATCACACCCCACGCATTTCTCCGTCTCGTCGTCGTACCGCAGCAGCCCCAACATTCCTCGATAATTGGCCGGCAGATGTTTCTTGACATGAGGATATTCCAAGGTAATGGGACGATATCTCAGCAAATGCTTAATCGTCTCTTTCATGCCCATAAGGATTTCAAAAAAGATGAGAGACTGAACCCACTTTTTGAGTGTCATCGACATCTCGACCTCGGCGTTACGAATTGGGGAAGATGTAGGCGAAAAGCGACGTCACCACCACATTCCCCAAGGCAATGGGCAACAGCACCTTCCACCCAAACCGCATCAACTGGTCATACCGTAATCGCGGCAGCGTGGCACGTATCCAGAAAAATAAAAACAAAAAAAAGTAGACTTTCGCCGTAAACCAGAAAATCCCCGTCATCCAGGCAAAGTCCCCGGGCGCCTGCAAAAACGAAAAGGGAGCATGCCAGCCACCGAAGAACAAGACGGTGGCCATGCACGAGACCAGAATCATGTTCGCGTATTCCGCCAAAAAGAAAAACGCGAAACGCATGCCACTATATTCCGTAAAGAAACCCGCGACCAATTCGCTTTCCGCTTCGGGCAGGTCAAAAGGGAGCCGATTGGTTTCGGCCACGGAGGCAATCAAAAATACGACAAAGGCAATGAATTGCGGAAAGGGTAAGGGATCGAAAGCAAACCAATTCCAAAAACCGCCGGCTTGCGATTCAGTGATGACGACCAAGCTCAAACTCCCCGACAACAATAAAACCCCGACAATCGCCAACCCCACGTTGAGTTCATAGCTGATCAACTGGGCCGCCGACCGGAGTCCGCCCAACAATGAGTATTTACTGTTGGAGGCCCATCCACCGAGGATGACCCCGTACGCCCCGATTGACGCAAACGCCAAAACGTACAGTACGCCGATATTGATATCGCTGATCACAAAGGGCTTAAATTCAACACCCAGAACCTCCACCGTCCAGTTCGGACCGAACGGAATGACGGCAAACCCGATCAAGGCCGGCACCAACACGATAAGAGGGGCCAGACTGAACAGAATCTTGTTCGCACCGGCCGGAATGATGTCTTCCTTGAAAAACAATTTCAGCCCGTCAGCCACCGGCTGCAAAATCCCATACGGGCCCACTTCCATCGGACCCATACGGTCTTGCATCCAACTGAGCACTTTTCGTTCCAATAGGGTCAGGAGCGCCACGGTCAGCAAGACCACGCCCATCACGGCCCCAATTTGCGATAAGGTCAAGGCCAATTTAATGCTGGTCTCAAGCACAGAAACGCTCCTCGTGTTGATCCCGGGTCATGGCCCGGGAGAGGCTTGGGGTAGACAAAGGGATGAATACGATCATCCGGTTTCCGAACATGCCGTCAATGAACCTTGACGATAGTGACTGCCGTCGCCTTCCACTCGGGCACATGGTTCTGCGGATCGACCTTCAACGAGAATAACGCCCGCATGGATTGATCGAAGTGTTCAGGAAACCATGCGACGGCATCGGGCACACGATCATTCAGTTTCACAGAAGCGGTGGCTTGTCCGCAATCATTCGAGAGCCGAACGGGATGACCTTCTTCAATCCCCAATCGTCGGGCCTCATCGGAATTGATTTGAAGAAGACCTTCTCCTTGAATTTCCATCAATCCCTTCGCGCGTGTACTGTATTTTCCAGAATGATACAGCGACTGGACCAACCGCAACGTCATCGACCCTTGTGGGACGGAGGAGGGCAGATCGATCGTATACCGCCGATCGATATCCTCCTTGAACCCCCTTGTCACGTAGTGCGCAACCACATCCGCATTGACTCTTGGCGGTGTGGCAGCCAAGCCCAGGAGCCCATACCCTGGAATCACGCCACGTATTTCCTTGAAGATGTCTTTCACTTCACCGTACTCCATGGGATGCCCCATCAACACCGACAAGGCCGAAAACATTTCCCAATCAGGGCGACTCTCCCCTACCGGCTCAATCGACTGGCGAACGGGCTGGACGTGGCCTTCCGTATTGGTAAACGTGCCATCCTTTTCCATGGCCGAACACGCCGGAAAGACGACATGCCCCCGCTTCGCGGTTTCCGTTAAAAACAGTTCCTGGCAGACCAACAACTCCAACGCATCAAGCGCCTCGGTCACATGGGCATCGGCCGGCAACGATTCAACCGGATTTTCTCCGACGATAAACAACGATTTGATACTGCCGGCCTTGGCCCGACTCAACATATCCGGCAAGGTGGCCGAGGCTCCTCTAGGAACCGCTTGCCCCCAGGCTTGCGCGAAGACCGCCTGCCTCTCTTCATCATGAAGATCGGCGGGACCTGGAAAATATTCGGCAACGGCACCCATTTCCACGGCGCCCTGCTCATTATTCGCTTCAGCCAAGCAGCCAAGCCCCGAGCCCCGACTCTGGAGATGCCCCGTGAGGATCTGAAGATCGAGGAGGTTGGTCACCACCCCTTCTCCTCCAAGCGAACGAAGGACATCCCTGCCGACCAAGATCACGACACGTTGAGCCTGCGTATACGTCCGGGCCGCCACTTCAAAATCCGTTTGCGGGAGACCGGACTGTTCTTGGATCGTCTGCCAAGCAACCTGGGCCACGTTGGTCCGTATCGTTTGCACAAACTCCGGCGCCTGTTTGGCGATCTCCTCATGGACCAGGGGTAACTCGACCACGGCCTTCAAAAGCCCTAGGATGGCCGCGGCAAACTGTCCGCTCTTCACCGTCAAGTGATGCCGGGAAAGCGTCGCAATATGACTCACCGTCGAGCGGACCGGAAGCTGTGATTCAAGTGTGATCAGTTGCGCTCCACCGCGTTTCACGGCTTGCTTCACCTGCAGGGCCGTAATGGGATTGGCCTCATTGATGGTCGTGCCAACCAGCATGATACCGTCGGCTTGGGCTATGTCCTCATATCGAACCGTCCATCGATGGGTGCCCTGCACCCGCCGTAGCGCTCGTACGCCGTTGATATACCCGTACCGTGGGCTGCTATCGATCTGATTCGTCCCGATCACGAGACGCATGAATTTCTGAAACAGATACAGATCTTCATTGGTACATCGAGCCGTCATGAGCCCACCGATCGCATCAGCCCCATGCGCCGCCTTAATAGCCATGAACTGCCGGGCCACGTATTCCAACGCTTCTTCCCACGTGACTTGGGTAAAGGAGCCATCGGCCTGACGCATGAGCGGATGCTGCACGCGGTCGGGATGGACACTGGCATGATAGCCGAAATACCCACGGACGCAGAGATCCCCGTTGTTTCGGCCGGCCCCCAACGCTGAATTCACTTCGATCAATTGATGATCTTTTCGCTGAACCGTAATCTGACACCCATCCCCGCAATAGGAACAAATGGTTTCCGTTCGTTTCAGCATCCACGGACGAAAGTCATACATCGACAACCGACTGGTAATGGCCCCGACCGGACAAATCTGAATACACCCGCCACACATATCACACTTAAGCTCATTGCCGGCCCAATGCGTAATCTGCGTGAGCGTGCCACGCCCTTCAGCCGCCAACGCTTGGGCGTCCATCACTTCGTCGCAATACCGCACACAGCGCATGCACGACACACAACGATTCATTTGTGTTTCAATGACCGGGCTGAGGTATTGTTTCGGAAACACCCGCTTCAATTCATGAAACCGGCTGACGGTGGGCGTGTACTCATGAGAAAAATCCTGCAGGTCACAGCGGCCGCCCTGATCGCACACCGGGCAATCGAGGGGATGATTGCCTAACAACAACTCCAACACTGATTTCCGCGCGGTCTCGACAGGCGGCACCGACGACCGCACGACCATGCCTTCGGCCACCCGCGTGCTGCACGAGGTCTGGAGTTTGGAAATTTTTTCGATTTCCACCAAACACATCCGACAATTGGCGTCAGGCTCCAACTTAGGGTGGTAACAAAAATGCGGTACCATCACGCCCACTTGTCGTGCCGCCTCGATCACAAGCGTACCTTCCGGAACCCGTGTCTTGATTCCATCGATCGTGACCGTCAGCATGTTGGGGGATTGTGGGCTCGACATGGTCAGTTTTTACGACACACTGAGGACAGGGATTTCTTTTCTGCTCGCCTTGAGTGCCTCAGCCTCTTCAATCAAGACCTCATACTCATCCCGCCAATATTTCAACGTACTTTGAACCGGGGCAATTTCCGCATCTCCAAACGCACAGACCGTTCGACCACCGATGTTTTTGCAAATTTCCGCAAGCGTCTGTAAATCTTCCGGTCGTCCTTGTTTGTTCAGCACTCGTTGTAAAATCTGGACAATCCAGGCACTGCCTTCCCGACAAGGCGTACACTTTCCACACGATTCATGATAGAAAAATTCCATCAATCGAAGGGCCGCCCACACCATGCTCGTGCCTTCTTCCATCACGGTAATCCCACCAGACCCAGACATCGAGCCCGCCAGGGCCACCGACTCGAAATTCAATTGAACATCGACGTGTGCCGGGGTCAAAAACGGCGCTGACGCCCCGCCAGGGATAAATGCCTTGAGCGGCTTTTCAGACCTCATGCCTCCCCCAAGCTCATAAATCAAATCTCGGAACGTCGCGTTCACGGGCAATTCATAATTCCCCGGATGTTTCACATGGCCACTCAAACAAAAAACCCGTGTTCCCGTGCTCTTGGGCGGCGCACCAATCGAGGCATACCATGCTGCCCCTCGATTCACGATATGGGGGATGTTGGCCAACGTCTCGACATTATTGACGACTGTAGGTTTCTGATAGAGACCATGCGTGGCAGGGAACGGCGGCTTCGTCCGAGGTTTCCCTCGTTTTCCTTCCAATGATTCGAGCAGCGCGGTTTCTTCACCACAAATATAGGCGCCAGCCCCTGCATGCACGTAGATATGAACGGTGACCCCGCTGCCGTAAATATCGGAGCCTAAGTGCCCGGCCTGGTTTGCTTCGGCAATCGCATGCTCCAGGATTTTCGTGGCAAGCCGAAATTCACCCCTTATATAGATATAGGCCGTTTTCGCCCCAATGGCATAACAAGAGATGGCAATGCCTTCAAGGATTTGGTGGGGATCTCGCTCCATCAATTGACGGTCTTTAAACGTACCCGGCTCACTCTCATCGGCATTACAGCAGAGGTATTTGGGACCGGGATGGTTTTGGGGAATAAAGCCCCATTTCACCCCGGTGGGAAAGCCTGCACCGCCCCGACCCCGCAGGCCGGATTGTTTCACCATCTCGACAAGGTCATTGGAAGACACCTTCCCCAGAACGGTTTTCAACGCCTGATACCCACCGCCCTCTTCATAATCCGAAAGAGACCCCGTGTAGCCGGGTTGTTCCATATTGGTTAAGAGAATCTTTTCAAAGGTCTTCATTGTGGCACAACGCCCTCGCCCCGTTCGGGGAACATAAAGGGACCGCTTTTCAGTGAACAATCGCCGGACTCTCGTAAGGCTTGGACAATCTGTCCGACTTTTTCTTCCGTAAGCCGCTCATAATAGTCGTCATTAATTTGCATCATCGGCCCGGTTCCACACGACCCTAAACATTCTACCGTACTCAGGGTAAACAGTTTATCCTTGGTAGTCTGGCCGACACCAACATCCAAATGGTTGCGCAACCATTCAATCAGGGGGTCGGCCCCAACCAGCGCGCACATTAACGACCGGCACACTTGGACATGGAATGTCCCAATCGGTTTGAGATTGAGCATGGTATAAAACGTCGCCGTCTCAAACACTTGGGGAGGGGTGAGATCTAAAATGCCGGCAATCTCCCGCATGGCGGCTTGGCTCACGTACCCCTCTTCCTTTTGCGCCAAATTCAACAAGGGAAGGAGGGCCGAACGCTTCACCGGATATCGGCTCAGAATTTCATCAATGGTGTCTTGATGTTTCTCGAAGACCATGCTGCCTTATGGGACATCCTGCGTGATGAGATGTCGTCGCTCGCCGACCATTCACCGATCACATTCACCCATGACGATGTCATAGGTGCCGAAAATAGTAATAATATCAGAAATCAGAGAGCCGCGGGCCATAAAATCAAACGCACCCATATGGACAAACGAGGGTGAGCGGATTTTCATCCGATAGGGCCGAGGGCTCCCGTCACTAATCAAGAAAAACCCCAGTTCACCTTTGGGCACCTCCGTCCCGCAATAGGTCTCCCCCTTCGGTGGCTTAAACCCCTGTGTAAAGATGATGAAATGATGGATCAAGCTTTCCATGTCCCGCATGACCTTGGGTTTGGCCGGGGGAATGACTTGTGGCCTATCCGCCATAATGGGGCCCTCCGGCAACTGATCCAAGCATTGCGCAATGATTCGAGCACTTTGCTTCATTTCTTCGACGCGAATCCAATACCGATCATACGTGTCTCCGTCTTTGCCGACCGGCACGTCCCAGTCCACTCGGTCATAGACACCATACGGCTCGAGTTTGCGCACATCATAGGCCACTCCCGAGCCACGAAGCGTCGGCCCCGTGAGCCCGAAGTTAATCGCATCTTCCCCGGACACGACAGCCACGCCCTTGGTTCTGGCCACCCAGATCCGATTCTTTTTCAGCAACGTGTCATATTCCTGCACGTGTTGAGGAAACGTTTTCAAAAAACCACGAAGGCGTTCAATCAGTTCCGGAGTGAGATCACTGTCCACCCCTCCAATGCGATAATAATTCAGCGTTAATCGCGCGCCACATAATTGTTCAAAGAAGTCGAGCAACACTTCCCGCTCACGAAACGTCCAAAAGAATACCGTCATGGCCCCAATATCCAAAGCTTGTGTGCCTAACCAAAAGAGGTGGCCGACAATTCGCTGGACTTCGGCCACGATCGTCCGGACATACTCGGCCCGCTCCGGCAGTGTCACGCCGACCATTTTTTCAACGGCGCGAACGTAGGCATAGTTGTTCGTCATGGCACACACGTAATCCAAGCGATCCGTATGCGGGATAACCTGCATATAATGGAGACCTTCAGCGAGTTTTTCGACGCCGCGATGCAGATACCCCATGTCGGGAATGGCTTTGGTAATTCGCTCGCCATCTAGTTCCAGCACCACCCGCAAGACGCCATGAGTGCTAGGGTGCTGCGGTCCCATATTGAGCAACAATTCGGTCGTGCGCTTGGAGGAGTCAGGATGATCCCCAGCCAGAAAGACGTGCCGCTGATCGTGCGGAAGGTCGCGTTCGGTCCATGCACTCTCCGGTTCATCCAAGCGGGGAAGAAAATCGAAGGTACTTCTCCACCCTCTGCCTTCGGTGGGAAAATCCTTTCGCAGGGGATAGCCTTCCGCATAATCTTCCGGCAAAAGAATCCGCCGTAAGTCCGGATGCCCCTCAAATGTGATCCCCATCAGATCGAACACTTCGCGTTCGAGAAAATTCGCGCCTTTCCAGATGGGCGTAATGGATCCAATGGTGGGACGATCTTCGGACACGCGGGCTTTCACGCGAATCCGGGTGTGATGCGGGAGGGAGAGAAAGTGATAGATGACTTCAAACCGTTCCAGGTCATCAGGATAGTCGGCTGAACAAATGTCGGTCAGATGGTCGAAGGCCATGCCGGGATCATCATGAAGGAATCGCGCCACGTCCACGAAATCCTGCGCTCGCACCTGGGCTGAGAGGTCTCCCTGCTTGGGATCCTCGCGAACAGCCAGGACGGCCTCGGGAAAACGCTCGTGTAAGATTTCAAGAACTCGATGCATGGTGCATCCTCTTGGCAATTTGATCATGCCAGAAAGTTCTACATTTGACTTTTCTCTTTTATAAACAACCTAGAATTCAACTCTGACTTGTGCACCTAACCATGCCCCATACATAAAAATTGGGATAAAATGCAACGTTACAGCTATCGCGTGGACAATCTCCAATTCGTAAAGGACACTTGTTTTCTCTGCTAAGGCTTCAAACAGAGGACTCACCATTGCTCCAATCACAAACATGATCCCACTGATTACGATCAAACCTATAGAGAACCAGAAACTGGGAACAAAATCTACGCGCCCCTTGACTATGCTTGGCACAGTCCAAAGCGAGAGATTTGATGAATCAAGAATTCCGAGTATAGACATATCACTCAATAAAAAAATGAGTACTGTGCCACCAAGCAAGGGAATGTTTAGTGGTATCCACACCAAACCACCTAGTATTGGGATGAAAAGCAGAATGCCATTTATTACAAACAGAGTGCCAATAAGCATGAAAAATTTTCCTGGTTCCACGGCTATAAATTGCCATGGGAAACTCCATGCCGCATCCTCGGCAAAGCCGAAGATTATAGGAGCAAGGGTAAAGATCATTACTACCATTCCTCCTAATTGGAATGCAGGGCGTAGAAACCCATAAAGACAACCAACAAAATCGCCATGAACACCTTCGCTCTTTCCCACAACCATGAATGCAATGCCCGTTGGGATTACGTAAAAAGCAAGATACTCAAGTCCTGCAACATATGTTTCCCAGTATGTCAGTACCATAAGGCCAGCAAGTACGGAATCCCAAAACATGGTTATTCGCTTTTTGACATCTAACGTCAGGAGACATCAAAAAATTGCTCGGTGCAAAGCGAATTTCCGTCTATCCTGATCTTCATATGCGGCCCTCTCTTCTTACTTTACAAAGACTTTTTCTTTTTGAATTTTCTCTTGTAACTTAATCAAGGCATCCAACAGCGCTTCCGGACGCGGGGGACATCCCGCCACGTAGACATCGACCGGCACGATTTGATCCACCCCTTGCACCACACTATAACTGTTGTAATGATTGCCTGAGGTCGCACAGGACCCCATGGAGATCACATAGCGCGGTTCGGCCATTTGATCATAAATGCGCCGAATCACTGGCGCCATCTTTCGACAGACGGTTCCGGCCACGATCATGACGTCGGATTGTCTGGGAGAGGCACGAAAGACCCCGGCCCCGAATCGATCGATGTCATACCGGGAGGACACCGACGCAATCATTTCAATGGCACAACAGGCGAGCCCGAACGTCATCGGCCATAAGGCCGACTTCCGGCACCAACTCACCAGAGAATCAAGATTGGTGGTAAGAATATTGGGTTCAAACTGTCGTTCAAGCATACTCATAGTTGTCACTCCACCGAAATTTACATTTCGTCATTCTGATTTCTTTCTTGTCAGCCTCGCAGGCGCTCTTTCTGTCATCCCCACAGTTTTCAGCAGGGGTCCAGGCAGGTGTAGCGCCGCATCCCGGGTCACCTGTCTGCGTGCGGACACGCAAAGGCAGACGGCTCAGGACAGGCCTCATGCGGCCTTTCCTTGTAGGGTGGCATCTTATACCGCCAGGAAGAAGCCAACCACCAACGCCAGAACTACCCGCCCCACCACGGCCCACAGAAAAAGCAAACACACGTGCATGGGGCGGAACCGTAGCACACGGAACAACATCTGGGCCTCACTCCCATTCCAACGCCCCTTTTTTCCAGACGTACCAAAACCCAACCACTAAGATGGCAATAAAGACCCCCATTTCAATGAGTCCCAACAATCCCAACTTGTGAAACACCACCGCCCACGGAAACATAAAGACGATTTCAATATCAAACACGACAAACAACATCGCGATAATGTAATACCGCATCGGAAACTGAATGCGGGCATCCATAAAGAGTGGGCTCCCGCTCTCATACGGAAGAAGTTTCGCGCGATAGGGCCGACTAGGTCGCGCGATCCATCCTGCCACCAGCGACACCACGCCAAACCCCAGCGCAATGATGGCAAAGATGGCGATGGGGATATAATTGAGAGGAACCGACTCGCCGCCCACCTCAGTACACCCCCCGCTTTCGCGAGGGCAGGCTCATGTAACCGATGTTGATCATCACACTCCTATCCGATCATTACAGTTAATGGACTGTCGCGAACACCGAATCAAAAAACGGACGATGTCGCAAGCCACGAAGCGTTGAGATGACAAGCCTTTTGTGTTGCATCAAAATTTTAAAGGTGGTGCCCATCCCATGAGGTCGCAACAACTGGGCTGTGGCTTGGACCACTGTTGATTCTTGGTCACACCCCTGGACCAATTCATCGATCCCTACGCTCATCAAAAAATGCTGCAGATTCGTAAACCCCGTCGTGGTCAATCCGACCCGTTCGCCGGCATGAGCAAGACTTGAAAAATTCACATGTGCCGTCAAATCCTGTTCCCCGACACGTGTATAGGGATTCGTCGACACTGTATGTCGGTGGTACCCCATCAAAGTCCCGTTCTTTCGTTCAGGCGCAAAATAATCCTGGGCCGTGTGGCCATAATCAATCGTGATCACAACTCCACGATCAAGCACCCTGGCGACCTGTTTGACCCACTCCACGGCTTCCAAGCTGATTTCCGTGGTAAACCCGCCCGGCAATTCCACGCCCAGGTCGGATAAGAACGATGACAATTCAGGCGTCGACGGCTCTCCCCATTGTTCCTGCAATGCATGGTTCTGGCTGGCCACGTACAATTCCTGGAGACCGTCTTGCCCCATGCGAATTCTGTGGACTGGGAACGCATCCACTAATTCATTCGAGAGCAACACGCCAGTCAGGCTTCCATTCGAAACCGTCTGAAGCTCGTCAACCCATCGAATCAGCCCCTCTTGCTTATCCCAGACAGCCAGCGTTTCCCGTTGTCGACGGCGAAAGGCCGGACTGCGTTCGACCAGGATGCAGGACAAACGGTGAAAAAGTGAAGCCTGTTGCTCGTGACATTCTTGCAACATATCTCTGAACAACACCCCTTCTCCTGGTCCCATTTCCAGAAGATGAAAAACAGGGGGATGGCCGAGTCGTTCATCGATCTCCGCAAGCTGACGGACCAGACACTTGGCCAACACAGGGGAAAGACACGGGACGGTAAAAAAATCGCTCCCCTCCCGACCAATAGGAAAAGCCGTGGCAGAAGACCGTCCCCCGCCCGTCATATAGTACCCATGCTCGTCGTCATAAAGGGCAAGTTCCATAAAACGCGCAAACGTCAGAGAGCCTGTTTCCTGAATGAGCCTGGTCATTTTCTGCATTAAAGAAAAATCCGGCGATTCCATTCCTCCTTACCAGTACCCCAATGTCCCTATTCTCTTCGGCATAGCTCAGGGCAAGCAGGACAGGTATACCACTCAGTACAAATAGGCTTCATAGGCCAACAGACGCATGAGGGACATTTTTCATTTGCCGTCGAGAAAAGTTCGCGAGGGCTTCTCTGTGTCAAAGTTTTTTAGTGGGAAAATGATCCTTCCACCATCTTCCATTCGAAACATGCCGTACATGGTATACGAGCCTCGACAGACCCAGGATCCCCCCGCAGCAGGAAATCTCAACGAGATAAGATTTGGGGCACTTTCCAGGCAGGTTGGGAGCAAGGTTTTGACATCGATCAGGGGAAACCTTTGCCAAGATCGAACATTTACGAGATTCTCTCCCACGAGATTCTCTCCCGTCTGTGTCTGGATAAACATCCAAAATGGTCGAATCTCTAATCTATGCTCGGCGCAGGCAGGCCATGCTCTGTTCACGACCCCTGTTACACACACCTGTTTAACGAACACTGACCCCATAGGACCCAAGAGAATGCTCTCCATGGGCCAAAAGATCTATAAGTTAGCTATCCGTCAACTGTTAGTCAAGAAAAGTCTGGGGAATTCTATCGTTTAGTTGACAGGCCGTGAAACCGTTGCGGTCTTCCTCGTGAATGCACGACCTGACATTGATGGTTTTACGCAGTTTCATGGAGGTCACGGGCAGGATGAAACAACCTTTCAGGAATGTCATCGGAGCCGTCATCGGGGGGCACGCTTGCAGAGATCCTGCTTTTTTTAGCATTTCAGGTAGGGCTCATACGTGAAGAAATGGGGAGAATTAGTCCAGTGCCGGACGGCGAATAGAACCAATTTGCCGCTTGGAGGATAGAGGAAGTTCTAAGAGCTTTTTGAGATAGTCATACAGGACCGTAATCTCTTCATCGTGTTTTCCCACCATGCGAGCAAGGGCCTTGTTAGTCACCAGCACTTCACGCATGCGGATAAATGTCCGAATTATCCCGATATTCACCGCTACCGCTCTTTCGCTATGTAACACTCTTGAAAGCATGGCCACGCCAGGTTCTGTAAAGGCCAGCGGCGCTTTTCTGAGACTCATTTTCATGGATGAATTGGATGTCGCAATTTGCGATTTCCAATTTTCCATCTTTTTTTGGATAATTGAAACATGCAGTCGCTTGGAAGCGATTGATATTTCGTTTGACCTGCTCATTCAGTCACCCCGTGGGCGCACCATACAATGCAGCCAAATCACGGTCGAGCATCACCTTCTGGCGACGACAGAATATACATACGGCTTGCAATCTGCTCGACTGGAATAATGGATTGTAACACTTTCTTTGGCATGGACTGGGGCTGGAAGCGGTTCCCAAGTATCAAGCCAATCCCAGACCCTCTCAGGGGAGGAAGACTGACGTTTCGTCACTCACGCCCCATGACATTTTTTGTATTTTTTGCCGCTGCCACACGGACAGGGCTCGTTTCGGCCAACTTTTGCCTGAGCCCGTTGGACCGGCCGTGACACAGACTCACCGTCTCCACGGTTGAAGACCATTTGGGAGGGCAGAGCCGTTTCTTCTTCAATGGGAGGTCGTTCCCCTTTGACCACTTGGACTTTAAATAATCGCTCGAGTGAATCGGACTTGATGCGGTCCATCATGGTGGCAAACATGTCAAACCCTTCTCGTTTATACTCTGCAAGCGGATCTTTCTGTCCATAGCCTCTGAGCCCAATGCCGTCTCGGAGTTGATCCATTCCGAGGAGGTGTTCCTTCCAATGATGATCAATGACCTGTAACACCAAGCTCCGTTCAAGTTGAGAGTGGATTGTAGAACCGATTTGTTCTTCCCGTTCCCGTTGTCGTTGCGTAAAAAGTGTCTGGACGCGTTCACGCAATTCATCTCGCAGCCCATCCCGTCCCATTTCCGACATGCCTTCGATCGCCACGACTTCCGTGCCGAATTGCACGAGGGCCGCTTCACGCAACCCTTCCAGGTCCCAGGCTTCGGCATAGGCTTCTTCCGGACAGTAGGTATTGATTAAGGACTCCACAACGTCGACGAGCCAATCCTCCGCATCGGCTTCAATGGAATCTCCCGCAAGGACACCGGCTCGATGGGCATAGATAATTTCCCGCTGTTTATTCATGACATCATCATATTCAAGGATGTGTTTGCGGATCTCAAAATTATGGGCCTCGACTTTTTTCTGTGCGTTCTCAATGGACTTGCTGACCATCCGATGTTCGATCGGCACGCCCTCTTCCATACCAAGTTTCAACATCAGATTGGAGACCCGTTCAGAAGCAAAAATACGCATCAAATCGTCTTCCAAGGATAAGAAGAAGCGAGACGACCCCGGATCGCCTTGACGTCCGGACCGGCCTCGAAGCTGATTGTCGATCCGACGACTTTCATGCCGCTCGGTCCCGACGATATGCAACCCGCCTGACGCCAGCACTTCCTCCTTTTCCGTTTCGCATTGCCGTGTAATTCTTTCAAATGCCGCTTGTTTTTGTTCGTCCGTCAGATCTTCGCCTCGATAAACCACCTGCTGCTTGTATAACGCGTCCGGGTTGCCACCCAAAATAATATCCGTTCCTCGACCGGCCATGTTGGTGGCCAACGTCACTGCGCCCTTTCCCCCTGCCTGTGAAATAATTTCCGCCTCTTTTTCATGAAACTTGGCATTCAGGACATGGTGTTTCACGCCTTTGTGTTTGAGAATTTTTGAGAGCCGCTCCGACTTTTCAATGGAAATCGTGCCGACCAGCACAGGTTGCCCCCGTTCATGGTATTCCATGACTTCTTGGGCAATGGCCTCGAATTTTTCTTTTTCCGTCCGATACACCACATCCGAATGATCTTGTCGAATCATCACACGATTGGTCGGAACGACATTGACATCCAGATTGTAGATTTTAGCAAACTCCGCCGCTTCCGTATCCGCCGTTCCGGTCATCCCTGCTAACTTTTCATACATCCGAAAATAGTTTTGAAACGTGATGGAAGCCAAGGTTTGATTTTCATTGGCAATTTTCACGCCCTCCTTAGCTTCGACCGCCTGGTGCAACCCATCACTCCACCGACGGCCCGGCATCAGTCGTCCCGTAAACTCGTCGACGATTTGGACTTCTCCGTCTTTGACAACGTAATCGACATCGCGTTTATAGATGGCATGAGCCTGTAAGCCTTTGATGACATGGTGAACGATATCAAGGTTTTTAGGGTCATACAGATTCTCGCCTACCAACAGGCCATCCGCTGCCAGCATTTTTTCTGCACGGGCGTTACCTTCTTCCGTCAGCGCAACCGTCCTCGATTTTTCTTCAACGAGATAGTCCCGTTCGGCACTGAGTCTGGGAATGAGACGATTGATCCGATTGTATAATTCAGTGCTTTGTTCGGCCGGACCGGAGATGATGAGCGGCGTTCGCGCTTCATCAATCAGGATACTGTCCACCTCATCCACAATCGCGTAAGACAACTCTCGTTGGACTCGTTGGCGAAGATCATTGATGACTAAATTATCCCGAAGGTAATCAAACCCGAATTCGTTATTGGTGCCATAGGTGATATCGGCACGATACGCTTCCGGCCTTGTACAAGGACGAAGATAATTGAAGCGTTTATCCACTGCCTCATACTCAGGATCAAACAGAAACGAGGATTCATGCTGAATCACACCAATCGTGCATCCCAACGCATGGTACACGGGGCCCATCCATTGCGTGTCACGTTTCGCCAAGTAATCGTTCACCGTCACCAAATGCACGCCTTTCCCCGCCAACGCATTCAAGTACGTGGGAAGGGTGGCGACCAACGTTTTCCCTTCACCCGTCTTCATTTCCGAAATTTTTCCCGCGTGTAACACCATGCCTCCCACGAGTTGGACGTCAAAGTGGCGCATGCCTGTTTTTCGCAGGGCGGCCTCTCGACACGCGGCAAAGGCTTCGGGGAGCAGTGCCTCCAACGTCTCTCCCGCATCAAGGCGCTTTTTGAAAATCTGAGTTTTATCCGTCAGGGCCTCATCCGAAAGAGACTGCAAGCCAAGCTCCAACTCGTTAATCCTGGACACAATCGGGTGAAGAGCCTTCAGCTCACGATCGTTTTTGCTTCCAAAAAGAAGATTCAGCAGTCTCAGAAACATGACCTGATCAAAACCGCTACAAGGGAAGATAAATTTTTCGGAGTTACCACCGACCTCTGTGGGTTAGTAATATACCTGAATGGTTTCGTGAAGCAACCAAATTGATATTTGGCTGCATAAAGATGCAGCCGCTACAGAACCCCTCTTGTAACGGCAACATCATATCACGCCCTATGTCACGCCCTTTTCCAGCAGCATAAGAGGCTGCGGCTACAAAATATACGCGTGGGCTGAGAAGTAGCTAGACCATCTCATGGCACCCTCGGGAGCAGTTCCGGGGTTTCCATGCCCGCTTCACGGTTCCGCTACTACAGACCGCATCGGCTTTCGGGCTGGATGAGGGGACCGTTTTTTCAATCACCCGCCGGACGACTTGGCGTGCCATTGCCAGCATCATAGACAGGGAGAATACATTCAGAAACCGTCGGTACTCCGCACCCGAAGAAGTGCCATGCGATTCCAACCTGTCGGCTAGAAGATCAGGAAATTTTACCAAATAGCTCAGTTTGGGCACCTTTGGAAACGATTCAACTGCACCTTCCAAGAAAACTTCGTGAACAGTCACGAGGAGTTGCTGTTTGACAACTTAGCCGGCTTCAACCGCACACTGGCCGAGTGGCTGATCGCCGATAACACCGTCCTGCCACACCATCGCCTCGGCCTGCCATCTCCGCCAAACCTCCTCCTCCGCCACTAACCCGAGTGCCAAAGCGGTGGCCCCCTACATACCATTGACGGGCAGGGTCGTGAAGCAGTAGAATGGAATTCATTACCACGCTCGTCTTCGACACGCACAAGGCCATCAAGGCGCTCCAAGAAGCAGGAGCGAACGAGCCTCTAGCCGAAGCCATCGTCGCAACCGTCGGTGAGGCCATGGGCGGAAACGTGGCAACAAAGGCCGACATTACCGACGTAAAGGCCGAGTTGAGGGCCGATCTTGCTGCAAGACAAAGCCGAACTCGCAGGGTTGGAAGCCCGGTTTTACCGCCATTTATGGGTCATGGCAGCCAGCATCGTCGGCCTGACGGTCACGCTGGTGAAGCTGCTTCCCTGAGCGCACGCGTCGACACCAGTTGGCCAGTTTCGCGCCACCAGGGTTCGCTGACACAGCAAGCGCCAATCTTACAAGTATGACTCCACACGATGCCAACACCGCCTGACTGAGTGCGGCCAGACTCACTGTTGGACCTATTCCAGATGCCTCGACGTGAATGCTTACGCCGAACGGTTCAACTACACGATCCAAGAAAATTTCATGGACGATCACGAGGCGTGGCTCTTTAGCAACTGAACCGGCTTCCACCGCAACCCGGCAGAGTGGCTGATCGCTTCACAAACCGTCCTGCCCACCATCGCCACGGCCTGTCGTCTCCACTAAACGGCCCCAGCCACCACCAACCCGAAGGCCCAAGGTCGTGGCCACATACAAGGGGGTTGATATTTCATTCTTCAGATGGTAGAGAACACCTTCTCTGCTTTCGTAAAACAATCCCATATTTCGGGAAACTCTTCACGCAAATTCGCCACCTCCATGTCTTTTCTTCATTTCTCGAAGATCGAATCATTTGCTTCTCCACCTAGCAACCACTGCCGAGAAAGGCCGCGAACCTTGAGGACTCCTCAAATCCTCGGTTGAAAACACAGGCACTCTCTCAATGGCTTCCGTCTACCACAAATTTTTAGGCGTGATTGTCGGATTTTTGATGGGATGTCTGTGCGCCACCCCATCAACCGGAGCACCAGACTTTTCGGACGAACCAATCGAAACCCTGGCGGTCATTGAAGTTCCTGCCACGGCCATCCTCGAAGAGAAACAACACCTCGTTATCCCCAAACCAGAACACGCGTATCTGCTGCCATTGCCGTTCAATGGCCTCATACCCGCCACGATCACGAAAGCGATCACCGTCCCTCAAAACCCTCTTAAAAAAATCGTGCGAGACTCTACCGGGGACCGCAAAGGAGTTCGGAAACCAGTCAGACCAATCAAAGCCGAACGTCCCCCGTATCCGCAAGTTGCCCGCAAGCGAGGGTGGGAAGGGACGGTCGTGGTACGGCTCACCGTCAACAAAGAAGGATTCGCGGAACGGATTACAACACAGAAAAGCTCGGGGTTCCCCAGCCTTGACGAGAGTGCCACGCAGGCTGTCAAAACATGGCGATTCGATCCGGCAAAGGATGGAGAGTTTCCCATTCCCGTCACGGTTGACCTGCCGATCAGATTCGACCTAGAGGAACAACAGTAATGCTGAACGGTAAAGGAGATATGATGAATAGCCGACAATGGCGCACTCTTCACATCGGAGTCTTGGTTCTTACGCTGTGTGGCAGTCTGTCCTTCACGAGTTGGGCAGATCAGGCGCAAACCTCCTATAACCAAGCCCTCACCCACCTGCACCAACAAAAGTTCAAACAAGCCGCCGCGTCGCTGGAAGAGGCATTGCAGGTGTTTCCTCGTTTTGCGGCCGCGCATCATCTCCTTGGGGTGGTTTCCTTTAATGGCTTGCAGCAACCCAAAAAGGCGCTCACCCACCTGAAACAAGCCGTGGCCCTGCATCCCAATTTCGCGCGGGCGTATCTGGATTTGGGGTTGGTGTATCACCATCAGCGCAAGCTGGAGGACGCCAAACAAGCGATCCAACACGCCCTGGACATTTATCCGAATTTCCCCGAGGCGCAACTGAATTTGGCCTTTGTGTACGAGCAACTGGGGTCACGGGAGCAAGCAATCGAGGCCTATCATGCCGCACTGATCTTAAGTCCCCATGAACCCACTGCCCTGTATAATCTTGCGACCCTCTATGACCGGCAGGGGGACACAGCCAAAGCCAAACAACAACTTGATGCCTTGACACATCTCACGCCCACGGATGCCAAGGCATGGGTGTTGCTGGCCCAACTGGCGGAGAAAGCCAATAATCCCGCACAGGCGATCGAATCCTACAAAAAGGCCCTCCAAACGAATCCGGATTTACTGGATGCCCATTATGACTTAGGGTTTCTCTTGCAAGCGCAAGCCCACCCGCAGGACGCGGCAGCGCACTTCCGCGAAGTGCTGCGCCTCAACCCTAACCACGCCGAAGCGCATCTCAATTTGGGCGTGCTCTTGGCGAATCTGAACCATCTCGACCAAGCCGAGCAAGAATATTTAGCCGCCTTGTCCTTGAACCCCAAATTGGTCGAGGGGCATTACAACCTGGGGGTGTTTTATGAGTTCCATCGCAAGGATACGACGCGTGCCCTTAGTCACTACCGCAAATATGTCGACCTGGGCGGCCAAGACGAACGCGTGAGCAACTTGCTGAAGAAAACCGATTCATGAGTCACGTTGTCTCTTTGTCCATGGCTCAGCATGACTCGTCTTTTTGGGGATTCGGGGCTGGGTCTGTCATGCTGCACCTCGGCACCCTCGGGATATGCAGTCTTCTGTACGTCACGGCTCCCGTGGAAAAACCCAAGCATCTGGTGAACATCACGCTCCTGGAAACACCGGCACCTGTTTCAAAAGACATTCAGGCCGACGTTCCGCCCATGCGCCCCACTCAACAACCGGCCAAGCCTAGCCAACCGCTTAGGCCTGCGCCTCAACAACTTCGTCTTCCCCCTGAACAGCACCAACTGACCAGGGTTCTCCCCGAATCGCGCACACCGCGCCAAGCTCGGCCCCCATTGACACGTCGTATTCTTCACGACCAACGCGCCATTGACACCTTACGCCTCAACCATTTTACAAAAGTCGCAGCGCGCCGTACTCCCCATCCGGCGAGCACCAAGGTCCACACACCGGTATTGGCTCTATCGGCAACGCCACCCATCATGCCCACGGGAATCTCGACGCCTCTGGCTCCCTCGACCCCTTCTGGAGAAACCTCGACGGAGGCGTTGCTCACACAACCTAAACTGTTACGGTCGGCCCCTATGGAATCCAAAGGGCACTTAAAGTCAGGAGTGGGACTGGGCCACACTATTCCCCCGGTGTATCCCAGAGTTGCTCAAAAGGCTGGCTGGGAAGGAACCGTGACCGTTCGCGCGGTGGTACAACCGGATGGCCGACCAGACCCTGTCACCGTGCAAAAAAGCAGCGGGCATACGATATTAGATGAAACTGCCGTGAAAGCGGTGAAAACATGGCAATTTCGGCCTGCCCGCGATGGGAACATCCCTGTTCGCAGCACCGTGGAGATTCCCATTCGTTTTGATTTAAGACAACAAAGATAATTTCACATTCAACGAAGGATTGACTCCCACATGATAGATATTCTTATGGCGGGTGGATGGATGATGGTACCGCTACTTGTCTGTTCGATCGTCGCCGTGGCCGTTGTTCTTGAGCGGAGCTGGTATTTTTACCAATTACCCGCGGCCAATAAGGCCGATGACATGCTAAAGTTGGTGACACAAGGGAAATTCAACGACGCACTGGCATTCCACGAACGTACCCCGCATCCCGTGCTTCGCGTCTTGGCGTCCGGCGTTCTCTCGCGCACCCGCGCGCCGGAGAAGGCCATGGAAGCGGCCGGCATTGCAGAAGTGACCGTCATGAAACGTGGCCTTGCCGGGTTAGACACCATCATTACGCTCGCTCCGTTACTGGGATTATTAGGCACCATTATCGGCATGATCGATTCATTTAGCATCATGGCCGATCAGGGCATTGGCCAACCGCACGCCGTCACGGGAGGCGTAGCAGAGGCGTTAATTTGCACAGCCACCGGCATCTTCGTTGCCGTGATTGCCTTGGTCCCCTACAACTATTTCCTCGCACGAATTGAACGGCTGACCGAACACATCGAACGCTACGCCACGCTCACCGAATCGGCCCTGCAAGAAACAGGGACCATCTTCTCTCCATGAAACTGCCTGCCGACACGAAGAAAAAAACCCGCATTGAAATCATTCCCATGATCGACACCATGTTTTTCCTCTTGGTGTTTTTCATGATCGCCACGCTGTCCATGACCCTCCAACAAGGCATGCCGGTGAACTTGCCTACGGCCAGCACCGCGGCCGACGAGCTCCCCGACCAAGTCTCCCTCACGCTCACGAAAACAGGGGAGTTATTCTTTAACAAAGAACCGATTTCGGTCATCGAACTGGAAACGCGTCTGCAACAGGTTCTGGAACAACAGGGCACCCCGGCGGTGATCATCAATGCCGATGAAGACGTCTTGCATGGTCGTGTGATAGAAGTCATGGATGCCGTGAGAAAAAGCGGCATTCCCAATATGGCGATTGCAACCAAACCGGAATCCCCATAGGGCCCTCTCCGGCGCACCCCGCACCTTTTCCGAACAATGTTGTTTGCTCTTTGCTTGGCCAGAGGGAAGGTCTGATCTGATTAAAAAAATGGTGGGTCGTACAGGGATCGAACCTGTGGCCCGCTGATTAAGAGTCAGCTGCTCTACCAGCTGAGCTAACGACCCACTCAAGAGGTAAGATGTCGCACATAATGGTATGGCGCGCCTGGCAGGATTTGAACCTGCGGCACCTGGCTCCGGAGGCCAGTGCTCTATCCACTGAGCTACAGGCGCTTTCTCTTTCTCAACCCCGGTCAGTTCAAGACTGAAACGCCTAGAGCGACGCTACCATCTTTGGATGACGGTTGTCTAGGGTAAGGCTCATGGCGCGTTTTCCGTTGGCCACATGAAGCATGGCCTTCTCTTGCTGTTGTAGGTCGGGGTAGCGAAAGCGTAACCCGACAGAACGGAATGGTTGGATTACGCTGCGATCCAACCTACATAGCTGGTTTCCCGATGACAAACGTCGGGAATGATAAGAGCTGACTCGATCAACATCCCGTTAATCACACGGAAGTTTTTCGTCGGTGGTGTCTTTAGTGGCTTTGATGACAAAGCCACCTTCATCCACGACAGCATCGGGTTCTTCTAAAACAACTTCAAGTAAGAGTTTGACGCCTTCCTGGGTCAACCCATTGGATGGCGCAAGAAACCGTTTGTGCGCCACTTGTCGTTCCTCTGGATCATCCGGTTCGTAATATCCGAGTAATGCTCCGCTCGTATTGGCCTGTGACAGGAGCCCCGCCCAATCATTGATCAGGGGATCGGTCCATGGGCCAATCCCTTTGACCGTACGATGCTGTTCCAACTTTGTCCAAATCTGCCATCCGACAAACACCGCCCAGGTTTCGTTTAATACTTCCCAGGCATCTTCTTCGGAAAGAAAGCGGATTTCGGTCGTATCCCGACGTTGACGAATCGGGTTAATGCGCACAAAACGATAATGACAGCGCATGTGCTCTTGGGCAGAAGCCAGGATTCGAGTCGCGTCGGAGCTCAACGTCTCAGGACCAGGACCATTGAAAATGTAATCAAGATAAGAATGGAGCAGTTCGTGATACAAGAGACTAATATCATGGTGGGTCATACGATCTAAATCCATCAACGCCCCACCGGCTTTATTGAACGACAACCGCAGGTTCAAAATCATGCGATGATCTTCGGGATGATATTCGGCGGCATAGGTGCGCAGATCTTCAAACGCCACCGTGACAAAATGGGGATCGATTTCCTTGAGGAAACCTGTCGGCAACCCTAAGGCCTCGGCCTGCACAATGAGATTCTCCCAGGTATGGACGGTCCTGTTTGAGCCGTCGGCACGGGGAACAAACTTGGTCAGACCCAGCACCAGTCCCAATAACAGAATGGCCACAATCCATTTGAAGGCTCCCTGCATCACGGCTGTTTATCCCAACGGATAGGGTTCACCTTCTTCCACCACGGTCCAGGCGTCAACCAAGGAAGCAGGCACGTCGTCAAGAAACCGGGAGGGTTTTGAGAGCACCGAGCCCGTGACTTTGTCATACACCTGTACGGGGAACGTCAGGTAGAGATGGTGTTTGGCCCGCGTTACGGCCACATACAGCAACCGACGCTCCTCTTCCAGCTCTGCTTCGGTGATGAAGGAATAGGACGACGGGAACCGCCCATCGACCAGCCAAATCACAAACACGCATTGCCATTCAAGCCCCTTCGCGGAATGGATGGTCGACAACACGAGCTGTTCATCATCATGGTCCGGGGCTTCGA
Organism: Nitrospirales bacterium; assembly: GCA_963422365.1. Classification (GTDB taxonomy): domain Bacteria; phylum Nitrospirota; class Nitrospiria; order Nitrospirales; family UBA8639; genus Bin75. Next base: position 233,559 of record OY729426.1, read on the forward strand.
TATCCGTCATACTCTCATCAGGCGGTTCAAGGGTGAGATCGGCCAGAAACTCTTCCAAACTGCCGTAGCGTTCCACCATGACGAGGAGATGCTCCAGGTCCCGAATCCGTTTGGGATAATCATCGTAGTGCTCTTTGAGGATCGGGACATAATATTCCAAGAGCCGATTGAATTGATCGGGAAGCAAACCCTCCGCTCCAGGCCCCACGAATTCGAGCGCCGCGGCCAGGTTGCGGAGCCCTAAGGCTGTCCGCCCACCCCCTTGCCGCAATACCTCATACGGCGCCTCACTGGTCATGATTTGAGCAATCAGATCTCTCGCCCGCTTTTGCCCCACGCCTTCAATCAGTTGCAACGATCGGTTCCAACTGATGGTATCCAGCGGATTATGAATGATCCGCAAATGCGCCAGCAGGTCCTTCACGTGCGCGGTGTCAATAAATTTGAACCCCCCGCGCTTCACAAAGGGGATGTTACATTTGGACAACTCGACTTCCAGATCGAAGGCGTGAAAACTGGAGCGAAACAGCACGGCTATTTGATCTAAGGGTACGCCTTCCTCCCGCAACTCCAAGATTTTCTGCGCGACAAACAGGGACTGCGGGTTTTCTCCTACCGTTTGGACCAAGGCTGGTCGCTCACCCGGGGCTTTTTGTGTAAACAAGGTTTTACTATATTTTTCCGTTGCGGCTTCAATAATGGCGTTGGCTAATTCCAGGATGGACGGCGTGCTTCGGTAATTCTCTTCCAATTTGAAAATTTGGGTCCCGGGGAACAACGCAGGAAATTCCATAATGTTCCGAAACGTGGCGCCACGAAATGAGTAAATCGATTGCGAATCATCCCCGACGACCATCACATTTTCATGCGTAGCGGCCACGTTCAGCACCACCTCGGCTTGAAGCCGGTTGGTGTCCTGATATTCATCGACCAAAATGTAGCGATAGGTATCCGAGATGATCCGCCGGGTCGGCTCATCGACAGTCAACAGCTCCCGAAGGCGGGTCAGCAGATCATCATAATCGACTAACTGCCGTTGGCGCTTGGTTGATTCATAGGCTTCTCGCAGTTTGGTCAACTCGCCGAGATAGTCTCCAAAATGACTATATTCAGCCAAGAGCACATCCTCGAGCGATTGGAGGGTATTGGCGCATTTGCTGAACAGATCGGCAATCGTCTTTTTGCGAGGAAAGCGCTTGCCGGTTTCGGTGAGACCAATTTGGGCACGAACGAGGTTGACCAGGTCTTCGGAATCACCACGATCCAGAATCGTAAAACCCGTCTCCAAGCCAATGGTTCGGCCATAGCGGCGGAGCAACACGTTGGCCACGGAGTGAAACGTCCCTCCCGTCACTCGATCGCTTTGTGGACCAATCAGCAGGCCCACCCGCGTCAACATTTCTTGAGCCGACCTGCGAGTGAAGGTCAACAGAAGAATTGAGGCCGGATCGATGCCCATATCGATCAGCCTGGCCACACGATACACGAGGACTCTGGTTTTGCCACTTCCGGCCCCGGCAATGACTAAGGCCGGACCATTGACGACTTCGACCGCGGCGAGTTGTTGAGGATTTAATTCCTGCGCGTAATCTCGAGAAAGGGGTTTGACCGATGCCTCGGCACTCGGTCGCTTCAGCACGTAGACTTTAGAATCGGAGTTGACGGAGTCCATCAAGGGCTTGCGAGAAGATTGGTTCATGGGAATGGACTCTTACACTAGCCCCACTCCGTCCGTCGTGTATAACATAGGGCCCAGCCCTATGCAATGACGGACCTAGGCCGAGACCATGAACCGGGTTCATCCTTCTGGGAAAACTTGCGGAGCCGACCCTCCATTTGATTAGATAGTCTCCAGGGTTTTCAATTCATGAAGCATTCCATCCAAGAGTACGAACCCATTCTCAAAGACTTGTCGAATACCATATTGGACGTATGCCGGGAATCCGTGACGCTGATTAAACGTAGCGATTCATCCGCCTCAATCAAACTCAATCAACAGCAAGAATGGGACATTTATTTGGAATTTCTGAAGGTCCTGTTTAATCTGGCGGATCGCATTTCCGCGTTTTACGTTTCCATCCAACAGCAACCTGAATTCATGAATAGTCTTGAAGATCATGTGAGTGAGCGACTTAAAACCCTGTTAGCGCCCTCTCTGAGTTCCTCTCAAGTTGATGAGCAAGAAATTGTTGTCTCCATTGGCCAGGCCGTGGCTGAAAGTCGCCAGATCTATGAACACGATAAATTTATGTTTTCGGAAGACAGCAAAGAGCGAAATGCTTTTTTCCAACATGCTGGTGAACGCGTGGCCGGCCAAGCCGGTGCCGCCAACAACCAAGCCATCACGTCGACAACCGCTGTCTGTATCAGTGCCGTGATTCCAGCGTTGACAGCACTCTTTGAAAGGAAACCCTCGGAACCCGAAGAGAAGTCTCCGGCGACTCACCCTCAAGCGGAAGGTCAATCCTCTGCCCCTTCCACGGGCCCTCACGGCACGAACCTGATCAAACTGATCAGCGTTGTCGCTTCAATCTCAGGCGCAGAATTTGAAACCCGGTGGGGTCTGCTTCCACAATTTCGCCGAGACCTGAAGCCGGACCAAGTCACAGTCCTCACCGAGTATATGAACCGCGTGGCCCAGATCGTGGGTGACCGCTTTGCCATCGAATCTTCCAAGGTCTTAGGCAAGGCCAACCCACCCGTTGGGAACGCCTAATCTCTCGTCTTTTCACTCACACAGGCGATGATGGATGAACTGCAGGGTCCTCACTTCTTCACTCCAACCATCGTTATTGCCCCCAAATGGTCCGCATATTTCCGAAAAACAGTCCGTATCTGGAGAATCCGCCGCCGGGCCGTAGGGTCCTTGCCACCTTCAGAACGAAGTGGACCGTCCGCGCCAACCCCTCATCCTGAATGAATCGCCTGGGTTCCAACACATGCATCGGGGCGGTGACCTGTGTTTCAACCGTGAACCCATGGTCCTCCAGCAGCGCTCTCCACTCTCCGGGAGTTAAGGGCCTCGCCCCTACTAAAATTGCATCCGACAAGACTAGGCCGATCTCCGACTTTTTGGCTTCTTCCAGATCGTCAGGCAGTACACACAGTTCGTGGACTCCGTATCTTCTGCCAGTCCGGAGAAGCCGCGCGGCTTCCTTGACGATCGATGCCTTGTGGGTCGGCGTCTGCATAGTCAGCATGGCCTCGCCAAAGACCACCGTCGCCGAGGCACTAGGTAGACCTGTCTCTTCCGCCCTGCCCACCAGGCATTGTCGGCCTGGTCCTCTCAGATACCACCCAACTTGTTGGGCTGCGGTATCGTCCCTTTCGATCCCGGTATAAGAGGCAGGTTCTCTTTCCAGGGCTGCCCGGGCCGTCACTCCAAGCCCCTGGCACAAACTCCACGACCTCATCAGTGGAGCGGATGTCCAAGGCCTCCAGCATACGGCGGGTCAACTCGACACCTCCAGGCCGCAGGACCCTCTTGCCCATTTACGCCAGCAGCCAGTGGCCGGGCATTTTGCTATAGTCTAGTCCATGACCTGGTACATCTGGATCTGTCCTTCTCTGTGTCATATGTCGCGATCCCCTCCCTTGTCAAAATCTCGCTTTCAGGCCGACGTAAAAGGCCCGCCCGTCACCCGGGAGAAATGCCGCCTGATCAGCTCGGGCCTGATCGGCAATAAGGGTCGATGAGGCGTATGTCTCGTCGAAGACGTTGCGTACCTCTCCGTACAGGCTGACGGGCTCATTGATATCGTAGTTTGCGCGCGCATCGACGACCACAAACGAGTCATTGAACAAAGCATTCATATTGTCCACCGAGTACGAGCGGCACACCAGTTGACTTCCGTCTGGACAAACGCATTGGGCAGGACGTCATACTGCACGACCGCGTTGACGACGTACGGCGGCGCACCTGCCAACCGGTTATTGCCACGCAGAGTATCTCCAGCAAAGCGGAAATCCTGGTAGGTATAAGGCAAGCCAGCTGCTGAGTGTTTCGCCCAATTGCGCCTTTAATCGAAGCTCGATTCCGAAATGGGTGGTTTTGTCTGCGTTCACGGCGCCGAGTGGTGAGTCGGTCTCATCGCGCAGACTCAGCAGTTCGTTCTTCACCCACGCATAATAGATCACGGTGTCCCAAGCAAGCATTCCGTAGCTGCCGCGCCAGCCAGCCTCGATGGTTGTCGCGGTCTGGGCCTTGAGAGCGGGAGTCAGGAAAGCAGTTGCGGGACGCCTCGGGTTGGGAGGTTCTGATCAGCCTGCGCTGCGATTGGGCGTGCCGTTCACAGGAGCAATCAGGTCATCATGGGTCGGCGGTTCGAAGCTACGGCTGGCCGCTGCGAACACCATATGGTTTTCCATTGGCCGAATCGTCACGCCGAGGCTCGGGCTCCAGCCGTCATAGGTCCGCGAATAGCTGATATCAACGGCCGGTGAGACCGTAAAGACTTCGCCGATGGGAATAGTCAGCCCGACATAAAAAGAAAGCGTGCTGGCATCGAGTTCACTCCGGCCAAACAACGGTCCCTTGGTTCCGGCATTGTTTGTGAAATTGTTCCGGTCGGCTGACCCAACGACACATTTTCCTGTGGCCTCAAACAGAGGAAGCGGCTGCGCATCGTCTGGACGATAGGCATAGCGCAGAACGGACGTGAAATCCCCGCCGTCCGTCTCACGAATCCCGTTGGGGATCGAGAATCGAAACGCGTCATCGGTGTCCGAGCCGGTTCGCCGTGTAGCCGCGATACACCTCAGTAAACTGAGCCTGCCTTGGATTGACGAGTCCCACGACATATGAGCCCGTCGGCCCGATTGATCGGCAGTCCGTTTTGTAGCACCAAGACGCCGCGCTCCACGGGATTTTGCTGCAAGCCGGACCCGCGGATCTGAATGCGTGGTTGATCGTTGCTGCCAAAGAAGTTCTGCACGATCACCCTAGGTGCCGAGACGAGAACATCGGAGATATTCAGGTTTGTCTTCCCTGTCAGCGCACTGTCGACAATCAGGCCTGTGCCGCCGGGAATGGCCTCAAGCTTCTCTCTGGCCAGTTTTTCCTCTTCAATTCGACGACCTTCAACGACAATTTTCTCGAGCACGATGTTCGAACCCGGGGTTGCAGATTGCGCGAAGGCGGCGTTGGGCATTGTGGTGATCATCAGAGCCACCACAATGCCAGCGATGAAACACCGTCTCAGAGAAGAGGTTTGCACAACCATGTTACTCTCCCTGATGTTCGTCTGCTGTTTTCATCATGTGTTGCACATAATGTTGTAGCCATGGCTAAGCCTTTAATAAAATCAATTATTATTCTCAATATTAATTATAGACATAATGACCGTCATGTCAAGAAACAATTTGATGCGTTTGCACCTCATGTCTTTGCTCCACAATTTCCAATCTTGATTGCACTGAGCTTCAAACCCTGATCGCCACCGCATCTCAACGACGTTGGCCTGCGAGCAGTCTTTTGATTCAGAGAGAGCCCTTCCCTCTTTTTTTTCATCCCTAAAAAGTCCATAATGGGGCTTCATCTGAAACCAACCACTCAAATCCACGGTAGGGCCTCCAAATCATGAAAAAATTCTTGGTACACGTCTTGATCGTGGGTGCTGCCTTTTGGGCAGGACATTACGTAGGGCAGCAACCACCGGAGGAAGTCAAAAAGCAACTCCGGGAGTTGTCACAAGAAGTGATAGAGCAAACCATCGGCCTGGAAGAGGGAGAGCTGTTCCTTCAAAAAAAAGTTTTAATTTTACAAGCCAAATCCGCGTTTTTGAACAGCAAGGCCAAAATCTTGGACGGCAAATATGATGAAGCCATAACCGAACTGGATGAAACCCTTGATTACTTGAAACACGCCGCCAAGATGAAGGGGCAAGAAACCTCGGACGCACTCCATGGAGCCATCTCGAAGATAGGGGATCTTCAACGGTCCTTGGCCAACGGCCAAGCCATCTCTCAAGAAAAATTTGAGGAAGCTCAAGAAAAATTAGACTCACTGTTGCAGGCATGAACGTACAGCAAGAGCGCCTCCTGCCGGAATTCCACAGAATGGTGATGACGCACAGCCCAGCACGGAATCTGTCTGGAACCGTTTTAGGGCAATGGCGGGCCGAGTTGGAGCACAAGCCGTTCTCGCCACGATTTCTTGCTTCAGGCGTGCACGTGCTCAATAGTCTTAAGGGTTGGTAACGCTCTGGTGGTTTTGCCGGCTTTCTTTTCAGCTAGCCACAGTTTATAGAGCTTTTGGAGATTCAGCCAGAAATCAGGACTGGTGTCAAAAAAGTGGTCAAACTCATGGAACGGTTCTCCTAGTGAGAGTTAGCCATCTCCGCATTACCAGGTCCTGACGGTCCTTGAGGCCACTCGAAGCAAATTCGCCATTGGTCATTGATGCGGATGCTGTACTGGCCTTTGCCCCCCCCCTCAAGACTTCAAAACAGTTGCAGGGCAATGCGGCAAAGGTCTTGCAGTGAGAAAGCTGCTTCCAGACGTTCGAACTTCAGCCGGGCAGCACGTTCGATTCAAGAGAAAGCCTTTACCCAAATTCCAGCAGCGAAACCTCCAGTCCTGGCCCGATAACTGACGATCATGGCCAACGGTCATTTAAATGATGCGTTACGTCAAAAGTACGAAGATCTCAGCAAAGTGGCGTTAGAGAGCAATGCTTCGGCGGGAATCTGAAAAGGAACTTTGGAACCGAGAGATTTCTGGGGAGTCAAGACCATCGTCAGCACTGATCCTTCAGTGATGCGTCATAGCCAAGGCTCACTTCCCGACTGACTTGACACTGAGGAACAACCTCGCTGACTGTCACATCAAATCTGAAGTTTTACCTACTAGGCGTTGGCCGGTTGTTGTTTCCACCCTGCGAGAATACGTTCTATCCGCATCCGAACGACGAGGTCTGGATCTTTCATCAAGGACTTAATCGCATCCCGTCCACGCAAGTCCCCCACTTTTTCTAATGCAGCCGCTGCGGTCAAACGCGTAAACCAATCCTGATCGTAGAGCATGGCAATTAAGGGATCGACGGCTTCCGAATCCTTAATCTCGCCGAGAGCCAAAATAGCCTGCTTGCGCACGAACTCTTCTTTATCGCTCAAGGCCGCAATCAATTTGGGCACGGCGGGTTTACCCAACGCAATAAGGGCCCTCGTGGCATCATCCTTAAACTCATCATTGTGCAGCATCGACACCAGGGGATCCAGCACCCGCTCATCATTGACCTTCCCCATCGCCTGAATCACGTATTTTCTGGACTCCCAATCGCGTATGTACCTGATCAACAACTCGACAGCGGGAGACCCCACTCCAGCAATAGCTTCAACCGCTGCTTCCCGGACTTGCCAATCCCCATCACGGAGCGCTTTGACTATTGGCTCCACACAGCGGTCGTCCCCCATTTCCCCTAGGGTGACGACCGCTTCGCGTCGGACGACCCAATCCTTGTCCAGCAGAAGGTCAATCTGGATATCAATTTCATCTTTGACCTTCTCTTCTTCGAATGCAGACTCTTCTTCCTCTGCCTGTCCTTTACCTTGCTCCTCGCCTTGTTCAGCTTCCGCAGTCGTGTCGCCGTCCAACAAGGATTCCGATACTTCATCCACAAATTCATCAGTCATTTCATCTTGAGAGCCGGCAGAAGCATCGGTTTCCTCAGCTTGCGTTTGAGGATCTTCTGCAGAAGATTCCATATGGTCCGTCATGAACTGTCCCCTTTCACTGCATTCGGTAGACGCATCGTCACTCTCCAGGATTCTGGGGTTATGCCGCCTTGGCTTTTTCCCCAGCAGCCTTGGCTATACGTGCCGCTTTGCCACGAATTTTTCGCTGTACACGTTTGAGGCGTTTTCGTAGCCGTCGTACATTCTTTTCTCCTTCTAGGTTTTCACCGTCAGCTTGTCTTTCCTTGACCTTTTGTTCAAGGGCCGTCCTATCCTCATCCCGTGTTCGCTTGTTTGCCATTATTCCACTCCCCTAATACATGAAAACCCTTCCAGTTAGCTCTGGGTCATTGAACAGACGAGTCTAGTCAATGGTTCTTTCAGGTGTCAACCAGACGACGTACTTGACACCACAGTGAGCACGCTGAGAGAAGAGAAGCTTTGTTACCGATTCCAGTCTTTGCAGAAGCTTCGTTCATAGGCCAATATTTTCCAGGCTTCTTCTTCGGTAATCGTCACCGGAATCATCGGCACCATGCCGGTCCCTGGGCTGCCGTTCTTAATGATCCAAAACAATTCGCCGTCGTGTCTTCCCTTCTGAAATTTGCAATTGGTGAAATTGCGAGGCCCAGGATTCAAACGCCTGCCAATTGGCCCATTTCCTAAGCCGGCTTCTCCATGGCACGACACACAGATCCCTTTTCCTTCATACAGTGCTTTTCCCTCGTCAATGATCTCAGGCGAAGCCGTTTTCGTCGAACCAAAGGGAGGGACCAATTTTCTAGCCCATGTTCTTTCACTCACAGGAACCCTGGGACGTAACGGTTGCGCTTCTTCGGCCAAGCCTAGGTCGAGGCAGGCACCCCAACCAATGGACCCCACGCCAACGACCAGAACGAACAGGCATCGGCTCAGGAATTTGAATGAGAGCATTGATGGTATCCGTTGCACGTTCGATTAAGAGAAAAAGCCCCGTTCAGGGTCAATCCTAAACGGGGCTTTGGGCACTTACTCAAGTGACAAAACAACTCTTATTACTTCTTCTTGCGCCATTTCTTACAGAAGCTTCGCTCGTAGGCCAACACCTTCCACGCATCTTCTTCCGTGATCGTCGCAGGCACCATGGACACCATGCCGGTCCCCGGGCTGCCATTCTTAATAATCCAGAACAATTCACCATCTTTCCGTTTCTTGTGGAATTTGCAGTTGGTGAAGTTCCGTGGTCCTGGAGTCAACACTTTTCCGGCTGGACCGGCGCCGTCTCCCTTCTTCCCATGACAATTGACGCAGGTGCCTTTACCCTCAAAAATTTTTTTGCCCTCGGCAACGATCGCATCGGAGGCTGTCTTCGTTTTCTTGTACAACTCGGCGGGTGGTTTTATTTTCTTGGCCTTCCCACGCTCAGCCTTGGGAACCCGTGGCTTCAACGGGTCTTTTTCGGCTCCGGCAAAGGCCAAGTCGCTACCGACAAAGGCCAATGCCGTGAACAAACTACAAATCGCTAAAAACTTCTTCATGAATCCCTCCTTTGATAATGAATCCCTGTTGCACCAATTGTCTGGAAGGCCATCAGAACAGCAACATCTTTATACCCCCCCTCATCAAAACAAATTTCAAAAAATCTAAACCTGTTGAACATATCAATGTGATTTTCCCCTGTCAAGAAATCAAAATCGGCGAAATCATTTTCGTACAAATCATTGAAAAATAAGTTTTTTATGCCTCACTGGAGATTGCGGCCTCACTGGAGACCAGAGGTGAGAGATCCAGGTTGAGGTCTTAACTCTAAATCTCGAGCCACAATGCCCGTTTTACCAAATGGACCCTGCAACTGGCCATTGAGTCTGACCTCAACCCCTCCGGCATTGCCCAGCGTCAACAGAAACCGGTCACGGGCCTGCCATTGCACAATTTCACCTGGTCGCAATAAGGCTTCCTGTGGATCGCCTTCATCGGAACGAACCACGACCCAGGTCATTTCCAAAGCTCGTAGTTCAAGAACGAACTGGCCTTCTTCAGAACCTGCCATGGGAAAGAGAATCAGAGGTTCAGACATCACGGATTCAGGAGATGCGAAAGGAGACGTGAGCGCCCCATCATCAGATGAAGATTCCGCAGAAGTCTCAGGGATATCCGGCTGATGATCGGTCTCTGTCTTCGCAACCGTTGAGGCGTCAGGCTGCTGTGTGATCGAAGGGGAAGGGCGGTTGTCGCCTGGTTCGTTCGCGTGACCAATTTTTCCTGATTCCGATACAGCCACGTCACGCTGTTGGGGTTCAACAGCCCGTTGGTCCGTGGTCTGTTGCGAAAAATAAGAACCCGTGTGAGGTGAAGAGGATTGTTGGTAAAGTAGCACCAACAATCCTAGCAAGGGCAGGCCAATAAGCATGACAACTATGGTTGGGTGCGTCTTGGCTTCAGGGTCGTCTCTTATCCGTAGAAAACTTTGCTGCCGATCCTCGCCTTTTTTTTTGTAGGACGACGCAGAGCGTTCTAAAAACAACTGCTGACATTCTTCCTCATCGAGATGAAGCGAACGGGCGTAGGATCGCACAAAGCCTTTGGCGAAAACCTTTTGGGGCAACCGATCAAAACGATCCTCTTCCAAAGCCTTCAGATACGGCTCTTGGATTCGGGTCATCGAGACCATCTGCTCAAGGGTCCACCCTTGAGACTTACGGGCCCTTTGGAACGTGTTGCCTAATGAATCCATGCGCTCCGACGTTGAAAAGGAGAACGAGACAACCGACCAAACGTGACGAAGAGTGAGTGATCACGAAAGGTCCTCAAAGTGGGTGAGACGTTTGAAGTCTCGGAAGCGAGATTCAATGTCTTTATATTCCAGTCGCCGCAAGCGGTCGAGACTAAAGCCTTCCACGGTAAAGGAAGCCATGACGCTTCCGAAAATAATCGCTCGCCTTAAGCCGATATCAGAAAAATCTCCTGTGGATGCGAGATGCCCCATAAAGCCGCCGGCGAACGTATCTCCGGCACCAGTTGGATCTTGCACCATTTCCAACGGAAATGCCGGCGCGCCAAAGACTTGTTTTTCATGAAACATCAAGACGCCATACTCCCCACGTTTAATAATGAGACATTTGGGCCCGCGTGCCAGAACATCTTTTGCGACTTTGACCAAACTGAAATCTTGGCCGAGTTCACGAGCCTCCCCATCATTGATGATGAGCACGTCAATCTTTTCCAAGACGTCCCATAAAGCTTCTTGTTTTCCACGAATCCAAAAATTCATGGTATCACAGGCTACCATGGGCGGCCGTTCGACTTGATTCAGCACATCCATTTGCAGCTCAGGGTCGATATTCCCCAAAAACAACATGCCGGGAGATCGATAGTGGTCTGGGATTTTAGGGCGGAAGGACTCCAGAACATTGAGTTGGGTATCAAGAGTATGGGCCTCATTGAGCTGATAGGTATATTCACCTTGCCATCGAAAGGTTTTTCCACTACGGCGTTCAAGCCCGGACAAATCGATCCCGCGACTTTTCAAAAATGCGAGATGTTCTTCCGGGAAATCCTCTCCAACCACCGCAAGCAAATCAATGTCGGTAAAAAAACTGGCGGCCGTTGAAAAATACGTGGCCGACCCTCCCAACACTTCCGTCGCTTCTCCAAAAGGCGTGCGAACCGTATCAAACGCCACAGAACCCACCACTAACACTGTACTCATATCATCCACTCCTGTTCGATTTTTTCACTTGTTTCAAAAAGATGTTATAGCGTTGCCTCACGGAGGCCGTCATGGCTTTCGGTGCGGTCACGATGGTTTGTCGAAGCGCTGTCTCGCATGGACAGGCTCTCGGTCCGTCCGCCCGTTGAATGGCGTAGCGGAGTAGCGTTTTGGCCTGAGCCACACTCGCATCCATCACGTTCAAAATCGCTTCGACGGAGACGGGCTCCTCACTCTCATGCCAACAATCATAATCCGTCACTAAGGCCAACGTCGCATAACAGATTTCTGCTTCCCGGGCGAGTTTGGCTTCCGTCGCATTGGTCATCCCGATAATATCCACGCCCCATTGTCGATACAGCCATGATTCCGCTTTGGTTGAAAACTGCGGCCCTTCGATACAGAGATACGTTCCACCCACATGGAAGGTGGCACCCACCGACTTGGCACCCTCACCCAACTGATCAACCAAGGCATGACAAACAGGGTCGGCAAATGCAACATGCGCCACAAGCCCTTGATCGAAAAACGTACTCAGTCGCTGGGTTGTCCGATCAATAAATTGGTCGGGAAGGACGATATGACTGGGGTGGATGCGTTCTTTCATGCTCCCCACCGCACTGACGGAAAAAATCCGCGTCACGCCAAGTGCTTTGAGCGCATAGATGTTGGCCCGATAATTGATCATGGAGGGATTGATCCGATGACCTCGCCCATGACGCGAGAGAAACGCAACGTGCCTTCCGGATAACGTTCCAAGAATCACGGCATCCGAAGGTCGTCCGAACGGGGTGGACACACGCATCTCTCGAACATGTTCCAAGCCTTCCATTTCATATAATCCGCTGCCTCCAATGACGGCAATATCGGCATGTGGTTTCGCTGGCACGGCGTTCTTCTTTCTTGCCTATGCGTGAAGGGTTTTCACAAATTGTTCGATGAGGTGTATGACGCGTCGAGAAACCGATTGAACGGATTCATCAGGTTGCACCTCTACCCACCTCAGACCTTGTTCCTTTCTGAACCACGTCATTTGCCGTTTCGCAAAATGGCGCGTATCTCGCTTTAATCGTCTCACCGCTTCGTCAAATGAATCCTCTCCTTCCAGATACCCTGCCATCTGACGATAGCCCAAACTTTTCATCGAGACAAGATTTCTGGAGTATCCTTTCGCCAACAGGGTCTGGGTTTCGTCAACCAATCCCTTTGCCAACTCAACATCGACCCGATGATCAATATGTTGATAGAGAAGGGCCCGATCCATGGTCAACCCCAACACCAAGGCACGAAAGGGTTTCGTCTGTTCGCGATGCTCTTCGTGGGCTTTCGAAAGACGAATGCCGGTTTGCCGATACACTTCTAAGGCCCGCAGCACTTTCATGGTATCGCGAGGATGCAGGCGACGCGCTGTGGCAGGGTCCACATGGCCTAATTCTTGATACATCGATTCCCCTCCCCGGGCACACGCTTCTTCTTCGAGTGTCCGGCGAAGGGTACGATCGCCGGGCGGACCGGCCCATAACCCATGCAACAACACTCGGACGTAGAGCCCCGTCCCACCAACGACCAAAGGAAGAAGGCCCTTTTCGTACAGACGAGAGATTTCTCGAAGGGCTTGCCGCCGAAATTCGCCGGCATTAAACGGCTCATCGGGCTCCACCAGATCAATCAACCGATGGGGGACCTGTTGTCGGTCCTCTTCCGAGGGGGTATCCGTCCCAATATTCATCCCTCGATAGACCTGGGTCGAATCCGCAGTCAATATCTCCGTTCCCAAGGCTCGGGCCACTTCAACGGCAATACGACTCTTGCCGATTGCCGTCGGTCCCACCAGGATGACGAGAGGCTTCAACGCGGTAGAAGACTCCGTCAAGGTCCAGATCCCAGTTCCATCTTTCAAAGAAAGGTGATAATCGAGGGGTGGATTCATAGACGCCGAAAAATTCGATGCAGTGCTTCGCTGTCAAAACGCAAAGAGATCCGGCGGCCATGCGGGCAGGTCATGGGGATCCCTTCACGAAGCCAATCTTGCACCACGTGTTTCATTTCCGGCGCTTCCATCCGGCGGCCGGCCTGGACCGCACCCTTGCAGGCGACTGACGCCAGAACGGACCGGATGCGTTTGTCGAGAGAATCAACAGAGTTCCACTCCGACAGATCCTCTACGATAGCTTCGAGTAAGGCGCCATAGTCCATCTGTCCGACAAGCGCCGGCACCGACCGAATGACAAAAGAGGACGGGCCAAAACACTCAAGTTCGAGCCCCACTTTGGCCAACTCCGGTAAAATTTCTGCCAACTGGGTCGCCGCCGAGATCGGGATATCCACTGGCTCGGGAATCAGGAGCGGCTGGGTCTGGATCTGGCGGCCCTCCCAATGTCTCCACAAGCGTTCAAACAGCACCCGCTCATGAATCGTGTGCTGGTCCAGCACATGCAATTCATCTCCCATTTGAGCGACGATATAGGTGGCATGGATTTGTCCAAGAACATGAACCTCAGGCTCAAGTGGATAGAGGAACGGCGATTCTTTGACTTGGTCTACTCCCCTTGTTTGTCCTCTCCAGGAATCTGTTTGCGCTTCGGTCTCACCGGAAGGGGCAAGCCGTCTCGACCATTCGAGAAACGGCTCGCCCATCCCCCTCTGCCCTGGCTTCTCCTTCTCGACGGTATCCGACATCTCTTCTTCGAGTGCGGGAGAAAGGATTGGCGACATTGACCCCATAACTTTCTTTTGCAGCGGAACACGAACCGCTCCTTTGATCGCTCGATGGATCAGGTCGGGGCTGCAAAACTTCACCTCCCGTTTTGAGGGATGAACATTGACATCCACCTCATGGGCTTCGACTTCTACCATGATCGCAAAAGTCGGATGCCGTCCTTTCGGCAAAAAGGAGCCATACGATTCATAAATAGCATGCGCAATCGTGGCATTTTTGACAGCGCGGCGGTTCACGAAAATTTCCTGGGGGCTCCGGCTGGTTTTCGAATGATACGGATTGATGATCATCCCTCGCATGTGCAGGTTTGCCTGTTCATAGTGAATGGGCAGCATCATATCCATGGCTCTCGGGCCATACACTTGAAGCAGGCGATCCTCTAACGCGGTGACCGTGGGATAGTCGAACACCAGATGGTCATCGTGCGTTAATCGCAATTGCGTGTGAAGGTTCGCCAGCGCGGCTTGTTGGACAACATGCGTAATATGGGAAAACTCCGTTGCCGTTGTCTTCAAAAATTTTCGTCGGCCCGGTGTATTGAAAAATAACTCTTCGACTTCAATGCGTGTCCCTGGTGCGGCACCTCGCTCTTCGACCGATTGGATGTCTCCCCCCTCAATGACCACAGCGGTCCCCGCAAGAGAATGAAGCTGGGCTGTGAGCATCCGAAAGCGTGAAACCGCCGCAATACTAGGCAAGGCTTCCCCGCGAAACCCATACGTGGCAATGCCCAAAAGATCGCGTTGATGACTGATTTTGCTGGTGGCAAATCGTTGGCAGGATAACAGGGCGTCGGCTCGACTCATCCCTTCGCCATCGTCGATCACCCGAATCAGAGTCTTCCCGCCGTTAACAATATCGACGAAAATTACCGTACTTCCGGCATCCACGCTATTATCAAGCAATTCTTTTACGACTGACGCCGGGCGTTCGACAATCTCTCCTGCAGCGATTTGAGAAGCCACAGACTCAGGGAGGACTTTGATTTTGGATTCAACAGACTCCATGTGAAACGCTTTGTGACGGAATCCTCGTGAGCCGTCGACTGGTCCCTCTTTGGCTAAGGGGAACGGGGATTAGGGGGAGCCGGTTCCCTAAAGTTCGTGAGGATCTGCTCCACCTCTATGAGTTGAGATTCGTGCTCATCGACCTTGGAGCTCAGCTTGTCGCCCATGGCCTTGACCACATCTTTCAATTGCGTGACGGATTTGGTTAAGTCATTCAACTGCTTGACGTTGGCCTGTAATTCCTGCTGAAGGCTGGGGATGGCAGAAGCCGCCCCCAGCGACTCCGACACCTGCTGGGCCTGGGTCTGCAGCCGAGCAGCTTGCTCATTCAGTCTGGTGGACACCGTGGTTTTGAATTGCTCAAACGATTCCCCGACCGCTTGCACGCTCGTCGTCACTTGGTTGAGATGGGTTGAGACGGCTTGGGTATTTGATGCCTGCTTGGCGGTCCTGGATGACTGCTCCTCCTCCAATCTCTCCATTCGTGCCATGAACTGCCCCATCTGATTCATTTGCTGATCACTGCGTTGCCCCAACATGCCGGCCATGGAATCCAATACCTCTCGCATGGCTGCTACCGACTCACCTAGTTCTTGAACATGTTTGGCTTGAGCGTCCAATTGCGTTTGCGTTTGGGTGACATTCGATGCGGTCGTTTGTTCGACGTGTTGGAGACCGGCTTTGAGCGTTATCAACTTCTCAGAGACAAGACTTTTTTCCTGACCAAACGCTTTCGCGATCGATTCCAAACTTGGTCGCACCTCTTTGTCCAAATGCCCTTGGAGGACTTTCATATCGGTATCCAACTTTTTAGCCAACATCTGATACTGACTCTGTAATTGCTTGATCCGTTGTGCCGTTTCCTTCCCTTGGCTATCCAGCTTGGTGCCGAGTTGGGTCCCTGTCGTCTCTAACACGTCACGGAGTTGAGACAAAGATTGGGTGACCTCCGCCAAGTTTTTGCTGTGCCGGGTATCGGTCTGTCGGAGCCCCGCGAGTGCCGTGCCCAGCTTGGCATTGATCTCGGACAATCGCGTGACTTGGGCAGCGATGTCAGTCTTCAAGTTTCGATGGCCGTCATGCAATACCGTATTGAGGGATTCGATGGCCGTTTTGACCTCGGTTTCCAAATAGGTTTTCAACACCTGAGTATCAGAAGCGAGTTTCGCTCGAAAGGCGTGCTGTCGTTTGTCGACGTCTTGTCGTATTTTCGTCTCGGAACTCGTGGCCCGCTTCCGCTCCTCGCCCAATCGTTTATCAACCTCGGTCAAGGCTTCCTTAAACTGAACCAGTGAACTTTGAAACTCGGCAAACTGAGCCCTTACTTTTTGGCCCATCCGCTTCAGGGCCTTCTCAAGGCTTTGGCGGGTCGTCTCAAGGCTTTGGCCCAAAGCAGTGACCTGATTTGACAGTTCGGCATCACGTTGTTTCCGCAGTTTCTCCAGAGCGCGGACTTGACCTGCCAGATCATCGACTTTTCGGTGGGCCTGATTAAGATGATGCAATTGTGTTTCCAAGTCATCGCTTACTTTGGGCAAGTTCTCCTCTCGTAGACTTCGCAACTCACTTTTGAGTTGCGCACGGGCCTTCCTGAACTCATTCATGAGTTCATTTAATTCGACTTTTTGTTTCGCCAAGGCAGTTCGGGAAGCGGCGATGTCCTGGTTAGCTTGCCTCAGGACTTGGGCCAACGCTTTTTTCTCTTGATCCAATTCGGTGATTTTGCCCTCAAAGTTTTTCCCCATTTTCACCAAGTCAGACTGCTGGACACAGCCAGTGAAGCTGAACACCAACCAGGTCAGGAACACTACTGCCTTCCAGTCACGACCGGCTTCTCGTGTTGAGCCTTTTGGGGTCAAGAAAAAAACATGCTCAATCGACATGGTTTTGGGCTCCCTTACGATTTTTCAACGCTTCTTGCATGGCTTCCTATTTCCTGCATCCAGGAAGACAACGGGGCGACTCACGACAGAAGTTCGTCGAGTGTTGGTAATTGGTACGGTTGCTATTCTGCCGATAGCCAAGTTATCCGCCGTTCGGCAGGAAACCAGTATCATGGGGACCAGGCAGGAGAACTATGGTGCCTCCCTTCTTTCGTCAACTGTTCCAACCCCGTGCCATCGAAATGAATCATGTAAATGTGACTCCGCCCACCTCGAGTCGAACTAAAGACCAAGTGACGGCCATCCGGTGCCCACGAAGGAGAGTCATCAATTTCACGAGAAGGACCGCTCGTCATTTGAACACGCCGTTGTCCATCCGGAGAAATCCGGCATAACTTAAGCCCATAGCCGGGTATGCGACACACGTAGGCAACCCAATCCCCCCGCGGAGACCAAGCCGGTGCGGTATTATAACGCCCTTCAAAGGTCAATCGACGAACGTTTGAGCCATCGGCCCTCATGATGTAAATTTGCGGTCGACCGCTCCGATCGGAAGTAAAAGCCAATTCTCGTCCATTCGGCGACCATGTCGGCGATAAATCTGCACGGTCATGCGAGGTCAATCGCTTTTTCTTTTTCTCTTGCGCTCTCAAGCGTATCGTAAAGATATCGGAATTCCCTTGATCGGCAGAAGCATACGCTAAAAGTCGACCATTCGGGGAAAACGCCGGAGTAATATTCAAACTTTCAGGAGGCACTAAGATTCGTTTGGTCCCTTTGTCCAATTCGAGCTGCACGATTTCTTGATTGTTTTGGCGATAGGCCGTATACACGACGGAACGCTGATCAGGCGACCAAGTCGGCATGAGGCTTAATGTACGATCCGACGTCACACGTTTGGGACCGAATCCATCATAATCCATCACGAACAAATCTCGTCCGCCGGCCTCATCTTCAGAAACATAGAGAATTTTGGTCCGGGCAATGCCGGGATCCCCCGTATAATACGAGACCAATTCATCGGCCCACCGATGAACCATCAACCGCAGAAGCCTCATGCTAATCGGACCACCGGTATACTGTTTGCCAACGGCGATTAAGTCTGTCTCTCCTCCATCGTAGGCACAGGCCTCCATTGCCAATTTTCCATTTTTTCGGCCGATCCTTCCCCAGGTGACTACCGAAACCACGCTTTCCTTGGCTTTCGCCAGGGATTCCTTTCCCCGACACCCTGCTTTAGAAAGCGGAAGAGTTTCCGTTGATTGGTCAATGACCTCGAACACTTGGGTGCGCTGCAAATCAGCCCTGAGAACATCGGCGACTTGCTTGCCGATTCGAGCGTCATCCGATTGCTGAGTCTCACTGCCGGCGAACCCCATGATCCAGATGGGAATTTTTTGAAATTCAGATCGGGTCGTTTCCAGAAACACGTCGGCTGCGTTTGCCTCCGCATTCACAAAGAACAGAGGAGCCAGAGCAGAGAGGACAAACAAGACCGAGTGCGTGGCGTTCTTCATCATCAGTTCGGCGGGCCAGTAAATGTGTGTTGGACAGTACAAGAGGGTTTCAGTATTTTCTCGGGAAAGGCTGGTAATGGACTGGATGCAACGACCGCACGTTGAGCAGCTAAGTCAAAATATTCGTTTCCCGAGGATTGTACGACTGTCGGCGCCGTCACTTGGCCGTTCCGCTCGACGCGAAAAGCCAAGACCACTTGAAGCGGCTGCCTGCGTTGGAATTCACCACCAGAGGTGTACCACTTTTTATCAATACGCTTTTTGACTACTTCTGCCCAATAGCCCTCTTTGCAAGATCCTGCCACCCGCAGAACTGTCAGCGTTTCCTTCGTGCCACTTTCCGCTTGTTGGGCACCCGGCTGACCAGCCTCGAATGTTTGTCCCTGGGGAATAGGGAGGTCGGCGATTTTGCTTTTGAGAGCATCCGGTTCAGGCTTCGGTGTCGTCATGGGTTGTAAAGGAACCGGCTCTTGCTCAATGTGTACCTTGGCTAATGGCGGAGCCTGCGGCGGCACGATAATCGAAGGTAGGTCCTGAGCCCCGGCTACTTTTGGATCTTCTGGTGACACTTCAGGAAGAAACGGAATTGCTCTTGATACGATTTCGGCCGGGTGCGACTTCTTGCTCTCAGGGATTCGTATCGCTTGAATCTCCTGCGTTAACGACTCCGCAGTCAGGCTTTTTTGCGCAATTTGCACGGGCGGCTCTCTTTTTTGCGAAAGCGGCGTGACGACTGCTAAGCGCGGGGACTGGGAGGGCAAGGTAATGCCTGATGATTGAGCTGTCTTGATTGCGGCCTGTTTCTGCTCACTGTCGGATTTGACAGTTGGACTCACTGTGACGCGCGTAGAAGCTTGGGTTTGTTTCTTGGGGACGACGAGGGTACTGACAGCTTGCTTCAGTGTCTGGGCCAGAGGGCCAATACTTGGGGGAGGAGTAGACCGTGTTGACTTCCTGGTCTCCGGGCCTGAAGCTAATTGGGGAGGTTGCGGGGGTGCTTGGATTGTTTGAGCTTCTACCTCCAAAGCAGGCAATCGTCCAAGAGGAGGCGGAGAGACTGATATCGCCGCCTTTTGAGGCACTGTCATGGCTCTCGGTTTTGGCACGACCACGGACTCCAGCGCGCCCATGAGTGAATCCGCCACCAGTTCCGGCACCCTCGGCCTCGCCGGGGGCATCGAGATCTCAGGAAGCGTCACCAAAGCGACCTGGTAAGACCCTGAAGGCTGTTCGAACGATGGGGCGAAGCGCAAACCCACAAGCGTGATCATCACCACGTGAATGACTAACGAACTGGCAAGGGGCCACGTGAGCCGTGTTGCAACCGAGTCGGTAGAGCCCGACACATGAAACAACAAAAGGTTGAAAGGCGCTGCATACGACATTGCATCATTCCAACTTACAGAGGATCAAAGACCCTCTTCTTCAACCACGGTCCCTTGGGGGTTCGTGACCATGCCTAACCGTTCGATTCCCGCCCCTTTGACTTCATCCATGATCTGGACAATCCGTCCATAGGGAACCTGCCGATCGGCTCGAAGATACACTGACACGGATGGGTTCAGCGCCTTGGCTTCACCCAAACGTTTCCGTAAATGAATCAATGTGACAAGATCTTTTCCCAAATAGACCCGTCTGTTAGGTTCAATGGTAATCACGAGACGCTCCATGGGGACGACGGTATTGGATTGCGAATGTGGGAGTGAAATATCAATGCCCCGATGCAGCATCGGAGCCGTCACCATAAAGATCACCAACAACACAAGCACCACGTCAACGAGAGGAATAATATTGATTTCGGAAAGAAACCGACGATCACGGGATTCAAACATCACGGGTGACTTGACCTCTTGGCTTTTTGCTTTCAGGGGCTTTCGCGTCAAGGACATTCAGAAATTCAATGCTGAATGCTTCTACGCCAAATACGATTTTCCGAATTTGGGAGAGATAATAATTATACCCAATGACTGCAGGAATCGCGGCAAACAGTCCGGCAGCAGTCGCAAGGAGGGCTTCGGAAACGCCGGGAGCCACCGAAGCGATACTGGCTGTGCCTTCTACACCGATTCGCTGAAAGGCATGAATCACACCAACGACGGTGCCCAATAACCCAATGAAAGGGGTGATATTTCCCGTGGTTGCCAGGAAGGGCAGATACGCTTCTTGCCGGGCGATTTGCTTGTGAACAAGATACTGTATGACTTTTTCCAAATATTGGCGGTCCGACCAGTGCCCCCCCTTCAGGGTCGTCGTTGTGACGTCGCTGATATTGGGATCAAGAAGATGACCCCTACGACTCAACACTCCGAGAAATACCGAACCACTGGGGCTATTGGGCAATTTTGCGGCTAAGCTCTGAAGGGGTGCAGAGCCTTTTCACTGAACGGTTCTCTCTCTTGATAGGCTTCGAAAAATTGTCGCTCCTCTCCTTTGATCAGCCGTACCATACGCCATTTACACAGGATAATTCCCCACGAAAAGACGGAAAACCCCAGTAATATCAATAAGACGATGATAGAGATTGGCCCTAGGGAACCAAGCAGTTCAAGAGGGTCGGTTGAGAACATTGGACGTGATGAATGAGCCTGTAATGTGAAAAATAAAAACTCACCGCGTCAGTGAGATCATAGAATGGCCACAAAACCGACGAAATGAATGGCGGGGCCGACGGGATTTGAACCCGCGACTTCCAGATTGACAATCTGGCGTCCTAACCTGGCTGAACGACGGCCCCATTCACGTCAAGAGGTAATCCTTTTGTCTACGTTTGACTACGCTTTCAAACAGAACCCGCTGCATGGGCAGGAATCCATTCAGAATTCGCGTTCGACTCTAGAGGTCTAACAAATTATCTGAGATATGGTAGGCGGAACAGGGCTCGAACCTGCGGCCTCTGCCTTGTAAGGGCAGCGCTCTCCCAACTGAGCTATCCGCCCCATGCATTCAAAAATCCGATGTTTTTTTAATTATATCAGCCAAGTATACTGTGTCAACCGTAAGGAATACAGATCGCTGCATGCACCACATCGGCACAAAAATCCACAATACGCTTGAGAAATACGGGTGCGACCCTTTAAAGTTCGGACTTCGTCATTCAGAACCATGTCAGCAAGAAGTCTTGGTGACTGCTGAGATCGAACAATGACATACAAAATTAGACATATCAGCAAACAGGTGGCCTCTGAAAATCCTCAATTGTTATCCCGAAGCGAACGGATGTGGCTATTCGCAGAATTCCATCGTGGTGCGATCATGACCGGAATGATCGTCGCGGGCCTGGTGATGATCCTTCTTGGTGCCCTTCTCTGGCTACAGTACCAACAGGACCAAGATGCGTTAGCCCTTGAACATCAAGCCGCTCAAGCCTACCTTGACCGATCCCTTGAGGATGTCGATGCCGCAAAAGAGTCGCTGCAAGAAGCCGTGACCTTGTATCGACAAATCATCGAGGAATTTCCTCGGACCACCAGTGCTCAGTTGGCCTGGTATTTTATTGGAAATGCCTTAGCCGAACAAATTGACCACGCCGGAGCCATTGACGCGTATCAGCATTTCATCAACCAAGCGGGAACCTCTCCCGCTCTGCTTGGGTTGGTCTACCAACGACTGGGGGCCACCTATCTGGCAAATGGTGAACGCGAAAAAGGAATCAACGCCTATACTCAAGTACTTCACATTCCCCAAACGCTCAACAAAGATCAGGCGCTTTTCGAACTCGCAAAGCTTGAGGAATATGAAAACCACAATGACCAGGCACTCGCCCGTTACAAACAATTGTTAGATGAACATCCAACCTCGCCCTATGCGAGTGAAGTCGCCTTGCGAGTCAAGATTCTTGAAATGCCTCCAGAGGAATCTGCCGGTGAAGCCCGTGAGGAGGAACCCGAACCTGAAGGCATTCAGGAGGGGAAAAGAGCCGAGGAAGAACAGAGGAGAGAAAGCAGATGATTTCTCAGGAAGCGATCTTCAACATCCGTCCGGCTCGAATCAAACTGCTTCGTAAATTATTTAAGATCTTCAGATCCTGCACCGATACCTGAAATCGTTGGGCAATGCTCCAGAGGCTGTCGCCGCGCCGCACACGATACCACCGTACCTCACCACCAATCTCCGTGACATCTTCGTGGATGCGCAACCGCTGTCCAACCTTGATTAAACTCCCTGAGAGACCATTGAGACTTTTTAATTGCCTGACGCTCGTCCCGAAGCGATGCGCAATGACCGACAAATTGTCTCCCCGCCGCACACGATGCCACGTGATCTGAGACGGGGGTTGCGTCCACTTCTTCATTTGGGATTTGGCCTGCTCCACCTGCTCTCCCATTCCCACGGGGACCTTTAAATAATAGCCATCTTGATCCGGTGGAATGATGCTGCGCCGGAGTTCAGGATTTAACCGCCGAAGCTCTTGAAAAGGAATCCCCGTCTCTTTGGCGACGGATCGCAAATGAACGGACATGTTCATGCGAATCTCTTCGTATTGATGAACCGCTTGAGAATGGGAGTAAAAGCCAAACAACGCAGGACGTGTCGCGATAATCCTGGCTGCCATAAATTTGGGAACGTATTGCCGTGTTTCCCGACGGATAAAGCGCGTCCGAGCGATTTTCCAGAAATCCCGGGTCCCTGTTTTTTGAATCGCACGACTGATTTTCCCGGCACCGGCATTATATGCCGCGAGGGCCAAGGGCCATGAGCCGAAACGGTCATAGAGATCTCGCAAGTGTTGGGCTGCCGCAACCGTGGATTTCATGGGGTCCCGACGTTCATCGACGTACCAATTGACCGTCAACCCATACATCTGGCCCGTGCTTTTGATAAATTGCCAAGGACCTGACGCGCGCGCGCGCGAATACGCCCTTGGGTTAAACCCACTTTCGACTAACGACAGGTAAATCAATTCCTGCGGCAGTCCCAACTCAACAAAGATCTGCTCGAGTCTCGGCTGGTATCGGTGAAATCGAGTTAACCATGCTTGGAAGCGGTCAGGAATAACGGTTTGAAAGTAGTGAATATTGCGTTCGACCTCAGGATTGACGATAACGGGAATATCGTCATACAGGATCGCGGCTTCAGCTTCCCCTTCACGTGAGGGTGCCGCCAACACATTCCCATCACGCCATTCTGATGGCTTGGCAAGGGAGGAAGAATCTCTGTTTGCTTGACGAGTAGGGGAATCAGATTGCTGGACGGGGAAATACACAAGACCCGTTTGGCTCGCAAGCAGGGCCAGCTCAGACGAACCCGCGGCATTGAGCGGTTGTTGTGTTCCGGAAGCAACAACTTCGCCGGCGATAAAGAAAAACCCTGAGAGACAGAACAGGCAGAACATAGAGACAACCTGAGCAGGTTTTGAAGACCCTTCTCTCTCGAACCAGTTAATTTTCCTCATCTTTTGTTCTGATGTCCCTACTCTATTTTGAGAATCTAACGAGAACGCACGCCTCTGTCAAGAATTTAATGTGGATTGTGTCTATCAGACATTATCACTACCGGTTTTTACTGTTATCCCTGCTGTATTTCTCCTTATCATACACACAGGACATGCGTCAGTTCGAGATATTTGTAGCGGCGCGATCTTATCTCGCGCCTAGCCGGATGAGGCTTGTCTCGGACCGCCTGCCTGTGTCAGGCCGGTGACCAGGGATGGCAGCCCTATGCTTTGCCGCATACTCGGGTGAGGGCTAACGCTACGGCGTCGAAAGAGCAGCAGCACATCGAAACCCAGTCGAATGATTCCGGTCGAGTGGATTACTGGCCACCCGGGTAAAAATTCTCACTTGCGGGGTTTCCACTTGCCACCCGGAACTGCGTATAACCCGACGGGTCCCGGTCGCAGGCCCTTGAGGATTCCGGCGAGGACTTCTGGAATAATACATCGCGTCATACCAATCTGCGACCCACTCCCAGACGTTACCCGCCATATCATAGACCCCGTAGGGGCTTTTGCCTTTCTCATACATCCCAACTGGCACGAAGGTCTTTTCGCCTTGCCAAGCCTGGTTGAAATTAAGGTGCTGATGCGTTGGTTCGACGTTCCCCCAAGGGAACCGTCGATCATCGGTCCCTCGCGCAGCCTTCTCCCATTCGGCTTCGGTCGGCAACCGCTTACCTGCCCATTGACAATAGGCATCAGCATCGAACCAATCCACATTGACTACCGGCAAGGCAACGATGGACTCCGGCATCAATCCCCCTTGCCATACATTTTTCGACGGATCGGTCTGGTGAGACGGCGTTCGATGGCCGGTCGAACGAATAAATTCTAAATACAGGCCATTGGTCACTTCATATTTGTCAATGGAATAGGCGTCCAATTCGACTTCGTGATTAGGGTATTCATCCACCCCCCCGTCCCGAGCCCCTTTGGGCACGCCCATGAAAAACGGGCCGGCCGGAATCACCACCATGAGTGCACCATCCCGACCGATACTCGAAGAGGCCACGTCCGCATAAGCCCGCTCGATGACAGGCCAAGACACATCGTTCACTCCCATTCCAATGAACGCACACGCGCCGAGAAGCAGCGTCCTCGCGCTCTTCGCCATCGTGGCTTTCCTTGTCACTCCGTACTTTCCTGCTCGGCCCGTCGCAACGCGCGCATCAGCACGGGATCGTTCAACGCCATCTCGCTCAGCGCATCCATGACGTGAAGGCCTTTGGCTTCCATCAACTCTTTGGCCTTGGCATATTGTTTGGCATTGAAGCGAGCAGCCGTCGGTTGGTTATTAATCACTTGGCACGCAAGGACCCCGTCTTCAAGGTCCAACGTGCCTCCCTCCTCCATCAACGCCTGCGCCTGCAGGACCGTGATGCCGTGGAGCTCGGCAAATTCCTGGATCCCGCCGGTTTCGACCATCGAGCCATCCGGCATCGAACACTTGCGTTTGAAAGAAGGCGACCAGTCTTTACGAAAATCGATATAGCGAAGGTCTCCCCCTTGAGCCACCGACCGATCCAGCTTGCTGTAATCAAGCCCGAGATTTTTTTGTTTGAGGCGTCCTTGCAATTCCTCGGAGAGCCCCCGGTAAAATACACATGACACCGCCTCGGCCAAAGGAATACCCGAAAACCTCGAGATCTGTTCTGCTTGCGCGGTTTGTTCCAAATCCAAGACCCAAGTCTGCTTGGGCTCCTGTCCGGTCGGATCGACCCTGCACGCAAACAACCCGCGCGTCACCACGCCCCCTGTTTCCGGATACGTATACAGCCCGCCTTCCGTTAACAAACGTTGCATGTCGTCAACCGGAATCTCATAACTTTCCCCGAGAACCTTGGCGTGATGCTCGATCTTTTCTTCACCGGCCATGGCGCACACCATGACGTTCCCCGGAGGATCGAAATCCGTGTAATTCTCCAACACGTTATAGAGTTGTGGCTGTTTGACCGGTTTAAGCGGCCGCTTTTTTATTTTAAACATGGGGAGTCCCTGTCATTCCCACCCCCGATTAAAAACATCGGGGACAGGCTCTTTGCTCTGTGCCATTCCCCATTTGTTAGCAGGAATCCAGCGGATTGAAGCGGAGTTTCCTCCACCAATTGACGGCGTAGCGATAAGGTTCATTATTGCCACCCTTCACCCTCAAATGCTAGATCTGCTTGTCATGAGCGCCTCACAACAACTGGCAACCTTGTTCTGGCGATACCATGCCTTTCAATGGGACCCTCAGCAAGGCTTTGTGCTGGCCTCCGGAGAAACGAGTCCCTATTACGTGGACTGCCGGGCCCTACTCGCGCATCCCGATGCCCGGTGGCTCGTGGCCCGACTCGCGTGCGAGGTTATCCGCGACCTCTCCATTGATGCAGTGGGTGGCCTGGAGATCGGAGCCATCCCACTGGCAACAGCTATATCCGATTATGCCTTTGCGACTCAACCTTCCAGAACCTACGACACCTTCGTCGTTCGCAAACAAGCCAAGGATCATGGACTGGGAAAACGAATCGAAGGCGCAGTCAAGACCAAGGCCAGCGTGTTGGTCGTCGATGACGTCCTCACGAGCGGCGGGTCGCTCTTACAAGCTCTCCAAGCCGCCAAAGAAGCGCAATTTCATGCCTCACATGCCCTGGTGATCGTGGACCGGCAAGACCAAGCGGGCAAACAGAAAATCGAAGCGCAAGGGGTGTCCTTGGTGAGTTTACTAACCATGGACGACTTAAAAGCCGCCCAACCCAAGACAGCATTCACACCAATCCAATCAATCCAATAGCTGAGCAACGTCTTTCCCGTTCCTGGACTCCGTTTATCACACTGCACCTCCTCTTGTCATCCTGTCCAAAGCACAGAACTTGTCACCCTGAGCCATGCAAATGGTCTCGTAGTTACGTGAGAGATTTCTCGCTTCGCTCGAAATGACAATTGTTCTTTTGTCATCCTTGTCTGTATTCAGTCATTCATTGACAAGATTCGTTCATGTGTTTGGGGGTTTTCCCCTGCAGAGCCTGAGGCGTCTGACCTCGTTGAAGTAGAGTACCTATTGCTCTAATTCGTCCTGAAACTCCGACAGCGTGGCAAACAGGGTGCCGTCAATCAGGTCGTCGTTCAAGGTCCGCCAGAACCGCTCCACCTTGCCGTTGGTCTGCAGCCGGTAGGGCCGGGTCTACTGATACTTGATCCTTCACTCCAGTAGCATGCGTTCAAACGGCTGCGTGGCGGGCGGGCTCGGGGCCTCGAACTCAGGCCTGTTGTCACTTAAGACCTCGGCAAACTGGAGTTGATAGTGCCCGTGCAACAGCTTGAAGCTCTTCAACGCACTGAACATCACGGTCCAACTCTTCAGATCACTCCCCACCTCGGCCCACGCCAGGTGGAGACAGGCGTCGATCACGCACACCAGATAGGAGCGGGTAGAATCCGAGGCAAGCAGGTCCTTGCTCAAATGATGGCAGTCGATATGCCCCAATTCGCCTGCTTTGTGCTCGACAATCGGGCGCTTCTGCTGAATCATCTGGGGAGTCAGGCGATTCAGCCCATGCCGTTGAGTCATCCGATACACCGTGCTCGGGGACGAGGTCAGGTGCTTTGAGGCGTGGCTGTAAGAGTTGGCAAATCTCATAGCGATTGACTCCCTTCCGCCGGTGCTGCAGCACCTGTTGCTCACTCTACCCGGAGGGGTAGCGACTTTTCCACTTCGGGCCGCGTGGCTAGGGGACCAGCGCCGAGTCATCGCCCCGCTGGCAGAACCGATGATCATACTTCAAGAACGTTTGCCGGTGGGTCTGATGAAGCTGGTAGAAATCCACCACAAAGCGGAACGTGTGATGCCCGTTCTGTTTGACCAATTCATACTCCTGGACCAGGAATTTCCACTTCCTGACATCGTGGCGGAGAGGGTCTTGTCATGGGTATTGTGTCACATCGGTTCGCCTCTAGAGTAAAGGGGAATCCGCCGCTGATTCTGTCAACGAATGAGTAAACGTTGACAATCCTGAATAAACCCGTATTGATATATGGAAAATATTACTTAATGTAATTAATGTATATTTGTACATCACTATATTGGATTAGACACTTAAAATGATATATTAAAATATATTATATTCTAATTTTAATATAGATAGAATAGTTCATGAACATGAACTACGCGACTGAACATATAGCCAATAAGCTGAGGATCACCCGTGAAGCCAAAGGCCTCAGCCAGCGAGAGTTAAGCGCTAAATCAGGCGTACCGCAGAGCCATATTTCGAAGATCGAGAACGGCGCTGTCGATCTCAGAGCTTCAAGCCTGGTCGCGCTTGCCCGTGCCCTTGATCTGGAAGCTGATCCTCGTGCCCAGCAAGTCCTTTTCAGCGGTTCAGTCAATTGCAAACAGCACCACAGCCAATGCCGTGCAGCATGGCAAGGCCGTCCATCAGGCCCAAATGGAGTTGGTACGTCTGCAAAACGCGATCAGCAATCTGCCAACCGACCTTTTGACGAAAATTAAAGAACTAGCGCAGTTTCAGCGTCAGGTGCGCGAGCTTTCGTACTTTCGGCCTACCCTACTAGAAATCCAGACAATCCGGGATGCCAATCAGGCAGTCAAGGCGTTCTTGCACAACACCTACGATCGGAGCGCTCTGCGCCAATCCCTGTCCCGGCTTGAGGAGCTGCGTAATGCGCTCGCGCATGGCCGGATCGCGGGCGACGAAACCGAGTCTGTGCGCCCGGCCTACAGCCTCAAAGAGGATGATCATGGCTGAGGTGAATGTCCTCGATGTCCTGCTTTACGACGAGCCGATTGGCATGCTCACCCATGTCGACGGTGACCGGACGCTTTTTGCCTTCAAGGATGCCTACATCGCGGATGAGAAGCGGCCCGTGCTCGGATTGGGCTTCAAGGATCAGCTCGGTGCACTGATCAGCGCCTTCAGGCCTACCCAGACACGAGTCATGCCGTTCTTCTCGAATTTGCTGCCCGAGGGGCATATGCGTACCTATCTTGCTGAGCGCGCAGGCGTGAAACCTGTACGTGAGTTTTTTCTGCTCTGGGTGCTCGGCATGGATCTGCCAGACGCTATCACGATCAGGGCGAGAGATGGCGAAGCATGGCCACCCGATGATTATGGTGCGACCGGTGATGGTGGTCATGATGATGATCGCCGCGATAACGCCCTACGTTTTTCTTTGGCTGGTGTGCAGCTCAAATTTTCAGCCTTAGACAAGGCCGGTAGCGGGCTGACCATCCCGGGTCAGGGGCATCGGCGGCTCGTGGATCGTCAAGCTGCCTTCGCGCGAATTTGCAGGAGTCCCAGAGAATGAATTCTCGATGATGACCCTGGCCCGGCTGATTGGTATGGATGTGCCTACGATGCAACTTATCGATATCGATGCCATCTGGAATCTACCGGACGGTATCGGTACTCTTAACGGGCAGGCGCTTGCAATCGAGCGCTTCGACCGTTTACCGGACGGCGGTGTCGTTCACATCGAGGATTTCGCGCAGCTATTCGGTGTCCATCCCGAGAAAAAGTACGAGAACGCCAGCGCCCGTAGTATCGGCAGGGTCATCGGCGCCGAGAGCAGCGAAGCGGACATTGCCGAGTTTATCCGCCAGCTAACCTTCAACACGCTTATCGGCAATGCCGACATGCATTTAAAGAACTGGGCGCTGATCTACCCGGACCGGCGGCATGCCGCCTTGGCGCCAGCCTATGACTTTGTTCCCACGATCGTCTACATCACGGATGGCAAGGCTGCTCTGACTTTCAGCCGGACCAAACGCTTTTCTGAATTTCCAGAAGATGAGCTGTCCCATCTTGCCGCCAAGGCCCTGCTGCCAGAAAGGCTCGTTCTCGATACAGCCCGTGAAACCGTCGCACTGTTTCACCAGCACTGGCAGGCCGAAAAAACGAACCTTCCGTTTGCCACCGAAGTGGTACAGGCCGTTGAGGCTCATCTGAAGACCGTCCCTATCGCTTGAGCACACCATTACTGTTAGCCCTTATTTTATAGAACCGGTAGCAGGGCGCTGCAAAGAATCCGGTTCACAGTACTCCAGAGAGGGAAGGGTCGGCAGACTATTACAGACCTTCTGAGCGGTTGTCATCTGTTGCCATTCGGCCCATTCAAAAACCCAGACTTTGAAAAGAGGCAGATCTCCTCTCATTTTCAGGCCCGCGGCTGCTGTTTTTGTCAAGAATTGCTGCTTTTTCCCCTTCATCAGGCCAGCGGTGAAATTTGAGAATAATACCTTTTGCCTGAAGGCTTTCCTAGTCAACCGCAGGAACAGATTCCAGTTTTTTTTGTTTCAGATGCAGGCCGTTGCAAATACGAAGACTCTGCTAATACAAGACTGTTTTTACTGGCATCGTCTTTCAATGGAAATGTTGTTCCACTGGCAACATAGACTATCAAGAAACAACAAAAAAGCTGAAGTCTTCAAACTCATAATCCGAAGGTCGTAGGCGCGACCGTGGTGCCAGTGGCGCCGTGATGGACAAGGATGCCGAACTGCAGGGTCTTTTCTGGAAGGTTTTCGATGATGCCGCTGTCCTGGAAAGGTGACGACTCCCTGGTCAGCAACTGACCGTTCACCGGCCAACGGTCTCTACGCCCTCACCGCCGAAGCGTGTCGCGCAATAGCCGATAATGAGCCCGGCGACAGCGCCGTCGGCCACGAACCAGAATGGCGAACTGAGGAAACCATCCGGGCCGAACATGGCCGCCAGCAACCGTTTCATCGTGTCGTAGGCGAAGAATGTCAGGACAAAATTCATCCAGGCTCCAAGAAACGGGGCGCGAACCCACCAAGGCATGGGCAGCTTCAAAACGGGGTGCCAAGTGAACACACCGAACATCCCGATGATCGCTCCCAGCGTGGTGTACCAAAGCAAGATTCCCCATCGGATCAGCCAGCCTGCTTCGGGCACAAACCAAGGGAGACAAACAAAGCCCGTGAGGCCCATCAGGAAGCCGATGGCCTTTCCGATGGCGATTCGGGGAATTAACAATGGATTACCAAACATCCTCGCACCCCATTTTGCGGCATGGCTACTGTATGAACAGTACATTTTAGCATCTATGCGCTTGCCTGTGTTGTTAGTCCTTAGGATGTTTGTAGAACGCCACGAAAAATTTGGCGTCCTCAGACAAACGCACATAATGAACTTCTTCCGGCAAGATGACGAACGTCTCTCCCAATGGAATGACCGCAAACGGCGCATCGTCTCCTTGCCGGAAATAGCTCACCGTACCGGCCTCAACCGTGAGAAGCCCCCATGTTCCGGCTTGCAAATCATGATGATTCAGGAGCTTGTCGGGCACGGTTTCGTTCGTGAACAAAGGGGTCCTTCCATGCGACTCTCCATCGTCTGGCAAGTCACGCTGTTCAGTCATCATGCAGCCTCCATCTCAAGCAACTTTTTAGCCCTTCATTGTGATTGACTCGGGCTTCAATCGCATAACAGATTATCAAACTGGCCTAGGGCAAAGGGTCACTTCGCACATTGAAACTGAATGCCCCACCAGTCTTCAGTCATCACTTCTGTTCCACCCATGCCCTCGACCACTCGTTGCCGGCCTTTTGTTTTTCCTTCTTTGAGCACCCGATACGGGCCACGACAAAATTTGCGAATTTTTTCAAACGCCTCTACGCGCTTGAGTGAGCGTAGGTGTCCATCCTTTCCTTTGTAGACGTACCTGGCAACCCCGGATTCCGGGCTCTCTCGAATGACCTGCACACCGCCGCCACACCCATAAAGTCCCATCACGACAATGAGAGACGCTCCTGCTCTTGACCAAATTCCAAAAGTAGGCATAGGATATTGTAAACGCAAAAATTGCTTCATGAAGTCGTTCCTGATTCTCCTCCATACTTTTCCGACAGGGAGGTTATGTCTGACGATCCAGACAATCCTTACGGGCCTCATTGGTCTCTCACTCGGGTTGGTCATGTTCGACAGTTCCGTCTCGGCCCAACAAACGTATGTTCTGACCGTCAAGGAGTTGAACCAAGGACTCCAAAAAGCCACAAACCTCCAGCAGAAAGGATTTTTTCTTATTGATGTCCGCACCAGCGATGAACATACGACAGGCTTCATTCCCGGCACGGATCGCAATATTGATTTTCGGGAGATTGGCCGCCGCCACGTGGAAATCGGCGCCAAGTTCGATGATCATATTATCGTGTATTGTCAATCCGGCCACCGAAGTAACATCGCCGCCGAAACGCTGGCAGGGCTCGGGTACCAATATGTATATAATGTCGCGGGCAGCATGAATGCTTGGAACGAGGCAGGGTATCCTGTCGACTTTCCTCGGCAATGAGCGTTGTACTCCGGGAATGTTTCCGGCTGCAATAAGATGCGGCCCTACTACAGCCTAGGCTGCGCTTTCTCCGCAGCATACGATGCTGCCCCTACGGTACGGGATGTTGATTCGCTTCAAGGTCACTTCTCGACGTTGATTCTTCCTCTCTGATTTCCGAAAAAATCCGGTCAAACTCCACGTGCAGTTCTCGAAAGGCTTCGAGCAGCGTCGGGTCGAAATGCTGAGGTTGGGTTCGATCACTTCCATTGAAGATAATGTCACACGCGTTCTGATGCGATAAGGCCGGTTTATACGGTCGCACGCTCCGAAGCGCATCATAGGTATCCCCCAACATGACCATGCGTCCGCCTAAGGGAATGGCCTCGCCTTTCAACCCTTGCGGGTAGCCACTCCCGTCCCATCGTTCATGATGCGTGAGGGCGATATCTCGTGCCGCCTGAAGTAACAACGACGGGGAACCGGTTAACAAATTGGCCCCCAGGATCGGGTGCTGTTTGACGATTTCCCATTCCTGTTCATCCAACGGCCCTTGTTTTTGCATGATCCTGTCAGGAATCGCGACCTTCCCCACGTCATGCATGGGAGCCACATCGAAAATCAGTTGTGCGTCATGCTCATCGAGTCCGATGCACAGCGCCAGGATTTTACTATAGTGACTCAGGCGCTGAATGTGCGCGCCGGTCTCTTCGTCTTTATACCGAGAGGCCAGGGTCAGGCGAACCACCGTATCGGCATAGGCTTTTTCGAGTTCCCGTGTTTTTTGTCGCTGAGCGGTATAGGCCGCCTTCAGGTCTTGAGCATAGGCCTGCAATTGCTGATTCGTCGTTTCCAGTGTGTGTGATTTTTTCTGTTCACGAACCAAGAGGGCTTTCAAATCTTTGGCATACAGGACAAGTTGTGACTTGGCCGAACGAAGTTGTTTATTCAGATCATCATCCGGGACGAAATCCTGGGAGCGTGTCATGGGCAACCAAGGGCTAGGTTGTTCGCATCTGGCCGAGCGCATGCCGGATGGTTTCGAGAAGTTGCAAGGGGCTAAAGGGTTTGACCAGATAGGCAAAGACCTCAGGAGCTTGCTCCCCGTCATCCGCGGCAGGCTGCTCCAAAGCCGTCAGAAGAATTAGGGGATATGCCGGATGGCGGGATCAGCCAGAATGGCTTGGGCTACTTCGAGGCCACTCATTTTGGGCATCATCCGATCCAGAATCACCACGTCAGGCTGTTCTTGCCGGATGAGTTGTAAGGCCGATTCCCCGTCCGAGGCTTCCAGAATGCGATAGGCCGGATCTTCCAAGGTGGTTTGAAGCAACAACCGAAGATCCGGTTCATCATCTGCAATGAGAAGCGTTTTCATCGCCTCACGAATCCCCCTACCCCATAAGATCCGCATGACACGGAACGGGGTCAGCCACCATCACACAAGGTCTTCAGGTTCGCCTTCATCACCAGACACGGCAACTGGGGGTTGTCCCGCAGAGGCCTCACCCTTTTCCATACGCCGGGCTACGGTGATGAATCCGGAATGGGCAATCATCCGCAGGTCCGGTCGTACACTGCGCCCGTCGATATTCCAATTGCGAAAGAGGGTCTCGAAGGTTTGGATCAGCCCGAAGGCTTTGGTCTGTCGAAGTGCGTCAACCGTCTGAACCACTTGGGGAACCGTGGGCACAAAGCTCAGATAAATGCCGCCCAATCTAAGGATGGCCGGTACATGAGGGGCCACGTTCCAGGGTTCGGGTAAATCCAGGATCACCCGATCGAATCTATCGAATGCTTGGAGATCGCCTTCTATGTCCCGGCCAATGCCTTCATACGCATCACGTTGCACTAAATGGAAGTTGGCAACAGGGCCGAGAAACCGCTCTATGTTTTTTATCGCGGTTCGAGCGAAGTCTTCTCGTTTTTCATAGCTCACGACTCGCCCGCGGTCGCCCACCGCACGCAGCAAGCCTAACGTCAGAGCCGCAGATCCAACACCCGCTTCAAACACGGAGGCACCGGGGTAGACATCGGCCCACATGAGAATCATGGCGATATCCTTGGGATACAGGACTTGCGCCCCTCGAGGCATCTTCAGCGTGTATTCCGCTAAGGTAGGCCTGAACGCGACCATGGTCTTACCCCTTGAGAAACGAACCGTGGTCCCATCAGGCTGTCCGATGAGGTCGTCATGAAGAATGGTCTCTCCACTATGTTGGAACCGATCTCCGGCTTTGAGCGTGAAGGCATACTGACGCCCTTTTTTGTCGACTAAATGGACTCGTTGGCCTGATTGAAACGTGTGCACCGGTCGCATTCTAGGAGCCTGCCCCTAGGGTTGCAACTCAGACGAGTGGGACAGTCCGCTAAAAACCGATTCCAACTCTTTGAACAAACAGCCGTTTTCTTGACAGCCTCGGAAGATGCCCGTAAGATTGTTTCTGTAGGAGGTTTCCTCCGCATTGAATATCTTTCGCACCATTCCTTCCCTGTTTTGGCCCCAGTTTCGGCACACCTGTGTTTCCGTGTGGCAAAATTGGAAAAAATGCGCGTGCAGTGCGCTAAGTGTTCTGTTTTTCTCTCTTCCAATCGGCCTTGCTCAGGCTGAACCTTCTCTGGTGATGACCGCCACCTATGAAGGGGTCATCAATCCCGTCGCTGCCGAATATCTCCACCAAGCCATTGCCCATGCGGAGAAGGAACACGCTCAATTTCTCGTCTTTCAACTCGATACGCCCGGGGGCTTGGACACGTCGATGCGTTTGATGATTAAAGATATCACCGGCGCCCAGATTCCGATTGTCGTCTATGTCGGCCCTACTGGCGGACGTGCCGCGTCGGCCGGGGTGTTCCTCACCTTAGCGGCGCATGTGTCGGCCATGGCTCCAGGGACCAATATCGGAGCGGCCCACCCCGTGGCCATGGGAGGCGGGGAAATGGACGAGGTGATGAAGGAAAAGGTGGAGAATGATGCGGTCGCCTATATCCGTTCCATTGCCGAACGTCGAGGCCGGACTATCGAATGGGCGGAAAATGCCGTGAAAAAAAGTGTCTCAGCCACTGCGACGCAAGCCCAAGAGCTCGGCGTGGTCGATCTTATTGCGTCAGACCTCCATGACCTCTTACGACAACTCGACGGGCGGCAACTCTCTCTTGGTGAACAGACCGTGACCCTTCGGACGCAAGACGCTCGCACACAGGATTTCCCCATGGGTTGGCGACTTGAAACCATGAAAGCCATCAGCGATCCGAATATTGCGTACGTGCTCATGACCATCGGAACCATTGGGTTGATTGCCGAACTCTATAGCCCCGGCGCAATCTTACCCGGCGTGGTCGGCGCCATCAGCTTGATTCTCGCCTTTTATTCCCTCCAGTCTCTTCCCGTGAACTATGCGGGGGTGCTGTTGTTTATTTTGGGCATCGTCATGTTGCTCCTCGAGGTCACTGTCACCAGTTACGGCCTGTTGGCGATCGGCGGGGTCACCGCCATGATTCTGGGGTCGCTTTTTCTCATCAACCAGGATTTCCCTTATTACCAAATTTCCTGGTCTGTTATTCTTCCTATCGTCGCCCTAGCGGTCGGGTTTACGTTTCTTGTGGTTAATTTCAGCGTCCGTGCCTTACGCAAACACACTCCCACCGGCAGTGAAGGGATGATCGGACGCATGGGGTCGGCGAAAACGAATCTAACCCCGAATGGGAAGATTTTTATCCAAGGTGAAATCTGGGATGCCGTCAGTTCAGCACCGGTGAACGCAGGACAGCCTATTCAAATCACGCAAATCGAAGGGCTCACGGTCCATGTCAAACCCGTAGAGCCTCAAAACGAAAGTCAATAAATGGAATCCTTATTCAATCCCACTATGCTGGTTGTCTTGTTCTTAGGACTCGTCATACTGATCTCGAAAGGCTTGTATATCCTGCGAGAATATGAGCGAGCCGTCATTTTTCGGGTAGGCCGTCTGGCCCAGGGTTTAATCGGGCGGAATGGGCCCGGCATCATTCTTATCATCCCGTTGATCGATAAACTGGTTCGCGTAAGCCTCCGCACCGTGACCATGGACGTGCCTCCCCAAGACGTCATTACGAAAGACAATGTGTCGGTCAAAGTCAATGCGGTGATCTATTTTCGCGTGGTGGATTCGGAAAAAGCCATTGTCGGGGTGGAGGACTATTATTATGCCACCTCCATGATTGCCCAAACGACCTTGCGGAGCGTCCTGGGCCAAAGTCAGTTAGATGACCTGCTCTCGAAGCGAGATGAGATTAATGCCGACTTGCAGCGGATTATCGACCAAGCCACAGAACCCTGGGGTATCAAGGTTTCCGCCGTCGAAGTCAAAAATGTGGATCTCCCTCAAGAAATGCAGCGGGCGATTGCTCGGCAGGCTGAAGCCGAGCGGGAACGACGGTCGAAAGTCATCCATGCCGAAGGAGAATTTCAGGCCTCCCAACGTCTCTCCGATGCTGCCAGCGTTCTGAGTCAGAATCCGGCAGCTCTGCAATTACGGTATATGGACACCATGATGAATATCGCCGGGGACAAAAATTCCACGATCCTGTTTCCCTTGCCCATGGACTTATTAAGCCCTTTTCTTAAAAACTCGGAACCATCAAAAGCGTCCCCCCCACCAGAAGGCCCTTCTTCAGAATAGGTAGGGCGGCTTCCACCACGACCCATATCACCTAATGAGTGGCATACAACCATGAGGAGGCTGTTTGCGGTAATCGGCCTGGGCCGATTCGGATATAGTGTCGCAGAGTCTTTGGTGCAAAAGGGGTGTGAAGTCCTCGCCATTGATCGAGAAGAGTCGAAAATTCAGGCCATCAGCGATATTGCGACCTTTGCCGTTCAATGCGATGCGACGGATGAACGCGCGCTGAAAGCCGTCAGCACGCAAAATGTCGACATTGCAGTGGTCAGCATCGGCGAAAACATTGAAGCAAGCATCCTCATCGTCCAAACGCTGGCCGAAATGGGGATCACCTCCATCATTGCCAAGGCCGTGACCAACCTTCACGGAAAAATCCTGAGCAATCTCGGGGTGACCGACGTGATTTACCCTGAACGGGATGCTGCTATCCGACTCGCTCATCGACTGGTCTCCCCCAAGGTGCTAGACTATCTCGAATTAGCACCCGGTTATAGTGTTGAGGAGGTCGCCGTGCCGGATCGGTTTTCCGGCATGAGCATTGAGGAAACCAAAATCCGCAAACTGCACAACCTCAACATCATCGGTATCAAGAAACAAGTGAATCGCATGATCAAGGGAAAATTAAAGAAGGAGGATACCTTTAATTTCACTCCCTCTCCCGGTGATATGATCGAAAAAGGCGATGTCTTGGTCATGATTGGGAAAGAGCATGATCTCGACGGGTTCAGTAATTCTGAATAAGGCAACCTCTTCCGGACTCCCACGAATTCGGTGATGCGGTCTCCTTTCTTGACCGTCTTCGTCTCCACGTTCGACCACCCTGCCTGTTTTCTGACCGACTCCAAAATGGGTCCTTCCGTTCCAAGACAGAGAAATCCGTTTCTGCTAGACTTCCTTACTGAATGAGGCTTGACCCCGTCATGTCACAGTACGATTGTCAGACACTCCTCAACGAATTCCGGCAGAACTTAGAAGTATTTTATGCTGTGCTACAGCTCGCTCCGCCCTATGATAGCGTCGAAAAAGCCATCCAGTGTCTCTCCGCCTTGTTCAAAACCAAAACGGCCGAGGAGCAGGCACAACTTCTTGGCAATGATTCCTTGAGATGGAAACTCTACGTCCAGGCCTTTATCGACTCAGGGTTGCACAAAAAACACCGAGGGATTATCACCGGACTCGCACGCACCGACGACCTCGGTCGGTTCCCAGACTCCGTGCGATATTTATTGGATCCCTTTCGATCTTGACCGTCATCTACCTATTCTCTTTTGCTGCTTCCATGGCCATTGTGTTGTATTTTTACAACACAACTATTGATTTTTCACATCACCTTCACACCACCTTCATTTATTTATCATTATATTTCAATATGTTACGTAAAATTACATTATAATTTTTATGGCCCATTATTTGCATAAATACAAGCGGCAATAAAAATATTTATGAAGCGGCAACAAACCATCGAACGAACCGTATCGGTATCTGGAGTTGGACTCCATTCTGGTCGTCCTTCACAGATCAGTCTTTCCCCGGCGCCTGTGGACAATGGTATTGTGTTTCGAAGGACAGTCAACGGTCATGTTGAGATGTGCCAGGCTTCGATTCGCAATCTTAGGCCCATGGAACTTTGCACGACGATCGGCTCCAATGGATTCCAAATCCAAACGACCGAACACGTGCTTTCGGCTCTCTGGGGTTTAGGAATTGATAATGCCTTTATTGATATCGATTCAGAAGAAATCCCGGCGATGGACGGCAGTGCGGCACCATTTGCCAAACTTATTCAACTCGCCGGAGTCGTGAGGCAAGAATGTCCTCGGACCTATCTCAAAATTTCAGAACCCATTCATATCGGCGATCGCAATCGAGGGATCTCCATTGTTCCCGCACCCCTTCCTAAAATCACCTATACGATCGACTACGCTCATCAGTTGATTCAGCAGCAAACCTACAAACACGAGTGGTCCGCGGTGGAGTTTGAGGCCAATATTGCACAGGCTCGAACCTTTGCGTTTTTACATGAAGTGGAATCCTTATGGGCCAGCGGCTTAGGAAAAGGCGGTTCCTTAGACAACACGATTGTGTTTACAGACGCTGGATTTTTGAATGAACAGGAGCTTCGTTTTCCAGACGAATGCGTTCGCCATAAGGTGTTAGACCTCATCGGAGATCTGTCTCTCCTCGGCTGCCATATTATCGGCCACATTATTGCCAAATGTTCAGGCCATCACCTCCACACCCAACTCGTCCAAGCCATCTTAGACAACCGGGACGCCTGGACTCTGCTAGGAACGCATGAGAAGCATGAAACTGATTGGACCGATCTTGTTCCAAATGGAAAAGATTCGGTTCATGCCGTGCCTCTCGCTGTAAACTCTGCGCTCTAAATTTGTTTATCAAGCATAGGAAACGGCCTCTCCTTATTGTAGCTACGGGATCTTATCCCTCCCTTCCTGGCCACATGAGATGCGGCCCTACAAATCAAGGCGTGTTTCTAAGAAGAATGGCCACTGTCAGCTCTGTTTGACAATTCCCCTCTCACTCCCTTCAATCCCTGTTTTCACATACTTCGTTTTCAGGCTGTTGACTAAGCAACCGGCACAGACCGCCCGTTGAGTTCTCAAGAGGAGGGTGGTAGTGTGGAGAAATGCTTGCATGTCGTGTTCCGCCCCCATGGCATATAGGCCTTCAGCTTCTCCTCTTCTTCATCTGGTTCCCTGAACTGCTCTTCGCTGCGAATATGGCTCCCGCGCCACCCTCTGGCTTTCAGGGGATTCCCTGGGGAAGTGCCTTGACTGAATTGTCTCAACTCGTACTCGTCGAGCCTGACGATCGGATCGACATTTATCAATATAAGGAACACCCTCCGCATTTTGCGAACGAACCGGTCGAGGCTATCAAGCTCTATACCATCGACGCCCAATTTGCTCGTGTGATGATCCGATACCGAAATGAAGCCACGCACAACCGTATCAAGCAAGCGTTAGAATCGGAATTCGGGAAAATTCAACACAGCCCAGGCTCGATGATTCGTGGGCTGAACCAAGAATACTTCTGGCGCCTCGAGGAAACCGACATTAGTCTGAGTTACCGAGGGCTGGGAGAACGCGGATTACTGATGATCCAAAGCCGCCTCTTAGCGCCGCGTTTTCTGGAACTCTTGAGCGATCATACGCATTAGCCCACGACCCCGGAGGCACCTACCGCTCGATCCGGTTCCGGGCTTCCAACACCTTTTGCACGACCACTTCGATCATTTCCTCATCGACAAAGGGGGAGAGGATAAAGGATTTCAGCGCCACGATCGGTT
Organism: Nitrospirales bacterium; assembly: GCA_963422365.1. Taxonomy (GTDB): domain Bacteria; phylum Nitrospirota; class Nitrospiria; order Nitrospirales; family UBA8639; genus Bin75. The sequence goes on from OY729426.1 coordinate 273,743, forward strand.
CTCCGTATTGCGAGGTACGATAGCCATCCGTTAAGGATAACATCGCTCCTCGGCCTGCCATCGCTTCTTGATGAACATATTGGAACACCTTCCGATTGTACTCATTATGCGAGACCAGCATCTCTCGATAGGCCACGTCTTTGCTTTCCGCCTCTTTGATCCGAAACGTGTCGATTCCACGAGGATAGACCCGAAATAGCGTAACCGGGCCAAAATTATCTCGGTTCAAGACCGTGGTACAATCATGACCCTCTAAATGTTCACGGAGCAGCTGCGACATTTCCACAATGTGTCCGATAATGACTTGCAGGCCTTGCTTCCCGAACAATTTCATGTTCGCTAGCGCCGCAAGAATACCGCCTCCCGCTCGAGAGGTTTCGAGGGTATACATCCCCGGCCGATGTACTCCAAACTGATAGAGGTACGGCATCTGCTCTTGAGGCCGACGGATGAATTCCAGGTCGTCACGATTTTTGAACAACACCAGACTCGAGATATAAGGCGCAAACCCGGGTTTGTGAAAATCGATCCCCATACTGTCTGCCAGAGACAAACTCTGGATGGGGTTACGCGCCCCTGCCAACGCGCGAATGGTGCGCGGCCGGAATCCTAAGGGATTACGCTCAAAGTCATAGTCGTTAAACACCGACCAGGCCCAGCCGATCACGGCATCGGCATGAATATGAGGGTGGTACGGAAGCTGAAATTCTTCGACCAATTCATCGCGTGCCGCCACGATCCCGGCAAGATCGTCAAGCCCAAAGGCATCGGTGGTCCCCAAGGTCGCGATAATAGCCGCGATTTTCCCTCCCCGTCGAAAGACCACTCTGGCTTGGTCTCGAAAGGCCTCTACTTTCATGGCATTCCGTGAGTCCGTGGGAATCGTGAGAATGCTCTTCGATCCGAGTCCCAACCACCCTGCAACATTGTATCGACAATAATGACTGGCCTCGCTGGCAAAGACGACCGCTTCCTCTCGCACGCCGGCGGCCATGGCGCCCGGGATCGCTTTTTCCAATCCGATTTTGACGCCATATAACGTCGTACCGGTCCCCCCGAAGGTAAAAACCCCTCCCGCACGATCGGGCTCATACCCCACCAACCGCGCGCTCATTGCCACCATCTCCACTTCTGCCAGTGCCAGGCGGTGGCTATATTCGTCCCATCCGAGGTTGGGATTATATAAGGAAGATAACAGAACCCCGATTAAAGAGGAGATGGTCGGCGGTGGGACCACATTCTGTTGAGTCTGGGGATGCCCGGGAATGGTCAAGCCTGAACAAAAGGCCACAAGATCACTGGTGACGTCCTCCACGCTCATGCCGCTTTCAGGAAGACTCGCTTCCCGAGCCTTGGCATAGTCCAGAGGTGTTCGCTGCCCAAGAATGGGACGCTCACTTTTCAGCGCATCCACCTCATCCATCGCACGCATGACACTGTGGACAAAATAGCTGTCATGGACCCGATCAGAAACCGGCTGAGGAAAGCAGACGCGGATCTTGGATAACATATCGCGGTAAGGCACGGGCATACCTTGCTCCTTCCATAAGCCCTTCGGAAACGAGGATCGGGCAAAAGCTATACGTGAAATCTTGTTGTATTTTATTGTACCACAGCGGATCCCGCGGCTCGATGCCGGGCATGATTCGGTGCAGAGGCATGGGGAACGGCCCCATTGACGCCTAGGGATCCGATAGCGCACCATGGGCGAGCCCATCACGTGACAGGGAGTCACTCGTGTCATCCTTTCCTGAAACCTTCATGATTAATCCTCACTGCCAAGTGTCTATTGACCATATAGGCCTAGGCCACCACAAGGTCGTCATGGTCGACCAGTTTTATCAGTACCCCGACAAGGTCCTGCAGGTGGCGTTAGGGCTTCCTTATACAGATCAATTCGAGATTGTCGGTAACTTTCCCGGCGTTCGGGCTTCGGTGAATGTCGATACCGAACCAATCGTGGATGCAATCAGTGACTTCTGGGGCATACGTCTGCACCCGTTTTTTCATCCACAGCCAGTGGTGTTCCAAGGCATCACCAACCAGAAGTTCCGACTCAATGTCGGGCAACGTCAGCCCCATATCGATCAAGACATTACCGCCATGGTCTACCTGAACCCTGCCGAATCCTGCATGGGAGGAACCGGCCTGTACCGTCATATTCCAACGGGATTAGAACGCGTGCCCATCGTTCCCGATGAGGGGATTCGTGAGCTGGCCGATCGCCTGGAACTCAGTGATGAATTTCTCAGCAGTGCGGAGGGATATGACAATTTTCAAAACAGTATGATTTTTAATCCCTTGTTTGCCAACCGAGACAATACCTATATCAACGACGGGAACGGCTATTGGGAACTCCTCTTCCTCATCCACATGAAACCCAATCGTCTGATCATTTTCGATGGACGCTGTTTTCATTCACAGCACATTACGACTGAGCAGTACACCCAAGCCTTCCGGGTCAATCAAGTCTGCTACCTCAGTCAAAAGCCCCGATCCTGATCCCCGCGTTGGATCGTTGATCCGCTAGGCTTCCTCGCCCTGAAGATAGGTTTTGCCCTTGTATCGTTTGGCCACCGCGAGAAAGAGAATCGACACGCCGAACATGACCAACGTAAAGAACCAATAATAATCCGCGCCTTCCAGCCTCACGCTGCCGTCCTCGTTCTGAATGAAATGGTTCACCAATGAGGTAAAGGCATTCCCCAAGGACACCGAGAAGAGAAAGAGCGCCATCACAAAAGATTTCAAGGCCCGGGGCGCCTGGGTATAGGAAAATTCCAAACACGTGATCGAGACCATGACCTCCGCTGTGGTGATCACCACAAACGCGACAATTTGCCAGACAATATTCGGCCGCAGCCCCGAGGCAATCTGCATCTCAATCACCGCCGAAATCACAAAGGCGATGGCGGTGATAAAAAACCCGATGCTGATCTTCCGCAAGGGCGTTAAAGAAAACACCTTGTCAATGGAGGGATAGAGCCCGTAGGCAAAAAGCGGAATGAGGAGCATAATCAAAAAAGGATTGACAAACTGAATTTGCGACGGCAGCCATTCCACCCCCATCCAATGTAAATCCATCTTTCTTGCTTGGAGGACCCAAGCCGACCCTGTTTGGTCATAGAGCGCCCAAAAAAATGCCACAAATAGATAAATCGGCGTGAGACGCCACATGGCCAGCAAACTGTCGCGTGTCAAGAATGCCTGAAGAAACGTTCTGCCCTCGGCGGGAATATGCACGTATTCTCGCCGCCCCAACCAAAACACCCACGTCGCAATCAGCATCAACAACCCTGGCACTCCAAAGGCCAGATGGGGCCCGATATGGTGAAGAAGCCACGGAGTCAAGAGCGTTGAAAGCCCCGCGCCGAAATTGATTGCAAAATAAAACCAGTAAAAGGCTTTGCCGAGTAAATGACTGTTGGCTGAACTAAACTGATCTCCGAGGTTGGCAGAGACACAGGGTTTAATCCCTCCGGAACCCACGGCGATCAGCGTAAGACCTACCGCTAATCCGACCCTGGTGTGATCCATCGCGAGGGCTACATGTCCCAAACAATACACCAGAGACAAGGACATAATCGTTCGGTACTTCCCCAGCCAGATATCCGCAATCAGGGCCCCGATCGCCGGGAAAAAATACACCGCAGAAGTAAAAAGATGATAATAGGAACGCGCTTCGGGTTCACTCATCACACCCAGGGCACCATCCGTATTTTGGAGATATTGGATCATAAAGATGACCAGAATGGTTCGCATACCATAAAAACTAAACCGCTCGGCGGCTTCGTTCACGATCAGGAACGGAAGGCAAGCCGGCATATGGTCCAAGAGTGCGGGTTCGGTACGGTATCGAATGTTGCTCATGACGAAACCATGGCTCCCACGCGGCTCACGACTGCCCTAGGCACCACAGACGATTGTATTCCGATAGGAAGGGGTGATCTGGTCCTGCAAGAAAATAACGGGTTCTGTATAGCACAGATCGACTTTTGAGGGGAAAAACCCCTGAACGACGCATGGAAAATCTTTGGCGCTGCAGACAATCTGACCAACATGACTATGGATGTGCTCAACGTATTTTCAACGAAGCAGCCGAGAAGGTGATACTGGCACAGGCTCAGTAGGGACATCAGCGGGGGATGAGAAATGGCTAAAGGAGACTACTTGGTCGGATGCTTGTGTCGACGGCAAGGCCACGGGCAGTTTACCTCCGACCTTCAGTTTATTTCCTCCGGCCTTGAGAAGACTATCTACGCCTTTGAGCAAAGAAACTTCAAGGGCGAGTGGCACGACGGCGAGCCACACGGCTGCAAAGAGTAGTTTCAGGGTGAACGGATTCCTCTTGCCCCATCATGAGAACTCCCGATTGCTGACCGCGCGGAAAGAGGGAAAATCACGTGCGACCAAGCTGACGTGAGCATGAGCCGCAAATCCCGGGTGTCGGACGGCCTTGTCCGCACGTTCGGAAACGGGAATTCGGCCGAGAGCTACCTCTTTATGCTCCTGATCCCATTCCTCTTCTTCTATCGGACCATCCTCCGCCATCTGGGAAAGAGAATCGACGCGTCATAGGGGTAAGGTCCTCGATACGCCCATGCCCTCGTGCCCGATCGACACCGGTCCACGCCTCGATCTGCCGGCCACGTGGCCATCCAAGGCGTCCTCAATTGACTCGCGCTTGGCAGGTCGGCTAGGATTCCAGCCATGAACGAAGCCATTGCCTTTGATACTCACCGGTTCCTCAAACACTTGACGGAAAGTGGCTTCACCGAGCAACACCGAGGCCCTTGCCACTGAACAAGTCCATCTACTCAATAGCAACTTGGCGACCAAGACCGAACTCAAGGTCGCTATCGCGTCCCTCAAAGTCGAACTGCTCAAGTGGATGTTCGGCGCCATGATTGTCCGGGTCGGGCTGTTTGTCGCACGGGTCGAACTGCTTGTGACCTGGCTGGGCTTAGCGTTTCACCGTTTTCATTCCCGTCACCTGATCTCAAACGTCGGATAACCGCTATCGTTTCAACTCGCAGAAATCGAAATTTCTGACTTTATGGGATGAAAGATTATTAATTTTCGTGGTCATCATCTTTGGTCAAGGTGATTCTGGAGTCGTCAATCATCGTAGGCGCTACTCTCAAGGTGACAAGTCTCGGTGGAGTCTCACGCAGCCTCAGGTTTCAGGTCCCAAGGACATTACCATTTGGTCTCTTGCAGAGGCCAATCCATTTCGACCTGCCGCCCACAGTAAAAGCAGGCAATGCGATACAGGGCTTTTCGACGAGGATTGGGGAGAGAAGTAAAGACCACAGGAGCGTACAGCGGCTAGAGGTGCAGAAGGTGTTCATCGATAAGTGCCTGCAATTCGGTCTCCTCCCACTGCGTTGCGCCTTCAGCCTGTCCACGGACACGATCGTCCCACCCGCATACATCACATCGAAGATGGTACGTCTTCACTCGATCTTGAGGGTGAGAGACGTCGGGTACAGTCCACATGTCCTGGCCAAGCCGTCTGAAGACACGTGAGGCGCTTCATGCTGAAGCGCCTTGATAAACGTGTCAGGAGTCGTCATCGTTCCCCTCATCTTCCACAGAAGAACCCGAAAGTAAAAACAACTCAAATCTCATCATAAGCCGCTGGTTCCCTGTAACCCAAGCTGAAGATGAGAGCCGGTGGGAAAACCCTAGGCTTTATACCCTAGGTTTTATGAAAACTGATGTGGTGTTTGTATTCCTGAATGGCTGCTCGTAAAGAGGATTTGCCGAGGGGGATATTTGCGTCAAGCGTTTCCTCAATCGTGGGATCGTCGATGACCACGTCATACTTCTCTTGCACATTGGTCAGGATCACCCCTTTGTCAACCTGCCGAGGCAGAAAAATTTCCAGCCACACTTCTTTTTCAACGAGACAGACTTCGCAAAAACGCTCATACAACATTTCTAATCGTTCGTAATCTGTTTCTTTCATATGTCAGCCTTTGACTGTTCCGCTTAGGGTCACAATTCGTGGGCCACCTGGCGCATTGTCGAAAATACGCAGCAGCGCCTGATGCAGGCCAGGCGCCGTACTCTCGAAGTGAATATGCAACGCACAGAGTTCTCCCGTGGTCAGGGTGGCCCCGGCACAGGATTCCTGGTCAACGGAAAAGGCCTGAGATCCCTCCAAGACAATATCGGCTATACTCAAGGAGCCGAGCCCCACGTTGGAGACGGTTAATTGAAGCGTCCGTTGAGCCGGCGCGTTGAAGTCCTCTGCAAACCGGATGGTGTCGGCACTCAAATTGATAGAAGGAATGACCGCCTTTCCGCTCAAAAGAATCGACACATCATCAGATCCACTGTTGGCCGTCACAATATCGGGCAACCCATCATTATCAAAATCCTCGATACCCATGGCGGTTGGAATAGATCCCACGGCATAGTGCCCGGCGGGCTGAAACGAACCATCTCCGCGGCCTAAGAGGATGGAGGTACTATGGGAGGCCCGATTGGTGGAAATCAGGTCACGATGACCGTCACCATCTAAATCTTTGTAGCCCAACGCCACGGGGCTGAACCCTACCTCCACGTTTGCGGGTTTCGTGTACTGGCCGGGGCGTCGCTGAAGAAGCACCTTGATGCTATCGGTAAACAAACTGGTCACCATGAGATCGAGATTTCCATCGGCATCCAAATCCGTTTGCGTCACGGCGCTTAACGTAAACCCCGCTTGAATCTTTTGCCAGGAGGAAAAAGCACCCCGCCCTTGATTCTGAAATACGGACACATATCCATTCGGCGTCCGCCAACTCGGCTGGCTCCACGTCAACGTGACATCCGGCAACCCATCGTCATTGAGATCCGCCAGTGAGGCACCGGTGGGGAACAAACCATCCCGGTTTTGCTCTTCAACGTGTTGAGTCAGCACAAAATCTCCCTGCCCTTTATTCAACAAGACCGACCAACTAAACGGGGGATAATTTCCGAATCGTCCGCTGTTGACGACGACCATATCCAAATCTTCATCCCCGTCAACGTCACCCAATACGAGAAAAGTCGGCCCCTTCCCTGAGGGATACGGCACGGGTTCGTCGAATAGGCCATTCCCTTTTCCAAACAGGACGATGACGCGATCGGCTCCGGTCTCGGCCACGGCCAGATCCAATTTTCCATCCAGGTTAAGATCTCCTGACGTAAGAAACATGGGACTCTCTCCCACACCAAAGGAATAGCCTGATCGAAACGTGCCGTTTCCGTTCCCTAGTAACACTGAGACATCATCCGAATCGCTATTCGCCGTGGCAATATCCAGCCGTCCGTCTTCATTGAAATCTCCAACCGTGAGCCCCTCCGGATGCGCACCGACACGCGCCGACAAGACCGGGGTCAAGACAAGGTTCTGCGCAAGGACGTGACCGGCCCCGGCCAGCACCAACACGCTGCCTATCAGACATTTTTTGAATACGCGTCCTGTGCACTCGATCATGACCGTCCCTCTACCCCCGGGTCATCCTAACAAGGATCGCTCATTTGTTGAAAATGTTTTTTCCAAAGCAATTTCCACTTCATCCGTCGCCGCCATCCCACGATTGCGAATACGCACGGACCAGGAAGGAGAGGCTCGCAGGGAAGCGACCACGGTTTTCAGCAACTCAGGTTTTACCCTGGTCTCCCAATCGTGCAGCCAGGCATAGCCATCATCATCGCCATCGTAGTCTTCCGGGAACCCAGCGACGAGATTAAACCGAAGGGTAAATGTTTTTTCTTCTTCGAACATCTCTGGTCATACCTTTCTTGTGCGACGATCAACCCCGCTGACAGTACGCTCGTCAATGTTCGCATTATTTTGAATTGATTGTCCAGGGATCACCCATGCCCACAGGCCCGGCGCTCTGGTCGAAGAGCCCCCGATCGTGAAAATGGTTGTCTGCGTTGTGAGGAAGGCTAGAAATGACGGGAGTCGCGTTGAGGAAGCTACTCCCGAATATCTTGACCACGACGATCGAAATACGCCGATCGGGCAGCCCCATACAGATCGATCGTGGACTCTTCGATACCCTCAAATGTCTCAAGGTTAACGGCACGATCATTAAAGCGATTCATTGCATTGACGCCGACGTTCGGGGCAAACGGAATAAAATAATTGACAGGGTTCAGCAAAATATCGCCGACACGCCCTGCCGCATCTCGAACCGTCATGGGAGGAAGCAGTGGCAAGACCAAATAGGGCCCGGACCCAAGCCCATATGACGCAAGGGTCTGACCGGTATCTTCCATTGGCGGGGCTTCAATCTCAAACATATATGTGGCAACATCAAAGAGACCTCCCACACCAAGGACCGTATTAAGAAGGAACCGTTGCAGTTCTATTCCGGCCCGAGCGAATTTTCCCTGAAAGAAATTATTGAGAAATCGTGATGCAAAGCCCACATTATAAAACGCATTGCCTAAAGAATCTCGAACATCGGGCGGCACAATGAAGGAATAGACTCTGACCGTCGGCTTCATCACATAGCGATCGATATTATAGTTGAGTGTAAATGTATTCGAATTAACGGGCTCCCAAGGATCTCGAACCGGTTCGCCCCCGGTATCGAAAGGGTCCACAAACACACCCTTGACGACCGTTTCTTCCATGAAAGGGATTTCTTCATCGCCTTTGTCGAATTCCCCGTAAGGCCTCTCTCCGCTTGAGCGGCTGGGATCACCGTCCCGTGAGGGTGGGAAATAATCCAGAGCGATCAGGTCCGCCGGAAGTCCTAAAAAGCAAAGGGCCGCAAGAGTCATGAAGGTCAAATGAAGCCGCGTCGTCATGAGATTCTCCTTTATCCCAAGATAATACCAAGAATGACTAGGAATCCATGCTTCCCAACGAAGGTATTCTACCCTACCCCCCCCCCGCCGTTTGGCCACTCAAAAACATCGGGGGCGTGGAGAAGATCTTTACTCGGAACTGCCTAACATATCATCGACCAACGGACGGTTGATATCTTCACAACCCGGGCATAAGACATCGAACAGCGCCTCGTAGTCCTCGACGTAGCTCCGGTCGTTGGCCAATTTTTCATCTACCACGTCCTGGTAACAGGTATCACATAACATCATGATCCCACGCATAACCGAGACAGTTTTTCGACCGTAACTCCCACTCATCGTCTCTACCTCTTGCCCCCATGGAACGTTGAAGCCTGATGCACCGAGGCAGGCATTGTCCCAATGCACGAGACTCCCAACCGCAGAGGCCGTTACGACCAGCCACGTTGCTGGGCCAGGAAAAAATCTTCTGTTTCGAGATCAAGGCCGCATTCCGGACATTCGTACGGTTGATCTGGTGGAGGGACAGACAATTCCGCATTCTGGATCTGTCCCTGACAAACATGATAAAAATGGCCACCGGCATGTTCGGAATCTAACGGGTCGTTTTCATATTTGAGAATCATAGTCCCCTTGGCAACAGTATGTTCTTCTGAAAGTTATAACAAGGGCAAGAAACAGTGTGCAATCCTCACAGAATCGGATGCGCCCATGACAGATTCAGTGGCATGCGATCTTCCTCGACCTATTTCGGAACCTCTAGGCCTTGGAGCGCACGCACTTGTGGTTTTGACCACCGGCTTTTTGCTGTTGTCAGCGCATCCCGCGTGGGCGTTGTCTCAATCCTCTCAGCCTCCCCCCGAACGAATCACCCTTTTGCCCGTCCTCACACAAGGGCTCATAGAACCGGTATTTATCGGGCATGCGAGTGACCGCAGCCACCGGCTCTTTATTCTGGAACAGGCGGGAAGAATCAGAATCCTGGAGAACGGCACCCTGCAGCCCTCAGCATTTCTGGACATCTCCAGCCGGGTCAAAATTGGTGGGGAAATGGGGCTCCTAGGATTAGCGTTTCACCCACTATTTTCCAAAAACGGACGGCTTTTTGTCAATTACACAAGAAAACCGGATGGAGCAACCATCGTTGCCGAATTTCAGGTTTCCCAACACCCCAACCACGCCCTCCAAAACGAAAAAACCCTGGCAATCATTCCACAACCCTATGCCAATCATAACGGAGGGATGCTGGCCTTCGGGCCTGATGGATATCTGTATATTGCCACGGGAGACGGCGGAGCAGGCGGTGATCCGGGAAATCGAGGGCAAAGCCCAAACACCCTGCTGGGCAAGATGTTACGCATTGATATTGATTGGGGAGATCCGTATGGCATTCCTCCCGACAACCCCTTTGCCGGGCAACAAAGTGGACAGGAAATCTTTGCCCTGGGCTTCCGCAATCCCTGGAGATTTTCTTTTGACCGGCATACCGGGCAATTGTGGGCTGGGGACGTGGGACAACATCGTTGGGAAGAAATCGACGTGGTGGAAGCAGGAAACAATTATGGATGGCGCATCATGGAAGGGTCTCATTGTTTTCGGCCTACTCAAGGCTGCGCCAGGGCCGGATTGACCCTCCCCGTGGCGGAATATCGGAATCAGTGGCCAGACTGTGCCGTCACGGGGGGATACGTGTATCGTGGGAAACACATAGGGTCCCTTCAGGGAACCTATGTGTTCGGAGATTACTGCAGCGGACGGATCATGGGCTTGATTGACGGACAACCGCAGGTCCTTCTGGCCTCGGGCTTAAAAATTTCTTCCTTTGGGGAGGATGAAGCAGGTGAACTGTACGTCGTGGATCACGGAGGGGGCATCTACAAGATCACCCCCGGCACGTAGGAAAAATTCATAGCTTCGTCTCTTGTGAAATACGTGGGACGTCTACCGTATCTTCGCAAGAATGGGAAGCCCCGCCGCCGCCCATTCTCTAGTTGACGGAATCATTGTATCTTGTTATTCCCCCTCTACGTGTTAGACATGAATAAAAAATCCCTCTTCTATGCAATCGCGCTTGCAATCACCGCCTTCTACCTGGTCATGGTGGGCTTTTATCGATGGGGAGACGGAACCCCGCCTCGTATCACGTTGGTCGAGCCTTTCACCCAAGCTGGTCCGACGACCCCGTTGACGCTCCACGTCGAGGATACAGGAACGGGTCTCCAGAACATCACCGTCCGCATTGTCCAAAACCTTGAGAGTTACACCCTGGCGCAAGAACAGTTTCCCTCACAAGCAACCCTTTCCCTAGGAGAGAGCACCCACCACACCTTTGACCTCGACATCATCCCCTTTGGTGACGACACCATCCCTAAACGGCGAGGACAGGTTAAATTGGTCATTGCGGCACGAGATTATTCTTGGCGAGGATTTTTTGAAGGGAATTGGACACGAATCGAACAAGACGTAACCGTAAAATTTACTCCGCCACGGGTCGAAGTGTTATCAACGCCCTTGCCCGTTTCACAAGGAGGAGCGGGGGCTGTAGTGTACCGCGTCTCTCAAGATGCCAAACGACACGGAGTCCAAATCGGCAAGGCCTTTTTCCCGGGATACCCAAACTCTGATCAAGACTTTAGCGTGTTTTCACTCTTTGCCTTTCCTCATCACGTACCGGCCTCGACCCCGGTGACACTCATTGCGGACGACGGCTTAGGCAATCATGCAGAACAGCGGCTTGATGTCACCGTCCTTCCAAAACAGTGGCGATCCCGAAGCATTACGATTTCCGATCACTTCATCGAGCAGATCATTCGCCCCATCATTGCTCAGACCCCTGAGATCGAAGACCTGGCCAATCCGCTTCGTAACTTTCTGCAAGTCAATAAGGTGTTACGAAAACAGACTGCCGACCAACTCACGGCCCTGGCCTTGAACAGCCAACCTGCGTTCATGTGGAAGGGCGCCTTTATCCAATTATCCAACTCCCAGGTGGAAGCGGGGTTTGCCGATCACCGCAAATATCTCTATCGCGGAACAGTCGTGGACACTCAATATCATTTAGGGTTTGATTTGGCCGTTACCAAACGGTACCCCGTCGAATCCGCTAATGATGGAAAAGTCGTGCTGGCAGAGTATGTGGGCATTTACGGAAACACCATTGTGATCGATCATGGATATGGGCTTCAGTCATTGTATGCGCATTTGTCCTCATTCGCCGCCGAGAAAGGAGATCGTGTCCGCAAAGGACAAATCATCGGAAGATCAGGCATGACGGGTTTAGCCGGTGGCGATCATTTGCATTTCAGCTTGCTGCTTCACGGAGTACAGATCAATCCCATGGAATGGTGGGACCCCCGTTGGGTGGAATCCCACATGAGTGCGCTCCTTCACAAGAACGACGGGGCTGCTCAGACACGGGGACTTCAAAACCAGATGGGCCCCTCCCCCTCACTCTTATCTCCTGCCCCCCGACCACATTTCTAGAAAATTGTTGATGGCACGATCACCAACGCGCACTCCAACCAAGGGCAAGACCGCCCGAGCACACATCACCACAGTGCCGCTCGATCAAACCGCGCGCCAGCGGTACCTGAACTACGCGCTGTCCGTCATTACCGCACGCGCCTTACCCGACGTGCGGGACGGCCTGAAACCGGTGCAGCGGAGAATTCTGTTTTCCATGTTTCACAACCACCGATTATCGCCTGACCGGCCACCCATTAAAAGCGCAAAAGTCGTGGGGTCGGTGATTGGTGAATGGCATCCCCACGGCGATTCCGCGGTCTATGACGCCATGGCTCGCATGGCACAATGGTGGTCCCTTCGTGCCCCCCTGGTCGATGGCCATGGCAACTTCGGCAGTCTGGACGGCGATCCCCCTGCGGCCTACCGGTACACCGAAGCCAAACTCACCCCGGTCGCCATCGAGCTTCTGAACGAACTGAACAAAGACACCGTTGACTTCCAGGCCAATTATGACGGCAAGGATAAAGAGCCACTGGTTCTGCCCGCTCCGTTTCCCCATCTGTTGGTCAATGGTTCCACCGGCATTGCCGTCGGCATGGCGACCAACATTCCGCCACACAATCTTGAGGAAGTCATCAACGGAGCCGTGGCCTTGGTCGATGACCGAACCTGCACGATCTCCGATCTCATGAAGGTGATTAAAGGTCCTGATTTTCCCACGGGCGGGGAAATTCTGAACACCCGGACCGAGCTTCGTGAGATCTATGAAACCGGCCAGGGGTTGGTTCGCTTGCGCGGGGAGTTCACCGTTGTCCCCCACTCGCATGGCCAATCCCAAATCATCATTACCTCGATACCCTTTGCCGTGGACAAAGCCACGATTGTCGAACGCATCGGCGAACTCATCGCCACCAAAAAAGTGCCGCAGTTGGTTGATATCCGCGACGAATCCACGACCGACGTCCAAATCGTGTTGGAGCTTCAGAAGGATGCCGATGCCCATCTGGCCATGGCCTATCTGTTTAAAAACACCCCGCTCCAAAATAATTTTTCCGTCAATCTGACGTGTTTGATTCCAACCTCACGCGCCACCACGGCACGACCTCGCTGCTTACCCCTGAAAGCAATCCTTGAACAATTCATCGACTTTCGCTTTGAAACGGTCACGCGCCGGTTCTCCTATGATCTGAGAATACTCGAACAACGCATCCATACCCTTTCGGGTTTTCAAATCATTTTTGACGCGTTGGACGACGTGCTCACGATCATTCGTCAAAGTGAAGGCAAAGCGGACTCCGCCGAAAAGCTGAAACGCGGTTTCCGACTCGACGACGCCCAAACCAACGCACTCCTGGAAACGCCGATCTATAGACTGTCCCGGACCGAAATCAAAAAAATGCTGGAAGAGCTTGTCGACAAAAAAACCCAAGCCCAGGAACTCAAGACCCTCCTCGCCTCGAAGACGAAATTATGGAATGCCGTCAAACAAGAGCTCCAAGACCTTGCCAAGACGTCTGGCGACAAACGACGGACCAAAGTCGGGTGTCGCCAGAGCGACGAAGTCGAATTCGACCCTGAGGCCTACATCGTCAAAGAAGATGCCGTGATCACCATTTCAACGGATGGGTGGATCCGCCGCGTCGGGATGGTCAAAGATCTGTCGAAAACGCGGCTCCGGGAAGGCGACAACCTTCTGACCGCCTTAATCGGAAGCACCGTGGACACCATGGTGTGCTTTTCGAATTTCGGCAGCGCGTACACCATCCGCATTGGTGATCTTCGCCCTGCTCGGAGTGGCTATGGAGATCCCGCACAAAAATTGTTTAAATTTCAAGACGGGGAACGCCTCATCGCAGCCCTCAGTTCGGACCCCAGATTGCATTCCTCGCCATCTGACCCTCGACAACCCATGGCACCGGAGCTCCCGCTCTTCGACGGACCAACGGCAGGAGGAGCCGATCCCGTTTCCTCTCAACAAGGGATCGCCGTCTCATCAGCCGGCATGGGCGTGCGCTTTGACTTAGCCACTTTCAAGGAGCCCTCGACTCGACTCGGTCGAAAATTCATGAAACTCCGGAATCATGAAGAGGTCGTCAGCATCGAAGCCCTGGACCTCTCCGCCGCAACACCCATCCTCGCGATCGCCTCTCAACAAGGACGCGTTCTGCTGTGCAAAGCCGAAGAAGTGGGCAGGCTCTCCGGTCCGGGACGAGGTGTGACGGTCATCAAACTCGACGGCACGGATCGAGTCGTGGCTGGACGCATTTTGTCCCGACAACAAGACCAATTGGTCGTCTTGAAACAAGAGGGCGGCAAATTCCCTATTTCAATGAGGAAGTATCAACCCGGCAGCCGAGGTGGGAAAGGCCACGTCTTGTTTAAACGCGGGACCCTGAAAGGGGCTCAAACATTACCCGTCGAACTGCCGGTCCTCGATTCGGAGAATCACAAAAACGGCAATTGAAACTTGCCAGCTTGTCAACCACCATAGAGTCGCGACAACAGCGACAATGAAGACTCATGCGACGAGTGCCGTTGGCATTAAAGAATCTTCTTGCCCATTACCTGCAACGAACCAAGCAAAGAGAAAAAGTCATCGTCACGGAACGCGGCAAACCGGCTGCTCTCCTCCAACCCCTCAAAACTGCCCACCACGCCGCCTCGATCGACGCTCGCTTGTCTCGACTGGCCACCCTAGGCCTCAACCCTTCCCACTCGACAAACCCGTCAAAAGCCGAAACCGATAAAATTTTCCGGGCCGCCCGTTTCGAAAGTCGTTCTCGACGATCGACATTGATGTAGGTTAGATTCGCGCAGCGTAATCCAACAATTCCGTGAGACTTGTTGTCATACTAACCGAAGCAGGCTGTCGGGTTACGCTCCGTTAACCCGACCTACCGTCTAATTCGTTGACCATTCCCGCCGTCTCCTTCCCCCTTTGCAGGTGTTATGTTCCGCATACTGATGGAGGAGTTGATGGGAGGACTGGTATTTGTCCGAGACAGCCGTAGCCGACGCGGTGGCCTAGTCGCGTCAAACGGAATGAGCCCTCTGCGAGTTGTCATCGACACTCACGTGCTGCTTTCGTCGCTCCTGTTTCATGCAGGCACTCTCTCCTAGCTACCGCACGGCAGGGCAGGCCGCCGCGTCTGTCCACTGGTGAGCCGAGAGACGATGGACGAGTTGCTTCGAGCACTGGACGATCCGAAGTTCGACCTAAACGGCGGCGAGCGGGAGGACCTGCTGGCGGATTATCTGCCTTGGTGCGAAACCGTCACCGGATCGAAGCCAGCCAAGAGTCCGCTGTGCCGCGACCCATTCGATCTCCTCTTCCTCGAACTTGCCCTTGCGGGCCGGGCCGACGCCTTGCTGAACGGCGACAAAGACTTGTTTGCCATGGCGCACGCCTTTCCCGTTCCGATTCTCACCCCGCGCGCGTTCCGTAACGCGACGGCCCTCTTCCGGACAACAGGGCAACCCGTAGAGAGAACCGATGCCGTTTCTGCATTGACCGACTTTCAAAAGGATTCATCGGACGGCCTGCCCCATTGAATGAGTTGCAATGATGGTGCATATTGAGAACTAAATAGATTCTATTGCTATCCTGAATAGGTTCTCATTCGAGATAAAAAAGTATTTCTGGTACAGAGACGCATAACGAATGGCTGAAAGCCCGAGTCGCTAGTCGGCAATATCACTCTGAAAGTGAAGTCATCAGCGATCTTATCCGTGACCGGCAAAACCGCGATGCCGGAATCGAAACCATTCGCCTTGCCCTGATCGAAAACGAGAAAAGCGGTATCGGCAACCCAACACCGGAAGGCGTCAGAACGGCGGTGCAAGAGCGATGACGGAAAAGTGGATCGCTACCAATTCAATGATCACCCCTTGCCGATTCCGGTCGCCTCTGCCAATACGGAATCCTGCCATCAAAATAACCTGATGTTGACAACAAGCGGGGAAGAGGCTAGGGCAAAGCTACAGGGTGATTACGAGACCAAACGTAGATACAGCCAAGAAAGATGGGATTTCTTTGCAATTTGCAGAACGCATAAGGGCATCAATCGGTCAACAAAGTGATCTCTCCGGGGCAATTGGAATCGGACCAAACAGCGGTGCCACTACCGGAGCCTACACCGCAGAAGAAGCCGAACAGTGGATTGCCGAATACGAAAAAGCCATGGCAGAAGTGCCTAGGAGGGATAACTGATGCCCACCTCCGCTGGCTCACCCGAGACGAAGATCTCCGCGCTGCTGCCCATGTACCGTATCAGCTTCTGGAGGAAGCGCCTGACCTATCAGGTGCCGACCAGACGCCGGTAACCTGCTGATTCAGGGCGATACTCTGGAGGTGCTCAAGGCGTTGCTGCCGTTCTACGCCGAAGAGTGAAGTGCATTGATATTGATCCACCCTATAACATAACACGCGCTCGGATTTGGAAAAAGAGCTACGGGGGTGGGGCTAACGCCAAGTGGTTTGTGGCCTTCACGAAGAAGTCCTGTGTTCCACAAAAGACACAAGCAAAGTCCCTGAGATGTTTTTGCCTCCCGATCCCGATGTCGTGAGAAAGGATGACAGGTCTCAGGATGAACAATTTACAGAGAGAGGGTTGTCTCATTGACAGCCATGGGCAACAACGAGCATGGATGACCGTCCCACTTTGAGAGACCCGATTCTGCGTGAGAAGAGGGAAGAGATGTGGCCGGAAAAGCAGTGGCAGTGGTCAAATGCACGTTTCTATCAGGCTCTGCCGGATAGGGGATTGGTGATTTCCAGAAGAAAGGGGCGACGGGTCGTCTCTGACAAGCCAGACCTCAAAGATGAGAGGGGAGAGGAAAGAAAACGCAAACCGCAGACCATCATTGAAGGGCATTCTCCGCAACACGGAACGTACCAGAGGATGGAGGGGGTTGGATTGCCGGACAAGGTCGCTTTTCCCAAGCCTGAAGGTCTTGTTGAATATGTCTTTGAGGCGGCCACCAGCCCCGGCGACCTCGTCCTCGACTCCGGCACCACGGCGGCGGTGGCGCACAAGATGGGGCGTCGCTATATCGGCGTCGAAATGGGCAAACACGCCGGGACGCAATGCGTCCCGCGTCGGCAAAAAATCAGTGACGGCGAACAAGGCGGCATTTTCAAGTCTGCCGGCTGGCCCGGTGGCGGCTTCCGGTTCTATCACCTCGGTCCCACCGTGTTTGACGAGCAAGCCCGCATCGCCGGGCCGCAGGCAGCCTACGAGGCAATGACCAACAAACCGGATCAGGCCGGGCGGATCGGACATGATGCCGTGGCGTATGCGCCACTGACCGAATTGCCGGATGTCCCCTCTGTCTGCCTGCACCTGCCCACGGGCGGCGGCAAGACGCTTCTGGCCGCGCACACGATCGAGGTCGCCCGTGATACCTGGATCGAGAAAGAACATCCGATGGTCCTCCGGCTCGTTCCGTCGAATACCATCCGGCTCCGGACTGTCGAGACGCTCAAGAGAATGCCGGCCACCCGTACCGGCAAGGCGCTCCATGAAGCCTTTGACTGCCGCGTGCGGGTGTTTGACGTCGCTGACTTCACGCCCCTCTGCCCGCACGACCTGCGTGATCATTGCTGCGTCGTGGTCGGACCATCCGGACATTGCGCGTGTCGAATACCGAGGGCCGCAAGGTGTATGCTCACATCGAAGATCTGGAACCGCATTTTTCAACCCTGCCGAACACCACGACAGGGCTGGAAATACTGGACAACGGCATCGGGAGCAGCGGCAAAGATTGAAGGAATAGCGTAGATGACCACACAATACGACGCGAGCGAGATTGTTGTTTTAGAAGGGATCGACCCGGTTCGTCGGAGACCGGCGATGTATATTGGCGGGACGGACAAGACCGGGCTGCATCATCTTGTGTGGGAAATCGTGGATAACGCCATTGACGAAGTCATCAATGGGTATGCCACGACGATCACGGTTGAACTCGATAAGACGGGGGGCGGCATCCGCATCACCGATAACGGACGCGGCATTCCGGTCGATCAGCATAAGAAATACAAAAAGTCGGCACTTGAAATTATCATGACCACGCTCCATGCCGGCGGAAAATTCGAAACCGGCAGCTACATTCACTCAGGCGGATTGCACGGGGTCGGGGCATCGGTAGTCAATGCCTTATCCGATCATTTGGAAGTCACCGTCAAACGGCATGGGCATGAATGGCACCAATGTTATCAGGCCGGCCGACCCCTGGGACCCGTCAAAAAAGGAGACACGGCACGAGGCACGGGAACATCGGTATATTTTCGTCCGGATCCGATTATTTTTGGAAAGCATACGACCTTCGACTCCACCCTGTTGAAAGACACCATCGAGGCGAAATCCTATCTTCACAAAGGACTCAAAATCTCCTTTAAAGGTGGACCTACGCAGCAAACGCTCCATTTTGTCCATGAACAGGGCATTGAAGAATACCTCACCAAGCTCGTGAAAGACCGTGGACACAAACCCACTGCCGACTTCGTGTTTTATTTGAAACGAAGCTTACATGGCCAAGACCCCCTCGCGACAAATGACGAAGGGTTTGCCATGGAAGTCGCCCTTCAATGGACGGATGAACCAGCGGAATTTGTCCGCAGTTACGTGAACGGCGTGGCCACATCGAGTGGCGGCACCCATGAATTAGGATTGCGAAACGGCATCGTCAAAGCCGTGCGTCATTATATGGAGACGCACACCCTTGCTCCGAAAGGGCTCAACATCCAAGCAGAAGATATCCGCGAAGGGGTAGCCTGCGTCCTGAGCGTGCTTATCCTGAACCCTCAATTTCAAGGGCAGACCAAAGAACGGCTCAATAATCCTGAAGTGCAAGGGCTCGTGGACAACGGACTTCGACCGTCTCTGGAAAACTTTTTGCACGAAAATAAAACCATTGCCGAAACCCTGGCCGGCCGCATGATCTTGGCGGCGCGCGCACGAGAAGCGTCTCGTGACGCGTCGAAGGCCGTCATCCGAAAATCAGCCGTGAGTCATCGCCTGAATCTGCCGGGCAAACTGGCGGACTGCCAAAGTACGAACCCTGAGATCAGTGAGCTGTTTGTGGTGGAGGGCGATTCCGCCGGAGGGACCGCCAAGCAAGGTCGCGATTTGAAAACTCAAGCGATCTTCCCTATCCGGGGCAAGGTGCTGAACACCGAGGAACTCACCCTCGGCAAGGTGGTGGAGAATAAAGAGTTGGCGGATCTGGTCAAGGTCCTTGGCTGTGGGATTGGGCAGAATTTTGATCTCAAGAAGTTGCGGTACCACAAAATTATTCTGCTCATGGACGCAGACATTGACGGCTACCATATCAGCACGTTGCTGCTGACCTTCTTTTTCCGGCATGTATCGGAATTGATCAGACAGGGGCACATCTATCTTGCCCAACCGCCGTTATACCGCATCAATTTCGGCAAGGCCGTCCATTGGGCAGGGTCGGATGAAGAGAAAGAACAAATTCTGGCTGAAGCCCGAGGCAAGACGACGCCGGTCATCAGCCGGTTCAAAGGTCTCGGCGAAATGTTTCCCCAACAACTCAAAGAAACGACGCTCGATTCTGCTACACGCCAACTCCTCAGAGTCGAACTTCAAGATGAACTCGACACCGACCGCACCTTCCACGACCTGATGGGCAAACGTACAGACGCTCGGTATCAGTTTTTGATGGCGAATGCTACGCTCGCCGACAATGTAGACGTGTAGCAGGGCGGGCTGCATGAGGCATGTCCCGGGTCGTAACCCGGATGCCTCCCCTACGGAACCTCTCTTTGCAGGGCGGGATCTCTTCCCGCCTCCCTCTTGGCCGCATGAAATGCGGCCCTACAAATGCAGAGAGACGATTTCCATGCTTTGTCTGAAGGCGTGAGAAACAGTAGAATCCACATCAGATGAACCCCCTCGAACTCGTGAAACAGTACCATGAGCAAACAAAGCATGACTTCAACCGATATGCCCGCGCCCTCGGGTATATGGACTGGGCCAACCAGCCTGACCCCTTTCGGCGATATGACGGCGCTTTGCTCTACACCTTACCACTGCTCACGGCCGACGAGGCTCCCGTTGCACCTTCTTATGAATCGCTCTTTTCAGCACAACCGGTTCCTCCTGAACCCTTAAGCCTGAAGAGTCTTTCCCGATTTTTTGAATACAGCCTCTCCCTCACGGCGTGGAAAGAATACGGGGGAAATCGCTGGGCGTTACGCAGCAATCCTTCCAGCGGCAATTTGCATCCCACGGAAGGCTA
Source organism: Nitrospirales bacterium (assembly GCA_963422365.1). Taxonomy (GTDB): domain Bacteria; phylum Nitrospirota; class Nitrospiria; order Nitrospirales; family UBA8639; genus Bin75. The sequence continues at coordinate 294,266 of OY729426.1, forward strand.
TTTGGTGATCAAAGAAATAGCCGATCTTCCGCTGAAGCCTGGGCTCTATCACTATGCACCCAAAGAACATGGTCTGGAATACCGACGGCATGGGTCAAACACGTTCATTGAGGCACTCCTCCGACCTTTTCCCCCGCAATCCTTTTTCGTCGGGCTGAGTTCGATCCATTGGCGGGAAGCGTGGAAGTATGGGGAACGCGCCTTTCGCTACTGCCAGCATGACATTGGCCATGCGCTTGGAACGCTTCGGATTGCGGGCGCAGCCCTCGGTTGGCGAGTCCTTCTTCTCGCCGGGCTCGATGACCCAACGGTTGGCGCCCTTCTCGGCTTGCATCGGTTGCATGAATTTGAACCCACCGAACCAGAATGCCCTGAACTGATGTGTGTCGTCTATCCTACGCACGACTCCCCGCTGGAATCCCTGCCGATCGTCATTGATCCGGACGCTCTCGAGAATTGGGGACAAGGAAGCTGGCAAGGCAACGCAAATCGGTTGAGTCGGGACAACCCCGTTCCCTGGGAAATTCTTGATAAGGTGACCAAGGCCTCATGGAAAACCTCGACGGAACAGTCGGTGTTTCGAATGGCCGCCTTCCCTGCGACTCTCCCGGAACAGGGCGGAGAGGAGCCGACCACGATCTCTGCGCACCAAATCATTCATCAACGACGAAGTGCCGTGGCGTTTGACGGAAAAACATCGATTTCCGCACAACAGTTTTTCACGATGCTAGGGCGTGTCATGCCTCACCCGGATCGACCGGTCGCACAACGGCCCATGCCGTGGGATTTACTAGCATGGGATCCCACCATCCACCTGGCCCTTTTCGTGCATCGAGTCGAGGGGCTCCTGCCCGGAATGTACCTGCTCCTGCGAAATGCCGACCCGGCACTCAAAGCAACCTTTCAACAGTCCATGCATCAGCAATTTGTCTGGACCGTTCCCGAGAATTGTCCAAGATCACTTCCGTTGTATTTGTTGGAAGACGGGAATGCCCAACGCATTGCCATACAGGTCAGTTGTCATCAGGAGGTCGCGGGCGCCAGTGCGTTTTCGTTGGGGATGATTGCGGAGTTCGAGTCGTCGTTGGAGAAACATGGACCGTGGTTTTACAAACGCTTGTTTTGGGAGACCGGACTCATCGGTCAGGTGCTGTACCTCGAGGCGGAAGTGGCCGGTGTCCGTGCAACCGGTATCGGATGTTTTTTCGATGATCCCGTACATCGCGTGCTTGGGTGGTATCCCGACACACAATTTCAATCCCTGTATCACTTCACCGTCGGTGGAGCCGTAGAGGATCATCGCCTTACCACCCTGCCTCCCTATGGCGAACGTGGAAGGGGCCGGAAGCATGGGGAGCGCCGCTAAACACTGCGCGGGATTATCAATGTTCACTCATTCGTTGACAGAATAAGAGGCTGTCCGTCTTCTTCTCTCGTAGCGACACCTGCCCCCGATCAGACCGGGGGCAGGCTTATGTCGCTTTCTTTTGGTTTCATGAGACGACGCGACTTCAAATCACAAAAGAAAACGGCATCAGTCACCGAACGCGTACACTCCCTTGCAGTCTCCCTATTGAATAGGATAGGGTATCTCTCCATCGAATACGGCGTCGGCTCATTGCCTCTACGACGAACGGAGGATGGTCGAATGCAGACTCCACAGACAAGGCAACGACGCCGAGAATCACCCACTATCAAGGAGGACACCATGAATCCACTCGACTCGATCCCTGGAACGATAACCGCAGGATTCGTGCTGACTGTCGTTCTGTATTTTGTGGTGAAAATGCTTGTCTAGACTGTCTTGAACATTTCTCACTTACCTGCAATCAAAAAAAAAGAGGATACAACCAATGGAAACCTTATTAGCCTGGGGACATTTTCTGGCGGGTATCACCTGGATCGGCATTTTGTATTACTTTAATTTCATTCAAGTTCCCTTTCTGGGAAAGGTCACCCCGGAAACCAAGGCGGAGGCCTTTAAACATTTAGTCCCGAATGCGCTCTGGTGGTTCCGTTGGGGTGCCTTGGCCACTTGGCTGTTTGGTGCCGGGCTCCTGATGAACCAAGGCAGGTTCGGTTCGGCATTTGCCCTGCAGGGACAAGATGCCGTTATTGGGATGGGGGCTTGGCTTGGAACCATTATGCTCTTGAATGTCTGGGGCATTATTTGGCCCAATCAGAAAAAGGTGCTGGGCCTGAAAAAAGCCACGAGTGATGAAAAGAAACAGTCTGCCCGCATGGCCCTCCTGGCTTCACGGACCAACACGATGCTTTCAATTCCCATGTTGTTCTTCATGGCATCATCCGGTCACGCCTCTCCCGGTCTGTTTTAAGTGGATTGATCGGGGGAAGCGCCCGAAGGTTGCCGGCTCTTTCCCCTTGAATCGCCTGACTCAGAGCAAGGAAATCCCGTCAACTTTTCAGGTCGTCCATCATCAAGTGGCCTTTTATGGATACCGTCAAGGAGGTCGGTCATTAGGCCGCACCACCTCTTCGAAATTGCACGCTTTCACAGATCAACAGAAAAGGAGGATGATATGAGCAAGAATCTCAAGGGAACACACAGCCATGACAATCTCAAAGCCGCTTTTGCCGGAGAATCCCAAGCCAATCGCCGTTATCTGTATTTTGCGCGCCGGGCCGACATTGAAGGGTACCCGGATGTCGGCGGATTGTTCCGTGATACCTCCGAAGCCGAAACCGGTCATGCCTTCGGCCATCTGGATTTTTTAAAGGAAGTTGGCGACCCCGCCACGGGTGAGCCCATTGGGAACACCGAATCGAATCTCAAGGCCGCCATTGAAGGAGAAACCTACGAGTACACACAAATGTACCCGGGCATGGCCAAAACCGCACGAGAAGAAGGCTTTGAAGAATTGGCAGAATGGTTTGAGACCTTGGCCAAAGCGGAACGTTCCCACGCTAACCGCTTCACCAAGGGGCTGGAATCTTTGAACTACGCGTAATCCCTGCTTCCCCGACAAGTGAGGCGGAGTAGCCGCTTCGGACTACTCCGCCTCACTTGTTTTTGGCCTGAAACGTGAGGACATTCGTTGAAAGGTCTACACCTCATCTCCCCTGACTGGACGCGAAAGGATCTCGAACAAGAGACGAATCGCGTGTTCGACTTCTGCGACGGCTGTCGTCGATGTTTCAACCTCTGTCCTTCCTTCAACACGCTGTTGGATCGCATCGACGAGTATGAGAGCGACGTTTCCCAAATGACCGCCGCGGATTATGAACAGGTTGAAAAGGAATGTTATTACTGCAAGCTCTGTTACAACCACTGTCCGTACACCCCACCCCATGCCTACCAAATCGATTTCCCGCGTCTCATGGCCGCATGGAAAAAGCAACGGGTCAAGGAGCAGGGAGCCTCTTGGCGCGATCGTCTGCTTATCAAAACGGATCTGATTGGAAAAGTGGGAGGGATGACTGCCTCGCTGACCAACCTGGCTCTCTCGACGCCATGGATACGAACCCTGTTGGAAACACTGATTGGCCTGCACCGAGACCGGCACGTACTGGCCTTTTCTCGAGAGAACTTTCCCGAGTGGTGGCGCAAACACGGCCCAACGCTGCAACCCGAGACCGCCAAGCACAAAGTCGTGCTTTTCCCAAGTTGCATGGTGAACTATCAAGCCACCGATATTGGAAAAGCGACGGTACAGGTCCTCGTCAAGAATAACGTGGAGGTCGTCATACCCAAAGGACAACGCTGTTGCGGCATGCCGTCCTTTGATCTCGGCGATACCGAGACCATGGTGCAGACCGCCACACACCATGTACAACTGCTTCTGCCGTATCTCAAACAAGGCTATGACCTCGTCGTGCCGACCCCCAGTTGCAGTCTCATGTTCAAACGGGAATATCCGTATTTGATGCCGACACACGACATGACGACATTGGCTGAACGAACGTTTGATATCTGTGAATATCTGATGCGGCTCAAAAAAGACGGGGCGTTGTCAATGGCGTTCAGGCAAACCAGCCAGCGCATTGCGTACCAGGTTCCCTGCCATTTGCGCGATCAGAATATCGGCTTTCAATCCAAAGAACTCATGGAACTCACCGGGGCTCAGGTCGAGATGGTCGAAAAATGTTCCGGCCACGATGGCTCATGGGGAGCCAAAGTCGAATTTTTCGATCGTTCGATGAAAATCGCCCAAAAGGCCGTCAGGGCCATTTCCGATTGTGACCCGAATCTGGTGGCGTCGGACTGTCCTCTTTCGGCGCTGCAACTCGATCAAGCAGGAGCGACGCAGTCGGAAAACAGGCCGGCGACTCAACATCCCATTCAAATTATTCGCGACGCGTATAACCTTCCCTCATGAACCGTTTGACTCAATCCGATCTCCTCTCCCAGGCAGACTATGCGGTGCAACGCACGAAGTTTCGCCAAGAGATTATTGCCCTCAAAAAACGACGCCGGATTGAAGTCGGTCCTTTGGTCACGCTGGTTTTTGAGAATCGGCAGACGCTTCTTTTTCAAATTCAGGAAATGATTCGCGCCGAACGCATTGTTGAGCCGTCGAAAATTCAGGATGAACTTGATGTGTACAATGCTCTTCTTCCTCAAACGGGTGAATTCAGTGCCACCGTGATGATTGAAATTACGACTCAGGAGCACATCAAAGAAATCTTGGACTCCTTTCAGCATTTCGACCGAGCAGACACTCTGGCTCTTACCGTTCAGGACCAAGCCGTGTTTGCCGATTTCGAAGCCGGCCATAGCAAGGAGGATAAAATAAGTGCGGTTCATTTTGTCCGGTTTATGGTTCCTCCGTCTTTTCTGGAAGCGCTTAAAGAAGATGGGGCTCATGCCGGCATTCGGATTACCCATGAGAACTATAGAGCAGAGGCTCAAGTCCCCCCTGCCATGCAAGAAGAGTGGCTGAAAGACCTGGAGGCCTAATTGTCGTTATTTTTTCAGATTTTTCCTTCGACAAATTGACAACCGTGAGGAGGGATGGTTATCATCAACATGAATTAGGAGAAAGTTCTGGTTTTTTGAGAATCTGGAAAACACGATACCTATTCATCTCATAGTTGAGGGGAGGGATTTATGGTCACTATCACGACACTTGCCGAAGAAAAAATTAAAGAGTTGATACACGATGAAGAATCCGATGTCATCGGATTACGGATCTATGTCAAGGGCGGCGGTTGCAGCGGCTATCAATATGGGATGTCCTTTGAATCCAAAATGGATGACGATGACACAGTGATTGAAAAAGGCGAGGTCAAAGTTATTGTGGATTCGCAAAGTGCCCCTATGCTGAGTGGTGCGGAAGTCGATTATGTCGATAGCCTGCAAGGCTCAGGGTTTGCGATTAAAAACCCACAAGCCAAAAGCACGTGCGGTTGCGGCAGCTCCTTTAGTACCTGACCCCAGCAAGTTCGACCTCAAAAAGGCCATGATTCTTGCCTATTTTTTTAGGCAGAATTCATGGCCTTTTTCTTCAGAGCCGGTTTCCTTTCATTGAGCATGGCAAGATCAACCCTCACGAAACGAATAGAATTTTCTGCTTCCCACCGGTATTTCAAAGCCGAGTGGGACAAGGCTCGCAATAAAAAGGTCTTCGGCCTTTGTTCTCAGGAGCATGGGCACAATTATCTCCTTGAAGTGACCCTTGGTGGACGGGTCGATCCTGTCACGGGCATGATTATCAATTTGTATGACCTTAAAGAAATCGTGACGGACGTGCTCGAAGAATTCGACCACAAACACCTCAATTTCGATACACCCTACTTTGAACATCTTGTCCCCACCACTGAAAATCTCGCCTTGGTGCTGTGGAGGAAATTCCGCGAGCGCCCCGAGACCCAAGACATCGAATCGATACGGCTTTGTGAAGGGGAAAACCTCTGTGCCGAGATCTATCCGCCGAACAAGACCGACCCGGCATCAAGGGAACATGCGGAACCGCCCGAAGCCCTGATGACTCGTCGGTACGCCCTGACGGCAAATCGAAACTCTGCCTCTTCCCACGTGGAAACGTGGCCCCTTTCTATGGACGTCACGGTTCGAGGCCCGATTGATCCCATGACGGGTCGCATCACGGATATCTCGGCGTTAGACCAGCGGGTACAAAACCAGGTCCTCAACGTCTTGACGGGAACGAATTTGTCCCAACACCCACAAATTGTTTCCCAGCCGGTGACCTTGTCCACCTTGGCCAAAGTCCTGTGGTCCCAATTAGGCGACGTTGCAGGTGGGCGTCTCGAACGACTCAGGCTTGAAGATCATCATGGACTGATCCTAGACTATTCGGAATAGTCATCCACAGTGGCCCGAAAGGTCAACGGCATCGGTTACGCATCCACGGAAACTGTCTTGACGTCATTCTCAAGCACAGAAATCTTCGCCTCCGGATTGCGTAGCTCAACCTTTCGTTTAAAGTCGACTGCACTGGTCTCCGGCGCATTGTATTTCGGGAATCTCATCTTCTAATACTGCATGGCGTTCCAACGCTTCGCTGGAGTCCGGGGAACACAGCAACGAGAGCACGTGGCAAGGTCGGTGTTGTGGAAAAATACATCGCCTGAACAATGTTGCTCAGGATGCGTTAGGCTGAACCCTCAAGACGTGCTCGGGGCGACAGGTGGTTCGTTCTTCCGACTTCGTCCTGCCCCCGGCGGTTCGTCCTCGCGGATTCGCCAGAAGACAGGAAATCGCGGTTTGCCCTTGGAGGTGAATCCCTGGTGTCTGAAGGTAATGGTGGCGCCGAGGGGCGGCGGGGTCTTACGCTCGTCGTCGGAAAATCCGCTGCCGATCTTGACGGTGATTCCACCCATGGTTCGCACGGTGACGCTGCCCATCAGTCCGGCCAACCGTCCCTTGCCGGGATTGTGGGCGATGACGATGCCTTCCGCGTCGTCGAATCGTTTCAGTTTCAATAAATCCATGCCGCGCCCGCCGTGGTAGCGCGAGTTGCCGCGGTGCAGCATCAGTCCTTCACCGCCGATGGAGGTGACGGTGTCCAGTTTTTTTAACAGCGACGGGTGGTCGGCGATTTTTGTCTGGGCGACGACGGCGAGAAACTCGCTCTGCGACACGGCGGTGACGTCACGCAGTTTTTGCAGGCGCACGTCGAACACCCCTGGGTCTTCAGGCAGGTCAAAGACCATGTAGCGCACCCGGCGCCACCCGGCGTGCGGGACACCACGGGTGACGATGGAGACCGTCTCTTCAAACTGCCTGCGCCCAATCCACAATTCACCGTCCAGCGCGACCAGCGGAAAACCTGCAGTAAACCAGGACGGTGTCGCGAACGCGTTGCCGCCGCGCGAAATCAGCCGCTCGCCGTCCCAAAACGCCCTCACCCCATCCAGCTTTTCGCTTACCCAATAGGCGGAAAGGTCAATGTCCTGTCGATATTTTTCGGCGAGCAGAAGATCGGTCTTTTTCCCATCGACAACCGGTGAGGCAAGCAAAAGCACGGCGACAACGAGGGCGAAGAACACGTGCAGCCGGCAAAACAGGCGTGTCATCTCTGGATTTTTCTGTTCTCTTCCTTTGACAGATGAGTTCAGTCTAAATGGCAACGGCTTCTTCATGCAGCACAGAACAGCGGCCGGACCCCATGGATATGCAAGCGAAGGTAGGAGAAGGCATTGTAGAGCGAATCCCTCGGGCACGCAACGCCTCTGAGCACGCCCTTGTCCCCCGCGCGCTGTCGGTTGGCATCCCCTCGATGACCATGACGTTGAGGCACAAAAAACATCCCGTCCGGCAGAACCTTTCCTTTTCCTCAAGCGTTGGGTAGCATTCGGCCCACATGAGCAACGGAGACCTTCATTGGATCGCCAATTTTATCTGGGGTATTGCGGACGACGTGCTGCGGGACGTCTACGTCCGTGGGAAATATCGGGACGTGATTCTTCCGATGGTGGTCATTCGCCGACTCGACGCCGTGCTGGAACCGACCAAACAGGCGGTATTGCACATGAACCACACACTCGACAAAGCAGCCGTTGCCAACAAGGACGCCGCTCTGCGGCAGGCCGCGGGACAAGCCTTTTACAATGCCTCACCGTTCACGTTGCGCGACCTTCGCGCGCGGGCCAAGTCTCACCAACTCAAGGCGGATTTCGAAGCCTGCCTCGACGGCTTTTCGCCCAACGTTCAAGAAATTCTCGATACGTTCAAATTCAGAAATCAAATCCCCACACTGGTGGAGGCCGACATCCTCGGCAGCCTCATTGAAAAGTTTTTGGATCACGCCATCAATCTGAGTCCACAACCCGTTCGCCATCCAGATGGCTCTGAACGCTTGCCGGCGCTGGATAACCACGCGATGGGCACCATCTTCGAAGAGCTGATTCGGCGGTTCAACGAAGAGAACAATGAAGAAGCCGGCGAGCATTTCACCCCGCGGGACGTGGTCACACTCATGGCGGAACTCATCGTTCGCCCCATTGCCGACCACGTCGAATCAGGAACCTATCTCGTATACGACGGGGCTTGTGGAACAGGCGGGATGCTGACCGTCGCCGAGCAACGACTGCGTGAGTTGGCTAAAGAGCACGGCAAAGAAGCATCAATCCACCTCTTCGGTCAGGAGGTCAATCCGGAGCACTACGCCATCACCAAAGCCGATCTTCTGCTGAAGGGTGAAGGAGAAGAAGCCGAACATTTCGGCCTTGGATCAACCCTCTCGCAGGATAGCTTCCCAACCCGCGAGTTCGACTTCATGCTCTCGAATCCGCCGTATGGCAAAAGCTGGAAGACCGATCTCGAACGAATGGGTGGAAAGAACGACATCAACGATCCCCGCTTCCTCATCGAACACGCAGGCGATCCGGCGTTCAGCCTCATCACGCGCTCAAGCGACGGGCAACTCATGTTCCTCGTGAACAAGCTGGCCAAGATGAAACACAACACGCCGCTCGGCAGCCGCATTGCCGAAGTCCACAACGGTTCATCGCTCTTCACCGGCGACGCGGGCCAGGGCGAGAGCAACATCCGCCGCCGGATCATCGAGAACGACTGGCTGGAAGCCATCATCGCCCTGCCGCTGAATATGTTCTACAACACCGGCATTGCCACCTATATTTGGGTGTTGACAAATCGCAAACCCTCGCACCGCAAGGGCACGGTGCAACTCATCGACGGCACCAAGTGGTATCGGCCGCTGCGCAAGAACCTCGGAAAGAAAAACTGTGAGCTGTCGGAGAACGACATCCGACGCATCTGCGACACGTTTCTCGCATTCGAGGGCACCGAACAGTCGAAGATCTTCCCGAACAACGCATTCGGGTATTCGAAGGTGACCGTGGAGCAGCCGCTGCGCCTTGCGGGCATCGACCACGACCGGGTCTACACAGCCAAGGAAATCAAGGCGCTCAAAGAGAAGGCCAAGCGACTGGAGACCGCGCCTCCGATCATCAGAAAAATCCACAAGAAGGGAACCGATCCCGACCCGTTGCATGGCTTGTTCGAGACCGCCATCGCTGGTCAGTCAGCCGTCGTCGAATACGAGCCCGACGCTGACCTGCGCGATACCGAGCAGATCCCGCTGTTGGAGGAAGGCGGCATTGAAGCATTTCTTCGCCGAGAGGTATTGCCCTACGCACCCGACGCCTGGTACGACCCGGCCAGCGTCAAGATCGGCTACGAGATCAGCTTCACCCGCCACTTCTACAAGCCCACGCCCATGCGCACGCCGGAGGAAATCCTCGCGGATATTCTGGCAGTAGAGAAGGAAACGGAGGGGCTGTTGGATGAGATCATCGGGAGGAGTGGGAAGCCATGAACACTCAATTTACTTGCAGGAACACTTTGTTATTTAAATTTTATTCGTAAAAATTAAACAACATGATGGTTTATTCAAAAAATATTAATAATGATTAGATTTCACTTCATTATTAAATTTTTATACTATAAAGTTAAATATGTGGATTTATTTTTAAGAAAACTTCAATAGTGGTTATTCATCATGGAGCGCGGAGAAATCGGCAGATACGAGAGCACGAGTACTGGAGGCGAGCAAGTTCGTGCCTTCGTGCCGGCTCCGCTACCGCCGGTTCCTACCTTGGCACTGGACGGTTCGTTGCAGCAGACGCTCGAAGCGGCAACGCTCGCCATCGGGCGGCTGGACGCCATCTCGACGCTCCTGCCGGACGAGGCACTCTTTCTCTACGCCTGCGTGCGCAAGGAGGCGGTGCTCTCTTCCCAGATCGAGGGGACGCAGTCGTCGCTGTCAGATCTCTTGCTCTTTGAACTGGATGAAGTGCCCGGGGTTCGGCTTGATGACGTGGTCGAAGTCTCGCCGCACTTGAACACGGTTTGCCCCGCCTGCGGGAGAATTTTCCGCTATCGAATCGATTGATCCGTGAGATTCACGGTGTGCTGCTGTCGCGCGGTCGGGGCAGCGATAAAAATCCCGGTGAGTTCCGCCACTCGCAAAACTGGATCGGTGGAACCCGGCCAGGCAATGCCGCTTTCGTGCCGCCACCACATACCACCGTGCCCGACTGCATGGCAGCGTTCGAGCACTTTCTTCACGCCAGCGATGACGGGCTGCCCGTGCTGATTCGAACAGGGCTTGCACATGTGCAGTTCGAGACCGTTCATCCCTTCCTTGACGGGAACGGACGGATGGGAAGACTGCTCATCACATTCCTATTGTGCCAGGCTAAAGTAGTACTGAGGCCACTCCTGTATTTGAGCCTGTATTTCAAGCAGCACAGGGAGCGCTATTACGAGCTATTGACCCATGTGCGCGACACCGGCGATTGGGAAGCATGGCTCGCGTTCTTTCTTGAGGGAGTGCAAGTGACTGCTGAGGGCGAGGTCATTGTGTCTCGTCGCCTGTCGGAAATGTTCGCGTCGGATCGGACGGCCATAGAGCAACAAGGCCACCGCGTTGGCTCGACATTGCGCGTACATGAAGCGCTGAAGAAGCAGCCGATTTTGTCCTTGTCCTGGATTTGTAACCGCACCAAGCTCTCCTTCCCCGCCGCTTCCTCGGCGATGCAACTGCTCGTTGAACAAGGAATCACGCGTGAGCTGACCGGAAAGTCCCACAACCGGCTGTTCGCCTACGACCAGTACCTCTCCATCCTCAACGAAGGGACCGAGGGGCCGTGATGTCGGGTATGACCCCCAACCCTACCCCAACTACAAACCCTCCGGCCTGTTTGCACTTGCCTGCGCGGGGCGTACCAGCAGGTGCAGCCACGCACAGGCGGCTGGGCGATGTGGCCAACGCCACGCAGCGGCAGGATTGACCACTTGGCAATAATGTGTGACATTCATACACATAATGATAGAGAGGATAGAGATACGCCATGGCCAGAGTTCAGTTGGTAATCCCTGATGAAGACCGCGACCGGTTCGTCCATCAGGCGCGTAGGGAAGGCATGACGTTTAGCGCGTGGCTGAGGGCCGCCGCCCGTGAACGGCTCGAAGAACGGCAACGCTCGAAACGCTTCGAGTCACCGGCACATCCGGAGGAGTTCTTCCGAGCGTGCAACGCACTGGAAGGTCCAAAGGGCGAACCGGAATGGGACGAGCACTTGAGCGCAATCGCTGAGTCGCGGCGGCGGAACACAGCCAACACATGATATTCGTCGATACGAATGTCTTCATGTACGCGGTAGGGCAGCCGCATCCGCTGCATCCGCTGCAAGCGCCCGCCAGGGATTTCTTCGCCGAGTCCAACCGGAGTCGCACCCCGCTCGGCACATCGGCGGAGGTCTGCAGGAGTTGGCCCATGCCTATCTGCCGGTCGGCAGAGTTCAGACGCTTGATGCGGCCATGGCGCTGGTGGTCAGAGCCGGTGTCCAAGTGTGGCCGCTGGAAGAAGCGGATGTGACGCTGGCGAAGAAACTCCACGACCAGTATCCCGCGCTGGGCGCCAGAGACCTCTGCCATCTCGCGAGTTGCCGACGGCGCGGCGTGAGAGAAATCATGACCTTCGACCAAGACCTTGGCGCCGCGGGTTCGAAGCCGGCAAGCAAGCGTGCATAAACAGCGCCATCGAGGACAGCCTTGACGAACCAGCTTCAAATATACCCTGCCTGCAAGCCCTCAGACATCCGGTTGCTCGACGGAGGTATCAATGGCTTCCTGCGCCATGAGATGCTGACCTACGCTCCCGACGCCAAGTACGACCAGGCAACCAGCTTCAAGACAGGCTATGAGATCAGCTTCACGCGCCACTTCTACAAGCCGATGCCAATGAGTCCGCTGGAGGAGATACGACCTGACATCCTGGTGCTGGAGAAAGAGACCGGAGGAGTTGTTGGATGAGATTATCGACTGATAGAGCGGTGATACCATTATTAAACATAAACTTTAATAAGAATGGATTTCGCTTACATGTTAAATGTTTTCTTTACTAATAGCTTCAGAGTGCCGTTGTCGGGAAAATAGCAGAAGAGACAGAAAATGAGTGAAAACCAACCGATAACCGAAGACCTCAAAAAAGCGTTGTCGCTGAAATGGCCGGAACCCGCAATTTCGCCTGAACAACCGTGGTCCGATGATGCTATGGAGCGTGCCAAGGTTGGCGTAGCCTTGACCAATCTCATCCGCAATCAGTCGGGCCCATTAGCCATCAGTTTGAACGGGCAGTGGGGAACAGGCAAAACGTTTTTGCTCAAGCGTTGGCAGGAAGCATTGAAAAGTGGCAACTTCGCGTGCATCTACTTCAACGCGTGGGAAGACGATTTTTGCGACGACCCTTTCGTCGCACTCATCGGACAATTATCGGATTCCTTCGAGAAAGACCCGTATAAAGAAATAGTCGGCACAATCAAGAAGGCCGCCAAATTTCTGCTCGTCAAAAACATTCAGGGAGTTTTGAAGTTTACCGGTTTCACCATTCCTGATGACCTTCCGGAGCAGCTCGCGGACAAGACGCTGAAAGCGTATTCGGAGCAAAGAAAAAACAAGGAAGCGCTCAAAACATCGTTGCAGGAACTATCCGCCAAAGTAAAAGAAACAACCAAAAGCCCGCTCGTTTTTATCATCGATGAGCTTGACCGGTGCCGCCCGACCTTCGCCGTCGAACTACTGGAAAGAGTTAAACACGTCTTCGACATCGACAACATGGTTTTCGTTTTCGGTGTCAATCGCGATGAGTTGTGTTCGTCAATCAAGTCAATCTACGGAGAAATTGATGCAGACGTGTATCTCCGTCGCTTCTTCGATATGGAGTTCCAATTGCCGGAAGCGAATTCGGAAACGTTTGCAGGCACTTGATCGAGCGATACGGACTCGAAGAGTTCTTTTCCAAACTGAGCAATAGTGCTGAAAACTCAGTCCATCGGAACGATTTCCGTGAGTTTCATGCTTTCTTCCCTCGTTTTTGCAGCCGCTTGGATCTGTCCCTTCGGGATATCGATTACTGCATCAGGTCTATGGCTCTCGTCGGGAAGAATATCCAGGAAAAGTTATTTATGTATCCATATCTCCTCGGCGTGCTGATTGTCTTGCGCTTGAAGAATCAACCTCTTTACTGGCGATTCATGACCGGGGAAGCACATGGTGCTGAGGTCATGGACTCTATCAACGAACTGGGTTTTCGTGCCGACGTGGACGACGATTTGAAACAGAGCCTTCTCTGGGTTGAGGTCGATTTATATCGCACGGATGATCACACGCAGGTTACCGACCAACTAGAGCTTCTGAAAGAAGGGAAACCATTGACGCATCCCGAATATTTGTCCGAGAAGACCAGAGACAGAAAATTATGGAAGGGACAAGACTTGGAAAAAATTTTAAAGAGCATGCCTTATCATGTACCAGGTCCTACAAAAAACACGATTCGATACCTTGGCGGCTTAATTGAACTTTTCCGACAATGATGGAACAAAAGCAACAAACCATGAAGCTAACACCCTATCGCACCTACAAGCCCTCCGGTGTGGAGTGGCTCGGGGACATGCCGGCACATTGGGAGGTGCGGCGGTTGAAGCAGGTTGCTTCGCTGAATCCTAGCAGAATAGAAGCGCGTACTTCTCTTGTGGCAAAGACATCCGTAACATTTCTCCCGATGGAAAGAGTAGCTCCAGACGGGCGAATTGACTCACGGGAAGTACTGGCTGCATTCCACGTCTGGAATGGCTTCACGTACTTCCGGCGAGACGATGTTCTTGTTGCCAAGATTACACCGTGCTTCGAGAATGGCAAAGGTGCCTGCTTGGAATCATTGCCCACCGAAATAGGCTTCGGGTCAACCGAGTTTCACGTTCTGAGAGGCAAGTCCTCAATTTCGCCCCAATTTCTCTATCGTCTAACCACAGTTTCCGAGTTTCGCAGGCTGGGAGCAGAGACAATGAACGGTGCTGCCGGTCAGCAGCGAGTGCCTGCGGACTTTGTAGCCAACTACCCTATCCCCCTTCCACCCCTCCCCGAACAGACCGCCATCGTCCGTTATCTTGACCACGCTGACGGGCGGATACGCCGCTACATTGACGCCAAGCAGAAGCTCATCCGGCTGCTGGAGGAGGAAAAGCAAGCCGTCATTCACCACGCCGTCACCCGCGGCCTGCCTGCCGAAGCTGCGGCGCAGGCAGGCCTTGATCCCAACATCCGTCTTAAGCCCTCCGGCGTGGAGTGGCTCGGGGACGTGCCGGCGCATTGGGAGGTGCGGCGGTTGAAGCAGGTTGCTTCGCTGAATCCTAGCAGAATAGAAGCGCGTACTTCTCTTGTGGCAAAGACATCCGTAACATTTCTCCCGATGGAAAGAGTAGCTCCAGACGGGCGAATTGACTCACGGGAAGTACTGGCTGCATTCCACGTCTGGAATGGCTTCACGTACTTCCGGCGAGACGATGTTCTTGTTGCCAAGATTACACCGTGCTTCGAGAATGGCAAAGGTGCCTGCTTGGAATCATTGCCCACCGAAATAGGCTTCGGGTCAACCGAGTTTCACGTTCTGAGAGGCAAGTCCTCAATTTCGCCCCAATTTCTCTATCGTCTAACCACAGTTTCCGAGTTTCGCAGGCTGGGAGCAGAGACAATGAACGGTGCTGCCGGTCAGCAGCGAGTGCCTGCGGACTTTGTAGCCAACTACCCTATCCCCCTTCCACCCCTCCCCGAACAGACCGCCATCGTCAAATATCTCGACAAAGCGACCGCCGACATCAACACCGCTATCGCCCGCGCCCGCAGGGAAATCGACCTCCTCCGCGAATACCGCACCCGCCTCATCGCCGACGTGGTCACCGGCAAGCTCGACGTGCGCGAGGCCGCGGCGCAACCTCGCCGATGAACCGGAGAGCGATGACTTTTCAGGGAACATGCAATACGCAGAAGTAGATGAGGAAGCCCCGTCATGAGCAGCCGACGCTTGCAAATTACACTGCAACCGGACGTGCTGCGGTGGGCGCGAGTGAGGGCCGGCTTCAGTCCGGAGCAACTGGCGGATAAACTCGCTGTACAGTCGGAGCGTGTGCAGGAGTGGGAACAGTCCGGCAAAATCAGCATTGCCCAGGCGGATAGGCTTGCCCAACGCACCCATACGCCTCTGGGCTTTCTGTACCTGACAGAACCGCCTGAGGACCACTTGCCAATACCCGATTTCCGAACTCGGAACGATGGCACGCCGCCACGGCCGAGTCCGGACCTGCTTGAAACCGTGGAGACCATGCAGCGTCGGCAAGCCTGGATGCACGATGAACTCATTGAAGATGGAGCCGAACCTCTCAACTTCGTTGGAGCCTACGGAACAACCGATGCCCATCCCCGGCAAGTAGCCATGGCCATGCGTGATGCGCTGCAACTGGACGACAACTGGGCCTCGCAAGTGTCCACCTGGACCGATGCGCTGAGGGTTCTACGGGATCAAGCCGAAGATGCCGGTGTCCTGGTCGTTTTCAATGGCATCGTGGGAAACCACACGCGACGCAAGCTTGATCCTGATGAGTTTCAAGGCTTTGCTCTCGTTGACAAGTATGCCCCCCCTCACCTTTGTGAACAGTGCTGACTTCAAGGCAGCGCAGATGTTCACCCTCGCCCACGAGCTGGCGCACCTCTTTGTCGGAGAGACCGGTCTCTCCATCTTCAAAGACTTTCAGCCAACGCCTCATGTCACAGAGCGTTTCTGCAACCGGACGGCTGCTGAGTTCCTGGTGCCGGAGGAAGATTTACACGATTTCTGGACTACCGCCAAGCGAACACGTGAGCCTTATCAGGCCATTGCGCACAGGTTCAAGGTGAGTTCTCTTGTGGCCGTGCGGCGTACTCTCGATCTCAACTTAATCGACACGAATGAATTTTTCAGGTTCTACCAAGAATATAAGGACACGAAGTGGCACAGCAAACGGCATGACGGGGCCAGTGGCGGCGATTTTTGGAACACTCAAAAATGGCGCATAGGCCCACGCTTTGGCACCGCAGTCATCCGCGCGGTCAAGGAAGGGCGTCTGCTCTATCGGAAAGCGTATACCCTCACTGGCCTGAAAGGAAATACCTTTGAAAGAATGCCGGAAAAGATGGGAATGCGGCTTTGATGAACCAAGCCCGCACATTGTGTGTTAGATACGAACATCTTCGTAGAGGCGCACCGTCGCTACTACGCACAAGACCTGTGCCCCGGGTTCTGGGAATGCTTGACTCACTATTGCCGTGAAGGACGAGTGTTGAGCATTGATCGAGTTCGTGACGAATTGATGGAAGGACCAAGTGATCAGGATAATCCGGACAAGTTGGTTGAATGGGTGAAGACCACACCGAACGATCTGTTCAAACCATCAGCGGAGCAGTCGGTCATAGAGGCTTTCGAGGAAATGATGAACTGGGTCAAGGGCAATGCGCAGTTTCGACCTGAAGCGAAAACGGAATTCGCAAACGTAGCTGATGGATGGGTGGCTGCATACGCCAAGGTCTAACGCCATCGTGATTACTCATGAGGTATTCAACGTAGCGGTAAGGAAACGAGTGCCTCTGCCCAATGTCTGCCAACAGTTCGATCTTCGTTACCAAGACACCTTTAAGATGCTGCGCGAACTTGAAGTAAATTTTCAGTGGAGGCGGTTCCCGTGACCACCGATACCAGCGAACAAGGCCTCGAGCGCCTCATCGTCGCCGCGTTGACAGGCAGCAGCGCGGGCCCCTCAAGCCGGCGACGAATTCGTTCATGATCCCCATGGGACCTACGGCGGCGCGGGTTACGTACCAGGGAATTCCAACGACTACGACCGCGACCATGCCGTGGATCTGGTCAAGCTCCTGGACTTTTTTCACAAGACCCAACCCCGAGTGATTGAGCAACTGGGCTTACAAGAAGACGGCCCTAGGCGACAGCAGTTTCTCGCTCGCGTCCAAGCCGAAATCGGCAAGCGCGGCGTGGTCGACGTGCTGCGCCACGGGGTGAAGCACGGCCCGGCCCACGTGGAACTGTTTTACGGATCGCCGTCACCCGACAATCCGACGGCAATCGAACGGTTTGCCGCCAACATCTTCAGCGTAACCCGGCAACTCCGCTACAGCAAGGATGAGACTCAGCTTGCGCTCGACCTCGCGTTGTTCATCAACGGTCTGCCCGTCGCCACGTTCGAACTGAAGAACCGGCTTACCAAGCAGACCGTTGCCGATGCCGTGCAACAGTACACGCGCGACCGTGATCCGCGTGCGCTGCTGTTTCAGTTTGGCCGCTGCCTGGTCCATTTTGCCGTGGATGATCAGGAAGTCCGGTTCTGCACGCACTTGAAAGGGAAGGAGTCATGGTTTTTACCCTTCAACCAAGGCTGGAACGACGGGGCGGGAAATCCACCGAATCCTCACGGGGTGAAGACCGATTATCTCTGGCGCACCATTCTCACGCGTGAGGGGCTCACGGATATTATTGAAAACTACGCGCAAATCGTGGAGGAGAAGGACAAGCGCACTGGACGAAAGCAACGCAACCAGATTTTCCCACGCTTTCACCAACTCGACGTCGTACGGAGGCTTTTGGCCTCCATCCCTTCACAGGGGGTCGGCCACCGCTATCTTATCCAACATTCGGCGGGAAGCGGCAAAAGCCATTCCATCACTTGGCTTGCGCATCAATTAGTGGGATTGGAACACAACCGTTCCCCACTCTTCGACTCGGTCATCGTCATCACGGACCGCACCGTGCTGGACAAACAGATTCGGGACACCATCAAGCAGTTCGCTCAAGTGGCGGCGACGATCGGACATGCCACGCATTCAGGCGATTTGCGAACCTTTGTCGCTAGCGGCAAGAAAATCATCATCACGACCGTGCAGAAATTTCCCTTGATCCTTGACGAGATCGGGAACGAACATCGTGGACGAAGGTTTGCCATCCTGATTGACGAAGCGCACTCCAGCCAAGGCGGACGAACGGCCGCGAAGATGAACGTCGCATTGTCGGCAGAAGGCGTTCAAGACAAGGAGGAAACGACTGAAGACGCGATCAACCGCATGATGGAATCGCGGAAGATGCTGCCCAATGCCAGCTACTTTGCCTTTACCGCCACGCCGAAGCATAAAACCCTCGCAGTCTTCGGCGAAGCGTATCAGGAGGGAGACACCATCAAGCATCGGCCTTTCCATGCTTACACCATCAAGCAGGCGATCCAGGAGGGATTTATCCTTGACGTGTTACGACACTATACCCCCGTGGACAGCTATTACCGTCTGATGAAGACCGTGGCGGACGACCCGGCGTTTGACACGAAGACGGCGCAGAAGAAACTGCGGCGGTACGTCGAGTCGCACCAATATGCCATCCGCGCGAAAGCAGAAATCATGGTTGACCATTTCCATCAGCAGGTTTTGGCGAGACACAAGATCGCTGGAAAAGCCCGTGCGATGGTCGTAACCGGAAGCATTCAGCGCGCGATTCACTATTTTCACGCCTTCCACGAGTATCTGAGAGAGCGGAAGAGTCCGTGGCGGGCTCTCGTCGCCTTTTCCGGGGAACACGACGATGACGGCCGGAAGGTCACGGAGGCTTCGCTCAACGGCTTCCCCGGCCATACGATTACGACTCGTATTCAGGAAGATCCATATCGCTTTCTGATCTGCGCCGATAAATTCCAAACCGGCTACGATGAACCGTTGCTGCACACGATGTACGTGGACAAGATTCTCTCCGGCATCAAGGCGGTGCAGACGCTCTCCCGCCTCAACCGCGCGCACCCGAAGAAGCATGACACGTTCGTACTGGATTTCATGAACGATTCAGATACAATCCAAGCGGCTTTTGAAGACTACTACCGCACCACGATCCTCGCCGGCGAGACCGATCCGAACAAGCTCCATGATCTCAAAGCCATCCTCGATGGCTGCCACGTCTGCGACAACACAGCGATTGATCTGTTCGTTGAACGGTACCTCGATGGGGCTGATCGTGACCGACTCGATCCGATCCTCGATGCCTGTGTCGAGACCTACATCAACACACTGGATGAAGATGGCCAGGTTGTCTTCAAAGGCCATGCGAAAGCCTTTGTGCGGACCTACGAGTTTCTCGCCGCGATCTTGCCCTTCACCAATTCGGCTTGGGAAAAACTGTCCATTTTCCTGAGCTTTTTAATTCCAAAACTCCCGGCTCCTCAGGAGGAAAACCTTTCCACCGGTCTTCTTGAGTCCATCGACATGGACGGCTACCGGGTTGAGGTCCGGTCGACCATGGCTGTGACCCTTGCCGATGAAGACGCCGAAATCGAGCCGATTCCCACGAGGAGCGTCAGTGGGAAACCCGAAGCGGAACTCGATCATCTCAGTCACATTCTTCGCAGCTTCAACGAGCAATTCGGCAACATTGACTGGAAAGACGCCGACAAGATTCGACGAGTCATTACCGTGGACATTCCCGCGAAAGTTGCCGCGAATACCGCCTATCAAAACGCGATGAAACATTCGGATAAGCAGAATGCCCGAATCGAACACGACACCGTTCTTCAGGAGGTCATCATCGATCTGATGACGGACCACACGGAACTGTTTAAACAATTTAGTGACAACCCGTCATTTAAGAAGTGGCTGGCCGATACGATCTTCCGAGAAACCTATCTCCCACGAGGGCCCTCGTGACCTTCTTCCTCAATGGAGAAGGAATGTAAAGGCTGGGACTGATTGCTGGGGATCAGGAATTGAGCAGGTATTGCCGGATGAGGGAAAGCAGTTCATCTTCTTCGACTGTTCCTTCACGGGTCAGAAGCAAGTTCCCTCGAGAATAGAGATGCGTGGTGGGGTACGTTTCAAACTGATGCTGTTTTTTCATTTTCCGGCACCGGCCAGGCACGTGCATCTTGGCCTTTCCAATGCGAACGGTGGGAAGCTTTCGGGCAACCGCTGCCAAGATGGGATCATAGGCCGCACAGGGTTCGCAGGAGGCAATGCCATAGGCAACCACGGTTGCTTCCGCCCCCTTGAATTCTTCGTAATTTTCGTCAGTGACGTTTTCTACGGTTCCGGCCACTTGGATCCGTTTCTTGTTGGTGTCCTCAAAAATCAAGGGGGATCCCATGTTCGTGGAATCCCCCTTCAACACGTCTCAACGCGACCGTTAGCTTAACTGTTTCAATACGTCCAAAATCTCTTTGTCATCCCGAGCCGTTTTGATTTCCTGCACTTTGACATAGGCCGCCTTGCCTTCTTTATCCACAATCACCGTCGCTCGTTTGGAACAATTGAGGTCCGGAAAATACAATCCATAGGCCTTGCAGACCGTACGATGCATATCGGCTAACAAGGTGTGTTTCAACTCGAGTGAGTCGGCCCAGGCCTTATGAGAAAAAAAGCTATCCGTGCTGATACCGAACACTTCGGCATTGGCATCGGAAAAGCTCGGAAAATCGTCCGTCAAACATTTATTTTCACCCGTACAGACCGGACTCCAATCCAGGGGATAAAAGGCCAAGACCACATTCTTCTGACCCTTAAAACTACTCAGCGTGACCTCGTTCCCATCCTGGTTCTTCAGGGTAAAATCGGGAGCCGCATCGCCAACTTTTATTTCCGAAGCAACATCAGACATCAAACAGCCTCCTTCTTGAATTCGTTATGAGAGAAATGGGCAGAACGCCCATTCTGCGTTGTTTACAGAATGTTTTCTGTAGCACGTCCCTTAAAAGTTTGTCAACCAGGCAGAGGCGCTTGTCTTTTGCATCAACCAAGGGTATCGTAAATTCATATAAGCCCTATCCACTAGAGAAACAACCTCTGAACTTGACAATGCCCACGTTGAAGTCTCGACTCCAAGCTTCAGGAACCCGCCATCTGACAAAATCCCTCCTGTGGCCTGCATTGATTGTCAGCGGGCTGACGGTCGGAGGAGCAGGGGCGTTGGCCTGGCATCTCGCAAAAGGGCTTCCCTCGCTCGATGGGCTCCGGGAGTACCAGCCAAGCCTGATTACAAAGGTGGAGGCGGATAACCGTCAGGTTATAGGACAATTCTATGTGGAACGCAGAATTTTAACCCCTCTGCATGAAGTCCCCCAGCATTTAATCAACGCCGTCATTGCAGTCGAAGATGCCCGGTTTTTCGAGCACCCGGGCTTGGACGTCTGGGGTATCTTTCGAGCCGCATGGACGAATTTCAAACGTGGAGGAAAGGTTGAAGGCGCCAGTACGATTACCCAACAACTGGCAAGATCCCTGTTTTTAACCACGGAACGGACCTTCCAGCGCAAAATACGGGAACTCTTTCTTGCCATGAAAATGGAATTCATTCTGACGAAGGAACAAATTCTCGAGATGTATTTCAATCAGATCTACTTCGGCCATGGGGCCTATGGGGTTGGCACCGCGTCCTTAACGTATTTTGGCAAAGAGTTATCTGAATTAAGGCTACCAGAGTCAGCATTTCTCGCCGGACTGCTGAAGGCCCCCAATACCTATTCCCCTTACAAAAACTACGACCTCGCGAAGAAACGCCAGGAACACGTACTGAGAAGGATGGTCCAAGCCGGCTTTCTGACGCAGTCCCTTGCCCGGGAGACGAGCGCGACCCCGCTGTCCTTTACCCGTCAATCCTTCGAACGCGTGGCCCCGTATTTTCTTGAAGACGTCCGCCAGCACCTGGTCAACGAATACGGTGAGGCCATGGCGTATAAAGGAGGGCTGCGGGTTTCCACAACCCTGAATATTCAGATGCAACACCGCGCCGAGGAGGCCTTAAGGAAGGGGCTGCGCGAACTCGATAAACGACAGGGTTGGCGCGGACCGATCCGTCATGAAGATCCACCGGCAATGCTTCCGGAAAAGCCCACCGCCGACTTCCCTGCGTTTGGGGAAATCATGGAAGGCCTTGTCGTGAACGTCTCCCAAAAGGAAGTCACGGTCTTGGTGCATGACCTGATCGGCACCATCACCTTATCGGACATGCGATGGGCGAAACGTCGGATCCCCGAAGGAGCGTCAGTCAGCGAAGCGAGCGTGATTCCCATCACCTCGGCCCGGCAATTGGTCCGGCCGGGAGACGTAATAGAAGTCTCGTTGAAATCGACCCGCAACAATACGATCCGATTCCGTCTGGATCAAACTCCCCTGGTCGAAGGAGCGCTCATTGCGATCGATCCCAGAACCGGCGCGGTTCGAGCGATGGTCGGTGGGTATCATTTCAAACGGAGTCAATTCAACCGCGCCTTATTGGCCATTCGGCAACCCGGGTCCGCTTTCAAACCGATCATTTATGCCACAGCCATCGATCAAGGCCTGACGCCCGCCACGCTCATTCTCGATGCTCCCGTGGTGTATAGACAAGAAGAGCCTGGAAAAACCTGGAAACCGGAAAACTATGAAAAACGCTTTTTCGGCCCGATCACCGTACGAGAAGCCTTACGCCACTCCAGAAACGCAGCGACGATCCGCTTGCTCGAACAAACAGGCATTCGCCGCGTCATCAATTTTTCACGCTCCCTCGGCATTCAAAGCCCATTAAGCCCGGACCTGTCATTGGCGCTCGGCTCTTCAGGCCTGACGCTTCAAGAGCTCACCGCGACATATGGTGTATTTGCCAACCAGGGACTTGCGTTGGAACCCTATACTATTTCTCTGATCAGAGATCAGCAAGACAACATTTTGGAACAACACGTCTTCGAACCCCGGCAAGCCGTCTCCAAAGAAACCGCCTATTTGATTACGCACATGATGATGGATGTCATTCAAAGTGGAACAGGCAAACGAGCGCGCTCAATCGGGCAGCCCCTGGCCGGCAAAACCGGCACCACAAACAGCTACCGCGATGCGTGGTTTCTCGGATATGCTCCGAATCTCGTCACCGGCGTATGGGTAGGATTCGACAGCATGGGAACGCTCGGAAAAATGGAGTCCGGAGCCCATGCCGCACTTCCCATCTGGAAAGACTTCATGACGGAAGCACTCAAAATGCTGCCCGTCATGACTTTCTCGGTTCCGGATGGGATTCAGTTTGTCGAAGTCGACCGACAAACCGGCACCCTTGCCAACAAGCCGTCAAAACGCACCAGAACTGAAGTCTTTGCGGACGGAACGATTCCTCAACACCCCAGCCGCCGTCCGGTTGATCCCTTGGATTTCTATGAATTCGATCAACTCGAGCAGACTGTCGAAACCCAGTAGGGGCGGAAGAGGACAAGGAGTTGCCTCCCGAGGTTTGCCGTTTGGCAGCGTTCCGATTGTCTGCTAGAAAAGAAGTATGGCACAACAACAACCAACCGGCACGCGCGCCAACACAGGCATCAAGCCAAATGTCCCTCCTGACCAACGAACGAGCCATCGCACCACGACCGGCTATGAGGCCGAACTGTGGGCGATGGCCGACGACCTGCGCGGCAGCATGGACGCCGCGGAGTATAAACACGTCGTTCTCGGTCTCATCTTCCTGAAATATATCTCGGACGCCTTCGAGGAGCGCCACGCGGAGGTACTCGCCGAATGCGACGCGGAGGCTGCCGAGGACCGCGACGAATACACAGCCAAGAATATCTTCTGGGTGCCCGCCGAAGCCCGTTGGGGCCGTCTGCAGGCGCGGGCGCGGCAACCGGACATCGGCCAAGTCGTCGACGGCGCCATGGCCGCCATCGAGCACGACAACCCGGCGCTCAAGAATGTGCTGCCCAAGGACTACGCCCGTCCGGCGCTGGACACACAGCGGCTCGGTCAGCTCATCGACCGGATCGGCAATATCCCTGTGGGCGACGCCGAGGCACGCTCGAAGGACGTGCTCGGCCGCGTCTACGAATATTTCCTGTCCCAGTTCGCCAGCGCCGAGGGCAAGAAGGGCGGCGAGTTCTACACGCCGCGCTGCGTGGTGAAGCTGCTGGTCTCGATGCTGGAACCATACCACGGACGGGTCTACGACCCCTGCTGTGGCTCGTCCGGCATGTTCGTGCAATCCATCGAATTCATCCGCGCCCATGCCAGCGGCAATGGTAATGGCGGCAGAGCACCGCATGGCGTCAAGGCCGATATCTCGATCTACGGCCAGGAATCGAACTACACCACCTGGCGGCTGGCCAAGATGAATCTCGCCATCCGCGGCATCGAGGGGCGGATCGAGCACGGCGACAGTTTCCGTAACAACCGCCACCCGGACCTGAAGGCCGACTTCATCCTCGCCAATCCGCCGTTCAACGTCTCGGACTGGGGCGGCGAGCACTTGGCCGACGATCAGCGCTGGCGCTACGGGGCGCCGCCGAAGGGCAACGCCAACTTCGCCTGGATGCAGCACATGGTGCATCATCTGGCGCCAAGCGGCATCGCCGGCTTCGTGCTCGCCAACGGCTCGATGTCGTCGGCGCAGTCGGGGGAGGGCGAAATCAGGAAGAACCTGATCGAAGCCGACTTGGTAGATTGTATGGTAGCGTTGCCGGGGCAGCTCTTCTACTCGACGCAGATTCCGGCCTGCCTGTGGTTCCTGGCGCGAGATCGCAAGCGGCGCGGCGAGGTGCTGTTCATCGACGCCCGCAAGCTCGGCCGCATGGTGGACCGCACCCACCGCGAACTGACCAACACCGACATCGCTCGCATCGCCGACACCTACCACGCCTGGCGCGGTAGCCGACAAGACACGCCCTCTCCCTTGAAGGGAGAGGGTCGGGGTGAGGGTGAGAGTGCTTACGCCGACATCCCCGGTTTCTGCAAGAGCGCCTCCCTGGAAGAAATACGCAAGCATGGCCATGTGCTCACGCCGGGCCGCTATGTGGGTGCGGAAGCGCAGGAGAATGACGGCGAACCGATCGAGGACAGGATGCAGCGGCTCGTTGCGCAACTGCGCGAGCAGCAGGCCGAGGCCGCGCAGCTGGATGCCGCCATCGCCGCCAACCTGAAGTTACTGGGGTTCGGAGAAGGTTGATGGTGGCCATCCACTATCATGCCGGACGGTTTCCGCCCGATGACCGCATCGATTGGCAGAAGCTGGTCCCGTTCATCGGGTCGGCGGCTGCGGCGCTGGCCCGCTACGACGGGATGCTGGCGGCCATTCCCAACCCCGGTGTTCTGCCGGCGCCGCTATCCACCCAGGAAGCCGTGCTTTCCTCGCGAATCGAAGGCACTCAGGCCACCATGGGGGAGGTGCTGGAGTTCGAGGCAGGACGGGAACCCGACTCGCCCGCGCGCCGCAAGGACATCCAGGAGGTGCTGAACTACCGCAGCGCCATGCGGCAGGCGGAAAAATTATTGGAAGACCTGCCGTTGTCTCAGCGCGTTATCCGCGAGGTCCACACGGTTCTGCTCGCAGGAGTGCACGGCGAGGGGAAGTCCCCCGGCGAATTTCGGCGCATTCCCAACTGGATCGGACCGCCTGGCTGCACCATTGATGACGCCACATTCGTGCCCATCGGGGCGGACAAGCTCCCAAGCGCGATGAGCATATGGGAACGCTGCATCCACGAGGGCGCCCCGGACCAGCTGGTGCAACTGGCGGTTCTGCACGCCGAGTTCGAGGCCCTGCACCCGTTCCTGGACGGCAACGGTCGCCTGGTACGCATGTTCGTGTCCTTGTTCCTGTGGCAAACCGGCCTCATCCGGGCGCCGGTATTCTATATCAGCGCCTGGTTCGAGGCGCGGCGCGACGCCTATTATGACCGCTTGCTCGCCGTCTCCCGTGACGATGACTGGACCGGCTGGTGCCGCTTTTTCCTCGAAGCGGTGCAGTCCCAGGCGAAGGACAATCTGACCAAGGCGCAGGGCATTATCAACCTGTACAACCGCATGAAAGGCGACGTGCCCAATCTGACCCATTCCCTGTACGCCATTCGCGCTCTGGACTGGATATTCGAACGCCCCATCTTCAGGAGCGCCGATTTCGTGGATGCCGAGGGCATCTCGCAGGCTACGGCGCGGCGGATTCTGAAAATCCTGCGTGAGAGCGGCATACTCAGGGTCGTTGTCGAAGGACAGGGACGCCGGGCCGCGGTACTGGTTTTCCCCGAACTATTGAACATCGTGGATGGAGAAAACGCATTTTGATGCTCACTTGTGAGACATAACCGGGTTTGTGAATCGGTTTATGAGAAAAAACGACACACAACCCGTCTTGTCGCTCATTCATGAGCAGCAACACAGCGTCATCGGGGATCGACAGGAACGAGGAATAACAATCGACACGGACATGATCGAGGCGTCGAATGATGACTGACCGGCTGCATCTTGAGCCGAGGCACCGCCACGTGCTGGAAGCGCTGTTGCTGGAGCACCTGCCCGGCGTTGATGCCTGGGCCTATGGCAGCCGCGTCAATGGCCGAAGCCACGACGGCAGCGACCTCGACCTGGTATTACGCAGCCCCGGTCTCGTCAAAATTGACCCCTCGCAACTCGCCGAATTCAACGAAGCCGTACAGGAGTCCACCGTCCCCTTTCTCGTAGAAGCGCGGGATTGGGCGCGGCTGCCGGAGAGCTTTCAGCGTGAGATCGAGCGGAAGCATGTGGTGTTGGTGGGGAAGGATCAAGGTGCGGCAGACGACTGGCAATCGATGCCACTTGGCGACTGTATTACGATAAACGCTTCCACCTATGCGCCGAACGAAGCTTGGCCTTTCATCAACTATCTTGACACCGGCAACATCACGCAGAATCGGATAGACGAAATTCAGTGTCTGCTTCCCGGACAGGACAAGATACCCAGCCGCGCGCGTCGGAAAGTGCAGCCGGGTGACATCGTATACTCGACGGTTCGCCCAAATCAGAAGCATTTCGGCCTGTTGAAGAATGTCCCGGAGAATTTTCTGGCTTCAACAGGTTTTACCGTCATCAGAGGAAAGAACGGCTTAGCAGACACGGATTTCGTCTACTGGTTTTTGGCGCAAGACCATGTTGTCAATCGTCTGCATACCATTGCCGAGCACAGCACGTCGGCATATCCGTCAATTAGACCGGCAGACATCGAACAATTAAGTGTAGATTTACCACCCCTCCCTGAGCAACGCGCCATCGCCCACATCCTCGGTACGCTGGACGACAAGATCGAGCTGAACCGCCGCATGAACGAGACGCTGGAGGCGATGGCCCGCGCCCTGTTCAAGTCCTGGTTCGTCGATTTCGACCCCGTCCGCGCCAAAGCCGCCCTGCGCCGACACCGGGAGACGGCTCACGCGAACCCCCTCCCCTTGAGGGAGGGGGCAGGGGGAGGGGAGGCCCCCGCCCCGTCAACCGGCCGCTCCATGCGCGAGGGAGTCCCCCCACCCCAGCCCTCCCCCTCAAGGGGGGAGGGAGAGGAGGCGGACCAAGCCCTCCGATGGGAGGCTATCCGGCGCAGCTACAGCCCTCGGACCATCAAGCACGCCAAAATCCTCCGCCAGAACCAGACCGACGCAGAAGGGCTGCTGTGGCACTACCTCCGCAACAAGCAATTAGGCGGCCACAAGTTCCGCCGCCAGCAGCCCATCGGCCCCTACATCGCCGATTTCGCGTGCCTGTCCGAAAAGCTGCTGATCGAACTCGATGGCAGCCAACACGCGGAACGGAAGACACACGACGAAGAACGGGATGCCTTTCTGCGTCAGGCCGGCTACCGAATCCTCCGCTTCTGGAACAATGAAGTGTTCGAGAACTGCTTCGGGGTGTTGGAGAGTATTTATGCCGCCCTGCATCCCCACCCGTCCTTCGCGGCGGAACCACAGCCACCACGATTCCCTCCCTTTGAGGAGCAGCTACCCCCGCAATCCTCTCCCTTTGAAGGGGAGCCGCCGCCACGATTCCCTCCCCCTTTGAGGGGGAGGGTCAGGGTGGGGGGAGACCCCTCCCCGAAAGACTCACGTCTTTCGACCCTCCCTCAAGGGGAGAGTGATTGGACCATCGAACGCGCCTGCGCCTATCTCGACAGGATGGACCCGGAGATTGCGGCCCTGTTCCCGGACCGCTTCGTCGATTCGGAATTGGGCGAGATACCGGAGGGGTGGGAGGTGAAAACGCTGCCTGAACTGATCGAGGTTAATCCGAATAGATCTTTAACAAAAGGCAAGCTCGCTCCGTATCTCGACATGGCAAACATGCCAACCCAAGGCCATGTACCTGAAACGGTGACTGATCGACCCTTC
The DNA here is from genome assembly GCA_963422365.1 of Nitrospirales bacterium. Lineage (GTDB taxonomy): Bacteria > Nitrospirota > Nitrospiria > Nitrospirales > UBA8639 > Bin75. The sequence continues at coordinate 322,697 of OY729426.1, forward strand.
GGATCCGGTATGCGGTTCGCCAACGGAGATACGCTTATTGCCCGTATCACGCCATGTCTGGAAAACGGCAAGACTGCCTATGTTGATTTTTTGCACGATGGACAGATTGGGTGGGGATCAACCGAGTATATCGTCATGAAGCCAATACATCCACTCCCGAGCGAATTCGCCTACCTCCTGGCACGGAGTGCCAGATTCCGAGAATTCGCCATCCAGAACATGAGCGGGACTAGCGGGCGTCAGCGCGTGCCAGCCACGGCTCTGGCAGGATTCTCAACGCCTTCGCCATCTCCGCGGGTCGGCATTGAATTTGGGCGTTCTGTCCGGTCGCTGCTTGGACGAGCTAGATATGCGGGCGATGAATCCCGTACCCTCGCTGTCCTACGCGACACGCTGCTGCCGAAATTCATCTCCGGCGAACTGCGGGTGGAGGATGTTGAAAAGTTCATCGGGAGGGCTGTGTGAATCGTATTACTCGTATATCGCATCTACGCGGTTGCGGCGTCTTCCGGAATTTCAAGTGGCCGTCAGAACTGCCGGAATTCGGACGTTACAACCTGATCTACGGCTGGAATGGGACTGGCAAGACCACACTGAGCCGATTGCTTCGCGACCTTGAACTCAGGCGGTCGCCGACAATGGGAGATGCCGTGCTGCGAGATGCCGTGCTGCGTATTGACGGCAGTGATGTCAAAGGCGAGGGCTTCCCAGAATCGAACCTTCAGGTGCGCGTCTTCAACTCGGATTTCATCAACGAGAATGTGTTTCCTGTGGGCGGCGGCATGCCGCCCATCCTCGTGCTGGGCGCGGAGAATGTTGAGAAACAGAAGGAAGTTGAACGCCTGAAGAAGAAAAACGCGAAGGCCCAATCGAATCTGGAATCCGCACGCTCTGCGGAACAGGCGGACCTTGGAAATTTGGATCAGTTCTGTATCGACCGTGCGAAGGTTATTAAAGACACGCTCCGGTCAAGCGGCCCAAACTCGTACAATAACTACGACAAGACCAATTTTCGGAATGATGCAGAGAAGATGATCAGTGCCGGTGACAGCGCTACTCACCGCCTGACCGACGCGGAACGCGAGGGGCTACTCGCCCAGCACAAGGCGACGCCGAAGCCGAAAGTGGCAGAGATCGCCTATGTCCTGCCGGACTTCATCGCGATCACGGACGGCCTTTCGAAACTGCTGAAGGCGACGGTTGTATCGGCGGCGATCGAAGCCTTGACAGGTAACCCCAAGCTCGCTGACTGGACCCGACAAGGTCTGGCATTGCACCAGAGTCAAAATGCCGAACGATGCCTGTTCTGCGAACAACCGTTGCTGGAGGACCGCTTGGCTGCCCTGGAGGCACATTTCAGCGCCCAATATGAGCAGTTCATTCAGCGCCTGGACAAGGAGATCAACGAGCTAAAGGCCGCGTCTAAGGCTGCGAAAGAACTACAGTTGCCGAACAAGGCAGAGCTTTACGACGACCTCGGTCCGAAATTTCAGTCTGAGGAGGACGGGCTGATGGCAGCGCTGGAGTCGACGCGGGGCTTTCTTGACGCCGCAGTGCAAGCGTTGGAGGACAAGAAGAGTCGGGTTTTCGAGCACGTCAAGCTGGGACTTGAAGTGCCGCTTGTGGACGCGGGCGCGGTCGAGAAGCTGAACGCGGTGATTCGAAAGCACAATCAGGTGTGCGATGACTTCGAGACTCGGGTCGAAAAGGCTCAGAGGCTGCTGGCCGCCGATACGGTCGCAGCAGATTTGGAAGAGTTCATGCGCCGCGGGGATGCCGCAGACGGTGCGACGGCCGATGTGCAAACGAAGACGCAAGAGGTACAACGCTTGAATGATGAAATCGACAGATTGGAACGGGAAATCGTTGAGTATCGCCAGCCTGCCGAGGAACTGAACAAGGATCTCCACAAGTATCTCGGCCATGACGAGCTATACCTGGAAATCAAGGAGACCGGCTACGCAATCACACGTGGCGGTGAGCAAGCACGGTCTTTGAGTGAGGGCGAAACCAAGGCGATCGCCCTTTTGTACTTCCTGAAGTCGCTGAAAGACACGAGATTTACGCTTGCCGATGGCGTCGTCGTGCTTGACGACCCAGTGTCGAGTCTCGATGCGAACGCCTTGTTCCTCGCCTTCGGCTTTATTCGGCAACGCACGGAGAACGCGGGTCAACTGTTCGTCTTGACTCACAATTTTTCCTTCTTCCGACAGATCCGCAATTGGTTTCACCATTTGAAGGGACAGCGAAGGAACGATATAAACCAACGGCCTGCTCGATTCTTCATGCTCGACTCTACTCTGGACGAGAACACACGGAGCAGCGCTATTCGACATCTCGATCCTCTGCTTGAGCAGTACGATTCGGAGTACCAATACCTATTCGCTCGCGTCCATCGGGCGTCCACCGAATTGCCTTCGCAGGGTCTCGAGCAGAACTATGTCCTCCCGAATATGGCCAGACGCATGTTGGAAGCCTTTCTCGCGTTCCGTCAGCCGCAGGTCTCAGGGGAGCTGTGGAAGAAACTAAAAACGGTTCCGTTCGACGAGGTAAAGAAGATCCGAATTCTCCGGTTCCTGCACACACACTCGCACAGCATTGCAGTCGGAGAACCGGAGCATGACCTGACAGCGCTCGCCGAGGGTCCGGCTGTTCTCAAAGACCTGTTGGAGATGATCGAGTCGCTGGACGAAAAGCACTTCTCGGCAATGGTGCAACTTGTAGCCCCGACGGCAGATACCGATGAGGCGGAAGACGGGGCTGTAACGGCATGAAATCCGCATTGACCAGGCTAAGAAGATAGTGGAGGTTGTGATATAACCATGCCGCGTGTCTTCATCAAGCCCGAACTGCTCCGCTGGGCGCGGGAGCGGGCCGGTATGACGCTGGATGATCTCGCGAATAGATTTGCCAAGCTCCCGGAATGGGAGAGCGGTGAGACTCAGCCCACCCTGAAACAGTTGGAAGCATTTGCCCGCGTCGTCCATGTACCGTTCGGCTACCTGTTTCTCGCCGAGCCTCCGCAGGAATCGGCGCCCATTCCAGACTTCCGCACCCTCGCTGGGCAGGCCGTGACACGCCCGAGCCCCGATCTTCTGGACATGATCTACGCCTGTCAGGAACGGCAAGCTTGGTATCGCGACTTCGCCCGGTCCACGTGGCAACCCGAGCTCGGTTTCGTCGGCAGCGCCACGATGGAGACTGAGCCGGAGACAGCAGCGGCCCGCATCAGCGAAACACTGGACTTCGCCTCGACGGCCCGACGGCAATGCCCGACCTGGAGCGATGCCTTGCGGCTGTTCATCCGCAAGGCTGAAGATGTCGGCGTGCTGGTCATGGTCAGTGGCGTTGTGGGGAGCAACAACCATCGTCCTCTCGATCCAGGCGAGTTTCGCGGCTTTGCGTTGTCCGACCCGCTGGCGCCGTTGGTCTTCGTCAATGGCGCGGATACAAAGGCGGCGCAGATGTTTACCCTTGCCCACGAGCTTGCACATCTGTGGCTGGGTGCGTCGGCTCTATCGAACAGCGAGGCGCTACTGAGGCCGGGGTTCAGTCGGGAGGAGGTCTGGTGCAATGCGGTGGCGGCGGAGTTGCTGCTCCCGCTCGTCGACCTCAGGCCCGAATTGCGTGACGACGAGGACCTCCCCGAAGCGCTGTCCCGGTTGGCCCAGTCCTTCAAGGTCAGCACCCTGGTGATCCTGCGGCGTCTGCTCGATGCCGGCCGGCTCGACCGCAGGCTTTTCGATATCGCCTGGGAGCAGGAAATCGCGCGTTTCCGCAAGCCCACGCAACCCGGCGGAGGCGGCGATTTCTACCGCACCACCTTGGCCCGCGTGAGCCATCGATTCGCCCGTGCGGTCGTGGGCAGCGCAAAGGAAGGACACACCCTCTATCGGGACGCCTTCCGGATGCTTGGCGTATCGAAGACCGAGACGCTCAACAGGCTCGGTCGCGAGGCCGGACCGATGGCATGACCTCATATCTCCTGGACACCAACGTTTTCATCCAGGCCAAGAACCTGCACTACGGGTTCGATATTTGTCCCGGATTTTGGGACTGGCTGGTGGAACGGAATCTGGCAGGGCTGGTGGCGAGCATCGAGAAGGTCGCCGACGAACTGCGCACCGGCGACGACGATCTGATGGCTTGGTCCAGAGGGCGAGGAGATGGTTTCTTTCTGAAGCCCGACGATGCCGTTGCGGAAGCGCTCGGGATCGTAAGCGGCTGGGCCAACGGCGCCGGCTATGAACCCGGCGCAATCTCAACCTTTCTGCAGATGGCCGACTACTGGCTTGTCGCTCATGCACTGGCCCATGACTGCATCGTCGTTACGCACGAAGTTCCCGCAGATACCATCCGCAAAATCAAGATTCCGAACGCCTGCATCGGCCTCGACCTGCGCTGCATGAATCCCTACACGATGCTACGGCAGGAGCGCGCGAGGTTCGTTTTGGAGAAAACCGGAGCGACCACTTGATGCAGAACTTCACCGAGAACGAGGTTGAAGCCGCCGCCGCCACTGGCTGCTCGTGGATGACGTGACGGTGGACCGGAATATGTGTTTCGCTCCGAAACCCTATTGGATTTGACCTATGCCCCAGCTAGAACGCCTTACCGTCCGCGGTTTCAAGTCCATCCGCGCGCTCGAAGATTTCGAGTTGCGGCCATTGAATGTGCTGCTCGGGGCCAACGGGGCCGGCAAGAGCAACTTCATCAATCTGTTCCGCATGCTGGCCGAGTTGAGCGAACAGCGCCTGCAACGATTCGTCGCCGAACAGGACGGCCCGGACGCGCTGCTGTTCGGCGGACGCAGGCAAACGGCCAGTCTGGATGCGGAATTCGTCTTCGGGAGAAACGGCTACGGCTTCTCGCTCGTACCGGCAGGCGACAGCCTGATTTTCGATCGGGAGGAGACGATTTTTTTCGGTGATGTATGTCCACAGGTAGAACACGCGCTGGGGAGGGGCCATCGGGAAGCATTTCTGCCGGAAATGGTCGACGACGACACCTTCGCCCCGTATGTCCTGCCTGCCATTCAAGGCTGGCGTCTCTACCACTTTCACGACACCAGCGCAACGGCGCCCGCGCGACAAGCATCGGCGGTGCGGGACAATCGTCGCTTGAAACCGGACGCAGGCAATCTGGCGCCGTTCCTGCGTTGCCTTCGGGAACGGCATGAGGCGGAATTCCAACGTATTGTCCGTACGGTACGCATGGTGGCACCTTTCTTCGGAGACTTTTTCTACCGCAAGGAACCGGGGGAGCGCATCGAACTCGAGTGGTCGGAAGCGAACGACCCGGATACCGTACGCGGCCCGCGCCAGCTCTCCGACGGCACCCTGCGCTTCATCTGCCTGACGACGCTGCTTCTGCAACCGGCCCGTCTACAACCGACTACCATCCTCATCGACGAACCCGAGATCGGGCTGCATCCTTACGCGCTGGCTGTGCTCGGCGCCCTGCTGCGGCAAGCCAGCGAAACAAAGCAGCTCATCGTCGCCACGCAATCGGTTGAACTGGTCCATGAGTTGGCACCGGAGGATGTGGTGGTGGTCGATCGCGAAAACGGCACGTCCGTGTTCGAACGGCTGGATTCGGAACGCTTGGGCGAATGGCTGAAGGACTACGCGCTGGGCGATCTGTGGAAGATGAATATCCTCGGCGGGAGGCCAAGGCGCGATGGTTGAGGTAATCGTCGTCTGCGAAGGCCGGACCGAGGAGACCTTTGTGCGTGAGGTGCTAGGCGCAGAGCTTGCGCACCGGAGTGTATTTCTCCAGCCGCGATTGATGACGACCTCCCCGGGGCATCGCGGCGGTGCGCTCAACCGCGACAGGGTCGTGCGCTATCTGTGTACTACGTTGCGAGAACGCCGGGATGTCTATGTCACCACGCTGTTCGATCTGTACGGCTTGCCTGGCGGTTTTCCTGGACAAGGCAGCTCCGACGGAAAGGCCGACCCCATCGAACGCGCGGTATCCATCGAGCAGGACTTGCATGAAATCGTGGTGCGGAGCGCCGAATGCCGACCGGACCGATTTTTACCCCACGTTCAACCCCACGAGTTCGAATCCCTTCTTTTTTCCGACGTCGCACAATTCGCGGAAGTAGAACCGGACTGGCAGCCCTTCTTGGGCGTATTGCGGAATATCCAACAAACGGTCCCAAGCCCGGAACACATCAACGACGGTCAGGATACGCACCCTTCGGCTCGCTTAAGGCAAGTTTTGGGCGCTTCATACCAAAAAGTATTGCACGGTGCCGCCGTATCGGCCCAAATCGGCCTCGAACGCATTCGCAACGAGTGCCGTCATTTCGGGGAATGGCTGGCCCGGTTGGAAGAACTTCCTCCGCTGCGTGAGGACAACTAGCGCCATGCCATCAATTTCAGAATCCGTTGTGGAGGAAGCGACCCTGAACTGGTTCCGCGCCTTGGGTTACACGTTGCTTGCGGGCACGGACACGATGCCGGGGCGGGCGTCCTTCCGAGAAGACTATGCGGATGTTGTGCTTGCGCCGGTTCTGCGCAGCGCCCTCGCCCGGCTCAACCCGGATGTGCCACCGGATGCTCTTGACGACGCTTTTCGCAAGCTGACGCACCCCGAAGGATCAACCTTGGAAACCCGCAACCGCGCCTTGCACCGGATGCTCGTGGATGGCGTGACGGTGGAGTACCGGAACGACGGAGGCGCGATTCGTGGTGCCCAGGTGCGCGTCATCGACTTTGACGACCCCGCCAACAACGACTGGCTGGCGGTCAACCAGTTCACCGTGACTGAGAATCTGCCCGCCACGACGGATGGGGCGCAGGCAGGCAAGGACAGGCGTCGGCCCGACATCGTGCTGTTCGTCAACGGCTTGCCGCTGGCCGTCATCGAACTGAAAAACCCAGCGGATGAGGACGCCACCATCTGGACCGCTTGGCAACAGTTGCAGACCTACAAGGCCGAGCTGCCTTCCCTGTTCGCCTACAATGCGGCGCTGGTCGTCTCGGACGGTTTGCAAGCCCGCATCGGCACGCTGAGCGCCGGGCGGGAGTGGTTCAAGCCCTGGCGCACGATCGAGGGCGAGGAACTGGCGCCGACCTTCTACACGGAACTCCAAGTGCTGATCGAGGGCGTCTTCGAGAAACGCCGCTTTCTGTCGCTGCTGCGCGATTTCATCGTGTTCGAGGACAACGGCAGCGGCAGTCTCGCCAAAAAGATGGCCGGCTACCACCAGTTCCACGCCGTCGAAACCGCGGTGGCCGAAACCCTGCGCGCCGCACAGTTGCAGCGCCAGGCTGCGAGCGTCGCCGAGGAACGCGGACGCTACGAGTCGGGCCGCAGCCCCAGCGGCGAACCTGGCGACCGGCGCATCGGCGTGGTCTGGCACACCCAAGGCTCAGGCAAGAGCCTGACCATGGCCTTCTACGCCGGGCGCATCATCCGCGAGCCGGCGATGGCCAACCCCACTATCGTCGTGCTCACCGACCGTAACGATTTGGACGATCAGCTCTTCGCCACCTTCTCGCGCTGCGCCGACCTGCTGCGGCAACCACCGGCGCAGGCTGCCAGCCGGGCGGACCTGCGCCAGAAACTCGCCGTCCAATCCGGCGGCGTGGTGTTCACCACTATCCAGAAGTTCATGCCGCCTTCGGCGGTCCCCTCACCCCAGCCCTCTCCCATTGGGAGAGGGAGTGAGGATGCGAAGACTGAAGATGGATGGGGGATGCGGGCACTCTCGAACCGGCGTAACATCGTGGTCATCGCCGACGAAGCCCATCGCAGCCAGTACGATTTCATCGACGGCTTCGCCAGCCACATGCGCGACGCCTTGCCCAACGCCTCGTTCGTCGGCTTCACCGGCACGCCCATCGAGCTTGCCGACGCCAACACCCGGGCGGTGTTCGGCGACTACATCAGCGTCTACGACATCCAGCGCGCGGTCGAGGACGGCGCCACGGTGCCGATCTACTACGAGAGCCGGCTGGCCAAGCTGACGCTCGACGAGCGCGAAAAGCCCAATATCGACTCCGGCTTCGAGGAGGCGACCGAGGGCGAGGAAATCGAACGCAAGGAGAGGCTCAAGACCAGGTGGGCGCAGCTCGAAGCGGTTGTCGGCGCCGAGAAGCGCACCGCCCTTGTTGCGGAGGATATCGTTGCGCATTTCGAACACCGCCTGGAAGCCCTGGACGGCAAGGCGATGGTGGTCTGCATGAGTCGTCGCATCTGCATCGACCTGTACCGGGAGATGGTCCGCCTGCGCCCGGATTGGGAGCATGAGGACGACAACAAGGGACAAATCAAGGTGGTGATGACCGGCGCGGCCTCCGACCCGCCCGACTGGCAGCCACACATCCGCAACAAGCCCCGGCGCGAGGTGCTGGCCAAACGCTTCCGCAACCCCGCCGACCCGCTGCGCGTCGTGCTGGTGCGCGACATGTGGCTGACCGGCTTCGATGCGCCGAGCCTGCACACCCTGTACGTGGACAAGCCGATGCGCGGCCACGCCCTGATGCAGGCCATCGCCCTGGTCAACCGCGTGTTTCGGGACAAGCCCGGCGGCCTCGTGGTCGATTACCTGGGCCTCGCCCACGAGCTCAAGCGGGCGCTCGCGACCTACACCGAGAGCGGCGGCACCGGCCGCACGGCGCTCGATCAGGCGGAAGCGGTGGCGGTGATGCAGGAGAAATACGAGATTTGCTGCGGCCTGTTCCACGGCTTCGACCGCTCCGGCTGGATTGACGGTACGCCTGCCGAACGGCTCGCTTTGTTGCCGGCGGCGCAGGAGCACATCCTGACCCAGGAAAACGGCAAGGATCGCTGCATCCGGACCGTGCGCGAACTCTCCCAAGCCTTCGCGCTGGCCGTGCCGCACACGGACGCGCTGCGCATCCGCGACGAGGTGGCGTTCTTCCAGGCGGTGCGGTCGACGCTCGCCAAGCGCGCGGACGCCGAAGCCCGTCCGGAGGAGGAGCTGGAGCACGCCGTTCGCCAGATCGTCTCCCGCGCAGTCGCCTCCGACGGCGTGGTGGACATTTTCGCTGCGGCCGGTCTGGACAAGCCAGATATCTCGGTTCTGTCGGATGAATTCCTGGCCGAAGTGCGCGACATGCCCCAGCGAAACCTCGCGGTGGAGCTGTTGCAGAAGCTGCTGAAGGGCGAGATCGCCAGCCGGCGGCGAAAGAACATCGTCCAAGCGCGGTCGTTCGCCGAGATGCTGGAACAGACCCTGCGCCGCTATCAGAACCGCGCCATCGAAGCCGCACAGGTAATCGAGGAACTGATCCGGCTTGCTCAGGAGTTACGGGAGGCAAGTGCCCGCGGCGAATCGCTGGGACTCACCGAAGATGAACTTGCGTTCTACGACGCGCTCAGCGTCAACGACAGCGCCGTCGAGGTGCTCGGTGATTCGACACTGCGCGATATCGCCCGCGAGCTGGTCGAGACCGTGCGCGGCAACGTCACCATCGACTGGACGCTGCGCGAGAATGTCCGCGCCAATCTTCGTCGGCTGATCCGACGCATCCTGCGCAAACATGGCTACCCGCCCGACAAGCAGGAAAAGGCGACGCGAACGGTTCTGGAGCAGGCCGAGGTGTTGTCCGCGGGCTGGGCCGCCTAAGTTGCGTGTGAAAGTTATTGTAGCTCAGGACAGGGGGGAAGAAATTTTCTGCTATGACGTGTCCTGATATTCTTCGTGCCAAGCCATCTGAATGGCTTCGAGTTGGTTTTCGTTGGAACTCTTGGGATCATCCGTGAATTCAGGCCAGGCCACAATCCACGCATGCAGATCGGTAAAGCGAACCATCAGCGGATCAAGGTCCGGATGTTCTTCATGGAGTCGAATCGCTATGTCTTCGGCCATATCCCACGTTAACTCTTGAGACATGTGGTTCTCCTTGTCGCTGCGTCGCACATTCAATCCGTCACTTCGGACAGTTTTTTGCTTTCGAGTGCTTCTTTGAGCGTGGCATCCATTAAGACTTCGGCCAGGTGATGGGTCATTTTTTCCACGTCGGAAATCTTGGCCCGAATCAGTCGATGATCTTCCTGATCTCTTGCGAGTCGTAGTTCTTCGATGGCGTTGCGAATGGATTGGATTTCTTCCGTCGCAATCAAATCCGTTCCCCGTTTCAGCGACTTCTCGGTGGCCATCATGATGGCGTCGGCCTCTGTCTTCGCCTCGATCACCTGACGAGCCTTCATATCCTCCGCCGCAAATTGGCATGATTCCCGAATCATGGTTTCGACTTCGTCATCCGTCAGCCCATAGGATGGTTTGACTGCAACGGATTGCGATTCGCCGGTCCGAATATCGGACGCCGTGACGTTGAGAATGCCATTCGCATCGATCAGAAATGTCACGGCAATACGAGGCACGGCTGCCGGCAACGGCGGGACATTGAGCTGAAATCTGGCCAGGCTTCTATTGTCTTTCACTAGCTCGCGTTCGCCTTGCAAAATATGAATATCCACAGCGGTTTGGCCATCGACATAGGTGGTAAACATTTCCTTGGCACTCGTGGGGATGGTCGTATTCCGACGAATCAAGGTGCTCATGACATTGCCCATGGTTTCAATGCCCAAGGACAACGGGGTCACGTCGAGCAAGAGCATGTCTTTGTTCTCTCCGGCCAGAATGCCGGCTTGGACTGCAGCCCCCAGCGCGACGACTTCATCGGGATTCAGATCACAATGGGGCGTCTTCTCAAAAAGCTCTTGAACGCGGGATCGAATCAACGGCATCCTGGTGCTGCCGCCGACCAGGACCACTTCGTCGATTTGACCGGTCTCCAATCCCGCATCACTCAATGCGCGGCGACAGGGGGTCATGGTTTGTTCGGCCAGGTCCAGGATCAAGGATTCGAATTCATCACGTGACCACGTGCGTTCATAAGTCCCTTTTCCATTGGGAAGGGAAAAGGCCATAGTAGCCTGCGGCTCATCCGACAATCGGATTTTGGTCTTCTCGGCTTCAAGACGAACGGTTTGCATCAGTTCCAGCGAATCTTCCACTTTGACGCCATGCCGAGCATCGACACCCTGTATGACCGCATCGACCAACCGTCGATCGAAATCGTCTCCGCCGAGATGCGTGTTCCCGTTGGTCGCGAGCACCTCGAAGATGCCATCCTTGAGTTTCAGGATGGAGATATCAAAGGTTCCGCCTCCAAGATCATACACGGCCACGAACCCCTGCGTGTCCTTTTGCAGACCATAGGCCAACGACGCCGCAGTCGGTTCGTTGATGATGCGCAGCACGTCCAAGCCGGCAATGAGGCCGGCATCTTTCGTCGCTTGTCGCTGGCTGTCATTGAAATACGCCGGGACCGTAATGACGGCTTTGGTAATGTCCTCACCCAGATGCGCTTCTGCCCGAAGCTTGAGTTCTTTTAAAATCATGGCGGAGACTTGCGGAGGAGAGTAGGTTTTCTCTCCGACTTGAATGCGAATCACTCCGCCTTTTTCCTGTAAGGTATACGGGAAATATTTCAATTCTTCCGCCACGTCCGCCACGACTTTCCCCATGAACCGTTTCACGGAATATATCGTGCGGGACGGATCGCGGACGAGATATTCCTTGGCAGGATCTCCGACCAAGAACCCATTATCCGTGAGGCCGACGATCGAAGGGACCTTGGCTTGGCCATGTTTTCCGAGTATGACCTGCGGACGGTCACCAGCCATATACGCGACTAATGAATTCGTCGTTCCAAGGTCAATGCCGACTATCGGTGCCATACGCTCCTTCCAGATTCGGCTGTTTAGCTTGTCGCCGCCGCCAAATCATTCACGATATTCTTCACATACGTGCGGTGCGATAAAATTTCCTGCATACCCGTGAGCACCGCGTCCTGTTGCGCCTGAACGGTTGCATCGTCCGCGGCTTCGGTTTGCAGGGCATCCCATCGGCTGAACTGCTCCAACAGGCGACGTTCCATTTGCGCTTTTCTCGCTTCGAGCGTCCGGCGGTCGGCTTGCAATTTCTTCAGCAGTTCTTGCCGCCGTTCGGCGGACCCCTCGGAAGGCAGTGACCGAAATTCTTCTAACCCCTCTTGAAGCTCTAAAATTTCATCGAACAGGTCAGCCGGAGGGGAGGTCCGAATATCTTTTGCCGATCCTGCTTCGAGACGAATGAGGTACTCGGCTCGTTGGACGGGATCTTTCAACGTCCGATACGCCGAGTTCAACAATGCGGTGTTTCCGAGACTGATCGCCTGCTCACCGTCGTCTTTCGTCACGAAATAGTCAGGATGAAAGCTTCGGCTCAAGGCGTAGAAGGTTTCTTCAAGCGCCTGTTCGTCGAGGGTTAATTTGCGAGGCAGGTTCAGACAGGTAAAATAGTCGAGTTCCTTGGAAAGCGGTTGTACCTTGACGCACTGACCACAAAAATACTCGCCGGACACTTCAGATTGACAATGCCAACACATACTGCGGGCCATCGGCAGATCGCGGGTCCGTGCTGAAGCCGGTTGCGGTATGTCCTTGCTCATTCCATCACTGACGAAGCGGCATGGGAAACCTTCACCATGCCCGCAGGGTTCTCTCCCTAATGGTCAAACAACCCGGTTACCTGTCTTATGCTGAAAACGATTCTCCGCACCCACAGGTCTTAGACGCGTTGGGATTCAGAAATTTGAATCCTCCACTGACCATATCTTTTTGATAGTCAAGCTGCATACCATCAAGGTAAATGGCGCTCTTCGCATCGACAATCACTTTCACGCCGGCCTGCTCGCACACCGTATCGAACTCGCCGATTTTTTCATCAAAATTGACCGTATAACTTAACCCGGAACACCCGCCCCCTTTGACTCCCAAACGAAGGGCCCCTTCGGCCAGATCTTGTATATCCATGAGTCGTTTTACTTCAGCAACCGCGGCCTCCGTCAACCTGACGAGGGGGGTCTGAGTGGTTTGTGTCGTCTCCATTACTTCGCTCCTTGCAATTCCACGTGTTAGGCACCGGCCGAAGCGGCTGGTTCTTCGGTTTTCGCTTCGGTGTCCGCTTTCTGTTTGTAATCATTCAAGGCGGCTTTAATCGCATCTTCCGCCAACACGGAACAGTGGATTTTGACCGGGGGGAGGTTTAGCTCCTGCACGATCTCGGTATTTTTAATTTGTCCCGCTTCATCGACGGTTTTACCTTTCAACCACTCCGTTGCCAAACTGGAACTGGCAATGGCCGACCCGCACCCGAAGGTTTTGAATTTCGCATCCACGATGGTGTCGTTTTCAACTTTAATTTGCAATTTCATCACGTCACCGCATTCGGGGGCCCCGACAATTCCGGTCCCCACGCCATCTTCCTGTTTCTTGAACGATCCCATGTTGCGTGGACTGTTATAATGATCAATCACTTTTTCACTGTATGCCATGATACGACCCTCCTTCTCCACAGAAATTTATAACAACGGTATCTTCGAATAATCTCATGCTCTGCCTAATGAGCCGCCCATTGGACTGACTTGAGGTCGACCCCTTCCTTCGCCATTTCATAGAGGGGCGACATTTCGCGAAGATGATTGACTGCCTGAATCATCCGAGTAATCGTATATTCCACTTCTTCCGGTGTCGTAAACCGACCGATACCGAATCGAATGGAGGAATGCGCTAAATCGGACCCGACTCCCAAGGCCCGAAGGACATAGGATGGCTCAAGAGTGGCCGAGGTGCAAGCCGATCCTGACGACAACGCGATTTCTTTGACCCCCATCAATAAGGCTTCCCCTTCGACATACGCAAAACTGAGATTCAGATTCCCCGGGAGCCGTTCCGTAGGGTGTCCATTGAGATAAACTTCCTCCAAGACAGCCGTGATGCCGTCGTGCAGACGATCACGAAGGGCCATCATGCGAATGGACTCCGTCGGCATCTCTTGCACACACAGTTCAATGGCTTTTCCAAACCCGATAATGAGCGGAACCGGGAGCGTGCCCGATCGCATCCCTCGCTCATGACCGCCGCCGTCGATCATCGGTGACAAGCGGACCCGAGGAGCTTTTCGTCGCACGTACAGTGCGCCGATGCCTTTGGGTCCGTAAATTTTATGGGCGGTAAAGGACATCAGATCAACTCCCAGTTTCTGAACGTCCACCGGGATTTTCCCGACGCCTTGCGTGGCGTCACAATGAAAGAGCACGCCCTGTTCCTTCGCAATCTTGCCGATCTCTTGGATGGGATGAATCGTGCCGATTTCATTATTCGCCAGCATGACCGAAATCAAAATGGTTTTATCCGTGATGGCCTTCCGCACGTCATCCGGATCGACCCTGCCGGTTTTATCGACAGATAAGTACGTCACCTGTATGCCCTTTTTCTCCAATGACTTCGCCGGATCGATCACCGCGCGGTGTTCCGTCGAACTGGTGATGATATGATCACCTTTCTCCTTATACATTTCGACCACACCCTTCAGCGCCAGATTATCGGATTCGGTGGCGCCACTTGTGAACACGATTTCCTTGGCATCGGCATTAATGAGCTTGGCAATATTTTTGCGCACTTGATCCACCGCCTCTTCGGCTTCCCAGCCGAAGGTATGATTCCGACTCGCGGAATTGCCAAACTTTTCAGTGAAATATGGGAGCATCACATCCACCACACGAGGATCGCAAGGCGTGGTCGAATGGTTGTCCATATAAATGGGTAACTTCATGATGGGACTCCTTGTGGCTTTAAAGATTTGACGAGAAGCAGGGGTGTTTCCTCAACTAATAAATCTTCAATGGACATGCTGTTCAGCAATTGGAAGATAGTTTCTTGAATTTTGAAAAGCGGAGTTCGAATATTACAGCGGTCCATTTGCTCACACTGGGATTGATCATTTTTTTCATGAGAACAATCCGTTAATCCCAAGGGACCTTCTATGACTTCCAGCACTTGTGCCATGGTAATGTCTCTGGGTTCACGCCCCAACACATATCCTCCTTTGGGTCCATTATGATGACTTTCGATCAGTTGATGCCTGGCAAGAGTCTGCAGCACTTTCGCCAATAATTCCAAAGGGATATGATGTTCTTCGGCAATTTCCTTGGTATTCACCACACGTGGGTGGGCATCGATTCCACTTTGAACCGTTGCTATATACTGAAGAGCCAGTAAGGCATAATCAGCTTTTTTCGAAAGCTTCAGCACGACTCCTCACAAAAAAACGTGGAGTAAATACATCTCCGATCAAAACCATCGGAGTAAATCTTATCATTGACATTCATTTGTAGTCAAGAGTATTGTAATCGGAGATTGAAATAGTCGGAGATTGACTCATCTCATGAGTGAGAAATAGTTATCTTATTGAAAATACATCATAATTTTTTAATTTTTACGGAGAAAAGGAGATTAGATGGGCGGCAGTAATCCATATATCGAACAAGTCGAAGTCAAAGCAGCCACAACCTCTTTCACGGTGACCTTTAATATGCCTGAGGCAACCCTTGAGGTGCAGGTTGATCCAAGTAAAGTCCCGTATGGACCAACCGGCCAGCCAGGCAGCGTTTTGGACATTGCGATGGGAGCAGGAATCGATGTCGAACATGCATGCGGCGGAGTCTGCGCCTGTTCAACCTGTCATGTCATTGTGAAGGAGGGTTTGGATTCCTGCAGTGAAGCCACGGACGATGAATTGGACCAGTTGGATGAAGCCCCTGCGATGACGCTGCAATCACGATTAGCCTGCCAATGCGTACCCGATGGATCAACCGAACTCGTAGTCGAAATCCCCGAATGGAATAAAAACCTGGTGAAGGAAGGGCACTAAGCGCCTAGCCGATCAGCGTCACCCTCCTCTTCCCCCATTGCCGCCCGCCGCACCTTCATAAAGGCCGCCTACTCCGTAATTTGGGCTATCAAAACAGGTTCATGTCCGTTGCCGAACAACGCCTGTTTCACCAGATTGACTTCGCCCATCCACGTGAACGTGTCGTGGGATTCTTCCTCCAAGCGTTGCATGCCTGGGAGAATCGACTCCGGTCGTGACAAATCAGGGAAGGTCATCGAGAGCGTCATGTGCATGCTAGGTGGAGCCTTCGTCACGTCGTTGGCGGCATTGGCGAATCGTTCTTCAGCGTGGGCGTCACCGACGTGCAGGAACGGTCCAAATCGTAAGTACAGGGCGACGACACCGGAAGCATCTGCCCAATGCCATACATGTTAACGAACAGCACTCCCGTCTT
The DNA here is from genome assembly GCA_963422365.1 of Nitrospirales bacterium. Classification (GTDB taxonomy): domain Bacteria; phylum Nitrospirota; class Nitrospiria; order Nitrospirales; family UBA8639; genus Bin75. The sequence goes on from OY729426.1 coordinate 338,851, forward strand.
TTCGAGGTAAGAGCTAACTTCCTCGAACGGAAGCACGGGACCTCCAAACGGACGGAAGTGCAGGTGGGCATCTACGATCGAGGTTTGGGGTTGAAGCGAGCGGTCGTAACATGGAGCGCCATCGGTCCGGAACGTTTCCAACGTCGGCTTCGAAGCGCAACCGGCAATTCCTACGGCACTGAAGAAAATAAACAGGACAACCGATGTTTTTGGTACGGCATTTTTCATGAAGAGACTCCCCATGTCTGACTTTCTTGCCGATATCAGCAAGTTCACCTAAGTAACGAAAGAAATCTACCAAGGAATGCCAGGGTAAACCAGTCCAAAGGAGGCAAACTGGACAAAGATACGTTGGGAAGAGACGAGAAGCGTGTTTGCGAACTGAGAGGTGACAGGTTGCACTCTATGAGTGTCGGCGGTGGCGTAGGAACGCTTAACTGAAAGGAAAACCCTATGCCTATGAAGAACCCGCTTCACCCAAGCAAAGTGGGACGTGTGTCCTGTCTGGAGCCGCTTGGCCTCAACATCACCGAAGGCGCAAAGGTCCTCGGCGTCAGTCGCCAGGCACTCTCGAATCTAGTGAACTGTTGCGTTCGCATGTCGACCGAGATGGCGGGTCAGGCTTGCGAAAGTCTTTGGCTCTACGCCGGAAATCTGGATACGCTTGCAGGCAGCCTACGACATCGCGCAGGCACAAGTGCGTGAGGATGAGATCGAGGTCGATCGCTACGAGCCGCAACCAGTTTGAAGCCGTGAGCTAACGATATTGACGGAGAGAATAGATAAGCTGCCCGAAGCGCTCAGGGAAAGTGGATAAGCGAGCGAAGCCATCTCGCCAAGCCCCAGCCCCAACCAGCTCAGATTGTCACGGCCACCTCGCAATGACAATAAAACGACACAACCCCGTGGGGGCAACCCAACCGTTGGCCGGGACTAAACAGCGACGTGAGCGGAAGCGGCACCAATGCAAGGGGCCGCCGATGATTTGCATTTGAAAGTTTAACTTGCATCATGCAGTATCCCCTTTGGCATCTGACCGGACCACGTCAATCTGGAAAGACCATGCCCTGACACGCAACTCGACAATCCCGACGAGACGGTGAGGTTGTGCCGTTGACTGACCTCGTTGTGGTGCTTGAGCGCTTCCAGGAGAAAATACCTGATGGACGTCTTCCTTTACGTATCGTGATAAATCTTCGCAATATCGCCATTGTTGCACACGTCGACCACGGCAAGACCACGCTCGTGGACGCGATGCTGTGGCAGAGCGGAATGTTCCGTGAAAACCAGGACGTCGGTGAACGAATTCTGGACTCGATGGACCTCGAGCGAGAAAAAGGCATCACGATCATGGCGAAGAACACCGCCATCACCTACGGCGACGTCAAGATCAACATCGTCGACACGCCGGGTCACGCCGATTTCGGCGGCGAGGTCGAACGCACCCTGCGGATGGTTGACGGCATCATGTTGCTTGTCGACGCCGCAGAAGGACCGCTGCCCCAGACGCGATTCGTGCTGTCGAAAGCGCTTGAGCTGGGCCTGCCCCCGATCGTGGTTATCAACAAGATCGACCGTCAAGACGCGCGCGCCTCGGAAGTCCTGAACGAAGTCTACGACCTGTTCATCGACTTGGACGCCACCGAGGAACAGATCGAGTTTCCGGTCATATACTCCGTCGCCCGCACAGGAAGATGCACTCGATCACCCGACGGAGATCTCTCCGATCTGCAGCCGTTGTTCGAGATGATCATCGAGCACATTCCGCCACCCTCAGGGGATCCTGACCACCCTCTACAGATCCTGGTAACCAATGTCGAGCCCGACGACTACCGCGGGCCACTGGCGGTCGGCCGCGTCGTGGCCGGCACGGTTCAGAACCGACAGGCGGTCACCCAGTGCCGGCGTAACGGGTCTCAGATTTCGGCCACCATCGCGGAATTGTTCGTCTACAAAGGCCTCGGGCGAGACCCGGTCCCCTCGGCGGGTCCTGGAGAGATCGTTGCGCTGGCGGGGATGAGCGGCATCGGGCTGGGGGAAAGCATCGCCGGTGGTGAAGCCCCCAAGCCATTGCCTATGCTCAACGTGGACGAACCCACGTTGTCGATGGAGTTCTCCATCAACGATTCCCCGTTCAGTGGAAAGGATGGCCAGTACGTGACCTCACGCCACCTTCGAGAGCGACTGCTCAAAGAGGCACAGCACAACCTCGCGATGCGGGTGGAGACTACCGAATCTCCCGATCGCTTCCTGGTGTACGGCCGAGGAGAACTGCAACTGGCAATCCTGATCGAACAGATGCGGCGGGAAGGATATGAATTTTCGGTCGGCATGCCGCGGGTGTTGACCCGCTCCGTTCGAGGCACGACCCACGAACCCTACGAACTGGCTCTCATCGACGTGGCCGAAGAGTACATGGGAATTGTGGTTCAGAAACTCGGCCCGCGCAGGGGCGTCATGGTCAAGATGGTGAACCACGGCTCGGGAAGGGTACGTCTGGAGTTCGAAGTTCCCAGCCGTGGGTTGATCGGATACCGGACCGAGTTCCTCACCGATACGAAAGGCACGGGAATCCTTACGCACATGCTCATGGAATACCGGCCTTGGGCTGGCGACATCGTCCATCGGACGACGGGCGCGCTGGTCGCCGACCGCAACGGACACGTCACCGGGTACGCAATGATCAACCTGCAGGTACGGGGGCAACTGTTCGTTGGGCCGACCGATGCAGTGTACGGGGGCATGCTCGTCGGAGAGAACAGCCGCGACACGGACATGGACGTGAATATCACGAAGGAGAAGAAACTGACGAACATGCGCGCCGCCGGCTCCGATGCCTATGAAAAGATCGTCCCTCCGCTGCGCATGTCTTTGGAGCAGTCGATCGAGTTCATCCGCCACGATGAACTGATCGAGGTCACGCCGCATCATCTCCGGCTTCGAAAACGCCACCTCGACCAGAACGAAAGGAAGCATCAAGCCACCCGACAGGCCGCCGGACCAGACACCAGAAACGCATGAATAGCCCGTAGACCAGCAACTCTTCCAAACGACCGCGCCATAGTAGACCGTCTTATGGCTGGAGCCTCTCTCGGAACGGCTCTGACTTACGGGCAGTCCTCCATAACTTGCGGGTGAACCTGCGGCCTAGGCCTCGCTCAATCTCACGCCATTTCCGCTCTTCGTCCGACGTGATGAACGTGACCGCTTCTCCTGAGCGGCCCATGCGGCCAGTCCGTCCGACCCTGTGCGTGAAAAGTTGTTCCGAGTCCGGCAGGTCATAGTTGATGACTTGGCCAATGCCTTCAACGTCCAAGCCTCGAGCCGCCACATTTGTCGCGACCAAAATCGGCGCGGCGCCAGAACGGAAGTCTAGCATCACACGCTCACGTGCGTTTTGGCTAAGATTTCCTTGGAGCGCCCCTACCGGATAGCCCAACGTGTCGAGCTGTCTTGCCAGCTTATTGACGCCGTGCTTGGTCTTACCAAAAACGATAATCGGAGCGCCGTCCCGCTGGTTTAAAAGCGTTTTGAGAGCCTCTATCTTGTCGCTCTTCTGGATGGTATAGACTAGGTGCTCCACAGTGGGCAGAGCTTGCAGGTCTGCGTCCACTTTCACCGTGACGGGGTTCCGCAGGTATTTCTTCGCGGTCTTCGCCACCCACTCAGGCATGGTTGCGGAGAGAAGCGCCGTCTGCCGACTGGATGGCGTCTCGCTCAGGATGGCTTCCACATCGTGGGCAAACCCTCTATCCAGCATTTCGTCCGCTTCATCCAGCACCAAGAATCGCACCGATCTCAGGTCGAGTGTGCCATGCCGTAGATGGTCCAGCGTACGTCCAGGAGTGCCGATGATGATCTGGGCTCCGTTCCTCAACGCCGTGTGCTCCGGCCTCAACGACCGGCCGCCGTACAGTAACGTCACACGCAGCCGCTGTGATGAAGCCAAGGCCTTCATGACTCCAGACACCTGAATGGCCAGCTCCCGGGTGGGCACCAGCACAAGCGCCTGGACCTGCAGGACCGACGGTTCACACTGTTCTGCCAGGGGCACAGCAAACGCCAGCGTCTTTCCGGACCCCGTGCGCGCCTGACCGATCAAGTCCCGTCCCGTTAGGAGATGGGGGATGGACTTTTCTTGAATGGGCGTAGGCTCTGAGATGTTCATCCGGGAAAGCGCCGCTCTGGTCAAACCCTTCAACGCCATTCCAGGAAACACGGCAGCACCGGCATGGGCGCTATCGGCAGAAGTATTATTTGCAACAAATGACTCACACACCGGTGTGTCGACCGCAGAGGAAAGACCGTTTCGACGGGCTTTAAAGCACGAGGGGCAGTACACCGCCCTGTCAGGACTGGGCCGGAAGGGGACGGTTGTCGACATATCGCAATCAGCGCAAACGGCCTGGTGGCGCTGTGTACGGTTAGATGGACGTAGACGGGTTGACGTTGATAGAGATTGAAAAGGCATAGGGAACAAACTCCTTAGTTATTGGTTATTGAGCATCCATGAGAACCTACCTGGCATTCGCCTACAGGGCACCACAAGGGTTCACCTCATACCACTCTATGTATCCTGGTCCGCGATCAGCAGGCGGTGACAGCCGTACAGGATTGGCGAAACCTAGCTTTTCTCAAGGTATCGATATTATACAGTACCCGCGCCATAGAGCAGGGCGTCGAGCAGGCGGCGGCGGATGTCGCCGGCGGCGAGGGTTACCCTTCGTGGTCTCGCGTTCACTAACAAGCCGCTGAGGTCAGCGGCTATAAATTTGGCTCCTCGGGCAGGACTCGAACCTGCGACCAATCGGTTACGAGTTTCCCAGTATTTCTACCGGACTCGGACTATCTCATCACCAGCCTGACGAATCAGGTGAGGGTGTCGGGCGCTTGTGAGGTCTTATTGGGTTGGGTTCCTCAACCTCTAGTCTCTGCACGTTCTTGCCTACCAAGACCCTTCGGCAAGCTTCGATCAGGATTCCCTTTCCGAGTTCGCCACGAACTCGGGGAAGGCTTCCCTGAATTCACCCGATTTTTCAACCACAGTTTCCTGTGGAAGCTGCAATACGACGTGAATCTTTCGCACGCCTCCCTTTACAGCCGACCGCTCTACCAACTGAGCTACCGAGGAACACGATCGTTGGCTTCTTTTCCACCATGGTGGAGTCGGAGCGTGATCATAACATAATTCTGAAATTGAGCAATAGCTCCTGCCGACAACAGTTTCATATACTAAAACTGAAAATCGTCGGAATCCTCTTCGCCTTCTTCGGCCTCTGCCGCTCCACCTTCGGATAGCGCGACGTAATGCCGCGCCCAAGATAAATAAATGTTGGCGCTGTCTTTCATGGCATCGGCACCCATGGTCAATTTTTTGGCGACATCGGAATCTCCTCCCATGAGTTCCATTTCCTGGGCACGACTCTCTAATCGGTCATGGAATTGGCTCATGTGCAGGGTAATCTCACCCATGAGTTCTCTGAGGTCATCGCTCATGTCCACACCTTCTGTTTCATTCGACTCTTGTGGGAGCTCACTTGAGAAAAAATTGAGAAAAAATAAAGCCCCACGACAATCAAAAATGATTCTGTCGTAGGGCCCTTAGCTGATACCTGATGTGTAAAACTACCCTTGATAGGCTTGTCCTAAGCCAGCGGCTTCTCCGGCCTTGTCCATCAAGGAACCATCAGCACTCACCGCCACCATGTCTATTGCCATATGTTTTGCAGCATCGCAAACCACTTTGCACAGCTCACAGCCCTTACATCGGTTGATGATTACTTCCGCCACCAGTTTTTCAACATTCAGGTCCAAACAATTGGCCTCGGGGCAGTACATGATGCACAACCGACACCCTTTTTTGGCGACGCACTTTTCATCCGTCACTTGCGCTACGTTATACATGAATGCCTAGCCTTTCCCCTGTCTTCTTTATGCCGCCGCAACGGCTAGTTCGATATTATTCTTTTCCGCCCATTCACTCGCCATTTCGTATGCCCGGATGACCGTCTCCAAGTTTTTCTTTAACAGCATTTCTTTTTTGGCAAATTTTTTCTTAATGGCTTCATCCAAGGTGGCCGTTCCCCCAGAGGCCACAAACTTTTTCCCGAACCGCTCCTGCAGTGCCCCATCGAGTCCCTCCAGAGAAACGCATTTGGTAATACCGGCAACAGAACCAATCATGGTCATGTTCGTGGAAAGTTCCGTACCAGCCACTTCCAACGCGACCTGGGTTCCTTTGATGTAAAACACCGCCACATCCAGATCCTTTAACCGCTTCACATCTTCATCTGATAAAAGCGGCACATCTGAATTAATGATGACAACTCCGTTTTCCTTAATACCCGAGTAAAATGGCATGGTATAACTTTTGCCCATCGTTATCACTTGCGGATGAAACACTTCAATCACGTCGGGAAAGACCAACTCTCCACGATCATAGATCCGACTGATACCAATCCGACAATAACTCTCAGCCGGCGCCATGCGCTTTTCCGCACCAAAAAATGGATTCGAGATCGCAAATTTTCCGTCACGTGACGCCGCCATCGCCAACACGTGTGCAGCCGTCACGGCACCCTGGCCACCAAGACCCGACATGCGAATATTTAATCTCCGCTTGATCATGATGCTTTCCCCTTTTTCATTCCGTAGGGAGGGCTCAGGCCTTTCCCGCCAATTGCTTTTTCGCAGCGGCTTTTCTTTCTTTTTCCTTCGCCGCCAGTTCGGTCAACAACTCTTTGGCTTGATCACTGACATACTCCTTATACGCAAATCGTTCAGTCGGTTTTTCAGAGTCCCGCATTTCTTGCAAGCCTTCCATGCTGTTTTTCCCGATTTCCAGGATACACGGGGTGTAGAGCTGCAAATAGGTAGGACCGATTTCGCGAGCCACATGAATCGCATTTTTGATGACTTTTTCAACAAGGTTTGGTTTGCTGACCGTACAATTCACCACGTAGTGGCATCCGGACTCACGCGCGATTTCCGGCAGTTTGACCTTTTCAAACGTTTTTCCCACGGGAGCCATCTTAGCCACAAACCCTTTTTGCATTAATCCGCTTTCTTGGCCGCCTGTATTGGCGTAGAGCTCATTATCAAAACAAATGGTCGTGAATTTTTCTTGGCGGAACCAAGCTTGCAGCGTCATATCGAGGCCGATATCGACCGTTGCCCCATCACCGGCCAACACCACCACATCTTTGACCCGCCCGGGGAACCGCACGGTGAGGGCACGCTTGAGCCCCGAAGCAATGGCGTTCTGATTGCCAAAGAGGGAGTGAATATTGTGTACGCCCACATGTGGGAAAACCAAGCTGGTGCAGCCCGTCGAACCCACCATCACGGTATCTTCCGGGGCAGGCAATGACGCTAAAATGTACCGAAAAGCCATGGACTCCGGGCACCCGGCACACAACGAATGCTCTTCTATCAATTCCTTTGAGGTCCCGATATCCTTCCACCCGCGGTTCTCATTCCCATACGTTGCTCGTCCAACCAAATCCTGATACTCCGATGGCATGATATCGAACATTTCCGGAGCTATTTTAATTCGTTCTTTACTCATGGGGCCTCCTCACACTTATCCAAAAATTTCACATTAATTCCGCATGCCATTTTGACAGACTCAGCAATCGACACATGCCGTGTCAGCTTCCACGTCCGGCCAAGCTTTCGGCTTTAATGCCCAATTGCTTCTTGATGTCGGCCGCAATAATTTCTGGCGGCATGGTCATGCCTCCGCAGACATGCGGACCGGCATACACTCGCTCCGGATTCTGAATCGTGGCACGAATCTCTTTGGCAAGCCAACCCGTGACATTAAACTCCGGCACAATGATATGTTTGGCATGCTTGGTAGCCTCTCGAATTTCTTCTTCCGGCCATGGCCGAAGTACTTTGATTTTTAGGATTCCCACATCGATGCCATCCTCTTCCAAGAGAATCTGGGCTTCACGACCTTGGGAAACCGCCGTACCGGACGAGACGATCAACACTTCGGCATTGGGCTTGTCCACTTCAATCAATCCGTCCAACCACCGAATGGTGTGCTTTCTGGACCGCTCTATCGCTGCCCACACCTCCTGTTGCCAGCTTGCATGGGTGGCATAACTAATATAATTGCTCTTCATGACAAACGGGTCGCGCATCATTCTGACCGGCGGACATTCCATATCCATACAGGGCACGGGAGACCGATACGGATCATATGGCGGAAGACACATATCGGCGGGGGTCAGATTCACGACATCTTTGGTATGGGTCACGAAAAACCCATCACAACAGAGCGCCAACGGCAAATGCACATCCGGCTCTTCCGACACCATGTACCCTTTTAAAATCCAGTCATAAAAATCTTGAGCTGTCTCGGCATGCCAAACCAGCATCCCGGTATTCAAGAGATATGAGATTTCCAACGTATCCGGCTGAATCGAGAGAGGTGAGTTAATGCCGCGACAGGTCACGATCATTTGAATGGGCAGACGCGCCCCGGCCCACATCGGAAAGTTCTCCATGGCGCGCATGGTGCCAGGGCCCGCGGTTGTGGTGAATACCCGTGCACCGCCGAAGGCCGCCCCGGCGCATTGGGACATCACCGCAAATTCACTTTCCCCGCGAAAGTAGTCTCCGATAAACCCTTCGGCAAACAATTCTCCGATCAACGCCGCGGCTTCACTTTGCGGGGTAATCGGATACGCAATCATGACATCGCAATTCGAACGACGAACCGCCTCTTTAATGACTTCACTGCCCGTATAAAAGCAGGGAGTTCGCTCAGCTTCATGCAACAACTTCCAGGCATCCGTCACGACCTGACCGGCCCTATTTTTTGTCCCGATTAACGATTGAGTTGCCATGATTGTGCCTCCTTTTATCTTAGGCTAAATGGCTTTTTCCCATCAGGATGTTACAACTGTATGTCATGAATAAAGAATTTCATGTTTCTTGCATTGTAACTTCTTAAAAATATTAAATAAATGAAAAATTTTCTTCACGAGACCGCCCCATCCTCGAGCCTTAGTCTTTAGGCAGCTCGACCGACCCTTTTAATTTTTTCACCCAATCGGCTAATTTCATGATCTTTTCGGCTGTGGCATCACGGAAAGACAGCATGGCATCTTCATGGCCGGCCTGAGCGCACATGGCGATGGTATAACAATAGGTGCCTCCACGAATAATCTTGAGAGACAGATTCGCCTGGTGACAGTGAACGCCGACAAACATGCAGGTATCGATTTTGTTATGCCAAATAGTGAGATTGGGATGGTTGGGATTGATTTCGACTTCCGGGTTGATTTTCGGATATTTGGGCCGGTAATCAGGCATAGGAATGAGCATCGCCTGCTGGGACGGGGTGACGCACGCCTTAAGCGTTTCATATAAATGCCTGATCGCCGTGGCTTTTCCAGCCGCTTTTTCATTCCAGGCCCACAGGACAAGTGGACCGGGGAAAATCGTTGGAACTTTGGCCGATAAGAACTGACGGGCCGCGACTTCCATGGCTTCCTCTTCATTGACAATTTTCCCATGAATATGCGCTTGTCCCGGGTCCGGCAGACGAATGCCCATGCTGGCTGCCGCAGGGGGGAGAAAATGCTCCGGACCTCGTAAAACTTGATACATTGTCGACATAGGCTTATTTCCTCAACTCCATGCAGAATATAGGAACCGCCGATTTATTGCACTATCGCGCACATGGCGGCTTGGTGTTCTTGCTCAACCTCGACTTGATATGTCTCGGGTTTCGCTGTGGACGCCTTGCCCTGCATCCCGCTACCACCATAAATCAGAGGTTCGCTAAATTTCTTCTTCTAAATTGACTGTCTAGTACTTTATGCCGGTCCACGGAATTTCGCAACCTAGAAAAAGCCCCAACAAGCCTGATATTTAGGCCATTTTTTCGATCGGCTGCATGAGGCTTTTGACCCAGCATTCCGCTTGGCTATTCGAAAGAATCACTACAGGAAGTTCAAAGAAATTTTATCAATTCACAAACGGCTAGACTGGTCTGAGCCGGGGAGCAGTAAACGATTCACGGCTTCCGGACCCTCAACCGATCGCGACGACAGTCAGTACCTGTACGTTTCTGGCTTATACGGGCCTTCAACCGGAACCTTAATGTAGGCGGCTTGTTCCTTGGTGAGTTTGGTTAACATGCCACCGAACCCTCGCACCATATGGGCGGCCACTTCTTCATCAAGCTTCTTCGGCAGGACTTCGATGGTGACGGGAGCCCCGGGCGTGTCGGCAAATTTCTTCCCGAATAAATAAATTTGCGCGAGGACTTGGTTGGAAAAGGACCCGTCCATAATCCGGGAGGGATGACCAGTTGCGTTTCCTAAATTCACCAAACGCCCTTCGGACAAAATGATCAGATGATCGTTGGCGAGCGCGTCACGATAGACTTTATGAACTTGCGGTTTCACTTCTTCCCACTCCCAATGTTTCCGCATATAGGCTGTATCGATTTCATTGTCAAAGTGGCCAATATTACAGACCACGGCTCCTGATTTGAGGGTTTGTAACATGGCGTTGTCACAGACGTTATAATTGCCGGTTGCCGTCACAATAAGATCCGTATTGGCTAAGAGCGCGTTGTTGATATCTTCGACTTCCCCCGTATTGATTCCCTGATTGTAGGACGAGACCACTTCAAAGCCATCCATACAGGCCTGCATTGCACAAATAGGGTCGATTTCCGACACCTTCACAATCATGCCTTCCTGGCGCAGGGATTGTGCCGATCCTTTTCCCACGTCTCCATACCCAATCACCAAGGCCTTCTTCCCTGATAATAAATGGTCCGTGCCACGCTTAATGGCATCATTCAAACTGTGTCGACATCCATATTTATTGTCGTTTTTCGACTTCGTGACCGAATCATTTACATTAATGACCGGAACTTTCAGGGCCCCTTTTTTAAACTGCTCTTGAAGACGATGCACCCCCGTTGTGGTCTCTTCCGTGATTCCGTGGATTTTATCCAACATCGTCGGGTACTTCTCGTGGAGCATCTGGGTCAAATCGCCCCCGTCATCCAAGACCATATTGGCATTCCAGGGCCGGCCATCCTTTAAAATAGTTTGCTCAATGCACCAGTCATATTCTTCGAGCGTTTCGCCTTTCCAGGCGTACACCGGAATGCCTCGGCTCGCGATGGCGGCGGCGGCATGATCTTGTGTGGAGAAAATATTGCAAGAGGACCACCGCACTTCCGCCCCAACTCCATCAGGGTTTCAATCAAGACCGCCGTCTGGATCGTCATGTGAATACACCCGAGAATTCTTGCGCTCTTGAGAGGTTGCGCCACTCGATGTTTTTCCCTCAATGCCATCAGCCCCGGCATTTCCGTTTCGGCGATTCGCATTTCTTTTCGACCCCAGTCGGCCAGGTTGATATCCGCGACCTTATAATCACGCACAGATTTTTCCAGTTGCGTAGCTGTCCCCATAATCTGTCACTCCCTTTTGCTCGGGCTCGATCAACACCTCAGCCCTATAAGTGCACATCGACGGCCTGCTTCAAAATGGAGGCCTTGTCCGTTTTCTCCCAGGTGAATCCCTGGCCGCTTCGCCCAAAATGCCCATAGGCAGCCGTCTGCTTGTAAATGGGGCGTCGCAGTTTTAAATATTCGATAATCCCACGCGGGGTCATCGGAAAATGTTTTCTGACCAATTTATCGATGACTTCAAGCGCGACTTTCTCCGTCCCTTTCGCATCGACCAGCACGGAGACGGGTTCCGGCACCCCGATCGCATACGCTAATTGCACTTCACATTTCTCGGCCAATTTCGCGGCAACAATATTTTTCGCGATATACCTGGCCATGTACGAAGCAGATCGGTCCACCTTACTAGGATCTTTTCCGGAAAAGGCCCCGCCACCATGGCTTCCCACTCCACCATAGGTATCGACAATGATCTTGCGACCGGTCAACCCGGTATCGCCCATGGGCCCCCCCGTCACAAACCGCCCCGTCGGGTTAATGTGAAACGTCACCCTGTTTGGATCGAAGATCCCGTTCGGCATCACAGGCTTAATGACTTTTTCTTTAATCTCTTTCTCAATTCTCTTGGAAGTCACCTTGTCACTATGCTGAGTGGAGACCACAATCGTATCGATCCTGACCGGCTTACCCTTTTTATACTCGACGGTCACCTGAGCCTTCCCATCGGGGCGCACCCAGGGTAACAGGTCCGTTTTTCTGACTTCGGCCAATCGTTTCGTCAGGCGATGGGCCAAGACAATCGGCATAGGCATCAATTCGGTTGTCTCATTGGTGGCGTAGCCGAACATCAATCCTTGATCACCCGCTCCACCCGTATCCACGCCCATGGCAATATCGCCAGACTGGGCATCAATCGCCGTCAACACCGAACAGGTTCGGTGGTCAAACCCCCAAGTGGCATCGGAATAGCCCACCTCACGGATGGTTTCTCGAATGATATCGGGAATTTCAACATACGCCTTCGTGGAAATTTCTCCTGCGACGAACGCCAATCCCGTGGTCAGAATCGTCTCGCACGCCACCCGGCAGTTCTTATCTTGGCCCATAATGGCATCCAGGATGCCATCGGATATCTGGTCGGCAATTTTATCCGGATGCCCTTCAGTCACGGACTCAGAAGTAAACAAGAAGTTTTGTTGGCTCATGACAGGTACCCTTCCGTTGCCACAAAAAGGCAGCCCCTCTTCACTAATTTTGCGGTGAGGAATGACTGCGTGAAGTGTGAAAGCTGTACAGCTTAGTTGGTATATTGGGACACGCACGCAATCCTCAAGCCAAGGCTGCGTACCTCTCTAATAAAAAGAAGTCAGTCCGGTTTGTCAAATACAAATTTCCATGATGGAAAAATTCCATTTCTTTTCAACTGGTTCGGACCCTCTTGTTTGTGAAGAAGAATGAGGACATTCTGGAGGGAAGCTAGGCGTCGATCTTGGGTAGAACCGTGGCGATTCGCAGTCGTCTGGAACCGATCAAGTGAGTGGCACGGCTGATCACGCGACATTGGGAAGGGGTGATCCATGCGGCGACACCCCACGTCACCACTGTACTCTGGGAAGGGACCGACGCGAAGCTCGAGTGGAGCAAACGCATGGGCTGTGGCTCCCGACATCGCGAACACTTCCGGGATGCCATCTACTTCCATTTGAAGGGACTGGCTCTTTACCCTACGTCCCTATCCGTCCACACGACCTTGTCTTTTCCGGTATTTCTCAACGAGGGGACTAAAGCCCCAGAGCAAAACAGGCAATATAAATCAACTGCTTAGAGACATTGTAATTCTTTTTTACTACCCTCTCCAGGATCACGATCACCGGCAGGAATACGCGGGATTTGTAATGAGGGCTTGGGTTGTCGTTAAACACAACGGGCACCTCTGCATGAGCTTCTCTATCTTCATTGGATTCATCCAGTTTCGAAGCATCTCCATCAACTCTTTCCCGCTCTTATTGATCAAATCGTCTAACTCCTCTCTCTTTCCAAGAAATTGGTTTGCTTTGGTGCTTACGTTGCGCAGCATTGCCTCCGTGAGTGTGCCGTCTATTTTCACTGTGAAAACAGCAGTGCTTGCATGATACGAGTCAAGTTTATTGAAGTTGTTCTAAAACGTCCCTGTCAGAAAATATTTTACCTTTCAACCACCTACGGAATAGGGTTCTGAAAGTAATACCTCCAACAGGGGTGGTGTCACTAAAATAAAATGAAATCATAGCTCGTACTATAATTATTGGGGCTGTCCTAGATAAACCTCGTTATCTAGAACAGCCCCTTCAGTTAAGTATGCTTGCCATGAGCATTCTGGCAGAGAGAATTCGTACGTCACGCGAACAGGCGGGCTTCTCCCAAGCGGACATCGCCAAGTCATTGCGCATCTTGGCTTCCGCTATCCATCAGCGGGAGCAGGGGACAGCCTAAATCGGGGTTCGGGGGACCATTGAGGGGAGCCTCACCCTGAGACTCTTCCAAAGGGAGAAGGTAAAAAGGGGACGGCACTATTATTGACCAAGAAACTTATTGACCAAGAAACGATTACTGGATTCCTGTTGGCAGGGTCGAACGGTTCACCCGCCGGATCAACGACCTGCTGGCCCACAAGGAGACACTCACGGAGTGTGCTAGGCGGTACGGTTACTCACCGCAGAACCAACGCGGCGACTTTATTCTGCATTTTGTCTCCAATGCTCACCGCACTCGCCGGTTGTGCCTGAAACATCAGTCCCCCTGTCAACTCATCCGCCAACATACGAAATACTTCCGCAGGAACATTCTCAAAATTCACTCATTCGCTGACAGCATCAGGAATGACACACAAACCGGCACGGAATGCCCCCCGCCATTAGCAGGCGAAACATATCAAGTACTCAGTTGGTGACCTAAGCCCATCTCTTTCATAGTATTTCATATAAACGCGATGCTTTGAAAAGACCCTGAATGACCACACACCTTTCACATTCAGGAGTTTTTATAGAGCCTGAAACCGAGGGAATTCAGAAAACCAGGGAGGGAATGAAGCAGTTCTGTGACGGGCTTCCCGCTTGCGCCTGCCGGACGGGGCTTCTCCCCAACACACCCGTTCTTTTCTTTCTACAGCGTGAGCACTTTTGCCAGTAAGCCAATCAGCAACGCATACGTGGCACCAAACATCCCGATTAACCATTTAATGATATCGAATTTGGCCTCGGCTATTTGCACGGCAATGTCCTTCTTGATCTCTTGCCGTAAGAGCTCAATGTCCTTCTTGGTCTCTTGCCGTAAGAGCTCAATCTTTTCATAGATAGCGGCAATATCCTGATGAATAGCGGCAATATCCTGTTTGTTTGCCAGATTGCCGTTCAGCAGATTGACCTGTTCGTCGGCTAGGACCTCGGCTTGAGATTCGGTAAACCCGTGTGCCGTCAGCCGCTTGACAAATCTATGGGTATCAAAGGCAATTGCTTCGTTCATGCGCTAAATATAGCTTTCTATGGGTATCGATGCAACAATAACTTCAGGTGTTTTTACACAGCCGGCCGCTCGGGAATGCCAAACAGAGCGGGCACGACGCCAGACAGAACCCATCTACGGATAAAACCCATCTCTCCGGTTGCATTGCCAAAATATCCGGTGCTAAGATTGTTACTCAGATTTTTGATGCTCTTCGTGTGACCTCTGGCGTTCTGCTTCGGGAGGGTCCCCTTTGTATAAGGGTGAAGTTTCGTAGGGAGGCTTCTGATGTATAAAACCATCTACATCCCTGTCGACAATTCAGACCATTCGAACATGGCCGTCGATCTGGGTGTGCAGTTGGCCCAGGAATTCGGATCAAAAATCGTCGGTAGCCACGTCTATGCCGCCAAAATGCATGATAAGCGGTTCAAGCAAATGGAAGCGGGGCTTCCTGAAGAATATCACGACGAAAAAGAGCTCGACCGGCAACGCAAGATTCATGATTCCCTCATCACACGAGGGCTCCAGATCATTACCGATTCCTACCTCGACTATGTGGATCAAAAGTGTGCTGAGTCCAATCTCCCCTTAGAACGACGATCCCTAGAAGGTCGGAATTGGAAGGTTTTGGCCGAAGATATCAATACCAATGCGTACGATCTGACCATTATGGGATCGCTGGGAGTGGGAGCCGTGAAGGATTCCGTCATTGGCAGTAATACCGAACGGATCCTGCGCCGAGTTCGCCATTCAGACATGTTTATCGT
The DNA here is from genome assembly GCA_963422365.1 of Nitrospirales bacterium. GTDB lineage: Bacteria > Nitrospirota > Nitrospiria > Nitrospirales > UBA8639 > Bin75. Next base: position 354,550 of record OY729426.1, read on the forward strand.
GAAAGACCTGAAGCCCATGAATGGGGGGAAAATCGTCGTGGCCGTGGATGGCAGTCCGTATAGTTTTGGCGGATTGAAAACCGGACTGGCCTTAGGCAAAGCGTTGAATAAGCCGGTTGAGGCCATTTCCGCCTTCGACCCTTATTTTCACTATGCCGCCTTTCACAGCATTTCCGGGGTCTTGAACGAAGAAGCCGGCAAGGTCTTTCGCTTCAAAGAGCAAGAAAAACTTCATGAAGAAGTGATCGATAGCGGATTAGCCAAAATTTATCAATCGCATTTAGATATTTCTCGCGAAGTCGCTCAAGAAGAAGGATCAGATATTCGCACGACCCTCTTAGATGGGAAGGCGTTCGAAAAAGTCCTCCAATATGTTCGGAAAGAAAAACCCTGGTTGCTGATTGTCGGTCGAATTGGCGTGCATAGCGACGATGACATGGATATTGGAAGCAACACCGAGAATCTGCTTCGGGCGGTTTCCTGTAATGTCTTGATTTCCAATAAAAAATATGTGCCGCCTATCGACACCCAAGCGGAATATACCATTGCCTGGACGGAGGAAGCCTTGCTTCGGATGGAAAAGGTTCCGGTCTTTGCGCGTGGAGTCGCCAAGACCGCCATTCACCGTTATGCGATTGAAAAAGGTCATACCATTATCAGCAATTCGGTGGTTGATGATGCAGTCGGCGATATTTTACCGAAAGGTGCGATGGAGGCGATGAAGGTCTTGGGCGGCCAACTCGATGAATCCGGCATCGATCGCAACCAGATGCAAGCCGATGACGCCGTGGCGACCGATCTTATGGGCTCGACCCTCAGCGGAATGGTCAACCAAGTCGTTGAAGAAAAAGATCCCAGCACGAATCCCGCACTGAGTCCAGGCACCCAATCTTATCTGGATCGCATGGCCCAACCGTATTATGTCTGTGATGGGTGTGGCTACATCGGAAAGGGCCGTCAACCCGTCAAATGTCCGATTTGCGGAGGAGCAGGCGACGGCTTCAAAACCGTCGACAAAAGCGTTTTCGACGCGGCAGCCAAGCAAGAAGGGGTGCTGGAAACGCAACTGGCGTATGATGATGTCCCCATGCAATGGACCAAAGATGCTAAAGAAGCCATTCGAGCAGTACCGGCTGGATTCCAACGCCGCCGCGCGAAAGCCAAAATTGAAAAGTCTGCGAGAAAACTCGGCATGACCACGATCACATTGGAGTATGCCTCTCCTATGATTCAAGAAGCCGCCAACGAAGACTATACCCCGATTTTCGCCAACAAAGAATCACAGGAAGAACAGCCCATACCCCAGACGAGCGAGATAGAACCTACTCAGGGCTCTCCCCATCGTTGGGAGCCCGAGGCGTTGATACGATTGGAACGTGCCCCGGAAGGGTTTATGCGGGATTGCACCAAGGCTCTCATCATTAAACATGCCGAAAAGCTAGGGACTACCCATATTACCCTCGAAGTGGCAAACGAGGGGATCGAGCAAGCCAAACACACCATGGAAGAAGCCATGAAGTCCGGCAACGTCAAAGAAATTATTGCCAAACTGACTGGCGCAAGTGCTCAACAATAGAGAGCGGGCCACATTATGGGAAAATCACTCCCTGTTATTCATCTCCAGCAACGAGAAACACAGGGAAACCACGTCACCGAGTGTTCTTCTCCCGCAGAAAATCCTTACGACGGCCGAACCGTCGATGATTTCAAGCCTTACCTCGTTGCCCTGAATCTCACCAAACGGTGTAACTTAAAATGTGCCCACTGTTATTTGGATGCCACCACAAAGGCCGGTGGGGGATCGGACGAACTCTCGACGGAAGAATGTTATCGGTTGATTGACCAAATCGCCGAGGTCAATAAAGGATGTTTACTGGTTATCACCGGAGGAGAACCCCTCGTCAGGCCGGACATCCTCGACCTTGCCCGCCATGCCGTCGGCCAAGGGTTCATGGTCGTTTTCGGCACCAATGGCATGCTGATTAACGATCGCCTCGCCAATCAACTCGTTGAGATCGGCGTCATGGGCGTCGGCATCAGCATCGACTCCCTCGACCCTGACAAACATGACACGTTTCGCGGCATTCCGGGCGCATGGGAGGCAGCGGTCGCTGGAATCGAAGCCTGCAAACGGAACGGCCTGCAATTTCAGGTGCACTTCAGCGCCCAACCGATGAACTACAAAGAATTACCGAACGTGATCGAATGGGCCCATCAACTGGGGGCCCGCGTTCTGAACGTCTTCTTCATGGTGTGCACAGGACGTGGTGAGGAACTGACCGATATTACTCCTGAACAGTATGAAGAAGTTCTCGCCTTCTTGGTGGATACGCAAGAACAGTACTCAGATATGCTGGTACGCGCACGGTGTGCCCCACACTTTAAACGTCTCGCCTATGAAAAAAATCCCAATTCCCCGATCACCAAAGCCCAAGGGTATATGGGAGGGGGCTGCTTGGCGGGAACGAATTATGCCAGAGTCACTCCCAATGGGGATCTGACTCCCTGTCCCTATATGCCCCTATCAGCGGGAAATATCCGAGACACCAGTTTCGTGGATTTGTGGGAAAAGTCAGAAATTTTTGACTCATTCCGTTATCCCAAGCTGAAGGGCAAATGCGGCGACTGTGAATATAGTGACATATGCGGCGGATGCAGGGCTCGCCCCTATGTCGATCATGGTGACTGGCTGGACGAAGATCAGTGGTGCTTGTATACCCCCAAAGGCGGGGAAAAAGTGCAGGTCGCGTTTAATGTTCCCGAGGACTCTCATGTGGAATGGGATGAATCCGCTCACACGCGTTTAAGTCGGGTCCCGTACTTCCTTCGCGCCATGGTGAAAAAAGGCGTGGAACGACATGCCCGCGAACACAAGATTTCTCTGATCACCGTTGAATTAATGGAAGAGCTTCGCCAAAAACGATTTGGCAACGAGAAGCCGGTTTTTAAATTCTGATGAGTGCTCTCCTCGCGACACTTTCCGACCTCAATAAAATCATTCCCATTCTCAGTCACTGGCTGCACGTACTCTCGGCCATTGTTTGGATTGGAGGACTTGCCTTTCTGGTCCTGGCAGTCACGCCGGGGCTCCACTCGTCCGTCCCTCGGGAATTCATCAAACCCATTTGTGACACCTTCTATAAGCAGTATCGCAAGGTCGTTGGCATCCTGCTTGTCGTGATCCTCTTCACGGGCGGTATCAATCTGCATTACGTGGGAGAACTCATGGAAATGCAGACCGGCAACGGCTTATCCCATAATGCCAAATATTTGACGGTTTTTTTTATTAAACTTACCCTGGTTCTCGGAATTTTAACCTTGTTTTTGTATACCGTCATTTTTCGCATTGAACCCACGGGCGAGGAAGATGAACAAGAAAAAGAAGAGCACATTATTGAGCCCATTCCTTTCCAAAAAGCAGGACTGTTTATGGGCGTCTTTATCATTCTTTGTGCCGCTGCCATGAAGCATCTCCATCTGTAACACCTTGTCTTTTCGCCTTACCCGCCCGTAGACTAGTTTTTTATTTCCTCAGAAACATGCGAAGGCAGTCTTCTTCCCCCATTTCCTCTCCCTGATGGAGAAAATTCCTTTCAATCTGTAGCTGCAGCATCTTATGCTGCCTAGAAGAAAGCGCCATGAGATGGCGCCGCTACGAAATAGACAAAGTCATGCCATACAATACGTTACTGATACTCCGCGCAAGGGGCGAGGAGGGCCGACCCGAGCCTTCTCAAGTCGTCATCCCCGAGAAAACATCCTTGCCATGAGACGCCCCCCCCCAACTCGATCAGGTCCCCAGACGTTCCTACCCGGCTTGAGATCATCAAGCATTCCCCTTGTCGCCGTGATCGGACGTCCCAACGTCGGCAAATCGACCTTGTTTAACCGAATTCTGGGGACCAGAAACGCCATCGTCGACGATAGACCGGGAGTCACCCGTGATCGAATTTATGCCGAGTGCACGTACCAGGGCCGACGCTTTCAGTTGGTCGATACCGGTGGGCTCGACCCCACTTCCACCGAAGGCATACTCGGACTCGTTCGCCGGCAATCACAAATCGCACTCGCCGAAGCAGATATTGTTCTTGTGATCATGGACGGCAGGACCGGGCTGACGCCATTGGATCGGGATATCGTCAACGAGTTACACGGTGTGGACAAGCCCACTTTTTGGGTGATCAATAAAATCGATTCCCCGACCCTGGAACCCTTGCTGGCGGACTTTTATCATCTTGGGAAACATACGCTGTTTCCCATTTCAGCAGAACACGGCACAGGGGTCGATGAATTACTTGAGGCGTTCCTGCATCTCTTGCCAGTGTTTGATGATGACCTAGCAGAAACCGCCACCCGTGTGGCCGTGATCGGACGTCCCAACGTCGGCAAATCGACGCTGGTGAACACCATCCTGGGAGAAGAACGAGTCCTCGTCAGCAACGTTCCGGGCACCACGCGAGACCCCGTTGACACGCACCTAAAACGCGATGGCCAGCAATTTTTGTTTACGGATACGGCGGGGTTACGACGTCGTGGACGAGTGGAGCCGGGGATCGAAGGCTATAGCGTTGCCAGAACCATGAAAGCGTTAGGACGGTCGGATATCGGAGTGTTATTGCTCGATGGGGTCGAGGGCGTCACGGAACAAGATACCAAGATTGCGGGGCTCATCCAAAAGCAAGGACGGGGCTGTATCATGCTCGTCAATAAATGGGATTTACGGCGGGATCAACCCGAAGCCAAAGGGAAATTTTCTTCAGAGTTGCAACGGCGTTTCCCCTTTTTTACCTTTGTGCCCATTTTATTCGGATCAGCGCTTGCGCCTAAGACCATTGAGCATCTGTTCAAGGCCATCACCCAAGTCATGAAAACATTTTCGTACCGGGTACCAACCAGTCGCCTCAATCAATTCCTCCAAAAAGCTCTTGCGGACAACGTCATTCCCACTAAAAGAGGAAATCCGCTGAAATCTCTCTTTATTACCCAAGTCGCAGTCAAACCACCGACGTTTGCCCTTTTTGTGGGCAAATCAGTCCTGCTCACCCCTGGGTACCTTCGCTACCTGGAAAACCAACTCCGGGCAACGTTTGGGTTCGAGGGCACGCCATTACGGATTTTAGTTCGAAAGAAAGCGTGAAGAGGAAGAACGCCGAGACCACCCGTTGGCATCTGAGCCTCGTCTTCTGGACAGCATAAGGCAGCATCCCGAGCCGTGCCCCGGGATGCTGCCCTACAAAACCTTCTCTCTGTAGGGCTGGATCTCATCATCACGCCACCCTCTGAGCGGCATAAGATGCGGCTCTACAAATACAGAGAGACATTGTCACTGCCAGGATGGCAGGAACATGCCTCCTGACGTCCTTCTTCTCCTTCTGTCGTAGCGGCGACATCTCATGGCGCCTTTCTTGGCCGCATCAGATGCAGCCCTACAAATGTAGGGTTGCCACGCGAGAGAAGTAGTCGACGAACGTGCGAATCCCGCCTGAAGCCTGCCCCCAATCAAAATTTTCATTCGGAGCATGGTACCCGTGCTCAGGAAGACTTAATCCGAAAAAGAGAATGGGCACATTCCACGTACGCTCCATCAAAGAAACGGCGCCGATTGAGCCCCCTTCTCTGACCAGTGAGAGGTTCTTTCCAAATCCTGTCCGCACTGCTTGGCAGAGCGCGTCAGCATGTGGTCCCCGTGTCACTCCACGAAACGGTTCGAGTTGCGCGTCAGCTTCAACCCGAATATCAGGATTCTGTTTCTTGAGATAGCGTTGTAATCGGAAGAATATTTTGGCGGGATGCTGATTCGGGACCAGCCGCATACTCACCTTTAATTCACCGAAGGGGGGAACGACCGTTTTGATGCCAGGCCCCATATGCCCTCCCACCAATCCATGCACCTCAAAGGTAGGGGAAGCCCAAATCCGTTGAATCAGGTCTGAACGGTTTTCCGTCCGAATCGACCGGAACCCATACGCCTTTTTAAATCGGTCGACCTGAAAGCCCGAGGAAAGAAATTCCTTCATTTCTTCGGCAGTGGGAGGAACCACCTCATCGTAAAAACCCGGAATGGTCACACGGCCGGTTCGAGCATCTGCACACGACTGAACGGCTTCGCATAATTCGGTCAGTGGGTTTCTGGCCCCGCCACCGGTCAATCCGGAATGCACATCGGTTGTTCCCGTACGAAGAGTCAGCCGAACGGCCAATAACCCACGTAACCCCGTGGAAATCACCGGGCGTTGGCGTGAAATCCAAATAGTATCCGAAACCAGAACGGAATCAGGGCGCGGGACCACATTCCGTTGATCCAAGGCATCCTGAAAATTCGGACTGCCTATTTCTTCTTCTAATTCCCAGAGAAACCGAATGTTCAACGGCACGCCTTGATCGACGGCATATTTGCCTGCGAAGAGCGCGGTTAGCGCAGGGCCTTTGTCATCCGTGGTGCCTCGGCCTCGATAACGATTGCCCTCTTTTCGAAACACGAAGGGGTCTTGCTTCCACTCCGGTTCTTGGGCAGGTTGCACATCTAAATGATTGTAAATCGTTAACGTGGGGTAGTGCTTCCCTACCTGCCATCCTCCCGATACCACGGGATAGCCTGTGGTCGGCACAATCTTCGCCTGCGCCCCGAGACTCCGTAAATACTGCGCCGCAACGGTTGCCATTCGGGCAATATCTTTCCCTCGTGCAGGATTGGAACTCACCGATGGAATCTCCACCACATGTCCGAGCATGTCCTCAAACCGTGACCGAACCGACCGAATATAGGCTTCTAAACAACCGGAACCCTTCATAGACATTGCCTGTTTCTTTCTTGAACCATGCCTGCGTGTCAGCCCTCAGCCGAAATAAAAGGGGACAGGGGAGAAGCTGACGATAAAAATGGCAAAGGCACCCCATCCTACCCATATGCGACCGCGACCCAATTCTGCTCCCTGATCGATCACCGGCGGATGGCTGATACCGACCAAGCCGGCCAGAACCGCCCACACAATCCAACCCGGCCAACCCCAAAGACCCAATACCAACAAGATGGGAATCATCGTGAACGCCAAGGCCCGTTGACGGGGTCCGAACAGCGCATAGGTCACATGCCCACCATCAAGTTGTCCGATCGGAATTAAATTCAACGCGGTAATGAAGAAGCCGAACCACGCCGCAAAGGCAATGGGATGCAACACGATGTCATACGTGTCTGGAACCGGTCCGAACATGATCCACGCGAAAAATTGAAGCAACAACGGCTCCCCCAATTGCAACCCATAGAGGCCCATCCCGGGTTCGACTCTTGAATACGACAACCCAACGATCAAGGCCGGCACCGCCACGATAAATCCCGCAATCGGGCCGGCGACGCCGATGTCGAACAAGGCACGGCGATTCATAATGGGTGAGCGCATTCGAATGACGGCGCCGAAGGTCCCGATAAATTGAGGAGGACCCGGAATAAAAAGCGGAAGAGACGCCGGGACTCGATGAACACGCGACAAATAAAAATGTCCGAATTCGTGAGTGACGAGGATGCCCAACAATGTGGCGGCAAAGGGCCAACCCTTCAGCAAACTGCCGGGATAGCGAACAAGGAGATCCCATGCGCCCGACACGGGTTCGGTATTGACTTGATACGCTCCCGCCCAAAGCGTGGTGAAGACGGTCACCACAAACAAGCCGAGCGGGAGGTACAGGACCGACACCACACTTTCGGATGTGGACACGGAATATTCCCACTTCGGCGACCATTCATCAGGATCTTGAGGCCTCTCTTCTTTCGAGGGACCATCGGGAAACCCCTTGTTCTGTTCAGGCGGAAATGGTTGTTGATCCATAAACGATGACGATTGGGGGGCGAAAAATTATTGTGGCATCATCCAAAGGGATTCATGACTCGTTCTTCTTTGACCGTCGTAGGGGGGCCGTGTCCTGGAAGCAACACCGTGTCAGGATCCAACTGCAATACACGCTTTCGAACCGAAGCCAAATGATCCGCATACAGGGAAAGCGGATTGGAACGGCCCACAGACCCGGCAAACAGCGTATCGCCGACAAAACAGAGCCCCTGCCCCCGGGATTGAACCTTATAGCAGAATCCTCCGGGGGTATGACCGGGCGTGGCGATACACTCTACTCTCAGGCCTCCTACGGGAAGGACTTGGGAATCCCGGGGAACGACGACCAATTCTTGCGGAGGCTTCCAGGGCAACAGCGGGAAATCTCCCTGTCCAAGATACACCGGAACAGGCCACTCGAACACAATACGATCCAATCCACCGGCATGATCCATATGCCCATGCGTCAAGCACACGCCGACCAACGTCGAGTTTTTTTCTTCGAGCACCGACAACATGGCCTCCGCATTGTACGCCGTATCGATCAAGACGGCCTGTTTGGTTTGAGGGTCGACTAAGACATACCCCTTCACCTCGTAGCCTCCAATGTCACCACGAACCGTCACCACGAGAGCGGAGACCCACTCCGGAGAAGACTGTGGCATCCATCCCTGTACGGAAACTGCGGCAAGCGCCTCGCCTTTGAGAGCAAGGGCCTGGGCAATGGCATGGATTTCGTTTTCCGAGGGTATTCGGGTCCCTTGTTCCAAGCGTTCCCACTCGTCTTTCTGAAGATAGGCGGTTTCTGCCACGCGAGCGATCGACTGTCCACCCCCCATTCGAGCCTTTTTCACGATGTCGCAAAATTCGTCTTCGAGTGCCATAGGGTGAGACAGAACAGCCTGCCACGCCTGGACCATCACAGGATCAATATCAACTAAAATGACTGATTGCAGGGATTGAGGATAAAATTGGCGAATTTCTTCAATCATGCATTTCGCGGCTTCCTCCGGGACGACCCTGCCAACCCCTGTGCCCATTCCGGGAATGGCGAGGGAGACAAAGCCTTTTTCATCGGCAAGACGGAGGGCAGCTCGTGTGGCCAATCTCACGTTCTGGGCAGGAATGCGCATAGCCGGTTCAGGCATGGTCGGCGCATGAATGATCCCCTCAAAGTGTGTACGCCCACCCGAAGTCAACACGGCATGTCCCACGGGTATCGGCGCTTGTCGACGCGCCTCATCTTCTACTTGTGACCCCGCAACGCGCCTGATGATTCCAGCCACCCCTCCTCCCATGAGGCCATGACTGTTAGCCGCATTCACGATGGCCTGAGCCTCAACCTTGAGAAGGCTGCCTTGAAGAAGAACGATTTCTATCATGTCAACTCGATAGCGAAAAAATGGCATCCCCGTGAGACATGGGGTCTCACGTTCCCGCGACTGATAGGTCCATCTCACCTGAATGATGGAATCCTACTACCCATGAAGCTCCGTCACAAGGGCTTCGAGACGCCGCACCCGTGACAGTATTGCCTCATCTCCTCTTGTCTAGTACTGTTAGGTGAAAATAGCGCCTATCATTTCACAAAAAGGATCCTTGCATGCATATATCAGAAGTGTTTCGGCAACACCAGCCTGCGATCAGTTTTGAGTTTTTTCCCCCAAAAAGTGAGGCGGCATCGCAGGAATTGTTTCATACCATTCAAACGTTGATTCCCCTGAAACCTGCCTATGTCAGTGTCACCTATGGTGCGGGCGGGTCAACGCGTGAGTTGACCCATGACCTGGTCGTCAGGTTGCACCATGAGACAAACTTATCGATCGTGTCGCATCTCACCTGTGTGGGGTCAAGCCGGGAGGAAATTTTCCAGATTCTGCAACGATACGATGAACACAGCATCCAAAATATCATGGCCCTGCGAGGCGACTCTCCCAAAGAGGAACCAGGGTATCGGTCCGAGCAGAACTTTCGCTATGCCGTGGAATTAGTCGCCTTTATCAAAAAATATTTTCCCCACATGGGGATTGGAGTTGCCGGTTTTCCCGAAGGCCATCCTGATACGCCCAATCGGCTCAAAGAAATCGAGCATCTCAAAGCCAAAGTGGATGCCGGCGCTGATTACATCTGCACACAACTCTTTTTCGACAATCGCGATTTTCATGATTATTGTGAGCGGTGCGAACTGGCTGGGGTGCATATTCCCATCGTCGCAGGGATCATGCCCATTTCCTCGCTCAAAAGCATGAAAAGGATGGGAGAACTCGCATTAGGAGCGCGCTTTCCCGGAAAGCTGCTGCGGGCATTAACGAACGCAACGGATGATTCCCAAGCGGAAAAAATCGGCATCAATTGGGCAACGGAACAAGTTCTAGACTTATTGGACCACAAGGTCCCCGGCGTGCATCTCTACACCTTGAACAAATCCAAAGCCTCGTTACAAATCTATGACGCGCTGGGCATCGAACGATTAGACATGCTGGTCCACTAAGGGATTTCGGGAAGCAAGCAGCATCTTTTTCTCCATCCAGACCACCCGCCTCATGCGCTCAGGGCGTGACGTCCAACCGTCGGGGGAGAACCTGCCACGAGTCGGCCGCCTGATCAAGTACCGAGGCATCGACCACCGCTAGCTACGCCCACTTAGCCAACGGGCACCGCATCGACGGAGCGGAGCGAGTTGGAAAGATCAGTGCGGCAGGGATAAAGAATAACAGCCCGTCTATCCCCCGTCTGTATCATCACAGGCCAGCCAGATAAAGTTGTTTCAGAAACTTGGCATGTTGCATCAATCTTATTTCTCTTCTTCGACAACGGGGATAACTTGGTCGACAGGATCACCCGTCTTCACTCTTCTTTATCGAGAGCTACCCAAGTTTCCTCTTTCGTCTTTAATGTCTCATGTTCCGTTATGCCACTCAGGTGACATCAATACCTGGGCTTGAAGGCGTGGAAGTTAAGCTCCGGCCGTTGCGTCGGATAATAATTGTACATCCAGTTCCGCAGACACGGCATAGTGCGCCTTGATGCTTTCCCTGTACTCCTTCCGCAACGCCCCGAAGACAACGATCCGGTCCGGGGTACTTTCCCCGAGATAGAATGGCACGTCACTTGCTATGAGTTTCTCTCAAGGTAAGTGGGAATCCTGATCGAGCACGCAGCAGAACCGCACACGATGACCGACGTAAAACGTGAGGACCTCACGGCAAGCAAAACCCGGGACATAGACCAGTTCGTCCTGTTCGGCATGTTGCAACACATAATCAGACGTCTCCCGTATGGAGTCACGATAAGTCCGGTGAATCTCTCGCACAAACTGGGAAAAATATACGCCCAGCGTTCGTTCGCCTGTGAATAACGTGGTGATAGTGAACGGTGCTGTGCCCACGCTGGTAAATAGCAGGACGGCGACTGCCGCTACTCCGACGATCTTCGGTTTGCGCCAAGCCCATTCTACAGACAACCCCTTCACCGTCAGCAACAACGGCAGTGCCGCCACGTAATAGCGCAGGTCGGCGATCGAATGCGCCTAGACCGGCTGTGTCGAGAGCAAGCACGAACAACGCACCCATGAGCACGATTTTGCCAACAGCAGCTACCGGCAGGTCGTCATCCGGCACCTCCTTTAAAAGGACCGTTTCTGTTCCGAACTTCTGACTCGTCTAGACGGAAGTTCCAGTTTCGGTTTAGACTGTTTAGTCAGTCGGGTCTTGCGTTGATGCCAAACCAAATACAGAGCCGCGGCAAACCAGAGGAACACCGGCCACGAGATCCAATCCGCAGTGAACAGCTCACGCTGTGTAGATCCAGATTCTCAGCAACCACAAGGGCGTTGTTCCTCGATATTCGCCGATGCCCGTAACGCCCATGAGAGAAATCCGCTGCGCTCTCCACCGATAACCCCACAAAGACGAGGGATGCCAAACCAAGCGTCCCTACGGTCAACCTATAAAGGGCAAAGGCCGTCCATTCCCGCCTCGTTGTCTCGTGGGTGCGAAACAGCAGATGCCACGCAGCACGCGAGAACATGGTCACCGCGCCGCCAGCGTAGTGATTAAAGAAAGAGAGGGCTGAAACCAGCGTCACCGCAGCGAGATAAAATGGGGTTCTGGTTTGCCAGTAGCGTTCATAGAGATAGAAACAGGGGATCAAGCCGAATACCATGAAGGCGTAGTAGCGGGACTGACGAAAATACAGCAGCAGTTGTGGTGACCATGCGGCGAACAGAAAGAGAAAGAACATCAAGTGCAGGGTCTTCACCAAATGTTGACGGAGAAGAAGATAGAGAAACGCCAACGACAGTATTCCGAACAGGGCGTGCATGATACATGCGCCGATCTCGTTGACACCGAACAGAGAAAATCCCATCGCATTCAGGAAAGACACCAACGGTGGCAAGACATCACGCCATGCTTCGTTTAGCTGTCCATCCATTGGTGCCACCTACCAAGTTTCGTCCGTCCCAGCCCACGATGTCCCCACGTTCCAGCAGATTCTTGCCGATATGACTGTAGGCGCCTCGTCGTGCCATAAGGCGGCGTAGTCCAGATTCACCGGACAAAGGTAAGCGGACGACAAAAAGACCCCCATGAAGAGGGTCATGTATGGTTTGGCTCGCACGCCGTTGAGCAGTCTTTTCAAAAGGCGGGTGGGCACTGTTGATCTCCTCGCCAACAAAGGATGGATGCGAGAACATCCCGTTTGCATTCCGGTCGTTGCAAAAGCGATTCACCGGCAGTCAGCAGTCCTGATTTGCCGGTCATTCTTCTCCAGAGAAGCGAATCCCTGCGTTAGCCGGAGGAGAGGAGTCCTACGGGTCTATCCGGCGCATGATTTGTTCCACGCAGCCGACGATGACCGGATTGTAGTCCTGCCATTGACGGATCACCGGTGCGTCCGCGGTGCAGCGACATATGCGGATGTCGCCGAATTCCTTCGCCATCGCGTAACCAGCAATGGAGAGGTTCGGGTCCGCGGACACGATGTGGCTGACCGAGGCCGCAACCGTCTCCATGTCCTTGGCTATGCCGCACCCGGTCAACGCATCATAAAACGGTTAGTGCGATGCAGATAGTAGTAACCGGGGAGATTAAAATAAGAACGATCGATCTGCCACACCGCGGCGACCCCAGGCACGCGGGCGAGATAGCGGTAGGCAGCGACGATCGGGGCCTGCTGACGAGCGCAAGCGGCGCGTATTGTAGCCGTATGGCCGCCACGAAGACCGAGAGGAAAACCGCCAACCAGAGCACTCGGGGAGTATCCGACGTTGGCCGTACTGAAAGCCGCAAGCAAGATGCTGAACAAAGCTTGTGGCCACGAACTCGGTCATCGGCTTGTGGGCGAACCCTGTCAGCTCGTACCAAAACGCGCCGGTCAGCACCGCCACGCTTGCTGCGGCTTCGCTGAAGTGCCGTCGTGCAAAGCAATACATCTCTGCCGGAATCCCCAGGGAGATTAGGCACAGCACCAGCTTGACGGCAGCGACGTACCACAACAGCTGGCCGAGGCCAAAAACCTCGAGCAGCTTCAATACCCCAGCGATGCCCCGGGTACTAGCCAGGATCGCACGCCGTAGAAATACTCCCAGTAGATGACGCCGCTGCCGAAGACCAGAGGGTGTGCTGGCTCCAGGTATTGCATGATCTCGTCAGGATGCAGGACGAAGTCACCGGACAAGGCCACGGCGGGTCGCGCAGCGAAAGGACCAGCGGCAAGTATTTCCAGAGCCGATCGCCGACCGCCTGCGAATGCAGCAAGGCGACGATCTGCTCGTGCAGGCGTTGCCTGCGTGGACTGGATGCTCGGCGTTGTCATCCGCGCCCGCGCTGGTGCAAACACTGTCGCCCGGACGTACGCTCACGCGACAACGAAACCAACGTTGGGACCGTTGCCCCGCGACGCATCCTTCCTATGTTCTTTCTCTTCGCCACGTCCGTACAAGCACTATCGCCCTCGCTGGCGCAGGCTCTTGCGCACCTGTTGGAGGTTGGTTCGTGCCACTTCCAAGGTTGGCTCCAGGGACAGGGCATGCTCGATGCTCCGAATAGCTTTTCCATCACCGACGTCAGTTTCGTGTTCGTTCCGCTCATCCTTCGTGTTGTGGCCAAGCCATCCCCACCAGGCAAGCACCGCCCGCTTCGACGTCATCGCGGTCCCGCCAGTCGCGAGGTTCCTGTTCACGATCGTCGAATCGATGCATATCCTGTGACAGGGACTGAATCTCGGTGAATCATCGACCCGGACGTCACGCATCCTGCCATCATCGCCGTTCGAGTGGTACCATGTGCACAACAGATGGATTTCGCACCGCACACATGCTGTCTTTTGGGCGGACACTACACTTTTTCTATTTCTACCAAGAAATCTCGCAGCACCACGGTGCGATTCAACACGAGGCATTGGTTGGGGGAATCGGAATCAACGCACAAGGACGAGGCCCACGGAAAGTCGGCAGGGCGCCCTGCACATAGGGTGTCCAGCACGTGAAAAGAAAACTACAACTTGATGATCGTGGCCAGAACGCCGATCGCGACGACCACGATGGCCCCAAGCCGGATGGTAAGAGTCTTACCCATCAATTCGAGATCATCCTTGGTGGTGAACCGCTTGAGTTCCTCTTTGGTGGCAAGCAAGTTCATCTCGCTCTGCAGCTGCTTGAAGTCGCTCTGCAGCTGCTTGAAGTCGCTCTGCAACTGCTTGAAGTCGCTCTGCAACTGCTTGAAGTCGCTCTGCAACTGCTTGAAGTCGCTCTGCAACTGCTTGAAGTCGCTCTGCAACTGCTTGAAGTCATCCTTGGTGGACACCTCGGCCAGCAGGTGGTGAGTGAGAAAGTCGGCTTGCGCCTGAGCCTGCGCGTCCGCTTGGACCAGCGGAACGCCAACTTCCTGCAGGCGCTTGGAAAACGCCAGGGTATCGAATGCAACTATGGACATGGGCACAACCATAGCAGAGCGGAGGCGAATAGACAACCGTCGCGTTTGGAGAGGGAGCCCCCGCAATTCGATCTAACAGAGAGACGATGACAGAACTCAGAATTTTCTGGAAGCGAGCGGCCTCTGCTCTCCATCCAGACTTCACTCCCCCCTGCGTTTGATATTTGCCGTCCAACCGTTCACACCACACGCAACATGCTGTCTTTTGTTGGGGAGACTACCCTTTTTCTATTTTCGACCAGGAATCTCTTAGCGCCACGGTGCGATTCAACACGAGGCGTTGGCTGGTGGAATCGGAATCAACACAAAAATAACCTTGCCGTTCAAACTGAAACCGCTGGCCCGTGACAGCTCCCTGTAAAGCCGGTTCAACCCTACAACCGTGTAACCTGATAAACGAATGCGGATTCAGAAAGCTACGGTAATCGGCCTTTTCATTGCCGGGATCCGGAACAGAAAACAGATGATCAAAGAGACGCACGTCCGCCTCGACCGCGTGGGCCGCCGACACCCAATGGATGGTGCCCTTCACCTTTCGGGTGGATAAACCCGACCCGCTTTTCGTCTTCGGATCATAGGTGCAGTGAAGTTCGACGATCTCTCCCGTGTGCTCATCTTTGATCACAGCCACGCATTGAATGATATAGGCGTAGCGCAAACGCACTTCTTGCCCGGGCGCGAGACGAAAGTATTTTTTCGGAGGATCTTCACGGAAATCGTCTTGCTCAATATAGAGGACCCGTGAAAACGGAACTGTGCGCATTCCCATCGTGGGATCTTCGGGATTGTTCACCGCGTGGAGTTCTTCGACCGGCCCTTCCGGATAATTGGTGATGACCACCCGAAGCGGCCGCAGCACGGCCATGACTCGTTGCGCCCGCGCGTTCAAATTTTCCCTGACAAAGTGCTCCAACAGCTTCACTTCGACCACGCTATCGCGTTTCGCCACGCCGATATGCTCGCAAAAACGCCGGATTGCTTCCGGGGGATACCCGCGACGGCGCAAGCCCATGAGCGTCGGGAGGCGCGGATCATCCCATCCCAACACATACCCCGCCTCAACGAGTCCTCCTAGCTTCCGTTTACTCAGCACCATATGCGTCAGATTCAAACGGGCAAATTCAATTTGTTGCGAATGGCAGGCGACGGCACACTCGGTAAGCACCCAATCATACAAGGGACGATGATCTTCAAACTCCAAGGTGCAGAGGGAATGCGTAATCCCTTCAAGGGCGTCGGACAACGGATGCGCGAAATCATACGTGGGATAGATGTTCCACGCGGTTCCCGTCCGGTGATGAGGGGCCCGGCAAATGCGGTAGAGCGTGGGATCGCGCATATTGATATTGGGAGACGCCATGTCGATTTTGGCCCGAAGCACGTGCGACCCTTCTTCACGTTCACCCGCGCGCATGCTTGAGAACAGTTGAAGATTGTCCTCGACCGATCGCGTGCGATACGGGCTCTCTCTTCCGGGTTCCGTCAAGGTCCCTCTGTAGGCGCGAATGTCGTCCGCAGTTAAACTATCCACATAGGCTTTTTCGTTCTTAATCAACAGTACCGCGTACTCGTACAACCGCTCAAAATAATCCGACGCAAAAAAACACCGATCCTCCCAGTCGAAGCCCAGCCAACGAACGTCCTCCTGAATGGACTCGACGTATTCCACGTTTTCTTTGGTGGGATTGGTGTCATCGAACCGTAAATTGCACAAGCCCCCGGAAAATTCTTGGGCAATGCCGAAATTCAAACAAATGGATTTGGCGTGGCCGATATGGAGATACCCATTGGGTTCCGGCGGGAATCGCGTATGCACGACGCGTCCGGATTTTTGCGTTTCCAGATCATGCGCCACCATTGCTCGAATAAAATCTGAAGATCCCTGAGGAGGTTGGGACATGCGCGAAATCCTTTATGTTTGGACGGCATAACAATGATGCCGCTGCACCTTGTTGCACGATGAAAATTTCGGTCGTCTAACTCCGCTCCCATTGACTGGATTGTCTTATCTTGTCATTCTTTCCTGTTTGTCGAGAAAAGAAGCAGATCATCAAGTTCTACCATGATCTAAAGAAAGAGGTGGCACGATCACCTTTGAGTTTTTGGAGTAAACGGCTTCATTCTCTCCTTGCGGGTTTTAGGGCTGCAGAATTAAATCGAACCAATGCAGCCCAGTCAATTTTTCCATCATCCTTACAATATCTATCCGCAAATTCCTTGGTGAATTTGTTGAGCATTTGTGAATAGGATTCTATAAAGGCATCGTTCTTCTCCTTGGCTTTGTGTCCAAGCGGATCAATGATTTTTGTGAATAGTTCACTGTCACCAGATATGAACTCCCAAAAACATTGGCCACAATACTTGAAATAATCTCCCTTGTCCGGACTGCTGTCCCTTCCGTAACAACAGCCGTTTACGGCAACGAGGCTCAAGCTTGAATTGCCGGTTCTCAACGTTTTTGCAGCAGTTTTGAAATCTGCCGACATTTTGGCTATTTGTGAGCTATTACCCCAATGTGGCCCCGATTTAATTGCCACAATGTATCTTGTTTTGTCGTAATCAAATTCAAGATCAATACCCGCAATGCCAGATTTACGTCCATGATAAACTTTACCGTTGATGAAAATGGCAAGTCCTTCTAACCAATCACCAAAAATGGTTTCTTCATTCGACGAAATATGCGCGTCAGTCAGACCCTTTACAATCCGTTCTGCAGTCAACACGAATTTTGCCTGGAAAAGAGATGGATTTTTTCGTCTGAGTACTTTCGATAACTTTAGTCCCTCAAGGCTCTGAATGCGTTTGCGATGAAAAATTACGATATTTTCTTCAACGTACCGTAGCACATCTTGCAGGTTTATCTTTTCCATATTCTGCCTTTGGTTCGAATAGATATAATGCAGCAGGCTTCAATTTTTTTCCGACCACGCAGTATGCGGGGACCACGTCGATACCAATTGAGTTGCGTTTCATTCGATTCGCAACAATCAGTGTTGTTCCTGAACCCATGAGGGGATCAAGGACCGTGTCCCATTCTTTTGTGAACAGCTTGATAAACCATTCCGGCAATGATTCAGGAAACGCTGCGCTGTGGTTTTTGTTATTACATTCGGTAGCCAGATGTAACACGTTGGTTGGGTAGGTTCTCTCTCTGTCAAGCCAGTTGGAAACGTTTTTGCCAAATCCGCTTCCTACCTTTGAGTGGTCACGAGCTTTATCCGTTTCGGAAAGATTTTTCAGCCTCGTATTTGCCCATGCTCCGCCCGGAACCATGACGGCTTCCTGATACATGTTGAATTGACGATGTTTATTGAATTGCAGCAGGCGTTCCCATGTGTCACGGAAACGATTGGGCCACTTTCCAGGATAACAATTTTTTTATGCCAGATAAATTCTTCCGTCCATAACCACCCTTGTTTCCGCATTGCCAAAATCAGTTCAATCACATAAATACTCCGTTCCCTGTTCACGGCTTTTTCTTTGATATTCAGGACGAATGTTCTCGTGGCCTTCAGCACGCGGAGCAGCTGTTCTGACATGGGCAAAAACCATGCGACGTATTCCTCAGGATGAATCCCGCCATACGTGTTTTTTCGCTGATCCGCGTACGGTGGAGACGTCACGATGAGATCGACGGAATTTGCCGGAAGCCGCTGTAGTTGTTCTTTGCTGTCCCCATTGTAGATGTCCGTGGTTAGTTCCATGCCACAGCCCGTTTCTCTTGATTTCAGTCTGTTGAGTTTCATCAGTGTCGCTTGATCGGCTCTGTTGGCATGCCACCTGCTTTTCTCAATTCCACAAAAGTTAAACCTGCTGGCTGCCACTACTTTGAATGGGTGATTCCAGTCTGCATTCCTTGAAAAGAGAGGGAACACTACAGATGGCTGGGGGAGAAGGATTCGAACCCTCACTCTCAGAGCCAGAATCTGATGTCCTACCCTTAGACGATCCCCCAACTTCTAAAAAAGCTTAATCAAGCCCTGGCAGGCAGTCAAGGAACCAGAGAGATTCTTTCGCCTGCGGCTCGGAATGACAAGCAGGAGGGGGCGATTCAGAGCTTGTCCCGTTCGTCATGACGAGGGAATTCTGTGGAGTGCCTGCTCTATGCGCTGAAGGGTCCGTTCCTTGCCCAGTAATTCCATGACTTCATAAATGCCGGGGCTGAAGGTTCTTCCGGTGAGGGCAATGCGAAGGGGTTGGGCGAATGTGCCCATCTTCAGACGGTCTTCTTCAAGGATGGTGTCCAACACAGGCTCGAGCGTCTCTTTGGAAAAGGGGGCCACGGTCTTCACTCGTTCGGCAAATTTGTTGAGGCTGGGGGCAATCGTGGGGGTGAGAAACTTTCCGGCCGCGGCTTCATCCATCGCAACGGGTTCGGTAATATAGGGCAAGGTCCATTCCACCATTTCGACCAACGTTTTCGCGCGTTCACACAGATAAGGGACCACCGCTTCGATGCCACCCGGGGGTTGAACGAGTCCATCTCGGTCGTACCCTTGCTTTTCCAAAAATGGACGTAACAATTCCGCGAGATGCCGAGCCCCACTTTGTTTGATATATTCGGCATTGAGCCATTGCAGCTTTTCCTGGTTGAACACCGCTGCGGATGATTGCACGGTGTCAAAGGAAAATTTCTCGATCATTTCCTGAATTGAAAAAATCTCCTGGTCGCCATGCGACCACCCCAGCCTGACCAGATAATTCACCAGTGCTTCCGGCAGATACCCTATTTCTTGATACGCCAGCACCGACGTGGCTCCATGTCGTTTGGACAGCCTGGATTTGTCCGAACCCAAAATCATCGGCACATGGGCAAACTTGGGCACCGGATACCCCAACGCTTCAAACAGAGGCACCTGACGAGGCGTGTTATTGACGTGATCGTCACCGCGAATCACATGCGTGATCCCCATGAGCGCATCATCAATCACGACAGACAAATTATACGTGGGATAGCCGTTTGATCGAAGAATAATGAGATCGTCCAGCACGGCATTTTCGAACACGATGGTGCCTTTGATCAGATCCTCGACAACGGTTTGTCCCAGTTGAGGAGACTGAAACCGAAGCACCGCCGGTTCCGTGGGAGCGGTCAGGCCTCGGTCCCGACATCGTCCATCGTATTTGATGGATTCGCCTTTGGCCTGAGCCTCTTTCCTCCGAGTCTCGAGTGCTTCCGGCGTACACACACACCAATACGCTTTACCCTGTTCGAGCAATTCCATGGCTTTTTGTCGGTGCAGATCCAGCCGGTCGCTTTGACGATGGGGCCCTTCATCCCAATCCAGCCCGGCCCAGCACATGCCCTTGACGATCGCCTCAATGGCTTCATCCGTCGATCGATCTCGATCCGTGTCTTCAATCCGCAAAATAAATTTTCCGCCATGATGTCTGGCGAACAACCAGTTGAACAAGGCCGTACGAAGACCTCCGATATGGAGAGACCCCGTGGGACTCGGTGCAAAACGAACTCGAACATCATTCATGCCTCTCTTCATATCAAAGTGAGCCCTCTCGTTGCCACCTTATTTTTGGCGCCTCTTTGGACAACAGAAGGCATGTTCCTGCCCCAAAACAGGGATGGCGACGCGACCATAGCATTTGTAGGGCCGGTATCTTATGCCGCCGACAGCAGGCGCCATGAGATGGTGCCACTCCAAAAAAGGGAGACGTGGGTGTCATGAGGCATGTCTTTCAATGAAAAAACGTCGTTGTCGTTCCACTCGAGAAACGTTGTGAATGATTCAATAACCGATTTCAAACCGCAGCCTTGACCGATCCTACCCTGCATGGTAGATTCAGTTCTGTTTGGTTGTTGCCTGTCTTGTTTCGAAAACACCGCTGAGTGGGGCTGTGGCGCAGTTGGGAGCGCGCGTGAATGGCATTCACGAGGTCGCCGGTTCAATCCCGGCCAGCTCCACCAACGACTCGTAGCGTTTGTCCTCTTCATCAGCCCCCCACCTCGATTTCTCTTATTTTTTCTCTGTCCATGGTTTTGAGAGCACAGAGCCCGAGCCACCTCTGTATTTCCGGATTGAACGATGATCCATATTGAATCCTTAACCAAACAGTATCCAACGAAAACACTCTTTTCCGAGGCGTCGGCCCACCTCCGTCCGGAGACTCGGGTCGGCCTCGTCGGCCGAAACGGAACAGGAAAAACCACGTTGCTCCGGATGCTGATTGGTGAGGATTCTCCTGATACGGGCTCGATTCGAAAACGGCCTTGGCTCCGCATCGGGTATCTCCCTCAAGAACTCGACGCACCCACGGACCTGACCGTGCTTCAGGCGGCCCATCGTGAGCAATACCCCGAACATGAAGCCAAACGGATTTTATCGGGGCTTGGGTTTGGAGACAAGGACTGGAATCGAACACTGCAAACCTACTCCGGAGGCTATCGCATGCGGGTAGCGCTGGGCCACCTTTTGCTTGCCAACCCCGACGTATTGTTACTCGACGAGCCGACGAACCACTTGGACAAACCCACACAGGCCTGGTTCGAATCCTTTCTGCTTGCCTCGAAAACGACCATGCTCATCATTAGCCACGATACGACATTCCTTGATCGGGTGACCACGCATATCTGGGAAATCCGCAATCATGCCATTCAAGAATATCGCGGAAATTACAAGACCTTTCAATCTTTGCGCGCACGACTCGATGTCCAACAAACGACAGCCGCACAGCGCCAGGCCAAGGAAGTCGCGCGCGTTCAAAAATTTGTGGATCGGTTCCGCTCTAAGGCCACCAAAGCCAAACAAGTACAATCGCGCATCAAGCAGTTGGAAAAAATCAAACTCATCGAGACCAAGCGGGACCCCAAACGACTTCGCTTCCGGTTTCCGCAACCTGCCAAAAGTGGGATCCAAGTGTTGGAACTGAACAATATCAGAAAACAATATGGTGAAAACGTTGTCTATGAGAGGCTGCACTTTTTCATTGAATGTGGGCAACGGGTCGCCTTGGTCGGAGAAAACGGCGCGGGGAAAAGCACCTTATTGAAAATGTTAGCCGGTGTCTTACCCTTTGAGGCCGGCACGCGACGTGAGGGGCACGGAGTGACGCTGCATTATTTTGCCCAACACCAGGCCGAGATCCTGAAACCCGAACATTCGATTCTGGAATCATTGACCGAAGCCTCTCCTCAAGCCGAGACCAATTTTTTGCGTCGTACCGCCGGGGTCTTTCTTTTTTCCGGACAAGATCAGAAAAAGCCGCTCAAAGCCCTGAGCGGTGGGGAGCGAAACCGAGTCGCCCTAGCTCGCATGCTCGTGGAACCGGCAAACACTCTCCTGTTGGACGAGCCCACCAATCACTTGGACCCTGCCTCCGTGGACGTCCTCACCGATGCGCTCCTCGACTTTCAAGGCACGATCGCGTTCATCTCCCATGATCCGATTTTTTTAAGTCGAGTCGCGACTCGGGTTGTGGAGATCGAAGAAGGCCGAGCCAAAGATTACCGGGGAGACTATGAATATTATTTATGGAAACGCGCACAAGAACTCGAAGCCTTGAAAGCGCAAGCAGAAGCTCAAGCCCCTGCTGCCCCCAAGGAGAAAAAGCGAAAAACCCGCCAGAGCATCCCTCTCCCGACAGAGACACCACCGGCATCGAGCACACCCTCTCGCCGCGATATGACCAAAACGATTCATCGGGTAGAAAAACAGGTGGCACGGTCGGAAGAGGAAATTGCAGCCCTAGAGGATCGGATCAAAGCCCGAGCCGAAGCACTCGCCGCTCCGGAGCTCTACCAGGATTTTCCTCAGTGGAACGAGTTGCATCACGAGCATGAACGCTGGAAACAAGAACTGGAAATGCTGACGAGCCGTTGGTCAGCCCTTTCCACCGAACTCGCGGACCTCAAACACCAACTGACACGGGTCGGCTAATGACTCGCCCTGCGAGTCACGGCCGATAATACTTTTTCTTGTCCAATGCCGGGGGCAAATGGGTTTGTTCGGTTTGGGCGCCTCGATCATGATGAACAGAGCAATACCCTTTTCCGTATCCCATGTCCTTCATCAGCGACGTCACGGCGTTCCGCAAATGCAAGGGAACAGACAGATTGCCAAATGCCTTGGCATCCTTCCGTGCTTCGATCAGTCCGACATAGGACGCGTTGCTCTTGGGACATGACGCGAGATACGTAGTCCCATGCGCCAAATTAATTTGTGCTTCGGGGAGCCCTATCATTTCCACGGCATGGAAAATTGCCGTGGCCACGACGACCGCCATTGGCTCAGCATTGCCAATATCTTCCGAGGCAAAGATGACCATGCGTCGTGCAATAAATTTGGGGTCTTCACCACCTTCCAGCATCCGTGCCAACCAATACAGCCCGCCATCGGCGTCGGAATCCCGCATGCTCTTGATATAGGCCGAAATCAGGTTGTAGTGCTCTTCTCCGTCTTTGTCATATCTCACTCGTTGCTGAAGAATCCCCTCCAACTGGGAACGCGCAACGGTGATCGGCTCAGGAAGGGCGGAGCTTGCTTGCCGAATCACGTAGTCCAAAGCCGTCAGCATTGACCGGGCATCTCCGTTCCCGTACCGAATCAAATACTGTCGCGCCTCGTGGGTCAGCGTCGCCCCCAATTCCCCAACTCCGCACTCGACGTCATTCAGCGCTCGATCCAGGATCATGCCCATCGCGTCGTCATCCAACGCATGGAGGGTCACGACCATGGCACGAGACAAGAGGGGGGCAATGACTTCAAAGGAAGGATTCTGCGTTGTCGCGCCGATGAGGATGATCTCCCCCTTCTCGACATGAGGCAGAAAGGCATCCTGCTGCGCTTTGTTAAACCGATGAATTTCATCGACGAACAAAATAGTGGCCTGACCATGGATTCGACGTCGCTGTATGGCTTCTTTGATGATCGCTCGAAGCTCCGGCACGCCACTGACCACGGCGGAAACCGCAACGAATGCCGATTTCGTTTTTTTGGCAATGATCTGCGCCAACGTGGTTTTTCCAGAGCCGGGTGGTCCCCACAGAATCAGCGAAGGGACCTGATCCGCTTCAATGGCCCGTCGGAGTGATTGATGCTCGGCGAGCACATGGTCCTGGCCGACAAACTCGTCAAACGTTTGGGGACGGAGCCGCTCGGCTAAGGGACCATGAGATGAGGGAGATGACTGGTGCGTTGGGACAGAAGACGTGACGAACAAATCAGGTTGTCGGCGATCATCATCGGATGACATGAGTCCTCATGTCTGCGGTAGGATCCACACGTTCGCCTATGCTATCCTTCCACAGGAAGCCGGTGCAAATGAAATGACTAGCGCCCTGCCTTATATATCTTGTAGCGGCGCCATCTCATGGCGCCCTGCCTGGGCAGCATATGTGATGCTGCAACGACAGAGACACATCTCGCCACCGGTTTTGTGTTCAGGAATACAACAGCGTCAAAGTCAACACATGCACCCTGCTCCAAGAGGAAACATCAGAGTGGGGATGGTTGTCTAAAGTCTTTGAGGATATTGACCCCAATATCAATAGCAGTGGTCTTATGGGCTATGCCAGGCGGAGCCACCAACACGGTGTAGATGTTGGGAATCATTTGTATTGGTTGTCATCGAACCAGACACTCCTCATTCCTGCGGGCGGATAGTCGTGTAAATCCTACCCAACGGTGGAATTCCGCCAGAGACTCCTGGCCCTTCGTGAATTCAAGGTAGTCTACCAAACCAACCTTCACCTAAAAACATGGACAGTCGTTCTGACTGAATGATAGTGTCTGGGTCTACGAGCCATCGGGTGAAGGTGGCTTTGAAGATGTTGAGTCTCTGACAGATGATTGATTCTATCTTGGATTCTCGTTCTGCAGATAACTTTGGCCAGAGTTTCATCAGAGTCCGGAAGACATCCACCAGCTTGGCAAGGGCTGTTGTTGCCGTTAGATGCTTGAGGACTTCGACGACTTCCATTAAGACTGCTCCTTCATATCATCCCAGTTGTGCCCAACCTTGACAGAACCAAGGAAGTGGCCTGGGATACCAAAGATTGTTTCAGTTTGATCGAAGGCTTTTATGATTGGGTCCAAGTCACCCGACTCTTCTAGGTCAATCCCAACCATCAAGTGGAGGCAGAAAAGGCGGTAGAAAATGGATATTGATTCCTTCGCCAAATATATGAACTTGGTGGTTTTGAAGAAAGGGGAAGTGAGCGTTGGTGCCCTGATCCACACAAGCAAACTTTCACAAGGATGGTGGGGAGTATATGAATCACAAGTACAGAAAATGATGAAGGCGAAAGGTGAGGATTGGGGTGTGGTCTTCCTTCTTGGAAAGTCTAAGGACAGTGCCGGCTATTGGGTTACGAGTGAAAATTTAATACAGGCAGAGTCGACACTCTCCCATTCAAAAAAACACTCTCACATCCATCTTGGAGATTTAGAAGGAGAAGGCAATCGTCTTTCAGCTAAAAAGTTTTCTACGGTTCAGGACTTCCTTCGATTAAGCGGACTACATCCACCTGAAACAACCGAGCTGGTCAACATGCAGCGGGACATTAAAGATTGACAAGTCGATTATCAGCGGCCAGAAAGTCGTGATGACAAAATTCACGGTGATTTAGAGACGATGAAAGCCGGTCTCGCTGATAGAGTAAAAGATATTGCGGTTATGCGGTTATTAGGACTATCCTACAAAAGGGTAGAAGCCTCGCGCGTCGTAGCCGTAGGCTTGGTATTATGACCGTCGTTAGGGTTCGTCGTATTCGCAGTCTGGCTTGGGTTCTTCAGAGGAACTAAAGGGGAAACCCGCTTTGGACCAGATCCCTTGCCGCTAATTGAAGCACATCCAAATATTCCTGAGAATTCCCAATAATGTCATTCCTGCGAAAGCAGGAATCCAGTCTCTTCGTCTGCCTTTCATCGTAAGGGTAAGCACAGAATGAGCCAAGTGGATTCCCGCTAACAACTGTGGGAATGACAGAAGACTAAACAAAACCTGAGAGTTCTTGATGAAAGCATACGTCAACGGCATCGATTTGGCCTATTCAGATGAAGGACACGGAGCCCCGATCGTTTTTCTCCACGCGT
The DNA here is from genome assembly GCA_963422365.1 of Nitrospirales bacterium. Taxonomy (GTDB): domain Bacteria; phylum Nitrospirota; class Nitrospiria; order Nitrospirales; family UBA8639; genus Bin75. Next base: position 380,356 of record OY729426.1, read on the forward strand.
TTCCGCTGAATCGCACCATGTGGGAACCGCAAGTCACCGGACTCGCGGATCGCTATCGAGTCATCACCATCGACATACGCGGGAATGGAGAATCCGATGCGCCGATGTGGCGCTATACCCTGGACCAGTCCGTCGAAGACATCAAAGGCTTGCTGGATCAGCTTGCCATTTCTAAAGCGACATTCGTGGGGCTGTCCATGGGTGGGTATATCCTCTTTGCCCTCTATCGGAAGCACCCGGCGCTGATTCAGGCGTTTGTGTTGGCCGATACCCGAGCAACCGCCGATATGCCCGAAGCCAAAGCCGCTCGATTCTCCATGGCCCAGATCGCGTATCACCGAGGCCTGTCGGCCATTGCCGATCTCATGTTGCCCAAATTGTTGAGCCCCGCTTCTTGTGAACACCGTGCAGACTTACAGGATCACCTACGCACGATCATCACCGACAATCAGGTCTCCGGGATTGTAGGTGATCTCATGGCCATGGAAGAACGACCGGATTCCACTCCGCTCCTAGCAAGCCTCACCGTTCCGACTTTGGTGATCGTCGGTGAAGAAGATGTCGCCTCACCACCTGAGGAGGTGGAAGGCATGGCCAAGCAAATCCCCTGTTCAACCTTTGTGCGTATCCCTCACGCCGGACATCTCTCGAACATGGAAAATCCTGACGCCTTCAACTCGGCGATCCTGACTTTTTTGACATCGTTGAACAAGTGAGGAGAGGAGGCACTGCAGGACGGATGACAGGGGCCTTGCCAGAGACCGGTGGTCAGCAATCCAAGCTCAGGCGGATCGACCGATGAGCTTCAAGAATTCATCGCGGGTTTGTTGTTCCTTTCGAAACACCCCAAGCATATGACTCGTGACGGCTATCGCGTTTTGCTTTTCAACGCCGCGCATCATCATGCACAAATGCTGCGCTTCGATGACGACCCCCACCCCCAAGGGGGTCAGCGCTGTCTTGAGCGTCTCGGCAATTTCAACCGTCAGGCGTTCTTGAACCTGAAGCCGTCGGCTCAGCACTTCGACGATCCTAGGCATTTTGCTGAGGCCGACGACCCGTTGATCCGGAATATACCCGATATGGCACTTTCCAAAAAACGGAAGCAGATGATGTTCGCATAAGCTATAAAAATCTATATCCCGGATAATGACCATCTCGTCATACTCAAGAGGGAACAATGCCCCATTGATGATATCCCGAATGTCTTGATCATACCCTTTCGTCAAAAACGTGAGGGCTTGGGCGACTCGCTCAGGCGTTTTCTCCAACCCACTGCGTGTCGGATCTTCTCCGAGCAATTTCAAGAGTTGAGCGATCAGCGGCTGTAATGATTCGCCGTCGCGAGAGGTGAGGGCGGAGGCTGGGACAGCCTTGGTTGTCCGCACACGTTGCGCCGTTGATTCCTTGGGAGAATGACGCTTGCTCATAGGGTATGGAGAACGAAAGGAAACTTTCTTAGGCAGATTGGTGTTCAGGAGAAACGGACTAGCCGGCCTGATATTCGAAATAATTGTCACGTGTTTCAATCAACCCGATTTTTTCCAACCGTCCCACCGTGACGTGGTTCACCAATTCATCCCAAATAAACTTGACGAGATTTTCGCCGGTGGTCACGAGATGCTGAAATGCCGGATCGTGATTCAGATGACGGTGATCGAAGCGTTCCACGATTTTTTGGTTCACCAGTCGGTCCAAGGCCTGGACATTCGTCACTTCCCCGGTTTGCGGATCCAGTTCGCCGGTCACCGTCACGAACACGGTATAGTTATGGCCATGCCCATTGGGGTTGTTGCACTTGCCGAAGACTTTTTGATTGACGTCATCGGGCAAGGCATCCGTATGCAGCCGGTGGGCCGCGCAGAACTGATATTGACGGGTCACGCAGATTTTTTCCTTCATCAGGATCGACTCTTTGCGAGCATTATCACGTGTCAACTCTTGGTGGCATTCGAGGAGTCTTGCTGATCGGCAGCCGAGGGCTCCCATTTTTCTGCAGGCACCTGGACCACAACGTCTCCCAGAACCGTGGCTTGGCAACTGAGACGATGATAGGGTTCGGTCAGCGCTTCGCGATCGAGCAAGTCCTGCTCTTCAAAATCTATTTCGGATAAATGCTCTCCCCCCACGATCACTTCGACGCGGCAGGTCGAGCACGAGGCACTCCCGCCGCAGTCATGATTGAGCGGGAAGCCCAAATACTCGGCAGCCTCCAGGAGTGTGACGTTCTCCGGAACCTCACCGTTTGTGCCTTCCGGATGAAGAAAGGTGACGCGCGGCATCAGATATCACCCAACGGCAACCGCCGGTTTCTGGGCAGCAGGATTAAAAGGGCAGACCTGTTTCACGACGTGTTCCTCAAATTCGTGCCGGAACAGACGAAGACTGTTTTGGACTAAGACGGCCGCCCCCGTCACTAACGTGCAATATCCCGTGCCTTTGACAAACCCGCAAATTTGCAAAAGTTTGTTCAGATCTTCCGGTGTCCCGGTTCCATCCTCGATCTTCGCAACGAGCTCTTCAAGATGTTCCGTTCCAATCCGGCAGGGGGGACATTGCCCGCAACTTTCTTCTCGAAAAAACGTCGAGAGCTTGAGCGTTTGCGCCACCATGCAGGTCGCATCATCAACGACAATCACCCCTGCCGACCCCAGCCCGGTCCCGGCCTTTTTCAAGGAATCAAAATCCATCTGAAGATCAAGATCTTCTGGCCCCACCATTGAAAAGGATGGCCCCCCTGGAAAGATCGCTTTGATCGTCCGGCCATGAGAAAGGCCTCCCCCACATTCTTCGATTAAATGACGAAGAGGCGTGCCCAAGGGAAGTTCATAGACTCCTGGATGATTCACAGCCCCGCTCAACGAAAACAACATCGTTCCCGGGCTTTTTTCTACTCCCACTGCCGTAAACCATTGAGCCCCTTTGCGAATCAGGTGTGGGACGTGGGACAGAGTTTCGACGTTATTCACCAACGTCGGTTTTCCATGGAGTCCGAAATCAGTTGGGTAAAACGGTGGCTTTTCCTTTGGTTGAGCAGGGCGGCCTTGCATGGACTCCAACATCGCGGTCTCTTCTCCGGCAACATAACTTCCATGACCTTCGAAAATATCTAGTTCAAGGTCAACACCGGAACCCATCACGTGTTGACCCAGAAACCCGCTCGTACGGGCTTGTTCCAAGGCCTTCTCGAGACTCGCCCGTGCTTCCAGAAATTCGGCATTCAAGTAAATGTACGCTTCCCGAGCGCCTATGGTGAAAGCCGCGATCAAACACCCCTCAATCAATTGATGCGGATGGTGTTGGATCAGATAACGATCCTTAAAGGTGCCTGGCTCGTGCTCGCCAGCGTTGCAGACAAAATATCTCTCTTTCACCCAATGGTGCACTACTTTTTCCCACTTCAAGCCCGTCGGGAATCCGGCTCCGCCCCGACCCCGGAGCAACGCTCGCTTCAACTCCTCAATAACCTGGTCGGGATTGGAGTCTCGAACCACCTGCTGCCAAGCCTCATACCCGCCACCTTTGATGTAGCCGTCAATATCCCAAGGCTCACCATCGAGTGGAGTCAGTACCCGAAGTGGGAACTCTTCTTTCATAAAAATGCCGCAATCCTGGATGAAATCCTCATTCGTCGTGCTCAAATTCGTGGAGCCGACTATACGAGGCTCTGCCTAATCTCGTCAAGCCTCTCCCTGACACACAGACCCAAAAACCCTTTGAACGTCAATGAGTTAGACTCTATCAAACTGATTCGCAAACAGAAGGAAGCCTTGAAGAAGCCCCATGCTTTCCATGTCGAGGAGACCATCGTCAGCTCTTTATCCGATTGAAAGATTGTAAATGGAATGATGAGTGAGTACACTCTCATCCTGCTATCGTGGAGAACTCGTTTGCCAGAAACTCTCCAACTTCACCAGGAACTCTCGAACTTCGATTGAGGAGGAACGCTTGTGGCTTCAGCAAAGGATAAACCCTTAGTCGGCATTATTATGGGCAGTAAAAGCGACTGGGAGGTCATGCGGCTGGCCAGTGAGACGCTGACTCAGCTTGGCATTGCCAATGAATGCCGTGTGATTTCCGCTCATCGGGCACCTGATGCCCTATTCGAATACGTGAGCCAAGCCGAGTCACGAGGGCTTCGTGTCATGATCGCGGGAGCCGGAGGGGCGGCTCATTTACCAGGAGTGATTGCGGCCAAGACGACCTTGCCGGTTCTCGGCGTGCCCATGCAATCCAAGGCGTTACAAGGCCTCGATTCCCTACTCTCCATCGTCCAAATGCCCAAAGGCATTCCCGTCGCCACACTGGCCATTGGTGAAGCGGGCTCGGTGAATGCCGCCTTATTTGCGGCAGCCATTCTGGCTCTCTCAGACTCAGCAGTCAAAAAAAGGTTGGAAGACTACCGCCGGAAACAAACGAAAAAGGTGTTGGCGGAAAAATTACTGTAGCGGATGGTTTGAGTAGAGTGCCAGACCTTAATGATGAACCGAGAAAATCTTGAGGAATTGCATTACGTCACTCCTATCGGAAATCTTGCTTCAAGCTTAGAACACGGACTGTTGTCGCATAACAGGGCTGCACCGTTTTAACATGAAACGGTTGCCATGCCAGAAATCCAAAATTTAAGGAAAAACAAGATCGTTCCTAGAGGCAAACCTCTTCACGATTACGTGAACACATACATCTGCGCAAGAAATCCCATGTTGTAAGCGTCGGCCATCTCATTCGCATCTGTGCGTACTTCGTGTAAGTCCAACAGTTCTCGATATATCAGGAACTATCATTACAGACCGAAATACGGCCAGCGAATATGCTCGTTTCGGTTCGGCCCCTGATCGACTAAGTATCGTGGATCAGGACTTGGTCCTTGCGGATGACTGGACGAACCCCTACGACCAAAGAGAAGAATGGCGATCCAAATCCATTCAGTGCGCTGAAGTCCTTGTTCCGGATCGAATTAGACCAGGTTACATTTTAGGTGCCTATGTGTCTGAAGCTAAACCATTACAGCAGATCCAAACGATTGCTCCATCAATTTCAGTGCAGGCCAACAGCCATCTCTTCTTTCGGTAGAGACTATTTATTCCTATGGAGAGACTCAACTTAAAAATACACGTGGGGAATTTTTTCGATTCCCAAGCACAAACCCTCGTTAACACAATCAATTGTGTCGGTGTGATGGGTGCAGGTATTGCCCTTGAATGTAAGAAACGGTTTCCTGAGATGTGCGAGGACTACATCGAGCGGTGCATCCGAGGTGAATTGAAGCTGGGAAAGCCTTACTTCTATCGACGATTGTTCCCTCCTTCAATTTTAAACTGTCCCACCAAAGACCACTGGCGCTCGGTTTCTCGGTTGGACGATATTGTGAAAGGGTTGAAGTACCTGGAAAAGCACTACAAAGAGTGGGGAATCACCTCCTTGGCGATTCCACCATTAGGTTGTGGGCAAGGACAACTCGAATGGCGAGTCGTGAGTCCAACACTCTATCGCTATTTAAGCCGGCTGAACGCTCCCATTGAATTATATGCGACCTATGAAACACCTGCCAGTGAATTGGAAGAGCATTTTCTCGCTCAACCAGTCACGGGGGACTCTGTTGACCGCTTAACCTTAGAACCATCAACAATAAATCCGGGATGGGTGGCTCTCGTGGAAATATTAGCCCGGATTGAGCGGGAACCTTTTCACTGGCCAGTTAGACGAACAATGTTCCAAAAGATTGCCTATTTTGCGACAGCAAAAGGAATCCCTACTGGGCTTAGGTATGGTCGGGGTAGCTTCGGTCCTTTTGCAGGGGAACTCAAATCCTTAACGACACGTCTAGTCAATCATGGACTGATTCAGGAAGAACCTTTGGGACGCATGGTTTCTGTCAAACCTGGCCCAACCTACCAGGACGCAGCCCAAGCCTATCCAACACAACTCCGACAATGGGAAGAGCTCATTGAGCGAATCACGGATCTGTTTTTGCGGATGCAAACGAAGCAGGCCGAAGTGGCGGCAACGGGGTACTTTGCAACTCACGAGTTACTGAAGGATGGGAACCCCAAACCCACTGAACTCGATGTATTGGAAGCTGTGAAACAGTGGAAGCAAAAACGGCATCCTCCTCTGAAAGAAGAAGACATTGCCGTGGCCATCAGAAATCTGAATCTCCTTGGATGGCTGGATCTTACCCCAAGTCAGCAGCTTCCGTTTCCCGAAAGAGAAATGGTCGATGCCTGAATCACACACAAAACTCATCAAGGTGGCGTTGCCGCTGGAGGCGATCAACGCAGCCAGCGATCAAGAGAAGTCCGCCCGGCATGGCATCAATCACTCGACGCTGCACTTGTGGTAGACAGGTGTAGAGGGTTACGCGCCAAGAGTGTGATCAACCTCTTCACATAATTCCCTGACCCCCCGGGCCGAAAGATCGAACGCGGCGCGTTCCTCGGGCGTCAGGTCATATTCGAGAATTGCTTCGACGCCGTTCTTCCCCAATCGAACCGGCACCCCCATATACGTCCCTTTTAATCCGTACTCGCCTTCACACAGCGCCGCACAAGGAAACACTTTGTGTTCATCCCGAATAATGGCTTCCACCATGTCGACCACAGACGCTGCTGGGGCGTAGTAAGCACTCCCCGTCTTGAGGAGATTGACGATTTCTGCCCCGCCATCGCGTGTTCGCTTCACGAGGGCATCGAGCTTCTCTTGCGACATCCATTGATCCACGGGCCGACCCCCAACCGTCGTATATCGAATCAGGGGCACCATCGCATCCCCGTGCCCCCCCAGCACCATGGCATGAACATTGTGAACCGAGACGTTCAACTCCTGGGCAATAAACGTACTGAACCGAGCAGAGTCCAACACCCCAGCCATTCCTATAACTCGCTGCTTTGGAAATCCGCTCACGCGATAGGCGACATACGTCATGGCGTCCAACGGGTTAGCCACGATGACCAGGACAGCCGCGGGCGACCGCGTGATGACTTCTTGCACAACGGATCGAACGATGTTCGTATTGGTCTCCAGTAATTCTGATCTGCTCATGCCTGGCTTCCGTGCAATCCCGGACGTAATCACCACTACGGCGGAATTCGTTGTGTCGTCATAACAATTCGTCCCAATGATCTGAGGGTCATATCCGCACACCGCTCCTGCTTGCGCTAAGTCCAAGGCCTTGCCCTGCGGGAGACCTTCCACAATATCCACCAAGACGATGTCGCACCCATTCTTTTCGGCCAGTCTCTGCGCAACGGAGCCTCCAACGTTTCCTGCCCCGACGATGGTAATTTTCTGTCGACTCATGATTCACCTGACATTAGATTGTTGTTCAACTCGTATACGAACCATAAACGCGAAGACACCTTAAGAAGACTGCCGGCGGGCGTTCCGGACCCTAGTCATCGTCATGACTGCTCCATCCGCCGACTTTGAAATTGATGGTGCAGACAAAATTTTCTCCATAATAAAAATTCACTTTAATTTTTTTTCTTCCATATTCTCGGGCAAGGAACTCCTCTGGTGTATCGACCAATTCTTGATAGCCCCCTGGTGGATAGGACCCTAATTCCGTAAAACCCACAATCATCCCCTGTTTCACTTCCTGCAAAATTCGGGCAGATGATCGAGGATAGACTTCCCAGAATTTGGCATCAATTTCCTCAAGAGACGGCTCAGAACTCGACTCGCCACGCTTCCGATCTTTTTTCTCAAATTTGGCCAAGCGACGGACATACGGATACTGATGCCCGGTAAACAGCTTATACAGCCATGGAGGGACCGTTCGTTGTTGGGATTCATCGACCATCACGTTACCTCATCCGTGGCCCCGTGTAAATATTCACTCATTCGTTGACCATTCCCCACGTCTCCGCTTGTCATCTCCGACATTCAGCAATCGGGAATTCAGTGCCTGTGTAGGGCGCCATCCCAGGTCACCTGTCTGCGTGCAGACACGCACAGGCAGGCGGCCCAGGACATGCCTTCTGCCGCCAACGCAATGCGCCATGAGCCGGCCCTCGACGTTTGGAACCTGGTGATGGCGCCGCTACAAAAGAATGAAAAGGAATATGCACAGGAGAGACGAACAACGACTCACGTGCGTCCTGTCAATCGTTGATACACCCGGGGTAACCGTTCAGGCAAGGTCAGGACATCATCCAGGACAAGGTATTGAATGTCTCCATACATGCGTTTGAGATAGTCGCTCGCCTGTTGGTCAATGGTGAAACAAAATGGACTGATCCCCTGCTGCCGCACCTCTCGAAGCGCCATGCGGGTATCCTCCAAGGCATATTCCTCTCCATAGTCTCCGTCAAGGGGTCGCCCATCACTCAACAGAATGAGCAACCGGTGCCGGGCCGGGCAGCGCAGCAGCTTTTGTACGGTATGTCGAATCGCAGCCCCATCACGATTTTGCTGAAGCGGCGTCATGGCCGCAATGCGCTGCCCGATTTGATAGCGCTGGGTGTCGCTAAAGTCCTTCAACACCATAAAATCAACTTGATGTCGCCCTTGGCCGGAAAACCCATATAACGCATATTGATCCCCAATGGCCTCTAGGGCCTCGGTGAGCAAGACCAAGCCTTCCTTCGCCACGTCGATCACGCGACGTTGTCCCGTTTCCAATTGCCGGCCCGTTGAGCCACTCATATCAACCAAAAACGCCACGGCAACTTGGCGTTCACGTGTATCCCGCCGATCATAGATTCGGTCGGAGGGTTCCACTCCTGCCCGCCGTTCCGCCACGTAACGAATCGCCGCATCCAAATCCAAGTGTTCGCCATGGTCATAGCCATGGACTCGCCGCATGGCCGTCGGCCGCATGGTTTCAAAATAGCGACGCAAGACCCGTATGGCCGGGGCATGTTTTTCCAAGACACGTTGTGCAAAATCTCGACCGCCCTCCTCTCCAGGACGCTCGACCACCCGACACCATTTGAGTCGATAGTCCTGAATCCCGCCATCCCATTCCGGATAGACATACGCCTGTTCTTGACCGGACGGAACAGGCAAAAGCCCCTCGCCTACACCTTTCACGTGGAGATACTCGTCAAGGACAGACCGCGGCGAAACTGGCTCGCTGGTGACTTCTTGATGAGCCTCCCGTGTCCGAATCTCTTCAATTCGACGCGTCGGAGAGAGAGAAGGCCCATCAGCATTTTCTCCATCCGGCCCTGCCGATTCCGATGCAGCCGATTCATCGCCTGACTCAGTCGATCCTCCATGGACGAAATCAGGATTCATTTCACCTCGATAGGCCCAATTCGTAATGACTCGATAGCTTCCCGTGGTTTCTTCAGCCGCACGAGGGCCGCCGCCCAAATCCTCCGGCTCAGGCTCGTGAGTCTCATCCGCCTCATCTGAAACAATCGCACGCAAGCTGCCGATCATCTCATCCAACACTTGATAGATCCTGTCAGCCAAGTCGATGGAATTCTCATTCGTCGCATGAGGGTGACAAATCGTCCGTGCTAAGTCCCAACAGCGATCCACAACGCGCTGAAGATGGTCCGGAATCTGCCCTCCTCCCTGTCCTTGTTGTGTCAACAGAAGCAGTAGATGATCCAGCACCATCTCTCTAGCCGTCATGCCATGGAGCAAGGAACGAGTCTTCACCGACGCCTGGGACACGGCAACCAAATCATTTCCAAATCCTGGATATTCTTGCTGCAATAAAAAGTCCACGCGCGCGTCTTCCAGAATGGTCCACAGATCCTGAATCACCCCTTTTTGAGGATAGAGGGAAAAGAAATCCGTTAAGCAATTGATTTCCGGAACACTCGCATTGAGTTGAGGCCTGAGGCCTTCGTCCCTTTGGAGAGGGAGAAGAGACAGATCCGCTTCCCCATCACGGCGTTGATATCGATCCATCACTTGTTGCGCCACGGTCCGAAGGAACGGCATATCGATTCGATACGTTCCAAACTCTAAATGTCCGACCTCATGCGCAACCATGACCGTATAGCTTCGCACGTTATGGTCTTTCTCCGAAAACTGATTCATGATCGAAGGTAAAGAGACCATGGGGCCTTCAGGTTTCATATCCAGACGAACCCGCTGTGCTGAGTCGACCAAGGATTCGATCTGCACCGATTGGCCGCAGATCATGTGGGCAAACAGTTTCAGCGAGCGAGCCACTTGTCGAAGCGGCACGCCATTGATCGCCCGTTCAATCGAACTCAACGCCTGTGAGGTTTCAAGAGCGAAATACGCGCGAGCCCCCTCTAGGCTATACGCCAGCACTTCCATGCCACCACGGAACCATGTTTCAAAGGCCTCATCTTGGCCCTCTGCCCCATCGGAAAGGCAGACCACCTCTGGAGCTCGACGAAAATATTCCATCGTCACATCGGCATCTCGTTCGGCAAGCAACACGCCGTATTGGAGTACTTTCATGCGCCGTTCCACCGATGGCAGTATCGCCATGAGCCTCGGCGCTTCGGCCAAAAAGGTCAGGGCTCTTTCAGGAGACTGATCCGCAAGGGTCGAGCCCACACTCACAACTTTCGCGTGCAAGTCCGCATCAACGATTTCTCCGATCAGGCCGGGACTCGTGCGAAAAAATTCAAGAACCCCCACATAATCGGGTTTCCCCAAACTATTTTGTGTGATCAGTTTCATGCCGAAGGCCACCCAAGGACGAACCTCTTCCAAAGCCAGTCCCTCAGCCACCCTCGGACATTCCCGAATAAACTCAATGCCTAACACGTGATTCCAGTCCGTCAGTTCCTGACCAATCTTTGCCCACTGGACCAGATCGGTTCGTGAATCGATGAGCAACAATTCCGGAGCCTTTCGGAAAAATTCAAACGCACAGTTGGCCGCAAACTCCGAGTCGTTATCAGCGATTTCCAGCGTCGCATCGAGCACCTGTTGACGAAGAACGGCAGAACCCAGGACCCCCAAAAGACGTGGGCTCTCTTTCAGGTATTTCAAGGTCATCGCACCCGAAAGCCTGGCGAGCGTAATGGCCAAATCCATCCATGAGACGACCAGCTTGGGACCACACCGTTCCAGCATCTCAGGGAGCACTTCTATGACCTGCCCCGCGAGTTTCGCCGAACACGCCTGGAGTTCTTTCAATAATTCGGATACAGGGTCGGCCCCACCTGCCTCAAAGAAAGCCGTGGCGACTTTTTGCGCACTGTCGGCACTCAGCCGAGCCGCGAGTTGCGCCTGGAAAGCCTGTGGAAAGGAAGATCGGTCCATTGGTCATAAGAGAGAAACGAAAAGTGAGATTATAAAAAAGCAGCCAAGTCGGTTGCAAATCTTTGCAACGCCTCTCTGCACACAATCTTTCAATAAGCTGTCAGATGTTCAAAGTCTCGCAGACTCGCGAGCGATTGATGCCAACGACCTTGACTCGCTTTTTCCGCTTGGTGTGCCCGGCTAATACGGAGACCAAAGACTTCGATATGAAAAACAATTCGGCAAGGCACGCACAGAAGGCAGCATTGGCCTCTTCTGCGACGGGAGACGCGGCGATTCGAAATTTCAACGCAGCACCATGGCTCCCACAAATTCTGTTTGGGAAGCCTTAGGTTGAACCTGAACGGTCAGGACGACGCCATCTCTGATCAGTTCGATCATGGTTCCGGTGATTATCCTGCCGTATGGACTTCGGGTTGCCAGCGATGTATTTTGCGAATTTTTATCCCCAGTGCGGCCTTGGCCTTGTCCAGCTCATAAGCCTTTTGAAGGTTAAGCTATAGCTCCGGCCCAGTCCCAAAAAACTGACCAAGGCGCAAGGCGGTATCCGCTGTAATATCACGCTGAACACGAACGATCTGCGAGATACGATTAGGCGGCACGTCGATCTGACATCGATAACTCAGTTGCCGTCGTTTCAATTTCTTCCAACTCATCTGAAAGAAACTCGCCGGGATGGAGTGATTCTCTCGCCATGATCATCACCGTACCTTTCCGTCTTTCACTTCATTCCCCTAGTGGCAATCGACGATGTCCACATTATGCCGATCTCCCAAGCCGGGGATGGAAAATTTCTCATTTTTCTGGCTTGACAACCTGCCACCGATTCGACTAGTATTCACATACATGATAACGGAAATCAATATCGTATTCGGTGAGTAGCATGTACCTTTGTGTTTGCAAAGGCATTAAAGAATCGGACATCGAGAGCCTCGGCCGCGCTGGCATGACCTGCCCTAAACAACTCGCGGCCACGCTGGGAATCGACGACGAAGAGAATTGTTGTGGGCGATGCCTCAACCATATTGCAGACTTGGTGGCGATTGCCTCACGAGAACACAAGCGCTGCGGTACTTCCGTTGAAATATGAGCCCTTCGCGGCAAGCCTCCTTCTTCGACTCCTTACCCTTGCCGGTTGTTTTCCTGACTGTTTACACCCGTAAACAGTCACGGGTACAGTATGCTGAATCCGTTTATCGCTCCTTACGGGTCATGGAACTCCCCTCTCACCTCAGACCGAATTGTCTCAGAAGCAATCAAACTCGGACAAATCGCCCTCGATGGGGATCAGGTGTTTTGGGTCGAAAGCCGTCCCTGTGAGGGCGGGAGGAATACGGTTGTCCAATGGGATGCCGAAGGGACCCTTCACACCCTTACCCCTGACCCATTGAATGTTCGAACTCGAGTCCATGAATACGGAGGAGGGGCGTATTGTGTTTCGGAAGGAGTCGTGTATTTTTCTAATTTTTCCGATCAACGACTGTATCGACAGCGCCGAGGTGACGTGCCTGAACCCATCACTGCAGACGCCGCTCTGTGCTATGCCGATGGGCTCACAGACCACAGACGCCATCGGCTTATTTGCATTCGTGAAGATCAGACCCATTCCGACCAGGAGCCCCACAACGCCATCGTCGGCATTGCTCTTGACGGCAACCCACGTGAAACATCCGGCGATATTCTGGTTTTCGGGAATGATTTTTATGCCTCTCCACGCCTGAGTCCTGATGGGCAACAGTTAGCCTGGCTGACCTGGAACCATCCCAATATGCCATGGGACGGCACGGAACTCTGGGTCGCCGACCTCCGGCAAGATGGCTCGGTCCAAACTTCACGATGCGTGGCCGGTGGCACGGATGTCTCCATTTTTCAACCGGAATGGTCGCCAGACGGCCAATTGCACTTTGTGTCGGACCAATCCGGCTGGTGGAACCTGTATCGATTGGAAAACGAGCAGATTACCTCTCTCTATCCCATGAATGCCGAGTTCGGCGAACCACAATGGGTGTTTGGCCAAAGGCTCTATGGGTTCGAGTCGTCTCATCACATCATCTGTGCCTACACACAAAACGGTTTTGGGTTCCTAGGACGTTTGGACACAGCACAACACACCCTCGAACGATTTGAGTTGCCTTACACGGCCTTCGACGACATCCACGTGCATCGATCCAACATTGTTTGTACGGCCGGTTCTCCATCCGACCCCACGACACTCATTCAGATCGACGCGGGTTCGCAAGCCGTGACCATCCTTCGCCGCTCGGTAGATTTTTGCCTGGACCCCCGTTATATTTCCATGCCTTCCGCCGTCACCTATCCGACCCAAGACGGAGCGACAGGGCACGCGTTTTATTACCCCCCACACAATGCAGATTTTCAAGCTCCCCCTTCAGAGCGCCCTCCACTCTTTGTCAAAAGCCATGGCGGTCCGACCGGAGCCTCTTCCCCTACGTTCAACTTGATGATTCAGTATTGGACCAGCCGAGGATTTGCCGTACTCGACGTGAACTATGGCGGAAGCACGGGATATGGCCGGGCCTATCGAGAACGCCTCAACGGTCAGTGGGGCATTGTCGACGTCGATGATTGTGTCAGTGCGGTCATGGCGCTCATCGACCGGGATGCCGTGGACCCGACGCGTGTGACCATCACAGGGGGGAGCGCAGGGGGCTTTACCGCGTTATGCGCCTTAACGTTTCGCGATTGTTTTACGGCCGGGTCCAGTTACTACGGCGTCTCGGACCTCGAGGCGCTCGTTCGGGATACCCATAAGTTCGAATCGCGCTACCTGGACCGACTCATCGGCCCGCTGCCCGAACGGAAAGACCTCTATGCTCAGCGATCTCCCATTCATTTCACCGACCGGCTTTCCTGTCCCCTCATACTGTTTCAGGGGTTAGAGGACAAAGTGGTTCCCCCGAACCAAGCGGAGAATATGTTCAACGTGGTGAAATCGAAAGGGCTTCCCGTCGCCTATATTGCCTTTGAAGGCGAGCAGCACGGGTTTCGCCGGGCTGAGCACATCAAGCAAGTCTTGGACAATGAACTGTATTTCTATTCGAAAATTTTCGGGTTTATTCCAGCCGACCCCGTCGCGCCCATTCCAATTAAAAATTTGTGACCTGATGATCTCCGAAGGTCGGCTCCCCTCTTCCTTCATCGTGACTGAGCCGGTTATTGAAGCCGCTGAATCACCAACGCCCGATCAGTGGGGGTCACGGTCGCCTTGATGAAATCCCCGAATCGGAATTCTTCGGTCATCTTGGTTTTCAGCGTTCGTTCAACTCGAATTTCACCGTGCTCACCTCGGATGACATAGAAATCTCCATCGACCATCAACACTTGACCTTCGACGACTCTGATGTCGTCACCCTGAGCCACGGCTGAAGATGCGGCCGCTTGGACTCCACCCTCCCCGTCAGCCGCAGGCTTGCCTGCGGCCTGGACCGGAATCTGATCGGCACTCGGAAAGGAAGTTGCCTCATGAAGAACGACTCCAGACACATCATCTGGCCCGGCACGTTCGATCTTCAACGCCTTGTTGTTCATCAGGACCAAGGCTTTGATGCGATCCCCGTATTCGAATGCTTCCGTCACCTCGGTTTGATACGTGGCCTCGACGTGTATCTCGCCTCGTTCGCCCCGCACGATGTACAGGTCTCGATCAATATCCAGCAGATCACCGACGATGGTTTTTCTGTCCGGCTGTTGAGCGGGGGGGGGAGGCACAGAAGCTTCAGCCTTGTCTTTTTCCGCATTTTGGGTTACCGGCGCCTTGGCTGTCGCTGCCTTATTTTCCACCACTCCCGGCACGTCATCGGGCCCTGCGCGTTCGATCTTCAACGCCTTGTTGTTCATCAGGACCAGGGCTTTGATGCGATCCCCGTATTCGAATGCTTCCGTCACCTCAGTTTGATACGTGGCCTCGACGTGCATCTCGCCTCGTTCGCCCCGCACGATGTACAGGTCTCGATCAATATCCAGCAGATCACCGACAATGGTTTTGGTGGGTTGGTTCGATGCCCCGTCCTGCGCCAACACATGAGGACCCTGCACCAAGAGGACAACACAAACGGCACTAAGAATTTTCAAAATAGCGACAGCCCCTTTCATTCCGCCACCACCTTTCCTGATAAACACCGTAAGTTGGACGAGCCCCATGGAAGGTCCGCAGCACGTCATCCTTTCTTGTTCAAATAGTACCATACCCGTTCATCCTCATCCAGAGACTGCCCAGCACCAGCACGGCCATCGTGACGAGAGCCACGTAATCTCGCGCCGTCATGTTCGAAACAAACAGGGGGTGCCGAACTTGTCCGGCCCCAAATCCTTTTGATTCTAAGGCCATTGCGAGAAGATTGGTCTGACGAAGGGTATGACCGATCAAAGGCACAATCAACGGAGGGTATCGGCGAATTTTCCCAAACACGCCCTTTGATTGCATATCCAACCCTCTCGACCGCTGTGCCTGAATCACAGCCCCGATCGAGCCGAGCAAATTGGGAACCCATCGAAAGGCGAGCGACAACGAAAATCCCAGGGAGCGGGGCACGCCTAATCGATTCGAGGCCTCGCTAAGCTCTTCAATGGCCGTGGTCGACAAGAGCACAATGCCACTGATGAGCATGGCATTCAGCCGCATGCCCATTCCCATGCCATGGAGCACACCTTCTTGCATGACGGTCATCTCGCCAATCGTGAACAACGAGGTGGTCCCTTCCACAAAAAAAGGCCAGAGCACCACGTTGTACACAAACAATAACACCAGCAAAATCCATATCTTTTTTACATTATGGAGACTGTGAGCCCAGAGGACCAGCCCCAAGACACCGCCGGAAAGCCCCAACAAATACACCGGGTCTGAAAAAATCATGCTTAGCGAGAAGAGTCCAAGAAGGCAGAGGATTTTGGTCCGGCCATCGAGCCGGTGCATCCACGTCTGAGCATCGACATACAAGGAACGGTTCATGGCACGTGCCAAGCCTTTCGCACCTCCCCAACTGTCAACAACGTCACGCCCCACCGATGCGCAAATCGAGTGAGTGACGGCAACGCCAAGGCCGCAGACCGGACGAGCTCGGGATCTGAAAAAATTTCTCGTGTCGGACCATCCGCCAATACTGTGCCGTGTCGCATCAGCACACATCGTGCTGCATAGTTCGCGACGATTCCCATGTCATGTGTCATCATCAGAATGGTATGTCCTTGTTGATTCAGCAGGCGCATCATATTCAGCATGCGAGTCGATTCCTCTGCGTCAAGCCCGGTGGTGGGCTCATCGACAATCAAGATTTGAGGCTTGGCGGCAAGGATGGACGCGACTGCCACGCGCTGTCGTTCGCCTTTCGTCAGAGAAAAGGGATCCAGGTCTTCGGCCCCGGTCAAACCGACCGCCTGAAGTGCTTCGGTGACTCGGGCTTCGCATTCATCCGGGGAACATCCCGCATTCTGCGCGCCAAAGGCGATTTCTTGACTCACGGTTTCCGCAAAAATCTGATGGTCGGGATTTTGAAAGACATGCCCAACGAGCGACGACAACCGACCGACCCCGGTTTGTTGCGTGTCGTTTCCGAGGACCAGAATGCGGCCTTCCGATGGCAACAGAAGACCATTGCATAATTTAGCAAGCGTGCTTTTGCCCGACCCATTCTGCCCAAGAATCGCCACAAATTCCCCGGCCCGAAACGATAAAGAAACCTGGGAGAGCACCGGAACGTCGGGTTGGTAATGAACCGACACCTTCCTGAGTTCAAGAACGTTTGCCGAAGATTCGGATCGGACAACGTCCGAACCCGTCTCGTGTAACTGTGACGCGACAACAGTCAGGCCAAGGGTATCGGCCCATTGCCAAGCTTCTTCAACCGTGGCTGGTAAGGCTTGAGCCCCATGGCCTTGAAAACATTCTGCTAACGGGTAGAGGCTCACGCCATATCGTTCTGCCAGATCAGGTTGACTGAGAAGGTCACGAGGGGTGCCTTGCCACATGATTTCGCCTTCATCCAGCACACACACTCGGTCTGCCTTCATCAAGGCTTCGACTCCATGTTCAGCAATGATGACCGTGATCCCTTTTGTTTTCAGATTTTCCAAGAGCAGGATACACTGCTGTCTGCCAGCAGGGTCGAGATCGGTCAGCGGTTGGTCCATGACGATCACCGGAGGTTCCCGAACCAAGACCGAGGCCAGCACCAAGCGCTGCCGTTGCCCTCCGGATAAAGAACAGGGGTCACGCCGTTCCAAACCCGACAGCCCAACCAGATTGAGAAGGTGTCGCAGATGCTTGCGGAGGGACTCTTCGTCAGTGAAGTCGCGCGTTTCTCCCTGAGCTTCCAAGGCGCATCGAAGTTCCGCCTCCACGTTGGTCGAGACCAATTGCGTTTCAAAATCCTGAAACACCATTCCGACTCTATTCGCCTGTTCCCACACCGGTGATTGGGTCGTGGATTGTCCGTGTACCATCACCGTGCCGACAAAGTCGCCTTGCACAAATTGGGGAACCAGCCCATTCAAGGCATAACACAACGTGGACTTCCCTGATCCGGTCCGGCCCATCAACACGACCAATTCTCCACGTTGAACGTCTAAGGAAACGTGTTTGAGGACGGGATACGCCGCATGAATCGGGCGAAACGAGAGACCCTGAATGGATACGGCAACGGACGCGGCTTTCGTCGATTGCGACGATGATGGTGAAACCGAAGGAAATGGACCGTCAGAAGGATCTTGCCTCTTTCTCACTCGACCTCCGAAAGCCAGATCACCGTAATACAGGTTCCATTGTTTGACTCGTGGATAGAGGAACAACAGAAGCGGTGGGCCGAGCAACAGAGCCATCACCAAGTTGTTGAAAAAAATGGCCGGCGATAAAAGCCAAAACGGGAGGAGACCCAGGAGCTCCACGCCCCACCCGATCGTGACTGCACACACCATGGAAGCCGCTGCGCAGATGACCACGTATTCCAAGCCTTGCTTCCAAGAACGTACCATGGGTTCTCGACCGGACGACAACCACCCCAAGTTTCCCCACAACAGATAGGGCACGTACCCATAGAGAAAATTTCCCAGAAACCCGAACACACTGGCCGGCCCCAGCGTGCCAAAACAATCCCCGATCACATTGCCGATTCCCGCACCCCACGCCGCGGCAGGGCCAAAGAGGAGCGAACTGACAATGGGAATGACGTTAGCCGGTCGCAGCTCCACAAAGCCGGGGATAATGGGAATCCCCACCTTAAAAGGAATGAGCACGGCCGCATAAATTGCCGCAATCTGCGCGGATAAGACCAACAGCCGGGTATCGCACCAGACGTGCCGGAGTTCCCTGTACCATCGACGCGGATTCCAGGACGAAAGGGATGTATCCACTGGTGGCTTTAAGAAGTCATGAAACACGATTCCGGATCGAGAATGATTGTCCAGTCCATGTTTTCAGCATTGGCTTAAAGGACGATCAGTGAGTCGAGTCCTTCTGCTCTTGGGCGCAGGAAACGGCAGACTTTTTATTGTGTCAAGAGTGATAGTTATTGAAACGGAAGTTTTTGCCTTTTCGGCAATCTTTTCCAAGATTTCTTTGATGGCAATCTCCAAATACATTCTTTCGTTAATCGCTTCCTCTCTCAACCTGACGACCAATAGCAACATCTGATGATGCGTGGCTGGGGTAATGGGAATTTTGTCATTTTCCCATCTGGATATGGTCCCGCGCTTGACAGACCCAAGGAGTCTGCCCAATTCCTCGGCGGTAAGGCCGACCCACTTCCTCAAAAACCTGAATTCTTGGCCTCGCCAGATGGTTTTTTTATTTAATAACCTATAAGCAATCGCATCGTGCAGGCGTTCTATTTGAGGAATTTCCATAAATTTTTGTCCGCACACACAGGCATGGAGCCGTGCGCCGTCTTTTAGATACACATTATCTAAACCAGATTCCTTATAGTGATAGCGCTTGATGACTGAGCACTCAGCCTTCTTTCCACAAGTAGGGCAGACCATTTGCTGGTACCTCCTCCCCCTAGAAAAGCGAAAACCCGTTATTGCGACGACGCTTGAATGACTGTTGACGACTACAACGACAGCCATCCATTGATGGTCACAATTCTATCCACATATTTTGTAACGCCAGGAAACGCCATCCCAACGAACATCCTCTAAGACTTCCCACTCTCGGCAAACGTGAAGCAAGTCTTGAATCGTCACTCCATGTTTTTCCAATTTTTCAAATAAGTCTGGTTGGTAAACAAACTTTGCGCGATCCTTCTCTGCCAAAGTTTCCTCGATTACCCCTCCTCAGCTCTTCGTTTCCTCGTTGTGGCATAGAGATCTCAGATGTAACAAAATGTTACCTTATCCTAAGCAAATCGGTAAATACGTAAACCCGTTTACGATCCTTTGCCTAGCGAGCTTTTGCTGCCTTTTCAGCAATTGGGTTGAATTTCCTGGCAGAAAGTTTTTCAGAGTTCGTTTTGCCACCCTTCAAGTCCTTCAAGACGACCGAAGGCTACGCAGCGGGATTCTTAGGGAAGGTTTCAGTCGGTACGGATAGACAAGAAAGGTCAAGCGACGTACGAAAAAGAACTGGCTAATGCTTGAAGCGTTTTGTTTTCCGCAACGGCATCATGCGGGATCAGCAGATAGGACCAGGATTTTCCGTCGTGCGTCTTCTCGTGCTCAGTGGCCCGTTGGCACCAACCCACAGCCGCGTTGGCTTTGGCCAGAACATCTTTTTGGTTCATTTGATTTGCACGCGTGGGTTCGCAGAGATACTTGCTGATTTTTGTTTCGACAACAAAATCAGGTTCATAGGCTTCATTGTCATGGGAGTCAATCTGAAAGTCTCCCTTTCCAGGCTTGACCCATTTCAAGATGTCGTCGTCATGCTCCAGAATCACCGAAAACCGCCGTTCCGTGTCCGAATCAAACTTTTGAATCGAATACAGACACTTCTTGAATCCTTCAAAAAGCATGTCCCGAACCAAGTGCTTTTCATCCACCGGCTGACGAAAGTTCCTTGCGGTCTCGTGTGCAGGCGCAGAATAGTGATGTGGCGGTAAGGTGGTGAAGCCTTTGCTGACCACTGGCGCATAGTCCGTCGCGTTTTCCTGATAGTGGTCCTGCATTTGAGTATGGATACGGTTTACGAGAGTTTGCTGGTGGTATTGCAACACATTCAGCACGTCTTCTTCACGACCCAGGTAGGATGTGAGGTGGCTGACGACCTGCCCTGCAAGGGTATAGAGTAACTCCGCGTGATCATCATAATGAACGTCGTCGAAGTCGATGAGCCCGCGGACGAGGTAATCTTCAAGCCTGTTTTCAGAAATCATGCCGCTTCCGCTGACCAGACGATATTGCTCGTGATCATGAAGGTGCTGAATGAGAATGTCTTGGGATACTGGTTGAAGGCAGATTCCCCTCACGTCGAGATTGAAGTCGTCGAATCCACACGTCACGTTCCCTTGAGGGATGACAATGATCTTGGGAATATCGATGGACGACTTGATATACGCCTCCGTGGTTTCAGCCACCACCTCGCTGATATTCACGGTCTCGTTGATTCCTTCAAGCCCGTACCGAATCGGTCCCATTTCCGCTGAAACCTTATCGACCATTTCCCGTTGAATCTCTAGTGACCTCAAATCCGCCGAGCAGGGCAGGCGTTCATACTGCTGAATCACATGGAAAGCCGCCGCCGCAATGTTCCGTTCTTCGGGTTCAGAAAACAAAGCTCTCTGGCCTTCGAGTGTCCCCGCTAAGGAGTCACTGATCCGATTGACGATCACGGGATCGACTCGAACAACCCGTGTCGGCTTGTCGGGAATATCTTTGCCGATGACGACGCCCGTCCGAATGATCGAATCCGGCCGATTTGCATTGTCAACGATTTCCTGAAATCGATCATGTGAAACGATGGTCAGCCGATCAACCGTCGGCACGCCCACTCGTGTACCGTAAGGGAGTCGGAGCCCCCGCCCGATGGACTGCTCCACCAGCGTTTTGGAATTCGCCGCCCGAAGCGGGACAATCGTGTACAGATTGGTGACGTCCCACCCCTCTTTTAGCATGTTCACGTGAATCACGATTTCAGTCGGGTTGCCGGGGTCTTCCACCGACAGGAGTTGCTGAACGGTTGCATCCCGTTCTTCTCCCGTTTGGCCGGAGTGGACCGTAATGACGCAGCCCTTGTAGCATCGAAAAAAGACTCGTCCTCTATGATCTTCACAAGGCTATCGGCATGGTCGGTATTTTGGGCAACAACCAGCATAAAGGGCTTGACGAGAGGCTTGTCGTGCTGTCGTGCAAACACAGCCAATTCGGTCTTCGTGTGTTCGTAGATGCGAATCCCATCTTCCAGCTTTAACTGTTCCAGGCTCTCGTCGGTGTAATGTCGTGCCTCGAAATTCTCACGAGTGGCCACCGCCGGCTCTTTGACAAACCCATCGGCCAGTGCACGGGACAAAGGATAGCTGTACCCGACGTTCTTGAACGGTTCCGTACGAGACCCCTTTTCCACCTGAGGCGTGGCGGTGAGTTCGAGGCCCAAGATGGGTTTCAATTCATGAATAGCCCGTACCCCAGCGGAGGCGCGGTATCGATGGGACTCATCCATCAGCAAGACCAGGTCATCCAATTTCGAGAGATAGGTAAAAGAACTCTCGCCGATAGATTCGCTCAGGCGCTTGATGCAAGGAGACTTTCCCCCACGCACTTCGGCATTGATTTTCGAGACGTTGAAGATATTGACCTGGATGGGGCCGGTATCAAACAAATACCTAGGTCGCACCCCTCGGCCGGTTTCATAATTATCGCCGGTGATGATCTTCGGCGGATCCGTGGCAAATGCGGAAATGCCTTGGAACACGTATTTGGAAGTATTGGGAGTAAAGTCGAGGAAGAGTTTGCTGTAAATCGTCAGGTTGGGAGCCAGAACAAAAAAATGCCGAATCCCTTTGACTTCATACAAATAGGCGATGAACGCGCCCATCAGCCTCGTCTTGCCCACCCCTGTCGTCAGCGCAAAATATAAAGAAGGAAAGTCCCGCTCGAAATCCGTCACCGTGAGGAACTTCTGCTTGAGAATCTCCAACGCTTCGGCCGAATCCACTTGTTTCTCCAGTGGAATCAAATCACACACGTGGGCGAGAATCTCCAGCGAATCCCGCTGCGGTGAACGCAGACTCAAGCGGTCGGCAATGGCATTGACGTGATGACTCATAAGGAAGTATCCGCGTCAGCTCGTGGAAGCCAGTTTTTTGGGATGAGTCTCAAACTGAAAATTCATCAAATTTACCGGCTGTGGTCGTCTCGAGAGATAAAGCACCTCGATACCAACGACCTGATCGGGTTTGTCTGTTTTCTCACAATGACGCGCAGCACACGCCCCTCGTATTCCTGAATTCGACTCAGGCGATGCTCTAGTTCCAAATCAAAATGATCCGGTTCCACGTGCTCAGGTTCCGCAAGCACCCGTTCAATCCACTCCATCTAGATAATCGGACGTTTTCGTAAACTTTCACGTGCATGTTCGGTAAAATTGTAGTGCATCATTCAGTGTCCATCACATCAATCCAACCCCAACGCCTGTTGCCCTGTCTTGGGTGGAGCCTTCGGTAGGTTCTCCACCCGCAGGCGATAGTCGTCCTTGCCCCACTCGCAGCGGCTCAGCACGGCTTTCGGGATCTTCTTGAGCGTCAGATTGGGAAACGCATCGGACTTGACGCGAAAGGCTCCACAGCAAATGAGGAGCGACCGCTTTTCACCGACCTCTTCGCTGAGCCTGGCCAGTTGCTCACGGGTGAGCGTTTGCGTGGTCACGTACATGAAATCACATTCCGTGGAATGCCCATGCTGCCAGTACATGGTTTCGCTGGGGGCATACGTGAACCCCATCAGCTTGCACGTGGCTTCCGCAACCATGGCTGCGTTGTATTGCTTACTGATGACGGGGTTGCCGAACTGATCCTGTTCAAGCAGCGACGGAGCGAGCCGGTAATACCGGAAACCACCGCCCCTTCCAGCCCACGGCCCCCGTGATGCCACCCTGGTCCTCCCCATCGATGACCTTTTTCAGCCGGGGAATAATGTGCGTGTGGCAATGCTCACCCAACTCGACCATGACCCACCGACGGCCCATCTTATGCGCCACCGCACCCGTGGTGCCGGAACCCGCAAAGGAGTCGAGGACGAGATCACCGGGCTGTGATGATAACTCTAAGACTCGTTGAAGAAGGTGTTCGGATTTTGGTGTTGAAAAGATTTCGGTAGCATTGAAGGCCGTTACCTCACGCTTGGAATCTTGATTATCGCCTACTTCGTCTCTCAACCAAATCGTCTTTGTAACGTTCTTGTCCTGTACTTCTGACAAAAACAGCTTTGACGCAGGAACATTCTTGCCATACTTGCCAAACCAAATGCGATTGTCTGCTACTAACTGCTTATCCCTTTCTGGAGATGCTCCCCAACATCTTCCCCTTGCTGGTAAAAGCTTTCTGCCCGACGGCGTCTCAATCTCGAAAATATTCGAGGATTCACCGGTTCTCGCAAACTGCGCCCCTCTTTGCCCGCCCGTCAAAACTTATTGTGAAGTCTGCAAATTTCCAAGGCCCTCTCGGATCATTGTCTGGATTTTTGTAACGCTTATCCATTGCTTCGGTACGCGGAGGGGAAACAGGCGCCAGATTTCCTTGTTCCTGGCATAAAGGAGAACATGATCGTGACTGTCAGAGAGCCAGATAGCGTTGGGTTGGGGGGAGTATTTCTTTTGCCATATGACGTTGCACACGAAGTTCGCTCGACCAAACACTTCGTCACACAAGGCCTTCATGTAGTGAGCTTCATTGTCATCCACCGTCATCCAAATTGAACCATCCTCTGAAAGAAGGCATCGTAATAGTTCGACGCGGTCCCGAATGAGAGACAACCACAATGAGTGTTCTATGCCATCATCATCATGGCTGAAGGCTGATCCCGTATTGTACGGCGGATCAATAAAAATGCACTTGATCTTGCCAGCAAACTCCTGTTCCAACGCTTTGAGCGCCAGCAGATTGTCACCAAAGATGAGACGGTTATCGAACACGTCATGGTCGGTCACGAGGTGTGTCGCGTGGTAGGACTGCTCCGGATCTTCCAGCAGAATCCGCGGCTCCAGCCTTGGCCGGTGCTCCTTCCCAATCCAGGTCAACTCAAGTTTCTGCTTCCGATTCATGATTCAAGTCATTCTCAGCCAGTCTGCCCGCCATAGCCGTGGCGGAGGCACGTGCTCCTTCCCGATCCAAAACAGTTTAAATTGGTCTTGACGGGCATCTTGTTTCGTTTATTGCCGCTGTGTAGTGACGAACGTCCACTTGCACCCTAGCACGCGCAGCCTCTCCAGCGGTCTTGAGCAGGTCTGATGTCATTTCCTCATCCACGTACTTTTCTCCGCAATTCACGCAGACCTGCGCCGGCACCGACTTGATCACCAGAGTCGTGTCCTCACGTTCAAGAGCGACAGTCGCCTTCCCCAATCGAGTCTTCCCATTTTTACAAA
The DNA here is from genome assembly GCA_963422365.1 of Nitrospirales bacterium. GTDB lineage: Bacteria > Nitrospirota > Nitrospiria > Nitrospirales > UBA8639 > Bin75. The sequence goes on from OY729426.1 coordinate 405,089, forward strand.
TCACGCAGGTCATGCGTCCGTTCTCCTTTTCTTGAAGTCTTGTTCCCATTCCTCGCAACTAGGCTCGTCTGCCGTCATCACGATTGTTTCTCCGGACTCCGCATTCTCAGCAGCCACAACATGGAATGGCCACGCATGCCGCCATCCTCATAACAATCGGCTCGGGTATGGCTTGTCACCTGGATACGTTTCAATCGGCTCGCCGGTCTCCAGCACCTCCTAGTGCTTTTCTTCAAGTTTACGTCGGATCCTCTGTATACACCGATCAGGATTTTTGTTTAGACGGCACTCCCAAATCCGTACAACCTTCCAGCCGAGTTTTCGGAGGACGCGATTAGTGCGCCGGTCCCTAGCCCGAGTCGTGTTTAGCTTATCTCGCCACGCCTTCACGTTCGTCTTTGGCGTGACGTTCTTGCCACAGTCGTGGCCGTGCCAAAAACATCCATCAACTAAGACGGCGACTTTCATCTTCGGCCACACAAAATCCGGACGACCGGGAAGTGGTTGGTGTCTACGCCAGCCGCTCAAGCCCGCTTCACGTAATAAAAACACAAGTCGCTTCTCCGTTGTTTGATTCCCAGTGCTACGTACACGCGACATAAGTTCACTTCGGCATAGTTCGCCAAACGTCGTGCGTTCTCGCTGGGCGTTGCCAGGCCACCAACTCATCGCATTGCGCCAACTCTCCGGCAGACGTGGGCACTCAGCGCGGCCAAGACCTTCTTGGCGGCCTGCTTTGCATACAGTGGTGGAACCGCGTTGCCAATGAGGTTGCACACGGCGTCCATCTGGTCCGTGATGAAGCCATAATGCTCTGGAAACGTTTGAAGCAACGCCGCTTCACGGACGGAAATCGTGAGCCGCCGCTTGTCCGGGTGCCCAAACCGGCCTTTACTCGACGTCGTGCACCCGCCCGTAATCGTGGGGGCGACGTGATCCCACGCCATCCGGCCGTACACGTTCGTGAATCCCTGGTATCCGTTCCGATGACAGTGAGGGCGAAGGGACTCATTGATCTTCAACCACGGTTGTCCTGGTTCCGCCGCTTGGAGGCGTTGCTTGATTTGTGGACTCAGATCTCGAGTTACGTGCCAGTTATACGACTGTGGGCTGCTCTCGCGAAGTGATTGTTTGAGCGTGATTGGTGCCTTCATGTGTCCGATGGCGTCCCTTACCGTATTCCATGGGTGTTGGTCAGCACCGCTTTTCGGTAATCGTGCATGAGTTGGTTCAGGAAGGGAAATGCTGAATCCGCGTCCGGCCAAAAGAACCAAACGCCGTCGGGACTGCGGCACGCCGAAGTTGGCCATTTGTTCGACGCGCCACTCGGAGTGGTATCCAAGACGAGAGAGGACATTGAGAAACGCATCGAAAATCGGCTTTCCACGATTCATGAGTCCAGGAACGTTTTCCATCATCACCGCCTTGGGGCGGATCCCTTCGATGAGGTGAGCCATCACGAGAAGCAGTTCGTTGCGCGGGTCGTCCCTTTTGTACTTCGCCGTCAGAGAACAAAATCCCTGGCAGGGCGCGCAACCGGCCAAGAGAGAGATTCGCTTACTTTCAGCCGTCCGCAGGAGTTCGGTCGCGGATACGTCACGGATATCCTTTTCGAGCAACCGGGTTCGTCGATTGTTCCATCTATACGTCCGCGCCGAGACGGGATCGATTTCCACCGCCGCCGAGACGCGGAATCCCGCGTCTCGGAGTCCCTTGGTCAAACCACCACACCCGGCGAACAGGTCTATGGCAATGGGTTTCTTTTCGTTCATTTCCTTAAGCATCTTCTTTTCAGCCCTTCAGTCTGACGCACCCTTTCCGTTTTCTTGTGATAGTTGAACTATTCTCGGATCATCATGCGGAGCGCGCTTCGTAACGGCATCAAGAAATTCTTTGTGCATCGATTCGGTGGTTGCCAGAAGGTTTCTCCACGTTCGAACGTCGAATATTGCAGCGTCCTGCCCGACCTTTGCGTACCCTTCGTCGCCCGGCCGAATTCGGTCTGCGATTAGCAGACCCTTTACGGTAGATCTTCGGTGTTCGCTGTCCGTTGCTTCTTCCTGGAGTTTGCGACGGAGGAACAGAACATAATCTCGAATCTGATCACATTCCTTCTGACCCACAAGATCACCCGGACGCTTCGTCTCTATTACGTGAGCCGTCTGATAGCGATCTCCAAGACAGAAAAAGTCGAGACGTCGGGCACCTTCCTTACTTTTTGGTCCGGAAATCTCGAACTTCTCACAAATCATTCGATCTAACGACTGTTCATGCACCAAAACCGTCCATTTGGGATCAATTAACCATGGATGATCCCGGAGGTATTTCTGCATATCTGGTTTTTCCGGGACTTTATCCTTGATCATTTGCGCGAACTTTTGGATGATCTCCACGCGTCCCTTGACGAGGTGTGCTGTATTTACGGCTTCAATGATATCCCACTCAGAAAGGACTTGATTGAAATGCGCAACGTCGTCCGAAGACGCAGTGTTTAATCTTCTTATCGCGTCGAGAAAACTTCGATTTGTCAGCGCGTTATAGACAAACTCAATGAGTTCATCTGTAATGTCTTTGCCATCCTTGTGCTTGTCGAGTTGAGGAATAGCGCAAATGCGGTCAACGACCTGTTTGAAAATTCTACGTTCGTTTTCGGGCAACCTCTCCGCCTGTTTTATGTACAAGGTTACTTTGGGGCTCTTGGTCTTCGCTTCGCGCCTCTTGTCGGTCCACTTTTCCAGCAATTCTTTTATCTTCTTGCGCCCCCATTCTTTCAAATGTGCTGCGGTAGGGTCTTCCCATCGAACGGTTCCTCTGTCAGTGGCAATGAGGTCGATGTTTTCATCCAGGAAATCCGCTTGAATTTCACCCGTGAGATACTGCATCCCGTGCTGACCCCACACGCCACCGCTCAGATCGAAAAACCAAGGCGTTTGAGCCAATTTGCCGCGCACGTAGACGACGAAGCCGCGTTGCTCTTCATCTGGAATCGTATTCTTGCAAAAGCCCGCCCACCACTGAATCTGGTGACCATTTCCAAGATCAGCCGTCTCCCATTCGCTGATATTTTCTGGAAACCGAAACTGAAAAGGAATCTCTTGCCTTGATATAGACGTTCCGTTGACGTGGACCGTAAAGTTTTCATCAAGCACCAGTAATCTTCTGGCGATACTGCTTTTGAATGGCTGTTCGTCGATAACGCGACTGATTTTCAACTGTGACAGCGTTACGGTTGTAGCAGGGTTCTCTTGCGTGCTCCTGCCGTCCTCGGGCAACAATTCAGGTGAGTATCCCTGCGCGTCAGTGAAGTCGGCGCTCTTAGTTAATTCGTCAAAATTCAATGCAAAGTGGGAAATTTCGTTGTCCTTGATCGTTCGTATGCTAATCAGGTTAGCGATGCCAAAGCCAGCAAGCTTGCCGATGCCTTTTCGTCCTTGTACCTTTCGATGACTCTGGCCCTTATAGGTCTTGGTCCATCCACTTTGACTTGAACGACGATCCCTGCCAACCGACAGATAAAACGAATTGCATTCATCAAAACTCATTCCGCAGCCATCGTCCCTGACCACTATTTTATCGTCCTGCGCAATCGAGCGTCCCGTAGGAATCTCGATCCATACGTTCCTCGCCATCGCGTCGTAGGCGTTTGAGATAAGTTCGGAAATGGCGGGAACGGCTCCGGAATACATCTGCAACCCGAGATGCTTAAACAATTGTCCGGCAACGGTCATTTTGTACTGGCGTTCTTCAGGCGTCGTTGTTTGTTGACTTGTCATTGGTGGATGACCTCCATAGAAGTGCCGGATTCTCGAAGTTTTCCGAAGATAATTTTTGGTGGGAGTTTGTTACACAAGGTGTAGGATTCGTGGATCACGAACAGCATACGATCAAACGACGCGTGGCTCAATCCTTTGAACACCTCGGCTCATTTCGTCGGGCATTAACATCGCCTCAATTTCGAAATCTGTTGAAGACCCGGGTCCTCCGTGAGACACATTGCTTCAGTTTGCTCAATTTCGATGATTCCCTGCTCTCACGAACCAACGACTGGCACCTATTGACGAATCGAATCGTCCCCCTCGACCGTCGGCGCATCCAACGCCCGCAGTTCCAATCCTTCAATTTCCTGCAATGTTTTCCCCGCAATGCCTTGCAGGTCACCGTACATGCCGACCGTGGCCTGCATGACGCGGTCGATTTGCTCGTCGCGCTTGGCCCATTGCTTCATGATGGCTTTTTTCTCTTTGTCAAGATCCTCTTTCATGGAGGAAAAGGCCTCCACAATGGCCTCGACGCGTTGGCGGAAACGTGAGCCAGTTAAATATTCGTACACCATCTCCATCTTGGTCTGCTGGCCCTCAGAAGCCTGACGGGCAGTTGCGATCTCGATCAGCGTATAGCGAAGCATCACGGCGATGGGCAGGGCCGCTCTCGGATGTGTCACCCAGACGCCGTCGATGAAGTCGAACGTCTCCACGCTGTTTGGAAGCGCCTGGCTGACGATCACGGCCACTTCCGCCTTGGCTGCGCGCTGGTCATCGCGGAGCTTGGTCAGCCAGCCGTCGCTCCAGTTCTTGGTGCGTTTGGACTCCCACAAGATCGTACCACACGCCTGGCCCGGCGGACCCATGACAACATGCAACACATCCCCACCGTGCTCCCCTTTCCGGACGGGTTGGATCATATCAAGTGGGAACTTCCCCCCTAACAGCGCTTCGAGCTCAAGTTCCTGCACCTCACCTTGAAGTTGCTGTGAGCCTTGTTCCGCCTTGCGCTTGAGATCCTCGATTTGTTTCTGCATCGAGGCGATGGTCTGCTCCTTCTCCTTCACTTTGAGGTTGAGCGATTCTTCTGCCTCTTTCTTTGCCTGATCCCGCGTAGCGGCTAGGTCCGCCTGCACTCGTTTCTCAACGGTGAGGTCTAATTCACGCTTGGCATCGTCAAGCTCACGCTGTTTGCGAAGCAGGTCGGCTTGGGTTTGTTGCGCCTCGGCCAGTTTCTCGTCACGCCGTTTCAAAATATCCTGAAGGTCCGTGATTTCCTTTGCTTGTTGAGCAAGGTCAGTTTCCAGGACCAGTCTGGCTTTCTTCGCTTCTTCAATAGCGATTGTGGCACGCGCTTTTTGCAACTTTTCCGCCACCTGGTCGTCTATCGTCTCTTGTGCCTTGGAGAGCGCTTCTTCGCGCTTGTGCAGTGCGCGTTCCCATGTGGCGATATCAGCGTCCTTCCGGGCCAGACGTTCTTCAAACTCACGCCGGGTGGACTCGATGAGCGGAGCCGCGAGCGATTCGGTGAGTTTGATCTCAGCCTGACATGTTGGACACGTAATAGTTGGCTCTGTCATAGGAACTCCAAGCAATTTCTTATTGACACGACTTTGATCTTATCTTGATCTGTCATGAGGTCTTGTTGACACACCGAAACCCTGCATGCGCATAAGCATACTCTTGACGAAACCAATTTCGGAATGATCGACGCAACAAGCATGAAGCCGTCGTGGGAGATCCCCCTTTGACAATGAAATGATCCTCGTCGAAGAATCGCGAGGAGTATCCGGGATAGGTGGGATAGGGCTCGAAGCCTTCAAAGGGATGGAACCGAGTCGAGGTCCATTCCCAGCCATTCCCGACTAATTGGGACACCCCGAAGGCACTGTCACCTTGCGGATTTGCCGTGACCGGGATCGGATCCCAAAACCGAAAATGGAAATTCCCGTGAACCCCATTGGCGATCTGGTTTCCCCAAGGATAGGCGCGTTCTTCACCGCTTGGCGTGCCGTACGCCGCCCGATGAAATTGCGCTTCAGTCGGCAGCGAGAGGTCGGCCCATTGCGCATAGGCCCGCGCTTCTCTCAGGGACACATAGACGGGCCAATGCAGAGGAAGCGGAATTTCTTCGAACATCGTCAACAAGAACCAGCCATCTCCCCGTTTGACCCAAAACGGGGGGATGGGACCGCCCTCTTCAACAAACGTTACATATTGTTGATTGGTGATTTTATATTTGCTGATCGCAAAGGCCGGCACGTCTTCTTGCTGTTCGCCAAATTCATTATCCCACCCAAACCCGCCACGACGGCCAAGCGTCACCACGCCTTGGGGAACGTCGAGCATGACGTGCCTAGGGGGCGAACCTTCAAGCCGTGGTGACAAAGGCAGCGAATTTTTCCCTTTGCGAGAAGTCTGATGCAGAAGGTAGGCTGTGGTTTCGGCGTGCATCCAACGATGCTCGATCGCCATGCGAAGGACGGTGTCGGGAGCTTGTTCCAGTACGTGATCAACGGACTCCCTCGCTCTGACGTTATAGCGCAGGATTTCTTCGAGCGAAGGCCATTCTGAGGGAGTATCCTCTTGTTCTGAGCCTACCGCTGGATCAATGCCTGCCTCGAACAGCGAATCAAATGTGTCGTGAAAAGAGGACTGCCCCAATGTCCAGCGACAAATTTGATTCCAATCAAAGGCTTCTACATGACCAACGTAAAAAATCACCCGATGGCGCTCCGGAATGGGTCGTTCATAGAGCATCTTGGGTTTAAACAGGGTAAAGATACGGTCGGTGCAGGCACGCGCGGCGGATAATTCCTTTCGTATTTCGACGAAACGCGGCATAATCATTTCTTCAACCAAACACCTGACTTCTTATAATGAAACGGCATGCAACACGTCATCCCGTCATTCTAGGTTGCCGTCGATCACCTGGAATCGACGGGTCTTTTGTAATATATCCATAGTCGAGCTTGTCAAGAAAAAAAGCTGGATTGTTGAAAACCTGTCCTGCTTGACCTGATCGGATTCGAAGGGAGCAGAACAACGGAGAGCGCCTTCCCTTCGCGGCTCCCTTCGCTCTCGCTCAGAGCAGGCGCTTGGCTCAGGATGACAAAGATTCCGCTAGGCGGATGAGATCCGCCGCTACCCCCTGCACAAGACCCCAGTGTATCATCCTGAGCAACGCAGTCGAGGGTAGAAGGCGGGGGCAGCCCACTATCGAGAAATTTTTGAAGTATTCAACGGCCCTATGATGAACCCACCTGTCCTCAGTGTCCACGAGGTGAACAAGGAGTTCGGCTCTGACGTTCGAGTCCTTGAGCACGTCGATCTCGACGTGCTTCAAGGTGAAACCCTGGTCCTGATCGGGGAAAGTGGATCAGGTAAAACGACCCTGCTCCGCATGTTTAATGGATTGACTTATCCGAGTTCGGGAGAAGTCCGCATTCATGGAGAATCGATACGAGCCAAAGACCCCATAGCGCTCCGTCGCCACATTGGGTATGTGCAGCAGGATGCCGGATTGCTGCCGCATTGGACCGTCGAAGACAACATAGGCCTTGTGCCGTTATTGCTCGGATGGGAGCCGAAACGAAGAACAAGCCGAGTGCACGTTCTCCTGGATCTCATTCATCTTGACCCGCATCAGTTTCGAACGCGTTATCCCATTGAACTGTCCGGTGGACAACGACAACGTGTAGCCTTTGCCAGAGCCCTCGCGGCCGATCCCGAGATCGTCTTGCTCGATGAACCCTTTGGCGCCCTCGACGCGATTACTCGTCACGAACTCCAACATCAATTCCTCGGCCTGAAGCACCACCTCAAAAAAACCATGGTCATGGTCACCCATGACATTGATGAGGCGTTGCATCTCGGTGATCGCATCGCGGTGTTGAAGGAGGGGCACCTCTTGCAGATCGGCACCCCGACAGAACTTCTCAACACCCCGGGCCACGACTACATTGTGCAATTGCTTCACCATCGATCCCCTGGAGATCATACGTGACCAGGTCTATCCGATCGATTCGTTTTCTGAGCATGCTGGGGCTGGTCTTCTCCATGCTGATTCCCTTGACCACACCGGCCTTTTCCCGGGAAGGCCGCATTGTCGTTGGCTCAAAAAATTTCATGGAGAACAAACTTCTGGCCGAAATATTCGCTCAACTCATTGAAGCCCGCACGAATTTAGCCGTAGAACGGCGATTGGGGTTGGCAGGTACGCAGGTCTGTTTTGAAGCCCTTCACACTGGAGCCATAGACCTCTACCCCGAATACACGGGCACCGGGCTCGTCAGCATTCTTCAGCATACGCCGACTGGAGATTCCCGAACGGCACTCAATACCGTTCGTTCAGAATTCTTAAAACGTTGGGATTTGTGGTGGCTGAATCCATTGGGGTTTGACAATTCCTATGCGCTCGCGGTTCCTCGCGCTCGAACGGCCGACGTTCCTCTGCAAACCATTTCAGATCTTGCCAGGATTTCGCCTTCCCTGACGGCAGGGTTCGGGTATGAATTTATCAACCGGCCTGATGGATTACCCGGTCTTGAAACCCGGTATGGTCTCACCTTTCAACGTGTGCAGGCCATGCAACAATCTCTCAAATACCAGGCTGCCGCTGCCGGCGAGATTGACGTGCTTGACGTGTATACCACCGATGGACGTCTTGCCGTGCACGACTTCGTGGTGCTCGAAGATGATCGACAATTTTTCCCGCCCTATGAAGCTTCCGGACTCATTCGAGGCGCCACGCTTGAGCAGCACCCTGAATTGGGATCGATCCTGGGGTTGCTGGCCAACGCATTTGATGCCAAGACGATGCGGCAATTGAATTATCGTTTACAAGAAGACGGAGAGCCGCTAGAGGTGGTGGCACGCGATGCCTTGTCGGCCCTCCACCTTTTTGTCACCGATGATGCCGGCCCCGGACCAATTCCTCATCAAGAAGGGCTCTTCGCCTATGTGTGGGCGAAGCGAACCACGCTGATGAATCGAACCCTCGAACATCTGACCCTGGCTGGTCTGGCTTTAGGGTTGGGGATCCTTGTGGCCGTCCCATTGGGATTGCTGCTCGAACGTCACCATGCGGTTGCCGAACCCATCATCCGAGGCATTGGACTCACGCAAACGGTCCCTTCTATCGCGTTACTCGCCTTTATGATCCCAGTGTTCGGGATCGGCAGGCTGCCGGCCGTGATCGCCTTATGGATGTATTCCCTGTTTCCGATTGTCAGAAATACCTATTCAGGCCTCCGCGATGCCGCACCTCAGGCCGTGGAAGCGGCTCGTGCGCTCGGCATGACGGAACGGCAAAGACTCTATTGGGTGCGACTGCCATTAGCTGCACCCGTCATCATGGCAGGCGTCCGAACGGCCGGCGTCATCACCGTCGGCACGACCACGCTTGCCGCGTTTATCGGAGCGGGGGGCTTAGGCGTGCCGATTGTCGCGGGGTTACAAATGGCCAACACCACCGTGATCCTTTCCGGGGCATTGCCTGCAGCGGCCCTGGCGTTAGTGATCGACGGGTTTCTCGGCAAGGTGGAAGCATGGGTCAGACCGCGTGGTGTATAACTCTGAGTCTTGCACAAATGGAGGCAACCCGTTAGAGTGCGGACTCTACGAATTCGCTCCTCCCAATTCCATCACCCATCACATTATCATAGCCGCACAGATTCGATTGCATGCTTGATCAATTCAATATTATTATCGACGTGCACCTGAGCAACCAAGATCCCCGTGCCGTCAAGGAAGAGATTCGCGTGGGACTGCTTTCGAATCCACCGACGATTCCTGCCAAATATTTTTATGATGAACGAGGATCTGAGCTTTTTGAACAAATCTGCGAATTGCCGGAATACTACCAGGCACGCACGGAACACGCATTGCTGAAAACCATGGCCGATGACGTTGTGACCCAAACAGGTGCTGAAGAATTAGTGGAATTAGGCTCTGGAGCCGCGACCAAAACTCGAGTCGTGTTGGACGCCATGGCTCGGGCGAAACAACTCCGCTTCTATGTCCCGTTCGACGTCAGCGAAGGCATTGTGCGACGAGTGGCCCAAGAGCTTGTTGAGGAATACAAAGAATTACAGGTTCATGGCGTCGTAGGAGATTTCCTGGCCCATTTAGAACACATTCCGCAGGGCGGCAGACGCCTGGTCATGCTTTTGGGCGGGACCATCGGCAACTTGGGACCTGAAGCCGCTCAGACATTTCTGTCGTCGGTCTTTTATGAAATGGATCAAGGAGATTTTTTTCTTCTGGGGGTGCAACTCATCACTGACGTGAACCGCTTGGAAGCGGCGTATAATGATTCCGCCGGGCTCACCGCCGCCTTCAACAAGAATATATTGCACGCGTTACAGTCGGTGATTAGAGCCGAATTCGACCCTGACGCCTTTGACCACGTAGCCCGATTTAATCAATCCGAGCACCGGATTGAAATGCGCCTTCGATCGGTACGAGAGCAAGTGATTCCTATTCCCGAATTGGAATTAACCCTTTGCCTCAAAGAAGGGGAAGGAATCCTCACGGAAATCAGTACGAAATATATGCGTCCCCACGTGGAAGCACTGTTAGTCCGTGCAGGATTCAGCCCCGTTGCCTGGTATACCGACCCTGACCACCTTCACGGTCTCGCCTTAGCCCAAAAGCCTTCCGGCTGAGGTATTCCTGTGAATGTGTCCCTGTTCTCCTTTCCCCTTTTTGTCTTCTGCTTTGCTAGAGTCCCTGAAAGATCTTTTCCACCTCAATCCTTCATTATGGGCCGAGCATGATCTATCTCAACTACGCCGCCCTGTGCCCAACCAATCCGGACACCGACAGGGAAGTTCACCGTACACTTGCAGAATTCAAACGGTATTTGTATTCCGATGCCGGCATTGAGTGGTACCTTGACAAGGTTCATGATTGTCGGCAAAAAGTCGGCACCCTGTTACATGTGGATGATCCTTCGACCATCGCGTTTACCACGAATGCCTCCACCGCACACTACCTCACGCTTTCTTCTTTGAAATGGGAACGGGGCGATACCATTCTCACCACCACGCACGAAAACCCTTCCATTACGAGACAGCTTTGTGCGCTTGAACGCAATGGAGTCCACATTCATGCCGTCGGACCGGCCTCCCCAGAAACGTTTCTGAATGTGCTGCAAGAACAGTTCGACGAGCCCGGCGTCAAAGCCATCGTGCTGAGCCATGTGTCGCACGTTGACGGGCGTGTCTTCCCGGTCAGTGAAGTGGCCTCATTGGCCAGAGCAAGACAGTGCTTGGTTATCATCGACGGGGCTCAAGCCGTTGGCCACATCCCGGTTGATCTGAATGCGCTCGATTTCGACAGCTATTTTTTTACCGGACACAAGTGGTGTGAAGGCCCGCTCGGTACGGGAGCAATGGTGGTGCGTGAAGGACTATTTACGCATCCTCGCTACCACGCGATTGAAGGAAAACACCAAGGTCGGTGTCCAGCATTCCAATTTGAAATCGGGACGCACAACATCGGGCTCATTGGGGGGCTCGCCAAAGCCTGCGAACAACAGCCGCGGAGAAGCAAAGCCGAACCACAGCCGACCTTTCGAGAAACGGCAAAGGAACTGCTGGGCGGGCCTCCACATTGTCATTTCATGGAATGGCAGGGCCCTCATGCCCCCGGCATCCTCACGTTGCAAGGAGCGGATGACCTGGATCATGGGCTCTTTGCCAAACGGCTTGCATCCGAATTGGGGATTATCGTGAAACCCTTTCTAGACTATCCGGAAGGTGACGCGCCTGCGATTCGGCTGTCAGGGCCTTCGACGATGAATCAACAGGATTTTCAGAAAGGCGTTTCAAAGATTGCGCAACGACTCGGGGGCTAACCTCTCTGTATTTGGGTGGCATCTCATTCTGCCCAGAAGACGGGGCCATGAACCATGTCCCTGTCTCCGTGTAGCTGCCGCATCTCATGCGGCCCTGTACGGGCACCGCATGTGCAAACGCCGTCAGGATGCATCTTCGCCCTGGCGGTTTAATCGTTCCTCTAATCGTCGCAAGGCCTTCTGGGTTGAACGAAGGTCGCGTAAGATTTCTTCTCGCGAGACGGGTTGCTCCAGTTCTCGAAGGCGTTCAGCCTTGGCTTCTTCCAGATTGTTGAGCACCACTGCGATAAAGAGATTGATCACCACAAACGTCCCGACCACCACAAAGCTGACAAAATACATCCAGGCCAGCGGATGCAATTCCATGGCGGTATACATCATGTCCGTCCAATCTTCCAACGTCACGACACGAAACAATGACAACAGAGAAATGCCCAAACTTCGCCAATGGATGGGATCATGTTCGTGAAACAGCTGGTAGCCCGTAATCGCATAAATATAAAAGATGATGCTCATCAGGAGCATGACGTGTCCCATACTCGGGATCGAGCGCACGAGTGTCGAGACAATCAGGCGCAATTCCTGAATGGTGGAAATCAACCGCAGGACTCGCAATAACCGAGCCAGCCTGGCGATCATGGCATACTCCCCGGTCGCAGGAAGCAGCGAGAACACAATCACCGAACAATCGAAGACATTCCACCCATCCCGAAAATATCGATCAATCTGCGGGGCCACGGCTATCATCTTGAAGGCGGCTTCGAGAATGAACACGGCCAACACGATGTGATTCCCCAGATGCATCCATTCTCCATATCGACGAACCAACGCAGGAGACGTCTCCATGCCCAACAACGCCCCGTTCCCGATAATGAGCGCGACAATCACATATTCAAAACCAGGAGCACCGACCAGCCGTTGCGCGAACTGTTTCATCGTCTGTGACCTTTACCTGAGGGAATCCCCGTGCAATGAAAAAAATAAACAGCGGGAGGTCCCTGAGAACCAGGGACTCTTACCTTACCCCACCCGACGTTGTCTGAGCCGATGCCTGTCATTCCCCCGGGTTTTAGCGGGAATCCAGAAAGAAAACTTGCCTTACCCCAGCCCATACCGGCTCAGTCGATCCTCTACAACATGATCCCGGAGCAAGGAGTCAAGCTGAAGATCATATCCCTCTGCTTGGACAAAGGCCTCCCGAGGAATTAACCCCACCAACTCGCTGCGCGCCACGGCCACACCTCGAAGAGCGGCCTCTCGTTTCACCGCGTCAAAAGCTACGTGAATGGGCGTGTGGCGATAGTTCGTCAAATTCATCGACACCTGCACGGATCCTTGACTTGTCAGTTCCAGCCCGATGGCCTTGACGGCAGGGAGGCCTCCATTCGCGGCGCGAAGGGTGTGAGCAATCGTCTGCGCGAGAGACAACTCTCGACTCTGCAACATCACATTGAAGGCAATCAGCGGGAAGCGCGCACCCACGGCAAGCACGCCTGTGGTCGGGTGTAGTTGGCCGGGACCGAAATCCGGGACCCACGCCGGATCCGTCTGCATGCGTTTCATCAAAGCCTCCAGCCCACCTTTCCGAATCTGTTCTAATCGCTTTCGAAAGGGTCGATTACAGGCTTCCTCATAGAGAAAAACCGGTATCCGAAGGTCCTGTCCAATGCGAGCACCGACCTGCCGAGCGAGTTGGACGCATTGGTCCATGGTCGAGCCTGACAGCGGAATAAATGGCAAGACATCACACACCCCGAGACGAGGGTGCTGGCCCACGTGATTCTTCAGGTTGATCAATGCCGAAGCCTTGGCCACCACCGAAAAAGCGGCTTCTTCCACCGCCTCAAAAGACCCGGCAACGGTCAGGACGCATCGGTGGTGGTCCATGTCCTGGTGCTGGTCAAGCAGGGAAACCCCTTGAACCGAGGCAAGCGCGTTCTTGAGTTTCTCGATCACCCCCGGATTACGCCCTTCACTAAAATTGGGAACACTCTCGACTATGCCAGTCATAGCCCTGTTTACTGAAATCGTGCTTTGTTGACAACCCCCAAAAGGGGATATTATAGTCAAAACTACTGACAGTTTTTCATGTTCACAAGCATCAAGCTCTAACCCTCTAGCCGCTCAGAACAGGTGATCCTATGACGATGACGCAAGTCGAACCCGCGACGACCCTTGCCGAGCTTCAAGAATCCAAACCGGATCGGGTGACCATTGTGCTCCTGAGTGGCGAGATGGACAAGGCCATGGCCGCCTTTATCATTGCCACAGGGGCCGCGGCCATGGGCATGCGCGTCACGATGTTTTTTACGTTCTGGGGCTTGAACGTGATTCGCAAACCCGGCGCCACGAGTGCAGCCAAAGACGTTTTGCGCAAGGCCTTCGGCTGGCTCAACAAAGGCGGTGCCGACGGCCTTCCTCTGTCCAGGTTTAATTTCGGCGGGATGGGCACCACGATGATGAAAAAAGTCATGCGAGCCAATCACATGCCTGAAGTGCCGGAATTGATCGAAACCGCCCAGGACCTCGGCGTCACCATGATCGCCTGTACCACGACGCTGGGCTTGTTGGGCATTTCAAAGGAAACCTTGATCGACGGCGTGGATCAACTCGCCGGTGTCTCAACCTACCTCGCGGAAGCCAAGGACGGCTCAGTGAATTTGTTTATTTGAGCAACACAACGCAAGTCTTCGCTTCTCCCCTTGAGGGAGGGAAGGGTGAGGGGAATTATGATCGAATACGATATCACACTCGATACGCTGGGGTACTTCTGCCCCATGCCCATTATTCTTACCTCCAAAAAAATGAAAGAACTCACCACAGGCCAGGTCCTCGAAGTCCTCTCCGACGACGAAGGGATTAAAAAAGACATGCCCGCCTGGTGTCAAACCACCGGCCACGAATGGGTCGGGCTCGAAGAGGAAGAGACGGATCCCAAAACAGTATATAAGGTCTACGTAAAAAAGGCCAAATAGAGTCTCCCGCCAGATTTCTGCATTTCGAGAGCACTGATCAAGGATCATCGGATCAAGGAGTGCATAGTCAAGTAGATAAGTCCTGATAAGATCTTAAGGTCGTATGAAGAATAAAACGACATTCAATTTGTCGTACACTCTCCCGCAACAATGCTTGAGATGCATCCTAAGCCGACCAAGAAAGACCTAGGGAGGCATCCTAGGGTTTTTATTGACCAATAAAAAAGGCCAACCTAAGATGGAAGAAATTCAAGGGCAGGAATAGCCTGCCTCCTTATCAACTTTCCTTGATAATTCCCATCGGAAAGGAGCCAGTCGCTATGCAAAAGGACATGCACTACTTCGGCACCTATGCCATGGCCCGGGCTGCTGGTCTGTCACCGCAGGCGTGCCAGACCATTGCAACGGCGGCCGAGTTCGTTGACGACAATGGGGATAAGAAAACCATCGAGTTCCCGGACGGCGGACGTCTCGATTTCGTACCCACAGCACACCATACGATGGATATCAAGAACATAGACCATCACGATCAACGCCTCATCTGGGTTCCATTTCACTTTATCCCTGGCAACCAAGGCAGGGTGATGTCCGAACGCTTCTTGTGCCGGAAGGACAGCGAGATTGCTCGTGAGATGATCGAACACAATCTGTCTCTGGCCGACAAACCGTTCGGCCTCTACCTCGCCGGTATCTCGGCGCACGTCTATGCCGATACCTTTTCGCACTATGGCTTCTCCGGCGTGAGTTCGCGCTGGAACCGGGTCGACTCGTCGTCGTTCGAGTTCATCGAAGTCGATCCGAAGATTGAGAGTTATATTAAGGAAAAAGCGAAGCACTTTCGAAAAAAATACGGTCGGGAAATTGGTCGGCTTCCCAATTTTCGCAACCCGGAGAAATGGAACGATCATCTGTCGAACGTGATTTCGAAACTCAAGGACCGTTTTATGAGTGACGTTGCTGAAAAACTATCCGGGGCACTTGGGCACGCCGCGGTGATGACCTATCCCGACCGCCCGTATCTTCGATGGCGGTTCAACTATGAATATCCTGGAACGCGATCATCAGGGCTTCGGGACAACCCCGCCACGTTCCTTGAAGCTTGCGAGAACATGCACGGCATGTTCCGCGGTCTCGGCGAGCACTACCAAGACGCAAGGCAAGACGAAGGTCGGCAGTTTGATGAAATTCGAGAAGTCGTCACGCAAATTCTCGCTATGCAGGCACCGCGCAAGGACCGAGAAGCGGCTTGGAAAAACGCCGCCAAGGACGGAAGGCTATTCTCCGCAGCCGAGAACATTCGGCCTTACCAGGGTTCTCAATGGAAGAAAGGGCTCGAGAGCTTGAGGAAGGCCACGGACTCGCGCAAAGCCATCGAGAAGCCGATCTTCCGTTTCTACCAAGCGGCCGCAACACATCGGACTTTCGTGCTTCGTGATCTTTTGCCGAAGTATGGGTTGGTGGTCGATTGACCTGTTTATGAAAACAGGTCAAAGCCATGCCGCAGGACGATAAGAACCACACCGGTTCGAATAATAACAGGGCAAAGGCGGAGATGGCCTTGAACAGGCTAGGTCTGACCGAAAATTGAAAAATCCTTCTATCTTTCTAGTGGGTAGGGATTCTAAGCATTAACTGTGCTTTTGTTTTTCTAATGCTACCCATTCCTTGACAAGTTTCGGTAGCCTTTCAATAATCTCGTATCCAAACAGAACTTCATCCACGTAACCCATATGTAACATATCTACTATCCTGCATAGATAGGACTTGCCACATTCCCACCATGTATAGTGGGAATCAATTATAAGGTAGTACAAAACCTTTATATTTTCGTGCTCATGAAGTTCTTCTAATTCCATCCCATCTAGCAAGGTTTCATAGACTCCATCCGCAACCCTGCTACCGAAGGTTGTTGTGTGGTAATACTCCTTGATTTCCCATATGGCAACTGGGTTAACCGCACCAGGAAATGCAGCATCAACCCTTCGAGCAAGAGTGCGTAATGGTGCGCCATTAAAAGTAACAGTGGTCAATTCACTTGTGTCATAATGCGCAACGCATTCCTTCAGCGTTTGCTTCGACAAGCATATTAATAATTTCAGTTAAATATGCATGTGCCATTTTTCCCCCTTTTAGGGCTTGCTACGGGGGAGTTGTAAGGTTCCGCAAGCAAGATGGATGGATGTCAACTCCATGGGGTGCACATCAACCAGAAGATTTTAACAACCGTACAAATCTATGGCACGATAGAGTTCAGCACATCCAGTTTGAACTAATGGGTTACAAGGATGCTATGCATAAGGCACAAAAAGCAGACATGATTGATTGTGACCCACCGTATAAACATAGTCAGGCAATTTTGTATGGTGGTCAGGACTTCAAATTAGAAGAACTTTTTGAAGAAATAGAATACTGCAAAAACCGTGGCGTGTATGTTGCTTTGAGTCTTGATGAAACAAAGAAGTCGGGAAAGATGGTTTGTGACCTTTCTAGTCCTGATGGAATATTTGAAGAAGAAATTTATGTCAACCGGGGCAGGTCAATGCTAAAACGTTTTCAAATGGGTGGTCAGACCCTTGAAAGTGAAGTGGTTGCAGATAGGCTTTTACTTACCTATCTGTTGTAAGACTAACTTGGTTTCCTCCGCACCTTCTCCATTCTGAAGGATTCTGCAAGTTTGGTATCTGTTCATTAGTGCTGACAGCGCCTTCGTTAGTTCTGCCTTATCTTTCAAGGCTTGTGACAACCGATCAGACCGTTCGCCTAGTACAACCCTAACGCTTCCCGCCAATTCCAGGCATCGCTCATCAGTGAACGCATGCACGCCCTCGCTTAAGGCAGCAGGTAAGAGCGATATTGGACGGTGACCATTTATGAGCAAGCTCTCAGGCATTGCATCTTTTTGCCATATCTAATGCCTTACTGAATTGTGTTTCTGTTATGGCTGATTTTAATTTTTCAATCTTGTCTTCCTGTTGCCCCAATTTTTTAGACACCTTAACGATTTCGTCAAGAATACGATTTTTCTGATTTTCACCAACTCTTCGAGAATATATGAATGCGCCAACTCCCAAACCTTGATTTTCACGCATCCTTCCTTTTAAGAATGCATCACGGTCCGGGCCAATGAGTTTAATTAACTTTGGTGAGACAGGTGAGCCATATGTTGGTCGCTCGCCGAATGTACAACACGTTCCTTGAGGTCTGGTATTGGCATCAAGCTTGGCTGCAAGCAAGAATGTTTTTCAACACATTGGCAATTTGAACAGCGATATGTAACATAGAAAAACTCGTGATTTTTGCTCTTCAATTGATTCGTTCCGCCTGATATGCACCGGAAGAACCGTACTCCATTGCATTTCTCATGACCACAGTGCATCCGTATTTCTGGTGTATGCATTGGGCTCAAGAGGCTATAGGGGTCTTGTTTCGATATTGAGAGATCCGAGACGTGGATGAGTTGATTCGGCGGAGTACTCTCAAGAAACTCAGCAATCGTTTGATATCGAATTTCTTCTTTTACTGCATCTGTATTGTTGTCAGACAATTTGGTTCCTCTTGAATCGAATGAGTTCCGCTACCCACACAAGCAAGTGAAACATAGTGTGGTGAGTCCAGCCAAGTGGCTTTTTTGCCGTCATTAGAAGAGGGGGCAGACCACGGTTTCTATAAAATCCTCATAGGATTAGCATCCTGTTATCGACCTACGGAAATAATCGGCTATTTCCAGAATTGAAAATCATGCCGAAGATATTCGCTTGTCCACTTTAGAAAAATTTGCATCCGCACTCGGACGTAGGCTTGAAATATCAAGACAAGGAGGTCTGCAAGGGGGAATAATCGTTCTGCCTATTCTTCTGAGCCAGCAACGTTCGTAGGGGGCTATCCGCCCACCAAGGCCGTCACCGCAGGGACTGCAGCCGTGGGAGCATCCACATTCGAGAACATCAACGTGGAGGCCACGGCCCAGTCGATGAAGGGTTTGGGGTAGATGCCGAGAAGCAGGGTGCCGGCGATACTTACGAAAATAACGGCTTTCAGTGGGGTTGATACCGAGAGCGGCGTGGGATCGGTGGGTTCGTTGATATACATTTTTTTGACCACGACCAGGTAGTAGTACAGGGAGATGACGATATTGATCAGCCCGACGATTAACAGCGTGTAAAGTTCTTGTTCGATCGCTGCAACAAAAAGATAAAGTTTTCCAATGAATCCCGCGAGCGGTGGCACACCGGCGAGTGACAACAGAAAGAGCAGCATGGCGGCCGCGAGAAACGGAGATCGTCGATTCAACCCATTGTAATCTTCAATCTCATTGCTTTTGATCAGATTGCTGACGCCAATGACGACGGCAAAGGCGCCTAAGTTGGCAAACAGGTAGGTGAGCAAATAAAAGAGCATCGCATCACTGCCTTGTTTGGTCCCAGCCGCCAGTCCGATCATGACGTTGCCGATTTGAGCAATACCGGAATAGGCGAGTAATCGTTTAATGTTCTTCTGAGCGATGGCCACGATGTTGCCATAGGTCATGGACAAGATGGAGGCCACGATAAACAAGAGTACCCACATGGGTTTAAATGTCACGAGCGCGACGTAGAACATTCGAAGAAGAATGGCCAACGCCGCACCTTTCGGCGCGATCGACAGAAAAGCGGTGATGGGGGTGGGAGCCCCCTGATAGGTATCGGGAATCCAAGAGTGAAAAGGGACGGCGCCAATTTTAAAGCCTAAGGCGGCAAAGATCATGAGAAAGCCAATGGCTAACCCATAGCTGCCGGACATCGACACCATCTCGGAAAACACCAGCGTTCCCGTCTCTCCATAGACAAGACTGATTCCATACGCGAGTAACCCCGCAGCGAACACGCCCAAGATAAAGAACTTGAGCCCCGCTTCGTTGGATTTCTGATCTTCCCGCAGATAGGCCACCAAAACGTAAAAACCGAAGGTGGAAAATTCCAACGTGACGAATACGGAGAGTAGGTCTTGCGCCGAGGCCATACACATCATGCCCAAGGCCGACATCATGACCAGAAAGTAATATTCGCCTCTAAAAAACTTGAATGACTTGACGTAATCGATCGAAGCCAGCACGACCAGCGCCGTGGCAATCAAAACAAAAATCTTAAAGAAGATCGCCACCCCATCCAGGACAAACATGTCTTGAAACAGCGCGCCCTGGACTCCGGTGTAATCAAACCAGATCAGATGAATGAGCGTGACGATGATGCCCCCCACACTCAGGTAGGCCAGGGTTTTGTGATCGATATGTTGAAAGGTAAAGTCGACGGCCAACACCACACACAACCAGATGGTGAGGAAAATCTCAGGTGCCAGGAGGAGGAGGTCTGAGCCCGATAAAGTGAGATTAAACGTCACGACTGGGTACGGTTTTTCAACATCAGGTTACGGTAACAGCCCGGTGGTATTTTGCGTAACCATCGGAGCGACTTGGTTGATCCGGTCCAACATCGGCACGACCGTCGATCTCACGACGTGATAAAAATGCATGGGGAAGATGCCAAAGAAGATGCTGCAGCCAATCATCATGAGAAGAGGAAGACGATCCACCCATTGCGACGTGTCACGGGCCTGCGCATATTCAGGCGACAGGTTCCCATAAAACAACCCGCGCATCATTTTAAAGAGATAGGCCAACGTCAACACGATCCCCAACACTGCCACCACCACCTGGAAGGGATATTTCTCCCACGAGCCGACAATAATCATGATTTCGGCAATAAAGTTCACCGTACCAGGCATACCGACCGATGCCATACAGGCGACAATAAACGCCCCGGCCAAGAACGGCATGTTCTTGACCAGTCCTCCCAGGGATGGAATATCGCGGGTATGGGTTTGGTCATACACCCAGCCTGCCATGGCGAAGAGCATGCCCGTGGCCAAGGCATGCGCAAACATGTAAATCACCGCCCCGGTCAGGCTGATGTAATCCAAGGCGGCCATGCCCAAGAACACGTAGCCCATGTGACTGGAGCTGGAATAGCCGATGACGTACTTCGTATCTTTGGCGAAATACGCGACAAACCCGCCATAGACAATGCTGAACACACACAACACCGCGGCGATGGGCATGAGCTCTCGTGTGGCTTCGGGAAGGATTTCATACGCCACGCGAATAATCGAGAAATGGCCAAGTTTCATCAGCACGCCGGCATGCAACATGCTAGTCGCGGCCGGGGCCGCGGCGTGGCCGACGGGAGACCATGAATGCAGCGGCCAAATGGGCGCGATGGACGCAAAGCCGAAAAAGACCAAGACCCAAATAATCGTCGCCATCGTTCCATCAAAATGGGCCACTTCCCGCAGCACCAGAATATCGAACGTGTGGACGGGCGAGAAATGATAAATCAGCAGGATGCCCATCAACGCGAACACCGCCCCCGCCGAGAGGAACAGCGTGAGCTTCATCGCGGCGTATTCTTTGCTGTTCGCCCCGAAGTTCAGAATGAACCCGACCGAATCCCTCAGCTTGCGTCCTTCGGAATCGGTCATGCCCAAATACCCTTTGGTATGACTCCCCCACACACCCAGCAACAAATACATGGGCAACACCGACATTTCATAAAAAAAGTAGAGGAAGAACAGATCCAGCGACATGAAGACCCCGATAGTCGCCGCCGCCAGAATCAACAAGAAGATATAAAATTCTTTAGTGCGATCCTTGATGTGCCACGAAACAAAGATACCCGCAAACAGCAGAATGGCCGACGCAAAGACCAAGGGAGCCCCGATGCCATCCACTCCAAGATGAAACGCAATGCCCAGTTCCTCGGACCACGCCCACTTGGTGATAAATTGAAAACCGCCTTGGTTGGGATCATAGGCCAGGAAGACGTACAGAGAGGCAAGCAAGGCCATCCCGGCTGAGGCTGCAGCCACGGCACGCACCAGAAGCGGCTCACGATTGGGAATAAACAGCAACACGACCGCCCCCAGGAACGGCGCAAACAAGGTTGCTAGTAAAGCCCATTCCCCCATCGCTTAGTCCTTCCCTCCGGGTTCATGGGTTAAGGCATGAGACAGCAGCGTCCGATCTCGTTCAACACTCACGAGCGACCCTCGATCCAACCGATCCACCACGGCCTGCACCGATCCATTGACCATTCGCAAAAACGGTGAAGGGTAGAGCCCGATCCAGAAAATCATCACACACAGAGACACGGCGATTATCGATTCGCGTTGCGTCAGATCCTTGAGCACTTGAGGAACTTTCTCGCCAATGGGTCCGAACATCGCCCGCTCGTAATACCACAAGAAATAGATTGCCGCGAAGATCACCCCCGAGACGGCCACGACACCATACACCCAATGAGCTTGAAAGGCGCCAAGCAGGATCAAAAATTCTCCGATAAATCCATTGGTTCCGGGCAATCCTATCGAAGCCATCCCGATGATCAAGAAGAACGTGGCCAGGACGGGCATTTTTGCAGCAAGCCCCCCACAATTCTCGACAAGCGTATGGCCGAGCCGGTCATAGAGAAACCCTGCGAAGAAAAAGAGCCCTGCGGTGGTAAAACCCAAATTGATCATTTGCAGCAAGCTGCCTTGCAGGCCCTGGAAATTCAAGGCAAACAAGCCCAACACGACAAACCCCAAATGGCTGATACTGCTGAAGACGAGCAGGCGTCTGAAGTCAGGTTGCATGATGGCGATCAGCGCGCCCCAGACGATGGCGGCCAAGCCCAAGCCCATGACAGTCGCCACCACGGTTGCATGTGTCGAGGCTTCCGGCAACAACGGGAAGGTAAACCGAAGGAACCCATACGTTCCCAACTTGACACCCGCCAACACCACGGACATCCCGATCGGTCCTTGCACAAGCGCATCCGGCAACCACGTGTGGAAAGGAAAAACCGGCGCCTTAAAGGCCAATCCCATAAAGATGAGCCAAAAGATGAGAATCTGATCCTCGACCGGAACGGGAACTTGCAACAAGGCTAAGAAGTCGAAGCTGTAGGTATTCGTGACCTCGTAGTAATTCAAACTTAACAGCGCGAAGCCGACCAACATGAACACACTGCCCAACAAGGTGTACAAAACATACTTCAGTGCAGCATATTCTTTTTCCTCGCCGACGCCCCACAGTTTAATCATGAAATAGCTGGGCACGAGCATGAGTTCCCAGAACACAAAGAAGAGAATCAGGTCGATGGAAACAAAAATCCCCATAATCGTCGTTTCCAACACCAAGATACTCATACAGTACGGTTTGATGTTTTCCTGAACGGCATCCCAGGAATAGAGCATGATCAGGACCGTGATGAAAGCCGAGAGGCCGACAAACAAGACGCTGATGCCATCGACGGCAAGGTGATAGGAAATACCGAGAGCCGGCATCCAATTCAGTTGTTCGCTGAATTGCATGGCCGCAGATTCCGGTATGAACCGGAGCAACAAGAACACGGCAAGGCCTAACTCGAGTATCGCGATTCCCAAGGCAGACTTCTTGATCAGATCGGCATCCCGTTGCGTCCACAACCAGAGGGCCCCGAGAAGCGGAAGCCAGAGCAGTATCGACAAAATCGGGAATCCAAATTGCAGTTCTTCAAGCATCGCCGATGACTCAACCCTACAAAAGAGATGTTCCGGTGAACCACACGAAGAGAAAATGCGTGAGAAGAAAAAGACCGATAACAATCACGGCGGCATAATGATTGACTGCCCCGGTTTGCAATTTCCGCCATGACCGGGCCGCCAAATGATTGGCATACCCCATCACGTTGAGCCCCCCATAAATCACGTGTTTCTCGGCCCAGGTCACTCCTGCCGCGCTGATGTCCGTCCCATGACCGATCCCCCTGATGAAGCGATCGATCATGTGTCGATCAATCCAATCCCATATTCGGCCAAGACGTTTACAGGGCTCGACAAAGATGGCATCGTACAGTTCATCTACATAGTATTTATTCAAAATAATTCGATACGCTCCGGCATACCGTTTTGACCAATTCTCTGCCATCGTGGGGTTGATCGCGTACATATAGTGCGCCAGCCCCCACCCACCCAACGCGATACTGATGGCCACCACCATCAATCCGAATAAGGTCCCCATGCTGACGTCATGAGGCACCACGCCTACGGGCGTGGCCACGGATTCCAAAAATCCCTGGAACCAGCCATGTTCCGGTGGCACGCCCAGAAACCCGCCCAGCACGGAGAGCCCCGCCAAGATCATTAACGGCCGGGTCATGACCTGTGGAGACTCATGAATATGACGTTCCACCTTCGGGTCAACCCGGGACTGCCCGTAAAACGTGAGATAAGTGAGACGGAACATATAAAAGGAAGTCAGAAATGCCCCAATCGCCGCAAAGAGATACAGCACGTAATGGTGCTGGAGAAAGGCATGGGCCATGATTTCATCTTTACTCCAAAACCC
The DNA here is from genome assembly GCA_963422365.1 of Nitrospirales bacterium. Classification (GTDB taxonomy): domain Bacteria; phylum Nitrospirota; class Nitrospiria; order Nitrospirales; family UBA8639; genus Bin75. The sequence goes on from OY729426.1 coordinate 429,086, forward strand.
TGCCAAAGGAGGAATGCCGGCAATCGCCAAGGTGCCGATGAGAAACACGGTGTACGTGATAGGAATTTTTTTGGAGAGCCCTCCCATTTTTCGAATGTCCTGTTCCCCTTCAAGCGAATGGATCACCGCACCGGCGGAAAGGAAAAGGAGTGCTTTGAAAAAGGCGTGGGTCACAAGATGGAAAATAGCGGCACTATACGCCCCGACCCCACAGGCCAAAAACATGTAGCCCAGCTGACTGACGGTTGAATAGGCCAGCACCCGTTTAATGTCGTTTTGCACCAGTCCGATCGTTGCGGCCAATAGCGCGGTGAGGCCACCGATGATCCCCACCGTGGCCATGGACACGGGGGCCATATCGAATAACACGTGAGTGCGTACCACCATATACACCCCGGCCGTGACCATCGTCGCGGCATGGATCAACGCACTCACTGGCGTCGGGCCCTCCATGGCGTCTGGCAGCCACGTATACAACGGAATCTGGGCGGATTTCCCGATCGCGCCGACCAACAGACACAGCGTAATGGCAGTGACGGTTTCGATGGAGAGTTGGTTCGCACGTTCGAAGACTTTCAAGTAATCCAAGGTCTTGAAATTGACGAAGACGAAAAAGATCGCGAGCAGGAATCCGGCGTCGCCAATCCGGTTGACCACAAACGCCTTGGTGGCAGCCTTGGCCGCAGAGACCTTATTGAAGTAGTACCCGATCAAGAGATAGGAACAGAGGCCGACCCCTTCCCATCCGATGAAGAGCACCAAGAAATTGTTCCCCATGACGAGCAACAACATGGAGACCATGAACAAATTCATGTACACGAAGAAGCGGGTAAATCCGTCTTCTCCATGCATATATCCGACGGAATAGACGTGAATCAGAAATCCAACCCCCGTCACGACCATCAACATCACGGCGGTCAGCGGATCAATCAGCAATCCGAAATTGACGTGCAGGTCGCCGCCGAAAATCCACGAATAGGCAATGACTTCACGGGGAGTGGGATCGGAAAGAACACCTAGGAATACCGTGATGGCACAAAGAAAGGAGAGACCAACGGATCCGACCGCAATACGGCCGGCCAAGTCCGCGGCATACCGATGACCGAGCAGGCCATTGACCAGCACCGCAATGAGAGGGAAAACCGGTACGAGAATCACGAGAAGATCGGACACGTTACCACTTCAACAGATTAATCTGGTCAACATTCGTTGCAATTTTTCCACGGAACACCACGATAATAATCGCCAGGCCGACGGCGGCCTCACCGGCCGCAATGGCAATCACAAACAACGCGGCCAATTGGCCGGCCATCGATGAGAGATAATGGGAGAATGCGACAAGATTGATGTTCGCCGCATTCAACATGATCTCGACCGACATCAAGACAATAATAAAATTCCGGCGAATCAGGACGCCCAGCAACCCCGTCATAAACAGGATGGAACTCAACGCCACATAGGCTGAAAGAGGAATCATGATGATCCGCTTACGTTGGCTTATCGGCCCCGGGAGCCGGAGTAGACGGGGGTTTCGCCAAAACAATCGCCCCGATAATTGCGCCTAAGAGAAAGACCCCCACGATCTCGAATAACAACAGGTAGTCGCTAAACATGGTGATGCCCACGGCATGACTCGGTCCGGTCTGTAACACGACCGCCGGGGTCGCGGTCCCTTTGGCCCCGCCATAGGGGGTATGAAACACCAAAATGAGTAATTCGCCAAGAATCGCGACGCCGGCGAACAGGAAAAAGGGATATTTCTTGTGCAGATACTGTTCTTCCGTTTTCAGGTTGAGCAGCATCAAGACAAAGAGATAGAGCACAAGGATGGCCCCGGCATACACAATAATTTGCACGGCAAAGAGAAACTCGGCATTGAGTAGGATGAAGAGCCCTGCCACGTGCAGGAGGAAGGAGAGCAGGCTCAGGCCGCAATGGACAGGATTTTTCAAGGCAATCGTGAAAATCCCGGACAGGATACTCACGGTCGCAAAGTACCCAAACAATAAATAGATCATCGTGAAAGACTACGAGTCGGAGACCTTGGTTTTTCTTATAGGTTGCGGAAAATGATAGCGGTAGGCGCGACTCTCCTCATCATCTTGTTCCTGATTATGGGCATAGAGATACTTTTTGGCGTCGGCTAGATGTTGCTCGCCTATTTCGTAAAGTCGCTTTTTGTCGAACAGGAGGGTTCGTTTATCATGAGTCGAATACTCATACATCTTCGTCATGGCCAACGCATTGACCGGACAGGCTTCGACGCAATACCCGCAAAACACGCATTTGGTAATATCAATATAAAACTCGGTCGCATACCGTTGCAGCGGCAGAGCCTTATCTTCTTCACTGATGACTTTGATGCACCGAGACGGACAGGCCACCTCGCAGAGGTCGCACCCGACGCACCGTTCCTGTCCATTGTCGTACCGTAACAGGCCCAATGCTCCACGATGCGCATCAGGGATCGTTCGCTTTTCACGAGGATACTGGAAGGTCATCGGGTGATGAAACATATGCTTGAACGTGACCTTCATCGCTTTCCAGATTTCTCGAAAGAAGACCGCGTCCAGGAATTTTTTCGTTTGAGTCGGCGTATCCATAGAAAAGAGACTTTCCTAAACTTTTTCGATCGTCACCCGCGTCAATTTGAAATAGGGCACGCGCGTCACGGGATCCACGGCAACCCGGACTAAATCTTTGACCGGAGGATCAGTGAAATGTTCAGGAAATGCACAGGTTCCCGGCAACACACTGCCATCAGCTTGCACCCCTAACTCCAGGCTTCCTTGATCCGAGGTCACGCGCACACGTCCGCCTTCAGCAACCCCCAAGCGTTCCCATTCTTCCAGGGACATCCGTAACGCTTTGGTATTCGGCGAAATCTCCATCAACCCGGAAGCTTTCGTAGACAGTTTCCCTGAATGATAGATGAGTTGAATCAATTTCAGCCCATAGGGACGACCAGACCCTTGAGCCTTGCCATTGACGGCATACCGGGCACCGACCGAATCCTGATAGCCGTTCCGAAGATACGCAGCAGGATCGGCAACGACAGGTTGAGGTTGGCCGAGATTATAGTAGCCGGGGAGCAGCTTTCGAATTTCTGCTTGAATATCTTGCGTCGTTTCATAAGGAAGCGAATGCCCCATGCTGTTGGCAAGGCCCACCACGATATGCCAATCCAACGCACTCTCGCCCAACGGGTCCAACGCCGGCCTGACAAATTGAACCATCCCCTCCTGATTGGTGACGGTGCCGTCCTTTTCCGCAAACGTACACGCCGGGAACACCACGTGCGCACGTTGCGCCGTCTCCGTCAGAAAGGGATCCTGACAGATCAACAATTCCAATTGGCTCAATGCCTCCTCCACGCCGAATGATTTCGGCAGCGTGGCCAACGGATTTTCTCCTACCACGTAGAGGGCTTTAATTGTTCCGGCACGACAGCCCTCTAAAATTTCGATAAGGGATTTGCCGGGTTGTGCACTCGGCAACATCGTGTCCCACGCCGCAGAAAATTTTTGGTGCGCCGCGGCATGATCATAGGCCACCGGTCCCGGAAGGAATTCCGGCGCGACCCCCATATCCACGGCTCCCTGTTCATTCCCCTCTTCGGCGAACGTGTTTATCCCACACCCGGGCTTATGCAATTTTCCCGTCACCCAAGCCAGATCGATCAGCGATAACAGATTGTCATAGCCATTGGGCTGGCGCACGATCCCTTCTCCACACACAATGACGGAGTGCGAGGCTTCCGCAAACACTTTGACGATCTCATGAATCGTCTCGATTGAGACCCCCGTTTCCTCAGCCACGGTGTCAAGAGAAACCGCATGAGCGGCAGCTTTCAGGGCCGCCAATGCTTCAGGATTTTGAACGGTGACATCAGGAACAATGAGATCTTGCTCCAAGACCGATTTGACCAATCCCTTGATGAGCGTTCCCTCCGTACCCGGGTTGACCATCGTCGGATGCGACGCCAACTTGGCCAGATTGGTTTGCATGGAATCCACCACAATGACCGACGCTTGATAGGTCCCCAGCGCGGCTTTCACTCGCAGACTGGCCACGGATTCGTTTCCGTCACGTTGGCCCCCACCACCAAGATGGCCTTGGCGTTTGTGAGATCCGCCGAGGTATTCATCATACGAGTGACCCCGAGGGCATGATGAACGGCCCGCACAAAATTCATATGACCATACCGTGCACTACTGTCGACATGATTCGTCCCGAGCACGGCCCGCATGAATTTTTGGAAAACATAGAGTTCTTCATTCGTGCATCGTGCGGTCATGACACCCGCAATAGCATCAGACCCATATTGACCTTTGATTTGCGTCAGCCGGTCGGCGGCCGTATCTAACGCTTCAATCCACGGGGAAGGGACCAGTCCCGTCTCTTTTCGAATGAGCGGCTTCTTCAGTCGATCTTGACTATCAATGAATTGGAAACCGAACCGCCCCCGCACGCAGATCCCTGCATGACCGTTGATCGTATCCCCTCGATCGCCCCATTTATTTTTCCAGGATAAGGGAGAGGTCACCCGCACGACTTCCGTATCCTTGGTTTCCACGTACAGTTGACAGCCATCACCACAGTAATTGCAGGTAGTCGTGGTTTTTCGGAGTTGCCAGGGTTTATACACGTATTTTGAAAATTTATTGGTAATCGCTCCCACGGGACAGACAGCGAGGCAATCACCGCAAAATTCACAATCCAAGGCGTGATCACCCTTCGCCACCACTTGTGTAAACCCGCCCTTCTTCATGAACTGCAAGGCGTCAATGCGCTGAACGTCTTTGCAAATATTGATGCATTCCCCGCACGCAATACAGCGATTCATATTGAAGTCGAGCACCAAACTGCGCGTATCTTCAGGAATATTTTTCTGTTTGGCGTTGGCCAGATCGGTGACCTGATGCTCGAATGCCATGTCTTGCAGTTCGCAATGCCCATCGGCGTCGCAGACCGGACAATCCAGCGGATGCACGGACAGATGTTTTTCAACGGCTTTCTTCCGAGCCGCAAACAGATCGTCCCCATCCGTACGAATCACCATCCCTTTGGTTGCTTTGGCGGTGCAAGAACGCACCGGCGACTTCTTGCCTTCTTGCAGCACCAAACACATGCCGCAAGAGCCAAAGGGATCAAAGGTATAGTGATAACACATAGCCGGGACAATTTTGCCCATACTGGAAATCACGTCATACAGCGAAACTCCTTCTTTCGCGGTGACGGTTTCACCGTCAATGCTCAGCTCAATCGTCGCGGCTTCAGTACCGGGTGTCGTGACTGGTTTGAGTGCCATCTCTCTCTCCTACCCCTGTGCTTTAGGAACCCGTTATGTTTTCTCACTCCTGACCCACCTTTTAAGAAAGTCATGCCCGCCGTGGAACCGTGATCCTGTTGCGCTACGTGGCCTGAAAGCGCCATTGATTGCTACTCATAGCGGGTTTTTGGTTGGGTGGCCCAGTCGCGGATATCACAACCCTTTTGCTCTGCCAACTTTCTCAGTCTCAGGTACGTTGAAGCCTGAAATTCACTCAATTCATTCTTGGCTTTGGCAAGAGCTCTTTGACGCAGACGCCTGAAATTCACTCAGTTCCTTCTGTGCTTTGGCCAGAGCTTTCTTCGCTTTTTCCCTTCGAATGTAGTAACGGCCCAGTAGCCTATTATTCTCGAACCCTCCCTGCTGACTCAGTTCTTCAATCCTCTTATTCAGCACAGGAATATCATGAGTGACATCCCCGATGATCGTTTCCCGTCGAGACTTCCAACTTTGAAGAATATTCTCACATGTCGGCATAATAAATCCTTCATCCTGTGGACTATTGCCACCAGTTATCTCGATTCCCTTCCTTGCTTCCTCTCCTATTAACGATGGATCTTTTTCTTTCGCTTTATTTTTTGCAGATCCAGTCATTTTACGACTTTCGGCAACTAGTCTATTAATTAATGATCTTTTTTCTACTGCTCTTCTATTCGCCTGAATCACAGCTAAGGCTTCTAGAAGTGCCTCCTTTTTTACAGCATAATCACGGTCAACATGCCTTGGGTCAATACCCTCTTGTCTGGCATAATTCTCAACACGCTTCAGGTCCCTATCCAGATTTAATAACTCTTGATATCTTTCGTTAAGTACGCTACTTTCAAAGACCTTACTTCCTCCAGGAGTATCAACAGTTACCGTTCTATACAGTGGTACCTCACCACTAAATATATCTCCATACGCCCTCTTTAAAGCATTAAAATAATCATCTTTAGTGCGAGTAGGAGGCTTAAATTCACCATGTGTACCATCATAATAACCGCCACTACTGTATCTAGGATCTTCTACCCACTTAACAGGCAAACTTTTAATCTTATCCTGCTGATTATTATAAGCATTCAACTTCCCAAAATAATTCCTCATGTTTTTATTCCCACCACCGAAATTATCTCCAATCGCACCAAAGATTGCCTCTACCATTCCTGGTTTTTGTCGCATCATGTTGACGGGATTCGGGTCCCGCGTATGAACACAGGCGGACAACCCCAGACCTAGCACCAGCACAAAAATGCCTCGCACAAAACAATCTCCTTTGGTTCGCACAAAATCTCCTTTGTGTCGTTATCGATCACATTCTCCCATCACGATGTCGTACGATCCGAAGATCGTGACCGCATCGGCGATCATGTATCCTTTGGCCATATAATCAAACGCGCCCATATGGATAAAGGACGGGGACCGTATCTTCAAGCGATACGGGTTCCCGCCTCCCGTGCTCACGATATAAAACCCCAGTTCACCTTTATGCGCTTCCGTTCCACAATAAATTTCCCCGGGTGGCGCATCGAACCCTTGCGAAAACAGTTTGAACTGCTGAATCATCGATTCGAGATTGGTAAACACCCGGTTCTTGGGCGGCAGCGTGACGCTGGGCACGTCAGCCATCACAGGCCCCTCCTTCGGCATGTGCTCCATGCACTGACGAACGATCTTGATGCTCTCGCGCATTTCTTCAATGCGGACCCAATACCGATCATACGTGTCACCATTTTTGCCGACCGGCACGCTGAACTCGCACTTGGGGTAGGCCCCATACGACTCGTATTTGCGTAAGTCATAATCGACGCCGGAACCCCGTAGCGTCGGCCCACTCAACCCATAACCCAACGCATCCTCAGCCGAGATGACCGCCACGCCCACGGTCCGAGCCAACCAAATACGGTTTTTTTCCAGGAACACCACATATTCATCAATCTTGGCAGGAAAGTACGCAAGAAAGTCCCGAATCTTGGTCTCCAGTGAGGGGGTAAAATCCCGTTCCACGCCGCCGATACGATACCAACTGGTCGTCAGCCGCGCCCCGCACAGTTCATCGAACCAGTCAAGCAGAATCTCGCGGTCACGGAACGTGTAGAAAAACACGGTCATCGCACCAATATCGAGCGCCTGCGTCCCCAACCAAAACAAATGCCCGATAATCCGCTGGATTTCCGCCACAATGGTGCGTAAATAGTCCGCCCGCTCGGGCACGGTCACGTTCATCAGTTTCTCAACGGCCCGACAATACGCAAAGTTGTTGTACATCGCGCAGACGTAGTCGAGACGATCCGTATGAGGAATAAATTGATGATACGTCCCATGTTCGGCGAGTTTTTCCACGCCCCGATGGAGAAAGCCCATCACAACCGTGGATTTCGTAATCCGCTCTCCTTCAAGATCAAGAATCACTTTCAGCACGCCATGCGTCGCAGGATGCTGCGGCCCCATGTTCAACAGCAATTCCTCGGTCCGGAGGATCGGAAGATTCTTGGTCTCCGGATGCGCCGGATCGACTTTATAGACGGTTTCGCGTTGGTCCTGTAAGTGCGCCATGGTTGCACTTGCTCTCGAAGGATGCCGCCTACTCGTCAGGAGGCTGTGCCTTCATTCAGAAAATCAAACGTATCGCGCCATCCCTTCCCTTGCAGCGGGAAATCTTTTCGCAGCGGATAACCTTCGGGAAAGTCATCCGGCATCAAAATCCGCCGCATGTCCGGGTGGTTGTTGAAACGAATGCCCATCATGTCAAACACTTCCCGCTCCATAAATTCCGCACCCGGCCAAATATCCGTCAACGAATCAACAGAACAATCGTGTTCCGGAACCCGTGCTTTCACGCGAAGGCGATGGCGATGGCGAATGGAATAGACTTCATAGACGACTTCAAAGCGCTCGTCTTCATCCGGCCAATCCACTGAGCTGACATGCACGATATAATCGCAATCCATGGACGGATCATCCTTCAGGAACCGGCAGATCGCATGTAAGGCTTCGCGTTTCACCGTCACGGCCAGATCGCCTCGCCATTCTTGGGCATTCACGAACCCGTCGGAAAAGCGGGCTTGGATTGTTTCAGCAAGGGGAGGCATTATCCGATTAGCTTCTCCTTGGGCCTGACCTGCTCGGGCTGTTTGGTAAAAACCCGCTTCTGCATGATCTGATCCTGCAGTTTGAAAATCCCATCGAATAAGGCTTCGGGGGTCGGCGGACACCCAGGCACATAAATATCAACCGGAACAAATCGATCCACGCCTTGGACCACACTATAGCTATCGTAAATATTACCGGACGTCGCGCAGGACCCCATGGAAATGACATATTTCGGTTCCGGCATCTGGTCGTAGATTTTTCGAATGACCGGAGCCATACGCCGACACACCGTCCCCGCCACAATCATCAAATCGGATTGACGCGGAGAACCACGAAACACGCCGGCCCCGTACCGATCGATATCATACCGGGAGGATACCGCGGCAATCATCTCGATCGCGCAGCAAGCCAACCCGAACGTCATCGGCCAAAGCGATCCTTTCCGCGCCCAATTTGCGGCTTTTTCCAGAGACAGCGTGATGATCCCGATGTCGCCGTCTTTCTCATGCCTGTTCCCTATTTGTATCAGTCCCATGGATTCCTCGTTTCTAGTCCCACTCCAACGCGCCTTTTCTCCACGCATACACATACGCCACCACGAACAGCCCGATAAAAATCATCATTTCAATGAGGCCGATCACGCCAAGTTGGTCAAAGGTGACGGCCCAGGGATAGAGAAAAATGACTTCAATATCAAAAATAACAAACAGCATCGCGATGACATAATACCGGACGGGGAACGGGATACGAGAATCAGAAAACGGCTCACTGCCACATTCATAGACGCTTAATTTTTCAGCTTCCGGGTATTTCGGTTGGACAAGATAACTCAGGACAAGCGTCACCAGACCGAATCCCAACGCCAGTATCATAAACACGACAATTGGCGAATATTTTGCCAAATAGTCTAACAACAGATCGAACTCACTGGCCATGAAAATTTGACCTCGCAAAAGCTGTTCCCCGACATCTTGGATCGGGGGCCAAAAACTTCAATCTTTTCGCAGGAGTTTGCATCGTAGCACCCTGTTTTCTGACGAATCAAGAGGACAAAAGACCTACCATCCCATTAGCAAAAGCCCCAAGGCCCTGCCCTGTTTTCTCTCGTCCGGCCTTCCCATGCCTCAGAGAGGCGCCGGCCTACGCTCGAACTACCCCTCTTGGTGGTTTTCAGCAGTCACTCGCCGGCGCGTTGGAAGCAATCCCGGGAGCGAGAGAGTGAGAAGGAGGACATACGGAATTCAGTTCGTCTGGACATGGGATCAATCTGTTGGTTGGCACGCGTACCGGAATACGGTCCATTACCTTATGACCCTGATGCTCCGACATCGCGGGCTCAAGCGATTTGTATGAACGCGGAGGTCCGAGCAGCGTGCGTGCCGATCAGGCGGAACGCATTGCACTCGCTTGGGCTGATCTCGACGACGCCGGCAAGCCCTTGGACCTCGATTTGCCTAGATATCGGCTTCACCGGCTGAAGGGCAAGCTGAAGGGAGTTTGGAGCATCTCGATTTCCGGAAACTGGCGGCTCATCTTCGGCTTTGAGGAGGGTGATGCGTACGACGTCGACTTGATCGACTCTCACTAGCAGGAGGCAAAAACATGGCGATGAAAAATCCACCTCATCCCGGCCGCAGCATCAAGGAAAACGGCTTGGACCCGGTCGGTTTGAACGTTACCGAAGCGGCGAAGGTGTTGGGTGTGGCCCGTCACACGCTCTCGCGCGTCTTGCGCGTCTTGAATGGACGCGCGGCTATTTCACCGGAGATGGCTATTCGACTGGAGAAGGCAGGATGGTCCAATGCCGAGTTCTGGTCGCGCAGGCAGACCACCTACGATCTAGCGCAAGCGCGCAAAGGCGAAGACCGGATCAACGTCGAACCCTGCCAGCCACAGGCGGTTTGATGAAACGAAAATTGCACGCGGCAACGTGGTCATGTTTGCAGCGTTAGGTCCGCCTGAACTGTCATTCGGTTTATTGCTTGGTGGGCCAGATCGGTTTGGGTGACCAGTGTCTTCTCTGACGGACCTATCAGCAAGATCCAGGGGCATTTTCACCTAAGAGGGTCTCCTTCGTCATCGAACCGCCCGAAGAATTCGATCCGCTTCAGGCGACTCAAGCCAGAATATCTCGACTGGATGAAAGATTTTGCGGAAAGGGCAAACCAAGTAAAGGTTCGAGGGAAAGAGAGCGGAAAACCTTTGGATCGAAGCGATTGACTGGGAGCCGTGATCCGTTGCGCAAAATCGATCGGCGATCTCGGCATGAATCAGACTGCAGCGAGATACAGAAAAGAGCGCACCCCGGGTACCGACTCTACACTAACAGAGATACCAGAGGAAGATGGCGCGGTCATCTTCGAGATGAGTAAGCAGGATCGAATCACAACGTCCTGGGATTGGGGGAAATCCACTTGCCGGAGCGAGGCGAAGGTCTGTTCCATTCTATGGGGTAAACGTAGAGACGACTGGTTTCGGGAACTAGACAGCGGCAGGCATTCTCCTCCGGTGAATGATTTTATAAGAGATGAAATTCGTACGATATTCTATCGACCACCAGAGGAAGTTGCACTCCCGAGAGACTTTAACAAGACAGAGGCTGGTAGAAGAAAAGAGAGAGCAACGAGGCGAGAGAGAGGCCGTTGCGCTTCAGGAGAAAAGGCATAGGATGATTCGGATACAGGGCATGGAGTAAATGGACTTCATCGAGAATGGCTTGGCCTGGCAACCTGAAATACATGGGAGCAGACGATGGACAAAGTCGGGTGAAGATGCGGTCGTCGGAGCCAACCGTGGAGAAAAGCCTTGGTCGCACCTCGCCAACATGAAGGAACTTCGCTTCTTGACACCGATGTAAGCTCCGCCTGAGCACCCAGGGAGTCGCGGGGGGGCTCCGGCAGGAACCGGACGGACATTTCCTCAAATGCATCGAAGAGACAACGTTTCAAAAAGTCAGGGAAAGAATGGGGAAGGGCTCTTTACGATTTCCGCATATCCTGCGGGGACCGTTTCAAATTTTTGGGAGGCACCCCTTGAGAACCTTCCCATTCATTCGTCAGGGGAGCGACCGCCTTGGCCTTTTTCCGCCGATGGATTTGGGTTTGAATGCGTCGCGGCGCTTTTCCGTCAGATGGGTTTTCTCTATCCGGCTGCACGTGATTCATAGATAAACGGTATGGTAGTCGCAGTTGGCGACAGGAAGCAACACAGGCCCAAGACACCTTCGCCACGACAGTGGCCAAAGAGACGCAGCCAAATGCGGATCAACGGGAGGCGCGATTCGTGAAAAAGCACGGCGGAAACCGTGCGGGGAAATTTGTCAGGATCGTGGTCGTTTTCCGTTTTTCGCCAAGTCTTTGATGGCAAGCTGCAACTCGGATTGAATCATCCCCTTCAGCGGCTCACGAAAATTTTTCGTTTTTAAGGACGTCCGTAATTCTTCCTCGGTGACTTCCTGAATGACCGATGCCAGTGTGTTGTGGATCGCAGTCCGAACGCTCTCTCGAATGACGGACTTTATTCCGGCGGTTGAACTTGGCATTGCTCCTTCTCCCTTCTTTCGTCAAGACACCGGCTTCAAAGGAGTTGAGGCCGTCAGTCTACCCATGGTTGCCTGACGGCACAAGAAAGCTTTACCGGGTTTTTCGACAAACAGCAAGACGTTCAATACCAAAAAGTCGCAACAACCGACACGGGATTACGGAGAGGGTGCGGACCACTGTGGCATACGCGAAGGCTGCTCTTCTAAATGGCTGGTATCATAAATCCGTTCATTTCCGGTGATGCCGTCCTCATCGGGATCCGACCACATCTCGCCTTTGCCTGTTTCAAATTCCCCATTCCCGTTGCGATCCAACCAATAGAACAACGGAGCCCCGACCGTCACGACGACGGGTGTACCGAATTCATCCAGCCAGACTTTGTAGGTTCGTCGGGCTGTCATATAGTTCACCACACTATCCCCGTTCATATCAAATTCACGGAAAAACAGGTCATTGCGCCAATCGTAATACGCCTTGACCTCACGATCGTCAAATTCTTCGGGCTCTTCCGGAAGAGGCGAGAAATCTCGCAAATGCGTTTCCTGAGAAGACTGGGAAGGCGACCGAGAAGGCGAATGACTCGGGGGCGGGGTCGCATTCAATGAAGGCTCTTGTCCATACACCTGCAAGGTCGGCATTCCCACAGTCTCAAGGAGAGCCCAGATCATCACAGGGAGCACACCTGTCCATGTTCTCTTTTTAGACATGACCTGTCACCCGAGTCTAGGCCTCATGAAGCCTGTTCCACATGAGTATTATAATAGAAAAACCGCAACTCGGCAGGTACAAGGGCCAGACCCACGAGTTCAGTTCACCCTGCCCCCACGGATTCAGACGAGATTCAGGCTTTTGTCTCAGGAACCTGATTCCCTTCGTTGTGAGGTCATGATTCCTTTGGCACAATAGCCTTGTATGCCCTCATCATATGCCGACGTCGTCTTTCCCCCCAGACTCTCGCAATCCTTTACTTACTGTATTCCTCAGTCGTGGAGTTCCATGCCCAAAGTAGGACAATGGGTCCTGGCGCCATTCGGGCCACGTCTCAAGCCGGGGATTATTGTCTCTCTTCGCGAGAACGCGAAGCAACCTCCTGTCGATCCGAGCCGCATTCGCGAACTCTGTCTCATCACGTCCGCGCACTGGGACCCGAATCCCAATCTCATCGCCTTGGCGCAATGGATGGCCGACTATTATCTGGCCCCGACAGGAAGCTGTCTGGCACTTGTCCAGCCGCCGAGGCTTCCCTTTCGCCGTCGCACCCGCTGGGCCATTACCCCGCAAGGACAACAACGCGTGGAAACCATTCGGCCCGGCACCTCCACGCACAAACTCCTTGCCGCTCTTGCCAAACGTCCCAAAGGCCTGGCGCAATCAACCATTGACACGCTTCTGGACAACCCCTCCACAGTGCTGAAAAGGCTCAAACGACACAAATGGATTCAGGACCAGCAAGACTGGACCGAACTGCCGTTTCAAAGTAGCCCCGCACCCGCATCCCCGGCGAAGGGGGTTCTCGACGTCTCGGATGAAAGTCCCGGCCTTCCCTCATGGTGGAACCGTTTTCAGCAACACCTTCAGGCAAAACGATTCAGTGAGGCGCTGACCACTGAATTGGAATTCCCGCATGCTCTGTTAAGCACAGTCATCCGAGAAACGATGGCCCACGCACGCATGGTCCTGGTGATTACTCCGAATATCAACCTAGCGGCGCACTTGGTCTCTTATCTTCAGCACTCAGTGAAACGTCCGATAGGAGAGTTTCACAGCGGCCTTTCGGAAAAACAGCGTTTTCAACAATGGCAAGCCATCAAACAGGGGCTCTATCCCGTGGTCGTGGGGACCAGATCTGCGCTTTTCCTTCCTCTCCCTGCTCTAGGCTGCGTGTGGCTCGAACATGAAGGGGATCGTGCCTATAAAGAAGATCCCAGTCCACACTATTATGCTCGGGAGGTCGCACGAAAACGAGCCGCGTTGGACAACGCCGTGCTCGTACTTCATACTCCTTACCCCACACTTGAAACCGTCCATCACTTTGCGAACCACGACGAGTCTTCGCAGTCTCTCCCTAGCCGGACGAATGCGATTCAGATGGTCAGCCTTCACGATACCGCTTTCGGCACGATTTTCTCCGATGCCTTGCAGCACGGCATCCAGCAGGCCCTGGCCCAAGGTGGCGGGGCCATTGTCTATCACAATCGCAAAGGGTTTTCCTCGTCCCTCACCTGTCGGGATTGTGGAACGGCACCACAATGCCTGCGCTGCCGGATTTCGTTGAGTCTCCGACCCTCACAACTGCAATGCTCCTATTGTGGGCAGGCCGAGCCCATGCCGGCCACGTGTCCATCCTGTTCCGGCATTCATCTAGAGCCGGTTGGATTCGGCACCGAACGCCTTGAAAAAGAATTGCGACGTCTGTACCCCCAGGCAACCATCGGACGCTGTGACGGAAACACGATCAAGAGCGAATCCACTGCACGCCACATCCGAGAGCAATTTTCCCAAAGGAAGATCCAGATTGTCGTTGGGACACAAATGCTCTTTCAGTCCTCACCCTTCACGCCGGTGAGATGCGTCGGCATCCCCTATGCGGACGCAGGCCTTCACGTTCCGGACTTTCGATCGTCTGAACGCGTGTTTCACCATGTCCAACAGGCCGTCGATCTGCTAACTCCCGGCCTCTCCGGATCCGCGATTATTCAAACACGGCTGCCTTCCCACCCGGTGATGCATGCCATCGGCCAACAACAACCCAAGCTCTTCTATGACCACGAATTGGCCTTTCGCCAACTGGCGGGGTACCCACCCTTTGGACATCTCATTCAGTTGCACGTCTCGGGCCAAAAGGCAACGGAAACCGAGGAGGCTGCAAAAACATGGCGGGAGCACCTCACAAGACAGCTCGCACACATGATCGCAAGAGGAGAGATGCAACGACATGAACAGGACGCCATCCTGGGCCCCCTTGCCTCCCATGGGCCCAAAACGCGAGGACTGTCCCGCTATCATCTGTTGGTCAAATTCAAAGACGGGATCGCCGCCAGAAACCTCGTGCGACAGACGCTGGATCGGATGACCAAGGAAGAACCCTCTCGACGCATGAAATTTGGGGTGAACGTGGATCCACTTGACGTGATCTAGCAGGAGGATTGTTACGTGCTACGAAAGATACGCTCGACAAGCACAAAATCTTCATCCGTCATCATGCGCCCGGTTCGGGCGCATGATGGTCGAGAAATCCGGCCACGCTTGCTCCTGTTGTCGGTTTAACCGATGATCTAAGTATTATGGATGGAACGAAAGTCAATACAACCTGTTGACTTCGTAACGAATTTCATGTTCTGGCTGTTGATATTTTTGCCTTCGAAAAGAAATGGAAATTCGTTTTGCAAAAAAACAGCGACCTGCCGTCTTCCAACTACGCCATACTGAATATCAACGAAGTCAGTTACGTGCTACTCTCGTCACCGTTCATTGGCCGCCCAAGACGCCGTTCGATGAGGAACCCTTTACTTTGATGAACGAGAGGCTTTCGTAAACCGCATCTGCGACGCTTTCTTGCCTCTTTTTGCAAAGACAAGGAAGTATGAATGGTTCTTTCTGGCATGCATCTGATTGATAATCCTGCTCATTCCGGGTTTATTCGGGAGAACAACGATAAACAAATCTTTGCAGAAGAATCCGATGGTGTCGTATGAGTTGATGATTTCCATAACCCGCCTTCGTGGTCTTCCCTTTCCTGTAAAACCCTTCCATGTAGGGTGGATCGAAGATTGTCACATCAAATGAATTATTTTGTAAGGGAGGTTTCGGCAGTCTATGCCTTCCGCAATATCGGACGGGGAAAAATCGTAGTTACTCGTATCGATATTTCTCCAAAAGACTCCTTTGCCATACGCCACATCCGCAATGTTTGCTCCATTTGTAACATGAAGCTTTAACGCCTTTGGGAACACGTCTGCATTCGTTCCGACATACGCAGAGAAGATAAGATCTGATGTTGCTACGCCATTGGGTCTTCTTCCTGAAGGCGCATGCTGTCTCGTTAAGTCAAAAAACATTTCAACGTGTTTCGTCTTCATCACTCCTCGATATTTCCAAATTTCTCTTCCAGAAGTTCCCTTATCGCCTCTGCCATCTTCATACCTGGTCTTGCACACCCTACCTTGATATTGGCATGAAGAGAAGCTGGAACGTCAATGGTGAGACGTTTCATTTCAGTCGCCGTTATTCCGAACAGAGGGGACGGCTCACGCACCACCCATCCCCGATTACCAATGTCGGGGACAGGGTTCAATGTCGGGGACAGGGTTGCGAGATGTGTTTACTGAATCGTATTTCATGATTTACGATTTTACAGAAACTAGCCTCCTCAAATAAGATGTTTCGCGAAAGTTCTTTACCGTTGCTTCTTTCGCTTGGCTTTGGCCTGATTCGGCGTTAATGGAGAATCGGACTCTTGTGGTGGGGATTGGGTTCGACGGTAAAGCCCATACGCAAAGGTCAGCCAGAAAATCCCTGAAAACACCCCGAACAGCACCGCCGTAAAAACATGGCTCATCTCTTCGATCGGAGGGTCGGGACCGAATTGCCGGAGTTCGCCTAGCATGAGAAAGGGCCACGCCAGACTTTCAAGCCCCAACAGCAAGGTGGCCCACATCCAGACGTGAGCCACGCCGGGACAGATTTTCGCCAATACCACCGTGAGCCCCACAACCACCAGCACGGTCACGGCTAAGGAGAGTCCTCCTTGCAGAAGCCACAGCCCTCCAGCCACGGCCATGGCGCCGAGCACGGCATTGACTAGCAGCTTGGGATCGTTCGGCATAGCACCACCGTAGCATATTTATTCTATACACGCACAGCACTATGGCAGTCATGGAAGGACACATAGGGTGGAGCAGCCAGTGAAGACGTTGCGAAACGCCGGATAGCCTTTGTGGCGACTTTTTCTCCGTCTTTTGTCGCTGGGGGATCTCATCACGCCCTCTTCCTGGCCGCATAAAGGCATGTCCCTGCCTCTTTACTTGGCGGCAGAAGGCGAGCAGGGGTGTTGCCGCTACAGGGAAAGGCCGCATGAGATACGGCTCTACAAATACAGAGAAACGACTGTAGCCGCGCGCGCCATGCTCTGAGGCAGAGCCTACCCCATACCCTGATACGGGGGACATGCACTATGGCGACTTCCCATACGCTTGATGACGTGCTGCTGTTTCGGGAATGACGCAACCAAGAACATCGAAGGAAGAACGGAACCCTTAAACGGTATCGGTGGACGATGGTTCTTCTTCCGTTCCAGAATAAGAAGAAGGACGAATCGAAGACAATTCGTTGGGATGGAGTAAGGTCAAACAGTCTTCGGCCACCGGATCTTTATGAAACAACGCATAGATGGGGAACACCTGAGGAGACTCTTCGCCGTGCGCTGAGGGAAACAAGACCGGCACTTCAATCCATGGCATTAACGTTTGTAGGCTGGCGAGTCTCAGACGAACGGCCAGCAACATGTCCCGGACCCGGAGATCCCATTCATGTGAATCGAGATCCACGGATTTGGTGATGCTCCGATTCCATAACGACTTGGTAATCCCCACGGCCACATTAAAACCGATGCGTTGGGCCTTTTTAGTCACATCCACAAGCAACCCGGCATCGATGGCGTCTTGGCGGGAAGTCACGTGGCGGGCTGGCATCCTGGACTCACCTATCTGCTCCGATAAGACCTCACGATTCACGGTCTCCGCAACCACCGTTTCGTGGGATTCCACTTCCCTTGATAAGTCTTGGCTGGCCTCGATTGTGTCACACGCATCCACCGCATACCCTCGGGCTGTCAGCATGCCGTCATACACGGCCCGAGCAGACTGCGACCACGAGGCATCGAAGGGTCGGCCCCGGTAGGCCGCCTCGGCAGCTTTTTTCTCATCATGGGTTAAGGGACGAGACGGATTCATACTAAAATTGATAAGGCTCAACAGGAAACAAGTCAAGGGAGACGAAAATTTTTACTTGACAGAAACCATAACGATTTGTCAATGGCCGAGCGGAAGTTGGGAAACCGCAAGTGCATGCCCCCTTGTCGTTTGTTGAATGAGAGACGTGACACTCGCATCCATCACGTTGAGTAACGGCCCCGGGTACAACCCAACCCAAAACACAACCACCACCAAGGGAATCAGGGTTGCGGTTTCTCGCCAGTTCAGATCGGAAAGCCGTGCGGCAACCGACGTTCGAGGTGGTCCCAATGCGACGCGCTGTAACATCCAGAGCATGTACGAGGCAGCCAAGACAATGCCGACCAGGGCCAGCAGCACCTTCACGAAACTTTCGTAGGACGTGCCCACGAGCACCAAGAATTCACCGATAAAGTTACACGTGCCTGGCAGGCCGAATGACGCCACCGAGAAGAGACAAAACAGCGCCACAAACCGAGGCATGGTTTTGTGAAGACCGCCATAATCATTAATGGACCGACTGTGCGTGCGGTCGTACAATTGCCCGATGGCCAAAAACAAAGCGCCGGTGGTGACACCGTGATTGAACATCTGGAGAATCGCGCCCTGGATGCCCTGACTGTTGAAGACGAAAATGCCAAGGGTCACGAATCCCATATGGGAAATCGAAGAATACGCCACAAGCTTTTTGAGATCGGACTGCGCCAAGGCCATGTATCCGCCGTAAATAATGGCTGCGATGGACAACCATAAAATAAACGGGGCAAATTGTGCCGAAGCCTCAGGAAAGACGGGAAGACAAAATCGCAGAAATCCATACCCACCCATTTTCAACAACACGCCCGCGAGAATAACGCTTCCCGCAGTCGGTGCCTCTGAATGGGCAGCGGGGAGCCACGTATGGAAGGGCAACAGGGGCATCTTAACAGCAAAGGCTAGAAAGAAGGCGAGGAAAATCCAAAACTGCGCTTCCGATGAATACGTTTGGCCGGTGAGGGTAAGAATGTCGAAGATGCGTCCACCTTCCAAGTACAACCCCAAAATCCCCACCAACAACAACAAGCTTCCCGTCAGACTGTACAGCACAAATTTAATGCCGGCTGCTAGGCGTTGAGGTCCTCCCCATAAAATAATCATGAAATACATGGGAATCATGGTGATTTCCCACAACATAAAGAAGAGAAAAAGATCCAAGGCGGTAAAGACCACAATCATCGCCCCTTCCACCAACAGAATCAGCATCATGAATGCTCTGACTCTCGTCGTGATGGAATGCCAAGAGCAGAGGACACAGAGAGGACAGAGCAGCGTGGTCAGCAAGACCAGTGGGATACTAATGCCATCCACGCCAACGGCATATTGAATATTGAAGGTGGGCATCCATTGCATGCGTTCCACGAACTGCATGCCTTGGTTTCCGAAATCAAAACTGGACCAGAGCATGAGGGACAGGCCAAAATTCAAGAGCGTCGACGCGAGGGCGGTTCGACGAATCCATTCACGATCCTGAACGAATGCCAGAACTGCAATCGCAAGAAACGGAACAGCTATCATCCAACTGAGAAGATGATCAGCAAAAATAAAACTCATGATACTTTCTTCAGGCAAGACCTCTTGGGGAGCTTCGTGGCATTCATGACACGAGCCAATAGAAAAGTCCTATGGCCACAACCAGCCAAAGCACCATGACCAAGACATGGTGTTGAAGGATTCGTGGTTCAACTTTCTGCAACATATGACCTGTGGCATCAGCCTGATACCCCAATCGTTCGACAGGCTTCTCAGGCACACGGATATCAAAAACCTGCCACAGCCATCGGGCAAGGGCAACGGATCCTTCGGCAAGACTCATGATCACGCGATCAATTCCTCCAAGATCAATGGTTTTCCATAACCAGCCGGCTAATCGAAGCATAGGTTGAACCACATACACTTCATAGAGTTCGTCGACATACCACTTGTTGAGAAAAAGCACATACAGCGTTTTTCCCCACTCCGACTGTCCGAATGGGGACCGTCGAGGATTCCTATGCAGCCAGTAGGCGAATCCCGAACCACTCAATGCCACGACAAGCGGTAACACGATCCACAAAGAGCCCTCAGCCGTTGCAGGCAACTCGGCAAACAAGGGAACGGGCTGTGGCAGGGCAGGCGCTAAAAATTGAGCAAACCACGTCCAGAAGGCCACCAAAAGGCCAGCCATCACGGCTGCTCCGAATACGACCCCGATCAGGTGAGGTGGTGAAAACAACCAAGGGCGAGCGATAAAAGAGCCAGCCTTCCCCTGGATTCCTACGGCAAGACTCTGTTGAAAAAGCGAGATGATTCCTCGAAAGAGAGACATGCCCGTACAAAAAACCGTGGTTAAGCCAATCACCCAAAAGGCGACTTTCGCGGAGGCAAAATTCTGGACCGTCCACAAATATTCATAGGGTCCTGAAAAAATCACAAACGGAGGGATACAGGCTAGCATCAATGCTCCAAAGCACAAGACCCCCGTCGGTCGTAAAGCATGTCGGGAATCAGGGTGTGCATGGCCATGGGCTTGGACGGATTGCAGGGCGTTGCCGGTCGATAAGAATAAAAACCCTTTCAAAAAGCCATGGGCCAACAAATGGAAAATCGCGACGACGAACGCACCAACGCCACACGTCATGATCATGAATCCGATTTGGCTGATCGTCGAATAGGCCAAAAGCTTTTTAATGTCGGACTGGGTCAGAGAGACCAGGCCAGCGAACAGTGCGGTGGTCGCCCCAATGATCGCAATCACCGTCATCGCGACGGGAGAAAGCACAAACAACGGGCTCAATCGCACCAACAGGAACGGACCGGCGTTTACCATGGTCGCAGCGTGAATCAACGCCGACACCGGAGTCGGGGCTTCCATCGCAACGGGTAGCCACACGTGGAGCGGGACCTGGGCAGACTTCCCTAAGGCCCCCATAAACAACAAGAGCGTAATGAGTGTCACGGTCTGAACCGGCAGATCGAATCCTGCCCACCCCAGCAGGTTCATGGTGTGCCCGCTCATGCTCTCGGCCTGAGCGAGAATCTGCTGGATATCGAGGGTCCCAAATGCGGCAAACGTGAGGATGACCCCGAACCCCAGTCCCATGTCCCCCACCGCATTCACCAAGAATGCTTTGGTTGCCGCTCGGCATGCGGACGGTCGCTCCGCCGAGTGGGAAATCAAGAGATACGAACAGAACCCCATGACTTCCCAAACAATGTACACGAGAAGCAGGTTGCTACTCATGACCAGCATGATCATGGAAAAGGTAAAGAGCGCAATAATGGCGAAGAAGCGACTATACCGTGAATCACCGATCATGTAGCGGGAAGCATAGATATGCACGACGCAGCTCACCCCTGTGACCAGCAACAACAGCAACACGGTCAGTTGGTCGATATATAGACCGAGGTCAACGATGAGATTGCCGGACTGCATAAGTCGATACAAAGGAATAGTAATCGGGCCATTGCTCAAGACTTCGACGAACGCGCCTATCGATAGACCAAAGGAGAGGCCTAACGCAGGAATAGCGACTTTGTGGCTTTTTTCTCCCAACAAGCGTCCCCCCAACGCGAGAGTCAGAAATGCCGTCAAGGGAAGAAGCGGGATCAGGACATACGCTGACATAGGCTAGTCCAAAATGAACGATGACACATTACAGCCCCGTGGGCAGAGCAGTCGTGAGCAAAAATCCGACAATCGGATCGCTGCACAACCCCAAAATAATAATCGCAGCAGACGCGCCTCCCACACTCACCTTTAACGATAAGGGCACATCGACCGGACTCACCACAGGGGATAATTGATTGTCCCGGAAAATACGTTCAAAGAGCTTAATAAAATAGGCCAACGTGAGAAGGGTTGAGACGAGCACGGCCCCGACCGCGAAATAATTCTGAACCTCAATAGCGCCAAGGATGATGTACCATTTACCGAAAAATCCACCCGTTGGAGGAAATCCGACCATGGACATCGCCATAATGATGAGCGCACCGGTGATCCATGGGGCTTGCCCACGCAAACGGTTTAAACCATCGATTGTCCGGACGCCATACTGATAGATGATGGCACCAGCCAAGAAAAACAGGGCCGCTTGCATGACCGCATCATTGATCAAATAAAACACGCCTCCTGCAAAACCGGTCGGACTTCCCAGGCCCACCCCGATGAGAATCAACCCAATATGAGAAATCCCGCCATAGGCGAACATTCGTTTGATTTCATGTTGAGCCAACGCGAGAAATGCCCCGATGACTGCTGCGATGGCCCCCAACTCTTCCAGGAGGACCAGGATAGAAATATGCTCAATTTCCGCCTGAGGCCCGACCACCCAAAACATGATTCGGACCCAGACGACTAACGCCGCTTTGGTGACCAAAGAAGCGAGGAAAGGTGAAATGGCCTCCGGTGCATGGGTATAGGCATCAGGCAACCATCCGTGAAGGGGCATGAGGGCCATCTTAATCCCAAGACCGAGAAACATGAAAATCAACCCTCCGACAATGGCTTTGGAAGTTAATAATTCAGGCACTCGTTGGGCCAAGTCGGCCATGTTCAGCGTTCCAGTCGCTGCATAAAAATATCCAACACCCAATAAATACAAGGAAGCCCCGAGTGCTCCCAAAATCAGATAACGAAAGGCCGAGATGAGAGCCTTACCACCTGCAACGCCTACCAGGGCATACCCTGATAACGCGGCAACTTCCAGGAACACGAACACGTTAAATAAATCCGCTGCAAAGATAATGCCCGTGATTGCCGAAAGCAGCAAAAGGATCAACGTATAGTACGGGACGACTCTCCGACCCAGCGATTGGGGTGAGAGCGGTCCCTCGTTGATAAGGCAAAGCAATGCCAACAGGCTGAAGGTCACCATGACAACACTTGCCAACCCATCATCGACCCATTCAATGCCAATCGGGGCTGCCCACCCGCTAAAGGCGTAGCGAATCTCTCCATCATTCAGGACGACCACGAGATTGGCAAGGGCAAGCGGACTCATGGCGGAAACGGCCACGAACGCCATGGGGCGACACCACTCACGATGTTTCAATCCGACAATGGGCAAAGAGAGCGCCGTCAAGAAGGGGAGCAGGAAGAGAAGTGCCGGCAAGTGATGATTCATTCCAACCTCTTTAAAATTTCATCTTCATCCAAGCTGCCATATTTCCGATAAATTCCTGCAACCAAGGCTAAAGAGACACCCAAGGTCGCGACCTGGACCACGATCGCCGTGAGCGTCAACACGTGGGGTAATGGATTGGGATAGATGGGAACCTGGGCTGAGTCTGTTTCAGACAAGAGGATAGGAACCGTTGCGCCTGTTTTCACGCTTATCGCCACGATAAAGAAAATCACGCTGGTTTGCACGATATACAGACCAATGAGCTTTTTAACAAGGTTATGGTGGGTCACCATGATGTAAAATCCCCCAAGAAACAGGATGACGAAGGCGATAAAATTTGGCCTGTGAAGCCACGCCTCAATGAGTTCAAGCATGGGAGTCCTCGTCTTCGTCATCGAACGACAGACTAAACACGATAGAGATCGCCGTCACAGCGACATCGACCGCCACACCGATTTGTGTCAGCAGGATCCCCAAATAACGGCGTGAAGCGACTTCGAGTCCGGGGGTCTCGATGGCAGCGTAATTCAAAAATTCTCCTCCCCCGATCAGACACAATCCTCCGGCACCGGCAAAAATTAGTAACCCCAGCCCATCCCCATGCAGCATCTTCCTCGCCACATTGCTGGAAGAAGCGCTGGCCCCAAAAATGAGAATTGAGAAAATCATACTCGTGCCAAAAACAACCCCACCCACAAATCCTCCACCCGGGCCATACTGTCCAAAGAACAACACATACAGGCCAAAGAGTTGGGCCAAGGGAATCAGGACTCGTCCTAACGTGAGAACGATGACGCTATCGTGTGCTTGGATCATTCCCTGCGCCTCCTGAGCAACAAGGCGCAGGCAAGCCCGGATGTGAAGATCACGACCGTTTCAATCAAAGTATCGAGAGAACGATAATCCATGAGCACCGACGTGACGACATTGGGCGTATGGGTGTCCTGCAGACTGTTCTCCAGGTAGACAGGAGCAACGTGAATGCTCGCGGGAGAAGCAGGATCTCCAAATCGAGGAAGATCACTGGCTGCATACAACAGGAGTAACCCCAGCAGAGGTAAGCCGATCAAAGCGGCCCAGGGAAGGGACGGACGATGCATACGAATATCCTTTTGAGCCGTTCCAAACAGCGTCAAGAGAAAAAACACCGTGGCCAAGCCGGCGCCCACAACCGCTTCGACAAACGCCACATCGACGGCACCAAGCCAGGCCCACACCACCGCTAAAAAGAACCCGTAGGCACCTAAAATAAGCACTGCCGACAGCAAGTCTTTGACCAGAATGGCCCCGGCCGCTGTCAGAATCAGGAGAATCAGGAGAGGAATTTCAAATGAAAACGTCACTGTTGTTCTCGTACCCACGGTTTGAGGCCCGAGCGAAAAGCCGCTCGAATGGTGGCGTGTGCAATGACAGGATTGATCAGATAGATCAGCGCGAGCACCACCAGAATTTTAAGCAAATTCATGCTGAATCCTTGATAGACGGCCAACCCTGCCAATATCAGAAACGCCCCCAAGGAATCCGTCAGTGAGAGCGCGTGGGAGCGGGCAAACACATCCGGCAAGCGCACCATGCCAATTGCCGCAACGACCAGAAAAAACAAACCAACAAGAATGAGCACAATGGCAATCACAGACATTTACACATTTCCTCGCTGTTCAAGAAACTTGGCAATGGCCAAGGCCCCAACCAAATTCAACAGGGCATACCCCGTGGAGATATCCACGAACATGTCGACTCGTTCGTAGACGGTCCCGATCAGCACCAGCAAAATAATGGCTTTCGTCGAAATCCCATTCAGACCCAACACGCGGTCAAAGACCGTAGGCCCTCGGACCACACGATATAAATACACCAGAATGAGGACAGCGAGCACGATCAACACGCACAGAAAAAAGAATTTCATTCTGAACTCGTTTATTCCTGGAACACCTGGCCAATTTTTTCTTCAAGGCGTTGTGTGGTCAGATCGTGGCCCGATTCATCGTCTATGGCATGGACGATGAGTTCCTGGGCATTGACTTCGGCCGTGATCGTGCCTGGAGTCAGCGTGATGGAATTTCCAAGTAGGACCACGGCTTCCTGTCGCAGCAACTTCGTTTGATAATGAATGAGCTTCGGCGCAATCGGAAGAGAAGGATGAAGAATGAGCGTAGTCAGATGAAGGCTACTTTGCACAATGCGCCCAAATAGCCAAGGCAGATACCCCAGAATTCGCCACACAAGTATTTTTCGAAAAAGAGAATCTGAGTGGCCCGAATTCAACCATGCCACGCCAAAAGATACTATCAGCCCTAGACCCATATGGAACGGGTTATACTTTACCGATAAAATGAGCCAAATAATAAAAAACGCGACTGTTTTAAGAAACACGGCGTTAGAGAAGAATCTCCATCTCCTTCATTATCAATCGTTCATTGTTTTCGAAAACCGGCATTCTTCTTGAAACCCGGTGCTGTTTTTTCATTGACGCACATGCCTTCGTTCACAAAAAAAGCCAACCGGATGCCTCGAATGAATCATTCGAAAAGCCTCTGGTTGGCTTGTACTGTGCCTGCCCGTTCACTTGCTAGGCAGTCACCCTACCGGCCAAGAGTATCGTCAATCGGTTCGCCAAGGATCCTCACCACGATCGCCTCCCGATCCCTGGGAACTCTTATACCAATATTGGGCTCATGACACAACAGCGTTGCTTGATACGGAAAAAAATTTCAAACAAGGAGGGAGGAGGAACGATCGTTGCTCCGCCTCCAGCGAGTCAAAACAATGACGGAAGCTTTCCGAAACCGGACTTGCGTTCTGCGTCTGTTATTTGCCACTGAGCGATAGAAAGAGCATCGAGCGTCCTCGTCTCAGGAGAACCAGGACCGAATCACTCTCATCGAGTCGACCGGTGACGCGATCAAAGTCTTCCACATCCTTAATGGTGATTCGGTTGATTTCCAGGAAGATATCATCCTTTCGTATGCCGGCCCGTGCGGCACGACTGTCGGGATGAACCTTCAAGACGCGCACCCCCTTCTCATCAGAGGGGGACTCGGAAGCAACCGATTCGACCGTCAACCCCGACAGGACATGACGGGCGCCTACCGTCCCCACCTCGCCGCTTCGCCCGGCCAAATGCTTGGGCATCTGTCCAATGACGACGGTGAGGCGCTCGTGGTTGCCTTCACGAAGAATCCCCACGTCCACCTTGGTCTCCGGAGGAGTCTCGGCAACATAGGTGCGTAATTTAGTCGAATTTTCGACCGGACGTCCAGCATATTCACGAATGATGTCTCCCCGTTGAAACCGGCCCCCCTGTGCCGGGCTTCCCTCAATCACGTCGGTGACCAAGGCGCCTTTCGTCTCAGTTGTCTCAAATCGTTTCGCAAGATCAGGAGACAGGTCTTGGATGGAAACCCCGAGCCATCCTCGTACCACTTTCCCATACGCTTTCAAACTTTGCGCCACACCCTTGGCCATATTGCTCGGGATGGCAAAACCGATTCCCATATACCCACCGCTTCGGCTGAAGATTGCCGTGTTGATCCCGATGAGTTCCCCTTGCAAATTCACCAGAGCCCCGCCGGAGTTCCCCGGATTGATGGCCGCATCGGTTTGGATAAAATCCTCGTAATCGACAATGCCGACATTGGCCCGTCCCACGGCACTGATAATGCCCATGGTCACGGTCTGGCTCAGGCCAAAAGGATTCCCCACTGCCACGACCATTTCTCCAACTTGTAACGTGTTTGAATCACCCCAGGAGAGAAACGGCAAATCCGATGCTGCAATTTTTAAAATGGCCAGATCGGTTTTGGGATCAGTGCCGATCAATTGTGCGTCAAACTTTCTTTGATCCCCCACCACCACCTGAATTTCATCGCTCTCGGCCACCACGTGATGGTTTGTGACAATATATCCGTCAGAATTGACAATGACCCCTGACCCCATGCCCTGTTGTTGGCGTTTGGGCGCCTGTCGGCGTTCTTCTTTGAACCTGTCTCCGAAAAATCTCCGAAAGAATGGGTCGTCAAAGAATGGGGAATGGGGAAAAGGAGAACCTGGCGGAGCCGTCGTCTTCACGATGGAAATATTGACCACCGCAGGCTTGATCTTTTTCGCAATCGCGATGAGATGCTGATTGAAACGGAGAATATCGTCGCTCGTGGAGGGAAGAGAAAAACCGGCTTGTTGAATCAGGGGCGTTTGAACGGTATGCTCTTCGGAAGCCTGAATGACCGTGGAGGGCTGGAAGAATGTCGCCCTCGCGCCTAAGACCCCACACACGCAGAGAAAAATCCCGATCCCCAGAACGACGGGGTTTTTCGTGACATTGATGAGTGACCATCGAACTCGCATCGTACCTTCCTTATCTGAAAATCCTCACAACGACCAGCAATGAAATTATACCATAATCTTCCGCGTTGCACGTACTCGCTCTTCCGTCGCCGGCACGCTTGCCGCATAACAACGTTCAACGAGGCCTAGACGGCGTTCGCCTCTTGCCTTACACAGCCCGATGACCGTGACAATGGAGAAACACGTCCCTCATCCAATGGGTTCCCATGTGGCATCGGGATGATAGCGATGAAACACAAAGGTATGTGGATCGAGGGCCAAGAGATTGAGCCATTGGTTCTGGAAGAGTTGCTGCAGGATCGCATGCTTCTGAATGATGGACGCGATTCGACTCGGCGGCGCTTCAATAATACCCAGAAGCCGCATCGGTTCGTGATAATGGACGTCACCGTCGTTGACCGTCTGTAAGGGAAATCCTATCTGCAAATCACTCTGGCTTCCCAACATCACCCCCACGCCCGACACGACGTTGTGGATCACCTTACTCCCACTTCCATAGTGCCACGGATCAACGGCGGAAAAGTAATATCCGGTGTTAATCCACTCTCCGACGATCAATGGGGCCGTCATGATTTTTTCGAGATTGTTTCCCTCCGCGTCGGCAAGCGGATCATAGGAATGTAAGAAGACGCGACCGCCTAAATTCAGGCCTTTGGTCAGGCTTCGACGCCCGATTAAAAAAGCCGCATTGCCGGCCAGCCCCCATTCCGGTCGAGGATTGGCCCAATCGCGGCTGCGTTCCTCGACGTGAGCCAACGCCTGTTGAGGAGAAATCCCGGTCGGCGCGCTTGGAATGCGATGACATCGTTCCAATGCTTGGGTCATGCCCGCTTGTTCCAAATCCCGGCTCAACACCTGTACATCCTCCGTATGACTCTCGGGCAAGTCTTGCAGATCATAAAACGTGACCCGATCAGTGGTGGTATTGTGCTTGGCCGGCAGAAACCAGGTATCCTCAGGAATGGGCAATCCCTTTTCGTTGAGGATGCGCCGAACCTCCGGTTCGTTGGCCATGGCCGCAAACACGCGTGCGTTGGCGTCCCCGGGGTTGCCTCCGCAGGCCCCGCAATCCAATGCCGCGAAATATGGATTGTTGTCCGTCTGACTTCCATGCCCACAGAGCACGACTAGCCGACCGTAGTTCCGGGTCAACCCCATGACCCGAAGCCCATTCTCGATGAAGGTGGCCCGCTCGGTAAGGGAGAACCCTTGTGCGAGCCCAGCGGAATCCCTTCGGGCTTCATCTCTCCCCATTGGGGATTGCCTGGATCGGACGGTGAAGACACCGAGATCTGTGTCGGAACCGGACGGGGAACCCCTCCTTGAAGTTTTGATTGAATCGCATGGAACGCTTTGGGAATCAGCGTTTTGCCGATTAACCCGAGACTAAAGAAAAACCCCAGCACGTCAATCAGCATCATCGACCCGACGGGATTATGTTTTAGATCGTGAAAGAGATGACGACCCAGTTGCTGCCATTGCGCCCCGGTCGAATATTGCTGCAAGGCGCGTTCTTCGCCGAGTCGAGGAATTTCCGTTACCGCATGGTTGGGAGAAAGTAACACCGGGCATAAGGCAGACCGTTCCTCGCTATCAAAGGCTTGATGACTGATAGGAATACCGAAAAACCCGGCGAACCCAAGCGTTTCATACGGACCCTGCGCCTCGACGTGTCGACGGAACGATTCCGATCGGACATCAATGCAGCACACGAGTTGTGCGCGCGGGCGAGTGCCGAGTGGCGGCACCGTTCCGCGATGGGCCGAAAGTTTTTGGATGATCTCGCCTAGAAAGGCATCTTCATACGCTTCAAGCCACACCGGGCCGTGCCGATCCAGGGGAAAGACATCCAGCCATCCTAATACCATTCGCGCCTCAGCCACGGAAAGATCGGTCATCTCGAGAGGTGACAGCTCCAAAATTTGAGCAAGGTGAAACAGCCGCCAGGCATCACGGCAGATCGCCTGTTCCGCGGCATCGACCGCATGCGTGCCTTCCCCCATTCGGTTCTTGTATTCATCCGGACGATCCTGCCAGTAGGCGATCAGCGCCGAAACGTTTCCGTCAATCCCCCATTCTCGCTGACAGGCCACATGCGTCAATTCGGATTCATAAAACACACGCACCGCCAGATACTGAACGGCATCAACAGGGTGTTTTTGTTGCGCGTGATACGCGGGATTCGTCTCAAGCCAACGAACGTATCGCGTCCAACCCGGCAATTGGGATAACTGCCGTGAGAGGTAATCGCTCCAGAGCTCCTGTGGAATGCCCAGACGATGCAGACTCGACACAATCGCATCCTCAGGCTCAGGCGGAAGATTGTTGACTTTCTCCCGTAAATCTCGAATGCCCAAAAAGCGGCTGGACCGATCGCGTTGCGCAAGCTCTCGCCAAGCCGCATAGAATCCCCCGTGCCTGCAGGGCATTTCCCATCCGGCTAATCCTTCATCGACAAACGCCGCAAACCATTTGATGAGTTGGTTATTGATCTGTTCGACCAAGTCCGTTCCAGCCAAGACATCCACCCAATCGCTGGTGGTTTGCTGAGACGGCAAGGCAATGTCGATGGAAGCGCGTGGCCCCTCTGACACGTTTAGGCTTGCATGCCCGGCGGCGTGGTCGCCGGACAGAGCATCGGACAGCCCTAATGCCGACAATATGGCTTGCCACAGCTTCGCAAGATACGCCTCCTCGGGATGATCCCGACATTGCTCACACTCTCGGAGCATTCGCTCGATGATGCGTTGTCTGGATTCGTCTGAAAGGTCGTGGCGAAATCGTTTCGTGGCTCCATCACCGCCGAGTTCCCATTGCAGCAGGGCGGGCTCCAACGCCTCAAATCCAAACACCACATGCCCATGCCACACCTCATCGACCGTGATCCGACGACTCCCGACCGTAATCGCCTGTTGTGTGTCCTGTCGAGGGCCCATTCGCGCTAAGGCCCGGTTGAGACTGTCGCGGGTGATGCGTCCCGCTCGATAAAACCGACGATACTCTTCATTAGGCAAGTACCCATTTCCACCAAGAAGCTGTTTGCCTTTTTGAACGGCCTGATCAAAGGGAAGATATTCGAATCCGTGCAAGGGATTTTGGGCAACCATGACTTGCATGGGCCAAAAGGGTGGAATCGGTTCGCTAGCCTGGGCAACCGTCTGGCGGAGCAGATCGCGTTCTTCTTGGGAAATCGCATGCATCGACGTGGTGCTCATAACATTGCTTGTGCCTTGCTAGGAAAAAACCAACCGTTTTCGTTCCATCCATCTCAGAAAAACACGGTTGGCTCGTCCTGTCACTGAACGCTTTGTCGGGAAGCCCAGCCACCACACAGCCTTCGTTCGTAGGTCAGACTCAATCCGGGACCACCTGCCTGCTTTCATGTGCATACCTGCCTCAGGGAAGCAGGGGGGGCTCTCCTTGACCTCTACAAAGTCATGGCTTATACCATTGTTATATCAGGGACTGCAGACGGGCTCAAGAGATTTCTGGTCAGCCAAAAGCTCTTCCAACCCTGTGACCCCCCCTATGAAAAATGGATCGACCAAAGGCGAAGTTGAGACAGCCATCCGCAATGCCGTCATCAAATTCGAACAAGAATTTATGGGGCGCGGGCCGACCGAGGTCAAGGCGTTCATCCTTCATGACATAGTCTTGGTACGGCTCAAGGGCGTCTTGACTCCAGCCGAGCGTCAACTCGCGAAAAATACTGAGGGGGTTGATATGGTCAAACGCATGCGGCAGAACCTGATCTCACAAGGACGGGAAAGACTCTGTAGCCAAATTGCAGCCATTACCGGGACAGAAGTCACAGGCCTGTTCACCGATATCGAAACGCACATCGGTGAGCGGATGATTGTCTTTACTCTTGAAAATGACCTCGACAATACCTCTCGCTAGCCCACCACAGTCTTCACAAACATTTCCACGTTCTATTGGCAGAAAAATCCAAAAAGGACTTCTAGCCCTCGGATAGAGGATTGAGGAAAAATTTGGACATGGAACGATACGAAAAGGGTTACGAGAGAATGTTCCCGGCGGGAAAGGGCCTAAGGATGCCTTCGGCTTTCGGAGAAAAACGAATAGCTTAGAAAATCTTGGCTATCAACGCACGAAATGGGTTGACAGCCGCTTCAGATTTCGCACCACTCTTAGCTTGGGAAGAAGAAACATTTTTTTCGTCTTTCTTCGGTGCTTTTTGATCACAGTGAAGACTTCTGTACAAGATACGAAATTCACTCATGATATCCCCCCTCCAAAGGTTTGAACAAGAACTGTTTCTGGTATGAAGCAAAGGAGGTGCCAAGTTTCACAAAGGAACATCTTCAAATAAAACTCTAAAAAAACAATTTGTTATGAATATAAAACGCTAGATCGTCCAACAATGATGAGGGAATAAGCAAAAACGCACATGCTCGGATGAGCGAAATCGCACCAAAATACTGGGAGCAACATGGCTATCATGGGCTATTAGGGCGATGGGTCTGGAAGGAAATGGGAGGAGAACGCACGCAATCCGTTACGTGCAGCTTGTCGCTCTTCAAAAAAGAATGAAGCCCCTCTAGCCCTTAGGCTTTACGTGAGCAGCCACGATGGAGTCAGCCATCGGGCGGTGCTGGGCCAACCCCCGAATGAACAACTCACAACCCTTTTCTTCGAATTCGTTGGTCCATTCATAAAGTTTTGACATCACGGTGTGATCGACAAGTCGCGTCTCGGCCAGATTCAGGGTAACTGTTTTCCCTTCCTCGAGAAAGCGATGAAGATGCTTGCGCAAGGGAATCCACGTACTGAAGACGGCGGACTCTCGCACCACAATGATCGCTGAGTGATCATCTTCATGCGTGACCTCAGCATGTAATTTGAAAAACGAGGGAATCGGTGCGCCATTCATGATGTGAATGGCGACCTTGACTCCTATTCCAATGCCGATTCCCAACAGGAGATCTGTCGCAAGCACGCCCACGATCGTGGACACAAACACAATGAACTGGTCTTTTCCCAAATGATACATATGGAGAAACTCTTGTGGAGACGCCAACCGAAACCCCGTAAAGACCAACAACGCGCCTAAGGCCGCCAGAGGGATCTGGTTGATAATCCCTGGAATCACGGCGACGAATGCCAGCAGACACAGCCCATGAAACATGTTGGCAAATCGCGTCCTCGCCCCATTATCGATGTTCGCTTTGCTTCGAACGATCTCCGAAATCATCGGCAACCCGCCCACCAAGGCCGCCAGCGTATTGCCGAGGCCCACGGCAAGCATGTCTCGATCCAAATTCGTCTTTCGCTGCCAGGGGTCGATCTGATCGATGGCCTTCGCACTGAGTAACGACTCAAGGCTCCCAATTAAGGCAAACATGATCACGTACTTGATTCCGATCGAAGTGGTTAACCCTGAGAAATCCGGGAACGTGAGGGCATTGAACATGTTCTTCGGAACATCCACCAAAAACTTTGTTCCTACAGCAGCCGTCTGCTCATGAACGGTGTAGGTGGCTTCTTGGCTGATATTCAAATACAGCCCCATGGGAACCGCGACGAACAACACAAGCATCGGCGCTGGAATCACTTTCCATTTGGGGTGTTTGATCAGCGTAGACCCAACCATAATGAGGAGACTCACGATCCCGATCAAGCCAATTTTGGGATTCATCTCCATGACAAAATTCGGGATACCGGCCAACAACTCTAATGGGGTGCCTTCTGGGCTCAGCCCCATGACCACCGGAAACTGTTTGGCGATGATGATGACCCCGATGGCTGACAATAATCCATGAATCGCCGTTGTCGGGAAAAATTCCCCAAGAATCCCGGCACGGAAGACCCCGAACAAAATTTGAATGAGGCCTGCGGCCACCCCGACTCCAAGCGCTAACCGATAGGCTTGAAAGTCGGCAGCAGGATCCTTCCCGCCGGTAAACCCGAATTCAGTCACACACCCGATGGCGATCACGATGAGTCCAGCAGCCGGGCCTTTGATCGTGAGTTCTGAATTACTAAAGAACGTGGCCATGATGCCGCCGATAATGGCGGTAAAGATGCCGGCAATGGCAGGATACCCACACGCCAAGGCAATGCCGAGGCACAGTGGAAGCGCAATCAGAAAAACAAGAAATCCGGAAAGAAGGTCTGCCCTCCAGTTTTGCTGAAGTCCGGCAAGTGTTCCTCTCGGTATCTCTGCTCCATCAGTGTTCATGCTCGTCACCCCATTTATCCTGTACGCGGCAGAAAAAAAGCCGGTTGCTCTTCAGGGATCATGTTCCCGAATGCTCAACCGGCTTGTACTGTCGCTGGCCTCAGACAGCCGATAACCAGCTACCCTACACACCTGCCTATTCAAAGTGAGCCATCAAACAACAAAAGTCTCACCATTTCGTTTTGTTCGATTTTGAAGAATTTTATCTCGATGGCCTCTCGGGAGCAACCGTTTTTCTTTCCGCTAAAGAATTCCTCGCATGCCCAACATTAAAATTGATTCGAGTTCATCCACAGATGAACGAGGATACTCGCCGCATAACCAAGCGCAATGACCGGGGTCCATTTGAGGTGACCAAAGAACGTATACTTGCCTCGTGCCTGCCCCATCAACGCCACCCCGGCGGCTGACCCAATCGATAGCATGCTCCCCCCAACCCCGGCCGTTAAGGTCACCAACAGCCACTGCCCCTGAGACATCTCGGGATTCATCGTCAACACGGCAAACATCACCGGAATGTTATCGACGATGGCGGACAAGATCCCGACCATCGTATTCGCAAACGTGGGCCCCCATCCGACATACATCACCTGAGCCACCACCGCGAGGTAGCCGAGAAAACCCAACCCTCCCACACACAGGACGACTCCATAGAAAAACAGCAAGGTATCCCATTCTGCACGGGCAACTTTTTGAAAGATATCGAACGGAACCACATCGCCATGAACTCCCCGAGCGTTCTTCTCACTCGAGGGTCCCAGCTCCACATATGTATTGTGCGTCTTTTTCAGGTAATATCCCCAAAATCCCAGGTAGGCCAAGCCGGTCATCATGCCCACCATGGGTGGGAGGTGAAGGAAGTTATGAAAACTCACGGCGGTACAAATGGTGAAAAAGAATAAGAGCATAATCACCTGTGCCCCCCGCTTCATGACCACCACTTCGTCTGACGGCGCCGGTGACACCTGAGGAACGGCGAAGTGCATCAACCCGGCCGGCACGATGAAGTTGACTGCCGAGGGAACAAACAAGAGGAAAAACGTGAAAAAATCCACAATCCCTTTTTGCCACACCATCAACGTCGTGATGTCGCCAAAGGGACTGAACGCCCCACCCGCGTTGGCCGCCACGACAATATTGACACACGCCAAACTGACGAACCGAGGATTATCTGCCCCAACCGCAAGCACCACGGCGCACATCAGCAAGGCCGTCGTCAGATTGTCCGCCACCGGCGAAATAAAGAACGCCAAGATTCCCGTGAGCCAAAACAGTTGACGATAGGTCAACCCCCTGCGCACCAACCACGATCGCAGACTTTCGAAGACCAGCCGTTCTTCCAGAGCATTGATGTACGTCATGGCGACAAGCAGAAATAACATCAATTCTGCGTATTCGAGAATATTGTGACGGAGCGCTTGCGCAACGACATGAGGATCATTGCCGGGATACGCCCAAGCCACCAACGCCCAAATGATTCCCGCAGCCAACATGACGGGTTTTGATTTTCTGAGGTGTGTAAACTCCTCGGCCATGACCAACGCATAGGCCAGCACAAAAATACCCAGCGCGAAATACCCAATGGGTGAATGGGTCAGATCAAGCTGGGCAACTGGACCCTCCGCACCCCAACTGAGTTCAGGAAAGCCGAGCAGCAGCGCGACGCTGCTGAAGGAGAAAACGGTTATTGAGGGGTGATTCATCATGACGAGTTTGCCGTCAGCCAATTTTTGGGAAACATAGCAAAGACGGAAATCCTTTCTCAATAACTTTGGAATAGATAGACTATCTCGGAAATCGGCAGAAACAGACTTGACGAGAATCGTCAAACCCCAGGAGAGCACACGCAAAAACTTTCCCATCCCGTCGCACGGCAGGACGTTCAAAAGCGAACTGCTGAAACAGCTTGTTAATTCAAGGGCACTTCGATGACGAGCCCCCCCATCACATCATTAAGTTTGAAATCACGCTTTGGAGACTCGGTGTGCGCATTATGACAAGATACGCAGGCTCGACTCACGGCCCGGTCCGGATAGATCGCCTGAAAATAGCGTTTGTGATTCAGCGTCATTTCGCCTTCCATCACCTCGCCGAATTTGACGACTTGTTCCACCATCTGCCGTTCCTGATCGGAAACGGGAGCATTTCGGGAATTGAGAGGCCAGAGACTGACTAACCGATAGCGAAACGGAGCATCTCGCAAACGAAGACTTCGAGATGCTTCGCGTAAAAATTGGGCGGGCAAAGGCAAGGTTTTATCATTCACCCAATCTTCGGAAGCATTCACAATAAGCATGGCTTCCATACGCGCGACAACGTGCTGCGTATAAAAAGTTCGATCGGCCTCAATCACCCCGTGGAGGTAATCAGCAACGGTTCTTGCAGGAATACCCTGGACGGGAAGTCTTTGAGTACTGATGATCCATCCCAACACAATTCCCAGCAAAAGGATCACCCCGCACAAACCGACTGTTCGTAGATTCAGGTCTTTCATGTCACGAATGTTCTGAGAAAAAACCCCAGAGTTCCCAGAATTGCACGTTGCGACCTTTCTTCATGAAACAGCCACACCCAAAAAGCTGCATCGAGCAAGTGACGGATGCGACTGAGATGGAGGATCCATTATACCTGAACGGGGGCCGACTCACCAGAGGGCTGTCACGAATCCCTCACAACCTATGCAAGTCATGGGGACTCTTGACGGATCGCCTGGGCTTGCACAATCAGGCAAGCGCCTGTTCGAGCGCTTCAGTGAAATGAGCATAAAGATGGTCGGACTTTATTCGATGTCGTTCGTTAAGATCGACAAGCGTCTGCTGTGAGCGAAATGACATCCCAACGACGAAGACGGCCACGCCGAGTCCACAAGGGGCCATGTGGTCGAACAATCAAAATCCGGTTCCGAACGGTCGGTTCAAACCGTCCACTCATTTCCCCTCACCTTCCATGATGTTCTCCCTCAATAACCCGAAAGACTCAAACTTGACGCTCTCTACGAAACTTGACGCTCTCTACGCAATAAGCAATGTGAATGCCTAAGATTAAACCGTACGACACGCTGTATTCACAGGAGGTCTAAGCATTCCATTTTCGTTACATTCGTGACCTGAGCGAATTCACGCCATCCGTTGAGTTCAAAACCTCACCGTTTGACAACTCCACGAGCCAATCCTAAGATACGGACAGAGCCTCACGATGCGAATTTTTCGAAGATTTAACAACCTTCCGATTGAGAAAAAGCTCCTTCTCGCCTCGGTTATTCCTATTCTCACGCTCGGTGTCCTCAGCATCGTCACCTTTAATAGTGTTCAAACCTTTTCTCAAGATGAAGACCGGCTCAACCAAGTGTATCATATTCAAACTACTGCCGCCGACTACTTGCGACTGATTGTCGATTTAGAGACCGGCTTCCGCGGATTCGTCTTAACTCTCCAACCAAAATTTCTGAATCCCTATCATGCAGCGAAACAGCGCGTGTTACAGGTTGGACGGACCCTTGCCCAAATGGTGGAACACGATAACAAACAACACGCTGAAATCTTGCAAGCGCAATCCCTGGTTCAAACGTTACTGAAAGATAAGGATCGTTTGATTGAACAAGCGAAGCTAGGCCATTCGGATCAAGCGCTTCAGTACATCGAATCCGGGGCAGGACGGGGGCTGATGTTGAACATTCGAGAACAAATTGCTCGTTTTGATAAGCGGGAAGGCGATGTCTTACGACAGACCTTGGAACGAGCATCGCATGACCGGGGCTTTCTTTTGAGTGTGATTGTGGGTGGAGGATCGCTGGCTCTTATCCCCATGGTGTTTGTTCTACGTCTTTTAGCGCAATCGATTGCCGGTCCCTTGGTCACTCTGGCCAAATCTGTTGAAAACCGACCAGGCGGGACTGTCCCGGACGTCCCGATCTTAGACCGAGGAGATGAAATCGGTGACTTGACCAGAGTCATGCACGAGATGAGTCAGCAAATTCGAGAATTCATTGGTCAAATCCAAAAATCGGAAGCTGAGTTGCGCAACCTGAATATGGACCTGTCGAATTCAGAATCCAAATATCGGGGAATTGTGGACCACGCCCCCTTTGGTATTTTTACCGCCAAGGACGGCCGAATTATTTTTTGTAATCGCCATAATTGGATTCTGGCCGGACAAGATCCAGACGATCCCTTGGACCCGGAATGTATCTGGGATGCCATTCACCCCGGTGACCGCAACCAAGTGTATGGGTCGTTCTCGAAGGCGACGGGGCAACAGGTTCCCTTTGAAAATGTCTTTCGTTTTGTTCATCCCGATGGGACCACGCATAAGGTCCTGAGCCGCGCAATCCCCATTAAAAATGGACAAGGGGGCGGTTCGCTGTATCAAGGCTTTAATGTTGACATCACCGCTTTTGAACAAATGAAGGAAACACTCAGCCGGACGGAACGCCTCGCCACCTTGGGACAGGTAGCAGCAGGCATCGCGCATGAAATTCGAAATCCCCTTGTTGGCATCGGCTCAACGACTTCGTTACTCATGGAAGATTTTCCGAATGAAGACCCCAAACGACAGGACCTGCAAACGATCCTCAAAGAAACCCGCCGGCTGGACCGGATCGTGACTCAGATTGTCGAATACGCCAGACCTCGTGACATCGTCCCAGGGTCATTTGAGATGGCCGCGCTTGTTGAAGAAACCTTGGACCTCTTACGGCATCCTGTCGACCAGAAACACCTCAACGTGACCGCGACCTTTTCCCCGGAACTTCCTGCACTCGAAGCCGATCGTGATCAGGTCAAGCAAGTGGTGCTCAACGCGATTCAAAATTCCATCGAGGTCTTAGGAGAGAACGGGACAATTCGGGTCGAAGCCCGAGAGGAATTACGAGACGGGTACAGAGGGCTGCTCACCACCATTCATGACAATGGGAAAGGAATCAGCCCGGAGGATCTCCCGAAAATTTTTGATCCCTTTTTTACGATGGGGAAAAGACGAGGTACAGGGTTGGGGTTAGCCATCTGCCGAAATATCATTGAAGCTCATGGGGGAAGCATCCGGGCTGAGAGTCAAGTGGGGGTTGGAACCGTCATGTCCATCTGGCTTCCGTTAACCCTTCAACAACAACCCGCAACCGTGGCCTAAACATGCGAGCATCGATTTTTGTCACCGATGATGATGAAGTCGTTCGATCGTCGATCACCCGCCGATTAACGCGCGACCAGCACGACGTTCGCAGCTTTGACTCTGGAGAAGCTCTTCTCGAGGGATTGGACCACGATATTCCCGACATGATCCTTCTCGATCTGAAAATGTCAGGCATGACCGGCATCGAGACACTCAAACATATTCGGCCCAAAGCCCCGCAAACGCTCGTCATCCTTTTGACCGCCTACGGGACCATTGAAGATGCCGTCGAAGCCATGCGATTAGGGGCCTACGACTTTTTGATCAAAAGCGTTGATCTTTCCGGTGTCGGTCCGGTTGTCGAACGAGCGATTGACTACTTGACCCTCCGTCGCCGGGTCAGTTTTGAAAGCCAAGACCGTGCCGGTCGATATGCACTCAAGGATCTCATCGCCAACAGCCCCGGCATGCGAGGGCTGGTCGCTCAGGTTCAAGAATTGAGCCAAAACGCGAAAACCACTGTCCTTCTCCAAGGTGAAACCGGAACAGGCAAGGAATTCATTGCCCGCGTCCTTCATCACAATGGGCCACGACAGGATGCGCCCTTTGTCGGCGTGAATTGCACGGCCATTCCCCAGGAATTATTTGAAAGCGAACTGTTTGGTTACGAACGAGGTGCGTTTACCGGAGCCGCTCAGCGAAAGCCTGGGCTCTGTGAACAAGCTGAAGGGGGGACGCTGTTTTTAGATGAAATCGGCGATCTTAATCATTCAATGCAAGCCAAGCTGCTTCGCGTCCTTCAGGAACGCTCCTTCAAACGGCTGGGGGGGCAAGAAGACATTACGGTGGATTTCAGGCTGATTGCCGCGACGCATCGAGAGTTGAAAAAGGAAGTGAGCCAAGGAGCTTTTCGGGAAGATTTATTTTTTCGGCTCAACGTCGTGTCTTTGGACCTTCCGCCACTGCGAAAACGCGTTGAAGATATTTATCCCCTGAGTCTTCACTGCTTGTTTCATCATAGCCGGGATATCAATAAAGACATTGGCGAGATCGACACGGGTGCCCGAGCACTTCTTGAGCGCTACGCGTACCCAGGCAACATTCGTGAGCTAGAAAACATCATCGAACGAGCCGTGATCTTTTGTCATGGAAAAACGTTAACATCTGGGGACTTGCCCCGGGAACTCCATGGGGAAACAAAAAAAGTCATTTCATCCACCACTCAAAACGACGAACCGATTCTCAGGTTGGAGATGGCGTTAGGGCAGCAAACATTGGCGGAAACTGAATTCACGATCATTGAGGAAGTAATGAAACTCTGTGGACAGAATAAAACGTTAGCCGCTCAAAAATTAGGACTCACTCGGTTTGCGCTGGACCGACGCTTGAAAAAAATCTCTGATGAATCGGAATAGCCTGAGGCTGGTCCAGCACAAAACTGTTTGGAGAGCTTCCATTCGTGATCCAGGCCTCTCCCAGAAATGCATCACGCCACACCCGTCGATCAAATGGACCCCACGACCAACATCTATCAAATTGCCGGACTCGATCATTTGGGCCGAGGGTTTAATCGACGGGTCGAAATGAAAGTCATGCCTGAAACGGTTCAGGCCATTTTCCGGTATGAACACTTTCTTCTGGAACCTGAGGCACAAGGCACCGAACGCGCCGCCGTCGCCATCCTCATCAGCCAATTACAGGACCGGGGCTACACCCAACTTCGCAGCCGTCTCCAATTTCGAGGAGAGGCGTATTTAGGCAATCAAGAACTGTGGGAAGAACACCTAGAGCCTGAGCCACGGGGAATACTGGCTCGACTGTTGCAGACAATCCGAAGCACGTTCCACGGAGAAGACCACTGTCAAGTCTCTTCCTGCCGACGATTTCCAGAAAATTCCAAAAGTGGACGACCGTGAGGTTGAAAGGGGTTGAGATAACACAGGCGGAGACAAGATAGTGGCAGAAGAAAATATGAAAATTTCTATTAAAAACTTCGGTCCTATTGCAGAGGCACAAGACATTGATCTCTGTCCTTTGACCGTTTTTGTCGGTCCAAGCAATACGGGGAAATCTTACCTCGCCGTGCTCATTTATGCTTTGTTTGAATCCTTTCAGACTAGAGAATATCTCCCTTTTCACCACAGAAGAAGAAAGAAGCACGAAGACATGCGTCTATCCGACTTTGGCAAAGCAATTTCGGCTGAAGTCAATGACTTCTTAACCCGATTAACCAAGGAGGGAATAAAAATAACAAACTTTCTTGATTTACCTGAAAAGTTG
The DNA here is from genome assembly GCA_963422365.1 of Nitrospirales bacterium. Classification (GTDB taxonomy): domain Bacteria; phylum Nitrospirota; class Nitrospiria; order Nitrospirales; family UBA8639; genus Bin75. The sequence continues at coordinate 470,053 of OY729426.1, forward strand.
CAAAAGTTGGTCAAGGAAGAAATGGGACGAGAGCTTGCTCAAATGTTTTATCAAGAACTTCCTCGTTGTATGGGAACTTCCACAAAGGAAAATCAATTAATAACTGATAAATTCTTTTTGCATTTTGAAGACAATAAAAAAAGCTTCAAATTAAGTTCTTTAAATAAAAATGCCACTATGGAAATCAAGAATTTCCGTTTTGAGAAGGGGTATTTTCGCAGGTTTATGTCCCTTTCAAACGATATGCCAAACGAGATAAGAGCAGAGATATTTCTTGACAGTGTACTAGGAGAACTTGCCGGTTATTCCGATTACGTCTCGAAATCTTTCTATCTGCCTGCGGCAAGAACTGGCATCATGCAAAGCCATCAGGCCATAGTCGGAGCACTGGTAAAACGAACTCCCTTTGCAGGATTAGAAGCTGTTTCTGTCCCTACCCTCAGTGGGATAGTCTCTGATTTTCTACAGGAACTTATCAGTATGGACACAAGTCAAAAAAAGGGAAATACTATCTCTAACATAGCAGATGATATGGAAGAAAAGATTTTGAAAGGTTCCATTAAGACAAAACCTTTCGAAGCCATTCAATACCCACAGTTTTTATATAAGCAGAACGGACTGGAAGTCCCATTACTTTGTTCCTCATCAATGGTCTCTGAGCTTGCTCCCGTTGTTCTTTTTATTAGACACAGAGTAGGGAAAGGCGATTTGTTGATTATTGAGGAACCTGAAGCACATCTACACCCTGAAGCTCAAAGAAACATTGCAGAAGTCGTTGTTCATCTGGTCCGTGCAGGTGTTCGGGTTATGGTAACAACGCACAGTGATTATTTTCTGGACCAACTCGCAAATCATGTTCGCTTGTCAAAATTGACGAAATCTAAACGGAGTAAATTGACTGACCGTCAGAATGCATGTTTACAAGAGGACGAAATTGGTGCCTATGTGTTTAGACGGCAAGAGGGAGGAACAATCGTTGAAAAATTGCATTTTGACCGGGAAAACGGTTTGTCCCCAGAAGACCACGATACGGTATCTTCAGATTTGTATAACGAAACCGTTGGGATTCTGGAACAATTTGATCCATAGAATCGACAAAGAATGAGTTTTATTGTCCAAACGCTAAAAAATACATTCGGTCAATGTATCCGTAACTCTTGCAAAGATCCACATTGCACACTCAATTTGAGTGCCTTTCCAAATAAAAAGATCATTTTGGATATCGATTGCATTGCAGAACAAAGACCATCCCACGTTCAAGGCAAAAGATGCGACTACGTAATTGTAGTCGAGGAAGGTGGCGTTATATTTCTTCTCCCCGTTGAGTTTAAGACTACTCGGGTGATTCCAGATGAGGTAAAGAAACAGTTGGAAGGTGGGATTAGGTTTTTTAAGAAGCACCACCAAAATCAATTCAACTGTTATCCGGTATTGGTCTCTAAAAGTCTCGGACGCCCAATCAGTAGAAAGCTTCAGCAAGTTTCAATAAGTTATAACGGGAAAAAAGCAAGAATTAAGCACGTTTTATGCAATCGCTCGTTGTCATGGAATAAAATAAGTGGTTGTTCTAGCTAAGGGGTACGATTTGATCCATAACGCTGTGGACGACAAGGGGCAACCGGTCTGCGCGGGTGTTCAAGAATTCCCGAGGCCAAAGCCCGTGGGGTTGTGCGGATTCCAAGCCTGTCGTTCAAGCATCCAGAGTCTGCGTTTGCTGAGAAAAGTAGACTTGCGGTCTGGCGTCTTTTGTACCAATCGGGGGTGGGGTGGCCAAACTCATTCGTTGCCCTCCTGAAGCTACCCGAACAATCCGTCGGTTTTGAGCCTCCACACGTCGAACGGCTCACGCCTTTCTTAATCGACTGATACGATCCAGCACCTTCTTGCGGGTTGCATGGTAGTCTTTTTTGCCTTCGGTCAAGGTCAGAAACGTCCGGTAATGCTTGACGGCGACATACCTGTTTCCCCGCACTTCGAGAGAATACGCCAAGTTCAGTTGAACCTCGGGGAGCTTGGGAGCCAATAACTCCGCTTGCCGAAGGGAATCCAATGCTTCGACGAATCGGCCCTGTTGTTGACTCACCAAGGCACGTTGCACCCACAATTGCGGCACCGTGGCATCCCGGGCCAGCCCTTCCACCAACGAGGCCCGAGCCTTCTCCCATTGGCCTAACCCCAATTGTGCCGTTCCCAACCAAAACCAAGGCTCCCAGGGTTCTGGAGGCTTGACAAACAGGGGCTGCAGGACGGTCATGGCGCGTGCATATCGCCGGTTCTTAATGAAATATTGTGCGCGGGCTAACTTGCCTTGAAGGGAAGTGGCATTCCGAAGAAGTGGAGGAACACGGGTTTTCTGTTGACTGGATGACGCCGCATTGGCGTTGTCCATCGGTGGCGGGGCCGCTCTTGACGGAACACCAGGAGAGGAACGCGGGTTCCGAGCCAGTGCACGCTTGGCAATCGATGGGTTCGCCTCTGCCGACGGATTGGGGATTGTGGCCGAAGCCGCCTCCTTCGGCTTAGAAATGTCACTTGCCCCGACCAAAGTCGCTGCGAAAAACTCTTTCCGTTTTTCGGAAATCGACTCAACGATCTGAGACGGAACGTGTTCCACGGAACTCAATTCCTTCACCGCCTCATGCTCCGGGCTCACCTTGTCTGGATCTGTAATAAGGGGCAGCCCCCAGAGATAGGCCGCAATCCCAATACCCCCAAGTACGACCATGATGGATGACAGACGAAACCTCTGAGGCGGACGAAAATCTGGTTCCGGGGAATCGGCGGCTTCCGCACTCTCTGGCGCCACCGAACCCTTGGATTGCCGTGCGCGTCGAGCCCGTTCGGCCTGCAACCGGTTCAGCGCATCGGTGATAATACTCATGGCTCGTCGTTCGTCTTTCTTCTTCTGTCGTTGTTTTCTTTTCGGAAAAGACGTGTGTGTCTTGACGCCTTACGTCAGGCCGGTGATTTCCCGTCTTGCACGCAGGACCATGCGGAGGCTGACCTCGAATCGGCGGCTGGCATAGGCCGCAAGAAGGGAACGATGGCAAATCTGGTTAATCCGACGAGGCACCCCTCCGCTCAGGTAGTGCGTGAGCATCATGACGCTGGGAGGAAATTGAAACCGGGTCCGTGGGCCTGCGACCCGCAGGCGATACTGGATATACTGCAGGGTTTCTCGACAATCGAACGGCTTCAATCGAAATCGAATGCTGATGCGTTGCGACAGGGGGCGAAGCACTCGATGAGACAACGTACGATCGAGTTCGGGTTGTCCCACAAACAACAGGCACATGAGTTTTTCTTTTTCAGTATCCAGGTTTGATAACAGCCTGAGTCCTTCCAACACTTTCCCGCTCAACCGATGCGCCTCGTCAACCAAGACCGCCACACGTTCACCCTGTTCGGCCAATCGCAGTAACGCGTGTGACAATGTCCGTTGCAGCGCCCCAATGCTGCGATCGTCCGGGACCTGCCCGGTGAGGTCCTGGTAAATCGAACTCAGAAGATCCACGTACGATTGATCGGGATTCAAGAGGTAGGCAAATCGCACGCCTGTCGGCGGATGCCGCAACAGGTACCGACACACAAGGGTTTTCCCTACCCCGACTTCACCGGTCAACATCGTTAACTCACCACTGGCGATACCAAATTGCAAATGCTCCAATGCGTGCAGATGCTGCTGCGCGCGGAAAAAGTAGTCGGTATCCGGCGTGATCTGAAACGGGGCTTCGGTAAAGCCCAGTTGTTTGTAGCACACATTCAGATCGAGTCTGTCCATCACGTCGCCTTCAGGATACGAGGCATGAGGAAGATGACGTGTTCGGTTTTTCTCTCGGCCTGATAGGTGCCTCTAAAGAGCCAACCAACCACGGGAATATCTCCCAGCAACGGCACCTTCCGTTCGGTATTCGTGAGTTGCTCTTGGATAAGCCCGCCGATAATCACCATCTGTCCATCACGGACGCGGACCAGCCCGCCGGACTGTTTCACATCCAAAATCGGGGCGGTGGACCCATTGGCTGACTGCACGATATTGGTCAACCTGGTGATAATGGGCGACACATCCATCATGATCCACCCGTCTTGGGAAATCTGCGGAGTCACCGAGAGGACGAGACCCGAAGTCACAGTCCGCACTTGCTCCGTAATAATGTTTCCAGCCCCTGCCGTCCCTTGTGTCGTGGTTGAGGTAAAAAAGGATTGATCGGTCCCTACCTTAATCAACGCCGGTTGGTTATTCAGTGTCAGAATCCGAGGCTGGGACACCACCTGCACGTCACCCTGCTCCTGCAAGGCTTTGATCACACCTTCAAAATCGCCGTCATTAAAAGTAAAGGCCGCAGTAGCCGCTTGCGCGACAAAGCCACCGGCCGGCGCCGTGATGATGTTGGCAAGCTTAAAACTGCCCTTGAAGGCGCTGAGATCAATTCGACTCCAATCCAATCCTAGACTGTAATCGTCCCGGAGCGCGACTTCATAGATTCTGGCTTGGATCTCAACCTGCCGATAGAGTGAATGGCGGACATTGGCCAGAAACGCCGCAACCTCTTCAACCCGCCGATGTAGATCCGTGACTTGAATGGTGCCGGACAAACGATTCACCACGAAGCGCCCTTCGGTCGAGAGGAGCGTGTTAAGCTGTGTTTCAATCTCTTCCCAAAACTTAATGTGGTCCTGTTGGCTCAATGTCACTTCACCCGCATCCTGCCCCCCGCTTCTCCCGGACCCGGACGTGACTTGTGCTTTATTGCGTCCCTCACCGGAACGTTCCAGACGAATGTAATCCATCGTGAAGATTCGTGTTTTCAGCCAACGCACGACAATCAGTTCTCCATCTTTTTCCCAATAGTACCCCTGCGTATCCAACAGCGCAGCCATGGCTTTTCCCAGATCAAGGCCCTGAAAGTCGACCGTCACAACGCCTTCGACCCCTGGCTCCACAACAATATTAAGGGTATTCGCCCGCGAGAACAGGCGTAAGGCATCCACCAACGGCATTTCCCGCGCTCGAAAACTAAAAACCCGGGCAGGCTTGGCGTCGGGAAAGGAGAGCCCTGAAGGGATTCCCAGCGACATTCGATCTTCAACAGAAAACGGCTGGTCTACGTTTGATGCAGGACTTTCCCGGGAGGCCATCTCCGTAGAACGAGCATCAGGCTGAAGCTCCGGTGGCTTGGGGAATTCACTCTGAAGTCGCCCCGTCGACTTTGGGGCAGGGGGGAATAGGGGAACGGTCGTGCAACTGCCCACCATGAAGGCCAAGAGCACACTCAGCACAATGACCCCATACAATGGTCGCAGCGCCCCATCTTGCATCCGGTCACAAGAAAGACTGCGTGACGCTCTCATCAGCACGTGGAGGGCTGGAACTTTCATGATTCCTGGAATCTTCACCGTTCTTTACCCTAGGGTGGTGCACTAATACACTCCTAATGTCACTCGTTTGTCAACCCGTCTGTGCTGCTGCACCATCGGCTCGGCGTGCAAGCGGACCGACGGCATAGGCTGGAAAGGCTCGCAAAAACTCTTCCGCAGAATCGGAGATTTCGTTAAGAATGACCGTGCGAAGGCGGCGAGTTCCAAGATGCATGCACGACATACCCAATGAGGCCAAGACCCATGACAAAGACGACGCCTCCCATTGCCATGGCACACCCGTCAAGGCTCAGTTGCGTCGCGGCAGAGTGCTTTCGCTAACCAAGATTGGCAAACCGCGTCTCGGAACACGACCATCAGACACACGGTGACCAGTACACTCACAATACCGGCCAAAGCCATTCCCCGCATATGGGGAATCATCAACACCGCATTTAGTAACACGAGACTGAGTAATCCAAAAGTGAGTCCTACGAAAAACGCAAGAGAACCCAGGTTCTGCCCGCTTATGAGTTCGGCCCGAACCCCATACGGTAGAGACCATAAGAGCCACGGTCCAACCACGGTTTGAGGTAACGTGCCAGCCAAGGGCCAGGCCACCCCATACTTGGTCACCCACTCCTGTCGGTTCATCTCCCTGAGAGTCTAGACGTCTAGAGCCCGAACCCAGGTACAACCCATAGCACATCAGAAAGATTCCCATCCCTGCCACAGCTGCTAAGACCAGATGCCCATACCGTGGGAGTAGGGAAGGAAGAGAAAGTCCTCCTCGCAACCCACTAGCTTGAATGTCTTTCCAGTACTCCGGATTCAGCATCAAGATGCCGACCATCACAAAGATCCATGCCACGCCTCCAAAAAGAACGACATTGACACTTCCAAGTGCGAGATGAAGGCCCCCGGACGGCCACCCAACCACACTCTCCAATATTTAGAGGCATACAACCCATAATACCCAATAAGGATGGCACCAAGGACCACGATCCACATATTGCCGAGGAGGATGGCGGGATACAACACGGGGCCGTATACCGCTTGGACAAACAGGAGGGACGCGACACCTAAGACCACGGCGGAAACCAGAAACGAAGGCAACATATTGGCCAATGCCGTACATACCCGTCGGTAGCGTTAGCGACCAGTCCTGTATCCCAGCCAATCAGTTACCACCATAATGGGGGTGCCATCGAGAACGAGATTCATGAAGAGGGCATGAAGTAAAAACCCGACCAACGGGAATCCCTGCAAGATGGGCTCTGGGCCAGGCAAGGCTAAAGGATCGGCAGTGGGAATGTGCAGAGAGGAATTCAGGCCCCCTCATTGTACATCAGTCGGTCGTCACTTAGCGACACGGGTGTCTCTTGTAGCAGCCAGCAGGGCCACACCCTGCGGCAATGGTCAGGGGGGGGCGGAAACATCGCCCCTCATTTCTTCCTATTTCACCAACGTCTTGATGTAATGAATCAATTGCCAGATATGATTATCGGGCATATTGGGAAAGGCCATCATGCCGGTACGTTTGGAGCCGTGTTTAATGATCCAAAACATCTGACCATCGGAAAGATCCTGCATGGTTTTCCCACACGTAAAGTTCCGTGGAGGCGGATGCAAGGCGGCTCCCATTGGTCCCTGTCCATCACCTTTGGTTCCATGACAGTTGAAACATGCCAAGGGTTGAGCCGTTTGCTGGAACAACGTTTCGCCAGCTTTCACGTTGGCTGCATTCGCCGGTAAGGGATTCGTCATGTTTTGAAACTTTCCCGGAGCCCGCTTGGTCTTGCGTGGCTGTGGGCATACCCCTGACGGGCCCCTCCCCGTTGTGGCAGACGTCATGTCCGGCACTCCCTTAAACGTCGCTTTCAGATACGCAATGACGTCCGCCACCCCCTGCTGGCCAATCGTGAGTCCCCAATACGGCATGTTGGTGGACTTTCCAACGCTTCGCCCACCATGATAGATCACGTTGTAGAGATAGTCCGTCGGCAACTTGTCAAAGGCCATCTTGGCATGCACCGCAGGCTTGGGACTCAACCCTGACGCAGCCGGACCATCACCCTCTCCCGTCGCGCCATGACATTGCGAACAGTACTCTTGATACATCACCATTCCCCGATCCACGCTTGCCTGCGCAAACTCTTGGCTGGTCCAGGGCTCGTAATAGCTGAAATCCTGAACGCCCAAGGTCAGGAGATACCCGACAATCGCCCGCACGCCGAATTCCGTGGCATCCGCCAAAAATTCTCCGCTGTGAGGCGTAAAGTCTTGGGGATTGATCGCAAACCGGAAGAGCCAATCTGGATTATAGCGTCGCCCGGCCTCTGCTAAGTCGGCACTGTGCGGGGCACCGACCAGTTGCCCATTTTCCTCAACGGTATGGCATCCGATGCAGGCATGCTCCTTGTACGCCAGGGCGCCGAACTCCGCTTCCTTTTTGGTCACCTTTGAAACGTCGAACGCGTCGATTTTCACCCGCGGATCAATCAGGGTTTTTTCAAAATAATCAGTAAGCGCTTCCGCTTGCTCTTGTGTCACGGTGATGTGGACATCGGGGTCTTGACCTTGATCCCACCGATAGCTTTTTGCATACAACCTTTTTTCTTTCCCGGTGAGAAACCCGACCAGCCATTTGTGCTGGTACTTGTTCCCAGCCCACATCAAATCCGGAGCTTTCAAATTGAATCGGCTTTCCGGCTCACCTTGAAACTTGTGACAGGTCGAGCAGACATGCTTCACCATCATTTCAACCGGCTGTTCATCGGCAGCCCAAAGAGGGGAGAATGCGAACAGGCTCATACAGGCCCCGACGATCGCAACCCTGTATGTCGTTCCCATCATTTTCGATAAAGACCGGAACTGATGCTTCATGTCGACTTCTCCCTCTACGACTTCATGACAACGTGTGACGTTCGGCCCAATGCACGCACATACAACAGAACGTACCAGGCTTCTTCTTCCGTCAACACAAGCGGAATAAACGGAGCCATATCCGTGCCAGGGCTTCCATTTTTCAAAATCCAAAACAGTTCGCCATCCGTTCGCGCGGCTTGCCAAACCTTATCTGTAAAGTTTCTCGGCAATGTTCCGCGCAGTCCTGGAATATCGCCCAGCCCTTTGCCATCCTTCCCATGGCACGTCACGCAAAAGGCTTTGCCCTGAAAAATCTTTTTCCCTTTTTCAATAGTTTCAGAAGTACTGGGGAAAGGGTTCTGCCACGTCTTGGCTTCCTCAATCTGATCAGGCGGCACGCGCGGCTTGAGAACCATAGAATCAGCCCCCAAGACCACCGACCCTCCCATCAAAAACACAACCAAGACAGCGCTCGCCCATTGTTGGCCCGTGAATCGCATCAGACCCTTCCTTTTGTCAAAAAACCTGGCGGGAGAGGAACGGTGCGGGAAATGATGCGTTCTCCCGCACCGGCCAAGACGCTACTCGGTTCGAAATTGATGACCGATCGCATTCGGAATGGTCACCGTTCCATCAGGAACTTTTTGGCCTGGTTGCCAGAGATGGTAGATGATGCCGTCGGTTTTCGCGGCAGCGGCGGCAATTTCCTTCACCTTGTTTTCATCCGCGATGTCTAAAATTTGTACGCGCCCAGTAGCAATTTCTACGGCATGGTCATGGAAATTTCTGTTCCATGTGATAAGCGGGACTTCGTTGCGGGCCAAGTCTTTGGCCACGAAGTATTCCACCGCGACCAAAGGGGCCTTGGGATCGGTGGACGGAAAGAGCACACATTGGATGATTTCATTAGAAATGCCTTTGCAATAATGGTGGAATGGCCCGCCGATTGATCCATCAGCCATCATGTGTGGAGCTTGAACGTGGAGATCAAAGCCATCCGACGGACCATTGCCCTCACTGATGGCTGGAGTGCTCATCCCTCCAATGAAGAAGAAACTGAGAAGCCCGATGAAACTCATTGCGCGAACAGAATACAACATTGTCTACCTCCCTGTGGTTGATGTGGTTGAATATGAATATGCATAAAGCTCCCACCCCGAATGAATGGAAACACGTTGGGGCTAAGAATTCGCAGCCACCAACGAGTGAAAAGTCGGGTCGGTTTCCACCAACCCTTTCAAAGTATCATTTTGCAGGAGAAAGACCCAGGATCGGTCTGTGGCTCCTGGAATCTGCTGATACCAGTGTCGCGCTTCCTTCAACAGTTCGAACATCGCCTGATTATCACGTTTGGGGCGAAAGGCTAAACTGTACGCCTGCGCATAGGCTGCGGAGAATTTGAGCAAGGGATCAGAGGACAACGTAAAGGCTTCAGCCGCTTCTTCGTAACCTTGAACAAGATCAGGATCATCAAAATGCCGACTCCAAGCGACGTTACTGATTCGCGACCAGGCAAGAGCCAACAACACCCTCGCACGCAGTTGGGGTTGATCCGTCGGCAATTCGGAGAGCAATTGTTGAGGGACCATGATGGACGTGAACTCATCATTCGTCCACCGATAGGCCATGCTCAGTTTCAATCGCATTTCAAAATCCCCGGGTTGTAAATCAACTAAGGTTTCCATCGCGGGAATCAAGCGGTACAGATAATCGGCTGGTGTCGGGGCGAGTTTTCCCCCCATTTCCATATCAAGGGAAATATCCATCCGGTCGGTTTGCGACTGGATGGTCCAATAGAGAGCATTAAATTCTTGATAAAGACGGTCGCTCTCCACCTGAACGCCATGAATCCGTACTCCAAAATCCAGCAGACCGGTATAGAGTTCTGAGGTAATGGCTTGTAACCCCTCCACGTACGAGGGGTTGACTGCCAAAACCCGGTTGAGCATAGAGATCCGCTCCCGACGCGTCGGCAACGTCTTCGCCCGTGTGACCCCTGCCGCCAATGCCGCTTGCGCTTCATTCGGACTCCAAAATTCCGTGGATTTCTGCTCAAACCCTCCGGCGTCGACCACAAAGGGAATCGGTGTCCCCATGGAAGACGTCAGAGGAATGTTGAGGACGGCGGTATCCACGGGAAATCCATGCTGGAATAACCCCGACAACACGACCCATTTCACGGTTACGGCCTTTATCGGATGCATCGGTTTTTTATACGGCACGACCCAATCTTGTTGACCGGAACCATGGGCCGCTGGTGACGTCATCGGATCAGGGTACGCAATTCGTACCCGGACCAACGAAGTCGGCACAGCAACCACACGATCTGACCCTGGAACCTGAAAGGAAGCATGGGGGAGCGGTCCCGTACTGAGCACTTCCAGGGTAAACCCGGGAGACTCGGACATGGCACCGATCTCTGGCATCACAAAAAAGGAAGGGGCTCGCTGATGTGCACGGGTTTCCGAGATTTCGAATCGTTTGAAATCTTGAAAATTCACCAATTTTCCAACACCAGGCCATAACTCATCCAGTGCCCGGTTGCGGCTCTCGATCACTTCCGCATGCGCGTGAACAAGCCGATCCCAACACCAGGGATACACCGGATCAGAGCCAGGGGGAAAATGCCCTTCCCCTGTGGCGCCGGCCTTCACCATCTTCAATAAACAGACAAAATCGTTTTGGGCCACTTGAGCGGGATTCCGGCCAGACACGGCGTGGACGTAATTGTGGACCACCTGCACTGCCGCCTGACTTTGTGCAGCCGGAACAGGCTCTGCCGCATGCGAAGGATTGCCCGCACCTAACCCAAACAGCCCGACAAGAAAGGCCACTAGGCTGAGACCTCGCATCTTGAAACCCAGGGATTGCACTTGGCGGTCTGCGTGAATCCGTCCCCTGTATCGACAATGAACCATGCGGTACCTCATACACACTTCTCCTTTTCAACACCATACATAGAGCCCAACAACTCATTTCACTCTAGCATATTCATGAGCCGTCCACCACAATCATCCCGTTCATCATATGCCCGGGCAAGTCACAGAAAAAAGGAAAGGAGCCTGCTTCCTTCGACACAAACACCAACTCGGCTTGACCGTCTGAAGGAATCAACACTCGGCGGAGTCCATCTTTGCCAAACTGTGGCGCCCCGTCACCACTCACTTGGACATTCGTCCGAATCAAGAGATTCGTGGGAACAAAAGCATGGAGCTCAACATCTTCGTTCTTCAGGATAAGACGAACGCGTTGCCCAACCCGAAGGTGCACCACATGGGGAAGAAACCGACGGCTCTCGATGCGAATCGTCATGGCAATATCTTCCTGCCCCAGCGCCTTGGCGGGCACAAACTCACCAAAGCCGATTCTCTGGCTCCCACCCCACACGCCGCACACCAAGGCCAGAAGAACACCGGCACGCTTGAATGTATTCATCAGTCCAATATTGCTTTCTCGCCGTAGCTCCAATAGATCAAATACGTATTCAGTGTAACAAAGTCTCCGAAATCCGCACAAATGGACTCGTCAGGACACGTCGTCATCATGAGTCATCAGGCACAGGGTGGGACCTTCACGCACACGCTCAGGTACTTTTTCCGACTGCACGACTCGCCGATGAGTTGCAGAACACTCCTCTGGCCACAGGCCCTTGCATCCACATCCAGCCCTGCGTACAATCGCCGGTATCGTGATCAATTCATGGGATAAAAAATGATTAAGCTGATTCGCGAAGGATCGATAAAACACCCTTGGATTCTGAAAATCATCATGTTGGTGATCGCGATCACCTTTACCATCGGGATGGGCTGGTTTGGGTATGACGCCTCGCAACAACCCAATGTCGTGGCCGTGATTGGGCCGTACCAAGTGGAGTTAGAGGAATTCCGTACGGCGTATAACAGGGCTGACGACTTCTATAGAAATCAGCTCAAGCAAGAAGTCCCCGACCGAGAAGAGCTCAAGCAGACTGTCATGAACTCCTTGGTCGAGCAGAACCTGTGGCTCATGGCTGCCGATGATCTCAATCTGGACGTACATCCGGACGAACTGCGACGGACCATCATGAAGCGCAAGGAATTCCAACAGGATGGGGCATTTGATCCGGAGGTCTACCACCGCCTCCTAGCTCTCAACAGACTGTCTCCCGCTCAGTTTGAAGAGAGCCTGACCAAAGACCTTCGCAGGCAAAAAGTTCAGCTTCTTGTTCAAGACGTGGCGACCCTCAATCCCGTAGAGGAAGAAGAAGTCAAAGCACTTGCCGCGCGACAAACCGCGGACATGGAAGACGAACAAGAAATCGAAAAGATCACCGCCCGCATCCAGCTGCAACTCCTGATCCAAAAGAAACAGCGTGCCCTCGAAGCCTTCCAAAACGCCATGCGCACTTCTTCCGACGTCGAGATTCGGCAAGAATTTCTCTAAGTTGTCTACCTCGCGATTGTGGTTCCCCCATCAGTCAAGCTTTGCTTCCTCTGAACGGATAACAACCCCGGAACCAGCCGATTCCTCAAAAACAGAGGACCGCCAATATCGTGTTACTCCAGCGGATTTCGGACATCCCAAAAATCAAATTTCATGAAATCCCTATCCAGGATGTACAGCTTGAGGACATCATGTTGCTGCAGAAGAGCAGCCAAATGCGCATCGGGAACCAAGTTTCCACACACGGGAAAGTCTCGCGTGACTTTTCCATAGACTTCGAAAAATCCATCCGCTTCGGACAATGGTCTGACCTGAGGTAACCACAGGAGGGCTTGGATATTTCCAAAAGCTTCCTCTGGCGTCAAGGGGTGAGAAAAGATCAGAGGGTGAGTCGCGACACGCGAGATAAGCCATCAACGTCGGCCAAGCCGACGTACCACGGCTCCGAATGGATAGTATAATTTTTCAGGAACTCCAGGGCTGACGAATGGTGAGAACTGGTCAGATCCGATGCATACAAAAAGATATTCGAATCGACGGCATAACTCACTTCGTGTTCTCGTCAAGCAGGGCATAAAGGGCCTCTTTGTCGGAAAAATCAATGCGGGCCTTCATGGAGCGAGACACCCAATGCAGTTTGGATACTCGCGGGGTTTTTCGCCTTTGAAAGAGAGCTTCCGCCAGCCATTGAGACATGATTGGCCCAATGATCGGTTTTCTCTCTTTTGAAGGGTTTTGAGTTCCTTCAGAAGAAGCCCATCAATGTCAACGGTCGTTCTCGGCATGATGAGTTGTAGCGCATCTGATGTCAATACGGTGCAGATGGGAATAGCTTTGCCTTTTTTCATCATCGTAGAAGCCGTCATTTGTCAGTTAACAGCAGAATGGTTTTTCGGCTGCAACGCGTCTAAAAATTTGAACGGCCAATCCGTCTCTCGGATTTCCTTGGGAAAATCACGGCCTTTGAAGTATGCTTTTCACTGCTGCCGTGGGTCACTTCATTCATAGAGGCCTCCTCCCAAAAATTGAGGCGTCATAGAGCCTTTCTTCCCATATTTTAAAGGCTTAACCTCAAGTCGTTGGGAACCCACAGACCCTATCTTTTAAAGATCCGCTTAAAAAATCCACACTCAATTTGCTTACTGTACGCCGTGCAATTGTCTTGTGATCTGGACCAAATCGCTATGCGACATGATGCATGTTGTTGGCAAGGTTACGACCACAAGTAGAGGGAGGCAAGGGTTTATCCGTTTTACCGTAAAGCTCGATGATCTCTTCAACAATTTAACACAATTCATCGAATACTGACTTTTCATCATCACCGTGACATCCCCCATACACCAGGCCGGGAGCGCTGCCGACGTAGCACTGATCCTCTTCCGACCACTCCACGATTTTCACGTATCTCGCACTATCCTTCATTTTTTTACCTCCTCAATCGCCAGCCGCATGGCTCGAACCTGATAATGCTTGTCATCATCACCAAACCTACCGGCAATGATGATTGGTTTCGCAACATTGGGATGAACAAAATTCCTATGGCTACCCTTCCCGCCACGGTTAACGAAACCAACGTGCTCAAGTTCGGCAATAAAGTTTCTCACCTTTGGTGGCACGTATTGATCCTTAGGTTTTTATTGCCTTATTTATTGGGCGTACTCAAATCGTTTCTCAAGGGTAGCATGTGGCATTTGGGAATCCAAGAAAGAAGGAATCCACGCTTCAGTGCCTATGTCACGGCGCGAATGGTTTTGGTCCTTTTGCCGAAACCCAAAGACGAATCGATCCTCATTGAATCAGCATGGCATCGCCATAGCTATACAACCGATAACGTGCGTTGACGGCTTCTTCGTAAGCGGCTCGCAGTTGGTCAAGGCCGGCGAAGGCCGAGACGAGCATAAGCAATGTCGTGCGCGGCAGATGAAAATTGGTCAACAGGGCATCGACCATTCTCCATTGAAACCCTGGGGCAATGAACAGTCGGGTCTCCCCCCTACCAGGCTGAATTTCTCCGGCTTCGTTGACCGCTGATTCCAGCGTCCGAACCGAGGTCGTTCCAACCGCCACGACTCGCCGACCGTCAGCCTTTGCCGCATTGAGGTACTTGGCCGTTTCCTCGGAAATTTCAAACCATTCGGCATCCATGCGATGGTCTTCGATGTTGTCGACGGTGACGGGACGAAATGTTCCAGGCCCGACGTGCAGCGTGACGGTCGCAAGTTGGATACCCTTTTGCTTAAGGGCAACGAATAATGGCTCCGTGAAATGCAACCCTGCGGTCGGCGCGGCCACGGCCCCTTCTGATCGTGCGAAGACCGTTTGATAGGCCTCTTTGTCCTGCTCATTCGCCGGACGTTTGATATAGGGTGGGAGAGGCACTTCTCCTATCCTGTCGAGAAGATCTTTGATGGACCGTTGCGTCTCGATCCGAAGGACCGTTCGTTCCGGACTCCGTTCCAAGACCTCGGCGGTCGCCTCATCTTGAAATTGCACGATCTGGCCAATGGCGACATGGCCTTTCAACAAGACGACCCAAATCGCTTCCTCCAAAGGCCGGACGAATAACACTTCGACCTTGCCACCGCTTGGCTGTTTGGTGCCGGACAGTCTGGCGGGCATCACCTTCGTGTTATTCAACACCACCACGTCATCGGACCGCAACAAGTTTGGCAGATCGTGCACCCGCGTATGTTGAAACGCAGCATCCCTCTTTCGCGGCACGACCAACAGCCGAGCATGATCTCTCGGAGAAACCGGGTGATCGGCAATCAGTGATTCATCAAAAGGAAAGTTAAACTCGGAAAGTCGCATAGCGGATACCCATGTCAACGAAAATGAGGCAGGGCCATCAAGCACAAGGTGGGAGGGCTGCGGGAAGCGGCTATAAAGCAGGTGGGGACATGATGACCTGATCGCGTGGCAGGATCTCCGTTCCCGGATAGTAATAGGACAGGATGGTTTGATAGGGATAACCCAACTCAGCCATTTCCTTGGCACCCCATTGACAAAGGCCCACCCCATGCCCCGCCCCTTTTCCTGTCAACACCACGTCTCTGTTAATCCGTTCAATAGCAAACTGGGTACTGAACACTCTGGAATACCCGAGGATACGTCGAAACTCTTGCCCTGTGACAATGAGTGCTCCTTGGGAATGCAGGATCCTGACGTCCTTGACCCGACCGGCGTCAGTCATGCGATAGGGCGTAAGCGTCGCGAGCCAACCAATAGAATACCCTTCATTTCTGAGTCGGGATTCGACCGTATCAAACGGGATGGCGACTTGCCATTGATACCGAGGCGCCTCCTGATCAAATGGACAATCCACCCCTTTTAAATAGGGCAAATCTTTGGACCACACATTCATGGCATCTTCCGTGGGCCCGGCAGCCGTGGACGAATAGGCTGCAAAAATAGGGCGGCCTTCATAGGTGAGGACTTGGCCACGCGTTTGGCTCACGGCATCGAGTACGGCGTGATTAACATGTTGACGTCCCGTATACACTTGATCCTGGACACTCGCGTAGACGTCAAACGGTTGGCTCTCAGTTTCCAGTTTCTTATGCAACACATAGGTCCGTGCAGCCACGGCCTGGGTCTTCAAGAGTTCTTCGTGCCAACCGGGGTTGACTTCCGAACTCACGACTCCAGCGACATACTCTTCGAGATCAACCAGGTTCACGACCAAGAGGGACGCCCCCTGGACCGTGAGATCGAGACCACCAGGAACCACCCACTGTTGCCTCGTCGAACCAAGGGCATGTCCTTGGAGTGTGACCTCCAGATCCTTGTGTGTCCCGTGAATCGCAAGACGGCTGCCTCGCACTCGGTCGTGATCGACTTGCAACTCATTCCCCTTCCGAATAATCGTCACCCCGGAAGCGACATCGACTCGATCTCCGGAAGGCAGTTCAAGACGAAGGGCTCCTGCAGAAGCGACCGTGACATGGTCGGCCTGTTCAGAAAGCACAACTCGAATACGATCCGATGCGTGAGCCAAGGCGAGAAAAGGACTTAGCCCCACACTGATGAACAGCAGAAGGATTCTGACCGGGAAGGAGAGAAACATGCCTCACCGTTTCATGAGGAAATAGAGGAGGAGACTTCCCACAATGCTGATGATGATACTGGTACTCAGGGGAAAATAAAAGGTGAAATTGTCCCGCTTGATGCAAAGATCCCCTGGAAGCTTTCCCAGCCAGCCGAGATCGATCCCGTCACTCGGCCACTTGCCGATCAGCGAGATGATGAGGCCGAGGGCGACAATCCCCACACCCAGAAAGATGAGTATTTTCCCAAAACCGTTGAACTCCGGCATTGGCTCACCTCACCAATTCCTCGGCAATCTGGACGGCATTGAGGGCAGCCCCTTTGCGAAGATTATCCGCCACCACCCACAGATTGAGGCCTTGGGGAATGGAATCATCCTCACGAATCCGTCCCACAAACACCGCATCCGTTCCTGCCGAATGAATCTGCAGGGGATACACCGCGCGCGAGGGATCATCGTACAATTGCACGCCTGGGGCAGTCGAGAGAATCGCTCGGGCTTCCGCTCCCGACAACTTTTTTTTTGTTTCGATATTAATCGATTCCGCATGACTGACAAACACGGGCACTCGCACCGTGGTCGCGGAAATCCCAATCGATGAGTCACCCAGAATTTTTCGTGTTTCATTGACCATCTTCATTTCTTCCCGGGTAGAGCCCGACGGCAAAAAAGCATCGATGTGAGGCAAGCAGTTAAACGCGATTTGGTGCGGATACACCTTTGGTGTCACGTCACCGAAGTTCAACAACTGTCGACACTGTTGCGCCAATTCATCTACAGCCTCTTTCCCTGTGCCGGAAACCGCTTGATAGGTCGACACGACAATACGGGTGATCGTGGCATGGTCATGTAACGGTTTGAGCACAACCACCATTTGAATGGTAGAGCAATTCGGGTTGGCAATCAGGCCCTGGTGTTTTTCAAGATCGTGGCGGTTCACTTCGGGGACGACCAACGGAACGTGCGGGTCCATTCGCCAAGCCGAACTATTGTCTATCACCACCACCCCGGCTTTGACGGCAGCCGGCGCGTACTCTTTACTCACTGCGGCACCGGCCGAGAACAATGCGATATCGACCCCGTGAAACGAGTCTTTGGTCAGCACTTGCACCTTGACATCGCCACCTCGAAACGACACTTCTCCACCTGCCGACTTGGACGAAGCTAACGGGCACACCCGTTCGACGGGAAACTTTCGTTCTTCCAAGACCGCGAGCATTTCCGTGCCCACGGCGCCGGTGGCGCCGACGACGGCGACGGCATAAGCCGATTGCTTCTTCATCTTATTGGGAGTGGCCATTTCATGATTTTTCATGCATCACGACTCGGATACGATGGCTAAAGGTATCCGCGATGTACACATGCCCTCGGGAGTCAAGAGCAACACCGAACGGGTAGTTCAAACTACTGTGCACAGGGTTCTTCCCATCACCGGAAAACTCGGCCTTCCCATTCCCGGCCAAGAGCGACATTTCTTGTTTCTGAAGATTCCAAACCCGGATCAAGTGGTTGTCGCTATCCGTTATGAACAGACGGCCGTCGGGATGAAGGGCAATGGCATACGGGCGAGACAGATTGGGAGAGGATTCATTCTCACCCGGTGCCAATCGAAAATCACCCGTTCCTCCTACCACCGTGGCAATCATTCCGGTTGCTCGATCCCACTTTCGAATCCGACCACTAAACGTATCGGCAATGTACAGATTCCCCTCGTGATCAACGGCAAGACCACTGGGACCGGCTAACGAGGTTTCAGGGCCCGGGGCACCATCGCCGTTATACCCCGACTCCCCGGTCCCTGCGACCGTCATCATCACCCCGGAGGTCAGATCAAGTTTTCGGATCCGGTTGTTGCTTTGATCAGCGAGGTACAAAGGACCACGCCCATCAAGGGCCAAGGCGACGGGTTCATTCAGGGCCGCCTTTACGGCAGGGCCATGATCGCCGTAAAATTTCGCTTGGCCCGTTCCCGCTATGGTGGAGATGATCCCGGTGTGAGGATCAACCCGGCGAAGACGATGATTCCACGTATCGGCAATATACACTGTCCCATCGTCAGCCACAGCCACGGCTGAGGGAAAATTGAGTGCGGCATTGATCGCCAAGTCACCATCACCTGAAAACCGCTGATCCTTCGATTGCGTCCCAGTCACGTAGCGGACCATTCCACTCAAGTCGGGTTGTTGCGTGTAGGTGTCACCTGGGTTGCCTACGGGATCCGCTAAGGGATCTTCATCGTCTTCCACCCGTTCGCGCAAAGGCTCGGCAGGCCTCGAAGGGAGCTCGTCGCGCCGGCGGGTTCCAGCTATCGTCGTAATGATCCCTGTCCGTGCATCAACCTTTCGCACCAAATGATTTTCCGAATCAGCGATGTAGAGATGACCGGCAGCGTCGAGGGCAATATTTTTGGGTTCGTTTAAAAGAGCCGTGGTGGCCGAACCGGCATCCCCCGCGTAACCGGGCTCTCCTGTCCCGGCGATGGTGCCGATAGTGCCGGCTTGAATCGCTTTCAGCATCTCACCCTTCCCTTCCGCCTATCTTGCACCTATATTCTGAATGATACGGGTGCCCATCTCTTGAGTGCCGACGAGTGTGGTCCCTGGCGCTTCAATGTCTCTGGTTCGATAACCGTGGCCCAACGCGGTTTGAATGGCGTTTTCGATGAGATCCGCTTCTTTCCCTAAGTCAAACGAATACCGCAGCATCATCGCGCCAGAGGCAATCATGCCGATGGGGTTGGCCGCATCCGTGCCCGCAATATCCGGCGCACTGCCGTGAATGGGCTCATACATGCCGACGACGGCGCCGATACTCGCCGACGGCAACATCCCAATCGATCCGGTTAACATGGCGGCTTCATCACTTAAAATATCACCAAACAAATTCGTCGTCAGAATGACATCAAACTGCCGGGGATTCCGAACCAGTTGCATCGCACAATTGTCGACATACATGTGTCGCAGGTCTACGTCTTGGTAGTCTTTGTGAACCGCAATGACGACCTCCCTCCACAACTCCGAGGATTCCAGCACGTTCGCCTTATCGATAGAGGTAACGAAACCCCGGCGTTTTCGCGCGATGTCGAAGGCGACTTTGGCAATCCGCGTAATTTCTTCCGTGGTGTAGACTTCGGTATTAAATCCACGATGTCCGGTCGGCGTCGCCTCCACGCCCTTGGGCGTACCAAAATAAATACCGCCCGTCAGCTCACGTACCACCAACACGTCAATGCCTTCGATGACCTCGCGTTTGAGGGTCGAGGCATCGGCCAATTCCGAATGCAGTTTGGCCGGCCGAAGATTCGCAAACAGTCCGAGTTGTTCTCGCAGGCCCAGCAACGCGCGTTCCGGTCGCCGCTCATAATCAAGCCCTTCCCATCGGGGTCCGCCCACTGCTCCTAACAAGACCGCGTCGCTGGATTGGGCAACCTGCAAGGTCTTGTTCGGCAACGGCCAGCCGGTCTCGTCAATGGCCTGCCCACCTACTGCCGCAGAAACAAACTCAAACGAATGGCCGCATCGTTTACCGACAGCCTGTAAAACATTGATGGCCGCAGGGACAATCTCCGGGCCAATACCGTCCCCTGCCAATACCGCAATCTTCTTATTCATAGAAAGGGCCTTGCCCGTCCTGACCTTTCATTTTTAACAGAGCCCGATGTTGTGTCCCGTGTCCGCCCGACGCTCCAATTGTGAAGCCAGTTTGTTCAGCGCGTTTAAATACGCTTGGGCCGACGCCACGATAATGTCGGTATCGGCGCCATTACCGGTGACGGTTTCACCGCCTTGTTCCAACCGCACCGACACCTCTCCTTGTGCATCCGTCCCGCCGGTAATCGCCTTGACCACATAGGACAACAAGTGACTTTTGGTTTGCGTCATGTGGGCAATCGTTCGATACACGGCATCGACCGGCCCATCCCCCATCCCCGTCTCTTTTTTGATCTGTCCTTCGACGTGTAATTCCACGGTCGCGGTGGGCACCTGATTCATCCCACTTTGCGTGTTCATGGCTTTCAAGGAGTACCGTTCAGGAACTTTGGTGGCGGCCTCCGACACGATGGACTCTAAATCCTCCTCAAACAATTCTTTTTTCTGATCCGCGAGCCGTTTGAATCGATTAAACGCGGCATTCATTTCTTCGTCCGTGAGAGAATATCCCAACTTCGCTAATTCTGCCCGAAAGGCATGGCGACCGGACAGCTTCCCCATGACCAGGCGGCTTTGCGTTAACCCGATGGAATCCGGCCGCATAATTTCATACGTGTTTTTATCCTTGAGCAACCCGTCTTGATGGATCCCTGAGGTATGAGCAAATGCATTCGCCCCGACGATGGCTTTATTGGGTTGGACGACCATCCCCGTGATCTTGCTGACCAGACGACTGGCCTTCGAGATTTCTTCGGTACGAACGTGGGTTTCGGCATCATAAAAATCTTTCCGGGTCCGCAACCCCATTACAATTTCTTCCAATGACGCATTGCCGGCTCGTTCGCCGATTCCGTTGACGGTGCATTCCACTTGTCCGGCCCCCGCATGGATGGCAGCCATTGAATTGGCAACCGCCAACCCTAAATCATTGTGGCAATGGACGGAGATGATCGCTCGATCGCAATCACGAACTCGCGTCCGGAGTGTACGAATAATTTCTTCAAATTCCTTAGGGGTCGTGTACCCCACCGTATCGGGAATATTCACCGTACCCGCGCCGGCATCAACGACCGCTTCTGCCACCTCACACAGATAGGAAACATCCGACCGCGTCGCGTCCATCGGGGAAAACTCGACGTCATCGACGTAGCTTCGCGCATGTTGCACCATCTCGACCGCACGCGTGAGGGCTTGCTCCCTCGTCATGCGAAACTGATGTTTCAGATGAATATCCGATGTGGATAAAAAAGTGTGAATGCGCGGCTTGGGTGCCCCTTTCAACGCCTTCCACGCTGAATCAATATCGTCGGGTTTGGCGCGTGCCAAACTACAGACAGTCGGGCCTTGAACCTCCTGGCCAATGCGTTGCACCGCCTCAAAGTCGCCGGGGGAACTCATGGCAAATCCGGCTTCGATAATATCCACGTTCAATCGAGCCAGTTGTTTCGCGACCAACACTTTTTCTTCCACATTCATGCTGGCCCCCGGAGACTGCTCTCCGTCTCGCAGGGTCGTATCGAAAATTCTAATGTGTCGTCTCATTGCCCATGCTCCTCACAAGAGGATTCACTGCTGTCCGACAAAACACGCCAGGATCGATGCTCATGAAGCCTTGCTTCTAGCCTTCTTCAATCAAACCGGCTCCAACAATAAAAAAGCCTTCACCCCGATGAGGTGAAGGCTTTCTACCTGTTTCGGGGTCATCAGGGGGTCGCTGATGGTTCCAGAAGACCTGACAGTGTTAGCACCTCGTCACCTAAGAGAAGGGTGCCCCTTCCTTTTCCTTGGCATTGATCCATTCGATCAGTCCTCTGAATCCGACACCACGGACGTCGGAGCCTGCGTTTCTCGTGGTGCTCCAACGGTGACGACACTCCAGCCTTTTTCCAACAAACCGGAACTCACGTATCCCACACAAATCAAAAACAACATCAGTTGAGGATAGGCCATGATGGACACCAGAATCAAGACAGCCCAGACTAAATACATAAAATGATGCTGGCCTTCGAACTTCAATTGTTTCACGCTGCGGTACTTCACCGTACTTACCATGAGAAACGCCATCAACAAACTCAACGCAATCACCACCGAGGGCAGGACGTCTTCCGACAGGTGGCCGATGTGCTCGTTGAAAATATAAAACGTCGAGAGAAAACCCGCCGCCGCCGGAATGGGCAACCCGGTAAAAAATCGATTATCCCCGCTGCTCGCCACGATGACGTTAAACCGGGCTAAGCGAAGTGCACCACAGGCCACATACGCGAACATAATCGCCGCCCCTAACATCCCGGGGGACTTCAGCACCCATGCATAAATCAAAAAGCCCGGGGCAAGTCCGAATGAAATGAGATCCGACAACGAATCGTATTCCACTCCAAACTCGCTTGTGCTATCCATCAAACGGGCGGACGTGCCATCCAAGACGTCAAACACCATCGCAATCAAGATCGCAATCGCCGCTGCTTCCAGGCGACCA
Organism: Nitrospirales bacterium; assembly: GCA_963422365.1. GTDB lineage: Bacteria > Nitrospirota > Nitrospiria > Nitrospirales > UBA8639 > Bin75. The sequence goes on from OY729426.1 coordinate 492,875, forward strand.
TGAAACACCAACACCACCGAGGCCAATCCGCTAAACAAATTGCCGGTGGTGAGGATATTGGGGATCAGATGAATTCCCCGGCGGCGTTTCCCCTCTTTATTTTTAAAAATCTGCCCCTTCATGCGATTTTGAAATATGTGGCCTTTCATGTGAACTCCGCAAGTATGGATTCCCCCCCTTTGACTCGATCCCCGACTCGGACGCGGACTCGGCTCTCCACGGGAACAAAGGTATCCATCCGAGAGCCGAATCGAATGAGGCCGAATCGTTCACCGGGGACGGCCGTATCACCGGGCTGCACCCAACAGGCAATGCGCCGCGCAAGGAGCCCGGCGACCTGCACGCAGAGCACTTTTTTCTTCGACGGGGTTTCAATCATCAGCGCATTCTGTTCATTGTGTACCGTCGCTTCAGAATCTCTCGCGTCGAGGAACCGGCCTGGCTGGTAGGCCATATCCACGATGGTGCCCACACAGGGTATTCGATTGATATGCACGTCAAAAACGTTGAGAAAGATACTGATCCGGACACTCTGCTCTTTCAAATATCTTGGTTCAAATTCCTTTTGAATCGAGAGCACCTCCCCGTCGCCAGAAGCCAGAATCAGGTCATCACCCCGCGGGATCGTACGAGAAGGATTTCGAAAAAACCAGCTGGTAAAACACGCGAAGGCGCCAAAGGCCACGGCGGTTTTTCGCCAACCCAACAACCTGGCTAACACAGCCGGGGCCGCCGCTCCCACGATGAAAGGCAACCCTTCCCGAGCGATGGGGAGACCTTTTGCACGATCAGCCATGCTGACTCATTTCGCGAGTGTCCTCCGGCTTAATTTTTTTTCTGATCCACGAGTTTGTCTTTGTGCAACCAGGGCATCATCCCGCGCAATTGTTCCCCGACTTCTTCGATGGGATGCTCTTTGCCTCGTTTGAGCAGCGCATGATACACGGGTCGATTCGCCTGATTTTCCAAGACCCATTCCCTGGCGAACCGCCCACTTTGGATTTCCCCAAGAATTTTTTTCATGGTTTGTTTGGTTTCGCTCGTAATGATGCGCGGTCCTCGGGTGACATCGCCGTATTTGGCGGTCGTGCTGATGGAGTACCGCATGTTGGCGATCCCACCCTGATAGATCAGGTCGACAATCAGTTTTACCTCATGCAGGCATTCGAAATAGGCCATCTCAGGGGAATAGCCGGCTTCGACTAGAGTCTCATACCCCGCTTGAATTAACGAGGTCAGGCCCCCACACAAAACAACTTGCTCCCCAAAGAGATCGGTTTCAGTCTCTTCACGAAAATTCGTTTCGATGACGCCGGCGCGTCCGCCACCAATAGCGGAAGCATAGGCCAACCCGACTTGAGCGGTTTCTCTACTTGGGTCTTGATGGACCGCCAACAAACACGGAACCCCACTTCCTTTCGTATATTCCGAACGGACCAAATGGCCTGGCCCTTTGGGCGCCACCATAAACACATTGACGTGAGCTGGCGGCTGGATTTGTCCAAAGTGAATGTTAAACCCATGACCAAAAGCGAGAAATGCTCCATCCTTCAAAGACGGAGCCATATCATTCTGATAAATGGCCGGCTGCGCTTCGTCCGGGGCCAGGATCATGACCACGTCCGACTGTTTCACCGCGTCGCCGACCGGCATCACTTTCAGGCCCGCGGCTTCGGCCTTGTTCCAGGACGAACCCTCCCGCAGACCAACGACGACATCGGCACCACTGTCCCGAAGATTCAGGGCATGCGCATGGCCTTGACTGCCGAATCCGATAATCGCCACTTTCTTTTTTAGGATTTTCTGTAAATCCGCGTCTTTGTCATACAAGATTTTCATAGCCGACTCCTTTAACTACTTCTTTTGTGCAGGCATCAAAGGTTCTTTTCGTGCGAGCTTGTCTTGCACTTCCTGCATAGCAGCTTCAATTTTCACAAACCTTTCTGCCGACCCCGGATGGGTACTCGAATAAATGGCTGCCTCATTCGTCTGGCCATGACTCTCCTGCGCCATCTTACGCCACATATTCGCAGCATCTGTTACATCAGAGCCAGCACGAGCGGCGAAATAAACACCAAGATAGTCGGCTTCCAATTCAAACTCCTTAGAGTAAGCCTGCTGACCTGCCTGCATGCCAGCTCGCATTCCGGCTGTTTGTGTGTTAACACCAGCGGCAGCGGCGACAACATCAAGCAACAATCCGGCAAAGCCGCCTATTATTTGATTTGTCCTACTCCGAGTAAGATGGCCAAGGGTATTGTGCGCCATCTCATGTCCGATAACTAACGCTAATTCATCATCTTCAAGAAAACGCATCATCCCCGTCGTCACAAAAATTTGACTGCCGTCTGCGAATGCATTGATCTCGGAATTTTCCATAATGTTGATCGGCATGTCACAAACTTGAACAGCAGCGACTTCAACAACCGAACGAACCCCCTCTGGATCAATCAACTCAAATCTCGAACGAGATTTACTGCCTAACGCTTCATTGACATCTTCTAAATGTTCAAAGTCTTTTTTATTAATTTTTAAAATCTTCGATCCTTCAGCGACTCCAGCCTTCTCCATAGGACTTCCGGGCGTTACGTCAATAATTGTCAATTGATCTCCATAGAAATTGAGGACTGTTTGACGATAGTTTTCATTAAACATCTTAGGCGAAATAAAATGAAAACCATAACGAAAAACATTCTGCTCGCAAAACTCTCGATTCGCAGTAATAAGAGGAAACGATACCCGAGCAATTCTTTTAGATCGGTCAAGGGTTTTCTTTATGTAAAGAAGTTTTTGCTTTTTTTGTTCTTGTTCAACAAGTTTAGAGTCAATTTGAGGTACAGCAAGTTTCGTCCCACATGCCGACGCCATTAAAATTGACGAAGCAATAGCTATCCCAAAGACAAATGTTCCCATCGCCTTCATCTTTTTTTCTTTTTACCTCGAAAAGCCACTAGTTGGCTTTGGCAAGCGGACGCGACTGATTCACCACCGTGCGAACAGGTTCTCGTGCAATGGCAATCCGGCCAGTCCTGACGATTTCCTTAATGCCAAGAGGTTGGAGCAACTGGATCATGGCGTGAATTTTTTGCACGTCACCCGTGACTTCAATCGTATACGATGTTGGGGATGAATCAACCACGTTCGCTCGAAATATATCCGCAATCCGCAGGGCCTCGGCTCGATCCGCCGATCGGGCGTGCACTTTAATCAAGGCGCTTTCACGGATGACGGCGTCACTTTCATTGAGGTCAACCACCTTAATGACATCGATGACTTTATTCAGTTGTTTGAGGATTTGTTCAATGATGTGCCCATCCCCATTTGTGACAATGGTCATCATCGACACAGTCGGGTCGAGCGTGGGCGCAACCGACAAACTTTCGATATTAAACCCTCGCCCGCTAAACAAACCTGCGACCCGGGATAAGGCCCCGGATTTATTTTCCAATGTCACGGCAATAATATGTTCCACAACGACCTTGCCTCGTGTACGCCGTTCCAAAAAGCTTCGCCTGCACGCCCTACGCAGTCAAAATGATGTCTCTGCTTTCCTCGTGTCCCGTTGCCTCCGTTGTTTGTCGCTTTTGCAACTCGGGAGGATCTTCCAAAATCATTTCATGGTTGCATCCACCGGACGGAATCATAGGATAACAATTCTCAAATTGGTCAACCGGCACATCAACGAAGACCGGCTTATCAATCGCGATCGCCTCTTGAATGCCGTCATCCACATCATTGACCGTTTGGATGCGAAGCCCGGCGGCACCATAGGCTTCCGCAAGTTTCACGAAATCCGGGGTTTGGTCCAAATAGCTGCACGCATAGCGCCCTTCATAGAACAGATCTTGCCACTGTCGCACCATCCCATGGAACCGGTTGTTGATGATAAACACTTTGACCGGCAGTTTTTCGATCACAGCCGTGGCCAATTCCTGAGTGTTCATTTGGACACTCCCGTCACCCGCAATACACAACACGAGTCGATGACGAAAGGCCGCCTGTGCTCCTAAGGCCGCGGGGAACCCAAAGCCCATCGTCCCCAACCCACCCGACGTGAGCCACGTATTCGGATTAGCGAGATGAAAGTATTGCGCCGCCCACATTTGATGTTGTCCCACATCAGTCGAAACAATCGGATCACGATTTTTGGTCAGCTGATACATCCGATCGATCAAATACTGCGGCTTGATCAATTTCTGGGCATCTTGGTTGTAGCTGAGGGGGTGGGCGGTCTTCCACTCATTCAGTTGATCCCACCACGGCTTGCGCCATTCCTTTTGGTCACCGTTCACCGTCGCGCGCAACAGACTGTTCAATTCCTGAAGCACACATTTACAATCACCCACAATAGGAACATCCACGTGAATGTTCTTGCGAATCGATGTCGGATCAATATCGATATGGATAATTTTGGCATTCGGACAAAACTCGGAGACTTTCCCAGTGACGCGATCATCAAACCGGGCGCCTACCGCAATAACCAGATCGGAATAATGGATGGCCATATTGGCTACATAGGTGCCATGCATGCCGAGCATCCCCAAGGATAATGGATGTTGACCGGGAAAGGCCCCCAAAGCCATTAAGGTTTGATTCACGGGGATCTGAGTCATCTCGGCTAATTCGCGAGCCTCTGCGGAAGCACCGGACAACTGAACTCCCCCGCCAAGGTACAGGATAGGCCGACGAGACTTCATGATGGCATCAGCGGCTTGTTTGATTTTCCACTTGCTGCCTTCATAGGTCGGATTGTAGCCACGAATCGAGACGGAGTTCGGATATTTAAAATCAGCTTTGTTCATGGAAATATCTTTGGGAATGTCCACTAACACGGGACCAGGTCTTCCGGTGGATGCGATGTAGAACGCTTCTTTAATGGTCTGCGCCATATCATTCACGTCCTTCACCAAAAAGTTATATTTCGTGCAGGGACGGCTGAGCCCGATATTGTCGGCTTCTTGAAAGGCATCGTTCCCAATGAGCGCCGTGGGGACCTGACCGGAAAAGCACACCATCGGCACGGAATCCATGTAGGCATCGGCCAAGGCGGTGATCACGTTGGTCATGCCGGGACCCGACGTAATCAAGGCCACCCCGGGTTTCCCCGTGGCTTTCGCATAGCCTTCCGCCATATGGCCGGCAGCTTGCTCATGTCGAGTTAAAATGACTTCAATCTGCTTTTGTTGATGCAGGACATCGAAAATTTTCAGGACCACCCCGCCGGGAAGAGCAAAAATCGTTTTCACGCCTTCCCGATTCAAGGCTTCCACAAAAATTTCGGCTCCTGTAATCTGTGCCATGATCTTCCTCACCTGTTTGAACCATGATCGGTTCGGTTAAGAATCTCTCCTTAAGTGACTTGGCGGTTGCTACCGAAGAAACCTAATGGTTTCGATAGGTTGCGCCCTAAAACTTGCTATGATAAACCTGCGTTATCCACAAGTCAACTGAGTGTTCTGGTTCAAGACAGATGAGGCAAATCAGGTCGCCTGTTCATACGCCATGGGAATGAGTCAATCATCATCCCCTCATGGGGCGACAGGTGTTGTCGCCAATCAGGTCCTTCATCGGTTGTTGGTTGCCTGTAGCGGCCACATCTTATGCGGCCGTTTGTTTGGGGCGACATGAGGCATGTCCCTGCCCCGTACTCCGATACGGGGAATGGCGCAGCTACGATCAGATTTCCACATGCGACGACGATCCACCAAGACGTTTCAACACTGCGCAGTACACTGTTCCAATGCTCCTCTACGACCGTAACCCTGTCCCCCATGATGCTGCACCCATGTTACGCGACTTTGACGACGAGGTAAAAAAATTAGACGCGCAACATCTCCGCCGGCAGCCGCGCATCGTGCAGTCGCCGGCAGATACCACGATCACCATCAAAGGCCGCCGATTCATTTCCATGGCCTCGAATAATTATCTCGGGTTGGCCAATCATCCCGCCGTCAACCGGGCGGCCATCGAGGCCATCGAAAAATGGGGAGTCGGAGCCGGTGCCGCGCGTCTCATTTCCGGCACCATGACGCCTCACCACCAACTGGAACAGGACCTCGCCAGATTCAAACAAGTCGAAGCCAGCCTGACCTTCGGAACGGGATATACCACGAACCTGGGGCTTCTCCCGTCACTCATCGACCGGGACGGCCTCATCCTTGCCGACCGCTACTGTCACGCCAGCCTCATAGAAGCCTGCCGGCTGGCCAAAGCCAGGCTTCGCGTGTTTCACCACAACGATGTCGAGCACCTGGAAAAATTGCTCAAGAAACGGGAACGGGCTTGGCGTACCCTGGTCGTCACCGAAGGGGTCTTCAGTATGGATGGCGATCTCGCACCACTCCCGAATTTACTGACGCTCTGCCGACAATATGAAGCCACACTGGTCATCGACGATGCCCACGGCACGGGGGTCATGGGAAAAAACAGTCGCGGAACGGTCGAACACTTCGGTTTGAACCCACAAGATCTCATCCAGATGGGCACATTGAGCAAGGCAATCGGAACCAGCGGCGGTTACATCGCAGGAACGGCTTCCCTCAAAAAATATCTGATTAATACGTCAAAGGCATTCATCTACACGACAGCAGCCCCGCCAGCCATCGCCGCCGCCGCATCCGCGGCCATTCGGATCATTCAACACGAACCCGCTCGCAGGGAACGCCTCCAGAACAACCGAGACGCTCTCCATGCAACCCTGACAGGCCTAGGCTTTAAACTCACCGACTCGCAGAGCCCGATCCTGCCGATCATCGTGAAATCGCCGGAGACGGCGCTGGAGATGTCGCAAGCACTGTACAAAGCCGGCGTGTACGTTCCGGCCATCCGCCCGCCCACCGTCCCCAAACACGGCAGCCGGCTACGACTCACCGTGAGTTCGGAGCATACAAAAGATCAGATGGAAACAGTGGTGACCGCGTTTCGAGAGGTGGGAAAAGAAATGGGTATCTAGGTAATGTTGGCATTTCCCGTCAATCCCACGAAAGCAGGAATCCAGATCAAGCGCAATACCCTTTTTCGAGGACAGCTGGATTCCGGCTTCCGCCGGAATGACGAAATGAAATTTTAACGAGGTTTCGTACTGGTATTCGACGAAATTCAGAAGATACCAAATTGGTCGGAGACCGTGAAAGGCTTATGGGACGCCGACCGACGCGACGGACGCCTTCTGCACGTGGTCGTGTTGGGATCGGCACCACTTCTCATACAACGAGGATTGAACGAAAGCATGGCCGGCCGCTTTGAAACGATCCGCTTGCCGCATTGGTCGTTTGGCGAGATGTCCGCGGCATTCGGTTTTGATCTCAACCGTTACATCTACTTCGGTGGGTATCCGGGTGCGGCATCCTTGGTCCGGGAACAGCGGCGCTGGCGCGAATACATTTTGGGTTCCCTTATCGAACCGAATATCGAGCGGGACATCCTTGCCATGGAGCGGGTGGACAAGCCGGCGCTCCTCAAAAGGCTTTTCGAGTTCGGGGCCGAGAGGTCCGGACAGATTCTGGCATACGACAAGATGCTCGATCAGCTTCAGGATGCCGGAAACACGACGACCTTGGCGCGCTATCTGGATCTGCTGTCGAAAGCGGGGCTGCTTACGGGCCTTGCCAAATACGCCGGAGGGGCGTACCGCCGAAGGGCCTCCAGTCCCAAACTCAACGTCCTCAATACCGCGCTGATGGCGGTCTATTCCGGCTACACGTTCGAAGAGGCGAAAGCGGATCGAAGTTTTTGGGGCGATTGGTCGAAAGCGCCGTCGGGGCACACCTGTTCAATACGGGCATACCGGAGGTCCGCCTTCATTACTGACGGGAACGGTCCCTTGAGGTGGATTTCGTCTTGGAGCATGGCCGGAAGCTCGTTGCGTTGGAAGTCAAAAGCGGATCGCGGAGAGCGACTACAGTCGGGCTGGAGGAGTTCGCAAGGCGCTTCTCACCACAGCATTCCTTACTTGTCGGCGACCGCGGCCTTCCGATTTCGGAATTTCTGTCGACCCCTGCCCTGGATTGGTTTTAAAAATCATGACTGATTTTGTTCCGCGCACATGTACGGAAGTCGGGGAAGACGATGCCGGTGTTGGACACTCCTCCCTGTCTTTCGAGAAGTTTCGGAATATCGACGCTTACGTACTGCTCGGCGCACCAGGCGCCGGCAAGACCACGGCGTTCAAACAAGAGGCTGATTGCCCAAAGGCGTGCTATATCACTGCCCGAGACTTCATCACGTTCGATGATCGCCCGGAATGGCATGACACGACGCTGTTTATTGACGGTCTCGACGAAATGCGGGCAGGATCGTCGGATGGACGCACACCACTGGACAGCATACGCAGAAAGCTCGACCAATTGGGTCGCCCACGGTTCCGGCTCTCCTGTCGTGAGGCCGACTGGTTCGGCGACAACGACAGAAACCATCTGAACGAGGTATCGAGAAACGGCAAGGTCAAGGTTCTGCGCCTTGCTCCGCTCACCGAAGAGGACATTGACAAAATCTTGCGCGACGATCCGAAAGTCGATGACCCGGAAAAGTTCGTTCATGAAGCCCGCCGGCAAGGCTTGGAGACCCTGCTCACGAATCCGCAAAGCCTGCAGATGCTTGTTGACGCCGTAGGCGGTGGCACATGGCCGGACACGCGGAAAGAAACGTATGAGTCGGCGTGCCTCACACTCGCCGGCGAGTTCAATCAAGAACACAAACGGGCAACTCAGAGACAGGTCGATACGTCGGTGCTGTTGGACGCGGCTGGACGGCTTTGTGCCGTTCAACTCCTCGCCGGTCATGCGGGGTACGCTCTGATCGGTGACGCGAGCAACGACGAATATCCGGGATTGGAGCAAGTTCCCTTCGACAGGGAAAATGCCCGTCAAGCCGCGGTCAGGACCAAGATCTTCGAATCTCCAAGTGAAGGCCTCGCTGCCCCTGTTCACCGACACATTGCCGAGTTCCTGGGCGGCCGATATCTTGGCAACTTGGTCCAAGACGGCTTACCGATCCGGCGTATTCTTGCTTTGATGACGGGTGCCGACGGCGGTGTCGTGTCGGATTTGCGAGGTCTCTCGGCATGGCTCGCAACGCACAGCAGGACAAGCCGGATGGAAATCATCGCGCGGGACCCGATTGGAACCATTCTCTACGGCGACGTCAGGGACTTCTCTGTCGACGAGAAGCGCAGGTTGATAAACGACCTAAATCATGAATCACAAAGGAATCCCTGGTTTTTCGACCAGTTGGAGAAGATGGATTCCGGTTTTGGTGATCTTGCGACACACGATATGGAGCCCACTTTCAGAGAAGCCTTGACAAGTCCAACACGGCACGAAACCCACCAAGCACTTGTCGTGTGTCTGGTCGAAGCGCTTCGGCATGGGCAGGTCATTCCGGAGTTTGTGGAAGTTGTACTGGCCGTCGTCAGGGACGACAGTTGGTGGCCATGCATCAGGCATTGTGCCCTGGATACGATTCTTCATCAAAGAAAAAACGACCAGCAGACCGACGCCACGCTTCTGGCGTTACTGGCGGACGTGAATGACGGCTTGGTGCCTGACCCGGACGATGAATTGCTAGGTCTATTGCTGAGCGAACTCTATCCTTCGAAGCTATCTGCATCGGAAATCCTTCAATATTTGCGAATACCCAAAAATAGAAAACTCGGTATGTATAGGTATTTTTGGAACAGCGTGGCAAGGAAATCGACAAACGCGCAGCTTACAGAACTCTTGGATATCCTCGTCGAGCGATCCGACGAATTGCTGGAGAAAATTCGGGTAAATCCTAGACCAAGCAACCCGGCATGCCGTCTCCCGTCGAGTTTGTTGGCTCGTTTTCTGAACACATCGCACGAAAATATCGCTCCCGACAGACTCTTCGATTGGTTAGGCGTCGCCGCATTGGATTTTGGCCCGTCCGATCATCTCGATCCTGAAGTACCGAAGATGATGGATGGGCTGGCATCCCTGCAAGCGGTAGTCAAATATTACGAGCAACACGGATACGAACCTCCAGGCAACGCTACGCACGATATTGGTGTCTGGCTGAGCAACCACCCCACGATACAGAAAGAGATAGTTGCCATGTGCATCAAGCACTGTCGCGGGGAGCAACAGTTCGATTTATGCGTTGATATGAAGCACCGCAGGTTGTTTGACGCGACACTGCCACCTGATTTCGGATCCTGGTGCATCGAACAGGCAATCGCAACCGACGGGAATGCGGCCACCTATTACATCCACAGAGCCGCTAATGCCCTTGCTGACAATCGGCATGACGAACGGTTGACCAGGGAAATCGTGGAAGAGCGTCTCGCAACCCACCCGTCCCTTAAGCAGGCTTTCAGAGAACGCCTGTCCGAGCGCGAACGGCAGAACACCGAAGATACGTGCGCCAAAGAAGCGTGCAAAAAACGGGAAAGCCGGACACAGCAGGAATTTCGGGATCGCGTGAAGGAACACGTCGCGGCGCTACGCGAAAATCGATGTCAGCCGTGTCTGCTTGCCCAATTGGCTACAGCGTATTTCGGCGAATTTTTCGACATTGAGGGCAGCAACCCCAAGGACCGGCTATGCAACCTGCTCGGAAACGATACAGACTTGATTGAGATGGTTCTGGTCGGTCTTCGGGGAACAATAAGTCGAAACGATGTTCCGACCGATACCGAAATCATACGCCTCAGTGCCGGAAACATGAGGGACGTTCTGGAGCTTCCCTTCCTGGCCGGCCTAGAGGAACTCTTTGAAATTGAAGGAGAAAAGCCGCCACTCAACGAAAGGCAGATGAAGCAGGCCGTTGCTTTTTATTATCATAGTTGTCCGCTCCGCTATTATACTAGAGGCGAGAGTCCGCATTGGTATCGACGGTTGCTGGCCCACCATCCGGACATGGTGTCCGACGTGTTCATCAAGTTCGTTCGGTCAGAAATCCGGAGCGGGAAGAAACAGTTTCTCGAAGCCTTGAATCTCGCTTCCTCGAAGGAACACGAGGCAGTCGCCCGTCTGGCGTCTCTGTCCTTTTTAAAGATTTTTCCCGTGCGGTGTACGTCACCGCAACTTCGGTTGCTGAATGCTCTGCTCACGGCCGCGTTGCTTCATTGTGAGAAAGAGGCATTCGTAAACCTGATCGAACACAAACTCGCTCTCCGAAGCATGAACGTCGCTCAGCGCGTCTACTGGCTGGCCGCCGGACTTCTTGCCTCGCCCGCGTCGTACCGCGAAACGCTCAAGACGTCGGTATCAGGCCACGAGCGACGAATTCGGCATCTGGCGGAATTGTTACCCGCTTGGACAACTTTGGTGTTTGAACGCCTTGATGTTCCGGAGTTGGCATTGCTGATCCGACTGACAGGGGATTTCTGCCGACCTTTTTCCTCTTCGTCCGACTTTCATTCTTCGTCCGATTTCGTAACCGGACTCATCAAGCGACTTGCTTCCCTTCCATCCCCGGATGCGACGGCAGCGCTTGAATCGCTGTCATCCGATAATGCTCTGCATCCTTGGCGATCCACTTTCGTGAATGCGGCATATCGACAGAACGCGATCCGTCGCGAAGCGGGTTTCCGGCATAAGGATATCCAGACGGTGCTCCAGACCCTGGACAAGCGGAAACCCGCGAACGCCGCTGATCTAGAGGCCCTGACGACGGATATGTTGTCTGATATGGCCAGAAGGATCCGCGATGGGAACACTTCAGACTGGCGTCAGTATTGGAATATGCATTCCTCAAATAAGCCTGAGACGCCTAAGCCTAAGCACGAAGACCTCTGCAGAGACGCGCTGTTGTCGGATTTACGACTCAAGCTGGATCCACTGGGAATCGACGCCCAGCCAGAGGGCCGCTACGCGGACGATAAACGGGCCGATATTCGCGTTACATATGGCAACTTCAACGTGCCTGTCGAGATCAAAAAGAGCAACCACCGTGAACTGTGGAGCGCGATCCGGGAGCAATTGATCAGAAAATACGCCCGGGATCCGGGCGCGGGTGGTTATGGCATCTATCTGGTGCTCTGGTTTGGCGAGCAAGACTGCCAAACACCACCCGAGGGAGCACACCCTACAAGCGCGGACAAACTGCAAGAGCGTCTGCTGCACACACTCTCGGCGGATGAAAAGTTCAAAATATCGACCCGCGTCATCGACGTCTCCAGACGTTGAGAACTAATTGGGAAAGACCGTTTCAACGTCAAGTTCCCGTCGATATCCATCCGCGTGGGCTCTCGACGTCAATCGACACGGATGACCCGGACACAGCGTGATCGAGCTTCCCGCAGTTATGACACCTCTTCAATCTTCAGAAGATAGGTGATAATCTTGTCCAAGGCGCCGGCGGTGAGTTTGTGGCCGTACCACCGCGGCATGGCATGGTCGGGATACCCCTTTACAATATAGGCTCCTGGATTCAGAATGGATTCCTGCACGTATTCCCACTCGGTTTTGGCTTTCCCGTGATAGTTTGGATCGGTTAAACGCTGGAGGGCGGTCGTGCCCAATTCCAACTTCGGGCCTTCCCGCCCTTTGGCGACTCGAATGCCCGGAATCATGTGACAAGCGGCACACCCGGACTGGACAAAAATTTTGTCGATGGGTTCTTTTCCCGTAGCCAATGGAACATTGGCTTTATTCACCACCTTCACTGCCTCGTTCTTGGGTGTTTCGATTTTTTCCTCCTGGGGCTCAGGCTCCGGTTCAATGCGGTTGAGCGTCCAAAAGAATACCACACACATGAGCCCAACGATGATGATCGTCTCTTTATCCCACCGAAACGGTCTCTTGTTCGCAGCCACGTGACCGACCTCCGGATTCGTTCCGAGAGCGAGCCTTCCACCGCCGTATCTCTATCACAAATGTGGAGGACTCACCAACCAGGGAAACCTGGTGACGCATATTTTTTGGTAGACTGAAGACCAACCAACTTGAAATGCGATTTTCTATGCGGCCGAACCATATTGTTCTCCCGTTCACTCCTCATCTTTGGCTGAAGAATCCTCATATCCAAACCCTGGCATCCCGGTATCGACGCAGGCCCCATCTCCTCGCTAATGTCCCGATTGAGGATCGCCTGTTCCAAGTCGACCTCCAATCGCAGCTCAAAGGCGTATGCAGTTGGCAACCGAACCGTCAGGCCCCCGGGCTCATCCTGGTCCATGGGTTAGAGGGGTGCCATGACTCGCACTATATGCGAGGCATCGCTCACAAGGCTTGGCACGCCGGATTGAACGTCGTCCGCTTGAATCAACGAAACTGCGCAGGCACCGAACACCTCACTCCCACTCTGTACCACGGGGGATTGAGCCAGGACGTTCGGGCCGTGGCCGACGAGCTCTTCAGAAAAGATGGCATCCAGGCTCTCTGGGTCGCGGGGTATTCGATGGGTGGGAACCTGGTGTTGAAGATGGCAGGAGAGGCCAGGGAGACCTGTCCCGGTCTACGAGGTGTAGCTGCCGTCTGTCCCAACGTCCATCCCGCGGCTTGCGTGGCGGCTTTAGAGCAACGGCGAAACTGGATCTACCATCAACACTTTATGGTCAAGCTTAAAGCGCGACTCGAACGCAAGGCCAAATTCTTCCCAGGGAAATGGGACCTGTCCTTTTTGAAAAACGTCCGTACCTTATCTCAATTTGATGATGCGTACACGGCTCCCGATGGGGGCTACCGCAATGCGACAGACTATTACGAACAATCAGGATCCCGTCACGTGCTCGACTACATTCAAGTCCCAACCTTGCTCATCACGGCACAAGACGACCCCTTTGTTCCTTTTGCCTCGTTTGATATTCCTCGAATCCGTACCAATCCCTGGATTCAACTCATCAACCCCGCGCAGGGTGGCCACTGTGGTTTTCTCCAACAAGTACGTAAAAACGAAGACGTGCACTGGGCCGAAAATCGAATCGTTGAATTTATTCAACAGAATGAGAATCCGCCCGGCAGGTCGGGTTGGCAAAGCGTACCCGACAGCCTCACTCAGGATTGTCAATGTTCACGCATTTGTTGACAGAAGAGAGGGGCCATCCTTCGACAGACTCAGGGCAAGCTCTGAGCCGGAGGCGAAGAAGCTCTTGCTCAACCACCGAAGCCCTTGAAAAACCGATCCGTCGCTTCGTGAAGGATGCCACCCCGGCGTGTTGGCAGGATGCTGGATTCCTGCTTCTCCCTAGCGGAAATTGTCAACGAATGCGTGAACACAGACAAGGATGACGGAAGGACGGCTCAGGACGACCACTCAGGGGCTCAGGAACCGTTCCAGGGCTTCACGATACTTGGCACTCGTCTGCATGACGACCTTATCAGGCAAATAGGGCGGAGGCGGGGTTCGATCCCAACCCACAGAGTCCAGATAATCTCGAACAAATTGTTTATCAAAACTGGGTTGCGACTTCCCAGGCTCATAGTGCCATTTGGGCCAAAACCGCGACGAGTCCGGCGTGAGGACTTCATCGATGACCAAAAGCTGTTTTGTGTCCCGATGCAGTCCAAATTCAAATTTTGTATCGGCGATAAGAAGGTCACGCTCTTCGGCTAAGGCAGCCGCACGCTGATACAGCGTGATGCTGACCGTCTTGACGTGTTCCGCCAACTCTTCGCCAATACGGTTTTTCATTTTCTCATATGAAATATTTTCATCATGTCCTTCCGTGGCTTTGGTCGAAGGCGTGAACAAGGGTTCAGGGAATTGCTCTGATTCCCGCAAGCCCGCGGGGAGTGGCTGTTCACAGACGGTTCCCTGTTTTTGGTATTCTTTCCACGCCGACCCGGAAAGGTACCCGCGCACAATACATTCCACGGGCAACGGTTCGGCTTTTTCCACAATCATACTGCGGCCCGCCAATAGCTTCACATGAGGTCGACACGAGTCGGGAAAGGCATCAGGGTTCATGGTTCGCAGATGATGCGGCACCAGACCGCCGTCCTGCCACAGGCGATCAAACCAGAACTTCGACAGTTGCGTGAGCACAAAGCCTTTGCCGGGGATCCCTTCCGGCAAGACCACATCAAAGGCCGAAATTCGGTCGCTCGCAATCAACAGCAAGCAATCGCCAAGGTCGTACATATCCCGCACTTTGCCCTGCCGCTTCCGACCAAGGCCGGTGAGGTTCGTTTCCAACACGGCTGGAGATGTCCACACGTCGCTCATGATGCATGTTCCTTTTGTAGAAGAAGTGGATAAAACATCTAAAAGGGAAAACCAGAACTCTAGGTAAGCCGGTATGATGAGTCAACATCCGTTACCGGACGGTCCTGATAACCGTTTGGAAGGCTCGACGATGACAGCGCAAGGAGAAATTGAGATTCCGTGCATTGAATATCCTTACTGAATACAGTACAGTTATCTTCAAGAAGAACATGCTGTCCTCTGCTAGAGAGCAGGCTACGGGACGGCACACAAGGGAGATTCTGCCATCATGTCTGTTTTCGCTATCGTTCTCAAGAAAGCCAATGCCCAGGTAACGGAACAGATTGCCAAAGCCTATCCGGAGCATTATCAATATAGCAACACCTTCTTTCTCGTGGAGAGCGATACGCTTGCGGAAAGCTTTGCCGTCTCTGTCGGGATAAAAGGGGAACACCAGATCGAGTCGGCAAGTGGAGCGGTCTTTGAGCTGACTCAAGCCTATTCTGGCTATACCACACGCTCGCTGTGGGACTGGCTCAGCCGGACCGAGGACCGGGAATGAGTGCTCAGCATCTTCAATCCGTATCCGACAATGAAGAAGAACCGGAGGGCCCTGCAAGGTCAAGCCGGGGCAATGGCGGAAGCGACATTGAAAGGCGGCTCGCGGCACTCGAAACCCACATGCAATACCTTGCCACCAAAGAGGACCTCCAAAAACTCGAAGTGTGGTTTCTGCAGGCTATGATCGGCGCAATGGTGGCGATTGTAAGTCTAACCATCGGAATCCTCAAGTTCTTCTTTTAACCGAATATTAAGATCCTACATGTTGTGCATCCGTTGTTTGTGTGCCGTTGATGTCCAACAAGAGTGCAGAATTCATCGAGAATGTGGTTGCCTGCACTCTCCCTCGAATTTTTGGAGTGCCAAACCGCTACCGTTAACAGTCCCCATCCACCGACCGCTCCTACCCAGACAGGGTCCAACGGTTCACAAACAGGTTTCAACGTGTTCCCTTGATTCCTCGCAAGGGATGAGGTAGAAGATTTCTGTGGACCGAATCAGCGAGAGCCGTCACCATCAAACCCTTATGAGTCTTGAACCGCCAGCCTCAACGCACGAGTTCTTGCGGCACATCCATGATCCTTCCCAAAAAAAATATTTGGAAGAATGGCTGGACGTGCCCGCTCACATTCACCATGCGGCCTATCTCATGGCCGACCCTCCATTGGATCGCCCGCAAAGCCGGCAAGAATTTCAACAACTTCTCCAGTGCTTGGAGATTACCGAAGAGCACACGGTCATTCATGAAAAGTTCGGCTATGGCACCAAACTCGCACCGAACGGCGATCGGTTGCTTCTCACGTGGGAAACCCACACCGAGTACTATAGTTACCAAGTGTGGCACATGCCCGACGATAAATTGCAACCACTTGGATTCGGGCCACTCGCGTTTCCCGACTATGCCATGCCCTTCTCGCCGTTGGGTAGTGAAGTCAACGCATTGGATATCCTGATCCTACCGCACACTAACCTGACGGTGAAAGAAGTGAAAAACGCCATGCCCGGGCCACAGATTTACGGTAACCGCATCTTTGGGCGAGACCTTTCCGTCATGACGACCTACACGCCTGACGAATATCAGCGGGAACGCTATCTCATCATGTCGCCATCGTATGACGTATTGCTCGGTCAATTGGGCCGCACGATCGATACGCTGGTCGCCGTCGAAAACTATACCCACTTGCTTCTCCTCCCACTTCAAGCCTTTGCGCAATCCGTGGACCAGGTGCATCACTATGAACAACGCCATTTGGAGCAACGCGAAATGATTACCGTACAAATAGAAGTCTCCACTCAGGAACAACTCCAGCACTGGCTCACCGTGATGACGCAAGATTTCATGAAAGTCAGTCGCATGGCCGAATCCATGCGGTACAAGCTTTCCGCTTCCGTGCCGTACGATCGCATCATTCGAGCCAACCTGACGTTACTGCAAGAACGAGCCCTGGAGGGCTGCCGACCGATCTCCGAATACGTGGACGGAAAAACCATTGGGGTCGCCGAGGGGTACCAGCAACTCATCCGGCGAATCAATGCACTGGTAAATGATTTTCAAGGATCCATTGCGGTCATCCACACAAAGGTCGAACTCCAACTGCAAGACCAGAACCTCCAGCTTTTACGCAGCGTGGATAGAACGACGCGCAGCCAAGCGATTCTCCAGCACACAGTCGAAGGCTTATCGGTCATTGTGATTGCGTATTATCTCAGCGGCCTCGGAAGTTACGCGTTCAAGGCCCTGGAAACACTCGGCTGGCTTGACAACCACGATGTGGCGTCGGGCCTGTTCGTGCCCATCTCGTTAGGCGTGGCATTCGGACTCATCGTGCTGGGCCGAACATTCATCTACAAACGCCACGTCGATGGTGTCGACACCGACCGGACCCCACGAACGCGAACGAGCCACTGACGACTTTTCAAGAATCACCAAACCGTCATGCGTTCGCCTACCCCCTGTCCCTCGTCTCCCAATTGTGTGACCTCGACCGGTGACGCCGATCAAGACCATTTTGTCGCTCCCCTGCGCTATCGAGATACACGCGAAGAAGCCCAAGCACGACTGTTGACCGTCTTGAACGCCATGCCGCGGACACGGGTTGTGACGGACGAGTCGGGGTATCTGCATGCCGAATGCACCTCGCTCGTGTTTCGCTTTGTTGACGACGTGGAATTCTGGTTTGATCAACGCGAATCCCTCGTTCACGTGCGATCCGCCTCCCGCATCGGGCACTCGGACCTCGGGGTCAACCGACGACGGATCGAACACATTCGAAACCAGTTCTCATTCACGTCCCTTCCAAAGCCGTAGAGGGTCATGCCGTGCCGGTTTACGGAATCGGCACGCACCCGCATTCCCCTGAGAAATACATGTCGAGATCGAGATTCTCTCCGAATTTCACACAACTCAGAATGAGTGGCATGGCCGCCTTTGGAAGAAGACGGTTCATGCAGGACCCGTCTACGTAATCGGCGGAACGGGCAGGACCAAACCATTCATTCTGAATCCCCTCCATCACCACCACATTTTCTTTTGCATCCTCGGATAATTTACGACTCCTTGATTCCTCTGTAACGCCATCGTAACAAACATTTTCTAAATTTTGTCCTGCATAAATGACAAGACGCAGGGCGATATTTCCATACGATTGACCATTCATTCGAGAGGAGATTGTCTTATGAACATTCAGCGATGGATCTTCGCAATCGTGGCACTCGTTGTCATGACGGCCCCCGTGACGTTCCCATCACCAGCAACGGCTGGGGACGCACTGATTGATATTTTACGGGAAAAAGGCGTCATTACGAAGGAAGATTGGATTCGGCTTAAAGCCGCCGATGAGAAGCAGGAGGCGACAAAAGCGACAATGAAAAAGGAAGAAAAGAAGAAATCTGGAGTCGAAGTCGGCTGGGGCAAAAAAGGATTTTCCTTGTCGACCCCGGATGGACTATTCCAAACCAAGATCCAGTGGCGGTTTCAAGGCCGTTGGACCTATCCTGAACGGTCAGATCCACGCAAGAAAAGTGATTTCGAGGATAACGAAGAAAGTTCCTTCGAGCTGCGTCGGGTCCGGATGAAGGTCGGAGGCCACGGCTATCAGCCCTGGATCAAATATTACTTCGAAGTGGATTGGCAACCCGGACGTGATTACGACGACGGAGCGGGCAATGCCGCGACCCGTCTGATCGATTGGCGCATCATGTTGGAAAAATATCCCTGGGCCAAGTTGCGAATCGGGCAATGGAAAATCAACTATAACCGGGAGCGGGTCGATTCCTCAGGGAAACAGACCATGGTCGAACGTTCGATCATGAATCGCGTCTTTACCATCGACCGACAAATCGGCGCGATGTTGTACGGGCGCGTGAATCCCGGAACGCCTGTGGACATGAACTATTATCTGGGGGTCTTCTCCGGCGGAGGTCGAGGTCTGGCAAAGAACGACGACGATAACATGATGTACATGGCACGGCTGCAATGGAACCTGTTCGGTCGGGAGCTCAAATGGCGACAAAGTGACGTCTCGTTCCATAAGAAACCCACGGGAAGTCTCTCGCTTGCAGGGTATACCACCACCGGCAAATGTACGCGATGGTCGTCAGGCGGGTGTGGAAATCTCGATAATGGTGTTACCAAATTTACCGAGCCAAATGAGGCCAAAACTGGCCAATTCCGCGTCGAAGGGGTTCAGGTCGGGTCGGCTTTCAAGTATCGCGGGTTTGCCTGGCAACATGAAACACATTGGAAACAGATCAAGGATGCGGGTAATTCTAAGTTGGCAGAGGGAGAGAACCGATCAGGAGGAAAAACGAACATGTTCGGGGGATATGCCATGGCCGGCTACTTTCCACACGATATCTTTCCGGCCATTCCCAAACCATTGGAAGTGGCATTCCGATATGCACACGTAGACCCGAACATCAGTCAATCCGGAGATTTCCGCCAAGAATATACCGCCGGTTTGAATTGGTTCTTCGCCGGCCATCGAAACAAACTGACGCTTGACGCCTCCCACCTCACGCTCGCGAATGAAAAGGAAGGCCACGAAGACTACAGCGAACAACGCGTCCGCCTCCAGTGGGACGTGTCATTCTGATCCTCCTGTCGGGAAGCGCCGTGGAACGTGACGTTCCAAGGAGCTTCCTCCCTCTTTTCTTCTCGGCCACTCATGGCCGCATGAGATGCGGCCCTACACATACAACAGCTACGAATGTGAAATGCTGCTGCAACAGAACTCATCAGGATGTAGCGGCGACATCCCTGCTCGAAGGCAGAGCCTGCCCCGTACCCTGATACGGAGGACAGGCCTTATCGCGCTTCATTGTGGGCGGCAGCCGGCATGTTCCGGGCTGGGAACCAGGATGCCACGCTACACAAATGACAAAATTCGGCCGCGACAGCACGCCGGCGGTCGCATGGAAAGCGAGAAAAAAACAACGGACATGATGATGCGCCCCCGCCCGTCATTCCCGCGAAAGCGGGAATCCAGACTCTTTCGGCTTCCCGCTTTCGTGAGGACAAACACAGAAAAGACGGGCTGGATTCTCGCTCACAGCCGGCGAGAACGACAGGGGACTGATACCATGGCTTTCATGAAATGGGCTTCCACTGGATTCTCGCCCCGTCCCCGACCTGCTCGGGGATCGTGGACGAGGTCAAGCTTGCGCGGGCATGACGTCGGCCCTGCATTGTGACGGTTGTTTTGTCAAAATCACTCATCCATCAAAAGAAAGTTGACAGCCTACTAGGCTGAGACGGCCAACCCGTTTTACCGTAATTCTTTGAATCGTATCCCGACTTGCCACGGCTTCCCTGTGGCGAAGGGTACGAATGTTTCTCTTTGCGGTGGAACCATGAAGCGGGCTGGATGAAACACCAGTCGCCCGGGTTGGGGCTCCATTTGTTTGAGAGGCTGGTGTCTGACTGGTGACCGGTATTCTTCGATATCCTGCCAAATTTCAGTCTGGGCCCCATGATTACTCAGGATCACGTACAGCACGTTCCCCTGAATAAACATTCCTCCTGAAGTCATCAATTCGTACACGTCGGAAATCTCTCCGCGCTCATAAAAGGTGACGACTTCGTTCGGCTGCGCCAGACTGAGCCCTCTGGCAAGCAGCGGCGCAAAAAAATCGATTTCTTTTTGATTAAAGGCCAGAGAACGTTCTGATTCGCCCCCGCCTAACAACGGCAAGGAGATAGCGGAGCTTCGTTCGACGTACAGTCCTTTCATCACATTGGCAATATCGGCCTTCTTGAGATCAGCCGGATGCGAAAACCCTCTCCCCTGGCTCCTCTCGGAAACAGGCTGAAGCCCGACCACCCGATTGGAGTCCTCATAGACCATCTGGGTCACAACTGGTGAGATGCCGCTGCAAGCGGCGAGCAGCCAAACCATACTGAATCCGAGTCCCGTCAAGACTTTCATCCTTCTTCTCACTCCTTTCTTACGATATACGCGGCATCGAGTCATCACTATTGGCTAACGGTCATGTCACTGTCATACGAAGGGAAAGCAACGTACGCGTACATCCATTTTATAGCATAACGTCACGATTGACTTCACTGATTCCGTAGAGCATTCCGGCGATTGCAACGCGTGTTTACTCGACTTTAACTTCAGGGACATCGTCTCTTTACATTGCGTGGATACGCTATCAACAATCAGAAGGAGGACGATGCTTCGCATCCAAGAACTCATGAAACGAGATCTGATTGCCGTTCAGAGCGATGAAACCGCGTTCGGGGCTTGCTTGCTCATGCGCATCCTGAGCATCGGCAGCGTGTTTGTGAAAGAGCAGGGCACCATCATCGGCATCGTCACCGAAGCCGACATCGTCAAAAAAGTGGTGTCGATGAGCCGAATTCCCGAACAGACACCGGTCAAACAGGTCATGAGTGCGACGGTCATCGGGATCGGGCAAGATCGGCCATTGTTTGAAGCCGCCGACATGATGGAACAACATGGCACGCGCCACTTGGCAGTCACGCAGGAAAACGAAATTATCGAGGTCCTGTCTGTTCGAGACATGCTGCATCCCGTAGCCATTGATGACCTCTAATAGTCAGACTTCCGCCTTCACGAACTCCAACTCAGACCATACTCGTCTGTCTTGTCTTTCACGCGCACGCGCCGATATGACCACGATCTGGACGTACGGTACGAAAGTCTTGCTGAGTTTGTTAATTCTGACTCTCTTGATGGCGCTGACGGGTGGAGCGGTGAAAAACTTGGCCGAGCTTTATCTCTTTGATATCCGAACCGCTGGAAGTGGGGTGCCGAAAGATCATTGTGAATACCTTCCTGCTCCTTGCGATTGTTGCAGTGTCCAAAGCCACCGTCACGTCTTTTTCCGAAGGACGAGTCAAAGTGACTTGTATTGTCGATAAGATTTTGGGGGTCATGCTGACCGAAGTCATTTCGCAGTGGGTTCAAGACGCTTCGCTTACGCAATGGCTGACCCTTGGAGGTATCCTTCTGGCACTTGCCGTCACCCGAATCGTCGCGGTTCAGTGGTCTCCGACGAAATCTCCCCATCAGGGGTCTGATCGCGAACAGGAATGAGACCGGACGCGAATTCTCTTGTTGTGCAGGGGAAGATCTTGTTGCCATTCAATAGACAAAGGTGGCTTCGTCATCATCTGGCCCCGACGGGCGTCGCCGTCGCCTGTCGGGGTGGCTCCTGAGGGCGAGCCGGCTTTCCGCACGACGGGTCCTGCCGGGGTGGGTTAGAAGCGGAAGGCCCCGGTCAACCCGACGCGGGACTCGGCGGGGGCGCCGGGGCGACGCGTCTGCTCGGTGAAGAGCGCCGCCTCCAGCCCGTGGGCCCAGCCCGGCACTGCCAGCCGCAGGCCCCCGTGCAGCCGCTGGGCCTGCCCGTCCCCCAGACTCAGTTCTCCGTAGGGCGTCAGCCGGCCCCACCCGTCCCAGACCCTCAGGCCGTAGCCCAACTCCACGTCCAGCCGATCCGGCACCGCCCCCGGGCCCGCCCGTCCCCCACTCACCCCGCCCGGCAGGGCCCCCGGCTCGCTCTCCCACATCGCCTCCAGCCCGCTCCCCGCCTGACCCCAGACCGGCGTCAGGGAAAAGGCCGGCCCCAGCCCCGCCTCGCCCGGCGCAACCCGCGCGCTGACACTCGCCCCCCCACGCTTCAAAGCCCGCCGCCTGGTGGGCCACCAGCCAGCGCCCCTGCCCCGTCACCGAGACCCCCAACGCCGGCTGCTCATACGCTAGCCCCGCCCCCACCTCGAGGCCCACACCCGTCTCCGCATCACCCCCGTCCAGCCGCCCGCCGATCTCCAGGCTCGGCTGCAGCCGGTGCCCCGCCGCCCACGCCCAGGCCGTCTGCCCCGTCAGCATGAGTCGCAGCCGCTGCACCGCCGCGTCCGCCGCCGGAAGGCCCGGGACTGCCTCCGAGTCCATCCAGACTCCGACAGCGTCGGTTTTGAGCGACAGGGCCACAGCCCCGGGCCCCCCGTGCCCCCACCGCCCCCATCCGCATCCCTACGTCGGTCTCCACCTCACCCCGCTTGTCCTTGAGCTGCAACTCGCCCCAGCCCACCCCGACCACGCCCCAGACTTCCATGTCTTCGTCCACTGCCCAGCGCAGGTAGGGATACAGGCTGGTTACTGCTGACCGCACATCGCCCCGGCCGGCCTCTGGCCCAACCGCGAACCGGCCCCGGCCTACGCTATGCGAAACGGCCAGGCCGGCCAGGCCCCAGGGATCGGCGTAGTCCACCCCCACCCAGCCGAACACCACATCCCCCTCCAGCGCCAGCCGGTCCCCCCGGAATCCCCCCGCCGGCGCCGCCCAGGCCCGCCCCGCTACCGGCCAGCTCATCGCCCCGGCCCCCACCGCCCCACTCGCCACGGGCTCCCGGCCCCGCCGTGTCGTCCCCCGCCGCCGCCCTGAGCGTCACCGGCCGCCCGCCCAGCGTCACCCGCGTGCCCAGCCCCGCCGGCCCCCCCATAAGCCGCTCCCCGATGACTGCCACCGCCTGGCTCGCCATCGTGCGCCCAAACCGCCCTAGCCAGTGCGTCGAGACCTCGGCTCGAGCCGTGTCGCTGACAATGGGGACAAACGCCTGGAATGGCGAAAACTTGCTGGTCGCGCCGCAGACCGCGCTAGGCTGCGCCCCGCCCACAAGCGGCAACGCCGCCCAGCGGGCAGTACCCGCCTCATAGTGGTACACCGCCACTCCGTCGGCCGGCTCGCCCAGGGGCAGACACACCGTCGCAGTGGCTCCCCCAGGGAACGCGGAGAGCCGACCCTTGTTCAGGCTGATGTCCACAGCCGGCGAGACCCGTCGGTAGCCCGGCTGGGCCGGCAAATCCGTTGGGGCTCGCTTCACCGTGATCGTGGTAATCGCCTCACCCCCCAGCTGCTCTAGCGGCAGCGTGAGCCCGAGACCCGCCGGCGCCCCCTGCTCTACCTCCAGCGTGATCCGCTGGCCACGGCTCACAACAACCTCACCCGCCCGCAGGGGCGCAAACCTCACGTGCCCATCCTGCTCAGCAACCGACACCAACACCCTGATCGTTACCGCCGCCGCCGCCGAACGCTCGCCGTGCGTATCCGTGACCGTCAGGGCAAAGGTCAGGGCAATGGTCTTAGCCAGATCGCTCGGCGCCGTGAAGCTCGGGCGGACCGTCTCCGCACCCTCCAGCTTGATCTTCGGCGCGGCAGCCGCCTCGACCGGCTCCCAGGCATAGCTCAGCCCCTCGCCCTCCGGGTCGCGGCTCCCCGAGCCGTCAAGCGTGACCCGCACACCCTGGGCCACCGTCAAGCCCTCCCCGGCATGCGCGACCGGCGGGTCGTTCCCATCGGTCACCGTGACCACAATGGTCTGTTCAAGCGTCTTCTCTCCCTCCCCCGTTTGGACAACGGCGGTCACGCCCACAATGTACTGGTTGTTGCCCGCGTCGTTCACAGGGTCCGTACTGGCCTCGTCGGCCGGAGTCTCGAAGTCGGGCACAGCCCTGAAGGTCAGCACCCCCGTGGCAGGGTCCACCTCGAACTGCTCACGATCAACCCCGCCGACAATGGCATAGGTCACAGCCTCGCCCCCCACGGCCAGCACCGTGCCAACAGCACCCTGGTTCTCCGGCACCTCGAACACGGCAGGGCTGACAATCGCCGCCTCGTCGTCGTCAATATTGGTGACGGCAACGTCACTCGCGTCAAGCCCGTTGTAGGTGGCATCCGAACTCGCAGCCGCGGCCAGTACGATCCTGTAGGCCTGGTCGCCATCGTCCACCTCGTCATCCACGCCGGTGACCGTGACCGGGGTCGGCTGGTTCCAGGTGGAAGGGGTGAAGGTCAGTGAGGCCGGGAAAACCGTGCCTTCGCCAGTGTCGGAACTGGTGACGGTGATGCTGACCTGCTCCCTCGGCTGGCTGTCCAAAACGACGCTGATGGTGTCACTACCGCCACCTTCCGTGGTGGCGGTGCCGCCACCAGTCTCGGACACCGTGACGCCGGCAGTGTCGTTATCGGTCAGGGTCACACTGACGCCGGTAATGCCCACCGAACCGTAGCCGCCCCCGGAGACTGCATGGGTGATGGTCGTGCTTCTCTCCCCATCGGTCTCGTCATCCACCCCGGTGACGGTGATGGTTTGTACGGTGTTCCAGTTGGCGCTGGTGAAGGTCAGGGAGGCCGGGGACACCGTGCCTTCACTGGTATCGCTACTGCTGACAGCGATCGTCACGTCCGCCGTCGGTTGGCTGTCCAACACCACTCTGACGGTGTCCGTCCCGCCGCTCTCCGTGGTCACCGTGCTGCCACCACTCTCGGTAACCCTCACGCTAAAGACCCCAATCACCTGCACCGCTACGTGCACCCCACTGAGACCTTGGTAGCCCCCACCGGTTACCGCATGGGTAATTGTGGCAATCCCCTCCTCATCGGTGTCATCATACACGCCGGTGACGATCACGGTCTGAGGCCGATCCCAGTTCCCCCTGTTAAAGGTCAGCTCGGACGGCGAGACCGTGGCCACGCCCGTCGCGCGACTGACAGGGGTGATGATGACCTTCCCAGTCGGCTGGCCGCCTAATACCACGGTGTAGGTGGCCGTGTTGCCTACGCCACTCGCCTCCGGTCACGGTCACGCTGCCCCTGGAGACAGTGAGACCTCTACCGTCATTATCTATGAGGTTCACGGCGACGTCCGGGATCGAGACCGGTCCGTAGCCGCCTCCCCTTGCCGTATGACTGATGCTGGTGCTCCTATCTACATCCGTGTCATCATCCACCCCCGTCACCGTCACGAGCTGCGGAGTGTCCCAGTTACTCGGGGTAAAGGTCAGCTCGGACGGCGAGACCGTGGCCACGCCCGTCGCGCGACTGACAGGGTGATGATGACCTTCCCAGTCGGCTGGTAGTCTAATACCACGGTGTAGGTGGCCGTGTTACCCGCACCACTTGCCTCCGTCACGGTCACGCTACTCGTGGAGAACGTCACGCCCGCCTCGTCATCATCGGTCACCGTGACCGCGACATCCGGGATCGAGACCCGCCGATACCCACTTCCCCTTGCCGTATGACGGATACTGGTGCTCCTATCTACTTCGGTGTCATCATCCACCCCCGTCACCGTCACCGTCTGCGCGGTAGCTCAGTTGCTCGGGGTAAAGGTTAAGGCCGCAGAGACCGTGGCCACGCCAGGGTCACTACTGACAGGGGTGATGATGACCTTCCCAGTCGGCTGGCTGGTTAACACCACCGTGTAGTCCGCCGTGTTGCCTACACCACTCGCCTCCGTCACGGTCACGCTACTCTCGGAAACCGTCACGCCCGCCTCATCGTCATCCGTCCACTTCACGCTTACAAAAAGACGATTACTATCCAGCTTGTCGTAGCTCCCGCCTGATGCTTTATGGGTGATCAGTAACGCTCTCAAATTCTTCCGCCGGTCAATGTCATCCGTCACGCACGCCACAATCACCTTCTGCGGCTGATCCCAGTTGGCAGAAGTAAAAACCAAACGCAGCGGGCTGATGGCGAGCATGTCGGTGTGCTCGGTGGTCGGCGTGATGGTCACCGGCTCACCAGGATCCTTACCCAATACGATGCTGTAGCTGTCGCTTTGATGCTCTCCGAGAGCTTCGTCAACGCGCAGGGTGCGCTTGGATATGAGAATCCCACTATCGGTGTCGTGCACGATTACGCCTACTTCCGCAACGTCATCCGCATCATAGCCCCCGCCCGATGGCGTATGGGTAATGGTGGTGTCACGACCCCCTACGCTGCCGTCATCCACCCCAGTGACCGTCACGCGCTGCCCACGCTCCCAGTTGCTCGGGGTAAAGGTCAGACGGGACGGCGTGACCGTGGCCACGCCCCTGTCTTCACTCCGAATCCCTACCGTCACCTTCCCACTCGGCCGTGCACTTAAACTGACTTCGTAGTTCGCGCTGTTTGTATCCCCACTCTCGTCCACATTGATGCTACTCGTGCTGGTCATGACACGAATATCGTCGTCTTGCACGGTCACTGCTACACTCGGAACTCGTATGGAGGCATAGCCCCCACCACTGATGCTATGCCTGACCACGGCGCGGCGATCTTCTCCCTCGTCATCCTCCACGCCCGTCACGATAACGGGCTGAGCCTGATCCCAGTTCCCCCTGGTAAAGGTCAGACGGGACGGGGAAACCGTCGCAATATCCGAGTCGCTACTGACAGGCGTGATGGTGACCTCCCCACTCGGCTGGGTGTTGAGCACTAGGGTGTAGATGGTGCTGCGCCCAGCGCCACCGGCTTCGGTGACGGTGACCGCATTCTTGGAGACCGTCACGCCGGCAGTATCGTCATCGGTCAGCGTGACGCTCACGTCGGCCACGCTCACGCCACCATACCCACCACCACTGGCGTTGTGGCTGATGGTCGTGGTCCGTTCCCAATCGGTGCTGTCATCCACCCCGGTGACGGTGATGGTCTGTGCCGTATCCCAGTTGCTGGTAGTAAACGTCAGGGACGCCGGCGACACGGTAGCCACGCCAGTATCACTGCTGGTAGGCGTGATGGTCACGTCGCCACCCGGCTGGACATCGAGCACTACGGTGTAGGTCGTGCTGCGCCCACTACCAATGGCTTCGGTTACCGTGACACTGCTCTTGGATAACGTGACGCTGGCGATGTCATCATCCGCGTTGGTGACGGCGACGTCGTCGGCATCCTCGCCGCTGTAGTTGGAATCGGTGCTCACCGCCGCAGCCAGTACGATGTTATAGGATTGATCCCCGTCGGTCAGGTTGTCATCCACACCCGTCACGGTGATCTCCTGGGCCATGTCCCAGTTGCTCGTGGTAAAGGTCAGGGACGCCGGCGTCACCGTGCCTTCACTGGCATCGCTACTGCTAACCCCAATGACCACGTTCGCCGTCGGTTGGCTGTCCAACACCACGCTGACGGTGTCACTACCGCCACTCTCCGTGGTCGCAGTGCTGCCCTCACTCTCGGTAACCATCACGCCGGCAGCGTCATCATCGGTCACCGTGACGCTCACGTCGGCCACGCTCACGCCACCATACCTACCACCACTGGCGTTGTGGCTGATGGTCGTGGTCCGATCTGCACTATCTACGGCATCGTCCACCCCCGTCACGGTCACCGCCTGCGCGGTGTTCCAATTGCTCGTGGTAAACGTCAGGGCCGCAGACACGGTGGCCACGCCGGTATCACTGCTGGTAGGCGTGATGGTCACGTCCCCACTCGGCTGGACATCGAGCACTAGGGTGTAGGTGGCGGTATTGCCACTGCCACTGGCTTCGGTGACCGTGACACTGCTCTTGGATAACGTGACGCCGGCGACCGAAGAAGTAGCCGCAGAGGTGAGAGTCTCCGCTTTCCCACCAGTGTCCGTCCAAGTCACAGCGACGGTGATGGCCTTACCGACGTCGGCTCGTGTCAGGGTGTACTTGCTACTGGTGGCCCCGCTGATGGCAATGCCATCGCACATGACTGGTGGTGCTCGCACTACTATGCGAAATGCTAGTCCATCGCGCACTCGATAATCCATTAGCTTCGAGCGCATACTGGATCTCGTACCCAATGATGTCGGAGCTATCAGGATCATTCCAACTCAGCGTAACCGGTGGGCGATGTTTGCCCGGCGTCGCCGTAAGCCCAGTGGGCGCGGCCAAGCCTTTGGCCGGCGTTGCGTTGACGGCATTGGATTGTATCCCCACCGCAGTACCAGCCACCGCACGGATGCGGAAGCCATACTCGACGCCATTGGTCAGCCCCGTTACAACTTGACTGGTGGTGCTCGCTCCGCTGTTCGGAATGTCAATCCAGCCCCCGGATTCTCTTGCCCCCCTCCAATACTTCACCTGGTACTTCGTGATGTACGGGTTACGAGGATTAGTCCATCTCAGCGGTATCTGACGGCTACCTATCGTCAGCCTGATTCCAGTAGGCGCGGCAGGGGGACCTACCGGGGTTGCCTTGACGACATCGGATTGTCTCCCTTCAGCAGTGCCAGCCATCGCACGGACGCGGAAGTAATATATGGCGCCATTGGTCAGCCCCGTTACAACGTGGCTGGTGGTGCTCGCTCTACTACCCGAAATGTCAGTCCAGCCGGGCTCGCTCCCGTTGATCAGCCACCACTTCACCTGATACTTCGTTATGCCTGCATTATTCGGATTATTCCAGATCAACGTCACCTCACCGTCGCCCGCCACCGCCTTGAGTCCGGTAGGCTTAGGGACGGCTACCTGCGCTTGAACAACGGTGGGCAGCAATAGAAACAGAGCGACAGCAACACCAAGTAAAGAGAAAAGAAGACATTGCGTCCTATCTCTTTTTTTGGGGGGGGGTAAGGTAAGGCATTCTGGAGCCTAGGCGTGCCCGGTTCCGCGAGTCCTGCCCTCACGGATTCCTTTCCGACACTCTCAGGTTTTCTCTGGGTGACCAGCGTTAACACGTGTTGCCCCTCCTTCGTTTATCTCGAAGCAACAAGCATGGCAGACAGTCATGTGGTTTTCCACAACTCTTTCCTGTTTGCAAGCGACGGGTGCGTTGCCCCATACCTTGGCGGCCGCGTGCCGTGGCATCTCTGCTCGCCCGCCGGCACGTCTTCCCACACCCCCCGTTGCTTGTCAGATTGACGGACAGGGGAACAACGCCTGCAGGGGGAGCCATGGAAACAGGCGGCGTGGAGATTTATTGCTCCAAATCCAGGCATTTTTCGGCCACCGGTTTGATTGTGTGCTGACCGTGTGCGACCAAGCCCCAAAACGCTGCCCGACTTTCCCAGCCTCTTCCCACTCCCTGTATTGGGGTGTTCCTGATTCTGCCAACGATCAAGGACCCCATGAAGAACAAAACGCCCTCTTCTGCCATGTCCGTGATCACATTCGGAAGCGGGGCGAAGCCTTTGTTCATGTAGGGCTCGTTTCGGCTGTCGGCTTACGCCTCCCCCCTCGTCCGCAGGCTCCCCCTACGACCGACCATGCTGGTCATGCCCGCTTGTTTTTAGTGGGAATCCACAACCGCGTGCGCCTGTCGATTCTCTGGATTCCCGCCTGCGCGGGCATGACCACGTTACGTTCCCTCACCCGAACGGGTTGATTCGTCTCATCGTCTTTTCTCCTTCCCCCCGCTCTGTTAAAATTTCGCTTTGTCCGAGGACCCACCGATGGACTGTCTTTTCTTGCGACACGGGATCGCCGTTGAATGGACCGATTGGCACGATGATGATCAATCACGTCCCCTGACCAATGCAGGCATTCACAAAACACGAAAGGCCACCGGCACCCTGCTGTTCGGCCAGCCCGTGCGGGGTCTGTCGTTCAACACAGCAGGCGCGTGCTGTATCCGGTTTGAGGGAAAGCCTCAAGGCAGGAGCGGGACGATCCAATGGATAATGGAAAAGTGGCTTCGATCCATCCGCAAGACGCACCGTCTAAAAGTGCAGGACCGACACCAATTGTTCGACCAGCTTGGGGGCTCCAAACAGTGCATCGATTTTGTTTTCCTCGCGAGACTGACGAGTGACGACCGTCCCACCGGCCTCTTCAACCAAGACCTGCGTGGCCACGGCATCCCAGGGACTGAGTGCCGGATCGATCATGGCCCCGACTGAGCCGCTGATGACCAGCGTATGGCCGAAACAATCGGGGTAGCCTCGAAGATACCGGCACGCCCCAGCGAGTCGTTGAAACGTCTCTTCGCAGCCGGCACTGATAAACTGTGCGAGATCTCCCGTTGCAATGATACTGGTCTCTAATGCTGCTTCCTGAGAAACCGAAACCGCTGTTCCGTTACAGAAACACCCCAATCCTCGAGCGGCGCTATAGGTCAGATTCAGCACGGGCAAATGGATCACCCCAATGAGCGCCTTGCCTGCCTCTCGATCCTCTAACGCCACAATCGTTCCAAACAAAGGGATCCGATTCACGAATGATCGCGTGCCGTCGATGGGATCGATCAACCATCGATAGCGAGTCGTGTTTCCTTGCGGTCCAAACTCTTCTCCCAAGACATCAAATGCCGCTGCGACCGGATCACCCTGCAACATGGTCCGAACCGTGGTTTCGGCCTCGCGGTCCGCAATGCTCACCGGAGAGCCGTCACCCTTCCGTTCGACGCAGAGCGCACGATCCGTAAAATAGTTGAGAAGAATCCCGCTGGGAGTTCGGGCCGCGCGGATCGAAAGAGCCAGAAGGCGTTCTAGGCTCGTGGCCTCCATGAGACATTCACTTTCCTCAGAGGCGTTCCCCCCCTGACACGTGACAGGTTCATACTAGGACGGCGACAACATCACACTCCGCTACCACATCGTCCTGAGAAAACAGGCCTCAATCCTGTCCTTCCACACTTGCGTTGTCGCTGGCTCCCGAATCCAACGACGTCTGGGGACATCACCGGATTCGCTTCCCTCGGCGAACGTTTCACGACACCCGGCTCGGAACACTGCCTGGTCAACGCGACGCGCGCGCGGAGGAACGCTCAGACCCCTTGCGGTGGAAGGGTATGGCGGATGATTGTTCCTTCAACCATATACACCACCAGTTCCGCGATATTCGTCGCATGATCGGCAATCCGTTCAATGTACTTTGAAATAAAGGAGAGCCGAATGGCTCGGCTGATCGTCTGAGGATTTTCGAGCATGAAGGACAACAGTTCTCGAAATAACTGTTCCGTCAAATTATCGATACCATCATCATCCTGAATGACTTTTCTGGCCAGCGCCGAATCCGTTCCGACAAACGCGTCCAACGATTCCTTCACCATGATACGGGCATGCTCGGCCATATGAGGAATGTCGATATAGGGCTTTAACTGCGGTTCTTCGTTCAGTTCGACCACTCGCTCGCAGATATTTTCGGCTAAATCGCTCATCCGCTCTAATTCAGATGAAATCTTCATGGCCGTCGTCACAAAGCGTAAATCTTTGGCGGCTGGCTGATATCGGGCTAAACATTCGAGAGCCATTTCATCAATTTCCACGTCGAACGTATTCACCCTTCGATCGTTTTCGATGACCTGACGCGCCAAGACCTCATTCCGTTCAACCAGAGCGTTCAGGGCATTTCTGAGCTGGTCTTCGACCAGGGATCCCATCTCGAGCACTTTGCTTTTGATTTTGCCGAACTCTTCTTCGAAGTGACGTTCCACGTGTCCTCATTTCCTCTTCAAACCCAGTCCCATCATCCAAACCGTCCGGTCACGTAATCTTCGGTTCGACTGTCCGATGGATTGGTAAAGATGACTTTGGTCGCAGCGTATTCAATGAGTTCTCCCATGAGAAAGAACCCCGTCAGATCGGAGATACGTGCGGCCTGCTGCATATTATGCGTCACGATCACCACGGTAAGCTGTTCTTTCAAGGCATGCAACAACTCTTCAATCTTGGCGGTTGAAATGGGATCAAGCGCCGAACAGGGCTCATCCATGAGTAAGACTTCAGGGTTGACGGCCAACGCACGAGCAATACATAACCGTTGTTGCTGTCCCCCGGAAAGGCTCAGCGCACTGTGATGCAAGCGATCTTTGACTTCTTCCCAGAGTCCCGCGCCCTGAAGACTCTTTTCGACAAGCGCATCGAGCCAAGAACGGCGCCGCATGCCCTGTAACCTCGGCCCATACGCCACGTTTTGGTAAATCGACTTGGGAAACGGATTCACTTTCTGGAAGACCATCCCGACCCGGGTTCGGAGATCAGTGACATCCACGGAAGGATCGTACATATCCTGGCCATCAAGACGAATCTTTCCGATGAGGCGTGCCCCTTCAACTAAGTCGTTTAACCGATTCAAGCACCGCAATAACGTCGATTTCCCACAACCGGACGGACCGATCAAGGCCGTGACTTGATGTCTTGGGACGGCAAGGTCGATTTTGAAGAGGGCTTGCCTCTCACCATAAAAGAAGCTGGCAGCCTCGACCGTGATTTTGGGATCGGGTTCCTTGTCTTGAGAAGATGCAGAAGACGCCATGGGTGTTTCCGTCGTTTGCCTGTGGTGGTTAGCCGTTTGAGAAGGTTGGGTCAACGCGTCAATGAGGGAACTCATCAGGATGACCTTCTTGAGCGCGTCACGCACTCAGATTACACCGACGACGATCTGAACTTTTTCCGCATAGCATGGCGGATGGCCACGGCGCTGAGATTTAACAGAATGACCACCATGACCAGGATCAAGGCCGTGACGTACACCATCGGCTTCGCCGCCTCCACGTTCGGGGATTGAAACCCCACGTCGAAGATATGAAAGCCTAAATGCATAAACTTGCGTTCAACGTGCAGAAATGGAAAATGGTGATCTAAGGGAAGCGCCGGAGCCAATTTGACCACCCCGGTCAACATCAAGGGGGCCACTTCGCCCGTCGCGCGCGCCACCGCTAAGATTAACCCCGTCAAAATGCCCGGCAAAGCGCAGGGAAGGATCACGCGAATCATACTTTCAAGCTTGGTGGCCCCTAACGCTAAGGAACCTTCACGGTATTCTCGAGGAACGGCTGAAAGCCCTTCTTCCGTCGACACGATCACCACCGGAACCGTCAAGAGGGCTAAGGTGAATGACGCCCACAGAATACCGCCCGTTCCAAACGTCGGGGTCGGTAAGGCTTCGGGATAGAACAGGGTATCAATGGTCCCGCCGACCGCGTAGACAAAGAACCCCAGCCCAAAGACGCCGAACACAATCGACGGCACGCCGGCCAAATTATTCACGGCAATGCGGATCATCCGAACGATCACTCCCTGTCGCGC
Source organism: Nitrospirales bacterium (assembly GCA_963422365.1). Classification (GTDB taxonomy): domain Bacteria; phylum Nitrospirota; class Nitrospiria; order Nitrospirales; family UBA8639; genus Bin75. Next base: position 526,767 of record OY729426.1, read on the forward strand.
ATATTCCCGCAAGTAGAAGGCGGCCAAGACACCAAAGGGCACGACGGCCACGCTCATGATCAACACCATCATGACGGTGCCGAAGATTGCCGGGAAAATGCCTCCTTCGGTGTTGGCTTCCCGCGGTTCTTGACTCAGCACGGACCAAAAATTGGTGAAGTACGTGAGAATTTTTTCAAAGGCGTCCATGGTATTGGGACGAAGGGCGTTCACGATGTGTCCAACGGCAAGGTGTTGCTCCCGGCCATTTGTCTCGACGAGGACCACGGAGGACTCGTTGAGTTGCTCGCTCAATTTCCGAAGGGTCTCGACATGTTTTTGGTATTGGGTTTCTAATTGCTTCGTGGAAGCTTGAAGGGCAACAACCTCAGAAGCCTGGGGTTGATCCTGTAATGCCAACTCCCGGATTCTCAACCGAATTTCTTCGATTTCATAATTCACGTCGCCGATGACGTCTTTTTGAAGACGTTCAATCTCGTCATGTAACTCATTGGCATGCTCAATCAGCGGCTGTAACGCCTTCCACCCTTCAAGATTGCCCGAGGCCACGACTTGTCCGTCCCGCGTGACCTCACGAATCCGGCCATAAAAGTTCCCCCATTCTCTGCGTTCAACGGCGATCACGTCTTGCGGCGTTTCCACCGACGCGATTTGATCGGTCTCCACCCACCTGAAGTCCAAGCCATACAGATCACGATTTCCGATTTTCAGCCTGACCCGGGTTTTCCCTTCGGGGAATGCCGGCGTCTCCGAATAGGGGATGACTTCTTCCTCTTTGAGTTCTCCCAGCACGTGCGTGCCGTCCTTGAGTGTCATTTCCACAAGAGCGTGGGGCCAGAAAAACCCGAGGCCATTGATCATGATCAGGAGAAGGAGGCCACCCACCATGAGGAGCAAGGCGGCTACGGCCGTACCGCAACACCACACGAACAGCGTCCCTGAATCGAGTATTTTTTTCATCTTGCCAGGCATAGAACCCGTTTCAAAATTGGCTGTATCGTGCCCGAAGCCGCTGCCGAACAATTTCTGCAAGGGTGTTGACGATGGACGTAAACACAAACAACAGCAGGCCGGCCAAGAATAACAAGCGATACAGCGTGCCTCCATGCGGGGCTTCAGGCATTTCCACGGCAATATTCGCTGATAAGGTTCGGAATCCATTGAAGAGGTTCATATCCAAGACTGGGGTGTTTCCCGTGGCCATCAGGACAATCATGGTTTCTCCGACCACCCGTCCTAACCCAATCATGAGAGCGGAGAACAACCCGGGACTCGCCGAGACAATGACCAATTTCGTCAAGGTCTGCCACGGAGTCGCACCGAGGGCCAATGATCCGGCAATCAGATGGGGCGGCACGTTGCTCAGCGAATCCTCGCTGATGCTGAAAATGGTGGGGATGACGGCGATGCCCATGGCAAAGGCAATGACCAACGCGTTGCGCTGGTCATACGCCAAGCCAAACGTTGATTGCAGCCAGTGTTTATAGTCCCCATCAAAGAGCCAGAACTCAAATTGGTGGTTGAACTGAAGACAGAACCACACCGTTCCGCCGAGGATGAGAAACAATGCCGCCAATTCCGTGACATTCCCTGATTGACCTTTCAGTCCAGCGGGAAGAAAGTGCCATCCGATGCAGCCCACCACAACAACCAGCGGCAACACAATCACCATGACCACCATGGCCGGAAAGATTGTCTCCAGCAACGGCGCGAACCACAATCCGGCCAGGAATCCCAGGACCACCGTGGGGAGGGCCGCCATGGTCTCCACAACCGGTTTGACCACGGCGCGTACACTCGGATTCATGAACATCGAGGTATAGATCGCTCCCAGCACGGCGAGGGGCGTCGCCAGCAACATCGCATACATCGTCCCTTTCAGCGTGCCGAACATGAGCGGCCATATGCTAAATTTCGGCTCGAACGCATCGGACCCACCGGTTGATTGCCAAATATGGAGGGGCTCTTCATAGCCTTCATAGAGCACGGGCAAGAACAGCGACGAGAACGTGGATTCGGGATGTTCATTTTCAACGTCATAGGCGATCAGCTGTCCCGAGTCATTGAGCACCAAGGCGCCATCGGTCTTCGGTGCAAACATCGCCGCCAAAATGGGGTGTCCGTTCCCCGGGAACTTGATGAGCGTCTGCTCGGAGGTCGAATGATGCACCGCCACCCCTCCGGAGGCATCGGCCGTGAGAAATCCTTTATCTCGAAGCGAGGGTGAAATCGCTGTCACGGCCCCGTCATGCGGAGCAAGGTCCCGAATTTTTTCAAGACGCGGATCACCCCCCACATCAGGGTCGAGCACGGACATCCAGACGGCAATCTTTCCGCTTGCCGTGCCGACCACGATGGACCGATCGCCAATGAGATAGGAAAGGGCGGTGATGGAGGTCCCGGCCGAGTAACTCCCCATCAGTCTCGGGCTTTGGATATCCCGAATATCCCAATACATCAATCTGCCGTCTTTTGTGCCCCCTAACAGGGTTTCTCCCAACTCATCCAGAAGCAGCACAGAGATCGTCTCCACACCTTCCTCGGAGATCTCAGTCTGAAACAGTTCCAATTCCGTGTCGAGCGCAAACAGCCCCTCCGACTCTGATTCTTGAATCTTTGTGAGAAACAATCGCCCTGACTCGGTCAAGGCAGCGGCTATCGTTCCACTATCCGTCTTGCGGTAGGCAACTCGCGCAATGGGCTCAGCGGTTGGGACTGCCTCAAGCGGCTCGCCCGAGGTCACAACCGGTTCAATTGTTCGTACGTCATCTTCGAATGTGACTCGAAAAGTGACGTACAAGGGAATGACTCGCCCGGTTACTGTCCCGAGTCCATAAATATGGTCTTTCCCCGGAGAGCGGGCTAACGCGGTAACGTTCCCGTTTTCAAACGTCGGCACAGACTTGAGACTCATCGGGGTCCCGGCAGGAAACGCATAGAACGAAATGTCCCTCTTTCGGAGCACATACCCCACTTCCCTGTATTCATCGATCCCCACACCGACATTCCCCGGCTTCAGACCGGCTTCATCGAATGTGTCGATGTGCACGGAAGTCGCTTGAGTCCAAGAAGCGGTATAAAACAAGGGGACGACTTCGATAAACAGATAGGCAAAAATTCCAAAGATGCTGAGAATGGTCGCCCATCCTCCAAGGGTAATCACACCCGCTGCGCCCCGATCGGCCCAACGCCGCCACGTCCTTGAAGTCACCTTTGAGAAAAACGATGGCGAGGGAGGAGTTGCCATCTCAACCTGATCCGCTCTTGGGTCAGCCTGATTCATGAGATGTGGAGAGTTGTTGGCAGGTACATAACAAAGCCACATCCTGCAAAGCCTTGACTTTCGGGCATGGCTTTGTCACAAATTTCCCGCGCCACGGTAGTACGCTTTGGCTTTCTCGTCAAGCACAAGACGACCAACTATTGCATGTCACCCAATTTCTTACTGATTAAGCTTTGCGGCAATGGGAAATAGCCGTCCTTGATCACGATATGCTGGCCCGCTTTGCTATAGACATATTTAAAGAACTCTCCGACTAAAGGCGGTAACGGTTTTCCCGGCGCTTTATTCACATACAGGTAGAGAAAACGAGCTAACGGATACTTGCCGGCGGAGGCATTGGCAAACGTCGGCTCATAACATGCTTCGCCGCTTTTGGCCGACAACGGAATCGCTCGGACCCCTGAGGTTCGATAACCAATACCACTGTACCCAAGACCACCCCGATCTTCAGCCACGCCCTGCACCACGGACGCCGACCCCGGTTGTTCCTTAACCTCATCTCTATAATCACCTTTTTTCAACACCGCTTTCTTAAAAAACCCATAGGTCCCCGAGGCTGAATTTCGACCGTACAGACTCACTCTTGTGCTTTGCCAGTTCCCATCAAGGCCCGCCTTCCCCCACGTGTCAATCTCCACAGAATGCCTGCGCCTCCGGGTTTTTGAAAAGGCAGCATCCACTTCTTCCATACTCAGACACTTGATTGGATTGTCTTTATTGACATACACGGCCAGCGCATCAACGGCAACAGGAACACTGGTGGGTTTATAGCCGAATTTCGCCTCAAACTTGTCCATCTCTTTCGCTTTCATTTGCCTCGACATCGGGGCGACTTCCGCTGTCCCTTCAATTAAGGCCGGAGGAGCCGTGCTGGATCCTTTCCCTTCAATTTGAATCTTCACATTGGGATATTCTTTTCTGAACCCTTCCGCCCACAGAGTCATAAGATTGTTGAGGGTATCGGATCCGATGCTATTCAGATTCCCGGAGACCCCACTAACCCGACTATAGGCTTTCCAATCTGGATCCACCATCACGTCGGATGCCGCCCAACTCTGGACTGCACTGCCCATGCCGACTGCCAGGAGAACGAAACCGAGGGATCCAGCCCTCTTCCCGAAAAATCCGGTTGATCGATTTGTGGCACTTGCCAATACGAACCGTCTCATCATGTGTGAACCTTCCTTCTGCAACATTCGTTCAATCATATGACCCTTTCTGATAGTGGCTTCACTCTAAGCGTTGTATATTACTCCGGTGTAAAAAACAGGTTACGAAATTGTTACGACACAAGAGGATTTCCTCATTTTTGGGGTCAGATTCTTGTTCTCTGGCATTGCCGGCGTGCCAAAGGGGCCAAACCAATTCCCCTCAGAATCGACATGCGCACTATACGAGGAGCGTATTGCAGTCACGTATCAGGACGGTGACACGTCAGTTAATTTTGCTTTGGAATTTTCTGAAATCGGCTCCTGGCGGCAGAGTGCGGGAAGCCACTAAGGAGTAGAAACGTCGGAGTTAGGAGTAGGTTGGAGTTGCACGGCCGGAAGCAGAAATTCAATAGTCGTGCCTTTGCCGTATTGACTCTCAACGTGAAGCGTCCCGCCATGCAATTGCACTAAATGTTTCACGATGGCGAGACCAAGGCCGGTGCCGCCTTCCGTACGGGAACGCGCTTTATCGACTCTGTAAAATCGTTCCGTCACGCGAGGCAAATCGTTTTGCGGAATACCTTGTCCCGTATCCCGGATCGTGATGCGGATTTGATCGGTGTTTGTTTTCGCTGCCCCAAAATTCACCGTTCCCCCTTTCGACGTATACTTCACCGCATTGTCAACCACATTCACAAAAATCTGAGAGAGCCGATCACGATCGGCCTGCACACACAAATCGGGAGGAACCTGGTTGACAAGCCGCACTTCTTTTTTCGCAGCATCCTTCTCAAACATCGCCGAGACTTCGTGCACGAAGGCGCCAAGACTCACGGGAGTGGGATTCAGAACCACTTTTCCCGTCTCGATATCGGAAAGATTCAGAAGGTCATTAATTAAGCGCCCCATCCGTTCCGCGTGGCTCTTCGCGACCTCCAGAAATCGTCGGTGCGTGGTCGATTTCAGCGGGGCTTCATCGAGCACGGTTTCCACGTATCCCTTGATGGCGGTCAGCGGCGTACGTAACTCATGTGAGACGTTTGCGACAAATTCAGCGCGGACTTTTTCCAACCGCCGGAGCTCGGTGATGTCATGCAAGACGAGTAAGATACCCTGGCGCTGTGACGAAAAAGGCACGGACCGGGCATTGACCTCGATAATTCTCAGAGCAGGTAAATGACGCTCAATTTCCCGCTTGCACTGCTCCGTGGCATCGAGTGCTTGACACGTCTCGACCCAATCAGCCAATCCTCGATCCCTGACAATTTCCAATAAGGTGCGGCCTTGTCCATCCTCCTGATTAAAATCAAGAATCCTTCGCGCAGCGGGATTCATGAGCACCACATGCCCTTGCCCATCCAAAGCGATCACGCCTTCGGTCATACTGTCGAGGATAGCAGTGCCTTTGGCTCGTTCGGACTCCAATACTTGAACATGGGCTTGGGAGTGAGCCGTGATGTACGTCAACGCCTTTCTCAAGCCGCTCAAGTCATCTCCGTCTGGTTTCTTCTCCTGCTCCCTCCATCCTTGCAACAGCCGCTCGGCGCCGGTTTGAATTTCATAGACCGGCCTCAAAAGCCATCGACCGACACACAGGCCAAAAGGAAAAACCAACACGACCACGACCAGGACCCCAACCCATAATGCCCTGCCGGTCGCCCCAGAAGCGGCCAACAGCCACATCGCCGCCATGCCCACCAATGTCATGACGCTCAAGAACAATCCGAAACGGGGAATCAACCGGCCCTTCAACATCGGTGTGTCCTCATTTATCCTTCTGCCTCGAAGCGATAGCCCACACCCTTGACCGTCACGATTCGGTGACTTTCCTCTTTGAGTTTTTCTCGAAGGCGTCTGATGTGCACATCGACTGTTCTCGATTCAATTTCCACGGCATTGGCATACCCCCAGACCATTTCCAAAATTTGCTCCCGATTCAACACCCGCCCGTTGGCGTGTATCAACGCACAGAGCAGATCGAATTCCTTCACCGTGAGTTCGACAACACTGTCTGCCACGCGGACTTGATGCTTCGCCTCGTCAATTTCAAGAGCCCCGATTCGTCTCATGCCGTCCGTTTGAGGATCGCGCCCCCGCCGTAACACCGCTTTGATTCGAGCCACCAACTCTCTGGGGGAAAACGGCTTGACGAGGTAGTCGTCCGCTCCTATCTCCAATCCCACCACTCGATCGACTTCTTCCGCTTTGGCCGTCAACATGATAATCGCCATATTGGCAGTGGTCCGCTCACGACGAAGCAACCGGCAAATTTCCAACCCGTCAATACCCTGCAGCATGAGATCCAGCACAAGCAAATCAGGGGATTCGGTCCGTGCGAGTTGCAGCGCCGTTTCTCCTTCATGCGCCTCCAGGCAATGCAGGCCTTCTTTTTCCAAGTGGTGGCGAACGAGATCAACGATCGCTTGTTCGTCATCCACGATTAAGACTTTCAGAGCCATGGGCACCCGTCTCTTTTGTGAATCCCCTACACCGGAGTTCAGGGAAACAGGGCGTGCGCGTCTGCCTTGTATTCGAACAATCGCTTCACCGCAACCGTGGCAAGACCCTCATCTTCATGAGAGTGGAATCTTCGCTTGAGTCCACCTTCATGCTTTGCAGGATTCGCCAGAGAGTCGTTGTACCAAGCAATGGAGTTGGCTTCGGAAGGATCGGCATCACGCCAGTGAAAGCCGATGGGCCGTGGCGTCCTGCGCCGACATTGCTGCCCCTCGACTTTGCTGCTATACCCGATTGTACAGCCTCAAAAACAATTTCTTCGGTTGAAGAGGTCTTCATCAATTTCCGGTGATCATTAACAACCCTTTGACATGTAAGGATTTTGTCGTCACAGTCTGTCGTCACAGTCTCGTGGAAATGAGATGACATGACGGTTTCCGCGCACAGGGTGAGTTTATCATAAAAAGTGAGAGAAGAACCAAAAACCCATGACCCCCTCCATCAAACAGGCTTTCGAGAAACTGATGAGACACGGTGCCGCCGACCAGCCTCCGGCCGAACAGCCGAAAAAGAAACCATCAGCAAAAGCAACTCGTCGAACGTCTCGACAATGACTGTCAACTCTTCTACGGAAAACCCCTTCCAAAGGAGGAAAGGCGGGAATAGTCAACGCCTGTCCCTGACCCGTTCGAGGATCGAATCGGGGAAATGAGTGAACCCATACAATGCTGAGCCACGCGAAGCATCTTTCCCTCAATAGGTAGCAACACCAGATTCACCAGACACGGTCCGTACAGTACAAGAAAAATGGAACAACGCATCATCGGCTTCCACCAAGACGAACGCGGTGATTGGGTCGCTGATCTTGACTGCGGCCACGGGCAACATGTCCGCCACACTCCACCCTGGAGCGAAAGACCATGGGTTGTGACTCAACACGGGAGAGAACAGAAGTTAGGCGAAACGCTTTTCTGCAAGAAATGCGATGAGGAATGACCGTGAATCAGTTGTGACTCGCCTCGGGTGGCCCATCAACCGGTGGAGGATTCGCCGGGTCCCAATACTGTAAGCGATCAATCAGAGGCTGAGCATCCGGGCTGGTGGATTGGGTGGGCTCACTGGGGCCATGATCCCAGGTCATTTGAGCGTAGCCCTGCGCATTCAGTGTGCTGCGGATGACTTCGACGAGCGCATCGAGGGCAACCTCATCCCCCTCTCGGAGATCCAGCACGCGTTGTTTTTTCTCCGTTGGCGGGGGCGCGTCGTGCAGCAACGCCCAGCAGCGATCAAAGACCACCCGGCGCACGTCTTCCGGCACATTCAAGGTCGGGATTTCTGCCGTGCACAAGGCCGACACCATGAGCACGAATTGCAAATCGGGAAGCTCGGAATGATTGATATCGAGGATTTGCATGAGCAGCGGGTATCTTAAGATTGTCGAGGATCGCATGGCAAGGCATGACTTCTCAAAGACTTCGCACGTCTCGACGTCAGTCACTTATCCCTATGCCAAGACATAGACGGATTTGCTGAAGCGTATCAAACGGAGGGTGTGATGGAATCTTTTCGATGCCACGGGGCTGGAGACACCGGACATTTCGATTCTCTCCGACGAGTTTCTCGCCGAGATGCGCGGCATGCCCCAGCGCAATCCGGCAACGGACACACGTACGCGAACCGTGGTGCACATCTCGCAACACCAAACCCTTGGTTCGATCAAGATTCTTCGATCAGCTGGTACTTTCGGATCCGGTAGGCGATTTGACGTGGAGTCATGCCCAACAGCCTGGCCGCCTTCGCCTTGACCCATCCGGCTTTCTTGAGAGCTTCTCGAAGACGATCCCGTTCGATCGCATTCAACCGTGCAGAGAGCGTGTGTTGGGATGCAGGACTGCTCGACTTGGTGGTGGACTGAGATTGCACCGTTTGCATGTCATCAAAATAGGGCGCGAGTGATTCAGGAATGGACTGTACCTCGATCAGCGACGTCTCTGCCAAGACGACCAACCGTTCAATGCAATTTTGCAATTCGCGAATGTTTCCAGGCCAATGGTAGACGCTCATCACATGAACGAGGTCTTTCCCTAATTGGACGCGCCGGTTATTGTCGCGAGTGAATTTGTCGAGAAAATGCGTCATGAGCAAATGCACGTCGTCCCCTCGGGCACGTAAGGGGGGAAGCGTGAATGGCACAACGTTCAGCCGATAATACAAATCTTCTCGAAACTCACCTGTATGGATCATGGCTTCGAGGTGACGATGCGTCGCGGCAATCACCCGAACATCGACCGAGAGTGTCTCCCCACCTCCGACTCGCTCAAATTCTTTGTCTTGAAGCACGCGAAGGAGCTTGACCTGGGTTGAGAGGGGAATATCTCCGACCTCATCAAGAAACAACGTTCCGCCGGCTGCCTGTTCCAGTCGTCCTTTTCTCGCCTGACTCGCTCCCGTGAAGGCTCCCCGTTCATGCCCGAACAGGGTGGTTTCAATGAGGGTCTCCGGAACCGCCGCGCAATGCACCACCACAAATGGTTGTTCGGCACGCACACTCGAGTGGTGAATTGATTGCGCCACTAACTCTTTTCCCGTTCCACTTTCGCCGCGGAGCAACACCGTTGCCGAGGTGTTCGAGACCCGCTGAATGGCAGCCTGCACCGCCTGCATCGCCGTGCTCTTTCCAATAAGAACCGGCGACTGTTTCTTTTTCCTCTGGAAACTTGAAGATTTCGGTGAATCACCTGATGGCTTGAGGCATGGGGATGACTCGGAATTCTCAGAAGAACGGTCTGGAGCCTTTCCTGTTTCAGCTTCTTGACTCAGCAAGGCTAGGGCTTGGCGAATCCGTGTTTCAGGAGAATCCTTTCCCTCTAAAATCGTACCCAGTCGGGTGATGAGATTGTCATCGTCCTTTGAAAGGTCGTGTTGCATTGCGCCGCCCACGTCTTCAGAAAACAAAAGGCACCGGGATAGCCACATGCAAAAACGTTTCTCGTTTTCACAGGGTCGCCCCGGCGCCTTTGCCTCGGTACGCTTATCGACTGACTGAACAAGAAATCGACTGATTTCTCTTACTGACGTGATGCTCGACGAATGTACAGCACCCGTGCCTCTAATAATAAAAAAACGCCCTTTCCCAACCTTCGTTGGGGAAGGACGTTCATTGTCCTCACAGCTTGTCTCTTGCAGCAAAATGACGACTTTGTCATTCTCAGATTGAAGTTAACCGCACTTTCCTCTGTTTGTCAATGGTAGTTGTTAAGACACGGTCTCAACCCACATCATGTAAAGTGTTGGAAGAAACGACGAGAGGTTGGCCGTCAGGACTCATCTCGAGCAAACGGAGGACCATCGAGTCCATCCAGCCACAGCCCACGGGCAAGATGGTCTCATGAAGATTTTTCCAGCAGGGGTCAGGAAATGCAGAAGGTCTTCTCCAGATTAATGAGAACGTTTCCCTTAACCATCGGGCACCGCCTGCTTGCCATCATTGTCGTATTGATTGGGTCGCTCGGCACTATCATGGCCATGATCCTCACCACGGGTTACAACGTCGAACCGGACGCCGTGGTGGATATCGCCGGCCGCCAACGCATGATGGTTCAACGGTATTTCAACGAAACCATCTTGGCTTCCCGTGGCATTGACAAAGATCGTTACGCCACGCAGCAGGTGTTGTTGCACTCCGTCGATGCCTTACAAAACGGGGGAGCAGTCATCGTCAATCTGGATACTGAGGAACGCCGCTCGATTCCCCCGGCGCCGACCGCCCAGGTCCGTGACCTCTTGACGCAACAGCGTGCCTTGCTGGAACGATTCTTTTCCACCACCCAAACCCTGCTGCTCGAATCCGCGGATCGTGCTCCGTCGTCTGAAGCCTTTTCCGTCCTCAATGAACGGCAAGACGAGCTTCTCCGGAACACCGACGAGGTCGTGAAATTGCTGAGCACCCATTCTCCTCAAAACACGCAGTGGTGGTTACGAAGCGAGCCGATCATCGGACTCCTGGTAATCGTCTTCAGCGTGGTGCTGGCCCGCCAAGTGGTGGCCACGAGCAGCAGGCTCGAACAAGAAATCGAACAGCGCAAAAAAGCCGAGGATGAACGCAACCGCTTCTTTGCGCTCTCTCCGGACTTGTTCTGCATCGCGCAACGGGATGGCAGCGTCAACACGTGCAATCCGGCCTGGGAACGCGAACTGGGCTATTCCACGGCAGAACTTCACAACCACTCCCTCACGGAATTCGTGCATGCGGAGGATCGCCCCGCCATGATTCAAGAGTTGGCCGTCTTGAAGCAGGGCACCCTTTCGGCTCAATTTGAAAATCGATTCGTGGGAAAAGACGGCTCGGTGAAATGGCTGCTGTGGAACATCGCCGTCAGCCAAGGGGAGCCCCTGTTGTATGCCACGGCACGTAATATCAATGAACGCAAGTTATACGAGGAGGAACTCGCCTTGCGCGATCGTTCCATCAATTCGGCGACCAGCGGTATTCTGATCGCGGATGCCCGCCGACCCGATATGCCCACGGTGTATTGCAACGCCGCCTTTGAAAAAATCACGGGCTATGCCACGGAAGAAGTGTTGGGCCGGAATTGCCGCTTCCTGCAGGGACGCGATCATGATCAACCCGGCCTAGACGCCATCCGTCAAGCGATCCGGGACGGCACGGAGGGCAAAGCCGAGTTGCGCAATTACCGGAAGGACGGCAGGTTGTTTTGGAATGAGTTCTACATCGCCCCGGTCCGCGATCCGCAGGGAACGCTCACGCATTTCATCGGGGTGCAAACGGACGTCACCCAACGCAAGCAGCAGGAAGCCGAATTGGCCCAGAAGACGGAAGCCCTGGCTCAATCCAACGCCGAGCTTCAACAATTTGCCTACGTGGCCTCCCACGACCTCCAGGAACCGCTCCGCATGGTGGCGAGCTATACCCAGTTGCTCGGAAAACGCTATAAAGGCAAACTGGACGACGATGCGGATGACTTCATCGGGTACGCCGTGGATGGAGCTGAACGGATGCAGTGGCTCATTCGTGATCTGCTGGAATATTCACGAGTGGGCTCGGAGAACAAATCCTTCGAATCCACCGAATGTGAACGGATCTTGCAGCAGGTCATGAAGAATCTGTCGGCGGCGATCCGAGAGCATCAGGCCGAGATCACCCATGATCCACTGCCCGTCATCCAGGCCAACCCGACGCTGCTCACCCAAGTCTTCCAAAACGTGATCGCGAACGCGCTAAAGTTCCAAGGAGAATCCCCTGCAACCATTCACGTGGGTGCCAGGCCCCTGTTCGACGGATGGGAATTCTTCGTTCAGGATAACGGGATCGGCATCCCGCAGGATCAACTGGATCGCGTCTTTGCCATCTTTCAACGATTACACCTCCGGAGCGACTACCCAGGAACGGGAATCGGATTGGCCATCTGCAAGCGAATTGTGGAAAAACACGACGGAAAAATTTGGGTGGAATCCGAACCGGGGAAGGGATCCACCTTCTATTTCACCATTAAGACCTCACGGACCGCATGAACACAACCACCATTCTCTTGCTTGAAGACAACCCGGGGGACGCTCGCCTGATTCGGGCACTCTTTCGAGACATCTCAGGTCGCTCCGTCACCATTCTCAACGCCGAGTCGTTAAAACAAGCACGCGAGCGCCTGTTCGAAACTCCGGTGGATGTGGCCCTGGTGGACCTCTCGTTACCCGATAGCCAGGGGTTGGCCACTTTTCGAAAACTAGCCGAGAGTCACCCCTGGCTGCCGCAAGTCTTGCTCACGGGCCTCAACGACCAGGAGATTGCCATCCACGCGGTTCGTGAAGGCGCGCAGGACTACTTCGTCAAGGGAGAAGTCGACGTCCAGATCCTCATGCGAGCCATCGAATACGGCATCGAAAGAAAACGCATCCAGGCAGAATTAGAAGCCGTAAACGCCCAAGTCCAACAAAGCGCCGACGATCTCCATTCGATTTTGAATCAACTGCACATCGGGACGATTCTGACCAATTCCCAAGGGCGCATTCTCCACATGAGCGTGTCCGCCCTCCGATTATTGGGCAAAAGCGAGCAGAACCTGGACTGTCAAACGTGGCGGGACGCCATGGGGCTACCGGACCACGATGTCCAAGCCCTGGAACAACTCATGGACCAAGCCCCGGAGGAACGGAAAAAGGTCCTCATCCAGTGTGCCACACCGGAACAGGCCCAACGGTGGTTGGAAATCGATGTTCAAGACGACCCGCGCGACATCCGAGCCAAGATGTTCTTTCTTTACGATGTCACCGAGGTTCATACCCTCAGGAAACAACTGGATGAACAATCCCAATTTTACGATTTTATTGGAAAGTGCCAGCCCATGCAGAACGTGTACCGGCAGATCCAAAACCTCGCGCCGGTGGACTCAACGGTCTTAATCGAAGGGGAAACCGGCACGGGCAAAGAACTCGTGGCCCGTGCCCTGCACGCGGCCAGCCCCAGAAAGGAGAAGACCTTTCTCGCGGTGCATTGTGCCGGACTGACCGAATCCCTACTGGGAAGCCAATTATTCGGACACAAAAAAGGTGCGTTTACCGGGGCCAGCACCGATCACCGGGGATTTTTTGAATCCGCCCACGGGGGGACCATCTTGCTGGATGAAATCGGCGACATGCCGCATAGCGTGCAGACGAGTTTGCTCAGAGTGTTGCAAGAGAAAGAAATTACCCGCCTAGGCGAATCCCAACCGAGAAAGGTGGACGTTCGCATTATCTGCGCCACCCATCGCAACTTACATGAGCAGGTCTCCCAACAGACCTTTCGAGCCGACCTGCTGTATCGCATTCGGGTTGGCCGCATCCGCTTGCCGGCGCTTCGGGAACGCAAAGAAGATATTCCGGCATTGGTAGCGACCTTTCTCAGTCAATGCCGTCAAGCAGTGGGCAAACGGTTCGTGCAAGACATCAGCCCGGAAGGGTTGCACCTGCTTTCCCAATACCCCTGGCCCGGGAACGTGCGGGAACTGAAAAATGTCATCGAATACGTTGTGCTGCAATGCGAGGGATCCACCATCCACCCGCATCATTTTCCAACCGAGTTGCTGGAACAACCTCGCGAGACCGTCCAGCAGGAACAGCCTGTAGCACACATTCCCCGGGACAAAGACAGGAACCAGATCCTCGCCGCCCTGCAACGCACCAAGGGCCATCGAACACAAGCGGCCAGTCTACTCGGAATTAGCCGAGCGACTCTCTACCGGTGGTTGGACGATTTGGGCATCACCCCCGAGGATCTCACGCAACGGCCCCACGCGAGTTCCGATTCGCCCTGAAAGCACGGCGATGAAACGTCCGAACTCGCCGTTCGCTCCCCCTTGCCAACAGTATGTCTTTCAGGCGTGAGACATAAATGAGACATTTTATTGTCTTTCGGAAACCATTGCGGCTGCATTCGCTATTTGTAAGCACTTGATTTGAAAAGCCTTTCAATAATTCAGCCGGCATGGCGCATGGCTGGCATAATGGCACACTCTTTGAATATTTTTAAAAGACAACAAGCTGGCGAGGAGAGCCCACAATGGATTCAGGCACGACAAAGCCTACTGTGATTTTGGTGATTGAAGATAATCCGGTCGACGTGCGGCTCATCAAAGAAGCTTTAAAAGAATCCTCGCTGCAGGCCACATTGTCCTTTGTACATGATGGATTGGCTGCCACTCGTTTTCTTCATGAAGCCAAACACGCACCTGGTGAAAACCTCCCCCAGCTGATCGTGCTCGATCTGAATCTTCCGAAAAAAAGCGGGTTTGAACTACTTAAAGAGATCAAATGGGATGAGATTTTGAAGCGAATTCCTCTGATTGTACTGAGTTCTTCGTATAACCCCGCGGATATTGCCAGAGCCTATGATCTCCATGCGAACTGCTATCTCACTAAACCCGTCAACTTTGAATCCTTCCGCAACATTGTAAAAGGCGTGGAATACTTTTGGCTGCGAGTCGCCAAGCTTCCCTGTGCCGCAAACGCTGAATCCCCTTCGCCGTAACCTAGGCCGAAAAATACTCTCGAAACTGTCTCATTCGATTTTTATGAGACAAAAATATGTCTCATCTGCAATGGATCATCCAGGTATCTTAACAAAATAATTCATAACACATTGAAATAAAAAGTAATGCATTTTGGCACACAAGTTGAAAGGGAAAGGGTGCAGGATCGGAAACCGATAACATTCTTTAAGTAGACGAAACCATCATGGCCGGTTCACAAACATCTGGTCAAACAAGTGCCGAGAGCCAAGTATCCAGTCAGAGATGTTTCCGATGTGGGGGGCTGTTAGTGCGGGAAAGTCTCTTCGATCTTTTCGATCATGCAGGGCAAATGTGGTATTGGGCCTTACGGTGCGTCCAATGCGGCAATGTCGTGGACTCTCTCATCCTCAAGCATCGGACAAGCGCCGACCGTCAGGACCCCCAACCCGCCGCACCAACGCCGCTGGTCATGGGTCCAGACGGTCAAGAGTCAATGATGACCATCCACTCACATCTTCTAAAAGGAGGAGACGAATCATGAAGAAACTTCTACCAGCCACCCCGACGGTCGTTCTGTCCGGGATATTGATCCTGATCCCCTGGACCGCAGCCCTGGGCGCAGACTCTGCGGACATGATCATGATCCCGCAAGGGGAATTTACCATGGGCGGCAAAGACCACCGTGATGAAACCCCTCACCAAGTCGTGCTCGATGCCTACTATATTGATACGTACGAGGTCTCGAACGCCAAATATCGAGAATTCATGAAGGCTACCCAGCACTCTGCACCAGCCTACTGGGATGACCCGCGCCTCAATAAACCGGCACAGCCCGTGGTGGGAGTGAGCTGGTATGACGCCAATGCCTATTGTGAATGGGAAGGCAAACGACTGCCCACGGAAGCGGAATGGGAACGCGCGGCCAAGGGTCTCGAGAACGCTCATTTTCCCTGGGGGCACAAAATCGAACCCGCCAGAGCGAACTACGGCCAAAATGTAGGAAAAACCATGCCGGTGGACTCCTACCCGAATGGGGTAAGCAGCTTCGGTGTATACAATATGGCCGGTAACGTCTTTGAATGGGTCAGCGATTGGTATTCACCGACGTATTTCCAGGTCAGTCAGGCGCTCAATCCTCAAGGGCCTTCTAGCGGCTTTAACTTTGCGAACCAAGGTCCGGTCAAGGTGCTCAAAGGTGGTTCCTGGCTTGCTCCTCAGACCTCCCTGCACACCAGCCATCGTTTCTGGAATCAACCGGACAACAATTCCTATGGGGTGGGCCTTGGGTTTCGATGTGCACGGTCGGCTGGGGACAACACCTTGGAACCGATACGATACGACTTCATACACGCCCTCATCAGCATGGGCAAAGAACAATGGGAGGATGCCTTGCATGCCATTGACAAGGCCATCAAAAACAATCCGGACAACATGGAATACCGGCAAACCCGAGAAATCATCGTAAAACAACTGCAAGGGTAAGAGGTGCGAGATCTTTGGTGGTCATTGGGAAAACCGGAGGTGAATCATGAAGAAAATAAATCTTATCACGATGATCTTCATTGCGTGGAGTCTCACCTGGGGAATCGGGCTGGTATGGGCCAGGACTTCAGGAAAACATTTTCAGCCACGGAACCCTGTCCAAGCATCCCTCTACCTGGCCGGCAAAAGCGTGGATGAGGCCTGGGAGGCCTTTCATCATTCGGCACTCGGAGGGACCCTGGCCTCCCCTTCCATCCAGACGAAGATCGAGCAAGCCTTACATGATTCTCGACTGCTGTTAGTCGAGGCTCGAGTAGCGGCAAACGCCGATGACGACAGTGCGGTCTTGGAACTCACGGAACGGATTGGGAGAATCGCTCGCCAAATCAAAAAAGACAGCCAACGGCGAAAACCATGAAGCTCAGAGTTATCACACTACTGGCACTGCTCCTTTGGTATCTTCCAGTTGTTGCGGAACCCATGAAAAGGGATCCGGCCCCGATGGTGGCAATTCCTGCCGGAAGTTTTATTCGAGGAAGCAGCCAGAACGGGGGGCGGACCGATGAACAGCCTCGTCGGAAGATCTATCTCGGTGCCTTTATGATCGACAAATACGAGGTGACCAATGCGCAATACCTCGACTTTCTTTCCGCCACGGGGCATCAGGAACCGCTTAACGTGTATGGCGACGGATCGTTGTTCGAGGTGAAGGGCATTGCCCACTTACCCGTGGTCCAGGTCACATGGCATGATGCTGCGGATTATTGCCAATGGCTCGGCAAACGTTTGCCATCTGAAGCCGAATGGGAAAAAGCCGCTCGAGGCACCGATGGAAGGGTCTACCCATGGGGAAATGAGGGACCCTCGTCTCAATACGTGAACTTCAATCGTGATTGGGTCGCTCCGCACGCACTCGTACCGGTCGGCGCGTTACCCGACGGCGCCTCGCCCTACGGCGTCCATGAGATGGCAGGGAACGTGAGAGAGTGGGTCCAGGACTGGTATAGTAAAGACTACTATCACGTGGCACCGAATCGAAACCCCAAAGGCCCTGAGACGGGGCTGCTGAAAGTCATTCGCGGCGGCTCCTGGCACAGCTTCGAGTCCGACATTCGGATAGCTGCCCGTGGAAAAGGAGGGTTCGCGTTGAAAACCCATGGGACCGGCTTCCGTTGTGCCAGAGGCATTCCTGACTCACCGTAACCCGTGGCACGAGGCCAACGATGAACATTGCTATTGTGGGGGGCACAGGATTTATCGGCAGGAATATCGAACCCGTGCTCACTGCCGGTGGACACCGGGTGACGATCGTGACTCGAGACCCCGACAAGGCTTCTGGGGTGGTTGGAGCCAAGACTCACGTGCGCGGATGGGATCCGTCGAATGCGGAGACGCTGGACCAGACCTTTCACGAGCAGGACGCCCTTATCAACCTGGCGGGCGCTTCTATTGCCGAAGGCCGATGGACGCAAGTGCGCAAAAACCTGCTTCGGACCAGCCGGATCGAGACCACTCGGATACTGGTGAAGGCGTTGTCGAATCTCCCGGAAGCCAGTCGACCACACATCTTTATCAGCGCATCAGGCATCGGGTATTATGGACTCGAGACCACCAATGGTGTCGATGAAACGACGGGACCGGGAAATGGGTTTTTGGCTGACCTATGCGTGGAATGGGAACGCGAAGCCTTCAGGGCAACGGCCTATGGCATTCGGACCGTGTGTCTGAGAATCAGTATGGTGTTAGGGAAAGACGACGGCGCCCTGCAAAAAATGCTTCTCCCCTTCAAATTCTTTCTTGGGGGTCCCATCGGCACAGGCACGCAGCCCGTGAGCTGGATCCACGTTGAAGATCTGGGACGGCTTGTCGTAGCCATGCTTGAACAGCCCTCTTGCAAAGGCGCTATCAATGCGGCTTCTCCCCATCCAGTCACGATGAAAGAATTTTGTCTGCAACTGGGGAAGGCCTTGGGGAGACCTGCTTGGCTTCCTGTTCCGGCGTTGGCGCTTAAAATCGGATTAGGAGAAATGGCTACGCTCATGACTCATGGTCAATTGGTGAATCCCCGCATGGCTCAACAACTGGGATTTACTTACAAATATCCGAACCTGGAATCGGCTTTTTCTGCGATACTAAGGAGAGGTCATGAATAGCTCGGACGGTGTTTCATCGGATTGCTCCAGCATGTTCGCATAAAGAAGGAGGGAAGCATGAAACCATTGGCGACTCCATCGGCGAGCCAGTTCCCCATGTGCGTCGAACGGTGGATTTTCCTTGTCATTTTACTAGGACTCATGTTGTGTATCCCAATCCAGAGCCATGCACAGCAAGGGAATCCTCACGGTGACACGTCAGACCCCATGCTCCCTCCGCCAGGAGTCATTGGAGTCGCGCTGCATCTCACTGCCGAACGCATCGGCGATCCCGCCGGCCTGTTTATTCGAGCAACCCATCCCTTGGGACCGGCCGTCAAAGCAGGACTGACACACGGACAGGAAATTCTGGCCGTGGACGGCCAGTCTATCAAAGGGAAAACGTATCGAGAGGTCGTGTCCATGATACGAGGAGAGGTCGGGGCATCGGTCACACTCCTTGTCAAAACCTTTTCCGACGTCAGGGAAGTGAAGATCGTTCGCGTCAATGAGACACGGTTAGCTGAAGAACAACGAATCGGTACGGACAACTCCCTGTAGTTGTCCGTCAACCCCAAGGCTTCTCATGACCGCCCGGGCAACGCCTACGCACTCACCTATGCTCCCTGAAGAAACACCCCACGCATCAGGTCTTCCTGTACGGTTGGGCATCAGCCGTTGCTTGTTGGGTGAACCCGTTCGGTACGACGGGGGCCATAAACGGGATCAGTTTCTGGCGGACGTGCTCGGGCAGCACGTGGAGTGGATTCCGGTTTGTCCCGAAGTGGAAGCAGGATTCGGCACACCGAGAGAATCGATGCGTTTAGTCGATGACGTGGATGAACCGCACTTGATGACGGTTCGTTCTCATCACGATCACACTGAACGGATGCGCCGTTACACCAAAAAACGGTTGCGCGACTTACAAGCTTTGAACCTGTCCGGATATGTCTTTAAAAAAGATTCCCCCAGTTGCGGAACCCAGCGCGTTCGAGTGTATACCCGCGAAGGCCATCTCCTGCGAAAAGGGAAGGGAACGTTTGCCGATGCATTCCAACACCTGTTTCCCTTAACGCCTATCGAGGAAGAAGGACGACTGCGGGACCAAGGCCTTCGGGAACATTTTATCGAACGCGTGTTTGGCTATCACCGGTGGCAATCCCACCTTCTCCATACACGACTCACCCGCGGGAGGCTGGTTGCCTTTCATACGGCCCACAAATATCTCTTATTGGCCCACAGCCGACGGCATTACCAAGAGCTTGGTCGATTAGTGGCCAATGCCCGACAGTGTTCCGCTCGAACGTTGGCCCAGGCCTACGGTCAACGGTTTATGGAGGCCTTGGCCGTCAAAGGAACCATTCGCAAACACGTCAACGTGCTCCAACACGTGGCCGGTCATTTCAAGGACGACTTAAGTTCCAGGGCGCGCGGGGAACTACACGCGGTGATTGCCGATTACCAGAAAGGGTTTAAGCCGCTGAGCGTCCCCATCACCTTGATCAGACACTATGTCCGGGTGTTGGACATGCCTTACCTGAGGGATCAGGTGTATCTTGCACCCCATCCCAAGGAACTCATGTTGAGAAACCACGTCTGATTGTTAGATCATTCGGGACGGCACGGGGGCCGTCCCCTACAACAACAATGCACCCCCCCCCGTGGTTGTCCGTCAACTGAAAGAGAGGCAAACATGAGCGATTCAACAAAAGGCGTGGTACTCGTGGGGCATGGAGGCATTCCGAAAGGCTACCCTGGGGAACTGGTCACGAAGCTCAAACGACTTGAAGCCCAACGACGCGCCGCAGGAGTCCCGATGTCTGAAGAGGAATATGAACTCGACCAAAAAATCAGGCTGTGGCCTCGAACCCCGGAAACCGACCCCTATCAAGCCGGGCTTGAAGTATTGGCCACCCGCCTCAGGCCCCTCCTGCGCGGCGCACGGTTTTCCACGGCCTATAACGAATTTTGCACGCCCACGCTCAGCGAAGCCATTCAACAACAGATCGTCGACGGAGCCACAGACATTACCGTGATCTCCACCATGTTCACACCGGGCGGCTCGCACTCGGAATATGAGATTCCCGAGGAAATGGACGACCTGCGCAAGAAGTATCCCGATGTGACCTTGACCTACGCCTGGCCCTTCGATCTGGATAAGGTGGCGGAAATGCTCTCAGATCATCTCCATCGATTTCAGGGCCAACCGTTCGGAGAGGATTGATTGAGGGATTCATGAATGTCCTTTGCGACTGATGTCGTCATTGTGTTGGATTTTTCAATGAACTTGGCCGAAAGACGTCCGTATCCGTCTTGGCCTTGCGAATGGACTCGGCCAAACTGTCGGTGGTTTTCTTGTTGGATGTCTTGCAGACAGACTGCACAAATTTCGCCGTGTTCTTCGGTTTCGGCTAGTTCTCCACGGCGAACACAGATCATGGCTTGTCCTCCCAACCATCGTCCAACTCTTTCCTCCTCACGGCGACTTCTTCCGTAGGAGAACCCAGAGAAGGATTGTCTCTTTTATCCATTGCAAACACAATCAGCAGAGACACGACACCCACGCTAATGGCACTATCCGCCACGTTAAATGCCGGCCAGTGATAGCCCCCCATATACAAGTCGAGAAAGTCCACGACTTCACCATATTGCAACCGGTCCAGAAGATTCCCGATCGCCCCTCCAAAAATACTGGAGACGCTCAGTTGGCCCCACACATCATCCGGATGCATTCGGTAAAAAATCGTCCCCAACAGCCCAAGGGCAAAGATGGAAGTCCCGACAAAAAAGATGAGCCGGAAGGCACTGTTGGTCGTGGCAAAAATGCCAAAGGCCGCGCCGGGATTCCGAATATAGGTCAGGTTGAAAAATCCGGCTATGATGGGAATCGATTCATGCAAGTCCATGGTATGCGTGATGAGGACTTTCGTGACTTGATCCAGGACCACAATGACGAGGCTGACGCCAAGCAGGATGCCCCACCGATGAAATCCGTGGTTCACGTCACGGCCTCGATGCAACGATCACAGAGCATCGGATGCCCGGGGGCGCTCCCCACGGAGGCACGATAATTCCAACACCGCTCACACTTTTCCCCTTCCGCCTTCACAACGTTCACGCTTATTCCTAACGTATCGTCACTCCCCAGGTGTCTTTCGCCGGACGGTCGTTCGGTGGGACGGACGACAACTTGGGACACGATCAAGAGCGTCGGCAACTCTTTTTCATAGGCTTGAAGAAACCGGTGCACGGCCGGAACCACGTTTAGCACCACGCGCGCCTCGAGCGAAGACCCGATGACTTTTTCTCGCCGCTGTTGCTCCAAAGCCGCAAGAACGACGGTACGGATGGCCAGTAATTGTTTCCATTTGGCTTCCAGTTCGGCCTCATCGGGTAACGCCGTGGGCTCCGGAAAGGTCGAGAGGTGTACCGAGTCAACGGTTGCCAAAGACGTGTCTCTTCCCGGCATGACGTCCCACACGTCTTCCGCTGTAAAGCTCAGGACGGGGGCCATGAGTTGAGCCAATCCTGTGACGATGTGAAACAGCACCATTTGTGATCCCCGTCGCACGGGTGAGTTTTGCGGAAAGGTGTAGAGCCGGTCTTTCAACATATCCAAATAGGTCGCGCTCATGTCCACGGAACAAAAGTAGTCCAGTTCATGCATGATCTGCCGAAAATCGAATTCCTCGTATCCTTTCCGAACGTGACGAATGACGTGATTGAACCGCAACAGCGCCCAACGATCCAACTCCGGCAATTGATGGATTGCAATCCGATGAGCCGGATTGTGTGGATCGAAGTCATAGATATTGCTGAGGAGATACCGGCAGGTATTGCGAATTTTCCGGTAGGCTTCTACCAATTGCTTGAGAATTTGCGATGAAATGCGCAGATCTTCTTGATAATCTTGGGCCGCGACCCACAAACGAAGAATTTCCGCACCATGCTGGTTGATGACATCCTGCGGAGCCACCACGTTTCCGGCTGACTTGGACATCTTTTTGCCCTGACCATCCACGACAAACCCGTGGGTCAAGACGGCCCGATAGGGCGCTCGTCCCTCCGTGGTCACGGATGACAAGAGCGCGCTATGGAACCAACCCCGGTGTTGATCCGATCCTTCCAGATACAAGCTCGCCGGCCACCAGTCTTCGCCACGTTGTTTCACGACCGCAGCGTGACTCACGCCTGACTCCAACCACACGTCCAGAATATCTTGTTCCTTGTTAAACTCGGTTGCCCCGCATGCCGCACAGGCTGTCCCGTCGGAGAGTAATTCCTGCGCCGATCGTTCGAACCACGCATCCGCGCCATGTTCGCTCACCAAGTCGGCAATACGATCAATGATCTGCGAGTCGATCAACGGGGTTTGGCATGTCGCACAGGTAAATCCTGGAATCGGCGTTCCCCAGATTCGTTGACGGGACAAACACCAGTCCGGCCGATTCGCAATCATGCCATAGATGCGCTCACGGCCTCGCTCCGGAATCCATTGCACGCGGTCAATTTCTTGGAGCGCCCGCTCACGTAATCGGCCTTTTTCCATGGAGACAAACCATTGTTGCGTGGCTCGAAAAATCACCGGCTTCTTGCAGCGCCAACAATGGGGATAGGAATGTTTCAATGATCCATGGCCGAGTAGCACGTCCCGTTGCCGAAGTTGTTCCACAAGCGCCGGATCGGCTTTGAAGACGTGCTGCCCGGCAAACCCGGGAACTTCATCGGTCAAGCATCCACGATCATCGACCGGCACCACCACTCGAAGCGGTTCAGGCAGCATTCTTTCGGGTGGGCTGGCCGATGCACGTGCGTTATATTTCAACGCCAGCAGATAGTCCTCCATGCCATGACCCGGAGCAATATGCACACACCCCGCTCCTTGTTCCAACGTCACAAAATCCGCCAACAAAATCGGCGAAAGGCCGTCGGCTTGTTCCAAACCTCGAAGGAGGAGCGGGCGCCGGCATAACAACCCTTCGAATCCGTCCTTGCCCTTCTTGGTGCCGAGGAGAGTCACATTTTTCAACTCACATGCTTTGGTCACCTCGTCGACCAACTGCTCGGCGAGCACCAAGACCTCTTGGCCCACGCGCAGGAAGGCATAGTCAAGATCCGGATGAAGGGCAACGGCCTGATTGGCTGGAAGCGTCCAGGGCGTCGTCGTCCAAATGACGATGGAGACCATCTCGACTCCTTCAAGGCCGGCAAGGCCAAGCCGTTCCTTGGGGTTCGCCTTGAACGGAAATTTCACGTAGACGGAGGGAGAGGTATGGTCCATGTATTCGACCTCGGCCTCGGCTAATGCGGTCTGATCCTGCGTGCACCATAACACCGGTTTCAACCCTTTATAGACCCCGCCGTGCTCCACAAACTTCCCGAACTCTCGAATGATAGTCGCTTCGTAGGCTTTGTCCATCGTGAGGTAGGGGTGTTCCCAATCACCCAATACGCCTAACCGTTGAAACTCCTCTCGTTGGATGTTGTGAAATGTGTCCGCGTACTCGCGACACAGCCGGCGCAATTCCGTGGCGCTCATGTCTTTTTTCTTCTCGCCGAGCTGCTTCGTGACCTGATGTTCAATGGGCAACCCATGGCAATCCCAGCCTGGAACGTACGGCGCCTGCAGGCCTTCCATGGTGCGAGACTTGATGATGATGTCTTTGAGTATTTTATTGAGCGCGTGGCCAATGTGAATATGACCATTGGCGTACGGCGGGCCGTCATGAAGGATATACAGCGGCTTGCCGGCTCGGGATGCTTGAATGCGTTGATAGAGCCGCTGCTTCACCCATCGGGCCACAAACTCCAGCTCGCGGTTCGGCAGGTTCCCTTTCATAGGGAAGGCCGTTTGGGGCAAGTTGAGGGTCGATTTATAATCCATCGTTCAAACAGGCAAGCTTCTAAAAGGTAGGGAGCAAGGGCGACGCCTGCCTCTGCGTGGCAGTTATTCCCCAATTAAAAACAGCTTGTCCCCGACGTGAGTCATCGGGGATCTGGGACATGCTCTGCTCGTTAGCTGACTGCCATCATTCGATCAAGCGCCATCCAAGCCAAGACCTTGTCATCGCTCGGTACGGAAATCTGATTCACCACACAGCCTTGCACGAGATTTTCCATGCTCCAACACAGGTGAGCGGCATCGATACGAAACATGGTCGCGCAACGGCAGACAGTGGGGGAAAGGAAAAACACCTGTTTGTCGGTTTCTTCATTTTTCAGCCGGTTGACCAAATTCAACTCCGTTCCCACCGCCCACAGCGTCCCCGGTTGAGCCTGTTTGACCGTACGAATAATCAATTCGGTGGACCCCACCGCATCGGCTTGCTTGACCACGTCTTCGTGGCATTCCGGATGCACGATGACCTGAATGCCCGGATAGGTTTTTCGAAAGTACTCCACGTGCGCGGGGTGGAACATCTGATGGACGCTGCAGTGGCCTTTCCATAAAATCAGGCTGGCTTTCCGGATAGCCTCTTTCGTGTTCCCCCCGTAAGGCATGAACGGATCCCATACAATCATCCGTTCTCGCGGGATCCCCATCTTATTGGCCACATTGCGTCCAAGATGCTCGTCTGGGAAGAACAGAATTTTTTCTCTTCGGGCCCAGCACCATTCCATGACGGCCTTGGCATTGGACGACGTACAGGTGATGCCCCCATGCTCCCCGCAAAAGCCTTTGAGGGTCGCAGCAGAGTTCACGTACACCGCCGGCATGACTTCTTTTTCCACGGAAAGCACCCGCCCCAGTTCCTCCCAACACTGATCTACCTGCTCAATGGCCGCCATATCCGCCATGGAACACCCCGCGGCTAAATCCGGCAAAATCACGGCCTGATTCGAACGGCTCAAAATATCAGCGGTTTCCGCCATAAAGTGGACGCCACAAAATACCACGTAGGGGTGCTGAGACCGTTCCGCCGCCAACTTGGACAGCAATAAAGAGTCCCCTCTGAGATCGGCATGCACAATGACTTCATCCCGCTGATAGTTGTGGCCCAACACGAGCACGTGATCGCCAAGCGCCTGCTTGGCCTCGACGATCCGGCCATGCAGTTCCTCGGTTGAGATTGAGTCATACTCGGTTATGGGTACGGCCCTCGTTTCAACGGTCTTCACACCTGCACCTCTAATCTTGTCCTTTAATTTTTAATTTTAGAAGACGAGATCGTTGATCCCAAGTTTGTTGGACAGAAATACAAGAAAGTTCTGATTTTATCAGATCCTTGGGTGCATGCAACACCCATTTGGGGGCATGGAAGGAGGGAGGAGGCATCTCTGAGAATTTTTAGATGGGCGCAAAAAGCGTGTTTGAGGAAAGCCTGTCCTCATTTGCTCAAGCTCAATACGTGCTTCCGCCTGGAGACCAAGACAACGCCTGATGCCCTTAGTATCAGTACTCAGACGAGACTGAAGGGAAAGTTTATATGAGGAGTCCTTTTGCTTTTCCATGCTATAAGGATGAAAGTACATAGAGTCTCCCAACACGGCAGGGCGTTTAAGATGTTCGACGTTAAATTCGCGGCGCATGTAGGCAATCAGTTTATCCTGGGTGACTAAGACGAGTTTTTTATTAACATGCTCAAATGTCTGAATTTTATGATGCATTTGAATCAGGATTGTTTTTGCTGTCATCTTCCAATTTATTCCGTAAGTTCTTTCTGAATCTTCAGCCTTGTCACTTCGAGGGAGTCCAAACTCCTTCAACTGTCGTTGTCGTTCAGGCCATACCGTCCCCGTGGTATCAAGCGTTCGCAGTTCAATACCGACACAATCCTTAACCTTACCTTTTCTAGCTGATACGAAACAGTAATCAACGCTCCCACCAGGAACGGAGATTTCAGAGACAACATGAAGCTCATTTCCGGGCTCATGTGTCGTGAGTAAATGAAGACATTCCGTAAAGATTTGCTGGCGATCGATTAGACGGGTTGGGCCAATAATAATTGGCTCAGAATGCCTCCCGTAGAGCACGGCACATGACCCAATGGCCGCACTTGGATCACTTTTACGAACTTTGTAACATCTCTTTCCTAAAAATGGACACTGCTGTTCATTGACGGTTTTACGCCAATCTTTTTTCCACTTTCTGTCGCATATCCAAAAAGTTCTGTAACTCTGCTCATAGCAGTGATGCACATCTATGATAGGCAAGGTGAAGGTAATCCAAGAACACGTCTATTCCTATCGACTTGCGGCCGAGGTTACGAGCAGCAAACAGGGTTGTTCCCGTACCTGAAAATGGATCTAATACCACTCCACCTTCTGGACATGTGGCCAGGATAGGTATTCAGCAAAGATCAATGAAGTATGAAGCAAAGTGGCCTTCCCTGTTTTGTGTATCCTCAGGAAGAATATCCCAAACATCGCTTGGTTTACTTCCATAAGGATGATAACGCAAAAAGTAGAAACCCTTATCCTGAAGTTCTTTTGCTCGGCCTGAGACCCTTTCCCTATCGGAATGGGTTGCACGTTGTTGCCCACGAATGATCATGCGAAAGTCTGAAATTTGCCCTTCCCTTACAGCGGTCAGCATTCGGCTAAGCTCGCGAAGAGCATCTCTTGTTTCTTCGGGAGAGAGAGCCGTTGACAACGCAATCTGGCGTTTAGTTTATATCGAACACCTGAAACGCCTGTCGCCGAACCCACGGCACCCTTTACGATTTTGGCAGTACGCGATTTCGAACGTATCGAATCGGCATCATAGTAATACTGCGATTGTTTCACAAAGTGAAAACTATTCTCATGAGCGTTACCCAGACGATCTTTTGTGCTATCCATTCCACTCTTGACTTTGTTCCATATTACGCTGTTACGAAGTATCCAACCTTGTTGCTCTGTGAGGTGGAAAACAACACGCCAAGGAATACCAACAAGCCTCTTCCCTTTATACGTATCCCCTATATTGAGCCAAAATGAACCCTGAGATTTCAGAACCCGTTTTAATTCGAAGAAGATAGCGGCTAAGTGACGAACGAAGTCACGATGGTTGGGTTCGAGTCCAATCCCGCCGTGCTAGTACTCACGTTTCCCGCAATATGGAGGAAGTCATTCCCCAATCTCCAGACGAATCTGGCAACTCGGAAAGCACCAACAGAGCATCACCAAGCATTAAAAGAGGCTGAATCCGATCATTTCCGAGGTAAGAGGAAAATGCCATTTGAAATTCGCGGGTGACGACAGGCACGAAATCGGCAAAAGAAATAGGGAGAACGTTACCTTTTGGACTTTTATTGGATTTTATACTGTTGCGTGGCAACCTTCAGGGAGGACATTCCCATCTGGTGGATTGCCATAAAGCTTTAACCAACATTGCACGATCAATCTCTGAACCAAAAGCACCTTCGACGGCATCTAAACAAGCCCCCCCTGTCCATCGAACGTAGGATAGGAATGGAGACTTATTTAAAAGAGACTGGTTGCTTATCGATGCAGGAAGGGAGAGCTAACCCCATTTATTTTACAGGTTAGCTATTCAGGAACTCGACTAGACGACTTTTAAGTCATGTTTTTCGGAAAGGGTTTTACCTTTATTGGATGATCCCTCCATTCTCTCCATTAGAGCGGGTTTGTCCCGCACTGACAATAGCCTCCTTAGTTCTCTTTTTTTGCTCCAGTTTTTCTAGGGCGTGCTTTGTCTTTTTGTCCATTTTATGTGCTAGCGCCATTGCTGCTATCTCCATTGGAGGTTGTTTTATCATCAGATAAAAAAAGTATAAATGGCTCTTCTTCACGCTCAGAGCAAACAAGCGCACCCAAGCATTCTGCTAATTTCTTTTCATGATCATTCGGATGCCTAAGACTTGCAAATAGGTCCTTTTTAGAATCCTTTTTTCATCGAGTACAGACAGCTTTTCTGGCTATTTTGCTTCGCATTGTCGGAGCGAGTTTTCAGCTTTGGCCTCTTTCCGCCCTTTTCCCTCAAAGCTTTCCACGAGCCACTGCGACAGAGTTCTGTTCAGGGATTTCTCTTTTTTGTTTGGTTTCTTGTTTTTCAGAAGGCTTGATGACTGCGTCTACAATTGAATCGGTGTGGCAAGTAGGTTTATATCGACAGACCCATTGTTGCCTGAATGTTTAGGCACATCATAATATGTCTGGATTACACCAGACAACACGACAGAACGGGTATAGGGAGGAACCCATCATTGACAAGGCGAACTGGCAAGCGTACTATGTTTTCGTATGTGATGAGCTAGGGGAGCCGAACGCGGCTGAGAGTCTTTGTGACGAAGACAACCCTTAGGACCTGATCTGGGTAATGCCAGCGTGGGGAAGCGGAGAGACAGTCTTGCTTCCTTGTGTGTGAGCCGCTCCCAGAACTTGGAGAGCGGCTTTTTTATTTAGGAATCTAGGAAAGGATTTCCGTATGGATCATACCAAACCCCCTCAACCCCCTTCCGGCAATGGGAAGGAGTCTTATGGTCATGCATCCGCTTCGCCTGTAACCACGACTCCGCTTCCCGCCTCCAAGAAAGTGTATATAAAAGGGGAGCAAGACGGCGTGGCCGTGCCCATGCGTGAAATCTTTCTTTCCTCCCCCCAGAAGGACGCCGGCGCGTCCGCCGGACCCTCGATCGTCGTGTACGACACGTCTGGACCCTATACCGATCCCTCAATGGGAATTAACCTTCAACAAGGCCTTTCCCCGTTACGCCGTCATTGGATTCTGGGACGGCACGATGTCGAAGAATTACCCGATGTCTCTTCCGAGTATGGACGATTGCGGGCCAATGATCCGACTATCGCCTCCCTTCGCTTTGGCCATATTCGCAAACCGTTGAGAGCCAAACAGGGGAAGAACGTCTCGCAACTGCATTATGCCCGTCAAGGCATGATCACCCCTGAGATGGAATTTGTGGCTATCAGGGAAACACAATTACGGGCGAACGCACAACGCCACTCGAATGGCACGTCCCGTGGCGTTGCACAACATCCCGGACAAGCCTGGGGAGCGACGCTTCCTCAAACCATCACCCCGGAATTCGTTCGTAATGAGGTCGCCCGTGGCCGCGCGATCATCCCGTCCAATATTAACCATCCAGAGATTGAGCCGATGATTATCGGCCGGAATTTTCTGGTGAAGATCAATGCCAACATCGGCAATTCCACCGTCGTGTCGTCGATCGAAGAAGAAGTCGAAAAAATGATCTGGGCCATTCGGTGGGGATCCGACACGGTCATGGATCTGTCGACCGGCAAACATATTCATGAAACCCGGGAATGGATCATTCGAAACGCACCCGTCCCCATTGGGACCGTCCCTATTTATCAAGCACTGGAAAAAGTCGGCGGGAAGGCCGAAGAACTGACCTGGGAACTCTATCGGGATACGCTGATTGAGCAAGCTGAGCAGGGGGTTGATTATTTCACCATTCACGCCGGCGTCAAGTTGGCTTACGTTCCCCTCACCGCGAACCGGATGACCGGCATCGTCTCGCGAGGCGGCTCCATTCATGCCAAATGGTGTCTCGCGCACCATCAAGAAAACTTCTCGTACACACATTTTCAAGAGATTTGCGAGATCATGAAGGCGTATGACGTGTCGTTCAGTCTGGGCGACGGGTTGCGGCCCGGCTCCATTGCCGATGCCAACGACGGGGCTCAGTTTGCCGAACTCGACACGTTGGGAGAATTAACCAAAATCGCCTGGACGCACGACGTGCAGGTCATGATCGAAGGACCAGGCCACGTGCCTATGCATATGATCCATGAAAATATGGAAAGACAATTGAAGACTTGTCATGAGGCACCGTTCTATACCTTGGGGCCCCTCACCACCGACATTGCGCCGGGGTATGACCATATTACGTCGGGTATCGGAGCGGCGATAATCGGATGGTATGGGTGTGCCATGCTATGCTATGTCACGCCCAAAGAACACCTCGGCCTGCCGACGAAAGAAGACGTCAAAGTCGGCGTCATGGCTTACAAAATCGCCGCGCATGCCGCAGACCTGGCCAAGGGACACCCAGGGGCACAACGCCGTGACAACGCGTTATCGCAAGCACGGTTTGAGTTCCGGTGGGAGGATCAATTTAATGTATCATTGGACCCCGACACGGCTCGAGATTACCACGATGCCACGCTTCCCGATCAAGCCGCGAAGGGTGCCCATTTCTGTTCGATGTGCGGCCCCCAATTTTGTTCGATGAAAATTACGCAAGATGTGCGTGATTATGCCGATCAACTCCAGATGGCTGAACAGCAAGCGTTGGAAGCCGGGCTTCAAGAAAAAGCCGCCGAGTCTCGAACCGCAGGTGGGGAAATTTCTTTGCACAGCGAAAGTTCTTAACCGCCCGAACGGAGTCGTTTTTCAATAGCCTGCTAGGAGTTTTCGCCATGGACCATCTCCGGCCAGCGCCGCTGCGTGAACGAGACGTGACGCGCCACATCGCGCGCGAATTCTATAAAGCGTTTGATCAACTCATTGAGAGTGACGTGATTATTGTGGGAGGCGGTCCGTCCGGTCTGGTCTGCGCCCATGACCTCGCAACACAAGGATTTCGTACCCTTTTACTAGAACAAAGTCTCGCGCTCGGTGGAGGCTTTTGGTCTGGTGGGTACCTCATGAATAAAGCCACCTTGTGCGAACCGGCTCACACCATCCTTGAAAGCATGGGCGTTCCGTGTCCACCCATTAAGGAATGTGCGGGTATGAGGATCGTGGACCCTCCGCATGCCACCGCCCGCTTAATTGCCTCGGCGTATGAAGCAGGGGCAAAAGTGCTCAACCTGACCAAAGTAGTGGACCTGATCCTTCGCGGCGAAGGCGTGCTCGAAGGCGTCGTCGTCAATAACTCGACAACGGAGATGGCAGGACACGATATGATCCACGTTGATCCTATCGCGCTCGAGTCGAAAGTTGTGGTTGATGCCACTGGACATGATGCGGTCATTGTCGGATTGCTCAACCAACGCGGTCTCTATCACACGGTTCCGGGAAATGGTGCCATGTGGGTGGCACGCTCCGAGGCCTTGGTTGTAGAAAATACCCGTGAGGTCTTTCCGAACTGTTTTGTCACCGGGTTGGCCGTGGCTGCCGTCGATGGGTCTCCCCGTATGGGGCCGGCTTTTGGGGCAATGCTGTTGTCGGGAAAACGTGCAGCCGACCTCGTTCGCCACAACCTGAAAGGTGAATAGGATTTCTCATTCACGGCACGATTGATCCTTCTTGAATCAATGAATCAGCAAGATTTCATTCAACAAGGTGAAGGGCGGGAAGACGACAAGCTGACCGCCTGGGATTTATTCCAGCAAGCCTACGAATGTCAGATGAAAGGTAATCTGGATAACGCCGTCAAATTATACCGAAACTCCATCGACCTCTTTCCGACGGCCGAAGCGCATACCTTCCTCGGATGGACCTACAGCTTTATGGGTCAATTGGATGAAGCCATTGAAGAATGTCATCGGGCCATCCGGACGGACCCGGACTTTGGGAATCCGTATAATGACATTGGGGCCTATCTCATTGAACTGAACCAGTTAGATGAAGCGATCCCCTGGCTCGAACGCGCCACCAAAGCCAAACGGTATGAAAGTCCGGCCTTTCCGCACATGAATCTTGGGCGAGTCTATGAACGAAAAGGCAACTGGGTCCTTGCCATCGAAGCGTACAAAACCGCTGTAACGCTCAATTCCAAGTATACGCCGGCCAAGAGAGCGATGATGCGGCTGATCACCTTGATGAATTAGAGATTACTCAATTTTGTTCGTCGATCGATTTTCATAAGAAAGGTATCACTCGTGGAACAAGAAAAAATGGTTTTCGTGGGCGTGACCGATATTTTTTTCTATACGAAAATTCGTGATGCCTTTCAACCCGCCGGCTATGCGCTCAAGCGCATCACCTCTCCTGATGAGATCCTCGAAAAGGCCAAGACCCATGCACCAACTGCCATTGTGCTGAACATGAATGACCCCGGGCTCGATGCCACCACCATGCTGAAGACCGCGAAAAGCGAGACGGCATTGAACTCTATCCCGATTTTGGCTTTTGCCAATCATGAAGAAGTCGACACGTGGCGTCAGGCCAAAGAACTCGGCATCAACAAAATTGTCTCACGCAACGAATTTTCTGCCAGAACCCTGGCCCTCCTTGAAGAAGTGACCCAACCCCGCACGGCATGAAACAGTCTTCCCTTCATACCGCCCATCAACAACTGGGGGCGCACTTTGGCCTTGCCGGAGAGTGGGAGATGCCACGCCATTATGGTGATCCCACTGCCGAACATCATGCGGTCAGAAAGGGCGTAGGGGTTGCCGATGTCTCGCATCGCGGAACACTGCAGGTCACGGGAGACGATCGCGTCACGTGGCTCCAAAGCATTATCAGTAACGACATTCTTCCACTCCAGTCCGGGCACTGGTTGCATTCGAGTTTCATGTCGCACAAAGGCAAGATGCTGAGCTACTTTCGGGTCTATCGGCTTGCGGAGTATCTGTTTGTGGAGGATATGGGCGAATTAGGGGCTGTCACCTACGAGGCCTTTCGAAAGTTTCTTCTCTACGGCACCAAAGCCAAAATGAAGAATTGCGGAGACACCTGGGGTATTCTTTTGGTCAGTGGCCCCAAGGCCCCACTTCTTATTCAGCAAGCCTGGGGAGTCGATGCCACCGATTTGAGCCCGGATTCCTTCCTGACCCACGACCTGAATGGGCAGTCAGCCCTGATTGCCAACACTCAGGAAACCGGTGAGTGCGACAGAGAAATTCTGATGCCGAATGACGCCATGGACCAAGCCTGGAGACAGTTGTGGGAGGTTGGGGAAGCCTTGGCCCTACGAGCCATTGGCACGGAAGCACGAGAATCCCTGCGCATCGAAGCGGGCATCCCCAAACTGGGACCGGATTTGAATGAACAGATTGTCCCGCCAGAAGCCAACCTCGAAGGGAAAGCCTTTAGCTTGAATAAAGGGTGCTACCCCGGACAAGAAGTCGTCGCACGCATGGACACGTACGGTTCAGTCAAACGGCGACTGGTAGGCTTGGTGATTGATTCACCGGAGAACATGGTTCCCCTTCCCCATGCCAAAGTGTTCAGCGAAGGGCGAGAGGTCGGGTGGATCAGCAGCGCGATTCACTCTCCCACCTTGAATAAAACCCTCGCATTCGGGTTTCCTCTACGAGACTTCACCGCTCCAGGCACGGCCCTCGACGTGGACATCAACGGACAACGTCAGGCCGCCATTGTACAGGCTCTTCCGTTTTACCATTCAAGTTAGTCGTCATGTTGAGTTCAGTATTCTTGACTTGCTCTAGAATCTCGGGGTGAGTTATCTTGTTCACGAGGAAATCCTATCTCTCTGAATCATAGATTGACGGGTGAAGATGAAGACCAGCCTTGAGTGGATGAATGTGACGTATGACGTGGATTTTGCCGCCCCGTCGTTTGATCTGCCGATTAGCAACACGAGCGTGCTCAAGGCTTTCTACGAGACGATTCATCCTCGTTTTCCAATCAACGCGCGTGACATGTACGTATCCGGGGGCAACTTGCTTTCGGACATTCATGTTCGCGTCACCCTGTTCAATGGGGATGGCGTTATCGATATATCCGTGGACAAAATGTCCCTTGTTTTCAATAACTTGAGGACGGAAAAAGACTTGAAAATCTGTAGGGACTGCATCTCGCTAAGCGAAGAGGCGTTGCAAAAATCGTTACCTGACGTGTCAGTTTGCACAGTAGCCATCAAACCTACGCTGTTTTTGGAACTGATAGGCGGAGAACAGGATGCCGGCAACCACCTGTCACGACTGCAGGGGTCAAGCATCCAACTTGACCTGAGTGCATTCGGCAACGCCACTCAGCATCCCGGAGTGAATCTTGAGGTCGAGAACTCCGAGGAAAAATGGGATGCCCTCTTTCACGCATTTCGGAATCAGATAAGGGCGTCCTCCTTGATTCTTTCTTGTCAGGCCTCCTATCGCGCAGACGGAACGGTGCGTGGACTCGAAAACCGTGCGAACCACCTGAAACAATTGCTGTTGGCGTTTCTCGACAGCATCGGCCTGAAACTGGAAAGATCGACGGAATGATTGCAGCAAGAACTCTGGTTGGATCTCTCGGACAGGGACAGCTTGGAGCTTCGGGGCTGGTTCCGCGCGGCAGTTTGGTTCAGCCCGAATCACACGCACGCGCGGCAGAGACAGGTGTGGACTCACTAACATTGTCAAGGGGTAGGGCCGAGTGGAGAAAGGGCAGGGAATTTCGAAGATCGACGCCAGCATCTGCAGCGAAGGCATCACCCTACACAGATGCACGCCCTCCCTTTCTTCCCGATCGTTTTGGACTATCGATGATCCCCTCGGACGTGGGTCTGCTCAGTAGTACCGAGTCACGAAAGGCCAGCGCATCAGCAGCATGGCCGGAAAAAGCATTCCCGTTTCGCGGCAGAATCACCGGTCCGGTCAAGTTCATCAATCAACTCCTCGCCACGTGGCATTTGGAACCTGGGTCAGCCTGCGCCCTGCTTGGATTCGAGCCTTCTGATTCCAGATCCATCAATGACGTCCTTCAGGGTCACGTTACTCTTCGAGGGCGGGATGCAAAGGACCGAATCGCTCATCTCTTTCAAATCCGAAAGTTGTTGTCCGCGCTCTTTCGAGACGAGGCTGTTGAGAACGAGTGGCTGAGAGAACCCCGAGACATGTTGAAGGGCAAGACGCCTATGGAGCTGTTGCTAGAGGGTTCAATGGAGAATCTGCTCTTGGTGAGAGAGTACGTTGAGTTCGTAACGGGAAGGTAAGCTTGCTTGAATCGATCGCTACCGAATCGCTGCGGACGGATGTATTCCAGTTGGCGAGTCAGCTACAAGACGTAGACTTTCTTCGTGTCCAAGAATTTGATGACCAAAGCGTCGATGAGATGTCCGATTTGTTGGCATCTCTTGGTATTTCCGACACGCCTGAAGATCTGTGTGACGGACCATTCAGACCTAAACCACAACTTCAGAAAGCTGGACATCGCTCTCGTTTCTCAGACGGCTCCTTCCCCGTCTTTTATAGTTCATTGGAGCCCAAGACGGCTGAGGCTGAGATGCGATATCGGTTTCTGAAAAACGTGAGCAACCCAACACAACCTCGTACTGCCTACTATGCTCGTTTCTCATGCGACTTTGACGGATCGATAAAGGATTTGAGGCCGAGGCATGCAGACTGGCCTGATCTCACTCACGACAGTGACTATCACTTCTGCAACAGTTTGGGAACCCAGGCAGTAGCCTCCGATCTTGATGGGCTGGTAACGCCATCCGCGCGAAGGGCCAATGGAACAAACCTTCCGGTGTTCAGGCGACGCGCCGTCAGCAATCCTGTGGTCCACGACCTTGTGGCAATGACGTTGGATCCTTCGAGCGGAGAGGTCACCGTTAGCGAGAGAGGCGTGAACGGTTCCTGAATCAAAATAGCAGCTTCCACGCTCTCAGCAGAAAAAATGTTTGAGGGTGGTTATTCCGGATGGCGTGCTAACGAAAGTTTTTGGCCAACAGCAAGGGCACTGGCTCGCTGGGCAGCATCTAATCCCAACAAAATATGCGCTTCGTCTCCATGCTGGAGTCGCACACTTAAAAAGGAAATTTCTTCTCGCTTTTCCTCATCTTTATAGATGCCCTCAATAGTTTGAAATTTGGTGAGGTCGGCAGCGGAAAACATATCATAGCGAAAATATTGATCACCAATGACCATATCATATACCACGTTGCCTTCCGTCACGGCGATTGCATTGAAGTGTCCCTGGTCTTCATACCCTTCCGGTAAATATTGATTGATATGCAAGAAGGCGATCGGCCGTCTACCCAGAGCCAAGGCTATTTTCTTCTCCAAGGCGTCATAATCAATTTGCAAGGCGCGCTCATCTAGTCCGGTCGCCGCCAAGGCCGCCTCTTTCACTTTTTCAAAGACCTCTTTCGCTGTTGCCACAAGTCACGCTCCTTTCTCAATCCGTTCAACACAGGCTTTTCGCCTCAATCACCCTGTCGGCTACGATAGCCAGATCGGCAGCAAGAATGCAAGTGTTTCGGCGTACCATTGCAACGCTGCATGACTGTTGGGCATACTAGGCTCAAGACTAGCACGAAGGAGTCAACAGAATGAATGCTCAACATTGCATGATTGAGGGATGTACAAACCAAGGCTATGCCCCAGCCGGAACGGGCATTGTGTGCAAAGACCATTTTTCTGATTTTGTGACCTGGCGACGAAAAAAGGGCGGCAAAGGGCTGTTTCGGAAATATAACGGCATGACGATGGTGGAACGGGATTCGATTGTCAAAGAATGGCAGAACACCCTTACCCTCCCTCACTAACACCGTAACACCGCCCGCTAAAAGCGCTAGTCAGTAACGGCGGCATCAGATGCCGCAGCGACAATGTTGACCGGAAGAAGACGAGACTCTCACCCGCCCGTACAACTTGTTTTATTCCATTAACGGTGAGCCATGATGATGGATAATCTTCCAGCCTTCATCCATCCGCTCATACAGATTGGTCGCAACGACTCGACTCTCTTGGGTCGTATCCGCATGCCGACTCGTAATATTCTCCGTACAAATCACCCATGCCAGGTCACCGGCGACTTGAACCTGTAACTCCGTGAGTGAAAAGCCCATGGAAAAAATATTATTAAAAATCACGACCCATGAATCTCGAACCATCGGCCAGCCGACCCGCATACTCCAGCCTGGATGGATGCACGTCACATATTCCTGATGTGCCCAAATCTTATCCATTTTTCCAATATCCAAACTTTCAAAGGCACCATAAAATTCCTCGTTGGCTAATGTCACTTCCTCGATTCGCTCTTTCAGCATTCAGCTTTACCTTTCTCCACTATTCAACGCGTTACGCACCGACAGCCAGTCGATTTTTGTCGTGAAACGATCATCCCATTTGAACAAATTTTGAGCAACCCTCTTCCAGAAAAGCCTCCTCATGAGGTGTTTGAAGATCGGTTGACTAACCAGACCCCGCCTAAAACGAATCCAATGCCCAGCACTTTGATCAGATCGAAGGATTCCCCGAGAATGACAAAAGACAAGACAAGCGCAGACACGGGAATCAAATTGGTAAACACCCCCGCACGAGAAGGGCCAATACCGGACACTCCGTAGAGCCAGGCTTGCTGACCGAGTGCGGTGGCAAAGACAATGACATACACCAACGCCACCCAACCAGAGGAAGGAATACTCCCGATGCCTGCCGCTAACACTTGAGGATCTATCCACAGCAACGGAACTTGAAAGACGATTGAGATGAAGAGCGTCGTCCAATTCACCGTCAACGGCGACAGCCCCTCCATCATCCAACGGCTCCCGATGGTGTAGAAGGCCCAGCTTATCAGAGCCAGAACAACCAAACTGCCGCCTAGAATAGGGTTCGCTCCGCCATCCGCCGTCGCCTGTCCACCTGAGACTAACGCCACCCCAATAAATGACACCGCACACCCAACCCAGACTTGGCGAAACGGGATATCTCGCAGCATCAATGAGGAAAGAAAGGCTATCATGGCTGGGCTAGCCCCGATCATCACGCCAGCTGCCCCAGCCCCGATGTACTGAAGTCCATACAAAATCAGAAGGTGATTCCCCAGAACGGCGAGCCCCAAGGCCGTGAGCACCCCGAGATCCCGCACAGTCAAACGAGTCGTGGACTGGCCTTGCCACCACCACAACGGCACAAGAATCCCCAACGCGCCGATTCCTCGAAACACCGACACTTCCACCGCAGAGAAGGCACCCAAGGCCACTTTTTGTGCCACGATTGACCCGCCCCACACCACCGAGGCGGTGATTAATGCAGCATAAGCCGCTGATTCTTTGGACTGACTCAACGCTCGCCTCACGAATACGTTTCTCTGTATAATACGTCTTAGCCCATTCCACCGCCGGAGAATTCACGCAGAGAAATTTTCCTGCTGTCTTCCTATGAATCAGACATGCGTCACGATCGTTCCCTGACCCCATCCTCCTCCCCATTTTCTTTCTTTGCGAACATTCCTGAGGGCGAGCCCCTGCTTTCGGCGGGCCATACCCACGTGTGGCGCGCGATTGTAGACGTACCCCTCGCACGCCTTCAAGTGTATCAAGACTCCCTGAGTCCCGACGAACAGGAACGCGCGCAGCGTTTTAACATACCTCAACACCGACGACGCTTTATGGCGGCACGGGGGATCCTGCGACACATTCTTGCTCGCTACCTCAAGACACCTCCTAAGAACATCCGTTTTGAATTGGGTCCCTTTGGAAAACCGTTTCTGCAAGACCCCGTGAGTCAAACTCTTCATTTTAATGTCGCTCATTCGCAACAGTTGGCTGTGTATGCGGTTTCCCATGATGTTGAAGTCGGCATTGATCTTGAGGGGGACAGGGATCCCTTGGATTACATGAGGCTTGCCGAACGCATTTGTAGCCCTGAAGAATTCATGGTTTTTCAGAAGCTCTCGCAGACCAAACAAAAGGCCGCATTCTTCCGTTGCTGGACCAGAAAAGAGGCATTTGTCAAAGCAGTGGGAAAAGGACTCGCGTTTCCCCTGAGACATCTGACGGTTTCCTTTGCCCCAGACCACCCTCCTCGAATCCTCAGCGTTCTGGGACAATCCCCTGATGGTTGGTCCCTTTTCAATCTCCCTGTTGGAAAAGAGTTCTGGGGAGCATTGGCGGTCACAGGACAGCCAGGCCTTGTCCAAGGCTGGGACTATGACCTTGAAGATTGACGGGCTGTTGGAAAAACCTGCCCTGGGGAAATCGAACAAAACGGAGGCGAAGGATCTACTCGTATCAGGAGAAAAGCATACAGTCCAAATGGCTTAGGGCTCTAGGCCTTCTGTCCCGTTGACTCAACATTTGCGGCTGCATAGAATATACAATGTCTTACATTGATTGTATTCCCCCCAGACTCTTGCTTGCTCGATAAAGGAGGCTTTATGTCGTTATTGATAACTGAAGAATGTATTAATTGTGGAGCCTGTTTACCGGAATGCCCGAATGAGGCCATCTTCGAAACTCGGAGTGCCGCAGAAGAAAAAGGGTATGCGGTGGGCGAAGGACAAGGCGAAGGGGATACGGTGTATGTGATTACTCATGAACGCTGTACCGAATGCGTCGGGCATTTTGATGAACCCCAATGTGCGGCTGTCTGCCCGGTCGACGACTGTTGCATCTCCGACCCGGAAGTCCCTGAACACACCGAGGTCTTACTCAACAAAGCGAGAACCTTGAACCCTGACAAAGAAATCGACCCTGAAAAAGTGTGGAGTGGCGTACGAAACTAGATTAGTCTCACACGCGAGACAACAAAACCACGAAGCCCCATTTTCGTATGAAGATGGGGCTTCGTGGTTTCTCACTCTGGGCAAAAATCGCTTGCCCCCTCGCCATTACACTTTCTCGAAATCCGCGATTCGCACGGAAACAAATTTTGAGACACCAGGCTCCTCCATGGTCACCCCAAACAGGGAATCGGCGACTTCCATCGTGCGTTTATTGTGCGTGATCACAAGAAACTGCGAAAGCGGGGCTAACTGAGGCAGGAATCGAGCAAACCGAACCACGTTTGGTTCATCCAAGGGGGCATCGACCTCATCTAAAATACAAAACGGCGACGGCTTCGTCAGAAAACTGGCAAACAGCAGGGCCAACACGGTCAGGGTTTTTTCTCCGCCGGATAACATCGTCAAGTTTTTGAGACGTTTTCCAGGAGGCTGCGCGATGATATCGACGCCGGGCTCCATCCCTATCTCTTCCTCTTGTTCTTCCGGATCCGGCTGGACTAACACCAACTCCGCCTGTCCGCCGGCAAAAAAGGCCGAAAAGACTCCTCCAAATTTTTCCTGGAGCGCCTCAAATGTCTGCTGAAACATTTGATTGGTCGTCCGATTGAGGCGTCCGATGATTTCTTGAAGCGAGTGTATCGATTCCGACAAATCCTCCTCCTGTTTGTTGAGAAACTGATACCGCTGCTCTAATGCTCGATGCTCGTCAATCGCGGCTAGATTCAATGCCCCCATGCGATCGATCCTAGTCCGAATGGTCTGCAGCCTTTCCCTCCAAGCCTCAGGCTCTTCGCCTTCGGCCCCAGGGTCTTGGGAAGCCTCAGACTTCAGCCTGCCTTCGCCACGTTCGTCGATGGATTCCCCATAGGTGCCGGTCAAGGTTTCCTCAACGGTTTGCATTCGCGTCCGGATTTCAGCAAGCTGAACGTCTGATTCTCGCCGCGTTTCCCTGGCCGAGGAAAAATGGTTTCGATTCTCATTCAGACCGTGTTCATATTCCCGAGTCTGTTCAAGGCCGTTGGCATGTCGCTCCTCGACGGCACGAAGCTGACCCTGCAAGATCGTCTTCTTTGCATCCAATTCCCGAAACCCTGCATCCGCTCGCTGATGTTCTTCCTGGCTCTGCCTGATTTGAGTCTGAAGACACTCAATTTGCTCAGCAAGACTCTGGAGCCGTGCTCGTCGGCCGCGATCCTCCTCTTGTAATCGGTCTAAATCCGCCCGCGATCGATCATGCCGTTCTCGATACGTGGTTAAGGTTAACCGCGTCTCCGTCAATCGGTCATAGAGAACTCGTGTGGCTTCTTCTACTGCTTGAAGTTGCGTGGTCAGCGCCTCAAGCCGTTGTGTTTCTTTGCCCTGCTGTTGCGTGATCTCTCCAAGTCGCGTTTGAGCCAGGCCTTCCTGTTTTCGAACCCGAGCGAGTTCCACCTGACACGAATCAAGTTCTGCTTGATTCGCATTCAACTGTTTCTCTAAATCTTGCAGGCGACTCGCACTGGTGGACATTTCTTGCTCAACCACGCGTTGCCTCATGTCAGATTCTTTAAGGGCAGCTTCAAGGGTCTCAAGTTGTTGCTTATTCGTCTCGAACCGTTCCTGCATCGTCTGACGTTGACGGTCAGACTCGGCAATGCGTTGGTCCATTGAGGACAATTCCTGTTCTAACGAATGAACTTCACGCCGTCGTTGAAGCAGCCCGCTTGCCTCACCAGAGGAACCACCGGTCACGATGCCTCGGGGATCAATCACCTCTCCGGTTCGTGTCACCAACAGCAAGAACCCAAGATCGGCTTGAGAGACGCGTTGGATCGCCGACAAACCGTCTTTGAGAGTCTCCACCAGCACCACCCGTCCCAAAAGACAATGCAACACCCTCTTCAGATCTTCAGGGATGGTAATCAGGTCGACCGCCAGGCCCAAGACCCCTTTTGCCTTCTGCAGGGTAGGCCACGACTCAAGGCTCGGCTCGGCAGAGGAGACAGGAGGCTGCGCAATCACAAAGGTTCCACGACCCCAACCATGTTCCGTAACAAACTCAAGCGCTTGCAGAATATCATCAACCCCATGCACAACCCAAGCGCGAAGATGCTCTCCTAATGCTGCCTCGATTGCGACTTCATACTCTTGGGGAACCTTCAAGCGTTCAGCCAACACTTCCTGGACCCCCTGACAAACCTGTCGTAAGGAGGGTTCGTTCCCTTCTTGGCCTTGCCGATACCCCAACTCTTCCTGAAGCACGGCTTGAAGGGCTCGAAGCCGCGATTCGGCTGCCGCACGTGCGGTTCGTTCCTGAATCCGTTGTTGATCGACCTCCTGAATGCGTTCTTCGAGTTCCAACGTAGCGGCTGACAGCGTTTCGTGATTTTCACGATCGACTGCCATGTGTTGGGTGACGCGTTGCATACGA
This sequence comes from Nitrospirales bacterium, assembly GCA_963422365.1. Classification (GTDB taxonomy): domain Bacteria; phylum Nitrospirota; class Nitrospiria; order Nitrospirales; family UBA8639; genus Bin75. The sequence continues at coordinate 568,959 of OY729426.1, forward strand.
ATGTTTTGCTCGGCCAATGTCGCCTCGACGTTTGATCGTTCCTGCCGACAATGGACTTGATCATCTTGAACATCTTGGCTGCGCCTCAGCAGTTCTTGTTGCTTGACATCGAGGTTTGTCCGCTGAGATTCGGTTTGCGAACGCTCGACGGCGAGGTCGAACAGTCCTTGTCTGCTTTGCTCGGTCTGGGTCTGTAAAGCAGTCCGACGCTCACCTCGCTGATGCGCTTCCCTCTCCAGTTCCGTCAATTGTCCGGTCACGTGAGCCCTGTCTCCTTCAGAGCGTTGAACCTGAGCCTGAAGGCCCTCGATGCTCGTTGTGGCTTGCTCGGAAACCGTGACGAGACGAGTCTGTTCTTCCAACACTTGCGTGCGTTGCTGGTCAAACAAGCCGGCGCGATTCCGTTCAACTTCCATGGTCGTGAGCGCTTGCCCGATTCCATGTTCCAATTGTCGAAGCTCGTCTTGCATGTGTCCGACGAGTTCTCCATCACGTAAAAGCGTCGACTTGGCTCCCTCATACGAAGCCATCAGGCGTGCTTCTTCGGCCATGAGCTCAGCCTCGCGCAGCGCCAACAGAACGAGGTGGGATTCAATTTTCGTCCGCTGCTGATGCAGGCTTTGAAAATCGTTTTTCAGGAGCCGAATTTCGAGGGTACGAAATTCTTCCTTCAGTTTCCGATAGTGCTCGGCCTGTTGCGCTTGTCGTGTTAAGGTCCGCCGTTGTTTTTGCACTTCAGCAATAATATCTCGCACTCGGGTCAAGTTTTGCTGCGTGATTTTGAGTTTCTGCAGCGCTTCCGTCTTTTGTTTCTTAAAGCGACCGATTCCCGCCGCTTCCTCTATAAAAGTACGGCGGTCTTGGGGAGACCCGGAAAGGATTTGATCGATATTGCCCTGTTCGATCACCGTATGCCCCTTGGTGCCGGCCCTCGCTTCTAAAAAGAGGTTGCGAATATCTTTAAGCCGGCAAGGGATTTTATTGATGGAATATTCGCTTTCTCCATCACGATATAACCGACGAGTGATCATTAACTCTTTGTTCCCCGGCAATTCCTCCACCACACCGGCTACAGACTCGAGACCTTGACTCGTCACATCGCTGACGACCAGCGAGACTTCCGCCATGCCTAATGGCTTACGGGATTCCGTCCCATTAAAGATGACGTCTTCCATGCGTTCACTACGCAGCGCTTTGGTACTTTGCTCACCCAATACCCATAAAATGGCATCCACGATATTACTTTTCCCTACCCCGTTAGGCCCCACCACCGCCGTAATGCCTTGGGGAAAATCAAGTCGAGCTTCAGGAAAGGATTTGAATCCGGAAACCAGGAGGGCTTTTAATTTCACAGGAAACTCTCAGCGGGATGAAGGTGATGGAACAACACGGACTCGTGTTGAAACTGTACCACAGAAGACAAAAAAATAAAACTTTTATACTAAATAGTGTAGAGTGATTGGAACGGTCCCATACATCTTGTGGGTCTTCCGTAGAGACGGAAAACGGCTGGAATCGAGACTAGACGACAGCCTTAGTCTTTTGGTTTCGCTTTTGGCCAGGCATGACCAATTCTTTGGGAAGCAGAAATTCGACATCTTCCGCGATGACGGTCAGTTCTTCGACCTCTGTGGCCCCAACTCCTTTGAGGTACGACACCACTTCAGTAACGAGAATTTCCGGCGCAGAGGCTCCAGCCGTGATACCGATGGCTTCCACCCCCTTGAGCCACTCATGCCGGATGTCTTGATAGGAATCAATGAGATAGGCGGGGATCGAACATCGTTCGGCCAATTCACGAAGCCTATTGGAGTTTGAACTATTGGGAGATCCAATGACCAAGATCAAATCGACAAATTTGGCCAACTCTTTCACGGCATTTTGCCGATTTTGCGTGGCATAACAAATATCTTCTTGATGCGGACCTTTGATGCCCGGAAATCGCCGATTGAGCGCTTCGACAATTTCACGGCATTCATCCACACTTAACGTCGTTTGTGTGACATAGGACAAATGGGCGGTATTTTCAACCTCAAGTTTTGTGACATCTTCGACGGAAGACACTAAATGAAATTTATCCGGAATTTGTCCCAGTGTTCCAACAACCTCAGGATGGCCGGAATGGCCGATGAGAATGAGCTCGTAGTTATTGGTGTAATCGCGATTGACTTCATTGTGGACTTTGATCACCAAGGGACACGTCGCATCGATGACTTTCAAATGGCGGCGGCGCGCCTCTTCCCACACCTGTTGGGCCACCCCATGGGCGCTGAAAATCACCAACGCGCCATCCGGCACTTCATCCAGTTCCTCTACAAACACCGCGCCTCGTTCACGAAGAGAATTGACGACGTGCCGGCTGTGCACGATTTCATGTCGCACGTAAATCGGAGCGCCATACCGTTTCAGCGACCATTCTACGATCTCAATGGCCCTATCAACGCCGGCACAAAAGCCCCGTGGATTGGCGAGATAGATCTTTTTCACTCTGACCCCCTCAGAGTCTATCGGAAATCGGGCTAGTGAAGGACTCATGTCACATCCCCTGCTCCAACAAGCAGGATTGTGAAAGCTGATTGACATTATGGCATGAATTGAGGATTCGTCAACTAGGCAATGGACCGGCCCGTACAGACGCATTACCATTGAATTAAGGCCGTGCCCCACGTGAATCCTCCACCAAACGCTCCAAGAAGAATGAGATCGCCTTCACCAAATTTCCCCTGCCGGCGAGCCCAATCCAAGGCCATCGGCAAAGAGGCCGACGAGGTGTTCCCAACTTGGTCAAGGATAGAGACCATTTGGTCGGGGCGTACCCCCAACCGTTTCGCAATGGTGTGGAGCATGCGGCCATTGGCTTGATGCGTAATCATTTGCTTCACTTCAGGCAAGGTCGTTCGGGTCTCACGAAGGATCGCTTCAATAGCCTCTGTTAACCGTTTGACTGCCACGCGATAGACCGCCCCCCCCTGCAATCGAATACTGTGTTCATGACCTCGAATCGTTTCCTGACTCGTGGGGCGTCTCGATCCTCCCGCCGGAATCGTAATCAGATCGTGATAGGCTCCCTCTGAATATAATCGAATATCAATAATCCCAGGGACCTTTGGGTTCGCAGCCGGATTGGTACTCGATACGTCTTCTCGGGTCACCACCGCTGCCCCAGCTCCATCTCCAAAGAGTATTCCACTCGCAGGCTCGGAACGATGGAGAGATCGAGATTTGACTTCAGCGGCAACCACCAAACAGTTTCGAAACTGTCCTGACCGGATAAAGGCATTGGCCATGGATAAGCCGTACAGAAAGCCACTGCAAGACGCCGCAAGATCAAAAGCCGCAACTCGGCGCATTTCTAGCCGTTTCTGAAGAGCACAGGCTGTCGACGGAAACGGGGTATCCGGGGAAGTGGTCGACACCAAGATGGCATCCATTGCTTCACTCGAAAGGCCCGAGGATTCCAAGGCCTGCCGGGCCGCACGCTCAGCCAATTGCGAACAGGTTTCGTTGGCGTGGCTCCAATGCCGGGCCTGTATCCCAGTGAGCCGAAAGACATGTTGACCATGGAGCGCAAATTCCGTTGCAATCTCCTCATTGGTCACTTGGCGTTCCGGAACGTACGAACCGGTTCCACAGATTCGACTGGTATAGTAATGAGCCATTGACTGTTACCTGTTTGGGTTAGATCACAGAGAGCAGGCTCCCCTGCTCATCAAGCCACAAATCTTGTCTTCATGGTCAGAACTTTGCTATGGTTCATCCCTAGATTTACCTTTCTAAGTATTTCAACTCATATGCTTACGCACGTGTTTCGCCATCCAATCACGATATTCATCATATCCATTACCGGGTTCCTCACCCTAGGCTGTTCACTGTTCTCAGATAAAGAGTCGCCTTCTCCTACGGCCGGTGCCGAGAGAACCGATGCTCAGATTTTTGTTGGGGACACCATCGAAATGAACTATGACCCCAATGTCATCATGAAACGAGCGGAATCGTTCCATGAAAAAGAGGGCTACGCGGAAGCAATCGTTGAATATCAACATTTTTTGGACCTGCATCGCAATCACGTCCTTGCTCCGTACGCGCAATACCGATTGGCCCTCAGCCATTTTAAGATGATTCGAACGATTGACCGGGACGTGACTCCCGTCAAAAAGGCTCGCGAAGAATTTTTGGAACTCATGACCGTCTTTCAGGGGAGTCAATACGAAGCAGAGGCACGGGTCAAAGTTAAAGAATGTGAACGCCACCTCGCCCAAAACCATTTGTTGGTAGGAACGTTCTATTATCGAAAAGAACAGTACTTGGCTGCGGCAAAACGATTCGAGAAAACGATTGACAGCTACCCCGACATGGAGGAGGCCATCCAGGCCAAACTGCAGTTGGCAAAATCGTACAAGAAGTTAGGTGCGCTGGAATGGGCACGCGATTGGGCCGTGGCCTTGGTCCAACAACATCCCCAACATACCTTACGGGACGCTGGGCTCAAGTTTCTTGCGGCGCTTCAAGACGAAAACCCCGACCTCGTCGTGGCCCAACCTCGTGATTTCTCAAACCAAAATGTGCTGACGCCCAGTTTCTTCCCCACAACGAACAACACCGCACCTCATGGGACCATCCACCCTTCGCTGGTCTCGCAAGCCCCTTCAACGGGGACCGATTGTCAACTTGGATCTTGGTGCGGAGAAACAGGAACATTTCCTTCCAGTCCCCTTCCTCCAAATCCTTCCGCATCTGTGACGTGTCGTCCCGGGACTTGGTGCGAATAACAACAACAGCGCGCTACTGCCCAATATACCACCCAATTCCATTACGTTCGAGAAAACTGGTGAAGCGTGCCAAGGAATCGACATAAATCATCACACCGACCAAGATCAAGCAGACGCCACTGGCCAGAGAAACTCCGTGAAGGTAGAGCCGAGCCTTTTGAAAATAGTTGAGAAACCGATCAACGCTGAAGGCGGTTAACAAAAACGGCAGCCCTAACCCTAAGGAATAAGAAGCCAGGAGCATAATTCCTAACTGCATGGATTCCGTGGTACTGGCATAGGCCAGAATCGCGCCAAGAATAGGCCCGACGCAGGGCGTCCACGCGGCGGCGAAGGCCGTCCCAATAAGGAACGATCCGACATACCCAACCGGCCGACTCCTAAAAGAGAAGAGTCGACGTTCGGTCATCACCACATTCCACTTTATCAACCCCAACAAGTAAAGTCCGAAGACAATAATCAACACGGCTCCGATTTTTCGAATGATATCCTGATATTCATACAGCACCTGCCCCACAAAACTTGCGGAGGCCCCGAATGCAATGAACACGGAAGAAAACCCTGCCACAAATAAGAGTGAATTCAGGATAATCGCTTTGCGAAAGTGCTGCCGCTCGGACGCATCCACCAACTGCTCCAAGGAGAGCCCCGTAATATAGGAGACATAGGAAGGAACCAACGGTAAAACGCACGGCGAGATGAAGGACAAGAAGCCTGCGCTGAAGGCCGCAAACAGGGAGACATGACTCATAGCGTTGATCATCGCGTTACGAATCCTGGAGAAGGCTTTGAATCAACTCACGAGCCTCAGGACTATTCCAGTCCCGCGCCCCAAACACTCGATGAGTCAACGTGCCGTTTCGATCGATTAAAAAGCTCATGGGGAGCGTTCGTACTCCATAATTCCCACTCACTCGGTAGTCCGAATCATGTAAGATCGGAAAGGTCAAGCCTTTGGATGTCACAAACGGTCGAGTCACGAGACTCCCTTGCGGGTCGGAAGAGATCGCGAGAATGGCAAATCCTTCGTTCTTGAGATCCTGATACAAGATGTCCATACTCGGCATTTCGACACGGCACGGGCCACACCACGTAGCCCAAAAGTTCAGGAGAACGACCTTGCCGTGATAGGCTGGAAGCGTGTGCCATGTTCCCTGTAAGTCAATGAGTTGAAAATCGGGAGCCAGGGACCCGATTTCCGGTCTGGACCGGAGGACAACGGTATTTCCAGAGGGTGCGTCTTGACTCCCATCTGAATACCCTGAATCACAGGTTCCTCCCAACAGAACAACCAGTGCCAGAGCTAACCTGTAGCGGCGCATCCCTGCTCGACGGCAGGGACATGCCTCATGCGCCGACCCTGGATCACAGGCTACCCCCAACAGAACAACCCACCTCCTGTGGTACACATTATTGACCCATGCAGTCACCGTGATCCCATTCCCAACTCTTCTACACTGAAACCACTTGCTTCTTTAACGGAATCTCTGATTTATTCCATTATCAGGCGCATGGCGGCGTGGTGTCCTCGCTCAACCCTCACCTATCTCTGTGATAAGCCTCGGGTTTCGCAGCAGGATGCCTTGCCCTGCACCCCGCTCTCACCATAAATCAGAGATTCCTAACGTGTGCGTCTGCGCGACTGGATTGCATCTTATTCAGGAATTCCTGATACCGTCAACCGGCAAAGGGGAAACCTGTCCTGCTTGTCGTAAATGTTCACTCATTTGTTGACAGAATAAGGGGCTATCTATTCTCCTTCTATTGTAGCGGCGCCATCCCCTCACATGCTTCATGTCGCCGGTTCTCCGTATTTATGGACACAGACGTGCCTATCCAGTATAGTGCCTCGTTGAGACAATCTAGGCACACGACGGTTGCCCTACATTTTCACTAACCGACTAGGCACATCCTTTCCCTGATTCTCCTGTAACCGACATCAAAAACCTACTCCCTCTCCATGATTGCTCTCTCGTGTCACGATATCAGTAAGTCCTATGGGCACTTTCAGGTGTTACATCATATTCATTTGACCCTCGTTGAGGGTGAATGTTTTGCCCTGTTTGGACCCAACGGTGCAGGCAAAACCACGTTGTTGAAAATATTGGCCACCCTTCAACGGCCCAGTACGGGACATTATGAAATTCTTGGCCTGAATGGGCTCAAGGAAAAAGACGCTATTCGAGCCGACCTCATTTTTTTAGCCCATGGCACGCATTTGTACGATGAGTTAAATGCCAAAGAAAATCTGGAGTTTGCCCTCGCCCTACGGGGGCAACGCCCCACGGACCGTGACGTGAAGCGGGTGTTAGACCGCGTGGCAATTGGCGCCTTTGCCGACATGAAGGTTCACCACTATTCCGCTGGGATGAAAAAACGGTTGGCATTGGCCAAAACCATGTTGGCGAAACCCAGACTCTTACTGCTGGACGAGCCATTTACCGCGCTCGATACGGCTGGGACTGAGATCCTGCGAGAGTATGTTCGGGAACGACTCTCGGAAAATGGCACCGTGCTCCTTTCCACGCATGATCACGACAAAACGCGTCCCATTGTCAGTCGGGCCGGCATACTGCGGCAAGGGGCGTTACAGGAAATTGCCGCCGAGGCACTAAAGTCAGATGACCTCTTTTAATGTCATCCGCTGGATCATATGGAAGGATTTCGTCACCGAGATGCGAAGCCGAGAGACGATCTCCTCTATGGTGTTTTTTGCCCTCATCGTGATCTTGATTTTCAGCTTTAGCTTTTCCATGGACCAGCAAGCCGCGCGCGAAGTCATCGCGGGTATCATGTGGGTCGCCTTTGCGTTTACCGGTATGATCGGGTTAGGAAAGTCGTTTTCTACCGAGCTCCAGAATGATTGCCTGGAAGCCTTGCAAATGGTGCCGGAGTCCAAGGGGGCTATCTACCTTGGAAAGGTCGCGGCGAATTTTGCCTTCATGTTCGTGGTAGAAATCATTTTATTTCCGATGTTTGTGATCCTTTTCAACTTGGAAGTCGTTGAAGAGATTCCGCTCCTTCTGTTAATATTTTTACTGGCAACTCTGGGACTGTCCGCCATAGGAACGCTGTTTTCAGCTCTGACGGTGCAAATTCGGGCACGTGAAGTGATGCTCCCGATCCTACTCCTTCCCTTGGTGGTTCCCGTCATGATCGCTGCGGTCGAAGCCACAAAGGGAGCCCTCAATGGAGAGCCGCTGCCCCTGTACGGACAGTGGCTGGAACTCCTAGCCGTGTACGATGTGGTCTTTACGATCGCATCGTTTTGGATGTTTGAATTCGTGATGGATTCATAAGCCGCGATGACCATTCATCGGGTTATCCGTACCGTACAACGGTTTCAAGGTTGGGTTGGAGGAGGAGCGGCCCTGTGTCTCGGTGTCGGGCTCTACCTCGGACTCATTGGTTCCCCGCCGGACTATTACCAAGGCGAAGTGGTGCGGATTATGTATATTCATGTCCCCCTCGCCCATACGTCCCTTCTTGGATATACCGTGTTGGCAATAGGAAGCCTGTGGTATTTGTGGAAACGAGACCCGATTGTCGACAACATGTGCCAAGCCGTGGCAGCCCTCAGTGCCACCTTTACCGCACTTGCGCTCTTGACCGGGATGATTTGGGGGAAACCCACGTGGGACACCTGGTGGACATGGGACGCTCGCCTGACCTCCTTTACGGTGTTATTATTGATTTTGTTTGGCTATCTCATGCTGCGAACCTTTGTTGATGATCCCGAGAAAGAAGCTCGCTATGGCGCCGTCCTAGCCATTATCGGGTTCGTCGATCTCCCGATTATTCATTTTTCAGTGGAATGGTGGCGAACGCTGCACCAACCGCAATCTATTTCTATGCGTGGGGTAAGCATTTCTTCAGGCCTCTTGACGCCCTTGTTATTGATGAGCATCGGTATGTCCTTACTGTTCTCGTATATGGTCATGGTCCGCACGCAGTTACTCTATCTCGACCAATTGCTGCACGCGAAAAAAGGACGCCTCTTGAGCCAGTTTCACCTGTCGAAATCCGATTCATGACGAATTTGTATATCCGATGGGGCGGAGTGCTCATTGTCGCGATGGTGTTACTCGTTCTCACCTCTAAGCACTATCGAGACCACTTAGTCAGCATGGCCCCTCAACAGGTCAAACAGGAGGCACCCACGGGCGAAATCCGAGTATTGGGCATGGTGCAAAATGGAACGCTCACGGCGACCGGTAAAGCAGGAGAAGCCACCTTCACCCTGCTTGGCAATGGCACGTCTCTTCCGGTTCACTATCAAGGCCCACCCCCCGATAATCTTCGGGAATTAAAAATCCTGGTCTTGATCGGGACCTGGAATGCTTCGACTCAGGTCTTCAAGGCCCGTGATATTGGAATAGTCCCGAACTATGGATTTATTGCCGGCGCCTACCTCATCGGCCTCTTGCCTTTGGCGATTTTTCTGTTTGCCATGAGTCGGCGCGTCAGCTTCTTGTATGAAGACATTAAAACCTCCAAACTGTACGAGGAAGAGTGACAAGGCACGAGAAAAAGGGAGAGGATTAAGGTGAGGGTAATGAATGCCCCATCAAAGGCACGAGACCTTCGGCGGCACTCAACTAATGCCGAACTGGTACTGTGGATGCATCTTCGAAACCTGCCAACTGGCAGGATGTAAGTTTCGCCGACAAGTGCCCATTGGCGAGGATATCGTTGACTTTGTTTGCTTCGAAAGAAAAGTGGTCATTGAGGTGGATGGCGGTCACCACCAAAAGCCTCAGTACGACACTGATCGGACGACCTGGCTAGAGTCTCAAGGCTTCCAGGTGGTGCGGTTTTGGAATCACGAAGTCCTGACCACTGACGTGGAAGCTATACAGGAGGAGCTTCTTGTGGCCTTGCGGAGAGATTCATCTCTCCCTACTCACCCTCTCCCGTCAAGGGGAGAGGGTGAAAAGTGTGAAGCGAAAATGATGTTAGAAAAGAAAAAGGTCGGAATGATGGTCAGCATCCTTTTGGTGGGCGGAGCCTTAGTGTACCTTGCCCTGGGGAATTTTAGTGAAAACGTGGTATACTTTTTTACCCCCTCTGAAGTGAAAGTTTTTTCCCCAGACTACTATCAGAAGAAGGTGCGCGTGGGTGGCATGGTCGTCGAAGGAAGCATGGAGACGTATCCTGATCGCCTCGGGTTGACCTTTCAGTTGACTGATGGGGACGCCACGATTCCCGTGACCTTCGAGGGCATTCCACCGGATCTTTTCAAAGAAGGACAAGGCGCCGTGGTCGAAGGGTATTGGACCGGCAAACATCGATTCCAATCCAACCTGATCATGGCCAAACATTCCGAAGACTACATGCCTATTGAATTAAAACGCGCGGGAGTCGAGCTGCCTCGCAAGGACTTCATGAAATCGTTGGTGGAATAAGGCCAAAACCACCACGCCCCGGTAAAAGAATCCCATGATCATTGAAATCGGACAATTTTCCGTTGTCATTGCCTTAGTCCTTTCCGTCTTCGGCATTGTCTCGTCCTGTCTGGCGCTCAAGACGCGCAATGCGGACTGGGTACGCGTGGGACGCATGGCCTTGACACTCATTTTTATTCTCCTGTCCCTGGGCATGGCCGCGTTGATCTATTCGTTCCTCGCTCGTGACTTTTCCGTCCACTACGTCGCAACCAATTCGAATTCACAACTCCCCTTGTTTTATACCATCGCGGCGGTCTGGGGTGGCCATGAAGGCTCCCTGCTGTTGTGGGTCTTTATTCTGTCGGCGTTCAGTACGATTGCCGTCTGGCTCCATTGGCGAACCCAGCCAGCCATCATGCCGTACCTCATCGGCATGGAATGCCTGGTCATCTTGGGATTCCTTCTCTTGATTCTCTTTCTCTCGAGCCCCTTTGATCGACTGATCCCCGCCCCGCCGGATGGGAAGGATTTAAACCCGTTACTCCAAGACCCGGCCATGGTCATGCACCCTCCGATGTTGTACATGGGCTACGTCGGGTTTTCAATTCCCTTTTCCTTTGCCATGGCGGCGTTGTTCTCCGGTCGGCTGGGAGAAGAATGGATCAAAGTCACCCAACGGTGGACGATTTTCGCATGGGTGTGCCTGACCACGGGCATTCTATTGGGTGGCTACTGGGCCTATTATGAATTGGGCTGGGGCGGCTACTGGGGATGGGACCCGGTGGAGAATGCCTCGTTTATGCCGTGGTTGGTTGGGACCGCCTTCCTGCATTCCGTGATGGTTCAGGAAAAGCGAAAGATGTTTAAAGTCTGGAATCTCTTCCTGATTATCGTGACGTTTTCGCTTTCGTTGATTGGCACGTTCCTGGTTCGAAGCGGGGTCCTCACGTCAGTCCATACGTTTGCGACCGATCCGGAACGAGGGTTATACATCTTAATTTTTGTGACCACGATCATCGGTGTGGCCTTTGGTGCCTTAATGCTGAGAGCCCACAAGCTGAAAAGTCAGATCGAAATGGATTCCATGGTGTCGCGGGAATTGGTGTTTCTCTTCAATAATTTATTTTTCTTGGTGGCGGCGGCTACCGTCTTTCTTGGCACCCTGTATCCGTTAATGATCGAAACCTGGAAAGGGGCGAAGGTCACCGTCGGACCTCCGTATTACAACACGGTGTTTATGCCGATCGCACTCGGGCTCTTGTTTTTGATGGGGGTCGGGCCCTACATTCCATGGCGCAAGGCGTCCCAGGCCAGTTTAAAGAAAAATTTTCCAGTCCCCGTCGGCGTTGGAGTCGTGTCGACCATTGTGTTGTTCGCGTTAGGCATTCACAGTGTCTTTGCGTTGGCCGGCGCGTTCGTCGTGGGCTTTTCCGGCGCCGCCATCTTTATCGACATTGGAAAAATTTCCTCGCTGTATGCTCGACGAGAGTCCGTCAACCCGCTAAAGGGTTTTCTGTCGGCTTTTACCGCCAACCAACGTCGCTACTCGGGTCTTGTGACCCATGTAGGCGTCCTGGTCTTGGTCATCGGCATTATTTCGTCAACCGTGTATCAAACGGAAAAGGTGGTGTCGTTACGCGTAGGGGATGAGTTCGTCATCGATGACTATCGGGTGAAACTCGAGCGGATTCATACCGTAAGAGGAAAAAACTGGAGTGCGCAGGAAGGCGTGTTTGAACTGTATGAAGGCGACACGCTGCTCACCAAATTACGCCCTCAGAAGCGCGTGTACGATGCTTCGCAAACCCCGACGACCGAATCTGCCATTTACGCAAAAAACATGGGGCATATTTTTCTCACGATGCCGGATGTGTCCGCCGATGGGGTGGCGGTCGCTCGAGGCGTGATTAACCCACTGATCCTGTGGGTATGGGGCGGCGGCGGCATCATGGGACTCGGGGTCTTGCTCAATATTTTCCGACCACGAAGACGGGATGAATAATGTGCCCTTGTTCCTCTTCTCCTCACTCATGTGTCATCCCTCCCCTTTGTTAGGAGAGGCCAGGAGGAGTAGGGGATTTTTGCTTTCCAATTGCTCTTAGCCTTGTCGCTGTCTCATGACTCGCACCACGCAGATCACCATTCTTGTCGTGCTCTTAGCCCTACTTTCTTTGTTTTACCAGGGGTTGTGGGGCGATCCACGGCATATCCCGCCGGTCCTGGTGGACACCCACGCTCCCGCATTCGAGGGTCCCAATGTGGAATCCGGCGAACTGTTGTCCTCCGAACGGTACAAAGGCAAAGTCATTGTCGTAAACTTTTGGGCTTCCTGGTGTCAGGAATGTAAGGTCGAGCATGAGAATCTGCTGAGACTGTACGAGGAATTTAAGGATCACCCCGAATTTGTGATGCTGGGGATCAACTACCAGGACGAGATACCCAAGGCTCGGGAGTATTTACAACGCTATGGGTCAAGTTTTCCGCATATTCAAGATGTCAAAGGCTCGTTAGCCATTGATTTTGGTGTCTACGGAGTGCCGGAAACGTTCGTCATCGACCAAGAAGGAATCATTCGCCATAAATGGATCGGGCCGATCGTGGATCCTGTCTATACCGATCTTACGCAAAACGTTCTGACCCCATTATTACACGGCTCAGACAACCCCCTTCGACAGGGCTCAGGGCAGGCAACTTGAATGTTTCGTCTCTTCCCCATTCTGATCATTCTGTGTTTCGTCTCCCCCTTTGCAGGCATGGCCAAAGTCGTGGATGAATCAGAGATTGATGAAAAAGTGCGCGACATTGCCAAAACGCTTCGATGCGCCGTGTGCCAGACCGAAAATATTTGGGAGTCGGGCGCACCTCTGGCCCATCAGATGCGGGAAGCCATTCGAGAACGCGTGATTCAAGGCCAATCCGCTGAGGACATTTTGGCTTATTTTCACAGCCGCTATGGCAATTACATCATGATGGAACCACCGAAACAGGGATTGAATTGGCTGATCTGGTTGGCCCCGTTTCTTTTGCTATTCGGCGGTAGCGCCTTATTATGGAGAGAAGTCAAAGGATGGGTGAGCAGAACCCCTGCGCCTCAGCCACAAACACCCCCCACGCTTGATGAAGCATCCCGACGACGAATCGAGCGAGCATTGCACCAGCATAAATGAAATGACCTCTTGTTAGCCGTTCCACGCGCCAAACTGCCCTAAAAAAAGCTTCATGTCGACCATCTTCCTCATTGTCTGTCTCACGATCCTCATCGTGGTAATTACAGGGATTTCTTCTCCTTTTTGGCGGAAGGACCCCACAACGTCAGGGCTGATTGGTCAGGAAGCCGAGGAAGATCAAGAACAGGCCGATCTCTCTGTCGAGCACGAGGTCCTTCTGCAATCACTCCAAGAACTCGACGTCGAATTGGCGCAAGGTCGGTTGGAACAAAAGGATTATGAGCGATTGAAAGCGACAGACGAACGGCGCTTGCTGGGAGTCTTGGATCGACTCGAAGCTCTTGCCTCAACCAGCCGCCTACCATCGTCATCCGACCAACCCAAGCAACCAGGAAGTGCCTGGGGCTCAGTGATCGCGGTCAGCCTAGTAGTGATCGTGTTGTCGATCGGGATCTATAGCTTTCTGCAATGGCGCACGATTAACCGGCTCGTGGAAATCCAAACCGAAATGGCTGACAAAATGCCGGATCCGCGAGAAATGGTCGCGCGATTGGAAGCCAGACTCAAAGAGAACCCCGATGACGTGCAAGGTCAGATGCTGGCCGGTCGCTCTTACATGGCCATGGACCGCTTCGATGAGGCGAAGAAAACCTATGAGAAAGTCTTAGAACTGGACCCTCGTAATCATGAAGCACATTACAATTTTGGCGTGATCATAATCGAAGAACGAAAATTCGACGACCCTAAGGTCTTTGAGGCCGCGGTCAAGCATTTCGACATCGTGTTAGTCGATCGTCCCAACGAACCCGGGGTGAATTGGTATAAAGGGTTGGCCTTATGGTATTTGAAGCGGTATCGGGAAACCGAAGAATTTTGGGCCACCACCTATAACCATCTCGACCCCGGCAGCCAGGACGCCGAATTCGTCAAACAAGCCCTCGCCAAATTGCGTAACGGAGAGACGCCCTTTTAGGTTCGTCCAAATTTCAGATCCATAATCCGGCAAGCATTCCCTCCTTGAAGCAGTGCCTCCGCCAGTCGACACATGGCGAGCAAAGTCAGCTTGCCATGTGCGAGGCCAGATTAAATCTTCGCCAGATACGAAGCGACGAGAAGGACCGCGAGGGTCATCACGATGATGGTTTTTTGCAGAGTATCGGCACGGGCAGGGGCGGCTAGTGGTGAGGACGCCTGCGAGGTGTCTTGAGATGAAGGCGCATACGGATCGATAATGAAGTCGTGAATGAGGAGAAGCCCAAAGGCTATGGCAAACAGGAACAACTTCAGCATCAACACCACACCCCAGGTGGTTTCTATGCGGGCGGATCCGCTTTCATTCAACATCTGATACGAGCCGGTCAGAATCAAGATAATGAGACTCACCCACGCGACGGTTCGAAAGCGTCGGCCAGACAGGCGTACGACTTCCCGAGATTTTGAATCGGATGGAGTATTCCGTGCCGCGGGAGTGAGCACAAATTGGGAAAACATCAATCCGCCGATGAGGGCGATGGAAGCGGCGAGATGAAGCCAGGTAATCAGGTAATCAGGCATAATCGCATGGAAGAAGCGTGTTCAACGGGAGGCAAGGTATTACCTACCAATGTTTTTGCCTTGGCAGCAACCCTATGACCCTGCATAACACGCATCTTCAAAAATTTTTCCGGTAGAATATGACCAGGCCCTATAAAAGGGAATCCGTGCCCTAAAGGAGATTCTCCGATGAACCAACTCGCCACACTTCGCATGGCCGATCAAGCCATCATACTCCCCATCGCCACGAGAACCGAAGGTGAACAGGTGCTTGACGTCACAACACTGCACGCCCAAACAGGACTCGCCACCTTTGACCCGTGGTACGTGAATACCGCCTCCTGTTCCAGCACCGTCACGTTTCTTGACAGAGACAAGGGATTCTTCGATATCGCGGCATTCCCATTGAGCAACTGGCCGAACATTCGAATTTTTTGGAGACCGCCTACCTTCTGATTGATGGAAGGCTACCCACCCAATACGAGTATCAGATATTGACGAACGCCATCACCCGGCACACGCTGCTGCACGAAGACGTGAAACGTTTTTACGATGGGTTCCCTAAAGATGCGCACCCCATGTCCATTCTGTCGGCTGTGACCGGCGCGCTTTCGATGTTTTATCAAGACAGCCACAACCCGACCGATCCTCAACAAGTCGAGTTCTCCACTCACCGTCTTCTTGTCAAAATCCCAACCATCGCCGCCTATTCCTATAAGAAGTCGATCGGGCAGCCCTTTGTCTATCCCGATAATGCGTTGGACTATTGTTCCAATTTTCTCCGCATGATGTTTTCGGTTCCCTCCGAGCCATACACGGTGAATCCCATTGTGGCCAAAGCGTCGGACCTGTTGTTCATCCTCCATGCCGATCATGAGCAAAATTGCTCAACGTCCACGGTACGTCTCGTCGGATCGTCGCATGCGAATCTCTTTGCTTCCGTGTCTGCCGGCATCTATGCGTCGTGGGGACGACATGGCGGTGCGAATCAACAAGTGATGGAGATGCTCGAAACCATTCATGCCGACGGAGACAATGTGCGGAAAGATATCGATCTGGCCAAGGATCGGACCCATCCCTTCCGCCTTGCAGGGTTCGGCCACCGCGTCTACAAACACGATGACCCTCGGGCCAAAATGTTAAAACCGGCCTGCGAGCACATTCTGGCCACCTTCGGCATTCAGGATCTGTTGCTCGAAATCGCCAAAATCTCGAAGAGATTGCTCTCAAGGATGACTTTTTCGTCTTAAACAAATTGTATCCGAACGTCGATTTTTACAGCGGGATGATGTACAAAGCGATCGGGTTTCCCGTGAATATGTTCACGGTCTTGTTTGCGATTGGCCGATTACCGGGATGGACTGCCCATTGGCAGGAAATGATGCAGGAACCCTCTGTCAAAATCGGCAGGCCTCGTCAATTGTATACCGGCCCTTCCTTCACCGACTATGTGCCCATGGATCGAAGAAATGACGAAACCGCCCATGCCGGGAAGGCTCGCATGAAAGACGAGGCACATCTCCACCCCTTGTAAGAAGCGGTGAGGTGGGTAGAGCCGCGAGCAGAAAGCGCACATCATAGGCCATTGAGACGGCATCCCTGTTCGGGGACTTGCCTTATGCCGCCAACAGCAGGCGCCATGAGATGGCGCAGCCACAAAAGAGACGGGGTAGAGGGCACCATCCCTAAAATTCCACCTTAGGCGTGGCTCTGGCTTCTTCTGATATTTCGAAATATTCGGCTTGTCCGACTCCAGCCAGACTTGCATAGAACCTCCCCAGCAATTTCCGGATAAAGGTATTCAGGATCCGAACACGATCGTTATACCTTTTTCGTTCAACTGCCAATCGATTCTCCGTCCCTTCCAGTTGGTCTTGGAGCTTTAAAAACGACTGATTGGATTTGAGTTGGGGATAGGCTTCCCGCAAGACCAACAGCCGCGACAGCGCCGACTCGAACCCGCTCGCCGCTCGGGCTTTCTCATTGACTGATTGCGCCTGAAAATAGGCTTTGCGTGCTTCTGCGACTCCCAAATAAATCTTTTCTTCCTGGCTCGCCACACCTTTGACGGTATTGACCAAATTGGGGATTAATTCAAACCGTCGCTGCAACTGATTTTCGACCTGTGCCCATTGGCTTTTCACCGCTTCATCCATCTCAATGGCTTGGTTATATCCGGAATAGACACAGCCACCAAGCATCACGATCAGGATGAGCAACCCGCCGAAGACCATGAATAATATACGTCCAGCACCCATGATTTTTTCCTCCATGAACTAATTTTGTACGATGCCGAACCACGCTAGAGGAGTGACCGGCCTATCAGGAGAGAGCCGTGTTCGTTTCATGAACAAGCCTCGCTACCAGCCCGCACCGCCCCCGCCCCCGCCAAAGCCTCCACCCCCACCGAACGATCCGCCAAAACCGCCCCCGAATCCACCGCCAAAACCGCCGCTTGATCCGCCCCAAGCGCTTCTCCCTGTTAGGCCACCCAAGGCACTGCCGAGCAACATACCTCCGACTAATCCTCCGCCACCCCAAGTGGAACGATACCGGCGCCGGCGGCGCATGCTGGAAAACAACATGAAAAGAAAAAATAACGGGATGAGCAACGATCCCAGAACTGAGCCACCTCCACCACCTCGGCTCGGCCGATACCGATGTTGGGGAATCCCTGTGAGCTTGACCTGTTGGGAATCCGCGACTTGATTGGCCGTCACGACCGCCAATCGGAAGAGACCCTTGGAATAGTGGGACTGTTTAAAAAATCGGGAGGCGACCGCACGGGAAGCCGAGCCTACCCATGAATCGGGCAGCACGCCCTCCAATCCATACCCCGTATGGATTCGTACCTTTCGTTCTTTGAGGGCCAACGCGATCAAGGCGCCGTTGTCTTTACCTTTTTGGCCAAGTTTCCATGCTTCGGCATGCCGCTGGACAAAACTAAAAAATGGTTCGCCTTGGGTCGACTGCACAGTCAGCACTTTCACCTGCGCCGTGGTTTTCCGTTCGAGTTCACGAAGCCAGCCCTCTAACTGCTGCTCGGCACCACGGTCAATGATTCCGGCGCCGTCCACGACATAGGTACCGGGGTCCTGAACAGACACCTCGCCCCAACTCAAAGCGGACAAGAGCAGCAGGACAACTATGGCGAACGCGGATTTCTTACCCATGGTCGTTACCAACGATCAGCCACGGTTTTTAATCCATCGATTTCATCATAAAGCCGTGTAAAATCGTTCCAGTCATGCTGGTGGGTTTCTTGTAGCGCCCCGCGAATTCCAGGAAGGGATCGATCTGTTTCTTGTTCAATCCGGCCTACTATTTCAAACGCCGAGAGAGAGTCGTATTGTCCATGAAGCCACAGTAACCCACGAAGGGTGCGGATCAACCGCTCGGCAATATCGCCTTCCATGGCCCCAAAGAGTTTTTCACGACCTGCGGCCGCAAGGAGTCCTTGACGCATGCCGATCAAGATGGTTTTCAACTCACGCTCACATTGAAGCCGAATATGCTGTTCCTCAAACGCGATATCCGCAAAATAGTCGGTACCGACGAAACACAAGTGGCATTGCTGAATTTCTAAAAACTCCAAAGGGAAGGTATCCAAGGATCCCGTAATGTAGAGGGGTGTCATGATCAGAGGAGCAGCAATTTTGGCTTTTCCAAGTTTGACCCCGTCTTGAGCCAGCTTCCGGAGCATTGCCAAATCAATCGTTTCCAAAACAAGGACGCTGCGTGCGGTATGCCACGCCGGATCAAAGCCGGACGTAGCAATAGCACCCACACCAATAAGAGCCAAACAATTTGCCCCGTCGAGCGTTTGAATTCGATCAATAAACCTCTTCATCGGCTCCTGCATTCCACTGACGACTCGTTCGAGATTCATCACGGATTGGGTCATAGGAGTGACTCCTGGATCAAAGTTTCCTTTGGGGAACGGGCAAGGAAAAGAGAGCAAGTTCGAATATGTTTGTCCCACTACGTTACGTCGTATCAGGCTAACGCACAAGGCTAAACCTTGCAAGAGAGAAAACCGAGGAGGTGGGCGACGTGGTGGTCGTCACATGAGCGAGCCGCCTCATCCTACACTAGGCCACTTGTCAATGGCGCGTGGTTGTCAACGAGGTTTTGTCAGACGTGATCGTACCACGCCTTCTTCAGGAAAGGCCGCATAAGATGCAGCCCTACAAGATTCGTGGCTGCGCTCAGAATGTCAGAGGATGCAGCTTTCTTGCATATCTTCCAGATTTTTCGTAGAATATGGAATATCGTTTTTCAATCCCATATCTTCCCCATTCGTGAAGAGAAACATGATGGCGACTGTCGGACAACTGATGACCAGCGATCTGAGCGTCATTACTGAGGACGCAACGGTCAAGCAAGCTGCAGGACAGATGCATGGCCAACGCATTGGGTCGTTATTGGTACAAAAAGGGGAAGATTTTTCCGGAATTATTACAGAGACCGATGTCGTCCGGGCCGTTGCCGAACAAGATGATGTGGCGGGGACATCCGTGGTTCACGTCATGTCCAGCCCCATTCTGACCGTTGAGAAAAAGCTTTCGCCTCACTATGCGAGAGAACTCATGGCTGACAAACGTATTCGTCACTTGGCAGTGACCGAGGAGGGGAAGATCGTCGGCATCATTTCAGCGCGTGATCTCTTAGCCTATTTTAAAACCGTGTCCAAATAAATTTCGTAATCCTCGACCCGTCCTGTTTCTACGCCACATTGAGTTTCTCCAACACCGATCTCGTGGAAACTAAATTGCGATTCAAGCCGAGCGCCTTTGGCTCCATGCCCATCGCCAACCCCAGAAACTGCGGCAAATGCAAAATCGGCAGATCGATTTTTCTGCGATCGTGTTTCGCGGCCTTGGATTGAAGACCGTCAAGATTCAAATGGCACAAGGGGCAGGGAGTCACCATCACATCGGCGCCATGCTCTTTTGCATCGGACGTATGATGGGCAATCATCTTCAGGGAGCCTGGTTCGTTAATGGTGAGAAGCGGCATCCCGCAACATCTGGTCTTGCCGGGGAAATCCACTACCTCGGCGCCCAGCAAGGCCATTACCGTCTCTAAAGATTGTACCCGTGCCGGCTGTTCGTCAAATCCCAGCGCTGCACTGGGCCGTTGGAGGTAGCATCCATAAAACGGGGCCGCTCGTAATCCCGTCAACGGCCTCTTCACGGCCTGCCGAATCTTTTGCTCCCCAATATCTTCCAAGAGAATCCACACGAAATGTTTCACCGTTGTGGTGCCGTGGTAGGTAAGCCCCTCTTCAGCCAAGACCTGGTTGATTTCGTTCAAATACCCGGGATTCGTCGTAAGCCGATGATTCGCCTGACTCATCACCCCTTGACACGTACTACAGATCGTCACGATGGGGAGCCCTTGCTGTTCGGCAAGGGCCAAGGTATGGGCATTCAAGATATCCCCCAAGCGCAAATTTTTCTCCTGCAACACCCCCGCGCCCGTACACGACGCCGTGGTCATTTCCTCCAGGTCGATCCCTAATTGAGGATAGACCTGCTTCACGGATTGATAGAGTTCGGGGCAGCCGCCCTTTGAAACGCACCCGGGGAAAAAGGCGTATTTCATCGCATCTCCTTGGCTCGTTGAAACAATCGACGGATTCGATCAATACCCGGTATCGCCCGATGCAAGGGACCGGATTTGGGAAGTTTACCTCGGACCAATGCACGAAGGATCATCGGCAGAAAGGAGAACATGCGGCTGAGATTAGCGAGCCCGAACGTTCGAACGGCTAACATCGGTTCATCCAATCGCCCTTTGTGTTCGATAAGATCCGCAAAGGCTTCGGTATGCCGCGAGCCACAGGTAGACGGCACGCCCTGTTCGATCCCTGCGGCACGAAGCGTCATAATGCGATCCATGGCCCCCACCTCTTTGGGACACACTTCAAGACATTCCATACACCGCGTACAATCCCACATGCCGTCTGGGGTATTGAGTTCCCTCAACCTTGACGCACTGGTCCCATCTCTCGGGTCCGCCACAAATCGATAGGCTTTGGCCAATGCCGCCGGGCCGACAAAATTTGCATTTACTTCCAAGGCCGCACAGTCAGACACGCAAGCCCCGCACATGATGCAGCCCATGACGCCCGTCAAATGATTCATGGCTTCCGGCGGCGCGAGATATTCGCCTTCCGGTTCAGGGCCCGTCGGCTGGAGCCAGGGCTGAATCTGGCGGATCTTCTCCCAAAACCCAGCCATGTCCGTAACTAAGTCCTTAATCACCGGCATATTGTTCATGGGTTCCACGTGGACGGTCTCCCCCGACGATGCCAGGGACGCCACTTTGGTTTTGCACGCCAAGGTGGCATGACCATTGATGCGCATCCCACAGGACCCACAGATGGCTCCTCGACACGAACAGCGCAAGGTGAGCGATTCATCCATGGTCTCCCGGATTTTGATCAACACGTCGAGGACCGTATCTGATCGCTCCGTCTCTACTTGGTAGTCTTCGAAAGAGGGTTGGGGCGATTCCGATTCCGGATTAAACCGGCGAATGCGAAATGTGGTCAGCATGGAGTCAGTCAAACCCTTCTCAAGGTACAGCGCAAGATACTCACGTGCCAGGATGACATCGGCCCGTTCAAATCGGGGAGTCGACCATGCCCGGATGTGGCAAGCGCCCTCGGCATCAATACACTCGAACTTGCGGTTCCCATTGGGTTATCCGAACGGGGAGAAAGTCTCGTTGAGGCAACCCGTCGGGACGATGATAAATCAGAATATGTTTTAACCAATGTTGATCGTCACGATGAAGGCAATCCGTTCGAAAATGCGCGCCACGACTTTCTTTTCGCGTCAGAGCGCCCAGCGCAATGGTTTCGGCGCAATCCAGCATAAAGTCGAGTTCCAACGCACGAACGAGGCTCGTATTAAACACGTGTCCCTTATCATGAATGGCCACACGATTCCATCGCTCTCGAAGACCATTGACGTTCTGTTGAGCAAGGACCATCCCTTCTTGATCACGAAACACGCCAAAGCCCTCCGTCATGGCGACCCCCATCTCGTGACGGATACGGGCGACGGTATCGTCGGTCGTGGACCGAGCCAAGATTTTTTGTATGCTGTTTTCCTCATGTTTCACTACGCTGTCACCAAGACGGGGTTGAGGAAGGGTTTTCGCATACTCCCCTGCACAACGGCCTGCCCGACGACCAAACACCACGGTATCCAACAAGGAATTCGCTCCGAGGCGATTGCCACCATGCAGACTCAGACACGCGGCTTCTCCGGCCGCAAACAGGCCTGGAACGCCTTGCCATCTGCCTTCAAGGTCCCAGCAGCGTCCCTCGACATCCGTCTTCACCCCGCCCATCATATAGTGCATGCCCGGGCACACGGGAATCGGCTCTTCGGTTAAATCGATATTGGCAAACGACTTCGCCTCCTCAAAAATTTGGCTGAGGCGCTCATGGATGAGTCCTTTGCCTAAATGCCGACAATCAAGCAATACACAGCCATTGAGGCCGCGACCTTCATTAATCTCAATTTGCTCGGCGCGAGACACCACATCCCGTGAGGCTAACTCCATCATGTTCGGAGCATACTGCTCCATGAAACGCTTCCCCTCACGATTGAGCAAATAGGCACCTTCTCCTCGAGCAGCCTCACTCAGGAGCAATCCTTTCCCTTGTAAGGTCGTGGGATGATACTGCACCATCTCCATATCCATCAGCGGAGCTCCGCTCCGATAAGCAATCGCGATGCCATCGCCGGTACAAATCAGCGCATTGGTACTTGGCTCAAAAACGCGCCCTAAGCCACCGGCGGCAATAATCACCGCCTTGGCCTTGAACAACGCAACGTGCCCTGTTCGCATTTCAAAGGCCACAACCCCTCCGCATTGCCCATTCGCATCCTTGACCAACGACAGCACAAACCATTCCTCAAACACCGGAAGGCGTGCCTTCATAATCTGCTCATACAAGACATGCAACAGAGCCTGTCCTGTACAGTCAGAGACGAAAAAGGTGCGGGCGCGTTTCTGACCGCCGAAACGACGAGTGCCCAACCGCCCGGCTTCGTTCCGGTTAAAGATCACACCCATGTGTTCCAAGGCCAGAATGTCCTGTCCGGCTTCTTGTGCCAAAATTTCCACGGCATCCTGATCGCTTAAATAATCGCTGCCTTTGACCGTCTCAAAGGCATGCTCTTCCCACTTGTCTCCACGGTCGGTCAAGGCAGCATTAATTCCGCCCTGCGCGGCATTGGAATGGCTCCGAACAGGATGGACTTTGGTGATGATCGCGACGGTACTCCCGGTCTCATGTGCGGCCAACGCTGATCGCAGACCCGCCAACCCTGCACCTATCACGAGAACATCAAATTCGTAAGAAGTCGTCATGTTTCAAAGAAGTCGCTGAACAAACCCTTGCTGATCCATTCTAGCACAGGTCTCAATTCTCCCTGGAAAAAAAGAGGCTTCCCATGGTCGTTCTTGTATGTGTTCACGTATTCGTTGACAAGATTCGTTCATGTGTTGGGGACGTTTCGCGCGCTTGGTGCGGTCTGACCTTATTGGAGTAGAGCAACTATTGCTCCAATTCGTCCTGAAACTCTGCCAGGGTGGCAACCATGGTATCGTCGATCAGATCCTCGTGCAAGGTGTGCCAGAACCGTTCCACCTTGCCGTTGATCTAGGGCCGGTAGGGTCTACCGATGCTTTTCATCCCCAACTCCAGTCGCATGCGTGGAAACGGATGCGTGGCTTTCGTGCACAGGGTCGCGTACTCGGCCCCCTTGTCGCTTAAGACCTCTGCAAACTGAATCTGGTATTTCCGGTGCAACAGAGTGAAGCTTTTCAAAGCACTGAACATCACGGTCAGACTCTTCAGATCACTTACCACTTCCGCCCAGTCGAGGCGGGTCCAGGAGTCGGTCACGCACCCCAGATCATAGCGGGTGGGATCGGAGGTAATCAGAGCCCGACTCAAATGACAGCCGGTAGTCAAGAAAAGCCGAGCTTTCGCTTCGCTCAGGATGACCACGGACCTAGGGGTCAAGCCCTTCAGAAGCCTGCCAAGTCTATTGAACGGGCGACAAGAGCGCCGGCTTCTTGCATGGCCTCCAGTGCTCGATCGCCATCTCCAGGTTCCATGTTGATCCCACGAACTCCATCACTCAGGACAACGACTCGAAATCCCAGTCGGCATGCATCCAAGACGGTTTGCTTCACGCAATAGTCAGTGGCAAGCCCGATCACGTACACGGTTTGTACCCCTAAGTCTTCAAGACGCTCGTCCAGCGTCGTCCCATCAAAACCGGAATAGGCTTCTTTTTTCGGGTTGGTCGCCCCGGACACGATCAACGTTCCAGGCGGCATTTTCAAATCCGGATGGAATTGTGCCCCTAAGGACCCTTGCACACAATGCACTGGCCACGGACCTCCCTGTTCCTGAAATGAACAGTGATTAGGTGGGTGCCAATCCCGCGTGGCGACAATGCCATAGCCCTGCTCGGCAAACACGCCAATCCATTCATTGGCAACGGGAATGACGTGATGCCCTTCCGGCACCGGCAAGGCTCCCTCCGGACAAAAGTCGTTCTGCAGCTGAACCAACAGCAGCACGGTCTTTTGATCCGGTGGAGGAACGGCTGCACGATTCTTCTTCTCCATGCCGGTTTGCGATTTCGTGAGTTTCATAGGGTCAACGGGATGGTGCTGCGTATGGTGTCGCCTTCGCAGACATTGCGCATTCGCCTCGCTCCCTCACCCCATGGCGTTTGCTCCGTTCCGGCATTCACGACACAATCTCCGTACCGATTCCTTTGTCCGTGAAAATCTCAAGTAAAATGGCATGCTCGACCCGGCCATCAATAATATGGGACTTTTGCACGCCGGCTTCGAGCCCGAGTAAGCAGGCACGCACTTTGGGCAGCATGCCTTCACTGATCGTGCCTTTTTTTACCATTCGTTCGACATCGTTTCTGGATAAGGTGGACACGTGCCGATTGTTGGCACTACGAATGCCTCGCACATCGGTGAGCATCAACAGTTTTTCCGCTTGCAAGGCCCCGGCCACGGCCCCGGCCACGAGGTCTGCATTAATATTATGCGGTTTCCCTTTGCGATCGACGCCGATGGGAGCGATGACCGGAATCAAATTTTCTTGCTGCAATTTCGTGATAAGCTGCGGTTCGATTGTCTCGACCTCCCCCACAAGGCCATATTCCTCCTCTGTCTGATTATGGGCATCATGGCTTAACCCTTGTAACCAGCCTTTCGAGGAAAACGGTTTGCACACAATGAACTGCGCATCCTTTCCGGTTATCCCGACGGCTTTCCCTCCATGTTGATTGAGTAACGTCACGATTTCTTTATTGATCTTTCCCCCCAAGACCATTTCAACCACGTCCATGGTCGCTTGATCCGTGACCCGAACGCCTCGTTTAAAGGTCGGCTTCATGCCCAACCGAGCAAGCATTTGATCGATTTGCGGTCCGCCCCCATGAACGATCACGGGATTGAGCCCGACATATTTCATCAACACGACGTCTTCGGCAAAGCCATCTTTCAGTTCATCCTGAATCATGGCCTTCCCACCGTATTTGATGACGATGGTCTTGCCCGCAAACGTCCGAATGTAGGGCAACGCCTCGACGAGGACATCGGCTTTCTTAATCAAGTTTTCCACAGTTGGTCTCGGAGTGCATGCTTCGCCTTACGTCAGTCGTTCTCTCCCGCTCCATAGCCACCAGATGTGACCGACGTTTCTACAGAATGTACCGGCTCAGATCCTGATCC
Organism: Nitrospirales bacterium; assembly: GCA_963422365.1. Classification (GTDB taxonomy): domain Bacteria; phylum Nitrospirota; class Nitrospiria; order Nitrospirales; family UBA8639; genus Bin75. The sequence goes on from OY729426.1 coordinate 594,609, forward strand.
TTGACGATCTCCTTTAAATGACCATTCACATAGGACGCATCGATCACCACTTTTTTTTCTTGCAACTCCTGCGCCTCAAAAGAGACTTCTTCAAGCAACCGTTCCACAATCGTAAAGAGTCGGCGTGCGCCGATATGTTCCGTTCGATCATTGACCTCAACTGCAATGGCCGCAATTTCTTCAATCCCTTCTCGAGTAAAATCAAGCGTAATGCCTTCGGTTTCCAGCAAGGCCTGATATTGTTTCACCAAGGCATTCCGGGGTTCCGTCAATATTCGCACCAGATCTTCCTTGGTCAAAGGCTCTAACTCCACACGAATGGGAAAACGACCCTGCAGTTCAGGAATCAAATCAGCCGGTTTGGCCACATGAAACGCCCCGGCGGCAATAAACAGAATATGGTCGGTCTTCACCGGGCCGTACTTGGTATTGATGGTCGATCCTTCAACCATCGGCAGCAAATCCCGCTGCACGCCTTCTCGGGACACATCGGGGCCCACGTTCTTCTCACGACCGGCAATTTTATCAATTTCATCTAAAAAGACGATGCCGGATTGCTCAACCCGTTCGACGGCATCGCGCGTCACCTCGTCCATATCAATCAGTTTTTGCGCTTCCTCTTGCGCAAAATACTTCAGGGCGTCGGGAATTTTCATGACTCGATTTTTTTTCTTCCCGGGCATCAACCCGCCCAACATATCGCGAAGATGGTTTTCGAGGTCTTCCATGCCGCCGACATTGGAGATAATCCCAACCGGCAGCCCACGTTCCTTGATCTCCATTTCCACCGTTCGGGTATCGAGCCGGCCTTCCCGTAATTGCTTACGGAGCTTTTGCCGCGTGTTGTCTCCTGAAGCCTCGGACGGGTTCACCGACGACAGCTCCTCCTCTTGCCCTCCCGTGGTCCGAGACGGACTCGAAGGCAGTAACAAATCGAGCACTCGATCTTCGGCCAAGTCTTCAGCCTTCCGTTCAACTCGCTTCAGCGACGAACTTTTCACCAGATTGACCGATTGTTCAGTGAGGTCGCGGATGATCGATTCCACGTCACGTCCGACATACCCCACTTCGGTAAATTTCGACGCCGCGACTGTAAGGAACGGAGCATCGGCCAGTTTCGCCAGTCGCCTGGAAATTTCCGTTTTTCCCACACCCGTCGGCCCGATCATGATGATATTTTTCGGGAAAATTTCTTCTCGCAATTCCGGACTGAGCCGTTGACGGCGCCATCGATTCCGTAACGCGATGGCCACCATCCGTTTGGCATCACGTTGCCCAATCACATATCGGTCGAGCACGGCGACAATTTCGCGAGGAGATAAGCTATCGAGTGGACCCGATTCGTCAAGGGAGGCGTGACTCATGACGATGCCTTCAATTCTTCGATCACGATTTCGTGATTCGTGTAGATATCGATGCCGCCTGCAATGCGCATCGCTTTGTCGACAATTTCTCTTGACACTAAGGCGGAATTGTCTATCAGCGCTCGCGCCGCAGCCAGTGCATACGGTCCGCCCGACCCAATGGCGAGAATCCCATCTTCCGGTTCCACGACGTCCCCTGTCCCGGAAATGAGAAAGGACAGATCCGGATCCGCGACGATCAACAGCGCTTCAAGGCGACGCAGCACGCGATCCGTCCGCCACTCTTTCGCCAACTCGACCGCGGCCCTGGTCAGATTACCTCGATATTCTTCTAGCTTGGCCTCGAATTTTTCAAAGAGGGTCAAGGCATCCGCCGTGGCTCCTGCAAAGCCTGCGATCACTTGATCGTGATAGAGACGTCGGACTTTGCGGGCGTTGGCCTTCATCACCGTCGTCCCGACCGTCACTTGGCCGTCTGATCCCATGGCCACTGTTCCGTCCCGACGAACGGAAAGAATCGTGGTCGATCGAATGTTCACGACGGGTTCCTCGGGGTTGCGGACTTTGCCGTCCTGACGGCTCCGGCCCGTGGGTGCGCCTGATCATAGACGTCCATCAACCGATCCGTGGCCAGATGCGTGTAGTGTTGGGTGGTGGCCAACGACGCGTGCCCGAGCAGTTCCTGAATGACCCGAAGGTCGGCCCCCTCATCCAATAAATGCGTGGCATAGGAATGCCGAAAGGTATGCGGGGTGAGGCTCCCCACCTGCACCCGAGCGCCAGCCCGTCGGACGATTCGCTCCACACTCCGCGTCGACAACCGGCCCCCTCGATTATTCCGGAACACCGGGCCATCTGTCGGTGGCACCGTGAAGGTCACAGCCGCAGCCTGACGCGCAGGCACCGGTGTCACGGCCAGATAGTCCTGGATCGCCTCGATCGCCACGTGACCGATCGGCACGAGACGCTCTTTGTGGCCCTTGCCTCTCAACCGCACCAGGCCCTCCTCCAGACTGAGATCGCTCCCATTCACCCCGACCAACTCGCTCACCCGCGCACCCGTGGAATAGAGGGTTTCCAACAGAGCCTGATCCCTGAGGGCATGCCCCCCCTCAGTGGCCTCAGGAGACTCGATCACCCGTGTCGCCTCATCTTTCGTCAGCACGCGGGGCAGGCGGTGCCCACTTCGTGGGGTCCGCACGTGCGCCACGGGATTGCTCGGCACCTGCCCGCGTCGATGGAGAAACGTGAAGAGACTGCGCAGCGTCGCGAGCTTCCGCGCTTGCGTCGATTTGGTGACCTGCCGACCAGCCAACCACACCAGAAACCGACGAATGAGTGCCACGTCAATCTGGAGTGGATCCGGCACCACGTCGCCGGTGACGGTATGGAGAAAGGCCACGAATTGTCGCAGGTCCGAGTGATACGCGCTGATCGTGTCACGCGACACGCCACGCTCCACATCAAGAGACGTCAGGAACGTGCGAATGGCTGCGTCCATGTTTGAAACTCATCAAGGGCCCGTTGGTGGATCATTCGACGCTTTTGTTCTTTATCCCGCATAGTCACGGGCAGGGGCGGAAACAGTCCAAAGTTCGTATTCATGGGCTGAAAATGCCGAGCGTCGCTCGTCGTAATATAATTCACCAACGCCCCATGGGCCGTGGTGAGGGGAGGAGTCACCAACGGCAGATCGGCCAACGCCCGACCGGCATTGATTCCCGCCAAGCCGCCGGTCGCGGCAGATTCGACATAGCCTTCCACGCCGACGAGACACCCCGCCAACCACGTGGTCCCGCGCATCTTCAATTGCAATGTATTCCGCAACAATGCAGGGGAGTTCACAAAGGTATTCCGATGCACGCTTCCATATCGTAGAAACTCTGCGCGTTCGAGACCCGGAATCATTCGAAATACTCGTTTTTGCTCCGGATAGGTCAGCTTGGTTTGAAATCCGACCATGTTATAACACGAACCATAGCGATTTTCCGCACGCAATTGGAGCACCGCATACGGTTGAATGCCGGTATGTGGATCAACCAACCCAACGGGTTTCATCGGACCAAAGGTTAATGTCTGCTTTCCACGTTCCGCCATCACTTCAATGGGGAGGCACCCTTCAAAGTAGGGCACCTTTTCACAGTCCTTCGCTTGCACTTTGTCCGCCGCCATCAGGGCCTCGTAAAAGGCCGAATACGTTCCTTCATCCATCGGACAATTCAGGTAATCCGCACTGCCCTTCTCATAGCGTGACGCCGGGAATACTCTGTCCATATCAATAGACTCAGTATCGATGATCGGGGAAATCGCATCAAAAAACGCCAAGTTCGTCTTCTGCGTGAGTGCGGTCAAGGCCTGCGCCAGACGCTCGGACGTCAAGGGACCCGTGGCCACAATGCAAAGGGCGTCCGGCGGAATCTCCTGAATCTCTTCTCGAATGATCCGAATATTCTGGTGGGAGTCCAGCGTGCGGGTGATTGCGCGCGCAAAGATTTCGCGATCCACCGCCAGCGCTGCCCCGGCGGGCACACGTGCCGATTCTGCTGCCTGCATGATGAGCGAATTCAACAGCCGCATCTCTTCCTTCAAAATGCCAGACGCGCTGTTGGGATCCGCGGATCCCAACGAATTCGAGCACACGATTTCCGCTAACTGATCGGTCTTGTGTGCCGCCGTCCCTTGCTTCGGTCGCATCTCGTAAAGCGTGACCCGCGCTCCACGCTCCGCCGCCTGCCAAGCCGCTTCCGATCCCGCAAGCCCCCCACCGATGACCACCACATCATCGCGCATCATTCGTTGATTCTCCTTTGAAAACCAAGAAAAAGGTATTCTAGGGGCGGAATGAAAACCCGTCAAGAAGGGAGGGAGGAATCCTGGCTGTGCTTGAATTCTCCTTCGTTTTTCGGTGTACAAATCAGGTTTCACGTGGCTTCAGCCCTAACTCGTCCACGACCGGGCGCAACGATTGAACGACCCGTTCATGACAGAACCCATTGGTCGCCAGCAGACCATGCGTGTTGGCGAGTTGCTGGAAGCCATACACCAAAGGCTGCCCCAGGATCGTGGTCAATTGTCCGCCAGCCGCTCGCAGAATCGCTTCTGGGGCACAAGCGTCCCAGAGCTTGGTATAGGGACCGGGCTCCAAGTACACGTCAGCTTCTCCTCTCGCAATCAGGCCGATTTTCAATCCGACACTTCCCAATGGAATTTCGTTCCCCACGCCGAGAGCCTGGCCGATCTTTTTGATCAGGGGATGTCGATGTGACCGAGAGACCGTCAAGATGAGCGATCTTCCAGGATCTCTTTCCTCGATCACCAAGGGCGTCAGGATCCCCTGTTGTTCCATCCACGCCTCATGGCCCACGGCTCCGGCATACAGCACGTCTTCATCCGGTCGATAGACCACGCCCAGTTGCGCTTGTCCGTTGACTGCGAGCCCGATCATCACAGAGAACTCTCCGTTCCTGGCGATAAAGTCTTTTGTGCCATCCAGCGGGTCCACATACCAGACACGCCTAGGGGTCGGGATGACCTCAAGGGGGGCGCTTTCCTCGGCCACCACGGTGTCATGGGGAAAGGCTTCTTGCAGACCCTTCACAATCAAGTCGTTCCCTTGCTGATCGGCCTCGGTCACAGGATCGTTGTTGCCTTTGTACGCCACGGCAAAATTCGTGGTATACACGTCCATTGCGACTTGGCCTGCGTTGCGAGCCAATTCCATGGCCACGGCCAATTCTTTCTTCATTCTTTCCTTGCTTCCCTTCGTTGCCGTGGCCATGCGAGGGAGGTTCTCGTCCCCGGTCAGCCCGCAACGCATCTGACGGCAAGACTACGCACAGCGAGGCATCGATCGAACCGAGACGTCGGTGAGTGTTTCTCGAAACCACCGAGCGACATGAGGATGACAGGTAAACACCAGAACTTGATGCGTGGACGAGAGTTCCCCCAAGACCTTGATCGTGGCCTTGGCTCGGTCTGGATCAAAATTCACCAAAATGTCATCTACCACCACTGGTAACGGACCGGCATGTTTTGCATATTCCCGCACAAAGGCCAAGCGCATGGCCAAATACAACTGTTCGGCTGTTCCACGGCTCAGGAGCTCAGCGGGCCGTGACGCGCCGTTTGGGGTTTGGACCTCTAAGCGCATTTCTCCCAGCGGTACCTGCACACGCGCATAGGTGCCTCCCGTCATCACCGAGAAAAATTTTGACGCTTCTTGCAACACGGCCGGCTGTCGCTCCCGTTCATACATTTCCCGCGTTTTCCGTAACAAGTGTTGACAGAGGGAGCGGACCACCCAACGCTGCGCCTGTTGGTTCAGTTGTGTCAGCAACGCCTCTTTTTCCAACAGAAGATTGGAGATCTGTTCATTGTGCTCCAGATCCTTGAGCCGTTGCTCGACGCGTCCTTTCTCTTGCAATTGTTGGGTCAGGACTTCGCTCAGGCGTTGCCCTTCTCGTTCGAGCTCGCCCAGTTCTCGTTCCCATTCGGCTCGTGACTTCATAGACAACGCTTGTTCCATTCGTTGGTAATGCTCGGAGGAGCCTGCATGCACGCGTAACGCCGTTTCCAATTGTTGTTGGTCGCGTTCCAATTCTACCTGACGTGCATAGACATCGGCCCGCTGACGGAACGATTCCACGTCTAACGCACCGCCGGACTCGAGCAACCCTTCCCGTTGTTCCAAGCAACGAAGTTTCTCGGTTTCTGCGGCTTCCAGGTCCGCGCGTTTTTCGGCCATCACTTCGTTTTCACGAATGAGGTCTTGTCGCCAACTTAGGTTTTGCTCGACCGCCTTCCGAAGATTCAGTAGGGCCGCCGGCGCTTCATCCGGACTCACGGGTGCCCTTCCGCATTGCTCCAGGACTCGATTCAGTTGACCCGCGGTCTCTTGAACCGCGCTTTCGACTTGCGCCAACTCTTTTGTCGCGTCTCGCCATTCCCGCAGTTGCCCCTGTGCGCGGTCAGCGCCTGCCATGACTTCAAGCACCCCGTCAGGGGTCAGCTCCGGCGGAAGGGTCAGCCCAGCTAAAAATCCAGCCCACGCAGCTTGCGCTTCTTCTTGTGCCTGCTCTGTGAGCCGACCTCGCTTTCTGGCCTCTTCGGCTTTTTCGAATACACTCGCTAACGCTTCTTCCGCATCTTGCATGCTGGCATGAACGTCTTCCCTACGTTGGAGTACCCGACGTTCGGCTTCAAAAGACCGGCGGAGGGACTCCGCCAGATCCATCGAATCAAGGGCCTGTCCCAGCACGCCTTGAACGAGTTGCGTCATTTCCTCCTTGAGTCGGTGCGCTTGGCGTTGCCTCAAGTCGGCTTCACCCTCCAGGGCTTTCTGTCGGTTCCTCAATTCCTGATACTGCTGCTGTAGTTCTTGTACGTGAGAGCGCCGGTGTGCCTGGAAGTCATGTCGCCACCATGCCAGCAGACCAACAACGAAAATCCCTGCTGTGGTTACAATGATCGTCAGAAAAAATTCTCGCTCAAGCCCGGAAAAAAACGAGAGGGCCACAAAGAGCAGGCCGATCCCGATCAACCCCCATATCGGGAATCCTCGTTGCTTCTTTGCAGACCTGATCTCCGTCTCACAAGCAACGCGCTGATTCGCAAGGGCGGCGGCTTGGGCTTGGAGGTCTCGGCCCTGTTGGTGCGTGAGGTCCGATCGATGCTGAAGGTCGACCCACGTCCGCAGCGCCGCTTCTCGTTCGTCGAGCGGGACATGCGACTCCAAACCAGAGGGGACCAACTGCGCGAATTTTTCCCGAAGCCGCTCCAGCTCGTCTTGCTTGTCTTTTTTGAGGCGTTCCCCATCCTCTTGAGCACGATGGGCTTCAAGAACCTTCTGCCGACAGGCCTCCAACCGGTCGCGGAGCCCGCGAATGTTCTCCCGCATGGGAATCGATGTTTCAAACGTCTCGAGACGCTCCTTGTTCCATGTCGGGCCCAGACGGGTGACACTCTCATCAAGGATTTTTCTGCGGACCGCGACCCTGGCACGCAAGCTACCCAGGGAGTCCCGTCGCCCTTGCGACGCACCTCGAAGCTCATCCAAGGCTTCAACGTCATGCTGATGCTTCAGGAGCAGAGGATCCAACCGACATTGCGCTGCCCGTTCCTCGGCTTTTCGAATAGCGGATTGCAGCTCAGTCATCCGCGTTTCCAGACTCGCCAAGGTTCGCTCCACCTGTTCCAACCGTTCTACTCCGCCTGCCGGAAAATTCTCAATGGGCGGCAGTTCCTGTACTTCCTGCCGGATCATGTGCAGTTGTTCCCAGTCCGGACGAGCTTTCACGAATAATTCAACCCGGTGACGCCGTGTTCCGGCCTCGTCTACTTGTCCGCGGTGGACTTCGATGTCACGATCCAATATCTGTGCATGTTCTTGCAGACTCTGATATTCGTCGGGAAGTTTTTGCATCTCACGAAGCGTGGTCTGGAGTTGATCTAATGCTTGAAGCAGTTGATTGATCACCGGCTTGCGACCTCCGGCCTTGAACAACTGCGCTTGTTCTCCTTCTAACGAATTTTGCACGGCGGCCAGTGAATGTAACCCGGTGCCAATTCCCACGGTATAAATGTGTTGGCTGATCTCATCGGCTTGCAGCGTGTCCAATCGCTCCAACTCACCGATTCCAAACGCAAACACATTTTGATACATGAGTTTCGAGGTGCCATGGACCAATTGGTGGAGCACCGCCTCATCGGAACGGGTCTTTTCCGATTCCGAGACGGTCTGTTGAAACGGAAACATGGCCTCAACGTTGACTCGACTCTTTCCACCTCTAACCAGCCGTTCGATCCGAAACCGCTTGCCCTGTGCCGTTTCCACCACAAGGGCTCCACCATGCGCCCCCCCTCGGACCGGTTCATACCGATTGCTGCCTCCACGCCGATGTTCAAATCCGAACAAGACCGCACGAATATACGCCATCAAGGTGGTCTTGCCGGCTTCGTTCGAGCCTTCAAACACCGTGACGGTCGAAGCCATATCGGGAATAGCGGTGTGTTGAAAAACCCCAAACCCTTCAATGCTGATCTCTTTGATGCGCATGGCCGACCCGCCTCTCAACATCTCCCTAACACAGGTGGTCTTTCATTAGCCTATCAACGGCCACGAGCAGCGACCCGACAAGGCGCCGGTCGAACCCTTTCAGCCACACGAGCACTCAGGTGGGGACTTCTGGAGACGCCCGTTACTCGTTTCCCTTGAGAAGACGATCAATGCCTAACTGTTCCGCAGCCCGAACCCAGTCTCGTAGTTGCTCGTCCGTGGGGGCATCCATGTACCGATGGATTCTCGGATCATCGAATAATTCACCCATGGCCTGACGGAACTCCTGCGACATGGCCTCATCACCAGCCTCGGCGAGTCGCAAAAAATCTCCTAGCAGATTTTCCTCCTGGAGCAACGCGGCTCTATCGATTTCCTGTTCGGTTTTGTCAATGAAGGATTCTGCCCAGACAAAACCTGGCCCCACCCCCCACCTTTCCCGAACGGTGGTGAGGAGATCATCAAGTCGTCCCTGTCGGATCAACTCGCAATGCAGGCTCCCTCGACCGTGCAATTGCCAGCGCACAATCATGCCGTGCCGCTGATTCATGTGTTGCAATGCGTGAACCCTGTCGTCAATGCGTTGTACCAGTTCCTCCATGTCCCGCATCCCTTCAATCGAGATCATTTGGTCATCCCAACGCACTACGTCCACCGGCACAAACTCATACTCCACGTACCCCGCCGCATCCACATCCACCAGATAACAACCGCGAGGCCCCGTTTCTTTGGCATGACGACCTTGAGGATTGCCCGGGTAGATTATCACGGGGTTGCGCTCGTGCAGAACCTTATGGGTGTGCACATGACCTAAGGCCCAATAGTCGAACCCTACCTGTCTGAGATCATCGATTTGGCAGGGAGCGTAATTTCTATGATCCGGATCTCCTCCCACATTGGTATGAAGGAGGCCAATCGCCCAAGGCGCATCTGCGTCTCTCCGAAATGTCAGCGCCAGGTTCTCCACCACCTTTTCAGTGCGATAACTGATCCCGTAAATGCGCGCAATTTCTTGCCTGTCCCGAAACACCGACTTGGCTTCCACGGAACCGGCGCCAAACACGTAGACATTCGATGGCCAGGGGAACTTCCCCTCCCTCTCGGGTAACGGGTCATGATTGCCATGGCACATAAACACGGGAATGCGGTGGTCCGCCAATCGCTCAAACGATCGACGCAACCGGGTGACCGCGCGTACACTGTGATCGCTGGCATCATAGACGTCTCCTGCAATCAGCAAACAATCGACTTGTCGCGTCAGGCACAGATCGATGATGTTGTCAAAGGCCTGTAAGGTCGCGTCACGGAGCACCTTCTGGAGGGTAGGATCCACCTCTGCCAACCCTCGAAAAGGACTATCAAGGTGCAGGTCAGCGGCATGGATAAAACGAAAGGGAAGCATCTTGCTTAGAGCCCCACTGACGAACGTCCGGTGTGCTGTTTTGCTGTCATGCGTGACAGCGCCTTCTTGCGGAAAGCCACGACGGCCTGTTTCGAGTCGGTTGAAGTATCGAACACGGGGTCACCTTCGTGATGCGTTCCGAGTGACGAAGCCTACGGCTCGGCGAAGGATGACACGCGAAGGGCTCAGGGCAGGCAGGATACGGCGCGTCAACCACCTTTTTTAATATTGCGATGCAGGAGTTGTTGCCCCGCCGACATGAGCGCCTCTAGTTCCTGACGAGTCGACGCTTCCGCATAACAGCGTATCAGTGGCTCCGTACCGGAAGGACGGAACAGAAACCAGCTCCCGTCTTCCAATAAGAGCTTGCATCCATCAAGGGTGTTGACCTGCCGAATCGATGTTCCTGCAAGCCTGGAAGGCGGTGACTGTTGGACTTTGAGTAAATTTTCTCGCATTGTTTCCGTGAGGGTCTGGTCCTGGCGGTACGAAAAAACCTGGCCTACCCGCTTACACAACTCTTCCGTGAGTTCTTTGAGCGTTTTCTTGGTTCGGGCAATCATTTCCGTCACCAGCAGGCAGGCCAGAATCCCGTCCTTTTCCGGCACGTGCCCTTGGATCGACATGCCTGCACTTTCTTCTCCGCCCATCTGGATCTCTCCCTTGACTAAGAGTTCTCCGAGATATTTGAACCCCACAGGGGTTTCTCTGACGCCCAAGCCATGACTGTGTGCCACCCGATCGATGAGGTGCGTCGTGGCAACGGATCGGCCCACGTGTCCGGTCCACTGTCTGGTTGTCACCAGATAATCCACCAGCAACGCTAACACAATATTAGGGTCGATAAAGCTGCCGTCTTGGTCCACGATCCCGAATCGGTCGGCATCCCCATCGGTGGCCAACCCGACATGCGCTTTTTGTTGTTTCACCGTGTCTTGCAATTCCGCCGTCGTCTTTCGTGTGGGCTCAGGGCGGACTCCCCCAAAATAGGCATCGCGCCAATAATGCAGAACCGCCATTTTCGCGCCTGCGTTCCTGAGGAAAGCATCGAGGTAGCCGCGCGCTGTTCCATAGAGGGGATCCATGACCACACGCAGGTCGGCCTGACTGATTGCGTCCACGTCAATATGCTTCCCCAACGCAGACAAATAATCGGGACAAGGATCGAACAGTTGCACCATCCCCGTTTTCTCCGCCTTCTCCCACGGGAGCCATTTCACATGCTCCCCGTGCAGCAAGGGAAAAATCCGTTGTTCGATGGCTCGGGTGGTTTCAGGAAGCGCAGGGCCTCCCCACTCCGGTGTAAACTTGATGCCGTTATATTCAGGAGGGTTATGGCTGGCGGAAATATTCAGACCTCCCGCCAGGTTGCGCTGGAGGATTTGGTACGAAATGGTCGGCGTGGGAGTTTCCCGATCACACAACAACACGGACATGCCATGGCCCGCAAACACTTCCGCCGCGGCCTTTGCAAATTTGTCACCAAGAAACCTGGTATCATAGCCAATGATCAGGCTTTGTTGCCCGATCTTCTCTTGTTTCAGGATGTGGGCGATGGCTTGACTGACGATTCGGACATTCTGAAATGTAAAATCTTCCCCCAGAATGGCTCGCCACCCTGAGGTCCCAAAGGTAATGTGTCTCATGCAGCTTACGTGCTCACTCCCCTGGTCACAGGACAATAGATGGAATTTATTCCAAGGGTAGCAAGCATGGTTTTCGAAGACCACTCTTTTTCATCGTGGTGGTACGCGAAGTTTCCCAGATGAAAAATCCCCGATAAAACATGTCGAGAGCAGGCCTGTCGAGGGCAGTGCTAAAAGAAAAGCCCACGGATGTGTCCATCCGTGGGCTTCAGAAGAACCCGGCAACGCCCTACTTTCCCACAGCCTCACGGCTGCAGTATCATCGGCCCTGGAGGGCTTAACTTCCGTGTTCGGGATGGGAACGGGTGTGGCCCCTCCGGCATGGTCACCGGGAATGTGTTGGTAGCCGTCATCTCGAGAATCTATGATGGGACGAGAAAAAACCATTCTCTGGTCTGTACCCTTCATACGTCTCGCCTTCTACCTAACTCGTATTGAAGATCATGTCTATCAGAAGTAAAATGATGTTAAGTCGCACGGCCGATTAGTACTGGTTAGCTTCAAGCCTTACAGCTCTTCCACACCCAGCCTATCAAACTCGTCGTCTACGAGTGACCTTTAGGGAGGTTCCCCTCCGGGAGATCTTGTCTTGAGGCTGGCTTCCCGCTTAGATGCTTTCAGCGGTTATCCAAACCGGACATAGCTACCCGGCGCTGCCGCTGGCGCGACAACCGGCACACTAGAGGTCCGTCCATCTCAATCCTCTCGTACTAGAGACAGACCCTCTCAAATCTCCTCCGCCCACAACAGATAGGGACCGAACTGTCTCACGACGTTCTGAACCCAACTCTCGTACCGCTTTAACGGGCGAACAGCCCGACCCTTGGGACCAGCTTCAGCCCCAGGATGCGATGAGTCGACATCGAGGTGCCAAACCTCCCCGTCGATGTGAACTCTTGGGGGAGATCAGCCTGTTATCCCCGGCGTACCTTTTATCCGTTGAGCGATGGCCCTTCCACCCAGGACCACCGGATCACTAAGCCCGACTTTCGTCCCTGCTCGACGTGTCCGTCTCGCAGTCAAGCTCCCTTTTGTCTTTACACTCGACGGCTGATTGCCGACCAGCCTGAGGGAACCTTTGGGCGCCTCCGTTACTTTTTGGGAGGCGACCGCCCCAGTCAAACTACCCACCAGACACTGTTCCTACTCTGGATGACAGAGCCAAGTTAGAATGTCGGAAAAATAAGGGTGGTATTTCAAGGATGACTCCACGGAAACTAGCGATCCCGCTTCACAGTCTCCCACCTATCCTACACATAGTCGCCCAACACCCAATGTCAAGTTGTAGTAAAGGTGCACAGGGTCTTTCCGTCTAGTTGCGGGTACCCGGCGTCTTCACCGGAACCACAAGTTCGCTGAGTCACTCCCCGAGACAGCGCTCCAATCGTTATGCCATTCATGCAGGTCGGAACTTACCCGACAAGGAATTTCGCTACCTTAGGACCGTTATAGTTACGGCCGCCGTTTACTGGGGCTTCCCTTCGAAGCTTCGCCTTGCGGCTGACATCTCCAGTTAACCTTCCAGCACCGGGCAGGCATCAGACCCTATACATCCTCTTACGAGTTAGCAGAGTCCTGTGTTTTTGGTAAACAGTCGCCAGAGCCCTTTCACTGCGACCTCGTTCCGCTCAAGGAGCAAGTCCTCTCACGTACGCGAGGCACCCCTTCTTCCGAAGTTACGGGGCTAGTTTGCAGAGTTCCTTAGGGAGTGTTCTCTCACGCCCCTTAGTGTATTCCACTTGCCTACCTGTGTCGGTTTGCGGTACGGTCACCATGCCCACTCACTACGAGGCTTTTCTAGGCAGTGTGGGATCAGTCCGTTTGTGGCCTTGCGGCCTCCCCATCACGTCTCGGCGTTAACGGATTCGCGGATTTGCCTACGAATCCCGCCTACACGCTTGGACCGGGTATTCCATGGACCCGGCGGTACCTACCCTCCTGCGTCCCCCCTTCGTTGATAACGCGAACATGATGGTACAGGAATGTTGACCTGTTTCCCATTGACTACGCCTTTCGGCCTCGCCTTAGGGACCGACTAACCCTGACCTGACGAACATTGGCCAGGAAACCTTAGGCTTACGGGGACGATGATTCTCACATCGTTTATCGCTACTTATGCCGGCATAATCTCTTCTCTGCGATCCAGCTGTCCTTGCCGGTCAACCTTCACATCACAGAGAATGCTCCCCTACCGCTTATACCTTTCGGTACAAGCCCGCAGCTTCGGTTGTAAACTTAAGCCCCGTTACATTTTAGGCGCAGGCACACTCGACCAGTGAGCTATTACGCACTCTTTCAAGGATGGCTGCTTCTAAGCCAACCTCCTGGCTGTCTGGGCACACCCACAACCTTTCACACTTAGCTTACAATTAGGGACCTTAGCTGGCGGTCTGGGCTGTTTCCCTTTTGACCACGGACCTTATCACCCATAGTCTGACTCCTGGAGATCCAGTAACGGCATTCGGAGTTTAGTTGAGTTCGGTAGCGCGATAACGCCCCTATCCCATCCAGTGCTCTACCTCCGCCACGGTTACTCCAAGGCTAGCCCTAAAGCTATTTCGGGGAGAACCAGCTATTACGAGGTTTGATTAGCCTTTCACTCCTACCCACAGCTCATCCGAGCTTTTTGCAACAAACAACGGTTCGGGCCTCCTCCATCTATTACGACGGATTCACCCTGGCCATGGGTAGATCACCTCGCTTCGGGTCTATTCTACGCAACTGAACGCCCTATTCGGACTCGCTTTCGCTACGGCTCCGTCTTGTCAACTTAACCTTGCTACGCAGAATAACTCGCCGGCTCATTAAGCAAAAGGCACGCGATCAGGCATTCCCCTTACGGGGCATAGCCCTCTCGCTGCTTGTAGGTATACGGTTTCAGGTTCTCTTTCACTCCCCTCACCGGGGTTCTTTTCGCCTTTCCCTCACGGTACTGGTTCACTATCGGTCATCAGAGAGTATTTAGCCTTAGAAGGTGGTCCTCCTAGATTCCCACAAGGTTTCTCGAGCCCCGTGGTACTCAGGACCTGCATTCAACGAGCCAACCTGCTTTCACATACAGGACTGTCACCTTCTGTGGTTGGCCTTTCCAGACCATTCCGCTAACATGTTGGTTTATCACTCGTCGACACCACTGTACCAGTGTCCAATACAGGCCTACAACCCCTCATCTACAACGCATACAGGCTTGACATAAATGAGGTTTAGGCTATTCCCGTTTCGCTCGCCACTACTCAGGGAATCGCAATTGCTTTCTATTCCTACGGGTACTGAGATGTTTCACTTCCCCGCGTTGGCTTCACATCGCCTATGTATTCAGCGACGGATAGGCGGCATTCATCGCCTAGGTTTCCCCATTCGGGCATCCCCGGATCACGGCCTGCTTGCGGCTTCCCGAGGCTTATCGCAGCTTGCTACGCCCTTCATCGCCTTCTGATGCCAAGGCATCCACCGTACACCCTTAATAACTTAACATCATTTACTTCTGATACACATGACCTTTGTTTCGGTCTATTCAATTTTCAAACAACGATCAGCGCTCACATCGCGCCGCAAAAAAGACTGTTGGTGGAGCTGAGCGGGATCGAACCGCCGACCCCCTGGTTGCAAACCAGGCGCTCTCCCATCTGAGCTACAGCCCCCTCATACCATGACCGGATAAAAATCAAGATGGACCCCCTCATCCTTTCTGCTGAACCGTTCCTCCAACCAGATTCCAAGATAAAACGATTCAACTGGCCTTCATTCAGATGGTGGGCCTAGATAGAATTGAACTATCGACCTCACGCTTATCAGGCGTGCGCTCTAACCATCTGAGCTATAGGCCCATCTCTCTTTACGGACCGTGACAGATATCATTGAGGAGAAGCTGCGTTGAAGAGGTGACCCTTGCGACATGTTTCTTTGTTTCTTCAGAGCAAAGCTCCTTAGAAAGGAGGTGATCCAGCCGCAGGTTCCCCTACGGCTACCTTGTTACGACTTCACCCCAATCATCAACCATACCGTAGGCGCCTGCCTCCCTTACGGGTTGGCTCCAGCGACTTCAGGTACAACTGACTTTCGTGGTGTGACGGGCGGTGTGTACAAGGCCCGGGAACGTATTCACCGCGGCGTGCTGATCCGCGATTACTAGCGATTCCTCCTTCATGAGGTCGAGTTGCAGACCTCAATCTGAACTGAGGCCGGTTTTTTGGGATTGGCTCCCCCTTACAGGATTGCAACCCTTTGTACCGGCCATTGTAGCACGTGTGTAGCCCCAGGCATAAAGGCCATGCTGACTTGACGTCATCCCCACCTTCCTCCCCGTTATCCTGGGCAGTCTCTTCAGAGTGCCCGGCATCACCCGATGGCAACTGAAGACAGGGGTTACGCTCGTTGCGGGACTTAACCCAACACCTCACGGCACGAGCTGACGACAGCCATGCAGCACCTGAGCTCGCACCCCTTACGGGGCCTTTACTCTTTCAAGTTTTTCCACGAGCATGTCCAACCTGGGTAAGGTTCTTCGCGTTGCGTCGAATTAAACCACATGCTCCACCGCTTGTGCGGGCCCCCGTCAATTCCTTTGAGTTTCAACCTTGCGGCCGTACTCCCCAGGCGGGGTACTTACTGCGTTAACTGCGGCACCGACAGTAACCTGCCGACACTTAGTACCCATCGTTTACGGCGTGGACTACCAGGGTATCTAATCCTGTTTGCTCCCCACGCTTTCGCACCTCAGCGTCAGAGACGTTCCAGAGCGCCGCCTTCGCCACCGGCCTTCTTCCCGATATCTACGCATTTCACCGCTACACCGGAAATTCCGCGCTCCTCTCCCGCCCTCTAGCCTAGCAGTCCCCCTCGACCTTTACGGGTTAAGCCCGTAGCTTTCCCAAGGGGCTTACCAAACCGCCTACGTGCTCTTTACGCCCAGTAAATCCGAACAACGCTCGCCACCTTCGTATTACCGCGGCTGCTGGCACGAAGTTAGCCGTGGCTTTTTCTGGAGGTACCGTCCGGGTGGCGAACCACCCCATCTTTCCTCCCAAAAGGGGTTTACAATCCGAAAACCTTCTTCCCCCACGCGGCGTCGCTGCGTCAGGCTTTCGCCCATTGCGCAATATTCCTCACTGCTGCCTCCCGTAGGAGTCTGGCCCGTATCTCAGTGCCAGTGTGGCTGATCGTCCTCTCAGACCAGCTACCCGTCGTTGCCTTGGTAGGCCATTACCCCACCAACAAGCTGATAGGCCATGAGCCCATCTTCGAGTGCCACATCCACGATGCAGCTTTCCTTCCTTACCCGAAGGACCGGAAGCGTATGGGGTATTAGCCAGCCTTTCGGCTGGTTATCCCCCGCTCAAAGGCAGATTACCCATGTCTTACTCACCCGTACGCCACTTTACTACTCCGAAGAGTCTCTCGTTCGACTTGCATGTGTTAGGCGCGCCGCCAGCGTTCGTTCTGAGCCAGGATCAAACTCTCAAAAATTTTACTTCTTTTCACAAGGGCCACCACTTCAACACACTTCTTCTTTGCCGTTGTTTCGGCTATGTACCTGTCAAAGAACGACTGCACAGGCAAGTTAACGACTTGCACAGGCAAGTTGGAAATAATACGGGAACGCTTAAGGGATGTCAAGCGACATTTTCGCTCATGCGCTTCATGTGTTCATTTTCTCATAGTGTAGGGTGGCACTCAGCACAAACCGGCTTTCCCACACCCTTATCGTCAACGCCGAGCATGCGTATGCGGAGGATTAAAAAATTTCACGTGGGGGTGTTTCAAGAACCCAATCAACAGGATTCCAGCCAGAAACCCGCCGATATGCGCAAAAAACGCCACGCCCCCTCCTTCGGTTCCGAGGCTCATGCCGCCGCTCAAGACTTGCATCACAAACCAAAATCCCAACACGATCGATGCCGGGATATAGAGCATTTGGCTGAAAAACCCCAGCGGGATGAGCACCAACACTTGGGCTCGCGGGTATAACAACAAATAGGCACCTAAGATCCCCGAGATGGCGCCACTGGCTCCAACCATCGGAATCGTCGAAACCTGGTCAATGGCGGCATGACTCACTGCCGCAATAATCCCGCACAAAACATAAAAGATAATGAACTTTCCATGCCCCATGACGTCTTCAATATTGTTGCCGAAAATCCACAGATACAGCATATTGCCGATCAGGTGTAACCATCCACCGTGAAGAAACATGCTGGTGACTAAACTGCCATACGGTGAAACCGCACCAAGTTCGCTCGGGAGTTCAGCATATCCAAACACGACCGCGGGGATGGCCCCATACTGATACACAAAGGCTTCCCCGCCACCCTGCCCCAGCATCACCTGGTTCAGGAAGACCACCACGCAGGCCACCAGAAACCCGATGGTCACGAAGGGTGTGATTTCCGTCGGATTATCGTCACGTAATGGAATCATGGAAACACACGGTTACGCATGCACGGTAAGGGGCGACTCTCAGAAAGCCGCAGCGCCACGCGACCCACATATGGGATTCAAGATGTCCGCCTCCTCCGATTGAAGAGGGAAGGAAAAGCCCGCGGCATTGACATGCCCGCCGCCACCGTATCGGGTGGCAATAGCGGAGACATCAGCGGTCCCTGGTTTCGAACGCAAGCTAAAATACCGACGGCCTTCCCGTTGGTGCCAAATGATGCAAAACGGAAAGCCCTGGCACAGACGTTCTCCAATCTGACTGGTCATCACCGGACTATACACCGCCGGCACCGTTTCCTCTTCAAAGTCAACCAAGACGGATTCCGCGACAATTTTTGTAATCAAGACCTGTTCCTGTCGAAGAATCGCCCGACCTTCGACTTCCAACATATCCTGCGCCAGACCATCCCAGACCTGAAAATCAAACGGATACGAGGCCAACGCAGCATTAATTTCACGACTCTTGGGCATCCGCCATTCCCACAAATCTTTGTCTTGAATGTACTGAAGCAACCAGGGTGCCGGCTCCGGGTGCGCCCATTCCCAAGCCAATACCGCCCCGCTTTTTTTCATGTCGAAATACGCATACGGGAGACCGGCCAACGAAGCCTGAGCCGTGACGTGGTGATCTAAAATATGAAAACTGGCCGTGGACTCGGCCAATTGTTCGATGACCTCACGAGGATAACTAAAGTCCACCATCACCACATGCGCCTTGTCCAATCCGGAAGGGGGACATTGCCCATGTTTGACCGGGATGTAGTGCGCATCCGGATACTTTTTCCGCAAGGCCCACGCCGCACCGAATCCATCAGCACAATCGGCATGATACAGCACGACGGTAGGGTCCTGTTTTGCAAACGGTTTGGCCCTGGAATCGCTCATCGTTCAAAACCATACCATGAATCCCTACGGAGGCCAAATCTCCTTCATTTCCCGGTACTCCTCCCCCGGCATTCCTCCAATGACAATGCGGATTGAGCCCTAGACCCTTACACGGATTGGGGACCTTGAACGGCCCCCTGCGGCACCCCATTCAACCAATCAGTTGCCGGAGCCGACCTGCCTCCTGTCGATGATAGTGGAACATCAACCGAGGGAGGGGTGTCAACTTCGGTTCATCGTATTCTGGCGATAATGCTTCACCTTGAACTTCTGGCTGACCCGTACATGCTCACTTTCAGACAATGTTCGTAGGGCTGAAACACCCGAAACGCATATCGCAACTCTTTGAACGCCCGATTCACGATCTTCATATCCAACAGATCAAGCGGCTGTTCAGCCATCCTGATGACGCGGGTCACCATATCCCGGATCAGGGTCTTTCGCAGGTCATGGGCTGATCCCGAAAGAACATGCTGAATTTTGGTCATCAGTGCCTCATTCTCATCCGAGAGGCTGCGAGACGGCAGTCTCCCGCCTGACTCCGGAGCACTTGGTTGAGAGGGATTCGGGGCATGCTGGTTCAGCATATCCATGAACCTTGTCTCTTATGAGGCCTTTTGAACATTCAGCTAGACAATGATCCCTTACTCTCTCTATCTTGTATGGTACCGTATGTTGTCTTTAGTTATTCTTTTCGGTATCCGTGAATAGGGCCTCACCCTGTTGTAACGGATAGGAAAGACGATCTCTAACCACGTCAACGCGCATGAGTTTTTGGCAGCACCTTTCACGTCCCATCATCGGGCTAGCTCCTATGGACGGCGTCACCGATATTGCGTTCCGCCACATCATCGCCACCTATGGCCGGCCGGACGTGATCTTTACCGAATTTACCAACGTCCATGATATTTGTCAGGGGCGAGGCATGGGCTGGGATCCGTTACGGTATATCGACAATCAACGCCCGATCGTTGCCCAGCTTTACGGCAAACATCCTCATGTATTTTACCAGGCTGCCCATGTGGTGAGTGAACTCGGATTTGACGGACTGGATATTAACATGGGGTGCCCGTCCAAAAACGTGGCTTCGTCCGGGTGTGGCGCAGGGCTCATCAAAACGCCGGAACTGGCACTCGACATCATGGCGGCGACCCAACGCGGGCTTCACGATTGGGCCAATGGACAAACCCTGGCCAAAGCCGGGCTCAAACCCAGCATTGTCGAAAAGGTACGCATGGTGCGTGCCACGCAGCAACATCACGCCACACCCCGCTCCGCCCTTCCTCTTTCAGTGAAAACGCGCCTGGGGTATGACTCCGTCATTATCAAGGAATGGAGCGCCTGTCTCGCGCAAGGCCAACCGGAAGTGATTTCCATCCATGGTCGAACCTTGCAACAACTGTATCGGGGCGATGCGGATTGGGAAGCGATTACCGAGGCCGCCTCTCAGATTCACCAACAGGGCATCCTCGTGTTAGGCAACGGCGACATCGGCTCTTTGAACGAATCCATTGCTCGCATCCACGCCAGCAGAGTGGACGGCATTCTCATCGGCCGTGCGGCCCTAGGAAACCCGTGGATCTTTCACGGTAAAGCCTTGATCCGCGAGGCCGTACTGGCGCGCGCCCGGCATCCGGTCTCCGAACCGATGGTCTCTCGACAAGACCGGTTCGACATGATGCTGCAGCACGCACATGCGTTTGAACGGTATCATGACGCGCCCCGTTTTCCGCGCATGCGCAAACATCTGGGTTGGTATTGCAGCGGCTTTCCGCATGCCGCCTCCCTGCGTGCCCATATGGTCAAAACCAACAACGCCCAAGACGTTGAACGACTGCTCGATGAGTATGTCTCCCGACACGTTTCACCTGAAGTCGACGCGCTCACCGCTGCATCGACGTAACCCGCTGCACCCCACGAGAACCCGTGTCCATCATCCTGGCTTCCACCTCTCCGCGCCGCCGCGAATTACTGGCCTTGCTCGGCATTGCGTTTGACATCATGCCTCCTACGGCCGAGGAAGTCCCATCCCCCGATCTTTCGCCTCCCGACCAGGCAAAACAATTTGCGCTGGATAAGGCGCTCTCCATTGCACACCACTATCCGGATGATCTGGTGTTAGGCAGCGACACGGTGATTGACATCGACGGCACACTGTTGGGTAAACCTCAAGATCTCAACCAAGCGGAAACCATGTTGCGGCAGATCCGAGGGCGTGCACATCAGGTGCATACAGGCCTCGCGCTGATTCACCACGTGACAATGCAATTGGTGGCGTTGGTCGAAACCGCCCATGTCTGGATGACACCGTGTCACGACGAGGAACTCCGCGGCTACCTCAATACAGAAGAAAGTCTGGGAAAGGCCGGAGCCTATTCCATTCAAGGCGAAGGCGCGCAGCTTATTGAAAAGATCGAAGGAGATTATCCAACCATTGTCGGGCTACCCTTGTGGCAAACCGCTAAACTGCTGGAGCAACAGGGAGTCGTGCTCCCGAAGTCTGTTGAAGAGATCTACCGACTGAAGCCGTACGCGAATTGGAAAGAATTTGCGTAAAGTATTTGTGAACATCGTGATTGATCGGAGTCTCTCTGCCCGCCGTTTATTTGAGAAGTGGTCCCAGTCTGATTCCTTGGGCCCATTTTTAACTGTACAAACCATACAAAATATTGTTGCTTGACCAGTGAATTGAAAAGCGCGACGATCTTACCAGTAAGATTTTGACGAGGAGGATACCCACATGGCAGAACTGACAACAACGAAGATGTCCTCGAAGGGACAGGTTGTCATTCCTGAAGAAATTCGAAAATGCCTGGGTCTTGAGGCCGGAACTCAATTTGTGGCGGCGGCGGATAAGGATACGGTCATCATGAAAGCCATCTCGCCACCCTCAATGGACGAATTCGACACTCTGAAAGCAGCCGCGAGAAAGGCAGGATTGAAGCAGGCCGACATCCAGTCCATGACCTCGGAAGTACGTTCAGGGAAATGAAAATCGTCGTAGATACCAACGTTCTCATATCGGGTATCTTCTTCGACGGCCCGCCAGCACGAATCCTGAAAGCACGGTATAACGGCAAACTGCAATTTGTCGTATCACACGAGATTCCAGAGGAATACTTTCAAGTTTGTGAACGACTTTCCTTTCGATATCCAGATATCGATATGACTCAAATTCTTATTCTGATGGTCCCAAACTGTCACCGTGTGGACACTCCGTCTTTGCCATTACCCCAGCCCTTTTCAAGCGATGCGGATGACGATACGTTCATTGCCTGCGCTTGAGCGAGCGACTCTAAAATTATCATCAGCGGCGACAGTAATTTGCTTACAGTGTCTGGCTACGAAAATGTTCAGATCGTAACGCCTCGAGATTTCGTTGATAGATACATCGATTGAAACACTGCATTTAGCATCGAATGCATTAGAGCTTCATCGTGAAATCCTTTAATGTGTCGAACTCCTTGAGGACCTTCCAAAAAAAATATTCATCCGATCCTTGACCACGAACGTTTCGGTACAGTTCCTCTTCATCAAAGACATAATCTTGAGTCACTCGTGTAACCAGTCCCACACATTCAGGAATTCCTTTTCTTTCAGAATACCCAGGTACGTTTCATGCTCAATATTTACACCCTAAGCCTTAACATATTCGGTCTTTTCTTCGCCTATTTCTACATGAAGCTGATGGCCTCCATGGTTCCACTGAATTGGAAGAGATCCATCTTCATCGCTGGAAACAAACGGGGTCTTCCAAGCCGTCCACTGTTTACGATAGAATAGAAAAAATACTCCAGGGTATTAGGGGCTTGACTCAAAATAAAAGGGCCTGCTAGCTTTTTTTGACCCTTTCCCATCCCAATTATCTTCACGCTCAGTTATTTTTTGAAGTTTTTCTTTCAATGCTTCCGCAAGGACGGGTAATTGTCTCGTTGACACCTTCTAGAAAACTGTTCCCGCTGTGAAAGCTTTCATCCTTCAGCCCTTGTTAAGTCTTCTTCATTGAGGATGACCCTCTCATGCGATCATGGAAACCCATCGTCCACGTCCTCAACGACACTGACCCCTCAGTTCTTTCCTGAGCTTGGTCCCCTAGCTTCTCTAGGATGTCGGTGATGTTCCACTGGAAGATGTTTCGAATGTTTCTTTGGTTGAATGTTCTGCTTGTAACGATGGCATCTTCGACCTTTCGTATGTTTCAGTGGTATAAAAAGACCAAGGACGTGCTGGTTGCCGAAGACCCGAGATCAGAAGAGCTACTGAAACCGATTTTGCGTGGACGGGACATTAAACGCTATCGGGCGGAATGGGCGGGGCTGTGGGTGATTGATTCACACAATGGCTATGGCAATGTGCCGCCGGTCAATGTCGATGACTATATCGCCATCAAACAGCATCTGGATCAATTCTACCCGCATTTGAAGAAGCGGCAGGATAAGGGAGTCACGCCGTACAACCTGCGTCATTGCGCTTATGACCAGGAGTTTCTACGCGATAAGCTCGTCTTATCGACGATAAAGGCGGCGTTGTAGCCGGTTTTTATTCCGTAGTGGCAATATCTCGCAGTGTTCACAAGTGGCAGGGCTTACATTGCTTTCCTTTCAATAACCTTAGGGAGAGCAGCTATGACCCCATCCACAACCCCGGAATTGGCAGACAGTCCCCCCAGCGCGGCAGCGTTCACGGGCCGCTTGCAGGCCCGGCCATGGCCGCCAACACTCGCAGGGCCTACACCGAAGGCTGGGCCATCTTCACAGACTGGTGCGGGCCCACGCCATGGCCCCCTCGCCGCCACGCCCGGCCACCTCGTTGATTTTTTCGTGGCGACCGCCTCCCGCCGCAGAGCGGGTACGGATACGCTGTTGGCGTTCGGCACCCTCGTTCTGATCCGCTGTGCCATCCGCCGTCGCTATGCAGACGCCAACCTGACCTCGCCCACACATCACCCCGACGTCACAGCCATCTTCAAGGGGCTCGCCCGCCTGCGGGGCGCCGCGTCAAGGCGATTTGCGAGGACCAGTTGGCTGCGATGTTGGCGAAGTGCCCGGCCACGCCCATCGGCGCACGGGACGCGGCCGTGCTGGCGCTCGGCTTTGCCGCCGCCTTGTGCCGCTCGGAATTATGCGGGCTATCGATAGGGGATATTGAGCGGATTCCGACAGACGGGGGGGCCACCGGCATCATATTGCATATCCATCGCTCGAAGACAGACCAGGCGGGGAAAGGCCAGCAGGTGGTCGTGCCCGCCGGGAAACGGATTCGCCCAGTCGCCGTCTTGGACCGCTGGGTCCGCGCCCATGGCCCTCACGCCGGCCCCCTCTTTCAATCGTTGCGACGGGGCGGACGACTCACAGGCCACCCCCTCCACCACTCCGATATTCCGCGCTTGGTGAAACGGTATGCCGCGGCCATTGGGCTGGACCCTGCCGAGTTCTCCGCCCACTCCCTGCGGGCAGGCTTCGTCACCAGTGCGGCGGTCCATCACGCGCGGATGGACAAGATCATGGCCGTGACCCGCCACACCAACCCAGCTACAGTCATGAAATACATCCGCGATGCGGACGTGTTTACGGACCATGCAGGACAGGGGTTTTTGTGAGAGTCGATGGGCGGGGCGCTGTTCATTTTGGCACTGGACAGGATTGGACTACACCACCGGGCAGGAAGCCGAAATCGACCGGCTGGTGTATCAGCTATACAGGCTGACGGAGGAAGAGATTAAACTTGTGGAGCAGATAAGATAGGATAAGCCAAGAATATCAGCAAATTAAAGATGGAAATTATCCTTTTACTACTTGTCCTCGCGGTTACCCGGGGTTTTGTATAAGTCATCAAAATGCCATAACTTTTCTATTAAATACTTAAGCAAAACCATCAAGTCACTACTAATAATACCTAGTGTAAAACCCAGTCCGGCGCGTATCTGAAAACTTCCTGATGCTATTAGCCAAATTGCTGCTCCAATCAGGGCTATAATTCCAACGCAAAGCACAGACGATACAATTCTAGAAAACCAAAGTTGCCGAGCGAGAGACTTGAACCGGTAAGCCTCTATGGTATGGCTATGTTCCTGCTGTCGGCTTTCTCATCCTTGCTCATGCTCTTGCTTTGCAGTCCCCCTTGGAGCTTCCTGTTTCTGCTCGTCCAGTCGCAGGTCTTTCATGGGGACTCTGTGGTCCACTTCGTTGTTCATGAGCTGTTTGAACTGTTTCTTTCTTCCTGGCTTCATGTGTTGTTTGCATTTCGCCGGGCTGATGACCAAGGTGTGCCTGCTTCATGTGTCAAATTTGAAAGGTATAAACCGGAGTAAGGGGAATAGAGGTTCCAGCCCTGACCCAATAGCCAGTGGAAATCGGTATCTTGCTCGGGGACTACCTCATCATCTGCGGTT
Source organism: Nitrospirales bacterium (assembly GCA_963422365.1). Taxonomy (GTDB): domain Bacteria; phylum Nitrospirota; class Nitrospiria; order Nitrospirales; family UBA8639; genus Bin75. Next base: position 619,786 of record OY729426.1, read on the forward strand.
CCCTCTCCCAATTTTCTTTACTGATAGGCACGCTCCCAAATATTTTGTCAGCATGATCAATTTCTGGAAATACCGGACCATACTTCCACGCCTCCGGTTCCTTGTTGATTGCTGGTCTCTCAACATATGCCAAGTGCCATCCGTGAACGAGATAGACCAGCTTTTGTAACTTAAGCGGGCTAATCAGTATATTTTTCTCAAACGATAGCTGCAAGACACTCTTGGCAACTTGCCGTGCAGGATACATTCTTGGTTGCCTCCCCAACCCTCGTTTGTGCTTTGGATGAAATCTTCTCTTACTTTAGTACAAACAGGTTATCTTGTCTCTCAACTCTACGATTTGACAGATGCACGTGGTGAGATAGGGTGAAACCAGGCGAGCATATACCGCAGTGCGGCGACTTATCATGCACGGATGGACAAGATCATGACGGTAACCCGTCACACCAGCACCAATACGGTAATGAAATACATCCGCGATGCGGATGTTTTTACCGACCACGCAGGGCAGGGTTTTTTGTAACGCAGAGACCGGTCTTTCATATGTTTGTTACCCTGCAAACCGAAATCGACACGCCGGGTTTATCGGCTTTACGGACTGACAGACGCGGAAGTTGTAGCAGTGGAGGGATGCTGTAGTAGAAAGTGAATAAGTGCTTTTATTGAACAAAACGTTTACAGACTAAAACGATATGGCCGGGAGTTTTGACATTTTTTAGAAACGCATGATTGATGAGACTGTTGAATGATGAAGCAATGGACTGCGCTTGCATCAGTGATATATTTAGCCTGATTTTGAATGCCAAAATATCCACATAGAGGGGAAATGTTATGGCAAATAAGAAATCCACATTTTTCGCAAAGCTATTCTATAGCTACTGCCACAAAGACGCTCAGTATAGAGATGCTATGGAAAACTCGCTTTCTTTTCTGAAGAGAGAAGGACTGCTCCAAGATTGGTCGGATAGAAGTATCCTGCCGGGACAGCAAATTTCACAAACAGTCAAGAAAGCAATGAATGCGGCGGACATTATGGTGTTTCTGTTTAGTCCGGATTTTATTGCCTCCGATGCCTGCATGAAAGAATGGAAAGATGCAAAACGACTTGCTACTGAAGGAAAGCCGACCGTTCGTATTCCAATTATTCTCAAAGCATCTCCCTGGCAAGAACTGCTTGCCAATGATGACGTAAAAGCATTGCCGAATGACGGAAAGGCCGTCAATACGTTTCAAAGGCAAGATGAAGCATGGCAACAGGTATACGAAGGTATTAAATCTGTTATCAAACAATTAAGAAATAACTTCACCCCAAAGCAGGAGTTTCTTGATGAAATGAACAAGACCGATTTTCTATCGCAGCATTCTATTAAACTTCAAGATATTTTTATTTTCCTGCGTCTGTCTTGCTACGGGTCACAAGAAAAAAATGGAGTGGTGCAGGAGGAAATCATCACATGCCAAGAACAACTTCTGGAAAAGAAACGTGTTCTTGTTCACGGAGAAGATATGAGTGGAAAAACAGCTCTTGGGCAGCATCTGTTTCTCTCTTTGGCTGAAGAACCCTCAACCCCGGTTTTGCATATTGACCTGAAAGACATTTCTGAAAAGCGTAAAGAGAAAGTGTTTATTGACACATATCGCCAGCAATTTAATGGCGATTATTCATTATGGAAGCGGCAAAATAATAAAACTCTCATCTTGGATAACCTGAACCGAACATCCAACATAGGATTCATCGGCTTCGCCAAAACCTTTTTTGACAGAATAATTATCATCCTGTCTTCCGATGCTTTCAGTTCATTTTTTAAAGATGAGACACGATTGGCGGATTTTCACAAAATGAAAATTGAACCCCTGACACACGGACAACAGGAAAAGCTGATCAGAAAGCGATTGGCGTTATCGAACAGGGAAGAACCTGTTACAGATGGCTTTGTGGATCAAATTGAAAACCGCGTTAATTCCGTAATTATCTCCAACAAAATTGTGCCGAGGTATCCGTTTTTTGTGTTGTCCATTCTGCAAACTTACGAGGCATTCATGCCCGACAATCTATCCATAACTTCGTATGGACACTGCTATTATGTTTTGATTCTTGCCCATCTTATTAAGTCAGGAATCTCCCATAGTGACAGCGATATTAATACTTGTCTTAATTTCGCTGAACATCTGGCATCCGGGATTTATCATGATACTGACTTAAACTACGATGAATTTATTAGTAAATATAAAGAAAGGTTTCATATCCAGGATTCAATCTTGAACAGGTTGAAAGACCCCGATCATGGCATTCTTACTGACTGCGGCCATTTTAAAACACCGTATATGCACTATTTTTTCCTGGGTCGATTTTTGTCCAGGAAAAGTGACACTTCGAAAAAAATAATTCGGGAGATGTGTGAAAACAGCCATGTAAACGCAAATTATCTGACGCTTTTATTCACGATTCATCACACGAATGACAATGAAATAGTGGACGATATTTTACTTAAAACCATGTGTACATTGGATAGCGTTCGACCGGCGGAACTGAATCGCGAAGAAACGAAAAGATTTGAGGAACTTATCGCTGCTCTCCGCGAAAATATATTATCCAGTAATAGTGTGGAGTCGGAAAGGGAGCAAGAAAGAGGTGCCCGAGACGTTGACGAGCAACAACTTGAAACCAGGGAGAATATGAAAGAAACAACCGATGATTACCCCGTCAACGACTGCTATCGCATTTTGAAGAACAATGCAATTATGGGACAGATTCTTCGGAATAAACACGGCAACATGGAAAAAACAAAGGTTGAAGAGATTATCGAGGTCATTGCGGCCGGCGGCCTGCGTCTTGTGAATCTTGTCCTGAAAGATGAGGAAGAGATAGCTGATTTGGCACGTTTAATTCATGAACAGCACCCTGATGACGACATTCAGAAAATCAGAAAATTCGTTCAGTTTGTATCCTTCATTTGGACGATGACTAACATTGAAAAAATTGTCGGGTCTGTAAACGTTCCGGAAATCAGAGAATCGGTCAATAATGTTGTATCTGGCAAGTCAACGCCTGCATATGACCTGATTGATTATTTCAGCCAGCTGGATAACTCAAATGAACTTACAAATGGAATAAAGGAGAAACTTGGTAGCTTGTTAAAGAAACATGATGACCCCTTTTTGCGAAGGGTGTTATCCATCAGAACGCAATTCTACATGAAGACACATCGCAGCAAAGCGCCTATTCAACAATCAATTTGTTCTTTGTTGGGCATTTCATATTCTCAGCAATACCGTCTTGGAAGAAATACGTCTTCGTGATTCTATCTGAGTTTGTATGCTCAATAGTCCAAAATGATTGGGATTCGTCACATCCCCTTCGATTCGGGCATGCTGGTTTTAGCTAAAACCGCCGACTTCCCCGCAGACACCCGCGATCAGGAAGCTGACGATCGACCTCCTCGTCTATCAACTCTACGACCTGACTCCCGAAGGAATCTGAGCGGTGGAAGAGCGATAGAACTGATAGAAGGGAGAATGGTTTGCTAGAGTTTTTGTTGAGAAACCTGCTATAGACTCTGTTGATGGCGTAAACGAAAGGATTCTTAGATGCTGACAAATGACGAAGCGGAGCATTTGATCACCCTGCCAAAGAAGCTGGTAGAAGGGGACAATGCCGTTGACTACAACGACTTTTCGTTGGAGCAACGGAAAGGCAAGATATACCTTGTATGCCGAACAGGAACCCGATTACTCCTTTCTCCCTGATATTCGACGGAGCAGTAAACGTGCGCTGAAAATCACGCTGCACTTTCAGGAAGACGACTCAAAAACGGGGCTGTTGCGGATCGACTACCATGAACAACACCGGAATCCCCTTGAGATAAAAAACAGCTCGCCCGATCGTTTCAAACCGTATGCCGGGAAGTGGTTTGATTATCGCGAGCACCATCTCCATTATTACGTTGAGGGCTATACGCCCTTGGCGTGGGCCATTCCTTTGGTCAATGATGACTTTCCCCTGAAAACCATACGTGCTGTGAGTGACATTTTTTCTGTCATACAGGCATTTTCCAGGAGAATAAATCTGAAGACCGAATTCAGGGAGTATCAACATGAACTGGCTTTCTGAACACGTTGATCACTATGACGATTGGCTCAAGGCCAAAACCCATATTCCGCCCTATGATGCAAGCGATTGGGGGCTCATTTCCACTCCCTTTCTAGGACGGTTTAATGACACGCTGGAAATCTACGCGAAAAAGCACGGCGATGAGATCACACTCTCTGACGACGGCAAGACCCTCCACGACTTAGAACTCATGGGAGTTTTTTCTCTCGCTCCTCGTCTCGGAAGGAGATGCTGGAACGTATCCTCACCAATCATGTTGTGAGAGAAGAGGAAGGCGAGCTTGTGACACGAGCCAGGGAATCCGATTTTCCCCAAGGGAAGCATAATTTGCTCCAGGCCATGTTAGAAATTAGCGAGTTTCATGTCCTTGCCAAGCATACCATTGCCAATGTTTTCAAAGAGGACGTGAGAGCGTATCTTGACGAGCAAGAGATCGTCTATACGCCTCAATTCATTTGCAAAGGGGCCGTCGGGATTGAATTTACTTTTGACTTCCACGTGGCCTATCGGAAAAAGGAGATTGTGCTGAAGTAATTCAGCGGCATCAACAAGACTTCACTGTCAAGTTTTCTGTTTATGTGGAGGGATATTTGTGAATCCAGAAAACATTTGACAGGTAAAGAAGTATCGGGACTTGCCCTTATTAATGACGAAGACAAGAGTATTAATCCTGAGTATCTGGATGCCTTGAAGGCAGGCAGAGCGGATTACGTAAGATGGCAGGACAGATACGTGCCTGAAAATACAGCAAAATTCAAAGAAGCCGCATAAAAAACGCTTTGACGCAGCATTCTTTTTCCAGCAATGGAGCGGCGTTCAGAAGCACCTCAACGGAAGGACCCTCGACCATCAACCCTACGATGACATGCCGGATCTTCAATTGTTATAGAAAGCCATGCGGATGGGTTGAGAGCCCTGATGATTGTTCAAATGCCCTTCGATCTGTCGAGATGGATGTCAGCCAAGGGCAGACACCGGCGAGCCTATGCACTCTACAGCCTGACGGACGAGGAAATCGCAACGGTAGAGGCGCGGGAGTGGTCACTTGGGCAAGAACGATTCACCGAATATGAGTTAGCCATGATTCAATCATTTGCGGATAAGGACACGGAAGAACTTTTCGAGTTGGAACGCAACCACCGGTTTGCCGCTCTATCGCGAGTTGCGCTGCGAAAATTGATCCAGATGAATCAGGCCAGCGCCCTCAGTGACCTTGCCGTACCGCCAGTTAACCGTCTTGAAGCTCTTAGAGGTCGGCTTTCGGGCTTTCATCCCATCCGCATCAATGACCAATGGCGCCTTGTCTTCAGGTGGACGGATGCCGGACCTGAACAGGTTGCAATAGTCAATTATCATTGAAAATGAACCCATGACGTTATAGGATATGAATATGAACGAGCCAATCACACCCGGTGAGATTTTACTTGAGGAGTACCTCAAGCCCATGGGGATTTCGCAACATGCCGTGGCGCGCGCCATCGGAGTTGCCCTGCGAGCGATCAACGAAATCGTGCATGGTCGGCGGTCGATTGCACCGGCCACGTGGATTCGCTTTGGCGCCTTCTTCGGTCAGTCAGACCAATTCTGGCACGGCATCCAGGTCGAGTGCGACTTTCGCAAGCTGGCCGGAGACAAGCACCGGCTTACCGACGGCATTCAACTAGCTGCGACGCTGGGGCAGGCGTCCTGAGCATTCGAGGCCGCATAAGAGGCGGCCCCTACACAGGCACTGGATTCCTGATGACACATACACAGGAATGACAGAAGGGGAAAAGGGAGGGGAACCGGCGACACCAGAGCCCCCTGTTAGACGCAGGCACCTCTTCAACGGTACACCTTGTCTCGGCGAGCGACCCTCACCACTAGGACACGCAACACACCACCCTCGTGGTGGCAGATCATGCGGCAATTTCCAACGCGATAACGGCACAGCCCACCCAGTGGGCTGGTCAGTGCCGTGGCCCAGGTTCCGCGGGTCATCCAGGCCGTGCTCGATCATCTCACGCAGGTAAAACGCCTTCGTACGCCCGGTCTGCGACGCCAGACAATCAAGCCGTTACTCGGTTTCGGGAATATCACAAGTGCGAACTCGGCTGATACTCCCATACGACGCCTCGACGATGCCGCCCTACAAATGCAATGGCATATGATGTGGCCGCGCCAAAAGAGAGAAGAAAGCGAGAGAAGATCCCGCAGATACAAAGACGAATGAGACCTGTTCAACAAGAGGGTTACAAATACCGATGAGCGACGGCTTGACCCTGCTCATCCAACTCATACAACAACGGGGCACCCGTGGGAATATTCAGTTCGAGCACGTCTTCTCGGGAGAGTCGGCCAAGGTGCATGACGAGGGCGCGCAAACTGTTCCCATGGGCCACCACTAACAGGGTCTCGCCTTTCTCCAGTCGCGGCCGGATCCGTTCTTGGTAATAGGGAACCACCCGTTCGGCGGTATCGTGTAAACTTTCTCCCCCAGGCGGACGCACGGCATAACTTCTCCGCCACAATTTCACCTGGTCCTCTCCATATTTTTCAATGGTTTCTGCTTTATTGAGCCCTTGTAATTCTCCATACTTGCGTTCATTCAAAGCCAGCGTTTTTTCAACCTGGAGTTGAGGTTGGCCAATGACCTCCAACACAATCTCCAGGGTTCTGATCGCCCGCGTCAATACTGAGGTAAACGCATGATCAAACCGAAAGTCCTCAACTTTCTTTCCTGCCTCTCGGGCTTCCTGCTCCCCTTTGGGGCTTAGGGGGACGTCCACCCATCCGGTAAATCGATTTTCAAGATTCCATTGTGATTCACCATGGCGAATCAAGACAACCTGTTTCATGCTGCCTCCCCTGTCCGAACCCTTTTCTCACTCAAAGCCGCCTGTTTCTCTCCCCTTGCTTTGCTTGCTGACACACCGTACCATGCCAGCCACGTTCCAGAACCCTCACCTGAACCTGACCTCTCATCGTGTGGGCAGCATCAGAACCTGCATCGACACGTTTCTGAATTGGCGCAGATGGCTCAACCCGATCTCCCTCAACCCGAGGCCCAGTGGTGGATCATGCTGGCGCAACGCCTCAACATCAAAGACAAAGTCGAGCAGTTCTTTCACCATGCGACCACGCCCCACAATGTGCTGGGCCGCGTGGCGGAAGTCGATGGAGACATGCACTATATTTTGTTTGTCTTGGTCCGCCATTGGATCCCCATCGTCTTGCCCCCACCGGGACGTGAACGAATGTCCAAACATGATCCGGATTACTGGTTGGAATCGGCGAAAATTCTCGATGCCGCGGTGACGCGCTTACGTGAACTAAAACCCCTGATCGACCTCCTGACCACGGCCAACCCCTTGGGCCCGAAGATGGCACCTTCCGCTTCCCCGATCGTCGAGGTGGAACTCGCCAACATGTTGCAAGACATTGCCAACGTCGCCGGCAGTTACGGCGGGCCTGACTATACGTCGATCATCAAAAGCTTCGACCCCATCCCCCTTCGACAAACGCAACCCTTTAAACACAACAAAAAACATAGCGCCGAGTTGTGGGTCGTGTTTCTGCTCCGCGAGCATTTTCGAACCCTCAGCATGGGAAAAGATCGATATTGGCCGCTTCTCACGGACGTGATTACCGCTGCCGGCATTCGTCAACCCAATGACCATGCGTTTACGGCGGGCGAACTCAAATCGTGGTGGACGAAGAATTGGCCTCGGACCTACACCATCATGTTGAAGGAAAAAAACGACGGCGGGCTGCCTACCGCCCATACGGCCTACCAAAGTGACTATGAATGGTTTCAATCATGGTTCACGTGGGAGATGTCACAATCGGCCACCCCTGATCGCTGATTCCCTGCTCATCCACTCGCTCGCATTTCTGACGCCCAGCCCCTGCGATACGTCGCGATCATCTGCCCTGACAAGGCTTGCGACGACCGAGAGAAATCCAGCTAGAATGTCCGTCGGCCCTCCATCTCTTCCTCATTAGGCAAAGGGAGATCTTCTTCGAAGGGTGGGTCACCGAGCCAGGCAAAAAAGACTACGATTTTCAGTAAAAGAGACACGGCCACCAACCAGGACACATAGGGTTGGATGCCCCCTTCATCCGCGAGCTTCAGCATGCGAGCCACGTGGTCAAGGCCGGCCCTGGTTTTCATCTTCAGCAACAGATCTTGTAAGTGCCGGTAATACACGTAATTGGCACTCATACTTGCGATGACCGACCACACGATGGGTACCGTGACGTCATTCGTTAAAAAGACGGAAACGATGGGTCCGATAAAATAGACAAACGCAAACAGGTACATTTTTCGATACAGAAACCAGAGAAAGGGTTCTACCAAAAATGGGGCCCAGTTCCACGTGAGAGCAAATCGAGGTCCTGGTATGGAATGAAATCGTTGAAACATTCGTTGGTAATAGTCCCAAGCGGGTTTCCACGACCAGCCTCCCCTCAACGTAAAGTGGAGACATTTCCCCGGACCGACCAACGCCCGCCAATACGGCTCCTCATGATCCGTCTCGGGGGAAGCGGTAGTCGCCGCTTCCTGGGGAAACTCCTTCCCGCATCGCAGGCAAAACAGGGAATCATCGGGATTTTGTTGTTGGCAGGAATCGCAGGCTCTCATTGCTTGGGACTATACCATGCGAACGTTCCAGAAGGCCACAGGCCCGAATTCCTCACCAGATGGAATTCGCCGGTTGCATTCAGTCCAGGCTCCAGTATGCCGTCAAGAAAAATGGGAATGGGTCATTGCATGGGCTGCAGGTGAGGCTTGCCTGGAGCAAAAAGGGCGTTTATTCTTCCTATCATACTCGTGTGTCGCTGAAGTTCTTGGCGGAGAAAATCTGGCGGGGGGGGCAATGCCGGATGAATAAAGAGTTAGTAAGGTGTAATTGCCGTCGGTCTCCCCAGATCGATCGCCACACACCAGAGTAAAATCATGCTGAATAACCAGGAACTGGAGGATATACTCAAAAGCGGTGAAAGCGACTGCGTGGAATTTACAGAATCTACCAGAGACCTGGATAAAATCCGGACAGCCATCTGCGCTTTTGCCAACGATCTCCCCAACCATAAGAAGCCAGGGTTTGCCTTCATCGGAATCAAGGATGACGGAAGTTGTGCCGATTTGACGATTGATGATGATCGGTTACAGACACTTGGTGGATTGCGAAGCGACGGCAAGATTCTTCCTTTTCCAACCATGGAGGTTGTCAAACGAACCCTGAATGGTTGCGAAGTTGCCGTGATACAGGTGGAGCCTTCGGATAATCCACCGGTAAACGTCAATGGCCGGTGTTGGATTCGGGTTGGGCCGCGACGCAGCCAAGCCACCGCCGAAGATGAACGACGCCTGACGGAGAAAAGGCGCTGGGGGAATCTGCCCTATGACATGCAAAAGGTGAGCAACGCGTCTATAGAAAATGACCTGGATATGCGGAAGTTCCGGAGTGAATACCTGCCCTTCGCCGTATCACCGGAAGTGCTGGAAGAGAATGACCGCAACCCTGGAGAACAATTGCGGGCTCTACGCCTGACGGCGCAAGACGGGACACCGACCGTGACAGCTATTCTCATGTTGGGTAAAGACCCGCGCTATTGGTTTCCCGGCGCATACATCCAGTTTGTTCGCTATGAGGGCCGCGAGGTCACGGATGCCATTCTCGACCAAGCTGAGCTATCTGGCCCGCTACCTGACCAATTGCGCGAAATGGACCGCCTGCTAAAACGAAACATCTCTACCGCCCTGGACACCCACGGGGAAAAACATATCGAAGAGCCGGACTACCCGTTTCAGGCACTGCGCGAACTCGCCCGCAACGCGGTGATTCACAGGAACTACGAAAATTCCAATACTCCCGTACGACTCACGTGGTTTGCCGATAACGTGGAGATCAGCAACCCCGGCTCGGTGTATGGTTCAGTAACGCGCGAGAATTTCGGACAACGCGACGCCACGGCCTACCGCAATCCTACCGTTGCGGAAGCCATGAAAAATATGGGGTTTATGCAGCAGTTCGGCATCGGTATCGCTACGGCAAGGAAAGCACTGGAAGAAAACGGCAATCCGCCGCCTCAATTCACCATAGAAGAAACCTTTGTTTTCGTTACAGTCAAGAAACGACAATGAAAACCATCGCGTTTTTCAACAACAAAGGCGGAGTGGGAAAAACCTCGCTTGTGTATCACCTCGCCTGGATGTTCGGAGAAACCGGGTACCGTATCATTGCCGTTGATCTGGACCCTCAGGCTAACCTGAGCGGAATGTTTCTTGATGAAACCAGACTGGAAGACCTTTGGCGAGATGGAAACCCAAAAAAAACCATTAATGGAGATATTGCACCCCTGTTTGAAGGAGTGGGAGATATTTCAACAGAGCCTCGTATTGAGAAAGTCGGAGAGCGAATCGGTCTGTTAGTAGGAGATCTTGACCTTTCCAAATGCGAAGGCGATCTGTCGGAACAATGGCCGAAATGTCTGGATCGGGACAAACGGGCATTTCGCGTCATAACGGCTTTCGCGCGACTGATTGCCAGCGCCGGTGAAAAATTCCAGGCAGATTTGGCGCTGGTGGACATCGGTCCTAATCTCGGCGCCATTAACAGAGCCGCGCTGATAGCCAGCGAACACGTGGTCATACCGCTTGCGCCTGACCTGTTTTCATTACAGGGCTTGAGGAACGTGGGGCCGACTCTAAGAGATTGGGAGAAGGCATGGAAAAAGCGTGTTAAGGATAAACCGGAAGATTTGGCTATTGACCTCCCTACCGGCGATATGAAACCGCTCGGGTATATCGTCATGCGACACTCCGCCAGATTGGACCGTCCGGTCAGATCATTCCAGAGATGGATTGAGAAGATACCCATGGCGTACCGGCAAGCGATTTTGGAGACAAAGGACCCTGGACCGACAGTTGATACTGACGAACACCTTCTGGCGCATCTGAAAGATTATCGATCTCTTATGCCGATGGCGCAGCAGGCCAACAAGCCCATGTTCATGTTGAAACCCGCCGATGGCGTTATCGGCTCACATCAACATGCCGTCGTGAGCTGCCACAAAGATTTCCGTAATCTCTCGGAAAAAATTATTGGCAAGCTGAACCAGGAAACCTAGATGGTTTCTCCCATGCTTGATTGCTCCCAGGAGGCCGTCGTCATCCGTGTATGGATTTATTCATTCGTTGATAATTCCTGCTCCCCAATGAAAGACCTTAGGGACAGACTTTCTGTGTGTCCTCACGTCCCCCCTCACCTCAACCTTCTCCCGCGTTAGGGAGAGGAAGGCATGAGGACGGATCCTCAATTAAAAATGTCGGGCGTGACAGGAGAGGGAAGGCCGCATGAGATGCAGCGGCGACAAATGCCTCTACCTCCCCTCGCCCCTCCTTACAAAAGATACAAAAGAGGGGAACCAAGGAAGGCGCGTTTGCAGGCCGCCTGCGGAGACTGCGGGTGTACGCCTTCGCAAGAGGGCGAGGACCCATTCTATTGCACCACTGAGAACCCCTATGCTAGATTCGCCTCTCTTCACGTGAGGCTTCGCCGCAATGCTGACTGAAGATCTGCAACAGCGTTCTGCCCGGACGATCATGGACACCTATGCCCGATTCCCCATTAGTCTGGTTCGGGGCAACGGGTGTAAGGTCTATGATGCCGAAGACAGGGAATATCTGGACTTTGTCGCCGGCATCGCGGTCAATGCGCTCGGGCATGGACATCCCAATCTGGTCACGGCCATCGAGCGACAAGCACGGCACCTCCTGCATACGTCGAATCTGTACTATTCCGAACCGCAAGTGCTGCTCGCCGAACGGTTGGTCGCGCATTCCTTTGCCCACAAAGTGTTCTTCTGTAACAGCGGGGCGGAGGCCAACGAAGCCGCCATCAAGCTCGCCCGCAAATATTCCGTTGAGCAATACGGTCCTGACCGTTACGAGATTATCACCATGAAACAGTCCTTTCATGGCCGGACACTGGCAACCTTGACCGCGACGGGCCAGGCCAAAGTTCAGCAAGGCTTTGCCCCACTTCCGCAAGGGTTCAAATATGCCGACTTTAACGACTTCTCCTCAATCGAACGCCACATGGATCAACGCACCGCGGCCGTGATGCTCGAACCGATACAAAGCGAGGGGGGCGTGGTGGTGGCCGAGACGGCGTTTTTGGAACAACTGCAGACACTCTGTCGCGATCGCGACGTCCTGTTGATTTTCGACGAGATTCAGACGGGAATGGGGAGAACCGGCACCCTCTTTGCATATGAACAGTATAATGTTCGGCCGGATATCATGACCCTGGCCAAGGGCCTAGGTGGCGGACTCCCCATCGGCGCGTGTTTAGCCATTGATGACGTGGCTCAAGCATTCGGTCCGGGGTCCCATGCTTCCACGTTTGGCGGGAATCCCCTAGCCTGTGCCGGGGCCCTCGCCACGCTCAACACCTTGCTGGAAGACCGGCTTCTCGAACGCAGTCACGCAACGGGAGCCTATCTTCGCCAAGGGCTTCAAGCCCTGGAGAACCGATTGTCCTTGATTACGGCGGTTCGGGGCTTGGGTCTTTTACAAGGCATGGAACTCTCCATAGACGGGCAGCCGATCGTCCAAGACTGTTTAGCCCGGCGCATGTTGATCAATTGCACGATGGAGAACGTTCTCCGCTTCATGCCTCCGTTGATTGTGACCACTCGCGAGATTGATCGCTTATTGGACGTGTTATCCGACGTGTTGAGGAAGCGACTCGAGTCGCTTCCTCGTTCATGAAGACGTGCAAGGCTGATGTTTCACGCAAATCAATTCGGATCTCATTCATGACCATGATGACCATGTTGGGACATTCCATTCCTGACCCAGGCGTGTCGGCAGCCACCCCTGCGACGGCACCGGACGGCTCGAAAGACTTGCTGACCGTCGCCGCCATTCCCCGGAGCCAACTCTTTCGCCTGTTTCGTATTGCCCGAGAACTCAAGGCCACCCCGCGTCCCCGCCCAGCCGCTCAATGGCTTTCGGGATTGACGCTGGGCCTGATTTTCGAGAAACCCTCGACCCGCACACGGGTTTCCTTTGAAGCGGGCATGCATCAATTGGGAGGACAAGCCTTGTTCCTTCCCTCAGAAACCATCCAACTCAGCCGAGGGGAAAGTCTCGGTGATACCGCCTTGGTGCTTTCACGCTATCTTGACGGACTCGTGATTCGAACGTTTGAACAGTCCGCATTGGAAGAATGGGCTCGATATGCCACCATTCCGGTCATCAACGGATTGACGGACCGGTGTCATCCCTGTCAGGCCCTGGCCGACCTTTTCACCCTTATGGAAGTCAAAGGGGCTTTCGCCAAGGGATCGTTCGAGGGACTCAAACTGGCGTACGTCGGGGACGGAAACAATATTGCAAATTCCCTCATTGAAGCCGGGGCGAAAGTGGGGATCCACATTGCGATTGGATGCCCTCCTCACTACCAACCCGATCCCGGCATTGTCGAACGAAGCCGCGAAGAAGCCGCCCAAACGGGCGCGACCATAGACATAGTCCATGATCCCGACATCGCCGTTGAGAATGCCGATGCCCTCTATACCGATGTCTGGACGAGCATGGGACAAGAGCACGAACAAACCGAACGCGTGAAGGCCCTGGCCCCCTACCAATTAAACGAACGACTGCTCCGCCGAGCCAAACCGTCGGCGAGTGTGTTGCATTGCTTGCCGGCCCACAGGGGTGAGGAAATTACGGCAGCGGTCCTGGACGGTCCTCAATCAGTGGTCCTTCGGCAAGCGGAAAATCGTCTTCACATTCAAAAAGCGATCTTAACGGAGTGGCTCGGGCGGCCCTGGCTTTGAGGCCCTCACGCTCGACATCCTGCACCACCATGCCAGCGCGCTCACCACAAAAGATCAAGAAAGTCGTCCTCGCCTATTCCGGGGGGCTTGACACCTCGGTAATCTTGCACTGGCTCCGAACGGAACATGATGCCGACGTCATCGCCTTTTGTGCGGACCTCGGCCAAGGCGAAAATCTCCACGCCATCAAGAACAAAGCGCTGGCCGTCGGGGCTTCAAAAGTCTACGTGGAGGATCTCCGAGAAACGTTCGTCAAAGACTATGTCTTTCCCATGCTTCGGGCCAATGCCGTGTACGAGGGCTGTTATTTATTGGGCACCTCGATTGCACGTCCGTTGATTGCCCGGCGTCAGATTGAGATTGCACAAAAAGAAAACGCCCAGGCGGTGAGTCATGGAGCCACTGGAAAAGGGAACGACCAAGTCCGGTTTGAACTTACGTATATGGCCATGAATCCCGACATCGCCATCATTGCTCCGTGGCGGGAATGGTCGTTTCAATCTCGTGGCGAGTTGATTCGGTTTGCCCGAAAACATCGGATTCCCGTGACCGCCACCAAGGCCAAACCCTATAGCATGGATCTGAATCTGTTTCACGTGAGTTACGAAGGAGGGATTCTCGAAGATCCCTGGAGAGCCCCGCCCGAATCCATCTTTCAGATGACGGTCTCACCGGAACGCGCACCTGACAAGCCTCAAGAAATTGAAATCTCTTTTGAGCGCGGCGATCCGGTTGCGGTGAATGGCCGACGCCTGTCCCCGGCCAACCTCCTCACCCGTCTCAATCGGCTGGGGGGGCAACACGGCATCGGACGGGTGGATCTCGTGGAAAACCGCTACGTGGGCATCAAGTCACGCGGCGTCTATGAAACGCCTGGAGGAACGATCCTTCATGTGGCCCACCGCGGCATAGAATCATTGACCATGGACCGAGAAGTGCTCCATCTCCGTGATAGCTTGATTTCACAGTATGCGGAACTCGTGTATTATGGATATTGGGTTGCCCCGGAACGCATGATGCTGCAAAAGGTCATGGATGAAGCCCAACGCACGGTGAACGGCACAGTGCGGCTCAAATTGTACAAGGGAAACTGCACGGTCACGGGCCGCCAATCTGATTGGTCGCTCTATCGAGAAGATCTCGCGACCTTCGAACAAGACCAAGGGTATCACCAACAGGATGCCGAGGGGTTTATCCGGCTCAATGCCTTGCGCTTAGCGATTCTCCAATCTCAGGGAACGCCGCGTTCCCGAGGAACTTCCCGTCAAAAGGCGCCTCGATCGAAATGAAATCCAGCACACGGGCATCCCGTCGCTCTCATCCAACAGGAACAACTCGTTCCAACCGCCGAACGGCACCCCCTGCCAAACAGGCGACGAGCGCTCCTCCAAAAGCCTGGACCGGTCGACTCGCCGAACCAACACATGAATTGGTCGAGCGGTTTACGTCCTCTCTACCCTTCGATCAACACTTGTTCGAATATGACATTCTGGGCAGTCTCGCCCATTGCCAGAGCCTGGAAAAAGCCAAGGTCCTGACCCGTGCGGAATGTCGCTCCCTGATGCGTGGGCTCGAACAAGTTCGAGAGGAGCTTCGTGACAATCGGTTCCCCTTCGCGGTTTCGGATGAAGACATTCATATGGCGGTGGAGCGTCGGGTCACAGAACTCGCAGGCCCCGTGGGTGGGAAGCTCCATACCGGTCGGAGCCGGAACGATCAAGTCACGCTCGATCTCCGGTTGTATCTGCGAGATCACCTTCAGACGTTGCAGATGCGCCTGCAAGGACTGCAACTGGCATTCCTCGGACAAGCCCGGCAGCATCTCGACGTGATTATTCCGGGGTATACCCACCTCCAACGGGCCCAACCCGTCTCGCTTGCCCATCATTTTCTGGCATACGTGGAAATGTTGGAACGAGACCACGCACGCGCGCGAGACGCCTGCACACGCGTGAACGTGATGCCCCTCGGTTCAGGCGCACTGGCCGGCAACAATTATCCGATCGATCGGGCATTCACCGCGAAGCTGCTGGAGTTCCCCGCGCTGACCCAAAATAGTTTGGACGGGGTCTCGGACCGAGATTACGTGGCAGAAATTCTCAGTGTGCTGGCGATCATCATGATGCACCTGTCTCGGTTGAGTGAAGAACTCGTCTTGTGGGCATCATATGAATTTTCCTTTGTCGACCTTCCTGACGGCTTTTGTACCGGAAGCAGTATGATGCCCCAGAAAAAAAACCCTGATGTACCTGAACTGATTCGTGGCAAAACCGGGCGAGTCTATGGTCATCTGCTTTCGATCATGACGACCCTCAAAGGACTTCCGCTGAGTTATAATCGAGACCTGCAAGAAGATAAAGAACCCCTTTTTGATGCCATGGAAACTGTGATAGACTGTCTGACGGTCTATGCTGAACTGATCCGGCGTCTTCGAATCCGTCAAGACGTTCTCTCAGGAACCGTGGGATCGGGATTTCTCCTAGCCACCGAGATGGCTGACTATCTGGTCAAAAAAGGGGTCCCCTTTCGAGAAGCCCATCGTCTTGTTGGACAAGTGGTTCGGTATTGTCTTGAGCACCAGATGGAATGGCATGATCTCTCGTTAGCCGCTCTCAAAACCGTGTCTCCGCATTTTTCCAAAGACGCGCTGTTGGTTCTGACCCTCGAAGGGGCCATTGACCGGAAAGCCCAGATTGGGGGCACGTCACGAAAACAGGTGACCCGGCAAATAAACGCATGGGAATCGCGCCTCGCCAAGAAATCGAAAGCCTAGAGATGTTAAGCCATTCTCCAGTCCGACGTCTCGCGTTTCGACAACCGGGGCACGCTTGGACCATCGTATTGATCGGCATGCTTTTTTCGTTTACAGCGGGCTGTGGGGTGGTGGCGGCCCCCATTGCCCCGGAAGATATCGGCATTGAAGCCAAAGTCCGGGCCCAAGAACAAGCCGAAAAACAGCGCTCGACTCCGGAGAGGACGCCGATCTCCCCGACGCAGGAGTCGGAAATCGTGCTGCCCCCTCTTCGACCCATCGGAACCCAATAGCGAGCCTTGAGCAAGGCAACGTGATTCGGATACGTTGTCACAACGTTTAACCTGTTGATTCGACGATATAAGGGAGATTGTTCCATGGCCGCACACGCAGATCACGATCAGGCTCGGACGTTACTTCTTCTCGATCCCTACCCAAGGAACAATCCGTATCGCATGACCGCGAGCGAGCGACGCTCCATTTGGTTTCCAAAACTCAGTTTACCCGTGATTGCCGCCTACACCCCGCACACCTGGGACGTGCAGCTCGTCGATGAGGCGGTCCAAACCATCGACTTTGACCAACCCTGTGACTTGGTTGGCATCTCCGTGATGACCTGCTATGCCCCAAGAGCCTATGAACTCGCCCTGGAATTTCGCAAACGTGGCAAAACCGTCGTCCTCGGTGGGGTCCACCCCACCTATTGTCCTGAAGAAGCGCTGCAATATTGCGATACCATCGTGTGTGGGGAAGCCGAAGACCTGTGGCCACACGTCATGGCGGACTTCGAGGCCGGAGAGATGAAACGCATCTATCGGATGGAGCAATTTCCCGCGCTGGATCACTACCGGGCTCCGCAGATCCAACTCCTCAGTCCGGATGCCTATATGACCCGGCATTGTACGTTCACAACACGCGGCTGCCATTTCGATTGTGAGTTTTGTAGCGTGTCGCCCTTTAATGGGAAAACCACCAGACGGCGTCCCGTGCCGGAAGTCATCGAAGAAATGAAGCGCGTCAAAGAATGGATACGAGCCGAGGTGGTCGAGCGCATGACGAAAGGATCATTACGGGAGGCCGTGGCCATCGCGGCAAAAATTTGGGTGGGCCTCGAAGAAGGATCGATCGTGGCATTTGTGGACGACCTGCACAACAGTCACCGGGCTTATTGCCGAGAATTGTGGCAGGCCATGAAACCCTTGAACATTAAATGGGGATGCCAGTCCACCCTGTTTTTAGGGGATGATCAGGAGATGGTCAAATTAGCGGCCGACAGTGGATGCGTCTCGGTCTTTGTGGGAATGGAATCGATCTCCGAGCATTCCTTGGTCGAAACCAAGAAAGGCTTCAACCAAGTCAGAAAATTCGAAGACCAGATTAAAATGTTTCACGACCATGGCATCATGGTGAATCCAGGCATGGTGTTCGGGTTTGATAATGATGATGAATCCGTCTTTGAAACCACGCTGAATTTTCTCATTCGCAATCGCGTGGAATTGGCGTATTTCAACATCTTGACGCCTCTACCCGGAACCGCCTTGCATGAACGGTATACGCGCGAAGGTCGGATCTTCGATCGAGACTGGGCGAAATACGATGGGAAACACGTGGTGTTTCACCCAAAACGGATGACATCGGAACAACTGCAGGAAGGATTTTTTTGGGTCAATCATCAGTTCTATTCGTTGGGATCCATTTGGAATCGACTCCGGCATACCAGCCAACGCCTGGTCCCCCGTATCGAAATGAATTACGAATTCCGAAAGCTCATCAAGCGATCCTGTCCTCAGGGAACACTTTCTCCTCTTGCAGCCGTCCTCAAGGATCTTCAGGCGAAACTCCCCACCATGGACACCAGCTTGCTCATTCCCAACGCGTTACTCACGATCAAGCAAACGATCCCCGTGAACCCGCAGGATTTGTTTCTCAAAATCAAGGGCCGACGCCACGATGCGTCCGTGGCGTTATTTATCGACCTGGAGGGAACACTGGATCATTTGAATGCCCAGGAACTCCTGAACCGCATCAAAGATGCCGCGCAAAAAGCCAGGATGGACATTGTCGTCAACTTTGAACATCTTCGGCAGGCCACCCCCAAGGCGATTCAGATGCTCTTGGATCAAGACGTGCTCCAGGCGGTCACTCCCTATGCGAAGCTGCGCTATCGTAAATTGAAAGATGCCTTTCATTCCGCGTTAGAAGGGTTAACACTCTTTGACCCCGAACTGTTGGAAGAGCTGCCGCACGATGCATGATTTTCACTATCACCATGATTCGCTTTTCTGTGAAGACATTCCTCTCGAACGCTTGGCCAAGGAACAGGGCACACCCTGCTATCTCTACAGCCATGCGACGCTGACTCGGCACTTCCACGCCTTTGACCGGGCCTTCTCTTCGGTTCCCCATCTCATCGCGTTTGCCATGAAAGCCAATTCAAACCTGGCCATTCTTCGGCTCATGGCGTCGCAAGGAAGCGGGGCCGACATTGTATCGGGAGGCGAATTATTTCGCGCGTTACAAGCCGGCATCGCCCCCAGCAAGATCGTGTTTGCCGGCGTTGGAAAAAGTTACGAAGAAATTGCCTATGCCCTCGACTCCGACATTCTGTTGTTCAACGTGGAATCGTCTGCTGAACTTCAGGTCATCAATGAAGTGGCGAGGGGGAAAAGGAAACACGCGCGAGTGGCGCTTCGGGTCAATCCGGACATCGACCCCAATACCCATCCGTATATCTCGACGGGACTGAAAAAAAGTAAATTCGGGATCGGTGCGGACCGGGCGGTAGAGGAATTCACAAAGGCGGTGTCACTCTCCAATATCCAGGTCATCGGGGTGCATGCCCACATCGGCTCTCAACTGATTCAACTCAGTCCCTTTGTCGAGTCGCTGAAAAAGGTGTTGGTGCTTATTGAGACCTTGAAAGCCCAGGGCATTCCGATTCGGTATCTCAACATAGGCGGAGGGCTCGGCATTACCTATTCGAACGAAACGCCGCCGCATCCCCAGGAGTTCGCCGAAGCCATCACGCCGCTGCTGAAGGAAGCCCAATGCGAAATCATTCTGGAACCCGGCCGGGTGATTGTGGGAAACGCCGGCATTTTGTTGACCCGGGTCCTCTATCGAAAAGAGACCGGCACGAAAACCTTTGCCATTGTGGATGCGGCGATGAACGATTTGCTGCGGCCCAGCCTGTACCAAGCCCATCACGACATCTTGCCGGTTCACCAGGTTCCGAATGCATCGGAAGAGGTATTTGACGTGGTAGGGCCTATTTGCGAATCCGGGGACTTTCTCGCCCAAAACCGAACCCTGCCCTCTGTCAAAGCCGGCGATCTCCTAGCGGTGATGTCTGCGGGAGCCTACGGTTTCACCATGGCTTCGAATTATAATTCAAGACCGCGGGTTTCAGAAATTCTGGTGAAGGGCGGAGAAAGTTTCGTGATTCGGGAACGGGAGACGTTTGAGGATCTGATTCGTGGGGAACGTATCCCTGCGTTTCTTGATGCAGAGTCGTAAACACGGATTGAGTCAACGGCAATCCGTTCGTCACAATTATTTTTCACTAAAGGACGCCTGATGTTTTCCGGATCTCTCGTTGCGATCGTCACGCCGTTTCAGCACGACGCGTTCGACGAACAATCGTATAGCGAGTTAATCGAGTTTCAGATTGCCAACGGCACGCACGGCATCGTTCCATGTGGCACCACCGGCGAATCCGCCACGCTCTCGCACAAGGAGCACGAGCGCGTCGTGGCGTTGACGGTCGAAGTCGTCAATCGACGTGTCTCGGTCATTGCCGGCACCGGATCCAACGCCACGGACGAGGCAATTGCCTTTACCAAACACGCCAAACACGCCGGGGCAGACGGCGCGCTGCTGATTACGCCCTATTACAATAAACCCACGCAGGCAGGCCTGTATCAACATTATGCGGCCGTGGCCCAAGCGGTCGACCTTCCACTGATTCTCTACAACATTCCGGGGCGCACCAGCGTGAACATGACACCAGCCACTATTGCGCGCATCGCCAAACTCACCAACGTGGTGGGGATCAAAGAAGGCAGCGGGTCGTTAGGGCAGGTCTCCGAGATCATACACCAATGCGGCGACGATTTGACCGTGCTCTCCGGAGATGATCCGCTGACCCTTCCCATGATGGCGCTGGGCGCCAAAGGGGTGATTACGGTGACCGCCAACGTGGCGCCGAAAGACATGGCCGCCATGGTGAATGCAGCCCTGGCAGGGAACTTTGCCGAAGCGCGCTCCTATCATTTTAAACTCGCCCCCTTGTTCGGGGCCTTGTTCTATGAGACCAACCCCATTCCGGTCAAAGAAGCCTTGGCCATGATGAACAAAATCGAACCCGAACTCCGACTCCCTCTCACCCGGTTGTCTGCCGACAACCGGGAACGGCTTCGTTGCGTCATGAACGACATGGGGTTGATCTAAATCCATGGCTTCCCCAACCAACGTCGTCATCACCGGCGCCGCCGGCCGAATGGGGAAACGGCTGGTTTCCCTTGTCAAAGCATCGTCTCGTCTGCAACTGAGCGGAGCCATTGAAGCCCAAAGACACCCGGCCCTGGGAACAGATGCCGGAGAGTTGGCAGGGTGTGGACGCCTCGACGTTTCCGTGACCGACGATCTCGCCACGGTGTTGCCCCAAGCCGACGTCGTGGTTGATTTCACCGCGCCGCCGTCCACGTTGACCCATTTGTCGCAAGTGGTCCGGCACAAACGCGCCATCGTCATCGGCACCACGGGATTTTCGCTCGACGAAATGCATCAACTGCGTCGGCACGCCGAGTCCATCCCCTGCGTACACGCTCCCAACATGAGCATGGGCATCAACGTGTTGCTCCAGATGATCGGAACCGTGGCCCAAGCCCTCGGCGACGACTATGATCTCGAAATTGTTGAGGCTCATCACAACAAGAAAAAAGACGCGCCAAGCGGCACCGCGTTGAAATTAGCGGAAGCCTTGGCCGCGGCCAAAGGCTGGGACCTGGAACAAACCGGAGTCTATGCCCGGCACGGAATGACCGGGGAACGACCCCAGCACGCCATCGGCATCCAGACGGTTCGAGCCGGTGATATCGTGGGCGATCATACCGTACTCTATGGTGGGCCAGGAGAACGGATCGAGATCACGCATCGCGCCCATAATCGAGACCCATTTGCGCAAGGGGCCTTGCGCGCCGCAGAATGGGTGGTGAGTCAGCCGCCGGGGTTGTACGGTATGGCTGACGTGCTCGGGTTATCTTGCAACGCTCGATGAGATGCTCAAATCTGGCACATAGTTGAACGTGGAGCAGCGCAGAAACTGCACAAAAAGTTTCTGGGATAACGAACCGTGATCTTGAAACTTCTTGCAGGCCTCTTCAAAAAAGCGAGAGCCGTTGACTCTGACGAAACTTCTGTGCCGTTGCCTGACTTGACGACGGATGCTCCAATGCCCAAGCCCGGGCTGGCACGGTCACACCATGAATCTCCGAAGGGTCGCAATGTAGCATACACCAAAACCATCTTGTGCTTGGCCAATTCACGGAAGCACGGTGGCCACTGTCTCGCCGGCAAGGAGATTCGGGCGGACGGGCAAATCGGCGGCTGGATTCGCCCGGTACGCGATCGGGAATACGAGGAAATATCGGAATCCGAGAGACAGTACGAAGATGGAAGCGCCCCGCGAGTGTTGGACGTTATTGACGTGCCGTTACTCGATGCGCGGCCCAAGGATTATCAGCAGGAAAATTGGCTGCTTGATCCGGAGCGTCATTGGCATACGGTTCGCCGTTTCCAGTGTGATGATCTGGCCCAATTCACCGACAAGGTCGTACCACTGTGGAATAACGGATATAGCACAGCCAACGGATGGAATAACCGAATAGCGTACTCTGTCGCCTCCTCCCTAGACCGTTCGTTGCGTCTCATCAAAGTGAACAGGCTTGAACTGTTTGTATCCCGACCAGGAAATGATTTCGGCAACTACCGGCAAAGCGTACAGTGACGTTTTCAATATGGCGGATCGGATTACTGGTTGCGCGTCACCGACCCTGATTACGAGCGGCAGTATAAACAAAAAGACGATGGTCGTTACCAGATTGGAGAATGTTTTCTCGCCATAAGCCTCGGCGAGCCTTTTGGCGGCTACGCTGACAAACTCATCGCCGCCATCATCGAATCCTGACGGAGACATGCGTTGTGAATGCCACTCAATACCCCGTCTTCACCGTCGGCCACTCCAACCATTCGCCGGAAGCGTTCATCAAACTCCTCCGGCGGCACGGCGTGGCTGGAGTGGCCGATGTTCGCTCGTTCCCGTACAGCCGCTCTACTCCCCATTTCAATCATGAGAACTTGAGACGGCTGCTGGACGACGTGGACATTGCCTACACGTTCCTGGGCGGGGAACTGGGTGGCCGGCCGGCTGACCGTTCCTGCTACGACGCCAACTGGCGAGTTCTGTACGACCGGGTAATGGACACCGACCCGTTCGATGACGGCATCCGTCGTGTCATCCGGAGCGCCGACGAGCATCGTGTCGCCCTCCTGTGTACCGAGAAAGAGCCGCTCGAATGCCACCGCACATTGTTGATTGCCAGGGTCCTTACAGAACGCGGCGTTGCCGTTGAACATATTCTCGCCGACGGCCGTCTGGAAAATCACGACACCGCCACGGAGCGGCTGCTGGACATGTTCAAGTTGCCCCACAACGGCGATCTGTTCCGTTCCGGAAGCAACGTCATGGCCGATGCACTGACCCGTCAGGCACAGAAAGTGGCCTACATCGGTGAAAAGCCGCCCGTTTACGGTGACAGATGGGGAAACGTATCGTGAAGGTGTACACCATCGGCTTCACCAAAAAATCCGCCGCCGATTTTTTTGAACGGCTCTGGGAGTCTGGGGCGAAACGCGTGGTGGACGTCCGGCTGAACAACGTCTCACAGATGGCGGGCTTTGCCAAGAAAGGCGACCTGGAGTATTTTCTGAACAAAATTTGCCGAATGAAATACGTCCACGTACCGGAACTGGCGCCCACCAAAGAGATGCTGACCGCGTATCGCAACGAGCATCACGACTGGGCAACCTACGAACGCCAGTTCCTTGCCCTTATGGACGAGCGGCGCATTGGGAAAAATGGCATAAAAAAGACAATCTCCAGCGGATGCCTGCTCTGCAGCGAGGACAAACCTCACCATTGTCATCGCCGGCTGGTGGCGGAATATGTACAAACAACGTGGAGGGACGTGGAGATCATTCATCTATAGGCAGCCTGTATCTGGGGTGGACGGTGTCTCGGATGGCCGGTCGCTCCTTCGTTCGCGGGAATTGAATTCCGAGAGTGTCAAGGAAGGTGCCCGGTATTTTATTGTGTTGTCTGTTTCTTGAATAAGGAGGTTTTTGTCATGGATATGTTTGGGAAGATTCCCCTCATTGAAATTCCGGTCCACGTGACCCCGGACCAAAAAAAATGGCTGGACAAAATGGTGGAAGAAGGCCGGATTGCGGTCCCTCCCGGCGGGACATTGGAAAAAGGTTCTGTGATTTCGATGTTTCTTCGGCTGTTGATTCACAACGCCATGGAAGAGCAGATGCGGCAAGCCGCGCTGGAAGCCGAAGAGGAGGACGATGATGACGATGAATAAAGCAGGGGAATCCTTCATACCCCACGATGAACGATGAACCATGGCGAAGCCGACAAAGCACGCCAAGCGGGACATCGAGACTTACGCACACACCGGCAAAAAGCGCGTGAACAACCCGCCGGTCGGTCTGGTGACGCCGGATACGGACCTGGACGCGGGAAAGAAGACCTACGCCCACGACCCCCATCTTGACCCGCAACTGCAATGGGCCGGCAAGTCGGACCAGACGTCCTTTGACGTGCCGACGGTCTCGCTTCACGTCCACGAACGGATCGACCCGCGCACGATCGTCGAAGCCGTGCGAAAGCGTAACGGCCCGTCTGCCGGCCAGGCAGGCGCGGAACCGCAGCTCTCGTTGTTTGCCGCACCCGAAGAAAACCCACCGATCCGCCAGGCCATCGAGTTCTACAAACACCGACACAACTGGACCAACCGCCTGATCGCCGGTGACAGCCTGCTCGTCATGAACAGCCTGCTTGAGAAGGAAGGCATGGGTGGGAAAGTGCAGATGGTCTATCTTGACCCGCCTTACGGCATCCGCTATGGCTCAAACTTCCAGCCATTCGTCAACCGGCGCGAGGTCATCGACGGCAGGGACGAGGACCTGACCGGCGAGCCAGAGCAGATCCGCGCCTTCCGCGACACCTGGGAACTCGGCATCCACTCCTACCTCGCTTACCTGCGTGACCGCCTGCTGCTGGCGCGGGAACTACTGACCGAAACCGGCAGTGTTTTCGTGCAGATCGGCGACGAGAACGTGCATCGGGTGGGCATGGTGATGGACGAGATCTTCGGCGCAGGGAACCGCATGGCAACGATTTCCTACGCCACGACCGGCGGTAGTTCAGCCAACACATTGCCACAGGTCGCCGACTATCTGCTCTGGTACGCCAAGGATCGTCAGCAGGTGAAGTATCGACAGCTTTATGAACCGCTGACGCGGGCGGAAATCGTCGAACAGATGAATTGGGACGCCATGGTCGAACTTGAAGATGGCGTGTGCCGCGCTCTGACGCGCGAGGAAAGAGTCGATCCGGACAGGTATCTCCCTAAAGGCGCGCGCTTGTATCAGCGGGCCATGCTCACCTCTCAAGGTGAATCCCAGACGGGAAGGTCGGAACTCTACGAAGTCGGAGGGAGGACATATATCTGTCAGAGGAATCAGCAATGGCGGGTCGGCAAGGCAGGTCTTGACCGGCTATACGAGATCGGGCGCTTGGATCTCAGCGGGCAGCACAAGAGACTGGCTTGGAAGCATTACGAAGACGAGATCCCAGGAAAGCGTTTGAACAACGTATGGGCCGATCTGGCTCGTCCTATGGACAAACGCTATGTCGTCCAGACCGCCCCGAAGACCATCCAGCGCGCCATCCTGATGACCACCGACCCGGGCGATCTGGTCTTCGACCCGACTTGCGGCTCCGGCACCACGGTGCACGTCGCCGAGCAGTGGGGCCGGCGCTGGATTGCCTGCGACACCTCGCGCGTGGCCGTCGCCATCACCCGGCAACGGCTGATGACAGCCCACTTCGACTATTACGAACTTGCCCATCCCGATGAAGGCGTCGGTGCCGGGTTCCGCTGCCGCAGCGTGGCCACTGTCTCGGCGCGCACCCTCGGCTACGACGAGCCGCCCAACAAGACGATCCTCTACGACCAGCCGCACCTCGACCGCAAGAAGACCCGCGTCACCGGACCGTTCACCGTCGAGGCCGTGCCCGCACCCGCAGTGAAAGCCCTGGACGAGATTGTTGACCCTCACCCCGACCCTCTCACGGAGGGAGAGAGAGAAAAAAGGGAACGCTCTCAAGGGCGGGGGATGAATGCGGACGCCGACCTGTCCATTGCCCGCTCCGGCGAAACCCTGCGGCAGAGCGACTGGCGCGACGAACTGCTGAAAACCGGCATCCGCGGCAAGGCCGGCCAGCGCATCTCCTTCGCCAGGCTAGAGCCAATGCCGGCCACGCGGTGGCTGCACGCCGAGGGCGAAACCCGACCGGACGATTCAGGGGCGAACGAGGTCCGCGAGCCCGCCACCGCCTACAACCCCGAGCGCGTGGCGGTCTCCTTCGGGCCGGAGCACGCGCCCCTGGAGCAACGCCAGGTCGCCCGCGCCATCGAAGAGGCGCAGAGCCTTGTCCCGAAGCCGAAGATCATCGTCTTCGCCGCCTTCCAGTTCGATCCGGAGACGGCCAAGGACATCGACGAGACCCACTGGCCGGGCGTCACGCTGCTCAAGGCGCAGATGAACGCCGACCTGTTGACCGGCGACCTCAAGAAGAAACGCGCCAGCAACGAGAGCTTCTGGCTGATCGGCCAGCCGGACGTGGCGGTTTCGAGTTTCGAGTTTGTCGTTTACGGTAAAGGCAAGGACAGGATTGCTGAATATGGAACGTTCAAGAAGCTATCGGGACTTGATTGTCTGGAAGAAATCAATCGACTTGATTGGCAAGGTCTATGCCTCTACGCGCTCCTTTCCCAGGGAAGAGATCTATGGCATTATCTCGCAGATACGCAGGGTTGGGATTTCGATAGCGGCCAATATCGCGGAAGGCCAAGCCAGAAACACGAGCGGGGAGTTCCGGCAGTTTCTTGGAATAGCCCGGGGATCGTTGGCGGAATTGGAGACGTTGCCGACGATCTCGTAGAATTCGGGATATTCGACCTCGCCGGATGCCGAAGGGTTATTGAGCGACTGCGAGGAGATCCCCAGGTTGTTGGCAGGCTTGCAGAAATCGCTCAAGCCCTGAACTTCCCCATCACTCCCCACACTAACAACTACCGGCTCGAGACTCAAAATCTGCACAGCGTCGCCGTGCACGGCTTCGACTACTACAACACCAAGACCGGCAACGTGGAATCCGGCGGTGCGGACAGGATCGCCCTGTGGATGCTCGACCCGGACTACGACGGCCGCAGCCTGTTCCCCCGCCAGGTCTTCTTCCCCATGGCCGGTGCGCAGGACGGCTGGGCAAGGCTCGCCCGCAACCTCAAGGCGGAGATTGATATGGACCTGATCGAGACGTATCGCGGCGCCGTCTCACTGCCCTTCGAGGCGGGCGAACATAAACGCGTCGCCGTCAAGATAGTCGACGACCGGGGCATCGAGAGCTTGAAGATCGTGGAGGTGGGATGATGAAGATGATGAACAAAGCAAAAGCTATCGAACGCCTGGGGAAGGTACTGAATGAAGTACCGGAATTGAAGAAAATATCCAATTCACCCCAATTCGATAAATGGCTCAGAAATGCACAGCTAGCCATTACGAATACGTTTGGAAACGAGTCACGCCACATTACGGATTTCAACGAGGCGATAGAATCACTGAATCCAGCACTGGGTCTATTTACGCACGACTCTGAATTCCAAGCGTATATTAGAGGATTGGAGCGTGCTGCGGCCATTCTCGAATCAATGATCGAAGAGATCGGGGAATACTGGGAGGAAGGCGAAAAATCATCCGGCGTTTCCAATCCAGAAGTCGAGATTCCCGAAAATACGAATAAGGTCTTCATTATTCATGGCCGTGACGAAGCGGCACGAGAAACAGTTGCGAGATTCCTGGAAAACCTCAAACTCGAACCAGTTATCCTCCACGAACAACCGAACAAGGGCCGCACGATCATCGAGAAGTTCGAGGCTTATGCAGGGGTCGGCTTCGCTGTAGTTCTGTTAACACCGGACGACAAGGGCAATCTTCGCGATGATCAATCCAAGGGCAATCTTCGTGCACGGCAGAATGTCGTTTTCGAGTTCGGATATTTCATCGGAAAACTCGGCCGGGGAAAGGTCTGCGCCTTGGTGAAGGGCGACATCGAAAAACCTTCGGATTACGACGGTGTTCTTTATATTCCCATGGACGATAAGGGCGCGTGGAAAATGGAACTCTTTCGGGAACTGAAAGACGCTGGATTCGATATCGACACGAATCGGACGTTCGAGCTATGACCGTGCGTATCCAGATACCCTCCGACCTGATCGCCGCCTTTTGACAACGTTGGCGGATTACGCGCCTTGAACTCTTCGGGTCCGTGTTGCGCAAGGATTTCGGTCCGAACAGCGATGTGGACGTGTTGGTCAGTTTCGAAGAAGATGTCAAGCACACGCTGTTCGATTTGGATGACATGGAACTGGAATTGAAGGAGATATTCGGTCGCGAAGTTGATCTGGTCAGTAGGCGGGTGGTTGAAGCGAGCCTCAACTATTTGCGCAGAAACAGCATTTTGAAATCTGCCCAGGTGATCCATGGATCATGACGCGCCACATATTCTGGACATCATCAGGTCCGCACGATTGATCGGGGCCTATCTCGAGGGTGTCTCGCGGGAAAATTTCATGCGGAACGTGCAGTTGCAGGATTCCGTCATTCGACGTATCGAAATTATCGGTGAGGCGGCGGGGCGGCTTTTTCGGCGCCATTTCGGCAGAGACATACGGCAATTCCGTGGGGTCGGATGATTGGAATGCGTAACCGCATGATTCACGTGTACGATGGAATCGATATGGCTCTCGTGTGGACTACAGCTCGTAAGCCAATCCCTGAATTGCTGACGCTAGTTGAGCCTCTGGCGTCACCGGAACCCAGCCCATCGCCGGGAAGCGAGCAGGGGAACGGCTGACTGATGGCGCAAACGACCATCGACAGGCTGATCATCAACTCGCCCTACGAAGAACCGGCGCGGCACTGGAGTTATGACATCGAGAAGCGTGCTTTCTCTCTCGCGGAGGGTCGCCGGCAGGCCGGATACATCGTCGCGTCGGAAGGCTCCAGGACCTTCGACGACCCCGGTAGATTCGTCGAAATCCCTTTGGTCAATCTGATTCGGCCGCGGGTGCGAGCATGGCGCGAAACGGGATATCCGGGCGTGACGGGAATCACCAAGCGACTGCTGGAGCAGTGGCGGGACCCGGAGGAGTTCGATAGCCGCCGGTTGTTCTTCTGTCAATTGGAGGCCGTCGAGACGCTGATCTGGCTTGCGGAAGCGCCAGCGGCCGATAAGGTCGGCGTGGAGATTCCTTCCGACGGCGGAACATTTGAACGCCTGTGCGCCAAGATGGCGACCGGCTCCGGCAAGACCGTCGTCATGGCCATGGTCATGGCCTGGCATATCCTGAACAAGGTCGCCTATCCACAAGATACCCGGTTTGCCAAGAACGCTCTGGTCATCGCCCCCGGCCTGACGGTCAGGAACCGTCTCGCTGTTCTGGCACCATCCCATCCTGAAAACTACTACGACGCCTTCCGCATCGTGCCGTCGTCCCTGCTCGACAAGCTCCGCCAAGGCAAGGTCGTGGTCCGCAACTGGCACGCGCTCAACTGGGAAACCGAGGAGAAGATCAAGGGGAAACGCAGCGTGGACAGGCGCGGCGCCAAGAGTGACGCGGCCTATGTCCTCGATGTCCTAGGCGAGATGGCCAGCGCCCGCAACCTCCTCGTCATCAACGACGAGGCGCACCACGCATGGCGCGTTCCCCCTGAGTCGAAGGTTCGGGGCGTTGCGAGGGGCGCGATCGAGGAGGCCACCAAGTGGGTGGGCGGCCTCGATCGGATCAACAAGGCACGCGGCATTCTCGCCTGTTACGACTTCTCCGCCACGCCGTTCGCTCCTTCGGGTAAACGGAGCTCGGAGGAGTCCCTGTTCGGCTGGATCGTGAGCGACTTCGGGCTGAACGACGCCATCGAGTCCGGCTTGGTCAAGACCCCGCGCGTGGTCATTCGCGACGACGCGGTGCCGGACGCCAAAACCTATAAATCACGCCTCTACCACATCTACAACGATGCGGAAGTCAAGAACGACCTGAACCGCCCGGCCGAAGCCACCGACCCCCTGCCGGACCTCGTGATCAACGGCTACCACCTGCTCGGCTACGACTGGCGCGAGACGGCGAAGGACTGGAGCGAGAAGGGATTCCGAATCCCGCCGGTCATGATCACCGTTGCGAACCGCACGGAGACCGCGGCTCGGATCAAGTATGCGTTCGATCACAACAAGGTCCACATCAAGGAGCTTTGTGACTCGGAGCGCACCCTGCACATCGACTCCAAGGTACTGGGTCAAGCCGAAGCCGCCGAGGAACCGATCGCAGAAATCGGCGTCGGCGAAAGTGCGAAAGACGAGGACGACGGCCAAGATCACAACGTGACCAGGAAACAGCAAGCGGAGCGACTGCGCTTGCAGGTGGACACCGTGGGCCAGCCCGGAAAGAAGGGCGAGCAGATCCAGAAGGTGATTTCCGTCGGGATGCTGTCCGAGGGTTGGGACGCAAAGACCGTGACCCACATCATGGGCTTGCGAGCCTTCACCAGCCAGTTACTCTGCGAGCAGGTCGTCGGACGCGGCCTGCGCCGAACCTCCTACGAGGTCAACCCTGACACCGGCTTGTTCGAAACGGAGTACGTCAACATTTTCGGCGTGCCTTTCACGTTCCTGCCGCATGAGTCTGCGGAAGGCGTCATCCCTGAACCGCCGAAGCCGAAGACGGCTATCGAGCCGGTAACGGACAAAGCGGCGTTTGAAATTTCGTGGCCGAACGTGATCCGCATAGACCACGTCTACCACCCGCACCTTTCCCTGGATTGGCAAACAGTGAAGCCCCTGGAGCTTGACGCCAGCCAGACGGCCAAGATCGCGGAGATTTCCCCCATCGTCGATGGCAGAACGGACGTGACGAAGATCGAGGCCATACACTTGGAGAATCTGGCGCGGGAGTTCCGCACGCAGCGGATCATCTTCGAGACCACGCGGGACGTGTACGATCAAATGCAGGAGAACTGGCGTGGCGGCAGAGCATTCCTGCTGGCCCAACTGGTGCGGCTGGTCGAGCAGTTCATCCTGTCGGATCGCATCAACGTCAGTCCCGCACTGTTCGTTCGCGACGATCTCAAGCGCCGCCTCATCATCACGCTCAACATGACCAAGGTGGTCCAACACATCTGGGAAGCGATTCGCTTCGACAACACCGAGAAGCTGGAACCGGTGTTCGACCGGGACCATCCCATCCGCTCAACCGGCGACGTGGGGACGCGGTACACCGGCAAGCCCTCCGAGCACACCGTGAAAAGCCACATCAATTTCTGTGTCTATGACAGCACGTGGGAGGCATCTGAAGCCTTCGAGCTTGATCGCAACCCCGCAGTGGCGGCCTGGGTCAAGAACGATCACCTCGGCTTTGAGGTGCTCTACCTCTATCGCGGCGTGGTGAGGAAGTACCGTCCCGACTTTCTCATCCGGCTCAGGTCGGGTGACATGTTGGTCTTGGAAACCAAGGGCCGCGACAGCGATCAGGATCGAACCAAACGCCGGTTCCTCGACGAATGGGTCAACGCCGTGAACGCGCGTGGCGGCTTCGGTCGCTGGACCTGGGACGTGTCCACGGCTCCTGGCGACATCCAGGATATCCTTGCGCGACATTCGTGCGAGACCGCCGCGTGAACATCCAAGCGACTGGCGGAGCATTTGTCGCGGGCTGTGGCGCTGTTCGCCCTTCCCCGGTGATTACAGCCGCCGAAACACATTGCGAGCAGCATTGATGGTCTGTTCAAGATCTGCCGCCGTGTGCGCGGTGGAGACGAAGGCGGCTTCGAATTGGGAGGGGGCGAAGTAGGACCCGCGCTTCAACATGTTGTGGAAGAATTTGGCATATCGAACCGTATCGGCTTGTTTCGCCGACTCATAGTCCACCACAGGGCCTGCCGTAAAGAATCCGCCCAAGAGGGAGCCGATTCGCGTTTGATAAAAAGGGATGTCGGCCAGCCGGGCGGCTTGTGCCAAGCCTTGGGCCAACTGGTTTCCTCGCCGTTCCAGTTTTTCATACACTCTGGAGCCCCTGAGTTTTTTCAAGGTTTCGATTCCAGCGGTCACGGCCAACGGATTCCCGGACAGCGTGCCGGCTTGATAGACCGGGCCGGCCGGCGCTACAAGATCCATGATCTCGTTCGACCCGCCGTAGGCTCCGACCGGCAGCCCCCCACCGATGATTTTCCCCAGGCACGTGAGATCGGGGTTGATGCCATACAGGGTTTGTGCGCCTCCATAGGCCACGCGAAATCCTGAAATCACTTCATCGAAGATCAGCAGGATCCCATGTTTTCTGGTAAGGGTGTACAGTTGCTGAAGAAAGCCTGGTTGAGGCAACACGACGCCCATGTTGCCTGCGATGGGCTCGACGATGATACAGGCCAGTTTCCGCCAATGTTTCCGTACCAGGCTCTTCACCGACTCGATATCATTATAGGGAGCGGTGAGCGTCTGACTCGCCGCGGCTTCGGGTACGCCCGGGCTATCGGGAAGGCCTAGCGTCGCGGCACCGGACCCGGCTTTGACCAGCAGATGATCGGCATGGCCATGGTAGCACCCTTCGAATTTGAGGATGGCCTCCCGTTTGGTAAAGCCCCGCGCCACCCGAACGGCACTCATCACGGCTTCCGTGCCGGAGCTCACAAGCCGAACCTTTTCAACGGATGGCAACGCCTCGCAAATCATTTGAGCCAACGTCAGTTCCTGTTGGGTCGGCGCGCCGTAACTGGTCCCTGCACCGGCAGCCCGCTGAATAGCCCGGACCACCGACGGATGGGCATGTCCCACTATCATGGGCCCCCACGAGGCCACATAATCCAGATAGGTGTTGCCATCCACGTCGGTCACCGTGGCACCCTGTGCACGTTTGATAAACAACGGATGCCCGCCGACCGATTGAAACGCACGGACCGGGCTGTTCACCCCTCCGGGAATATACCCCTGTGCGCGGGCAAATAATGTTTTCGACGTCGCGCTTTTCACTTCGCGTCACCTCCCATGGAATCGCTTCATACCACCCTAATCAGGATCGCTGAAGCGCTGTCCTTCCTCACCCGACCAGCGCACGATGCCGATCTCTTCTGATTCCCACAAGGCTTGTTGTTCTCGTACAGCCAAGTCGGCCTCTTTCTGTTTGTCTTCCAAGCTAAGTTTTGCCTCCTGTTCACCATCAGAGGCCCATCCTGGCGGTTTCTGACCTTTGGGGATATCTTTCCGAAGCATATTGACTGGCATCTGATCCTTCCTTTCCATCAACCATGTTTTTGGCCACCCTGTTTTGGGCTCCCACGCCTCTGGCCAAGCCATAGGCCTAGCCTCGGAGACCACGGTTTGTCAAGGGGTACTGAACGCGATAGGCATAGAGCGCCATACCCACAGCAACGACGGCATTGAGGGATTCGACCGATTCCGTCATGGGGATGGCGAGCCGTTTGCCGGAAGAGATGAGTGGCAGACCAAGCCCTTCTTCTCCAACTAATATTCGAACATCTTCCGGCCATTGAAACGTGGACACACTCTCCCCCTGCACATCAAGGGTCACCCATGTGGCAGGTTCCAGCAGATCCCTGATCGAAGGTCCCTGAACCAAGGGCACTTCAAACATCGTTCCGCTGGCTGCCCTGATAGCCTTGGGATGATAGGGATGGGCCGATTCTTTGAGCAGCACGACTTGCTTGACCCCCATAGCCCCGGCAGTCCGAATCAAGGCACCCACATTTGCCGGATCTCCGAAAGGGCACAGTACTTCAAGGCCCCGTGGTGAAGCCTTGAGGTCTGAAGAAGGAAAGGGCGGAGCCTGACAGATTAAGATCGGAGCCCCTGTGCCAAAAAGATCGATCTTCTCGAAGAGCGGTGTGGCAAGTGCATAGGTTTTGACCTGGGCCGGAACAGGGAAAAGCACGGGTGTCTTGGCGGGGCGAAGGAGTTCGAGACAATGCATAGGGTGCTGCAACAGGGTTTCCCGAACGACTTTTTTCCCTAAGACAAGACATTGCTGAAATCGTTCAATCCCGTGAGAATCCTGTAACGAAACCCATCGCTTCACATGGGCATTCTGCGAACTGCTGATGGATCGAGTCGTTGAAGGTGACGACATGACTGGAAGGTCACGTGTGGCTGCCGATGCCCGGGCAACAGTTCGTCCCGGCCTACCCCGTGAAGGTGCCATTATGGGCAAACAACGTGCCGGAACCCGCTGAGCGACCAGCCCGAATATGAATATCCGGATGAAACGTCATAGACGCGCGTTGATTGATGGCGCGGCAGCAACAGACAAAAACGTAACAGAGTTTTTCTTGAAGCGGCATGTCGTGCGACCGAGAACGTTCTTATTGGAGCGGTGTCACAAGAGAAGACGTGACTCTTCTTGTTGCTCAGCCACTCTCTCCTTCGTCATCACAATGCAAAGAATTTTTTCCTTTTCCCTTGGAGTCTCACGTCGTCGGTTTGTATCACGACTTCCCAGTCCTCAGAATCCCGTTCGGTCACATGCCCAATCCGCTTGGCCTTTTTGCCAAACCTCTTGGCCAGCTCAAGCGTCTTGTCCGCGTGACGTTCCGGGACCACCAGACAGAAACCGATTCCCATATTAAATACCTCGAACATTTCCGTATCGGCAATTCCGCCAAGTTGTTGAATGATGGAGAAGATCGGAAGAGGCGAGGGGAAGTCATCGATCACAAACGTGAACAGGGAGTGGCAGTCGACCCGGCTCAGATTCATGAACCCGTCGCCTGTAATGTGCACCAGCGCCTTGACCTCAATGTCGTGTTGCTCGTTGAGGAGAGGCAGGATTTCCTGTGTGTAGATATGTGTTGGTTCGAGTAATTCTTCACCCAAGGACCGATCGAGTTCGGGAAATTGTTTTTCATACAAGGCTCCGTCCTGTCCAATCGCTTTTCGTGCCAAGGTGAGGCCGTTACTGTGAACCCCATTACTTTCAATGCCAATAATGACGTCGCCTTTTTGGACATGTTCCCCAATGATGATCTTGTCCAAATCCACAATGCCGATGGCCGATCCCGCCAAATCGAATCCTTTTCCCTCTTTGTCCACTTCACTCTTAATGACATCCTTGACTTGCGCGATTTCCCCGCCGGGGATGGATATGCCGGCACGAAGGGCACCTTCCGTCAACCCCTTTGCCAGTTCCTGTAAACAGCCCGGATCAAGAGCCTGCACCGCAATATAATCCACCATGGTCAGAGGGGTCGCCCCGACGCAGAGCAGATCGTTGACGTTCATGGCGATACAATCAATGCCGATGGTGTCGTATTTCCCCATTCGTTGGGCAATCAAGACCTTGGAACCCACGCCATCCGTGGTTATGGCGATGCCCGTATTGTTGCCGATTTCAATCACGTTGGCGAACAACCCAAAATTCAGAAGAACGCTGCCGATGTGTCCGTTGGATCGTGTCCACGTTTGCCGGAACTGCTTCGTAATCTCGGCAAGGGATTGGACGGCTCGTTCAGGATCGACCCCGGACCCCTGATAGGTAATGGCAGGTGAATCGATCATTAGAGGGGAACTCGAAAAGATGTATTTTTACCTGACGGATGCTCTTGAGATCAAGCCTGCCGCATCTTGTGCGGCCAACAAAGAGATGCCTAATCTACAGCGTCATACGCTGTCCGGAAAACACGCACCATAAAGATGCCTGTCTGCCCTATCTGTCAGACAGGCAGGGCGCGAAAAGGGCACTGCCTCATTCACACTGAGCAAGATTATGATGAAACTGCTGCCTAGGCAGCCGATTGAAGCTGCTATAACACAAATATGACCACGTCTGGTATCTCATGGCAATTCGACTTTTTTGCTCGGTACTGCCACTCATCATTGGGTTTCCAGTCGAGTCATTCTGCGAGATTTCGCAGCCAGCCAACTCAGTTTTGCACCGCAAGCATCGAATAGCTAACATTTGAAACCATGACTGAGAATGGATTAGATTGAATATCCTTTAATGTGACGGCTTTGGTTCCAGGGAAGTCCTCTGTGTTCACACTTCGCTAAAAGATGATCCCCTCTTATTGGTAAGGGACGGAACCATGCAAAGCGATTATCTCGCACTGAAAGACCACTATAATTTTTCCAAAGATGAGGAAGCTCTTCTTCTGCAAATGAAACCCTACCTGGAATCGCTTGCAAATGAGTTCATTGAGGGGTTTTACCCATTTATCTGGAATTTTGGAAAAACAGCAGACTTCCTGAAGGACGAAAGTATTATCACTCGGCACCGAGGAAAGCTGCTCGAATGGTACTCGGATCTATTCAGCGGAACGTACGATATTGCCTATTTCTCGAAGCTCTATAAAATTGGTGAAATCCACGTCAAACTAGGACTTCCCACTCATTATGTGAATGCGGCGTTTAATTTTGTTCGTGTTTTTACGTTAGATCACCTCCGGAAACAATATCGGTGGGAAGACGATCTCACCGCGAGACTTCAGGCTGTAGAAAAAATTCTCGATATCAACTTGGATGTATTAACAAGCTCTTATAGGGAAGAAGAGCTGAGCCGATTTTTATCTCTCTCGAGTGCTGAAAAAACATTACTGGGTTTTCTTAAAAAAACCAGCGCCTACTTTAACTATTTGCTGGCCGGTGCACTCGTGATGGTGGCATGTTTTGCTATCGGGTTATTCGGATATGATGTCTATCTCCTGTTCTCTAGCCAGACTCCCATAGAGCAAGGCATTTTAACGATACTTGGCAGTCTATTACTCCTATGGGCTGCCATCGAGCTCATTCATGAAGAAACGAAAAACCTTCAAGGTGGCAGTTTTGCCTTAGAAGCCTTTATCGCACTCGCCATCGCTGCACTCATTCGAAAAATACTGATTTTTTCTCTTTCCCCAAACAAAGCGATGGATGTGTTGTTATATGGTGTTTTGGTGCTTTGCCTGGGTCTTTCCTTTTGGTTGATTGTGCAAAAAATTAATCCGACGAAAAATTAGGGGGCAAAGTGGGTACGACGCGCCTCATAAACTGCTTCGGGTCACTGCAAGACGTGAAGAAGCGAGGAAGTATCATTGAATCTGAGTAACGAAACCGAAGAGGGAACCCCTAAGAGAACAAATCCTCTCAACATCGATGCAGCATCCCGGGGCAAGGCCAGGACCTACCTTATGCGGCAGGGAAGACGGCGGCATAGCTGCCTGTCTGCCCGACAGGCAGGGCGGGCCCCAGAGAATGGCTGGGGGACCAGGAATCGAACCTGGGTTCACAGATCCAAAATCTGTTGTCTTGCCCCTAGACGATCCCCCAAACCAGGAAATCACCTTACCGAGCCTGTCCTCATTCAGTCAAGACCTTTGACGGGTCGTTGGGCCGCTAAAACACGCGACCGGACACGAGCCAATGCCGATCGTCCGGCACGTCAATCAGCAGGCGACTAAAATTCATTTCCGCCAAGTGGGCCGCGACTTCGTCTTCGGTGAAGGCGCTCAATAAAGAATGATAAAAATCGTGTCGCAGTTGTTCGGGCTCATCAGCCGCGTATTGATTGACCAAGGCCTGAGCCTCCTCCGGTGTGTCGGGTCGCAACAAATCCATGACGAGCACCGGAGCTCCCGGCTTGGCGCAGGTTTTCACCGCATACCAAAACTGAAAAGCGTTGGGCACATGATGCACCAGGCTATTGGAGATCACGGCATCCACCGTCCGGTCCAACCTGAGATCTTGGAATCGCTGACAGATGAGCCGGATTCGTCCTTGCAGTCCTGCCTGTTGCCTGGCTTCTTCAGCCCACTGAATCATTGGGCTGGAGGCATCCACCCCAGTGACGTGCAGGGTTGGACGACTGCGGAGCAGCCGGATCGGAATATCTGCCGGACCACATCCCAAATCCAATACGGTGCCCTCCTCGACTTCGGGGTACAAGTTTAAAAATTGATCGACAAACCTCTGATTTTCTTCCGCGAAATCGGCATTCGCATACACCCTGACCTGCTCTTCACCATCCATGATTTCCGGTTCAAGAATCCGGTCCACGTCTCCGTTTCCTTTCCACGGCCCTCTGTATCTGCCGACACTCGCCGCGTCATCGTACCTGCCCCTTTAGTGGGATTCAAGGTGGGTGGTGTCGAGGACAAATTCCTCTTGCACCATTTTCAGGTTCTGGATAAGGTCTGAGAAAGGATACAGTTTAAGGAACCCGTATGGCCACGTATGCAATCGGCGATATTCAGGGGTGCCTGCTCCCCCTCCAAAAACTGTTGGATCTCATTCGATTCGATCCGTCCTCGGATCGGCTGTGGTTTGTCGGCGATTTAGTCAACCGCGGCCCCCAGTCATTGGAAGTGTTGCGCTTCATTAAAAGTCTCGAAGATCGTTGTGTGGTCGTACTCGGCAACCATGATTTGCATGTCTTGGCCGTCCATTGCGGAGTCGCACAACTCCGTAAACAGGATACGATTCAATCGGTCCTGCAGGCGCCTGATGCAGAGGAATTGATGGACTGGCTCCGCCATCAATCCATGCTCTATCGCGAAGGTGAATATCTGCTGGTCCACGCCGGCATCCTTCCCCAATGGTCTGTTGAACAGGCCTTGGAATTGGCCGGAGAAGTGGAAGACGCTCTCAGATCTGAACAGTATCAAACGCGCTTACCGTTCATCTACCGAAGTCAGGAGACCCGTTGGCGCAACACCATGCCGTCCCCGGCTCGCCTCGGCCTTATCACAAATGTCTTGACCAGAATGCGGATGTGCTCACAAGACGACCTCATCGACCTTTCGTTTAAAGGCCCGCCGGAGCAGGCCGCCGCTGGCCTTTCCCCATGGTTTCATTTCCCCCCCCACATCCAACGAACCGAAACGGTGATTTGTGGGCATTGGTCGGCCTTAGGGGTGTGCATAAGCGAACGGATTCTTGCGTTGGACGGCGGATGTGTCTGGGGAAACAAGTTAGCCTGTCTTCGACTGGAAGACAGGAAACTGTATACGGTTTCTTGCAAAGCCTCACTCCGGATTCATAGGAAAAATTTTCAATGAGTCACGAGCCCCACGGTGGAGGAGCAAGACAGCCGGTTCCCTCTGACGTGCTCGTGATGGTTCCTCGGTCTTCTTCGCACGCGAGATGACGCTGCTTCCGAAAACGCAGTCCATTCTTGACCGACCCTTCATGGAATTTCGTCCGTTTGGCGTCACCCCTGAAGGGGAAAAAATTCGCGATGTGAGCGGGATTACGGTCAAGGCAAATCTTGAATATCTGGAGGAAGTGGTCGGCAAGAACAAAGGGCAAGACGCGGCCCGTGACGCGATTGCACGCCTCTGCGACTCGCTCAATTCTCGGATACCCGATCCCGCGTATCACGTGACCCCCAGGTTTTTACACAATGCCTGGAATAGTTACTCCTATGAATTTGCGTGTTACCTCGGCGAGTTCTGCATCCGTATTTCCGAGGAACCGCACTTTCAATTCGAAATGGGGAAGAAGAAATTCATTTCTCCCATTATTCAAACCCTGGGACATCCGTTTTCCGTTTCACAAATCTTCAAAATGTTTCCGCACTTCGGAGAAAAGTTTGCCAAAGGGTCCGTCCACTTCAGTGTGCCGTTCGTAACCAATGGCTCGGCCGTGCTTCGCATGAAATTTACCGACCACGTCTATCTGCAATTCGGCTCCTACCGCAAACGGTGCGCCTACATCATCTGCCAGGCGGCAAAAGCCGGCCTCCTGGCCGTGCCTCAACACGTTCACCGCCTAGGATTTGCCAGTGTCCGTGACCGCCAATGCATTGCGGATGGGGATGAGTACTGTGAATGGGAATTCCATTGGCCCGCCCAGCCTCTCTCTGAACACCTTGCATGGTCCCTGATCGGGGTGTTCGTGAGTGGCCTAGCCTTCGTCTATGTCCGATGGTCGCATCCGGATTTGTCTTGGTTGGAGGCAAGCGTAGGGGCCCTCATCCCGGGCATGGGCACTTGGTTTGCCGGTCAGTGGTCTCGTCTCAAGAAAAAGGCGGAAGAACGAGAAGTCTTGCTCAAAGAACAAGTGGCTTTTGTCAATACCCACCACGAGGAACTTCGAGAAGCCTATCTTGAACAAGAACGCACGGCCGTGGACCTCCGTCATAAAGTGAGTCAACTTATGACCCTCTACCAAACGGGGTTATTGTTCAGTTCGGTGCTCGACCGCGAAGCCCTGCTGGAGAAAGTGCTGCACACGATTATGAGCGAGCTCAAATACGAGCGCGTTATGATTGCGTTTTTTGATCGCGACCGCCACGTGTCGCATGATGTCCGGCTTCTCGGTGCGCCTCCCGATGTGATCCACTATGCGCGGACCTCGGAAACACCCGTCACGGATCCAGCCAGCCTCGAAGGCGAAGTGTTGCTGCAAGGCCGACCCGTGTTAATCAGCGATCTCCAACAGGAATGGGACCGGCTTCATCCGTTCACTAGGCAATTGGTTGAACGGACTCACGTGAAATCGTTTATTTCGGTCCCCCTCAAGTCCCAAGGGACGGTATTCGGCTCTCTGACCGTCAATCACTCCCAGGAACATGCGTTGACCCATGATGATGTGCAAGTCATGGTGACGGTGGCGAATCAAGTCGCCATTGCCTTGGACAACGCCGAAGCGTACCACCAGATCGAAGCGCTGAACGTGGGCTTGGAGAACCGGATCCAAGAACGAACGAGTTCTCTTCAGGCGGCCAATGAAAAACTTCGTGAACTCGATCAACTCAAATCCGTCTTTGTCTCCATTGTGTCTCATGAATTGCGTACCCCCTTAACCGCCGTGAAAGGGCTCGTGGAAAACATGCTGGATGGATTCACCGGGGAATTACGTGAACGACAGCTCTTTTATCTTACGCGGGTCAAACATAATGTTGAACGGTTAACCCGAATGCTGAACGACCTGCTGGACCTGTCCCGTATCGAGGCCGGCCACATGGAATTACGACTGACTGATGTGTCGCTGACCGAATTGACGACAGAGGCCCTTGATAATTTACGCCCTCAGGCAGAAGAGAAATCCCTCATGCCGCAGATCATGGCTCCTTCGCAGATTGCTCCGGTACGAGGAGACCGAGACAAAATTCTTCAGATTTTGACGAATCTCATTCACAACGCCATAAAATTTACGCCTTCATCCGGACACGTTTCGATTTCGCTCACGCCACTGGACCATCACGCAATCCAAGTGTGCGTCGCCGACACAGGTTGTGGCATTGCTTCCGAAGAGGTGCCTAATGTGTTTGATCGCTTTTATCGGAGCTACAGTGGGCCGACAGAGTCACGGGGGGCAGGGTTAGGATTGGCGATTACAAAAAGTCTGGTGGAACTGCATCAAGGACGAATCTGGGTGGAAAGCACAGTGGGCAGTGGGAGCCGATTCTATTGTACGCTCCCAA
Source organism: Nitrospirales bacterium (assembly GCA_963422365.1). Classification (GTDB taxonomy): domain Bacteria; phylum Nitrospirota; class Nitrospiria; order Nitrospirales; family UBA8639; genus Bin75. Next base: position 661,289 of record OY729426.1, read on the forward strand.
CCCGTTGAATCAGGACGCGGCGTTACTTCGCGTCTTTCTGCTCTGTCTGTTTTTGTTTGAGCACGCGCGCGAGGTACGAGCGCTGGATCCCCAGCGCTTCCGCGGCTTTGGTCTGATTGCCATGAGCGCGTTTCAGCGCTTGCTCAATCAGAACGTGTCGGTAGTGTTCTATCGCCTCATGGTAGGGCAGATCACTCACCGCTCGGCCGTGAGGCTCTTCTTCATGATTGTGGGGGAGGCGTAAATGCTCGGGACCGATCACGTGGTCGGTCCCCAAGACCACGGCCCGAGCCACGGCATTCTCCAATTCCCGTACATTGCCCGGCCACGGATACGTTCGCATGGTGTCGAAGGCAGACGCCGTCAAGTGCATGCAGGGCTTTCCCATCTCCTTGGTATAGCGTTGAAGAAACACGTCGGCCAAATGAGAAATATCATCGGGTCGTTCGCGTAACGGCGGGATGGAAAAACTGATCACATTTAACCGATGAAACAAATCTTCACGGAATTTGCCTTCTTTCACAGCCTTTGACAGCTCGCGATTCGTCGCGGCGATCACCCGGATATTGACCCGAACCACGCGTGTCCCGCCCACACGATGAAATTCTCGATCCTGGAGAAGGCGCAACAGTTTGGCTTGCAGATCCTGAGCCATGTCCCCGATCTCGTCCAAGAAGAGGGTTCCTTCATCAGCCATCTCGACTTTTCCCTTTTGTTGCGTCGTCGCTCCCGTGAAGGCTCCTTTTTCATGACCGAACAATTCGTTTTCGAGCAAGGTCTCGGTTAAGGCCACGCAATTGATCACGACAAAGGGCCTATCAGCCCGTCTGCTCCATTGATGGATGGATCGTGCAAAGAGTTCCTTGCCTGTCCCGCTTTCTCCCAGCAAAAGAACGGTGGCATCCGAATCGGCCACACGTTTAGTGAGCTCAATGAGTGACGCCATGGCCGGTGTGGTCGCCACAATAGCGCCGTACCGGGATTCGACTTCCTTACGTAACACGGCGACGTGCCGTTTCAAGGCCTCGCGTTCCACGGCCTTTTGTATCACCAAGGTCAGGTGATCGATATCAAGGGGTTTCGTGAGAAAATCAGAGGCTCCACACTTCATGGCTTCGACGGCTCGTTGAATCGTCCCATGGGCCGTCATCACAATAATCGGAGGACGATGCGACAAGATCGCTTGCCCTGCCTCGCCACGAGGCGGCGGGGCCAGTTGCTCCTGCTTCGCCAATTTTTCCAGGACTTCAAGGCCCGTCATCCGAGGCATTTCTAAATCGAGCAACACAAGTCCAGGTTCCTCGGATTCCAAGAATCCGAGTGCGCGTTGCCCATCACCAGCGACCAGCGTTGTATATCCCAAAGCCTCTAGGCGATCCGTTAACATCAAAATAATGTCGGGATCATCATCAACAACGAGAATTTTTTTCTGCATGAGCAACGGAGAACCCGGCGGTTCAACTCGGCTTGCGCTCAAATTCTTCAAGGACGGCAGCCGCCAACAGGGGAACCATGATTTCATGGTGCCCGGTGAGTGAATACCCCCGGCCACCTTTTTGGGTGGGTCGCTTCACCACGTTGGTCAACGGTCGATACTGCGGCAAAAAATCCATGTCCGCGGTGGTCATGTTCTTCAGCGCCTTCCCCAAATTACGGCTCAGGGTGACGGTTTTCAAAAAGACTTCGGGCAAGAGGACCGCAGACCCCACGTTCACGTAAACCCCCCCTTCCATTCGAGAAACCACTGCGGTCAATTTTCGAAAGTCCAGCAGCGAACCCGTGCCAAGGGCGGCTCCATCTGCCGACGGGTGCATATGCACGATATCCGTGCCGACTGCCACGTGCACGGTCACGGGAATGCCGAGTTGCGCACCCGTCGCGAGAAGACTCGTTTTCCAATTCGGAAACCCTCTGCGTTGTTGCAGGATGTACCGGCCGACGGCTTCTCCCATCCCTAATCCCTGCGTCACCCCGCCCACGATGGCTTCATTAATCATTCGGCCTGTTTCTTCCGCCATGCCAAACCGGCCGGAATCGATTTCTGCTTCGACCTCCTCCGAGGTATGGCCCATCAACGCCAACTCGAAATCATGAATCACGCCTGCCCCGTTCAGCGCCACCGCCGTGACGATCTCTCGTTTCATCAGGTCTACAATCACGGGATTGAGCCCAACTTTGGTGGGATGCGCGCCCATCCCCAGAATCACGGGACGTCCCCGTTTCCTGGCTTTGACAATGTCTCTAGCTAAGCTCCGAAGGCTCTTGACCGCCAGCACGTCGGGCAGCGACGACAGAAACGAGGCAAACGATCGCCCTTTTTGCCAGGGAACGGAAAAGTCGGCTACCCTGACCTTGCTCCGACGCGTGTTCAGCGAATAGGTTTTCAGGCGAGAGACATTGATGGGCCGGACCGAGGAAGAGTTTTTACGAGGTATACGCAACGAGCTTCTCTTCGACCATTTCACATAACACGTGGCCGAGCGTGATGTGACATTCTTGGATTCGAGCGGTGACTTTCGACGGCACAATGAAAGGATGATCGACGAGGCTTGCGAGCGTCCCCCCATCGTTTCCCATCCACCCCACGGTGATCAGACCTTTGTGCCGGGCAGTCTCAACGCCCTTCAACACGTTGGGCGAGTTCCCGCTGGTGCTAATGGCAATTACGATATCGCCCGGGCGACCCAGCGCGTCTACCTGCCGTACAAAAATGTCCGCATAGCCATAATCATTAGCAATACACGTCACAGCGGCCATATCCGCTGCCAGGGCCACGGCAGGCAACGGCACACGGTCTCGATCATATCGCCCGACAAACTCCGCGGCAATGTGCGACGCATCCGTGGCACTTCCGCCATTGCCGAAGAGTAGAATCTTCCCTCCCGCCTCAATGGCCTTGATGATGAGGTCCGCCACCTGCGCGATCCTGTCGGCATGGGTTCGAACAAATCGGAGTTTGACCTCTCCACTTTCTTGAAATCGTTGTGTAATTTGGTCCGGCATCATGGGAGCGATTCTAGGCCCCCTCTCCAGAAATCTCAACAGGGGCCGTTAAAAATGGACATTCCCAACGCTTGGCGTTTACCAGGGTCGATGCTATAGTTTCGCCGTTATGAACGAGGATTATCGGACCAAAGCGTTACTCATCGCGGTTTCCGGAGATCCTATCCCGGTACAGGCCTGCATCAATCGGCTCGTCCCGGAGTTTCTCTGTTTTGTGGTATCCGACTCCCGGAAAGCCTCTATCGAAGCAGACATTCAACCGGCAATCACCACAATGCCGCAACGATGGGATTGGATTCTCACGGAAGAGTCTGAAAGTTTTACCGCGGTCCATCACACGTTCACCCAAAGCCTTCCCGACATGTTGAAGACCTGGGGCCTGCAACCCGGAGAACTCGTCGTGGACTTCAGCAGAGCCACTCCGGCCATCGCCGCAGCGATGGCGCTCGCCAGCCGACCATGGACGTCGCAAGTTGTTTGCTTGACCACACCGGAGAGCGAGCCGGCCCAGAAGGACATCGTGAAGTTCGAAGGACGGACCTTCGCGTGGCAAGAGGGAAATCCCTGGAATGAAGAAGCCGTGACGGCCCGACAGGAAGCAGCCCTGTTATTTAATCAAGGGGCATTTTCCTCGGCAGCCAAACGGTTTCGACGCATTGAATCGTTGGTCGGGGGAAGCCTCAAACCGCTGTATCACGCCCTGGCGAATTTGGCCGATGGCTATGCCGCCTGGGAAGGCTTCAAATACCGAGAGGCCTGGGACAAACTCAAAACCGCTCTCAAGGCCTTGGAATTAGCCTCGGTCTGGGGAGGACCGCCCGGCATGTCTTTATTCCTGGCCGGCGTCAAACAGAACCTGAAGTTTTTGGAAAGCATTGTCATGGACCCCGATGACGTCAAGATCCCCGTGGCGTATGATTTACTCGCCCATGCGAAACGACGCGGGGAACGAGATCAGCACATCGACTTGGCCCTCCAACTGTTACTTCGAGCGCTAGAAGCCTATTCCCAGCACCAATTGTGGAACCAGCATGGAATCAAAAGCTGGGACGTGCAGGTTGAACAATTACCGCAAGATTTACAGGAACTCTGTCGGACCTGCTATGCCAACGACATGGATGGGAAATTTCATCTTCCGCTACAGGCCCAATTTCGCGCCTTGGCCGGGCTGGGTCATCCCATGGGACAAACCTTCGTGAACGAGTGGGCAAAACTCAAAACCCTCTGGGATGCAACCGACCACAGCGTTCTGGGCCATGGGGTTCAAACCACGAAACCCGAACGGTTTCATCAGTTCTATGCCGTGGCCATCAAACTGACCAACGTCACCGAACCCAACTTGCCGGCCTTCCCGAAGATGACGTTGTAACTTCCGTGAACGTCACAATCTATTATGAAGAGACCGACCGGCATGGTGTCTTACGCCAACCATCTCAAATCGTCGAAGGATCAGCCACCCTCTCAGTTGCTGACGATGGTGTCGCTGCCGCATCTCATGCGGCAGAAAGGCAATGAAAATACTTCAGGCAACCTACCTCTGAACAGCGGAGGAACAGAGACGAGTGCGTTAAGGCTTTTCCCGAAACAGCCAGGCCAAATACATGCCGGCGATGGCCAGCGTCACCAACTCCACGGTTTGGAGGATGCGACTCACCACCGCCTCGGGCTCCGGAGGCGACAGAATAAAATGCATGCCCAGGTAAGCAGGGGGGACGCCAGGCGGCGACTCCCACGGCGGAAACAGGACTGCAAGAATCAACGCGCCCGTCATGACGTACAAGATTCGAAGATTCAGGATTTCCTTGGATCGCGATTCAGCTTGCGGCTCCTGAACGAACCGCTTTCCGCAACTGTGGCAAAAGCGAGCCTCCGAAGACAATTCATGCCCGCATGCCTGACACGTCTTTTGACCATTCATCACGTCAGATTATAATCAAGCTGAGAGAAATTACCAGTGGGGAACTCTGAGTCACCAAAATCTGAGACACAGACGGAGTTGTCTGGCACTGTGGTGGCATAAGGCACGTGTGACTCCCATCATGAGTTGGAGGCGCGTCTGAATTCAGGAACGCCTTGAAGGAAAACCAACGCAGGATGTGGTCGGCGCCTACCAGGAAACGGTTTCAAAAGAAATGCGGGCAAGGTAAGATTGCGATACGCTTCGCGGGAAGCGATCCGGCAAATATCCAAATATGGAATTGGACTGATGAACCAAGTAGCCGAACCCAGAGCAAGCTACGGTGGACCGTGGACCAGAGAAAAGCTAGAAATACTGAAAAAGTATCTGGATGCCTACACGACCGCACTAAAAAAGACGCCGTTCAAGCTGATGTACATCGATGCCTTCGCCGGCACGGGTCATTTGGATCTCGATTATATGGATACCAAGGATTTCATGCGTGGCTCAGCAATAAGGGCTGTCAGCATTGACAACAGGCCGTTCGATAAACTGATTTTTGTTGAAAAAAAACAAGAGCGATGTGATGAATTGGCAAACCTAAGAAAAGAGCACCCCGGCAGAAATATTCAGATTGAGAATTCGGATGCAAACGAGTTTCTGAGAAGTCTTCAACAAAATTGGAATCAATGGCGCGGCGTCCTTTTTCTCGACCCGTTCGCCACGGAAGTCGAATGGTCTACCATCAAAACGATAGCGGGTTTCAATGCGTTGGACACTTGGGTTCTTTTCCCTGTATCTGCAATCGTACGGATCTTGCCAACATCACGACAACCTGACGATATTTCACCCAAATGGGCCAAGTGTCTTACTCGGATTTTCGGAGATGAGAGTTGGCGCAACCTCTACCAAGAAAACCCCCAGGGAAACTTGTATGGCGATGTCGAATATCAGAGAAAGCCAGGCGTCGATGGACTCATCGGCATCTACAAGAAAAACCTGAAAAACCTTTTTGGCACAAGGTGGCTTGAGCAATCTCGATCTCTAAAGAACTCCAATAATTCCCCATTGTTCGAGTTTATGTTCTGCGTGGGAAGCCCGAAGGGAATCGATCCCGCCACCAGAATCGCAAACCACATCCTGAAGCACCTGTAGCCATGTCCACGCCGTCGCGCATCGAATGGACCGAGACCACATGGAACCCGGTCACGGGCTGCACGAAAATCAGCGACGGCTGCAAGCATTGCTACGCCGAGCGAATGGCAACACGGCTCCACGCCATGGGCGTCACGAAATACCGGAACGGGTTCGACCTCACCGTTCACGAGCCGGCACTAGACGCACCGCTCCGGTGGAAAAAACCTCGGCTCGTGTTCGTGAACTCGATGAGCGACCTGTTCCACGACTCCGTCCCTACCGGCTTCATCCAGTCGGTGTTCCGCGTCATGAATCAGGCATCGCCGCACACGTTTCAGGTGCTGACGAAACGCCCTGCTCGCGTCATGGACCTCGATCACGAACTGAACTGGACGCCGAATATCTGGCTCGGCGTGAGCATCGAATCCGAAGCGTGGCTCAACCGCGTGGCGAAACTGATACACGCCGGCGCCCACGTGAAATTCCTGTCTCTCGAACCGTTGCTGGGGCCGTTGCCCGGCCTGGATTTGGCAGGAATCGATTGGGTGATCGTCGGCGGAGAATCAGGGCCCGGTGCCCGGCCCATGAAGGCGGAGTGGGTGCGGGACATCCGCGACCAGTGCCTGCGACGCGGCGTCCCGTTTTTCTTTAAGCAGTGGGGCGGCGTGCGCAAGCACCGGACCGGTCGCGTGCTCGATCACACCACGTGGGACCAAATGCCACGTTTCACAACAATCTGACGCCATGCCAAGACTCCTCCCAGCCCACCGCATCCGGGCCGCTCGATCAGACCGGACTGTCTCGACGCCCTCGGACTGACGGTGACGGATGTTTGTTCTCAACTCGCCCTTGCACGTGTCCAAGCCAAGAAGCCCCCATCATGGCCCCTGTGAATCAAACCCCGGAACAAAAAGCCCGCGACAACATTGATAGGATGTTGGTTGATGCGGGTTGGGTCGTCCAAGACAAAAAGGGCATCGACTTCAATGCCGGGCCAGGAGTGGCCGTCAGAGAATATCAGACAGATAGTGGGCCGGCGGATTATGTGCTGTTTGTGGATCGTCAACCGGCAGGAATTGTTGAGGCCAAGAAAGAAGAAGAAGGGCACTGCCTGACCACAGCGGAAACACAGTCCGATGACTACGCCAAAGCGAAATTGAAATGGATTGCCGATAGCAAGCCACTTCCCTTCATCTATGAAAGTACGGACGTCCTGACGCGGTTTCGAGACGAACGTGCCCCGAAACCACGATCCCGGCCGGTCTTTACTTTTCACCGGCCCGAAACGTTCAAGGCATGGATATCACAGCCTGAAACTCTGTGTTCCCGCTTACTGGATCTTCCCGTTCTCAATACCGAAGGATCGCGGGACTGCCAGATCAGGGCCATCAACAATCTGGAGCAATCATTTCAAGAGAATCACCCGCGCGCCCTGATCCAGATGGCCACCGGATCAGGGAAGACCTTTACGGCCATCACGTTCATCCACCGATTGCTCAAATTCGCCGATGCGAAACGAGTGTTGTGTCTGGTGGATACTAAAAACCTAGGCGAGCAGGCCGAACAGGAGTTCGTGGCCTACGTGCCCAATGATGACAATCGCACATTCACCGAACTGTATACCGTGCAGCGCCTGAAATCCGGTTATATCGCTTCAGATATCCAGGTTTGTATCAGCACCATTCAGCGGCTTTACTCTATTTTGAAAGGGGAACCGTTAGACGAAGCCGCTAAACTGGAAAACCCCGCCGAACGGCTTCAACCTCAAAGCCCCGTGCCCGTGAGTTATAACGGGAAAACTCCCATTGAGTTCTTTGCTTTCGTCGTCATTGATGAATGTCATCGGTCGATCTATAACCTCTGGAGGCAGGTATTGGAGTATTACGACGCGTTTCTTATTGGCTTAACCGCAACCCCGGACAAGCGCACGTTTGGGTTCTTCAATGAAAACGTCGTCAGCGAATACGGCCATAAAGAGGCCGTGGCCGACGGCGTGAACGTGGGATACGACGTGTACAACATCGAAACAGAAATGACCCAAAAAGGCGCGAAGATTACAGCTAAGGAATATGTAGACAAGCGGGACTGGCTGACCCGAAAAAAAACGTTGGACACAGCTAGATGAAGAGGTCGAGTCTGCTCCCAGGGATTTAGACAGAGACATCGTCAATCCCAGCCAGATCCGAAATATCATTCGGACGTTCCGCGACAAACTTCCTGAAATGTTTCCAGGACGGAAGGAGATCCCTAAAACCTTGATTTTCGCCAAGACCAATAGCCACGCCGACGATATGATCCAGATCGTTCGGGAGGAATTCGGGGAAGGCAATGAATTCTGCAAAAAGGTGACGTATCAGATCGAAGAAGACCCAACATCCGTTTTGGCGCAATTTCGGAACGATTTCCATCCCCGTATTGCGGTGACCGTAGACATGATTGCGACGGGAACCGAAGTCAAACCACTGGAATGTCTGCTCTTCATGCGTGACGTGAAAAGCCGCAACTACTTCGACCAAATGAAGGGACGGGGCACTCGTACACTGGAGTACGACGACCTGAAAAAAGTGACGCCCTCAACGCACAGCGCCAAGACGCACTTTGTGATTGTGGATGCCGTCGGCGTGACGAAATCCCTGAAAACGGATAGCCGACCACTGGAGAAAAAACCGACCGTTCCGCTGAAAGACCTTCTTTCTGTCGTCATGATGTGGACACGGGATAAAGAGACCATTTCTTCCCTCGCGAACCGCCTGGCCCGGCTTTCCAAACAACTGAGTGACGACGAACACAAACGGATTACGGAAAAGACCGAGGGCAAGACCATCAATCAAGTTGTTCATGACTTGCTCGATGCCATGGATCCGGATACACAGAAGAAAAAGGCCCGTGAGGTGAATACCCTTGCTCCCAACCAGGCTCCTTCAGAAGGACAGATCGAAACGGCAAAAGGAGAACTGGTGAAAGAGGCAACAGGCGTGTTTACCGGTGCGTTGAATACGTTGCTTGAGAATATCCGCCGAAGCCACGAACAGATTATTGATACGGTGAACATAGACACGGTGGAATTTGCCGGATGGGATACACGGGCCACGGAGAAAGCCCAGGTACTCATACAGGATTTCACGTCTTACCTCGAGACTCACAAGGATGAGATCACGGCGCTACGCATCTTCTATAACCAGCCCTATCGCCGACGAGAATTGACGTATCAAATGATCAAGGACATTCTGGAACAGCTGAAGCGGGAGACCGAACCTCGCACCGCTACGGATCTGGCAGGCTTATAAACAACTGGACGACTATAAAGGCCAAGAGCCGGTGAGTGAGCTAACGGCACTCGTGGCGCTGATCCGACGCGCCTGCGGCATTGACGAAACCCTTTCACCATATTCGGAAACCATTCTCCGGAACTTTCAGCACTGGATCATGAAACGCCACAGTGGCGGAGGCACGAAATTCAATGAAGAACAAATGCACTGGTTACGCATGATCCGCGACCATATCAGCAGTTCGTTCCACCTGGATCGTGAGGATCTTGACTATGCCCCATTCGACGCCCAGGGTGGCTTAGGTCGCATGGCGCAGTTATTCGGTGATGAGATGGATCGGGTAATTGACGAAATGAATGAGGCGTTGGCGGCGTGAAGGCAGGAAGGAGTAAGGAAAAAGGGAGAAGGAAAAAGGATGAAGTCATGGATCTTCGGACTCGGACGAAGGAGTTTGCACTGCAGATCATTCGCCTTTACTCAGGTCTTCCCAAGCGGACCGAGGCTCAAGTCATAGGCAGGCAAATTATTCGTTCTGGAACGTCTGTGGGAGCCAATTACAGGGAGGCGTATCGCGCGCGGAGCAAAGCGGAGTTCATCGCAAAGGCTGGCGATTGTTTGAAGGAGATTGAAGAAACCGGATATTGGCTTGAACTGCTTGTCGACTCAGGAATCGTTTCCGAGGAGCAACTTGAAAGCCTGAGAAATGAATGCGGTGAATTGACTGCGATATTCGTCACTTCAATTCGGAATGCGAAGAGCAACAATGAACGTGGCGCGTGAAGTGATACCAATCGGAGAAGCGCTCGCCCCGAGAAATGAGAGGATCGCACCTGCCGACTATCCTGAGTTGCCTTATATTGGTCTTGACAACATTGAAGCTCATTCCATGCGTTTACTCGGTTCAAAACCTGCTGCAAGCATGAAAAGTTCCGCCAAACGTTTCTATCCCGGTGATGTGCTTTACTCACGGCTGAACCCCTATCTGAACAAAGTCTGGCCGTCGGACCGCAACGGCATTTGCTCATCCGAGTTCATCGTGATGCCCGGCAATCATCTCGTGGATCCCAGCTTTCTCGCATTCAGGCTCAACGCCATGGATTTCGTTTCATTCGCAACCAGCTTGAATGCAGGCGACAGACCGCGTGTAGACGTTGCTCAGATTTCTACCTTTTGCCTTCCTCCTTTTTCCAGTGTGTTCACAAGAAGAACAGAAAAAAATAGTCGAGAAAATCGAAGCCCGCCTCTCCGTTGCCGAAAAACTGGAACAAGATATTAAGGACGGCCTGAAACAAGCTGAAGCCCTCCGTCAATCCATCCTAAAAAAAGCCTTTTCCGGACAACTGGTCGCTCAAGACGCCAATGATGAGCCTGCCAGTGTTTTGCTGGAGCGGATCAAGACGGAGAAGGCTCAGCTCAAATAGAAAGCCCGGAAAGAGAAGACCGTCGCCGGATGAATACCCAATCCATTGTCTCCAAAGTCTGGAACTTTTGTCACGTTTTCCGGGATGCGGGTGTCAGTTAAGGCGATTATCTGGAACAATTGACCTATCTGATCTTCCTCAAGATGGCGGATGAATACAGCACGGCGCCTTATAACCGCACTGTCGGCATTCCCGCTGAATACAATTGGCAGACGTTGAAGGCCCAAAAGGGTGCAGAATTGGAAGGGCTCTATATCGAGCTGCTACGTGAACTGGGTAAGCAGAAAGGGATGCTGGGGCAAATCTGCACCAAGGCCCAAAACAAGATTCAGGATCCGGCAATGCTCTTCCGAGTCATCGACATGATTGATACGGAATCCTGGGTCATGAGGTGCGCGGACATCAAAGGCGACATCTACGAAGGCCTCCTGGAGAAAAACGCCGGGGATACCAAGAGCGGAGCGGGGCAGTACTTTACCCTCTGTGCTCTGATTAAAGCCATGGTGGCTTGCGTGTGCCCGGAGCCGGGCACAACCATTGCCGATCCTGCTTGCGGGACGGGCGGATTCTTTCTGACCAGCTATGACTATTTGGTGAGCGAGCACGGGTTGGACAAGGCACAAAAAACCTTTCTCAAGCATCAGACATTTGACGGCAATGAAATTGTCGCCAATACCCGCCGCCTTTGTCTGATGAATATGTTTCTGAACAACATCGGTGAGATTGACGGTGTCTCAAACGTGTTATCAACCGACTCCCTGATTGCCGATAGCAAAGTCCGTTATGACTACGTGCTGGCCAATCCACCTTTCGGAAGAAAAGCAGCATGACGGCTACCAATGAAGAAGGCGAACTGGGAAAGGAAGATTTCACCTATAACCGGCAAGATTTTTGGGCCACCACGTCCAATAAGCAGCTCAACTTTGTCCAACACATTCGCACCATGCTGAAAACCACGGGCCAGGCAGCAGTTGTCGTTCCCGACAACGTGTTGTTTGAGGGGGGAGCGGGAGAAACAGTTCGTAAGAAGCTTCTGCAAAATACCGACCTGCACACCATCCTGCGCCTGCCGACCGGCGTGTTCTACGCGCAAGGGGTCAAGGCCAACGTGCTGTTTTTCGACAACAAACCCGCAAGCCCCCATCCCTGGACGAGAGAAGTTTGGTACTACGATTATCGAACCAATATCCATCATACCCTGAAGAAAAAACCCATGCGGCTTGATGATTTGAAGGATTTCATCAAATGCTATCATCCCCGGAACCGTCATGATCGTCAGGAAACATGGTCGAGCGAGCATCCTGAAGGCCGGTGGCGAAAATTCACCTATGATGAAATGGTCGCACGCGACAAAACCAGCCTCGATATTGTCTGGCTCAAGGATCAAAGTCTGACTGATCTGGACAACCTCCCGGAACCGGACGATCTGGCAGCAGCGATTATTGAGAACGTCGAAGCCAGGCTGAAGAGTTTCAGAGAAATTGCCGCCAGGCCGGAGGGCTGATGTTTTTGCAACAAGTGGAACTAGCGAACTTCCGTGGCATTAACAATCTTCGCATCGTCTTTGACGACGTGTGACGCCAATTGAGACAGCAAACCGCTTACAGCATCGCATCTGAGACCGCGTTGCGCTGTGTATTAGCGCTATACTATATTGAGTGGCACATTTGTGCCACATATTCAGCTACGTTGAAGAACATGACCGTAAAATTCAAGAATCCTCCCGTCAACGAACTGATCATCTCGACGTATTTCAATCCGCCGATACATGGATTACGAAACGAACATATTGGTCTTTTCTGGCATTCTATTAGGGACAAATTCCCGACCGTTTCCCAACAACTTCCCCTTCCTCCGGACGTTGGGGTGAACATGGATGCCCCGATGGGGCAAGAGATTTTTCCGATGCCTAGATACTGGATGATTGCTTCAGATGATAGAAACCTTATCCAAATACAAAAGCATGCTTTTATGTTGAACTGGCGTCGCCGTGATGCTGAGTACCCGCACTATGAAAAGATAAAGCCGATTTTTGATAAATATTATTCGAAATTCCAAGCTTTTATATCGTCAGAAACCAATACGGACAATCTCCATATAGATGTGTGTGCATTGACCTACATCAATAAAATAGAAGCATGTGAATATTGGTCAGGTCCTGAAGACATCAAAACAATCATTCCGTCATTTTCAATTCCGACTATTGGCTTATCTCCGACAGAGCAACGTTATAATTGTAGCTTTAGCTATGTAATTGATAACGACCTTCAATTACGCGTCTCCGTGCATACGGCACAATCTGACCGAAATTCTGAGATTCCGATGCTTATCCTTGAAATTCAGGCATCTGGACGTATTGAGTCAGCAAACCGTTCAGAGAACAAAACTCTTGCCGATGCATGGTTTGATCATGGTCACCAGGCAATTATCGATTGCTTCGTCAAGATGACAAACCCCGAGATACAGAATCAAAATTGGATGCCTACGGAGCATGAGACATGAGCACAGGCCTATCAACCGACTACAACCCCCGCATTTCTGCCTACACGCCTATGAACATAGACGAGAGTGAGGCTTTTCTTCGTGAAAAAATGGCCGCAACCCAACAGGCAACAGCAGCCTATCTGCAACGAATTGCGGAACTCAAAAAAGATGCGGTGGCCGACGGCATTGCCATGAATCCCTCTTCTGAGCGCGAATTCCGGACATTTTTAGGGACTCGCGGCTTTTTCCGAAAAGGGGCACTCTTTCTTCTGGACAATGGAAACCTTCGTGCTATCTGGAAGAACGAACAGGGTGATCACATTGGTCTCCAGTTCCTCGGCAATGGAGCCATCCAATACGTCATGTTCACGCACAGGAACCCTCGGGCAAAAAATGTTTCGAGGGTAGCCGGACGCGACACCCTTGATGGCGTCCGCCGCCAGATTCTGGCTCTTGACCTCGCCGATCTGCTCTCGTCATGAAGGACGATCCGCTTCCAGATGCTGACCACGTTGTGCGCTACGTTCGATCCGGTTTGATAGATGGTGAAGAAGTTGCCGGAGGGGCATTTCTTAGAAGAAATGGAGAACGTGCGTGTTCGATAAACTGGCTGGACTACTTCCGAGATCAGTCAAAAGAACGGCAGGTGCGTGAAGTTCGTCGGCTCATTCGCCTCGAAATCCGTCCCAATGGGCGTTTAGCAGAACTTCATGTGGGTCGAACCAAGCAACATGTAGCCGATCATCTTACACCTCTTGACTTTGTTGAAGATCCGCTTGCTGCCGACTTAGGCAACGGGTACCGCGAGAACCCCTCTCATGCTCTTATCAAGGGACTTCCAGACCCCGAGCAAAATTCTGAATTTTCAGAAATGATCGGAGATATGATCGCCGAATGCGTAATCATACCTCTCCATAAAGCTATTGAAGGGTGATTTTCTCCTATTGTCGTTGCGACTGATTGCCCTCTCAAGCAATCAAAACCTGGCAGACTTGTTTTTATTACACCGGATGGTCACCATTGCTAGCATGACCTGACAGTGCTATTGATTCATCTGTGTATCGTGTTTCCACAGGCGAGCCGCCTGTGACAGGTTGGGAACGCCGTTCCTATACTGCCTTCCCAGACCCCACACCCCTTGTCCCTACCGCCATCACGAACTCCATGATGACGACTCACCCTGCCATTCACACTGCGTCGGTCATTGGCGCCGGGGCGTGGGGCACCACGCTCGCCCGCCATTTGGTGAACCAAGGTCTCACGGTCAAGATCTGGGCCTATGAAAACGATGTGGTCGAAGGGATCAATCTCAAACGGGAAAATGCCTTGTTTTTGTCGGGCATCATCCTTCCCAAGGCGCTCGCGGCCACGCACTTTCTTCAAGACGCGGGCACCGGCACCGACTTGATCGTGCTGGCCGTCCCTTCGCATGCCATGCGACCGGTGGTCCAGCAATTGAAACCCTCCCTTTCCGATCCTCTTCCGATTGTCGTGGCGTCAAAAGGCATTGAAGAACATTCGCATCAATTGATGTCCCAGGTCCTCAACGAACTCCTGCCGTCTAACTGGGCTCATGGGATAACCGTCCTCACAGGACCTAGCTTTGCCGCTGAAGTGTGTCGAGACAAGCCCACGACCGTTTTGTTGGCCGGGGAGGAGGCCTCCCTGACGGTTCATCTGCAACACGTGTTCATGTCTCCTTCTTTTCGGGTGTACACGGGGAGTGACTTCGTCGGGGCTCAATTGGGAGGGGCACTCAAAAACGTCATGGCCATTGCCGCCGGCGTGGTGGATGGCCTGGAATTAGGTCTGAATGCACGAGCCGCGCTGATCACCCGAGGATTAGCCGAGGTGATTCGACTGGGAGTCGCGCTCGGGGCCGACGTGCATACGTTCTACGGCCTTTCAGGTTTAGGGGATTTGGTGCTAACCTGTACGGGTTCCTTCAGTCGCAATCATGCCGTCGGCCTGCAATTGGGCCGGGGCCGACGGTTGGAGGACATTCTGAATGAAACCGTCACCGTGGCCGAAGGCGTTCGAACCACCAAAGCCGCGCTGGCGTTGGCGCAACGGGTTCAGGTGGAAATGCCGATTGTCCAAGGCGTCCATGCGATGTTGTTCGAAGGCAAACCGCCCCAGCCAATCGTCGCTGATTTGATGTCACGATCAGCCAAAGAAGAAACCTCTTTCACGAGTTTCGGCGGCCCTCGCTGACCTCAGCACGGTTCACCACCATGCACCCCTCGGTTCTCGAATCTCTCCTGCGGTCGGTTCAAACCGGCTCGGTGTCGGTTGCGAACGCGCTTGAACAACTGCGCACCCTGCCCTATGAGGACTTGGGATTTGCCAAGCTGGATCACCATCGGACGCTCCGTCATGGCTCACCAGAGGTGATCCTCTGTGAAGGGAAGACCGAGAAGCAGATCCTCACGATTACCCGAGGGTTGCTCAAACACAAAAATCCCGTGCTCGCGACACGCGCCGATGCCACCATCGCGCGTGCGCTCAAACGAGTGAGCCGGAAAGCGGTGTATCATCAAGCGGCACGAGTCGTGGTGATTCAGTCCACTCCCAACCCGCTTCAAGGCGATATCGTGATTGTGACCGCGGGCACGGCGGATATCCCTGTTGCAGAAGAAGCCAAAGTGACCGCCATGACGATGGGGAGTGCCGTGGACACGATTTTTGACGTGGGGGTGGCAGGGGTCCACCGATTGTTCGATCAGGTTGCTCGTCTCCAACGGGCACGCGTGGTGATTGTCGTCGCGGGCATGGATGGCGTCTTGCCCAGTGTGGTGGCTGGTCTGGTGCAAACCCCTCTCATTGCCGTACCCACGAGCAGAGGCTACGGCGCGCACTTTGGCGGGCTGGCCCCTTTACTCACGATGTTGAATGCGTGTTCCGGTGGACTCGGCGTGGTGAATATCGACAACGGGTTTGGAGCCGGCCATTTAGCGCATCGAATCAACACCCTAGTCGATCGGCCATAATCGCCGCTTGGTTCTATTCACGGTCCCGTTGCTCAACCCCTTCGGCAGCCCCGGCATTGTCAAGTTGATGCGATACGTCTGAGCCTTCGCCTTCTTCATCTAGGGAATCTGAACCCGTGCCATCCGAAACGAATGGAACATGTTCGAGGTGCGCGGGGTGCCGGGCGAGGGCTTTTGAGGAGAAGACACTTCAACTGTTCCTCTCACAATCAGTGAGACGACTTTAGTCTTGATAAACCCTTCCTCATTGGCCATCAACTTGGCTCGGACTTCATAGTCATACGTTCCTTGACTCACGTACTGCCTGGTCTGATCTTTCCCATCCCAGAGCAGGGTGGTCTGCATGCGAGGCTTCCCGTCCTCGATGGCCACCGCGTCCAGGGGTTGGCGGCTTACTAAAAATCGAATGGAGCGCTTGGAAGGAACACTGATGAGAGACGCGACTTCGAGTACATCGAACCGATGCACGTTCCCGGGCAACTCCACAGCCACGGTGATGGCCATGGGCCCATCCCCTGGGGCAAAGGGCACCGGCAAGGTCGTGATGTCCACAATTTTGAGTTGCGGCAGATGGGTCTGCTTTTTCCGTTTGGCATCAAGCACTGGCGTCGCACTCAACAACGCTAGGAGCGTGACCATGCCAATGAAGGCTTGACCAAGTTTTGAACGTATCATTCGCGCACAAGCTCTCAAGTTCCAGGCAGCATACGATGCTGCAGCTACATTATAACAAGCAAGATTCTTCGTCTATAAAATATTCTGTGGTGGTCACCTGCATACAATCTCTTTAGGGTCTGGCCTGAGGGAACGTCATGGAATCTTTGCTCTGATTCTACACGCAATAAGAGAAGATCAGATCGCATTGGGAGAAATGCATTTCCAAGAAATATTCTTATGTGCTTAAATACCGTTATGCCCGAATCCTGTGTCGCAATGAAAGGTCTGCATGCATCTTCACTTTGATTGTTTTTCCGGCATTAGCGGAGACATGACGTTAGGGGCCCTCGTGGACGTGGGGCTTTCGCCGAAAGCCCTTCGACAAGGCCTCAAGGCCCTTCCTCTTTCTGGATACCGTCTCACTGTCTCAAAAGTCTCCCGCGGGGTAATCCACGCGACGAAAGTCGATGTGATCATCTCCAAGCCGAGGGGTCAGGAGAAACATCGCTCCTGGCCACAAATCCGACGTCTCCTTTCCACGAGCCGTTTACCGTCCCTAGTCAAACAACAAGCTCTTGCGGTCTTCGAACGCATCGCCAACGCAGAAGGAACAGTGCATGGGCAAGACCCGGCAACCGTCTCGTTTCATGAAGTCGGAGCAACCGATGCCCTGGTCGATATCGTGGGGGGCCTTCTCGGCTGTCATGAGCTGGGGGTCAAGACCTTCAGCGCGACTCCCGTCAATGTTGGGGCTGGAACGATCGACAGTGCCCATGGTGCGTTGCCGATTCCCGGGCCTGCGGTTGCCGAATTAGCAAAAGGGTCCCCCATTTATTCCCACGGCCCTGCCATGGAATTGACCACTCCTACAGGGATGGCCTTGCTGACCACCTTGACGCAAACCTTTGGTCGGCTTCCGCCTGTGGTGCCCAATTCCGTTGGGTACGGGGCAGGGACAGCCAATCCACACGATTGGCCGAATGTGTTGCGCGTGTTTCTTGCCACGGCTGCCCTCACCCCTTTCTCTCTCCCAGGGGGAGAGAGTCTCGAAGCCGACCAGGTTATCCAGTTGGAAACCAACATCGACGACATGAACCCTCAAATTTACGAAGCGGTCATGGAACGCCTGTTTGAGCACGGCGCCCTTGATGTCAGCTTGACCCCGACGATCATGAAGCGGAATCGGCCAGGGATCATCCTCACGGTCTTGGCCCACCCCGAGCATGCCGGGATGCTGACGCAACGGCTTCTTCGTGAAACCACGACTCTCGGCGTGCGTAGCCAGCTCATCAACCGTGTGACGTTGTCGCGTTCCATGACAACGATCCGTCTGCCACAAGGCCGCGTGCGCGTGAAAACCGTTCACGTGGGCAACGCCATCAAATATCGGCCGGAATTTCAGGACTGCCAAGCCATTGCCAAAAAAACCGGCATCCCTGTTCAAGAGGTCATCGAACAGGTGATGCAATCGGTCCGGCTCAAGGGCCAGCCCCTGCGGTCTTAACGCATGCCGAAGACTCCAACACGACAAAGGCCTTTTCTCGCCATTACCATGGGTGACGCGGCAGGGATTGGCCCTGAGGTGATTGTCAAAGCGCTGGCTTCTCCCGTTGTGTGGCGCACGTGCCGTCCGATCGTGATCGGGTCGGTTCCGACCCTACAACGGGAAACCCGGCGTCGTTCCTCTTCCCTCACTGTTGTTCCCTTGCATGGCGATCACAGGTGGGAAGACGGGCCAGTCATTCCCAGAGGCCATATTCCGGTTCTTGATCCTTTGAAAATTCCATTGGGCCGCGTTCGATTAGGCCAAGCCGCCCAGGGCCCCGGAGCGGCTTCGGTTGAGTTCATTAAAACGGCTGTGCAGTTGGCCAAGACCGGCCGTGTCTCGGGAATGGTTACGGCTCCTATCAATAAAGAATCCCTTCACCTTGCAGGGCATCCATACCCCGGGCATACGGAACTCCTCGCCGATCTGACGGGCACAAAACGGGTCGGGATGATGGTCATGGGCGGGCCATTAAAAATTCTGTTTGTGACGACGCATCTGGCGCTCAGGGACGTTCCCCACGCCTTGACGACCCAACTCGTGTTTCAGGCCATTCGGCTCGCTCATCACGCCATGAAAGACTATTTCAAGATCCCTCAACCTCGTATCGGCATGGCGGCCCTGAATCCGCATGCAGGCGAGCATGGGTTGTTCGGCAGCGAAGAGCAAGACTGCATTGCGCCGGCTGTTCGTCTTGCTAAACGCGCCAGCATTCAAGCCACTGCCCCTCTTCCGGCCGATACCTTGTTCGGAGCAGCTGTTCGCGGAGCGTATGACGTGGTGGTGGCCATGTATCACGATCAAGGGCTGATCCCTCTCAAAACCGTGGCGTTCGGTCGCTGTGTGAACCTCACGGTCGGATTGCCGATCATTCGCACCTCGGTCGATCATGGCACGGCCTATGATATCGTCGGAACAGGAAGAGCCGATCCCCAAAGCCTTCTGGAAGCGATCAAGTTGGCGAGTCAACTGACCACCACCAAGGAACAGGGAACATTTCTTAATCTCAGCGGCTCTTAGCTCTAACCATAATACCTCACAAAGAATACTGAAATGGAGGAAGAACCATGGTTCGTGAATATAAGGTCGAGGTTGTCGTCGAAGGCGTCATCGGGAGCCTCCTGTTCGGAGCCAGCAAACTCCCAGTTGAAAAGATGGAAGAACAGATGAACGAACTCGGCCAACAGGGATGGGAAGTGACCTTTATTGTCATTGAAAAGAAACGCCTGCTCCTGTTTTGGGAACGGGAAGCAGCTGTGATCACGTATTCCCGTTCTCGATAAGACTATGGGAGGATGAAGCCTATTCATGACTTCCTTCCAACCTTCTTCTGCTCGGCAAACGGCGCCCAGCCGGCTGCTGGCCCTTCAAACCCTCTTGGCCGTCGAACGCCAAAACTGCTTTGCCGATGAGGCGTTTACCACGTTCGCCATGCATGCGAAGCTGTCACACGAAGACCAGGCCTTGGCCTTTGAGCTCGTGTATGGGGTACTCCGCCATCGGGCGACGCTGGATTGGCGATTGAATGCGGTCTCGAGTCGTCCCGTTCATCGGCTGCCGGCAGTCCTCGCGGCCATCCTCCGTCTCGGCGTCTATCAAATGCGGTATTTAGATCGAATCCCGGTTTCCGCTGCCGTGAACGAATCGGTCAAACTCGCCAAAGGAGTCAAAGGCCGGGACTGGCGTGGAGTGGTGAATGGCATTCTTCGAAATTTGACTCGACAGGCGGCAGTCGAATGGCCGGATATTGCTCACGACCCTGTGAACGGGTTGTCCATCACGTACTCTTGCCCGAACTGGTTGACTCAACGCTGGATCAACCGATGGGGACTCGACCTAGCGGAAGCGATGTGCCGGCATACCGTTACCATCCCACCCCTGACGTTACGAACTAACACGCTTCGCTGTTCTCGTGACCAACTTGAAGCCAGGCTTTGCGAAGAAGGGTATACGGTTTCTCGGACGTCCATCAGCCCACAGGGACTCATCCTGGATAAATGCGGGTCGTTACAGACCTTGTCCGTGTTAAAGGAGGGTTGGTGTTATGTAGAGGATGAAGCGGCTCAGTTAGTTCCTCTGCTGTTGGATGCCAAGCCTGGGCACCGTGTGTTGGATGCGTGTGCAGCCCCTGGAGGAAAATGCTCACATATTGCGGCGTTACTGCAGAATCAGGGGGAGATCGTGGCAACCGATCGAGAGCCCCAGCGTCTGAAACGCTTGGAATCGAATCTGCATACTCTGAGGATCACGTGTGTGAAAACAGTCATGATCTCCCACGAGGCTACCCCTGCATCCTCATCGTTTCGTGACACCTGGGTTCAGGAGGGGTTTGATCGGATTCTGGTTGATGCGCCCTGTTCAGGGTTAGGGGTACTCCGTCGCCATCCCGAAGCGAAATGGCAAAAAACTTCCTCACAACTCGATTGGCATGGGGAACGCCAATTGGGCATCTTAGGACAGGCGTCTCCTCACTTGAGACGAGGTGGAGTCTTGGTCTATAGTGCTTGCTCAACGGAGCCTGAGGAAACCACCCAAGTCGTTTCGCGTTTTTGTCAAGACCATCCAGAATTTTGCCATGAATCATCGGCGAGCTGGCTCCCTCCGCATGCTCACTCCCTCACGAACCCGGACGGAGATTTCCTCACAGTCGGTTCCCGTTACAATATGGACGGGTTTTTTGCTGCACGACTTCGGCGAACGTAAAAGATGAGTCCCTCAACCGTCACAATCGCTCCTTCGATTCTCTCCGCTGATTTTGCGCATCTGGCCGACGAGGTCGCCGCCGTGGAAGCTGCGGGAGCCGACCTGCTTCACGTGGATGTGATGGACGGGCATTTTGTGCCCAACCTGACGATCGGCCCTCCCATTGTCGAATCGCTTCGAAAGGTGACCTCCCTCCCCCTCGACGTCCATCTCATGGTGACGAATCCAGATACCTCTATTGCCGATTTTGCCCAAGCCGGAGCCAAGTATCTCACCGTGCATACGGAAACCTGCCCCCATTTGCACCGCACCATTCAATGCGTCAAAGAGCATGGGGTCAAGGCAGGGGTCACGCTCAACCCTTCGACCTCCTTGAGCGCCATTGAAGAAGTCATCGCGGATGTCGATCTGGTGCTGATCATGTCGGTCAACCCAGGGTTCGGAGGACAAATCTTTATCCCTGCCTGTTTAGATAAAATACGTCGGGCCAGAGAGCTCATTGATCGTACCGAAAGCCAGGCCTTACTTGAAGTGGATGGCGGAATCAAAGTCGATAACGCCGCTGCCGTTCTCAAAGCCGGGGCCGATGTCTTAGTCGCGGGGTCAGCGATTTTTCATAGCCCGAATTATTCAGATACGATTTCCGCGTTCCGCACCATTGCCCACGATCTTCCATCTCGGTAATCCCATGCAGACCACGGCTGTGTATGACAGTTTGCACCCTCTTGAAATCAACCTGCTCGCAGCTTTTGATCAATCTGACGACAAGCCGGTCTCTGATTCGTCATTACACGAAATCTCGCAACTGGAGCCTTCTCAAGTCAGCATGGCCTTGGGGTGGCTTCAAGCAAAAAAGTTGGTCTGCATCCATTCTGAAATCAGCATGGCCTGGGTAGGGTTGACGGAGGTAGGGCGGCGGTATCTGGCAACCGGTTCTCCACTTGAGTGGATCGTCAAGACTTGTCGGCAAGGAGCTGAAGAAGGGCACTCGTTCACCGTGAAAGATTTACAGGGCCTGGGTACGTTTCCCCCCACGGAACTCAGTCGAGCCATTGGTCTTCTCAAAAAAGAAGGCGCCATCTCCTTAGGGGCCGGAGGCCATGTTGAAACCACTGATACGCCAAGTCCCACTCTTGAGAAGCTCCAACATCTCCTTCACCAGTTACAGGAGCGCCGTCAAGCGCTATTGTCCTTTTCGCCGGACCAACAAATGCTTTTACGCCAGTACTCGGTGAAACGGGGAAGTGCTCAGGAGCCGTTTCGTATTGAGGAACACATTCAACGCGAATACACCACGACAAAAACGGGGAAGGCGGTGGCGAAACGCTGTCCCGCGGGCGCAGCGGAAGAAGTCTCGCAACTGACGCCTGATATGCTCAAGGATGGCTCATGGCGCAGCAAGTGTTTCCGGAAATATACCATTACCCTGAGACCGCCACGGGTCGCTCCAGGACGGAGGCATCCGTACAGAGAATTTCTTGATCTGGTCAAACACAAATTGGTCAGTATGGGATTTCAGGAAATGCGAGGCCCCTTGGTCGAAACCGAATTTTGGGACATGGATGCCCTGTATATGCCCCAGTTCCATCCGGCTCGGGCCATTCACGACGTGTACTTTGTGAAAACGCCGACCCATGCGGATGCAATCGCCGAACCGTTTCTTTCTCAAGTGGCTGCTACCCATGAGCATGGCGGACCCACCGGTTCAAGCGGTTGGGGTTATCACTATGATAAAGAGCGGGCCCGTCGTTTGATTTTGCGAAGCCAGGGCACGGCCGTTTCGGCTCGAACCCTGGCTTCGAATCCCCTGGTACCAGGAAAATATTTTTCCATGGCACGGTGTTTTCGTTATGACCAAGTCGATGCGACGCATGCCACGGACTTTTTTCAGGTCGAAGGGATTGTGCTGGGCGAAGAGATTAATTTTCGAACGCTGCTTGGCCTGCTAACCCTGTTTGCCAAAGAAATGGCGCAAGCTCAGGAGAACAAGTTTTTCCCGGCCTATTTTCCTTTTACGGAACCATCCGTGGAACTGCACGTCCGTCATCCGAAACTCGGATGGATGGAATTAGGGGGCGCGGGCTTGTTTCGGCCGGAAGTGACCCAACCCCTTGGGGTCACGGTCCCGGTGGTGGCGTGGGGATTGGGTCTGGATCGAATGGCCATGGTGGCGCTAGGGGTTCATGATATTCGCGAACTCTTTTCCGTCGACCTTGAAAAAATTCGCACCCTGCACGGACGGTTTGCTTAAGTGTTGTCAATCGTATTTGCAAAACGAAGCCCCCTTGCAGGTTTGCAGCCTGCACAGCAAGGCATGAAAATGGCATACTTTTGTCATCCTAGCAGTTCCCTGTCGGTCATTCCCGACGTTTGTAATCGGGAATCCAATCCGAGGCACCGAGGACAAGAGGAAAACCCTGTATTCCCGCTAACAGCCGACGGGAATGACCGAAGGGAAAACCCTAGTCTTTCCTGAGTGATGACGTTATGCCCACGATTTCTTTTTTTCAAAAAGATTTAGAACGGCTTCTCGGTCAAGCAGCTCCGCTTGAGCAATTGGAGTCGTGGTTACCGTTGGTCAAAGGAGAATTAAAAGACTGTACCCACGCCACCGGTGAAATTCGGCTTGAGCTTCAGGATAGCAACCGACCGGATCTGTGGAGCGTGGAAGGGATTGCTCGACAGATTCGGATCAAGTTACAAGGGTCGCCACTTGCCTATCCCTTTTTTGATACCAAGACTCGCCCCAAACGGCACATGCTGGTGGCCAAGGGACTCGAACGGGTTCGACCGTATGTTGCGGCATGTACGGCCACGGGGTACACCGTCACCGAGGAAGGCTTGGCGCAACTCATTCAGGCGCAGGAGAAACTTGCCGATCTGTATGGACACAAACGAAAAACCGTCTCGGTGGGAGTGTATCGCCTTTCCCAGATTCAGTTTCCGGTGACCTATGGATTGGTGAAACCCTCTGAAGCCCGATTCACGCCACTTGGGTTTTCCGAAAAACTGACTCTTCAAGATATCCTCACGGTTCATCCTAAAGGCATTGAGTACGGCTCCATTCTCGCCGACCAGCCTCTGCTGCCCTTACTGTGGGATACAGAAGGCCAAATTTTATCCTTTCCTCCTATCATTAATAGCCAGGACATCGGGCAAGTCCACATCGGCGATTCAGCCTTGTTGGTGGAAGTGACAGGCACGGATATGCGAATGGTCCTCCTAACCCTCAACATTTTTGCCACGAATTTAGCCGACCGGGGCGCGGCCATTGACCCTATAGACATTCAGTATCCGTATGACACGGAGTGGGGAAAGTCGATCAGAACCCCTTGCGACATCAGCGATATGCAGCAAATTTCTCTGAAAGCCATTGAATCCGCCCTCGGACTGCCCATCGACATGGACCTCGTTCAACAAACCTTGCGGGCGTATGGGTATGAAGTCAAAACGAGTCGAAAGACGCTCGCGGTGCGGTTACCGCACTATCGAAGCGACTTCATGCATCCGGTGGACGTGGCAGAAGACGTGGCAATCAGTCTAGGGTATGACTCGTTTGTGCCGGCGATGCCGGCCCAATTCACCGTAGGCTCGTTATCTCCTCTAGAAAGGACATCCGATTATATCCGCGATCACATGATCGGGCAGGGGTTCCAGGAAATCTTTTCCAATATTTTGCTGTCTCACGAGGAGCTTGTGGAACGGATGAGACTGACCGCCTCAGACCACGATCACGTCGTGGAAGTGGATAACGTCATGTCACAGAGTTTTTCATGTCTCCGCTCCTGGATTGTGCCTTCGCTGTTGCGCGTGGAGACGGCCTCGCCTCATGCGTTTTACCCTCATCGGCTTTTTGAAATCGGTGAAGTCGCGATTCCTGATTTGAGTCAGGAACTCGGGTCACGAACGGCGATTCGCATGGGGATCGTCATTGCCCATCCCCATGCGAACTTTTCTGAAGTGCATACCTGCCTGGATGTGCTGATGTTTTATGTCGTAAAAGACTATGAACTCGAGCCTCTGAATCACGGATCCTTCCTCGACGGACGAGTCGGACGCATTCTCTGCCAAGGGCAATCCAGAGGATTGATTGGCGAATTGCATCCGGAAGTCCTGGAGAACTGGGGCATCTCCGTACCCATCTCGGTGTGTGAACTTGACGTGGACTGGCTGTGTACCGACAGTCCGTAACCAGGCACAGGGTGAGAAGCAGGCAGGAGTACTCATACCCTTCCCCGCGTATAGAACGGGTTATGCCGAGGCTTTTGCCAGCTCCGTCAGAGACTGAAACCCGGCTGGATCATGAATGGCCATCTCCGACAACATCTTCCGATTCAAGGCCACATTGGCTTTGGTCAACTCATGGATAAACCGGCTGTACGATAACCCGTGTACTTTGACCGCCGCCGAGATTCTGGCAATCCACAGTCGTCGAAAATCTCTTTTTCGATGTCGTCGGCCAATGTACGCGTAGACCTGGCCTTTATCGACTGATTCCGTCGCCGTCCGAAATAGTTTGCTTTTCGCCCCATACTGCCCTTTGGCTAATTTCAACCGTTTCTTTCTACGGCGGCGAGTTTGAGGGCCTCCTTTGACACGTGGCATGACCTAGCACCCCTTCGTTTTCAGGATGGTGAAAATAATCTCCCCCCTATTCAGGGGCCTTGCTTTGTGGCCTTGTTGAGCCACCGCTCTTGGAGAACGTACCGTGACTGCTCGTCTAACGAAATGTTTGTGGTTCAGGGGTTTGCGTGTTCAAAATCAGGCATAGGGTAAGAGTCTGGCCAGCGAAGCCTGATCTGATTCCGCGACCACCACCGTATCGTTCAGACGACTTTTCCGTTTGGCGTTTTTCGTGGTCAGGATATGTCGCAATCCCGCCTTTCGCCTCATGAACTTTCCGCTTCCCGTGCGTTTAAAACGTTTAGCGGCTCCCGAATGACTTTTTAACTTCATGCGTGCCATGTGCTCTTTCCCCTAATTTTTCGGTGCGACAATCATAAACAGATTACGCCCTTCCATTCTGGGTTCCATTTCAACCGTTCCCGCATCCTTGATCTCTTCCCGAATTTTTCCCATCGCCGACCGACCCAGCTCTTGCTTCGCCATTTCTCGCCCTCGAAACATGACCGTCACTTTGGTTTTGTTCCCCTCTGCTAAGAAGTCGACTATTCGGCGAATTTTGGTCTCGAGGTCATGCTTGTCCGTTCGCGGACGAAGTTTAATCTCCTTGACCTGCGTCGACTTTTGATGTTGACGCGTTTTGTGTTCTTTCTTGCTCTGCTCATACTTAAATTTTCCATAATCCATAATCCGGCAGACCGGAGGCGTGCTGGTTTGGGCGACTTCCACCAAATCATACCCTCCCTCATTGGCCTGCTTGAGCGCATCCGTCGTCTTCAGGATCCCCAGTTGCTCCCCTTCTGGGCCGATGACCCGGACTTCGGGAACTCGAATCAGGTGATTCACCCGATGTTTGGCGGCGACCGGTCTACTCATTCGTGACTCGATGAACCGGTCAATTGTTCCGATGGCATATCTTGTTGAATCAGATCCAGTACCTCTGTGATGAGCAGCGTCCCGACGTTCGTCCCACTGCGTTTTCGGACTGAGACCGCCTTCGCCTCCCGTTCCCGGTCTCCCACGACGAGCATGTAGGGAATTTTGGCTTTTTCGGCTTCGCGGATTTTGAGCCCAACTTTTTCATTTCGCAAGTCTATCGCGACTCGCAGTCCGGCGGTCGCTAAGTGATCCCGGACATGCGCGGCATAATCCGTTTGTTTGTCGGTAATGGGAAGCACGATGGCTTGGACGGGTGCCAGCCACGTCGGAAAGGCCCCGGCATAGTGTTCAACTAAAATGCCAAAAAACCGTTCAATGGATCCCAGCAGCGCCCGATGAATCATGATCGGTTGGTGCGCCGCGCCATCCTCCCCGATGTAGGACAACCCAAACTGCTCGGGATTATTAAAGTCAATTTGAACCGTTGAGCATTGCCAGGCTCTCCCCAACGCGTCATGGATTTTCAGATCAATTTTCGGTCCGTAAAACACCCCTTCGCCAGAATCAATGTCATAGGGAAACCCGCTTCCTTTCAGAGCGGCTTCGAGGGCCTTCGTGGCTTGGTCCCATTTTTCCAAGGCACCGACGGCTTTTTCCGGTCGCGTGGAAAGATACAACGCAAACTCCGTAAACCCAAAACGCCGGAGGACAAACATCGTGAAATCGAGGACTGTTCTGACTTCGGATTCTATTTGGTCCGGACGGCAGAAGATATGCGCATCATCTTGTGTGAATCCTCGAACCCGCATCAGTCCATGCAGCACCCCTGAGCGCTCGTATCGATAGACCGTGCCCAATTCACCATAGCGAATGGGAAGTTCCCGATAGCTGCGTAAATGAGACTTGTACACCATGATATGGAACGGACAATTCATGGGTTTTAATTGGTACTCACCGGCATCGACGGTCATGGGCGCGAACATGTTCTCTTTGTAATAGTCCACGTGCCCGCTGGTTTTCCACAACCCCAACCGAGCGACGTGGGGAGAATAGACCAGTTCATAGCCGTGCTTCACGTGGCTGTCGCGCCAAAAAGTTTCTATCAATGACCGAACCAGCGCGCCCTTGGGATGCCAGAGGATCAAGCCCGGCCCGGTTTCCTCCGGACTGCTAAAGAGATCCAGTTCCTTGCCGAGTTTCCGATGATCGCGACGTTTAATTTCTTCAAGCTTCCGGATATGCGCATCCAGTTCTATTTGGGTTGGAAACGAGGTCCCATAAATTCGCTGAAGCATGGGATTGCGTTCATCCCCTCGCCAATACGCTCCGGCGGCGTTTAACAACTTGAAGGCTTTCACTTGACCGGTCGCACTCACGTGCGGTCCTCGACACAAGTCGATGAAATCGCCTTGTTGGTAGAGAGAGACGGCTTTATCCTCGATCTGCTGAAGAATTTCGACTTTAAATCTTTCCCCTTGTTCTCGAAACAGCTTGATCGCGTCCTCTTTCGACATCTCAAGGCGTTGCACAGGATAATTCTTCTGAATAATCTCATGTGCGCGTGCCTCGATTTTCTCGAGATCGTCCGGCGTGAACGGCCGGTCAAAGGAAAAGTCGTAATAAAAGCCTTCGTGAATGGCCGGTCCGATCGTAAGATTGGCGGAAGGAAACACGTCTTTCACAGCTTGCGCCATAATATGGGTGCTGCTGTGTCGATAAATTTCCTTCCCGTCATCGGACGTAAAGGTCACAGGCTCCAGCGTGGCGCTCTTTGTCAGAGGCGCACTCAAGTCACGGGGTTCGCCCTCAACCCTAACAGCAAA
The DNA here is from genome assembly GCA_963422365.1 of Nitrospirales bacterium. GTDB lineage: Bacteria > Nitrospirota > Nitrospiria > Nitrospirales > UBA8639 > Bin75. The sequence continues at coordinate 689,721 of OY729426.1, forward strand.
CACCTCCGGTGGAAGAGGCCCCGTCATATCCGTCAACACCTCACGCGCCGTAACGCCGGTCCGGAAGGTTTTCGTGCCGGTTCCCCGTAACGAAATCTCGATGCGTTCACCCTGGGCTTTTTCAGTTTCGACGGAAACAGACACGCTTCTGCTCCTCTGTCATTCCCGCTGTCTGTTAGCGGGAATCCAGTTTTTTGCTTCGATAGAAACGAACATGCTCCTGCATCTCCCACAATCACCTGAACAATCATGGTAGGCGCGGGCGGTATTGAACCGCCGACCTCTACCGTGTCAAGGTAGCGCTCTCCCCCTGAGCTACGCGCCTATCACAAACGAAATATGGTAGAGGAGCTTATCGCACCCTGTCAAGAAATTCAGAGTTCCACAATAGAAAGCCGAAAAATATAAATATAAAGAGCCTTGTTTGTATAATGGATTTGCAGAAATCTAAACGCTCGCCCCAATTAGTGAGACAAGCAAGGCTGACCATGAACATGCCATTTCGACTGAAAACCACCTTGGCATGGCCGGCAATGGACGCTGAAACTGACCAAACCGCACAAGCCGTGATATGTCTATATTATTATTAGTCAATACTATTTTGTATAGTCATTGATTTTAGTAATACAGCAGGAGGGGCTCCGTGGAATATACAAATCAACAACTACGTCAATCGGATTAAGCTTACTCAAGAGAAAAAATCGTCTTATGCCGATCAAATTGACACTTTGAAAGACAATGTTCTCAACGCCATAAATGGTATGGTGAGCACTAACGTGACAAAGGTCAAAAGAGCAGGCTCGTGGAAGAAAGGCACTGCCTTAGCACCAAAGGGAGATTATCCTCTCGATATAGACGAGGTGTTCTACTGAGACCTCGAAGAAGATACTTCATTTGACGCTGAGGAGCTTCGGGAAGAGATCATTAACGTATTATGTGAATCATATCCTAACAAGGAAAGATACGGCTTATGGCAGGCAACTCCGAAAAAACTTAACTCAGGCGAGTTCAAACCCAGCGTTGATAAGCAATGGGATTCTATAGGCGCAACAAAAGACAAATGTTCGAATTTCACTTCTATTGTTCGCATCCTGAAAAGTTGGAGAAACTACCACGAACTGGAGCTTTCTTCTTTTTCCATTGAATTGGCAGTGGCAAATTTGGTTGAGACAAGGAGAATATCTGATTCTTCAATAAACCAGGCAATTATCACTTATACGAGTGAAGAGCTAGCGGCCTTGGTCAACGGTATGAAGGGCAAGCGGTTGCCGTAGATATAGTTGTTCCATGACCATTCATTCGTTTTCCAAATGTATTCAAGAACGTTACGAATTGTTTGAGACGCATCATGCGACGGCTATTCTTGAAAATGATTTTCCCTCAACGAATGGGCAGACATTGTGGCCGTATTGACGGAATTCCGATTGAAACGAAGCGATATTCTCAAGAGTGGTGGACGTAAAAGCCAAATTGCCCCTGCTCTGGATTCCAAATTCTATGCACGGGGATGGGACGAAAAGGGACTTGAAACAAAAGTGGTGGTCGATCAGAAGGCTCGTAATTCTCCAACGCACAAAGTTGACTGTTACAAAAACACGATCGCCATCGAAGTCGAATGGAACAATAACGATCCCTTCTATGATCGTGACTTGAATAACTTTCGACTGCTCTTTGAACTGCAAACCATCAGCGTGGGCGTGCTCATTACACGATCAGACGAATTACAGGACATTTTTGCTGCTCTTGGTCGAGGAGTTTCCTTTGGGGCTTCAACAACCCACATGGGAAAATTGCTTCCACGAATCGAAGGTGGAGGCGGGGGCGGGGGCGGATGTCCGATCTTGGCGGTTGGTATCAGACGGAGGCTTTATGTCGAAGACTGATTTTGCGAGACTCAGTCATCACACGTCATTTTCTACCATTTTAGCCGACCCACCTTGGAGATTTACGAACCGGACAGGGAAGGTTGCCCCTGAACATAAACGTCTTCGTCGATACCGAACCATGAGCATCGAAGAAATTTATGAACTTCCCATCAAGGACATTGCCAACGATCCAAGCCATTTATACCTGTGGTGTCCCAATGCACTCCTTCCTTGGGGACTGCAAGTCGTGCAAGAGTGGGGGTTTCAATATAAGGGCAATGTGGTGTGGTATAAGATCAGAAAGGATGGCGGCCCAGACGGACGCGGTGTCGGCTTTTACTTTCGCAACGTCACCGAACTGCTGTTGTTTGGTGTTCGCGGGAATCTACGGACATTACAACCAGGGCGTCGGCAAGTGAATCTGATCGAATCACAAAAGCGAGAACATTCTCGCAAACCTGATGAAGTCTATAACATCATCGAAGCCTGTAGCCCTGGCCCATATCTTGAACTCTTTGCCAGAGAACCACGGACAGGGTGGATTCAGTGGGGTGATGAACTTAGAAAAACCATTCCGAATTACTCATCTGCCTATGCGACTCCTGGAGGGTGACCCCCCTGAGCCAGACAAAAACATCCCAATCCTGCAGACTCCGTCGCTCCAAATATGACGAAGTGAATGATCCGTCCTTCTTCAAGATTCCCTGCACGTTGGAGAACCTAGCCAAGACGATTCTTCTGAAACCCAAAGCCAACCACAGGTTGTGATCAGGATTCACCGTGTTGGCGAGCGTGAGACCGACGGGTCACAGAAATGTGGTATTCCACCATTTTCTTTCGCAGGGTATTGCGATTCAGGCCGAGCAGTTGGGCGGCTTGAATCTGATTCCCATTCGTTTTACGAAGCACGTGTTGGATCAATGGCCGTTCCACCGCTTGGATGAGGGTCGCATGCAAATTCCTGTCTCCACTTGCCTTCGTGGCCCGCACAACAAACTCACCGAACGGCGACTCGACATAGTCTTCGGGAGTCAACGTTCGGCATTCTTGAACCCCGCGACTGACTTCTCTCCCATGACCCTTGCTGAGGAGCCATTTCATGCTGTCCACCGCTTCAGGAACGGAAGGGGCCCCTGCGATGATCAACGTCTTTGACCCGTCAATGATGTCCGGCAAATCCCTGAGTCCTTCCCCCGATGTCTTTTTAGAAAGCACCAACCCATCGATTGGGGTCTTTTGAGCCTCTTGTTTAACCTGCTCAAAATTTTCCACCAGCACCACGCGACTATCCGCCTCATCCTGTAGAGGCTGCGCAGACTCCTCTGCTAGGTCGCCCACGACGACGATATGACTCACTTGCGACACGGTGGTTGTTCCTTACCCATCGCGAAGAAGATTCGTGCCGGCTTATCTTTCATGCTAACCCCAGCAGCGGACAAAGAAAGCGCAGCGTCAGCCACACGAGTCCGGCCCCCAGGATATCCAACAGCAACCCGGCTTTGAGCATTTTGGGCAGCGGGACCAAGCCGGTGCTATACACAATAGCATTCGGTGGTGTCGAGACCGGCAAGATAAACGCGAGGCTTGCGGCTAAACAGACTCCAAGGGTCGGTGGAATCGGGGAGATTTCAGCCACGGTTGAAATGGAAATCACCACGGGAACGAGCATACTCGCCGAAGCGGTATTTGATGCAATCTCCGTGATCACCAATGCCGCGCCTATCGCGACGGCCGTCAAGGTCCACAACGTATTGCTCCCGAAGAAAGCAACCAAACATTCTCCGATGATCGTAGCCAGATTGGTTTGCACCATCAAATGTCCAAACGTCAATCCTCCGCCAAACAATAGTATCGTCCCCCAGTTGATGCTCGCCACTTGGGTCCAATTCAATGTAAATTCCCCGGCTTTGCAATTGACGGGCAACACAAAGAGCAGCCCCGCCGCGAAAATCGGAACCATCTCCTTGGGAAGACGGGTGTTGATGAAGGTCACCAGATCGGAATCCCGTCCTAACACAATCCCCAACATCCCCGGCCCGACCCAACACCCGATGGCCAAGACTAGCGCGAAACAGGTATTCATCTGGCCTTGTGACCAAGCGCCCTGCTGTCGGCGAAGCGTGTGAAGATGAGCATCTAGAGCCGGAAACGTCCTTGGGGGTGGGTATAGCCAAAAAAGCACTACGACAATGCACAACCCGAGCACGACTGCGAGCGGCAGCCCGATGGCCACCCAATCAAAAAACGCCAGGGAAATGCCTGCTTGTTGAGAAAGCAACCCCACGCCAATGATATTAGGCGGCGTGCCGATCATCGTGGCAATCCCGCCTGCCGCAGAGCCATAGGCTAATAACAGAAGGACCCCAGGCTCATGAGGCCCGGTCTCTTCGTAAGACCTGCGGATCGTTGAGAGCAGGCCAAGTGCAATAGGGACCATAATGGCCACAGCCGCCGTGTTACTAATCCACATGGACAGGACAGCCGTCGCAAACCCCATGACCCCGAAAATCGCAACAGGGCTGGTCGTGAGCCTTTTTCGTGACAACAGCCATACGGCAAACCGTCGGTCCAGCCCGTGAACCACAAAGGCTTCGGCCAAAAAGAAGCTGCCGATAAAGAGAAAGATGATCGGATGGGCAAATGTGGCTAGGACTTCCTTTGCCGACCCTAACCCCGTGGCAATACACAACGCCGCGCCGAGTAGTGAGGTCACGGCGAGAGGAAGGGCCTCCGTGGCCCAATTCACCACGACCCACACCAGAACGGCTGAGAGGATATGAGCCGAGGGAGGCAGACTGGAAAACGGGTTGAGATACACCAAGAGCGCCAGCACGGGTGCCGTATACAGGCCGACTCGTTGCCTCATCCCCCAAACATGCCGGTTCGCGGTTGTCATGCTGCTGCAACTCCGCGGCCGTGTTTCAGGATGAGCCTGGGACGGGGTTGATGATTGCTTCAACGGGACCTCGTGCGACAGAAGCCTTGACTGACGGCAGTGACTGAAGGGCACTGTACCATAGCAAGTTGAGGAAAAACCATTTTGGCACCCCGCGGCACCTCATGCGAAGACCAAGCAGTCGTACACGGCACGCTGCCTGAACTGCGAAGGCAGAGGTAGGAATCCAGAGGGATGCTTCAATGAGGCCACGGCAATAATGGCTCGGAATCACAAAGCCAACTGCAACCATTACCCAGCCATGGAAAAGGGCAATCGGGCAGGCACGGGAGACACGCCTGAAGCCGGTGTAGCGTATCCCCTGGATATGTTAGGCAAGGGGCTTGACTCCACGGCAAGCTTCAGCCCGACGCTTTCCAACACAGCCTCAAGGGTGGAAAAGCGAGGATTGCCCTTTCGGGACAGCGTTCGGTACAAGCTCTCACGGCTCAGTTGCGTATCATGAGCGAGCTGTCTCATGCCTCGGGCCTTTGCGACATCGCGTAGGGCCAATAGGAAGATAACTGCCCCCTGTTCGGATGCGTCCTCCAGGGCAGCGTTCAAATAAGCCGCTGCTTCTTCGGGATCTTGGAGATCGCGACAGAGGATGTCTTCATACGGAACGGTTCGCCTTACCATATGCTTATCTCCCAATGTAATCAGCCAATACTCTTGAGTTTTTTGATATCTGCCGCCTGGGTCAGTTTCGTTCCTCCGCACAAAAGGAGGATTAAACGGGATCCGTCTTGTCCGACAGACACTCGGTAGCCCTGACCGATATCAATGCGTAGCTCTAACACCCCGCGGCTAACGGATTTGTGATCTCCCATGTTGCCAGGCGGAGCCGTGCTATCCTGACGCGGATGCTGTTTCGTGCCTTCTGGTCCGTCAGCTTGCGCAGCCAATCCGCAAATAGAGTGCGACCATCGGCTGCCATGTACACTACGACCTATCGATGTCGTACATGGGGCATATTCATATTATATAGTAGCGTATGGGCTATTTTTCAACGCTTGGGCAGCTAAGGCGTGTTCACACTAAACTCGTAATGGGATGTGTCAATTGGTGCTCAAACTCTTGTTTTCCTGAAAAAGCACTGACAGAATATCTGAAAATCGCAATTAATAGAACACGTTTTCCGTAAATTCAATAATTGATATTATCAACACGCTCTTCTAAGAAAAGCGCAGTCGGTCGGCGTAAGCGAACAAACGGCGGCGGATTTCTGGACAGGGCAGACGGCAGTGTGGACGCTCCGACATAGCGGTCAAACCATCGTACAATTCCTGAGGCTCGTCACATTAGCGTTGCACGTCTCGTCAAGAAGCCACAGTGCGCTGTCGCCGCTCAGTAAAATCCAGGACCGGGTTTGCGCGAGCTTGAGAGCGAAACAATCGGGCAGGGAAAGGGCTGGCGCTTGCCGCCGGCAGGCAAGGGCGTGATTTACACCGTCGCCGTCCAACTCCTCAACGGAGAGGCCAAGCCGGATCAGTTCGTCGCCACCGTAACCCTTCAACTCTCTTTCGTAGAGCAGGTCGGGACGGCGAACCGGAACAGCAGGTGGAAACTGGCTCTCAGAAGGGACCCGCGTTCGAGATCAACAAGAACGAAGGTATCGGAGACCAGTACCTGCTGCATAGGACTCAGTCCCCGGCCGCCTTGTGTTCAACAATCGGCGGCTCCTCCATCCGCCGGTTCAGATCCTGCACCGACAGGCTGAGCAACTCCGCCGCCTTGGATTCGGAAATGGCTCCCTCGGCAAGAGCACGGAACGTGAGTCGCTCGAAACGCTTCGGCTCCTCGCCTTTTCTGGCGTGCGGCTCCTCATATGGCGGGCTGCGCCACCCGAAACGGTCGAAGTCGTTGAACAGCCGTCGGAACGCAGCCTCGCTGAAAATGCCGAGGTCTTTGCAGCGATACGTGATCGCCTGAACGCTCGCGCCAAAGAGTCGTTTCAACTCGAAAAGTTCTCCCCAACCGATCGCCGTGCGGTGTTTCCCGATCTCTGCCCAAAGGACGTCAGCGGGCATAAGGAAGGCGCCAGCAAATCGGTGCGCAGCCTTCTCCTCGTTCACCTTGGCAGTCACGTCCATGACCAGATGCCCAAGCTCATGGGCCAGCGTGAAGCGCTGACGCTCCCCCCATTCCTTGCGGTTCACCACAATGACGGGCAAGGCGCCTTTCCCGATACGGCGGACGCGCGCCGTCAGACCGTCGATATTCGTCAGATCGACGGCAAGAACCTTGATCCCCTGCTCTTCCAGCAACTCGACGAGGTTCGGGATTGGGTCGTTGCCAAGACCCCAATGATCCCGCAGGCTTCGGGCGGCGCGGTCGGCCTCCGAAACGTCACGCATGACGGGGTAGGGAGCCTCACGAGGACTGTGCCACTCGACACTCGGAAGGTTGAGCAACTCCTCGACCAGAAGATAACGCTCCAGAAAGTGCAGGACCGTGGCTTCGACCTGCGATTCCTCTCGTTTGCTCGTCCTCCTCTTTTTCCTGAAATCCACCGCTTCGAGGACCATTTCCTGGTCGCCGACCAGATAGTCCACCGAGACGTCAAGAGCGTCGGCGAGCGCGATCAAGACACCCGAGCCGGGCATCGATTCGTCGCGCTCGTACTTTCCGATTGCCTGCGCCGTGACGCGGCTTCCAATTCTCTCCTCTAATCCTCTGAGAGACAGACCAGCTGCAGAACGTGCCAGCTTCAATCTTTGTCCTATCATGGGTTCATCCTCTGTATTGGCAGTTTACAAAAATACATGATATATGTAATTTTGTAAAGTTTAAATCAGGAGGCATCAGATGACGACGAAGACAAACTCATTGCGACCACTCCTCACCGATCTGGCGGATATCCTGCTAGCCGAAGTGGCCATCCGCATTCAACTCAGTCGGACGGACTACAACAAGGCTGTATCCCGTTATCAGACGATCAACGATTGGATCAAGCGTGACGAGAGCCCATTGAAGGATCGTGTCGAGTTATTCTACCCGCAAGGGTCAATGGCGATCGGTGCCACCATAGCCTCAAAGCTGAGAACCGACGAGTTCGACATCGATGTAGTCGCTCAGCTTGATTTGCCAGTTAATGTATCACCACGGGAAGCCCTCGACTTGCTGTCCAGAGCGATCCTTGGAGAGCCAGGCTCCAGATATTCCCGGAGGGTAGAACGCAGAACACGGTGCGTCACAGTCCATTACAATGACGACATGCACCTCGACGTCACACCTGTCCTGCGCATGGTAGGAACTCCGGAACGTCAGAGTCGGATATTCCACCACCGGGCGGAAGCGCCGCAGGAGCCGAGCCGCCGACTCATAGCGAACCCTTATGGATTCGCTGAATGGTTCAAGATCAACACGCCGCGGGACGATGACTTCGCCGACATCTTCGAGAAACGGGCCGAGGAATATGACCGATTGCGCATACAGGCAGAGGCGGACAGCGAGCCCGTTCCTCCACAGGAACCGCCGTTCCGGAAGTCGAAGGCCGTCATCGTGCTGCAACTCCTGAAGCGTTGGCGTAATGTGCAGGACGACTCCCGGTCGGGTCGGCGACCGCCGTCGATCATGATCGCGAAGCTCGTGGCCGGTGCGGCCAACCATACGGAGCGCCTGTCGGAGGAGTTGTTGCTCCAGACGCAGCATATACTGTCCGTCTTCCGCCAGCACCACGACCGAGGCCGACTCGTTCATATTGTCAATCCGGTATGCGAACGTGATGTGCTGACCGATCGCTGGCCGGGATCGCTACAGAATCAAGCGCTATTCATCGACGATCTTGAAGACCTAGTAGGCAAGGTCGAGCAGTTGGTTAAAGGACGCGATCTGGAAGTGATGCAGAAAATCATGGTGAGCCTGTTCGGCGAAACGCCTGTAAAGGAGGTTGTCCGAGCATTCAACAAACGGACTGGAAATGAGATTGGTGGCGGGCGTAGCTGGTACGACCCACAAAAGGGAGGTTTGATTATTCCAGCATCGGTGGCGAGTGTAATGGTCCCGTCTGGCATTCGGGTAACGCCTCGACATAGCTTCTATGGGACCGAACAGAGGAAACCGTGATCTTATCGACATGGAAGCAAGTCGAACTGATGCGGAGGGAGTGGCCGATGTTTAAGGTTCTCCGCCGCACTCGTTGGCATGCACTTTGGGAGGGGTCGCTTCGGCCTCTAAGCCAGCCCTACACGGTCCAAGTGTTGTTGCAGCGCGATCAAAATCGCAAAAAAGCTGATCTTCCACGGATTCCGCTAGTGACTGTAATTGATCCTCTGCTCCGCCGACGATCAGCAGATACACGTGCATCTATTCCTCATCACTATCCGAACCCGAATCATCCCGAATTGCCTATTCTTTGCCTTTACGATCCGGCTGCCAAAGAATGGCATCCCCGCCTTGCGGTCGCCCGAACCATCGTCCCCTGGACGATCAATTGGCTTGCTTGCTACGAGGGTTGGCTTGCAACGGGCGAGTGGACCGGCGGCGGACGGCACGGATGACTCGTCAAGTAGTCCCTTCGATGCCCAGCGATAGCGGGGATCATTCACCGAAACGATCATCCAGAGCGCTCAAGTGCCGTCGAGTTCCTCTTCCTTGGCCGGAAGATAAGAACTTTCGTATCCTCTCTATTGTATCCTCTCTATTGCTGGCGGCGGCATCCGTGGGATATTCCCGACCGCTTTCCTTGCAGGACTGGAGGACCGCTACCTGGAAGGGTCTTCGGTGGCGCGATACTTTGACCTCACTGCCGGAACCTCGACCGGCGGAATCATTGCCATCGGCCTTGCCGCCGGTCTGAAGGCAGCGGACCTGCGCAACCTTTACGTTGATCGCGGATGCGAAATCTTCCCGCCCATCCGAAGCGGGATTGTCGGAACGGCGGAGCGTCGCTTGAGAAACGCCTGCCAGTATTTCAAGTTCCGTTACGACCGAAAGGCGCTGATGCGGATTCTGCGTGACACTCTCGGCAACCGAAAATTCGGCGAAGCGCAGACGCGGCTGTGTATCCCCTCGTTCGAGGGCCGCTATTGTGAGGTCTACATTTTCAAAACCCCTCATCACCCTGATTTTCAGAAGGATGCCAGCGAGCGGATGACAAAGGTCGCTGACGCTACAGCGGCGGCTCCAACCTTTTTCCAACCACTCCAAGACGGTGGCTACACATTTGTTGACGGCGGAGTCTGGGCGAACAATCCGATCATGATAGCGCTCGTTGATGCCTTGTCCTGTTTTTCCGTGCCTCCCAATCGTGTATGGATTCTGAGCCTTGGGTGTGGAGATGATCCATACGTCGTGGACCGTCCAAAGATGCAGCACGGCGGCATATGGGCGTGGCGAAATATCTTCGATGCGGCGATGCGGCTACAGTCCCTTAATGCTCTCGGCCAAGCCGGGCTAACGCCCCAACGAGCGAGGACACTATCCAAATGGACGATTGGACCCGCGCCGTCTCAGAACTGCCCGGCGCGGCGGAATCAGCGCTCGACAAATTAGGAGAGAACGTGTCTAAGGCATTCCTTTCGGAACCTGCAAACCGATACGAGCCAATCGTTAGAGAGTCTTAGGCTTAGGCCCACTTACAGGAGGGTCGGCTCCCATCCGGCTCCAGCACCTCATACAGCAAAGCGTTGAGTAACCATCCCCGCGTTTCCTCACCTGTAGCCAGGCTAGTTTCCAGACGGTCGCACAGGCCCATTAGTTCATCGACCTTGTCGACGAAGCGGTCTTGTTCAGCGAGGGGTGGGAGAGGGACAGGAGTATGAAGCAATGTCTGCTGATTGATCTTGGGCATAGTCTTTTGAGCGCCAGTCGCATTGATCGAGAAGTAGGTTCGTGCATCAGGAGAAACAACTGCCAGGTAAACATACGGCAGGGAGAGCCCATTGAGTAAACGGACCTTAGTAATCAGGTCTGGATACAGGAAGACTCCGCTTGCGCCGGAAAAATAAGCCGCAATCCCGACATACTCTCTCGTGTTACCTCTCCGAAAAAGCAGAGCACCATCATGCAGCCAGTATTCTGAATCCGCTGGAACGTTAGCTTCGACATGCTTGAAATATGAAGCGTCGAACGTACCACTGGTGGTTGCTGTAAGCATAATGGCTTTTGGAGCATCGGTTGAGTTTGTAGCTTTTGGCGAAATACCGTTCTGTGGTCCAAACGAAATGAGCTTTCCGAGTGGGACCCAACGCCACGAACTTGGAATCAAAGCCAAGTTATCCTGAATCTCCAAGTTGCAAGTGACGGCGGAATGTTTGAGTTTTTTCCCGACGATTAAGCGCTTTTGCTGGATACTGAATTCTTCTAGCAGGTCATCGACACCACTCTCACTTGATTCCTGCTCGACCAGCTTCCGACGTACCGCAGGGGTAAGGATGGTCTGACGTAACGCCTTGATCGGGGCGGGGTGGGTGGTGAGTGGTACAAGGTTTTTGAAGGCAAAAGCCGCGTGGTTCTGAAATACCGTCGGGTCGGGATCGGGCGCGTGAAGGCGGGCGAGGCTTGTCACCGTCAGCCGGTCGTGCGTCGTTTCCCGCTCTGTCCGTGACGTTGCGGTCAGCTAGGAACAGGATGTGTTTCTTGTGGTCGGCTTTCCACAGCTGCCAAATGATCTGAAAGGCCGTGCAGGTCTTGCCCGTTCCCGTCGCCATGACGAGCAGGATGCGGTCACGGCCATTGGCGATCGACTCTATGGCGGCGTTGATAGCATTAGCCTGGTAGTAGCGCGGTGTTTTGCCGCTGCCATCGTCAAAATAATCTTGAAGGACGATTGCCTCCACCTCGGATGTCAGGCCCTTCCAAGCGCAATAGCGTGCCCACAGGTCTCCTGGTAACGGAAAGGAATCGTTATCGAGAGTGGTCTCTTTTTCAGCGCCGATGCCGGTCCGGTCATGGAATACGAAACCGTCACCGTTGGAGGAGAATACGAAGGGGACATTCAACGTGTCGGCATAATCGAGGGCCTTTTGCATGCCGTCGCCGATGGCATGAGTCTTATCCTTGGCCTCGATCAGCGCAATGGGATGTGAGGCTTGTCGTACAGAACGTAGTCGGCTCGCTTGGCCTTGCCTCGGCTGACCAGCTTGCCGCGCACGATGATGCGCCCCTTGGTGAAGCCGACCTCCTCGCGGATTTGCGCCATCTCGTCCCACCTGGCCTTGCGCAGGGCCCGGGGTGATGAACTTGGTACAGATGTCGCGCTCGCTCAGGCTTTTCTTGTTCATGAGCACACCGTCTTCTCTGTTGTGTTCAGCTTGTACAATGCACACCAACGGGAGCCGAAAGTGTCTGGATTCCCGTTAGAAACTGCGGGAATGACCCTTCCAATGACTGCACCAAACATTGAAGGCCCACACCCCCAAACAAATGAACGAACCTTGTCAACGAATGAGTGAACATATACAAGAATGACCTTGGAAGGACGCGGAGCTGGCAGGGGTGGGGTAGACAAGATCCTGCTAGGATTTCGGGAGGGGACGGGGTATCATAGACGGTCTACGCCCAAGACCGTCTGATGATCGTGAAAAAAGGCATCGTGACCATAGAAGAACTCCTGCCTCTTGTGACTCGACGAAGAGCACAAGGCGACCGTGTGGTCTTGACGAACGGCTGCTTCGACTTGCTTCACGTCGGGCATATCCGGTATCTCCAATCGGCACGAGCGTTAGGGGACGTGCTGGTCGTAGGTGTCAACAGTGATGCGTCCGCTCAGACCCTGAAGAAAGGGCCTGGTCGGCCTGTTATCCCAGACGGGCACCGGATGGAGGTCCTGAGTGCGCTGTCTTGTGTGAACTACGTCGTCAAGTTTGAGGAACCCGATCCGCTGCTCCTGATTGAAACGATACAGCCTGATGTCCTAGTGAAAGGCGGAGATTGGCCGGTCGATCAAATTGTCGGCCAATCCAGTGTGGAGGCCCGAGGGGGCACCGTCATCAGCATCCCGCTTGTGCCTGAAATCTCAACGAGTCGTATTATTGAACGCATCCAAAAACTGGGCTGAGCGCAAGAAGGGCCTGACGGCGTTTCTGCCTCGGTCGCATGAGATGCGATCCTACAGGCACATGCGTCAAAGCTACCACCGGCTCAAGCCCATCCCCTTATCATGAACACTCCCAGAATGAACACCATGTTGCAGTCATCATGCGACCACATTCTGATGCCCCTGCTTGAGGCCTTGACCGCTCCAGGGGCCCAACCCTTAGTCCTAGGGCCACACGGCCCAAGCCTCGCGTTCATCCTCAGCCTGTTGAGGACAACGCATCAAGGCGATGACCAGACGGCTTCGGCCTACGATCAATCGTTACAAGGGACCCTTCCCCACAACTGGCTTATTCTGATGCCGACTCAGGAAGAGGCGGAATCGTTAGGCCAAGACTTGGCGTTTTTCTTTGCTTTCTTCAACCTCCCCGCCGAATCCCTGGCACTTTTCCCGGACCGAGGGCAATCCCCGTATGAAGCCAGTTCGCCATCTAGCGACCTCGTCGCGCAACGGATGCGAACCTTATTTCACCTTCAAACCCATCGCCCCGCCGTTGTCATCACGACACCTCACGCTGCCTCACAGTATCTGCTCCCCCAGTCCGTTTTTGCCCAATCATGTTTAACCGTCAAAGCAGGCAGCGTGATTGATCGGGAATCGTTGCTCCGCCATTTGCTGTGGACCGGATATCGACGAGTGTCCGCCGTGGAAATCCCCGGAGAATTTAGTATTCGAGGCGGCATCGTTGATATCTTTTCCACCGGTGCGACCAACCCCTACCGGATAGAATTTTGGGGCGATACCGTCGAGTCCACCCGTTGGTTTGATCCGGGCACGCAAGAATCCACCGACTCCGTCCTCTCCGCGGTGCTCCTTCCTGCCCGGGAATACCTTCTCCCACCCGACAAACCTGACCGTTGGCTTTCCGAAATCCTGCCGGATGCCGAGTGGCGATTGCCGGAAATTTATCCCTCCATGGCCACCCTTCCGGAGTACTTTTCAGCTTCGCCTTTCGTGGTCATGGATCGTCCCACCACCCTGGCGCAGGTTGCACAGGCATGGGGGGAGCGCCTACGGGCCGCATGGGAGGAACACGACACGGCGAGCAACGGCGTTTCGTACCCCGAGCCTTCTCAACAGTGTGTCGGCTGGGACAAGTTTCTGCTGAGCACGTCCGATGGCCCATCTCTGGCGTTTGACGTCGTCACGCCTGTTGAGCGTTCTTGGACACCAGTCATTCCCCTTTCTCTCCAATCGGCCAAGAGCGTGGGATTGGGGCTCCGTGGAACGTCCTTTACCGATACCCTGACGATCTTAGAACGGCTTCGCCGTGACGGGCCAGTTGTGGTCGTCGTTCGATCATCCGGACAGGTCGGGCGCTTGTTAGGGTTGTTCGCCGAACATCACGCGCACGCGACTGAACACAACCCCTTCCTTCACTCTCTTCACCCTTCGGAACGAACGCCGTTTTATATTCTTCAAGGTTTTCTTTCGTCAGGGTTTGTGGTGCCATTGTTGCCTTTTACCGTAGTCACCGAAGACGATCTATTTGCAAAAAATTCTCGACATCGCCCCCAACCCAAAAGCAAGACCGCGACCTTTCTGTCCTCGTTGGATGATTTGAATGCCGGAGACTACGTGGTCCACGTGCAACATGGGATCAGCCGGTATAAGGGTCTTCGGCGCTTGTCCGTGCAAGGGTTTGAAAGCGATTATCTCGTTCTTGAATTTTCCAGACGAGACACCCTCTATGTGCCGCTCGATCGGTTGACCCAGATCCAAAAATATCGAATCGGGGAGCATCTTGCCCCAACCCTCGACAAATTAGGGGGAACCGCGTGGGCCAAGACCAAAGCGCGCGTCAAAAAAACCATCGAAGATATGACCAGCGACCTCGTCGAGTTGTATGCCAACCGAGAAGTCGTCACTCGTCAACCGTATCAGCAAGACACCACCCTAGCCCATGAATTTGATGCCGCCTTTGACTATGACGAAACCCCGGACCAACTCAAGGCCATCGACGATATTCAACGAGACCTCCATCTGCCCAAACCCATGGATCGGCTGGTCTGTGGCGATGTCGGATATGGAAAAACCGAAGTGGCGATGCGGGCGGCGTTTCAAGCCGTCGAGGATAATCGGCAGGTGGCCGTGCTGGTTCCCACGACCCTTCTGGCGCAACAACATTCGGAAACGTTTTCGCGCCGTTTCGCGCCGTTTCCCATCCAGGTGGCCACCCTCTCGCGGTTTCAAAATCCTCAAGAGGTCAAAGCGTTGTTCTCTGACCTTGCATCAGGCGTGGTTGATATCGTCATTGGCACCCATCGGCTCCTTCACAAAACCGTGCAGTTTAAAAACCTGGGACTGGTCATTATTGACGAAGAGCAATGGTTCGGCGTTCGTCATAAAGAGCGACTGAAACAACTTCGTACGCAAGTCGACGTGTTGACGCTCACGGCGACCCCCATCCCTCGCACATTGCAAATGGCATTTTCCGGAGTCAGGGATCTGTCGGTCATCGACACGCCCCCCCCCGGACGCTTGGCTATCCGCACCCAGGTCGTTCGATTCAATCCCACGCTGATTCGCGAAGCTATCCGCCGGGAGTTGGCGAGACAGGGGCAGGTGTTTTATGTCCATAACCGGGTCGAAACCATTGAGCGGACAGCCGGTTGGCTCCAGGGACTCGTACCCGAAGCCCGTCTGGTCATGGCTCATGGGCAGATGAACGAACACGTCCTCGAAGACGTCATGTTACAATTCTTTCATGGCGAGGTGGATATCCTGCTTGCGACCTCGATTATTCAATCAGGGTTAGACGTGCCGCGCGCCAATACCATCTTGGTGGATCGGGCCGATAGGTTTGGGCTGGCACAACTCTATCAACTTCGAGGACGAGTAGGCCGCGCCGGCGACCAAGCCTATGCGTATTTCTTTTTCCCCAATGAAGAGATGTTGGGCACCGATGCCCAACGACGACTCCTGGCCATTCAGGAATTTGCCGACTTGGGCTCAGGATTTCGCATTGCCGCCGCCGACCTGGAAATTCGAGGAGCCGGCAACCTCTTAGGCAAACAACAATCTGGCAACATTGCCGCGGTAGGGTTTGATCTGTATATGCAGATGGTCGAACAAGCCGTGCAACAGAGAAACGGTGAAAAGTTGGAAGAAGAGATCGATCCGACATTGCATGTTCCCGTGTCGGCCTTTATCCCTGACGACTACATCGAGGACGGCCATCAACGCTTATCGTTGTATAAACGCCTCTCAGCCAGTCAGAAGATCGGCGATCTTGCCCTTCTGCATGAAGAAACCCAAGACCGGTACGGGACACCGCCTGAACCTGTCGAGCAGTTGTTTGAAGTCATGCACATTCGCCTGCTCGCCAAGAAGCTGAAAGTGGAGTCACTGGAAGCCACGAATGGAACCATTACCGTGACCTTTCCTGACAACGCCACGATTGCTCAAGAGAGCCTCGATTGGCTCAGGCAGTATTCGGAAGGCCGACTGCAATTCCTGTCGCCGGTTTCCTTTGCCATCGCTAGGGACCTCGATGATTGGTCAACCGTGGTATCCGTCTTGACGACGATGCTGAATGGCTTGTTGGATGCCTCACCTGAAACCATGGCCCCTTCCCTCTTGTGACACACCTGCTTCGCTCCCACCGTTCTTCATCCCTCTCTTGTTGGGGCCGTCGCTCACAAGCCTGGCACGCGCTCAGGACAATGGCCATCCTGTTCACCATACTGTGCGGGGTGGGGTTCCTGGCTCCTGTCGTGCGTGCTCAACCCCTGATCAAAGATGTCGAGGGCAAGCCGTTGTCCGATGGGATCGCCGCCATCGTCAATTCAGAGCTGATTACGGTTTCCGAGCTCCAAGCTAAAATGGCCGATGAAACCTTTCGCTTGAAAGCTCGGTATGAGGGGGACGAGCTCACGGCACGTCTCGTTCAGAAACAATATGAAATCTTGAATCGGATGATCGAACGAAAGCTCCAGCTCCAGGAAGCCAAGGTCAAGAAAATTTCGATCAGCGATGAGGAAGTGGAACAAGCTTGGGAACAATTACACCAAAACTCTACCGCACTTCCGGCATCGTTACCTCAATCAAAGGATGCCCTTCGTGAAGAATTGATGGTGCGCCGACTCAGGGACATGGATGTTCGCCGAAGCCTTGTTGTCTCTCCTGAAGAAATTCGCGCCTCCTATAAACAACAGCAGCCGCAATTTACGTCTCCCCGCGAACACCACATCAGACAAATTCTCCTGGTACCGAAGCTGGATGAAAGTCTGGAGACGGTGAAAGCACGGGCTGAAGTCCTTGTGAGTCAACTCAACGAGGGAAGGCGCTTCGAAAAATTGGCGGAACTCTTTTCCGATGGGCCTGAAAGCGTCCTGGGAGGCGACCTCGGATTCGTGACGAAAGATGACTTATTGGCGCCTTTGAGCGAAGCCCTGAACAAGCTCAACCAAGGTGAAGTCAGCCCGTTGGTTGAAACGGAAATCGGGATTCATATTCTCCGACTCGAGGAGAGCCGAGAAGGAACCCCGCAACCGTTTGATCAAGTGAAAAACGTGATTGGAAACCAACTGTATCAAAAGAAAAGCCAACAGGCCCTTGAAAAATGGCTGACCTCGTTAAAAGATAAGGCCTACATCGAAATCCGCTTTTAGCCCGGATTCCTCCACAATGCATAACGCTGTCTCACTGTGCGCCAAAGGTCCTGGCGGCCCTCGTTCGTCTTTGAGGAGTACCCCACCACTTCTTCACGATTTCCCAATCCCAGGGTTTGACACACTCGCAACAGGTGCGGCAGGCGCTGACCACGAGACAGTTTGTCGATCTTCGTCACCACCACGATGGGGCGATACCCTAGATGGGTAAGCCATTCAAGCGTGGTCACGTCATGATCCTCGATCCCTCGTGCATCGACCAACTGGACGACGGCAACTAATTGAGCCCGGTCCGTCAAATAGGTCTCGATCATCGGGCCCCATTGTTCACGAACCGACCGGGACGCCTTGGCATAGCCGTAGCCGGGCAAATCGACGAAAAAGATTGTGGGGAACGCCTTGTCGCTCGTGAGCACACGAAAAAAATTAAGCGTGTGCGTTTTTCCCGGAGTCGTGCTGACCTTGGCAATACCTTTGCGATTCAACAAGGAATTAATCGCCGAGGATTTGCCCACATTGGATCGCCCCACGAAAGCCACCTCGGGAAGGCATTCACGAGGATAGTGCGCCGGCTTCAGACAACTCTTGACAAAGTCTGCTGACAGAATCTTCATGTTGGGAATACAGACGACAAAACAGGAGTCACGGTTGCCTAAGTTCCCGTTTCATGGCTCGTTCCATTTCACGACCAGCCTCGCGTTTTTTTACGGTCTCTCGCCGGTCATAGTGCTTTTTCCCACGCGCGAGACCCAACTCAACCTTGGCTGTCCCGCGTTGATTAAAATACATGCGGAGAGGAACCAACGTCAGCCCTTTCTGCTGAACTTTCCCTGTTAATTTCTGAATTTCTTTTTTGTGCAACAACAGCCCGCGGGGCCGCAGGGGGTCATGATTCATGGTATTCCCATGACTGTATTCGCCTATGTGACAGTTGTACAGAACGGCTTTCCCCTCGGCCACCGCGGCATAGGCTTCGCGCAAATTGACCCGGCCTTCCCGAAGCGATTTCACTTCGGTCCCTTTCAGGATCAGGCCTGCCTCGATTTTTTCTTCAATCGCATAGTCGTGAAACGCCTTCCGATTGCTCCCGACTATTTTTGTCGTTGGATCTTGAGACATGACCGTGAATACAACGCGACTTCGAAAGAGCCTTATGGCGGCCCCCTTCTTCTCTCTTTTGTAGCTGCGGGATGTTATCCCGCCCTCTTCTTGGCCGCATAAGATGCGGCCCTACAGCTTCAGGAGCTCGCCCATCAATTGACTCTACTCTTCTCGAATCCTAGAATACCATTCCATGCACGACTTTTTCTCCTCCCGGTCACTCATCAAGGAAATTTCCCAAAGCCATGGGTTTGCGGTGCGCCTCTGTGAGTCTCGCCTCCAAAAGCAGTGGAAAGCGCTCGTGGGCGAGGTCGTGGCTTCCCATACTTGGCCGACCAGAATCAAGTTTCGAAAGCTGCACGTGGCCGTAGAAAATTCGGTGTGGCTTCACCAGCTCATCTATCTCAGAACAACGTTACTGGAGAAAATTCAAGCGCAGATGGAAGAACTCTACGTACAAGATATTATTTTTCGAATTGGTGACATACCGGAAGCCCGCGAGGATGACCTCGCCGTGCAGGCTGCCCAAGTTTTTGTTTCTCCCGATGCGCGGATGACGGCCGCTGAATGGACTCAATACGTCCATGATGAGGAACTACGTCATTCTTTGACACGAGTCATTTCCCGGGCGCTTTCCTCTGCAACAGATGAAGCCGTCATTCCGAGGGGAGCGAGAAATCTCAAGCCTACGCCCTGAAACGAGCCTGCACTTGAGATTCTTTGTCGCTTCGCTTCTCAGGATGAGATGGTGTTAGCAAGTTGTCCCCTCGTTGGGTTTCTATTTTTAGAGTCTTTGCCAAATCGAGCCTGAATACGGTTGAGACATGAAGTACAAATCGGAACGTGCTTTGGAACTGTTGCGAGCGGGTTCAAGCCACCCTGATGCAAGGTTTCGTGAGGGTCAGGAAAAGGCCATCCAACATATCGTGAACGGGGATGGTCGGCTTTTGGTTGTCCAGAAGACCGGTTGGGGCAAAAGCTTCATCTACTTTATTGCGACGACGCTGCTGCGCGAAGCGGGTATGGGTCCTGCCCTTCTTATCAGTCCGTTACTCGCGCTGATGCGCAATCAGATTGCCGCGGCGGAGCGGATGGGCGTTCGCGCGACGACGATCAACTCTGACAATCGGGACGATTGGGAGGAAGTCGAAAACGCTATCCATCGTAACGAGGTGGACATCCTGCTCATCTCGCCCGAAAGGCTGGCCAATGAGCGTTTCCGCAACGAGGTGCTAGCGAGCACTGCCGACCGGATATCCTTCCTCGTGATCGATGAAGCGCATTGTATCTCTGACTGGGGCCACGACTTTCGGCCAGACTACCGGTGGATCGAACGCATCATTCGCACCTTACCGCCGAATCTCCGTTTGTTGGCGACGACGGCAACGGCGAATGACCGGGTCATCGACGATTTAGCAGAAACACTTGGGGCAAACCTGGAAGTATCCCGCGGGGATCTCAACCGGCCATCCCTTACTCTTCAGACGATCCGCTTGCAGAGCCAAGCAGAACGGCTCGCGTGGTTGGCGGAACAATTGCCCGTACTTCCGGGTCACGGGATCATTTATACGCTCACGGTCCGTGACGCGGAACAGGTGAGTGGATGGCTCAAGTCTCGCGGACTGAACGTCAAGGCCTACACGGGTAAGACGGGCGAGCAGCGGCCAAGATTGGAAGATGCACTTCTTCAAAACACAATAAAAGCGTTGGTGGCAACGACAGCCTTGGGCATGGGCTTCGATAAACCGGACCTGGCTTTCGTCATTCACTACCAGACGCCGGGATCGGCATTGGCGTACTACCCAGCAGGTCGGTCGAGCCGGGAGGGCGCTTGACGCAGCCTACGGAGTATTGTTGAGCGGCCAGGAAGAAACCGATATCACCGACTACTTTATCAAGAGTGCATTTCCGACCCACACTGAAGTGCAAAAAGTTCTGAACGCCTTGGAGAAGGAACCTGAAGGGTTGTCAGATAAAGGGATTGCGAGAGTAGTCAACATCAAGTGTAAACGTATAGAGAAGACTACAAAACTCCTTTCTTTAGAATCACCGGCTCCTATCGCAAAGCAGGGGAAGAAATGGCAACTCACACCCACGACTCTGAGTGACACCTTCTGGGAACGGGCAGAGCGACTCACGAAACTGCGGCGAGAGGAACAGGCGCAGATGCAGGAATACGTCAGGCTGACCTCCGGTCACATGCCGTTCCTGATTCGAGCGCTGAATGGGGAGCAGGGCAGTCTCTCTCCGTCGGACTTGCCACTTTTGTCGACGGAACCGGACTCGGTTCTGGTTCAAGAAGCGATTGCCTTCCTACGTCGCACGAGTTTGCCGATAGAACCGCGAAAGCACTGGCCATCCGGGAGACTGCAACACTGCGATCTCTCCTGACGGATTGACACCCGTTTCCAGCCTCAACCCGGAAAGGCACTCTGCGGCTGGGGTGGTTTGGTGCGCCAAGGGAAATACCATGATGGACGCTTCGCCGATGAACTGGTGGATGCTTGCCGGGAATTGATTAAAAAATGGGACCCGTACCCGTTCCCGGAATGGGGAACCTGCATTCCTTCACAACGGCATCCGGACTTGGTACCCGATTTTGCCCGACGCTTGGCCGAATCCCTTGACCTTCCATTCAAGCAGGTATTAATCAAGACGGAAGACCGCCCGGAGCAGAAGACAATGGCGAACAGCACTCAGCAGGCACGTAATATTGACGGTTCGTTGGCGCTGACCGATGAGACCTTGCCTAGTGAGCCGTTGCTGCTCGTAGACGACATGGTAGACTCGCGCTGGACCTTCACCATTGCAACCTGGTTGCTTTGCTCAAATGGTAGTGGTGAGGTGTGGCCGTTGGCGCTTGCTCAGGCGGGAGGGGCTAACGATGAGTGAGACACTTTCCCCGGACACCCAAGCGATTCTGCTGTTGACCGCGCCTTTAATCGTTGAAGGTGTCAAGCGTGAGAAGACCGTCAACCCGCTCACGCCGCGGGAATACACAACATTCTCCCAGCATCTCAAGAAGGAGAACGGGCAGCCCGCTGCTTTGCTGACGCCTCATGCGGATCAATTGATCAGGAATTACCATCACATACCCGACAAGGACCGGCTCAAGCGCCTGCTGGATCGAGGTTTCCTGTTGGGCCAGGCAGTCGATCGCTGGCAGAAACGGTCAATTTGGGTAGTGAGCCGTGCCGATGACGATTATCCACAGAGGCTCAGGGAGCGGTTGAAGGAGGACTGGCCGATCCTGCTCTATGGCTGTGGAGACAAGGAAATTCTCAATACCGGTGGACTAGCGGTCGTCGGCTCGCGTCACGCGAATGAGTCGTTAGTCGAGTACACTCACGAGATTGGTCGTCTGGTAGCAAAGGCTCAACGAACCCTGATCTCTGGATCTGCCAGGGGCATTGACCAAGAGGCCATGCATGCTGCACTGGAGGCTGACGGCAGAGTCGCGGGCGTGCTGGCTGACAATCTCGAAAAAGCCATCATGAATCGCGAACAGAGAAAGCTGCTGTTGGAGGAACGGCTCATCCTGATCTCACCCTACGACCCAAACGCAGGATTCAACGTAGGGCATGCGATGCAGCGAAACAAAGTGATCTATGCCTTGGCAGATGCAGCCCTCGTGGTGAACGCGGACAGGGAAACGGGCGGTACATGGGCCGGGGCAACGGAGCAATTGAAAAATCCGAGTCCGGTACCCATCTATGTGCGTTCGACTGGTGAAGCATCCACGGGTCTTGAGGCCCTGAAAAGCAGGGGAGCTAGGCCGTGGCCGAATCCGAAAGATGCAAATGACCTTGCTGCCATTTTTCGGTCCGATCCCTCGAAGACGCCAAACTCTCCGGTCCAACCTAATCTGCCGTTCGATGAGCAGCAGGAACCCGTGAAACCTGGGCTGCAAGCAGGGGTAACACCGGAGTTACAAATAGCCGATGATCCGACTCTGAGACCAGCCGAGAAACTGTACCAAACCATACGGTCGTTGATTCCCCAGGTACTTGTAAAACCCAAACAAGCCGCGGAAGTTGCCACGGAACTGGATGTCACCAAGCCTCAAGCCAAGGAATGGCTAAAGTGCCTTGTTGAAGAAGGTGTTTTGGAAAAACTTGTCAGGCCGGTACGCTATGTCATTCGGCAAGACTACTTATCAAGGAAGGGAAACACTTAATAGACCACTCTACTGCTGACGTTCATCCAATGGGGTCCAACAGGTGAAAACAAACACCAAACGCGAGCGGGTTGGAAAGCTTGAAGGAATTGGGGGGATTGACCATGTTTCGCGTTAAGCAACATCCGTTTTGCGCAGTACGCTCACCGGTTTCGTTCTAGGTTGAGGAAGGGGCGAAGTCATCAAACAAGACCTGAATGTTCTGGGATTGCTCGGGGTTTGATGGTTCAGGAATGGGGCCAAGCCAGCCCTTGGTGTTGCCTTGGATATAGAGAAATCCTCCGCGGGCTGATTGTTCGAATTGCCGACGAAACGTCTCTTCTTCCTCCAGAGCCTGGTTCCCAGGCTCTGCGGGGACAAGTGTTGCCAGATACCGATGAAGCGTTTCCGGTTCGGTCCAACGGGGATCGGAAAAAATGTAGAGGACGACTTCTCGATAGAACGTGCTCGGATCTTCCGGTGTCGTGGGCCGGACTTTCAGAGATCGGAAATCGTGGGTAGTCCTGCCGATTTTTCGGAATCGACGAAGCAGGTTTTCAATTTCCGGATCGCTCGTCCACGACGGCACGTGCACAGCCACCACCGCGCCTTCCTGCCCTCCAATACTAAAGGGCGGAATGGTGCGATCGGGTCTGGACAGGAACATGCCCACGGCAATCAACGTGAAGCCGCCGAGCAACACGGCCAGCCCTATTTTGACGACGGGATCGAATGGCTTTTTCTGCATAGACTGGTTCCCCGCTTCCGCGGGGACAAGGTTCGAACCCACTTCGGACAGTTGGGGAAGCGAGGGGAACCCGGATGAGGGAAGGACTCTCAACCACAGACACAAATTCCGTTATCAAAACCCTTTCGTCTCCGCCGCGTTGCCGGTCCCGTTGGTGCCATTGCTCCCTTCGGCGGCGGTGCTCTCCGCAAGTTTCGCCACATCCACGACTCGGTCGGTGTCTTCCATATCAATGAGACTCACCCCTTGGGCATTGCGCCCGATATCTCGGAGATCGGCTACTTTGGTTCTGAGAATCTTTCCTTCGGACGTCATGACCATGATTTCATCAGATGCCTTCACCTGATGAAATGAAACAGCCAATCCATTTTTCTCGGTGACTTTGATACTGATCACCCCACGCCCCGCCCGACTCTGCGTGCGGTACTCGGTTGCCAAAGTTCGTTTCCCAAACCCCCGTTCGGTCACGGTCAAGATCGAGGCTTCGATGTTAGGCTGGATGATGGCCATCCCAATCACGTGATTGGTTTTGCCCAAGCGAATGCCCATGACCCCGCGGGCGGTCCGGCCCATGGGCCGGACATCTCCTTCTCGAAACCGAATGATCAGCCCTTTTCTGGTTCCTAGCATGATGTCGCTTCGGCCGTCCGTCATTTCAACACCAATGAGCTTATCGCCTTCCTCCAATGTCAGGGCAATGATCCCGCCCTGCCGGGGATTGCCATAGGCGGATAATTTTGTCTTCTTGATATAGCCCATGCGGGTCGCCATCACGACGTATCGGTCATCGGGGAATTCTCGAACCGGAAGCGTGGTGGTCACTCGTTCTTCCGGGCCTAAGGCTAACAGGTTGACCATGGCCTTGCCTTTGCTGGTTCGACTGGCTTCCGGTAGTTCATGAAGTTTGAGCCAATACACTTTTCCCGCATTGGTAAAGAACAGGATGAAGTCATGCGTCGAGGCCGTCAAAATTGTTTCGACGAAATCTTCTTCCTTCACCCCCATGCCGATCTTGCCTTTTCCTCCACGGCGTTGCGCTCGGTATTCGGAGACGGGATGGCGTTTAATATAGCCTTCATGGGAAATACTGACCGCCATTTCTTCATCGGCTATCAAATCCTCAATATTTATCTCCGCTTCTTGCGGAATGATCTGGGTGCGGCGCGCATCTTGATAGGTGGTGTTGAGTGCAATCAGATCGTCCCTGATGACGCGTTTGACTAAATCCTCCGACCCCAGAATGGCCTGAAACGACGCAATCTTGGCTTTGAGTTCTTCATACTCTTGCGAGAGTTTCTGTTGTTCGAGTTGTGTCAACCGTTGGAGCCGCATGTCTAAGATGGCTTGTGCCTGAATCTCTGACAGGGGAAATTGTTGCGTGAGGGCGACCTTGGCTTCGTCGGGCGACGCTGCTCGACGAAGCAACGCAATCACTGCCTCCACGTGCGTTAACGCAACCTGGAGGCCTTCGACAATATGCGCCCGTTCTTCGGCTTTCCGTAATTCGTAGGCGGTTCGCCGAATGACCACTTCGCGTCGATGATCGAGAAAGGCCTCCAAGATTTGTTTGAGGGTCAAAATCTCAGGCCGGTTATGCACGAGCGCGAGCATAATGACCCCGAACGTATTCTGGAGCTGGGTGTGCTTGTACAACTGATTCAAGATGACGAGCGGGAGCTCGCCTTTTTTGAGTTCGATCACGACACGGAGGCCGTCTCGATCCGATTCATCTCGAATATCGGAAATACCTTCCAGGCGTTTCTCTTGAACCAACTCGGCAATTTTCTCGAGCAGCTTGGCTTTGTTCACCTGGTACGGAATTTCGGTGACGATGATGCTCGTCCGATCCCGCTTCTCATCCGTTTCCATGTGCGTTTTGGCGCGGACGGTCAAGAGCCCTCGCCCGTGTTCATAGGCGTCTTTGATCCCTTGCGTTCCATAAATAAATCCAGCCGTGGGAAAATCAGGACCTGGAATCAGGTCCATCAATTCCGCAATAGACACTTCAGGGTTGTCGAGGATGTGGAGTAACGCGGTGACGACTTCGCCAAGATTATGCGTGGGAATGTTGGTGGCGTAGCCAACGGCGATCCCACCGGCCCCATTGATTAACAGGTTGGGGACTTTGGCCGGTAACACCAGCGGTTCGACATCTGATTCATCATACGTGGGTCCGAAATCAACCGTTTCCTGATCGATATCCGCCAACATTTCGCCGGCTAATTTCGTCAGCCGCGCTTCGGTATAGCGCATGGCTGCCGGGGGATCGCCGTCAACCGACCCATAATTCCCTTGGCCGTCTACCAGGGCATAGCGCATGTTGAAGTCTTGCGCCAGGCGCACCAGTGTATCGTAAATAGCCGAGTCGCCATGCGGATGATAGTTCCCCATGATTTCGCCCACGATCTTGGCTGACTTGCGGTAGGCTCTGTTATGCGCTAAGCCCATTTGGTTCATGCCATACAAAATACGCCGATGCACGGGCTTCAACCCATCACGGACATCCGGCAAGGCGCGTCCCACGATCACGCTCATGGCGTAATCCAAGTACGACAGGCGCATCTCATCTTCGATGGCGACTTGAGTGAAGCGTTCTTCCGTGGGCATATGGGGTTGGGAGGGTTCGATCTGGGTTGACGGTTGCCTAGACATCCAAACGACGGACTTCCAAGGCATGCTGCTGAATAAAATTCCGTCGCGGCCCGACTTCATCCCCCATGAGAATGGTGAAAATTTCGTCCACTCCCGTCATATCTTCGAGTTTCACTTGAAGCAGGGATCGCGTGCTCGGGTTCATGGTGGTTTCCCAAAGTTGCACGGGATTCATTTCCCCCAGACCTTTATAGCGCTGAAGATTGACCCCTTTCTTGCCTATGTCCAGGATCGCTCGGACGAGTTCATCCGTGGAGGCGAAGGGGATTTCTGCATCATTCACTTTCATTCGATACGGGGGACGGCCTAAGCCAATGGCCTTGGGAGCCAATTTTTGCAGCTCACGAAAATCTGCGGAGCCTACTAAGGCATGGTTCATCTCGAGGGTCGACACCACTCCATTCGTCGGCATCCGACAAACGATTTTGTTGGTTTGATGTTCTTCGTCTTCCACCAGATCCACATGGATCGGGGCTTGCGGATACGCCATGGTTAATCGTTCCTTCACTCGTTCGATCAGCTCCTGGACGGCGTGCCGGTTTTTTAAGAGTTCACGCCCTAAGGTTGGCTCGTCCACAAACGCGCGCAACAGACCAGCGTCCCTTTTTTCCCGATTGAGTCTTCCTAGCAAACCTTCGAACTCGATCATGTTTTTCAAGATAGGATTGAGCCTCTGTCCGCTAATAAACTCGCGGGCACTGTCCACATAGACTTCTACGGCTTGTCCCGCCAACTCGGCGAGGTAGTCATTCAGGGCCTGTTCATCTTTGAGATAGCGTTCGGATTTGCCTTTTTTCACCTTAAAGAGCGGGGGTTGCGCAATGTACACATAGCCTTGCTCAATCAGTTCATGCATTTGACGAAATAAAAACGTGAGGAGGAGTGTGCGAATGTGGCTTCCGTCGACGTCTGCATCCGTCATCAAAATGATTTTGTGGTACCGTGCGCGGGTCAGATCAAAGACTTCTTTGTCATCCTTCCCTTTTTCCGCATCCTCTCGCTTTTGGCCAATTCCCGTCCCTAAGGCCATAATCAGTGTTCGAATCTCTTCGCTCGACAGCATTTTGTCGAACCGTGCTTTTTCGACATTGAGAATTTTCCCTTTTAGCGGAAGAATGGCCTGAAATTTTCGATCTCGCCCTTGCTTCGCCGACCCGCCGGCTGAATCCCCCTCGACAATAAACAACTCACTTAAGGCGGGATCTTTTTCCGAGCAATCGGCGAGTTTTCCCGGCAGCGACCCACCATCGAGGGCGCTCTTTCGGCGGATGAGATCCTTGGCTTTCCGAGCGGCTTCACGGGCCCGTGCCGCCTCCACTGCTTTGCCGATGATTCGTTTGGTCACAGCCGGATTTTCTTCGAAGTACGTCCCAAGCTCTTCATTCACGGCGGCTTCGACAATACCCTTGACCTCGCTATTTCCTAATTTGGCTTTGGTTTGTCCTTCAAACTGCGGCGCCCGAACTTTGACACTCACAACCGACGTGAGGCCCTCTCGCACGTCATCGCCCGTGAGCGAGTCCCTGTCCTTTTTCAAGAGGTCGTTCGAGTTTGCATATGAATTGATCGTCCTGGTCAAGGCGGCCTTGAATCCGATCAAATGTGTTCCCCCTTCTCGCGTATTGATGTTATTGGCAAAGGAGAAAAGGTTTTCGGCGTAGCTATCGTTGTACTGAAGCGCGACTTCTAACATGACTTCCGATTTTTCGACGGAGATGAAAATCGGTTTGTGGAGTGGGGTTTTGGCTTCATTCAAATGTTCGACGAACGACACGATCCCGCCTTTGTAACAGAAGACCTGTTCTTTTTGTTTTCGTTTATCGGTGAGCGAGATCGCAAGACCTTTATTGAGAAAGGCTAATTCCCGAAAGCGTTGGGCGAGTACGTCAAAACGACACTCGACTGTCTCGAAAATTGCCGAATCAGGTTTAAACGTAATTTTCGTCCCCCGTCTTTTTGTCACCCCTGTCACCTTAAGCGGATCCATCGAGGTTCCTCGGTGGTAGAGCTGTTCAAAGACTTGCCTGTCTTGCCAGATCTCCAACTCTAGCCATTCCGACAACGCGTTGACGACAGAGATGCCCACGCCATGAAGACCGCCGGATACGGTATAGGCTCCCTGTTCAAACTTTCCGCCTGCATGGAGAACGGTCAAGGCGACTTCGGCCGCCGACTTGTTCTGGGTGGGATGGAGCCCCGTGGGAATGCCCCGACCATTGTCCGTCACCGTGATACTCCCATCGATTTCCAAAGAGACCTCGATCGTCTCCCCATATCCCGCCATATGTTCATCGACACTATTATCCACGACCTCATACACGAGATGGTGGAGGCCTTCCGTGCTCGTACTGCCGATGTACATTGCAGGTCGTTTTCGAACGGCCTCGAGGCCTTCGAGCACACGAATGTGCTCCGCACCATACCCGCTCTGTCCGATGTGTGCTTCAGGAAAACTCGAAGGATCCAACTGTGTAACAGGGGGTGAATCGTTTGGCAGCCGCTGTGGGGGCATCTCCTCGTGAGGCATTCTTTTCTAAGGGTGCATTAAACTTTGACGGGCATCACGACGGTTTGAAACAAAGGGGAATCAAGCTCTCGAATCAAACAAGGGCTAAGGGGCGCCTCCATATTGAGAACCACCATTTCGCTTTCAATGACGCCTAACACTTCGAGAAGATAGCGTGCATTAAACCCAGCGGAAAATTCCTCACCGTGAAAACTGGCGAGAATATCTTCTTTCGCTTCCCCCATGTCCGGATGACTGGAAAAGAGCGTGATGGCTTTCTTTGAAAAAGTCAGTTTGACCGCAGAGGTCTTATCCTGAGACAGGACCGATACGCGTCGCAGGGCCCCTTCGAGTTCATCCCGATTCACCGTTATTCCTTTGTTGCTCACCCGGGGAATGACCTGTTGGTAGTTGGGGTAATTTCCTTCCATCAGCCGAGAGGTCAGGACCAGCCCGCTTTTTCTGAAGATCAACATGTTTTTGGTAAAACCGATCATCGGCTCATCCCCACCTTCTTCTAACAATCGTCGAATTTCAGCTGCCGCTTTTTTCGGGACAATCACCTTGACTTCTTGATCAAGGGCTTTTATCGGGGATCCGGAACCCTGGCTCCCCGCTTCCGCGGGGACGAGTTTCTGGTCCGCCATCGCTAACCGATGCCCGTCGGTCCCCACTAATCGAATAAGCGGTTCCCCGCCTGAAGTCGTGACAATAATTAACAACCCATTGAGCACATAACGCGTATCGTTATCGCCCACTGCAAACAGTGTCTTTCGAATGAGCTGCAGTAAGCCCATACCGGGTAATGGTATGAGGTCTTCTCGCTCAATGGACGGCAACGGCGGAAAATCTTTACTGGTAAGCCCCACGACGTTAAATTGACCGCGGCCGGCCTGAATAGTGACCAGACAATTGTCCGTCACCGTCATGACAATTTCCGAGTCTTTGATTTCTTTGAGAATTTCATAGAGTTTTCTTGCAGAGAACGTCACCGACCCGGGTTCTTCGACCGTTGCTTTATAGAGCCCCCGCATGCCGAGTTCCAAATCCGTCGCGACAATCTCCAGCCCTTCGGGTCTGGCCTCCAATAAGACATTGGCCAAACTCGGCATAGTATTTCGTTTTTCCACTATTCCCTGAACGCGATGGAGGGCTGTCAATAGTTCGTCTCGTGCCATCGTCACTCGCATGAGAGGCTCCCTTCTGTTAGGCCTTACCGATTTCGTCTTTCAGACTTTCCACCGTCGTACGTAAGGAGTGGTCTTTTTCTAGGGTTTTTTCTATTTGGCGACAGGCATGGATGATAGTTGTATGGTCTTTTCCCCCGAACTCACGCCCAATTTCTGGGAAAGAGGCGGCTGTGAGTTCTCGGGACAGGTACATGGCAATTTGCCGAGGATGGACCACTGTTTTGGTTCGTCGCTTCGATTTCAACTCTGAGACTTTGACTTGAAACCGCTTGGCAACGACATCTTGCACATCTTCTAAGGTGATCACTTTTTTTTGACTCCCCAATAAATCACGAAGAATATTTTTCGCCATGTCTATAGTAATGGTTTGGCCGATCAGCGTGCAGTACGCCCCCAACCGGATCAAGGCACCTTCCAATTCACGGATGTTGCTTTTTAACCTGTCAGCGAGAAGGTGAATCACCTCATCTTCAATGGCGATGCCTTCTTCTTCTGATTTTTTTCTCAGGATCGCGATACGAGTTTCGACATCAGGAGGTTGAAGATCGGCTATCAAGCCCCACTCAAATCGTGATCGCAATCGTTCTTCCATGGAGGGCATTTCTTTGGGAAACCGGTCACTGGATAGGACAATTTGTTTTCTTGCCTCATACAACGCATTAAATGTGTGGAAAAATTCTTCCTGGGTCCGCTCTTTTCCTGCGAGGAATTGAATATCATCAATAAGAAGCATATCGATAGTACGATAGCGCCTTCGAAGTTCCATCATCTTATCGAATCGAATCGAATTTATGACTTCATTTGTGAATTGCTCTGTTGTTATATAAGCAATCCGAATCTCCTCCTTCTGTATGACAAAATTTCCAATCGAATTGAGGAGGTGTGTTTTTCCTAATCCCACCCCCCCGTATATAAAGAACGGATTGTAGGCATGAGCTGGCGCTTCGGCAACAGCTAGACTCGCAGCATGAGCAAACTGGTTGCTTGCTCCGACCACAAAACTCTTAAAGGTATATTTGGGATTCGGTAATTGCCTACGAACTTGCCTTTGATTGCGAGCATCCGGAGGTTTATCTGTTTTCTCTTCTTGCACAGGAGAGAGAGAAGTCGGTTGTTCGCCTACAACAAACTCGACTTCGACCCCTCCTTCTCCCATACCAACTGGCCGAACTGTTTGCAAGGCTTCGCTAATAACCTGACGATAATTTCGGCCTAACCATTCCCCGAAAAAATTATTAGGGACGATGATGGTGGCGTTTATCCCATTAAACCCCCCCAACTTTGTCGGTTGAAACCAGGTTTCTACTACTTCATTCCCCATTTGGGACTGGATAAAACCCAAGGCCTTTTCCCAAATACTCGACCCCTTCGAGTCGCTCTTTTTCACCATAGTTACTCACAATCTTATCAACATCTGTTGACAACTATCTATTTTAAGGGAAGGTTCCACTTTTTCATTGATACTCTCTAAATAATCAACACTTTCCCCCTATATTTCTCACAATATTTTGACTCATGATCCTGTTGCTTTTCCACATACTCGCTATTATTTTTTATTAACAAAATCATTAAGATATACACAATCCTTCTCATTCACAGCTACTTCTACTCTTACTTCCGTTTCTCCTATTTTCTTGTTTAAGAAGAGGAAATAATAGTATCCGCCTCAAAAATCATTTTCAGCATATCAGGATAATGAATAGACGGATATACAAGGGTACCCTCTTTTTCGCCCTTTCCCCCATCAAGTAGATAACACGGAAAGGGAAGGGGTTTCTCAAAGGCAGGATTGCTCTGAAGAAATACCCCTTGTACCGAGTAGTCGGAAAAATTACAGGCAGCGATGATGTTCTCCATGGAGGATTCAGTTCTTGGCGATAAAAAAAAGAGAACTTTTCTCATAGGCTGTATCTCAAAACACCAACACGCGGTCAGCTTGGCAAAGCAAGGACGTTATTTCTAATCGTGGAACTTCTTGAATGGCAAATTCTTGATCCAAAGAAAAAATCTCTGAGCTTCCCTCTGGAACCACTAGGGTAAGTTGAAGTTCTTGAATAACAGGAAGATGTCTTTCTAGGATTTCCCCATCAACAACATCACTCGTTTCTTCACTCAATAACATTCTAGCTTGTCCAAGAAGAATAACCGTTAACGATGAAGCACCGGTTGACAAACCGAGAGCGATACGAAGCCCTTCAGTTGGACGATGCGTTTCCAGAGGATTGCTCTGAATTAACACCAGTATCGAAGGTGCCATAATGAAAAAAGAAGTAAATAGACCGTCACTCTACGCAGAGTACGCAGAGCAAAACGTGTGAGTTGGGCGATTGAAAATTTTCAAAAATCTCCTCTTTGTGCATGAGGCACAGACCCTCAATCTCGAGACTAAAAAAAAATCAAAAATCGACGTTATTACAAGTACCATTACTTATTGAAAAATAAAGAAAAAATCGTATTCCTACTCAACGAAAAAGTCAATAAATATTTCTACGTGCTTACCGAAAGTTGAGGCAATTTGAGGCGTGTCAAAATAGCGGAAGACGCGGTGTCCAAGGGGTATAATTGCTGCTCTTTGGTAGCCATATTTCTCAAGATTATCTGGTTGTTTGTCACCTCATCGTCTCCGAGAATTATGACATAAGGCGCCCTCAGCCGGTCTGCAGAGCGAAGGAGGGTTTTTAAGGTAGAGGCATTGTAATCAGTATCTGCCTTGACTTGCTTTAGGCGAAGGGAATCTAGAAGGGATAAGCCTGCGGGCCGCCCTTTTTCCCCAAACGATGCAACAAAAATCCATAATTCCGGTGATGGCAGAATTGCTTCAGGAAGGGCGAGTATCACCCTGTCAAGGCCTATGGCAAAGCCGACCGCTGGCGTGGGAGTTCCTCCTAACGTTTGAAATAAACCATCATATCGTCCTCCGGCACCAATGGCATTTTGGGCCCCGAGCGCGGAGCATGAGACCTCAAAGGTCGTCATGGAATAATAGTCTAATCCCCTGACGAGCCGGGGATTAATGGAATAAGGAATGGCTAATGCTTGTAACCCATGGACCACCTGGTCAAAGTGTTGTTTGGAGAGTGGAGAAAGAAAATCTGTTAAGGGAGGAATCTCTTTCGTGGCTTCACGACAGTGGGCGACTTTACAATCCAAGGTTCGAAGGGGGTTTGCGTCCATTCGTCTCTGGCAATTGTCGCAAAGGAGGGCACTCTTTGTCTTAAGAAAGGCAACCAATTCCTTTTTATACATTTGGCGGTCTGTCGGGACTCCCAGGGAATTGAGATCCAACAAGAGGCCTGGCAACTGAAGGGCTGAAAAATATCTCCAGAGTATCGTAATGATCTCGACATCGGCAGAGGGGTCAGAACTGCCAATAAATTCGACTCCAAACTGATGAAATTGCCGTAAACGACCAGCTTGAGGTCGTTCATGGCGAAACATCGGTCCAATGTAATAGAGTTTTCTCGATGAATGGTGGGTCTTCAGCCCCTGTTCGATAAACGCGCGAACGACACCTGCGGTTCCTTCGGGGCGAAGTGTTAAAGAGGTTCCATCCTTGTCAGGGAACGTATACATTTCCTTTTCAACAATATCGGTGGTGCCCCCGATACTCTGAATATAGAGTTCTGTTTTTTCAAAAACAGGAATCCGGATTTCATGAAATCCAAAGGAGTGAGCCAACGCGTGCGCAGTTTGTTCCACCACGCCCCACTTGGGCATTTGGTCCGGGGTAATATCCTTAATGCCTTTAATGCCTCGAATCATGGTTGCGGTCCTTATGGTTGTTGGACTTTACGGTTGGCTCTTTTATAGCCTAATCATACCCCATTGCAATCAAGAATCCATAGCGTCACGCTTGATTGACACATCCGTAACAATCCTATGCTCGTTTTACACACGAAAAATACAGACAAAGAATCCCATGCCCAAACCAGACAGTCTCATCAGCCCTATCTCGATTGACCTCGGGGCAAAAAACACCGTCGTGTATGTTGCCCATTATCCTGCGGGAGTTTGCCTTCCGATGACAGGTTCGAGAAACAAGGCAAGGTCTATCAGCTTGAAAAAGACAATTACACGCTGCTGATGGGAGGCTGCACCGCCAGCCGTCACGAACGGCGCGGGTTTGACCGGCGGCAGAGGGTCAAACGCCTGTTCGGGTTAATCTGGCGAGAGCATTTCAATCTCCGTTGGGATGACACCATTCAGCCGCGTATCGGCTTTCTGTTGAATCATAGAGGCAGAACTTGGAGCGCTAGAACTTTGACAGTTAGTTGACTGAGTGGGCTAACGATGTCGAGGGAAGCACAAACCTTTGGTTAGACGCTATTGATAAAGAGCCAAAACGAATCCGTAACCGGCTCGTGTTCATTGTCCAGAGCAAGAAGTTGAAGGAGTATTGCATCCAACGAAAAACCGGCCCCAAAAATCCTAAAGAGAACACAGCGAATTTGTCACGGTTGTCCAACTGAAATTTCAGATCAGCAACCTTTGAGTTAGACAAGGTAGACTGGCTTCACAAGTATAACGGATTGCCTGGCAACTGAAACAGATTTGACAGTCAAGACATAGGGGAATTATAATCGTTCCTTTACGCCTGTGTCGAAAAGAGGTTCTTTACCATGTCCATGACATATCGACAACCGTCGAATCTTAAAAGAAAACGTGACCATGGGTTTCGAAAGCGAATGAGCACCAAAAACGGGAGAAAAGTGCTTGCCCGCCGTCGCCGAAAAGGCCGCTATCGTCTTACCGTATCCGATGAGTGACGTCCCCTCACGGTGCAGGCCGTTATTCTTGAAAAAAAAAGAGGACTTCGAGCGAGTAAAACGGGAAGGTAAGCGCATTACGACGCGGTTCTTTAATGTGGTTTCCTATACGTCTTGTCTCGGGAATACCCGGGTTGGAATCGTGATTGGGCGTCGGTTTGGCAAAGCGGTTTTGCGGAACAGAGGGAAACGCATTTTTCGAGAATTGGTAAGGCAAACATCCCAGCGTCTTTTGAAAGGTCATGACATTATTATCTTTCCCAAACGATCAGTGCTGACGCTCAACCATCAAGACCTCTACGAAGCATGGATCACCACCCTTATCAGCCAGGGGCTCATGGTTTCCCATGAACTTTTCTCATGCGCAAAATAGTGTTGTGGCTCATTGTCGTCTACCAAAAAATCCTGTCTCCGTATTTGGCCCCCCATTGCCGCTTTGCCCCAACCTGCTCACACTACACCAGTGAAGCGATCACCCGTCATGGCCTTCTTCGAGGAGTGTTTTTAGGGGGGTGTCGGCTTCTGAAGTGCCATCCCTTCCATCCTGGCGGGGTCGACCCCGTTCCCTAAGCGGATGCCAAGAGGGGCTTTCAACGAATTTCAGATTAACGATTTGCAGATGGTTGATGTCACGGGACGGGATGTCCGAGTTTCTCGTGTATCGTGAAGTAACCTGCGCAACAAAGGCAACAGAGTAAAGGGCTTTCGGTTTTATGGAAAAACGGATCATCCTCTTCCTGCTTCTTTCGTTCGGTATCATTTTTGGGTTTGACTTTTTTCTGAAAGAGCTGGGACTGATGCCGGAACCCCCACCCACTGAGGAGGAACGAGAGGCCTCTCCCGCAGGGTACGACCCCCTCTCTCCCACTGGCAGTATTCAGGACGCCTCATCAGATGTTCGTCCTCATGGAGACGAACAAGAAACGTCACTCAACAGGGGACACAACTTAGAAGAAATTGAGACTCCACTCTATCGGGCAACGTTCATAAACAGGGGAGCACAGATTCAAAGCTGGCAACTGAAACAGTATTTGACCCAAGACGAAGACGACCCTCGACCCATCGAGTTTATTTACCCGGAAGGACATTTTGCAGGCCCGGTGTCCATGCAGGTTGCCGATCCGGCTGTCAACGCCATGCTCAACAACAGCCTGTTTGAAGTGAGTCGGGACTTTGACACTCTCGACGAAGTCCATCCCACGGGCCATCTGACCTTTTCCTATCGTAACGACGAACACAGCCTTCTGGTGGAAAAGGAATTTACCTTTACCTATGACTCCTATTTGGTCGACGTGTCCATTCACATCGAAGGCCTTGAAGAAGATGCCGTCGAGGTGTTGTTGGGCACCAATTTCGGGGTGGTGGAATGGGGGCAAGGGTTTATCGGTGCCCTAGGGCCGGCTTGGATGATTGATGATGTGTTGGAAAAGGAAACCCCTGACCCTGAGATTCGACGTTCTGGCGACATCCGCTGGGCGGCGCTTCAGGATAAATATTTTATTAGTGTCCTGATTCCTCAGGGGGCCCAAGGGGTTTTTGCGAAAACGGAAGCTGAACGGGTGGTGACGTCAGGCGTGGAGTTCCCGGTTGACAAGGGAGGCAGCCAGCTACAATTTCAACTCTATGCCGGCCCCAAACAATTTGATGTCATGCGATCGTTGGGCCATGGCTTAGAGGATACGATCGATTTTGGATGGTTTATTTATGGGAGTTGGGGAATTGTGAAAGCGGTGGCCAAGCCGCTGTTTTATGTTCTCCGTTTTCTTTATGAGTACACCCAAAATTATGGTGTGGCGATTATTCTCTTAACGTGTGGCATTAAGCTGTTGTTTGTTCCCCTGCAATACAAGAGCTACAAATCCATGCAGGGCATGCAAACAATCCAACCCCAAATCAAGGCCGTGCAAGCCAAGTTGAAAGATGATCGAGAACGTCTCAATCGAGAGCTGATCAAGTTATACAAAGAGCATAAGGTCAATCCGGTCGGCGGGTGTTTGCCGATGGTGTTACAGATGCCCGTCTTTATCTCTCTGTTTAATATTTTGTACATGACCGTGGATCTTCGGAAGGCACCCTTTCTCCTGTGGATTACGGATTTGTCGATCCCGGACCCGTATTATGTTTTTCCGATTTTGATGGGAGCATCGATGGTGCTTCAACAGAAAATCATGCCCACCACCATGGATCCCACTCAAGCCAAAATGATGTTGTTGTTGCCGGTTTTTCTGACATTTCTCTTTTTGACCTTTCCCGCCGGGTTAGTGATTTATTGGTTGACCAATAATGTGTTGACGATTCTGCAACAGGTGGTGACGGATCGATTTATTTTAAAACCCCCAACGTTCAACCAGCCGGTACCAGCCGGTGATGACTCCTTAACGAAACCCACGAATGGAGAGACCGGCGCGTCTAAAAAGAAAAAGGGCAAAGCCAAGGAGTCTTAACAACAATGGAAGGCCATATCTCATGCGGCCTGGAAGACTCTGATGGAAAGCTCAGTTGACGATACCATTTGTGCAATTGCGACTCCCATCGGGGAAGGGGGGGTTGGAATCATTCGTGTCAGCGGTGCACGCGCCATTGAAGTGGCCGCTCGCGTCGTTCGTCCTCGCAATCAGCAACTCCTGCAACAACTGAAAAGTCACTGCATGTATGTGAGCGATGTGATGTGTCCGGAGGGAGCATTTGTTCCTGTATGGTCAGAAGGAACGAGCTCGGCTCTAGATGAGGCCTTGGTTGTGGTCATGCGCAAACCACATTCGTATACGGGCGATGACGTGGTGGAAATTCAGACCCATGGGGGTGCCTGGATCTTGCATGCAACCTGCCAGGGCTTGATTCATTATGGCGCCAGACTGGCGCAACCCGGGGAGTTTACCAAACGAGCGTTTTTAAACGGCCGGCTAGATCTCACTCAGGCAGAGGCAGTACTTGATACGATTCAAGCCACCACCACCAGGAGCCTGCAGGCTGCCCAATCCTTATTACGCGGGTCCCTCTCAAGAGAAATTGAAACGCTCAGGGAAAGACTCATGCGAGTCCTGGCACACATTGAAGCCGGGATGGATTTTGTTGAAGAGGATATTGCCTTTATTCAAACGCCTGAAGTGCAACAGGCCTTAACGGACACGCAACAGGCCTTGGAGAGGTTAATCGCGTCCTATGAGGAAGGGCGCATGATTCGAGAAGGCATCAAAGTTGCCATCATTGGACGCCCCAACGTTGGCAAATCGAGTCTTCTCAATGCGCTGCTGAAACTGGATAGAGCGATTGTGTCGGATCAACCGGGGACGACCCGTGACGTCATTGATGAGTCATTGAACGTCCGGGGGATCCCTCTGCGATTACTGGATACGGCAGGACTACGACAGACGCAGGATATGATCGAAGGGGAAGGCATTCGTCGAACGGAGGACGCGATTTCGGATGCCGATGTAGTAGTACTCGTGGTCGATGGCTCCATGGGTGTCACGGACGAAGACCGCGTTGTGTTCAAAACATATTGCTCCCGAAAATATCTTCTCGTGATGAATAAAATGGATCTCCCCGAATCCCAGACGGTTAATGCACACGAGGGCTCCTTCCCTCTCCTCCTGGGGGAGAGCCAGGGTGAAGGAAAAGGAGCAGGGTTTATTAAAATTTCGGCCAAAACAGGGGCTGGCCTTGATCATTTAACCTCAGTCATTCACAGTTTATGTCTCAAAGAAGGGCTGGAGGCGGCCCCGTCCGTTCTTGTGACGAGGCTTCGACAGAAGGCAAGCTTGGAGCAGGCACACCGCTCCACTGCAGAGGCCATGCATTCCCTTCAAAGAAGAGAATTTGGAGAATGTGTGGCGTTAGATATTCGAGCAGCGCTTGAGGCGTTGGGGGAAATCACCGGCGCAGTCAGTACGGAGGACATTTTGGATCGAATTTTCCAGGACTTCTGCATTGGGAAGTAATGACTAGGAAATTATACGTGTAGCAACGCAAACTCATTTAAAAGAGTGGAGTGGAACGATGAAACAAATGGCAATCAAGCTGTTCATGTTCGGAACTCTCTTCATGGGAAGCCTCGACGCTCGGGCAGACAGTGGTAATCCGTTCGGGTTCGAGACGAACACGTATCCTCTAGAGTATGAGTATTGTAAAAAGGAAAAAGATCCTAAAAAGTCTGGTTTCAGGGGTCATGGGTATAAATGCAGTTCTGCCCTCAGACCTCCCCCAGACCTTCAAAAGTACGTCCTGCTTTTTGTTGAAGACATTGGCCGTTGCTCGATTAGTGCTCTTTACTTGGCACGAGAAATTAGCGGAGTTCGAGATGTTCAAAGATCAGATCGCTAAACAATAGGCCCCCCCCCACTTCTAAAGCGGGAACAGGTCAGAATTTGTTTATCATTGGTCGCCAAAGGCTGTGTTGAATGGATTAGGTGACGTTAAAGCAATACAGTTAATGGCCGACCAGGTGAATGACGGGTGGTACAAAGTCGAAGTAAGTGTCGTTTTCTGGCTTGGACCATTTAATCCGTGATTGAAGAACATCGACGACAAAACGGATCGTACACTATAAGAAGTTGAGGCACTACGAGGGGTGGCTGTTGAAGGAGTGCGTGGGACGGTAAACGAGGAGGATTTGGCATGGAAGACAGAAGCGAACCTTTGAGGAAGTGCGTGGATTTGAGGAAGTACGAGGAATTGGGAAACACAAAAGACCTTGTGGGTGAGTTTCTGAACGAGTTGAGGAATGCAGGCGTTGAAATTACGCAAATAAAAGGAAATGCATACATTCTGAAAAAGGGGGGGTGTGAGCGTGGGGGCCTTGATACACAAATATACTCCATCCGAACCCCCTCCAGCATTCTGGGGGATATCTCAAAACCAAGTCGATCGAATGCATAAGAAGTATCCGAGGAATTGGAGGGTTGTCTGTTTGCGAGGAGAAGAAACTTTTGAGTTTGGCTTTTGGATACACGGTGAACACTTTCACAGCCTCGCAGAAGGTCCATATCCGGGCAGAGAGTCTTATAGGATTCATCAACGCAAGTTAGAGAAGAGTCCCTAGGCTCAGCGGTTTGGAACGGTTTCTGAATTTCTTCAACAAGCCCATATCTTATAACTGCGTTTTTTAAAGTTGAGGCACTAACTATACCTATACCGTCCTTTCCACTGTGTCATTCCCGCAGGGTGTTAGAGGTAGTCTATTCTCCGATGAAAACCTTCGGAGGCAGGCGTGTTGTTGCTGTGTGCTGTTCCTCACGAACGGAAGTGGGGCGGAAGAGAGGGATCACCGCTACAAAGACTGGATTCCCGATTACTGCCTTCGGGAATGACATCCGGGTAGATTGCGGGGATGACAAGAAAAACCGCGAATGCCAGAGAGGTCGTCAACTTTCCTTGATAATTCCCAAGCGAAACTATTAGAGCGTGCACACTAAGTGCGCGATGGGATGTGTCGAATGGTGCTCAAACACCTCTGAGGAGTAGGCCGCATCTTATGCGGCCAAGCCGGTGCCATGAGATGTCGCCGCTACAAAGACTAGGGCATATTCACATGGCGAACCATTTTTCAGCAAATTCAATAAGTGATGTTATAGATCGAACTAAACCTAGGTAAATTTACTCATGTCAATTCAAAGAGATGTCATTGTCATTGGAGGGGGGCACGCAGGGTGCGAAGCGGCGCTGGCGGCAGCCAGAATGGGGTGCCGGGTGCTCTTGCTAACCATTGATCAAGGCAAGATCGCGCACATGCCGTGTAATCCGGCTGTGGGTGGAATCGGCAAAGGGCATCTGGTCAAGGAAATCGATGCGTTAGGAGGGGAAATTGGCCGAAACACGGATCAAGCCGGCATCCAATTTCGTATGCTGAATACAAGAAAAGGGCCAGCGGTCAGAGCCACTCGCGTCCAATGCGATAAGGCCTTGTATAGAAAGGGCATGCAAGAGACGCTCGCAACCCAGCCAAACCTTGAAATCGTGTCCGGGACAGCTACGAACATTTTGACCAAAGGCGGTGCGATCCAGGGCATCTTGAACGATCGAGGAGAAACGATTCAGGCCACAGCCGTGATTATCACGTCAGGCACGTTTTTAAAAGGGCTGATTCATATCGGCCTGAACCATATGCCAGGAGGACGAGCCGGAGAAGCCCCTGCGGAACATCTCTCTGATTGCATGCGGGACTTTGGTTTTGAAATCGGTCGGTTGAAAACCGGTACGCCGCCACGATTAGACCGAGATTCTATTAATTTTGACGTCATGGGCGTGCAACGCGGCGATGTGCCGCCACGGCCATTTTCCTTTCGGACCCCACGTATTACGAACCCCCAAATCGCCTGTCACCTGACGTACACAAATGAACGCACGCATGAGATTATTCTAAACAACCTGGACAGATCTCCCATGTATATGGGGGTGATTGATTCCATGGGGCCACGATATTGTCCGTCTATCGAGGATAAGGTCGTTCGGTTTCAAGATAAAATCCAACATCAAATTTTTGTGGAACCCGAGGAACTCGATTCCTCGTCTTTTTACCCCAATGGAATTTCGACCAGTTTGCCGGTCGATGTGCAGGCTGCCATGCTGAAGACCATCCACGGGTTTGAACGAGCTACAATGCTAAAGCCCGGCTATGCGATCGAATATGACTACTTTCCCCCGTACCAGCTTCATCAAACGCTCGAAACCAAAAACGTGAAGGGGTTATATCATGCCGGCCAAATAAACGGGACCTCCGGGTATGAAGAGGCTGCGGCTCAAGGCATAATGGCTGGGATTAATGCTGCCCTGCAGGTCAAAGGAGAACCGCCACTCATCCTGGATCGATCCCAGGCCTATATTGGCGTGCTGATTGATGATCTCATTACGAAGGATGCTCGTGAACCGTACAGGATGTTTACCTCAAGGGCAGAATACCGACTATTGTTGCGCGAAGATAATGCTGATCAGCGGCTTATGGAAACAGGGTACAGATTAGGGTTGGTGTCAGAAAGCCTGTATGCTACATTTCAAGAAAAAAAACAGGTTACGGAGCAAGAAATTCGTCGCCTGTTGCACACTCGATTGCCATGGACTCCAGAACAGACAAAGCGTTGGAGCTACATAGAACACAAATTACCTGATCCTGGTGCAACGCTTGCGCAATTACTCAAGCGTCCAGAATTAACCTACTCCCGATTAATGAACATAGCGGGAGAAGCGGACACAGCAGATACAACAATCAGTGAAGCCGTTGAAATTTCAATAAAATACGATGGCTATATCAAAAGACAACTCGAACATATTGAAAAATTTAAAAAATTAGAAGGTAAAATCATTCCGACGAACTTTCAGTATGACCTCGTCACAGGGTTTTCAAACGAGGTTGCCGAAAAACTGTCAAAAATCAAACCCTCTACAGTGGGGCAAGCTTCGAGAATTTCCGGCATGACGCCTGCAGCTATTTCTTTATTGCTTGTTGCCTTGGAACGATTCCAGCGATCGGCGAAAGTCGCATAGATATTCAATCTTTTTCCGCCAAGTTTTTCATCATTCCTTTCAAAATGTTCCACATGGAACAATGACATGAAAACCGAACAGCTCGTAGAACTCTTCAGGAATGGGTTTGCAGCCATTGATTTGGAACATAACCAAGCAACGATCGATAAATTTTTGGTTTATTTACAAGATCTTGTGAAATGGAATGCAAAAATAAACCTCACAGGCCATAAGGAGGAGCAAAAGATTATTGGAAATTTTTTTATCGACTCACTGGCCTGCATCAAGGTTTTTTTGCCGGAAACGGCTTATTCTGTTCTCGATATTGGAAGCGGCGCCGGGTTTCCTGGAATTCCAATAGGTATTGTTTCCCCTGAACAAGACATCACCCTTCTTGAACCAAATCTGAAGAAAGTGGCCTTTCTTCATCATATTATTGGGGTCCTTGGATTAAAAAACATTCGAGTCGAATCAAGTCGGATCGAACATTTTTCAGGAAAACCTGAGTTTCATGAAACATTTGACTGGGTGTTTATGAAAGCATTGCGATTTGATGTTGGTTTACCCTATGTTAGCCAGATCCTGTCTGAGTCTGGGAAGTGTGTTTTTTGTCGGACTAAACCCCTGTCCCTTGATCTTGAGCTTAAAAAATTCTCAGTCATAAATGAAATTACGTACGAATTACCTTTTGGGTTAGGAGAAAGAATCCTCAGTATTGTCGGCCCTGTAAAGGATGTTTCTAAGACAATGTTCCCTGTGGAACATTCAAGACCATAACGAGACGGGGGTCTGGTGAGAAAATCGCTCGATGGATAAAATCATCGCAGTCACGAATCAAAAAGGCGGGGTCGGAAAAACAACAACCGCCATAAACTTGTCGGCTGCGCTGGCGCTGTGTGAACAGAAGGTGTTACTGGTTGATATTGACCCACAGGCCAATGCTACAAGCGGGATGGGAGTCGAAAAGCCGACACAAACCCTATATGAGTGTTTGTTCAAAGAAATTCCAGCTACCGATTCGATTATTGCCACTTCAATCTCGCAGTTAGACCTTTTACCATCAGGCCCTGATCTTGCCGGAGCAGAAGTCGAATTAGCCGAGATCGTCAATCGAGAAGAACGATTAAAGCGTCTTCTCTCACCTATTACCAATCAGTACCATTTCGTCATTCTGGATTGTCCGCCGTCCTTGGGACTCCTCACGGTGAATGCGCTGACGGCTGCAAAATCGGTGTTGATCCCTGTTCAATGTGAATATTATGCCATGGAAGGTTTAGGAAGGCTTTTGTCGACGATCGAGAGGATACGTGGAAGCTTCAACACAGCCTTATCAATCAAGGGGATACTCTTAACCATGTGTGATGCCAGGCTTACCCTTTCGAGGCAAGTCTCAGAGGAAGTCAAAAATTTTTTCCCTAATAAAGTATATCAATCGATTATCCCAAGAAACGTGGCATTAGCCGAGGCCCCAAGTTATGGACGCCCTGGAGTGCTCTACAATTCGGCGTCTATGGGGGCGAAGGCCTATATGGACTTTGCAAAGGAGTTTTTGGAAAATGGAAAAG
This sequence comes from Nitrospirales bacterium, assembly GCA_963422365.1. Classification (GTDB taxonomy): domain Bacteria; phylum Nitrospirota; class Nitrospiria; order Nitrospirales; family UBA8639; genus Bin75. Next base: position 733,317 of record OY729426.1, read on the forward strand.
AAAGCACTGGGTAAAGGCCTGGCAGCCCTTTTGCCGGAGAGCAAAGCGAAAGGGTCAGAGCAAACGATTCACATGATTCCCGTGACTCAAATTCTGCCGAACAGGTATCAGCCGAGAAAAACGTTTGCCGAACAAGATCTCAGAGAATTGACGGAATCTATTAAGCAGCATGGGATTCTTCAACCTGTCCTTGTGCGGCGAAAGGGTGAGGGTCTCTATGAACTCATTGCAGGGGAGCGGCGGTTCCGTGCGGCCACATTGGCGCATCTGCCGTCCGTCCCAGCGGTGATTCGCAAATCAAGTGACGAACAATCCACGATATTATCCCTAATCGAAAATATACAAAGAAGCAATTTGAATCCTGTTGAAGAAGCCAAGGCCTATCGCCAGCTGATCGATGAATTGGGGTTGACTCAAGAAGCCGTGGCTGAACGGGTAGGACGCGACCGGGCGTCAGTCGCCAATATCTGCAGAATTCTCTCCTTACCGTATGAAGTCCAAGGCATGGTGGCCTCCGGTCAATTGACACTGGGGCATGCAAAGGTCATTCTTGGTATAAGAAATTCTGAAGACCCATTGAAGCTGGCAAAGCGAATTCTTCGCGATCAGCTTTCCGTCAGACAGGTGGAGCAATTGGTCAAGAACGGGTCCAGAAAAGCGAGATCTCGCCAAACGGCTAAAAGCCCAGGCCATGCCGATGTGGAAGATCGCCTCCGAAAACACTTAGGAACAAAAGTCGTGATTCGCTCAACACAGCAGAAGGGTGAAGTGATTCTCAGTTATTATTCCCAGGAAGATTTGACACGAATCATCGACGTGATTTTATCATAACAAATCCAGCAGGGCCGGTTGGGTTAGAGGAGAGGCGGTCCTCCTCTTCCTCTTGCACCAACCGTAGCTCCTAAGCCGAGGTCTTTTCGGTTTGTAAAGAGAGGGCAGTCTTATGTGGGGTGCAAAAGCCGATAAAAAATGGGACGCGATTTTTGAGGAAGCTACCTACACGTTTCTCGGAAAAGCCGTAGACTTCAAAGGAAAAGCCAAATTCGACGGCAGTGTCCGAATCGACGGACATTTTGACGGTCACATCATTGCGGAAGATACCCTCATTCTTGGCGAACATGCGGTCATTAAGGGTGAGATCGTCTGTGGAATTATTATCTGTAGCGGCAAGGTCGATGGAAATATTACGGCTTCCCAAAAGGTCCAACTACTGAAACCGGCTGTGCTGGTCGGCGGTGTTCGTACTCCATCTTTTTCCATGGAAGAGGGAGTCCTGTTTCATGGCACGTGCGATATGGACATCAACGGACTTGATGACATCCCGTCTCAATCCGGTGATGTAGAAAATATAGAAAATGTTCTCATGATCTCTCAACACGCTGAGATCACAAAGTAAGATCTCAAAAAGAAGCCGATTCCATGATGTCCAAACCAACTGTCCTTCTCGGGATGAGCGGAGGCGTCGATAGCTCTGTCGCAGCATTACTGCTGACGGAACAGGGCTATGACGTGAAAGGGGTAACGCTGCAAGTATGGGAAAACGAAGATGAAACCACGGCCGTGACGAAGAAATGGGAAGAACGTGGCTGTTGCAAAGTCGGCTTGGCCCGGCACGTCGCTCAGCGATTAGGCATTCCCCATGAAGTGGTTGATACCCGGGAGATCTTTCGCAAAAACGTGGTGGATGATTTTATTTCAGGTTATTTGGGTGGGACCACCCCCAATCCTTGTGTTCGATGTAATGAACGGGTGAAGTTTGGGATGTTATACCAATTAGCGAAAGCTAGGGGGACCAACTTTGTGGCCACCGGTCATTATGCCCGGGTGTTACCCGTCGGTGAGGGGGTTGGCTTATTTCGAGGCGTCGATATCAAAAAGGAGCAATCCTATTTTTTGTACAGGATCCCTGCCACTTGGCTTCCTCATATCCTGTTTCCCGTCGGCCGTCTCCACAAAACAGAGGTATGGGAGCGGGCTGAAGACTTAGCCCTTCCGGCCGATGAAATGAAGGAAAGTCAAGAAATTTGTTTTGTCACCCAAGGGGACTATCGCAAATTTTTAACCGTAGAAGCGCCACAAGCGCGACGGTCAGGCCCCTTTCTTGATCCGGAGGGGAAAAAAATCGGAGAGCATCGAGGCATTGCATTTTATACGCCCGGGCAACGAAAGGGGTTGGGGATTGCAAGCGGTGAACGCCTCTACGTCAAAGAAGTGAACCCTGAAACAAATGCGGTCGTCTTAGGACGGGCAGAAGACCTTTTTCGACAAACGTGCACGGTTCATGATTTGAATTGGTTGGGTGAAGCATGGCCCGAGACCCTGAATCATGTCGACATCAAGTATCGGTATGCCGCGCCGGTAGTCTCCGGTCGTGTTCAGCAGCATACTCCAGGGACCCTCTCCATAGAATTCCAAGAACCGCAACAAGCACCGAGTCCCGGTCAGTCGCTGGTCCTCTATCAAGGCGACCGCGTTCTAGGGGGTGGGATCATCGAATCATTCCACAGCCGCTGTATCTCACAGCCGGCAAGCGAAACAACGAGTCGTTCGGCAACGTGAAACGTCGTCGAATCCCAAGCCAGGCTGAGTTCAAAGGCTCTCAATAAAAGCGATAGCCTGTATCGGGCGCTTCACCGTGACACTGACGACTTCACTTGCGACTTTTGTCTGGGCAAAAATTCGAGGCCAAATCAGAAGTTGCCACGTGAAAACGCCTGCCGTTTGAAGACGTTGACGGGACGGCTACAAGCGACATTCATTGAAGGATTTCTCAAGCAAGCCGTTTTTTTCTTTGTGTTTTCTCGACATTTTGCTATATTTTCCTCATAGGCTGCCCCATGAGCTTTAACGCCTTGAAATACGTTGAAGAGTTAGAACAGGCAGGGTTCACGGATGAACAGGCTAAAGCTCAAATTCGGGTTCTTCAAGAGGTGGTCGAATCCGACTTGGCCACCAAGCGCGATCTCCGAGAGCTTGAGCTTCGGATTACGGAACGGATGACGGCCATAGAATTGACCTTAACCAAACGGGTAGGGTTGATGATCGTCTCGACTGCCACGGTCTTGTGTGTGGGCTTGGTGGCCGCCATGAAATTCTTTTCCCCTCAGTGAAAAATGATCGGGTGCTTGGCGGAGCGATCATCGAGTCACTCCACAAACGCCATATTTCGACGCTGCCAAGCGAACTAACGAGTCGTCCACGATGTGGAACGTCCCGGGGCCGAAGCACACGAAAAGCATGCTGGCAGTTTGTCCAATCATGTTTGTTATCCTGACGGGTACGGGAATTTTTGCCCAAATGGATGCTGATAAAATGGAAAAAAGAAGCGCGAATACCTTACTGTCTACTGCGTGTATCAAACAATGTTGGAAAACCACTGGATCGCTGAGTAGTATGCGGCTAGAGGGGGACAACAGAGTAAGGGGTACGAATACGACGGGAGTAATGAACTGGGTTCAGTCGCCTGGTAGAGCGAGAATAGCTGGGGCAGACCGTATCGGGTAGGGCAAAAGCAATCCAATGAACTGGGGCTGTATGACATGAGAGAGAACGTGACGGAATGGGTGCAGGATTGCTGGAATGAGATCTATGTGGGGTCACCGAGTGACGGTAGTGCCTGGGAGCAAAGGAATTGTAGCAAGGGGGTTTGGCATGGCGGCTCCTGGAACTTCGGACCGAGGTACCTCCGCTCCGCGTACCGCTACAGGGGCACCGCCGACAACCGCGGTTTCCTCGTGGCCCGGACGCTTCCTTAGGTCGTGTATTCTTACCTCTTTACCTTGGGATGGCAGAGGGAGACGATTTCTGGTCTATGAGCAACTCACCTAGTCTGCCTGAGTTGTCTCACATGGACTGCACCTGGAAACTTCACGTTCTACAAATACCGAACGCATCGCAATGCTACCGACACCGTTCTCTCTGCAGGTTGACACCAAGATTTTCACGTGATACCGTGCCTCGTTTTTTGCGCGAACAGCGCAAGCACCATTTTTTTGCCTTTTTCTTCACAACTGATTCATGATGAAAAATGCGATAGCACGGCGATATGCCCAGGCGTTTTTTCGCCTGTTACGCCACGAAGACATAGTGGCTGCTCAGGACGGGTTACAGGCGCTGTCTCTAGCGGTGCAGGACTCTTCTGCGTTGAAGCATGTCCTTGCCTCGCCGGTGTTTACCGTAGAAGAAAAACTCGAAGTCCTCACGGCGTTGTGCGAACGGACAGGGTGCCCGCCGGTGATGGGACGATTCTGCGAACAATTGTTGAAAAAAAACCGAATAGGATTCTTGTCGGAAATTGCCGAGGCCTTTAGACGGTTAATGATCCGGCAAAGCGGCAAGCAACAAATTGTCGTTGTCTCGGCGAAAACGATTGACGACAACATGAAGCAGGACATTCTGGCTCAATTAGGTGCTACGGTAAAGAAAGAGGTGGAGATCGACTTTCAATCGGACCCTTCCTTGCTTTCAGGCGTACAAATACAAATTGGGAGTAAAGTCTATGATAGTACGGTCAAGGGTCAACTCCACAAGATGCGGGCTCAATTGGTGAAGGGGTAAGGCATGCAGATCAAGGCAGAAGAAATCAGTTCAATTATTCAAGATAAAATTAAGGGCTTCGATCAGCGTGTTGATGTGACCGAAACCGGCTACGTCATTCAGGTAGGGGACGGCATTGCCAAAGTCTATGGTCTCGAAGGTGCCATGGCCGGGGAATTGCTGGAATTTCCCGGGGAGGTGTTCGGTGTGGCGCTGAATCTTGAAGAAGACAGCGTTGGGGCCGTGCTGATGGGATCGGACACCGGGATTAAAGAAGGCGATCAGGTCAAACGAACAGGCCGGATTGCCGAAGTACCCGTGGGCGAGGCGCTCGTCGGACGGGTGGTCGATGCGATGGGACAACCTCTTGACGGAAAAGGTCCGATTCAAGTGACAGAGACTCGGTTGATTGAAGTTCGTGCCCCTGGCGTGGTGGAGCGTCAATCCGTCAGTGAGCCATTGCAGACGGGATTCAAAGCCATTGACGCCATGATCCCTATTGGCCGCGGGCAACGAGAGTTAATCATCGGCGATCGGCAAACCGGAAAGACGGCTATCGCCGTCGATACCATCATTAACCAAAAGGGGCTCGATGTCTTTTGCATCTACGTCGCGATCGGCCAGAAGCGGTCAACGGTTGCTCGTGTCGTGAAAACGTTCGAAGACCATGGTGCCATGGGCTACACCACCGTCGTGTCAGCCACGGCCAGTGATGCGGCTCCTCTCCAGTTTTTTGCGCCCTATGCCGGGGTGTCGATGGGTGAATATTTTCGTGACAATGGAAAGCATGCCCTCATTATCTATGACGATCTTTCCAAGCATGCCGTGGCGTATCGACAATTATCCTTGTTGCTCCGTCGGCCACCGGGTCGCGAGGCGTTTCCCGGTGACGTCTTCTTCCTGCACTCTCGGTTGCTGGAGCGTGCCGCTAAATTGAGTGACGAGCAGGGAGCAGGGAGCCTGACCGCCCTGCCCATTATTGAAACGCAAGCCGGCGACGTGTCGGCCTATATTCCCACCAATGTGATTTCAATTACCGACGGACAAATTTACCTGGCCAGTGACTTGTTTTATTCAGGGATTCGTCCAGCCATTAACGTGGGGTTGTCGGTTTCCCGCGTGGGTGGGGCGGCCCAAATCAAAACCATGAAACAGGTCGCCGGGACGCTTCGACTCGATTTAGCCCAATATCGAGAAATGGCCGCGTTTGCGCAGTTTGGCAGCGAATTGGATAAAACAACGCAGGCCCAGTTGGCTCGAGGAGCGCGAATGGTCGAACTGCTCAAACAGGAACAGTACAAACCCATGCCGGTGGCGGATCAGGTGTTGTCGATTTTTGCCGGGGTCAATGGGTTTGTCGATGATGTGCCCGTGCAGAAGGTTCGTGCCTTTGAAGAGGGCCTCTTGACGTACATCAAAGCACAGCATCCTCAACTGCGGGAAGACGTCGTCGGCAAAAAGAAGATCGACGACGAGTTCGGCGGACAACTCAAGCAGGTCATTTCCGACTATAAAAAGACGAAACAATACTGATCGAATCATCGCGATAAGTCTCTATGCCAAGTTTACAGAGTCTGAGACGGAAGATGGCTTCCGTGAAAAATACCCAGAAAATCACGAAAGCCATGAAGATGGTCGCGGCCGCCAAGCTCAAACGGGCCCAAGACCGAATTCTCTCTTCCCGCCCGTATGCGCATAAGTTTCGGGATGTCGTGGGTCATCTGGCAAAACGGGCAAGTCGGCTCTCGCATCCTTTGTTGCACAAACGAGAGGGACACAAAACCGAATTGCTGGTGATCACGAGTGATCGGGGGCTGTGCGGGGCCTTTAACGCCAATATTCTTCGACAAGCCTCAGAGTTCCTAAGGGAGCATGCAAAGCAGGGCGAACAGGTGACGGTGTCCGTGGCCGGGAGAAAAGGCTGTGATTTTTTCCGAAGGCGCACGTGGACGATTCGACAAGAATGGCAGGGAATCTTTGATCGCTTAAGTTTCGAACATGCCTTGGATATGGGGCACGATATCATTCAACAGTACAACAACGGCACGTGTGATCAACTGTATGTGGTCTACAACGAATTCAAATCCGTGATGCAGCAACGCGTGGTGGTTGAGAAACTGTTGCCGATCGACTCATTGGACGAAGACGCCTCCCAAGAGCCATCCCTCGCGGCCGGCGCCTATTTATTTGAGCCGGACGAACACGAGTTGCTCGAAACCCTGCTTCCGAAACATTTTCAAGTCCAGGCGTTTCGCGTGTTATTAGAATCAGCGGCTGCCGAACAAGCCGCACGGATGACCGCGATGGATGGGGCAACCAGGAATGCGGGAGAACTGATTCAGAAGGTCACGTTGTTTTACAATAAAACCCGGCAGGCCGTGATTACGAAAGAACTGATGGATATCGTCGGCGGCGCAGAGGCGTTGAAGTAGACAGCGTTATTCAGAAAGGGAGTCATCAGGTGAGTACCGAAACAGGAAAAGTCATTCAGGTCATCGGACCCGTGGTCGATGTCGAGTTTCCCCCAGGGCATCTTCCCAACATTTTTAATGCGCTCAAGATTACACGTGATGGCGAAAGCCAAGCCGGGGACAATACCATGGAATTGACAATGGAAGTCGCGCAGCATTTGGGAGAAAACCGAGTCCGTGCTGTCTCGATGTCCTCCACGGATGGATTAGTGCGCGGCCTGGAAGTCCATGATACGGGTGGGCCTATCTCGGTTCCCATTGGCCGTGAGACGCTGGGTCGGGTCGTCAACGTGTTGGGAGAGCCTGTCGATGGGTTTGGTCCGATCTCCTCCAAGAACACGTATTCGATTCATCGCTCAGCCCCAGCCCTTGAAGAGCAAGAAACCAGGACTGAAGTATTAGAGACCGGCATTAAAGTGGTTGACCTGTTGGAACCCTATGCCAAAGGCGGAAAAGTGGGGTTGTTCGGTGGCGCCGGTGTGGGTAAAACCGTGATTATCATGGAACTGATCAACAACATCGCCCTGCATCACGGTGGTTTTTCCGTGTTTGCGGGGGTCGGCGAGAGAACGCGTGAAGGGAATGACTTGTGGCATGAAATGCAGGAATCCAAAGTCATCGATCCCACTGACTACACCAAGTCAAAAGCGGCGTTGGTATATGGACAAATGAATGAACCTCCGGGAGCAAGGCTCAGGGTCGGTCTCACCGGATTGACCATTGCCGAATATTTTCGGGATGAAGAAAACCAGGACGTGCTCTTGTTTATCGATAACATTTTCCGGTTTACCCAAGCCGGCTCGGAAGTGTCGGCCCTATTAGGCCGCATGCCGTCGGCTGTCGGGTATCAGCCGACCCTGGGTACGGAGATGGGGGTGCTGCAAGAGCGTATTACGTCAACGAAGAAAGGGTCGATCACCTCGGTCCAAGCGATTTATGTGCCGGCGGACGACCTTACGGACCCTGCTCCCGCCACCACGTTTGCCCACTTGGATGCGACGACCGTGTTGTCCAGACAATTGGCGGAGCTTGGTATTTACCCGGCGGTCGACCCGCTTGATTCCACATCCAGGATTCTTGATCCCTATATCCTTGGGGAAGAGCACTATCACGTCGTGCAACAGGTCCAAGGGACCTTGCAGAGGTATAAAGACTTGCAGGATATTATTGCCATTCTGGGCATGGATGAGTTGTCTGAAGAAGACAAACAGACCGTCACGCGCGCGCGAAAGCTTCAACGCTTCCTCTCTCAGCCGTTCCACGTTGCCGAAGCCTTCACGGGCACTCCGGGAAAATATGTGAAACTCAAAGACACCGTGCGGAGCTTCAAAGAAATTGTCGAAGGCACGTATGACGATTTGCCGGAGCAAGCGTTTTACATGGTCGGGGCAATTGAAGAAGCCATCGAGAAGGCGGAGAAGCTGGGACACAAACGATAATGGCGGCCACAAGCACAACCGTCCCCTCAGGAAAACTCCTGTTGGAAGTGGTCACACCCGATACACTCTTGGTGAGTGAATACGTGGATCAAGTTTCTGCACCAGGAACAGAAGGAGACTTTGGGGTCTTGCCGGGCCATTGTCATTTTCTGACGACGCTTCGGATTGGCGAACTTCACTATAGAATAGGCGAAACCGTTCAGTATCTGTCGGTGTTATGGGGGTTTGCCGATGTGACGCCCCAGCGGGTCACCATCCTTGCAGAGATTGCCGAGAAGGCAGAGGATATTGATGTTGAACACGCTCAAGCCGCCGTGGCCCAAGCCGAAGAACAGCTTGAGCGTGGCGGACTTCCGTCGGAAGTCGAAAAGGCCAAGGTGAGTTTGGAAAAAGCGCGACTTCGCCAAAAAGTGGCCGAACGGCTTCAGAAGCAAGGGCGCGCCTAACCGAAGTCCATCCTTCCTGTATGCTTCCATGCCGCACGTTGAAACGCGGACGGAGATTATCGTTTCACCGGGAGAAGGTCCTAAACGCTTGGACCATTTTTTGGCCAACCGTGATCCGGATTTCTCTCGAACGATCCTCCAGCGATTAATCCTCGACGGCCATATCACAGTTGACGGTCAGATCACCAAGCCCAGTCACACAATACAACCCGGTGACGTCATTGTGCTCATGGTCCCCAGGGCCGAGCCTCTGACCATCAAGCCCGAGCCTATTCCCCTTGAAATTCTCTATGAAGATGACGCCGTGTTAGTCTTGAATAAACACGCCGGCCTCGTGGTTCATCCAGCCCCCGGCAATTGGTCGGGAACCCTGGTCAATGCCCTGTTGCACCATTTCAAAACCGAGACGGGATCGCTCTCCAACATTGGAGGAAAAGAACGGCCGGGGATGGTGCACCGATTGGATAAAAACACCACGGGCCTTATGGTCGTGGCCAAACACAATCAGGCTCATGCGCACTTGGTTAACCAGTTTAAGCGCCATACCATTAACAGAGCCTATGAAGCGCTAATCTGGGGGGGTGCGAAAAAACCCGAAGGAGTGATAGACTTAGCAATCGGGAGAGATACCAAAGACCGGAAAAAATTTTCCGCTCGGACGGCCCGTCCCAAGGCTTCAGCAACGAAATATCGCGTGACAGAACGGTTTGAAAAGCTGGCGGCCTGTGTCGAGTTATTTCCTCAAACCGGTCGGACCCATCAACTTCGTGTGCATTTGTCGGCGATCGGGTGTCCCATCTTAGGAGACCCGACGTATGGAGGAAAGAAGGTGAGCGCGATCCACGACATCATCATCCCTCGCGTCATGCTTCATGCTAAAGTGCTCGGATTTCTCCATCCAAACTCGCAACAGACCATGAATTTTATCGCTCCCATGCCGACCGATATGGCAGAAATTGTGAGCCAATTACGAGACCGGATGTAGCGACGGCATCTCATGCCGCCCCCAACGAGAAAACAGACAGGCAAGGTGACGATGGGTCTGACTCCACGAAAAGAACTGGTAGCCACTCAAGTGCTGGATACCTTTGGAGAATTGATAGCGGCGTTGGCCGCGTTGGCCGCGCAAGTACCGGCAAAGTCGTTCATGGCGATTCCCGGAGGGATCCGTCCCACTGAAGAAGCCCTCGACAAATATGAAATGGTCGTCTACCGGTTTCGAGATCAAGCGGGGTCACCGTATCGGATCCTCTATAGCTTTTTCATGGATTCGGTCGAAGCCTTTGAAGCCGGGCGAATCTTTGATGCCGTGCCGCCCCTGCTTCAGGCGATAGAGCGGTTGGTAGATCTCCACAAAGCAGAAAAAGTCTGTTTCAGTTTCACAGAGCAGGAGCGCATTCGCGAGTTTCAACAACGCCTGGAAAAAATTCTTCCGGAAGCGAGCAAGCCGGAAGTGGATCTTCCCACCCCGGAGACCTATTAAGTCCTGGGGGCCTGAAGCGGTGTTGCGAGATTCGCAATGGACACGGGGCGAGAAGCCCAGGCTAGTTGACACGGCGGGGGATTTTGGGATCAGGGAGTCCGGCTCTGGTTTTAGCCATTGGTTTTTTCAGGCCCATCCTTTGTATCCGTGTCGTCAAGGTTGTTGGGGGGATGCCAAGTAACGCTGCGGCTCCAGTTTCTCCGAAAATTTTCCAGTTCGCACTCTGTAAGGCATTGAGAATGTTTTCGCGTTCAAATTGTTTGATGTCATCAAACGTGAGAACGGTGCCAGAGGCATGAACGAATTGATTTTGCGGCAAGACGTTTCTATTTTGGGGGCTTTGGGGTAAATCGAACACTAACCTGTTGGCCCGTGCAATAATAACGGCACGCTCAATCACATGTTGCAGTTCTCTAATATTACCAGGCCAGTCATAATGCCCAAGCGTGAGTAAATTTGCCTTGGATAAATGAATCCCCGTCCGATTGAATTTTTCTTGCGCAAGTTTAAAGAAATGACTAGCTAATGCAGGGATATCTTCTTTTCTTTCTCTTAATGGCGGTATTTCTAAAGGAAAAACATTTAAACGATAAAAAAGATCTTCCCGAAACTTTCCACTTTCCACCTCATTTTTTAAGTGACGATTGGTTGCCCCTATCACGCGAACATCCGATTGTATCGTTTTGTCATCTCCTACACGTTCGAAAGTGCCTTCCTGAAGGACTCGCAGTAATTTACTTTGCAGGTCCAACGGAATTTCTCCGACTTCATCCAAAAAAAGCGTGCCTCCATTGGCCAATGCAAACCGTCCCCTCCGATCCTTGAAGGCGCCCGTAAATGCTCCTTTCACGTGACCAAAGAACTCACTTTCATATAATTCCCTTGGAATCGAAGCGCAGTTGACTCGAATCAACGGTCGTGAAGCGCGAGGGCTCCGTTTGTGAATTGCATGTACGAGGAGTTCCTTGCCTGTTCCGGATTCTCCAGTAATCAGGATATTTGCGTCGGTGGGAGCAACTAATTCGATTTGTTTCAAGATATTTTGTAGTGATAAACTGTTCCCGATGATGTTGCCAAACGCGTGGAGTTCCATCACTTCTTCATGCAGATACTCGTTCTCAAGTTCTAACTGTTCGCGTAATCGATTGATTTCTTCAAACGCGTTGGCTTGTTCCTCTTCAAATTTCTTCCGGCTGGTGATGTCTCGGATAAACGCGACCGCGTACTCTCGCTTATCACATTCCAAATAATTGACGGTGATGTCTACAGGAATCACTGTGCCACCTCTGGAACGATGACGGGCTTCGAATGTCAGCGTTTTAGCTTGTTTGAGTTCCGTCCAAAATGTTTGCCAAGTCTTTTTACTGGAATCAGGATTAATGTCCTGAATCGTCAGACCGATTAATTCTGTTTCCGAATAATCGAGAAGTCTGCAAGCCGCTGTATTTGCATTTAAAATCACCCCCTGACAATCGTGAAAAATGATGGCATCACCAGAATGTTCAATAGTGAATTCAGCCAGTTCTAACGTTTGGTCCTTATTGAATTTTTCCCCCATCGTGAGTCTCCCGATTTTTAAAAGCCACCACAAAGCAACTCCCGCCACAAAAACATACGAGTTTGAGTAGATTGTCTACTTAAAATATTAATATACCAATTTGAGTAGTAGCTTCAATGGAAAGGGGGTCACAAAAAACATATATTCCATAAGAGGTGATGCAACGCAAACGTTATTGGCACAGTCTATGCTTCTGATAAGGAGGACAGCCACATTCAAGAATTGAAAGGAAAGCGCCAATGGACCAGATAGAGAAATCCCTGGGCGTCACCATTTACCCGCCAGAAGTCCAAGGGACCGGAGAGTTTGATGGAGGGAGAATCATCGAAACCAAGCCCCTTGGTTTTCCTGGAGAAGGTCCCAGTGTTCCCCATACGGGCCCCTTGGTTTACTGGGCCTGGGCGACTGCCAAGGGGTACGGGAAAATTGGGCTCCATCCTCATCGGGGCGTTGAAATCATGAGTTATGCCCTCGAAGGGGAAATCGGCCATTACGATACGATGGGAAATCGAAGCCGAGTGAGAGCCGGAGGAGCTCAGGTGATGCAGACGGGTTCAGGGGTCTCTCATGAAGAAGAAACGGTCAGCGATCACAATGAATTTTTTCAAATCTGGTTCGAACCGAACCTGAAGAAAACCGTACACCAGACACCGACGTATGCCGAGTTTCACCATGAAACCTTTCCCACAGAGATTCGTAACGGGGTGACCCTGAAACACGTCATTGGTAACGGTGCGCCGATATCGATCGTGGCGGAGGTGGTGATGCAGGATATTCTCATTCCATTGAACCATCGTTACCCGCGCGAACTTTCCGAAAACCGCACGTTGGCCATGGTGGTCATCAATGGGAAAGGAAAGCTGATAGCTGAAGCCTATTCAGAAAACCATGATCTCGAGCCAGGAGATTTTGCGGTCGTTCATGCCGGCAATAACGAGTCGATCTCCATTCAAGCGTGGGAAGACGCTCCTCTTCGTCTCGCCATGATCGAGGTCCCGGCCGAGGTGGATTACCCGTTATCGAGGGAAGAATGGCGTTGAGCTGTTTTTTATCTGGCAGAATGTTGAAAAAGTCCGCAGAGCGTTTTCACCGTTAACCACCGGAGGAATCCTATGATGAACAAAAGAAACTTCAACCCAAAAGAATTGGGCGTTCGCAGGTTCACGATACCGTTCACGTGTTCTCTGTTGCTGTTGAGCGGGGTTGTGACTACGGTGGGGGCCGAGGTGATTTGGAACCCTGCACGTGTCGTTCTAGAACGGCAGCAAGTCGGCCAGGGTGTGTATGCCCTGATTCCTCAAGGGGCTGCTGAAGCCAATGAAAAGGGATATCCCGTCGCGACCTCTGGAGGGTTTGTGGTCGGAGAACACGGCGTATTGGTCATTGAATCGATGATCAATAAGGCGTTGGCACACCAAGTCATGGATTTAGTCAAACACGTGACGCAGAAACCGATTCGCTATGTCGTGAACACGAGCTATCACGGAGATCATAGTTACGGGAATTATGCCTTCCCTTCCGATGTCACGATTATTCATCACCCGCAAACGAAGGCCTACATCGGAAACCCGGAAATTTTCAAGGCGGACAAGGCCTTTATGATTCAATACTTCGGAACCAACGTTGGTATTGAAGAAGTGATCGGACGCACGGCAGATATGGTAGTCGATGACCACGTGACCATTGATCTGGGAAAGAAGGAAGTGCAAATCATGCACTGGGGGTTTGCCCAAACTCCCGGAGACCTGTTTGTGTGGGTGCCGGACGAACACGTGTTTTGGACGGGCAATCCACTCGTGGGCCCTCCTCCGGCACTTCCCTGGCTCTTAGAGGGAGGACATCGCGAGTCCTTAGCCACGATGAAGAAAGTCCGAGCGTTTTTGCCTCCGGACACGACCGTTGTTCCTGGTCATGGAAGACCCATGAAACCCGAGGAAATTGATTTCACTATTCAATACTTGGAAACATTGGACCATAAAGTTCACACAGCCATAGCCAGCGGATTATCGCTTGAGCAGACACAACACTCTCTTTCCATGCCCGCGTTTAAGGGCTATGCGCTCTGGGATTGGGTTCATACGGGCCTCAATATCTCCGCTGTGTATAAGGCCCTCTCAGCGCAATAACGAGCATGCGGTCGATCGACTTTCTATCGCCCGTTTACGAAAGAAGTCCGAAAAAAGACCGTTGTCACAACTGGTTTCTCAACGGAAGGAAAAATCGATGGCCGCTTCAATACCTCAAGAAGGTGTTTGCATGTCGGGAATATTCGGACTCAATATTTCACGCACACACGGAACGGTGGATTCTCAATCACAGACAAACCAAGACGCACCCGTGCGAGGGCATGAACCCCATGCACGATGGGTGTGGAGCATGCTTGTTGTGACGGTGTGTGCCATGAGTCCCGCCTGGAGCATACTTCAGGTATCCGATTCGTATGCTCACGAGATTCAATCGAAAACCGACCAAGGGATCTCGTTAATTATCCACAATAGCCACATCACGACTTTGGATGATGCCCACCCATCAGCCACCGCTGTGGCAATTCAAAATGGTCGATTTGCTAAAGTCGGAACGGATGAGGAAATCCTGGCAATGCGTGGGGAACCCACTCAAGTCATCAATGCGCATGGCCGGCGGATGATCCCAGGGCTGAACGACTCCCATTCTCATTATATTCGTGGGGGCCTAGCGTTTAATGCGATTCTTCGTTGGGATGGCGTCCCCACAGTAGCCGATGGGTTGGAGATGATTCGCCAGCAGGCTCTTCGGACTCCGCAAGGACAATGGATCCGCATAATCGGCGGATGGACTCCTCACCAATTTCAAGAAAAACGATTGCCCACGCCAGAAGAACTCACCAAAGCGGCCCCCCACACGCCCGTCTATGTGCAATATTTTTACAGTCGTGGCGTCGTGAATAAAGCGGGCCTTAACGCGATCGGATTTGATGAACACACCAAAACCCCCGAAGGGTCGCGTTTGGAATTGGGCACAGATGGCAAGCCCACTGGACTGTTGATCGCCGATCCTCACCCTGCCTTGCTGTATACATCCATTGCCAGTCTGCCGGCGCTCTCATCCGATGAACAGATCAATTCCACGATTCAGCTTTTTTACCAACTAGCCCGTTTCGGGTTGACCAGCGTCATCGATGTGGGAGGCGGGGGCCAGCATTATCCCAAGCATTACAAAATCGCTGAGCAACTCGCTACGCAAGCCAAGTTTCCCTTGCGTGTTTCCTCTTTCCTTTTTGCGCAAACTCCGGGGAACGAATATTCCGATTTCCAAGAGTGGGTCAACATGGTTTCACCGAATACGAACACCGATCCCTTGCGCAAGGACGGGTATGTCATCGAGGGCGGCGGTGAGTATTTGGTGTGGGATGCAGCGGATTTTGAAAATTTTATGTCGCCGCGCCCGGAACTCAATCCCGATATGGCTCAGAATTTAGACAAGGTGGTCATGCTGTTCGTCAAGAACCGATGGCCTTTTCGGTTACATGTCACCGATGACGAATCCATTTCCAAAATTTTGGATGTCTTGGAGAAGGTCAATAAGAAAACGTCTTTTCATGGACTTCGGTGGTCAATCGAACACGCAGAAACCCTGAAAGAGCCGAATATTGATCGAATCCTCGCCCTCGGTGGAGGCGTGGCTATTCAAGATCGAATGGTCTTTTTAGGCGACGATTTTCTGAAGCGGTATGGAGCGGAAGCGGCTTCTCACACCCCCCGATTCGAATGCTCTTGGACAAAGGCGTGCCCGTTGGCATGGGCACTGATGGCACCCGTGGGTCGAGCTTTAATCCGTGGGTTGGTCTGCATTGGTTAGTGACTGGGGAAACCGCCGGTGGAGCCCGGCTGTATGGGCCAGGCAATCTTCTCACGCGAGAGGAAGCGTTACGCCTGTATACCATTGGCAGCGCCTGGTTCTCCCATGAAGAGAATGTCAAAGGCCGGATCGCGCCAGGCCAGTACGCTGATTTCGCCGTTTTATCGGCTGATTATATGAAGGTTCCCGTAGAAGATATTAAAAAAATTGAATCGGTCTTAACGGTCGTTGATGGGAAAATTGTGTATAGAGCACAAGACTATGCACCACTGATGCCTGCACTCCCTCCGATACAACCAGACTGGTCACCCGTGAACTATTTTGGGAGTTATTGGAAGAAAAAAAGTCATTAACGTTCAAGAGTACGCTAACCATGGGTTGAACAAATTTTTTAGGACGCCTCACGATGAATGTAGAGTATGAAGAAAAAAACGTTTCAATTGCATGTGCCCCAAATGGGCCGCTTGTTGTCAACAATCTGACCTCTTTGAAAAAGTCACAAGGTCAATTGCAGGCAAAGACGTCATGACCTTGTGCCGCTGTGGGCAATCGAAAACCAGTCCTTTTTGTGATGGCACCCATCGCCCCGTCGATTTTCATGACGCGAAAACTTAAGAAGTTCAATAACAATGAAGGAGCTTCTCCACATTTTCCCGTGACGGCGCAAACCAGTATGAACTTGTGACCGGTTTGGAATAGTGGATAAGCCGGTCGGAAATCCCGTCTCCGGAGGCACCGAACATACGCTCCAGCAGGACCTGAAACCGGTGCAGCTCACAGGAGAAGGCGAGGAAGTCCAAGTCATACTCTTCGACCGTTCCGTAGGGCGCACTCCGTCTGACAATCTTCAGGACCTTCCCGTTTTCTTGATAATCGGTCCGGCTTACGTGTGAAGCCGGGGGCATGGCCTCGCCTTTGAGTTCAAGGCTGTCCGGCTTGGTCCGGCCCACGACCTGTTCCTGTTCGGACAGGAACAGGTGATTGAAAGCGGGGAAGTCATGCCCCACTGCTGAGACAACACAACCGCTCCTCCCGCCCCGTCTGCCCTTCAGGGATCAGAGCGGCTTCACGAGCCTTGTCTTCTTTGGGATTCGCGCTTCCGTCAATGAATCCAATGAGGTCTCGTGACTCCCGGTACTGAAATCCAGCCCAGTCAAGCTTGAGTGCTCCGACTGTTCGCATGAACGAATGGATGGCCAGCACAACCTGCATGTTGACATCCAGGCGACCGCTCTGAATCCAAAACAGGATGTCCCGTTGCGTTGAAGGAACGGAATAGCCATCGACTCCTGAAAGAGCCGAAAAGGCTTGTAATCCCTCAGGGTGCCACGAGGGGTTCAATGGCTCCCAAGTGTCTTTGCCAAATGCGAGAACAGGATCGGATGCCTCCCCTCCTTTGATAGCCAGTGCTGACTGAATAGCCCGTCGTATATCTTGCGTCGCAGCATGAGGGTGAAGTTGATACTCCAAGTAATCAAAATGAGTGCGGCCTTCAGTAAAAATCCCTGCTTGTGGTAACGATGTCATCGTCCGGTTACCTTTTCCGCTTCGGTTATTTCCTCTCTATTAGACAGGACTCAGGTCACCCTGTTTTTTCGGGGAACGTCGTTGGTGACGTCACGGGTTGACAGACCCTTGAAAATAGGGGACAAAGACGGTCGGATGCGCCCGTAGCTCAATGGATAGAGCATCAGACTTCGGATCTGAGGGTTGGGGGTTCGACTCCCTCCGGGCGCGCCATCCCATCCGATAACCCAGGGCAAGATCGAGTGCTGGCATCAGGCCTTAAAGAACCGCCTCCTGTTGGAAAACTCCTGCCTAGTTTATCTGGCGAATCAAAAATCGGGCATAAATTAGCTCGATGCTCGTTGAATAGGCAGCCAAGGATTTGGTAAGTTCTTTTCAATTAGGTGAAAAATACCTTTCAAATTTAAAGCCCTATATGGCATCACAGCCAATAGTACCGTCCTATTCCCACCCCCCAGTTCGAGAAGCCATCATTGATATTCAAATAGATGCGCTTTCTGAAGAGTTGCTTCCCAAACTAAAAGACTGCGGCACTGAGATTGAATCCGATTATCCTAAGACAAAAACTCAGCGAGGTACGATCTCTCTGAAGGTTTCTGATGGTGACGTGACATCGGAACAAAACCGACAACTTTTTGGTGGTTATAGTTTCCACTCCTCAGATGAAAGCAGATGCGTTCAATTGAGACTCGATGGGTTTACTTTCAATCTCCTAAAGCCAGACCCTATGGCAGCATGGCCTGGTTGGAATGTTCTACGGGATGAAGCTCAAAGGGTATGGGATAAATACGTAATGGTAACGAATACGGTTGAAATCAAACGTCTTGCAGTTCGGTACATCAATCAGATCGTTATTCCTGCCGGTGAAATAGAACTCCTTGATTATTTTACTGAACCACCGAGAATTCCAAATGGACTTCCCCAACATCTAAATCATTTTTTTAGTCGTATCGTGGTTAATAATCCAGACCCGAAAGCCTTTGTTATTATTACACAAACCCCAGAACCTCAACCGCACCAAAGTCAACCAACTTTCACCCTCGATATTGATGTCATAAAAGAACAACGTCTGCCGTTAGACAGTTTTGATTTGTGGAGTACCCTTGATCGCTTCCGTGAGTTGAAGAATACTGTCTTTGAGGCAAGTTTACATCCAAAAGCCAAAAAACTTTTTGGACCGGAGGAAAGAAACAAATGAGTTTTGGAACGTTAGAAATGGCACCTGCTTCCAACACCTTAGAAAAAGGTGTCGGGAAGGATTCAAACCAGTTGTGGAAAACTGACAAAGAAGTGTCTCGTCATGCCACTCAACCGATCACATCAGGTGGTTGGAAACGTCTACTCGTGAGCGAGGCTTTTGAAATTTATAGCGAATGCTCAGAACCTGGTTGGGATGGGTATGATGCCTTGCCACTTTCCAAAGATTCCTTTTTACATGCACTCAGCTTTATCGACCTGATTCCGGTCTGGGCAGCCCCGCCCGATCTTGTCCCATCTCCTGATGGGTGGATCTCTTTTGAATGGCGTTCGCGCCAGGATAGAATTTTGTCAGTCACTCCAGAAAACGGAGTTTTGATCTATGCGACAACGGTAGGCCCCAAAAATGTGCATTATGGGGGAGTTCCTTTGGAAGGATATCGAGAAAAATTACCACCTAACATAGCTGAAATATTATGTGAGTATTTTTACAATGAAAGAACGTTCTCCTTCTGATGTCGTTTCCGAAGAGCGCATTAGCCGGTATATTTTGAATAGGAGACACATCAAGCCTGAAAAGGATGAAATTAAGGTTGATGCCTTTCTGCCAACCAACCCTAAACCGGAACAACCGGAACGGCAAATTTCTGTTTACCGCACTATAAATTGTGAAGAAACTGAAATCTGGTCTATTGGCGCTCAATATGTCGAAAATCCCGGGAAAAATCGTGTGGTCCTTGCAAGAGGCGATCTCTTGGCACAAACGGTATACAGTCAGGATTTACGTATAGTTCCTCATCCTTTCCCCCATCCTCGTCACGCCAATATTGTCAATTGGCCGAATGAAGAGAACAAAGCACGTCGAAAAGTCAAAGCCGTATTGTTAGCTCAAAAATCGAGGCTTATTGTTAGACCTTCGACATAAAGTTACTCCCTCTAGGGTGTATTGCTAGGTCATTCATTTTCATGTCCTGGAGCCATCCATCAATTTGGTATGAGATCTGATATAACAAGTTTCCCTGGGATCGAAAAAGACCGACCTCGCCCCCCTGTTTTCGCCACTCCAATTGCCCCACCATACTGAGCCGGACTCATCCGGTCGTCAAAAAGAGGATCAGCGCAGTGATCGACGCCTTCATCATCATTAGCTATTTCGTCATCATTCTGCTCATTGGCCTTTGGTCACGGGTCAGGGCCAAGGACGTGTCGGTCAACGAGTATTTTTTAAGCTCGAATCGCCTGCGATGGCCCACCATCGCCATGTCGACCATCGGCACGAACATTCATGCCGGCCACTTCCTGGGGATGATGGGCTCTGCCTACCTGTACGGCCTGGCCCAGGCCAATTTAGAGATCAATGCGATTTTCGGCATTCTCGTCGCTGCGTTTATCTTCGTCCCCTTCTATTTGAAACACAGGGTCATCACCATCTCGCAATTTTTTGAAGAGAAATTCGGCCCCCGCGTGGCGCTGACCTACTCCCTCTTGAGCCTCGCTCTCTTCGCCACGGTGTACGTCGGCGCGGTCCTGTTTTGGGGAGCATATGCGGTCCATGCCACGTTTGGCGACCACCTGCATTTCATCAGTGACAATCCCGTGATACGAGTCGCCGTGATCCTTGTTCTGTTAGGCATGTTCTCGGCGATCTACACGCTGTTAGGTGGACTCACGGCCGTCGTGCGCACGGACGTCTTTCAATGTGTTCTGTTGCTGCTGGGCGGGGTGATTCTCCTGTATCTCTCCGTGAAGGAGTTGGGAGGCTGGGAGCAGCTTTACGAGAAGACGCCTCAGCTGATGCACCTCCACCTTCCCACGGATCATCCGACGTTGCCGTGGACCGCCATTTTCAGCATGCTGCTGCTGAACCTCAACTACTGGGGGTGTAATCAGGTCATCCTCCAGCGAGCCCTGGCTGCCAAGAATTTGCGAGAGGCTCAGATCGGGCTGTTGGTGGGGGGCGTACTCAAATACGTCATGGCCGGGATCATCATTCTCCCCGGCGTGGCCTTGGCCGGCATGTTGATGGACAATCCTCTCCAAGACCCCGACCAGAGTTATATCGTCTTGATTGATACGCTTCTCCCCACGGGGTTGCGTGGCGTCATTCTTGTGGGACTGTTTGCCTCGCTCATGAGCTCGGTGGATTCCATGTTTCATTCGTTGTCCACGTTGTGGTCGATCGACGTGTACAAACGGTATCTCAATCCCACGGCCAGCGACCAACAGGTCGTCAGGGTCGGTAAATGGGCCATCGTGGTCTGCTTGGTGACCGGCATCCTGTTTGGCTTCTTGCAACTGTACGTCAAATATCAGGACCCCGGCTTTGCCCTGACCCATTGGTTTAATGACGTGTCGTACTATATGAAGAATGGCTTCGTGGTGTTGATCTGCACGGCGATTTTCTTGATCAAGCCCTCTCCCAAGCTGGTGCTTTATGCCCTCTTCTTGAGCATCGCGGTGTCCCTGGGTTTGAAATTCACCGTTCCCGATATGGCGTATTTTAACCGCGCCCTGTATACCATTGTCCTCACCTTTGCCGTGGTGGCGATTCCCACGGTGGCCAAAAACGGGTGGCGAATCAAAAGGCAAGACCTTGTTCAGATCGCCAGCCCGACAATCGGATACTGTGCCCTCGGTCTGGGCCTTTCCCTCATGGTCGTACATGTGGTCTTTCACTGACGTGGCCGGCCTGTGATTGAGAAGCGATCTCAAATGTGTCATTCTGCATTCTGCAGAACGCGCGACGAACGGTCATCCCTGCAGTGTGTGGCGGGGATCTAGGAATTTCAAACCTCTGCCTTGCCACATGGTGGTGTACGCTGGGGCGTGCCATAGCTTCACCAATTCCGGTGCTGATGCGCACGGGATCGACGCCTTGAAGTACGATCAACGGGCCAATGAGCGGTCTTGGAAGCACATGCAGCTTTTTTTCGATGAAATCTTTCACGGTTCCGAGCAGGGACTTCCACCGTCTTTAGCCCACTGATCATTGCAACGTTTCTGTCATTCCCGCGACAGCGGGAATCCGGATTGGTGGCTCAAACGCCTTTGGACCGCTGATCGTTTCAGCCAACTGGAATCTCCTCCTCCCCATGGATTTATTTGACATCCTCGCCGTGGTACTCACTCTGACTGCCGGATTCTCGTATCTCAACTGCCGGTTCGTTGGATTACCAGTCACCATCGGCGTGATGGTGATTGCCTTAGCGGTTTCTCTCCTGCTGCAGGGGATTGATCTCTTGGGGTATCACCTGGAGGCCCATGCAGCCGGGTGGCTTCAATCAATCGACTTTAATCAGACGCTGCTTCACGGCATGTTGAGTTTTTTGCTCTTTGCCGGAGCCTTGCACGTGAATCTCAACGATCTGTTCAACCAAAAATGGACCATCGGGTCGTTGGCCACCGTCGGCATCCTGCTCTCGACCGTGTTGGTCGGGACCTTCACGTATGAGGTGTTGGCCCTGATCGGCATTCCGCTTCCCTATCTCACCTGCCTGGTTTTTGGAGCCTTGATTTCTCCGACTGATCCCATTGCGGTGTTGAGCATCTTGAAAAACGCCAAAGCTCCCAAAAGCTTGGAAGTGAAGATTACCGGAGAATCGCTCTTTAACGATGGCGTGGGCGTCGTGGTCTTTGTAGTCCTGGCTGAAGTGGCGGCTGGAACCCACGAACCCACCTTGACCCATATCGTGGGTCTGTTCGCCCAAGAAGCCGTGGGTGGACTCGTCTTTGGATTAGGATTGGGCTATCTGACCTATTGGCTCGTCAAAAGCATCGACAATTATCAAGTCGAAGTCATGATTACCCTGGCTGCCGTGACCGGCGGCTATGCGTTGGCCAGCGCGCTCCACCTTTCCGGTCCCCTTGCTGTGGTGGTGGCCGGGTTGCTGGTGGGCAATCAGGGTCGAGTGTTGGGGATGTCGGAGAAAACGCGGGAGCATCTTGATACATTTTGGGAACTGGTCGATGAAATCTTGAACGCGGTCCTGTTTGTCTTGATCGGCCTGGAAGTGCTGGTTCTCACGTTTACCCAGGAATATCTCCTCGCAAGCGCGGTGATGATTCCTCTGATTCTCCTGTCGCGGCTTGCGGCGATTGGGCTGCCCCTTGCGCTTCTGCGTCGCGTGCGATCATTCACCCCCTGGGCCACGTGGTTGATGACGTGGGGAGGCTTGCGTGGAGGCATCAGCGTTGCCCTGGCCTTGTCACTCCCCACCGGACCAGAACGAGACGTCATCCTGGCGATGACCTACGTGGTGGTCGTCTTCTCCATCGTGGTCCAGGGGCTGACCATGGAAAAGCTGGTCAAAGCCCTGATCCCCCGTTGAGTGAAAGAGGAATGCCACCCACAAGAAAGAGCATCCTGCATAGGCAATGTTGAAGACAGGAACAACTTCGTGAACTTCGGCAACGACACGGATGAAATTTTGAAAAATAGGGACGGGAACACTTCGGTCACCCCTGCAACGGTCCTACTCCATCGGCGGATCGGCACCTCGCCCGCTCCCCGGATGTTGACACCATACGAAATCGACTTGCTACGGCAAAGCAAGCGAGAAATCGACCAAGTCGAACACGAAGTCTTCGCGCGCAAAAACAAGAGATCGCAAACCTGAAGCGCGTTTGCAAGACGGTTTTCGCAGTGTTCAACCGCAGCCCAGTTGTGATAAAGTGGATGGAAGGATGAGAGGGTCGTATGAGAGGGTCGTGATCGTGAATGACGATTTCAACGCAGATTTCGAGAAACTCATGGGGTTTCCTCCGTTCGATTGGCAGAAATGCTTTTTGCCACAATTCTTTCGTCAAGAGCCATATTCCTTCCGTGCTCGATCCCGATGAGTCTCGGCAAAGCTTCGGTCATGGCGATCTGATATCTGTTCCTGAAGACCGAGGATAGAATACATCGCTGTCATGAATGCGTTTGACCATCTCTTCACCAAAATTACTGGGTATGACAAGGCGTATCAGTGGCAAGTGGAACTTGCGAGTCCAACCGACTGCGGGAATCGCCTGATTTGCATTCCGACCGGCTTTGGCAAGACCCTGGGCGTTCTCGCAACCTGGGTGTGGCATCGCGTACACAACCCCAGTGACACTTGGCCGCGCCGTCTGGTCTGGTGTCTGCCCATGCGGGTGCTGGTCGAGCAGACGGAAAGCGAAGTCCGCGCGGCGCTCGACCGTCTGGGGCTGCTATGGGATGGGAAAAGCCCTCACGACGGCAAGGTTGGCGTTCACCTGCTGATGGGCGGTGCCGACGCCGGCCAATGGCACCTCTATCCGGAATGCGACGCCGTGCTGATCGGGACGCAGGACATGCTGCTTTCACGAGCCATGAACCGGGGCTATGCGAGCCCCCGGGCGCGCTGGCCCATGGAGTTCGGGCTGCTGAACCAGGATGCCCTGTGGGTGATGGACGAGGTGCAGTTGATGGATGTGGGCCTTGCCACCTCAGGACAACTTCAGGTGTTTCGGGGCGATGACCAAGCCGCCAAGAAGTCGTTGCGGCCCTGCTTCACTTGGTGGATGAGCGCAACGTTGCAGCGCACTTGGCTGGAAAAGAGCCCGGACACGGCCGACTTGACCGCTGAGCTCGCCCGGAAGACGCACGGCATTGGCTCCAAGGATCGGGTGGGCCGCCTATGGAATGACGTGATCAAGCCTTGGGAAGCCGTTCCGTTCACCAATCCGCAGGAGCTCGCTGAGGATCTGTCCCAACGTCACCGTGATCTTGGTTGCGGAAAGAAGGGGCCGACGCTGGTTGTGCTCAATACGGTGGAGCGGGCCGTTGCAGTCTGGACGGCGCTTCGGCGGGACAGGACGCTGCGGGACGCGGATACGGACATTCGCTTGACGCACAGCCGCTTCCGCCCCGTCGAACGCCAAGCTTGGCGCGCAGAATTCCTGAACCGCGAGGCTTGCAGCCCGGGAACGAATCGCATCATCGTTTCCACCCAGGTCGTCGAGGCGGGCGTGGACATCTCGGCATCACTGCTGGTCACCGAGCTGGCACCCTGGCCAAGTTTGGTGCAGCGGTTCGGCCGGTGCGCACGGTGGGGTGGAATGGGTCGGGTCGTCGTTGCGGACTTCGGGCACGACAGCGACAAGAAAGCCGCTCCCTACTCAGAGGATGAGCTCGATGCCGCGTGTGAAGCCTGCAAGGATCTGCCGTACGTTGGGCCCATCCATCTCGAATGCTTCGAGGATGCGCATGAAGCGTTGCTGCCGCGCCTCTATCCCTATGAACCCAGGCACTTGTTGCTGCGCCACGAATTGGACGAACTGTTCGACACTTCTCCAGATTTGTCCGGGGCGGACATCGATATCAGCCGTTTCATACGCTCTGGCGACGAACGCGACGTGCAGGTCTTTTGGGCCGATGTCGAAGACAAGTCGCATCCAGCATCGAACCTGAAGCCGAAGCGCGACGAGCTTTGCAGCGTACCCTTCCTCAAGGCTCGCGAATGGCTATGCGCATCACCGAAGTCGGAGAAGCTGAAACCCGACGCTCACGCATGGGTCTGGGACTGGCTTGACCGCAAGTGGCGCCGTGCCGGACGCCGTGACCTCCATCCGGGCCAGACGGTGCTGGTTGACAGCGGAGTGGGGGGCTACGACCGTGCTCGAGGCTGGGACCCGAATTCCAAGGCTCCGGTCGAGCCAGTGAGCCTCGTGGACGAGGAGCCCACTGGTCACCGCCCTTGCTGGAAACGCGACGGCGACGGCTGGCTTCCGAGCGAGCGTCGCATTCGCAAGCTTCCGCCCGAGGACCTCGCCGATGACGCTGAAGAAGATGAATCGCTGAGTGTGTCCGGTTGGCAGACCATCGCCAGCCACGGCCTGCAGGTGGGCGAGGAGGTCGAATGCATTGCCAAGGGGGTTGCGCCATCGGAAGCTCGGCTGCTGCACTTGGCCGGACGCTGGCACGATCTCGGCAAGGCGCATCCGGCTTTTCAAGGCTCCATTCAGGCCCACGACCGCCCTGAACGAGACGACATCGCCAAAGCGCCGGACCGCGCTTGGCCGTGCAGCCCGAACAACATGTACCGCATCGATGTTACGGACCAACGGCGCGGATTTCGCCACGAACTGGCGAGCGCACTCGGCCTGTTCGGCGTTCTGCAACGACATGATTCGCAGCATCCGGCGCTGCTCGGCCCGTGGCGCGAGTGGTTCGACGCCATGGGAGATGCCCATACGACGGAAGATTCCACTTGCGGCGCGGTCACTGCCAAGCCCACGGCCATCGAACAGGAGATACTCGATCTCGCCGCCGCCGAGTTCGACTTGCTCGCCTATCTGGTTTGCGCCCACCACGGCAAGGTGCGGATGGCTTGGCACGCAAGCCCCGCCGACCAGAAGGCGGATGATCGCCGGCTGCGCATACGAGGCGTTCGGGAGGACGACATATTGCCGCCGCTGCCATTGGCCGACGCCGCCGGCAAGTTCCAGGAACTGCCCGCGACGGCGCTGGACCTGTCTCCTTCCGAAGCGGGTTTGAGCGTTCGAACCGGCAGGAGCTGGACCGAGCGCGTGCTGAATCTCGTCGAGCGCTTCGGACCGTTCACGTTGGCCTGGCTGGAAGCTCTGCTGCGCGCCGCCGATCAGCGCGCCTCGATGAAAGTGATTACGGATACGCTGTTACAGGAACAGGAGAACAACGATGCCGGACAATCATTGGGTAAAAGCCATCGAACACTGGCGCCTCCTGCCGGAGGAGGAGCGTCAACGACGCCACCAGGAGTCGATCCCCCGTCACGTCGCCAACTCCATGGCGATGGAGGGCGAGCCGGTGGACGAAGCGTGGATTCGGGAACGACTCGCCCTCCGCATTCGGCCACCCGCTACGTCGAAACCGCCCTCGGCATCCTGAGCTATCAGGAACTCGCCCCGCTGCTCGCGGAGCGAGTAGCCGATGCCGAATTCGCCATTTCGGGCCGGAAATTTGCGCATCAGCCCATTCACGACCTTCTGCTTGATCTTCACCGGCACATCTGCGCCGACTTGATACCGGACATGGCGGGGCGTTGGCGACTTCGAGACGTTCGCGTCGGCGAACATCAAGCGCCGTCGCATTGGCAGGTTCCCATACTGATGCGCAACTATGCCGCCGACCTCGATGTGCGACTAGCGAACCTGGACGAGGATCCCGGCGAACGGCTCATCGATGACCTCGCCTTTGCCGAAGGCCGTCTCCTGCACATCCACCCGTTCGAGGATTTCAACGGGCGGGTTTCCCGCCTGTTCCTCGTCGAACTGCTCTACCGGTTGAATCTGCCGGTGATCGATCCCGCCGCGTCGTCGGAGGAGGAGACCAAGCGCTACTTTTCTGCCTTGCAGGCGTATGACCGATGCGACCCGCGCCCTCTTACTGCAATCTGGTGCCTCCGTTTCACACAGGGAAGCTCCTGATGATCCACGTCCATACACTCGACGGCTGCGCACCCGCGCCGCTGGCGCATTACCTCAAGGCGCTCGGCATCCTGCGGTTAGTCGCCGAGCAGGCCGACAGCGATGTGCGCGGGTGGTGGGCGGGAGATCGTTTTCGGCTGGCGACGAAGCTGGGCAGGGAGGAGCTGGAGGGGTTCTTTTTGAAGGACTACCAGCCCACGCCGCTCGTGTCTCCGTGGAACAAGGGTGCAGGTTTCTTCTTCGAGAACGACCCGGGAGTATCTCCCCTGGAGAAATCGACAAGCCCTCGATTCGCAGCCTTCCGTTCGGGCATCAAGGCAAGCCGATCACAACTTGAAAAACTGTCAGAGGTGGACCAGAAGGTCCGCGACATCAAAGCGGAAACCAAAATTAGGGGAATGAGCAAAGCGGAAAGAACCCGGATGCGGAGCTCTGAGGAATACAAGCAACGACTTCGAGAAGCAGAGAAGAGGTTCAAGCAGATCAAGGCGGATCTGATCCCCAGTTTCCGCTTGAATTGGCGGGGAACTCATCGAGAGTGGATGGATTCCGCGATGGTGTTGGGAGACGACGGAACTCCGAAATATCCTGCGCTGCTTGGCACCGGGGGCAACGACGGTCGACTCGATTTTACCAACAACTTCATGAAACGGCTTGGAGAAGTGTTCGATCTCGGCAGCGATGACGGTGCGCCGCGGTCTGCAGCAACGTCTTGGGTGTCCGGGGCCCTTGGGGGCTCGCCGGTTCCGGGCAATCTGGCAGGACAACCTGTCGGTCAGTACCTGCCAGGTACGGCCGGGGGCGCGAACAATGGGAATGGCCCCGATTCAGACAGTATGGTGAATCCGGTGGATTTCATCCTGATGCTCGAAGGCGCCATCGTATTTGCGTCGCACGTCTCCCGACGTTTCGGCTCGTTGGAATCCTCCCGCGCCGCTTCGCCGTTCGCGGTCAACGCCTGCGGAGCAGCATACGCGAGCGCGTCGACGGATGATGAGAGCGCGAGGGGCGAACAATGGATGCCGCTATGGTCGCGGCCGTCAACTTACGGGGAACTGCGCCGTCTTCTGGCCGAGGGCCGCGCTCAGATCGGCACTCGAAGCGCAAGAGAACCGCTGGATCTTGCTCGAGCGGTCAAACGTCTGGGCACCGCACGCGGTATTCGAAAATTCCAACGTTACGGCTACATTGAGCGCAACGGGCAATCCAATCTGGCGGTTCCCCTGGGTCGTTTCGACGTGGCGGAACGTCAATCCGAACATCTAGTCTGCATGGAAGATCTCCATCTCTGGTTGCGGCGTCTGCGTCAAGAGGCGCGCGGCCAGAACGCACCAGCTCGCTTATTCATTGCGGAAAAAAGTCTTGCGGATGCGCTCTTTGCTGTCACTGAACACTCCGGCACCCCGGAATGCTGGCAACGCATTCTTGCGCAGTTGGCGGAAATCGAAGGAATCATGGCCCACGGCAGCGGCTTCAACGCCCAGACCATTCCGCGTCTGTGCCCGGAATGGGTGTCCGCGAGCGATGACGGAACGCCGGAATTCCGCTTGGCTCTCGCCTTTGCATTGCAGGCGCAAGATTTCCACCGGTTATGGAAGACGCCAATCGATCCGATTCGGCGTCACTGGCTTCCCCTTGACCGAAAGCAGCCATCGCGCTTTGCCACGACCGGCACAGGCGCCACAACAAGGCTCGATTTGCAGCCGGAAGTGGTCATGCACGGCCGCCGGGGGCTTGACGACGCCATCGCCCTGGTCGAGCGGCGTCTGGTGGAGGCTTCCCAGCGCGCAGGCCGCCATCTGCCGCTTAAGGCAGCGCCGTGTGCGGCCGCTGGCATAGCCGACCTTGCGGCGTTGCTCTATGGCCATGTGGATCTGGATCGCACCCTGGCTCTGGCGCGCGCCCTCATGGCGCTGGATCGCAAGGCATGGGTTGAGCGCCACATACCCATCGAGTTCCCTCGCGCTTCGGATTGGTCGGACGATGCCTGGCTGGCGATCCGTCTGTGTACGCTGCCTTGGCCGCTCAAGACGCGCTCCGGGTTCAAGCTCGACATCGGAACCAACCGGGCCATCGTCCGCCGTCTTGCCGTCGGCGACGCTGCCTCCGCCGTCACCATTGCGTTACGCCGTCTGGGTGCGGCCGGCGTCCGCTGCACCGTCCGTGCCGGTGCAGCGTCTCCCGAGACTTCTCGGTTGTGGGCCGCAGCCCTGGCTTTCCCCATCACCCAAGGAACCGCTAGGCGGTTTCTCTATTGCTTAGATCCGAATAAGGAGTAATAACTATGACTATTGACTTGAAGCCACTGGAAAACGCCAATCGTTTGCTGTTCAGGATTCCCTTGGAGCCGTTGCAGGGAGGCCGATTTCAACCCACCGGATTCCCCTCCCTGGGTGCTGCAGAGTTTCAGACTGTCAACGGCAAAAGCCTTTTGGTGGAGTCAGCGCAGAGCATGGCCAACCGCTTGGAGATGACCGTTTGGGATACTGCTAAGAACAATGTTAAGGAGGATCTGAACGGGCTGTCGCATGTGCGCGTAACCCGAAATGGCGCGTTTCTGACCGATACGATCTTGGATTCGCATCGGTTAAACAGTCCCTACCTGCTCGAAGGCAAGAAGGATAGGACGTTCCTCAATACGCTCAAGGATGAACTCGGAGTATTGGAGACTGGCCCAATTGATCGTCAAAAGCTTGCCGAGGTGCTGTTGAAATACGACGTCAACTCGCTGATACACGGGGTGTTTCTGGCGAAAAAGGAGTTGGCGGGTGGCCGCCTGCGCATCGCCCGCGCTTTGTCGGCTTTCATCGAAGCGGACAATGTCCAGGTCGCGGCCTCTGGCGGCGTGAAGAATGACCACGTCAATCCATCGGGCGACGCCAAGGCAGGTTTCGGCAACGTTCCATTCGCACGGGACGAATACACCGCTGAGTCGATCACCCTATACGTCAATCTGGACTTGGTGCAGATCCGGGGCTATGGGCTGGGAGATGCAGTAGAACGCCTTCTGATTCTGTTGTCGCTATACAAGCTGCGCGCCCTGACCGGCGCAGGGATGCGCTTACGCACGGCCTGCGACCTGAAGGTCGTAGACAAAGATATCCAGGCGACGATGTCGGAGAGATGGGCGCTTCCCGGACTCGAAGACTTGGCAAGCGAAGTAACGTCCGCTATAGCCAAATGCAAAGACTCCGATGGCAAAGACCGAATGAAGGTGACCCCCGTAACATTCGAAGACGAACTCAAGAAGGGTAAGGCGGAAGGCCAGGCAGGGCTGGACGACGACGCCAACGACCACGAGGATGCCAGCGAGTAGAGCCATGCCGCTATCTGTCGCTTTTGGGTTCCTCGCGGGACGCTACCACGCCACGCCGTTCGGGCACCACGTCAACGAGGGGTTGATCGAGTGGCCGCCTTCGCCCTGGCGGCTGCTGCGGGCGCTGATTTCCGCCGGCTACACGGCCGGTGCCTGGGACGGTGCCGGTCCGCCGGATGTTGCTCGCAGCCTCATCGAAAAACTGTCCGCCGAGCTGCCACGCTATCGCCTGCCGCCTGCGGTCGGCACCCACAGCCGCCATTACATGCCCATCGGCGTATTGGACAGCAAAACGAAGATCGAAAAGACGACCCTGGTGTTCGACACCTGGGCGCGCATTGAAGACGAAGAATTGACGGTCACCTGGAACGATGCCCGTCTGGACGAGGTCGAGCGCTCCCTCCTCGGCGTTCTGGTGGCGCGCCTGAGCTACCTGGGGCGCTCGGAAAGCTGGGTGTCAGGCCGGGTAATGGGAGAGCACGAACCGACGCCAGACGCCAACTGCTTTCCCGAACGCCAGGGAGAGACGCCCGGCCACGGCTGGGAGCAGGTGCCTCTGCTTGCGGCCATAAGCGCCGCCGACTTCGCGGCTTGGCGCACAAAGCAACTTGACCATGCCCTCGCCAAACACCCCTTGCCAGACGGGAGGAACCCGTCCGAAACGCTCCTCAACAAAAGTAAAAAAGCCGCAGCGCCCTACCCCGACGACCTGCTGGATTGCCTGCAAAGGGACACGAACTGGCTGCGCTCCCACGGATGGAGCCAGCCGCCCGGCAGTCGGCGCGTCTTCTACTGGCGGATGTCCAATGCCGTCGCAGTGGGCGCGCCGAAGACGACAAGAAGAGCAACTCCATCCGCGCCACGGGTCGAGGCCATGCTCCTGTCCCTCACCAACGCCAGCCGTAACGACCATGCGCTGCCGCCGGTGACCCGAACCTTGCCGCAAGCGGAGTTGCTGCATCGTGCGCTTGTCGGCATCGCTACTCGGCACGGTGCGCCACCGCCTGAACTCACCGGACGCGACGAGAACCGCCAACCGCTTCAAGGACCGCATGAACACGCGCACATCAATCCTCTCGATCTGGACGGCGACGGGCACCTGGACCACATCCTGATTTGGGCGCCCGTGGGCCTCGGCGCCGAGGCCCAAGCCGCCATCCGCGCCGCACGAAGAACGTTTACGAAGGGCGGCATTGAACCGTTGCGTCTCGCTTTGGCGGCGACGGGGGAACTGAGCGATCTGGTCCGATTGCCAAGGAGGTACGGGCAGCGGGTTGCCCGCATCACGGATTGTGCGTCAATCTGGCAATCGGCGACGCCCTTTGTTCCGCCTAGATACATCAAGGTGCGCGGCAAGAACACGCTCGAAGGGCAGATACGAGCCGAACTGTCTTCGCGGGGATTTCCCGAACCGATCGCGGTGCATCAGCTCGCGTCCATGCCTCGGAATCGAAACGATACCGTGCCGACGAATGGAGCTGCCGATGAAAGAGGCAAGGCGACTTGGAGTCGGCTCCGCCATTTCAAACTTGTGCGCCGACGCGGGCCAGAGCCGCCGGCAGCTTGCGGATTCGCCATTCGGCTGGAATTCGAGCCTCCGATCTCCGGCCCCATCGCGCTTGGCTATGGGTCGCATTTCGGCCTGGGGTTGTTCGAGCGGATACCCTCCGAGGCGGTCATTGACTATGGCGACGAGTAAGAAGCTGTGCGACGCCGCGTCCATACTGCGCATGATTCGAGATGCCCTTGGCAAGCAGATCAGCGGCAGGACGTTCGAGGAAGAGCGACCCTCCGTGCGGCGGCGTCTCCATGAGCCTGCGGTATCGCCGGTACCGGCAATGATGATTCCACAAAAACCGGCTCGCCGCGGATGGCAGAGACGAGTCGTGACGTATGCTGCCGAAAGGATCCGCACGATTCCGTGCAAGCGAAGATCCGGCGTTTCAGGACAGCGCGGCGAGTCGCACGTGGAACCCAACGGAAGCGGCCTTTAACCATCGGAAGAGGGAATGCGATACGTCAATCGGCAAAACCGGTTGATCGTTGATGGCGCACGTGGGGAGCAATATTCGAGTGCCCTGCCCATTCCACCTCAGGGTACAGCGGGAACGGCCCGGCGGAGTTTCTGCATCACTTTAAAAAAGCCATGCCGACCGGTGACGGCAGCTGCGGCTGAGACCCCGCCCATGAGCGCACCGACAATGCCCACTGCGCAGACGTCCGACCCACTGAGGTATAACCCGGGCACCGGTGTTTGAGGTGTGAGCCAATCCAGCCCGTAGCGCGCCGGCACGGCCGGCAGGCCGTACATCATGCCGTGCTCTCTGCTGGTAAAGTTCCGGATCGTCAGCGGTGTCGACAACTCCTGGAAGGCAATCAACTCGCTAAACCCGGGATAATGGCTCTCGACCAGTTTCACCATGCCGTCGGCAATGGTCCGTTTCAATCCGTCATACGCCTTGCCCCGATTCCTCCAGGGTTTGTCCTGCCATTGCGTAAAATGAGCATACTCCGTAAAACAGATGATCTCGGCCGTGGCGCTCTTTGCATCCGAGTTTTTCAGGGAGGGAAAGGAGAGATAACAGGCCCGGCAGCGCCCTTCCAGCAGCGCGTTGGTGTCATGGAGCAACCCATCGTGATCGTACCCTGTAAAAATCCAGTGATTTTCTCCGTTGAAACCCAAGGCGCGCGGGTCATCCTTGAATCCGATATACAGGGTCACGGCGCTGCATGCGCACCTGAAACGATGCAACTCATCCAGGAAGGGGATGGGAATGGATGCCGGCAGGAGTTTGTTATATGTCAGGTCTGCGCCCACGTTGGAAATCACGATGGGGGCGGAAAACGTGAGCGACTCCCGTCTTGCGCCCTTGATTGTTTCCACGGCCACGCCTACCGCCCGATTATCATGAACAAGAATCCTGACGGCCTCATGGTTGACCAAACACCGCCCGCCTCGGGCTTCAATCACGGGCAGAATGGAACGCGCCACGCGCGTGCTGCCGCCCTTTGGAAACCAGGCCCCGTTCAGGAAATGATGGACAATCAACGCATGGATCGCGAACGCGCTGTCGGCAGGTGGTAGGCCGTAATCGCCCCACTGCGAGGCGAGTACCGCCTTCAATTGCGGATCATTAAAATACTTGTCCAGAATCGTTCTGGTTGTCGAGAGGGCCAGCTTTTTGCCTGGCAGGTTGCTCAATCGGATAAACGGTTGCACCCAGGCCGGCATAACGGGCCTCAGGAACTGTCTCTGCGACCATGCCGCCGCACGGTGAATGGCCTTGAAATAGGCGCGAATGGGCGCGTTCTCGTCGGGAAATTGCTTGACCAGGGCTGCCGTATAGGCCGCTTCATCGTCCGCCACCTCAAAGGTAAAATCAGGATACACGAAACGCTCAAACACCGTGGGCAGTTTCTCCCAGTCCAGCCGGCCGTCGGAGATAAAGTCGAACACCTGCCTTGGCAGGTCACCGCGTTGCATCTCGCCGACATAATGCAGCCCGACGTCAAAATGATAATCGCCCCGCCGGAATTCATGAGTGAGCCCGCCTGGGATCCAGTGCTTCTCGAGGATCAGCACCTTTTTATGGTTTATCTTTGCCAGCAACGCGGCACTGGTCAGACCGCCGATGCCGGATCCGATGACGATAACGTCGTACGTATGCTCAGCCTGCAGCGCCATATCAGACCGGTTGATCAACCATCCAATAGACTGAGAGAAGGGGGAAGATCGCCGCGCTCGTGCCGAAGCCGTTCCAGATGCGGGTCAAACGCCGGTATTGCGCCGGGATCACCCCGCCAGCGCTAAAGGCCCGTGCCAACCTGGTTTGTTTGATCTGCACCGGCACCAATCTGCTGACCCAGATAATCCCGGACGAGATAATCAGTATCCGGCCATTCGCTAGCCAGGCCAGGCCCGGCGCATTGTCCATCAAGGCATGCACCATACTCCCCTGTAGCAACCAGCAGGGCGCGACCCCCAGGGCGGTAAAGACAGAATCCGTCAGGGTCACCTGACGTTGGGCAAACGCGACGATTGTCGCATCACGGGTTTGGTCGGCTATGATCTTCCACCGCGTCGTAACGATCATGTTGCCGAGAAACAGCATGACACCGAGCATAGGCAGGCTCTTGAATCATACATCGTGATCGGCCATGGTCAGCGAGTCCTCAGATTGACGTTCACAGTCTTGGCGGGGACGCTGAACGCAAACCGCGCCTCTTCATAGCTGGCCGGACCGAAGAAAGCCTGGGGGTTGTTCGAAAAACCATAGCCTTCCTTCGGGATACCGGTAAAATTTTTGTCCAGTTTGCCGTTGTTATTTTCATCGTGGTAGAGCTTGATGGCGTATTCCCCATAGGGCAGCCGTTCGAATACATACTCGGCCTGCCCGTCATGCACCTCGGCAGTCACGGACTGATAGGCCTGTTTACTATCTTCGTCCCCCCGCCCGTGGTCTGCGTCGTAGGTTTCTCGGGAAGTGAACAGGCCTATCATCAGGACGCCCCGGTCCGGGGCAAACCCCTCCACGGATAATGTCAAATCGCCATGCAAGGGTTCGGCCGCAGCCGAAAACAGACAACCGAGCGACAGCCACGCAGAAAAGAATAGTTTAGACGTCATGGAATGTTCCTCCCTCTTCTTCAGCAGCGTACGGTATATGATTATATATGCATATACAAATAGTTGCATATAGGATAAAAAAGTATAGGATCACGTTTCGGATTAGTCAAGACCGACTACATCTGTTGTATTGACGGACCGGACCATGCCGTTGCTACAGAACAAGGCAAAGCCATTCAACAAGACAGGAGATCCATCATGTCGTTACGTCACGCCTTACTCGTATCATTGAGCAGAAAACAGGGTACGGGTTACGAAATCGCCAACGAATTCGACCGAGGGCTGGGTTATTTCTGGCCGGCCAGCCACCAGCAAATCTATCAGGAACTCGGCAAAATGGCAGTTGAGAGGCTGGTGGCGTTCACGCGGCGACAACAACCGGATAAACCACCGAAGAAAATTTATCGCGTAACCGGAAATGGACGAAAATCCCTGATTGCATGGCTGGCAACACCGGTCGATATGCCAGCGGTCAAAGACCCCCTGTTGATTAAATTGTTTGCCGGAGACTTGATACCAGCGCAAACGCTGCTTGATGAAATCGACCGTCATAACGCGATCAACGCGGAAATACTTTCACGCTACCGTTCAATAGAGAAACAATATTTTGACAATCCCGATGCATTGCCCGCCACCAGTCAGTTCATATATATGACCCTGTTACGGGGGATTACCGCGAGAAAAGCGTGGCGTGCCTGGGCTCTGCGAGTCAGGCGTTTTTTGGAAAATCAGGCGCACAACGCATCGTGACAATAGAGAACGAATAGCCCCAAGATTCACCGTATGACCCACGAACGGCAACTCTCTCTTCCCTTGCCACCGCCGCCGGCCGACGCGGATGTGCCGCTCATTCCGGCGCGCATGGTCAATGAATGGGTGTATTGTCCGCGGCTTGCCTATCTGGAGTGGGTGGAGGGCGAATGGGCGGAGAGCGGCGATACCGCCGAGGGGAGGCGCGTGCATGCCCGGGTTGATGAGGGCGGGGGCCATCTGCCCGAGCCCGAGGATCTCGACGAAGAAATGGCTCGGGCTCGAGCGGTCACCATGTCTTCGGAACGCCTGGGCATGATCGCAAAGATGGACGTGGTGGAGGCGGACGGGGGAATAGTCATGCCCGTGGATTTCAAGAAGGGCAAGCGGCCGCACGTCGCCGCGGGCGCCTACGAGCCTGAGCGGGTCCAGGTCTGCACCCAGGCCATGATTCTCGAAGACAACGGGTACACAGTCGAGCGGGGCGCGTTGTGGTACGCCGGGTCGCGTGAGAAGGTGCCGGTCGTCTTAGACGATGAACTCCGTGCCCTGACGCTGGAAGCCATCTTTGGCCTTCGTTCGGCCGCTGTCTCAAGGCACCGGCCGCCGCCGCTCGAAAACAGCCCCAAGTGTCCGCGTTGCTCACTGGCCGGCATCTGCCTGCCGGATGAGACCAACCTCTTCCGAAAGGGATATCCCCCACGGCCGCTCAACCCGGCCGACGATCCGGCGCTTCCGCTCTACGTGCAGACCCCGGGCGCACGACTGCGCAAGAGCGGCGAACAATTGATCGTCGAGATCGAAGAAGAGAAGGTGGCAATGCCCATGATTGACGTGTCCCAGGTGGCTCTCTTCGGTCCGGTCTCGGTGACCACACCGGCTCTGCATGAACTGATGCGTGCCGAAATTCCGGTATCATGGTTCTCTACCGGTGGCTGGTTCCTCGGCCATACGATTGGAACCGGCAACGGCAACGTGGCCGTGCGCGAGGCACAATACCGGGTGGCCTTTGATGAACGTCGTTGCCTCGCGTTCTCGCGTGATCTCGTTGCGGCGAAAGTACGAAACTCACGCACGCTGTTGCGCCGCAACTGGCGCACGGACAGGGGTCTCGGTGCCAGAGAAGAGACTCTGACCAGACTGAATCGCATCGCCCAACAAGCACCCCACGTCAAGGACATTCCACAGCTCTTAGGCATTGAGGGTGAGGCCGCAGCCGTCTACTTCGCTTGCTTCGAGAACATGCTCGCAACGGACGCAAAAGAAAGCCTGGCCGCGTTTTCCTTCTCGACGCGCAACCGACGTCCGCCCACGGACCCCGTGAACGCGATGTTGTCGTTGGCGTATGCCCTGCTGACGCGCACCTTCGCGACGACGATCTCGGCGACCGGGTTGGACCCCTACATGGGCCTCTACCATCGTCCGCGCCAGGGGCGTCCGGCGCTGGCCCTCGACGTGATGGAGCCGTTCCGACCCATTGTTGCCGATTCCTGTGTGATCCAGGCCGTCAACAACGGCGAGGTCAAGCCGGGTGATTTCGTGTTCAACGGGCCAGCGTGTGCGCTGAAACCCGGAGGTCGTAAGGCGTTCATGGCCGCGTTCGAGCGCCGCATGGAACAGGAGACCACCCATCCGCTTTTCGGCTATCGCGTCTCCATGCGCCGGTTGATCGACGTTCAGGCGCGGCTGCTCGCCCGATATTTGCAAGGCGAACTCTCCACCTATCCGCATTATCTCCCCCGGTAACCGTCATGGCCGACGAACGTCTCTACATCGTGACGTACGACATTGCTGAGCCGAAGCGCTGGCGGCGGGTCTTCAAGGTGATGAAGGGCTACGGCCACTGGCTGCAATTGTCGGTCTTCCAATGTCGGCTGACAGCTAGGCGGCGCGCCGAAATGACCGCGCGTTTGGAAGGCTTGATCAAATTAGCGGAGGATCACGTTCTGATCCTTGACCTAGGTCTTGCCGACCAAGTTGATCCCCACGTCGAGAGCTTGGGCAAGGTCTATGAAATGCCGACCCGGCAGGCGACAATTGTCTAGGCTCTGATGTGCCGATCTTCAGGCGAGTGCTTCGGTACCCCAGAAATTATGGGCAGTCCTCGCATCGCGTTGTTCTCTTGTCTGAGAAGGAGATACCCGAAACCTATGTGGATATTGAAAGAGAGTTCAGGTATTCTTGGAGACATCAGAGTCCAGTGCTCGCGGTGCATCGAAATAAGCCAAACCACTCAAGGAGATCGAAGGCGGCTAATTCCGAGGCATATTTGCCTCGGCCTCATTGAAGCGCCGCCCGCGTCCGTCCGGCGTTGGCGCTCGGGGAAAATTCCGAGGCATATTTGCCTCGGCCTCATTGAAGCAAATTCTTTTTGATCGCGGACAAGGTTTTGCAATTAATTCCGAGGCATATTTGCCTCGGCCTCATTGAAGCCTACGCCGCCGATTCCGGTGTGGTGCAGATCGAGAGAATTCCGAGGCATATTTGCCTCGGCCTCATTGAAGCTTGTCACTGTGGCGCTTGCGATTAATCTCATCTTGCAATTCCGAGGCATATTTGCCTCGGCCTCATTGAAGCCCCGCCTCGTGTGGGGACGGACACCACCGGGAAGAGGGAATTCCGAGGCATATTTGCCTCGGCCTCATTGAAGCGGCCGTCCACTGCGCCGCGACACTGACGATATTACTGAATTCCGAGGCATATTTGCCTCGGCCTCATTGAAGCCTCTCGAGAGTCCGCAAGCCCTGCGGCCATGCGCTAATTCCGAGGCATATTTGCCTCGGCCTCATTGAAGCCTCGGATCATTGCTACCGCCGGCCGAGTGAGGGATCAAATTCCGAGGCATATTTGCCTCGGCCTCATTGAAGCGACGGTCGCCGAGGCGGTATATTGGCGCCCGGGCTGCCAATTCCGAGGCATATTTGCCTCGGCCTCATTGAAGCCTTTTTATTTTTCCCTTCTTCCCTCTTCCTTTTTAAATTCCGAGGCATATTTGCCTCGGCCTCATTGAAGCTATTTCCACTCGCACCGCGAGTGGGGTGGGCGTGAGAATTCCGAGGCATATTTGCCTCGGCCTCATTGAAGCTTAGAATCTGATTCTAAAAACTGAATCCTCATCTCGAATTCCGAGGCATATTTGCCTCGGCCTCATTGAAGCTTTAGTCAGGGTGAGGGGCTCTCGCGCGAGCACCAGAATTCCGAGGCATATTTGCCTCGGCCTCATTGAAGCTTTTTTGCCTTCGATTTTCATTCTTGGCGGTGTGCTAAATTCCGAGGCATATTTGCCTCGGCCTCATTGAAGCGCTCCTTGTGTCCGCCTCTCTATTTTTTTTGCCGTGAATTCCGAGGCATATTTGCCTCGGCCTCATTGAAGCCGTATACTGCGGCGCCGGCGCCGCAGCAGGCCTGGCAATTCCGAGGCATATTTGCCTCGGCCTCATTGAAGCCTTCTCCCCTTCTTCCTTCTTAATTCTTCCTTCTTAAATTCCGAGGCATATTT
Source organism: Nitrospirales bacterium (assembly GCA_963422365.1). Taxonomy (GTDB): domain Bacteria; phylum Nitrospirota; class Nitrospiria; order Nitrospirales; family UBA8639; genus Bin75. The sequence goes on from OY729426.1 coordinate 772,412, forward strand.
GCCTCGGCCTCATTGAAGCTCGAGTGCCCCCACTAATTCCTTCAAAGACTCGGATTAATTCCGAGGCATATTTGCCTCGGCCTCATTGAAGCCTTGCATGACTGATAGTAGGGGTTCCTTCAGGAACAATTCCGAGGCATATTTGCCTCGGCCTCATTGAAGCCCAGAGGGGGTATCCCTAGATGGGTACACCCCTTCGAATTCCGAGGCATATTTGCCTCGGCCTCATTGAAGCTTGTTGCCCAAATTTGGAAAATAGAAAGGGGAAAAAATTCCGAGGCATATTTGCCTCGGCCTCATTGAAGCTTTGCTAATATTGTCAATTTGCATTCGAGCGCTATTAATTCCGAGGCATATTTGCCTCGGCCTCATTGAAGCTTGGACTCCTGCCCGCTTTCTCGACGACAATTGGATGAATTCCGAGGCATATTTGCCTCGGCCTCATTGAAGCAAAACAGACTCAGAGATAGAAGATTCTGGATTCTTACATTCCGAGGCATATTTGCCTCGGCCTCATTGAAGCATGACGGCTGACGATCGTAATCCTCATGTCTGCACTCATTCCGAGGCATATTTGCCTCGGCCTCATTGAAGCCGCTCGCCGCCACTCCGTCACCAGCCCGCCGCTATGGCAAGCGGGGATGGCGCTGCTACACCAGAGGAAAGAACGGGAATTGTCAACGAATTCGTGAACATATTCTATTCCAGGGATGGGATGGTGTGCTGCAAAACAAAAAGTTGTGAAAATTTGGCGTTCTGTTTGAGCCGAAGTGTATACTGTCAATATGAGCAGCTTTTCTTCGTTGCAAGGTGATATCGAAAAGCCAAGGTCCATTGAATCTGGAAAGAAGTGAAGTCATGAAGCGATCCACACTGAGTGTGCTTCTTGTGTTGTTGATCCTGAACGCTTCATTGGTCTTTGCCGCTTCTTCACCGTTTAGGATTCAAATGGAATCCTGGTCTCCGTATTTCACCCCCTTAGCCGCCACTGTGACTGCTGGCAGCACGATTCGTTGGGAGAATCCCACCGGTACGCATCACACCATTACCCATGATGGATGCCTGGGAACCGATACGTGCGTCTTTGATTCAGGGTCCATCCATCCTGATGGCGTGTTTGAAATATCAGGGCTTCCCCCTGGTCTGTATACGTACCATTGCACGCTGCATCCCATTATGCGCGGGGCGGTGGTTATCATAAGTTCTGAGCACTCCTCCGAAATTTAAGACCCCTCCATTCAAAAATCTGTGGCGTTGTCAAGACTCTACAAATGGGTGCCAAGCAATGGGGTTCGTGAAAAATTTTTAATTTCCCCTTGACTCCGGCACATGTATTTATATTATGAAACAGGATGGAGCAATCGGAAGGGTGAAGGGAGAGAACAGTGGGATCGATGGTTGAGCTACGACAGCTTCGGAAAACTTTCGGACCGATTATTGCGGTAGACGAGGTGTCGTTTACGGTCAGCCAGGGCGAGGTGCTGGGATTTTTAGGGCCGAATGGTGCGGGGAAATCCACGACCATGAAAATGGTCACAGGGTTTCTGACTCCAACCAGGGGAACGGTCAAGGTCAACGGATTCGATGTTCAGGAAGAGCCTCTCGATGCCAAAAAAAGCCTGGGGTATCTCCCGGAAGGTGCCCCGGCCTATGGAGAGATGACGCCGCTGAGTTTTTTGTTGTTTATTGGTGAAATGCGCGGTTTTCGTGGAGCGGATTTGCATCACCGAGTGTCAGAGACTATGGAAAAAGTGAATCTTGAGGGTGTGATTCATCAGCCCATTGAAACCCTTTCCAAGGGATTCAGGCGGCGAGTAGGATTGGCCCAGGCCATTATGCATGATCCTTCCGTGTTGATTCTTGACGAACCAACCGACGGGCTTGATCCCAATCAAAAGCATGAAGTGCGTGGGCTCATCAAAACCATGGCGCGAGAAAAAGCCATTATTCTGTCGACGCATGTTTTAGAAGAAGTTCACGCGGTGTGCACTCGCGCCATGATTATCGCCAAAGGCAAGGTAATCACCGATGGCACGCCGGCCGACTTGGAGGCCCGATCCCGCTATCACAATGCGGTGATCCTTCGATTGCAAGGGCCCCTCCCCGATGGCGTACAAGCGATTCTTGAAGGGGTCCTTGGCGTCAAGAGGGCCGAAGTCATCGATGAGGGCAAGGCGGAGCATGAATATCGAATCATCCCGGAAGACGGGCAACCCATCATCAGTGCGGTCAGCCAGTGTGTGCACCGTCAAAACTGGGACATGGTTGAGCTATCCGTGGACCACGGGCACTTGGATGAGGTCTTTCGAGTGCTAACCATGCCCGCTCAAGCCCTCACGTAGAGAACCCATGGTGAGAAAGGGCCGAGGAAAGGATCGGCAAAACGGCAGGTTATGGGCAGAATCGGCGTCATTTTTAAACGAGAACTGATCGGGTACTTTGCGACTCCGATTGCGGCAGTGTTCATTATCATCTTCTTGATGCTTACGGGGGCCTTTACCTTTTATCTGGGGAACTTTTTTGCTCGTGGCCAAGCGGATCTCATCCCCTTTTTCGATTTTCATCCATGGCTCTATTTGGTCTTGATCCCGGCCTTGGCCATGCGGCTCTGGGCAGAGGAACGGCGAGGGGGAACCATCGAATTGCTGTTCACGCTCCCTGTGACCCTGTGGGAAGCGGTGGTGGGCAAGTTTTTGGCGGCTTGGTGTTTTACGGGCATTGCTCTCGCCCTGACCTTTCCTGCGTGGGTGACCGTGAATATCTTGGGGGAACCGGATAACGGGGTGATTCTGGCGGGTTACCTCGGAAGCTTTTTAATGGCGGGTGGCTTTATGGCGCTTGGCTCATGTGTGTCGGCCCTCACCAAAAACCAGGTGATTGCCTTTGTGATCAGTGTGGTCGTCGGGTTGGGTTTTGTCCTCAGCGGCTTCCCCTTGGTGTTGGATTTTTTTAACGGGTGGGCCCCGCAATTCTTGTTGGAACTGATCAGCTCTTTCAGTTTCCTGACACACTTTCATGCCTTGAGTCGTGGGGTCATCGATGTGCGCGACTTGGTGTATTTTCTCTCGCTCATTGGCTTTTGGTTGTTTGCAACAGCGCTCATTCTGGAATGGAAAAAGGCTGAGTAAAGGATCGAGGTCCATGAACCCCAGACTCTTAACAGGAAGTGGATTGGCGATCTCGGTGGTGTTATTTTTCACGGTGAACGTCTTAAGTCACGTGGCTTTTCGATCGGCCCGTTTCGATCTCACGGAACAACAGATCTATACCCTCTCTGAGGGCAGCAGAAACATTTTGCAGAGCCTTGATGAGCCGATGACCCTACGGGTGTACCTGTCAAAGAAGCTGGTGACGGAATTGCCCGGCATTCAGAGCTATACCAACCGGGTGCTGGAATTGTTGCAGGAGTATGAGCAGGTCGCCGCTGGGAATCTGACCCTGCACGTCATCGACCCTGAACCTTTTTCAGAGGCAGAAGATCGGGCGGTCGGATATGGACTCAGGGGAGTTCCACTGGAGGCGGGAAACGTTCAATTCTATTTTGGATTGGTGGCCACCAATTCCATTGATGATCAGGAGATCATTCCGTTTTTTCAGCAGAGTCGGGAAGAATTTCTCGAATATGATCTCACCAAGATGGTGTACCGGTTAGCCAATCCCAAACAAAAAATCGTCGGCCTGTTCAGCACCCTTCCCTTGGAGGGTGGTCCGCCGATGCCGTTTCTGCAAGCACAAGGTGGCCGTGCGCCCTGGATGATCATGGACAGCATCCGGGACGTGATGCAGATCATGCCTCTCGACAAAGACATTACGGATATCCCCGAAGAAGTTGAGGTACTCATGGTGGTGCATCCCAAGGGCTTAGGTGATCCGGCCTTATATGCCATTGACCAGTTTGTCTTGCGAGGCGGGCGAGCTTTAGTCTTTGTGGATCCCCATAGTGAAGCCGACCGGATTCTTCCCAATCCCCAAAACCCGATGGGCATGCAAGGTCCCCGCAATTCTGATCTCGGTCCGGTCTTTGATGCCTGGGGAATCGAGTTGGTCGAAGGAAAAGTGGCGGGCGATCTCCCTTTAGCCAAAAAAGTGAACTTTCAAAAACAATCCCGCACGGTTGTGGCGGATTACCCCATTTGGATTGACCTGACGCCTCGGCAGTTGAATGCCGAGGACGTCGTGACCGCAAAGCTCCCGAATCTCACCATGGCCTCAGCAGGGGTTCTTCGCAAAAAGGAAGGCCGTGCGATCGAGTTTACGCCTTTGGTGAAAACCGACGAACACGCCATGCAAATCGATTCCGCCAGTCTGCGGTTTATGCCCGACGTCGAAGACATCTTGCGGGCCTATCGGCCGGAAGGCGACCCCCTTGTGTTGGCCGCACGCGTGACCGGCAAGGTCAAAACAGCCTTTCCTGATGGCAGGCCGAACGCAGCGGATTCAGACCGACAAGGGAACCCTCAGGACGAAAAACAATCAAAACAGCACCCGCATCTGACCGAATCTGCGGACCTCATTCACGTAATCGTGGTGGCTGACACCGACATGCTGCAAGATCGATTTTGGGTGCAAGTCCAAAATTTCCTGGGACAGCGGATCGGGATTCCCACCGCCGCGAATAATGATTTCGTGACCAATGCCTTGGACAACCTGACCGGGAGTCACGACCTGATCAGCGTCAGGAGTCGAGGGAGTATCTCTCGCCCCTTCACGTTGGTCAGATCCATTCAACAGGAGGCGGAAGCGCAGTTCCGTCAAAAAGAACAAGCCCTGCAACAACGCTTACAGGATACCGAGCGAAAGATTCGCGAACTGCAGAACAAGAAAGAAGATCAGACCACGGTCATTTTGAGTGCTGAACAGGAGGCCACTCTTGATGGGTTCCGACAACAGTTGGTGGCGACCAGAAAAGAATTGCGGAGCGTGCAACACGAATTGCAAAAAAACATTGAACGTCTCGAAGGCGTCGTGAAGTTTTTCAACGTTGGACTCATGCCGCTGCTTATTGCCGTCGGCGGTGTGGTTTTCAGTGCCTACAGAATGCGTTGCCGTCTCCGTGGCAACGAAGCAGGACACGGAGCCGCCACAAGACCATGACCACCAAAACCGTGACCATCATGGCAGTCATCACTGTCGTTCTGATTGCCGCGGCAGTGTTGGTGTCCCAACGAAAAGACGCCACGTTCCCACAAACGGGGCAACCAGTCTTCCCGGGATTCATGGCGTCAATAAATGACGTGTCTGAAATGAGCGTGTTGACGCAAACCGGAACGATCACGATTCTCCGGGAGGAACCGTCATGGCGCGTCAAAGAGAAACACCATTACCCCGCCGATATGGGAAAAATTCGTGAAGCACTCTTCGGCTTCGCAGAATTAAAAATTCTCGAGGCGAAGACCGGGAAGCCTGAATTCTATGAGAAGCTGGGGTTGCAGGATGTGGGCGCGGAGGGATCGTTGTCCACGGGAGTGACACTCAAGGACGTGGCAGGAAACACTTTGGCCGCGGTTATTGTCGGCAATGACCGACCAGCCAAGGGAAATCCCGATCAAAAGGAAGTGTTTATCCGCAAACCGGGGAATCCGCAAACCTGGCTGGCCATGGGGAGACTCTCGATCGAGAAGAACCCTGGTGAGTGGTTGGACAAGGATTTGTTAGAGATCGAGCCGAAGCGAGTCCGGCACCTTCAGATCGTCCACCCTGACGCGACCACAGTAATATTGGAGAAAGAACAGCCCGATGAACTGGATTTCAAGGTGGCGAATATTCCCGGAGGAACGGAAGTGCAATCGCAATTTGCGGTCAACAATATGGTGTCCACGGTCACGTCCCTGTCGTTCGATGACGTCAGCCCAAAGAGCGAGGTCCCGTTCGAAGACCAAGCAGTCGTAACCGCTGTTTTTGAGACCTTTGATGGCCTCGAAGGGACGCTGACATTGCTTCGAAAAGACGAGAAGCATTATGTGAAGGTCTCGGCAGCCTTCAAGAGCGATCTGATCTGGGAACCCGAATCTGAAAAAAACGCGAAAACCGAAAAGCAAGCCGAAGGGGCTCGGGAGACGGAGAAAACAGAGAAAGACAAGACAGACTTTCCAAAACTTGCGAACCCTGGCATGAAACCAGAGGCAGAAGTCAAAGCTGAAATCGAAGCCCTCAACAAAAAAGTCGCAAAATGGGTCTACGTGATTCCCCAATTCCACGCCGATACCATCCTCAAGAAGCCGCACCACCTCGTCAAACAGTCCTCATAAAGTGCCACGGAGCTTTTCCTCTGTAGGGGAAGCATCTTATCCTGCCTCTTCGGATGGAGAAGAGCCGGAGGATGGCTTACTCTTTTTTAGCCAGATCTCGAGGAGTTCTTGATATACCTGCATCAACCGAGAATCTTCGAGGCGATAGGCCAGGGACACCATAATCAAACCGAAAAGCAAGACCAAGCCCCCTAATCCGGTCACTCCCAACGCTAAGAGCAGCCCGCCGGCTGAATCAAAGCCACCATCAATCCCGAACACGATCAGAAAAACGGCGGTGCCAATCGTCACGAGTCCTAGCCAGGTCATGGTGAGAAGACTTGAAGACCAGGGCACGCGTTTCGTGAGGTGCAATTCCACACCGGCCGCAGTGGGCTGAAGTGTGATGGTTCCTTTCAGTGGCCACGCGGTACGAAACCGCATGGAGAAGAATTGGTAAGAGGGACGAAGCGAAATCACCTCTTGCGCCCCAAACCAGCGAGCAACGCCATGTGGCAGGGCCATCGTATGGTGTTGGCCGAATTGCTGAAGAAGGGAGTGACGGGTGAGGTGGTCGAGACGGTCATGCCGGTGGGCAATGCCGAACCCGTATTGGGCAGACAATGGCCGGAGATTGGTGAACTGATACCAGTCCGCAATAATCAGCAGCACAAACAGAATGCCTCCAAAGATTCCGGCCAGGACCATTGTTTCTGGAACATAGCACAACTGACCCCAATTCTGTGAAGATGTCCTTTGCAGAGTCAGCGATTTGACTTTGTTCATGACGCTTCGCTACTATGCCTCTGCGGGGTGGAGCAGTCTGGTAGCTCGTTGGGCTCAATTCCGTAGGAGAGAAGGAGTGATCCGCTGATTGCTTCAGAGAGGACAATCTCTCCTACAATGGGCTGTGCAGAGGGAAACTTCTGTACGATCACCTGTCAAATTCGGGGAAGCCGGTAGCGAGGTAACCCCGAGCCAAGCTTCAAGAGTCATAGGCTCTGAAAGAAGGTGTAGAGACTTGATGGCAGGCATCCTAACGGCGGCCAAGCCGGTCCGAGGATGAAGAGAAAGTCCAGACCACAAACTGGATTCACCAGGCAGCGAAAGCTGTAGTGGTACGCATAACCCAAAGGTCGAGGGTTCAAATCCCTCCCCCGCAACCATTGCTCTCTTCAGGCTGACGGGATCGTTCTCGTAGGACGATCCCATTTTTTTTGCCTTGGACATAACGGTGATGATGACTTGCATCGGATGGAATCATCTGGGGCATTCAGCAGAAGTCGCACTGGGGATAAGTGTTTTATAGAATAACCCGAAGCCGTGTCTCATGTATTTTGGGAAAACGCAGGGAGGCAAGAGTGGTCAACATACGATGGTTGTGGATTCCTATGGTTGGGGCGAGCGTGTTTCTGGCATTGCCCGGCAACTCGACGATTGAAGGGGTGCTGGGCGACGTGGTGGGGCATTTTTTTACCGCTGCGCTGGTGGCCGTCGTGCCGATCGCCGGGTATCGCCTGATTTATAAATACATTGGTGAAAAGGAAATGACTTACATCTTTGCGGCAGCATGGTCCTATCTCGTGATCTCGCAATTTTTGAGGTGGTAAGAAAACCGTTGTGCTGTTCCCCTTTCATCAAGCCAGCTTCGTTCGCTTCGCTCAGCAAGACAAACGGTTGTCGATCCCTGCCGTGACGTTCATCCCTCATCCGCCATGCTCGACGGCTGCCCCCAAATAGAGCAGGAGGGATTCCATGTCTTTTGACCTATGGTTTTTTAATGGAGAGTTCTGCTTCTTCCCTTCATTCTCCAGTTTTTCTCCCCACAACGGTAACGTCCATCAAGACAACGTCTTGGTTTTGGGAGCGGCATTCTCAAACACAGGTTCGAGGGGTTCCCGTTGCTGAATGAATGAGATGGGAGGAAAGCGCCAGGGCGCTTAAGCGAAATTGTGCGTGAGGATCTTCACGAAAACGTGGCGATTAGGAGGACCGGCGCAAAGAACTGGTGAGCCCCATGAGGGAAAGACCGTAGATGAGCCACTTTGATGGATCAAAGTTATACCACTGGGGGCCATTCCGATAATCACTTTGATACATGTGGTGATAATTATGGTATCCCTCTCCGAAGGTGATGAGCGAGACCCACCAACTGTCACGACTGGAATCGGATGCTCCGTGAGGTTGGGCGCCCCACAGGTGGCAAATGGAATTAATGCAAAACGTGGAATTTAAAACAAAAAAGGTTCGCCCGACTCCGGCGAGCAAGAAACATCCCAGTCCCCCAACCCAGCCGTCGTACAAAAATCCCACTACAAAGGGAAGTATCAAGCCGGAAAGGACAATGGGGATATAATAACGATGTTGCCACATGACCACAGGGTCCTGTTTCAGCTTGGTGGCATATTTCTCGTCTCTATGGGGATCCTTCGAGAATAGCCAACCACAATGACTATGCCAAAATCCTCGCTGAGCATTATAGGGATCCTCTTCCTGGTCGCACCGGGCATGATGACGGATATGATCTGATGCCCATTTGAGGCCTGAATTTTGTAGAGCCCATCCTCCTGCGATCAAAAAAATACCTTTCACCCAATTAGGGCAAGCAAAACTTCGATGAGCCAGTAAGCGGTGGTATCCCACGGTGATGCCTAGTCCTGTGATGATATAGAGCATCACAAACATGGCCCAATCAACCCAAGAATAATCATAAAAATACGCGTAGGCCGGCAACCCGACTATGGCACTGCCGGTGACACTGGAAAACAAGATAAAATTCAATTGATCAGGGGGTCGTGATGTGGGAATTGCTGTTTGTGAATCGGTCAGAGTCGTCATAGGGGTCTCGTCCATTGTGCGATCAGTCGAGTCGCGTTTGTTTGAGAAACAATCGGCATTCAAATATTGTGAAAAGAGAATGTGCTGACCTTCACCGGAAACTCGCGTCAGTCTCTTCTTCTCGATAGCTCGTGCACTTTTTTGATGAAGCAGCACTCCAAAAGGCAAGTTATCTAAGAATACCTTACCCACGGATGGATTGTAAAGGCTGAACCCTTGCGAGGTTGTGAGATGCCCACTTTTGTTGGTTTCGGTAAGTGACGAAAAGGGCAATGGGTGCACCTAGGATAGCGGGAAGGTGTTACCTTCGTGGGCCAAAAGATTGTTCTTTGGGTCTCGCTTCATTCACCACAAGATTTCTGCCTTGGAAGTCTGAGCCATTGAGAGCCTTAATAGCTTGCTGCGCGTCCTCTCCACTTCCCATTTCCACAAATCCGAACCCTCTGGACTGTCCGGTCTATCGATCCGTGACCACATTGGCGGATTGGACGGTTCCATGTTGCGCAAACAGATCCGGTAGTTCTTGGTCCGTTGTGGTACAGGACAGGTTCCCAACGTATAACGTTTGATTCACTCATCCCTCCATCTTGAAAAATGGCAAAAAGGAAACAAATGAAGGCGTGGTATCAGGAAAAGGCCGACTCAGGAGTAGGCTCATGCGAGGAGTTTTCTTTGAAGGTTACGGTGTGTCAATCAAATGCTTTCCCTCTAGCATCGCCAAGGGGCTTGGCGATGCTAGACTTTCGTTATGTCGTGTCAAGAGAACAGGGATTCTGGAGACGTGCGGGTAGACAAGTGGGTGTCGATGACAGGAGAAGCTCACCGTTTTGCCACAGGCCTGAAGGCCGCCTTTCATTTTCCAGAGACCCTGTGATCATTCGACTTAGAGTTCCTGGGGTTTGTCGGATTTGAGCAAATTGGGCTTTTCGCGAAATTTTTTGATTTCAGTCGTAGCCGCCTTAAACGCGGAGCGAATCGCTTCCTCGAAACTTTTGGCGTCTTTCCGTGCGGTAATGGTATGGCGTGGAGGAAGGTTCAAGACGATCAGCGCTTCAGCGTTATCGTCTCCCTTTTTATGATGTGGGTTTTTGGTGAGTGTGATTCGGGCATGGGTAAGGTTGTCGTACTCTGTTTGGAGCGTGGCAATCCGATCTTCGATCTCTTGTTTCCATCTCGGCGTCATGCTGACGTTCCGACTGTCAATTTTCAAATCCATCGTTCTTCTCCCCGCTTGGGTTTGTCACGATCACGAGTTTCTGACGGTATCACCTAAGAAGAGTATCTCATGAATGATCTTATGTTGTCATGAGAGGTCGTGCGCAAGCGGGGCAGAGAGCGCCACACATTTTAAGAATCGCGCTCGCAAAATCCTCGGATTCCAATCTTGTGTAGCAAGAGACTTCTGAGGTACCATCAACCCTCATAGCTCAAGGAGGGGTCATGGATCAAACAAAAGGGTCTGACAAAGAGAAAAATCGCGCGCTCGATCAGAACATTGATCGATTTCGTCAACAAGTCTCGAACTTGAAAACCTTTATTATGGGAGGCTTACCCAAGCATTCATCGATAGAAGAATTTGACTTGACCACCGAAGAACTTATTGCCGAGACGTTAGGAAGTTCCTCCAGCATGTTAGAGGCCTATGAATATGCTCAGTTGGGGGAGGCAGGAGGCCTAGTCAATCTCTCAGATGAAGCTCCGGAAGGAGCAGGTCTGGATAATGAACGGGAAACTCTGCGACAACGGCAACGCGTGCTGGAAAGTTGCATCGCGGATTTGGAGGCTCGCAGGGCTCAGGCCAGTTCGAGCCAACGGTCTAAGGCAATGAGCGGCCCCACAGTGAAAGACTTTACGTCCAAGGTGATTCGATCCGTGTCGCATGATGCGACCCTTCGGGAAGCGGGAAAATTATTACAGGAATGGAAAATTGGCTCACTGTTAGTCGATAGTGGCGAGGAATTCATCGGAAGTATCACGGAAACCGAGTTGACCCAAGAGGTGGTTGCCAATGGGGTCGACCCCACGACAACGACGGTCAAAACCTGCATGCGAGAACCTATCCTGACAATTGAAAGTCGTGAACCGGTCGTGGCGGCCGTGCAGTTAATGAAAGAAAAAGCAACTCGTCATGTGTGTGTGACCGAAAGTGGCAAAATCATGGGACTGATTTCCGTGTCGGACATTCTGCGATATTATTCCGGGGTGAGGTGACAGAACCCCGACGCCAGTAAGTTTTTCAGTTGACTTCACCGCTTCGCGTTTTGATTCGAGCATTCCCACCACCGCCGCAGGGTCAAATCGGGTGTCTGTCTGAGTGAATCAGCACAGTCGTGGCTCGTTCATCCGGTCCGAGGGTTCTCGGCCTTGCTCCTGTTGTGTGAGTACGGAAAGCTCGGCTTCTGAGACATCAGAAGCCTTGACCGCTTTTGCTGCGACTCGTCGGCGAAGGGTCGTTGGAGTTGCATGCATATCCAGTTTCAGGAAGGGTATCTTCAGTAAAGCAGCCAGCTTTCGATCGGCCGTGAACTGTCACATGTTCACGGCGAATTCAAAGGGTTCGCCTTGTCCATCCGGCCGCGGAGGCTCAGGTGTTCCGGAAATCGGCATGACATCAACATAGATGTCCTGTGCCAACTGCCGATTCAAGCGAATCTCGTCAGTACAAAAAATAACGTTGAGTGAGGGAAGAAAAGTCTACGAACCCCAAATTGACGGGTTTTTGATCTTGCAGGCAAAGGGTCCGCTCAGGAGAACCCATGAACGATGCGTTTCCCGACATTCAAAATGGGTGACCGGAGGGTAGAGATAGATGCTGTAGGGCTTGAAGAAGTGTGCATGACTCGTCGAGTCTCACGGTTCAAAAATAGGGTAAACGGGACCAGTTTCAAACGAGAACCTTAGAGGTCCCCAAAGTCGGATATTACCGCGATCTTGCGTATCCTGACTGAGAGCAAAATTGAAGCCATATGGGGAATGATATTTCCACAGAATCTGGGGATAACCTGGTAAAATTTTTTGATCACTGGGATTCTATACCCATAGGATCATAAAGTGAGCAGATTGCACATTTTTTGTGCATGGTAGAAGACAATATCTTGCTACTAAATATAGTGGGTTGGTAACGTCTGCGTATATTTTGAGAGCTATTGAAAGATATTATACAAATTGTAGCGTGGGAAAGGCTTTTTGCACATGACACGCTCAGGCGGACTAAGAAAATGAAACATATCCACAATGGCTGTTGACAAAGTCGTGAGTCAGCCGCAGCAGTGGAAGCACATCCTAGTCTTCCTTGAGAAGCGGGGTGTCATGCTGTTTTTGGAGGAATCACGTCGCGAGCATGCAGGGAATCTCCACATTGGCCACCATCATTTCTGTTTTCAGTTTTTCGTTGATGTGTGTGGTGATGCTGTACCCTAACCTGTCGAGGTTCAAAAGTCGATGGAAGGGGTTCGCATTCTATGGCGGCATCTCAGTGGGTACCTTATTGGTGGCGGCGTTGACCGGCCATGATCCTGCGTTGTCCGATCAAGAATGGTCCTGGGTTGATTGGACGGTGCTTGGTTTAGGCGTAGGGAGCGGTCTTGCAGTGGTGACGAGATATTGGTGCTGGCCTTCTCGAGAAGAGAAGGGGGCTGCCTCGGCTGTGCAGGAAAAGGGAGAGAAGCCGGTCAAAGGGGGAAAAGCGTCCTTCGCAAAACAGAAGCACTCAAGATCATTGAAGAAGAGAGAGCCGAATTGACGCTGGTTCTTTTGCCTCTCCATTCTCGAGCACTATTCCGAGCAGACGACCACGCTCAGCTTCCTCAATCTCGCGCTCTCGCGCGTGAGAATCTCTATTGAAGAAGAGCCGGTTCGCCGGGATTGTCCTTCAAGGTTGCCATGGTGTTAACATGGACGGGCAAAGAAACGTGAGCGCAGATGCAGTAGATTTCATCACGGAACACAAAAGACATCAGACAAGAAAATAACGTGAAATCTCTATGAGCCATCAGCGTCTAAAAATGTTGACCATGGCGAGTCTGTCAGCCCTGTCGATGGTGTCACACTCCGTGGCTTCAGAGGTGGCGCCTCCGAGCCAGTTTCGTCACCAATCAATTCCTGTGCTTGGGATGACCCTTGATAAGGCGCAGCAACCCGTTGGAATCGTGATGTACGTGATGATTCACTTTCACCAACGATCGGATCATGATGGGCTCAAGGTGCACTTTCGAAAAGTACCCGGGCGTTTCGGCCCCATTGCCCGAAAAGCCGTGGCGACCGCCATCCATCGCGTGGCAAAATCCGCGAAGCTTCAGGATGACTCGTGGACCGTGGTCTTGACGTTTCCCTACTCAGGGTTGACCATGTATGGTGCCAGCCTGTCGGCGATGGTGGCGTTAAGTGTGGTGGCCCTTGCCAAAAACGAGGCGATCGTTTATGGCCGAACGCTGACCGGAACCATTACGGAGGATGGTCACATTGGGAAAGTCGCCGGTGTCCCGTATAAAGTGTATGCGGCCTATGCAGAAGACTTGGGCCGGGTCCTTATTCCTGAAGAACATGATCCCAGCGACGGTGAATGGCGAACCCCCTTCCTCATGCACGTGTCGCACGTTGGGACGCTGGAAAAAGCCTATCAGGGATTAACGGGTCATTCCTTGTTTCCTGAAAAATCGTTGCAATAAGTTCCACGGCCATTGTTGCGACAGGCGTTCCGGGTTTTCAAAACGAGCGAAACACGTAGCCGAATCTGTAGACGAAACAACTCGTGGCCGAATAACTTAGGTGAAAACGGAGGGTTCCCTGTGGCAACTTTGTCTTTGTGTCTCATCACGCTGCTCGGTCTGCCATTCGTGACGCCGATAACAGGAATGAGTATGGAAGTCGAGCCCTTCGTCCATCCCTCTCCTCGACAAAGCGAACGGGATCATATGGTGAGGGAGCAACTTCTCGCGCGCGGGATCAGCGATCAAGCCGTCATCCAAGCCATGCGAGAAGTTCCTCGTCATGAATTTGTGTTGGCCGAGGATTCAGCCGAAGCCTATGATGATCATCCGCTGCCTATCGGGTATGGGCAAACCATTTCACAACCCTACATCGTGGCCTATATGACCGAAGCGCTGCATCTCAACAAAGATGACCGCGTGTTGGAAATTGGAACGGGATCGGGGTATCAGGCCGCGATTTTGGCAAAGTTAGGGGCAAAGGTCTTCACCATTGAGATCGTCGAGGAGCTCGCCGAACGCGCTCGCCAAACGTTTCACGCGTTGGGCATTCCCCCTATCACGAGTCGAGCGGGTGACGGGTATCAAGGTTGGCCGGAGGAGGCTCCCTTTGATGCGATCATTCTCACAGCCGCCCCGGAGCATATTCCCCAATCATTGGTGGATCAGCTCGCGCTTGGGGGGCGAATGGTTTTGCCTCTGGGGAAAACGCGACAACGACTGATCCTCCTCACGAACACTGCTGCGGGGATACAGCGCAACGAGTTGCTGCCGGTTGCGTTCGTTCCGATGACAGGAGCGGCGCAGCCACGCCTGCCGGATCAATAGGGTGGCAAGCCTTCTGGCGGTTCGGGCCACAACACGGGTTTCTGTAGGGCCGCATCGTAGGCGGCCTAGAAGAAAAGGAAACATGCGAATGAATAAAAAAAATGGACACGTCTCATGCCGAAAGTCCGGGCTCAAGCTCCGTCTGATAGGGGCCATGGTGTTAGGTGTGACAGCAGGGGGATTGATCCTTGCACACGCCCAACCTTTACCCAAAGAAGCGGTGCTGCCCTTGGCGTTGGCCCAAAAAGCCGCGATAGCAGGATTAGCCAAATGTGAAGAAGGCGGGTACAAAGTCAGTGTCGCCATCGCCGACCGTGGGGGGAACCTGAAGGTCTTGTTGCGCAGTGATGGTGCAGGCCCTCACACCACGGACAGCAGTTTTCGGAAAGCCTATACCGCGGCGAGTTTGCGACGTTCCACGCTGCACCTAGCTGAACTCATCACCGACATTCCCAGTATCCAGGCTTTGCGTGACATGAACGACAAGATTCTGATATTGGGCGGCGGGTTGCCGATTGAACTCGAAGGCGAAGTCGTCGGTGGGATCGGCGTCGGTGGAGCTCCGGGGGATCATCTGGATGAAGCCTGTGCTGCCGCGGGACTCGTCAGTCTGGGGAAGCCCAAGGAGCCCAAACGAAAAGCCCTTGGGAAATGATCCGGCAACGTCACCCGACGGTCAGTACCCCGGCTCCATTGATCGTCCCCGCTTTGAGGGCTTGAAGGGCTTGGTTCGCCTCTTCCAGCCTGAAGGCTTGGGTCTGCGTGCGAATGGAAATTTCTGCCGCGACTCGAAACAGGTCCAACCCATCCTGCCTCGTATTGGCCGTGACGCTTTGGAGTGTTCTTTCTTGAAACAAATCGCGGTCATACACTAACGACGGAATGTCGGACGAATAAATGCCGGCCATTGCGACTGTCCCGCCCCGTTCAAGGGCTTGAAGCGCATGAGGCACGAGGTGCCCAACCGGCGCAAAAATGATCGAGGCATGGAGTGTCTCGGGTGGCGAGTCGGTCGAATGTCCCACCCACGTGGCGCCGAACTGTTGAGCGAGACGTTGATGGGCCTCTCTGTGCGAAAAGACATACACCGAGCAGCCCCAGTGCCGCGCTATCTGAATCGTGATATGAGCGGATGCGCCAAACCCATACAGTCCCAGTCGTTGTCCGGGCTTGAGATGACTCCGGCGTAATGCCCGATACCCGATCATCCCTGCACACAGAAGCGGCGCGGCTTCTGCATCGGAAAACATCGAAGGAATGGGGTACGCAAAGCATGCAGGCACCAGCGCATATTCCGCAAACCCGCCATGCACGTGATAGCCGGAAAACGTTGCGCTCTGGCACAGATTTTCACGGCCTGTCGTACAGAACTCACAGGTCCGGCACGTATCCTGTAGCCAGGCGATCCCCACTCGTTCGTCAAGTTTGAGAGTGGTCACCCCCGCTCCGAGTTGATCAACGACCCCGACCGTTTGATGGCCGGGAATGATGGGTCTCGTGGAAGGCGGCAGATCTGCTTCCACTACGTGCAAATCCGTTCGGCACACGCCACACACGTGCACTTTCACTCGCACGTGGCCAGGTCCTGGCTCTGGCACAGGCACCTCCCGAAGTTGCAAGGGAGCCGTGCTGACATCGGCATCATGCTCAAGAATCATCGCTTTCACGAGGACCACCGTTTGAAAAATATACCACGTGAGGGTGTCGCACGGAAGCAAGAGAAAGCCATCATGTCACTCCCAAGAAAATGTGGAAGGGAGAGGAGTTTTTGAGGGGTCTCTATTCGAATTTCTATTGACATCCCGAGCAAAAGAGGCATGGAATTTTTCTGAAGCAATAATAAAAAAATTGGTATGAACAAGAGGGGTCAAACATGAATGACCTCAGTCCGCCAAAAGCGTAAGGCCCGCAGCGAGCGAAGGGAGAGGCTTTCTTCGGAATGCGGGCTCACATGGTTGCCGAGAGGCTCCGCTCTGATCTCCGGACAGTGCTTAGAAGCACACGGTCGGAAAGACCACAGAAAAGCCGGAACGTAAAGCCGAACAAAGAAGAATTCCAAAACCTGTCCCCGACGTTCTCTATCGGAGCTCTAATCGGGGAGAGAATTCTCCCTCTGGTGACAGCTCCTTCAGACGAAGAACACACAGGCTGCGCCGCGAGCGGGTCGATGACAGCAGAGAAAAATAGGGCGCATCATGCGCATGACTCAGACGGGCCTGCTTTCGAAAGGAAGCAGGCCCGCAGTCGTTTTAGGGCAGAGTGCAAGACGTGTTGTTCAAAAACATTCCGGCTTAGTCAGAAAGGAAAAAGGAAGAAGGGGGGAAAGGGAGAAGGTGCAAGACGTGTTCAAAAACATTCCGGCTTAGTCAGAAAGGAAAAAGGAAGAAGGGGGGAAAGGGAGAAGGTGCAAGACGTGTTCAAAAACATTCCGGCTTAGTCAGGCCGACTGCAACCAAACTGCGGAATGAAGATTTTTAATGACATTTCCACGCAAGAGCGGTCTGGTGTCTTTGACCGCGAGATGGCGTTCTGTGTACATTTTTCCAAGGACAATGCTTGGAAAAATGCTCAATTCCTTTTTTAAAGGCCACGGATTAGGCAATGATTATATTGCCCTCGATCCCAAGCAGTTGACGTTCAGGTTGACCGCTAAAACCATTCGAGCGATTTGTGATCGAAATTGGGGAGTGGGAAGTGATGGGATCTTGGCGCTGGTGCCCTCAAAAAAGGCCGACTTCGGATTACGGATTTTCAATCCTGATGGGAGTGAAGCAGAAAAATCCGGAAACGGCTTACGGATTTTCGGATGTTTCCTCTATGCCACGAAAAAGACGAAGCGCTGGTCTTTTTCAGTTGAAACCAAGGGTGGGCTGGTTCATGTGGAGTTGGCATTCGATCGGAACGGGCAGGTCAAGGGGGCGACCGTCGAAATGGGTCGAGCCTCGTTGAAGCCGAGGGACTTGCCCTGTACCAGTAAGGCCCCGGAGTTAGTCCTGCAGCCGATCAAGGCCGTAGGGCAGTCCCTGCGCTTTACAGGGGTGAGTGTCGGTAACCCACATTGTGTGGTGTTTAGAGACCAGGGCGAGCCGTGGACTCGGGAGGATTTACTTCGACTGGGGCCGGAATTGGAAACCCATCCTACCTTTCCCAAGCGTACGAATGTTCAACTGGCTGTTCCCACCGGCCCTCATGCCGCGTCCATTTTAATCTGGGAGCGGGGGGCCGGAGAGACCCAGGCGTCCGGCTCATCTGCCTGCGCGGTTGCCAGTGCAGGGGTTCGCTTGGGGTTAGTGAAAAGCCCCGTCAGGGTGGTTGCGCCCGGTGGCAAACTGGACATCACGGTTGATGCCCAGTACAACCTGACCATGAAAGGTCCTGTAGCCGAAGTCTATCAAGGACGGTTCGGCGGAGGATTGTTCTCTAGAGTACGGTAGTTGGCCATACCGTCAAGACTCGTCTCGTCCGGCCTTACTGGGGGAATTGGGTTGGTGGCGTGACGTTCCAGCCCTCCCCATTCAGTGAGCGCAGAAATGCTACGACATCTTCTTTTTCCTGCTCTGTTAAATTCAAGGGCTTGATCCCGGGAGCAAGATGAGGATTCGGTATTCCACCTTGATCGTAAAAATCGATCACTTGGCGTAAGGTCGCAAGGCTGCCATCATGCATGTAGGGTGCTGTTTTGGCAATTTCACGAAGCGTCGGGGTTTTGAACGCGCCGAGATCCTTCGGATCGTTTGTCACGGCATAGCGGCCGACGTGGCGAGGATCTTGGTCCCAGCCTACCCCCAGGTTATGAAATTGTTCGTCGGTAAAATTGAATCCGAAATGACAGCGGAGACACTGCCCCTTGCCCAAGAACACGCGAAACCCATGTTGGGCATTGGCCGATAGTGCCTGCTCATCGTTCCCCTCGACAAAACGGTCGTAGTGGCTGTTCCCGGAGAGCAAGGTGCGTTGAAAGCTGGCAATGGCTTTGCCGATCAAGTCAATCGTCATGGCAGTCGACCCGAAGGCCCGTTCAAAGAGTGGGGGATAGCCGGCAAGGTTCTTCACTTTGGCTACCAGTTCGTCGTGATCCGTAAACCCGTGCTCCACGGGATTGATGAATGGGCCAATGGATTGGGCTTCGAGCGTGGCGGCCCGCCCATCCCAAAATTGGGCTGAGCTAAAGACGCGGTTGATGGCCGTCGGAGCATTTCGCCCCCCTTGTTGTCCATGAATACCCGTGGAGACCGGCTGCCCATCGGTAAAGGCCAGAGCCGGCAGGTGACAGTTCGCACAGGCGATCGTATTATTTGCCGACAATCGCTTGTCAAAGAACAACAGCTTCCCAAGTTCCACTTTTTCTTTGGTTAAGGGGTTATCCTTGGGGACCACGAGGCCGTCTTCTTTCAACCCCAAAGGAAGATGAAGAGAAAATTCCGATTGGGCGAGGGACGTTCCGGGATAGGTGGTCAAGGATAGCACCAGGAGTCCCAGAACCAAACCCCATCGGACCCGGAAATCGTTGAACGTGACTCGATAAGAATTCTCTTCCTGGTTGCCGGTCATGATGTGCCTCCTATCACGGGACAATAAATAGGTTCAGCATGCTTCTTCCAAACACAAAAGATGATGGTTGTTGCTAGAGTCAGAGTATACCACTTCACGGGGAAATTTAAATCACCGACCAGGCCCGAGTACGAGCCGTTCCGCAACGTCCCGATGAACGGTTCGGTGCCTCTATTTCGCATCATGGAAAATAATGCCCAGGACGTGGCGATGACCGGTCTTGAGTGGACTGACCCCGTGCCGCATCGAGGCCCGAACATATCCGCGCTTCCCCTGGAGAGGCCGTTCATGAACGGGGAAAATGAGAAGGTCTCCCAAATCAGGAGTGAAGACAGTCGCGCTGGCCTGTTGACGAGGCCGGTTTTCGACGAGCACAAATTCGCCTCCCTCAAACTCGTGCCCTTTCTGGCTCAGCATGACCATCGCTTGAAGAGGAAAGTGCGTTGGACCATAGAGATCCCGATGCAAGCAATTAAAATCTCCACTGTGATACCGAAGCAGCAAGGGGGTTGGTTGGGTTTGTCCTTGACGGCGACATTCTTTTTGAAAGGCCGCAAGGGTTGAGGGGTACTGCTGGGAGCGGTTCATTGTTTCCATCATGCGATTGGCAATGGGAGCCAGATGCGTATACAAGCGGGTGCGTAGATGGGAAACCAGCACGGGCAAGGGATACGCAAAATATGAGTACTCTCCCTGTCCAAATTGATAGCGTGCCATGACAATCCTGGATCGAAAATATTGGTCGTGGTCGTAGAGTGTGCGTAGGGATCGACAGGCAGAAGATTGGACAACCTTCGATAAATGGGCATACCCACTCGTGAGGATCGAGTGTTCGATGGCAACCCAATCCAACGAGTGAAGATTCGGAAGGCGATGTCGGTCTGACAAAAGTGTTCGCTTCGTTCTAACCATGGTGGCTACACGTTCAATTCCCCTCTGGGGCAGGGTTGTTTGGTGGTCAGGGGTCTTAGCGTCGTTCCTTCTCGCACTTTTGATGCTCCTTCCTCACCTCGTCTCCCTTGTTGTGGAACGACAATTTGAAGCTTTCGGCTGCAAGCATGTCAATGTGGTCGTCGAATCCCCCGGTTTACGGCGAACGGTCATTCCGCTGGTTTCTTTTCAAAAAGACATGGGGGCGGAAACGGCTCGACTGACGATCAGAGGATTGACCCTTGAATATCAGCTTCCTCAATTATTGAGGGGTTTTCTCAGAGAGGGACGTATCGAAGAATTACATCTGGACCTGATGGGGGTCCCGACCGACCAATCTCCGGATCTCCCCGACGAACCTTCAATGGCAGCGGTTGCCGTCGCACTGGACGCTTTATCAGAATTCCTGCTCGATCCCCTGGTTGGGCGACTCGCTTTGACGAACGCGACCATCTTTCGAGAACAGGCGACTGGCCCGTTCCGGCGGTTAAAGATCTCCGGAGCGCTTCGCAACGAAAACGGAACACTGAATGGGGCGGTCTCGTTTCAGGGGATGGAAGGAGAGCCGTATACCCTGCGACTCACGATGAATCCCCGTGGCAGGATGAAGGTTCTGCTGCATTCCGGCAGAGGCATTGCCGAATCCCTACTCGATCTTGAGTCTACCGTACAGGTCTCCAGTCAGACGGGCCTTCACTGGCAAGGCTCCTTGAATGCGAATCTGAAGAGAGCCACCCCGTTTTTAGCCTTACTGCTGCCACTTGGGTCTGATCTCGAACAAGTCGATGGGGTTGTGGCATTTCAAGGGGAGGGAGTGACGGAGCAGATAGGATCATTTCACCGTATGCTCAGGGATGCATCCACCCGCCTTCATGGCGTTTTTCAAGCCTCCGTGGAACTTCCGGCCTGGGGAGAGATCAGTGAAGAGATAGCCGTGACGCTCTCTGGTGAATTGAACGCGCATTCGACGGCTGTCGCGTTGACTCTCTTCCCGTTCTCTTCAGTGAGAGGCAGGGTTCATCCCCTTGAGCGACTGTTGAAAGGGACTCCTTTCCTGGGCAGATTCAAAGAAAAAGAACCAATTCGTCTTCAATTGCAGGATAAAGTCAACGGTCGGTTTTCTTTGGATCCTGATGATCTCCGGTGGACTCTCGATGGCCCCATTCGCGTTCAATACGGCATGGAGCATTCGCCGATTGGGCTCAATGCCCTTGTGACGAACGCCTCCGGTCTGTTCAGTGACCCCTTGTCCACGGAAGCCAACATGCACTGTCACTTCTGGGGTGCGTTGTCCGTTCTTGAGCCATCACCGATACAAGTCCAAGATATCCGCTGGAACGTCACAGGCAAGGTGGCGTTCCAAAAGCAAGCCATCCACGCGGACGTGGGAAAAGGCTCCTGGATGAAAACCGGACCACTTCGATTTGAGCAAGGTACGGCGAATTTTACAGAGTTTCACGTCAGTCGCACCGTTCCGGTTTCTGTAGAATTGTCCTCGAAAAAGTGGAACATTGGTCCAACCACGGTACACATCAAGCTTCCCCTGATTCATTGGGGTGGCCAAAGAGTCACAATCGAGAAAGTGGGATTGCGCGTTCAAGAAGCGAGCGGGGAGGGAAACAAATGGCAAACCACAGGCACGGCGAAATTTTTGGGACTGTCTTCCGTGCTGAACGAGTTCGTCCCTCCGAAGACCAATTTCGTTATCGGATTCGATGCCACCTCCGCTGTCGTGAAGGCCGGCGTTGTGGCTGAAACAGTGGATCAGTCCGTGAAGGTGACAGGGCTGGTCAACCATGATTTGCTGACGAATCAAGGAGTGCTTCGAGCGACGATGGCGCTCCGACCTTTTTCTTCGTCGGAAAGGACCTTGAGCCGCTTGATCACGCCCTGGAATTATCCGTTTGATTTCACCGCGGGCCGGCTTGGCCTGTCCACGGTTGTGACGTGGTCCGTCGATGATGAGGACAATCCAGGTAGCGTGAACGTCAGGCAAGGCGAGGTCACCATTACGGCCAAGGACCTGGACGGATACTATGAGAAAATTTTGCTGGAAGACGTCAATACGACGATGAAACTTGCCGCCGCGAGCCTCGACGATTTAACAATGGTGGTTCCGGCTCACGTGAGCATGGGCCGGGTCGATTCCGGGATCGAGATCGAAAATATCGCGTTTACTCTTCGACTCGGGCGTCTTGGGTTCGGTCACGGTGAAGGACGACCTGCCATAGAGATAAAGGACTTCTCAGGGCACACGTTGGGGGGACATGTCTCGAGTGCACGGATTTACGTTGATCCGGCTCGACCGCCGAGTCTGTTCACGTTGAAGTTTGAGGGCCTTCAGCTTGATCGATTGTTTCAGTTGGAACAGCAAAAAGGATTGGAAGGGACCGGCGTGCTTGACGGCAGTATCCCGATCACGTTGAATGGTGAGACGATCACGATTCGAGATGGTCAGATGGCGGCCAGGCCTCCGGGAGGGATGATTCGTTTTGAGCCTCTTGAAGAAACCAGGCAGAGGCTGGTTCAGGCGAAACCGGAAATGGTCTTTGTTTTGCGAGTCTTGGAGAATTTTCGTTATGATGCGTTGCGGGCCGAAGTGAACTATCACGAGGATGGGACTCTTTTGCTGGCAACCCGACTGGAAGGCAGAAATCCGGACATGAAAGAATCCCCCCCTATTCATGTGAATGTGAATGTGAATGTGGAAGAGAATCTTCCCGCGCTTCTTCAAAGCGTGCAGGTTGTGAACGGCCTCGAAAAGCAGTTAGGAAACGTGTTCCGGCAATCATTATTCTAAAAAAAGAGCCCGCCGTCCGATTGGTTGCGTCACTCGAAGCGGGACGTTTCAACGACCCATACCGGAAGAGGTAAGACGAGAATGAGCCGCAGACGTTGTCAGAGTTTTGGGCAAGGGTTGCTCTTGGGACTGAGTTGCCTGCTGTCGAGCTGTACGACGCATACCGTTCAAGTGGAAGCGCCGGATAAACCCATTACCATCAATCTGAACGTCAAGATCGACCATGAAGTACTGGTGAAAGTGGAGAAAGATTTGAATGAAGTCTTTGCTGAAGGCAGTGAATTGTTTTGAAAATGAGGAAGGAGCCCCGGCGATGCACGGAAAGACGCCTCACGGCCGACGTTTTGCTTTCTTGACGATGGTTCTGCTGGGGGGGCTGCTCGCAGGACCAGGAAGTCTGTGGGCTTTGACTTTGGGAGAAGCCAAGGCCAGGGGATTGGTCGGAGAAACCCCTGCCGGGTACCTTGGCATGGTATCGGGAAAGGGGTCATCAGGGGTTCGGGCCTTGATGCACGACGTGAACCAAAAGCGCAAGCAGAAATATCAAGGCATTGCCAAACGCAATGGCACCAGTCTTCGAGCCGTGGAAACATTGGCAGGAAAAACCGCTATCAAAAAAACCCGATCAGGCCACTACATCCAGCTTCCATCCGGAAAATGGACAACAAAGTAACGCGTGGTTGGCAGCCGTTTTCATCCTCTTCATCTCAATCCTATCTTTCATGGGATCCGTGTCTCGGTATGACCGATAAGGAAGGAGTGAGGCAGGTTCCGGTGAAGGCCACGGCGACAACGTTCGTGCATGCAGATTCAGCCGGACGGTCATGAAAGGCCCGCGATAATGGAATTCGGCGAACACATGGCGGTGGTTTGGCAAACGGGCGTGCTCGGGGTCAGCCTGGGGGAGGTCGTGACGGCTCTCCTCGTGCTGTTCGCCTTTCTCGGCCTGCGTCGCATCTTTTTCCGGTTTGTGGTGTCCTCGCTTCGCAACGTGACCAAGAGGACCAAAACGAATTTTGACGATCTGTTCCTCAGCGCCGTGGAAAAACCCTTGGAATTCGGCTTTGTGGTCGTGGGGGTATCCGTGGCGGGTCAGGTCCTCCCCATGTCCGCGGCCGTCGGTGAGATTTTCGACCAGTTCATTCGATCCCTGATCGCGCTGATGTTGTTCTGGGTGTTGTTTCGAGCCATTGATCCGTTGTCTTCCTTTATGGACCGCGGTCTTGACATGATGGGAAGTTCGAGCATGCGCGATACCATGAAGAGCTTCTTTGTGAAACTCGCCAAGTTCGTCGTGATCTGCCTGGGGGTCGCGGCCGTCTTTCAAGAGTGGGGATTCAACGTGGCGGCGGTGCTGGGCAGCTTGGGGCTCGTCGGGATGGCCGTGGCGTTGGGAGCCAGAGAGTTCATTGCGAACTTATTCGCGGGGCTGACCATCTTTCTGGATCGCATGTTCGAAAAAAGCAACTGGATCCGCACGCCGGACGTGGAAGGACTCGTGGAGGACATCGGGTTTCGCGCCACGAAAATTCGACGCTTCGACAAAGCCTTGGTGACCATTCCCAATGCGAGGTTGGCCGGGGAGGCCCTCATCAATTTTTCTCGAATGACGAATCGGAGAATTTACTGGAGCATTGGCGTCGAATATCGCACGACCCAGGACCAACTGCGGGTGATTATCCGGGATATTCAGGAATACGTGAACGCCAGCGAGGATTTTGAAACGGATCCGGCGAAAACCAAAACGTTCGTGTTCGTGGATGCGTTTGGCGCCTCAAGCATCGATCTGATGCTCTATTGTTTTACCAGGACCACGGAGTGGGGGGAGTGGCTGGCCTGTAAGGAACGGCTGGCCTACAAGGTCAAAGACATCGTCGAAGGCCACGGCGCGGCATTTGCGTTCCCCTCGACGTCGCTCTACGTCGAAACGCTGCCGCTCGGCAAACCCGAGACGTTTCCGCTCCCCGGGCACGACCGGCCCCAACCGGTTCCTTCTTCGGTCAGAACGTGAAACGGCCAGAGAGGATTCTCTGAATGCCTGCATGGGGGTGTCCGATGAGAGGCCATTCGTCATTCAAACGCCATGTGTCATGCCCGCGAAGGCGGGAATCCGGAGCCTGGGAATCTCCAGGGGGTGGGTCGGGATCATGAACCCCGTCGGGAGATGTGGTGATCATAAGTCTTTCAACAAAGGAGGAACACCGTGTCAGTGATGGAAATCGGAAAAGGTATGGTCGCCTCGGTGCTGCTGGTGCTTGCACTGCTCTGCGCACCGGCCGCGGGAGCGCAGACAGACGACGAAGCCAAGGCGGCGTCTGAGCGCGGCGACCATGCCGCCGACTTTTCGAGTCGTTCCACGCCCTTGCCGAGCAGGGCCAAGCCGAGGCTCAGTACAATCTCGGGTGGATGTACGCCAATGGGAGGGGCGTGCCGCAGGATGATGCGGAGGCCGCACGCTGGTATCGGCAGGCGGCCGAGCAGGGCCATGCCGGCGCTCAGTACAATCTCGGGTTGATGTATGCCAAGGGGAGGGGCGTGCCGCAGGATGACGCGGAGGCGGTACGCTGGTATCGGCAGGCGGCCGAGCAGGGCCAAGCCGAGGCTCAGGTCAATCTCGGGTTGATGTATGCCAAGGGGAGGGGCGTGCCGCAGGATGACGCGGAGGCGGTACGCTGGTATCGGCAGGCGGCCGAGCAGGGCCATGCCGGCGCTCAGTACAATCTCGGGTTGATGTATGCCAAGGGGAGGGGCGTGCCGCAGGATGACGCGGAGGCGGTACGCTGGTATCGGCAGGCGGCCGAGCAGGGCCAAGCCGAGGCTCAGGTCAATCTCGGGGTCATGTACGACGGGGGGATAGGCGTGCTGCAGGATGACGCGGAGGCGGTACGCTGGTATCGGCAGGCGACCGAGCAGGGCGATGCCGATGCTCAGTACAATCTCGGGCGGATGTACGCCAAGGGGAGGGGGGTACCGCAGGACGAAGTGGAGGCCGCACGCTGGTATCTGCAGGCGGCCGAGCAGGGCCAGACCAGGGCTCAGGTCAATCTCGGGTGGAGGTACGCCGAGGGGGAGGGCGTGCCGCAGGATGATGCGGAGGCCGCACGCTGGTGGCGGCAGGCGGCCGAGCAGGGCCAGACCAGGGCTCAGGTCAATCTCGGGTGGAGGTACGCCGAGGGGGAGGGCGTGCCGCAGGATGATGCGGAGGCCGCACGCTGGTGGCGGCAGGCGGCCGAGCAGGGCCAGACCAGGGCTCAGGTCAATCTCGGGTGGAGGTACGCCGAGGGGGAGGGCGTGCCGCAGGATGATGCGGAGGCCGCACGCTGGTGGCGGCAGGCGGCCGAGCAGGGCCAAGCCGAGGCTCAGGTCAATCTCGGGTGGATGTACGCCGAGGGGCTGGGCGTGCCGCAGGACGAAGTGGAGGCCGTACGCTGGTATCGGCAGGCGGCCGAGCAGGGCGATGCCAAGGCTCAGGGCATTCTCGGGGTCATGTACGCCGAGGGGAGGGGCGTGCTGCAGGATGACGCGGAGGCGGTACGCTGGTATCGGCAGGCGGCCGAGCAGGGCGATGCCGATGCTCAGTTCAATCTCGGGCGGATGTACGCCAAGGGGAGGAGGGTACCGCAGGATGATGTTCAAGCGCACAAATGGTTCAATCTTGCCGTTGTCGCATTCCAGTCTTCTGATCAGGAGTCTCGCGACGTGGCTGTGGAAGCCCGCAACAAGGTCGCCTCGAAAATGACCCGGACCCAGCTCGAGGCCCAGCGGCTGGCGAGGGAGTGGGAGCCAAAGGACTCCTCCTCTTCCCCTGTCCCAGACGCGTCTGAGTAACGTAGACCCTCTGCCCGCTACCCTGTTGAAAAGGCGTCGACCGGCTCTGGTTTTTTTGTCAGCAGCAGAGGACACGTCCTCACCAACGCGCACGTGGTGAGCGAGTGCGCGGACGTGGTCGTGATCGGCTCTCCGCTACGTGATCTCGTCGCTTCCGAAGCGAACGTGACCACGGGCAACGTCAGCGCACTTGCCGGTCCGGGCGAGGACCGTCGTCTGTTCCAGATGACCGCGCCCGTTCAGCCCGGCAACAGCGGCGGACCCATGCCGGATACATCGGGCCACGCAGTCGGGGTGACGGTGTCCAAGCTTCATACGGCAGGGAAGAGGGGCCATGAGGCCTGTCCCCCGTACAGGGTACGGGGGACAGGCTCTGCCGCCGACAGGGATGGCGCAGCTCACGAGAGGGGGACCCTGCGCCATGAGGCCTAGAAGGTGTCGTGTCTAGGCGACGGGGGTTAGTGGTAGCCGTGGTGCCGGTAACATTCGAGGGCGTCGAGAAACGCTCGGTTCGCCAGGTTGGCGGCTTTCGCCATATAGTACCGCTCCACGGTGTTGCAGTATCCGCTTCGTTCCCTTCGCTGACAAGGCTTCAAGGGGCCGTCGGGATTTTTCGAGACGTCTCGGGCGATGAAGTCGGCACTTTTTTCCACGCGGACCTGATGTTGAATTTCTTTCTGAAGAAAGGCTATTTGCGCCTTGATCCCATCGGCCTGCTCAATGGCTTGCGGGATAGACGCCTGGAGAGAAGAGCGAATCGTGCGTTTGAATGCTTTGACGTGCACCCCCTTGAGTAGCGTGTCCATTGCTTCACTGAGGTGAGACAAATTTTCCGGGCAGGTCACATGTTCCGCCGCCTGCGCCGACGACGAGGAAACAGCCAAGAATCCTAAGAGGATCGTCATAAAGAACACTCGTTTCATCCAGCCTCCATCTGCTACAGTATACAGGAAATATTTTTTGTTCAATTCAGGTGAAAGCCTCATATGGAATCCAGAGAGATTCCGTGCAAAACGATTCTCAATCCCACGGGCGGATTTTTAGGTCAAGGGTTTACCCATACCATGAATCTGTACCGTGGCTGTGCGCTCGGCAAGACGCTGTGCGGGTTGTTCTGCTATGCCCAGTGGAATGCCTATCACGTCCGGGGGCGGACGTGGGGAAGGTTCCTGGACATCAAAGAAGGAGCGGAGGAAGCGTATTGTACGCACTATGATCGACTGAAGCATCCCACGTCCGGCGACCCTAAGCCCCTCAAGATTTTCATGTCCAGCGTCACCGAGCCCTATCCGCCTCAGGAACGGACAGGACGGCGAACTCGGCAGATGCTGCAAGCCATGCTTGATCGACCGCCGGACCTGTTGGTCATTCAATCGCATACGCCGTTGGTCGTGGATGATCTTTTTCTGTTGCAGCGCCTTCAGATGCAGTGCGACGTGCAGATTCACATTACGGTGGAGACCGATACTCCAAAACTGCCGGCTCCGTTTCCGAATCACGCCTATTCGCCCCAAGCTCGAATTCAGGCGCTGCATGCCCTGCGGGTTGCCGGTCTCGACGCGGTGGCGACGGTGAGTCCCTTGTTGCCGTTGGATGATCCCCGGCGATTCGCCGGTGAGTTGGAACGGGCCTGCACCCGGGTTATCCTGGATCATTACGTGCTCGGGGACGGCAGCCCTGCTGGGCAACGGACCAAACAGACAGCGCTTCCACGACTGTTACGGGAAACGGGCTATGGCGAATGGACGACGTTACGGAAATTTCATGAAATCGTGGACCTGTTCCGTCTCGTGTTTGGAGGCCATCGGGTCGGCGTGAGCCGGGAAGGGTTTAATGCAGGATCCACGGCTTCAATCATATGATGAAAAGAAGAGGTGGGGAATAGGATGATGGTCATGAGACCAGACCAGTCACGAAGTCACAGATGCCGTATCCTTCAACGACGAACGCTGGCATGGGTGATGGTGATCTTCCTGGCGTTGGCACCGATGGTGGCTCAAGCGCAAACCGAACCTCATCCCCTGGACACCTTTCTCACGGATATTCTGGACTTTGCCGACCCCACCGGCATTCGGGGCACCATTCGCTATCTTGACTTCGACGGACCGGTGCTCTGGTTGAATTGGGAGCAACGCTCCGATGACGAGCCGCTATTCCAAACCGGATGGACCCTCGTTCCTGGTGAGGCCACACTGGCCGTCCATCCACGAGCTTCCGATCCCATCATCGATCTGCGAGCCCTCCGGAACGGGACTGCCGTGGAATTGATCATTCAACTCGACCCCGAGGGCAAACGCCGGATTCTGTCGTTTCGAGACATGTCCCAGCCGCCAGACATTTCTCTATAACTGTGTGTGTTGGGTGCATTGCCGAGGTAAGGGCTGAGCGGATCGATCAATCCGTGGTTCAAAGAAAAATTGATGCATGAAACGTCATGGTGCGGTATGATCAACGGGCCATGGATTGGGTCCATGGCCGGCGCATGTATGTGAGGTGACCGTGGGTCGTCTCCGGACCAAATCGCAGGATCATCACAAACAGCCACACGATCTCAACCGGGGAACTGGTTAGCTGTTTCTGCCTGACGGACAGTCGGCTTTTGAAGTCAACAAAGGAGGTGTCATGATGTTCATGCAAGCGTACACAAACCAGACGTATGCCTTGATGCGGATCTTCGCCGGGCTGTTGTTTCTCTGGCACGGGACGCAAAAACTCTTTGCCTTTCCCGCGCCTATGCAGCATGAAGCGCCGGCGTTTGTGGTCAACGTTGCCGGTCCCATCGAATTGATCGGCGGCTTGCTGGTCATGTTGGGGCTGTTCACCCGATGGGCCGCGTTCGTATGCAGCGGACTGATGGCCGCGGCGTATTGGATGGTTCATGGGACGAAGGCGTTTTTTCCGATCATGAACGGAGGAGACTTGGCCGTGCTGTATTGCTTTGCCTTCCTGTTCATCTCAGCACAGGGTTCCGGAATTTGGAGTGTGGATGCGGCTCGTGATGCGACGTAATGGGATTGGGCGTCGGCTGGTCAGCTCTCTCTAAGCGCCGGCTCTCCTGTCGTAACTAAACGAAAGACCGGCAATAGGTACAAGGGTTTTTAACCCCGCCATTTTTGTGCAACGCGTTGTCCGTGGTGCGTGCCACGGCAGTGGTGTCGCCGTGCAGCCGTTGTGCGTGTAAAATTTGGATGTGCTTCCTGCTCTTCCCTCCTCCACGATTCCCACGCTCAATTCAACAGGCCATCCAGGTATTTCGGCCCTGTAATGTAGACCCCACCGCCATACCAGCGTGCGCTAAAGTCAGATTATAATCCATATTTCAAATATACATTTGAAATATGGATTATAATCGGTTATTCTTTACCAACTATGGCCAAAACTACGCGAGAAAAACTGATTGATGCCGCCTTGGAGGTCTTTGGAGAGCGGGGCTATCAGAATTCGACCATTCAGCAAATTGTCGAGCATGCAGGCACCAATATTGCATCTATTAACTATCACTTCGGCGACAAAGCACGATTCTACGACGAAGTGGTCTCGCATGCCCTGAATCAGTTGGCAGAACGCGCCGATTTCGGAGACGATCAGGCACCTCCTGACGAGCAACTGCGACGATTCATTCGCTGGTTCATGAGTCATGTCGTGGGCGTGACCGACCCCTCCTCATTTCTCGAAAAAATCCATATACAGGAAATGGTGAATCCCAGTCCGATATTGGATAAACTCGTGGGAACGTTTATTCGCCCGAATCACATGAAGCTCCGCGCCATCGTGGCGGCCTTGCTGCCGGCAGGCGCTACGGAGCAACACGTTCGCCATCATTGCTTTAGCGTGATTGGGCAGTGTTTGCACTACAAATTTGGAAGGCCGGTGATACAGCGCTTGTATCCCGATATCGAGTTCACCGCAGACTATGCCGATGTCCTGGCCGAGCACATTGCGGATGTCAGTCTGGCTGGCATGCGTGCGGCCCATGGGTCAATGGATCATGACTGCTCATAACGGGATGGAATTTCAGTCATGATGTTCCGGTTTTTTCTGATAAGCCTGTGTATGTTCACCATGAGCGGATGCGTTCTGGGACCGGAGTATGAGCGGCCGGTGGTAGCCGAACCCGGCAGCTTTCGGATGCAGCAAGGTTCAACTCTTGAGGAGGCGTCCTTGGCAGAGTTGGGATGGTGGGAGCTCTTTGAGGACGAGAACCTTCAGTCCCTCATCCGAGAGGCATTAGTCGATAATAAGGACTTGAAACTGGCGGTCGCGCGAGTTCGAGAAGCTCGTGCCCAACTCATTGCCACCGGTGCCGATCAATTTCCCCAGATCGACGGCAAGACCAGTGTTCAACGTAATCAACCGTCTTCGGCCGTGCTTCGGCAGTTCGGTCTCCCTCGTGATCCTACCCAACCTACTGCCGGCAACCTGACAATCCCCGCCACGAATCAGTTCATGGCCACGGCGGAGCTGTCTTTTGAAATTGATCTGTGGGGCAAACTTCGTCGAGCCACGGAAGCGGCCCAAGCCGACGTGCTTGCCCGAGAATGGGCACGCCGGACGGTCGTGCTGACGCTGGTGAGCGATCTTGCCCGGGCGTATTTCGAGCTTCAAGAATTGGATGTTCAACTGGAGCTTGCCCAGCGTACACTCAAGACCCGACAAAAGGCACTCGAGATTACCCGGTTGCGAACGTTCATGGGGCAGAGTTCGACGCTGGATGTTCGTCGCGCAGAGCAAGCAGTGATTCGCGCTCAGGCCGTCCTTCCCGACCTCGAACGCCAAATCGGGCACAAGGAAAACCAACTCAGCATCCTGGCGGGACGGAATCCCACGACCATCGTGCGTGGGGCGTCGTTGCGCGATCATCCTTTGCCGCCCGACGTGCCTGCAGGGTTGCCATCGGCTCTGCTTGAGCGGCGTCCGGATATTGTGGAAGCCGAACAACAGTTAGTTGCAGCCAATGCCAAAATCGGCGTGGCCAAAGCGGCGTTTTTCCCTCAGATGAGTCTCACGGGAAATTTCGGCGCACAGAGCGTACAATTTGCCGACCTTTTTGTCGGTACCTCGCGGATCTGGTCGCTGGGGCCTGCGCTTACCGTGCCCATTTTTAACGCGGGGCGCCATCGAGCCAATTTGGAAATAAGGAGAGCCCAACAAGAGCAGGCGCTTCTTTCCTACGAACGGACCATTCAGCAAGCCTTTCGAGAAGTGGAAGATGCCCTCATTGCTCATCAAAAAATTCGAGAGGTCCTGACAGACCAGGAACGACTGGACGACCTTGCCCGTGAAGCCTTGGAGTTGGCACAACTCGAATACCTGAATGGGAAAGCCTCGTACTTGGCGGTCCTGGTGGCTCAGCGCGAGGTGTTTCAAGCGAAAACTTCCTTGGCTCAAACTCAACGCAATCAACTCCTCGCCGTCGTTCACTTGTATAAATCCCTTGGGGGCGGATGGAATCAGCAACCCGCGTCGCAGGACCTCGCCATGCGGGAGGTGCCCCGGTGACGGACGCACTCGTCTCAGCGGACACAAAATCAACCATGTTGAGGATTGTCCTGCCTCTTGTCGTCATCGCATTGGCCGTCTTGGTGGCATGGTTCTTGATTGTCTCTGGTCCTACCGTACCCAAAGCCTCGAGAGGCGTCAAACCGACCTTTGTCGAAGTCCTGACCGCACGAGTCCAAAACGAGCGCGCGGTCATCACCGCGTATGGGACCGTACAAGATCATCAGCGATTGATCGTTCAACCGGAAGTCAGTGGCCGGGTGGTAAAACTCAATCGTCGTTTAGTGATTGGAGAAACCCTGGGGAAAGGGGCAACCTTGTTGCAGATCGATCCGCGTGATTATCAGGTGGCGGTGGATGAGCAACGAGCCTTCTTGGCGAAAGCCGAATTTGATTTGAAGGTGGAACTGGGCAATCAAGCCGTTGCAAAACGCGAATGGACCCTGTTGAACCCGTCTGCCGACGAAGTCACTGCGTTGAGTCGACAACTGGCGCTTCGCCGTCCGCATCTCAAAGAAAAACGCATTGCGTTGATAGCGGCGAAGAGTCGGTTACGTAAGGCGCAGTTGGACTTACAGCGAACGATTCTACGAGCCCCGTTTCATGCGTTGGTGCTCAATGAATCCGTCGAGAAGGGCCAACTCATCAATGCGCAAAGTTCCGTGGCGACATTGGTCGGCACGGATGAGTTCCGGGCGCAAGTGAGTGTGCCCATACAGCAGTTGGATTGGATTTCCTTTCCCGGCCCCGGTCGCCCTCACGGATCACCCGTTCGGATAATTCGCGAACGCGGCAACAGCGAACCGGTGGTGCGGCAGGGAACCGTCGTCGAATTGCTGGGCGACGTGACGCAAAATGGCCGGATGGCACAGATTCTGGTCTCAATCCCGGATCCTTTGGAATTGAAAAAGCCCGCCAAGGTTCGTCGTCCCCTCTTATTGGGCGAATACGTCCACGTCGAAATAGAAGGTCCCGAGTTCCACGACGTGATTGTCTTGCCTCGAGATACGATTCGGGAAGGCACTCGTGTCTTGGTCAAAAATGCCGAGAATCAATTGGAAGTGCGTCCGGTTGAAGTCGTCCTTTCTCGAAAGGATACGGTCCTCATCAGCCAAGGCCTTCAGGACGGAGAGGAGGTCATTACGAGTCAAGTCCCTGCGGCGATTCCCGGGCTACTGGTGCAGACCCTTGATGAACCCACGTCTCCTGCGAGTCCTTCTCCGGAATCCGGTGATCCCGGACACGCGTCAGCCGTACTTACCGAGTAACCCCGTCCATGGCGTCTCCCGACCAACCCTCTTCCGGTCCGATTGCGTGGATGACTCGCCACGCGGTGGCAGCCAACCTCGTCATGTTGATTTTTATTTTCGCGGGGTTACTCATCAGCACCCGCGTCAAGCAGGAAGTCTTTCCGGAGTTTGACGTCGATGTGATTCGCGTCTCCGTGGCCTATCCCGGTGCCAGCCCGGAAGAGGTCGAGCAAGGGATTCTTCTCTCCATTGAAGACGTCGTGAGAGGTTTGGACGGTGTGAAAGCAATCACCTCCACGGCCTCTGAGGGCCGGGCCTTAGTGGAAATTGAGTTGGTGTCCGGAGTCAACGTCAATCATGTCTTGCAAGATACCACGAACGAGATTGACCGCATTCAGTCATTTCCGGAATTGGCGGAGGAACCCATTATCGGGTTAGTGGAAGTTCGGAAGCAGGTCCTGACCGTGTTGGTGCACGGTGATCTGGAAGAGCAGACCCTGCGTGACGTGGCCGAACGCATTCGTGATGCATTGTTGCAACGACCGGAGATCACGCTCGTGGAATTGGGTGTGGCCCGTCCACGAGAAATTTCCATTGAAGTGCCTCAACGGTATCTTCGGGCCTATGGTCTGACCCTCAAGCAGATTGCCAACGAGATAGGGGAAGCCGCTATTGAGCTTCCCGGGGGAGGAGTCAAAACCTCTAGTGGCGAAGTGTTATTGCGGACGAAGGAGCGTCGTGATTTTGGCCGGGAATATGCTGAAATTCCTGTGGCCTCGACGCCGGATGGTGCCACCATCACCGTGGACAGGATTGCGACGATCACAGACGGGTTTGAGGAGACCGACGAAGAGGCCTTCTACAATGGCCAACGGGCGGTCCAAGTCAAAGTGTTTCGAGTCGGCATGGAAACGCCACAGTCCGTGTCCGACAGCGTGCATGCGTATTTGGAGGAATTGCGACCGGAATTGCCGGATGGCCTTGGCTTGGCGACTTGGAATGACCAATCCGAGATTTATCGAGACCGGATGCGGCTGTTAGTGAAGAACTCGTTGCTTGGCTTGCTTCTGGTCCTGTTGCTCCTGGGCTTATTTTTGGACCTCAAGCTGGCGTTTTGGGTCACGGTCGGTCTGCCCACTTCCATCATCGGGTCTTTCGTGTTCATCCCCCTCACGGGAGCCTCCATCAATATGATTTCCTTGTTTGCGTTCATTGTCACGCTTGGAATCATCGTCGACGATGCCGTGGTCGCGGGTGAAATCATTTATCAAAAACGGGAACAGGGCCTGCCTTTTCTCCAAGCGGCTATTGTCGGGGCTCGGGAGATTGCCGGTCCCATCACGTTTGCCGTGCTGACCAATATCGCGGCGTTCTTGCCCTTGTTTTTCGTGCCGGGTGACGTTGGCAATTTCATGCGGCAGATTCCCTCGGTGGTGGTGGCGGTGTTTGTGGTGTCGCTGGTTGAGTCCTTGTTTGTGTTGCCGGCTCATTTGGCCCATGCGCGAGAGCCCTCAGAGTTTTGGAAAACACTCGATCGCCCACGACGTTGGTTGAGTCACGCCATGCAGACCTTTATACACGAACACTATCAACCGTTTCTCCGAACCGCTCTCGCCAATCGCTATTTGACGGTGGCGGTGGGGGTGGCCTTGTTGATCCTGACGGCAGGCACGGTAGCCGGCGGTCATATCCCCTTTAGTTTTCTCCCAGCTATTGACTCCGACATTGTCACGGCGCAAGCCACCCTGCCTTATGGTGTCCCTCTAGAACAGTCCCGGAGAGTCTTGGATCGCCTTCTGGAGTCGGGAAACGCCGCGACCGCTCAACACGGGGGCGAGGCTGTGGTACGAGGAATCTATGCCCAAATCGGTTCGGCCTTGCAGGGAATGGGGCCGGCGCAGGCTGCGGTGGGTTTGGCCGGCAGCCACATGATCGGAGTGCAGGTCTTTTTGGTGCCTGCAGATCAACGGGATTTCAGCGGAGCGGATTTTTCCAATGCCTGGCGAGCAGCCGTCGGGACGGTCCCGGGGCTGGAGTCTCTGACCTTCAAAGCAGAAATTGGCCCGACCGGTGGGGCGCCGATCGACATTCAGCTCGCTCATCGTTCCAGAGCGATTCTTGAAACCGCTGCTGAGGAATTGGCGGAGGCGTTGTCACGTTATGCCGGGGTGACGGATATTGATGATGGCGTGTCATTAGGAAAACCGCAATTGAGTTTTCGAATCAAGCCGGAAGCTCGCAACCTGGGCCTCAATGCGACAGATTTAGCCCAACAAGTGCGTGGGGCCTTTTATGGAGTCGAAGCGCTGCGTCAACAACGAGGACGCGATGAAGTGAAGGTGATGGTGAGGTTGCCTGAAGCAGACCGCCATTCCTATTTCACGGTCGAACAATTGATCTTGTTAACCGAGCAAGGTGGAGAAATTCCCTTGGCGGAGGCGGCGGAGATTGAACCGGGACGTGCCTATACGGAAATCAAACGGCGCGAAGGGCGTCGAATCGTGGCGGTCACGGCTGATGTCGATGATCAAATCGCCAATGTCAACACCATCCTAGGGGAAGTGACCGCCAATGAGTTGGAAGCGTTGCAAAAAAAATATCCAGGACTCACGTATTCGCTGGAAGGCGAGCAGGCTTCGCAACAAGAATCGCTTTCTGCCCTGGCCATGGGGTTTGTCTTAGCGCTGCTACTGATCTATGGGTTGCTGGCCATTCCCTTCAGAAGTTATGTGCAACCGCTTATTGTGATGCTCGGTATTCCCTTTAGCTTCATCGGTGCGGTGGCCGGACACCTTCTTTTGGGCTATGGGCTCAGTATCATGAGTCTGTTCGGCCTCGTGGCCTTGGCGGGTGTGGTGGTCAATGATTCATTGGTCTTGATCGTCGCGACGAATCAGCTTCGGGGTGAGAAGCACCTGTCCGCCCATGACGCAGTGATCCAAGGTGCGATGAATAGGTTTCGGCCTATTGCCCTGACTTCGTTGACCACGTTCTTTGGTTTAGCCCCGATGATGTTTGAGACGGCGTTGCAGGCTAGGTTTATGATCCCCATGGCCATCTCGCTGGGATTTGGTATCTTATTCGGGACGGTGATTATTGTCATAATTGTGCCTGCGGTCTATCTCATCGTGGAAGAGCTGTTACGCAGAGGTCAACCGGATCCGGCTGACTCGTTGGCTTCACCGGAACATCCAGAGGCAGAGTCACCGTAAAACGCCGCCGTTGACGCATCTCCGGCAGCACGTCAAATCGTTGCATCCCGTCATGTCACAGCTCTTGCAGGCGACTCGCCGAACCAGGCAGGCCTATGAAACGCATTCCGCCGTGTATGTCAAAGCATGGAATCGGCGAAGGCCTCGTATCCCCCCTCATCTTCAGGCGTGGCGACAAGGTCTTCCTTCACGAGGTTGGACATTGGATCTCGGGTGTGGGCTGGGACAAGATAGTCGATATTTGCAACGAAAGCGCTATCACGTCGTCGGTGTCGATGTGACATGGCCCTTTCTGCGCATCGCCCGAACGCGCAGTTTCCACTTGCCTTTGATCCAGGCAGATATGGTTCACCTTCCCTTTGCCGTAGAATCGTTTGATGGAGTCTGGGCTGCGGCTTCGCTGATTCATATCCCGAAGAGTCATTCCCTCCGCGTCTTCCGAGAGTTGCGTGCCATCACGAAACCAGGCGGGCTTTTGGGGGCGACGATGGCGCATGGGAAGGGGTCGGGGTTTCTTGCCGATCAATGGATTCGCGGTCGGTTTCTTTCCAGATGGCACAAGCCGGAATTGACACGACTGCTCGAGAAGGCAGGGTGGGAGGTGGTTTCTGTGCAGGTTGTGGCCAACCAGGAACGAAAAGGTCGGTGGCTCAATCTGTTGGCCAGACGACCTGCTTGATCATGCCGGGAGGTCACACGGCACCTTTGCGGCGCCGTGTCAATGCGATTGAGTCGTTCACGGCAGCTTCCACAGCCTATCTTAGAAGAACCACTGGGTGCGGAAGAAAATAGAGCGCGGCATGTTGGCATGGGACACGCCGAGCCCAATACTCTGTTCCCCGATATTCAATAACTCCTGCTGATCCAGGAGATTGATCACATCCAGGGCAAGCACCAGCTTTTGTTGCTTGGCAAAGGGCAGCACCTGAGTCATGGAGAGATTATACGTGGTATTCGAATCTGCATGCCCCGAATTGGTTTTGGCGCCTGGTGCCGCGCTTCTCAGCCCGGACCCATACAGCATCTGCCAGGTGATCGTGGTGGTGGAAAAGGGACGATACGTGACCACCGCTGAGCTCGTCATTGTTTGTGAATGATCGCAAAACACGCCTTCACTCGTTCTGATATCGTCCAGTTCCTCTTCGTGGAACAAAAAGTGTCCCGATTGTAAGCCATACCCCTTGCATTGGCCCCAGGCCACGTTGCCGCGGGCCGTGAGCCTGTCCGTCAGCTTCGCGTTCAGGGCAACGTCGATCCCCCGTTGCCAGCCCCGTTCATACGCAAAATAATTCAGCATCGGCGTCGTATTGAATTGATGGGCGTCAGCTTGGTTGGTGTTGAGCTTGTAATAGCCCGTCACTTGGAGGACGGTCCTTGTCCCAAGTGCATGGGTCGAACCGAGTTCGAAATAATGCGACCGTTCAGGGTTGGCTTTGATATTGGTCGGATCCTCGGCCGCCGCTGTGGTGCCGGCGGCATTGAGGGCTTGAAAAGGCAGGGCCTCCAGATTGGGAGGCGTAAAGAGTCGCCCGTAGAACGCATGGAACGCATGCTGATCGTTGGGCGTATACGTGACACCCACGCGAGGACTGATTTGCATGGCATTAATGTACCCGTGAATATGATCCAGGCGGAGACCCAGGTTCAAGGTCCAATGCTCGGTGGGCGTGAATTGATCCTGGATCCAAAACTCTTCCCGATACCCGATGATCCGCCGGTCGGCATTGCGGGTCAAGACCCCGCCCGTGGGGTGGCCATGGCCATGTCCCTCTTCATGCTCACCCCCATGCCCTTCTTCATATTCATCAGCGTGTTCTTCTCCATCTTCCTCATCATGTTCCTCTTCTTCACGACCAAACGCAAACAGCCGGGTTTTATTCGTT
The DNA here is from genome assembly GCA_963422365.1 of Nitrospirales bacterium. GTDB lineage: Bacteria > Nitrospirota > Nitrospiria > Nitrospirales > UBA8639 > Bin75. The sequence continues at coordinate 810,964 of OY729426.1, forward strand.
GCCTGTGTCCGGTCGAACTGGAACCCTGCTTTGATCAGGTGCCGGGGATTGAGCACATGGGTGTAATCGAGACGTACACCCCCGGCATAGCCCCACCGATCCTGATGGCCCGCTGAAAACGGTTCATCTGCGTCCCGGGTATAGGCCAGGACATGATAGGGATCGGTCGTGAACGTCGCCCGGCTATGTCGGAAGTAGCCGGCCACGCTAAAAAACTGGTTGGCATCCACATCATGGCGCCACACCAGATGGGAGTATTGGTTATGCTCTTGCTGGTTTTCATCAATCTCTGCCGAGGGCCTGGGCGTAAAATTCGGGGCGGTATTCTGGATCAATTCTGTTATCTCTTCGTTCGGTGCCTGACCAGGTTGCGTGGGAATTTCATAGTCCGCCACGCTATTCAAGAGCACCCAGGTCACGTTGTTGCGGTTGTTCAATTGGTAATCACCCCGCAAGTAGGTCTGGTTTCGCTCGCCGTCGTTGTGAAAGACGGACTGTCCCAAGGTGGGAGGATCAATCCCCCGATTGGTTCTCGTATAATTATTCATTGCATAAAATCGGAATCGCTCGCCCACGGTTCCGCCGTATTCAAAAGACGGCATCACGGATTGATTCGACCCGCCGAACACTTGGAGCGAACCAAAGCCCGACTTCGTTCCGCTTTTGCTGGTGATGTCGATCACCGCGGCTGTCCGATTTCCATATTGGGCTTCCATGCCTCCGAGAATAATGTCCGCCCGATCCCAGACTCGCGGGGAGAGCAAATCCGTAAACTGGCTCGTGACGGTATCCGGAATGGGCACACCGTCAATCCGGAATTGGAGATTCGCATGATCCTGCCGAATGTGGACTTGTTTGAGGCTGCCGTTGACTGCACCGGGAATGGTGAGTAAGACATCCGACAGATCCAGATTGTTACCCCGTGGCAGTTCTTCAATGTCTTTCCGGCTGACGGAATAGGTCTCACTGGACGAGTTGGGCTTAATAGGAAGGAGCGGTGCCACGATTTCCAGGGCCACCTCCTGGGTCTCCGTCAGGGTCAACATGACGGGGACGGGCGACTCTCGGCCGACCTCAATTACCACGTGTTCACTCCGATAGGTGTCTTGAACGGCTTGGACGGAAAAGACGCCGGCATATGGGACAACCAACGTAAACTCGCCTGCGTCGGTTGTTGATTCTGATGTGACCAGAATCCCTTCTTGATCCCGCAATTCCACGGTGACCTGCGCAACGCGCCGCAAATCCGCATTCTGCACGTACCCGAGAATCATCTGACTCTCTGCTGCAGAACCACGCTGTGGCACTCCCCAAAGCAGCGCCACGGCTACCCCGACGATGAGCCATGACCGCCTTCTGCGCTGATTCGTTAATGGATCTCTGTCTGTCATCGATCTTCCCTTCTCTCTCCCAATAATGTTGAATAATTCCGGCGTCTCTCCTCAGAGGAGCCTGCGGTGCTTCTGCACGGCCGGCTTGTGTTTTCTCTGGAGTAAGTGGACCGCCTGTTCACTGGCTTCTTTCACCAGGATCCCCATCTTCGAATGGGAGGGTTCGAAGTCAATGGGGAAATGATGGTGACGGAGCCGATGACTGGTCATCGGGCCGATCGAGGCGACCATGGTTCTCCCTAGCGCGCCACGAAGGGCTGCGAGTTCATCGGTGGCGCTGAGCAGTTTTACGATATGATCGACTTGGGCCGCGCTCGTGAAGAACACGACAGACGCTTTTCCGTCCAAAATACTACGGAGAGTCCGTTTGAGGGGCTCCACGTCGTCAGGAAGGGCCCATCGGTACACAGACACACTTCTGACTCGTGCTCCCCGCTCGGTCAAACCCTGTGCAAGGTCCTTGTTTACTCTACCGTATTCTTGAATGGCAACCCGGAATCCGGACAGTCCCTCAGGTTTGAAGGCATCCAAGGTGTGGAGGATATCCCGCCAAGTATTGGGTTCAGGCACGGTGAGGTGGGGCTTCAACCCCAACTCCTTTAAGGCCGCAACGGGTTTTGGCCCACGGCAAATGAGGGTTATCCTCGTCAGGGCTTGCCGGATCGTTTCGAGGGGAAACTGCGTTTTCCAGACGTCCACCAATGTCCTTGTCCCAACGCCCGTCAGCAAAATCAGCAGGTCAACGGCCCCCGCCATGAGGTGCTTCGCGAAGTCCAAGGCTTCTGTATGATTTTCCAAGGGAATCTCTTGTAAGGAGGAGGCAACCATGGGATTTCCTCCATGCCGGGCAATTAGCTTGGCCATGTGATCGCCCATCCGGCTTTCGAAGGCGGTGACGGTCATCCCGGCGAATCCACTTGTTGAGTCTGGTTCAGTGCTCATGTTCACTCTAATAAGAGTTTCAAGCTTTTAAGAGTTTCAAGCTTTTAAAAGTTTCAAGCTTTTAAGAGTTCCAAGCTTTTAAGAGTTCCAAGCTTTTAAGAGTTCCAAGCTTTTAAGAGTTCCAAGCTTTTAAGAGTTCCAAGCTTTTAAGAGTTCCAAGCTTTTAAGAGTTCCAAGCTTTTAAGAGTTCCAAGCTTTTAAGAGTTCCAAGCTTCTCCTGTCAAGTAAAAGAACCCTAGTATGAGGGTAACACACGGTCTGCACGGGACTCCAAGCATTCATCCCGGCATTGCTACCACTATCTATTATCAGGCAAGCGTCATACGACGGCGCTATGACAAAGCCATACGGCCAGGCTCAGTATGCCATGCACGTTTTCTGGATTCCCGCTAGTACCAAGCGGGAATGACGGAAGTCGGGCCGCATCTCATGCGTCAAATAAAATACCGACAGCAGGGGTTGCTCCACTCAGTGGGCCCCGTTAAGATGACCTCCTTGGATTTGGAACCATGAGCAGCATGTCTGAGCAAGGCCGACAGGAGATTCCACAAGGGAGAGGCTTACGCCACGTTGCCTTGAACGTGACGAATCTGGAAACCTCGAAAACATTTTATCAAACCTGGTTTGGGATGACTATTGTCTGGGAACCTGATGCCGGGAATGTCTATATGAGTTCGGGGGTTGATAACGTGGCCCTGCATCAAATTCCAACAGAGAACATTCCCGCTTACCAGCAGAGTCCTGGACAATGCCTTGACCATTTGGGGTTTGTCATGGATTCCCCTGACAGTGTGGACCGACTGTATGAACAGGTTGTCAAAGAAGGCGTCGAGATTGTCCACCACCCGAAGCGACACCGGGACGGCAGTTATTCATTTTATCTTGCGGATCCTGACCACATTGTCATCCAAATTTTGTACGAACCCGCGATCAGTGCGGTTCGTTTTTCGACAGAAACGTAAGGGGTTGCCTTCTGCTCGGTTGTGGCATGACGTGATGGTGGAACCCCGCACGAAGAAAGACGATTAGCTCTATGGCTCTCTGGGATCGCGTCGGCCTCAATCAGTTTGTCGGGCTTCAGCCGTGGGTGTGGGTGCAACTGGAAAGCGCCGAGCCGCCGGGCCCCTTCCCTTTTATGGGCGGCGTGGACCCCGCGGTCGTGGCAAGTCTCCATGAAGTCCACGGAATCCTCATGAGTACGGTGGAAACGGCTATCAGTGATGTGTTTGCCCATCGAACCTTGGTCGATGATCCAGCCGTCAGTCGCCGGCTTGAGGATGCCTATGCGGAAGTGGTGCAGTCACGACCACGGCTTCAGCAACATATTCGGTGTGGACGGAATCCTGACGGCACCTTTGAGTGGGAATTTCCTCACGATCGTCATAAGTCAGCGGTCATGCATTACGCCGGTCTGCGCATTTTCAATGCGGTGAAACGGCAAGCGTTGCCGATAGGATTGGAGCGTCCGCTCTCACCTGGGGTAGGAAAACTGTTGGGCTGTTTAAATGGGACCCGCACCGTCTCGGAAATTCGCACGATTGCCATGGCTGCCGGTCGTGACGTTTCGCCACAGTTGCTTCATCTTCTTGAGCAACTCGACTCGCACGAGTGTTTAGCCGTGACGGACCACTCCTCGGTTCGAACACAGTGGCTCGATGTCACCCGGGATCAAGAGACGGTTCATCTTGGTCATGCGGCCTTGATGTACCGACAACGAGACCAGTTCCTCTGGTTTGATCCCTGGCTGATGCCCTGGTTTGCCGAATCTCCGGTCCCGTCACTGTGGACGTCGTTGTTGCCACAACCAGCCGCCGTGTTCTGCACGCACGACCATGATGACCATGTCGATCCTCGCACGTTGCTGCACTTGCCGAAGGAAGTGCCGATGATCGTACCTAGCCGGAAAAACCGGAAGACGTTGTATTTCGATTATCTTTCCTTGATGCGAGAATTGGGCTTTACAAACGTCATTGAACTGGCGCATGGAGAATCCTGGAAATTTGAAGGGGGGCAGGTGGTATCGGTCCCGTTTTTCGGCGAGGATCCTTGCGACCTTGCGCTTCCACGAAATTGCTATTTGATCAGCGATCAAGGGCACAATACCTTGGTCCATGCAGACAGCGGTCCGACGAACGATGGGCATTCCGCTATTGAGGATGGGGTCATCGCCAGACTTGTGGAGCACTATGGTCCGATTACGACCGTCTATGCCTCCCAACAACAGTTGAAAGAAATTCGTTCTTACACGGCTCATGCGAGTTTGTCCCATCCCGGCAAGTGGTTGGAGGTGGGAGAAAACGGATTCCTGACCAATCACTATCTGTCGGATGTGATGCAACACGCCCAAGCCAGATTGTTCGTCTCGTATGCCACGGGTGGTGCCGATTGGTATCCGGACCATTTGTCGTTCATGTTTAGTCACCGCAATCCGGCCCGTACGGCGTTACTCACCGCCCACTGGGACCCCCCGGAGTCTCTGCGTGACGTGCTGGCGGCATCCGGCAGTCAGTACCATTATGGTCAAGCCTTAGACAGTGTTCGCGTGTCTGCGCCAGGCCAGGTTCAGGTGATCCGGAAAAACGAAGCCATCACGCCGCTCTTTCTCTATCAACTTGATCATGAGGTGCCCGCGTTCCTCAAAGGCGCTCACCGGTAGCAAGGAAGACTGTGCCGGGGTGGGACGAAAGCCAGCACTTCTTGCTGTTCAGCCTTTAATATGATAGGACTAACTCCTTTGTACGATGGGAGGGCTTGTGATGACTGATCAATCAATTTCCGTGCCTGAGATTGGTCAGGAAGAGTCGTTTCCTGAGTGGGTCACTGTCGTTGGGGTAAAAGTTCGCGACCATGGTGAGGTCAAAGTGGCTCGGACTGCAGACCCCACTCTGAAGGCGGGGGACCATGTGCTCATGGAATTAGAGAACGATATGACCTATGGCACTGTCTTTTCCCCGCCCCATCCTCAACCGTTTCTCCCTCCTATGCGAGTGATGCGGAGTATTTTTCGGAAAGCGACGGCGGAAGACGAAACCGCGATTGCCCAGCAAAAAACCATGTCCGCCTCGGGTATAGCGTTCTGTCGAGAGCGGGCCCAGGCTTTGGGTTTGCAAATGAAGGTGGTCGAAGTGTACGGGGCGCTTCAGCGGCGGGCCATGACGTTTAGCTATACGGCAGACTCTCGCGTTGATTTTCGGCAACTCGTCAAAGACTTAGCGCGCCAGTTTAATTGTTGGATTGAAATGCGGCAAATTTCCAGCAGGGAGGAAGCTCGTCGGCTGAGCGGAGTCGATACCTGTGGACTTGTCCTCTGTTGCGCAAGTTTTCTCACGGATTTTAAACCGGTGAATCTCAAGTTGTCCCATCGTGAAGCGGCTTGGTCAAATGATTCGCATCGCCTCGGGGTCTGTGGACGATTGAAATGTTGCCTCATGTTTGAAAGCGAGGATTGGCCAGCCTCAAGGGCGCCTGGTCAACAACTCATTCAACCCACTCGATTGTAATGGTCTCGGTTTGTTCGCAATCTCAAGAGGTGTTTCAGATGAGTGTCCCACCTCGTTTTATCATCTACGCCCATAACGCGACCTATGACAAATTGCACCAAGTGGCGACTCTGGCCCTTACAGCCTCGGCCATGGGAAAAGATGTGGTGGTCGTGTTGTTGTTTTGGACCATTAAAAAACTCGCTGATGGGAACCTCAATCAAGTCGACTTTCCCCCGGAGTATGCCCGCTATCATGATGAAGTGGCCCGCTTGCTTTCCGAGCGAAAGGTTCCACTTATTTCGGAAATGCTGGAAGAGGCGAAGAAGGTGGGGAAGTTTCGCCTCATCGCGTGCAGCGCCGGGTTGGAATACATGGGAGTCGACTCGGATGCCGTGGCGCAACAAGTCGATGAGGTCATGGGTCTTCCCGCAATCCTGTCACTGGCCGCGGATGCGGAAACGACCCTGTTTATTTAGCCTGTTAGCCTGAATTTCGCAGGTGGGAATGTGATCCCTCATGAGACCGAGACGCTCGCTGATGAGGATCAATACCTAGTTTCTTTTTCTGATAAAGCGACCAGCAAGCCCAATGGCACTCGCGTCAGCAAGAATACCGGCCACCCACTGCTGTCCATTCGTTGCCGGAAAGACGGCTGAGCCGATACAGGGCGCGGCTATCAACAATCCAAACCATTGACCAAGAAGAGTCTCTCTCGTCGCCACCGTAAGGGCATCCCGCTCCCAATGGATGCGGTGTGCTTGCTCTTTTTCTGCCATTGTGAGTATACGTTCGGCACTGCCGGGTAACACGGTTTCATATCCTTGGTACATTGATGGAGGAGGCAGAGGCCCTGAAAATGAAGCGGCTTCAACGATGGAAATACGGACATTCTCCGGAAGTTTATCGAGAATCTCCTTTGGTGGCAGGTTGGATGACCCGATCTCTCGCGTTCTATCCTGATTTGATTGTCTCGGTTTCTTCACTGAGATGCTCAAAAGCTCTATACATGTCGTGACCGATGTCATCGAGATCGAAAACTTGCTCGTCTTTGGGGTAGCGTGGCGGGTTGAATTCAGTCGGGCCGACGACACTCAAAGAACCAAGCGTCAGCCACGCGCCACGAGAGAACCTGCTGGGAAGAACACGAAGGACTCCTCGTGCGGGTGTCGATCGACGGAGATCTTTATAATGGTTATCCATCAGGAATTGCCTTTAGAAGTTCGAATGTCCCGGTGCGGTGTTGATATTCGTCACAGTGTCGTCAGCGTCGTATTCAATAGTTAAGGTGAAGGTGTCTCCAGTAAATCCTTCAATGGGACTTCCGATGATCTCCCAAGGCCCCCAAGGTCAGGACATCCATCGCGGCGTGGCCCAGTGCTCGGCCAGCAGACGGTTGATTGCCACGTTCGAGGTGAAACACATCCGTCCGCTTTCCTTCTTTGGCGAAGGTTTTTGTGGGTTGTCCGACATTCAGCAGGACAATATCCCTGTTCTGGCCAATCTCCAAGGCACCGACATTCGGATCGGGCTTCCCGGACATCGCCATCCCCACCGAGCAGGCTTGGAGGAAACAAGGAGAGAACGCGAAGAGGGTGAACAAAGCAAACCGTATAATGACGGGAGTCTGCATGGATGATTATTCCGACTTGGATTTGTCAGGTTTGTGAAAGATAGCCAATATAGTATATGGAGAGAGCAATCTATGTCAAAAGCAAGCGTCCAGATCGTAACCCATGAAATTCCTTCACAAAACAATGGGTTACACATTTGATTGAGTGCCAGCCTTACCGAGACGTGCGCACGCCGACTCTCTTGCAGTATTGGCTCACCGGGCACTGGCTACAAAAAGGGGAAACGGGGCGACAGAGGTGTTGCCCGAAGGGGACCAGCCAGTCGTTATAGGTGATCCAATATTTTGCGGGAAGTTTGTTCCGAAGTGCGCGTTCGGTTTCCTCAGGAGTCCTGGTCTGAACATAGCCCCACCGGTTACTGATTCGGTGAACGTGGATATCCACGCAAATCCCAGGTTTTCGATATCCGACGGTCACCACCAAATTGGCCGTCTTGCGTCCGACGCCCTTCAACGTTAAGAGTTCTTCAATCGTATCTGGAACCCGTCCTCCAAAGTCCTGGAGAAGGCTTTGGCAAATCGCTCGAATCTGCTTGGTTTTGTTTTTGTAAAATCCCACCGGATAGATGGCTTTCTCTATCGTTTTCATGGATAGCGCATGCATGTGCTCTGGCGTGTCGGCTAACTTGAATAACCGTTGGCTGGCTTCGGATGTGGGTTGATCTTTGGTGCGGAGACTCAGAAGACAGGCAATCAAAATACGGAAGGGGTCACGAGTTTCCCTGGCCACGACACCAAGCACCGGTTCTTCCCAGCGGCGAATGGTGCGTTTGACTCTGGAGACGACCGCGTGAATATGGACATCACGCATTGAAGATTGTTAACCGTGGAACACGAAGAGATAAAAGGAAGACATGCGCAGGGGGCTTTATCGAAAAGATCGCTTGGCCAACCATTTTTGTCGTCGCCGAGTAGCCTCTCGCTCTTTTGCTTTCCGCTTCACACTCGGCTTTTCGTAAAAACGTCGGCGCTTCAACTCACGGAACAAACCATCGGCTGCGAGTTTTTTCTTCGCAACACGAAGAGCTTTCTCGACATTGTTGTTCACAACCTTGATTTCCATTGTACCTCGTGATGGGTAGAATTTCCTGCTTTCTCACTATAGCGTATCTTTTACAAAAGGTAGCATATTTGTCCAGCGAGAGACAAGTTTGTCTCTAAGAACCTGACTAGCTCAAAAAAATATACATTACCTCATGGCGCAGAACGGCGGGTACGTCAGCTGCGCACCGGTGCCGTGCTTGACGATTTGCGGCGTACATCTGCAATATCCCGCTCACGTCATCCTCCACCATGGACCACGCAGCGTTCACCGCCTCGTCGCACACTCGACCACGTCAGGCCTCACCTCGACGACCTCACCCGAGCCGGTTTGGCCCATGCTGCACACGCCCACGACGAACTCGAAGTGCTCGGCTGGCGAAGAACCCGCCATATTGACCTTGTTGAAAACACTCGATATCGTATCAACTAGCTCTTGCGAGCAACCTGCGATCAGGCTTCTTTGAGGGCAGCGATTATATCTAACACCATCTTTTTTCCGTCGCCAAACAGCATGAGGGAATTGTCTAACGCAAACAGCGGGTTCGGGATCCCTGCGAACCCGGGGCTTAAACTCCGTTTGATAACCACCACGGTTTTCGCCTTATCCACGTCGATGATCGGCATGCCGGCAATGGGACTCGATGGATCGGTCCTGGCCAAAGGGTTGACCACGTCATTCGCGCCGATGATCAGGGCCACGTCGATTTGATCGATATAGGGATTAATGTCATCCATATCCTTGAGGGCCTCATAGGGCACATCGGCTTCGGCTAACAGAACGTTCATGTGACCTGGCATCCGACCGGCGACGGGATGAACGGCGTATTCCACCTCAATGCCACGTTCGCTGAGGAGAGAGGCGAGGCTGGCAAGAGGGTGTTGGGCTTGTGAGACCGCCATGCCATAGCCTGGAACAATGGCGACTCGTCGAGCGGCATCGAAGAGCAGTGCGACTTCCTCCGGCGAGGTGGACGTTACCCTGCCGGCGTAGACTTCGTCTGCACTGGCGCTTTCACCCGTCGGTCCCAATACGCCAAAGAGGACATTGGTCAGTGACCGATTCATGGCTTTGCACATGATTTGTGTCAGGATCAGTCCTGACGCACCGACCAGGGATCCGGTAATGATTAAGACATTATTGGACAAGACAAATCCGGTTGCGGCAGCCGCTAATCCGGAGTAGGAGTTTAAGAGCGCGACCACGACGGGCATATCGGCTCCACCGACCGGAATGACAAGCAGGACTCCAAGGGCAGACGCCACAAGCACCAATAACCCGTAGAGAAGGATATTGGTGGGGTCGATGATCACGCCCGCGCTTAACGCAATGGCAAGAATCGCCAACACGGCATTAATGACGTGTTGGCCTGAAAACAAGACGGCATGTTCATGAATGAGGCCTCTGAGTTTTCCAAAGGCCACCAGGCTTCCCCAAAACGTGACGGCTCCGATCAGCCCGGAGGCTGCAGTGGCCACAGAAATCTGAACGAAAGGGACTCCGTCGTGGAGGGTGCTTTCTATCAAGGCGGCACCTGCCACCAACACCGAGGCAATGCCGCCAAACCCGTTAAACAACGCCACGAGTTCCGGCATGGCCGTCATTTGGATTTTTACGGCTAAGATGGCTCCTATCGCTGCCCCGATGATGATCCCGATGAGGATGACTTCGAAGCCGACGATGTTTTGATTCGCGAGAGTAATGACGATGGCGAGCAACATGCCGCATGCACCGAGCAGGTTACCTCGAACGGCGGTACGGGGGTGGGTCAGCCCCTTCAGGCCGAAAATAAAGAGCATGGCGGCAACGAGGTACCCTCCATTCATGAGTAAATCGGTCATGACTTAGGATCTCTTTTTGAACATTTCCAGCATGCGATTGGTCACCATAAAGCCGCCGACGACATTCACGGTCGCAAAGACCACAGCCAGACCCCCAAGCATGGTCGTCAAAACTGTTTGTTGGGTGCCTGCAGACAGAATGGCTCCGACGAGCGTAATACCTGAGATGGCGTTTGCTCCCGACATGAGTGGGGTATGAAGGGTGGGAGGAATTTTGGTGATAATTTCAAAGCCCACGAATATTGCCAGGACAAAAATCGTCATGCCGGAAATGAACATCTCCATGGCTTAACTCTTCTCTCCTCGCCTGCCTGCGGGAGGGCTTAAGATTTCACGGATTTGGGGATGAACAATTTCTCCATCACACGTCAAGAGGGTTCCCTTGGTGATTTCGTCTTCTCTCTCAATCGTGACCTCGCCTTTTTTCACCAAATGAAGCAAGAAGGTGGCCATGTTTTTGCTATACAGTTGGCTGGCGTGATAAGGAACCAATGAAGGAAGATTTTCAGTTCCAATAATGGTGACCCCCTTGGTCACCACCGTCTGGTTGGCTTGGGTTAATTCACAATTTCCGCCTCGTTCGGCGGCTAAATCGATAATCACCGATCCAGGAGACATGCCGGCCACCATCTCGGCCGTAATCAGGATGGGAGCCTTTTTCCCTGGAACGGCCGCGGTGGTAATCACCACGTCACTTGACGCGATGACTTTGGTGAGCAGATCTCGCTGGCGTTGATAAAACTCTTCATCCTGAGCTTTGGCATACCCTCCCTTGTCTTCCGCCTCTTGCGTCTCCAAGGGGAGATCCACAAACTTGGCCCCAAGGCTGAGGATTTGCTCTTTGACGGCTGGTCGAACGTCATAGGCCTCCACTGAGGCACCCAGCCGGCGTGCCAGTGAAATCGCCTGCAGTCCGGCAACGCCCGCGCCGATAATCAAGACCTTGGCTGGGGCTACGGTTCCGGCTGCCGTCATCAGCATGGGAAACATTTTCGGCAGCGCATCAGCGGCCATGAGCACGGCCTTGTACCCGGCCACGGTTCCCATTGACGAGAGGACGTCCATGCTTTGGGCGCGGGTGATTCGCGGCATCAATTCCATGGCAAAGGCTCGGACTTGTCGGGTCGTCAACTGCTGGATGCTTTGGGGATTGGAAAGAGCCTCAGCCACCCCGACAATGATTTGATCGTGTTGCATCAAGGGCAGATCGGTCTTGCCTTGTTCAGGATTCGCACCCAACATTCTGACTTGGGCAATGATGTGGGCGTGTTCAAAAAGTTGCTGGCGTGAGGCGACGATGACGCCTCCTTTCTCGGTATAGGCGGCATCAGGGTATCCTGACTCTACTCCCGCCCCGATTTCAATCTGCACGTCCATTCCTCCCTTTTTCAAAGAAGGAAGGATTGCGGGAATGAGGGCAACCCGCTTTTCGTCAGGATAGGTTTCTTTAGGAACACCGATGATCATGTTTTCATCACGAGAAAATATCGTATCGCGCCTGCATGAAAAAGAATCGATTTTAAAAAAGCAGAATTAATTACCATAAATATTTCATCAGAATCAATGAGTTTTTGTGTGTTGGAGGTAAACAGGTCGGGTTGGAACAGTCAGAAGGGGATTGTAGCCTGAATTTCGCACGTCTCGCTACGACGAGGTGTGAGAAATCCAATCCAGGCTAGGCGCCGTAGAGTGTTTCCACTATGTGGCTGGTTTGAAAAAGCAACGCGTGCAGCCGCGTATAGCAAGCATGGCCGAAGAGGTGCTCCTGAGGGGACAAGTCTGTCGCCCCATAATCAATTAATAGGCACTCCCCATCGTTAGGGCAACGGGTTACCCGTCGGGTGCATTCCAACCAACGTTCAAATCCGTCATACGGCTCCAAATTTTCGCGTAAGGCTTGGTTCAGTTCCTCTTCCCATGGTGAGGCGGGTACGGTATCCGTTCCCGCGACAGCAAGCTGGTGCACATAGTCACCGCCGGAAGCCATGGGCATTTCCATGATAATTTGCGGCAGCTCCATTTTGGCCAGCCAACGTTTGCCATCTTGTCGGATAGGCCGATGATTCACGATGTGGAGGAGTTTTCCTATACTATCCGTGTCCCAGCCGTACCGAATGGGCGTGCCCAGAGTCACAACGTCTAGCGAGGGCCACGCTTCAAATTGGTTCTTGGCTAACAATCGGTCCAGTTCCTGCAACTGTTGAATCGATGCCGATGGGGCATCCAGTTGCTCGTAATAATGGGCCAATGTTTCAAACACGATTTCACGAAGCGAGGATTCCCCCTGGACAATCAAGTTGGACAGGAGGGCCGGCAATTGGCCGGCGTGGCCATACGCCACAATCAACATGCGATCGTTGGCCTGTAAGTCTTGTTGTGTTTTGAGGTGATTGAGTTCGTGCAAGAGAGCCAAGGCCCCTTCCATTCGACCCAGATGGTGGTGCCGGGACGACCAAAGGTAGCGTTGGACGACCAAAGGTAGCGCGTGGGAATTTGTGAGTCCGTCCTGGAGGCCGTTGACGTATTGTTTGGAAAAATTTCCTTTGTCATTGAGAAGGTTGTCCAGCTGTATTTTGGTTGCTTCGTCATTGGCAAAGGGTGGCTTGCAGGAAGGGTCATGAGGCAGGCATTGAGATTCATTGGGGCGAAGTGCCGCCAGGAGAGATTCTAGCCCTGGAATGCCACGAGAATAGCCACGCTTGAGACCTCCGAGTTCATCAAGACGTCCTGATCCAAAAAGGTCTGCCCCCAAATAGGAACCATACACCAAGACGACCGCGCGGACCCCCCCGTCCCATATGCTTTTGCCTAGGTGTTCGAGTGCCTCACGCCAGGGAGGGGAAAAAGTCGGAGCCCCAGGTGCAAACGACACATACTTGGCTCGATCCCCTGGATCTGAACGGGAATACCTGGAATGCAGAAAATTATTTCCCTGTGGCATAAGCAGGTATCCTTGTTGAGAAGCTGACGGGATTTTCAATCATCTCCCATGGTTTCGTTTCCCATTGCGTTCAATCACGATGACCCTCGATGACGGTCACGACAGAGAGATGGTCGGGACGAATCAGGTAGATGATTCGATCGTTTCGGAAGATCCGTTCCCGAACGTGGTCTTGCTCTCCTTCGGGGACCTTACGGCCGAGCTTGGAATAGTCGATCAGTATCTCGGTGGCGGCGATGATCTTTTCGGCAAACTGCCTGGCATGGGAAGGGGAATCTTTCGCGATAGAATTTTTGATGTCACGCAGATCAACCCTGGCACGGTGTGATCATTTCCGCATTGCCTGGAATCTCAGTCGTAAGCGCTTCATGCGGAATTGTGCGACCTGCCTCAATATCCGCCAATCCTTCCTCCATCTTTTGTTTGACATACAACTCATACATGATGTCATTCCACGTTGCCTGGTCAGGGTTAAGAAATTCCCGGCTCGAATGTTCTTAAGCAATTGGCCTAGATCAAAGTGAAGAGTCTGCATCGTTCTTCCTCACGGCCCAATCCCTCATTTCGCTCAGTTGACCCTGGGAAAATGAGCATGATAAGTTGTTACTATGGCTTGAAACATGAGGCATTTCAAGTTGTTGAAGTTCGAAGAGAAACAACCGGCTCCGTTATCACACGAATCCGCGTGTTCGCACTCACGCCAAGCACTATGAGATTTATATGACGAAAACCTTTATCCGTATCACCATTTTGCTCTTGGGACTCTCGTCTCTCGTTTTTCCGGAGAAAAGTCCGGTTTGGGCTTCATCCCCAACCCAAGCCGACCATGTCCTGCTTTTTGTCTTAGAAGGTGTGGGCAATGACGTCATTCAAAATGGGACCATGCCGGTTCTTCAAAAGCTCGCCCAAGAAGGGGCGGTTACCTGGAAGGCTCAATCGGTGTCTCCGCCATTCACGGTGCCGGCCATGGCAAGTCTCCTGACGGGGTTGCCTGTCAAGAAGCATCGTGTGAATCAAGAATGGGAAACGTACGATTTTTCCCGGTCTTTTCTTCGTTCTCCTACCCTGTTTGATTATCTGGATCTCGCCGGCGGGGTCGATACCGCGCTCTTCATCATGGATGAGCGGTTTTATCAGCTTGCCAGACCAGAAATTTACGTGGATATGCAAACATGTGGGAAAGCCAAACCGCAGTGTAATCCGTCCACACAGGTGGAATATATTAAAGATTACCTGAAAAAAGTTACCAGCGAAGGCGGCTATAATTTTCGTATATTCGCGGTCCCGGGGCTCCTGGTGGCTCACCTCCCTGAACCAGCGGATGTCGCCCAAAAACGTGGATGGGGCTCAAGGCAGTATACCCAAGCCCTCCAAGCGGTTGATACGGCCATCGCGGACATTATGACGATCTATCACACGCACGGTGTCCTGGACAACACCATGGTCATGGTGACGGGCTTACAGGGACAGGGTTCCCCTCAAGCCTCGAATGCGAAAATGGCCGCGGGTGAACACCAACAATCCCCTGTGCCTTGGCTTGCCTGGGGTGCGAATGTGAAGCCGGGGTATACCATTCTCAATCACGTGAGTATCATGGATATTGGGGCAACGGTGCTTGCAGCGCTCGGATTGGAAACCCATACGGAATGGGAAAGTCGAGCGTTGACGGAAATTTTTCAAAAGAGACCAGAACGAAGGACAACGGGAAATGAGATGCTCGCTCCTTAATTGCCCACATTTTTTAAAAAATAGTGCCCTCATTGTGGCAAGTAGTCTTGTCGGAAGTTTGCTCATCGGCGAAATGAGTGCGGCACGAGAATCGGTGAATCCGTTAACGCGGGAGTATGCGATTACCATTGATCCTACGGCGCTCGATCCTCCAACGTGGTGGCACGTGCCGGGCGTCACGCCTTTGATCTGGACCAATGATCCCATTACGTATGAATCCTATAAGACGACCAAGGCGCGGGAAATTCAATTAAAACCAGGCGAGTATCGTTTCGGGACCTTTACGTTCGACTTTGCGTTTCAGGTCACGTTAGAGGGCAAGTTGAATTTTGCTCACTCCTTAACGCAATGCGTGGAAGGACTGGGAACCGCCAAGCTCGTGGTTCGGTGTAGCCATACGCAACCGTATAAACAAGAACGCGATTACGGGTATCCTTCCATTCATTAATAAGAACCATCAAGAAGAAATCTCCGGAACCATGTCACAGAGCGTGCAACACTGGATCGAAGCGTTAGACGATATTGATGACGCCACGCGGGAAGAAGCCGCGAAGGCTCTTGCGGAGCTGGGTGATCCGACTACCATTGAAGCCCTCTCCCTGGCCTTGGAGGATGAGTATTGGGCCGTGCGAGTTCAAGTGGGCTGGGCGTTTGCGAAAATCAGCGGGGATATCGCCATTGAGGCCCTCATCACGTTGTTCAACGACAATATGGTGGAAGTTCAAAGTGAGGCCGTGTCTGCCATGGCTTCTATGGGGAAAGGCACTGTCCCAACCCTCATTCCCTGTTTGAAGGATGACCGATGGCGTGTTCGTCAGCAAGCAGGGAAGACCTTGGGATTGCTCCGAGAGCCCGATGCCGTTCAACCGTTGATGATAGCCTGTCGAGACCGTGATGGTGCTGTCAAAAGTGCGACGGCTGAAGCTCTGGGGAAAATCGGTGATCCTCGAGCTGTTCCGGTTTTAATCAAGCTCTTTAAGGATACCTCAAAAATTGTCCGGGAGACCGCCGGAACCGCCCTCGTGTATATTGGCGATGCGTCCATTCCCGCTCTCCTGGAAACGTTACAGGATCCGCACTTTGTGGTCCGCTGTCACGGCGTTCGGGCCTTAGGCGGCATGACGACTGACTATCAAATGGGCCGAGCCTGGACCAAGGACGGGCGCGTGGTTGGGGCGTTGATCGAAGCGTTAAAAGATGAAGACCGAGCCGTGCGTGAAGATGCCACGATTGCCTTAGGGATTATCGGGGATCCTTTGGCCGTTGATGGGCTCATTGACGCCATGAGGGATGGAGCCGTGAAGCGTCACGCAATTGCTTCTCTCGGAATGATCGGTGACGCCCGAGCTTTACCACCCGTGCTGGATGCCTTGAAAGGCAAGGGCATTGCTCAACAGGGGAAGCCGACGCCAGGGTGTATTATTAGCGAAGATCAGCTCATCAAAGAAGCCGCGGCAACGGCATTGGGACATTTTCGGGATCCCAGGGTGATTCCAGATCTTATCCTGCTCTTAAAGGATATCGTGTTGAGAGATTATGCCGCCTCTTCGTTGGTGCTGATCGGTGATGCGGCCATTGAACCTCTGGTGGCCTTTCTCCATGATCCAGAGTCCTCTAAAGTTGAAAAAGAAAGCGAGCGGGTGCTGGCATTTGCTTCTACGCGACTGACGGCATCGAGCGCATTAAAGAAAACCGTGGTGGAAACTCTGGAAAAACTTGGCTGGGAGCCACCCAGGAGCGATGCTCATGGGGAGGTGAAGGATATTGAATATACCGACCCTGATAAGGTGCTTGGGGAAGAAGGGCGTTTCGGTCCATCAGGAGACTTTGCGAGGCCAGCCAAACCCTACCGTATTGAACGCTGACCTTAGGGTTCTGTTCTCGTTCGGCTGAACGAGCAACGAAGATTCCAACTTCTTGTTATTCAGGAAAAAAGATGGGGAAACGAGTTCGCCTTCACGGCTTTTGGAAGTGGAGGATTCCCCAGGTGAGATGACCTCCCTGGCTGCCATCAATCCAGTGCTGAAGACCGGTTTTCATCCGTTCGATATAGTCCTCGCTGCAAACTCTCAACAAATTCCATTGATTGGCGCGAATTTCTTCCAGGACTCTCCCATAATGAGCACTCAGGTTTTCAGAGAGGTCCACGATTTCAAGTTCTTTCAGCCCAAGGCCTAACAGCAGATCTTTGTATCGCGGAATTGAACCCAGAGAGTTAAGGTGAATACGATCAAGAATGGGTTGCAAGACTTCCTTGGGGCAATGTTCACTCTGCATCGGGTCGGTAAAAATAAACTGCCCTCCTTCAGAAAGCACCCGCTTGACTTCTTCAAAGACCTTGTCGCGATTTTCACTATGCAAGATGGCATCCTGAGACCACACCACATTAACACTATGATCCGGCATGGGAATATCTTCAAAACTTCCGTCAATCACATTAATGACCAGAGAGTATTTCCCGTGAGCATTGAGTTCGCGGTTTCTGGCATTTTGTGTTTCGCTCAAATTTAAACATCCAACTTGGCATCCATAGTGCTTGACCAGGTACCTTGCTGACCCTCCATACCCGGAGCCAATATCCAACACCCGAGTCGCAGGCCCGAGATTGGTGACCATGGAGGCCATTTTCTGGACCGTCTTTTGACTCGCGTCAACAATGGTATCCGTGTTGTGTTCATAGAGACCAACATGAATATCCTCGCCCCCCCACACGGTGGCATAGAATCGGTCGGCATCATGGCTATTGTAGTAGCTTCTGGCGGTTTCGACAGACTGAGAATAATTGAGCCCCATTGAAATTTTAATGGGCCGTTCTTCGTTTTTATACAGTTTTTCAGCTACATGGACATAGAAATCAGGGTCCTCGACGCGGTGTGTCTCTTGAAAGTCCGCAAAGGTTTTGACTTGCTGAAACCCAACTTCTCCCATGAGTTTTCTGACATAATCCTTGCGCAGGGGAAACATGTTGAGATGATATTCTGAGTTGTCGGGGAACTGATACCGGAATCGGGCCAATCCTTCATCAACGTATTCAGGCTCGGCACGAACATTTTCCCCACAATAATAATAGACGTGTTTGGAGGTGAACCCATTATCGAGTATGCCGTCGTAATTCCGTTGATCGAGCAACAAAACACCGTCGTGGTGAAGCACTGAATAAAATTCGGCAAGGGCTTTCCGGCGGTCCTGTTCTGAAAACAAATGGGTCAGAGAGTTCCCTAAGCAAATAACCGCATCATATTGGGTGTGAATATCCCGACTCAGCCACCGCCAGTCAGCATGGAGGGTCTTCATAATAAAGCCCACTCGTGTGGCATTTTCAAAGGCTTGCGCCAACATTTCGGGGCTGCCGTCTGCGCTGGTCACGTCAAACCCAGCCTTTAGGAGCCGAATAGAGTGAAATCCCGTTCCCGTTGCCACGTCCAATATCCGTTGGACTCCATGTTCTTTCAGGATATTGATGAAAAAATCCCCTTCGCTTCTAGCTCGGGCCTCCCAGTCGATGAGTTCATCCCATTTTCGGACAAAGCTATGGACATATTCGCGTTTGTATTGGTCGGTTTTTCGTTGGGCGATGGGGTTCTCACCGTACAGTTGTTCTTGACCCATGGGCCACCTCCTCAATGGTCAGACTCACAATACCTTTCTCCGTCGCGCAACCAAGTTGACCCGACTTTTGGTTAGATGAAAAAGTGGGAAAGGTGCGTCGCAGAACTTCTACTCTAACGAGTTTGGCCCTCTTTGGGCAACCCTCAACCTGTCCGATGGAATTGGCCTTGAGTTCTCGCGATGTTCTCGGCAAACTATCAGGACAACACATTTTCGTCATGGGTTAACATAGATTTCTCATAACCTCTTACTTTTCAAACACTGTAGTCTATTAGCCGGATGCCTCGTTGAAGGAAAAGAAGGGATCGTTGTTCTCACACATTTCTGATGAAACTCGCCACGCCTGTTTTTACGGTCTCCTTGTCCCTTGCCACGGCATTCTTAGTCTGGGGGGGGGTGGCTCCGACACAGTTGGCCACGGTCACCACCGCTATCCAGCGGTGGTTGCTCGATGCCTTTGGGTGGTTCTATCTCTTATGCGCGGTTGGGCTTTTGGTCATGGCGGTCACGCTGATTTTTTCACGGTACGGAGATATCCCCTTAGGGAAGGATGGGGAAAAGCCTGAATTTCCGTTGCTCACGTGGTTTGCCATGTTATTTTGTGCCGGAATGGGCATTGGCTTGGTGTTTTGGGGGGTAGCAGAACCCACCGCTCATTATTATGACCCTCCCCGCGGAGTAGGCGAAACACCGGAAGCTGCCAGCTTAGCTCTTCAGTACTCGTTTTTTCATTGGGGGCTGCATCCTTGGGGGATTTACACGATGGTGGCGATGTGTTTGGCCTATTTTCAATTTCGGAAAGGCAAACCAGGTTTGTTCAGCGCGAGTTGTGAGCCAATTTTTGGCGAACACATGATGAAGGGCTTGATCGGACAAGCCATTGATATTCTTGCCGTTTTTGCCACGGTATTTGGGGTGGCCACCTCGTTAGGCTTTGGGGCCATCCAAATCAGCGGGGGCTTCTCGTATCTGTTTACCCTTCCCAATACCAAGATCCTTCAATTGGCCATGATTGCCGTGGTCACGGTGTTGTACATATTGTCCGCGCAGACTGGCCTTCAACGGGGGATCAAATATTTGAGCAACTTGAACATGGTGTTGGCGGTCTCGCTTATGGGTTTTCTTTTGTTCTTCGGGCCGACGAAATTTATTATGGAGGTCTTTACCTCGGCATTGGGGGAGTATCTTCAGAATTTGCCAACAATGAGTCTGTATTTGGCGCCATTCGATGATTCCCGATGGATCCAGGATTGGACCTTATTTTACTGGGCTTGGTGGATTGCCTGGGCTCCGTTCGTCGGGACCTTTATCGCAAGAATTTCTCGAGGCCGAACCGTCAGAGAGTTTATCTTGGGCGTGTTGTTTGTCCCGACGCTCTTTTGTGCGTTTTGGTTTTCTGTGTTTGGTGGGACCGCCATTTCATTGGACATGTTCGAGCAGGCAGGCATGAAACAGATCATTGAGTCGCAGGGGAAAGAAGTGGCTCTGTTTACTCTTTTGGAGCATTTTCCCTTCGGAGGGATCATGTCGCTCATTGCGATTTTGTTGATTGCCACGTTTTTTATTACTTCGGCGGATTCAGCCACGTTTGTGTTAGGCACGTTAACGTCAAATGGAAATCTGAACCCTTCGAATGTCATCAAGTTTACGTGGGGCATCATCCAATCAGTCGTGGCAGCCGTTTTACTGTGGTCTGGTGGGCTGCAAGGCCTTCAAATGGGATCAATCCTTGCCGCATTTCCCTTTGCCGTGATCATTCTGCTCTTGATGATATCCCTCTTCCGGTCGTTTAAGGAAGAGGTGGCCTCACACGCCCTTCCACGCTGAGGCAGGGGCTGGTGCCCTCACTGTCTCTCCGTACGCGATTTGATTGACCCTCAAAAAATCGCTGTGGTAAGTTGCCGACACGATGGTTCTTCAGCTTTTCCCCATATCGGTAAAGGGAAACATCATGCGACCGCTGAACGAAATTTTCACGAGGCATTGGAGAGGGAAAAGATCTTTCTAGGAGGCTCTCGGCTAACAAAGGTGTGACCATGGCCGATCAAGTGGCGGAGCATATTGCTGCCTTAAAGGATGAGGATTGGGGCATCCGTGAAGATGCGGCCCTTGCCCTTGGCGAATTCCGAGATCCAAGAGGAGTGTGTCCCTTGATTGAGACCTTACGAGATTCCGATCAAGCCGTGAAAACTGCTGCTGCCACTGCGTTAACGGCTATTGGAGGACCAGCCGTAGTGGACTTGAGTTACTGCCTCCAAGATCCGGATTTGTCAGTGCAGGAGGCCGCGGCTTCCATTTTGTCTACGATTGCTGATGAGCGAGTGCTCGAACCCTTACATTCCGCTCTCTTGAGCCAAGATTGGGTCGTCCGAATGCATGCCGCCCGCGCAGTAGGACGACTCGGCACCTCACAGTCGGTTGAGACCCTGGTGCTGCTTCTCCAAGATACAGTGCCGGCGGTGCGCGATGAAGCCATTGCGGCTCTGGTGTCTATTGGTGAGTTAGCGGTTGCGCCTTTGGTGGAAGCGCTGGCCCATCAAGATTGGCGGATGCGTCTTCGAGCCACGGAAGCGTTGTGTGTCTTGAAATCCCAAACAACGGTCAATCCATTGGTGGGTCTTTTACAACACGACCCCGATATAGCCGTGCGCCAGGAGGCAGCCCGTGCACTCGGAAATATTGGCGACAGGACTGCAGTCGACGCCCTCTTAGGGGTCATTCAGGAGCCTCGTCTTCAGGTTCGTGCCATAGAAGCGCTCGGTAAAATCGGCGATCGACGAGTACTCCCTTTGTTGTTTCAACTGATTAGCCAACTGAAGGCAAGCGAGTATGAAGATCGCACACCGGCCTGTGAGGATACTCGATATGAACAGGATTTGGCCAGTGTGGAAGAGGCCATTCGGGCTCTTGCGCGCATCCATGATGAGGAGGCCATTCCTCTTTTGATTACGGCTCTGCAAAGCACCTTAATACGGAACGAAGCGAGTGAAGCCTTGGTCCAATTTGGACAGAAGGCTGTTGCCCCCTTGGTGAGGCAACTTCAACGCGAACACGATGACAATATTCGCTATCATATCAAGGAAGCCTTAACCCAATTGGGGTGGAACCCGAAACGGGTCCGTTTATAGTCCTAGATGCGAACGAAGGGGTGAGGCCACACCACCATGCCGAAAGAACCAATTGAAATCATCGTGTCCGAGCTTGCTCATGAAGAAGATTGGCGCCGTATGCGTGCCACGGCCACGTGTCTGAAGGGAGGGCCTAATGTCGTGGCTCTGGTGATCGAAGCCATGAAAACCGGGTCACCGTCCTATAAGGTTGAAGCGGCCCGAATGTTGGCGAGGATCCGAGATCCGCAGGCGGGAGTGCCTCTGGTGACGCTTCTGCAAGGTGAAGAGGAGAGTGTCCGAGAGGCCGTGGTGGCTTCCCTCGAACAAATGGCTGGCATTGTGAATGAAGAGACGGCGGCGGCCTTAGTCGAGCTGTTGAAAAATGAAACGCTTCGGGCCTCTGTCACGAAACTGCTGGGAGTCATTCCGACGTCGATCGGTCCTCTGACCACGATGCTCAAAGATCCGGATGAAGAGGCGCGGGTGAATGCCGCCCACATACTTGATCATCTCTTGGATCCGCGCGCTGCGGATGCGTTGGTTGATGCAATGGGAGATGCCGCTCTGTGTGACATGGCCATTGACACTCTAAAAAAACTCAGGGCCATTCGGGATCGTATCGATTCCATTATGGATGAATTGCGGAACGTGGAAGAGTCTGAACTCCGTGAAGGTGCGCGGCAGGAAGCGGTGCATAAGCTGCATCCGATTGGCCGTCCAACTGTCGAAATTTTAATTGAATACCTCGAAGATGATGATTGGGTGGTGCGTGAAGCCGCGGCGGACGTCTTGGGAAAAATTGGAGATGTGCGAGCGGTGGGGCCATTGATTGATCGCCTCCAGCGGGACAAAGATACGGGAGTCAAGGAACTGGCGACCAAGGGGTTGGGATTAATTGGAGACGCCAGACCGGTTGATCTCCTGATTGACATGATTCCCATCAAACCGTTACGAGTATTGGCAGTGGAAGCCTTAGAAAAGATCAAAGACGTGGAAGCCTTGCGTCCCTATGCGGACGTGTTTAAGAAAATGAAAAATGACCGTGATGGGTTGGTCTCGTATAACTCCGGGATCATCATCGATAAATTGGAAGCTGCCGCGGCGCAGATGGATGAAACGCAATGGGCGGAAAAGGAGCAAGTGAATGGCTGAGAGTCCTCGCATCGAACAATTATTGTCCGCCCTTCGCGATGAAAACGAAGGCCTGCAAAAGTATGCGGCAGCCGGACTTGGGCAAATAGGCGACTCGGCAATCCCTCGCTTGATTGAGATGTTTGAAGACGATGACCTCGTGATTCGGGAGGCCGCGGTCAATGCCGTGGTTCAAATAGGGGAAGCTGCAATTGATCCCTTAATTGAAGCGTTGGAAGATGATGCCTGGGCCATTCGAGAGCAGGCGGCGTCTGCTCTCGGAAAACTGAAACACGCTCGAGCGGTCCCCTTCCTGGTGAACACGTTAAAAGACAAAGATGGGGGGGTCCGAACCGCCGTGGTCTGGGCCTTGGAACGGATTGGCGACCCCGAAGCTGTACCGGCCCTCGTGGACTGCTTAATGGATGCGATGTTGCGGGAAGACGTTGCTCGCGTATTAAAAAAAATTGGGGACACTAGAGCCACGGATGCCTTGATCGACGGGCTTCAAGGGTCCAATTGGATTGTCCGTCGTCATGCCGCCGAAGCCCTTGGAAAAATTGGGGATGCCAAAGGGTTCTCTCCTTTAGTCGAGGCCTTGACGGACGAGGACTGGCTGGTTCGCCGGAATGCGGCTGAATCATTAGCCAGGTTGGGAAATCCCCGCGCCATTCAACCGGTGGTTGCGTTGTTGGAAGATGAAAACGAAATGGTGCGCGATACCGCCGAAGGCGTGTTGGCAAGTTTAGGATGGAAACCCGAGTAAGGTTGCTGCAGGCGTGTATCGGATTATGTTGTCATTCCCGTGAAAGCGGGAATCCATGAAAAAGATGTGGTACGGCATTCGGGTATGACACTTGACGACCCGAAATCCGTCATGATGTAAGAAGGAGAAGTTGATATGGCAGATTCAGTTCCAACCCCTCTTGTTCAAATCGCTCCCAAACGTGCCCCAAAAGATGGCTTTAATCTTGTGACCGACAATGTCATCGCCGTCAATCTGGAGGCCAAGCAACTCGAAGTCGAGTTGTTGGCCTATGATGGAAAAACCGTGTTGTTGGATGTTGCCGAAGAAGCGTTTGATCATCTGCAAAAGATTCAGCCGGGTGACGGGGCGACCTTCCGTATTGTCGAGGAAGACGGAAAGCGACTGGTCAAGCAATTTCGAATTCGGACGAAAGATCCTAACGTCGTCAAAGTCGATGCCGCGTTGATGGATTTAAAGGATTCACACTGGCTCAATCGCAAATATGCCATTGAGATGTTGGGAGAACTCAAAGCAGCCAATGCCGTGGATGACCTCGTAGAATGTTTAGAAGATGAGGTGGGCGATGTCCGGCATCGAGCCTATGAAGCGTTGATTAAAATCGGGGTGCCCTCCGTCACGAAAGTCATTCCGCTGTTGGTTTCGGAAGAAGATGAATTGCGTCAGTCCGTTACCGAGATTCTTCGGAAAATCGGCAAGCCAGCCGTGGAACCGCTGGCTACGGCCTTGGCCGATGCCGATGGTCCGCTGAAAAAACGCATTACCAAAGTGTTGGATCGCATGGGCTATAAACCCAAAGAGGCGTAAGCCCTGGCCGGCACACGGGACAAGACCGACGCGGTTACGACGCGTTATAGGGATTCACGCCGACAGCCGGGCGGCCAACGGACACATAATGAAATCCGCATTTGGCGACCCGTTCGGGGTCGTACACATTCCGGATATCAATCAACACCGGGACTCGCAGAAGCGATTTCATGTGATCCAAATCTAAATTTCGGAATTGATTCCATTCGGTGGCCAACACGACGGCATCCGCTCCTGTCATCGCATGATACGCATCGTGACAGGCGATCAAATCGGGTAACGTGTTGAGCGCTCCTTCCAATCCTTCCGGGTCATAGGCCCGGATGGTACAGCCTTCCTTCATCAGATATTCCGCAATCGTCAAAGCGGGCGAATCCCGAAGATCGTCGGTATTGGGTTTAAAGGATAACCCTAACAAGGCAAGGGTTTTCCCTTGAACGCCGTTCAGGGCGTCACGGATTTTATCGACCATACGAGTCCGCTGTTGTTCATTCACCCGTTTGGTCGTCGCCGCCAACTTCATGTCATATCCGGTTTCTGCTCCAATATGAACCAGCGCTGCCGTATCCTTCCCAAAACAGGATCCACCATACCCCGGCCCGGCGTGCAAGAACTTCGCCCCAATCCGTTTATCAAGCCCCATGGCTTTGGCCACGGTTTGCACATTGGCATTCACGAATTCACACAGATTAGCCACTTCGTTGATAAAGGAAATCTTGGTGGCTAAGAACACGTTCGACGCGTATTTAATCATTTCTGCAGTTGGCATATTCGTGACGACGAATGGTGTTTCAATGAGATACAACGGCCGATATAAATCCTTCATGATGGCCGCGGCCTGCTCGCTCTCTACGCCGATGACCACACGATCCGGACGCATGAAGTCTTCAACTGCCGATCCTTCACGTAAAAACTCCGGGTTGGATGCCACATCAAAGTCAATGGGCTTCGATTGATGAGCTTTGATGATCTCTCGCACTCGTGTCGCAGTCCCCACGGGCACAGTCGATTTGGTTGCCACAACCTTATACCCCGTCATGCGGCTCCCGATTCTCCGAGCCACTTCATCGACATAGGACAGATCAGCCGACCCATCAAGGTTCGAGGGCGTGCCGACCGCGATAAAGATCACTAAAGCCGTATCCACAGCCTGGTGTAAGTCGGTTGTAAATATGAGCCGTCCGGCTTTGTAGCCTTTGGTCACCAGTGAGGCTAATCCAGGTTCATAAAACGGCACTTCACCATGTTCTAGTTTTTTAATCCGAGTGGCGTCCACGTCCATACACGTCACATTGAGTCCGAATTCTGCAAAACACGCGCCCGTCACGAGTCCCACGTATCCTGTTCCGAGAACACTAATATGCATCGCAACCTCTGAGATCAGAAAGAAGAAACATGGTCCGGTCGAATGGTTAAGGACGACCGACCGTCACTTATTCAGTGTAGAGTATCACAACTTGAGGGAAAATGAATGGCGGACTGGAAAGGAACCAAGGCAATTGCTGGCTGACTTCTCGCCTGCAATGGGTTTTCTTGACAGGGTCGTATACGCGCACTAGAATCAACGCCCACCTTCTTCCAGAGAGCGGGAATAGCTCAGTGGTAGAGCATCGCCTTGCCAAGGCGAGGGTCGGGGGTTCAAATCCCCTTTCCCGCTCCAACCATGCTTCCAGCATGCTTGGACCGATTTAACCCCCGACTGAGGATTCCCCATTTCGTTGTTCACTCTCCTGGCACCCGTTCCGGAACGAGAACGAGATGCCAGGGTGTCGCCTCTTCGCTCATGTGTGCAAATTGGCGGGCGGTCAAGCCGTCTGGCATTCCGGGAAATACGGCTCCGCGTCGGATTCCCACAAACCGGAAGCGGTATGTGATGGATTTCTTTTCTCGAGGAGTTGTGCCCCAAGGGAGGGTCTGTCGAAGCGGGATCACATCCGACAGGTCACAGTGTTCCCCGATTTTTAGTGAAGAGAGGGCTTGATGAACGTGGCCAAAGATGCAGGGAAGTATTGCTTGGGAGAACACGACGTCAGCGGGGCGCATGCCGGGATCGTCGACCAGTTGAGCGAGGATTTCCCAAAACACTTCGTCATCAATGGCGGCAAGCACGCCGAGAGCCCCGCGACGAGCCACAAGATTTAACAGGGCAAGCGGTCCTTGAATCACGAATTTCCAGCGAGGAAACGTCAAGCCCTTCCCCCGATGACTCACTTCCAGGGCCTCCTCTCCGTGAACGCGAACCGTCCGATAGTCGCCTTTGGTTTTGGTGAGGTGCGAGTGGATGGTGGTTGGTGAGAACCGCGTGGGCTCATAGGCAAAGGTGGGCGTTGCCGGGGCGTGACAGGTCACCAGGGTGTAATGAGAAAGAAAGTCGCGTTGCGTCGAAAGATCCATCATATCGACGCCGCCCCAAAACCGGAATTGAAGATGGTCCGGAGCGTGCTGTGCAAATCGGCGAAGACGCTCCGGGCTGGCGTGGTACGCGCCGCCAAATTGTGATCCAGGCTGGAGGCGATCCAGTGCATGAAGCGTGAGCGCTTTCCGACTGTGTTGAAATGAAGGAAGGTAGTGATCGAGGAATGCTTCTTCAAAGGATAAATCTCCTGCGCCCACATCAAGTAAGGACGGCTTCTCCACCTGAAGGAGAAGATCATAGGGTGATTGGCCCTGTTTCACGAAGGCTTCAACTTCATGAGGTGTGAGTTCGAGCAACGAAGTTGCTTCTTCTTGGACGAGAGCAAAATACACACACAACGATCGAATCGCTTTTGTAGGAGGGAGTCCCGTTAATGCTTTGAGCCGCGCCTGGTTTACCCTATTCGTGTGACTCGCGGCGGCAGGGTTCGTCACAAGGCTGGCGACTAACCCTTCCTGAAGGGTGCATGGCAATGGGCTGTGTTGGATGCGTTCCATGAGTTGGCCCAAGGTGTGTGCGAGTTGGGAAGGATGAACCAGTTTCCTGGCACGCTCCCATGCGACAGGATTCGCGTATTTGCTTTTCTTCAGGAGCGTGCGAAGTTGAGCGGAGTTTTGTGGCGTTGCCGGGGCGTCCGAAGATGCTGGCATAGAAGGCGTGCTCGACACGAAGGAATCGTAGCCTTCGGTTTGATAACGCGTCAAGATTTGACAAATCAACGGGTTGCGGTTGGACACACCCTGTGCTACACCATTCGTATGCTGCAACTCGTCGCTTGCCGTTCAAGCAAAATATTGGCGTTCGAGGGGCTTGCCTGTGGAGTGCTGTTGGTAACCACGGCCTGTGCCGCAGTCCCCCATCCTGGCAACTATCGAGTTGGTCAGATCATTGATCTGAAACAGAATGCCACCCTCTCAGACGCAGAATTCCGCTCAATTCTCCAATCGGTTGATGTCATCTATATTGGTGAAGCGCATTACACCCCTTCTCATGTGGCTGCCGCACTTCAGGTGTTGCAAAGCGTGCTCAGCGGAGGCCGAACACCAATCTTAGGAATGGAAATGTTTAGCTGGGATGGGCAAGCAGGGCTTGATCGTTACCTCAAGAGAGCGGTAACCTCGACAGAGGATTTTTTGGCCGAATCCCAATGGAAGAACAATTGGGGTGGGAACTATGCGGATTACTCGCCACTTGTCGACTTTGCGAAAACTCATGGCATACAATTGCTGGGCCTCAATCCGCCTCGTCCTCTTGTCAGGAAAGTGGCGAAACGAGGACTCACAGCAATTGGGAGTGATCCGGCAGTGCAACGATGGACGACTCCAGTCCCGTTTCCTGCTGACGATCTTGAGTATCGACGAGTCATTTACGAGCAAATTGAACGGTGTCATGCAGGATTGTCACAAGAGGTCTATCAGAAAATCTATGAAGCTTCCGTCTTTCGCGATGAGGGAATGGCTTCCGTCATTACGACGATGATGAAGGTAGATGCGCCTGAGCCAACTACCTTTGTCAGTTATACCGGGGCGGGGCATATCCAATATGGGCTTCCTATTCCTAAACGGGTCCAACGGCAATTGGGAGTTCCTGTCAAACACGCGACCGTGTATCTCCACGCGCTGGATCCCGAACACCCGGAAGATGTCGAGCATTTGCTCGATGAACACATTGCGGATTATGTGTGGCTCACGGCCTTAGGGCCTCAAGGGAGACAGCCTCGGTGCGGAGAGTAAGGGCGTCTCGTATCCGTCAAAGAACGAGCTTGAAAACGCGAGTCGTCTTCACGAAGAAAACTCAAGGAGGGAAAAAATGGGAGACCCAGTGATGATTGCGCAACGGATGCCCTATGTGCTGGAGATGGAGCCCGGCAAATATTATTGGTGTCGGTGTGGCCGATCCCAGACTCAACCTTTTTGCGATGGTTCACACACGGGCACGGAACACTCCCCTGTGGAAGTCGAACTCACTGAGAAAAAACGGGTGGCATGGTGTGGATGTAAGCAGACGAACAAGCAGCCATTTTGTGATGGAACCCACTCCCACCTTGAAGAATAATTTTGGAGTAAGCAGGCCTTGCCTCTTTCATGAGAGTTTTTATATAATTTTACCATTATATGCTCGAATGGAATCACCCAGACATGTATTCTGCTTGAGAAGGAGGATGAGACAATGAAGAAAACCATGCAAGGGATTCTTGGTACGGCTTTCATGGTTTTGGGAACATCCCCTGTCTATGCCAATGAACCAGGGGGCGGATATGAAGGCATCACCACCATGTACTATGCGATAATCGGCCTTATTCTTGCCTATGGTGTGTGGGATATTTTCTTCAAAAAGGACTAACGCGTCTCCGAATGTTGCCCCCTTTCAGGCCCTACCCGTGGTGTGAAAGGGGGCGGTCTTTTTTACTTTTCTCGACCCAACGAGGAAGTGGGGCCTTCCTTCTTGAGTAACGGTTCGATCACTTTAAAAACCGTGTGTGCGACAATCCGATACCCTTCTGCGGTGGGATGGATGCCGTCAGCTTGGTTCAATTCTTTCTGAGCCGCCACTCCTTCAAGAAAAAAGGGAATCAACGTGACCGAATGGTCTCGGGCTAAACGCTCGAACAGAGATGCAAATCCTGTGGTATAGGCTAGGCCATAATTCGGAGGAATCTTCATCCCTGCCAAGACCACCTCGACGCCTGCTTCCTGTAAGCCTTCGATGATTTTTGTTAAATTCGAAGCCATGAGAGACAAGGGCTGTCCCCGTAAGGCGTCGTTTGCGCCCAATTCCACAATCACAATTGACGGCTGGTTTTTGAGAATCCAAGTGAGGCGGCGCAACCCGCCCGTCGTTGTCTCACCACTCACGCCGGCATTAATGACTTCATAGTGATACCCTTCTTCATGCAGATGATTTTGCAGGTGAGCAGGGTACGATTGGTCAGGAGAAACCCCAAGGCCGGCGGAGAGACTATTCCCAAACGCCACTATTCGTGGGGAGCCTGCTAAACCGAGACCTTGCGAAGGAGCACTCGAAAAGGTAGAAGACGCGACGTTATGTGCAGATTGCGTGTCATCTAGCGGCAGAGCGGGTTCCTTGGTGTCACATCCTCCCACCACTGACATGAGCAAGAGCCCATAGACGGCTAGCCGGAGCCAACTTCCTAATTGGCCAGCGAAGCGGTGGGTTGCGAAACGGCGAAGAACCTCAGGGCCATAGGTGTCTGAAGCCATCGTGTAGAAGAGCCTGCTTTGATGAAGGTTGTCCAATGAGGAAAAAATTTTTCAGGCTATGATCCGCGTTGAGAATCTGACCATGCAACTCTATGGCGGCGGCCATGTGGTGCCCATCCTCAAGGGGTTGAGCTTTGAGGTCCCGCGCAAGCAAATGGTGTCCATTGTCGGCCCATCGGGGAGTGGAAAATCTACCTTACTGGGGCTTTTGGCTGGATTGGATAAACCCACCGCTGGCTCCATTCAGTTGAACGGCCAGGAGATCACGACGTGGACAGAGTCTCAACTGGCTCACTTTCGACGTCAAACCATTGGGTATCTTTTTCAGTCGTTTCATCTCATCCCAACCCTGACGGCCCTGGAAAATGTCTCACTTCCTTTGGAACTGAGTGGCGATTGGTCTGCGAGCGCTCGCGCCCAGAACTTGTTGGAAGCCGTGGGGCTACAAGACCGGCAGAGGCACTATCCCACTCAACTCTCCGGAGGTGAGCAGCAGCGCGTCGCGCTGGCTCGCGCCTTTTCCTGCCGTCCTCCCATCTTGCTGGCGGACGAGCCGACTGGGAATTTAGACAGTTCGACCGGGCAACTCGTGATTGATTTGTTGCTCAGACTCCATCGCGATCAGGGTAGCACATTGATCCTCGTCACGCACGACCCCACACTCGCCGAGCAAACGGAGAGAATCATCACGCTTCACGATGGCACGACTGTGTCAGATACGCTGATTCGTTCTTAGCTCATGCCGCACACACGATTACCGGTTTCGTTCCTGATGGCGTGGAGGGAGATCCGAGGCGGCTGGCGTCAGTTTGTCTTCTTCTTGGCATGTTTGGCCGTCGGCGTCGGCGCAGTGGTGGGCATTGAATTGTTTGCAACGAATGTCGAAACCCTCATTCTCCGCGATGCGAGAAGTCTCTTGGGTGGCGATGTCGAAATTCGTGTGGCCCATCAGTTAAGTGAATCCGGGAGAGAGAGGGTAGGTGCGCTCCAGGAGCGCAACATAGAGGTCACGCACGTGAGGGAACTCGTGGCTATGGCGGCTGTGTGTGTTGCAGAGCCTCAGGAAGAGACCGGCGCGCCATCGACACAGGTCGTTGAACTCAAGGCCGTTGAAGCACGTTACCCGTTGTATGGGAACGTGGGACTGATCC
Source organism: Nitrospirales bacterium (assembly GCA_963422365.1). Classification (GTDB taxonomy): domain Bacteria; phylum Nitrospirota; class Nitrospiria; order Nitrospirales; family UBA8639; genus Bin75. The sequence goes on from OY729426.1 coordinate 842,172, forward strand.
CTCATCAGCCGCTCCATTCGTCGCTGACACCCATCGAATCGTCCTGTCCCTCACGCCCCTGCTTCGGCGCCGTGGTTCAAGAATCCTTACTGATCAGTCTTGGGATTCAGCTTCACGATCACATCAAGATCGGACAAGCCTGTTTTGCCGTGACGGGGCTCCTCATCAAAGAGCCGGATCGCGTGGCCACGGCCTTTCGCTTGGGTCCACGAGTCCTTCTTTCTCGGCAAGCATTAGGAGCGACGGATCTGGTGAAGCGGGGAAGCCGCATTCGTGAGCGCTACTTGCTTCGCGTTCCGGAATCACTTGCCCTTGGCCCTCTCAGGGGAGAGCTGCAAGGACGACTTGGCCCGGAGGGAGCCAAGGTCTCATCGTATCGTGACGCCCAACCGCGCATTCGGAGATTTTTAGATCAGCTGACCACCTATTTGGGACTCATCGGCCTGACCGCACTGTTTGTGGGTGGAATCGGTATTGCCTGCACCATTCACGGATTCGTGAGACACAAACTCACGACCGTGGCGATTCTGAAAGCATTGGGGGCTGACACCGGACTGCTTATGAGGGTGTATCTGTTACAGAGTGTCTTCATGGGGTGCCTGGGCAGTCTAGGAGGCGTGGCGTTAGGGATTGGGCTGCAAAGGCTGTTGCCTGTGCTCTTTGGTGAACTCATTCCACTTGCTCTCAGCAATGAGGTCCCCGTGTTGCCTCTCAGTAAAGGCCTGCTTGTGGGGGTGTCGACGGCACTCTGTTTTACGATTTGGCCGTTACTCACGATCAGAGAGATCCCGCCGGCGTTGGTCTTTCGGCGCGATGTAGAGCAGCATCATACTCCGATCCAAACAGGTTCAGGTTTCAGACTGATGTGGGACGCGTTGATAGAGGTCGTGCGAGATCGCCATCGGCTTGGCACAGCCTTGCTGATGGGGTTCGGCCTCACCGTCTTGGCCATGTGGCAAGCGCGATCACTCATGTTGGGGGTGCTCTTTATCATTGCTTTTGGATCTGCCGTGGTTCTGCTTCAGGGTGGTGCGTGGGTGTTGCTCCAGGGTCTACGAAAACTCCCTCGTCCCCGTTCATTTGTGATCAGGCAAGCGCTGGGCAACGTGCAACGCCCCGGCAACTCTACTCGGGGCATGGCGGTGGCGATTGGGATTGGCGTGATGGTCATCGTGACGGTCGCGCTGGTGAAATCGTCGTTGCTCGTCGCCATTGGAGAACGCATTCCAGAAGATGCCCCGACTTTTTTCTTCATTGATATTCAACCGGATCAGAAAGAACAGTTTGAACGGGTCGTGCAACGGGAAGCCCTCAATCCTGTTTATGAGCTCACCCCTGTCGTCCGGTCGCGGTTGGGAGCGATTGAAGGACGTGTGATTGATCCCGAAGAACACAAAGGTCAACAGAATGGATGGTACTTCACCCGAGCGTATGTGCTCACGTCGCTCTCAACGCTTCCCGAAGATAATATCGTGGTGAAAGGGCAATGGTGGTCGACTGATGCAGAAGACGTGAAGAAGGGCGATCAGAACAAGCAGGGATTCCCCATTCACGTGTCGGTTGAGGAAGAAGCTGCTAAAAATCTTGGCGTGGATCTGGGATCCACGCTGACGTTCGATATACAAGGGACTTCCTTGCCCGCCGTCGTCGAAAGCACGAGGAAGGTTGATTGGGGAAGTTTCTCCACAAACTTTTTCATGATTCTGTCACCTGGAGCCCTGGATGGCGCGCCGATGACCTACATTGCTACGGCCAAGGTCGAACCTGAAGATGAAATGCCGCTTCAGCAAGCCCTCGTGCGAGCCCTTCCCAACGTCACAGCGATCAAGATCGGGGACGTGCTCGCCAACGTGGAGAGGTTGCTCGAACAGTTGGCCTGGGCCATTCAAGGAATTGCCCTGTTGTGTATGGCGAGCGGAGCGGTCGTCATGACCGCGGCGTTAGCTTCGACACGGTATCGTCGTCTGTATGAGTCCGCCATTCTCAAAGCGATCGGCGGGACGAGACAGATTGTCGTGGCATCATTCGCCGTGGAGTTTGCCCTGATTGGGGGATTGGCGGGTCTGATTGGCGTGGGGGTGGCCAGCGGGCTTTCCTGGGCTATTCTGTATTTTTTCTTGGACCTTGCCTGGACCGTTCAACCCATGGTGCTTGGCTGTGGGCTGCTGGCCACCGTGGGACTCGCCGTGGTGGTCGGGTTTCTGAGCACCTTTAAGATTCTCGGGGAATCGCCGCTGGCGGTATTGCGGCAAGAATAGAAAACGGTTAAGTCTCTCTCTATCCCCAGGGGTGTCGGTAGGGTGTGCTGGTGAGGAGAGGGCAAGCAGAAAGGTGAAGATGACGAAATGATTGCCGCAGTTCCGGTCGTTATTGCTCGCTGGCACGCTTTACGAATGAAACAAGATAGGGTTCTTTGTTATTCACCGATACGAATGATGATAGCATTGGCCAACGGGCCTCTGATATTTTGTCTTCTGGTAAGGCTGACTCACAAAGGGAATGGGTGAAGCGTCACATCGTCTTGCATGCTTTAGGAGGAAGGACACATGTTGAAAAAATTGACCAACCAGTTTTTGATAATCGTTTGCTCTGCATGGCTTGCCCTTCTACCAGGCTGTGCCGGCACGCAGCCTCAATATTCGGATGCGGCGATGCAGGAGAGGACGGCAACAGGCGTTGCGGTCAAGCCGAGCGAAATGGGGCGTGCCATGACGCCATCGGTGGAATATATACGCATCAAAATGGAAAGGAGTATTTTCCTGGATCCCCCTGAAGGGAATACGGATCTCTATCTGCGTGTACGAGATACCTCCGGACGAGACTGGGGTATCCCGATAGAAGATCTTGTCGCTCAAGAAGTGACTCGCAATGGCTTTCATGTGGTACGTCACGCCCGTGAGGCAGCGTATGCTCTCAATGTGAATGTCTTGTTTGCGGATGAGGCGTCCGCGGCGGAAATGGCACGACTGGATGAAACCCAATATGGCCAAAGTATCACCGGTATCGTAGGAACGGCATTGGCTGGAGCGGCACTTGGTGCGGGGGGGGCGGCACTTGCCGGTGGCGATACGACAGGGATTGCCGCTGGTGCCGCCGCCGGGGCTGTCGTGGGAGGAGTCGCGAACGCATTGTATAACAGTCAACGCAACGAATTACTGCAAGCCCAGCAAGAAACGAAGTTTTTCTCTCTTGTTGCAGATATTGAGGTCCGTGAACGTACTACGGGTGACACGGTCAAACGAACCGGCAAGACCCGTATGACAGCCAATCAGCGTGCAGGCTCCCAGGCTGATCTTGCCGATAACCGGGATGGGGGCGGCGAACGGATCGAGAGGACAGAAGTAGAAACTTTTTCAGAAGAAAGTACGTGGAAGCGATACCGGACCCGCCTCACTGGCAGCGCGAAGGGCAAGTTAGTCGTCTTTAAGGACGTTGAGCATGACTTTGCTGTCAAGATGGCCAAGTCTATAGGGGGATTATTTTAACCAAGTATAACAGGACGAATGCTGATAAAAGAGAAACATGATTGCAAGCAATAGACTCATCTATGGACTTTTTCTGGTTGTTTGTGTTGGGTGTGGAGCAGGAACGTCTTATCAACGGGGTTCTTGGATACATTCAAACAGTGAGTCCGACTGGGATATCGACTCTGCGGTTTGCTTGGGACAATCAGACACCGTAACCGAAGAAGACGAGAGAGCCATAAAAAGCATAAAAGAACGTGCTCGGGATCTCAAAAGTGCAGCAACGACGATTACTCGATCTGTCGATCAGACTATTTCAAGAGAGGCAGATCTCGCTTTGGTCGTCTTGTCGGGGCTGATAAGCTTTCGTGGTAATTTTGATGAGCAAACGGCTGACGAGAAGGTTCGGGAAAATAAATTTTCTTCTTGTATGGCTGAAAAAGGCTGGGAACATCCTGATCCCTGAGTCATTGCCCTTTGGACTAAGCATACTGAAAAAAGGTTGCAGAAAAGAGCAGAACGTGTTGTTCGCGCATGTGAACGAGTCCGCCGTTCTCAACCTTTCAACCCATGGTGCTTGGTTGGGGGCTGCTGGAGACCGTAGGACTTGCCGTGGCAGTAGGGTTTTGAAGTACCTTTGAAATGCTCGGTGAATCGCCGCTGGCGGTATTGAGGCAGGAATAAGGAAATTAAATCTGTAATCAACTGTGATTTAATAAAACGTAAAACTTATGAGTCATTAGATTTGTGATTTGCGTTTAGATGGATTTGTTCAAACAGGACGATATACAGTGAAGCCCAGCCTTCACTCGTAGGTGTGGCTGTTGACTTTTATTTCAGAGAGGGATTTGGTGGTATTGAATGCGCATCAATTCCAAAGTTCTGGGGTCTCGGAACAGATCCATAAACAGGGGGATGGATGGAAGCTATCTTGCCATCGGGATTGTAGGTAATTTCATAGGTAATATCCCTTCCTTCGTTTGCCTCCATTATGGTCCCAGCAATTTCCCATAGTCCTAGAGTCGCTAGGTCCATGACTAAGTGGGCAGCAGCTATTCCTGGTCTGCTTTTATTCCCTTCTTCTAGCACGTATGTATCAACTATCCTTCCATCCTCCCTGGCTTCTGAAGATTTCGGATCGCCAAAACTCGCAAGGATCGCCTCACGCGGAGTTCCTTCTTTCAGGAGAGAGTAGTTATATTCTTCACCGCCGTCCGCAGCCATGAACACGCTGCAGCCCGTGAGCCACAGCAAGATCAGCACTAGAGATAGCACTCGCATTGTCACATCCTTTGGAACTTAGATATTCGTACTCTGTTACTCAAAGCAGGTTCTTTAGAAAGATTATATGTTTTCCTAGAACCGATAAATATAAATCCCTCGAATTTAACGTAAGACGGCTCCGACCAAGAGTTTTCATCAGGAGTATCTGTAGTTTGCTACTCTCAAATTGGCGAGTTTTAAAAGCCGGTCAGCACACACGACATACTACTTCATCAGGGACACAATAATCTTGTTCACCACTTCTCTTATGGCATCTTCCATTTCACTTTCACCGGAAAATGGATGTGACGCCGACTCACCGGAAGCAGTAAATGTCATAATTGAATTTTCTGACGACTTCTCGAATACCTCAACCCGAACACTGAGCTCATTGGCACCTGCCAATACACCAAACATAATCCTGGCACCCATGGAAACTTGATCGGCGACATTCACATGTACGCGAATGTAATATTTTGCAGGGTTACCCTCATGCACCACTTGTTTAAAGACGCCATCGCTCACTAAACGCCCAAATAATTGACCTCGGAGGTTGAGAATTGTTTCCCGCAAATCTTCATCAGGTTGGAGAGCCTTACCTGGAACAACTTCTAAAACTGCCGTCGCGTTGTGGTCAATGCGTGCTGTATCCTTAAGAGGTTGCAGTATTTTCATGTGTCCACTAGAGGAACATGCGGGCAAAAAGACTAAGACGAGACCAAAGAACAACAGCATGGTCATTCTTTTTGTCATGATCTACCTCTCCTCATTTTATATTTAAGGTAAACCCTTTAAAATTGGTGCCGAAGCCGGGACTCGAACCCGGATGGGTTGCCCCACACGCCCCTCAAACGTGCGTGTCTACCAGTTCCACCACTTCGGCATGACAGAAATTATAGGTAGGGGTTCAAACGGTTGTCAATCAACGCACCCTTCGGTACAATTGATGGACTGTACCGGTGATGGTCTAAGTATGGTTCATGTCTGATTCTTCTCACCACATGCCTTCCGATGGTGCTGTCCCAAGCAACATAGCTGCATTTTTTGATGTTGATAATACGTTGATTCCCGGGCAATCGGTTGAAATTCGTTTCGTACGGTATTTATGGAAGAATGGCTTCTTATCCAAGCGAGTGTTGATCGACAGCGCACTGTATCTACTCTGCAATATTCTCAAGGTTTCCCTGAGTCCCCTACGGGAACGAAAGCTTTACCTGACCAATAAACGACCGGAAGGTGTCGAGCCCCTGGCGAAATGGTTTGTGCGATCGGAGATCTGTCCTCGATTGTCCCTGCAAGGAACCGCAACCTTGGCTCAGCATCAACAGGCCGGACACCAGGTGGCCTTGGTCAGCGGGACGCCGGAGTTTCTGATCAAACCCCTGGCTCATTATTTGGATGTCCCGAATGCCCTCGCAGCACACTTGGAAACCAATGAGGATGGCTATACGGGTCTGGTCCTTCCGCCCTATCCTTATGGTGAAGGCAAACGGCGCTTACTCCAGACTTTCGCGGATCTTCATGGTGTGGATCTTGCTCAAAGCTACGCGTATGGCGATAGTCCCGGCGACATTCAGGCCTTAGAATCCGTTGGGCATCCACTCGTGGTGAATCCCATTCGTGGGATGGCGAGGATTGCGCGTCGGCATCGGTGGCCCACGACCGTTTGGGCGTAACGGCTGAAGCGAGGGCATGGAACATGTGCTGAGGCAATGACGACGCGAGTTCCCGCATCCCCGGTTATGGCCTTCCGCAGCTTTATACCCCATGATGGAGCAAGACGTCAGCGTATGAAGTCTTCCTTGGTGAGACCGACCCCTCACCCTGACCCTCTCCTAGAGGGAGAAGAAAGACGATCGAACACTCCGCTGTCTTCCCTGCGAGTCACGGAAATTTTTCATAGTATTCAAGGGGAATCCACCCATGCGGGGGAACCTTGTGTCTTTGTTCGTTTAACGGGCTGTCCCCTCCGGTGCACCTGGTGCGATACGGCCTATGCGTTTTATGGCGGCACCGACATGAGTCTTGAGGCCGTGGTGGATCAGGTCAAAGGTTACGGCTGTCCGTTGGTCGAAGTCACGGGTGGGGAGCCGCTTGCCCAATCAGCGGCGTTTGAGTTGATTGCGCGTCTATGCGAAGAACGCTTTGAGGTGTTAATCGAAACGAGTGGAGCCATTGACATCTCTCCGGTGGATTCCCGTGCAACCATCATTTTGGATGTCAAATGTCCCGGCAGTGAAATGGACGAACGGATGTGCTGGGACAATCTCCACGAGATCCGTCAAAAAGATCAGATTAAATTTATCATCAGCGACCGCCGCGATTACGATTGGGCTGTTGATGTGGTCAAGCGGTATCAACTCATGAAGAAGTGTCCCGTGTTGTTTAGTCCGGTATTCGGAGCGCAAGCACTGCGACCGTTGGCGGAATGGTTGCTTCAGGACCGATTGTCCGTGCGCTTGCAAGTTCAATTGCATAAGTTTATCTGGGACCCGGACATGCGAGGGGTCTAGGGTCGTGTTCGATGATCCCCTGAGCCCTTCACCGTCGAGGAAGCCATAAGGAAGGGGCACACCAAACTGCTCAAGTCATTGTTATCTTCATTCAGGAGAAAGAGGAGATTCGCATGAAGTGTCAAGTCAAGGAGGGTCCTATCGCTCAAGAAGCCACAGATGTTCTCGTTGTCAGTGGCTATGAAGACGAGAACACGTTGTCCAAGACCCATCAAGCGTTGGATAACGCGTTGGGTGGACAACTCCAAGAGTTGAGAAATAATGGAGAGTTTTCAGGCAAGAATCAACAGTCAGTGTTGATTCATACGCGAGGGGCCCTTCCTGCCAAGCGAGTGCTTTGGCTGGGGTTGGGAAAGAAGAATAGTGTGACCTTGGATGGCGTTCGACAAGCCATGGGCACGGCGTTCAAAAAGGTTTGGCAAACCGGGGCGCAAACGTTTTCGGCCCCGGTGTTCGGAACCGATGCCTTAACGGCGTCTGCATCTGACATTGCCCAGGTGATGGTGGAAGGAGCCCTTCTGGGACGTTACCGATTCACGCACTATCGGTCTGACAAGGAGGAACCATCAAAAGAAATTCGGACGATGACCTTGTTGGCGAATCGTGCGAATGAAGTAAGTCGAATCAAAACGGGAGTCCGGCGAGGAGAAGCCAGTGCCAATGCCACGTCGTTCGCCCGTGATCTCTGTAACCACCCGGCCAATGTCATGACACCCTCTCGCGTGGTGCAAGAAGCACAAAACATTGCCAAAAAAGCCCTTCGCGTCACGTTGACCGTGCTCGAGCGCAAGGATCAGCAGAAATTAGGAATGGGAGGCATGCTGGGAGTTTCACGTGGAAGCCAAGAGCCACCGAAATTCATCGTGTTGGAATATTCCGGGGGAAAGAAGCAAGAACGGCCTGTGGTGCTTGTTGGGAAAACGGTGACGTTCGATTCCGGTGGTATTTCGCTGAAGCCTTCGGAGAATATGGAACAGATGAAGGCGGACATGACGGGTGGGGCTGAAGTGTTAGGGGCGGTACGGGCTGCGGCGCAATTGCGTCTTCCCATCAACGTCGTGGGCATTCTGCCGGCGACGGAAAATATGCCGGGCGGGCGAGCCACGAAGCCAGGGGATATCCTGCGCATGCTCAATGGCAAAACCGTGGAGGTACAAAATACCGATGCCGAAGGGCGGTTGATTTTGGCTGATGGGCTGGCCTATGCCGCCCAACTTAACCCCCAATGTATCGTCGATATTGCCACGTTAACGGGTGCGTGTATTGTGGCTCTGGGTCAGTTTGCGATCGGGATGCTCGGGAACGATGATGCGCTCAAGGCCGACTTAAGCAAAGCGGGGGAGCAAGCCGGTGAACGCGTGTGGGAGATGCCGCTCTGGGAAGAATATTTTGAACAACTCAAAAGTGACGTGGCTGACATGCGCAATATCGGTGGCCGTGGGGGTGGTATGATTACGGCTGGCATGTTTTTGAGTAAGTTTGTCGGCGATTGCCCCTGGGTGCATCTCGACATTGCCAGCACCGATTGGAGCACGTCAGAGCGTCCGTATATCAGTAAAGGGCCGACGGCCATTGGGACGCGATTGTTGGTGCAATGGTTAATCAATCGCTCGGGTAAGCGGGCATTGCTCAACAGTCCCAACCAAGGAAAGTGAGTCCTCCATGACGGTTCGCGATACCGTCGGGCAGCTCTTGATGGTTGGGTTCCACGGGACGGAACTCTCTCACGCCTTGCTCGATTGGCTTCAGGAGTATCGACTAGGTGGAGTCATTCTCTTTTCGCGCAACATCGTGGCCCCCGAACAAGTGGCGCGACTGACCAATGCCCTGCAAGCCCATGCGCCGAACCCTCCTCTGTTGATTGCGATCGATGAAGAGGGTGGTCGCGTTTCTCGCCTCCCTCAGGGCTTTACGATGTTTCCTGCCGCTTCAAGGATTGCGGCCTGCCAATCTCCTGATGTGGCATATGCCGTTGCGGAGGTGACGGCCAAAGAACTGCTGGCGGTCGGGATCAACATGAACCTGGCTCCGGTCTTGGATGTGAACAGCAATCCCGCCAATCCCATTATCGGCGATCGTGCGTATGGGACGAAACCTGAACAGGTCTGCACCTATGGCTTGGCCATGATGCAGGGGCTTGAGGGCAATGGAATCATTCCTTGCGGCAAGCATTTTCCTGGGCATGGCGACACCATGACGGATTCACACGACGTTCTGCCCGTGGTGGATGCTGACCGAGTCCGACTCGACAACATTGAACTGGAACCCTTTCGACAGACGATCCGGCAGGGGCTGCCTGCGATCATGACCGCGCATGTGTGCTACCCAGTACTTGATACAGAAGCTCCGGCGACTCTATCCCGACCCATCCTCACCGATCTGTTGCGGAATGAGTTAGGTTTTCAAGGTGTCACGCTCACCGATGATATGGAAATGCGAGCCATTCTCGACCATCAGACGATCGGGGACGCATCGGTTCGAGCGTTGCAGGCCGGTGCCGACATGGTGCTTCTTTGTCATCAGCAAGAACGGCAACGAGAGGCCGTGGGAGCCATTGAACACGCGCTTGAACAAGGTGAGCTTTCTTGGGAAAGGCTCACGGCCAGCGTTGCTCGCATACAGGCCTTGAAACAGAAACATCTTGCTCCGTTCCAACCCGTCGATCCGTCACGGGTCACGCAAACCGTTGGTCATTCCCGGCACAAAGCCTTGTTAGCGAAGATTCAAAGCGTCGCGGCACGCCTGTAGTGTCCTCTTTTCTCAAGACCTGCGTGTTTCTCAGGCCCGATCTTCCCAAGGCTGGACTTTTCCGCCTCAAATTTGGTTAGCTAGCTTCACGGCGTTGGATCGTCCTGACGGACAGACGATATTATTTTTTCGGAGGAGAGCATGGGGTTAAAAAAGGGAGACATTATTGATGAGCACAAACACCACCCGGATAGTTGTGGCTTGATGATCAAAGTCATGGCCGGTGGCGCGGGATTTGAAAAAGTCATTTGCTGCGGACATGAATTGACGGAAGAAGATGTGACCCCTACGTTTTCACGCGGCAGAGGACGAAAGCGTGGGAAACTCCCGCCTGCAGTGCTTCTGGATGAAAAAAAGCTGCACCCCGATTCCTGTGGGCTCCGCGTCATGATTATGGACGGGGGGGGAGGGTTTCAGGAAATCAGGTGTTGTGGCCATTCTCTTAGGCTCAATGCGATGAAAGAATTTCAATACGGCGAAGAACAACGAGGAGCCTTACCCGAAACAGGGCCAGCGGGTCACGCCTAAAGGCTATGGCTGAAGACCCCCATGACCATCAAGTTGGTCTTGCGTCACGAAACAGGGTGTGGCACTATGACCTCTTTGGCCTGCCATGAGTTCACTTCCTGAATTTGTCGGTACGATTCATATTTTTTTCGGGCCCTATCGTGGCAACCCTATGGGGTTGTATCTTCGAAAAGAAGGCGACTCCTGCTCGATCTCTCCGACTATTTATCCTTGGGATCGATTTGTGGGTGTGGGCGAAACCGTGAATAAAGCGGCAGCGGATTTTGATGCCAAATGGAAAGCAAGCGATTTAGCCACCGAGATGTACTCAGGGCCGCATTGGGAAGGTGGCATTAAACCAGAAAAGCCCAAACCCACTCCGAAACCACCGGCTGCGGCTAAACCTGAAGCGGCAAAACCAGAAACACCCCGAACTGAATCCCCCGAGGCCTCAGATCTTCCGAAAACGGATACCGCGGCTGTGGCGGCATCACCAACGACGGTCGGGGATTCAGCATCCCCCAGTTCAGCGACAACGCCAAGTCCCGATACCGCACCTTCCCAAACTATGCCTTCTGGAACGGACGATTCATCTCCTTCAGCGCCTCAAGAAGGCACAAATCCGCCAGCGGTCGACGATTCGACCGCATCCGCCGACCCATCTACAGGGTCTCCCTCTGCCTAAATGCTCATCAAATAGGAAAGGGTGCGACCAAAGAAAAAATCAGGGGGAGGTGCCGGGGGCCGGTTTGGCTCACCCCGACACCTCAGGAGGAAGGTTAAAACCAGAAACGGAAATTGGTTTGAAAGAGATTTTCCTTATAGCCTTCGTTATCTGCCCCCTCGGTTATGTCCGCATACACATATTCGAGGTTCAGTTTGACGTTGGTAACGAAGTGGTATTGCAGTGAGGCGACAACCTGGGACTCAGATGCGGGACGGTCGTCAGTGTCATGCCAGTCGTATCGAGCAATGCCCAGCAACTTGGGCGAAAATTCATAAGAGGCTTCGACCGTCCCGCTTGTGGCTTTGTAATCGTCTATTTCACCGAAGCCAGTGGTGCCGGGCGCACCGCCACCTACACCGTGGGGCTCACGGCCCAGCCGAGTAGCGCCGTCACCATCACCCCGACCAGCGGCGAGCCTGGCGTGGCCACCATCACCCCCTCATCCATCACCATCACCCCCGCCACCTGGGACACGGCCCAGGCCGTCACCGTCACCGGGGTGGATGACCGCGTTGATGCGGATCGCCGGACGACCATTACCCATACCGTCACCGGGGGGGGCTATGACGCGGTACGTATCCCCGACGTGGCCGTCACGCTGACGGATGACGACACGGTGGAGGCATTGCTCTTCGGCTTTGCCGGGGACACCCTGACCGTCACCGAGGCCGACGGCTCGATGCACCGCACCTACTACCAAATCGTCCTGCAAAGCCAGCCGACCGGCGCCGTCACCATCATTCCCACCAGCGGGAAGACCGGCGTAGCCACCGTCACCCCTTCATCCATCACCTTCACCGCTGATACCTGGGCCGAGCCACAGAGCCTCGCGGTCACCGGCGTGGACGACCACGTTGATGGGGGAGACCGACGCACCACCATCACCCATACCGTCTCTGGGGGCGGCTACGACGCGGTGCGCATTCCCGACGTGGCCGTCACGCTGACGGATGACGACGTGGCCGGCATCACCGTCACCGAGACGGATGGCCACACCGTGACCACCGAAGGGGGGAGTCGCGACAGCGTCAGCGTGGTGTTAGACAGCCAGCCCACGGCCGAGGTCACCCTCACCGTCTCGAGTTCCGACGTGAGTGAAGGCACTGTTGACACGAGCCGCCTGGTCTTCACCCCCCACAACTGGGCCACCGCGCAGGTGATCACGGTCACCGGGGTGGATGACCGGTTGGATGATGGCGAGCAGTCGTACAAGATCGAACTGGGTATCGCAGCCAGTCGCGACAGCCACTACAATGGGCTCAAGCCTGATGATGTGGTGGTCACCTCGACGGGCGCGTTCTTCGTTGCACTCACCGGGGTTGTCCTGGGCACGACCAAGATAGAGGGCTACACCATCACCACACAGGTAGACGGGGCGGGGGTGCAGTTGACGCTGCCGGCCGGGGTGACCTTTGGGGCCGAGCCGGCCTCCCTGGAGATCCGGCTGGACGCGCCGCTCGCCTCAGCGGCCACGGTCTGTCTGCAGCAGCCCGCCGGGCTGTCGGGGACGCTGTTTGTGTATCATCTTGCCGATAAGGCCCAGACGTGGGAGAAACTGTCGCCCGCAGCGGCGCCCCGCGGGTATGTCTGCGGCGAAACAGGCAGCTTTTCGGTGTTTGTCGTGGGGTCGCCCCTGCCGGGTTTCGGGGCAGCCTCGATTGAGGAGTACAGCTGGACGGTTGGCGAGGCCGTTGACGTGCGGCTGCCGGCAGCCACGGGGGGAGACGGGCCGATCACCTACCGGCTGAGTCCGGCTCTCCCGGCGGGGCTCAGTTTTGAGGCAAAGGCGCGCACCATCACCGGCACGCCCACGGAGGCGGTGGCGAAGACGCGGTTCACCGACACGGCCACAGACACCGACGGCCAGACGGGGCAGTTGCACTTCAGGGTGACGGTGCAGGCTGCTGAGGTGAGGCACCGTTCCCGGGCGCTCACGGTGGCCCTCGCGGCGTTCGGGCGGACGGCCGCCACCGAGGCGGTAGACGTAATCGGGCGCCGGTTTGAGGCGGCGCCGGTCACGACGCCGGCGGTCACGGTGGGGGGCACGGCAGTCCCCGCCCTGGACGTCCGGTCCGTAGCGGGGGTGTTGGGCGGGGTGCTGGGCCTGACGGGAGCGAGCCGGGACTCGGCCGGCCGAGGCCGAGCGGCCGAGGGCCGGGTGGCCCCGAGCCGGTCCCCGCGGCTTGCGGCCACGGACGTGTTTGCGCGCAGCGAGTTTGCCGTGCCGTTGACCGGGACGAACGAGGGTGAATTGACAACGGGCTGGACCTTCTGGGGCACGGGGGCAGCCAGCGGCTTTTCCAGTCAGCTCCTGGAGACCGACGGGGCGGTCTACACGGGCTACGTAGGACTGGACTACCGGTTCGGGCAGAAGGGGCTAGCGGGCGTCGCGGTGTCGCACAGCGTGGGGGGCCTGGACTACGAGGTCGCGGGGGACTTTCTCCTGGTCAGCGGCGAGCGAGGGGGCATCCGGGGCGAGGTAGACCTAGCCATGACCAGCGTGCTGCCCTATGTCCACTACACGCCGTCTCCGGGGCTTGGGCTGTGGGGCCTCGCGGGCGCGGGCGTAGGGGAGCTGGAGGTGCAAGACGCCGCCGGGCGCGTGGAGACGGACGTTCAGTTGCTGCTGGCCGCGGTAGGCGGGCGGCAGGCGCTGACCACGTGGCACGGGATCGAGGTGGCGGTAAAATCCGATGCGTTTGCCGTGCGGGTGAAAGCGGACGAAGCCGCGGGGCTGGCGGCGGTGACCGGGGTGGCGCACCGGGCGCGGGTGGCGCTGGCGATGAAGACGGACGTCGCCCTGTCACCAGAGTCGGCCCTGCAGCCCAGTGTGGAGCTGGGGGGGCGCTGGGACAACGGCGACGCCGAGACGGGGATGGGAGCAGAGCTCAGCGGCGGGGTCGAGTATCAGCAGAGGTGGTGGGGGGTGAGTCTCGCGGCTCGCGGCCGGTATCTGCTGGCGCATCAGGCAACGGACTTTGAGGCTTGGGGCGGCAGTCTCGCCGTGAAAGTAGGAGAGGGGCTGGGGGGGCAGGGGCTGTGGGTGGCGTTCGAGCCGACGTGGGGCACCCCGGCCAGTGGCGTGGAGCAGTTGTGGGGCCGTGAGGCCGGGCCGGCCGGCAACGGGGCGCCCGCGGGCGGGGCCGTGGGCCGGCTGACGGCGGACGTTGGCTATGGGCTGGCCCTGCGCCAGCCCGGGTGGCTGGTGACGCCCTACGGGGGCGTCGCCACCGGGCCGGCCACCAGCCGGTATCGGCTGGGCGGCCACCTCCAGGTCCACGAGACCATGGCCCTCAGCCTCGAGGGGATGCGGCAAACCACCCCTGACAGCGCCACTGAGCACGGCATCGTGTTCTCCTGGACGGTGGGCTTGTAGGGAGGAAGGGGCCTCGGCCATCCCCCCCCCACTGTAAGAGGTCGGCATCCAGCGAGCAGGGCGCCCCGGCTTTTCAGGCAGGGCTGGATCTGACACAGGGGGGGGAATGCTCGAAACGTGCCGGTCTCTATTCCCTGGAATGAGCGTAGCGGTCGGCGCTCTAGCAGAATGGGACAGAAGACACAATGGGATTACGCGTGCAAGCCACAAGATACCCTTTCCGCTAAGCGCCGGTCCTTGACTTTTTGAAGGCAGGATTTATCTGAAAACATGGAAGCGCTTCAAGAGAAACAGAAAACTCTAACGGTTACAGACAAAAGGAGGTGCACCATGCTGGTCAAATGGAATCCGTTTCAAGAAATCGAGCGAACATTAGAGTGGTGGGGAACTCAGCCGTTTCGATGTCCGCAGTGGGATAATCCGCAGGCGTCAACAGTCAATTGGGTCCCACAGGTGAATGTCTATGAAGATACAGAAAACTTGTTTGTGGAAGCACAATTGCCGGGTATTGACATGAACGATGTGAAAATATCTGTGACTGACCACACATTACACCTTCACGGAGAACGAAAAGAAGAACGTGAAGAGAGCCAAGAGAACTATCATGTCCGTGAAGCGCAGTATGGGGTTTTCGCTCGGAACTTCCGTCTTCCTCACTACGTGAAAACGGATCAGGCGGTGGCACGGTATGACAAAGGCGTGTTGACCGTGCAGGTTCCCAAGCTAGGAGAAACCAAGTCGAAATCGATTCCGATCGACGTCAAGGGATGATCGTCACCCAATGAACGCGTTGACGGTGCCGGGGCGAGGGTTGGGTTTCTGAAAGAACCCAACCCTCGCCCCGGCACGTTCGGGTTTGACCGTGACCATCCGGCATTGGATCGTGCTCTCATTCTTTCTTCCTTACGATCTGTTTGTAAAAAATGTGTTCCTCGTTTAATCTGCCTCCCCTGACCGTGGCCTTCCCGTGAGGCCAATTCCATGAAAGGGCGAGTGCTTGCCGTAACAGCCAAGCTGTCCATTCCGGAACAGGAGCTCCAATTTCGCGCGTCACGTAGCAGTGGTCCGGGAGGCCAAAATGTCAACAAGGTGAATACACGCGTGATGTTGCATTTTGACTTCAAGCGTTCTCCATCGTTGACAGCCAGGGAAAAATCCCTGCTCAGCAGAAAACTCAAAACTCGGATCAACAAGGAGGGGATGTTCTATTTGTATGCTCAACGAGCTTCGAGTCAGGCGATGAATCGAGCCGATTTGCTTCAGAAGTTTTGCCGGCTTCTTCACGAAGCTCTGACTCCACAAAAGATCCGAAAAAAGACTCAGATCTCTCAAAATTCCATTGCGAAGCGATTGGATCAAAAAAAACGGCGAGGACGGGTCAAGCTATTACGCCATCAGCTGGTCCGGATCGACGACTGACCATTCACGGGACTTGAGTCAACTGAAACGAGGTGTTTCGTGTCGCCAACCAACCAGGATGCGTCCTTCGGGTTATTGAATCCTCCTCTCGCCAAAACGATTCCCAGGATCATGGAAAAGCATGGCCAGTCGCGGACGGATAATTATGCTTGGTTGTCCGAACGTGACAATCCCGACGTGCTGGCCTATCTCAGGGAAGAGAACGACTATGCTCAGGGAGTCATGGCCCACCGATTGAAGTTCGAGGAGACCCTTTTCACAGAGATCAAGGGGAGAATCAAACAAACCGACTCGTCTGTTCCCGACAAACTCGATGACTACTACTATTACACGAGCTATCAGGAAGGGAGAGAATATCCTCTGTACTGCCGAAAGCGGGAGACGTTAGAGGCCCCAGAAGAGATGATGTTAGACGTAAACGTGTTGGCTGAGGGCCATGAATTTTTCTCCATTGGCGGGATGGCCGTAAGTTCTGCCCAGGATCTGCTCGCGTATGCGTTTGATACGCAAGGGAGACGCATGTACACGGTTCGATTCAAGAATGTGGCAACCGGTGAGTTGTTGGATGACGTTCTTGAACGGGTGACGGGAAACGTCGCCTGGGCAAATGACAACAGGACGCTCTTTTATAGCAAACAAGACCCGAACACCCTGCGCGCGTTTCAAGTTTTTCGACATCAGTTAGGTCGCGACCCGTCTTCCGATGTGTTGGTGTTCGAAGAAGAGGACGAGACGTTTTCCACGGCTGTCTTGAAGACCAAATCGAAGCGGTACCTCATGATTGCTTCCTGTCAAACCGTGAGTACGGAGTATCGCTATCTCTCAGCGGATCATCCCGACGGCGAATTTTCGGTGTTTTTTCCTCGTGAACGGTTTCATGAATATGACGTCGATCATTACCAGGACGCATTTTATATTCGCACCAACTGGGAGGCGAAGAACTTTCGCCTCATGAAGACGCCTCTTCATCAAACGAGCCGGTCATCGTGGCGAGACGTCCTTTTACCCCGCGATGATGTCCTGCTTGAATCCTTTGAACTCTTTCGAGACTTCCTCGTAACGGAAGAGCGGCATCAGGGGTTGGTGCGGTTACGAATTATTCCGTGGAGTGGGGAAGACGAACATTATGTGGATTTTGGGGAGCCGACGTATTTAGCAGAGTTGGGAGAAAATCCTGATTTTGATACGTCGACCTTGCGGTACGTGTATACCTCCATGACAACGCCGGATTCCGTGTATGACTATGAGATGAACACCCACAACAAGGTTTTACTGAAACAAGAAGAGGTCGTAGGTGGGTTTGAGATCTCGCACTATGCCACTGAACGAACTTGGGCTACGGCATTAGACGGAAAACAGATTCCGATTTCGTTGGTGTACCGAAAGAACCTTCAAAAACCTGAAGGGAATCCTCTCCTGCTGTATGGCTATGGCGCCTATGGGATGAGTCTGGATGCGAATTTTCGTTCTCCACGCTTAAGCCTTCTTGATCGTGGGTTCGTGTTTGCGATTGCGCATGTCCGAGGAGGGGGAGAGTTAGGCCGTGAATGGTATGAGACCGGAAAACTCTTTCACAAGAAAAATACGTTTACGGATTTTATCGCCTGTGCCGAACACCTGGTGCAAGAAGGCTATGCAACGTCAAAGCAAGTGTATGCAATGGGTGGCAGCGCCGGAGGGCTGCTCATGGGGGCGGTGGTCAATATGCGGCCTGATCTGTTTCATGGGGTGGTGGCACAAGTCCCATTTGTTGACGTCATGACCACGATGTTGGATTCGAAGATTCCCCTGACCACGGGAGAATACGATGAATGGGGCGATCCTAACCAAAAAGAGTCTTACGAGTCTATCGCGTCCTATTCCCCTTATGATCAGGTCACGGCACAGGCCTACCCTCATTTACTGGTAACCACGGCGCTCCATGATTCCCAAGTGCAATATTGGGAGCCTGCGAAATGGGTGGCCAAATTGCGTCGCGTGAAAACCAACCAGAACCGATTGTTCCTCAAAACCAACATGGAGGCAGGCCATGGAGGGGCCTCGGGCCGATTTCAGCGATATCAAGAATTAGCATTCATCTACACCTTCCTCTTAGACTTGGCGAACTTGGCCGAAGGGTGAGCCCGTCCCTTAACACATCGCGGCTAATTGCGCTTTCATCCCCGGCTCGCGAAGTTTGTTGAGAGCCAGGGCTTCGATTTGTCGAATCCGTTCACGCGTCACATTCATCAGTTTGCCCACTTCCTCAAGCGTTCGGGATTGTCCGTTGCCGATTCCGAACCGTAAGCGAATCACTTGTTCTTCTCGTGGCGTCAGGACCCCAAGAAGATGATTGAGGTGGGTCTTCATTTGTTTCTCTTGAATCTGTTCATCCGGCGGCAAAGCATTCTCATCCGGGATGCAGTCTCCCAGGAACTGTTCCCCGTCGGTATTGGGATGGTCAAAAGAAATCGGTTCCAAAAACGCTTGCGTCGTGTGGCGCATTCGTTCAGGATTGATGCCTAAGGCTAGGGCAATTTCCTGGTTGGAGGGCTCGCGGCCTAGCTGTTGAGCCAAACGGTGTGAGACTCTGATCATGCGTTGCCACGCTTCTGTCGTATGAACCGGAACCCGAATGGTTCGAGATTGGTCAGCCACGGCGCGTAGCATCCCCTGGCGTACCCACCACGTGGCATAGGTGCTGAATTTGAACCCTTTCCGGTATTGGAAGCGTTCGGCCGCACGCATCAATCCAATGTTCCCTTCTTGAATGAGATCCAAAAAACTCAGCCCGCGGCCCGTAAAACGTTTCGCAATACCAACGACAAGGCGGAGGTTCCGTTGAACCAACTCTTCCTTTGCTTGTTCCAATTGCCTACGGTCTGAGGCTAACTCGTCTTGAAGCCGTTGCAGCCGTTTTCCGAGCATGCGGGTTTTGAAGCTACGAATGGATGATACGGCGTTTCTGAGTCCGGACAAGCGTTCCTGTACTTCATCCAGAGCTGGAGCCGATAAGCCACTCAGGCCACGAATTTCGGTCAGCGAGTGCAACACCTCATGAAACTCAGGCTTGTCGCCGAGAGCGCCAACGTATTGAATGGCTTGGGTGAGCACAGTCCGAATGCTTCGGCTCCTCTCGTCGATACGTTTGGCCAGTTCCAATTCCTCCCTTTGGTCTAGAAGGGGGCGCGATCGAAAGGTACGAAAATAGATGGGTTCGAGGGCGGCGTTTTTGGGTTCCTTGCCTTCATCTTTTTCGTCGCGCGAGCAATCCTCGCCCACGGTATCCAGCGTGGGACCACCGTCAGGGAAGCAATTTGAGACAAGAAACGTACCTTTTGTCGAATTCCGATTCTTTCTCTTCTCGACATCGAACGGCTTGTTGGCGAGCATTATGTTGTTCATGGGGTTCTCCTTTCTTCACCACGATCGATTGTCTTCCCTGCATGCTGGTTACACGTTGATCGTGAGAAACAGTGGCGTTCCTTGCCGCTGAATAAACAAGAGAATCGTTTGTTTGTTCGGTAAGGCCTTCACTGTTTGTCGAAATCCTTTCAACGATTGAACCGGTTCATGATTGATCTCGCGGATAATGTCACCTTGAACGAGTCCAGCCTCTTCGGCTTGGCTACCCACACGAATGTCCGTGACCACGACACCTGTGATGTGGCCGTTGACGCCGAGTCGTTTTGCCAGGCGTGGGGTGAGATCCTCCACGGTCAGCCCTGCCAGACGGGAATCGGTATCCGGTTGCTGCGCGGACGCGATTTGTTGACCCATTGGATGCTCAATGATGGTCGTGCGCAAGGATTGTTCCTCTCCATCACGCACGATCATGATCGTGACGTCGGTCCCAACACTGGTGGTGGTCACCGCCCGTTGTAAGTCCCTGGGATTGGCAATAGGCTGTTCTTGATAGCGAATGATGGTGTCCCCTCGTTGGAGTCCGGCACGGTCTGCCGGGCTTTCTGCACGGACCTCGGTCACGATGGCTCCGGCAGGGCGATCCAAGTGAAACGATTTGGCCAGCTCAGGGGTGACGCCTTGAATCCCGACGCCTAAGAATCCGCGGGTGACCTTTCCGGTCGTCACCAGGTTTGTATAGACGGATTGGCCTATGCTGGCGGGCACGGCAAACCCCACACCTTGGTATCCGCCCGTTCTTGAGAGAATGGCGGTGTTAATGCCGACTAATTCCCCACGCATGTTGACCAAGGCGCCGCCGGAGTTCCCGGGATTGATCGCCGCATCGGTTTGAATGAAATCTTCATACTGCGTGATGCCCATCCCGCCACGACCCTTGGCACTCACGATGCCTTGCGTGACGGTGGAGTGCAGCCCGAAAGGATTCCCGATCGCGAGGACGTAATCGCCGACGTCAAGTGTGGACGAATCGCCCCAAGGGATGAACGGGAGGTTGTCTCCTTGAATTTTAATCACAGACAAATCGGTTTGCGGGTCGCTCCCCACAATCGAACCGGTGAACTCTCGTTTATCAAGCATGGCCACAGTCACCGTTTTTGCGCCTTCGATGACGTGATGGTTGGTGACCACGTACCCGTCAGGACTCACGATGACTCCAGAGCCCATCCCGCGAGGCTTTTGCCGTGGGTCGGGGAAAGGAGGCATCCCAAAGAAGTTTTTGCCCCGCGGGCCGTGGTTGAACCAATCGGGGCGGCCGGGAGTCTGGGAGAATCCCGTGTCCTTGACCCTGGAGGCCGTGATATTCACGACGGCAGGCCTGGCCGCTTTGACAATGTGTGCAAATCCATGCCCGACCTGAAAATCAGGTTGGGCGGTCTGAGCAATAGCATGAGGCGTCGAAAGAGCGGAATGTGTCGGAGATCCCACCGCGCCGGTTGAAAAAACGGCGACGAACATTCCCGAAAGGGCTAAGCCCATTGCGAGGCCGATCAGGACTTTTTTCTTGTCCTGCATCATGGTGAGCGCTGTGAGCGATGGTCCGTGGAATGGTTGTTTCATGACGTCCTCCTTGATGAAATGGCGTTGACGCGTGTACGCATTGGTTGAAATCGTTGTAACACCGAAACATGAAAATAAAATTAATCGTGGATTAAAAACTTCTAATCCACAAGGAGGAAAAGCAACCGAACCTAAGCAGGAGTTGCGTCAGGTGGCAGACAGGAGGGGAAGGGCAATCGTCAAACAGGACCCCCGGCCGAAGGTGCTGGTGACCTCAATGGTGCCGTGGTGTGCTTCGGCAATCCATTGACAGATGGATAGGCCAAGGCCGGTGCCTTTTTGAGCATGCGCCCGTGCGGCATCGGTTCGATAAAATCGGTCGAAAATGAGACGTTGTTCCTCCGGCGTCATACCGATGCCATTATCTTGGACCATAATCTGAGCCATCCCGTGGCGTTGCGTTACACTGAGTTGCACGGTTCCCTGTGGTGATGAATATTTGACAGCGTTGTCGACCACATTCAGGATCAGTTCTCGAAGCCGCCATTCGTCCCCCAACACTTGGAGCGGTTCGACTTGCCCGAGGGTCGTTTCGACCTGCTGATCTTGTCCGAGCACCATGGCTTGCAGTTGAATTTCTTGCACCAACGTATCGAGTTGCACGGGATCCGAAGCGACTTTCACCTCCCCGAGGTCGGCTCGTGAGAGAAAGAAGAGCTCTTCCACGATGCGACTCATCCGATCAATTTCTTCCAGATTGCTTTCCAGGGCTTCTCGGTAGACTTCAGGGGAACGAGGTTTTCGGAGAGCCAATTCGGTTTCACCCTTCGTGATCGTCAAGGGGGTGCGCAATTCATGCGAGGCATCGGCACTGAATTGACGGATTTGTCGAATCGAGGCTTCAAGTCTGGCGATCATGTCGTTAAACGTGGAAGCTAAGCGACCTATTTCGTCTTTCGAGGTCGTCACAATACGCTGGGTGAGATCGCCTCCGGTAATCCGTTGAGCAGCAAGGGTCATGGTATCGACGGGTCGCAAGGCTCGGCTGGCCAAAAACCAGCCGCCTAACATGCTCACTGCCACGGCCAACGGAGAGCCGATGAGCAAGACGAACACCAATCGAGCCAGCATTTCTTCCATGGGTCGCAGGGAAAGACCGACTCGCAAAATGTTCACGAGGGTCTCCCCGTGTCGAACGGGATACGAGAGGAGTCGAATAGGGATTTCATTGTGGAACCTGACGGTTTCGAATATGGCGTGGCCTTGAAGGGTCGATTGGAGGGCGGCTTGACTGAGAGGAATATCCCGCGTTTTGATATTGGCGGACTGGAGAGTGATCTGACCTTGTGGGCCGAAAATTTGGAAGAACTTGTCAATGAGGGCCAACTCAGGAAAAGCCTGCGTCAGGTCGTCCAGTAACAGGAATGGGCCAAAGCGGTGTTCTTCGAGGGACAGGGTTGCGGCGATAGCCGCTTCCTCAAGCGAATGGTCGATGTGATCCTGCAACGCGCGTGCCATGACGACGTAGAGCGCGCTTGCGAACAGGATCATGAGCAAGGCCAAGCCTCCACCATACCAGATAGTCAACCGGATGCGGATGGAGGTGTTAGGCATCGGTCAACTTCAGGGTGTATCCACTGCCTCGGACGGTGTGGATGAGTCCGCGGTCATGGCCCCGATCGATTTTATTCCGGAGATAACTGATGTACACGTCGATGACATTCGTGAAGGTATCAAAATCAAGATCCCACACGTGCTCGGCAATCATCGGGCGCGTGAGGACGCGTCCCGTATTCCGCATCATGTATTCCAGCAACGCATATTCCTTGGAGGTCAGGTCGATCCGTTGCCCACCGCGTGTCACTTCGTGGCTGATGGGGTTCAATATTAAATCGTCGATTTGCAAAAGACCCGCCGTGTCCCCACTGGCTCGACGCAACAAGGCCCTTACCCTGGCGATCAATTCTTCAATGGCAAAGGGTTTGGTGAGATAGTCGTCCGCGCCGGTATTCAGCCCGTTCACGCGTTGGTCCACTTTCGAACGAGCGGTCAAAATCAGAATCGGTGTGGTAACCTTGGCGTCTCGTACGGCTTTCAACACTTCAATGCCTGGAAGGCCGGGAAGCAGGAGATCAAGAATGATCAGATCATAGTCGACTTCCGAGGCTAGGTCTCGACCCTGAAGGCCATCGGAACACACGTCCACCGCATAACTTTCTTCTTCCAATGCGCGGCGAATGAACGAGGCGACTTTGGGTTCGTCTTCGACAATCAGTATGCGCACAGTGAAATGATTATATCATGGATGAAACAGCATGGGGTGCTCAAGAGGGTAGGGGCATCCTGCCTGTAGCCGGCAGGGACCGGCCTCATGCCGTTTTCAACGGTCATCTGGATGTCTCTGAAATTTTGTGGCGGCGGCATCTCATGTCGCCTTCCGAAGATTGGGGAAATCAGGAATCGGTGGTGGAGTGTTGCGAAACGAGGAGCACCCAATCAGCCCATCCGATTTTTCTCTCCCCTGGAGGGAGAGGACCAAGGTGAGGGCCCCGTTTTCAGTTGCCGGTTTACCTCTTGCATCTGTAGGGGCACGATCTCATGGCGCCTTCTGAGCTTTCAAGCGGAACCCATATTGCCGGCTTGTCAGCGCGACCATTTTTCCGGTCGTTGTGTCATAGTAGGCTGCTTGCCACGTGGGTTGTCCTTGGTCATCAAGAGTGGTTGCGGCACAACGGACGACTTTATCGAGTGCTCTTTTTTCGGCAAGCCGGAGTGCGTACCATTGAGGCCCAACGTGGACCCACAGTAAATTCGATATGCTAGGTGGATGAGTCGTACCGTGGATTCCCTTGTCAGCGGAATTCGCCAACTGGGTTTCCGCCGTTTTCGGGTCGCAAGCCGGAGACCCTGACTGGAAGACCCAAAGGGCCACGAGAAGAAAGCTCACGGCAACGAGGCTGATGGGCAGAATTCGGTGAGACCCTTTGACCACATTCTAAGGTTAGAGAGATATGTCCATGAAAACAAGGTGCTCGTTTTTGAAAGAGTGAGCTTTGTTCCTTTGCTATGCTCAGGGCGAGCATCTTCGGCTCACAGCACGACAAAGGGCGGTTCAGCCTGACAGTCATCCTCAACATCTGCTTTTTAGGTGTTCCTTGGTTTGAGCGCAGCGCCTGCCCTGAGCAACGTGAAGGGAAAAATCTCGTCTTTGCTGAATGAAAGGCCTCTTTTCAGGTAGGGGATCCGTTTTTGAGATCCTGCGCTCTTCTCATGCCGAGAAACAATCCTTGGATCTGTCGCGGCGCTGTCTCATGGCGTCTTCGGAGCAACATCAAACGGGTCAACCCAATGATCCAGTTCGGATGTCTGTTGCCGACAAGTGACTTGATAGCATAACTCTTTACACAATAGAATTTGTACTCAACCCTTGAAAAAGGAGAAGAGTAGGCTCGCATCAATGTCATGATTGAGGAAGAAATTTTACAAGAGGTCAATCACGCCGCAGCGGAAGAAAAGCTGAGTCGCAGTGCGTTACTTTGAGAAGGCGGCACGTTGGTACCTAGAGACACAGAGGTTGGAAAAAGAAGCCGTTGAACGCAAGCAACGGATGTAAAAAGCCGCTGTGAATATGGACGGACTGGCAAACAAAATTCGGCAAATGGGGTGGAGTCGGAACCATCCGCCGGGTTCGTGACCAGCGAACAGGAACGAAACGATGATTGCCGCGTATCATGCCGGCTACGTCGTCGATGCCTCTGTCGGAGTGAAATGGGTTGTTCGGAAACGGGAAGCCGATCGTGAAGCCACCTTGTTTTTGAGACAACATTATATAAAAGAAGAACGCGATTGATGGTGCGGAACGATTTCTGTTGGAAGTGCCCAACGCCATCAAACCCAGCGGAAAGGTCACGAAAAAAGTATTGGCCTGCTCACGACACTGGCCGACCTGGAGATGCAGGTGGAACGACATACTTACGCCGTGCTGCGGAAGGCCAATGCCGTTGCGTGGGCCTACAACCTCACGTGGTACGACGCCGTCTACGTGGCCCTGGCCCCGAGATTGTAGGATTCCCCTGTGTCAGGGGCAGATGAAGCACTGCTCCGAAAAATGAAAGGTCACAGCATCGTGCTCAGGATCAAGGAATTGGCGTTTCAATACCATGTCTTATCTTAAGATGCCTTCAACGCAATCAAAACGCTACCTAGCGCATGTTCGTCAAAAGGATGGCGTTTCTTTTGAGGAGCATGATCTGGAAAAACATTTGCGTGAAGTTGCCAGGGGTGCTGAAAAATTCTCCGAAAATTTTGGAAGCTCGGATTGGGGATTTCTTGCAGGGTTGTGGCATGACCTGGGGAAATATAGCGTGGAATTTCAGCGTTACATCAAGTCCGTGTCTGGTTACGACGCCGAAGCACATCTTGAAGGGCCAGTTGGTCGAGTTGACCACTCGACGGCTGGGGCACAGTACGCAGTAGACCAATTCGGGCTACATGGTCGGATATTAGCGTATCTCATTGCCGGCCATCACACCGGACTGCCAGATTGGCACACAAGTGAAACCGCAGGCACGGCGTTAAAAGTACGCTTGGACGATAGCAGTCATTTGAAACGTACCCTCAGCCAGGCAATTCCTCCCGAGATTCTTTCTCAACCGAAACCGACCAGCGCCCTGCTCGGCAAGGCTGGGGGCTTCGCCTTGTGGGTACGCATGTTGTTTTCGTGTCTGGTGGATGCGGATTTTCTCGATACCGAAGCATTTATGGACATGGACAAGGCGGCGCAGCGGATCAATACTCCGACGCCCACGGACTTGCTGCCGCGTTTCAATACCTACATGGAAGAGCAATTTTCACACGCTCCACCTACGCGCGTGAATCATATCAGAGCCAGAGTGCTCCAGCAGTGCCGGAATAAGGCCCATGAAGCGCCGGGGATGTTTTCGTTGACCGTTCCTACTGGCGGCGGCAAAACACTGTCAAGTCTTGCCTTTGCTCTGGAACATGCGGCTATCCATGGAAAGCGGCGGATTATTTATGCCATTCCCTATGCCAGCATTATTGAGCAAACCGCAAACGTTTTCCGGGACATATTCCCCGATTCGGTGATCGAACACCACAGCAACCTCGACCCCGATAAGGAAACAGCAAAAAGTCGTTTGGCAACAGAAAATTGGGATGCACCCGTGATCGTGACCACCAACGTCCAGTTCTTCGAGTCGCTATTTGCCGCCAAGACGAGTCGTTGCCGCAAATTGCACAACATCGTGGATAGTGTTGTTATATTGGATGAAGCCCAGCTATTGCCGCCCGAGTTTCTGCAACCGATTCTCGATGTGATGAATCTGCTGGTCCGTCACTACGGCGTGACCTTCGTATTATCGACGGCCACCCAACCGGCGCTGGGCACATTAAAAACTTTTCAGCAGACAATTCGTGGTCTTGACCATATGCGCGAAATCATTGACGACCCAGATACATTGTATCGTGACCTGGAGCGCATTGCCGTTTCCATTCCGGACGACTTCCGGCAACCGCAGAATTGGGACGAAATCACGCGGCAAATCTTGCAGCATTCGTCTGTCCTCACGGTGGTCAACTCCCGCGCTGACGCGCGTGAACTGCACCAACATATGCCTGAGGGGACCATACACTTGTCGGCCCTTATGTGTGGAGAGCACCGCTCGCGTGTCATTATCGATATCAAACAGCGATTGCGTGCTGGTGAAGCTGTACGCGTAGTGAGTACGCAGTTGGTAGAGGCAGGGGTTGATGTGGATTTTCCCGTGGTGTACCGCGCACTCGCGGGGCTGGATTCGATCGCGCAAGCCGCCGGCCGCTGTAACCGTGAGGGCAAGCTGGAACGCGGTGAAGTGATTGTGTTTGTCCCGCCTAAACCCGCACCGCCGGGTCCTCTGCGGCGTGCTGCGGAGACGACCGTCTCGTTGCTGTCAGGGTCTTCCGACCACACACTGATGCCGGACTTGTTCTCTCTCTACTTCAAGCATTTCTATAGTAAGCAATCGCTCGACACACATGGCATCACCGACTTACTTACGCCCCAGGGAGGTAACGACGATCCGTTGAAAGTGCAGTTTCGTACCGCGGCCCAGCGTTTCCGGCTCATTGACGAGTCGGGCTATCGCAGCATCCTGGTACGGTATGGCGACAGTCCGGGATTGCTTGGCCGTTTGCAGAAAAAAGGGCCGGAGCGCTGGCTGATGCGTAAACTCCAGCGCTACACCGTATCCCTGCCGGAATATCAATTCCAAAAATTGCTGGCCAGCGGCGACGTATCTGAAATCTATTCCGGCATATTTGCGCAGACTGCGGACGTGCTGTATCACCTACAGCTTGGGATATTGTTGGACGACGTCAACCCCGATCCGAGCGATTTGATTAGTTAGGCTTGAAGACTTGACATGAGCTAAGTGTGATTCTATATTAATTTTCATTGTCTTATAGCACTATTTCAGTGAGGATTGAAACCATTGTCTTATAGCACCTGACCTCCACTCAGTCCTTGGATGAGTGGAGGTTAAGTCGGGAGGACCAATGAAAACCTATTGTCTTGAAGTCAGGGGTGACTTCGCCTGCTTCACACGACCTGAAATGAAAGTCGAGCGCGTCAGCTATGACGTGATGACACCCTCGGCGGCTCGGGCCATTTTTGAGGCGATTCTCTGGAAACCGGCGATATGCTGGCAGGTGAGCAGGATCGAGGTGCTCAGCCCCATCAAGTGGATCAATCTGAGACGTAATGAAGTCGGTGGTGTTGCTTCGACGCGCAATATCGAAAGCGCGATGAGGTCCGGCACGGGGCAACTGGGCATGTATATAGAGGACGAGCGTCAACAGCGTGCTGGGTTGTTGCTGCGCGACGTGAGATACCGTCTCCATGCGTCGTTTGAGTTGCGCGACCCCAGCGTGCATAAGACGAATTTTCCACATCTAAGCAAACGAACGGTGAATGCTGGCGAGACCGATATGGATAACGAGCCGAATCAGGCAGTGAAATTCATGACGATGTTCGAGCGCCGTGCAAGTAAAGGGCAGTGCGTGAATCAGCCATATCTGGGCTGCCGGGAGTTTGCGGCGGATTTTTGGCTCGTGGAGCCGGGAGATTCACCAGCGCAACCGATCTCCGAGACACGCGAGTTGGGCTATATGCTGTATGACCTGGACTATCGTAGCCCCGCCACTCCCCCCCCGCTCTTTTTTCGAGCCAGCTTGATGAACGGCGTGCTCAACGTTCCGACCTGGGAGGAGGTGCGAGGATGATTTTGCAAGCGCTCTACGATTACTACGAACGCAAAAGCGCTGACCCGGAAGCTGGTTTGGCTCAGCCGGGTTTTGAGTGGAAAGAGATTCCTTTCATCGTCGAAATCGAC
Source organism: Nitrospirales bacterium (assembly GCA_963422365.1). GTDB lineage: Bacteria > Nitrospirota > Nitrospiria > Nitrospirales > UBA8639 > Bin75. The sequence continues at coordinate 870,479 of OY729426.1, forward strand.
ACGCACGGAAACCCGATACAGATTGAAGACACGCGTGAGGGAGAAGGTAAGAGAAAACGGGCGAAGGCGTTTCGGGTTCCGCAAGGTGTGAAGAAAACTTCCGGTGTGGTCGCCAATCTGCTCTGGGATAATGCGGCCTACGTCTTGGGTGTAGCAAAGGGGAAACCGAAGCGAGTTGAAGAACAACGTCAAGCATTCATCGCTAAAATCGAGGCACTGCCAACCCCGGCGCGGAATGACGCGGGCGTGCAAGCCGTGTTGCACTTCCTCCAACAGGCAAATACTGAATTGCTGTCACAATGGACTGAGTGGCAAGAGATTGTTGAGACGGTTCCGAACCTTACGTTCCGCTTACAGGGCGATATAGACCTTGTGTGCCAGCGGCAGGCAACGGTAGAAGCCATCAGGATGGAACAGGACACAACGAGTACGAGCGGCCTGTGTCTTGTGACAGGCGAGACTGACGAAATCGAGCGTTTGCATACAGCAATCAAGGGCGTGTGGGGTGCGCAAACGTCGGGAGCCAACATCGTCTCATTCAATCTTGACGCCTTTAATTCCTACGGCAAAACACAGGGCGCAAACGCACCTGTCAGCAAACACGCCGCGTTTAGCTACACCACCACCCTCAACCACCTGCTCCGCAAAGATTCGCCGCAACGTCTGCAAGTTGGAGGTGCCAGCGTCGTGTTCTGGGCGGATAGGCCAACGAATTGGGAAACCCTGCCCGTCGATATTTTCGGGGAGCCGACCAAAGATGATCCCGACCGTAATGTCCGGGCCGTGAGGAGTCTCTACACGGCTCTCACGAATGGCGTATTTGAAACCGAAGAAGGCCAAGCAAGATTCTTCGCCCTCGGACTTGCTCCCAACGCAGCGCGGATTGCCGTCCGTTTCTGGCAGCACGGTACGGTGGCGGAAATGGCCGGACGGATAAAGCAGCACTTTGACGATCTGACTATTGAACGCTCACCACGTGACCCGCCCTATCTTTCGTTGTTTCGTCTGCTGGTGTCTGTGGCGACACAAGGCAAGGCGGATAATATCCCGCCGAATCTCGGGGGTGAATTGATGCGCAGCCTTCTCGCTGGCCTTCCCTATCCACAGACCTTGCTTGCGGCTGCTGTGCGCCGTATTCGTGCCGAGCACGAAGTGACGTATGCTCGTGCTGCTTTGGTCAAAGCCTGCATCAATCGTGCGACACGGTATGCAACCACCAATATTGAGGAGGAGCTAACAATGTCTCTGGATGAAGCCAATATAAACGTCGGCTATCGCTTGGGCCGATTGTTCGCAGTCCTGGAGAAAATCCAGGAAGAAGCGCATCCCGGCATCAATGCCACCATACGGGACCGGTTTTATGGAGCGGCGTCGAGTACGCCGGTCACGGTGTTTTCGACCTTGCTGAAGCTGAAAAACCACCATCTCTCTAAATTAGAGAATCGTGGCCGGGCGGTGAATATGGAGAAGCGTATTGGCAATATCATGGAAGGGCTGAGTGATTTTCCTGCCCAATTACGGATAGAAGACCAGGGGCGTTTTGCTATTGGCTACTACCACCAACGGCAAGATTTTTTCAAAACAACTGATTCAAACTCATCTGATGTAAAAGAAGGAGCATAACTATGGGCATTGAGAATCGGTACGATTTTGTCCTGTTATTCGACGTGAAGGACGGCAACCCCAACGGTGATCCTGACGCGGGCAATCTCCCGCGCGTCGATGCCGAGACCGGGCGCGGTCTGGTGACTGATGTGAGCTTGAAACGCAAGGTCCGCAACTACGTTGGGATAGTGAAAGCGGAACAGCCGCCGTTTGAAATCTACGTCAAGGAAAAGGCGATCCTCAACAAACAGCACGAACGCGCGTATGAGGCTATCGGGTCCAGTGACGCACTGAAAGGTGACGACAAAAAGCGGAAAGGCGGTGACAAGGTAGGCGAGGCACGGGCCTGGATGTGCAAAAACTTCTACGATGTGCGGACTTTTGGCGCGGTCATGTCCACAGGTGTCAATTGCGGTCAAGTCCGTGGTCCCGTTCAACTCACGTTCGCACGTTCGGTTGATCCTATTGTTGCCCAGGAACATTCGATTACTCGGATGGCGGTGGCAACAGAAGCGGAAGCTACTAAACAAGAGGGGGATAATCGTACGATGGGCCGTAAGCATACCGTGCCGTATGGTCTGTACATGGCGCGCGGCTTTGTGTCGTCACACCTGGCAACGCAAACCGGCTTCTCCGACGACGACCTCGCACTCTTGTGGGAAGCGCTCAGCAACATGTTTGAACATGATCGTTCAGCCGCCCGCGGAGAAATGGCGACCCGAGGCTTATATGTGTTCAAACATGACTCGCAACTGGGCAACGCGCATGCGCATGACCTTTTTATGCGTATTCAACCCAAGTTGAAAGAAGACGTCATCGTGCCGCGTGATTTTGACCATTATCGCGTTTCGGCCGATACCACGGATTTTCCCAAAGGCGTGGAGTTGATCCAAATAGTGACGTGAGCGTATGGATTTCTCTGATAGTGCTCCGCTTTCTGGTAGAGTGAGTTTTGAAACGGAGGAGAGCAACCTTATCATGATCTCCGCCCTGGAACATTGGAGTTATTGTCCGCGGCAATGTGCGCTGATTCATGTCGAGCAAATATTTGATGAAAATCTGTACACGCTCCGTGGGCGAGCAGTTCACAAGCAGGTAGATGAGATTGAGTCAGTGGTTGAGCGTGGTGTCCGGGTCGAGCGCGCTTTGCCCCTTTGGAATCGAAGGCTTGGTTTGATAGGGAAAGCCGACGTTGTAGAATTTTACGGTGGGACGCCGTACCCTGTGGAATACAAGCACGGTTCTCGCCGCCAGCGTGAACACGATGACCTCCAACTCTGTGCGCAAGCGATGTGTTTAGAAGAAATGACAGGGCAAGCCGTGCCACGGGGCGTGATTTTTCACCACAAGTCTCGCCGCCGCAGGGAAGTTATCTTTACTCCAACCTTGAGACAGCAGGTCGAAGAGGCCATTGCAGCCATTCGGACGCTGTTGGCTGAAACAAGGCTCCCACCACCGGTCAATGATCAGCGATGTGAAAAGTGTTCGCTCAATGAATCATGTATGCCCCAGGTGATTGAAGAGCGGAAGCATGAAAAACAGCTCCTTGCCGATCTGTTCCAGGTGGTAACCCCCTAGAGTAGGTTTATGCACCAACTTCTTAATACCCTCTACATTACCACGGAAGGCGCCTACATCCGCGCGGACCATGAAACATTGAAAGTGGAAGTGGAAAAAGAAACGAAGCTGCAAGTGCCGATTCACCATATTGGCAGTGTGGTGTGTTTCGGGGACGTGCTGATGAGTCCGGCGGCTATTCATCGGTGTGCGGGCGAAGGACGCTCCGTGGTCTGGCTTGATCGCAACGGTCGCTTTAAGGCGCGTGCGGAAGGCCCGGTCTCGGGAAACGTGTTGTTGCGTCGAGCCCAACATGCAGCCTCATTAAATCCAGTGGTCACGCTGAACATTGCGAGAAATATGGTGGCGGGAAAGGTCCAAAATGCTCGACAGGTTGTATTGCGTGGAGCAAGAGAAGCTACGCGAGAGGATTATGGTGTTGCGCTGCGAGACACGGCTAACGCACTAGCCAGAACGGTTCAGCGCCTGCCTGCTTGTGAAGATCTAGACACCCTGAGAGGGCTTGAGGGTGAAGCGGCTCGTGTGTATTTCTCGACGTTTGACCGAATGGTCTCGGTTGATGAAGAAACCTTTAAGATGAATGGTCGAAGTCGCAGGCCGCCGGTAGATCCGTTGAATGCTATCTTATCCTTTCTCTATGCCTTGTTGATGAATGACTGTGTGGCGGCGGCTGAGGGCGTAGGGCTTGATCCGCAGGTCGGCTTTCTGCATGCCATCCGGCCTGGGCGCGCTGCGTTTGCTTTGGACTTGATGGAAGAATTTCGCTGTATTTTAGCTGATCGGTTGGCGTTGACCTTGATCAACCGGCGGCAAATCACCGCACCAGATTTTCTGGAGCGGCCTGGTGGGGCTGTGCATTTACACGATGATAGTCGAAAGGCTGTCATCGTGGCGTATCAGAAACGCAAGCAAGAAGAAATCACGCATCCTATGCTGGATCAAAAAATGCCGTTTGGGGTGGTTCCGCATGTGCAGGCACGGTTACTGGCTCGGGTGCTCAGGAAGGATATGGAGGCCTATATCCCATTTACCATCCGGTAGGAATACTCCCATGCACGTCTTAGTGACCTATGATGTCTCGACAGAGACGGCTGCAGGAAAAAGGCGGTTGCGGAAGATTGCCGAAGCGTGTCAGAACTTTGGGCAGCGCGTGCAAAAATCGGTGTTTGAATGTGCGGTCAACGAGATGCAATACGAGGAATTGACTCGGCGGTTAGTCAACATCATGGATGAAAAGGAGGATAGCCTACGGTTGTACCGGCTTGCACAGCCGAAGGAGCAATACGTGAAAGTTTTTGGAATTGACACAGCGGTGGATTTTGAGGGGCCTCTGGTGTGGTAAACGCGAACCTGAAGCGCTTGCAAAATCCTAGGAGATTCGCGGGTAAGAGAACATGTTGATTTCATGAGGAGTTTGAGCATGTGGATCAATAAACAGGATGTAAACGATGAGATGCGAAAAGGAGGTTCGCCGGATGAATGCGTTAACTGTCTGAAAGTTCGACAGATTTTTGTGATACAGTAGCGCCCACCTTTCGAGGTGGGCGAGGATTGAAACTCCGCACAAAAGGCGATGACGTCGGCATCATGTTCCGTAGCGCCCACCTTTCGAGGTGGGCGAGGATTGAAACGGGCAGACATTGTGGCCGTATTGACGGAATTCCGATTGTAGCGCCCACCTTTCGAGGTGGGCGAGGATTGAAACAAGAATTTTACAAATAACAAGAAAAACAAAAATGTAGCGCCCACCTTTCGAGGTGGGCGAGGATTGAAACTCCTCGCCCGTGCGCTATGCCTCTGGTGAGCAGCGTAGCGCCCACCTTTCGAGGTGGGCGAGGATTGAAACGAAGAGCTCATCGCCGCCCGGCGGCACCGCCACAACGTAGCGCCCACCTTTCGAGGTGGGCGAGGATTGAAACAGCGTGGCCGCCACGCTACCAGACAAAACAAGTATCGTAGCGCCCACCTTTCGAGGTGGGCGAGGATTGAAACACGTCATCATTGAGCCGTGCCGTATTGATCGAGCGTAGCGCCCACCTTTCGAGGTGGGCGAGGATTGAAACTCGATCCCCGGCGCAATGCCGGCGAGGATCGACAGTAGCGCCCACCTTTCGAGGTGGGCGAGGATTGAAACTTTTTGGCGCCGAGCGAACGCGGCGGACAAAATAGTAGCGCCCACCTTTCGAGGTGGGCGAGGATTGAAACAGTCTGTCGCCCGCGCTCTGATGCGCGATGATGCGCGTAGCGCCCACCTTTCGAGGTGGGCGAGGATTGAAACTCAAAACGCAAGCAACGATAAGCCGGCGAACAACAGTAGCGCCCACCTTTCGAGGTGGGCGAGGATTGAAACATGTGCCCGAAGGAGAACGCGAATATGTCGCGTCAGTAGCGCCCACCTTTCGAGGTGGGCGAGGATTGAAACATCGCGCCGCACGAGTTGCTGTGCCGCGTGTACCGTAGCGCCCACCTTTCGAGGTGGGCGAGGATTGAAACATTTTTTCGCCGACGTCGGTGTTGCGCGAGGCCGAGGTAGCGCCCACCTTTCGAGGTGGGCGAGGATTGAAACCAAAACCGTGCGGGACTTCACGGCGCGGGTGTTCCGTAGCGCCCACCTTTCGAGGTGGGCGAGGATTGAAACACCGGTCACCTCCGGCAAAAATATCGAGATCTCCGGTAGCGCCCACCTTTCGAGGTGGGCGAGGATTGAAACTAGATCGCGGGCGTGGCGGCATCTCCGCCTCTTGCGTAGCGCCCACCTTTCGAGGTGGGCGAGGATTGAAACATCCACCAATCCCAAGAGCCGCATCTCATATGTGGTAGCGCCCACCTTTCGAGGTGGGCGAGGATTGAAACAGACTTGGCGGACGACCGTGCAATCCGGCGGCGCCGTAGCGCCCACCTTTCGAGGTGGGCGAGGATTGAAACGCGCTCTCCCTCTGGCACGTCGAGATCATCCATCGTAGCGCCCACCTTTCGAGGTGGGCGAGGATTGAAACGCCAATGCGAAAGCCCAGGCCTGGTGGCGCGTGCGGTAGCGCCCACCTTTCGAGGTGGGCGAGGATTGAAACAAAAAAATCGTGCACGATACATTTTTATCGATCTCGTAGCGCCCACCTTTCGAGGTGGGCGAGGATTGAAACTATTTTTCCCAATTTGGGTGAGCGAAAAAATATTGTCGTAGCGCCCACCTTTCGAGGTGGGCGAGGATTGAAACTAAAAAGTGAATACCATTTAATCCTCTCGCCCGATCGTAGCGCCCACCTTTCGAGGTGGGCGAGGATTGAAACGAGAGCTCGCCGGTTTGCCCCACCGGCCGGCGGTCGTAGCGCCCACCTTTCGAGGTGGGCGAGGATTGAAACGACCAAGCATGGTACGATCAAAAACGCGCGGCCGCGTAGCGCCCACCTTTCGAGGTGGGCGAGGATTGAAACAGATTGTGACTCAATCGTCGGATCCAATCCCTCAAAGTAGCGCCCACCTTTCGAGGTGGGCGAGGATTGAAACTGGTACGTCGAGATCATCCATCATGCGATTGATCGTAGCGCCCACCTTTCGAGGTGGGCGAGGATTGAAACAACAGGGCCGGGCGGGCGGAGGCCGCGAGGAACACCGTAGCGCCCACCTTTCGAGGTGGGCGAGGATTGAAACACTTTTGTCCCGACGGCCGCTGCGGCAATGCTATTGTAGCGCCCACCTTTCGAGGTGGGCGAGGATTGAAACCTTGATGGCCTCCGGCACCGCGGAGGCTGACACGAGTAGCGCCCACCTTTCGAGGTGGGCGAGGATTGAAACGTCTGGGGCAATCCGTGCTCTTCGGAGGGCTGTCCAGTAGCGCCCACCTTTCGAGGTGGGCGAGGATTGAAACCTCGCAGCGCGCCTTTCCTGGTGTCCCACAGCGCCGTAGCGCCCACCTTTCGAGGTGGGCGAGGATTGAAACGGATCCATTTAAATCCTCGCCGCACTGGCACAGTGTAGCGCCCACCTTTCGAGGTGGGCGAGGATTGAAACACGACCGCGCAAATCGAGATGATCACCGCACTCAGGGTAGCGCCCACCTTTCGAGGTGGGCGAGGATTGAAACACACAAGCACTCGCCGGCAATACCGCGATCCTTATTGTAGCGCCCACCTTTCGAGGTGGGCGAGGATTGAAACGTTGCTTGGCCTCGATGCCGGCAAAGCCAAGGATAGTAGCGCCCACCTTTCGAGGTGGGCGAGGATTGAAACCAGAGCCCGGCGAGAGCCACCCAAATGTATCCTTGGTAGCGCCCACCTTTCGAGGTGGGCGAGGATTGAAACTTAAATGCGAAAGCCCAGGCCTGGTGGCGCGTGCGGTAGCGCCCACCTTTCGAGGTGGGCGAGGATTGAAACATCGTCTCTCGGGCGCTCACCGTATCATGCAGATGTAGCGCCCACCTTTCGAGGTGGGCGAGGATTGAAACACGGTGTTTCGGGTGGTGGGGCGGAAAAAATAAAAAGTAGCGCCCACCTTTCGAGGTGGGCGAGGATTGAAACCCTAGAGAGATACCCTAATGGCAAAACTACTTATAGTAGCGCCCACCTTTCGAGGTGGGCGAGGATTGAAACTGAATAGCGCCTGATCATAATCGCGGCTGGTCTCAAGTGTAGCGCCCACCTTTCGAGGTGGGCGAGGATTGAAACTACCACCAGCGTCGCCGCGCCGCATGGGTTGACAGTAGCGCCCACCTTTCGAGGTGGGCGAGGATTGAAACATACTCGCCGTGGCCGTTGACCTCGGCGACCAAAGTAGCGCCCACCTTTCGAGGTGGGCGAGGATTGAAACATTAACAACAACGATGGGTCCCCGAGCCGCACGCAGTAGCGCCCACCTTTCGAGGTGGGCGAGGATTGAAACCCCCGCTGGTGGCGGTGCGGAACAGCCCGAGGGTGGTAGCGCCCACCTTTCGAGGTGGGCGAGGATTGAAACTATGTGGACCGCCGCTGGGACGGCACGCAGCTCTTGTAGCGCCCACCTTTCGAGGTGGGCGAGGATTGAAACGGCAAATCCGGACGCGATGTGATGGGCTCAGCCTCGTAGCGCCCACCTTTCGAGGTGGGCGAGGATTGAAACCAATCCGGCGGCGCCAATGTGTCGGCCTCGCGCGAGTAGCGCCCACCTTTCGAGGTGGGCGAGGATTGAAACGGGTGCAAGATGAGATTAATCGCAAGCGCCATGGGGTAGCGCCCACCTTTCGAGGTGGGCGAGGATTGAAACTCCCACGCACCCTGATCGCGATACTCGATCACAGCATGTAGCGCCCACCTTTCGAGGTGGGCGAGGATTGAAACGAGCAATTGGCCCTCCTCGCCGCCGAGGCGGTGCCGCGTAGCGCCCACCTTTCGAGGTGGGCGAGGATTGAAACGCGTAATGCGCCGAGTGGGAGCGCTCGTGCACGATGTAGCGCCCACCTTTCGAGGTGGGCGAGGATTGAAACGTGGCATCCTGATACACATATGATTGCAGGATGAGCGTAGCGCCCACCTTTCGAGGTGGGCGAGGATTGAAACTGCACTAGCCGCCGGCGTGGCCGATCCGCCGATGGGTAGCGCCCACCTTTCGAGGTGGGCGAGGATTGAAACGTTTGCGCGTGGCGCTCACGCGCACGGCATTGATCGTAGCGCCCACCTTTCGAGGTGGGCGAGGATTGAAACATCTCGGTCGTGACCTCCTCGTAGCTGGCGAGCGGTAGCGCCCACCTTTCGAGGTGGGCGAGGATTGAAACCAGGAGCTCCGCGAGGCCAGCCCCGTGGATACGGGGGTAGCGCCCACCTTTCGAGGTGGGCGAGGATTGAAACACCGTCCGTGCCCGGCTCCCCGCGATTGGCGAGTAGTAGCGCCCACCTTTCGAGGTGGGCGAGGATTGAAACTCCTCCTTGCGTCCGTCATGAGAGGCTGAGGCACGCGTAGCGCCCACCTTTCGAGGTGGGCGAGGATTGAAACCGATCTCGGTGCGAGTAGATAAATTTATCCATGTCGTAGCGCCCACCTTTCGAGGTGGGCGAGGATTGAAACGCGCCCCAGTTGATGGTGATCGATTGCATGTTGGGCGTAGCGCCCACCTTTCGAGGTGGGCGAGGATTGAAACGCAATCGAGGCAATCGCCACAGCCGGCCTGATGATGTAGCGCCCACCTTTCGAGGTGGGCGAGGATTGAAACATCGTTAGCATTGCAACCATTGTTTTTATGATTATCGTAGCGCCCACCTTTCGAGGTGGGCGAGGATTGAAACGCGGCATCGGCGCGCCGCCGAATCTCACCGATGCCGTAGCGCCCACCTTTCGAGGTGGGCGAGGATTGAAACTTGCAAAAAATCGAAAGCCACGAAAAGCTATGCTGTAGCGCCCACCTTTCGAGGTGGGCGAGGATTGAAACCGCGAGAGATGAGCCGGGCGGCCCGCACCAGGCGAAGTAGCGCCCACCTTTCGAGGTGGGCGAGGATTGAAACGCGTCGATGCCAGGTTGGACGAGGCGTGGAAAGAGAGTAGCGCCCACCTTTCGAGGTGGGCGAGGATTGAAACATGTGATCAAATTTAGCATCAATAATTTTTTGCGGTAGCGCCCACCTTTCGAGGTGGGCGAGGATTGAAACCGAGATCCCATTCCGCTGGCGGCAATATTTGGCCTGTAGCGCCCACCTTTCGAGGTGGGCGAGGATTGAAACAGCGCAAACGCCGTTGCCCGCGTGGTGAAAATCGGATGTAGCGCCCACCTTTCGAGGTGGGCGAGGATTGAAACTCCGCGACGGGAGGCGCGGCGGCTTGCCTTAGCCGGTAGCGCCCACCTTTCGAGGTGGGCGAGGATTGAAACCAAGCTGGTCGCGCACGGAGGCAGGCGCTCAGCCATCGTAGCGCCCACCTTTCGAGGTGGGCGAGGATTGAAACGAGAAGATAGAGGCCACGCTGGGCGTGATCCCTGAGTAGCGCCCACCTTTCGAGGTGGGCGAGGATTGAAACAGGTCCATCAGCAGGCATCTGTGCACGGATGGCCGCGTAGCGCCCACCTTTCGAGGTGGGCGAGGATTGAAACAAAAATCCTGTTGCCGACCACGAGCCCCGCGAGCGCCGTAGCGCCCACCTTTCGAGGTGGGCGAGGATTGAAACCACTGTTGCCCGGCATTGGCGGCGATCGAGCTGTAGTAGCGCCTACCTTTCGAGGTGGGCGAGGATTGAAACACTACGCCGGACAGCACGAGCACCCTCACGCTCGAGGTAGCGCCCACCTTTCGAGGTGGGCGAGGATTGAAACATGGCATTCATTCTCAGCAGTTCATTTGTTCCGGAGTAGCGCCCACCTTTCGAGGTGGGCGAGGATTGAAACATGGATACTCTTACCTATCATCATGAGCCAACTGGCGTAGCGCCCACCTTTCGAGGTGGGCGAGGATTGAAACGGTAGACTTCGGACGAGACCAATCGATCTGATCAAGGTAGCGCCCACCTTTCGAGGTGGGCGAGGATTGAAACTTGAGCGGCAGATCCATCTCTATCGTAAGCCACAGTGTAGCGCCCACCTTTCGAGGTGGGCGAGGATTGAAACAACGGCCACGGCGAGTATGCCATGACCACTGTGAGCGTAGCGCCCACCTTTCGAGGTGGGCGAGGATTGAAACATACCTGGTGCCTGTGCCGCTTACGGTGATCGCCGGTAGCGCCCACCTTTCGAGGTGGGCGAGGATTGAAACCGAGCCATCCGCGCACTGGATCACCACGCGCTGGCGTAGCGCCCACCTTTCGAGGTGGGCGAGGATTGAAACTCGCCGCCGGTGCTGGCGGATCAGGAGGCGCCGGGTAGCGCCCACCTTTCGAGGTGGGCGAGGATTGAAACTATACGTACACCAACCTATTCTCTTGGCGCAGGAAGTAGCGCCCACCTTTCGAGGTGGGCGAGGATTGAAACCGATTGATTCCGGTTTTTCTCCTTTCAGCGGATACGTAGCGCCCACCTTTCGAGGTGGGCGAGGATTGAAACAAAGCTGATCTCGCGGCCGGCCTCGCGCTGCGGCGTGTAGCGCCCACCTTTCGAGGTGGGCGAGGATTGAAACAAGCGCCGAGAGATCGACTCCTGGCTGCTCAGCCCGTAGCGCCCACCTTTCGAGGTGGGCGAGGATTGAAACCGCGACCGCCGGCCGGTGGGACAAACCGGTGAGCGTAGCGCCCACCTTTCGAGGTGGGCGAGGATTGAAACCTCGGCCGCACAGCCAATGGCTGCATCCACAGCATCGTAGCGCCCACCTTTCGAGGTGGGCGAGGATTGAAACAAAGCTGATCTCGCGGCCGGCCTCGCGCTGCGGCGTGTAGCGCCCACCTTTCGAGGTGGGCGAGGATTGAAACAAGCGCCGAGAGATCGACTCCTGGCTGCTCAGCCCGTAGCGCCCACCTTTCGAGGTGGGCGAGGATTGAAACCTCGGCCGCACAGCCAATGGCTGCATCCACAGCATCGTAGCGCCCACCTTTCGAGGTGGGCGAGGATTGAAACAGTTTCGGGGCCGAGGATTTCCTGGCGCGCGACCTCGTAGCGCCCACCTTTCGAGGTGGGCGAGGATTGAAACGCAAAGAGGGTCACACACAACATAAGATGTTGAGGTAGCGCCCACCTTTCGAGGTGGGCGAGGATTGAAACCGCGACCGCCGGCCGGTGGGACAAACCGGTGAGCGTAGCGCCCACCTTTCGAGGTGGGCGAGGATTGAAACCGGAGAAGACCGAAACTGCGACAAACAGCACGTTACGTGACCGGAGATTTACGGAGTGCCCCGCTTACTCCTCCTGATCGAACACAACTCCTCCAGATTGAGCCACCCGAACAAGCAAGCAGTTCGAAGAGAAGGTCGAGAACGCAATGAACGAGGCAAAACTCATCATCCGCATTATGGCTATTTGGCCGGTTTCCCTCTGGACCTCAGCTCGAACGCGGGATGGATACCGACAGCCCTTCGTCGTCATAGGGGGACGGTGACAGCGAACATGCTCTTTGAACGCCGACTCGCGTTTTCACACGGTGCGTACGGACAACCCCCAGGAAGTTACGAGAGCAGCTTCATCAGCGTGACAACGGCGGTGACGATACCGACAGACATGGCCCAAAGGTGTTTGTAGAGGGATTCGAATTTATGGGTGATGCGCAGTTCGAGGGTCTGCAGATCGGCCTTCGTTGCGGTCTTTAGTTCTTGCAGATCGGCCTTCGTTGTGACGTTCCCACCGACTGCGTCGCCGACCGTAGCGATCACGGCTTCGGCCTGGGCATCGCCGAAGCCTGCATCCCGAAGCGCCTTGGCGGCCTTGAGCGTATCGAAAGCTAGCGAGGTCATTGGTTTGATGATGAGCGTCCCGCCAGCCTATGTCAAGGGAAAAGCGATAGCCGCCGCTAGCCCTTTGCTGTTCAATAATTTAATAGAAAGACAAGACGGCGTAACCGATGTCAACTAATGTAACTCCCGAACCCACCATCTGTGTCATGGCTCTCCACGCCCTGGCGTACTGAGAGCGTCTTTTCTACCTGGAAGAGGTCGAAGAGATCCGCGTCGCCGATGTGGCTGTGTACGCGGGCCGCCGACTCTATGAAGAGTTGGCGGCTGACGAAGGCGAGCTTGTCAGCATGGTCCTGGAGAGCGAAACGCTCGGCATCCGTGGCAAAGCTGATTGCCTATGCCGACGCAATGGTCAGATCATTCCCTACGAGCACAAGTGCGGTCGTTCGGCCAAAGGCGACGATGGTTCGCAGGCATGGACGAGCGACAGGCTTCAGGTCTACGCGTATACGCTACTGTTAGAAGAGCACACCAGTACGCCGATCCATGAAGTCCGGATTCGTTGTCACGCCAATAATACCACGGTCCGTGTTCCTGTGGACGAAAAAGCACGTGCAGATGTCCGGGAGGCTGTTGCTTATGCCCGAGAACTCAGTCGGTCAGTTGAACGTTCACCTGTGGCTGAAAATGATCGGCTGTGTCTGCGCTGCTCCCTAGCCCCGGTCTGTCTGCCCGATGAAGAACGCCTGGCCAAAGACGATGATTGGGAACCCGTCCGGTTATTTCCACAAGATCGTGAACGCCAGACCATCCACGTCACCACACATGGAGTCCGGATTGGGAAGTCAGGAGAAACGCTGACCGTCACGGATACGACAGGCAGAAGCAGGTGTTTCCTGTTCGCGAGGTTGGCGAAATCATTATTCACGGCTACGTCCAAATCAGTGCACAGGCAATCCATCTCTGTGCCTCTCAGGAAGTTGGGGTGCATTGGTTTACCGGAGGGAGGCAATATGTGAGTGGGCTGGTTGCAAGTGCCGGTCCGGTGCAGCGGCGTATCCGTCAGTTCGAGGTATTGTGAGATCCTGGCTTGATATTTCGTTTGGCCAGGCAGTTAGTGATTGCCCGAGCGTCCAGCCAACTTGGGTTTTTGCTGCGGGCGTCGCGGGGCAAAGATCGCAAGGCTTTGGGCATTGAGGAGGCCGTGTGGGGGCTTCGGAACGCGCTTCGTGCTGCCAGTTATGCAGAAGGGATTGATTCCTTGCGCGGTCACGAAGGGGACGCTGGACGGCACTATTTCTCAGGCTTCCCTGGGCTACTGCGAGACGACTTGGACGAAAAACTGTGTTTCAATGGAAGAAATCGTCGTCCACCTCAGGATCGGATCAACGCGCTGCTGAGCTTTGGCTATGCGCTTTTGTACCGTGATGTGCTGCAGGCGATTATGGCTGTCGGGCTTGAACCGGCTTTCTGATTTTTCCATCGACCGCGCTTGGCTGCCCACCCCCTTTCCTTGGATTTAATGGAATTGTTTCGGGTCCCACTGTGGGACATGCCGTTGGTAGCTTCGGTCAATCGTCTGCAATGGGACATGGAAGCGGACTTTACGCCGGCGAGCAAGCAAATCTGGCCGAGTGACTCCGGTCGAAAAAAAGCCATTGAGGTGTATGAACGACGAAAGGAAGACCACTGGAAACATCCGGTTACGGGTTATTCATTATCATACGTGCGATTGATCAAACTGGAGGCCCGTTTGCTGGAGAAGGAATGGGCTGGGGAGCCTGGATTGTTTGCGCACATGCGTCTGGTTGAGAGGTCGGGTCACCCGTGCGGGGCAGGGAACTATTTGTGTTTTTGCGAGCCTGCCCCCTGCTTTGCCCGAGAAACGGGAAATTTCCAGGAGGTGAGAGGGGGGCGTTCTTGGGGGATTTTGAGGGGCGGCGTGGGAGCAGAATGAGGAGAACCCCCGGGAGAGCACTGGCCGCGCCCTTACGCACGGGGGGGGGCGCCATGACCAGCAGGACGGCCTGGCCCGTCGGGGAGGTGACGGGGTCCAGCCCATACGGCACGACATAGGGCCGGGTGCCGTTGAAGTCGCGGCGTTCATGATAGATGCGGACTGGCTGAAGGCTGGCCTTGGTCGTCGAGCGTTGGCGCACGGAAGTATTATAGACGTTCGTCGTCACTTTTGTCCACGGGTCGAAGAGCCACCCCTTGCGGTAGTACCCCACGGACCGACGCACCCAGAAATCCTGGATTGTCCCGAGGCAATAGTAGGCGTGGGGCTGCGCGGTGTGCGTCACGTCCACCCACTGGGTCGTGTCATGCGGGGGGAGGCCACACGGCACCACATCGACGAGCGGGGCCAGTCTGGCGTCGGGGGCGAGCACCACTGTGCCGGCGGCATTCCAGACCTGCACCCCAGCCCCGCGGCTCGTGGCGGTCAGCCGGGGACGGCGGTGATGCCCCACTGCGGGGTGCCGGCAGATGTTTGCAAGGCGGGGCGGCGTGCCCGGCCGTTCAGTGTTTGGGCGACCCAGTGCCCGGCTGGGGGTTGAGCGAAGAGCAGGGGTGCGTGCAGACCCTGGACATCCACCCCGATCTCGCCTGTTCCGCTGCCCAGGACGTGGACCTGCAAGGGCACGAACGTGCCGTCCACGATGACGTGACCTTCCTGGTTGAGCCAGGCGAGGCCGTAGCTTATTTCCCCCGAATGCCGAGCAGCGTGACGGTGCGGCTGGCAGCGGTCCACCAGACCCACTGCTTCCTGGGGTCATACGTGATGCGCGGCCAGGTGGGGCCGTAACTGAAGGAGTCGGGGAGAGTGAAGCCCACCGCGACTCCGCCGGAGAACGTCCAGAAGTCCCCGCGGGTGAGAGAGAAAAGCGGGACGCTGGCGTGCCCGCCCGCCGTTGTTGTCTCGATGACATAGAGGAGCCGCCCCCGGAGGAGGGCATTTGCGCCAAAGGCCTGGCCGTACGCGTCTGTGAAGGCGACCCCATAGCTCATGTAAGTGCCTCCGGCTGGGGAGTGGCGGCGGGCCGTGGCCGGCGCCACTCCAGGCGCCCTGCCTGGGCAGGGGGTGTCCACGAAAGCGTCTGGGAGGCCTGGTCATACGTGAGGGGTGCGGGCACGACGGGCGCAGGGAGCGCGTCCGGGGCATGAGGCATTCGGCACCCCGTGGGGGCACGTGGCTGGCCATGCCGTGGCTGGGGCCGGCGGCCAATCCTCGATCACGTCGCCCCGTTCAGGGTCATACGCCACCACCACTGAGCCCGGCACGCCCGCCTCCAAGGAGGCCAGGACCGTCACTGTCTCATCCCCGGCAGGGGGCTGTTCCTCGGCAAGGGGCACGCTCTGCGCCTCTGGCAGGGGCGTGTCTCCTTCTCCCCTGTTCCCTACTCCCTTCATCCTTTTCCTTCCTCCTTCTTCCTTCATCCCTTCCCCTTCCTCGGGGAACCTCGGGGGATTTTTCCGGCGGCATCACCCCCCCCGACGGGACCGTCTGGAGGCTCGCCCACCACACCGATTCCTCCGGCCGCAGATACCACCACGATTGCGGAGGGCCCCACCGCTTCTCTCGCACATTCGCTCTCAATTGCGCCAACGGGATGGCCTGCGTCAATCGCCGCGCCTCCGACAATTCCAGGGCGCTCAACTGGGGCAAGTGACCGTACCGGTCGGTAACCCCCTCGAAGGTCATCCCGCACCCTGTGGCCACCTCGGGCCATCACTCACCTGGCGGCAACGTCCGGAGACGTCCCAACCGGGTGACTCCCAGGAGCCACCCCGCTGAGTACAGATACCCCGGCATCCCCGCCGTCGTATGGGCAGGTCGTGCCCTCCGGAGATCCACGGTTTTCCGGCCCCCGACGATCATCTCTGCCCACGCCTGGTGCAAGGCCAGCAACATTCCCCGCTCTGATCGGCCTCTGCTCTCCACAGGCATCATCATTCCTCATCCTCGGCCCTGCTCCACCGTCCCTGGTCAGTCAGACCCGAGGAGGAGATTCTCGCCGTCCTTCCTCTTCGTCGGCCCACGGGACTGCATCAATCGTCTCTGGTCTCACCTAACACGAGAGCCGCGTGTCCTCCTCCGACCTAACAGCGACGCGCTCTGAGGGCAGCCGGCAGAGGCGTCGCCACTAGGAGGACCAGAACCACATGGCCATCACCCTCCCCCTGGGTGTCCGCACATAACATTCTCTCTCAGAGTCAGCGATCATGAGTTCCTCCTTTCAGACCCACAAACGAAAACAGAGAGACCAGAGAGACGTGACAAAGAACCCAGCTGGCGAGGCCCCCCCTCTCAGCACGCACATCCCAACGCCCAATGTGCGCGATCCTGATCAATGCCCACCCCCGTGTCAACTCCAGCGGCCAATAATCCCTCAGCGGCCACGCCCCCGCCACAAAACAGGGACAAGGCTCTCATCCCCGCCATCTCCTGCCTTGATACGCGCGAGCCCCTGGGGTAGTCTCCTCGTGGCGCCGGAGTCATTTTCGCAATGACCTGATCCTTCGGGGCAGCGCGGGGTTGCTGCGGCCCGTACGGCGCCACCTATTCCCCTCCCACCCGCTTCAACGTCCGCCGTCCCTGCTCCACACCTGTTGCCGCCGAGCCCGCGCGTAGCTCACCAGATACGTTTCTGTCCCGTCCTGCGTGCGTTTAATCACGGCGCGCCACCAGTGGCCCTGCTCTACAAGGAAGCTCACGAGCACCCCAGGGCGCTCGGCCGACTGAAACACCGTCCCGGCGTCGAGCATGCGCTGCACCCGTGCGTAGTCCTGGGGCGTCACGTCAGGATGCCGTTCGGCTTTGTTTGGCCGCGGTCCAGGCCGACAGGCGCACGGTGGGCGACATCGCGTCCAGGGCGGTCGCTACAGGATCGGGCAGCGGGCCATGGGCTGAGATCCCCGTGGGTCGGCTGCCGCAGGAACGCGGCGAACGCCGGGCTCGCCAGCCCCTGGGCCGTCACCGCGTGCGCGGTCGCGGGCGGCTGCGCATCCAGCTTCGAGACGAGGCGCGAGGCGGCGTCTTGCGCATGACGGGACCCGGCCGGGGCCAGGCCCAAGTGATACGCCCACCCGGGATCGATCCCCACGGGCACCTGCTGCACCTGCCCTGTGCGCGTGTTGCGCTATGGCGCGGTCACGACGCGGGGTGCTCTTGAGAGATCGTCCAGCCGCGCTGCGCCAGATCGGCGGCGGAGAGTGGCACCACGCGGCACCGGCATCGCCAGCCGTTGGGCGGATAGTGCGTGGTCCACCAGGGGTCGTCCACGGGCAGAATCAGCCCGTGCCAAGCGGCGTGGTCGGGTCGCACGCGGGCGTCTCCGGCGGTGATATAGCGCAGATAAGGCCACGCCGCCTGCACACGCTCGATGCGCGCCCACTGCCAGGCAGTGTAGGCGGTGCGGACGTTAGCGTTAAAGATCAGCCGGAGCCGTGAGGACAACCCCAGGAGCGCCACGCGCGCCTCGCCCGTCTGCGGGTTCGTCACCACCCGGTGGCCCCACCAGCCCCATCGCCGCAAGAGCGGCTCCAGCCCATCCTGGAATTGCGCCAACGATTGGCCCTCGGCCAGGGCGGTGTCGAGGGCCGTCCGAATCTCGGCGAGCAGGTCCACCTGCATGGCCGTCGCCACAGTGAACGCGTGGGCGTGCTCCTCCTGCCACACGTCGCGCCAGTCGAAGCCGACATGGTAACCCTTGCGTCGGAGGAAGGCGAGGTCCTCCTCTGTCGGCAGCGTGGTCAGGTCAGCGGTCGGCATAAGGCCACCCCTCACCCTGTCCTGCTCACGGGTGGAGAGGGGAAACAGCCGAAGGATCGGCCTCCGGGTGTGAGGCTTTGGGCACAGGCTGCTCCCGGCCGCGGCCGGGCCCTGTCAGGGCTCCGTCGGGGTCCCCCACGCCGGCGTCGCCCGCGGCGCGGGCCATGAAGTTCGCCTCGGCGAGGCGCGTCGTTACCGGGGCCAGCCCCTGGAGGAGCACGGCCTTGGTCAGGTCGGTGCGGGCCGCCGCTAGCGACTCCGCAGACCCCACGGCCTCGACCAGCGGCCGGACCAGGGGCGCGAGCATGGGATCCCACTCCGCCACGGCGGTGTGCCCCAGGGTGTGCAGCGCCCTCCCCGGCGTCGCGGGCGTGGGCATCCGGTGGAGACTGGGCGGCGAGCACCGCCGGGGGCCCGTGGCTGGTACGGCGGGCATGTCCTCCCAGTCGCCGCCGTAGACGGCGCAGATGTGGGCCAGAGTGAGACACCGGCCCGTGGTGCGGGCCACTCGACACGATCGACTCAGGGCGGAGCGGGCAGGGAGGAGGAGGGGAGCCGGTCAGGCTCCGACGAGCCGGCCGAAGCCGGCCAAGACGAGCATCAGGCCAAGCACGAGGGAGATCGGCAGCAGGAGGCCGTAGCCCAGCACGACCGTGACCCAGTCACCGATGGTTGGCCCCCGATAGCGCATAGGGAGAGGCTACCAGATGGCAGGAGCACAGGACAAGGTCGCCGTCCGGATTGCGGCAGAGCTGGGGCAGACGCGTCAGTGCCTTGCGCAGATGGAACACGGGTTGAGTGACGTCGGCCCCCGGCCTGTTCTCGCTTCCACGGGGGGGGATGCCTAATAGATGAGGTTGATGACGGTGATGAAGACGGCGAGAAGGATGGCCAGCCCCACGGGCAAGGCCATGGCCATGCCCGCAAACGAAAGCCAGTCCCTGCACGTCGTCAGCTGGAGGGCAATCAGCGTCGGCTCGCCGGCGAGCCGATCCTGGCACTCGCATGCGGGGTGATGATGGAGTGTAGGTTTTATATGTAGAGTATGAAACCATGTCGAGTCTAAATTTCAAGCTCGCGATCAGGATCGCCACGGAATTGCGGAAACCCCAGGCCCAACTGAAGACCCTCCAAGGGGAGCTCCGCCCCCAGGGCGTAGATGCGTTATATCGCTATGAGTGGGTCACGCAGCGCATCGGCACCACAGGGCAGTGGAGCCGCTGGAACCTGCCCGCCTTGCAGGTTGCCTACGTCCAGGGCCCCCAGGGCGACCCGGGGCGCCCCCCCCTCTTGCCCGCGTGGCGATTGCTACCTGCACCGGCCGATCCTCGGCACGTACAACGGGATACGCTTCATCTACCAGACCACGGCCCGCAGCGGGCCCGGCGACCCGGCCAAGAGTCAGGCCGGCTGGTCTCGCTCCAGGCTCCCCGAGAACTGGGAGCAGGCCAAGCAGCATTGGATCGCCACGCGACGGGTGAGCGGGTCATGGCCCACGCCGGTTGAGTACCCGGCCTTTGTCTACTACGCGGCGATGGCAGCGCTGCCGAATGCGCAGGAGGCGGTGCTCTCCGACACGGTCACCCTCTACAATCCCGCCCTCACTTGGATTGAGACTCGGGCCGTGGACGGCAGGGGGGAGGCGACCGGTCGAGAAGCGCCTCGACGGCCAGCTCCTGATGCCGGGCAGCGTCACGGCCAACGCCATGAACGTGCAGACCCTCTCGGCCCTCTCCGCCACCGTGGGCACCTTCCGCTCCGCCGCCGCCGGCGAGCGCGTCGAAATCTCCGACAATCGCCTCTCCGTCTACGACGCCGCCGGACGCCTCCGCGTCCGCATCGGCGCCCTGTCGTGAGGGCAGCCGGCCCACAGCCTGGCGCCGCTCGATGCCGCCGGCTCCCGCCGCAGCCGTATCGGCGCCCTCACCTTACCCTCCCCCCCTGCCCCGCCCATTCCCCACCACCGAGTGCCCCTCCAAACCCAAGAGAAATTTCTAGACCCCTCGCAATTCTTTTCGTCCGGATCCACAATTATTTTCATACGGCTACAGCGGCATTTTCTGTTGCCTGGAAGAGGCGCCTGAGCCTGCCATCGGAGAGCGACGCCCTCTTGGAGAGCTGACGGCCTTCAGCTGAGGCCGCGCCGGGGGGGGGGCGACGACGAGGCGTCAGCGGCCTTGGCGGGGCAAGCCCGTGCGGTGTGTGGTGGTGAGGGGGCCGCCCCATCCGTTTGCGCCTAGCGGCTTGTGAGTGAAAGGGAGGCGTTACGTTCAGGGAGAACGAAGAGGGACGGTTGACGACCGGGACCGTGATGGGACCGTGATGGGATAGGATGGTTCGACCTGAATGAAGTCACCGGAGGAGAGACCCCATCAGACCGAAGCTAGTCGCCATCAGAACGAGCCAGCCCGTCATAGGGTGTGACGGAGAGGGTGGTGACTGAACGTGGACGGAGGGCCGTGATGAACCGACAACGACACTTTCACCCTGTGAAGAGATTGAACCACGTCCCCATTCTTCGGGTTCTCACCGCACCCTTCGTTACTACCCCCCCCCCCCCCCCCCCCCCCCCCCCGAAATTCCTGTTCGGCAGGCCAACGCCGTGAAATCTCGTCAACCCCTGCGGCACCTCGCCGCTGCCCTCGGCCTGATCCTCTATATCATCTGTGTCCTGCCGGTCGCTGCACAGACTTCCGCCGGCGTCACGTTATCCAAAAGCAGTGTCACCGTTACCGAAGCCAGCGGCGCTGGGCGCACCGCCACCTACACCGTGGTACTGGACACCGAGCCGACAGCGAACGTCACCATCACCATCACCAGTGGCGATACCAGTATTGCCACCGTCTCCCCGGCATTGCTGACCTTCACCACAGCCAACTGGAATACCCAACAGATCGTCACCGTCACCGCCGGTCAGAATGAGGACATTGATCATGGTGTTTCTAAAAGTGTGTCGATTTATCATACTCCATCCGGCCGCGGCTACGGCGACAGGGATACGGTTCTTTTATCTGTCAACGTGTTAGACGACGACATCGCCGGTATCACCGTCACCGAGACCGGTGGCAGCACCGCCACCACCGAAGCCGGTGGCGCCGACACCATCAGCGTAGTGCTGGACACCGAGCCGACAGCGGACGTCACCATCGCCGTATCCAGCTCCGACACCACTGAAGGTACGGTTGACAAGAGCAGCTTAGTCTTCACCGCTTCCAACTGGAATACCCCACAGATCGTCACCGTCACCGGTCAGGATGACAACCTGGCCGATGGTGATCAATCCTATAACATCGTACTGGCCAAGGCCGTCAGTGGCGACGTTCATTACGGCGGCAGCCTCACAGTCTACAACGCCATTAACCCAGCGGACGTGACGGTGACCAACGCCGATGACGACGCCGGTGTCATGTTGTCCACGAGTGCGGTCACCGTCACCGAAGCCAGCGCCGGGCGCAGCACCACCTACACCGTAAAACTCAGCATCCAACCCTCGGGCAACGTCACCGTCACCCCCACCAGCGGCGATACCAGCGTGGCCAGAGTCTCCCCGGCCTCCCTGACCTTTACCACTACCAACTGGAATACGGCACAGCCCATCACCGTCACCGGCGTGGATGACAGCACCGATGGGGATAGAACCACCACCATCAGCCATACAGTAACTGGTGCCGACTACACCTCAGTCAGTGCCGCCATTGTCGTCGTCACCCTCACCGACGACGACAATGGCCCACCGACCGGCGCCGTGACCATCACCCGCACCGCTACCCAGGGACAGACGTTGACCGCGGACACCTCTGGCATCTCCGACCCGGACGGCCCGAGTAATTTAATGTTCGGTTATCAGTGGAAGCGCGATGGCGCTGCCATCAGCGGCGCCACCAGTGGCACCTACACCCTGACACAAGCCGACGTCGGGTCGGCCATCACCGTCACCGTGAGTTGGACCGATGCTGGCAACACTGCCGAATCCCTTACCTCTGCGGTGGCAGTTCTTCCCTCTGGGGTGACAGTGCCGGCGGCCCCTGCTGGTCTCACAGTGATTGTGCGCAGTGGCAAAATCAAGTTCCGCTGGGAGATTCCCAACAACCCCGACATCACCGGCTATCAATACAAACAATGGACTGGCAATACCGAACCCAGTCTTGGCACCTGGGTAGACTTTTCAGGTGCAATGTCTGCGACTACACAGAACCGCTCGGTACGAGGTTTGACCGACGGCACCGAATACAACTTCCGCATTCTGGCGATAGCCGGCAGTGTGACGGGGACCCCGTCCGGCGTTATTACCGTGAACCCGTCGATCACTCCGGATGTGCCCGCCAGGCCTGCTGCCGTCACCGCGGTACCCGGCGACGGACAAGTAGCGTTAAGTTGGACTAATCCCAATAATGCTCTCATTACCAAGTATCAGATCCGGCGGCAGGACGTGACGATTGCACCCGACGGGGGTAAAACCAGCGGGAACTGGAGTGATTGGAGTGACATCCCCGGCAGTGGCAAAGACACCACCGGCTATACAGTGACCGGTTTGACCAACGGCATGAAGTACAACTTCCGCATTCGGGCGGTAGCCGGTACCTCGTCCTATGGGAAGGCGTCCAGCGCCGCCGGTGCCAGGCTGGCGATACCGGCCGCGCTGGTCGCGGCGGCGCCGCCCAAACCCACCGGCCTTGCGAAGGTCATTGGCAACGGCCAAGTGACATTAACCTGGGACAATCCCAACAATCTTGCCATCACCGGGTATCAATATAAATACTGGAGTGGCACCCCCGAGAGCGGCCGCTGGAGCGAGGTGTCGGGCAGTGACAAAGACACCATCAGCCACGTGGTGACGGGGTTGACCAACGGCACCAAATACCACTTCCGCCTTCGGGCGCTGGTCGGGCGGGTTGCCGGAGTGAAGTCCCGTTCCACTAGTGCCACACCGGCGGTCCCGCCGGTGCAGGCCGCGCCGACTGCAATCAGTGCGCAGGCCGGGTACAGACAAGTCGAGTTGATCTGGCGTGATCCGAGTCTGAGGGATCAGAAGGACACCACCATCACCAAATACCAGATCAAATACTGGAGCGGCCCGAGCGAGACGGGGGCCTGGCGGGACATTTCCGCCACGATCAACACCAGACACGCCTACTACATCGTGACGGGGCTGACCAACAGCGTGCCGTACAATTTCCGGCTTCGTGGGTTGACGAACGGGTTTGTGGTGACCGAGTCCAACCGCGTGCAAGCGAGCCCGGTGGCGCCGCCGCCGAACACCCCCGCCCGCCCTCAGGCGGTGGCCGGCGACGGTGAAATAACGTTAACCTGGGCCAATCCCAACAACCGCGACATCACCGGCTATCAGATTCGGCAATGGACGGGCGGTGGGGAGCGAGGCAGTTGGAGTGCTTGGAGCGACATCCCGGGCAGCGACAAAGCCACCACCGGCTATACCGTGAGTGGGCTGACCAACGGGGTGAAATACAGCTTTCGCATTCGGGCGGTCGCGGGCAGGGTGACGGGGTCGCAGTCCCCCTACACCGCCGTCGTAATCCCCGGGGCCACGCCGGGCCAGCCCGCCCTCAGGGCCGTGGCGGGCGAGGGGGAAGTGACGTTACGCTGGAGTGATCCGACCAATCCCACCCTCTGTACCGGCTATCAATATAAACAATGGACTGGCAATGCCGAGCCTGCCGATGGCTGGGTTGACTATCGGGCAGCGATGCCAACACCGTCCGTCACGTGGTGAGTAGTCTGACCAATGGTCTAGCCTACACCTTCCGCGTTCGTGCGGTGGGCAACAACGGTATCGTGGGTCCCCCGTCGGATGTTGTCCGGGCCACGCCGAGGGCCGGCAGAGTGACGAGAGCGGCGGCGGCCGGGGGGCTCACCGTCATCGGGGCGGACCCGGGCACGCTCGACATCACGGGCGACCGCATCACCGCCACGGTGGGCGGCACGGGGGTGGGGCTGACGCTGCCGTCTGCACACGGCGTCACCCGGGTCACCTTCTCGAGGCCGCCGCGGGCAGCC
This sequence comes from Nitrospirales bacterium, assembly GCA_963422365.1. GTDB lineage: Bacteria > Nitrospirota > Nitrospiria > Nitrospirales > UBA8639 > Bin75. The sequence goes on from OY729426.1 coordinate 894,717, forward strand.
GTCCCGGCACCGCAGGCTGGGGTGACCTTTGGAGCGGCAGCGGCCTACGTGAACGTGGAGCTAGACCCGCCGCTGCCCTCAGCCTCACCGGCCACGGTCTGTCTGCACCGGCCGGCCGGGCTGTCGGGCCATGCCGCGGTCTATCACCTGGCCGAGCAGGGCCGTGAGTGGGAAGCACTGGCCGGGGCCGGCCCCGAGCATCAGGCCCGGCGACCGGGGGACATCTGCAGCAGCCTGCGAAGTGGGTCGCCGGTTGTCGTCGGGACCCGAACCGTGGAGGGGGCCACCCACACCCGTGACGCCGACCCCCTGGGCGTCACGTTATCCGACACCCGTGTCACGGTCACCGAAGCCAGTGGTGCCGGGCGCACCGCCACCTACACCGTGGGGCTCACGGCCCAGCCGAGTAGCGCTGTCACCATCACCCCGACCAGCGGCGAGCCCGGCGTGGCCACCATCACCCCCTCATCCATCACCTTCACCCCCGCCACCTGGGACACGGCCCAGGCCGTCACCGTCACCGGGGTGGATGACCGCGTTGATGCGGATCGCCGGACGACCATTACCCATACCGTCACCGGGGGGGGCTATGACGCGGTACGTATCCCCGACGTGGCCGTCACGCTGACGGATGACGACACGGTAGCGGCCCGGCTCTTCGGCTTTGCCGGGGACACCCTGACCGTCACCGAGGCCGACGGCGCCATGCACCGCACCTACTACCAAATCGTCCTGCAAAGCCAGCCGACCGGCGCCGTCACCATCATTCCCACCAGCGGGAAGACCGGCGTAGCCACCGTCACCCCTTCATCCATCACCTTCACCGCTGATACCTGGGCCGAGCCACAGAGCCTCGCGGTCACCGGCGTGGACGACCACGTTGATGGGGGAGACCGACGCACCACCATCACCCATACCGTCTCTGGGGGCGGCTACGACGCGGTGCGCATTCCCGACGTGGCCGTCACGCTGACGGATGACGACGTGGCCGGCATCACCGTCACCGAGACGGATGGCCACACCGTGACCACCGAAGGGGGGAGTCGCGACAGCGTCAGCGTGGTGTTAGACAGCCAGCCCACGGCCGAGGTCACCCTCACCGTCTCGAGTTCCGACGTGAGTGAAGGCACTGTTGACACGAGCCGCCTGGTCTTCACCCCCCACAACTGGGCCACCGCGCAGGTGATCACGGTCACCGGGGTGGATGACCGGTTGGATGATGGCGAGCAGTCGTACAAGATCGAACTGGGTATCGCAGCCAGTCGCGACAGCCACTACAATGGGCTCAAGCCTGATGATGTGGTGGTCACCTCGACGGGCGCGTTCTTCGTTGCACTCACCGGGGTTGTCCTGGGCACGACCAAGATAGAGGGCTACACCATCACCACACAGGTAGACGGGGCGGGGGTGCAGTTGACGCTGCCGGCCGGGGTGACCTTTGGGGCCGAGCCGGCCTCCCTGGAGATCCGGCTGGACGCGCCGCTCGCCTCAGCGGCCACGGTCTGTCTGCAGCAGCCCGCCGGGCTGTCGGGGACGCTGTTTGTGTATCATCTTGCCGATAAGGCCCAGACGTGGGAGAAACTGTCGCCCGCAGCGGCGCCCCGCGGGTATGTCTGCGGCGAAACAGGCAGCTTTTCGGTGTTTGTCGTGGGGTCGCCCCTGCCGGGTTTCGGGGCAGCCTCGATTGAGGAGTACAGCTGGACGGTTGGCGAGGCCGTTGACGTGCGGCTGCCGGCAGCCACGGGGGGAGACGGGCCGATCACCTACCGGCTGAGTCCGGCTCTCCCGGCGGGGCTCAGTTTTGAGGCAAAGGCGCGCACCATCACCGGCACGCCCACGGAGGCGGTGGCGAAGACGCGGTTCACCGACACGGCCACAGACACCGACGGCCAGACGGGGCAGTTGCACTTCAGGGTGACGGTGCAGGCTGCTGAGGTGAGGCACCGTTCCCGGGCGCTCACGGTGGCCCTCGCGGCGTTCGGGCGGACGGCCGCCACCGAGGCGGTAGACGTAATCGGGCGCCGGTTTGAGGCGGCGCCGGTCACGACGCCGGCGGTCACGGTGGGGGGCACGGCAGTCCCCGCCCTGGACGTCCGGTCCGTAGCGGGGGTGTTGGGCGGGGTGCTGGGCCTGACGGGAGCGAGCCGGGACTCGGCCGGCCGAGGCCGAGCGGCCGAGGGCCGGGTGGCCCCGAGCCGGTCCCCGCGGCTTGCGGCCACGGACGTGTTTGCGCGCAGCGAGTTTGCCGTGCCGTTGACCGGGACGAACGAGGGTGAATTGACAACGGGCTGGACCTTCTGGGGCACGGGGGCAGCCAGCGGCTTTTCCAGTCAGCTCCTGGAGACCGACGGGGCGGTCTACACGGGCTACGTAGGACTGGACTACCGGTTCGGGCAGAAGGGGCTAGCGGGCGTCGCGGTGTCGCACAGCGTGGGGGGCCTGGACTACGAGGTCGCGGGGGACTTTCTCCTGGTCAGCGGCGAGCGAGGGGGCATCCGGGGCGAGGTAGACCTAGCCATGACCAGCGTGCTGCCCTATGTCCACTACACGCCGTCTCCGGGGCTTGGGCTGTGGGGCCTCGCGGGCGCGGGCGTAGGGGAGCTGGAGGTGCAAGACGCCGCCGGGCGCGTGGAGACGGACGTTCAGTTGCTGCTGGCCGCGGTAGGCGGGCGGCAGGCGCTGACCACGTGGCACGGGATCGAGGTGGCGGTAAAATCCGATGCGTTTGCCGTGCGGGTGAAAGCGGACGAAGCCGCGGGGCTGGCGGCGGTGACCGGGGTGGCGCACCGGGCGCGGGTGGCGCTGGCGATGAAGACGGACGTCGCCCTGTCACCAGAGTCGGCCCTGCAGCCCAGTGTGGAGCTGGGGGGGCGCTGGGACAACGGCGACGCCGAGACGGGGATGGGAGCAGAGCTCAGCGGCGGGGTCGAGTATCAGCAGAGGTGGTGGGGGGTGAGTCTCGCGGCTCGCGGCCGGTATCTGCTGGCGCATCAGGCAACGGACTTTGAGGCTTGGGGCGGCAGTCTCGCCGTGAAAGTAGGAGAGGGGCTGGGGGGGCAGGGGCTGTGGGTGGCGTTCGAGCCGACGTGGGGCACCCCGGCCAGTGGCGTGGAGCAGTTGTGGGGCCGTGAGGCCGGGCCGGCCGGCAACGGGGCGCCCGCGGGCGGGGCCGTGGGCCGGCTGACGGCGGACGTTGGCTATGGGCTGGCCCTGCGCCAGCCCGGGTGGCTGGTGACGCCCTACGGGGGCGTCGCCACCGGGCCGGCCACCAGCCGGTATCGGCTGGGCGGCCACCTCCAGGTCCACGAGGCCATGGCCCTCAGCCTCGAGGGGATACAGCAAACCACCCTTGACAGCGCCACTGAGCACGGCATCGTGTTCTCCTGGACGGTGGGCTTGTAGGGAGGAAGGGGCCTCGGCCATCCCCCCCCCACTGCAAGAGGTCGGCAGACAGCGAGCAGGGCGCCCCGGCTTTTCAGGCAGGGCTGGATCTGACACAGGGGGGGGAATGCGCCACTTTGAGTTTGCCGGGAAGCAAGAGAAACGAATGGCGCATGGGGCTGCATATATTGTTTTATCGAAGGAAAAAATTTTTTCCTGCGTTCACCAGAGCCCGGAAAAGACGTTTTTGGACCGGATCCAGATCGTAGAGGAATTCCGGATGCCATTGGACACCTAATAAAAATGAACGATCCGGAGCTTCAATGGCTTCAATGACGCCATCAGGGGCGACAGCGGTCTGAAGAAGTTTCGGAGCCACCTTCTTGATGGATTGATGGTGGGAGCTATTCACCTCAACGCGAGATTTTCTGGCAATGCGGCGTAAAAGGCAATGTGGGGCAATATCCACGGAATGCGCCGTTTTTGTCGCCGAACAGGCTGGCAGATGTTCAATAGAGGTGTTGAGTTGTGACGGAATGTCTTGATACAGCGTGCCGCCCAGGGCGACGTTGATTGATTGCATGCCGCCGCAAATGCCTAACGTGGGAACATCGGCCTGGTAAGCCACTTTGGCGGCTCCTAGTTCGAAAGTCGCCCGTTCGTGACTCATGCGTGTAAACTTGTGTTGTTGTGGTTCCCCGTATAATTCGGGCGCCAGGTCGGACCCGCTGCCTGTGATGAGGAGAGCATGCACGTGGGCCACCATCTGGCGCCATGCGGCCCTGTTCGACAACAGAGGCAAGAGAACAGGAATTCCCCCGGCATCTTCAATCGCCCTCATATATCTGGCGCGAAGAAAATAGGTCGGCTCTTTGCCGCCCATGTCCTTGCGATCCCCGGCATTAAAGTCAGGCGTGACGCCAATAATCGGTTTTTTCATGAGGGTCGGTATCCCCTTCGGCTTGCTTTCTCGGACTATTCCACCACGGGCGGAACGTCCAAGTTGGCGAACAAGTTTTCTTTGAGAACATGACCGTTCTGCCGTATGGCATTCTCCAGTTCCTGAGAAAGTATATCCTGAGATAACAGGATCGTTTCCCGGCGAAGGCCTTCATCGATTGCGATCTGCAATTTCGTCTGGCATAGATATTGGAGAAACAGATCTTGGCCTCGTTGAAAATACTCGTCATATTCCTCTTTCGGGAGATGGCGAAGGATTTTCCGTAACCAGGACTCTAATTGAAGGATCTGTTTGAAACGTGAGACATGGGGTTGAGCAATCTCAACCACGAGTTGCATGCCTCCTTTCCAACTCCGCTTTTTGACGTTAAACACACAATAGAAAATATCGGGTTGGGTTTCATGAACGTCAGGCCCGAAAAATAACGTGGTTCGATACGGTGGAATTTTTGGAGAGGACAGGGTAGACATCGATGGCGATGTTACCATGTGTTGAATCCAATACAAAGGACTGCCCTTTGACTCTGCGTGGAGATGGCTTGGAGACTTTTCTGCTTTTTGAGCGGGTTGACACGGCCCATCGTGGTCTTTACAGTACTCTCAAGAAGTTATTGGTCTTCTATCCTTTGAAGGATTTGTTATGTTTGGGACCCTCGGATTTTCAGAACTGATCATTATTCTGGTCATTGTTCTGATCATTTTTGGAGCAGGGCGGCTTCCTCAAATTGGAGAGGGAGTCGGGAAAGCCCTGAAGGGTTTTAAAAAGGAAGTCCATGATAGTCCTCCTCCTACGGAAGAGCCAAGCCTCCAGGTTGCCTTACCCGATCCTGCACTTGATCCTGCGGCTCAGCCCGTAACTGCTCTAGGAGCACAAGCGGCAGACTCTGCGCCTCAGCCCGTGACTCAGCAACCCCTTCAGCCTGGTCCCGAAAGAACCCCTGGGACGTTAGCGGCACAGGTGTATGGTGGATTTGGTCCTGAAACGGTTCATCCTGCTTCTCACCCTGCTGCAGACACAGGATCGGCAGGACCCTCTCCCTATCAAGAGCAGTTTGAACCGGTAACCATGGAGCAGCGTGCCGCGAGTTCAGTGCCTCAACCGTTGGCACAGTATCCACCTCTTCCTCCTTCGGCTATGCCTGCTCAAGCAGGAAAACGGCCGGCGGCTATTGTGAATAAAAAGGCTGTCGCTCGTGTTCAGGCGCAACGAGCTGAGATGCAGGCCAAGGCCGCCAAACCTGCAGCTGCCGCGGGAAGTGACGACCTGCAATCTTTGGGAGAAGGATTGGGTGGCGCCCTCCGAACCTTTCGTGAAGCCACGGCGGATGTGCGGAATTCTCTTGATCCAGAGATGCGGACGATTCAAGCCGAGCTTGAATCGGCGCAAAAAGAAGTTGAACAGTCCATTGAAGTGGTGAAACAACCGCCGTTACCCAAAGCTCCCCCCCTCCCACAACCGTAACAGGCGTAACAGGATATTGAAAAAACATGTCCTGAGTTGTCCTTCGGTCCTTCTTCGCCTTCGGCTCAGAAGGACACAGGCTGTTCCGATGCCGCCGTAGATCATGGCCAATGTTGTCTTGCCTTGATGCCCACATTGGTTTTCAATAAGCTGCTACGTGTCAGTGGAACGCTCTGCGTGTTCGTAAAAACCCCCTCTCTGGCCCTCCTTCTCTTTGGCGTCTCGTTGGCCTTGAGTTGTCAGGGAGAAACCCCCGTTGGGGACCCACAAAGGGTCACCACTCGTCTCGTGACCCTTCTTCAAGACCCTTCCCACGATGTTCGACGAACGGCTGCGCTTTCTCTTGGCAAAATTGGGCATTCCACTGCAACGATGGCCTTAGTTCAGGCTTTATCCGACCCCGACCATAAAGTTCGTGAATATAGTGCTTGGGCCTTGGGACAGATAGGGGAAGACGTGAACGACAAGGCAGCCCTTCGCCTTGCAGAATCCCTAGGTGATACGCACCATTCTGTAAAAAAATCAGCCGCACAGGCGTTGGGAAAAATCGGCCCTCGTCAACCAGTCATTGGAATACTCACACAAGCTTTGTCAGTCGGAGAGAGACACAGCCGGCGTGCTGCCGCTGAAGCGCTCACACAGCTTGAAGCCCAAAGTATCTATCGGGCTTTGCGGGAAGCCCTGGCTGACCCGGACCCGGCCGTGCGACAGGGTGCCATCGCTGCGTTAGGTGAGTTGGCTGATCGTCGAGCCCTCTTTGATTTTCGGCAACGACTCTTGTTTGATCCTGACAGAGGCGTACGAACCGAGGCTGCCTATCGACTGGGAAAATTGGGAGATCCCCAAGAGTTACCAGCCCTTGACTGGGCAGCACAGAACGATGCGTCCCCCATTGTTCGTTTGTGGGCCAACTGGGCAACGGCCAATATTACTGATGAGTAAGCCTCGCGGGATGAGGCCTGCCGGAATCTCCTGTGATGGCTGGCTATTCGACTTTCGTGTCCACAAGGAGTCCAATGGCTCGGCGAATATGAGCGTGGGCACCCAGCAGAACCACGATGTCCCCGGCTTCGATGACGGTTTTGTCTGAGGGGTTGGATTGCGTGACTCCGTCACGCATGAAGGCAATCACGGATGCTCCGGTTCTTGGCCGAATAGCCAACTCATGAAGTGATTGACCCAGAGCGGGTGAACCTTCATCGATGCGGCAGGTTTCCATTTCCACGTCCTCGAGCGTTCCGGACCGAAGATGGTGGGCGAGTTCGGGAAGTTCCCCCCGGCGGAGAAGCGCATAGCCTTCTTGCCGGATTTGTTCAGCCTTCCGAAGAATGACGTGTTGAGGAGTTTGAAACGATTGGAGGACAAGGGTTGAAATTTCAATCGACGTTTCAAATTCTTCAGGAATAATTTCATTGGCTCCGAGTTGCTGCAATTCTTCGAGCTCTTTGAGATATCGGGTCCGAACAATGACGTGAATCGACGGGTTCAAGCTTTTGGCAAGTTGGACGATACGCCGTGCTCCAAAAGGGTCAGAAATGGCGACCACAAGGACCTTGGCATTTTCAATTTGGACCTGATGCAAGACCGTTGGATTGGTGGCATCGCCATATTGAATGGGGACACCCGTCCCCATTGCTAATTGAACCACCTCCCCCCGTATATCCAAGACGACATAGGGAATCTCGAACTCTCGAAGGACTCGTGAAAGATTTCGGCCATTCAAGCCGTATCCGACAATGATGACGTGATCCCTGAGTTTGAATTGGGCCGTTTCCGCGCGTAGCGATACACGCCCGGGCAACCATTGGTGCAACCGTTGCATGGCTTCCGTCCGTCGCGCGATTTTGGGGGACCATTGGATCAAAAATGGTGCGATGATCATGGTCAGGACCGAGACGGCGAGAAAGATATTATAGGTTTCACGGTACAGGATACCCGCCTTGAGGCCTTCTTCAGCCAAGATGAAGGCAAATTCGCCTACTTGAGCCAAGGCGACACCAGCTAGGATCGCTGAACGAAGCGGAGCGCCGACTGCTAAAACCGCAGCGGCTCCCGTCACAAATTTTCCAATGACCACTGCACCGACCATGGTCATGATGAGAAGCGGGTGTTCCAAGATCACCCGCGTATCCATGAGCATGCCGATCGAGACAAAAAATAAGCTGTTAAAACTGTCCCGAAACGGGAGAACCTCGGCAAGTGCCTGGTGACTGTATTCCGATTCGGAGATGATGAGTCCGGCGATAAAAGCGCCGAGGGCGATGGATAACCCAAATAGTGAGGTCAACCACGCCGTACCCATGCAGAGGACCACGATGGTCAGGAGAAATAATTCTCGACTTTTCGTCCGAACGATATGCTCAAGGAGTTTGGGTACGAAGACTCTAGCGGCGAGCACAATAAGGAAAACCAGAGCAAGAGATTGTCCGAGGGCGAGCAGAATGCGACCAATGCCTTCTGATCCTTGGTTCCCCAAAAATGGCGTCATGAGCATCATGGGCACGATGGCCAAGTCTTGAAATATTAAAATGCCGATCGTGGATCGTCCGTGGAGGGTATCGCTTTCGCCTCGTTCAGCCAGCGCTTTCAGGACGATGGCCGTGCTGCTCAGGGTGACCAAGAATCCCCAAAAGATGGCGGAGTTCGTGTCGATTTCCAAGAGTACCCCGCCAACGACGAAAAAGAGCAGGACACCAAAAATCTGGGCCGGTCCTCCCACAAAAAACAAGATTTTCGAGGACTTCACGTTCGTTAAAGAAAATTCCAGGCCGATCGTAAAAAGCAGAAGCATCACCCCAATCTCCGCAAGCACGTGCACTTGTTCTCGATCAGAAATGAGGTTGAGCCCATAGGGACCAACGAGAGCCCCCACGACGAGGAACCCCGCAATCGAGGGAAGGTGGAGTTTTTGAAACAGGAACACCACCACGATGGACACGGAAAAAATAATAATGACGTCCCTGAGTGCGCTGATTTCATCCATAATGATTGCTCTGGAAAACAGAAGAATCGAACGAAATGGTGATCCTCTCGCTCACTCAATCCCGTGACGACAGTCAGAGAAAGTTGGAGGGCGGTTTCCCCCTCGGCTGTTCAGTGAACGCCTCACACCTCCCCTGACAGGAGATCTGGAAGCCGCTTCTCGGTTCGTCGAACGACAGCCGGTTACACTTGGAACTGCGGGCTTAAGAACACAAGTCTTGAAAGAGCCAGGGGGCTTCTTGTTTTCTTCTTGCTTCGTAGCCGGCAATATCCTTTTCGCGTTGAAGGGTCAATCCAATAGCGTCCAACCCTTGCAGAAGGCACTGTTTTCGAAAAGGATCAATGGAAAATTGAAACGTGGATTTCTGCGGCGTGGATATCGTTTGAGCAGCTAAGTCGATCGTCAGTTGAACCTGATCATCCGCGTAGACCTGATCGAAGAGCTGCTGAATGTCTTGGGCTTCCAGGGCAATCGGCAGGATGCTGTTTTGAAAGCAATTATTATAAAAAATCTCGGCAAAGCTCGGAGCAAGAATGGAGCGAATCCCATAATCCAACAGCGCCCAGGGCGCATGTTCCCTGGAAGAACCACATCCGAAATTGTCACGAGTGAGCAGAATGGTGGCATGGGCATACTGCGGTTGATTCATAAAAAAATCCGGGTCCGGCAAGCCATCGGGGAGATGGCGCCAATCTGCAAAGAGCCCTTCTTTCAATCCCGTTCGATGAATCGTCTTTAAATATTGCTTGGGAATGATCTGGTCGGTATCGACGTTGACGCGATCCAGAGGAGCGACTTGTCCGGTATGGGTGGTAAAGGGGTTCATGGCAACGCTCTTGAATCAGGCCCAATGACGAATATCGACGAAGTGTCCGGTGAGGGCTGCTGCCGCGGCCATCGCCGGCGAGACCAGGTGTGTTCGTCCCCCCTTTCCTTGACGGCCTTCGAAGTTTCGGTTGCTCGTCGAAGCGCAACGCTCACCAGGTTGGAGCATGTCGGCATTCATGGCCAGGCACATGCTGCAGCCAGACTCCCGCCATTCGGCACCGGCTGCTCGAAAAATTGTATCCAATCCTTCCTCTTCCGCTTGTTTTTTGACCAGACCTGAACCGGGCACGATCATTGCTTTCACACTAGGTGCCACTTTTTTCCCTTTAAAGTAGGAGGCCGCCAAGCGTAAATCTTCAATCCGTGAATTCGTGCACGATCCGATAAACACCCGATCAATGTTGATATCCACGATAGGGGTTCCGGGTATGAGGGCCATGTAGTCGAGCGCTCGTGCCGTGGCATCCTGCGTTTCGACGTCGGAACAAGACCGAGGGTCTGGCACCGCGCCATCCACACCAGTTACCATTCCTGGATTCGTGCCCCACGTGACTTGAGGGGCAATGTCTTCCCCATGCAACGTGACGATTCGATCATAGGTGGCTCCAGGATCCGTGCGGAGCCTTTCCCAATGGTGGACGGCCTGGGGCCAGAGGTGTGCAGGGGGAGCCATGGGACGGTCCTTGATATAGGAGAGGGTGGTCTCGTCGGGGGCAAGCATGCCGGCGCGTGCTCCGCCTTCAATTGACATATTGCAGAGGGTCATTCGGCTTTCCATCGACAAGGAACGAACTGCCTCGCCCGTGTATTCCACGACGTATCCATTTCCTCCCGAGGTGCCGATGTGTCCAATGATGGCCAGGATCATATCTTTTGCCGAACAGTGGGGAGAGAGTTGGCCGTCGACTCGGATTTCCATGGTTTGCGGTCGTTTTTGGATCAAACATTGGGTGGCCAGGACGTGTTCGACTTCACTGGTCCCAATGCCAAAAGCCAACGCCCCGAATGCGCCGTGGGTGGAGGTATGAGAATCCCCGCAGACAATCGTCATTCCAGGCAAGGTGAGCCCTTGCTCCGGACCAATGACATGCACGATCCCCTGACGAATGTCATGCATGGAGAACATCGGAATGCCAAAGTCAGCGCAATGGTGTTCGAGCGTTTGAATTTGAATGCGACTCAAGGGGTCTGCAATGTCCACCCTTCGGTCGGTCGTTGGCACATTATGGTCGGGCACCGCGAGTGTCGCCTCTGGACGACGAGGATGACGTCCGGCGAGTTTGAGCCCTTCAAAGGCTTGAGGCGAGGTCACTTCATGGACTAAGTGGCGGTCGATATACAACAGGGTCGTGCCATTCGAGTCCTCATACACCACGTGAGGGTCCCATATTTTGTCAAAAAGAGTTTGTGTTGCCATCAAACAGCCCCCTATTCAGGGGTGTCAGTATGGCGCATCGGGGGCGCAGCGTGCAACCCACAGCTCGGATTTTTCCACCCAGTCTACGCCACTCGCGACGACCGGGTGCAAGAAGTCAGGACTAGCCTGACAAGCACTCCTTTCCTCAGCAAGCATCAGGGGGAATTTTGAGGGCAGGCGAGAGTTTTGCTATACTTTATGAGTCATTTCGTTTAAAGTTTTCCTTGTAAGGGGTTACCGGAACGTGAACAATGTGCTGACTGTTTCGCCTCTCCCGTCTAACGTCAGCCTCTCGGAAAAGCAGAATTCCCTTTGTCACCGGATGTGAGTTGTTGTCTTTCTTCTTGGACAACCTGCTAGTGGAGAGCGAATCCATGGGGAGGCTGTCATCGAATGAAGTGAAGAACGATGCAAAGGGCCATCGGTTCCACTCCTACCGGAGAACAACTGTCCACCCTTCAGTTAGGACTGAAGGGTAACATCTTCTAGCGAAAAGATTATGGGATTGATCAGTCGATTTTTGAGCCGTTTCTCGAGTGATATGGCCATTGATCTTGGGACGGCCCATACCTTGGTCTATGTCCAGGGGAAAGGCATTGTGTTGAATGAGCCGTCGGTCGTGGCTATTGAACGGCACTCGGATAGAATTTTAGCCGTGGGGATCGAAGCTAAACGAATGGTCGGACGGACTCCCGGAAACATTTCAGCCATTCGTCCGATGAAGGAAGGGGTTATCGCGGACTTTGAAATGGCCGAGCGTATGCTTCGCTATTTTATTGCCAAGGTTCATAATCGTATGGCGTTTATTCGGCCTCGGATCATCATTGGTGTTCCTTCAGGAATCACACGGGTTGAACAGCGAGCCGTGAAAGAGTCAGCGGAGTTAGCGGGTGCTCGTGAAGTCTATTTGATTGAAGAACCTGTCGCGGCAGCCATTGGAGCGGGGCTGCCCATTACCGAGCCTTCTGGGAATATGGTGGTCGATATTGGAGGGGGCACGACCGATATCGCCATCATGTCATTGGGGGGCATTGTCTATAGTGAATCCGTGAAAGTGGCTGGTGACCAAATTGACTTGGCTATTATTAATCATGTGAAGCGTGAACATAATTTGTTGATCGGCGAACATATGGCCGAGCGAGTAAAAATGAACATTGGCTCTGCCTTTACGTTGGAAGAGAAATCCCAAATGATGGTAAAAGGTCGGGATTTGATTTCAGGCATTCCCCGGACCGTTTCGCTGGAAGATGCTGAAGTCCGGAAAGCCCTGCAAGAATCCATCGTGGCCATTGTTTCGGCAATCAAGTTGGCTTTAGAACATACTCCCCCTGAATTGGCAGGGGATATCGTTGATCGAGGGATTGTGTTGACAGGAGGCGGGTCGTTGTTACGAGGGTTGGATGCCCGATTGCAAGATGAAACAGGGCTTCCTATTATCGCCGTCGAAGAGCCCCTCACTTCTGTGGTCTTAGGAGTCGGGAAAACGCTCGAAGAGCTTACCCTCCTGCGGAGGGTCTCCTCTATGTCGACGGTCCGTTCGTAAAGGAACAACTTCTTATGAGTGGCCGGTTTCGGCCTGGGGTGTTTTGGGGTTCTGGCGTGAGGCAGATCAGCGTGGTCGTCTTCGCGCTTGCCTTTGTCGTGTTCGCTCTCCTCCCTCGGCAAGCTCAATTTCTCCTTCACAAGATAGGCCAGCCTTTTGCCGACATCGTCGCCATTCCCATTGAAGGGATGGCGATGATTGATCGGGGTATACGTGAGTGGTGGATGCAGTATCTTGCCCTCCAAGGCGTCTCAGAACAAAACCGTGAGCTTCGGAAAAAGGTTCAGCAACTCAAAGGTGAATTGAATCAATTACGAGAACAGGCGCTAGCTGCAGAACGGTTAGCCGGTTTATTGGAATTTCAAAAGCAAGAATCGATCCAGATGGTGGTGGCAAGGGTTATTGGCCGAACTCTGTCGAATTGGTATCAAGGCGTGATTCTGAATAAAGGTGAAGATGACGGCATTCGAGTCGAAATGGGTGTCATCACGCCGACCGGGGTGGTGGGGCAAATCGTTAGAACCGCAGGGTCCACGAGTATTGCCTTGTTGATGATCGACCCGAACGTTGCCGTCACGGGAGTAGTCCAACGAACGCGGGATGAAGGGATTGTTCAGGGAACATCGCAAGGTCTTGTGCGCATGAAATATATCCCTCCGCTTTCCTCAGTCAAAAAAGGCGATGCCGTGATCACGTCAGGGCTGACGGGAGGATTTCCTCGAGGTGTGTTGATTGGGGAAGTGTCACGTGTTGAAGAAAGTGAAGACGGGTTGTTTCAAACCGCCGAAATCGTCCCCGCGGTGCAGTCTCGACAATTGGACGAAGTGTTGATCGTCCTTTCTCCTCGATCACCAGACGCCATGATTTCCCTTGATCCAGCTTTGGTTGCCCTAAGGCACCAGAATCCAACTCCATGAAGATCAGTGCTTATACGGTGTGTGTTCTGTTCCTTTTTCCCTTGCAGGCCACCTTGTTATCTTCTTTGAGTCCCCTTGGACTCCGGCCGGATCTCTGTCTCGTCACCGCCTGTTTAGTGGGATTTTGGACGGGACGGGTTCAAGGATTGATTGTTGGGTTCTGCCTAGGGTTTGTACAAGATTTATTTTCTGCCAGTATGCTTTGGCTGAATACGTTCACAAAAGCCGGGGTGGGAGTCTTAGCCGGCGTCTTTGCGCAAAATTTATCCAATAGGGCATCCTATGCCGCCTTTTTGCCGATCATGGCGTGTTCCCTTCTTGCGGCAATCGTGTTTTTGCTGTCGTCACGTATGGGAATGGGCCTAGGAGAGGTGCTCTATGGGTTTTCCGCTATCTTACTTCCTCAAGCCATCTTGGATGGACTTGTGGCCATCGTGGCCAATTGCGTCATTGTGAGGTGGATGGTCGAAGCTCAAAGTGCGTGAAGGATGTCTTGGGCTTCATCATGGTGATCGCTGTCGGTGAAGGACGCAATGCTTGATCCTGGTCTCCAATCAACTGAATTACCGGAAATCCAACGACGATTACTTTTTATCAAAATAGGGGTGTTGATTGTCGTGGGGCTGTTGGTCGTGCGGTTATGGCAACTTCAAGTTCGTGATGGGGCTCACTATCGAAATCTCTCTCATGATAATCGCACCCGATCTGTCTTGTTACATCCGGTTCGCGGACTCATTTATGACCGGAATGGGATCGTGCTGGCGAATAGTGTCCCGAGTTTCAACTTGTATGTCCAACTGAACGATGTGCCAAACCGTGAAGCCCTGATTGGAACACTCATCGAGTTCTTGTCGTTGGACGAGCGTGAGCTGAACAAAAAAATTCAGGCCAAGGGAAGGAGCACGCTCGTCTGCCTTCAGGAAGACCTCAGTCTCAAAGAAGCGGCCATTGTCGAATCGCATCGGTTAGATCTGCCCGGTGTGGTGATTCGTCCAGAATTTCAGCGAAACAATCCTCAAGGACCTTATGCCGCCCATGTACTTGGCTATGTTGGGGTCGTCTCAGAGGAGCAACTCGCACGGGAAGCGTTTCAAGGACTTTCACTAGGCAGCATCATAGGCCAGTATGGCGTGGAACGGATCTATGATAAGTCGTTGCGAGGCCGGGCAGGGAGAAAGCTCATCGAAGTCGATGCCTTGGGTCATGAGAAGCGCATGATTTCCGTGGACAAACCTCAAGCGGGCAACGATGTGCATCTCACGATTGACTTTCGTTTGCAAAAATTGGCGGAAGATTTGTTGGGAGAAGAAGCCGGCGCGATTGCTGCCTTAAATCCTCAAACGGGAGAAATGCTGGCCTTGGCGAGTCGCCCAGGTTTTGATCCCAATGCCTTATCCCGTGGGTTACGTTCCAATGAATGGAACAAAATTCTTCAGGATACACGCTATCCTCTGATGAATCGAGCGATTCAAGGGCAGTATCCACCAGGTTCCACGTTTAAAATCATTCTCGCGACAGCTGCCCTTGAGACCAATGCGATTGACCTCACCGAGACGCTTCATTGTGGTGGAGGGTTTCAATTGGGGAAACGAACCTTTCGGGATTGGAAAGCGGATGGTCATGGCGCGGTCAATTTACATAAGGCGATGGCCAACTCGTGCGATGTGTACTTTTATCGCTTAGGCTATCGCATGGGGATGGAGACGATTGCGGCCTATGCGACACAATTTGGGTTAGGAGCGCGAACGGGGATTGACCTCCCTTCCGAAGAGACAGGGATCCTCCCGTCCCCGGAATGGAAACGGCAAACACGGGGGGAACCCTGGTACCCGGGTGAAACCGTTTCCGCGTCGATCGGGCAAGGCTATGTCACGGTCACACCGCTTCAAATGGCGAAAGTGATTGCCACGATTGGCAATAATGGGATTCCGTCTCAACCGTATTTAGTTCGTGGAGTACGGCGGCGAGAGAGCGAATGGATTGAGCAGTGGACTCCGACGCAAGACCCCCCCTTGACGCTCCAACCGCATCAACTGCAAGGTATCCAAACGGCTCTTGCCGCGGTGGTTACCGAAGGGACGGCACAACAGGCTCGATCTTCGATGGTCAGGATTGCGGGGAAAACAGGGACGGCGCAGGTGGTCTCATTACGCCCAGACTCTAAAGAAGACATTCCCAAGAAATTTCGAGACCATGCCTGGTTTGTCGCCTATGCGCCCTTAGAAAATCCCCGCATTGCCGTGGCGGTGTTGCTTGAGCATATGGGCCACGGTGGGTCTGCGGCAGCCCCCCTGGCAAAAGAACTGATTGAGGCCTATGTGTCATATGGGGTTGATGGGGAGAACAAGATACAGGCTTCTCGTGCGTTGCCTTCCCACAAGATACCGAAAAAGAGGAAGCGGTTGCATGGGTGAACCGTGGAGCCGCAGTCGAGGGTTAGACGGGTTTGATTGGTGTTTTTGCGGTATCATCCTCGCACTGGCATCCATTGGGATCTTGACCATTTATAGCGTGACGGCAGAGGGTGCAGTGGGTCGGTTTCCTGTTTATGTGAAACAGGTGATATGGGTCGGTGTGGGAAGTTTGGCCTTTCTGGTGGTGTCGAGCATTGATTACCATCAATTAGCTCGATGGTCGTATCTGCTGTACGCATTGGCGTTGCTTCTCCTCGTGGTCGTTCTCTTCAGCGGGAAGAGCAGTCGCGGTGCCCAACGATGGATGTCCTTGGGGCCCATAGCGTTTCAGCCTTCAGAATTTGCGAAAATTCCGATTCTCTTAGTCTTGGCCGTCTATTATTCCACCCAAACTCGGCGGGGTTGGTGGTATCGGGTTATCGTGCCGGCATTGATCACCTTGCCGGGGTTTTTCTTGATTCTGAAGCAACCGGATTTGGGGAGCAGTCTCAGCGTTCTGTCGATTTATGTCATCTTGCTTTTTGCTGTAGGCGTCAAGTCTAAAACTTGGGGGTTGGTACTCTTGTCGGCGTTGATGCTTTTCCCCTTTGCCTGGAGTGAATTATGGGGGTTTCTTCATGACTATCAAAAGGAACGGATCTTAAGTTTTGTGGATCCTGAATATGATCCAGCCGGAAAAGGCTACCAAGGGCTGCAATCTCGCATTGCCGTGGGCTCAGGGGAATTAATAGGAAAAGGGTTCCATGGTGGGACGCAAACGCAATTTAAATTTCTTCCGGAAGGCCACACCGATTTTATCTTTGCGGTCTTGGCCGAGGAATGGGGATTTTGGGGTGGCGTGTTTTTCATCAGCCTCTTTCTCGCGCTGTTGTTATTGGGGCTGGAGATTGCGGCGAAGGCCAAAGATATGCTGGGCGCCCTGTTGGCCGTTGGGCTTGTGGGCATGTTGGCATTTAATATGGTTGTCAATGTAGGTATGACCATTGGTCTGACACCCATCGTCGGCATTCCTTTGCCATTACTCAGTTATGGGGGGAGTGCGACTATTATGACGATGGCAGCGTTGGGACTGCTGTTCAGTGTGAGGAGAAAAGGGCTGACGTTAGTGGCGTGAGTCGTCGTTCACACGGGTTCGCTCCCTGCCCTGTACCAGCATTGACAGTTTGACGCAACGTATAATCCATGTCACGTTTTTCGGTAGATGACCCTGGGCGCGGCGGGCTATGGAGAGAGATTCCCCACTGAGTCGCACGCGTCTTGGTTGAGGAAATAAAGGAGTGTCTGTATGGGTATTGAGATTGCCATCAATAGCAACTCTCAAGAAACGCGCGTGGCGGTTCTGGAGAATAAGGTTGTCACAGAATTATACGTGGATCGAGCAAAGAAAAAGGATTTTGTGGGCAACGTGTATAAAGGCAAAGTCGTGAAAGTGCTACCCGGTATGCAAGCCGCGTTTGTTGATATTGGGCTGGGGCGTGCCGCGTTTATGCATGTGTCGGATCTGTCGGTGGGCACCGAACCCGGCGATATCTTGGTCGACAGTGACGAAGATGAGAAGGGACCAGAATTCCCGCGTCCTCGACGGCAAACGGTCCTGCCCATTCAAGAATTGTTAGAAGAAGACCAAGAACTCATCGTGCAAATTTCCAAAGGCCCGATTGGTACCAAAGGCCCGCGAGTCACCTCTTATTGTTCCTTGCCAGGACGGTTTTTGGTGTTCATGCCGAACGTCGATCATATTGGGATCTCACGACGTATTGCCGAGGACGATGAGCGCAGTCGTCTCAAAGACATCATGAAACGCATTCGTGAGCCGGGCTATGGATACATTGTGCGGACGGTGAGCGAGGGGGTGAGCGAGGAAGATCTCAAATCGGATGTCGGGTTTTTAACCGCGATGTGGCAAGATATTTTAAAGAAGCAAGATTCCTATCCTGCTCCTGCCGCCTTGCATACTGATTTGGACCTGACGCTTCGGGTGGTGCGAGATTTATTTACCAAAAACGTCAGGAGGCTGTTTATCGATTCGAAAGAAGCATGTGAAACGGTCAAAGAGTTTGTTCGGCGGTATCTTCCTGGCCAAACCTCTCGAATTTTTCATTACGATAAGGACGAGAGTTTGTTTGATCATTTAGGGATTGAGATGGAAATCTCTCGAGCCTTGAGTCGAAAAGTATGGCTCAAGTCTGGCGGCCATATCGTTATTGATTATGCGGAAGCCATGACGGTGGTAGACGTCAACACGGGGCGTTACGTTGGAAAGCGTGATCAAGAAGAGACGATCTTGAAAAACAACTTGGAAGCGGCTCGCGAGATTGCCTACCAGATTAAACTTCGCGGAATAGGGGGAATTATTATTATTGATTTTATTGATATGGAACGAGGACGGAATCGCGACAAAGTCTATCAAGTCCTCGTGGACGCGATGGCCAGTGATAAAGCGAGAACGCGTATTTCTCGTATCAGCGATCTAGGGTTGGTCGAAATTTCTCGGGAACGCGTTCGGGAAGACTTACTCCGGACGCTCTCAGATATTTGTTCTGATTGTGATGGCCGTGGCTATACAAGATCCGCTCTCACGGTGGTGTACGATATTTTTCGGGATATCCGGCGGATCGGACGAGCAGCCGGACAGCAAACCGTAGTGGTCGGGGCTCATCCTCATATCGTGGATATGCTGCAAGATACGGAGCCTGAAACTCTTGAGCGACTCCAACGGGAATTTCATTACCAGATTGTTGTGAATGCTGATCCCCTGCTCTCTCTTGAACAGTATGATATTGTGGTGTTAGGAGAAGGTGCGGGGGTGGTCTAGCCGGCTGGGGTACATCCCAACTCCGTCGCGTGTGCCGGTCTTCGAGAACCTCGCTCAGGCGAAGGGTTGGCTAGCCCTGTGTTCAAGACCGATGAACAATGGAATCGCTAGAAGCGTGGCTGATCTTACGGTCAGTTAAAGGATTAAGTGACGGGACCATCTGTGCCCTCATTCGGTATTTTGGCGGGCCGAAGGAAGTTCTGTCGGCTTCCGCGGGTGAGTTACGACAAGTGGCAGGGCTTCGCTCGTCTGTGGTGACCTCCTTACGAAAGGAACCTGATCCAAGCGTTGTTGCGCACGTTCGCAAAGAAATGCGGCTGATCGAAAAGGGAGAGAGTTCGATTGTCACGATTTTGGATGTGACCTATCCCAGTCGGCTGGCGATGATCCCTGATCCACCGCCTCTGTTGTATGTTCGCGGCACCCTTCCCTCGTGTGACGATCATGCGGTCGCGATTGTGGGGTCGAGAAAAGCGACGCCATCGGGGATTCTCATGACACAGGAGCTCAGTCACAGTTTAGCCGCTATGGGGTTTACGATTGTGAGTGGACTGGCGAGGGGAATTGACGCGGCCGCCCATCGAGGCGCGCTGACGGCCAAGGCCAAGACGGTTGCCGTAGTCGGGTGTGGAGTGGATCGAACCTATCCGCCCGAACATCAACAATTACGGAATGAGATTGAAGTCAATGGCGCCGTGGTGTCGGAATTGCCGCTTGGATCCCCGCCGCTGCCGTATCATTTCCCTCGCCGAAATCGGATTATCAGCGGATTGTCGTTAGGCGTGATCGTCTCGGAAGCCAGTCAGAAAAGTGGGGCGCTTCTCACGGCACGATTTGCGCTCGAGCAGAACCGTGAGGTCTTTGCCATCCCGGGTGCCGTCAACAATGGGAAACATCAAGGGGCTCATGGACTCATTAAACAAGGGGCCAAACTTGTTGAAGAGGCGCGCGACATCGTTGAAGAATTGCTCCCCCAACTTGACGGATCCTTTCGCGATCAAGTAAAGAATGCCGGTTTTCAGGAGACGGCCTCTCCGGTCTTCACCACCAAGGAGCAGCAGGTGCTGGCTTTTTTTCATGATGATCCGGTATCGATCGATGAGGTGTTGACGCAAGCGCCTTTTGCTCTTGCCGAGGTCATGAGTCTCTTGTTAAGCCTGGAATTACGAGGGCACATTCAACAGGTGCCCGGTTCCTGTTATATCAGGAGGTCAGGTCAGGGATAGCAGGCTCGTCGCGGAACGGCGTCGTACAGCGGTCAAGAATTCCGGAAACGTGTTGGTCTGACCACCACCACCACCCGAGAGATCGTGAACACAGGGTGACGGCGTTGGACCAGGATGAAACCGATCTCGATCATGTAAGTGTGTGAAGATGAGGATGTTATACGGCTACACAGGGCTACAGGATTTGACTGAAGACTGGGTATTTTTTTGACGATGCCTTCCCATACATCCACTGACGCGACGCCCAAGAAGAAGACGGCTCGCCCGCGCCTCGCCGAAGGAGCGGGCAAGATCTTGGTCATCACCGAGAAGCCCTCAGTGGCCCGTGACATCACCAAAGCGCTCGGTGGGTTTCAGAACAAGAAAAACTTCTTCGAGGGGCCGCGCCACATCGTGACTTCGGCGGTCGGTCACATGCTCGAACTGGTCGCGCCAGCAGGTGTTGAAGTCGAGCGTGGCAAGTGGTCGCTCGCCAACCTCCCTGTCATCCCCGATCAATTCGACCTGAAACCGATCCAGAAGAATGAATCGCAACTCAACCTGATCAAGAAACTCTACGCGCGTAAGGATATTGACAGAGTCATCAACGCCTGCGACGCCGGGCGAGAAGGTGAGTTGATCTTCCATTACCTGATTCGCCATTTCAAGGGCTCAAAGCCGGTGCAGCGCCTGTGGTTGCAATCCATGACCCCGCAGGCGATCCGCGACGGCTTTGAGAGGCTTCGCGACGGCGATAAATTGTTGCCATTACAGCGTGCCGCCGTGTGTCGCTCGGAGTCAGACTGGCTCATCGGGATCAACGCCACCAGGGCCATGACTGCGCTGAATTCGAGCGGCGGCGGCTTTTCACTGACCACGGTCGGTCGGGTGCAAACCCCTACGCTCGCGCTTCTTGTAGACCGTGAGAAAGAGATCAAGCGCTTCGAGCCGCGTGATTATTGGGAGGTCAAGGCTGCCTTCGCGATCGCCTCCGGCCGGTACGAAGGGTCCTGGGTTGATCCGCAGCTGCAAGCTCAGGCGAAGCGGGGTGCCACACAAGGTGCGGCAAAGGATCAGCATGGCACTGTGAAGCCGGAGCGTATCTGGGACAAGGCCCGGGCCGAGGCCCTCGTCGCGAAATGTGCGAATCGGGAGGGCCGTGTTTCCGAAACCACGAAGCCATCGAGCCAGCAGGCACCGATGCTGTTTGACCTGACCTCGCTCCAGCGTGAAGCGAACCGGCGTTTTGGTTTCTCGGCAAAATCCACGCTCAGCATCGCGCAGGCGCTGTATGAGCGGCACAAGGTCCTGACCTACCCCCGCACCGATTCGCGGACGTTACCCGAGGATTACCCGGATACGGTCAGAGAGATCATACAGTCACTGGTCGCAGCTAACACCGGCACCATGCCGGACATCGAGGGCGACAGACCGATCAGCCACTGGGCCGAACAGGCACTCCAAAAACATTACATCAATGGCAAAAACAAGCGCATCTTCAACAACGCTCAGGTATCCGATCACTTTGCTATCATTCCAACAGGGGAGGGGCCAAGCAAACTGAAAGAACAGGAACGTCGCATCTATGAATTGGTCACTCGTTCTTTCATCGCAGCGTTCTACCCCGCGGCCCGCTTTGAAAGCACGTTGCGCCGCACCGTCGTCGAAGACCAGACCTTTGAGACCCGTGGCCGGGTGCTGATCGAGAGCGGCTGGTTGCAGGTGATGGGGCGCAAGGAAAGCAACGAGACGTTACCGCCGCTCGCGGGCGCCGCCAAGGACGGCTCCGAAAAGGCCAAGACGGTCGAAATCGAAATGGAGGGCAAGCAAACCAAGTCGCCACCGCGCTACAACGAGGCGACCCTGTTGTCTGCGATGGAAGGCGCGGGCAAACTGATGGAGGACCATGAGTTGCGCGAAGCGATGCAGGGTCGTGGTCTCGGCACGCCCGCGACGCGCGCTTCGATCATTGAGGAATTGATCCGCAACCGCTACATCCTGCGCGATGCCCGTGAATTGATCCCGACGGCCAAGGCCACGACGTTGCTCAGGTTGTTGCGCGCCCTCAAGATTGACGAATTGACCACGGCCGAATTGACCGGCGACTGGGAAAAGAAACTGAAGCAGATCGAAATCGACCAGTTCTCCTCCGATGAGTTTATGCGTCACATTCGCAGGATGACCTTGGATATTGTCGGTGCCGCGCGGCATTGTGACGTTGACCGGATTGACGATGAATACGCCATGCTCGAGGTGGCGTGTCCCAAGTGCGGCAAGGGCAAGGTGCGAGAGAACTATCGCAAGTTTGTTTGCGAGGCGTGTGATTTCTCGATTTGGAAATCCATCGCCGGGCGGGAGTTGTCATCCAATGAGGTGACCATCCTGTTGCGTGACCGGCGCCTTGGCCCGTTGAACGGTTTCCGCAGCCGCCTCGGTCGAGAATTTACCGCGGAGTTGATCGTCAGGGACGATTTCACCGTGGCCTTTGATTTTGGCGAGACCACCGAGGATGATGATGTTGATCCGCAGAATTGCGACCAACTCGGTCCCTGTCCCAAGTGTGGCGCGCAGGTGATTGATACGCCGAAACGATACGTCTGTAGCAACGGGCTGAGGGATGAATCGCCCTGCGATTTCAAAATTGGTCGGCAGATCCTGAATCGCCCCATCGATGCCGGTGAAGTGCGGCAACTATTGTGTACGGGCAAGACCGATCTCCTGCAGGGCTTCGTGTCGAAGAAGAACAAACGCAGGTTCGCGGCCCATCTCACGATCGACCTGTCCGATGGCTCCGGTAAATTCGGGTTTGAGTTCGCGCTGCGCAAGAACGAAGTGGATGGCGGCGGCAAGAACAAGGGTTTCAGTCACAAGAAAGCCACTCGGCAACGCCTCCGCGTCTGACAAAAAGATGGATCCAGGGCCGCTCAGTCGCAAAGTTGGTGTGCCTCATGGGGGGCTTTGTCGCTTCTCGGTCGTTGTTTCGACCATCTCAGTGATCAGGATGGCTCCTGATCCACTCGTTACGAGCCGACAGCGGGTTTCATACGGTTTGACTGTTCGAAAGATTTAAACGGTTCACCTTTCTTCAGAATCACGTCTTCGGTAATCACCACTTCCTTGATCTCGGGTTGAGAAGGGATTTCGTACATAATATCAAGCATCACCTCTTCAAGGATTGCGCGAAGACCTCGTGCTCCGGTTTTTTGAGCATAGGCTTTTCTGGCAATGCCACTGAGCGCCCCGTCAGTAAATTTCAGTTTCACGTTGTCCAAGGACAACAACTTTTGATACTGCTTGGTCAAGGCATTTTTGGGCTCGGTCAAAATCCGCACCAACACTTTTTCATCTAACTCTTCAAGCGTGGTCACAACCGGTAATCGCCCAATGAATTCTGGAATCAACCCATATTGGAGCAAATCTTCCGGTTGGGTATAGGTCAACAGGGAAGGCACGTGTTTCTGACGTGATGCGGGCAGGTCAGATTTGAAGCCCATGCGTTTTTGATTGAGGCGTCGTTCGATAATGGATTCAAGTCCGACAAAGGCTCCCCCACAAATGACCAAGATATTTTTGGTATCGACTTGGATAAATTCCTGATGTGGGTGTTTCCGGCCACCTTGCGGCGGCACATTGGCCACGGTGCCTTCTATTAATTTGAGAAGCGCTTGTTGCACACCCTCCCCGGACACGTCGCGGGTAATGGAGGGACTGTCAGCCTTCCGCGTGATTTTGTCGATCTCATCAATATAAATGATACCGCGTTCTGCGCGTTCCACTTCATAGTCCGCGGCTTGCAGTAGTTTTAAGATGATATTCTCGACGTCTTCCCCGACATACCCCGCCTCGGTTAAGGTTGTGGCATCGGCCAATGTAAACGGCACATCGAGATAATCAGCGAGGGTTTGAGCCAATAAGGTTTTCCCCGTTCCCGTTGGCCCAATCATCAGAACGTTGCCCTTTTGGAGCTTAATATCTCCGGTTTCATTGGCAGCGATGCGTTTATAGTGATTGTGAACGGCAACCGAGAGAATTTTTTTTGCGCGGGGTTGGTCGATGATGTATTGATCGAGGTGGCGATTAATTTCGGCAGGTTTTCGAAGTTTTGAGGATATTTCTTCTTTGACCTCTTGCCACTCTTCGGCCATGATTTCATTACACAGGCCCACGCATTCGTCACAAATGTACACGGTGGGACCCGCGATCAGTTTACGCACTTGATCGCGGCTTTTCCCGCAGAACGAACACCGAAGATTCACGTCTGATTTGACCTGCTTGGCCATGAAGGCACCGTTTGGTGAGGCGTTCAGTAACTAGGCGCCATTTGAACCGGTTTTCTCCGTTTCTAACGTTCGAACAATGACTTCATCAATGAGGCCATAGTCTTTGGCTTCGGTTCCTGACATGAAATAGTCTCGCTCGGTATCTTGGCTGATCTTCTCTAACGACTGCCCCGTATGGTGCGAAAGGATCTGGTTAAGTCGCTCTCGAATTTTCAGAATCTCACGTGCGTGAATATCGATCTCTGTCGCCTGTCCTTGAAACCCTCCCATCGGTTGATGAATCATCACCCGGGCGTTGGGAAGTGCATAGCGTTTGCCTTTGGTGCCGGAGGCTAGGAGCAGGGCGCCCATGCTTGCCGCTTGCCCTAAACAAATAGTCGTAATCGGTGGTTTCACATATTGTATGGTGTCGTAAATACCGAGGCCTGCGGTCACGCTTCCACCTGGGGAATTAATATAGAGGTTGATGTCTTTTTCCGGATCTTCTGCCTCTAAGAACAGTAATTGAGCAATAATGAGGTTGGAGAATACGTCATCAACCGGTGCGCCTAGAAAGATAATGCGATCTTTCAAGAGGCGGGAGTAGATATCATATGCTCGTTCGCCCCGGTTCGTACTCTCAATAACCATTGGAATTAACATACGGTTTTACCCTTTCTGTTCAAAACCGGTTTTCGGAGAGCCTTACCCTTGAATCACCGCATATTGGTAGACCAATTGAAGAGCTTTTTCGGCCCGGATGCGATCCTCAAATTCTTGACGTGAACTTTGCCCCCCCGATTCCACCATCTTTTGAATCTCTTCCAGCGGGACTTGAAGGCCCTGGGCGAGTTTGGTGAATTCTTCCTGAATGTCCTGGTCACTCACAGAGAGCCCTTCCTTGTGCGCAATGGCTTCTAACACTAATCCAAGCTTGACGCGTTTTTGCGCCCCCGGAGCGACCTCTTTATGGATTCGTTTCGCCTCCTCTTCCATTTGGATTTGATCATTCACCGAGAACTTCCCGCCCTTTTTCCGTTGTTCTTCCATGAGGCGTTGTCGAACCATCGTGCGAATTTCCCGTTCGATCAGGACTTCGGGGAGGTCAAAGTGATGCATGGCCAAAAGGCGCTCAAGAATTTGATCCTTATAGCCGCCTTCCACGTCCCGTTTGAGTACCGATTCCAATTCGGATCGAATCGTCTCTTTGAGAGCCTCGAGGGTGTCATAGGCTCCGCAATCTTTGGCAAATTCATCATCTAAAGTCGGGAGAATTTTTTGCTTCACCCCAAGGATTAAGACGTGAAATGTGACGCATTTGCCAGCCAGGCGGGCATCCGGATGCGTGAAGGGATATTCTTGGCGAACCTTCGCCTGGTCCCCTTCTTTTTTCCCCACGAGCGCCTCGTCAATGGTGAGACCCAGCACGGGTTCCTGAGACCCTACTCTGAGGAGAAGGCCTTCTTTTTTCGAACCTTCCACGGACTCACCATCGACAAAGCCTTCAATCGTCACGACCGCATACAGGCCTTCATCTAGGGGAGTGCCGGAGGGGGCGGCATCCAGCCGAGACTGTTGTTCTCGAAGTCGTTCCAGGTTTGCATTCACATCCTGATCGGTAATGGTCCGGGAATCGGGCTTCAAGGAAATCGGATTGGGTGGACGATAATCACGTAATTCAATAGACGGCTTAATTTCAACGGTGGCGGTGAAGGTGAGCGAGGTGTTACGTGTGGCTTTCAATCGCTCCAAAGGAGGAATTTCAACCAGAACGGGTGACACGCCGGCTTCGTGAATCGCCTTCTGGTAGTAGGTTGGCACTAAGTGCTGAAGGACATCCTGCTCGATGGCCTTCGCGTAGCGTTTTTCCAACATGGCGATCGGCGCTTTGCCGGGTCGGAAGCCTGGGATGCGAGTTTGGCGTTTCAGATCGGTATACGCCCGGTCAAATTCTTGGTTGACGATGTCTTCCGGGACTTCGATTTTAATCGCACGTTTCACCGGCCCTAATTCTGTGACTTCCAATTTCATGATATTCCTTTATCGAAGATCTCCAAAAGGCTGCCAGGCAGTCTGTTCAGGATGACGCTCACACAAACCTCATCCTGAACGAAGTCGATAGGATCGTGGGTTGGTGCGAGAGGGGGGACTCGAACCCCCACGGTCTCCCACGAGATCCTAAGTCTCGCGCGTCTGCCTGTTCCGCCACTCTCGCTTAAATGAATCGATTCCTTTTCTGAGGATCACTCGAAACGGTACGGCTGGTTATGGAGCCCAAATGAAACAGGCTTTGGGGTTCAGTAAACGCGACGCTGTTTTTTCTATTTACCCATACGGTGCGTAGAGTGTCAACACAGGTTCTTGCCAGGATTCAATGGAGTAGGCTATGGTACTCATTATGGGTCTCAAAAAATTGTACAGCAATATTTACGAGCAATTCATCCACACACGAGACACGCACAAAGGGTTTCATTTTCAAGAGGAGACACTCAAAAGCGTGTCGCCCAAAGCTGTTTCGTTTAAGGATCGCATTCAATGGTGGACCCTTGACCGGCCTCAACGGTTAAAGATGATCGAACAGGAACGGGACCGGCAACAACAAGACATTCTTGCCCTCAAGCGCCAGACGAAATCGTCAACGTAATCGCCTTCTTCATTCCTTGTGGCTACGACGATGCATGTCAGAGCTCGTTCAAGCGGCTATCGTCAAGCTTTTACTCGCGATGTGGCAGGTAGCTCTTTGGGGATGTGCTCACCATTGGTTTTATTCATTGGTTTTATTGTATGGATGCCCGTACACATTCTCGAATTGGGCGTGTAAGCCAATCCCTAAGGACCAGTGATTATCTCGGCGGTCCTTCTGCTGTGGTTTCGCGGCCATCTCTCTAAGGCTTTGACAGGGTCGTCTCGATGATAACGACTATTTGAACGACTACGTCAGGCATAAGGGATCTTAAGGGACCGCCGTCAGTACACGGGGTTGAAGAATGTATGTGTAGGGCCGCATCTCATGCGGCCAAGAAGAGGGCGCCATGAGATGTCGCCGCTCCAATCGAAGGAGAAGAAGTCTTCATGAGGCATGTCCCTGTCCTTTCTCTAATTCCCCTCCTTTGTCAAGAGGGGTGAAGGGGAGGTAGAGGCTTATACCTTGCCTTGTTGCTCCGCAGGGCGCATGTTAAAATGACACGTTTTTACCCTAGCCCCTGCATGCGGAGAGGTGCGAGAGTGGCCGAATCGGCGTGCCTGGAGAGCACGTGTGCTGGCAACGGCACCGTGGGTTCGAATCCCACCCTCTCCGCCATGTCATGAGAATCAGTACGCCGGTGAGTGGAAACACGTCGATTCTCCGTTTGGGGATCATCACTGACAACGGAAAGGGGCTGGGCCCTGTGCAACGGAATCTTGTAAACCCCGCCAGGTCCGGAAGGAAGCAACGGTAAGCAGGCGAGTCTGTGTGCTGCAGGATCACCTGGCCCCGGTTTTACGATCGCCATCCGTGAAGAGTAGCCATATGACTGTGAAGCCAATGGGTGAGGGATGAGGCACGTGACGCACGACGAGTGATGGAATACCAAGTTTCCGCCAGAAAATTTCGTCCGGGCACGTTTGAAGAGTTGATCGGGCAGCCGCATGTGGTCCAAATGCTGCGAAACGCCATCCTTCGGCAACAGGTGGCCCATGCCTATCTCTTTTCCGGAATGCGCGGAGTGGGGAAGACCACGGCCGCGCGTATTTTGGCCAAAGCGCTGAATTGCGAAAAAGGCCCCACCCCAGAACCCTGCGGACAGTGCGAGAGTTGTTTGGAAATTACGCGTGGCAACTCGGTTGATGTCATTGAGATCGATGGGGCCTCAAATACCGGGGTCGATGATGTCCGGGAGCTTCGTGAAAACGTCAAATTTTCGCCCTTCCGAGGCACCTATCGGATCTCTATCATCGATGAAGTGCACATGCTCTCCAATTCGGCGTTTAACGCGCTGTTGAAAACGTTGGAAGAACCTCCTCAGCATGCGGTGTTTATCTTTGCGACGACTGAAGTCCATAAAATTCCCCCTACCATCACTTCTCGATGTCAACATTTCAACTTTCGGCGGATTCCCCGGCGAGAGATCATTGCTCGTCTCCAGGAAGTCGTGAACCATATCGATGTCACGATCGGCGAACGAAGCTTGGGAGCGATGGCCAGAGCGAGTGAGGGCAGTATGCGTGATGCCCTCAGTTTATTGGATCAAGCCGTGGCGTTCGGTGGCAAAACGATTACCGAGCATGATGTGGAAGATATGCTCGGGGCCGTTCCTGACGAACTGGTGGGTCGAGTGGTGGATACCGTCGTGGCCCAGGACGCCGCCGCGGCCGTCGCACTTGTCGGAGAGGTGGTGGCTCATGGGTACGACCTTCGGGTCTATTGTGGGGCGGTGGTGGAGCGCATGCGCCATCTGATGATTGCGGCAGTGGTGCCTGGGTTCGAGCAAGCACAAGGCTTGATGGATTTGCCTGATGAACATGTGAAACAATTGTTGGCGGAAGCCAACTCGTTTTCGGTGGAGCAGTTACAAGAGTTATTTCATCTTTTTGCCCAAGCCGAAGATCGCCTTCGGTCAACGGCGCATCCCCGTTTTGTTTTTGAAGTGGCAGCCGTTCGCGCGGCGCGGTTGCTTCAACACAGTGTGCAGGTTCCGCAAGTAGCCGAAACGCTAAAGGATCCTCGACCACACAGTTCAAGAACGCCGGGTGAAAAGAGCGGGCCAATGTCCGGGTCATCACCGTTACGATCACCGGACCATCGCATCAGAACGTCTGGACCGCCTTCGGCTACCATGCCGAGTCAGGGGCGGGGTCAACCTCCTCCTGTGCAAAGAGAAACCCACCCGCCGAAACATGTGAGGAGTGCTCCTCCCACCGGACAGCCTGCGGTCAAGACGGAACAGAGCCTCAGAGTCTCTGCCCCGCCACAGGGAAAGCCGTCTCCGGCGACGTCGCCCGCCATTCGGCAAGAAGACTGGCAGCGGGTCGTCGAATCCGTGGTTTGCAATTTCCCCAACATTGGAACTTTTTTGGAAATGGGGATGTTGGTAACAATCGAAGGCAACCAAGTCATCGTGGGGTTTCCCAAAACCGCATCGGTGGCCTGTTCAAGAATCCAGAAAGAAGAGAATCGTGCATTGATCGCAAAGGTCTGTCAGGAAGTCGCCGGGGCGACGATTCACCTTCGCGTGGTCGAGTTGACCGAAAAACCAGGCGACAGGCTCACCATCAAGCAGATGCGAGCGAAACAGCACGAGCAAGATGGCGAGGCCTTACTGGAACAGGCACGAGCGAATCCCATGGTGAAACACGCTATGGAATTGTTTGGTGGAGAAGTGGTGAAGGCGAGCCGCGTGACGGGAAAGAAGGAGGCCTAAGCATGTCCAAGAATCCTTTTGGCAATATGGGGAATTTGTTGAAACAAGCCCAAGCCATGCAGGAGAAATTAGGAAAAATTCAGGAAGAAGCGGCCGCGAAAACCGTCCAAGCGTCGGCTGGGGGCGGGATGGTCACGGTCACGGCCAATGGGGGTATGCAAATCACCAACGTGGCGATTGATCCCGAAGTCTTGAAGTCAGAGGATCCCGACATGTTGCGAGACCTCCTTGTGGCTGCAACCAATGAAGCCTTACGCAAAGCCAAAGCATTTATGGCTGAAGAAGTGAAGGGGGTGACTGGGGGGCTCGGCATCCCTGGATTGTAACGGGACGTGCACCCACAGCAGTGTTGACCGAGACGTGAGCCTTCTTCCAAGTTTGAACGCGTGCAGAACAAATCATGAGTGTGCCACAGCAGCAACCGGGATTATTGGCCAAGCTGGTGAAGGAATTTGTGCGGTTGCCCGGCATTGGGCAAAAGACCGCGCAACGACTCGCCTTTCATCTGATGAAGGTGAACAAAGAAGACGCCCTGCGCCTAGCCGATGCGATTCGAAATGTCAAAGAATTTGTGACGTTTTGCGTGCAATGTCGCAATATTGCGGAAAGCGAGTTGTGCGACATTTGCCAAGATTCGAAACGGGATCGAACGAAAATTCTGGTCGTGGAAGAACCGAGTACCTTACATGCCGTTGATCAAAGTCGCGGGTACAAAGGCTTGTATCACGTCTTGATGGGCTCGCTTTCACCGCTGGACGGTGTGGGCCCGTCTGACATTCGCGCGAAGGAGTTGGCACTGCGCGTCCGAGACGGTGGAGTCAAGGAGGTCATCGTGGCGACGAATCCCACCATCGAAGGCGAGGCAACGGCGATTTATCTCACGAACCTCTTGAAGCCCTACGGGGTGAAGGTCTCACGAATTGCGTATGGCATTCCTGTTGGCATGGATATCGAATATGCCGACGACGTGACGCTGACCAAATCCATTGAAGGGCGTCGTGAACTGTAGCAGACGTTTTCAAGCGTCTGGCGGCTAACAACGGATGAAACTCTTTCTCAGATTACTTGTTCTTATTGGAGTTTTCGGGGTCATTGCCATCCTGATTGTTGGCCTGTCTTTAAATGCCCTGGTCAAAATCGGCGTGGAGACCATGGGGCCTAAGGTCGTGGGCGTACCGGTGACCCTGGAGGACGTGGATCTGTCGCTGCTGTCAGGCGGCACGGCCATGCGAGCCAGTTTGACCCAACTCCGCATCAAGAACCCTGAAGGCTATGAAACGGCCTATGCCTTTTCCTTTCCGAACATTCAAATAGAAGTCGATCGGAGCTCGGTGTTGACTGAGACCATTCGTATCGAAGAGGTGCTGATCGTGGGGCCAGCCATTACCTTCGAAGGGTCACTCGCGAGCAGTAACCTCAGCGACATTCTGGACAACGTCAAACGCAACACGCGACCGAGGTCGGATGACGAGGCGAAAGAAAAAGAGGGAAAGGATGAGGAAGAATCGGCACGAGACGTTCACATTAAAAAAGTGAGCGTGAAAGACGCGAAAATCACCTTAAGCCTCTTCGGGGGCTCAAGCGAAGCCATTCACGTGACATTGCCAGATTTTGCATTGCGTGATATCGGCGACCCCTCCGGAGGCACCACGCTGCAAAAAGCGTTAGCCGAGGTTTTCGATGCGATGTACGGGGCTATTATCAAGGCCGTCACGAAATCGGGACAGTTCATTCCCAAGGGCTTCGAACAACTCGGCACATCCGTCGGGAAGATGGGGAAGGAGTTGTTGAAGGGATTGTTTGGTCAGTAATCGTCTCGACCCATAACCGTGTCACAACCAGTTGTTTTTGAATTTCCTGGCAAAGTCGATGTCTTCCTCGACGAATCAAGCCTCGTCGTCACGAACAAACCAATACGCAACAATCTCTATCCTACTTAGAAAGCGTCTGCTACTCTACGAGTATGACAACTTGGCATTAAGAATCAACTGGAATGGAAAGGATGTAAAAGTTGCACATAGACTTAAGCAGGTACATAGACCCAAGTAAGTATATGGTTGCTGCACGGGTGCGTGAGGAATGGGTAGCGGAACTCCAAAGGAAGGGCATCTCTTTGCATGGGCACGGCACGCGGTATCAAACAGCGAGCGGGCAGTCCGTGATAGTAAAATTCAGTAACGAACGCCCTGAGGACACTTGGCCTTGGTGGCTAGGTCTTCCTGACGAGCTTCCGAATGTCACGGTGTTTTTATGCAAATCTGAGGCAGGCGAGCTCTACGATATTGTGCTGCCTGGCTCAGATTTGCATAAAGTATGGGATGTCTTCTCAAGAAGCAAGAACCCTGTCCAAGTGGAATTCCATGTCAAAAAGGATGCTGCTGACCGATTCTTACTGGGTGTTCCTGATGACAGTCCGCTGGATATTATGGGTTACATAGGCAACTATGCTCCACTTCGATAATACGGCCTAACCCTCGCGCCTATTGTGTACTCCAGCATCCGATTCGATCCTCCAGAGCGGCAGGCGATCGTGGGCGTTGCCTGCATGAGTCAGCTTTTGTACATTTTCTTGTGCATGTTCTGTGGTTTTGATATACTTGTTCAATAATCTGTACAATTTAACATGGGGTTTCATATGCGTATTGTCTCATTTACCGAAGCAAGGAATGGTCTGAAATCAGTTCTTGATGGTGTGGTGAATGATGCTAACTGTGCCGTCATCACCCGTCGAGATGCAAAAGATGCTGTTGTGATGTCAATGGATTATTACAACAGCTTAATGGAAACCGTCCATTTACTAAAATCACCAGCCAATGCTGCTCATTTGGCTCAATCAATCAAGCAATGTAAGACAGGGCAGGTCACTGAACGAGACATGATTGATGAGTAGGACGTTAGCGTGGACCGACATGGCTTGGGATGATTATCTGTATTGGCAGCAACAAGATAAAAAAACACTCCAACGAATCAATCAATTGATAGCAGGGACAAAGCGTTCGCCGTTTGAAGGCATTGGTAAACCAGAGGCCTTGCAAGAGAATCTATCGGGGTGTTGGTCAAGACGTATAGATGAGTCTCATCGTTTGGTTTATGCTGTAGACGAGATCCGCATCACCGTCATTTCTTGTCGCTATCATTATTAAGCCTGACAACTGGCATTGAGTTAGATGACAAAAAGCTATCACCTTGATAGCGAAAAACGGAGTGAATTTTCGCTACGCTTCATTGCCCGCCGGTGAGCTTGCTCATTATGCATACAGGCTGATCGTCAAAGATGATGATAGAAGCGGCAGGCTCAGATTCAGATTCAAGTCAGTCAAGAAAAGGGATAAAACAATGCCCAACGTAAAAGTACATCGACTGGCAAGATGATGACATGTGGTTCGGATTCTTTGAAGAATACCTCGACTGCTGGACGCAAGGCGAAACGAGAGAAGAAGAAAACCTAATGGACATTAGAAGCAACCTCATCATATGTCATTCTGAGGAGCGTGCGACGAAGAATCTCAATCCTTGCCCTAGATTTTTCGCCTACGGCTCAGAATGACGTCAAGGAAAGGCGTGCAGAAAAAGGCCCTCATCCATTTATGAGATCGCCTATCGTTATTGTGAAAACTGAATGCCCGTCTCCTGTACCTCTCGGTACGGGAGCAACCACACGAGTGACTCATCATGAAGGTCGCCGACTTGGATGCGGTTGCCCCAGGGGTCGCGGAAATCGCAACGGAAATGAGGCTCTAACGTCAGGCCGTATGTGTTGATGAGTTTGTCCCGCACTTCATTGAGTTGTGCTTCATCCCGGACCATGATGCCGAAGTGTTTCATGCGATCGGGTTGCAGGGTTTCCACTTCAAAAATGGCCAGGAACTGATGCTCCCCGAGTTTGCACCAGGCGGCTCCCTCCCCTCCCCGCAGCATTTCCAGGTTGAACACGTCTGAGTAAAACTCTACGGCTTTTTGCGCGTCGGTCACTTCGATGACGACGTGATTGCATCCATAGACTTGAACGGCCATCTCTGTATCTCCTTTTTCAGTTTACCCCATCTCCAGAAGATCATGGTCGGGGTTTCGTTCTTTGGCGAAGGTTTTGGACCAGGGAGAGCGGAAGAGGACAACCGGACGGCCGAGTTGGTCTTTCACCACTAGGGCATCCGATGGTGCCCGGAAGGTGTCGAGGTCTCCGACCAGCCAGGCACTACATTCATAGGACAAGGTTTCCAGTCGAGTCTCCACACGATATTCAGTGCGCAAGCGAAACGCCAGGACATCGAACTGGAGGCGACCCACGGCGCCGACGAGGAATTCCAGCTCATCGAGGCTCCAGAGAAGCTGCACCGTGCCTTCGGTGGCCATTTGCTCCATGCCTTTATCAAAGGCTTTGCGTTTCCCCACGTCGGTGGGATGAATTTTAGCAAACACCTCCGGTTGAAACTGGGGAAGCGGTTGATAGTTGAAGCCGTCATTCAGTGAGATGGTATCGCCAATGGCAAACTGTCCTGGGTTGATGATTCCGATGATGTCTCCCGGATACGCCAGATCCACGGTGTTGCGGCCTTTGGCGACGAGACGATGTGGCCGAGACAGGCGCACGTCATGTCCAAGGCGGTGATGTCTGACTACCATGTCACGCTCGAATCTTCCGGAGCAGACCCGTAAGAAGGCTGTGCTATCGCGATGACGGGGATTCATGTTCGCCTGGATCTTAAAGATATAGGCGCTGAATGGTTGCTCCGCCGGGTCCACGACGAGTGCCGTCCCATCAGGCTGATCAGCCGTTCGTGGTATGGCAGCGGGCGCCATCTCCACAAAGGCATCGAAGAAATTTTCGATGCCGAAGTTCGTGAGCGCAGAGGCAAAAAAAACGGGCGTCACCTCACCGCTAAGAAAAGCATCCTGCGAATAGGGGTTCCCTGCCACGTCCAACAGTTCCAAATCGTGGTTGACCTCTTGTAATAAGGGTTCCTCGATCAGAGCCTTGGCTTCAGGGCTATCCAAGGAAATTTCCCGGCGGCCGGCTTTTGCGGATCCTTGCGCCGCCATTTTTTCGAACAGCGAAACCTGTCGTGTGGCACGGTCTACGACTCCCACGAATTGTTGTCCTGAACCAACAGGCCAATTGATTGGATTGGCATGAATACGGAGGACGTCTTCCACCTCCGCCATGAGATCGAGGGGCATGCGTCCCGGCAGATCCATTTTGTTGATCAACGTCAGGACGGGGATGGTGCGCAACCGACACACCTCGAATAATTTCCGCGTTTGGGTTTCAACGCCTTTCGCCGCGTCGATGACCATCACGGCACTATCCGCGGCGGTCAGCGTCCGATACGTGTCTTCGCAGAAATCCTGGTGGCCCGGGGTATCGAGGACGTTGATGACGGCATGTTTGTACTGGAACTGCATGGCCGATGCGGTGATCGAGATCCCGCGCTCTTGTTCCATTTCCATCCAGTCGGACGTCGCTGTCTTGGAGCTTTTTCGGCTTCCCACCATCCCCGCTGTGCGGACCATCCCTGAATAGAGCAGCAATTTTTCCGTGACGGTGGTTTTCCCTGCGTCAGGATGACTGATAATGGCAAAGGTTCGGCGCTTGTTGGCTTGGGCCCGAACGTCGTTTCGAATTCGTGGGTCGTACGTGACCATGATAAACATTGTGGGCTAGAGGTCTTGGAGTCGACCTTGGGCTCTGGCGAGATCCACACGTGACGCATTGAAATTGAACAGTGCTTCAATCAGATTGTCCCGAGCGTGCGCCACCGACGTTTGGGCGTCCGTGACTTCGATATTGGTGGCGACGCCCACGGCGAAGCGCTGCCGGGCGAGGTTGAGTTCCCAGAATGCTAAACGAAGCCCTTCTTGGGCCACGGTGACTTGTTGGTGGGTCGATTTCAGCGTCAGCAGCGCGTCTCGAACTTCCAGCGCCACTTGATAGGCAAGGTCTCTGGTTTTGATGACCTCCTGGCGGACGACGCTTCGACGCTCGGAAATGCGCCCTTCTCGTTGTCCTCCGTCAAAAATGGGAATGGAGAACATCAGTTGCAAATTGTCAGTGGTCACCATTTCGTTGAGTCGATTTCCGATCCTTCCGATATCTCCGCTACCCGTAAGAGCCGGCACGCGTTCCATGGTCACGGAATTCAACGTGAGTTCCGCCAAGCGCTCACGCTTTTTTTGGACTTTGAGTTCCACTCGGTTTTCCTGGGCGACTTGTAAGGCGTCGCGGATGGTTTGAGGCGCAACGTTCGTCAACGTGAGTGTGTCGGTCAGAATGAGCTTCACATCGAAAGGCAGGCCGACGGCTCGACTCAAATTCAGTTGAGCCCGACGATCTTCGTTTCTTGCCACGAGCAATCGTTGTTTTTCGTTCTCAAATTGGACCTTGGCCCGAGTGACGTCCAAACGGGTGGCCATGCCGACCGACTTGCGCTCTACGGCCAAGCGCAGCAGTTGCTTGTTGAGCCTGACGTCTGCCAAGCGGGCTTTCACGGCTTTCTGCGCCCGTAACGTTTCCAAGTAGGTGAGGCCGACAATGGCCATGGCGTCCATTTTCTGGGTTTCCGAGTCGAGACTGGCCACCTCGACGTTCATTCGGGCGGTGCGCCACTTTGCAATGAGGCTGAGGCTAAAAATATTTTGTGTGAGAGACACACGGGCTTCGTAGAAATTTCGTGGGGTGGTCGCTTCTGATCTGCCACCAAATGAACCACTAAAAAACCGTCGCCGTGCGTAGCTGGCTCTGGCCTGAATATTAGGTAGAAAAGCCCTGAATTGCGTAGAGGCTTGACTTTCGGCTTGGGTGATACGCTCTCTAAGGAGTTGCACTGTGGGATTCTCATCCACGGCGGCTTGCATGGCTTCACGCATGCTGAGCCGCAGTTCGAGCGGGGTTTCTCGGGAAACGGCTTCATCCTGCGCCCAGGAGAGCTGAGCGGCCCCACACAACGACACGATTCCAACGAGGATCATGACGAGCACGAGGGCTCGGTGGGAAGACGCGTGACTGCTGGAATATTGGTTGTTCATAAACATCTCCATCATGTCTGATGCGTTTCCGGAACCAGGGCCTCTTCTGATGGCGCGGCCTCACGGTTGAGTTTCCAGTCCATCACGAGGCTGAATAGCGCCGGAACCACGAGGATCGTAAAAGCGGTTGAGAGCATAAGGCCGCCGAGTACCACGCTGCCGATGCCTCGGTACAATTCCGATCCGGCACCCGAAGCCAGCACCAGCGGCAGGAGGGCAAAGGTTGTGGTCAGCATACTCATCATGATGGGCCTGACGCGTGATCGCACGGATTCGGCGATGGCTTGACGGGCCGACATGCCGCCCGCCGTCTCGCTTTCCCCAGATCCCCAGAGATTCCGCCGGGTTGGATCTATAAAGTTCAAGGCTTGATGCACGACCAAAATGGCATTGTTGACCACGACACCGATTAAAATAATAAACCCCAACATGGTCAAAACATCCAAGGGTTGATAGGTGATCACGTGATTGACGACAAACAGTCCGAGAATGCCTCCAGCCGCAGCTAACGGCACACTCAAGATAATGACAAAGGGATACAGGAAGCTTTCAAACAAGGCGGCCATGAGCAAATAGGTAATGAGCAAAGCCAAGAAAAGATTATATTTCAGGGCGTCATAGGTTTTTGAGAGATCATCCGCCGTGCCTGAGAGGCGAATATTATAGAGACGACCAAGATCTCCTGCTTCTTTGAGTGGAAGGATGATCTGCTGTTCAATCAATTCCATAGCCGTCTCCAGAGGCATTTCGGTTGGCGGAATGACTTGGATGGTAATAGCCCGTTCCCGTTCGATATGGTTGATTTGTTCTGGGCCTGCAACGAGTTTGATGTCGGCAATATCGCCCACTGTGGCGAGACGGTCACCGCGGGTAAAGATGGGAAGGTTTGCCAGGTCTTGCGTTCGATCGGCATAGTGATCGATGCCCCGAATGGTAAGATCGATTTCGTCGCCTTCAAATTGGTAGTCACTCGCTTTCGCCCCGTCTACCAAGGCATCAACGGTAAAGCCGAGTTCTTGATTGGTCATTTGCACGTCAGCCGCCCGTTCTCGCCTCAGGCTCACTCGCACTTCAGGACTTCCCAAGTCAAGACTTGGCTTGGGGCGAACCTGTGAGCCTGGTAAGATTCCCCGAACCTGTCCGAAGATTTGTCCGCCCAGCGTGATGAGCCGATCGAGATTTGGTCCGGTAATTTCAATATCGATATTTCGCCCTTCGCCCAACCCTCGTTGAAATAAACTGCTTTGGGTCACAATTCCGATGATCCCGGGGATATCGGCCATGGCTCTGCGAAAAACCGGGATCAAGTCACGGATTTGGGCATCGTCATTGGTGCGCGCAC
This sequence comes from Nitrospirales bacterium, assembly GCA_963422365.1. GTDB lineage: Bacteria > Nitrospirota > Nitrospiria > Nitrospirales > UBA8639 > Bin75. Next base: position 932,668 of record OY729426.1, read on the forward strand.
CCATAAACACCGAACGTCCACGCGCCACGTAGAAAAAATTGCGAATGCTGGGACCATCCAAGGCAGCTTCCTCCGGGGACCCCGGTCGGGCTTCCCAATGGGGAGTGAGAATGTGCTCAATGGATGCTCCTAAACGAACAAACTTCTCCGTGTTGTACCCAGGCGGAGGCAGGACCATGCCGATGAGAAGATTGCGCTCCCCATTGGGCAGGTATTCGGCTTTCGGTAACAACAGTGCGGTGATGCCAATGGCTAACGCGGTGAAGCCGAATACGATCCCCCCCCGCCAGCGGGTACTGCCGCACATCCAATAAATGAAATCTCGAATTCGGGCGGCGTTCATCCCCATCCGGTCAGTCATTCGCTTCAAGCGAGAGGAGGAGTGGCTTTGAGGTGTTTGACGGGTCCTGGTCGTCAAAATGCGTGCAGACAGGCAAGGAATAACGGTAATGGAAACCAGGAGGCTCAGCCCCACGCCGGCGCTGATGGCAATGGCAATGTCCCGAAAGAGTTGTCCGGCTTGTTCTTCAATAAACACAATGGGCACGAAGACGGCAATGGTCGTGAGGGTGCTTGCCAGGACCGCTCCCCATACTTCCGTGGTGCCGTCGTAGGCGGCTTGCCGCAGAGGTTTGCCAGACTCTCGGTGACGATAAATGTTTTCCAAGACGACAATGGAATTGTCGACTAACATGCCTGCGGCGAACGTCATCCCCGCGAGACTGATCACATTCACGTTTCGGTCCAAAAACCACAACGCAATAAAGGTTCCCATGATGCTGAGAGGAATGGCTAATCCAATCACGAGGGTCGTGCTTCCCGTGCGCAGAAACAGAAAGAGAATCGTCACGGCGAGGATGCTGCCGATCACTAGGTTTTTTTGCACCAAGTTGATGGAGCTATAGATGTAGTCCGTTTCGTCATAGACTTGAAAAAGTTTGAAGCCTCGTCTTTCGAGGACCCCCTCGTTCAGTTCCTGAACGGCTTCTCGAAGCTTCTGCATCGTGTCCAGGATGTTGGCTCCCGTCTCGCGAATGACATTGACGGCAATGGAATTGCGCCCCATTTCCCGAACGACGTGTGCAGGCTCTTTATACGCAATGCTGACAGTCGCAATGTCCCGCACGTACACCGGCGCACCATTCCGTCTTGTAATAATGACATGCCCCACGTCTTCGGGGCTTTGGTACTCGCCGATGGTTCTGACGACATACGAACGTTTGCCTTCGTCAAAATCACCTGCACTAAAGTCGCGATTTTCCTGATCCAGCGCTTGCGCCAGATCTCGAACCGTCAGAGAACGAATGGCCAGTTTCATGGGATCCACGAGCACGCGCAGCTCTCGCTCGCGCCCCCCATAGACATTGGACGCGGCCACACCAGGAATTCGCTCGAATCGTGCCTTGATCACGTCTTCTGCAAAATCGCGCAAGGTATCGATGACCACGGGGTTTCCTTCCAACGGTTCAAAAATAAACCACCCCATGGCGTTGCCGCGCGTATCGGCACTGCTAATCACGGGTTCATCCACTTCGTCGGGGTATTCCTTGACTTGATTTAGTCGATTGGAGACACGAAGAAGAGCCGTGTCGGTATTGGCTCCGGCAGGAAATCGAAGGATGATTTGCGCGGAGTTGTAGGAACTTTCGCTGAACATCTTCTCCAGCCCTTCCACGCCTTTAATCTGCTCCTCCTGTTTCTCCACGATCTCGCGTTCCACTTCTTTGGGGCTTGCCCCCTGCCATCGGGTTTGAATCGTGATCTCGGGCTTGGAGACATCGGGCGTGAGTTGGATGGGCAGTTTGGTGAGAGCCACAACTCCAAAGAGGACCACGAGAATTACTCCCACGGCTGTGGTGACCGGGTAGCGGATGGCGAATTGAATGACGTTCATCGGTTGTCGGCAGGAGCCTCTAAAATACGCACGGGTTGGCCGGGGAACAGTCGTTCGTTGCCTTCCACGACGACGGTCATTCCTTCTTGGATCTGCCCTTTGATTTCAATGAGGCCCTCTAGGTGAAGGACGGCGGTCACCGGAATTTGGTCAACCGTTCCCTCATTCACTCGAAACACAAATTCCCGACCCCCTCGGAGGACCAAGGCGTCTTTCGGGACCACAATCCCTTGGTGGGGCCGATCGACTTGGAGCGTGATGCGGGACACCATGCCACTTTTAATAGCCAACGCCGGATTCGGAATATCCACTTTGACTGGAAAGGTTCTCGCGATTCGATCAGCTTGGGCAATCAGCGAGAAGACTCGGCCTTGGGCCTCAAATTCCGGAAGGCCGTCGAAGGTTGCGGTGACGGGGTCGTGGATTTGAATATTGCTCACGTAGCGTTCTGGAAGGGGGATCTCGACTTGCACATGAAAAAGGTCGACCATCTCGATAATCGCCCCACCTTCTTCCACCCACTGCCCGATCTCCGTAAATTCTTGCGTAATCCATCCATCGAAGGGCGCGACGATGTTGGATTGGTTGAGCGAGTCTCTGACGCGTCGGATTTCGGCATCTAATTGGGACAGGCGTTCTCGAAGTGCCATTTCCTCGGCTTGGGCGTCATCAAATTCTTTTTGCGTGACGAGTTCTTTTTTAAAGAGGACTCGGATTCGGCTCAGATCTCGTTTGGCTTGTCGATGGCGGGTGCTGGCCTCTCGATGTGAGGACAAGGCTGAATCGAGTTGGATCTGCAACGTATCCGTCCGCAAGTGCGCCAACCGTTGCCCGCGTTTGACCGCCATGCCTTCTTTTGCCGGAAAGGTTTTGACCAACCCTCCCACTTCGCTGGCCACGATGCTTCGTTTCAATGGTTCAACGGTCCCAACCAATGTGACGGTCTGCTTCACTTCTTGTCGGAGAACCGGAGCCACCCGCACCGGTGTCGGCGGAGGACCTTGGGGAGGAGGTGCGGCTTGCTGTTCGTTACATGCCGGGATCGTGATCAAGCACAGGAACAGAAAAAGGGACTGGCAGGCTTTGCAAAGACATTTCTGGAATGGGTGCATGATCGTCATGACGAGAAACACCAACGAACCAAGTGAGCGTTGGATTCGAACATCTATCCTTCAAGCGTTTACCCGATGCGTCCGGCAACTCGCGCAACGGGTTCCTTTTCCAGACCACGCAAAAACAATGAGCGAAGCACGCCTTGTTTTTCGACAAGGGCCCCGGTGGGTTTTTCCTGCAAAATCCATACATAGGTGGTGGCGTTCAACATGCCATGGAGTGCAAATGCCCCGTCGGTAGGGTCTATTTTTCTGAACTCCTTGCGACGGATGCCTTGACGGATCAGGTCGGCGACCGTATCGACTTGAGCCGTGTATAACTTCCAGACGCGTTCGCCCAGAACACTTTTGATGGTCCATTCAAACCCGCTCCATTCGGAAACGTAAATGCGAAAAAAGTCTCGATTCTGATCGGCATACTCGAGCTTCACCTGGATAAAGGCATTGATCTTGTCGCTGGAGCTTTTAGCCGGCGCGATTGCTTCCTCGATCAATCGCGCCAATTCTTCCAATTTGGCTTCCACAAGAGAAACATAAATCTCTTCCTTGCTTTTAAAGAATCGATACAGGGTGCCCATAGCAAATTGCGACGCGGCGGCAATATCGGCCATGCTGGTTTTGAAAAAGCCATTCTGGGAAAAAAGGCACTCCGCCGCCGCCAGGATTTCTTGCCGCCGGGCTTCATGTTCGCGTTGTTTTCGTTGTGTCCGCGCAGCCATACACTAATTCCATCAGCCGGTGAATATCTATTCTACTAGATGAAAATCCTGTTCTATAACGTAGAATACGCATTCAGTTTTTTGCAACTCTCCTCCCGAAAGGAATACGCGATCACGCCAATTATTGAGATGAACCAGGAGGCTTGTGCGACTCGGCCTGGGATGGTAACGCTGGAGTGTTGTCCAGAGCAGAAGGCGTTGCCGCGATCTTCCCGTTGGCCGCTCCACCCGAGACCCCACCCGAGACGATAAAGGTCATGATGTCCGCGCTGTCGGCTTCAAGCGGGCGAATGTGACTGCGAGGAACGACTAAAAGGTTGCCCGCAAAGTTGTAGGATTGCGGAAAGTAGACGGCCACTCGATCTTTGAGCCCTAACGAGTCCAGATTCTGGCGCGTGACAAACCCGATTGCTTCGGCATGTCCGCCTGGGACGAGTGTGACGAGGACGGGTTGGTTAAAACGCTTTTTTTCACCCATAAACGCTTCGATGAGATCTTTGAGCGACGTATAGACCAATTTGACAAAGGGAGTGCGGGTTAAGATTTTTTCCAGAGAGCCTAAGGCTCCACGGAAGAACACGTTCGAGGCAAGGCGGCCGACAAGAATGAGCATGCCGATGGTGAGGAGAAACCCCATCCCTGGAACAGGGATATTCAGCCAGCCGTCAATAACATTAAATACCAGAAAGACGACGTAGATCGTGACGGCCACCGGGACTACAAGAAACAGGCCTTCAAAGAAATTTCTCGCCAATTCTTGCATGTCCCAACGCTTGGGAATGACTTCATCTTTGATAGATTGAAGAATTTCTTTCCAGTCAAAACTCATTGAGTCAGCCTCTGGATCAATACGTCAAAAGCGTGTCCCCGACCTGATTTACTTGACTCTAACCGGAGAGAAGGGTTTGAGACAAGGGTGGTTGTCGATTGGACAACACGATGCCGGTAAATTTGACACTCAACTCCCAAACCCGTCACAGTAATATTAAGGATAATTAAGGAATCCGAGCTTTATCCATACCATGCAGAAAGGTACACATTGTGGCAGGCGAAGTCTCACCGCGGAAACCATCTTCATCAGATAAATCGAAAGGGCCCCTTGAAACCGAAATCCTGACGGTCCACGTTGAGCGTGAAGGCCAGCAAGTCAGTGCCAAATGGGGGCTGAATCCGCGATTAAAAGAAGAATTGACTCCTGAGGAATGGAAAGAGGTGACGGACATTATGGGTAAAGTCACCGACATTGTGGGAAAACGGTTTTCGGAAATGTTAACGCAAGGGCCAACGGAAAGCGTCGGAAACGCGTAAGCCCGTAGATTTCCCCTCAGGACAAGCGCTGCGCTCGGAATGACAAATTGTTTATTTGCACAACCGCACCGGTCTGGTAAGGCACGATCAGATCGTGCCTTCTTCGGGGCGGCATGAGATGCCGCCGCTACAAGAAGGCGTGCAGGGGAGTCGGCCCTACAGATGTGGATTGACCGGAAGAGCGAGGGTAAAGTATCGGCCCTTATCCTCGACCAGGAGGCGTTTGTCCACAAGGGTAGCGATCGCAGCATCAAGGGAGGTTGCCGAGGTGAACGCCGATGGATCGTCGGTTGAAGCCCGCCGGATTTGCTTGAGCGTTTTCGGGGCCTCATTGCAAGACTCAAGGAGAAACGAAAAGGGCCAATCAAACCGTTCGCTCGTGGGGTGAGCGGTACGGCCATCGTAGACGGTCACGTAACTCATGGCCTTCGAATAGAACAGGAACGGGCGGTCTTGAGAGAAATATCGAGCCCGCCATTCTTGCACGAGATCGAATAACTGGTCGTAGAGGGCCGGCTCCACCTTCCAATCAATCTCATATTCGAAATCATACGCGATTTTGTTCAGGTTCACGGTCTTCGCATCATACACGTATTCGTAAGCCGCTCCCGGTCCGGTAATACGCACGCCGTATTCTTCGGGACGCATGAAATACGGGCTGAATCGTTCCAGCCACAGTTTGCCGGTGCTTTCGGGTGGTTGGAGGTGAAACAGTGAGGGAATAAGTGCGATCTGGCGTTGGTAGTCCTCGTTGGTTTCTTGTGGAAAGCCCAGAAGAATATTCCAGTTGAGATCCAAATTGTAATAGCGGCTCCATTTCAAGCACTGAATGTTTTGGAGCGGGCTGACGCCTTTCTCCATTTCCTTGAGTTGCGCGGCGCTCAGGCTTTCAATGCCGGGCTGCATGCACGTCACCCCGCCTTGGGCAAGGGTTTGAATGTGCTGCTTGGTCAAGTTGGCTTTGGTCTCCATGAACACGTCCAGGTCATAATGACCGGCGGCGAATCGACCGAACAAATTGTCGATATATGTCAAATCGATGATGTTATCGACCAGCCGAAAGCGTGTGGTGTTATAGCGACTGGAGAGGCCATCCATTTCTTTGGCCACTTGCTCGGAAGACTTGGCGCGAAACTTCATGGCCTGCGCATTTAACCCACAAAAGGTGCAATGATGTTTTTCGCCCCACCAGCACCCGCGTGATCCTTCGTAGAGCAAAATCCGATTGAGCCCGGTAGCTCCCTGCCCTTCCAGCTCTCGAACCATTTCAAAATAATCGTCGTAATCCGGTGGCCCGACTTCGGGAAAATTAGAAAAAAGTGTCGCGTTGGGTTGGAAGTGAATCTGCCTGTCTTTGCGGTAGGCCACCCCGGCCGGGAACGCGTCTTCCTGACGGCGAAGAATGTTCTTGACCAAAACGGGAAACACGTCTTCGCCCTCGCCGACCACGACGTAATCAATCCAGGGAAACGCCCGGAAATGTTCCAAGCCCATCTCCCCGTCAAAGTTGGCTCCGCCAAAGACGATGCGAACAGAGGGATACAACTCTTTAATCAATTTGGCCAGGGTCAGGCTCGCCACGTTTTGGTCAAAGGTGGACGTCAAACCAACGACTTTGAATTGATCCCAGTCGTACGAGGTCAACAGCTCGGTGAGAAATTGTGGCGCGATGGCGTGGGCGATCTCTTCGAGATACCCCGTGGAACATCCCGCCTCCTGAGACGTGCTTTCAAACACCGGCTTGAAGACATCGGGATACTGGGCATGCTTCGGGTTGTCTCGAAAGAGAATCGACGAGAACAACCACTCTCCGATCATGCCACGTTTTTCGCACAACACTTCGTAGAGCGGGAGACCAATGCGCTGGGCAAAAAGCAAATTAAAGTGATAACACTTGGACCCGATGCCATGGTTCTTCAACACCCGAGACAGCGTGCCTAGCTGAATAGAGGGGAATTTGGAATACCCGAACGGCATGGTGACCAAGGCCACCTGCGGGACGCCGTTCGGATCGACCCAGGGTTCTTCTTCGAGCGCAGGGCCGGCTTGAGAAACCGGAAAGCCTGTCCCCGACGAGTGTCCCTGACCTGATCGGGGATCGAATCGGGGAATGGTGATGAGTGGATCAGCCATTGCCGTTGAAGACGCGATCGACCTTGGCCGCGAGATAAAAATCGCTTTCCGTGAGCCCGTGAATTTTATGCGACCAGATTTCTACTTTACACCGCCCCCACGTGAGATACAGATCGGGATGATGGCCCTCCTCCTCGGCAATCGTGCCGACGGTGTTCACAAAAGCCAGGGCGGCGGCAAAGTCGGGAAATTCGTACAGGCATTCGATATGGCCGTCGGCATTCAAGCCCCAGCCTTGGTCTAATTGGCCCAACAACTCCTGCACTTTCACCGGTTCCAGCGGCGGCACCCCGCCGCGGCACGGCACGCATTGATGATCAGCTAAACTCATGAACGTCCCCTCCGGTTATCTCACTCATTGGTCTCCTCTCCCATCATGGGAGAGGAGACCAATGAGTATAGTCATCAGCAAAGAATTATAGACTTCCACAATGACAAGGCACAAATCTTTGCCCGATCAATAATGCAAAAAACTTCTTGGCCTTGATCTAGGAAACTATGGCATACTTGCCAAATTCACCCTGCTGTCTGATGGAATCACCTTGGGAGAAGGAGGTGTACCATGGGCCAAACCAAAGCGATCGTGAAGGATGGGATCATGACTCATCAAAAAATTCAAGATACGTCAGTCACCATTCTATTGCCATCCTGGTGGTGAATAACTTCCATTGACGTACCAAAGGGTACACCATATGTCAGGGACAATTATGCAAAGCATCGCCATCCTTGCTGAGATGGGTGAGCGGAACATACGTGAAAGAAAACGGTTTGCCTCATCGCGCTCTCACAAGTAAGATACGGCTCTATTCTACCGGCTCCATTCGATGCCACGACACGTAGAGACAGCATGTTCGCTCGAATCATAACTACCCCCCCCCCCCCCCTCAGAAAAATCGCCTGAGCTGACGATCCTGATCCTCTGCCGCGACGAGGAGAAGTCCATCGCCCGCTGCGTCGGCGAAGCCAGAGGGTTCCTGAACAGACACGCTATCGCCGGGGAGGTCCTGGTGGTGGACAACGCCAGCCGGGACCGCTCCGCGGAATTTGCGGAAGAGGCCGGCGCCCGCGTCGTTCAGGAGTCGCGGGCAGGCTACGGCAACGCGGTCAACGCCGGCATCCGAGCCGCCCGCGGCCGGCTCATCATCCTCGGCGATGGAGACGGGGAGCACGACCTCGGCGCGCTGGCGCCGTTCTGGGAGAAGCTGCAAGGCGGCTGCGACTTCGTGTTCGGCAACCGCTTCGCCGGCGGCATCGAGGACGGCGCGATGTCGTTCCTGCACCGACATGTGGGCAATCCGCTACTGTCGGGCCTCGGCAGGCTGTTCTTCCGCACGCCTGTGGGCGACTTCCATTGCGGCTTGCGGGGATTCAAAGCCGCAAGCGTCCGCGCCCTCGCGCTGCAATGTCCGGGACACGAAGCGACGAGCGAGGTGGTCGTCAAGGCAGTGCGCAAGAACATGCGCATCGCCGAGGCGCCGGTCGTGCAACGCCGCGCCTTCGACCCCGACCGTTCTTCGCATTTGCGCACCTGGCGCGACGGCTGGCGCCATTTGTGCCTGCTGCTCATGCTCTCCCCCCGCTGGTTGTTTCTCCATCCAGGCTACGCGTTGCTGGCGGCGGGCCTGGCCGCCATGGCCGCGCCGTTTCTGATTCCCGCCGGGTTCGGCGTCTACACCATGCTGTTCGGTTCGGCGTTCATCATCTGCGGCGTTCAGTTGGCGGCGTTCCACCTGTTGGCGCACATGTTCGGCGACACCATCGGCTTCACTGACGGACGGCTATGGAACTGGGTGCGGCAACGCCGGATTCTGGAGCCCTGCCTCGCCGCAGGCTGCGCGCTGGCCCTGGTGGGCGTGGCGGGAAGCGTCTGGAGCCTGTTCGTCTGGGCGCAGACCGGCCCTGCGGAGATCGAGACGCGCCTGGCCGTCGCCATCCCCTCCGCCGCGCTGCTGGTCGTGGGCGTGCAGACGATGTTCTTCGGCTTCCTGCTGGCGCTGCTCGCGACACAAGGGGCCGGAGCGAGAGTCGAGTCCTGATATTGTCCCGGCTTGACGGAAAGTGCCTGGCTCTGATGCTCCGCTCTCTCGGGGTATATACCGCAGTCCTCATTCTGGGCACGGGTTTCTTCTTCTTTCTGCACCACATCGGTAACGGGCTTCATTACGAGCAGGCGAAGCAACGGTTCTCCGACGACATCGCAGCGAATTTACCGAATACCTACGTTGGGTACGTCTCCCGTTTCAATAGTGCATTCACATACTGTCAGATATCGCTGGCGGTGATAGAGGAGCGTGGTGGCAGGAAAAGTCCGACGGCAATCGTCCCTTGGTGGATGCCGTGCTGCCAATAACGTTCGCGAAAGAGATAGCGCCCGATTCGAACTATTGCGCCGAGGTCGAAGCTGTATCCGGTGGCGCGGTTCTCGGTACGTACCGGTTCAAGCCTCGATATTGGTGGGGTAGCAAGGCGATCTTCGCCATCGCACTGCGCTATCTGTCCATTATCGAGTTCTACCATATCATCTCGCTCATGACCTATGGAGCCTACTTTCTGCTTGCCAGTGCTCTGTTGTTGATCGGCTGGAGGACACTGCTGGTCACTGCTCCCTTGATAGTATTCGGTGCATTCTTCTCCGGCATCCGATATTTTTTAGGTGTGGAAAACGGCATCCCGTATCTATGGGCAGTGCTGGCGGCGACTATCCTGACTCTGCTTCTGTGGCGGCACGGATCCGCGCGGGCGGCACCGCTGTTCTGCTTCACTGCGGGGATGGTGTCGTCCTATTTGTGGCTGTTCGATGGACACAACTTCCTTGCCATCGCGCTGATTGGGCTGATTGGCTGGCTCGGACACGAGCGCCTGAACACACGTGACCGGGTTCGACGAGTGAGTAGTTACCTTCTGCTTTACGCTGTCGGATTTATCCTTTGCTTCGCGGCGAACCAGGTAACCAAGACGGTCGTGTATGAACAGGCAATCGTTGGCGGGAGCAATTATTTTGGCGGGGGCGTAGCAACGCATTTATTTAGTCAAGTTCTTTACCATTTGGAACGAATTTTCTCCCCTGAAGACAGGGATTTATATGGTCGGAGCATAGTCACCTTTTGGGGACTGTCACTGTCGTCAATCAGGCCGACAGTGGGCATCGCTCTGACCGGCCTTTCCGCGCTGGCGCTACTTGGAGCAGGATTCTTCGCCAGATATCAGGCGCGGCGCGGACACCCCGAGCTTGCCCGGAACATCCTGTGGATTGTCGGCATCATGCTGCTGGCCTGTGTCAATTTCTTACAACCCAATGACCTTCCTTATCGGGTCTCGCGGATCATGTTCGTGCCCCTCGCCCTTTGCTGGTCGTGCCTTATCCTGGCCGTTATGGATGCCGCGATTCCCCGATGGATTGTTCGCATTGCGGACCGACTCCCGTGGCGCAACCGACTGCTGCAAAGTGTCAACTGGCGCCATGCGACCTGGGCCGGTCTTTTCCTGTTTGCGACGGCACTGTATTGGCACAATCCGCCGATACTGATCCTGCCAGACCGCAACACCGACGAAGGTCGGAGCCGGGAAAGGACGTTCTTGTTGGAGGCCGATGAGATTCGTTCCTCATACCAGCAATTCATGGTCGGCGAGCCGATTATACGCGCCGACTTCGATGTGTATCACAACAAGGGCAGTCTGTTGTACGTCAAAGAGAAGTGCACCGACGCTGATGCTGCCCCGCGCTTCTCCCTGCATGTCTTTCCGGTTGACCAGGATAACTTGCCTGCATCCCGCTGGCCATATGGCTTCGACAACCTGGACTTTTTCTTCGACGAATACGGGTTTCGGCACGACGGGCGATGCGTCGTGGGGCGCAATCTCCCCGACTATCGAATCGCCCGCATCCGCACCAGCCAATTCACCGCTGAGGGACAGCTATGGAAGGGCGAGCACCGCTTTGGCGGGAAGGATGCAACGCCATGAGGCGCTTCGGGATTGACGGGTTCACCGCACTCTTGGCGGCAATCGGGGCGCTGGCCCTGGCGGGCGCGGCGGGAGGCGTCTGGAGCCTGTTCGTCTGGGTGCAGACCGGCCCTGCAGCCATCGAGACGCGCCTGACCGTCACCATCCCCTCCGTCGCCATGCTGGTCGTCGGCCTCCAGACGATGTTCTCCGGCTTCCTGCTGGCGCTGCTCGCGACACAAGGAGCGGGAACGAGAGGCGAGTCCTGACGCTGCCCCGGCTTGACGGAAAGTTCCTGGATTTGTGGAGTTTGACTTTAGTGCTACCGAGTAGAACCGCTGCCGCCCCACTGCGTTTCCCGAGCATGCATGGCGTTGATTCGCCGGCCTCCGCCGTCAGACATCTCATTGTCTGCCTGCACGTACTCTTCTTCAGCTACCTCACAATCAACCACCCGTGGCTCTACAAAGCGCTGACCATGGAGGATTACTGGGTGGAGAACACCACCGCCGGCCTGTTTCTTCTCACAGGCCTCTTGCTGTTCGCCACGGCTTGGGCGGAGAAGGGTGTTTTCCACCGCTGCCTCTATATCCTTGGCGGCTTGGTGATGGTGTTCGTCGCGGGCGAGGAGATCAGTTGGGGGCAGCGCCTGATCGGATTTGCGACTCCGGATGCCCTGATGGACATCAATGCTCAGGAAGAGTTCAATCTTCACAATATCGACATCAATCTATTCTATCTCATACAGCTTTACGGATCGTTGGGTCTGTGCGTTGCAGCGTGCGCCGCCTATTTCGCCAGGAAGACCGCACTGTTCGGGATTCCCCTGCCGTCCATTTGGATAGCGTTGGGCTCTCTCGTGCTGTTGTCATGTACGTGGGATCCGAGAATTGGCGAGGGCGAGGCCTATCCTGTCTTCAGGGACAGACACTTTCTGCTGCCGATCCTCTCCATCGCGCTGCTGATTATTTTCATCTGCTCCCTCTTTCGCAGACAAGGAAAGCTGGTCGTCGCCGCTGTTGTCACCGTGGCGACCGTTCTGACCAGTTTGTATGTGAACGCCCATCAACCCATCATTCAAGAAGGAGTCAACGAAACACGGGAATATCTGCTGGGCCTTCTCTGCCTTTTCTATTCCTGGGAACTGTTTTCGGTTCAGCCGCGGTGGAGGACAGCCTTGCCGGCTGCGCTCCCCGTTCTGGCGCTTCGGGACATTCGACTCCCCATCTGGCATGGCACGGCTTGGCTGATCGTCGGCGGCGGCATCGCATTGGCATCCTGGCAACATTTCTTGATCAAGACAGACGCTGCCTTGATCGGTGACGGACGCGAACCAATCATTCGTTCCCGATTTGATGTTTACTCGAGCGAGCGCCGCTTGATATTCGTCAAGGAAGCGTGCCGATCCGAGGATATCGGCAGGCTGATCTTCCTGCAAATGGCCGGGGCCGGGGAGCGTGGCGCCAATCTCTACTTCGCCGTCCCACGGGCCAGATTGACGGACGATGGCCGATGCATCGTTGGCCTCAACCTTCCCTACGACATCACCCGAATCAGAACCGGCTGGCACACCCCTGAAAGAGGTATATGGAAAGAGATATGGGACAAGTGGTTCTTGTTCGATGTCGCCGATCTTAGCTCATCCTATCAGCAAGCCACGGCTGGCGAACCGATCGTCAGCTCCCACTTCGACGTATACCGCCACGAAGACAGGCTGATATACCTCAAGGAACAGTGCACGGAGACAGACACCGAGCCGCCCTTCTTTTTGCACCTCATCCCGGTTGACGCGGCCGACTTTCCCGACCACCGGCGACAATACGATTTCGACAACATGGACTTCCACTTCGGTCCCTACGGATCTGTGGACGATGGGCGCTGCGTGGCGACGCGCCGTCTTCCCAGCTACGCCATCGCCGCCATCCGCACCGGCCAATTCACCGCTGAGGGGCAGCTATGGAAGGGCGAGCACCGTTTTGGCGTGGCGGATGTAACGCCATGAGACGCTTCGGGATTGACGGGTTCACCGCACTCTTGGCGGCAATCGGGGCGCTGGCCGGCGGGCTCGTCCTGTTGCGCACGAATAACTACGGGGCAGCGATAGCAGGAGATTCCCTTCTCTATCTCTCTGTGGCGGAAAATCTGCTGGATGGAAACAGCTTCGTCGCATGGCACACTAAGAGAATCTACCTGGATGGGGCGCCCCTGTTTCCGCTGGCGGTGGCTGGAGTCGGCCTGTTAGGCGTGGAGGTTCTCGAAGCCGCCCGGTACCTGAACGCCGCCGCCTTCGGGCTGACCGTCTTCGTGACCGCGATGTGGCTGCGCTGCCGCGTCGCACCACACTTTCTGGTCCTTTGGTCCGCCTGTGCCTGCGCTCTGTCCGTGTCTCTGTCCACCAGCGCCGCATCGGTCATGACGGAGACTCTTTTCCTCCTGTTCGCCACGCTCTCGCTGTTCAGCTTGGATCGCTTCCTGGATACGCGTCAGAAGTGGCTGCTGCTCACGGCGGGCCTTTGCGCGGGTTTGGCGTGGGCGACCCGCTACATCGGCGTCACCGTCGTGGCCAGCGCCCTGCTTCTGTTGCTGTTGCAGGGCAGGACGGCGTTCCCCACCAGGATAAGGTACGCCGCCCTCTTCGCTATCATTGCCGGGGCGCCCGTGGGCCTGTGGATGCTGCGCAACGTTCTGCACACGGGTATGCCGTTGGGCGTTGTGTACCCGACAGGCTTCTCCCTGCTGTCCAGTCTCCATGTTGCCAGTGATGAGTTTATCGAATGGATGATTGGGGAGAACGCGTTTCGTTTTTTAGGCGCCAGGCTCGCCGAAATTGTAGCTGGCATCACCGAAGGGGGCGAGATTGTCTTCATGTCGTTGAAGGTCGGTTTCCTGCTGGCGGTGGCATCCGGTGTCATCTATGCGCTGATACGCCTGCGTCGACGAGGTTACGCGCAAAGCTGGAGCATATGGGCCGTCCCCGTCGCCTTCGCATCCATCTATGGGGTTTTCCTTACGTTTCACCTGCCGCTTATCGATGTGAACCTCCCTCCAAGGTATCTCGCGCCGCTCTATGTGCCGTTGCTGGTGGCGGCAACATTGTTTCTGAACGAGGTCCTGCGTTGCGCCGCCCCTGCGCGTTCGTTGGCAATGCCATCCTTCCTGCGGAAATGGAGCGGCGGGGCCAAAACGATTGCAAACGGACCTGCACTCGCCCTGACGGCCTGTCTGTCGCTCTGGCTCTTCTCGCATTCGTACGCAAACTATAGTGACATACGACATTGGGTGAACAACGGTTACGGCTACGCATCCAGGCAATGGCGAGATTCCAGCACCATCCGCTATTTGGACAATTACCTGCACGATGAAGATGTCTGGAGCAACAACGCTACCTCAATTCAATTCCTGTTGGATGCGCCCGGCCGGAACAGCAACAAGCTGCCTTACGCCAGGCCGACGCCGGACAACTTGCGCCGCTGGCTGGGCATCGACGGCTGGATCCGCCAGTTCGATCCGTACATCGTCTGGTTCCATGGCGTGAACGAAGCGCGTTACGACTACGACCTTGCGGAGCTCGCTGCGCTGCCCGGCGTGCAGGTGGAGGCGGTTCTGGAAGACGGCGTCGTGTTCAAAGCCGTGGGGCCGCGCATCGGCTTCCACGTGTCCTATGACAAAAACGAGAACAAGCTGATCTATGTCAGGGAAAATTGCCGCGCGGAGGACCTCGAAGCACCGGTCTTCCTGCGCGTCTTCCCGATGGACAAGGCCGACCTGCCCGACAGCCGCCGCCGTTACGGTTCCGACAACCTCGATTTTCATCTCGGCAGAAGAGTTTCATACTTGGACGGACGATGCGTTGCGGAGCGCGATCTCCCCGACTACGCCATCGCCCGTATGGACACCGGCCAATACACTGCCGAAGGGCGGATATGGAGGGTATGGCTCCACCCTTCCGACGACGCCGAGCGCCGTCCGTCGTACCAGCAAATCATGGCTGACGGACCGATTATCCGCGCCGACTTCGACATGTACCTGGACGACTACAGCCTGATTTACGTCAAGGAAGGATGCCGCGCGGAGGACCTCGACGCCCCTGTCTTTCTGCACGTCTTCCCGATGGACAAGGCCGACCTGCCCGACAGCCGCCGCCGTGACGGTTTCGAACACCTCGATTTTCATCTCGTCAGAAGAGTTTTATACCTGGACGGAAGATGCATTGCGGTGCGTGATCTTCCCGACTATCCCATTGGCCGCATCCACACTGGCCAGTTCATACAAGGTCAAGGCAGGCTGTGGACGAGTGAATTCAGTCCCGATTGATGGACAGTCTCATCGTGACCAAACCCCAAGCCGCAGCGTGAAATGCCATGAAGCCCGCTGATTATTTCTATCTGCTTCTGGCGCCCGTACTGCTGTCCGCCGGACAGGTCCTGTTTAAGAAAACGGCGGACGCGGCGGTCACGCATTCGCTGTCCCGATTTCTCGGCTCGCTGCTCGCCAGCCCGCACTTCTGGGCCGCCCTTTTCATTTACGGCGCGGCGACGCTTTTGTGGGTGTTCACGCTGTCCCGCGTGCCGCTCGGCCGGGCCATGCCCTTCGTCGCCCTGACCTTCGTCATCGTGCCATTGATTGGCGCGGCGTTCTTCGGCGAGCGGCTGAACCTTCTGTACTGGCTGGGCGTCTGCGTCATCGTCATCGGCGTTTGCATGACGGTCGCGGCTCAGGCCGCGGCCGCAAGATAGCGAGCTTTGCGCGCGGACGGATTCGAAATCATGCAATGGTGCGGGCTTGCTTGGTGCCTGACGCTTCTGGCGCTGGCGGTTACTTTCGGCGCGCTCTGTGCTTTCTTCCATTGGCGAACGATTTTGATGGTGACGGTGAGAAGGGATAAAGCCGTCTACGAGCTTGCAGGGCGGCGATTGGGTATAGTATGGCTTTGATATGGTCCTGGAATCGCCCTCAATGGAAATGCGTAGGCACCGTCCCACATTGACGAAGATGGCGCACAGGGTTCTCGTTGTCTTTATCCTCTCGAAATGTGCTGCACTCGACGTAATGGCGCAGCCGGCATTCAAGCTTGAACCGATCGCCGATGGCGCGGCATTCGCGAAACGGGCCGATCTGGCCCCGGGCGACACCCTCGAACTGGCCGTCCATGCAAAGAACGCCCGCCGCCTAACCTTCCAGATAGAGCGAATCGGGCGGAAATATGAGCACCAGCCCGCGGAACACTGTTATGACGGGATCGGCGGGGATGCCATAGCGGATTATCCGGTTCAGATAGGTTGCCCTTCCAGCCATATACGGAGAGGCTGGTTCAACTGCCGTTCATGCAACGGCGTATGGCTTGCGTCCGTGAACAGCGACGCTGAATGCCGATGGTTCATGCTGCGGCTACCGCAGCCCGCCAAGTTACCAGCCCTACACGCCCCCCCAAGTCCCTTACCCCCACTTTCCCTAATGGCAGGCCCACAGCCCGCGCCGGTGATTCAGGAATTCCGCGGCAACCGCTATGTGTCGTTTGCCACGTGGGAATACAACGTTAAGGTGCCCATTCCGGAAGACTGGCCAAATGGCTTCTACAGATTCGTTGTGTTCTCTCCCAATGGAGCCGTGCAAGAAAGGGTACCGTTCCATGTTGAGAACCTATCCAAGCCGGCGGCGGTATGCTTCGTGTCCTCTCACCTGACTGCGGCGGCGTACAATACAGCCTTTGGAGCGAGCCTTTACAAAGGGTTCGACGGGGATGCGTACCAGTCCAAGTTGCGAGCTTCCGCCGTCACCATGCAGCGGCCGCGAAGCGCCTATTATTCCCATATCTGGCCGGCTGTGAAATTTATCGAACGTTTGGATGTACCAATCCGCTATACAACGACCCTGGCGGTTCACAAAGACCCGACCTTGCTCGATGGGTGCCGCGCTATCGTTCTAGCCTTTCATCCCGAGTACATATCGGCCCGGCTGCGTAATGCCATTGTGGAGGCCATCGAGCGGGGTGTGCATCTGTTGTCCTTCTCCGCCAATGCCTTCTACTGGCGGGTGGAGTTGGATCAAGACGCCTACGGCCACGACATCATGATCCTTGATAGGGCTGGCGGCGATCAGTGGAGAAACCAGGGCACTTTATTCAGCGAACAAAACATCTTCGGAGCCCAGTATATAAGTGGCGCCTGGGGCGGCGAACCTATGCCCTTTGTTGTGGAACCCCGTATGGGCGCCCATGAAACGCCGGACCCGGGACTTATGTCACATTGGATATTCGAGGGCACGGGATTGCGTTTCGGAGACAGAATCGCCGACCTAATGAGCGGGGAGGTTGACTCGCTTGATCCGTCCTTCCCTGTTCCTGACGTGCAGGAGCAGATTGTGTTCCTCTCCCCTTACTACAATCATGAAGGAAAAGAGTTCATGGCGCACACGTCGTACTTCATGCGCCCGAGCGGCCAGATGACTTTTCATTCGGCGTCGTTGCGGTTCCAGCACGCCTTGGCGTCCGCAAAGGAACCGGAAAGGAAAATCCAGCGGATGATCAAGAATATCCTGAGGAAGATGCTGCATCCGGACGACGGACTCATATCCAAAAGCAGCAGCAAGGATTCGCACACCTTCCGCTATGCCAAGTCTCATCTGCACGACGGCCGTATCTGGAGCAATCGCAGCGATATGTCCTATTTCCCGATGTATATAAGGGAAAAGGTTTACTCACTGCCGACATCTCTACCGTATCCGGACGACGTGTGTCGCTGGGTCGGCTGTGGCGCCACAGGATCTAATGTCTATCTCGTCTGGTTCTACGAGGCAGAAACGTCACGTTACGAATACGGACCCAAGGAGCTTGCCGCATCGTTGCCCGGCATGCAGGTCGAGGCGACTCTGGAGGATGGAATCATATTCAAGATCAGCAAGGATTCATGCAACAATACGGAACATCTGGATAAAAAGACAATTCTGGAGACTATCGGCGAGGACGCCCGACTGCTTACCCGCTCTGACTTTGATGTGTATCAGGACAAGAACGAAAACAGGCTGATTTACGTCCGGGAGGAATGTGGCGGCGAAGATAGTCGCCCTGAATTTTTTCTGCACATCTTCCCCGTGAACAGAGCAGACCTCCCTGCAGAGCGCCGCCGCTTTACTTATGACAATTTGGATTTTTGCTTCGATTATCACGGGTTTCATGACGGTGCGCGTTGCGTGGCGGTGCGTGATCTTCCCGACTATCCCATTGCCCGCATCCGAACCGGCCAGTTCATACAGGGTCAAGGCAGACTGTGGACGAGTGAATTCAATCCCGATTGATGGACAGTCTCATCGTGACCAAACCACAAACCGCAGCGTGAAATGCCATGAAGCCCGCCGATTACTTTTATCTGCTTCTGGTGCCTGTGCTGTTGTCCGCCAGACAGGTATTGTTCAAGAAAACAGCGGACGCGGCGGTCACGCATTCGCTGTCCCGGTTTCTCGGTTCGCTGCTCGCTAGTCCGCACTTCCGGGTCGCCCGTGCGTGTACGGCGCGGCGACATTGCTGTGGGTGTTCATGTTGTCCCGGGCGCCGCTCAGCCGGGCGATGCCCTTCATCGCCCTGACCTTCGTTATCGTTCCGGCGGTCGGCGTGGCGTTCTTCGGCGAACGGCTGAATTTCATGTACTGGCTCGGTGTCTGCGTCATCGTCATCGGCGTTTGCATGACGGTCGCGGCTCAGGGTTCGCGGTGAGGGCATGAGGATGACAGGATCTGCATCGGGCAACCTGGCGCTCGGCGTTCTGGGCGAGGCGCTTGTCCTGTTGCGGGAAGTCAACTGCGGCGCCGAGGGCGACTACCGCTGCGTGTACGCAAATGTCGAAGCCGGGCAGACAGGTCGTGAGGATGCGGGCGATTCTCAGCGAACTGGCGTTGCAGGCCTGGGTGGGGCTTCGGGATGAATTCCTGGACCTGGTCTGGTTCGACATATTGGAACAGTCGGGACCCGATGGCGCACTGAGGGAAATCCTGAGCCGCTGCTCTCAGGCTGACCCGCGCTCCCTGGTGCTGCTCATCGACGAGATTGATGCTTTGATTGGCGACACCCTGCTGTCCGTGCTGCGCCAACTGCGGCTGCGTCCGGCGAGTTTTCCGTAAAGTATCATCTTGTGCGGGGTGCGCGACTACCGCATCCATTCCAGCGCCGAACAGGCCATCATCGACGGTGGCAGCGCCTTCAACATCAAAGCCGCGTCCTTACGCCTTGGCGATTTCTCAGAGAGGGAAGTGCGTGCGCTGCTTGTCCAACATACCGAGGAAACAGGCCAGGCGTTTACCGAGGAGGCCTTGAAGGATGAACAGCCATGGCTGGTCAACGCACTCGGCTCTCAGACCTGTTTTGAGAGCAACGCCGGTCACGGTCGAGGCCGTCACCAAAGCGCGGGAAGAACTCATCCTGCGCCGCGAGACGCATCTGGACCAGCTCACGGACAAGCTGCAAGAAGACAGGGTACGGCGGGTGGTTGAACCCTTGTTGAGCGGAGGCGACGAGCGCGACTTCTTTGCCCACGACCTGGAGTAGGTTCGCGACCTGGGCCTTATCGCGATAGACTCACCGCTGCGCATTGCCAATCTCATCTATGCGGAAGTCGTGCCATGGGATCTCGCCTATGCTGCTCAGGAAGGATTTGTGGAGGACACCGCTTGGTATGTGAACACCGATGGCGGTCTGAACGTCGAAAAGCTGTTGGCCGCCTTCCGGACATTCTTCCGCGAACACTCGGAGCACTAGGTAGCCCGCTTCGACTACCAGGAGGCCGGGCCACAATTATTGTTGCAGGCGTTCCTGCAACGGATTGTGAACGGCGGCGGGCGTATAGAGCGGCAATATGGTCTGGGTCGAAAACGCACTGATCTGTTAATCATCTGGCCACAAGGTGAACGCACGCGCAAGTTCGTGGTCGAGTGCAAGGTTTTGCATAAGAGCCTGGAGCACATTATTCGCGCCGGGCTTGAGCAGACCGCCGACTACATGGATCTCTGTGCAGAGGCTGGGCACCTGATTATCTTCGATCTTGGCGAGGGCCGCTGGGAAGACAAGATATTCCTCCGCCACGAGTCAACCGGCACTGTTGAAATCGAGGTGTGGGGGGATGTAACGTCCGTTACGGCACTAGGACGGATTGAGGAGCTTCCCGTAATTATGGGAATATGGTGGCATGAAGACGACTATTGAACTCCATGACGCCACGTTTCGTCAGGCCAAGGCTCTTGCCGCTGACCGCGGTGTCATCTTGAAGCGGCTCTTCACCGAAGCACTTGACAACCAGTTCCACCGATGCGCGAACGAAACCCGTGCCGGCGAAACTGGGGTTACCTGGATGGCAGGGTTCTGAGCGCTATCGGGCCTCTCCGACGAGAACGGTCGTGTTCTCGATGCGATCGAGGAAGAGTTCGAGAGGCTCGACCACGAAGACATTGCATGATCGGGGGTTTCTTCATAGGTTTGCTTGGACTGCCGTCCGGCAGTCCAAGCAAACCTATGTCGTCGCGGCGGCGGTGCTGTTCACCTAGGGCTTGCCCATGCTGCGCGTGGCGCTGCTGGCGGCGGTCATCCTCGTCTTCTTCAGTGGCATGGATCTGCTGAAAATCTTCATCTACGAAGGATAGCCGGACGTGATTCCATTCCTATGGGAACAATGCGGTGCAAGGGGGTTTTATTCATTGGAACCGCTCCTGGGGAGTTCATCTGAATGTCCAAGGGGTGCTGCCGACCTCCATGTGGAGCCCACAACATCGCATTCCATCCGTGCTCGCGCCGTTGCTGATGATGTAGCGTCGCCGCCACCCCCGCTTTCTGGCCGACCCCGGCCTGTTCCGGCGACGCTGCTGTCCTTCTCCTCGGTCTACGGCCTTTACGACAAGACAGGGTCTCTACCGAGGTGACCTGTCTTTCCGGGATCATGCTGACCTTTGACAGCATAGTGGTCTTCGTGCAGGAAGGCCGCTTCCGACAGTTGCGTGTCAAGTCAGGCATGGCGCTTGCTGCCCTTTATCATCCACAGGGCTAGGGCATGACGTCGAGTTCAGCTAAGACTTCCTCCAAGTGACCGTTCACTTTGACCTTCTGAAAGATATCATCGATTTTCCCTTGCTCATCGATAATGAACGTCGTGCGCTCGATTCCCATAAATTTCCGGCCGTACAGCGATTTTTCTTTCCACACGCCATAGGCCTGCAACATGGTCTTCTTTTCATCACTGAGCAAGGGGAAATTAAGATTGAACTTTTTCGTAAACTTTTTGTGAGATTCCACGGAATCTCCACTGACCCCCAACACCACGGCACCGCTGGTATGAATTTCATCCAAGCCATCACGAAAGGCGCAGGATTCTTTGGTGCAACCCGGAGTATCATCTTTAGGATAAAAATACAGCACGACCTTCTTCCCCTTGAAATCAGAGAGACGCATGATTTTCCCCTCTTGATTCGGCAAGGAAAAGGCCGGTGCCTTTTGTCCTATTTTGACCTGCACCGTTGAACGTCCGGGGACGGACTTCACGGCTTTCGTCTTTTTCGCTTGACGGCTGGTGGGCGTGGTTGATTGTTCTGTTATAGGTTTTTTCGTTCCTTCGGATGCCGTTGGTTTGTTTGTTGCTTTGGTTTTGTGGGCCACGACTGCCCCCCTTCCTTGGTCACTTCATTTTTCGTAACAAGCATTCAGGCACTCAGTTTGTTTCACAAGCGGACCTTCTTCCCCGACCAAACGATGAAAGTTTATGATATACCAAGGCTAAAAGAAAAGGCACAATCCCATCACGGTGAGGTCCACGTGCAACTCGTGGTCGATGAAGAGATTCCGTTTGCTCGGGAAGCGTTTTCACATCTTGGCTCTGTGACCTTGCTTCCGGGACGAGCCATGACCCATGAGACGCTTCAGGAAGCCCACGTACTGATTGTCCGATCCGTCACCAAGGTCAATGCCACGCTGTTAGCCGATACCAACGTGCAATTTGTGGGAACAGCGACCACGGGCGTTGAGCACGTTGACCAAACGTATTTAGCCGCTCGGAACATCGGGTTTGCTGCGGCCCTCGGTTGTAATGCGAATGCTGTCGCAGAATACGTGCTGACGGCCTTGCTTATGACGGCCCACCCCAATGGCCTCGTCCTCAGCGGAAAAACGATAGGGATCATTGGTGTCGGCCGAATCGGCAGCCTTGTGGCGGCTAAGGCGCATGCATTGGGCATGCAGACTCTTCTTCATGATCCGCCATCGGCGCGAGAAACCGGTAATCGACAATATCGGCCACTCGCTGAGGTCATACAAGCCGACTTCCTGACCCTTCACGTCCCCTTGATGCTCGATGGGCCTGACGCGACGTTTCATTTGATCGGAGAAGATGAACTTTCTCACATGTCTCCATTTTCCATGCTGATCAATACTGCACGAGGAGAAGTTGTGGACAATGATGCCCTGCTTGAGACCTTGACCAGGCGTACCGTAGTGGGAGCGATCATGGATGTCTGGGAAAGGGAACCTTCTCTCAACTGGGATCTTCTGAACCACGTCACTCTTGGCACACCACACATTGCCGGCTACTCCTCTGACGGAAAAATCAAGGGAACGGTGATGCTGTACCACGCCTGCTGCCGTTTTTGGGGGATTGAGCCGACCTGGACGCCTCCCCCGGATCTTATAGATCCGGTACCGTCAACAACTCTCGCATCCGGGAACTCGCCCGAGATTGAATTTGATGCGACCGGCAAGGATTTCCAAACTCTCGCCCATGACATTACCGCGACGCTTTATGACCTCCAGGGAGACCATGCGCGGATGAGGGAAGTGCTCGCTCTTCCCAAGCCACTGCGGCCACAGGCATTCGACCGGCTCCGAAGGGACTATTCGCATCGAAGGGAATTCGCCTCCTCACCAATCGCCATCAAGGGTGGAGATCGAAACCTGTTTGCCCGATTACACGCCTTGGGAATCAACGCGAGACAACCCTGAGCCATGTATCGAAAATGGTATTGACACAGGATTGTTGAACTCCTATAATTACATATTTCCTATCGGAAATATATGAATTGGCATGCTCAAGGTTCCACTTAAAGTGACGTATGCGATCTTTGCGACCCTGGATCTCGCCTTGCGATACGGGGAGGGACCGATTCAAGCCAAGATGATTGCCAGAAGGCAAACCATCCCTCCACGCTTTATTGAGCAAGTACTTCATGCCTTAAAGCAAGGTGGCATAGTTGACAGCCTCAGGGGCCCCCAAGGAGGATACGTGCTGCGGCAACCGCCATCTGAGGTTTCCTTAGCCGCCGTTGTTGAAACGATGAACGGCCAAGCTGAACCGGAAACACAAGCGGGAAGCACGAACGGCCATTCCTTGCGGCCTCTCCATCAAGAGGCCTTATTATCGACACTCTGGGATCGCGTGTACCAAGCCGAACGAGAGGTGTTGAGTTCGGTCACGCTTCAATCTTTGATCGAACAATATATGCAGCTCGAACAAACGCGCGCGCCGATGTATCACATTTAACGTTGCGGACGTTGAGGGAACACTCCCCATTGACAATAAGCCAACCACCATGACGTATGACGAGCAGCTCATTCTGGAGGCACATCATGAACACGGGCCGTCTCACCACGCTCCCTGAAATTGACACCATTCCTATTCCTCAAGAGATTCAAGAGGAAATTGAAACGTTTGAAGACGAGGTCAAACGGTTGCAGGCCGGCGACATCCCCGGAGACCTGTTCAAACCGTTCCGGTTGCAATACGGCATCTATGGACAACGGCAGCCGGACGTGCAAATGGTGCGCATCAAAATTCCCTTTGGCGGGATGACATCCAACCAGTTGCGCCGGATCGCCGAACTGGCCGAGACCTATGCCACCGGGGTCGGCCACGTCACCACCCGGCAAGACATTCAATTACACTTTGTGCCGTTGCCGCAAATCAGCACGGTCATGCGAAAACTCGAAGAAGTGGGGCTCACCACTCGTGAAGCCTGTGCCAACACGGTCCGCAACGTCACGGCCTGCCATCTGGCCGGTGTTTGCCAAGGTGAAGTCTTTGACGTGACCCCGTACGCGAACACCGTGGCGCGACATTTGCTGCGAAATCCGCTCAACCAGAGCCTGCCACGAAAATTTAAAATTGCGTTTTCCGGCTGCAATCACGATTGTGCCATGACGCCCATCCATGACGTCGGCTTATTAGCGAAGAAGACTGAGGACGGCACGATTGGATTTCGCATGGTGGTCGGAGGCGGGCTCGGGGCAGCCCCGCGCATCGCGCATCTGCTCCGGGAATTTGTGCCCATGGATGAACTGATTCCATCCATCGAAGCCGTCATTAAAGTCTTTGATAATCTCGGTAATCGGAAGAATCGCAGCAAAGCCCGCATGAAGTTCGTGATTGAAAAATTGGGGTTTGAAGAATTTCGACGCCGATGGGAAGCGGCCTATGAAGACATGTTCAGTGCCAAGCCTTCGCATCCACCGTTGAAACTCCTCCCGCATGCCGATCCTGCTCCCCTGATTGTGCCGGCGAAGCACGGGGCCAACGGCAACGGCGGCCACCCGGATAGTGCGACAGCCCCTTCGTTCGCGACGTGGCGACGAATGAACGTGGTGAAACAACGGCAGGAGGGATTTTCCGCCGCCGTTCTGAGACTGCCGACGGGCGACATTACCACTGAGCAAATGCTGCTGGTGGCTGATCTGGCCGCACATTATTCCAATGGCAACATTCGCACCACGATCGGTCAGAATTTGATTATTCGTTGGGTGTCCGATGGACACATGGAAGCCCTCTATCAGGAATTAGAAGCCCACGGGTTGGGACAACCCGGGGCGAATAAAACCGAAGACATTGTGGCCTGCCCTGGGACCGATACCTGCGGGCTCGGGATCACCTCATCGAAGGGCGTCGCCCGTGCCTTAGCCGAAGTCTTTCCGCCGGGACAGGTTCCCGACGATTTGAAAGGGACCACGATCCATATCAGTGGCTGTCATAATTCGTGTGCCCAACATCATATCTCGACCATTGGTCTGCACGGAGTGGGCAAACGCATGGGAGACCATATTGCCCCGGTGTATGAGCTTCATCTTGGAGGGCGAATCAACGGGACCGCGGAAGTCGGACAAATGACGATCAAACTCCCGGCCAAGAACATCCCTTCCGCCATCTCGCACTTGCTTGACGTGTATCGACGAGACCGCCAAGAAGGAGACAGCCTGCATACCTTTATTAAACGAACGGGCAAGGCCGCGCTTAAAGAAGAACTGCTCGGGCATTCCATTCTACCCGCATATGCCGAGGATCCCTCGTACTACTTTGATTGGGAAGCGGAAGAGGAATTTACGCTTGAAGATCTGGGACCCGGTGAATGTGCCGGCGGCGCCATAGAAATGATCGACAATCGGATTTTGGAAGCCGAGCAGGAACTCTACCAAGCCCGTATTCTGGCCGAGAAACATCAATGTGCCATGGCCATTAACAAGGCCTATCGAGCCGTGGTGGCCGGAGCCAAAGCCCTGCTCGTAACCGAGGGCATCGATCCCAACACCGATGCCGACACGTTGGCGGAATTTGATCAGTTTGCCGCTCGGCAAAATGGGCTTATTCCTCAAACGTATCGAGGGATGGCACGGACAATCAGTGATCTGGGTACCAAGGAAAATTCCGCTGAATTCACCAACAAGAAAATGGCCTTTGCCAAAGGGTTCGTGGAGTTTTGCCGAAAACTGACCGAAGAAATCGGCCAAGACCTCAAGCTCGGACTCTCCGAAGAGACCCCCGCCGTGACGGAACCAGCCCCGGCTCAACGCGAATCCGTTCAAGACGCGACTGTTCTTGATCTTCGAGGGGTCATGTGCCCGCTGAATTACGTCAAAACCAAATTGAAACTCGAAACCATGGATGAGGGTGAACAATTGGAAGTATGGCTGGATGCCGGAGATCCCATTAAAAACGTGCCCATGAGTCTTCGCAACGATGGGCACAAGGTGCTCGCCGAAGATCCGTTAGAAGCCGATGCGCAGCACTTTAAGGTGTTGGTAGAAAAAGTCGAGGTCTAGCAGGATGCTGAACAAGTCCGCCAGTTTTGTCTCGCGACGCTCGGAGGCTCAACGTACCCAAAAGTTGCGGCCCCCTCTGCCGCCTTGATTGCTGCGGCCGTGCAGGATGGCCTTTTTGACCATCCTGCGGACTGTTCTGATAGCGCCCCGGACCATCTAGTCAGGAGTCACTCGTGAGTATGCGAGCGAATTTTTCAACAGAGGCACTTCACGAACTGAACCAACGCTTTGCGGCCCACTCGCCGCAAGCGGTCTTGACCTATGCGTTCGAACAGTTTTCCCCTCGGATGGTGCTGGCGTGTAGTTTCGGTGCCGAGGATGTGGTGCTCTGGGACATGATGCACCGCATCAATCCTCAAGCCTCGTTTTTTTATCTGGACACGGATTTTCTCTTTCCGGAAACCTACGCCGTGCGTGATCGCCTGATCGACCGGTACAAGGTCTCGGCCGAGCAGGTGATTCGGGTCGTGTCGGCTCTGACGCCCGCAGAGCAAGCGAGTCAATTCGGAGACCTGTTGTGGGTCCGGCAACCGGATCAGTGCTGCCGGATTCGAAAAGTCGATCCGTTGACCAAGATGTTGAAGAACTACGCCGCATGGGTGACCGGCATTCGTCGCGACCAGTCGCCGACGCGCGTAACCGCGGAGCTGGTTGAATGGGACGCCACGTTCGGTCTTGTCAAGTTCAATCCCCTTGCGGCCTGGACCAACGATGAGGTCTGGACCTACATCAAAGCACATGACGTGCCCTACAACGTTCTCCATGACCAATACTACCCCAGCATCGGATGCACACACTGCACCTCGCCCGTTCAGCCGGGCGACGATCCACGGTCCGGGCGATGGCAGCGTCTTGAGAAAACCGAATGTGGGCTTCATCAGTAACCATCCTTCCGAAAAAACACCTTTTGGCAAGCGACACCATTGGAATCCAACCGTGAGTTTTATCGACCGTAGACACTGCTGATGCACCAACTCATCACCAAAATCGGAAAAGGACAACGGGGGGCCAAAGACCTCTCGTGGGGAGAAGCCAAACAGGCCGCCCAGGATCTGATAGAAGGCAACGCGACGCCCTATCAGGCCGGGGCCTTTTTGATGGCCATGCGGATCAAATTGGAAGCCGTGACGGAATTAGCCTCGTTCACCGCCGCCACGCGCAGCTACGTTCCCCCCATCAGCGTTCCGGCCGGCATCAACGTGGTCGACGTTCCGGTGTATGCCGAAAAGCACAATACGCAGCATGTGTGCCTTCCCGCAGCCATCGTCGCTGCCTCCGCCGGGGCCACCATCCTGTTTCACGGCATGGACAACCCCACGGTGTCCTCCGACCTTCCCCGGATATTAGAGCAACTGGGCATCCCCGCCACGTTGCAAGGGCACGACCTGCTTGCAAGCCTGCAACGGAACGGATTCGCGTACCTGGACATCGCGTTGTATCACCCCCCCCTGGCAAAGTTACTGGCGTTGCGCGAACAACTAGGCGCCCAAAACCTGTTCCATCAAGTTGCCCGGCTGCTCAACCCCACGCGAGCGCACTCGCAAGTAGTGGGCGTGGCCCATCCGCCGTATCTCGAAAAGATGCCGGAAGCGGTGACCATGCTCGGCGGACACCGGCTCCTGGTCTTTCAGGGGATGGAAGGATTTCCCGAACTGTCGATGGCGATCCCGACGGTTATGCGGGAACTGCGTAACAACCGTGTGACCCCCTTTACCCTCAAACCTCAGGACGTCCAGCTTCCCCTTGGCTCCTTCCAACACATGGCCATTCCCTCCCAGTTCCTTCGACAGGGCTCAGGGCAGGCCCTTCCAGGCTCAGGGCAAGCTTCTCCAAAAGAGGTTCTGGCCCAAGAGGCGGCCCTGATTCGGCAGGTCTTGAAGACCCAAACCCTTCGAGGCTCAGGGCAAGCACGATTCCGTGATTGGATTCTCTACAACGCCTCCATGTTGCTCTATGCCGCGGGGCAGGCCCACTCCATCGCCGAAGGCGTGCCCTTGGCACAAAAAGCACTGGAATCCGGGGCGGCTGCGAAAAAGTTGGCAGTCCTCGCCTCCCCCCCGGCGAGCCCTCAAGGCTCAGGGCAAGCCTCAACGACACCGGAACAAAAGGTCGTTCACGTATGAGACATCTTCGACAACTGGAGGATCAAAGCGTCTATATTTTTCGTGAGGCCTATAAACACTTCGAGCACCTGGCCATGCTCTGGTCCATGGGGAAAGACTCCACGGTACTCTTATGGTTGGCCAGGAAAGCCTTCTTGGGACACGTCCCGTTTCCGCTCTTGCACGTCGATACCAGTTACAAAATTCCCGCCATGATCGAATATCGGGATCGACTGGCACGTGAATGGCGCCTCAACCTGGTGGTCGGGCAGAACAAGAAAGCCCTGGCCGAAGGGATGAATCATGAACGAGGCCGGATCGAATGCTGCACCGCCCTCAAAACCAACGGGCTTAAACTCCTGCTCGAAGAAAAAGGGTACACGGGCATCATCCTGGGCGTCCGCGCGGATGAAGAAAGTACGCGCGCCAAAGAACGGTATTTCTCCCCGCGAGACACAAACAACGATTGGGATTTTCGAGACCAGCCGCCGGAACTGTGGGATCAATTTAAAACCTCATTCCCGCCGGGCACTCACATCCGGATTCACCCCCTGCTGGACTGGACGGAAATCAATATTTGGGAATATATCAAGCTCGAAAACATTCCCTTTATCGATTTGTACCTCGACAGGGGCGACGGCACACGGTATCGGAGCCTGGGGTGTGCCCCCTGTACCTTTCCCATCAAATCCACCGCCTCCACGGTCGATGAAATCATTACAGAACTACGCGCCACGAACGTGGCCGAACGCGCCGGTCGCGCTCAAGACGAAGGCCGAGGCATGGAGGTCCTCCGAAAAGATGGCTACATGTAAGACCGAAACCTCGGCGACCGTCGATATCCGTGACCGCATGAACATCGTCATCGTCGGCAGCGTGGATCACGGCAAGTCGACGTTGTTGGGGCGCTTGTATGCGGACACGGGCACCTTGCCGGAAGGCAAGATCGAAAAAATCCAGGCCATCTGCAAACAACAGGGCAAAGAGTTTGAATACGCTTTTTTGTTCGATGCCTTCCTGGAAGAGCAGCAGCAGGGCGTGACGATCGATACCGCCCGCACCTTTTTCCAATGGGCCGGACGTCAATACATCATCATCGACGCGCCAGGGCATAAAGAATTCCTGAAAAACATGGTATCCGGTGCGGCGCGTGCCGAAGCCGCCTTACTGCTGATCGATGCATTGGAAGGGGTCAGGGATCAATCCAAACGGCACGGCCTGTTGCTCTCGATGTTGGGCGTGAAACAAGTCACCGTGGTCGTGAACAAAATGGACCTCGTGGACTACCGGCAGGACACGTTTGCGCTCATTGAAAAAGAGTATCGCGCGTTCCTGTCTCAACTCGACGTCACTCCCCAATTCGTGATACCCGCCAGCGCTAAACGCGGTGACAACATCGCGACGCCCAGTCCTCACATGGCATGGCACACCGGCCCCACGGTTCTGGAATCGCTGGTGCAATTTTCATCGGAATCCGAAACGACCGAACAACCCCTGCGGTTTCCCCTTCAAGACGTCTACAAATTCGATGCACGCCGCATTCTGGCGGGACGCCTCACGTCCGGACGCCTCAAAGTAGGTGACCAGTTAATTTTTTCGCCGTCGAATAAAAGCGCGGTCGTGCAAACCATCGAAGCGTTTAACGTGGAGGCACCACCAACACAAGCCCAGGCCGGACAAGCCGTGGGGATTACCCTGGACGAACAAATTTTTGTCGAGCGCGGGGAGATCCTCAGTCACGAGTCTTCCCTGCCTCTCGTCTCCACGACCTTTCGCGCCAATCTTTTTTGGCTCGGACGTCGCCCCCTGGAAATAGGGAAACCCTATCTGGTTCGGTTAGCCACGCATGAAGTCGAATGCCGCGTGGCGGCGATTCATCGCATCGTGGATGCCAATAACCTCTCGTTGGAACAGCAAGCAACCAACACGGTCGTGAAGCGAAACGAGGTGGTGGACATCACGATACAAGCCAAAGCCCCTCTCGTCTTTGATCTGTACACCGATTTTGAGACCACGGGGCGCTTTGTCCTGGTCGATGGCTACGACGTGTCCGGGGGCGGCATCATCACCGAGATGGTTCCGGATCGTGAAGAGACCCTTCGGGTCGAGGCGCGACAACGGGACTTTGCATGGGTCAAGGGGGACGTCACCTTGGCGGATCGCGCCACGCACTATGGCCACCGTGCGGCGTTAGTCCTCCTCATCGGCCCTGATACCACGGGGAAAACCTTCCTGGCCAAACAAGTGGAATCCACGCTCGTGGCTGAAGGCCGGCACGTCTATATGTTGGATCCGGAAAACCTTCGCCATGGGCTCGATGCGGATTTGCAAGAAGGGGACGCCCGAGAAACGATTCGCCGCTACGGCGAAGTGGCCCGGCTGTTAATCGACACGGGCGTACTGTTGATTTCAACCACGAACTCGTTCAACCTGCCGGCTGAGCAAGTCGTCGAAGCGATCCGCACGTTGGTTCATCCCACCCCGGTGCTCACCGTCTCTATGAGTCAAGAGACGGGACCCTCCCCCATTGAGGCAGATCTCTCCTTTACCGGTCCTGAAGACTTTACGAGCACGACCCATGACGTTCTTGAAGCGCTGAAACAAAAAGGCATCCTGGCGGAGACGATCGGAAACCAACCCGTTTTTCAATTCTCGATTTAACGCTGCTGAACTAAAAACAGGTCAAGGACTCCACTCACTTCGAACTGGCGAGAGACTCACCAAAGCGTACAAACTCTTCATTATCCTTAAAGTGTTCTGTCAGTTTCCTGCTCTCGCCGTCGCACGCGAGAGAGGCAGCAAGCATCCGACTCGGCGTCAAGTATCTTTGCCGTTCGAGCCAATTCTTCGACCACGGACATACATTGGGGGCGTTCAACAGCGCCAGCGCAACGCCATGTTGGTCCAGTACAATGAATCGCCTGTCTTTTTTTTCAGTCCGGCTCAAGAATGGACCATGATCACCAGCGATGATAAAAATGGAATCCGGAAACCGCTGTCTCAGTCGGTTTATGTCTTCCATCAGTTTTTTGGCGCGTCGCGTCTGGTCAATGAAGTATCTTCTATATTGTGCAAACATTTTTGCATCACCAGTTCGATGGTTGTTGAAAGTATGGCCGACGGGGCGATAGATGTAAAAGGCCGAAAACACAGGACCTTGTGTCTTCTGTTCTGCCTGGTCAATCAGATCAATGACTGTTTCGGGCCATGCTTGGTTTTCGGATTGTTTGAACGATCTTCTGAACCAATTCTTGAATGTCGTGGATGAGAGTTTGGAGCAGAATCCGAGAAGCGGCTCTCCACTCTGGCAGATCAGCGTATATTCCAACTTTATGCCCTCATAAATGATATAGTCATCAACGTATTCTCCTTTGTTGGAGCCAAAGTAATTCGAGGAGAATCCGCTCTGAATGTAATAGCCGTTTTTTCGCAATAGAGCGGTCAGAAGACTCGTTGTGCGGCCAGAAAAAGCACCATTATTTTTGCCCCCCCCCAATTCAAACAGCGTCGCCCAAGCTGGCTTGGTAAGAACATGTTCAGCAAACCCCATATGATCCGCATAAATCGTGTCATCCAGCGTCGCCAGATAATCCGCAGCAGGGTTTCTGACGCCGATAAAGGTTTCCGAAAAAGCTGAATGCGTCAGAGAATCAAACATGATAACGTGTACGTTGTTTTTCCTGTTCAGAGAAATCCTGTCGGTTTCGTGGTAATTCCTCCATTTGGAATGTTCGAAGTCAGCTAAAAATTCCGAATGCCCCATAAATGATACACTGCAAAGACCAATCATGAGAACCGTCATCCGTCCGATATACAACGGACCGAAACGATAATAAATGAACATGGCAGAAATGAGCAGGGGGGGCGATCCACCAAAGCTTGCCTATGTGGACTTCAAGGGTTGGCAGCCAGAGCCCAACCCCGAATGGCAAACTGAGGGTGACAAAGACAACAGAATCAAATCGTGTCAGACCGAATCGGGTGCTTATTCTCAAAAACAAGAAGAGCAACAGGGTCAATCCGACAAGCCAGAACCCGTAAAACACCGTCAAATATCCAAAAACGACACTATCGGATTTCCAGAACCCGAATGAGAGGATATTGCTGGCAAAATAGATCTGTAAGAGAAGAAAAGCTCCTAGCGCTTTCCGACCGTTCACGGGCACTTGTGGCAATCGTAGCGTCCTGATAGAGGTTTTTAGCATTGCGGCTTTATCTTGCATATTCATACATTGTTCTGTTCGTCGCTTGGATCTCGTGCGACGTGACGCGTGTGCATAATCCATTCAAAATCTGCTCGAAACGTTCTCGGTTGTAATCGTGAAAAATATCTTCCCGATGACGCAGCAGACCTTGCGCCATGGGGTCCGTTTGGGGAATGAACTCGACCAGACCCTTTGGCGCAAGGTCGCACACCCAGCCCATGAATTCCTCTAGGGGAATGTTTCTGCCTATTACGAGGTGATGAATAAGCGCAAAGCAGAAGATGCCATCCAGAGGTCCAAGCCGTTCTTCCAGCGTCATCCTTTCTTCATGCCGCCAGCCCAGATTCGGCGATGGATTGGCAATATCGTAATATAAGAATTGAACCGGCCAAGCATGCCCCTGTATGTCTCTGGTGGCAAGGTCGATGGCGCCACCGTCACAATCGGTACCGATTATCTGCTCGGCGCCGGCACAAATCGCGGCCTTGGAATACTCTCCCGTGTTGCAACCCAGATCCAACAACCTTCGCAGGTTATTGTTTCTCACGAATTCCTGGGTGATGTGCATCTTATCCGTTCGGGAGGCATCGCCGTAGGTATTATGCGTTGCATATTTCTGCCAATAGGATGTCCGCCTGCGCTTTAGTTTTGTGATAAATTGTCTCAAGCCGTCGGCGAGTGCTATCAGATTCTTCCGTGGGATATTCCTCGATTTTTTTCGACTCGTTCCATCAGATACGGATTCCAACCTTCGCATCGCCCACGCGTGCAGATGCATATGCAGCAAGACTTGCGGCCGGCAATAGCTGGTCAAAGGAAGCGCTGCGGACACCTCCATTAAATCGAGACCTTCTAGGCGTCCCCTGAACCATTGGTTGAAATCGATACGGGAAAACGCCGTGAGACATAATGGAGCCAGAAAATGTTCGCAAAATTGCTTGTAGCCGAGAAAAGGGTCTCCTTCCCGGTATTCACTGAAAGAGAGGACATCCATGAATATTGGTTTGGAATGAATGAATTGCACGTTGAACGCTGACGCATCTTTCAACGTGTAGCCATTTTCCAGACTGCCGATCAGCAGCGTCAACGTCAGACATGCTGCGTCCTTCAACGATTCGAAAGACCACTCGTAAGGGTAGGAAATAAAGGGAAGCGGCTCATGTTCAACCCACATTCGGTAGGCTGCGACATCGTCCGTGGGAATCCCCGCAATGATCGCCTCTTCGGGGGAAACTTCTTTTGTATTCACGATCAGCGTTCCAGCGTGTTCCTTGAAGAAAGCCGAGTGAATAAAATGGCGAAACCAGTCAGTCGTGTCGCTCGAAATACCTCGGAAGATCCGTTCCGAAGCGATAAAAACATGTCCGGCAGAGTCCCTGAAGGATCCGGGCGCTCTACTCACCGCCTAGGCTCTCAGGGTTACGGTTTTCAGACTTCCCGTTTTGCTTTTTTATGCCGAAAAAGTTCAATAACCGCCAATACCAGTGTTTCCACGTCAGAGCGGCGCCGGCAATAGTAGCAATAATCGCTTGAATCACCAAACTCACGGAGCCTGGATCGAGATAGGCATGGGCAGGGTCGCTTTTGAAAAACAAAAGCAGGGTTAAGAAGAAAACAAACAGAGATGATTGAATCATGTCGTACCCATAAGTAAAAAGGATTGAGAACTGTTATTTCCGACGAGCGTATTATTCCTGACTGTCCACGCCAAGATGTTGACTTGGCGTTTTCTGAGCCATTGCTTCCTCTCGTTCATATCAGTCCCCGAACCATTCGCTCGGATCGTTCCAGAATGAATCCAGAATACTACTCGCATGGCGTAGCCAGTTTTAAACCCACAATTCCCGCAATAATCAAAAAGATAAAAAATAAACGGGCAACGTCGCGCGGCTCATTAAACAGAATCATGCCCATGATGGCCGTCCCTACGGCGCCAATACCGGTCCAGATGGCATAAGCAGTTCCAATCGGGATGGCTCGCGCGGCGAACGCCAGACACACCATACTCACGCTCATCGCCGCCACCGTCACCACACTTGGCCCCAGCCGCGTAAACCCATCCGTATATTTGAGCCAGGTTGCCCAGACAATCTCAAACCCACCGGCGACAAACAAAGCTATCCACGCCATAGACTCCTCCTTTTCGTGCAAGGAACTTCTGAAGTCCTCTCTTGTCGCACGACCCGGCTTAAGAAATACCCGTAAATATACGTCACGGTCATCCTGGTCTCTTGAATAGGACAAACTGAAAGCTTGTCATTTGTCTGTTGCTCCCGCCTTTTCCCCTGTGTCATTGGCAGGAAAATAGTCAACGATACCCGAATCCGTCATTCCGGGCTTGACCCGGCATCCAGTATTATTTTGTGCGCCGTCCTCACCATCATCCAACACGCGATTGGTCAGAATACTTTCGTAGACCGAGGCGTCGGTGGAGGCAACTATGGCTTAATAAAAGCCATTTTTCAAGAAAAGCTTGGCGCTGGTTTATGAATTTGGCAGTATTAGGAGATTTCTCATGCTTCTTCTGCCCTGTTTCTTCACTTGGCAATCGAACCTAGTGTGGGCTATAGTAGAAAAGATAGATAGGAAATGTGCCAACTGAAAACAAGGGGGTGACTGGCTTCGACGGGGATCAAGAGGTCAACGGTGCGTGTCGAGCTCTCGGAGTCTCGTTAAACCTTCGGGAAACCTATAATTGCCAACGAACCATTGGCTCTCGCAGCTTAATTGACTGCGACGTCTCCCCATTCTCTGTCTGCGGGCATGGATGAGGCGCTACTTCAGCAGGCTGGTCCAATGTTGGTGCTCAGCAACGACGGATGAGACTTTTCTGGGCTAGCAAACGCTCTAAGCCGGTCAGTGGGCGTGGGCGGGTGCGAATCCTCAAACATTGACTACGCACGTAGGACCGTTGTGCTGAATGTCTTCGGACGCGGGTTCAAATCCCGCCACCTCCACCAACGTGAAAAGTCCCTGGGATGAATGCCCCAGGGACTTTTTGGTATATCATTGGCAGCAACAACTTTAGCCGTCAATTAAAACGGCTATGCCCCGTACGATCGGGGTGGAACAGACAAAGAGCCCGCCGGCTGGAATACCGATTGCAGCTTCCGCGAATCAGCAGAGGTGCACCAACTGATCGTCTTCGGTGTAACCGGACCAGTCATGAGGATCCATTCTTCGCACAAACCTAGCGAGGATGGAACTGCATTCAATCTTGACCACAGACGCTATCTGCCAAATACGAAGATAGGCCGACTATAACGGTCCGATGGTATTTCGGCGAACCCGCCTTTATGGTAGGCAAGCTGCTCCGCACCGACCTTACCGCGACTGCCG
Source organism: Nitrospirales bacterium (assembly GCA_963422365.1). Classification (GTDB taxonomy): domain Bacteria; phylum Nitrospirota; class Nitrospiria; order Nitrospirales; family UBA8639; genus Bin75. Next base: position 968,471 of record OY729426.1, read on the forward strand.
CCGCGCAGCTTGAGCTTGTTCCAGAACCACACCGCCGCGATTTCTTCAGCCAAATAGCCGAATATGCCCTGCAGCATCTGCTCCCATACGACTCGATGGACGCGCTCGCCGCCCATTTCCCGCAGCCAATCCGCGCCCGTCCGGTCCTCAAGCGTGAGCCCGTCCTTGACTCGGCGCGTCAGCAGCGCCAGCAGTCTGATCTGGATGCAGTCAGGGAACGGCAGGGTCGAAAAACGCAACAGATCGACAGACGACGATAGCCTGAAGACGTCGTTGCGTAGGACATGCCGGTGCGCGTGGGCCGCAACAGCACCTAATCCGAATTGCCCAACTCCTTGATGAGTTGCCTCACATGGACATCGTTCGTGAACCAGTGGTGGTAGAACTTCTCGGTCCGGACGCCATTGCCGCAAAGCTGCTGGTAGCCCGCCGAACTCAGGGTCCTGCTCCGGAACGGTGACGCGGATGCCGTGCCGGACGAGTTCAAAGGTTACGGCGAAACTGCATGCGACGCAAGCCGCGTTGGATGAACGCTCTCGGGCATCAGGGCCGGCATACAGGGTGCCCTCCCAAAGGCGGTGGTTCTCCCGACGTGTCATGGACCCAGGCGATCCAATCATGACAAAATTTACCCTCGCCTATGGGGAGGTCCATCGTCAGCGTATCCCGATGCGATTACGTCAGAAGCCTCTCAACCGAAACTCCGGTAAGAAACGCCAACCCCGCTGTGTGGTTGGTGTGGTAAATCCTGCCGGGATTTCGATTTCGGTGTGTCTTGATAGACTGCACGAAGCTTGCTCTCCCCCCGCTTAATGCAGCCAAATGTTTTTGGCTTGTTGGTGCGGAGGATTCTGCATGCGATCCAGATCTTGGCGTACGAGTCCGAGACCGGTCACGCACAGTTCAAAGTTCGAAGAGAGTTTTTGAAACAGCACCGGTGGTTCTTGCCGTTCACCGTGTTGGAAGGCGGCGACAATTCGGTACGAACGTTTCCCTGCCTTCATGTAATTCACGAAATGATCGTTGTGGTAAATCATCCCTTCAGCTTTGAGATAGCGCAGATATTCTGGAAACAGCCCTGCAATAAACAACGTCAAATCGCCAATGTGCCGATGAATTTCCCGTTCTCGACCAAGCTCGGGGGAGTCCGTCGCGAGTTCGGATTCGTATAAGAGTTCGGCCACCGTTTCGACGGGTTGTCCGTGCTGATTTTTAATGTGATGGAGATGGTCGACATGGGAGAATTCGACGAGAAGATTGGAGAGATAGGCGGTGACGTTGAAATCAGGCCACCCCAGTGACTCGGTAAAGCTGCGTTCCGTCAGCGTACCAAATAATTGTCTGAGTGGATGATGTTGAGGAACAGCGGCCGACATCGTCTCCCCCTCTTGACCCGTTATTGCAGAGGTCCTTTTGACAACTCGCCTATTCTCTCCGATTCCCTCCGGTGGCTGTCAAGAACGAGTGTCACCGGGCCGTCATTTTCCAGGGTCACCACCATGTTGGCGCCGAACTTGCCTGTTTGAACGTGAATTCCCCGCTCTCGAATGGAGTGAGCCACGGATTCATAGAATCGACGCGCTGTGTCAGGGGGAGCGGCTGCATCAAATCCAGGGCGTCGCCCATGATGGGTCTCTCCTAATAACGTAAATTGCGAGACAATGAGAAGTTCTCCGTTCATATCCACGATCGACCGATTCATCTTGCCCGCCTCGTCGGGAAAAATGCGGAGTTGCGGTATCTTGTCAGTCATATAGGAGACATCTGCCTCGGAATCGTCTTTCGCCACACCTAGGAGGACCACAAGCCCTTGGGCAATTGAGGCGATTGCCTGGCCATCGACTTCGACGGAGGCTGAGCGGACACGTTGGAGCACCGCTCTCATGCTTGCATGTCCCTATTCAATCCGGACGTTACGCCCGAGGGCGTAAGAACGGAATTTTCTGTTGACCCAGCTTCCACAGGACTTCCAGTTCTTGGGATTGAAACAAGGCCTGCGTGCCAAGGTATCCGGTCATGCTCAATCCGATTCCTACCGTGAGCATGATGCCCTTGGCAATCCATTCGTCCGCGCGCTGCCAGACGGCCAAATCCGCAATCCACAGACAGATGAGAATAACGGGGATGGTCGCGAGTCCGGCCTGGCCGAGTGAGCGACACACCCCTTGCCAATCAATGCCGCCCAGTCGATGCGTGAGAATTCCGATTAACATACTGATATTCACCATGGCCGAGAGCGCCGTTGCCAAGGCCAAACCTGCATGCTCTAACGGCTTCATGAGGAGCAACGCCAACACAATATTGGTCATCATGGCGGCCACTGCCGCGAAAGCCGGGGTCTTGGTATCTTGGAGGGAATAAAAGGCCGACACCATGATGCGAATGCCTGCGAAGGCCCACAGCCCAACGGCATAGGCCAGCAGGGCGGCGGCGGTGGCTTGTGTGTCGGCGGCGGAAAAGGCGCCATGTTCAAACAACAGATGCACAATGGGGTGTCGAAGAAAGATGATCCCGATCATGGCGGGCAGAATAATAAATCCGATCATGCGAAGGCCGAATCCTAACGTGTCTCGCAGTTCATCCATGGCCCTGCGAGACGCCTGGTCTGACAGAGTGGGAAGAATCGCCGTGGCCAGGGCCACGCCGAAAATTCCCAATGGAAATTGGATTAATCGCATGCCATAAAACAGGTACGTGGGGCCACCGGGGAAATACGAGGCCAGGATCGTGCTGACCGTCATATTCATTTGCGTCACGGACAGCCCCAGTAACGACGGCACGATCAAGAGCCCAATCTTACGCACGCCGGGATGCCCGGGGTTGAACCGCCATTGAAAGAGCAGCCCGCGTTTTTGAATGCCGGGCAGTTGAATGACAAATTGCGTCAGCCCGCCGATCACGACCCCGAGGGCGATACCAAGGACCGGCTCCTCTAAGAACGGGGCCAGCAACAATGCTGAGACAATAATGCAGACGTTAAAAAATACCGGGCCCAGGGCTGGTGCGGCAAAGGCCCGTAGGGAATTGAGAATTCCCATGGTTAAGGCCGCCAGACTCATGAAGATCAGATAAGGGAACATCATCTGAGTCAGGGTCGTTGTGAGGCGTAACCGTTCGGCGTCATCGTGAAATCCCGGGGCCAACACCCACACAATGGTCGGGGCGACGATCAGACCGATCAGCGTGATCAACGTCACGATTGACAGAAGGGTGGTAAACACGGCGCTGGCCAGTTCCCAGGTTTCCTTTTTGCTGCGAAGGGTGTGGTATTCAGTGAAGACAGGGATAAAGGCGGAGGACATGGAGCCTTCGGCCAGGAGTTCGCGCAACAAATTTGGGATACGATAGGCGACAAAAAACGCATCGGCGGCAAGAGTCGCCCCTAACAGTCGTGCGAGAAGAATATCGCGCCCCAACCCTAGGATTCGGCTGGAAAAGGTGGCTGCGCCAATGAGTCCTGCTGCTCCGGCGATGGCGCGGTGCTTGTCGGTGTTCGGCGATGGGAGGTCCGGAGACATGAAGGAATTCTAGACGAACGACATCAGGGAATCCAGGAAACGAAAATGACGAGCTTAGAATCAACGCCTGGCACGACGTCGTATTTGGGAGACGGAGGATGTTCCGAGCCAAACCGGAGAAATGTCCTATAACCCGCCTCGATCTTGGCGCGGGATGGTTAATTTCGCCTTGATGAATTCCTGATGAGGCAGTTCGAACGATTTGGCGATATGGCGAATCGTTTCGATCTCGGCATGAGAGGTGTCTGCTGCGGCGTTGGCAATTGCGAACAGACACCGGAGAAATGCTTTTCGCTCCTCGATGGTGGTGGAGTGGCAGAACCCCCTGGTGAGCCGAACGAGATCCAAGCCGTGCATGATTCGAAAGTGACTCATGTCGGTAATCAGTTGAGCTTCATCTTTGGGCACGTTCCAGAGTTGCTGGAGTCCCAGACTCATGGCTTCACGTTCGCGATGACACACCTCATTGTCTGCCCATGCCACATGGGCCATCAGACCCGCCGCCAAACAGATTTTTCTGGCCTCTGTCTCCGGGATCGAAAAGGTTCGTCCTTGATGCTGTAACTCCGAAGTCACCTGGAAGTAAATCGTGTTCTTAATAAAATCCTCGATGCGATCTTCGCGAGGGAAGGTCCCTTGATAATGACGGGACTTGCGTTTCAGGGCATGTCGAATGGGGGCACTGAGGTGGACTAGCAGACCGGTACGACGTCCTTCGATATCGTGACGAATTTGCTCGAGAAATGCTGATTCACTTGCGCCGTCAGGCCCATCGCTTGCGTCCAGTTTTTCCAAGGTCTGAAGCACGAGATGTTTATCCTGAGATGATCGAATGCCGGAGAGGACACGATCGAGCAAGTCTTGGCGTTCGGCGTCGGTCACCGCATGGGTCATGTAGAGTTCGAGTTGCATCCAATCTTCCCCGGAAATATCAGGGAGCAAAAACAGGAGTTCCTTCAAAGCATTGACTTCTTCCGGCTGGAGTTGGCCATCGATCCAAGCGATGCCGATCATCAATTTCCCGAGATCTAAAATAAAATCCTTGGTGGCCATTCTTCCTCCATTCACCCTGTGCCGTTTTGTTTCATTGACACTAAAACGGACCTTTCTATAGCATCTTTCGACGTCTTTGTCTTTGGAAAAGACCGCATGAGATGAGGATAGGTCAATGAGATGAGGATGAGTCAATGAGTCTACAGCACAGAAAGGGTAACGTTTTCAAGAATCGATCATGGACACGCACGTAACTCCTGCATCGCCTTCCCCGTGGGGTCGGCTGTGGTTTTTTGGAACGGCCTTTACCACGGGTGCCGTGGTCATGGCCTTGGAAATTCTGGGAAGTCGTCTTCTTGCCCCGGTGTTCGGAACCTCCTTGTTTGTCTGGGGTGCGCTGATTGGGGTCGTCCTTGCAGCCATGAGCAGCGGCTATTCCACTGGTGGCTGGCTGGCCGATCGGCGCGCTCCTGGTATGGTGTTGCCCTGGTTACTGCTGGGCTCAGGCGCCTGGACCCTCCTGTTGGCGGGGGTGGGGCAACCCATCCTGTTTACGGTCTCGCAATGGACCTCGGATCCGCGATGGGGGCCTTGTCTGGCGGCCAGTGTGTTGTTGGCGGTTCCGGCCTTTGGGTTAAGTGGAGTGCTCCCCGTGCTCTTGCGATTGGCGATTGCCGATATGGGACATCTTGGTCGACACACGGGGGCGATGATTGCCATATCTACTATTGGAAGCTTGGTTGGGACCTGGGGAACGTCTTTTTTCTTATTAACGTGGCTGGGGAGCTTAACCCTTGTCGCGGTCTTGGGAGTTGTGTTGGTGGTCTTGGGATCTAGCTGGTTGTGGTGGAGCAGGCGAAGCAATGCGTTGATGCTGGTTCCTCTTGTCGGGGTTCTCAGCGGGCTGATCTGGTTGGGGGTTCACCCGGTTTTAGTTCTACCTCCGGCGATTTATCAGGAAGATAGTCCGTATCAGCAAGTGCAGGTACGCGATGAGAAAGGACTACGGTTTTTGGTGCTCGACAATACCTTCCATGCGATTATGTGGCAATCCGATCCGGTAAGATTGACGCTTCCGTATAGTCAAATGATGATGGCCGCCCTGGCTCTTCATCCTGAGCCTCAACGGGGGCTGATCTTGGGACAGGGAGGAGGGTCTCTTACAAAATGGCTGGAGCGGCATTGGCCGCAATTAGAACTGGACGTGGTTGAGATGGACCCTTCAGTCGTCAAGGCTGCCGAGGAATTTTTTGAATATCAGGCTCCCCCGAACCACCACGTGTATGTCCAGGATGCGCGCGTCTTTTTGGCAAAGAATGCAGTGCACTATGACATCATTTGGGTGGATGTCTTTGCCCGCCACCAAATTCCGTTTCATTTGGTCACCACGGAATTTTTTGCTGAATTGCGGCGGCACCTGAGCGCAGAGGGGGTGGTTGCGGTAAATCTTGCTTCCTCGGATTCGGAGTTGGATCGGATCAGAGCCGAGGCCGTGGTGTCCACGATGAAGACCTCGTTCCCTCAGGTGGAGGCGTACAGTATTCCTGCCCCATCCTGGCTCCGAACCAGACCCGGGTCGGCGAATATTATATTCTTTGCCGGTCCCGGTCCGTTCAACATGGACTCCGAGACGTTTTCCTTGGCGACGATTACGTTGCTGAATCAAGGCAAAATGCCGCCGGAGGTTTTCCCCTTTTTCAATTCCGCCAAATCGCCGGAATGGAATCCAGGCCTCATCCTGACCGATGAATTTTCCCCATTCGATATTCTTCAAGGGAGTGGCTGACACCACGCAACCTTAGCGCAGGAAGACGCTCCTTTCAGTCGGGTGGCTGATCCCATAAGGTTGACGAGTACAAAGTGATTGCGCCGTTTTGCTCTCCGTCATGCCGCGACCCCGTTTTCATCGTATGGCGACCTTTAGTATTTGATTTACATCATCCACGACATAAGCAGAGTCTTGGTCTGAGTTGCAGGATAGGGCGGGAAAGACAAACAGGTCACTCAATCGAATATCTTGTTTCTGTTGAGAGATGAAATCTATCTTTGTTATTTCGTCTACAAATTCCTGTTTCACGCCGAAGCATTTTCTAAGACTTGCAATTACATTTTTTATGCCCTTATAAACCTGTTGCCAAGCCTCGTCTCTACTATCAAACTTTGTTACAGGCTTTCCATCTTGTGTCAAAGCCATCAATGACTTCATATCATCAAAGTCTTGCCATGCACATTCTTTGAGAATTATGGGAATTCTTGGTTGGTTTCCATTTTTAGCTAATTGCTTTGCATAGTTCCATTCTTCTTTACATTTGTCTGAAGCAAGAAAGTCGCTGCTAATTAAGAATGCCAAGATGTCGGACTTTTCCTCACTTTGCTTCTCCGTTATCTCATTGGCCATTCAAGAGAATGAAGGTTTCGCGAATACATTATTTCAGCCTTCGGATTACACCGCCAACTCCCCGGACATCAAGCGCGGCAAGAGCAGGTCTCGGTCTTTGGGCACCTGATTTTTCGGATTGATCTGAATCACCTCGGGAACAGTCTTCCTCTCCCACCCCTCGGGCACGCTGTCTTTGATTGTGACGTGTTCGTGGCCGGGTAAGCGGAAATGGATGAACGATTCCTTATAGAGCAGTCGCGCCGATTGTTCCAGCAACTGAATCCGTCGCCGATTTTTCTCGATCAGGTCGTCGTAGGCGGAGAGTATGGAGCGATTGACTGTTGCCGTAGCAAATCGAAATCAGGTATTTCGCCACGGAGAACGGTATCTGTATCTACGGCTGGGTAAGATGTCTCCTTTGTGTTGTTCGTCAGATATCCTGTGAATCGTCTGTCTGTAATTGCGTAATAGACAAAGCGGGGGTCTGCATTATCTTTAGCTCGAAGAACGGCGAATCCTGTGGATGTGATGGTGTTCTTCTCAGGCTTCCAGATGAACAGAAACGAACGCAAGTTGGGCCGAACTATTGCCAGAATTGTGTCGCCATCCCTTATAATCCTCTTTGCTCGGGACGAAGGGTGAAAGGTGAAGTTTGAATAGATCACCACCCTATCTATCGCACGATTCAAGCTTCTCACTTCAAATTTCATCTGTCACTCCCTCGCGTCAGTTCGACCTCGATTGCCTCGATGGTCGGCTGGTCGTCGGGATGACGCATCCGGTCGTCCACGGCGGAGAGGTACAGGGTTCATCTGTTCGACAAAGGCGGGATCCGGCTCAATCATGACGACCTTACGGCGATACCGGTCAATCACTGCCACCCTTCACGATGTATCGCGTGTTGGGCGGCTCTATCGCAACCCCTCGAAGCGTGAAATCCCGATCGAGAGTAATCCATTCACAGCTGAACTCGATGGCCAAAGCAGCAAAATACGCGTCCGGTATCAGGTTGCCCCAGATTTCGGCGTCCAGATACAGTCATGTCAATATCTCCTAATGCTTGGGCCCCGGGCTGACTGGAATACACTGGGGCTGGATTCTGAACATGTTTGCGAACTTCAGTGCCTCGTCCGGCGGACTCGGGCGGATGAAAACGCGAGGATGGGTGACGATGCGGAGGAATCCACTCAATACCAGATCAGAGACAGCGAAGGCCTCGTCCCCGCCAAGCACGGCCTCAAGCCACGGCCGGCAGAAGCGTGTTCCGAAGCGTCGTCACGATACGCCGCAACGAGGACGTTGACGTCAGGCAGGATCATGAGCCTTTTCAATGAGATCAAGCAGAGAGGCCGAATCGATCAGATCCACACCGGGCATAACTCTGTTCCAGGAACCGAGGCAGGTCAACGGCAGGTCGCTCCGTTGCGCGACATCGGGACAGAGACTCGCGGAGAGCGTCCTGAATGACGGCAGTCAGCGTCTTTCCTGTGTCCGCAGCACCCCCCCCTGTAGCTCGGCGAACAGATGGTCATCAATATGAATTATTGTGCGCATGCATAAAAATATGCATACCATACATCTTTATGTCAACGGTGAATCATTCGCCATGATGCCGACCTGATTGATCGACTCGTGTCTTCTTCGCCGTCGCCATCGCAACCAGTGCCGTTGGGTCCAGCGATGATAGTGATTTTTCGGTCGGCGTTCATCGTTCGGTGCTGAAGCAGGCGTTGCCTTTATCGAGAGTGCGGGGTGCAGTAGCCGGATACCAGACCGAGATAGCGCCCGGTCTCGCCCCGGTAGAGCCAGACGATGGCCAGCTGGTTTTGCTCCTGCTCGGGGCTGAAGTCGTCGATCTTGCGCGTGACTTTGCGATAGACGTTGCGCACGTCGATCATCAGCACCGTGCCGCGGTCAGGATCGAGCGGAAGGTTGAGCCGTGCGCCTCGTGACGTTTTTTGCATCAGGGAAACAACGAGACGTTTCTTATTCCCATCAACCACAAGTATCAGCCAAGCGAAACGTCACAACGAGCGCATTGCTTAGGGCGTATCGGACGGTCCTAGAAATCGCTCGCCATCGAAGTGGATCAAGTGCGATGGGGCTTCGGCCACCCACACCTCGGTTTCCCATGCAATCTCGCCAAGGTATCGGGCCATCACGGCACGATTCGGGAAAGCAGTTACGTAGACCCGTCCAGCCTTTGCCCCTACAAACAATTGAGCCAACTCAGTGTGTCGCTTGCCGTCAACAGGTCCGTGACTGGTAACCGCCTCTACCAGCAAAAGCCAGTTGCGAGCAGCATAGTAGAGAACAACGTCTGGCATCTTGCCATGTGAAGAGACATTGATGCCGAGATTAGCAAGCAGCGACACGTCAAAGTAACCCCATTTGTCGCCGGTGTCTCCGGCATAGATCAGCACGCTACCTGGCGCAAAGCGCGGTCCAAAGTCCTCAATAATTAACCGGATCAGTTTACTGTGTTCACCGGGACTGAGGGTTATCTTCTTGCTCTCTGCAATCTGCACGGGAATTCGGTTTTGTTTGCGCTCCTTGGCATACTTGGCGGCCAGTGTCTCATGATGCGAGAGATAATCCATCAACTCGTCGTGCCATGCTTTGGTGCCGAAGCTGCAAAGCAACGCGAGTGTTGCGGGTTCGATCTGATAGACCGCTTTTGGGCTATTGACTGGTCTGTCAGGCATGTCCGGGTTGTAAAGAGCGATTCCGGCATCCACGAACTGATGCATCGTCTGCCGACGAAACGTTTCTCGTGTGTTCGGCGCATACTCTTTCCGGTAATGCACCCTTGCCCAATCCATGATCGGGGTCATGCCCATAAGGGGATTTTCCGCGCGTGCCCATTTCTTGCGAGGTGTCAAATTCAGCAACGCAAGCAGACAGAGGGCGGAACGTTCATTCTGTTGCGCATGAGGCAAACCAAGTGAGACAAGAATGTGATGGGCTTCGGCGATGCGTTTATTGGGGACATTCGTCATGCGTCTAAACGCTCCAGTCGCTCGTCAATCAGGACTTGAGTCAGGTCATGGCGCAGAGCCCACTCGCCTAAGGTAATCAGGCTTTCCCTGTTCGGGTACTTTATGAGCCTGAGGTCGGTCGCATTCACCTGAGTATGACCGTTGAAACGCCGAAAATTTTTATCAATTGCAGGGGCGTTGAGGAATGCGGCTAACCCATATGCCAGCGCTTCCGTCAATCCATGCTTTTCTTCATGAAACACGTTCAGGTGGTTTTCAAAACCCAGCGCTTCGGCATTGGGAAAACTGTCCGGCTTGACGACACTCGCTACGATACGGCGTTGTTCCTCCTTGGAAGAAAAGCGGCGCACGACGCAATAAAACCCGTTCGGGTACAGCCACTTTTCCGTTTCGGCATTGCGGCAGATCGCATTGGGTTTGTTCAAGTTCCGATTTGGCCAATCTGTAGTCTGACCTTTACAGTGGCAGGGATAAAGCAAGGGAACTGTGTCCGCACCCGGCACGTCACGCAGGTGCTCCTTCAACCGAAAATCAACCACGGGACCGGTCGAGACCTTGATGCCTATATCTTCCAAAGTGCAGCAGATCACTGTTGATCGTTCGATGGTGCTAAATTCCGGTGAGGTTGGCACGTGTATGAATCGCTCGGGGTCTCCGGGAAACACGATGCGATCGAAAGAGTACCGGTTCGTCTCCATATCGGCGAAGCCGGCATCGGTCGAGGTCGTCACCGTCACGTTGCCTTGGCGGGTCCCACGCTCCAACGTGATGATGACGTTCTCCTGCAACACTTCATCGTCCTTAAAGGCCTTGTTTCTGGATGCGAACAGGTGCATTTGTCGGATCGCCGCACGTTTCAGAACATAGTCACGGAAGGGACGGTAATACGGGCCATTACAGAAACTCCGCGGTACGATTGCGACAAGTTGACCGTGATCCTCCAGCAAGGATAAAGATAAGGCCACAAACGCTGAATACAGATTGACGGTTTCAATGCCGACTCGCCGCAATGCCGAACGGTATGGAGAGTTGCTCCGTATCTTTTTGTACGGCGGGTTCAGGATGGCGTGCGTGTATCGTGGAAGAGTCTTGGCAAAGAGATTCCCAGAGAGCGAATCTACGGAAGCATGTACAAAGTCGTCACCCCGAATGGTAGGGACAACATTTTGATGCCGACTGTATTCACCTAGCGACTCTACTAAATAGGGATGTAGGCATTCGTCGATCTCGAACGCATCGACTTCGACACGCCGGAAATCGAAGCCACCAGAAGCCCACCTTTCCAAAAAGGCGACAGCAAGAGAACCGATGCCGGCCCCAGCATCGAGCAGACGGCAGGTGTCCAGCGGTCTTTGAAGAAACAATCCCGCCATAAATCGAGCAATTTCCGCTGGTGTGAAAAACTGCCCATACTGTGCCTTCCTCGTTGGATCGATGGTTTTGGCCACCGTCAGCCTTAATCGTTCAACTTCTGGAAGCAAAGGTCTGCCTCCTGTTTCGTGCCCGAACGTTACCGATGACGAAGTTACTCTAGATCGACTTGTTGCCCTATTCGTCGGAAAAATAATCGGAATCGATTCTTTTCAATTCATACGTGGTCTTGATCGTCACTCCGACTCCATAGTCGATCATGAGTTCGGCGAGCCGAGTTCCCTCAATCAGTATGATCTTCGTCTCGATGTTGTCTGCGTATTCCATCGCTTCATGAGAGAACGTGGACGTTGTCATGAAGACTCCTTTTCGCGCTCGTTGCCCCTGTAAGGCGCCCGCAAACTTCTGAACCTCGGGTCTTCCGACGACGCCTTCCCAGCGTTTGGCCTGAACATAGATGATATCCAGTCCCAGACGATCTTCCTTGATGATCCCGTCGATGCCCTCATCTCCAGAACGACCAATGGACTGTCCGGCTTCTTGTCGCGAGCCCCCGTATCCCATACGGACGAGCAGGTCCACGACAAGACGCTCAAAGAACTCTGGAGGAGATTTCTTGACTGTCCCCAGAATGTCAGCGGCAAGGTTCTCTCGAAGTGTCTGGTAGGCTGACTCCAGGTTTTCCTCCGGAGTGTCTTCAGAAATCCCGTCGCCGGATCCCCTGGCACCACCTTCGGTGGTCTTCTTGCGGCGCTGCTGGAAAACTCTGAACTCCTCGAACTGCTTGAGGAATTCTCTGTTGAGCGTATGGGGCTTCTGAGCGAGGACCTGTCGTCCACGTTCGGTGATGCGAAAGGATCCTCTCTCCGGGGATTCCAGGAGACAGGCCTTTATCATATAGGCTCGCGCCCAACTGACCCGATTGACAAATGTCGATTGTCTGCCACTCGGCAAGAGTTCCTGTTTCTCATCGTCCGTCAGCTCGAAACGTAGCGCAAGCCGATCAACCGCTTCGCGGGCTTGGTGCATTTCGCCGTCGTCGGTGAACTCCAGCAGAGGCAACATGATGGATTGGTAGTCAGGAATGGCTATGTGTTCCCTCGCGAAGTCTCAGGATGTACAAGTCGACTGGCGGGTATCCGTAGCAGACCGAGTGCAGGTACGATGTCGTTGCCTGATCTCGGGAGTAAAATGAAAGTCCGATGGTGCTCAGTCGGCTTGGGTGGGCCAAAATTTATAGCGGATTTGAGGTAACTGTTTGCCCTCGAAGTTTGGAATGTCGTACAGGCACCGATCGATGGTGGCGACCTCTTTCTTCGTAAATTCAAACACTTTCGATATTTTCCAGAATTTATCAAAAGTAAAATAATCCCCTTTTTCCGGCTTTTCAGCCAGAGCGGCCTGCATGTGTTGAAAGCCGTCGGTATCCACGTCCGGAATCCGGCCGTTATTTTTGTATACACACCATTTCAGGATCTCGGCGACTCCATACATGGTGAGCTCAATTTTGATTTTCTCCGACTGTGTTTCTGCCATTGTTAGCCTCCTCCTTCCAAAGAAGAAATCTATAGCACATTTTCCTGAAACTCTTCCAGTCGTTTAATCAGGAAATGACAAGAATTTACTGAAATATCGTGTGTAGCGAGCAGAAATTTGTTCAAAATGTCTGAAGGAATACCGGTGATCCTTGAATAACCTGTTGTGTCGCTTAGCCAACACCTCGTATACTATTTCATTTTTTGAGTATCTGATAACGACCTCAGGGCCATGAGCCTTGGATTTTGGCTTTGCAAGAGGGGTTCCGAAGTGTCCTTTCCCATCCTTGTGGCAGGCAACAAGCTCCGTTCCCTCACGCTTTGCGGGTTACTGCTTCTGCCTGGGTGCTCTCCCCAAGATCCCTATGTTCCCCCTGATCTGCTCTATCTCTTTGCCAGTTATGAAGTGGGGAAGAATCCAACCGCCATTCAATCTGGGGACTTTAATCAGGATGGATTTTCGGACTTGGTGACCAGCAATATTTCGGCGAATACGCTGTCCCTCTTATTCGGGAATGGTGATGGGAGCTTTCAAGCCCAAGTGTCCATTCGAGTGTGTAAGGAACCCCGGAATTTGGCCGTCCAAGATTTCAACGGCGATAGGCATCAGGACTTGGCTATCGCGTGTTCCGGGAGTAATCAAGTCGCCATTTTTAAGGGGCAGGGTTCTGGGATCTTTGAGAAAGACGCGCTGTATCCCGTCAACCGAACTCCAGTGTCCATTGCCAGTGGGGATTTCAATAGTGACCAACACGGAGATTTGGTGGTGGCCCTGCGAAATGATAAGCTGCAACTGTTGTTCGGAAATGGAAAAGGGAAATTTCGTATTGGGCCATTATATGAATATGGTGATACACCCACCGCAGTGGCCACCGCTGATTTCAACCAGGACGGGCACTTGGATTTGGCAGTCACGAATGGCGGGCCGATGAGCAACGCCGTCTCGATTTGGTTGGGAGAGGGAGACGGTACCTTTCTCCTTCCTACCGATTATCGAACGGGCAAGCGGCCCTTATCCGTTTCCTGTGCCGACTTTAACAATGACGGTGCTTGGGATCTCCTAGTGGTGAACGGTCAAATGAACACCGTCACCGTCTTTTTAGGAAATGGAGACGGGACCTTTCAAGAAGGGATTGATTCAGGCGGCGACGCCGGTCCCATGCATGGATTGGCCCAAGATTTTGACGGGGATGATATTCCGGATGCGGCTATTGTGAATATTCAATCAGGCAGCATCTCGGTCTTGTTTGGGAAAGGAGATGGCTCATTTCATTATCCTCCGCGTCATTATCGTACTCCCCGTGGGCCCTTTGCCTTAACAACGCTGACTATCGCCCAGGGCCGAGACGAAGAACCCGGCTTAGCGGTCGTCAATAATTCGGAAAATAGTGTGTCGATTTTTCTGCATCATGGGTTGAAATTCCGGGAACAGATCAAGGAGTTGACCTCCACCTGACCGAGCGGTGTGGATGATTGGAGAAAGACGGCGGAAACACCCGGCGGGAAGTGATCATGGAATGTCTCAAGTGTCAGGGGCTGATGCTGGTGGAACAACACTACACCACCGTGAACAGACGCCTCTACGCCAGATGCCTGAATTGCGGGTTTTGGTTTGATTTGGTGGACGTGCTCAGATTTTTTTATCGAGTCGTTCGAAATGGCTATCGCGGAGCAAAAATCCGAGAAACGCTGTAAGTGTTCAGATGGTCACCCTCCTTCATCCGTGGAGTCCATCCTTTTCGTAGTCTTGCCGAGCGGACCGCCTCTCCTCTTCAAGCATCGTAAGCGTGCTACGGCTTTGAGAGAATTTTCAACCCTTCCCGAATCAATGCATCGAGTGAGGTCGGGGGAGGACTCGTTCGGCTCACTTGGTCGATGGCATTTTTGACATCGCGATGCCGGTACCCCAGGTTGACCAGCGCTGAAAGCGCATCGTTTTGAGGGGCTTGAAACGATGCCGGCGTATCGCTCGCATCCCGTGCTCCATCCTCAAGGTCGGCGAGTTTATCTTTGAGTTCCAGGACAATGCGGCCTGCGGATTTTTTTCCGATTCCCGGAACCGACGCGAGTTTCTCTATGTCATCTGCGAGAATGGCCCCACGCAGGTCGGCAATTTTTAAGGCAGACAAGACACTTAAGGCCAATTTCCCGCCCACGCCGGAAATTTTGGTCAGCAAGGTAAAGGCCGTTTTTTCAGCGGGTGTCAGGAACCCGAATAATTGGATAGAATCTTCTCGCAGATGGGTGAAGATATGAAGCGTCAGGGGTGCGTGAAGATCGGGTAGGGCGAAATAGGTGCTGAGTGGGATGAGCACCTCATAGCCCACTCCGTTGACGTCGATAATGAGCCGTGAAGGGTCTTTGGCCGCTAATATCCCCGTCAAGTTGGCAATCATGAAACGGTATCACGTGAGAGGTACAATGGTTAACCGGATGCCGCGACTTTTTCCATCATGTCATCCGGAATGTTAAAGTTGGCATGAACTTTTTGCACATCATCTTGGTCGTCCAGGATTTCCATCAATTTTAAC
The DNA here is from genome assembly GCA_963422365.1 of Nitrospirales bacterium. Lineage (GTDB taxonomy): Bacteria > Nitrospirota > Nitrospiria > Nitrospirales > UBA8639 > Bin75. The sequence continues at coordinate 983,798 of OY729426.1, forward strand.
ATTTGCTCGGCCGCTTTTTCTTCGAGACGGATTTGATTCTGAGAGAGATAGGTGATTTCAGCCACAGATGTTTGAATGTTGGCCTGTTGCAGGGCAGCCTTTACCGTTTCAAAGTCTGATAGTTCCGTGGTAATTTCAAAGCTGCTGCCGGATTTTTTGACATCCTCCGCTCCAGCCTCCAGGACGATCCCCAGTAGCTGGTCTTCATCGGTCGATGGCCCTTCCGTGACCAAGAGACCTTTCTGGTGAAACTGCCATGCAACCGAACCCGCTTCGGCCATGGTCCCATGATTTTTCCCCAGCATGTTTCGAATTTCCGAAACCGTGCGGTTACGATTGTCCGTCATGATCTCGATGAGGATTCCGGTTCCGCCGGGTCCGTAGCCTTCAAGGGTGAATTCCTCATAATTGATGCCAGGCAGTTCCCCTGTGCCTCGCTGCATGGCGCGTTTAATGGTATCGGCCGGCATGTTGGCCTCTTTGGCTTTGGCAATACAGGTACGAAGGGTCGGGTTCGCATCGGAATCTCCACCGCCCACGCGGGCTGCCACGGTGATTTCGCGGATCAGCTTGGTGAAAATTTTTCCGCGTTTGGCATCGACCCCGGCTTTATGACGTTTGATTGTCGACCAATGACTATGACCGCCCATGCTATCGTTTCCTCATATCATGTGGACAAAACAGGCGATTTCTCCTGATTTTTCAAGGAAAAATTCGACTGGCTTTTATCATAGGGTATCCAGTCGTGTCAATGAGGTTATACGTAATAAATAATAGGTAATAATACTCTTTATTTTGTTGCTCACGCGAGAACGGCAATGAGTGCCACTTCATTCGGCACGAGGCACAAGGGGAAGTTGCGTGAAGGCAGAGAGGATGGTAAGGAAACGCTATGAGAGTTGTCTTTATGGGAACTCCTGCTTTTGCCGTACCGTCCCTAGAAGCCCTGGACAAGTCGGACTATGAGGTGGTAGGCGTGGTCACGCAGCCTGATCGCCCCAAGGGAAGAGGACAGACGGTCGTGCCTTCCCCTGTGAAAGAACTGGCGTTGGCAAAAGGGTTCCCTGTGAGTCAACCGACGAAAATGAAAAGTCCGGATTTTTTGCAGCAACTCTCCGATTGGAGGCCGGATGTCATTGCCGTGACGGCGTTTGGCCGGATCCTTCCCAAGGCGATTTTGGATCTCCCTCCCCTAGGCTGCGTCAATGTCCATGGTTCCTTGTTACCCGCATATCGGGGAGCCGCCCCGGTTCAGTGGGCGCTCATTCATGGGGATTCGGAAACAGGGATTACCACGATGTTCATGGATGAAGGGATGGATACGGGTGCCGTGCTGCTTCAACAAACGGTCTCGATTAAACCTGAAGAGACCGCCTTGGAGTTAGGCGCCCGATTGGCGAAGGTCGGCGGCGCGCTCTTAGTGGAAACGCTTGAACGGTTGGCGGAGCATTCGGTCATTCCTCACGCGCAAGATCAGACTCAAGCGACGTTAGCCCCATTGTTGAAAAAAGAGGATGGACTGATCAATTGGGCTCAATCAGCCGCAGAGATTGCCTATAGGATTCGTGGCCTTTCCCCTTGGCCAGGATCCTACACCTTTCATCATGAGCATCGCCTGATCATTTGGAAAGGTCGTGTCGATGCACAAGGGGGACAGGGAAGGAGCGATGGACAACAGCCGGGGACCATCCTGGCCGTGGGATCCCAATCCTTTTGGGTCGAGACGGGTGCAGGCAGGCTAGAAGTACTGGAAGTCCAACCTGCGAATAAACAACGCATGTTCGTGGAACAGTTTCTTCAAGGGCATTCGCTCCACGTGCATGAGAGGCTCGGCCCCAGGCCGGAGGGTCGTGAGGCCCATCCTTAACAGCGCATGGAGCTTGTGGTATCTTGTGAGAACGTGACACCGATGTCGAGGCCGAAATCGAGGCTAGTATGAATGACCAAACCAGGCAAGCAGTAGAATTGATTGCGAAGCAAATACAGGAACTCAAAATCATTCAACCGCATTTGGTGCAAGCCGTAAACGCGGTGTTGGCAAAAGAACAATTTTACAAATGGAAAAAACAAGTGGTGACGCTGGTGGGAGAAAGAATCGGAGCCGGCTACCAAAAACGATTGTCCAAAGATTGGTTGGAAACGGCTTTTGCCGGGGCCGATATGTATGATGAATTGAGTGATGATGTCGAAATGTGTCTTCGCCATCTGTACAAACTCTCCCAGGAAATTGAAACCCAGGGCCTTCAAGGCCCCGATTCAGTCAAGACCCCCTCAACCTGATTCGACGTGGGACAATGTCCAGTCCTCCCCCTCCTCGTCCGCAAAAACGCCTTGGTCAACATTTTCTCATTGATCCCAATATGGCCCGAAAGATTCTGAAGGTCGCGGCATTGCGTCCACAAGATGTCGTCTTTGAAATCGGACCTGGACGGGGTGCCCTCACGCAGTTGCTGTGCGAACGGGTCTCCAAAGTCATTGCCGTAGAACTCGATCGGCAACTGTTCCACGCTCTTGCTCAAATCTGGGCACAAGACAACACCTTGGAATTGCATCACGGGGATGCGTTGGAGTTTTCCTATGACACCCTGCCTAGGGGAACGGTTGTCATTGCAAATTTACCGTACTATGTTTCGACCCCTTTGGTCTTTCGGTTGTTGCCGGAACATGATCGGATCGACCGGATGGTGTTGATGCTGCAACGTGAAGTGGCCGAGCGAATCATCGCCAAACCGGGCTCACGGGACTATGGCATCTTGTCCATCATCAGCCAATATTATACAAAGCCCCACAAGGCGTTTGTCGTGCCGGCGAGTTGTTTTCGCCCGGTCCCGCAAGTGGACTCGGCGGTGCTGTGTCTTGCAAGGCGGTCCGGGCAACAACCCACTGATGCACGCTTCGATCAGGTGTTCCTGAAGGTCGTCCGAGGTGCGTTTGCACATCGACGCAAGACCTTGCTCAACTCCTATCGGGAGGAAGGATGGGAAGAAGCCTTGATTCAACAGGCCTTGGAACAGACCCATCTCGACCCACGGCGTCGGGCCGAAACAGTGACGGTCCAAGAGTTTATGGCCTTGGCGCATTCTGTGCTGACCTGCCATCCTTATTCTGAAAATTAGTCTGAAAAGCTGTGACTCGATCTCGTCTCTACGAAAGGGTACTCAGATATTTTTAACTAGGTATTTCGATTGATAAACAGGCCTCTCTATGTTAGAGTAACCCCATGCGTCTCTTCCCTAGGCCAGCCAGGAAATCCGCTAAGTGGGAAGTGCCACTCCCCACCTTTCAACTGGGTCGCGAAATTCTCGGAATTTTTCTCATCACCCTGGCCGTGTTGGTGTTTTTGAGTCTGTGGTCATTTTCACTCCAAGACGTCGGATGGTTTGCGCTCCAAGATCGCGACACGGTAGGGGAACAGGGCAGCCTCCACAATTTGGTTGGGCTGGTGGGAGCCTCTATTGCCGCAAGCTTGATTTGGGTCGTGGGGTCCGCATCGTTAGCAATCCCGTTTTTAATCTTTTTGCACGGGATTCGAGTCTTTCAAGAAGAGCAGAAAACCGCTAGAAGTATCCTGGGCTCCGTGCTGTTTCTCCTGTGTATGAGCACGCTCATTCGGTTACATCATCCCTTCTCTGTTCAGGCGTTACAGGACGGGATCACAGTGGGATTATATGCCGGGAAGGGGGGAGTCTGGATGGCCGGCGGGTTGGAGCCCTTGTTTGGCCAATGGGGCAGCACGATCTTACTGGGATCCCTTCTGCTCATCTCCCTCTTGTTCATCATGCCTTTTTCCGTTTCGGCAGGGGTTGGACGTATTCCGAAGGGCGTGGGGAAGATGGGAAAATTGGTACGGCTTCCCGTCTTGCCTTGGCCTTCTTGGTTGAAAGCAAGCTGGAGATCTCGAGCCAACAAACAGGTCAAGATCAACCGAAGTTTAGGTGGGCGAAGAGGAGCCTTTTCGTTCATGACAAAGGAGGTCCCTTTGCAGGATCCACCTGCCCGTGAAAGAGATTCCGCTCCGGCTGACATAGACTTTCCTGAAGAGTCACCGAGGTCTCGGCCCGACGTGGTTCGGAAGGTGGCGAAGGGCTATCATTTGCCTGATCCCTTGGACCTGCTTGAGCCACCCTCTGTTTCGAATGGGCAACAGGCCGATCAAATTTTAGAGTCGCAATCCCAAATCCTCACAAGTACGTTGCAGAACTTCGGTATTGCCGGACACGTGACGGAAGTGCACCCGGGTCCGGTCATCACCATGTATGAATTCGTCCCTGGGCCCGGCATCAAAGTCGCTCGAATCGTGACGCTCGCGCATGATTTAGCCATGGCGCTGAAAGCCACCAGCGTGCGAATCGTGGTCCCGCTTCCAGGGAAATCCACGGTCGGGATTGAAGTCCCCAACCCGGTGCGAGAAACCGTGGCATTACAGGAAATTTTGACCAGTGAGGTCTATGCCCGGTCACGATCGACATTAACGCTGGCCTTGGGAAAGGATATTTTTGGGCGGCCTTATGTCACGGATCTTGGAACAACGCCTCACCTGTTGGTGGCCGGGGCAACCGGTTCTGGAAAAAGCGTGGGGTTGAATAGTATGTTGTTAAGCCTCCTCTTTTCTGCCCACCCTGACGAGGTTAAGCTGTTGCTTATTGATCCCAAGGTCTTGGAACTTCAGGTCTATGACGGCATCCCGCATCTGTTGCATCCGGTGTTGACTGCTCCCAAAGCTGCGGCTCGTGGGTTAACCTGGGTGCTTCAGGAAATGGAGCGCCGCTATCGCCTCCTGGCGGAATACGGGGTTCGTAATCTTCAGGCCTATAATCTGAAAGTGGGTCATCAGAAGGCCCAAGTTGAAGAAAAGACGGGTTTGTCTCGGCCCCGATTCGACTCGGCGACCGAGCCATCGGCTGAGGAGGCCGTCAACCTTGGTGGTCAGCCACCGGTGGCCCATGAACCTCTCCCGTATATTGTGGTGGTGGTCGATGAATTTGCCGATCTCATGATGACGGCGCCCAAAGATGTGGAAGAAAAAATTGCCCGACTGGCACAAATGGCCCGAGCTTCAGGTATCCATCTTATTCTGGCCACCCAACGCCCCTCGGTGGACGTGGTGACCGGACTCATCAAAGCAAATTTTCCAGCCCGAATCGCCTATCAAGTCTCTTCCAAAACGGACTCCAGGACCATCCTTGATGCGAATGGGGCCGAATCGCTTCTCGGATTGGGAGACATGCTGTATTTGCCCCCCGGGACCGGACGCCTTGCGCGGCTTCACGGGTCCTATGTCTCCGATGATGAGGTCCGCCGGGTGGTTGAGTACGTAAAGGCACAGGCCGGCCCTGATTTTTGCGGCGAAACGGCTTTCCAGGCTCCTGTCAACGTCGAAGAGGATCAAGAACGTGATGAAGTGTATGAGCAAGCCAGGGAAGTGGTGTTGACATCCGGACAGGCCTCTGCTTCCCTTATTCAACGTCGATTGCGGGTGGGCTATCCCCGAGCGGCTCGAATGATTGAACAGATGGAAGAAGAAGGCATGGTGAGTGCACCGGGACGCGATGGCCGTCGTGAAGTGTTGGGACCTCGAATGGCGCTCGAAGAGGAAGTGAGATGAAACCCCTTCGATGGATCGTTCTTGGATGTGTCTGTGTTTTGTCTTTGCCGATGGTCACGCCGGGCAAGGGCAGTGACAGCATCGAGGCGTTGGTCCAACGCGTTGATGCGCAGTATGCGCATCTCAAAGACTTCCAGGCCGACTTTGTTCAGGAAACGCGCATTCAAGGATTTGACACACCTCTTCGATCCTCTGGGCGGGTCTATCTTAAAAAACCTGGACGGCTCCGCTGGGATTATATGGAACCCTCGGTCGAGCACATGTATGTGGATCGAGATCGGTTGGCGCTGTATGTGCCCGCACATAATCAAGTGTTAAAGGGCAGTCTCACAATGATGGTTGCGACAAAGGCTCCTCTTCAGTTGTTGCAGGGTATTGGAAAATTGGCTGAACATTTTTTCGTGCATCCGACGGGGAATGGAGCGGTGGGGGAAGGTGGGTTGCCGTTGTTGACGCTGATCCCCAAGCCTTTTCCTGATTCGGTGCCGTCGTCGATTGTCAAGATCGTGTCGGAAATCCAACCCGACACGTATTTCATTCGCTCCCTCTCCTTGCATGAGGGCAATGGAAACGTCTCCACGTTTCGGTTCTCCAATTTCAAGGCTAATAGAGGATTGGATGAAACGGTGTTTATCTTGAATCTGCCTGAAGGAGTGGTGATCGTGGAAGATGTTCTTCCGAAGAGTTGACCAAAGCCGTCCTCATGAATAGCGAAACAGTTTCTATGGCCTTCTGCCCCCTGATTCGCCTAACCGAACGAGACGTGTCTTGAGAACCAACTGGCCCGTAAGTCAGGGATAGCGTGCGAGATGAAAACGATGGGCGGCCGCATGAGAGTTCTGCCGTGCCTGGTTATCTTGGCTGTGGGAACGTGGCTGTTTCCCTTGCCCGTCTTGAGTCTGACGGGCGATCTGACCAACGATCCTGCCAAGGTCATCAAAAAATACCTGTCGTTGGATAAACGAGGGGTACGGTTAACCGCGCTGTCCTATGAAGCGGTCAAGCCGTATGTCGCTTGGGACAAAGAAGAGCCGATTTGGGAACAGTTCGTGGTGATTCTCGACTATTCGGTTATCGACGACGTCACGCAATGGAAAATCGTGAGCAGCACGGAAGCCCTCATTCCCGTCACCTTTCAGGTCCTTGGAGTCGTCCACGTGGAAACCGCGACGTTTTTGCCTGAGCCGAAGGAGGAAGTGTTTTTCATTCGCATTCGAGCCGTTGACAATCACTGGAAAATGGTGTCGCCGACGTTTCCTCCACATGTCGGCCGAAAACGCTTAGCGGATTTCGTGAAAGCAACCATTCTTCATGAAGGCAATGAAGATCGGGTCGAGACGTTGCGCAGACTCAGAGCAGATCTCGTCAAAGCCGGCCGATCATGAACCGCGGCCCGCTAGCGGACTCCGTTCGGTTAGTCATTTTTGATTTCGACGGGACCCTCATCGATTCAAAGTATGATATTGCCACTTCGCTGAATCGCACACTCGGAGATTTGGATTTGCCGACGCGGCCTCCCAAAGAAATTTTTACCTTTGTCGGCGATGGAATCAAACGATTGTTGCGCGTATCCGTAGGGGAAGAAAATGAGGCATGCTATGAAGAATCACTCCACCTCTTCCGCCGTTATTATCTCGCGCATTGTTTGGATACCACGCAATTGTACCCCGGCCTGGACCAGTTGTTTGACGGGCGGGGTACGCGCATGAAAGCCCTGGCCACGAATAAATCGTTGGAATATACCTTGCGCATCACCGAAGGATTGAAGGTCAAAGAACAGTTTGCCGCGATCGAAGGTCCTCTCGACCAGTCTGATTTGAAACCTGATCCTGGCATGTTGTGGCGGATCCTGGAGCGTCTCGCGGTTCCACCGGAAGGAGCCGTACTCGTGGGAGATAGCACGAATGACGTGCGAGCCGCCCAAGCTGCAGGGGTCTATTCCTGCGCGGTAGGCTATGGGTATGGCAATCGAGACAAGGTGTTGGCCCTCAACCCTGATTACTATTGTGAAAAGCCGAGCGATCTTCTTGCGCTCTTGTTCGGATAGGTTCGTTCTCTCTCCGGCCCTTCCCTTTCCGATGCCATCCCGAATCATCTCCTGTTTTGTGTGACTACCACTGAGTTCTTCAACACACTGCGAAGTCTTAGGGCCTTTCCATCCTCTGGTTAACGGCTCGTCAAGATAGTGGACTAAATTAGTAAGAGAGTCTTGGCGACGAACATCTGGTCAGGATAGTCGACTGCCGCTCGTAACAGGAAGGAAGGGGCCTATGGAGAAGATCGGAAGACGAACCGTCTTGAAGTTGAGTGTCTTGGAGGGTTTAGGCCTGATGGCAAAACCTCGGGGATTCCTGCCTGTTTTGGCTATGGAGGGGTCGGAAACGTTTGAAGTCGTCAAAACGGAAGAGGAGTGGAAAGCCCTATTGAGTCCGGCACAGTATCATCTGCTTCGCCAAGAAGGGACGGAGTCGCTGTTTGCCAATACCTATCATCAAAGCAAGGCAACAGGCACGTACCATTGGCTGTGAACTGGCGTTGTTTTCCTCGGAATCCAAGTATGACAGCAAAACCGGCTGGCCAAGTTTTTGGGAGCCTCTTTCGGCTCAAGCTAGTGGGACCACAACCGACTGGAAATTGTTTTATCCCAGAACCGAGGTCCACTGCGCGCGCTGTGGCGGACACCTCGGCCATCTTTTCAAAGATGGGCTACCGCCGACCGTGTATTCATTTCGCTGCCCTTCAGTTTCGGGTAGCCTATAAAGACGAGGAAGTCGGACTAGGCGCTCACAGACTGGGACGTGAGAGAGACGGTCTTTCGTGATAGCTCCGTCTGATCGAGAAGGGGTTTCTTCACCGAGAATCTTGGAGGAATTTAGCGGGCATCTGGGGGATGAAGCAGATTCTGAAGGTCGCTCTTACGCTTTTTGAATGAAGCCGGATCGTAGACACCGAGTACAGACCCGAATGCGTTGAGCCATGCCGTTTATTAACGCACGAACGGTTTGGAGGTTAGGTTGAAAGACCCGTTTCGTCTTATTATTGGCATGACTGACATTATGTCCGCTCATACGTTTTTTCCCACAAACTGAACAGGCAAAAGCCATGTCGGTGACTCCTTTCATTCAAGAAAGCAAGTGAAACAGAACCTCTCTGATACCATACCGTTGATTCTTCTGACAAGCCTTCCTCAGGTGTTTCCTGAACCTTGGCAAAAAATCTGAAGCACTCTGGAATTTCTTGTGCACACTTTGTACTATTCGCCCTGAGATGGAAATAGACGCGCCGGTGGACGCTCTGGTCCAGGAGACGTTAGCGTCTCTTGTAGATCGATTGGATCGCACGATTCAATCGGTCTATGAGAATCAGGGAACCCCGGTGTCACCCACGACAGAGCTTGATTCGTTCGTTTCAACGCACATCGTCGAGGCTTTGCGGAATACGGTGTTTCCCGCACACGTCGAGGCGGAATTATTGGTGCTACATTTTTTGTTTCAGGGACAGGATCAGGAAGGGATAGCACGGACACCAAACCGATCTCCGATGAAGACCGTCGGAGACAGGTTAGAGACGGCCAGACGGATCCTGGCTCTTTTATCGAACATGGCGCTTCAGCAACCTTCTGATTCCCCACCAGGCTTGGGACCCAACCCGGGTCGCAGGGTGACGGCTAATCAAAGTGATTCGCGATACGCGAAGAAGCCCCGTGATTCGTCAAACCGCATGTTACACGAGACAGACGTTCGGTTTGCCAAAGGGGTAGGCCCCAAACGTGCGTTGTTACTTGAAAAATTGGGTATTCGCACGATTGAAGATGCCTTGTGGTTTTTACCCTGGCGGTATGAGGATCGCTCCCGCATCGTGTCCATCTCTCAACTGGTTCCCGGCGAGAAAGCCACGATTGCCGGAACCATCCATCAGGCCAGATTCCGGCGTACGCCACGACGTCATATGACCCTGTTCACGATGTTGGTTCGTGATGAAACGGGTGCCGTGGAAGTCGTGTTTTTCAATCAGCGTTATCTCGACAATGTGCTCAAAAACGGTTTGCGCGTGGTGCTCAGTGGCCCCGTGGTGGCGCACCCCCAGACAGGAGGGGTTCAAATGAGAACTCCTCAGTATGAGGGAGTGGATACGGATGAGGACCTGCTGCTCCACGTTGGACGCATTGTCCCCATTTATCATGAAACCCGTGGGCTGAGTTCCCGACATCTTCGCAGGGTCATGCGGAGCCTGCTGGAAGAGTACGGCTCTCACTTGCAAGACCCGCTTCCATCGCGTCTCCTGCAGCAACACCATTGGCCCTCCCTGGATGAGGCCATTGCGTCTCTCCATTTTCCAGGTAACCGTGAGGAACTGCCCTTGCTCAACAATTGGAAGACGTTGGCCCATCACCGGTTGGCCTTCGAAGAAGGCTTTCTTCTTCAACTGGCGTTGGCGCTCCGACAACGCATGAATCAATCAGCGGTACCCGGCATTGCCTTCCGGCTCACCGGAACGTTCACCGCACCGTTACGGAAGCAATTGCCGTTTCGACTCACGGAAGCCCAGCAACGGGTGATTGCCGAGATCGAAGCAGATATGCGTGCCCCCCGGCCTATGAACCGGTTGCTCCAGGGAGACGTGGGGTCGGGTAAAACCATCGTGGCCCTGCATGCCATGTTGGTGGCCTGTGGGGACGGGTATCAAGCCGCCTTGATGGCCCCGACTGAAATTCTGGCGGAACAACACGTGTTGACCATCCTGCCCTACCTCGAATCTCTCGATGTTTCCGTTGCCTTTTTGACCGGAGGGATGTCGCAGAAGGAGCGGGCTGGTGTTTTAGAACGAGTCGCTGCGGGAGACGTGCAGCTGATCGTGGGCACGCATGCGCTGTTGGAACAGGACGTCCAATTCGCCAAGTTGGGAGTCGTGGTTGTTGATGAACAACACAAATTCGGCGTGCTTCAGCGCGGGAAACTTCGAGAAAAAGCCCTGCATCCCGACGTCTTGGTGATGACCGCCACCCCGATACCCCGTACCTTGGCCATGACGGTCTATGGAGACCTTGACATGTCCGTCATCGATGGGTTGCCTGCCGGGCGTAAACCCATTCAGACGCGAGTCTTTCGCTACAAGGCGCGGCCCAGGGCCTACGAGTTGGTGCGGAAGGAAGTCAACGCGGGGCGGCAGGCCTATATTGTGTATCCATTGGTGGAAGAATCCGAAAAACTTGACCTCGAAGCGGCCCTGCAGGCGGCAGAACGCTTACAGGAACGAGAGTTCCCTGCGATGAGGGTGGAGGTCCTCCATGGACGCATGAAGTCCGCTGAGAGAGCCAAAATCATGAAGGCGTTTCGGGCTGGCGACGTTCAGGTCTTAGTCGCCACGACCGTGATCGAAGTGGGCTTGGATGTGCCCAATGCCACGGTGATGGTGATAGAGCATGCCGACCGATTCGGGTTGGCCCAGCTCCACCAGCTTCGCGGGCGGGTCGGGCGTGGTGCGCAACGGTCGTTCTGTTTACTGATCAGTTCGGCTGGCAGAAGGACGGAGAGAAACGATCCCCCGATCCCAAACGTCGGGGACAGGCGTCAGGAGCAAAAGCCGGATGTCCCTACGATGCAGGGGGCGTACAGTTTAGAGTTGCCATTCTCCACGGAGACGGCCGCGGAACTCACGCACAGACAGACCAAGCCGACGCAAACCGCGGAGCAACGTCTGAAAGCGATGGTGCATTGCGGCGATGGTTTTGCGATCGCCGAACAAGATCTCCAAATTCGTGGCCCTGGTGAAATGTTGGGAACACGGCAATGGGGGGTTCCTGAATTTCGAGTGATGAATCTAGTTCGAGATGCCGCGGTGTTGGAACAGGCGCGTCAAGAGGCGTTGGCCCTGATGAAGCAGGACCCTCAATTGTCCCATCCTGACCATCAACTGCTCAAGGCCAACATGTTGCGGAGATGGCAAGCCAAACTGGATCTAGGATCGATCGGATAAACGCCGATGCGAGTCGCGGGTCTTGCTATCGGCACCCTCACGCGTCGGTTATTGGTAGCAGCGGTTTCCGCTGAGGCTGAGGGCCAGATTCACACCATCCACACCATCTATTCGGACCGAAACATTTTGCAGTTGGGGAAGGAGTCAACTAAACCAAACGACTCAAACCGGAGGCCACGGTGCGCGTGATTGAGACGATTCGGAAGTGGAAAGCGATCATCGAGAGCCTTGGAGTCGAGCGGTATACGGCCGTGGCCCCCAGTGCCGTTCGACAAGCCGGGAATCGGGCAGAGTTTGTGGGGCGAGTCAAGTAAACAACGGGCGTCGAGGTCGAAATTTGGAGTCCATCAATGGCTAAGATAGTGTTTTGTTTCGCTCAATTCGTGAACCGTATCCATCATGCGGCGGTAGTGGTTGCCGGGTATGCTGTCCATGCTCGCCTCCGCTTTCCCTGCATCTTGTCACGTATGCATGCCGTTCACGAATCGCCCTTTTATTTTGGCCATAACCGGTGGGTTGCTCCTTTCAACATCGGCATTTGCGGCCAATCTTTCCGTGATTGTTGACGGAGTGACCGAATCGGATGGCACGATCAGGGTTGCTCTTCACGATGGCGCAACGGGTTTTCCAGATAAGCGGAAACCCGTGATGGGGAAGATCGTCAATGCCAAATCCTCACAGGTTATGGTGGTGTTCCCAAATCTTTCTCTGGGAAAATATGCCGTCGCGGCGTGTCACGACGCTGATGGAAACGGGAAGATAAACCGCAATCCGTTGGGTATGCCAACTGAGGTCTCTGGGTTTTCAAACAATGCCCGCGGCAGCTTCGGCCCGCCGAAATTCGAAAACGCCACATTCGCAATTGGAGATGGCGATGCCACGATAAGGTTCGCCATCGCGAAATAGCCATAAGCGTCAGGCGTCAGCTCGGGATGGCGTGCCGTCTGCTTCGCCGTCGTCCAAGGGAGAGCCGCACCGTGGCGGACTGTGCGCCGAGGGCCGGGGCCATCACCGGAGGCGAGCCACATCCCTCTACCGTTGACTATACCAGCGAAATCCTTGGGATTCTGTATAGGCGGGGCGGTGAAACCCTCCGGGTTTTTCCAGGATCAAGGCTTTAAAGTCCCATAACCCGAACCAAGCCGGATCGAGGATGTTATGGTAATGAAGGCCGGTCAGTTTGGTGAGCGTCTCCCCGAGGGTGTGCTGTAATTCCGATTCGGTATACGCCCGCACCGCGAATGTTTTTCCCTCTGCTTCCTGGAGGCGTCGTATCGCATAGGCGGCGCCGGTACAAAGAACTTGAGTATCCCGTCGAATCGAGAGGAGTTGAGGAAGCGCACAGTATTGTTCTCGAAATCCGAGCCATCGGGCCGTATGGCGGAGATAGGTGAATTGAACTTCGTATTCCGTATGGCCGGGCAGCCGCACAGGGTCAGGCCAGCCTGAATCAATCCCGAATTCAATGAGCAAGGCTCGCCCACCCGGCTTAAGCACGCGCCAGAGTTCGTGCAGGAATTGAATGGCGCCATGGTTCAAGATCACTTCATCGGGATACGGGGTGTCCAGGTTCAATCGGAGTGTTCGAATCAGGTCCAAACTCTGCTGATGCTCGGGAGTCGTGCCCTTGCGAGTCTCCAGTTCTTCCTTGGATAAATGGATCGGGGTCATATCCGCCAGGTTTTCATTGTCAAGAACCAAGTCCACGCTGGCCGCGGCTAAGGGCAACTGTTCCGCGTTCGCATGCAGGATTCTGGCGTCCCATCCCGCTTTTCCGGCTAATGCGAATTGGGATTGAAGAAAGGCTCGGGTGAGATCCAAAAAGAGATATTCCACGCCGCGTCGTTCGAGTGGCGAAAATTCTTTTGCCATTTCCTGGGACAGATAGCCCAAGCCCGCGCCTACCTCCACGATCCGCTGAGGTTTCGGACTCCACCAGCCTAATTGCCTGAGAGTTTTGGCAAGCAATTGGCCATAGGACAATCCATGCAGCGCTTCACAGGGTTCTCGGAGGAGATGGGAAACCGTAGTTTCGACAATTTCGAAATGGCCATGATGGCTTTGAATCCCTTTATGATGAAACTCCGTGAGATGCTCCTCGCTTTCGACTGCCACGTTTTCATGCCATTGTTCGCGCACGTTTTGGAGAAGGAGGTCCCACTTCGCATTGACGCTATGCCCACTTGGTGGGGTCGTCCCGAAATAACACAACGAATATCGGGGTAAGGACCACCGTTCGAGAAACCACCGGCCGGTTTCTTGATGAGAGCCACAGATCCATTTGCCGAATTGATCGAGGAGCGCGTTGATCGAAAGGCGGCCATCCATGGCCCCAAGGAGAGATGCGCCCATTCGGTTCAGCCGGACTAAGGGCAAATCTTCATCAAGCGGCGTAACCCACCATTCCTGAGGCCCCTGTTGGTAGACCACGAGGTCCGGCATGCGCCAGGCTCGTTGTTGGAGAATCTCGCCCTCTAAGGCAAGGGGTTGAAGGGATGAGACACGGGAAGCGGTCATTCAATAACGCGAGTCGGCGGGGTTGGCATCAAAGACCATCCGATACATGCCCGCCCAGAATTCCAACCAAGCATCGGCTGCTTCTCGAGCGCCTTCGGCCACCCGATGCAAGTCGTCCTCCGATCGGGCTGTCTTTCGAACGGCCTCAACCAACAAATTGCGATGGTGTTGTTCTTCAGCCAGATGTAAGGTAAAAAATTCTAACTCTCCAGGATGAAATTGCTCATATTGTTCGAGGCCCGGCACAAAATATTTGAATTCGGATGCCGCGGTGGTTTCGACGGCTAATGCCGCTCCCAGCGCGGTTACATGTCCGGAATGAAAGAATAATCGCCGTAAGGTGTCGAGGTAGGTCGTCACTGCAGGGATCGGGATGGTGTGTTGGACATCCTGAGGCTGGAGCCCAATGGCATACGCAAACCGCTCGAGTTGCCGGATATGCACATGGGCCGGTGAGCCACTGCCCAACTCCGAGTACAGGGTCTTGGCCAACTCGGTTCGCATTTCCGTCTCGTGGATCGGGGTGTGATATAACAGGCCTTCGAGGACTTTGACGAAATGGAAGCAAAAGTAATGGTATTGCCGAACAAAGGCCCGAAGCTGTCGAGGCTGAAGTTGTCGAGCCCTAAACGTTCGGAAAAATTCGTTGGTCGTAACCGGATGTGCCTGGAGTTCTACGACAAGCGATTCGACATCAAAAGGGGTAGCTTGAACAGGGCTCATGCAATTCACACCAAGAATGGAAAAACTCATATCACCCGATATGACCTATGATAACGGTGACTGAACCCAGATTACACGATGCTCTTGGCCCGTCGCAAGGCAGCGAGGTGACGAAAGACGGTGTCGCGGCTTTCGGGTGGGCTGTCCTTCGTGCTGTCATCCTGCACAACGCGCACAGGTTGTCATCCTGAGCGTAGCAAAGGATCTGTTTTTACAGGCTCTCGTTCAATTTTAGACCGACAGATTCTGTGCCTGCGGCTTAGAATGACGATGGGGGTCGCTCAGAAGGACACAGGAAGGATTCCTGCCAGGCTTTTCAACACCTAGAGGTCAGCCCCCTCTCTCCATCTGCAACTCACACCACACAGGCGTATGGTCAGAAGGTTTCTCTTTCCCGCGTGGGCCTTTGTCGACCCCGGAGGCCACGAGCCGGTCGGCAGCCTGCGGAGAGAGGAGCAAGTGATCAATCCGTAACCCGTGGTCCTTGTTCCAGCACCCGGCCTGGTAATCCCAAAAGGTGTACACGCCCATGTGCGGGTGACGGGCCCGAATCGCATCGGTGAGTCCCAGGTAACATAAGGTCTGAAATCGGGCGCGGGTCTCGGGGTGACAGAGCGCGTCATTGGCAAACCCCTCAGGGTCGTACACGTCATCATCCGTGGGACAGACATTATAATCGCCGCCCACCACGAACGGATCCTCATACGTAAGCGAGGTGTGAACGTGGGCAATCAGGCGATCCATCCACGCTAATTTGTAGGAAAATTTTTCCGTCTCGATCGGATTGCCGTTCGGCAGATAAATCGACGCGACGCGGACAGAGCCCTGAACGGAGCCAATCGTGGCTTCGATGTACCTGGCCTGCGCATCGGTTAAATCGCCTGGCAGCGTCCGCTGTTCGACTTCAATGGGCTGCTTCGCGAGAATCCCTACGCCATTGAAAGTTTTCTGTCCGACGAGAGCGACGTGATAGCCGATGTCTTCAATCTCGGATTGGGGAAAACTCTCTTCCAGAGATTTCAGTTCCTGAAGCAACAGGACATCAGGACTCGCCTCTCTCAGATAAGCCGTGACATGCGGCAGCCGGACTTTAATGGAGTTCACATTCCATGTGGCGATCTTCATACAAGGAGATTCTAGAGAGTTCGATTGATCCGTGGCAATTGTTTCAGGAATCAAATCGGTAAGGAAGGCACGGGTTTCAATTGAACGCAGCAACGCTAATGCGCTTCGCCCCATGAATGGCCCTGTCCCACGTCGACCGTCAGAGGTACCGCCAGGTGAAGCGCGGGAAGGGAAGCGGATTCCATGACGGTCTTCACCACCTCGCCCGTTTGATCAACCACCTCTTCGTCGACTTCAAAGAGCAATTCATCGTGGACCGTTAAAAGCATGGTGGCTCGGGTGTCGAGGTGCTGTTGTGCCAAAGCCGGCGGTACACGAATCATGGCGCGTTTCAAAATGTCGGCGGCCGTGCCTTGGATCGGGGCATTGATCGCCGCGCGTTCGGCAACGTTGCGTCGTGCGGCATGTTTGTCGTGGATGCCCGGGATATGGCACCGACGACCAAAGAGCGTTTCCACGTATCCCCGTTCGCGGCAGAATTGCTTGGTGTGGTTCATATAATCTTGGATGCCGGGGTATCGTTCAAAATAGGCCTTCATGTAAGTAGCGGCTTCTTCGTTGGAAATGCTCAGTTGGCGGCTGAGTCCGAATGCGCTGATCCCGTAAATAATGCCGAAATTAATGGCCTTGGCTCGACGCCGCATGGCCGGGTCCAGTGTTTTGGCGTCGACTCCGAACATTTGACTGGCGGTCAGGGCATGAATGTCCTGGCCTTCATGGAACGCATGTTTCAACGCATCGATGTTGGCAATGTGGGCGAGAAGACGGAGTTCAATTTGCGAGTAGTCCAGCGACAGCAGGCTCCTCCCCGACTTGGCCACGAAGGCGTAGCGAATTTTTCGACCGTCTTCGGTCCGGATGGGAATATTTTGAAGATTGGGGTTCGTCGAAGACAGGCGTCCGGTCGACGCGGCGGCCATGGCAAAGGCGGTGTGCACGCGACCCGTTCGCGGATTGATCTGTTCGACCAACGCGTCGGTATACATGCTTTTTAATTTGTCGAGTTGTCGCCATTCTAACACCGTCGCCGGCAGGTCGTGTCCCTCAGCGGCCAGCGATTCCAACACGTCGGCTCCTGTGGAATAGGTGCCGGACTTCCCTTTGTGTCCGCCCTCCAAGTGCATTTCGTCAAACAAGACCTCACCCAGTTGCTTAGGAGAGCCGACGTTAAATTCGTGACCAACGCGTCGGTAAATGTCTTTCTCCAATGTGCGTTGGCGTTCTGCGAATTCTCGGCTGAGCTGCTCCAGTTTCGCACGGTCGACATTGATGCCCTCGATTTCCATGTCGACCAGGACGGACACAAGGGGCCGTTCTAAGGTCTCATAAGGCGTCACCATGCGTTCGGCCAGCAGGCGGGGTTTGAGTAATTGGTGAAACCGCAAGGTCAGGTCTGCGTCTTCGGCGGCGTAGGCCAAGGCTTGATCCAGCGGGACCAGATCAAAGGTGATTTGGGATTTTCCCGTGCCCGCCACGTCCTTGAACGTGATCGTCCGATGGCCCAGATGCAGTCCGGCCAATTCATCCACGCCGTGGCCATGGCTGCCTCCGTCCAGGATGTAGGACATCAGCATGGTGTCGTCGACCGGTGAGATGGTGACGTCGTAGCGTCGAAGGACCACCATGTCGTCTTTCAGGTTATGACCGATTTTAAGCACCGAGGGATCGGCGAAGAGTGGACGCAGGATAGCGAGGGCGGCGTCGAGCGGAATTTGTCTAAGAGGTTCCTGCCCTGGGGCAGGAGGATTCTCACCCGAGGATTTGGAAAAGTCCAATTCAGATGCTGGCGCAGGGTGCCGGTGTGCGAGAGGGACGTAGCACGCATGACCGGGTTGGACACACAGAGCAAGGCCAACCAATTCCGCGAGGCTTTCATCCACGGACGTGGTTTCGGTCTCGATCGCGACTGCGCCGGCATAGCGCGCTCGGGTCACCCAGTCTTGCAAGACCACAGTGGATTGGACCAATTCATAGTGGGTGGCGGCCGGCGGAGCCTTTTTGATCTCAGGGACGACTTCCCCGGACGCCGCCAGCCGGTTTTGGACTTTAGCCATGATCGCCCTGAAGCCCTGTTCATGGAGGAACGCGAGTAATTGTGAGGGGTCAGGGTGTTGGCGTCGTAACTGAGTCACCGTCACGTCCGTCGGTACATCATCCCGTAAACGAACCAGTTCTCGTGACAGTCTGGCTTGATCGGCAAAATCGATGAGGCTTTGGCGTCGCTTCGGCTGTTTGATTTCGGACGCGCGCGCGAGCAAGGAATCCAGGTCCCCATATTCTTGAATGAGGAGGGCCGCGGTTTTGACCCCAATGCCCGGAACCCCCGGCACATTGTCCGTCGAATCGCCGGCCAGGGCTTGCACGTCCACCACGTTCTCCGGGCCGACCCCGAATTTTTCGTTGACTTCCGCTCGGCCGATTCTCCGGTTTTTGATGGCGTCGAACATGTTCACCCGATCGGACACCAACTGCATCATGTCTTTATCCGAGGACACAATCATGACGTCAAACCCTTCCGCCTCGGCGTGTCGCGCATAGGTGGCAATCAGGTCATCCGCTTCGAAGCAGGGCCTTTCAAGGCATGCCACCTTGAAGGCTCGCGTGGCGTCTCGAACCAACGGAAATTGAGGAATCAGTTCGTTGGGCGGGTCGGGTCGATTGGCTTTATAATCGCGAAAAATCTCATGCCGAAAGGACTCCCGCGCCGAATCGAAGATCACGGCCATGTGCGTGGCCTGAAGGTCCTCCAGCAGTTTGAGCAACATGTTGGTAAACCCGAGGACGGCGTTCACGGGCGTCCCGTCCGATCGGGTCAGTAACGGGAGAGCGTGGAATGCCCGAAATAAGAAACTGGACCCATCCACCAAACACAGGTGTCGTTCAGAAGAATCTTGGTGTGGCGGCTTCATTATGTTGTCCATGGGTGTCGTTTTCAATCCACCATTCTACCAATCAAAGGATGGAGAATGCAGCAGGGGCAAGGGAAGAGCCTGTGTAGCCGAACGAAAATAATTAGGAATTCTGACTAAAATAATGAGGAATGGCTAGAAAAGTCTTACGAGTGAATACGTAGAGAACGCGGCCGGCGCTGTGGGGTACGAAGAGGGTGGCAGGGGGTGTGCCTAGGGGATGTCGAGGGGCTGCTGGGTGGTGGCAGGGCCCTCACCCCAGCCACCGGGTGATGCCCGGGGCCTGTGGAGAGGGGAGTCTGGCGGCTCAAGTGTGGGCGTCGGGGGGAGGCCCTAGCTTGGCGGCTTCCCAGATCCGATGGAGGGCGGTTGTCGTCGGGGCGTGGTCGAGGCGGGGGCGGCGGGTCGTCGCGGAGTCCCTGGGTTTGCCGCACGCCCTCTTGCCCGCCGAACTTGCTGCTTGCCTGGCGAGGGCCATTTCGTGTAGAGAGGGGGATCTTTCAGGGGGAGTCAGACAGATTCAATCATCTTTCACAGTAATGAGGTAGGGGTATGTATCATGGTATGAGGCAAACAGTCTGTTCTGGGGTGGGGCTCCTGGTGGCGGTGCTGCTGGTTCACTCGGCCTGGGCGGAGTCTGGCTGGTACGCGGGGATTAAGGGGGGGATCGGGGCGGGCAGCGCGCCAGAGGGCACGGTCGTGGGGGCGCACTCCGATTCGAGCGGCGATCTCACGACCGAGGTCGGCCCCGTGGTGCTGGGGTCGGTCGGCCGGGGGCTGGGCCAGGGGTTCCGCTTGGAAGGCGAGTTCTCGTGGCGGCGGAACGGCGCGGAGGACTTCACCGCCAATACCATTGTGAAACGCGGTGAAGAGCGGGGACGACCGCTCTATAAGATTGAGGACGTCGAGGAAGCCAATAGGCTCAAGACCGACCGTGGCGAAACGGTCGATAGAAACACAGGGGAGGTGCTCGTGGACGCGCAGGGGGCCAAAGTCCCCAAGCACGATGCCGAGGGGAACCCGCTGTATGAAATGAAAGACGTGATGGGTCGACGGGACCCCATGCCCGTGGATGGCGCTCTCACGAACCTTGCGGTGATGCTGAATGGGCTGTATGACTGGACAACGGGGGGTGGCTCTTCCGTGTACGTGTTGGGCGGCATCGGGCTCTCCGTGGTGAGTGCCGACGGGAGCCAAGCTGCGCTGGGGAGTATCGACGACACGACCACCGCCTTGGCGTATCAGGCGGGGCTTGGCTTCGTGTATCCCCTCACGCAGCAGGTGGCCGTGGATCTCTCCTACCGCTTCTTTGGCACGCCGGACGTGGACTTTGACGGCCTGGAGGTCGAGAACCGGCATCATAACGTCTTGTTCGGCGTCATGTATGCGTTCTGACCTGCGCCCCTCCCCCTCGGGGGGAGGGGCGTCATCCTCTCCTCGGTCTCCGAGGAGTCTCCTGACGTTGGCCTCAACACGTCTCCGGGCCACAGGGCGCGTAACGCCTCAGTCGTGGTCGCATGTTCGATCTCGGGGTCAGCAGGCAGATCCCTCAGGGCTTGTTTGCGGGCGACGACCTCTTGTATCTGAGCGTGGTCTCCCGTTTCGAGCGCCCGCATGTACGCCACGTCAAGAGCGGGAAACAGTTTGGTGCGGGCCCGGCGTATCCGATTCCGCCACACGGTACGTGCGTCCGACATGTCTACCCGGAGCGGCGGGTCATCATCCGGTGCATACACCCAGACAGCCGAAAACTCCCCATCGTCAGGCAGGTCGTCAATCGGCAGCACTTGATGCGGGGCCCCCGCCGGGACGACGTCTCGTATAAGATTGACGAGGGTTTGGCGTTCGGCTGCGGGCTGTGTGTGAAGGTACTCTTCCGTTGGATAGACCAACGCAGCATACCCAGTGACAGCATCTGTGTACAGCCTGTCCCCCGGAATGCACAGTAGTGGCCCCCTCCTCCTGCTTGACACGTTTGTAAAGAGAGGCCTATCATTTTAAGAACAGAACAACGACCTTCAACGAAGAGGTAGGTGATGGGGTAGCTTCCTGGACATCGACCGCCTGTGCACAAGATCGAGACAAAGCCCTTTGGATCGTAAAGATCTAAAGGGCTTTTTAATGTTCATCCGTGATCACGAAACCGGACCCTTTCCGGATGTGAAAGATCAAGGGATGTGACGAGGTTGGAACCCGAAAGCACGGTCCCTCAATAATTGGTGTGGAGATGAGTGAAGGAGTCATGGGATTTTTCATCAAGGAGGGTCATGATGACAGAACCTAAAACTGCTGCGATGTTCGGTTCCAACCCGGGGTATGGCCGTGTGTTGCTCGTGGAGGACGATTCCGGTATTTGCAAAGAGATGCGTGCCACCTTGGAAACGGCGGGGTTCGAAGTGTTGGAAGCCGATACGGAAGATCGTGCGATCGGTGTAGCCAACGAAGGCGAAAATCCATTGTTGCTTGATGTCGTGATTACGGATATCGACAAGAATTTGGGTGTCGATTCCATGAATTATTTTAAAGCCCAATTTCCGCATGTTTCCTTGATTGCCTTAACGGGTCTGCTCGAAGAAAAGGGATCCGGCTCTTCGGAAATTCGGATTGGCATTGTGGGGGCTGGGAAAGGCGGCCGGGCGCTGCTCGATGTGTTGCTTCATCTCTCGGCTGCTCAGGTGGTGGGCATAACGGACAAGGATCCAGGGGCCACTGGATTACAGTTCGCGCAAGAATTCCAGGTTCCGGTGGCGTCTGATCCGATGAGTCTGATAAGCAGGGATGATTTGGATCTCATCATCGATGTGACCGGCGATCCCGCCATGGGAGCACTGATAGCCGAGAAAAAACAACCCCGTACTGAGGTGCTCGGCGGAGCGGCGTCAAAACTTTTATGGTTGCTGGTTCAACGAGAACGGGAAATGCAATCCCAACTGCTTCGGTCTGAAAAGTTAGCGGGGATGATTCGTGATGGAGTGAAAGATTTTCTCATAAAACCGTTCGGGAAGGATCGGTTGGTGAAGGCGGTCTCATCCGCAGTGGGGCAACGCGAATTGAATCGATTGTAGGGGGATCGGGCAAATCAGTGAGGCCACGGTCCCACGCGGAGTCCCTGCCGTCGCCGGAGGGCTCTGTTCCGGCCCGACCACCTGCCTCCAGGTAGGTCGGGCCTCACACCCGCGCCGTCGGGTAAATACCTGCCAGTGTTTTTCCTGCATATCACGGAATCCTGTTTATCCCCCACCTGGTTGAAGGGGAAAAGGATTTCACCTCCATAGGCTTAAGTGCTTGTAAGCACGCCTTTTCTTGCAAAGATCGATGCGTCTGCGTATGCTCAATCGTACGGTATGACTCCTCAGGCCTCGGTATGTCGGAACACCATCAAATAGAAAAGTCCCGCAAGGAGATTGATCGGCTGGACGATGAGATCCTGCGGCTCCTCAATGAGCGCTCTCGTCACGTCATCACGATTGGCAAGACGAAACGAGAAGCAGACCCTCACGCCCTGCTGCACACCCCCGGGCGAGAGGTCTTTATTGTGGAACGCTTGGCGCGTCACAACCCCGGTCCCTTTCCCAATGAGGCGATTCGCCCGGTGTATCGGGAAATCATGTCCGCCTCCTTGTCGTTAGAGGGCTTGCAGACCGTGGCGTACTTGGGCCCCCCTGCCACGTTTACGCATTTGGCGGCCCTGGGAAAATTTGGTGAGTCTGCCCAATATACGTCGGTCAGCGGGATTAAAGAGGTGTTTGATGCAGTCGAACGCGGGCGCGCGCTCTATGGGGTCGTGCCGATCGAAAACTCGACCGAAGGCGTGGTGAATTACACCCTCGATATGTTTATCGACTCCAGTCTGATGATCTATGGGGAAGTCATGCAGGAGGTTTCCCATCATCTCATGTCGAAGAGTGAGCGAGTCGAGGACATCGAGACGATTTATTCACATTCTCATGCCCTGGCGCAGTGTCGGAATTGGTTGGAAACCAACATGCCCACGGTGCGGGTAGCGGAAGCTCCGAGTACCTCGCGCGCGGCCGAACGGTGTCAAGAAGAACCTCATGCGGCAGCCATTGCCTCTGAACTGGCGGCTCACATGTATGGCCTGCACATCTTGAAATCGAGAATTGAGGATAATCTTAACAACTTCACGAGATTTTTAGTGTTGTGCAAGCATTGTTCCGATCCCACAGGAAAAGATAAGACATCGGTCATGCTGTCGGTGAAGGATAAGGCCGGCGCACTCTATGATTTGCTGCGGCCCTTTGCCTCCAATGGCATCAATATGACCAAAATCGAGTCGAGGCCCTCGCGTCGTAAAGCTTGGGAATATATCTTTTTTGTCGATATCGAGGGCCATATACGTGAAGACCGGGTCCGCCGAACTCTTGAGGAACTCAAGGGGCGGTGTTTGTTCTTGAAAATTCTCGGTTCGTATCCCATCCATTCCTGACACAAGGTGGGATGCCGCGCGTCTCGTGTAAAGAAAACGAACGATGTGCGACGAGAACGAATGCATGAGTGGCAAATGTCTATCCGAGTTCACCCCAATATAGCCAAACTCGTTCCCTACTCCCCTGGGAAACCCCTCGATGAGTTGGAGCGGGAATTGGGTATTCGTGGAGCCGTGAAGCTCGCGTCCAATGAAAATCCGCTTGGCCCCTCGCCTCAGGCCTTGGCGGCGTTGGATGAAGGAAAAAAGACCGTGCATCTCTATCCGGATGGCGGCGCGCATGATCTCACCCGCGCGTTGGCCGACCAATGGAAAGTGTCCGGCAATCAAATCGTCGTGGGCAACGGGTCCGATGAGATCATCAGCCTGTTGGTCAAGGCGTTCGTGACCCCGGGGGAAGAAGCCGTGATGGCGGATCAGACCTTCGTCATGTATCAGCTCGCCGTGACTGGGGGGCATGGGGTCTGCGTGGAAGTCCCCTTGAAAGACTGGCGTCACGATCTCGCGTCAATGGCGCAGGCCGTCAACAGTCGAACGCGGTTGTTGTTTGTCTGCAATCCCAACAATCCCACGGGCACCATGGTGACCCACGAGGAAGTCAGGGAGTTCATGGCAGCCGTCCCGGATCACGTGATTGTGGTGTTTGACGAAGCCTACTACGAATACGTCAGGGACCCGGACTGTCCCGACACCGTCGACTATGTTCGACAAAACCGGCCGGTGGTGGTGTTACGGACGTTTTCCAAAATTTACGGGTTAGCGGGTTTGCGCATCGGATATGGGATCACGACGCCGGAAATCGTCGAGTATCTCCATCGTGTGCGAAACCCCTTCAACGCCAATACCCTGGCACAATTCGCGGCTTGTGCAGCGTTAGGTGACGAAAAACACGTCGCCGCCAGTCGAGCGAACAATGAAGCGGAAATGGCGTCGGTGGACAACGGGCTGCGGGCATTGGGGTTGGCGCCCCTTCCCAGTCAGGCGAACTTTCTCTATTTTGATACGCATCGTGACGGCCGCGAAGTGTTTGACCGGCTTCTTCGTGCAGGAATCATCGTTCGGCATATCTGCGGGTCGACGCTTCGCGTGACAATCGGGCGACCGGAGGAGAACCGTCGATTCCTCAAGGCCTTGAGGAATGTGCTGGAGGCCATGCCTCCCGTCGAGGATAAGGATTCCTGATGATTATCGTATTCAAGCCGCATGCTACGGAAGAAGACATCGATCATGTCACGGATCGACTCCGGGAATTAGGTCTGAAATCGCAAATGTCCCGTGGCGAGGAGCGCACCATCATCGGGGTGATCGGCGACGAACGCCTGTTGGAACACCAACCGCTCAGTGTCTTCCCCGGCGTGGAGAGCGTGACGCCCATTTTGACGCCGTGGAAGCTGGTGGGCCGTGAATTTCAAGCACAGGATTCGGTGATCGCGGTGGATCGGGTGACGGTGGGCGGCAAACGAGTCGTCGTGATGGCTGGACCCTGTGCTGTCGAGAAATTGGAAGTGACGGTCGGGATTGCACATGAAGTCAAAGCCGCCGGTGGCGAGATCCTTCGAGGTGGCGCGTACAAACCGCGAACCTCTCCCTATTCGTTTCAAGGCCTGGGTCGGGAAGGACTCGATTTTTTGGTTGAAGCGAAACAGCAGACGGGCATGCCCGTGGTCAGTGAAATTTTGGATCCCCGTGACACGGACGTGTTTCTGGAAAAAGCCGACGTGATTCAGATCGGGGCGCGGAACATGCAGAACTTCGAATTACTCAAAGAAGTCGGGGCCTATGATAAGCCGGTTCTCTTGAAACGAGGGCTTTCGGCTACGATCAAGGAATTTTTATTGTCGGCCGAATACATCGTGTCTCGCGGCAATCGAAACGTGATGCTGTGCGAACGCGGCATTCGTACCTTTGAAACGCAATACCGCAATACGTTGGATCTGGCGGCGGTTCCGACGTTGAAAGAACTGTCTCATTTGCCGGTGATTGTGGATCCCAGTCATGCCACGGGTAAATGGAAACTGGTGGCGCCCATGGCCAAAGCGGCCCTTGCGGCAGGGGCTGACGGGCTTCTGATCGAGGTCCATTCGAATCCTGAATGCGCCCTCTGCGACGGGGAGGAATCGATCAAGCCTCACCGGTTCAAGGAATTGATGAACGATCTGAAAATTCTTGTGCAAGCCGTGGGAAGAGAATTGTAACCTGCCAGTGGTGGTTCTCGATCTTCGAGTAACGCGCCGCCCTGTTTTCTCCGTCAGAGTATGACCGTACATTTCAGACAAGTCGCGATTGTTGGGGTCGGATTGATCGGGGGCTCCCTGGGGATGATCTTGAAGCGTCAAGATCTGGCCGATCTCGTGGTCGGCGTGGGCCGGAGTCTGAGCAATCTGGACTTGGCCGTGCAACGGGGGGCCATTGATGCGTATGAACGCGATCCCAAAGCCGCGATGCCGGGCACGGAGTTAGTCATCCTCGCCACGCCCGTGGAAAGTTACGCCACGCATCTCAAGGAGTGGGGCAGTCTCTTGGACCCCGGAACGATCGTGAGCGACGTGGGGAGCATCAAGGGCTCCTTAGTGGAACAGGTAGAAGCCTTGGTCCCGGCCGGTGTGCATTTTGTGGGCGCGCATCCCATCGCGGGCAAGGAAACATCGGGGGTCGGGGAGAGCTCCGTCGATTTGTTCACCGGCACCCTGTGCATGATCACGCCGACGGCGAACACCGATCCCCAAGCCGTTCTCATGGTTCAGCAAGTCTGGGAAGCCATGGGCGCCGTGGTCCGGTCGATCGATCCTTTTGTGCACGATTGGATATTAGGAGCGGTCAGTCACCTTCCGCATGTCGCTGCCTTCGCACTCATGAATGCCTTGATGAATCTTCAACAACGGGGCAATGAAGAGTTGCTGGAGTATTCCGGCGGCGGTTTGCGGGATACCACCCGGATTGCGGCAAGCTCCCCGGAAATGTGGCGCGATATTTTTCTTGGGAATCATGACAATCTTCTGGTCATGATTGAAGCCATGGAAGAACAATTGCAATGTTTCAAGGCATTGATCGAAGCGAAGGACGGACCGGGCTTGGAGCGCGAAATCGCCAAGGCGAGGGAAGCGCGGCAGCGCTTGAAATGAGTTCACTCACGATCACACCGCAAGGACCCTTGCGTGGGACGATTCAGATTCCCGGTGACAAATCCGTCACCCATCGGGCCTTGTTGGTCAGCGCCCTGGCCGAAGGCGCATCCACGATTACGGGGTATTGTCGAGGAGAAGATTGCCGCAATATCCTCCGTGCGCTGCAAGCGTTAGGCATTGCCATCGAGGTCGAAACAGACAAGGTCCTGGTCTCGGGCAAGGGGTTATGGGGATTGACCGAGCCCGTTCAACCGTTGGATTGCGGCAATTCGGGCACAGGCCTTCGTCTGTTGGCTGGGGTACTTGCCGGTCAACCGTTTTGTTCGATCCTGACGGGTGACGACTCGCTTCGCCGCCGCCCCATGGGGCGAATCGTCACCCCCTTGCGCATGATGGGCGCCGCGATTCAGGGCAGAAGAGGGGGTGAATTGGCGCCGTTGGCCATTCAGGGCGGTGCCTTAAAGGGGATCGAATATCAATCGCCGGTGTCGAGTGCCCAGATCAAATCGGCGGTACTCTTTGCGGGACTCTTTGCCGAAGGGGAGACGCGGTTTTCCGAGCCCGCGCACTCTCGGGATCATACCGAGCGGATGTTCCGGTATCTCGGGATTCCGTTTGCAACCGAGGGGGATGACATCGTCCTGCCGGGCCGTCCCACCTACGCGGCCAAGGATTTGGTCGTGCCAGGCGACTTGTCGGCCGCAGCCTTTTTTATCGTGGGAGCTACCCTGATTCCAGAGTCTGAGGTGCGGATCGTGAATATCGGACTCAATCCGGCCAGAACCGGGATATTAGACATTCTTGTCGACATGGGGGCCGATATCCTGATTGTCAATCGGCGAGAACAAGCAGGGGAGCCGATGGGCGACTTGGTGGTCCGCGCAGCCCCGCTTCGCGGCATCACCATCGGGGCAGAACAAGTTCCGAACATGATTGACGAATTTCCCATTTTTTGCGTGGCCGCGGCATTAGCCGAAGGCCCAACGGTCGTGACGGGGGCTGAAGAGCTACGCGTCAAGGAAACTGACCGGATTCATGCGGTGGCAACGGAATTGACCAAGCTCAACATGCCCATTCAGGAAACCCCTGACGGATTTATTCTGCACGGGGGCGCCGACGTCAAAGGCGGAACTTGTATGAGCTATGGTGACCATCGTGTGGCCATGGCATTGGCGATTGCCGCCTTAACCGGCGATGTGCCGACAACCATCCTCGATACCGACTGCATCGCGACCTCCTTCCCGAATTTCCATGACAACTTGTTGGAATTATTGACAATTTCACACTAAATTCTATAATAATGTCCTTTTCACAGAACTGTAAAGATGTTTGCCAACAGGCAAGGCTTACTCATCACGATTGACGGCCCTGCAGGGGCAGGGAAAAGCACGACGGCGCGGGCGTTAGCGTCGCGTTTGGGCTATGCCTATCTTGATACGGGTGCCCTCTACCGAGCGGTCGCATGGGTGGTCCAACGAACGGGGACTGATGGTTCCGATGCGGTGGCCATGGAGGCGCTGTTAGCCTCAATGGATTTTCGCGTGTCTCTCGAAGAAGGGAGAACCCGAATTTTTATTGACAACGAAGACATCACCGCGCAATTGCGTGCTCCTGAAATCAGTCGGTTGGCGTCAACCGTCGCGGCGCTTCCGCGCGTTCGCAAACGGCTGTTACCGATTCAAGTGCGGTATCGCCGTGAGGGCGGGATTGTGGCAGAAGGCCGTGATATGGGAACCCACGTGTTTCCTGAAGCGGACGTGAAATTTTTTCTTGAGGCGGATCTTGAGACGCGGACGACTCGCCGGTATCAAGAGACGGTGCGGGCCGGTCATCCCGAAACCCAACGTGACATTCGGCAGGGAATTCAGGCACGAGATACCAACGATCGATCGCGGGAAACCGCGCCGTTGAAGCCGGCGGCTGATGCGGTGGTGATTGATTCCTCGTCTTTGACGGTTGACCAGGTGGTGGGAAACATGATGGAGTGGATTCCAGGTCACTCGTGAGTGCCTTGGTGTATGGCATCCTATGGATCCTCTGTCGCGTTGTCAGCCGCCTGTTCCTGTCCTATCGCACACGAGGCGTTGAACACGTTCCGGCAGCGGGTGGTGTGTTATTAGCGGCGAATCACGCGAGCTATGCGGATATTCCGTTATTGGGATGCGCGGTCAGGCTCCGCCTCTTTTATCTCGGGCGGGCCACGTTGTTTCCCTCTCCCCTGGTGGGTCGAATCCTTCGCGCGCTGGGGTGGATTCCGTTAAAGCCTGAGCGATGGGATCGAAAAGCGTTCCAATCGGTCGTGGAGTTGCTCAAGGCGGGCAAGGCCGTGGTCATTTTTCCGGAAGGGACGCGAACGCCTGACGGTGCGCTGCAGAAGGGGAAACCGGGAATCGGGCGGATTGTGGAGGAAGCCCAATGTCCCGTGGTGCCAGTGTATCTCAGAGGGACGTATCAGGTCCTCCCGACCGGAGCGTCATGGCTGAGGCGGCATCCGGTGGAAGTGTTGTTTGGTGAGTCCATTGATTTTCGTGACGAATGTCGACAATACCAAGGGAAAGCGTTATACCAACATATCAGTCAGACGGTAATGGCTCGGATTGCTGAATTGCGCGGCGTGGATGATTCGGCAGGACCGACAACATGAACCTGAGAGATCGAGCCTCCACATCGCGGCGGGTTTGATCTTTCGCACAATGGTTGCTGGAAAGCGATCGGAAGTTAGGAATTGCGAATGAACACTGTGGCAAACGTCATCGAAGAAATAGACCGCGAGGATTTGGAGGCCCTGTATGAAGAAACCTTTAAAAATTTCGAAGAAGGCACGATTACGGAAGGTCGGGTCGTGGTCATTCAAAAAGACCGAGTGATCGTGGACATTGGATATAAATCCGAAGGCATCATCTCGACGAATCAGTTTCTTCCGGACGAACTGAGCACGTTGGCGGTCGGCGACCCCATTCAGGTGTATATCGAGCAACGTGAAGATTCAGAAGGGAACTTGCTCCTCTCCAAGGAAAAAGCTGACAAGATGAAAGTGTGGGATGAGCTTGAGGTCTCGCATCAGGAGGAAAAAGAAGTCCACGGAAAAGTGGTCTCACGCATTAAAGGCGGGATGATGGTCGATATCGGGGTCAAGGCCTTTTTGCCCGGTTCGCAAATCGATCTGACGCCCATCCGCGATTTGGACGCGCTGGTTGGAAAAACCTTCCCGTTTAAAATTATTAAAATCAATCATCGGCGCGGCAATGTCGTGATTTCCCGTCGGGCCCTATTAGAAGAAACGCGAGACAGGCGGCGGCAAAGCACGTTGTCGACCCTCGCCGAAGGGCAATTGCTCACAGGAATCGTGAAAAACATCACCGACTACGGCGCGTTTTTGGATTTAGGCGGCATTGATGGCCTGCTGCATATCACCGACATTTCCTGGGGGCGCGTCGGCCATCCGTCCGATATATTTGCCGTGGGGGATCGGGTGGAAGTGCTGGTGCTCAAATACGATCGCGAGACAGGAAGAATTTCCTTAGGGCTCAAACAGAAGACGGCTGATCCCTGGATGAATATCGCCTCCAAATACCCCGAAGGGTCGCGAGTGAATGGCAAGGTGGTCAGCCTGACCGATTACGGAGCGTTTGTGGAATTGGAGCCGGGTATTGAAGGGCTCGTGCATGTATCGGAAATGTCCTGGACGCATGAAGTGCGCCATCCGTCCCGAGTGGTCGCGGTGAACGATGCCGTCGACGCGCAAGTGCTGCATGTGGACCAGCAAGGCCGCAAGATTTCGCTCGGCATGAAGCAGACCGCGCCCAATCCGTGGGATGTCATTCAGGCCCGCTACCCGATGGGGACGCAAATCGAAGGCAAAGTCAAAAGTGTCACGGACTTTGGAGCCTTCGTGGGGTTGGACGAAGGGATTGACGGGCTGATTCATATTTCGGATATGTCGTGGACCAAACACATCAAACACCCCTCGGAATTGTTCAAGAAGGGCCAACGGGTGGCCGCGACCATTTTGCGCATCGACAAAGAAAAAGAGCGGTTGTCGCTGGGCTACAAACAGCTCACGGCGGATCCGTGGGCATCGGACATCCCTTCGCGGTATCGCGTGGGCAGCGTGACGACCGGGACGGTTTCCAAGATCGCGGATTTCGGGGTATTTGTCGAACTGGACGGGGACGTGGAGGGGTTGATCCACGTCAGCGAAGTCCGTCCTGATGGGGCGAATAAGCTGCAAGAGAGTTTTGTGATAGGCCGGAACGTGACCGCGAAAATTGTCAGAGTGGATTGTGAAGAACGAAAAATTGCGTTGAGCGTGAAAGACTATGCGCAGGAATCGGAAAGCCAGCCACTCGAAGCGGTTTCTGATGCCCCTGGCGAAGTCGATCCGAGTCTTGGCCAAGTCGACCAAGAGCCGGACGTTTCGGCCTCGTCAGAAACGGACAGCGCGTAGACGATTTTTGTTGTGCAGGCGTGTATGGCAGACGACACATCTTCAGAAAAAAGGGCTTTCAGGTGGCGATGGATCGTCTGGATATTGCTGGGTGCCATGGTGTTGACCGTGGGAGGGAACGCGCTGTTGCCGGAATTCGCCATGGTCGGCAAAGAGCGCATCGCGCTTGTCAGGATTGAAGGTCCCATTCTGGACGCCCGATCAACCGTGGAGGAGTTGGAATCGTATGCCCAAGATCCACTCGTCAAGGCTCTTGTCCTTCGGATCGATTCTCCGGGCGGCGGGGTGGTGCCCTCTCAAGAGATTTATAATGCGGTCAAACGAGTGCGGGAAGAAAAGCAGAAAACGGTGGTGGCCTCCATGGGGACGGTGGCGGCCTCTGGCGGATATTATATTGCAGTGGCCTCCGATCGAATCCTGGCCAACCCCGGCACCCTCACGGGCAGCATCGGGGTGATTATGCAATTAGCCAATTTTGAAGAGCTCATGGACAAAATCGGCGTGAAGAATTTCGTGATAAAAAGCGGACGGTATAAAGACATAGGGTCGCCGTTTCGCATGATGGGCGAAGAGGATCGGACCCTGTTGCAATCGGTGATGGACGATGCACATCGTCAGTTTATCGAAGCCGTGGCCGAAGGCCGCTCGCTGGATGTCGCTGATGTCGAAGTGTTGGCGGACGGGCGGGTGTTGACTGGGCAACAAGCCAAGGATGTGCTCCTCGTGGATGATCTGGGCGATCTGCAAGATGCTGTCAGATTGGCGGCGGATATCAGTGGGTTGAAAGATACTCCGCCGGTCGTCGAGACTCCCCCTAAATTTTCATTCCGGGATTGGTTGGTCGGGTCCCTGTTCGGGGACACGTCCGTGTTGCCTCTTCAAACAGGGATGACCCTCATGTATGTCATGGCGTTTTAAGGAAACGGAACAAGCGGAGTGAGTGCAAGGGGCGTTGAGCCAGATCAAGAAGAAGGCGAATGACCAAAGCACACCTGATTGAGAAAGTGGCGGAGAAAGCCAAGACCCTCAGCCGCCGTGAAGCAGAAAAGGTGGTGAATGGCATTTTCGATTCCATCCGTGACGCCTTGAAGCGGGGCGAAAAAACAGAGGTTCGCGGGTTTGGAAGTTTCCGGTTGCGCATCCGACGCACTAAAGACGGACGTAATCCGAAAACAGGAGAAACCGTGTCTGTACCTAAAAAACGGATGCCGTTCTTTAAAGCAGGAAAAGAAATCAGAGAACTGCTGAATGAAAAAAGGCCGGAGCAGAACGTATGAGTGATGCTGATCCTAAGACCACACTGCCTGCGCCGGTCTGGACCGCCGAGGCCCTCACTCGGCTTGAACGGGCGCCGGTCTTTTTACGGGGTATGGTCAAACGCTTAGCGGAAAAGAAAGCGCGCGAATTGGGAAAAGGCGAGATTACGGGGGAATTGCTGGACCAATTCAGGCATCAAATGATGGGGAGCATGGGCGGAGAAGCTGGGATGGCCGAAGCGGCGAGTCAGGTGGAGCAAGGGCAGGTGCCGTGGACGGCCGAAGCGCGCAAACGGTTGGACGGCGTGCCGGCATTTATGCACGCGATGATCAAACAAATTACGGAAGAGATGGCTCGGGAACGGGGGCATTTGGAAGTCAATGTGGAACTGTTTGAAAAAGCCGAAGCCCTGGGGGAACAGGCCAACGGATTCACGCCCCTGGAATGGACCGAAGGGGCAACGGCCATGCTTCAGGAAAAAGTCAAACATTCTCCACCCATTGCCTTGGACTTTGTCACGGAGATGCTGAAGCGGGATGCGGAAGACTTGGCGCGGGAATCCGGGGTGACCACGATTGATGAGCAGACGCTGGTCAAGGTATGGGAAGCACCGCAGGAAAAAGTGGCCTGGACGGACGAAGCCTGGAAACGGTTGCTCACGTCCCCCGATTTTGTGCGCAGTGGGATTCGCAAGGCGGCGGAGCGGCGGGCCAGAAAACTCGGGTTACAGGAAATCGACTCCGGACACCTGACCACATTTCGGAATGAAGCCATGATGAAAGCCGTCAAGCGGATCAGAAGTTTCGGGTATCAAGAATTGACCTTTGACGCCTTTGATGATGCGTTGGCGAAAGTCAAGCGTTTGAAAGGAAATAGCCAAGCTGAGCAACGATTGGAAGAAATTCGGGAATTCATGACAAAAGAAAAACCGGAAGTCGGCGTGCTCGGTGAAGAACTCATGGACCGATTTCGCAAGTATCTCAAAGGCGAAGGCAAGCTTTAGAATGCGCGAGGTGCTCCGGGTCCACCGCACGACTGCAAATTCCACGGAAGCGCCGCAACGGAACTGGCTGGCAACCCCTGCCGTCATCTCGCTGATTCCCCAATAGGCTGGACATCGCCAGACCTTATCCCACATCAGCCGCTCAGTGGTCGCTCGTCATCCATTGCGTCAGTCAGCGGTCCGTGGAGGTATAGGTCGGTACGCTGTTTTCCACCTTGAACATGCCCGAACGCGCGCGAGTCCGACTCTTCCGGGAAACCCGCGAGAGTCAGAACGCGAGGCATCAGCAAGCAGGACTGGCAGCAGCCTTTTACGGGGATGACGCAGCGCTTCTTCACTGTCGTAACGTTTCGAGCCCTCAAAGCCGGGAGTGACTATCGCCTTGAGTTCGAGCGCCGCATCGAGGCGAATCCCTAGGCCGGAATCACGCGTCATTGGCAACGGCTTCGCTCCGGCATGGTTCACACGCTTCCGTCGCGCGTGCCCGAGAAAGACCGGGACACCTTCACAATCGGGCTCGGGAGTTGCTTCTACAATCATCGGGACGGTGGCCATGCCGCGGCGTCCTACAAGGTGCTTGACGAGCGCAGAAGCCAATCCGTTCGCCCGGACATCACCGTGCTGGCAGGGGATCAGGTCTACCTGGATAGGATATCGGCTTCGATTCGCTGTCGCTGATCGAAAAAGAAATCCGCCAGCGCATTGCTGACGACTATGCCCTCCACTGGCAGGCACTCGGCAGCATGCTGAGCAGAGGCGGCACGTGGATGTTGCCAGACGATCACGAATTGGAATGACTACCCCTTTCTCGACTCCCTCATCCCGACCCTGCTTGCTCTCAAATTCCCGCACGTTCGCCAAACCTGGACAAAAGCGGCGTACGATAGTGTCAAGCACATCCACCGCTCACCTGTGGTGGAAGCCTTTACCCTCGGGTACGACCTGTGTGTGCCTAGCCGACTTGCGTTCCCACCGTTCCGAGCACGAATTCCTCCCAAAGGAAGCGTTCAAAAAACTACTCGATTGGTCAGGTCATCGTGCCTGCCCGGGCGTACTTGTCATCTCGCAGCCGTTGATCGTGATCGAGAACAATGTCGAGCGGAACCTCCGCAGTTACCAACCCAGTATGCCCAGTTGCTGAAAGCGCTGGGCTCGGTTTCCCACGATGTCGTCGTGCTCAACGGCGACGTGCACTTCGGACGCATTGCCAGCGTCCAGATCGGAATCAAGGGCGTACGGCTCGTCGACATTATCTCATCGCCGATGTCCAATGTAACCGGCCTCAATGGACTGGACGCCAGCGTGGCCACGGACAGGCCCAAACAGTTCCCGCACCACCGGCCGCCAACGCTCTGGGGTGGCAACCGCAAACGGTGAACTATGACAAGAACGGAGGAGCCAGAGGTCGCTTCTTTGTGCCATCCCGGAAGGGCCGTTGGCTGTCGGCGTACCCCAAGACCCGGACACAAGAACACATGATGACGGTAGGTTTCCCATGCAGGGGGCATCGAAGTGACAGCCAATGCCTGGCTGGTGCGTCAGAGAACAAAGATCGGAAACATGCCTGTCAGGATCTTCGCCAAACCATTCCTGACCATCTTGACGTAGGCTCACCACACCAAACCCACGCCGGTTTCTTGTAGGGTGTGACCATTATGCACAGTCCTTCTGTCATTTTTGTCTTTTCCTTCTCTTTGTAAGGGGAGGCAAGGTCTTCATGTTGTTAAAAACCGAGATTCTTTCGCCTTCGGCTCAGAATGACAGCCTTGGCGCCGCTCTTTTCTTTCATTCCGCTTTTCCTTGTGCGGAACGGGCGGCCTCTCTGGCCAGTTGATCCACCAGCTCATTATACTTTTCGCCAGAGTGGGCTCGCACTTTGTGCCACGTAAGGGTCATGCCCAAGGCCTGGACCTGCTCCACGTACGCTCGGGTAAAGGGCGTCGTGGTCTTCCACGCGCCTTCCACCCAACTGGCTAACCCCTGGTAGTCGAAATAGACCGTGACCGCTGCAATGCCATGTGCCTGACACCACGCCAGCGCCCGCAAGACCGCCTGAATTTCTCCTGCCACGTTTCGATGCCGGCACGCTTCGGCGGGCACGTCATGCCCGCTCGCCCGATGGAGTTCCCGTTCGCCGTCGAGGATGACGTAGGCCCAGCCGAAGTGCAGGCGTCCATTACTGCTTCGCAGACATGACCCATCGACCCAAATGTGTATGAGACCGGTTGTTGGAAGGGCGTCGTCCGAGGGAAGGAAGGTCAAAGTGTGAAGGGGTTCTCCCACAAACGCTTGGGCCTGTTCTTTCGTTGAAAAGGCTTTGTAGATGGCTCCGGGAAAGCCTTTGACCTGGGCTTCACAAGCAGGCCAGGTTGTATAGACCCCATGTTGGCGCCCCGTGCGGACGGCATAAAATTTCATGGAGTTTATTGATTCTTTAACCGTCTCACGCGTTCTTTAACGAACCCGATTCGTTTGGCTTCTTTGGTGATCCCCTCGACGAGGGCAATATAGGTCTCGTATTCTTCAATTGCCCGTCGGGTGTCGATCCGTTCCAAACTTTTTCCCAAATTGAAACGGGCTTCGGCAAAGTTTGGGCGTAGGGCGATCGCCTGCTCAAAGAGTTCAAGTGCGCGGCGTGGCTGTTGTTGTTCGGCCAAGACCCTGCCGAGATTGTTGATGATCGCTGGAACAGTCGGGCGGAGCGATAGGGCCTGCTCCAACTCACGTTGCGCTTCGGCCAATTGGCCTTGATCTCGGAGCGCCAAGCCCAGTCGATGGTGGGCTTCGGCTAAATATGCCTCGTTCTTGAGACCAAGTTGAATGGATCGCCGATACGCTTCGACGGCGATCGCAGGCTGTGCGATTCCGCAAGACTCGAATAACGCGGCCTCCCCTCGTGCGAATTGTTGCAGTCCCAAGAAATCATTGCTTGGGTTTACGTCGAGTGAGGGCGCGGACGCTGCCGGTGTCGTGGGGCGGCTTCGGTTGAGTCCCGGCAGAAACGTTTCATGATAACTCGACAACAACTGCTCGTAGGGATCAATAGCAAGCGAGGCCACGAGTAACGTCGGCTCATCCTGACTCTCCAGCACCAGATATTGAGTCGTACTGGTGTGATCCCCTGTTCGATACAGCACGCCGGATTGCGCACCAGCCCGAGACAGGAGTTGCGTGGGATCTATATAAAACGTGGAGGACGGCACGAGCGCAGCTAAGGTGCGCCGGAGGATGGGATACCGCTCTAAGGAGCGCCCCTGATTGTATCGAAACACGGCTCCCACTAATATCTGCTCATCATTGAAAAAGTAAAAACGATCGTGGTCGGGTTGGCCGCTCTGCGCCAATCGTTGCAGTTGTTCCCCCGAGCCCCAGGGAACCAATTGATAGTGTATGCCTTGCCAGCGTTTGACAATTTTATCCTTCGTATCGCAGAGGCGTGTCGCTCCTAAAAGCTCAAGGTCGCTTTCCGAAGGGGGAAGTGTGGGACCGGGAGGCGGTGGCGCGGTCCCACAAGCCGTGAGTGTGCCCGTCAGCCACAGGACAAAGATCCACTGACCCACATATTGGGCCACTGCACGGGGATGATCTGAAGGCTTTCGTGACGTCCGTGCTGGAAGGAGAGGGGGAGACTTCAAGCTGACCCCACGTCGTTAGGTAAAAAAATGGAGAAGTGGTGGGCGATACTGGTATCGAACCAGTGGCCTCTTCCGTGTGAGGGAAGCGCTCTCCCACTGAGCTAATCGCCCACGAATCCTAGTCTAGCATAGCCCACTGATTCCTGACAACGAAACGAAGCCATGACCACCAAGGTGATCACGTCCATGCTGGCCTTGTAAAAACGAGTGGCCTTGCACTCGAAGATTTGCCACAATGTCCAGGTGATGGATGATTTCGGCGTCAGGCGACAACGTATCGGCAATCCGCGTTCAGCGAACAAGGTTCCGACGAGCGGCATTCCGTCTTGGCTGACGCTGATGCAAGACGGGTTTCTCGTGTGGGTTGTGCTCGGAGCCGCATGGGGCTGGTTCATGCCGGGTCCCGCCGCCTCCGGGAAAATCTGGATTCCCGAAGCGTTGGCCGCGGTGATGCTCTGTATGGGCTTGACGCTGACGCATCAGGACGTCCTTGACCTTCGTTATGGAGGCCGGCCGCTGCTGCTGGGCGTGGCCTTGCAGTACGTGGTGATGCCGCTTGGTGCATGGGGCATCGCGACGTTCTTGGGCCTGCCGAAATTGTTGGCGCTTGGTGTCATTTTAGTCGGGGCGTGCCCCGGGGGCACGGCGTCGAATGTAGTGGCCTACCTGGCGCGAGGCGATGTGGCGTTATCCGTGGGCATGACCACGGTCTCGACGTTGCTCAGTCCGCTCTTGACGCCCCTGTGGATTTGGATTCTCGCCTCCACGTGGTTGGCGGTTGATCCGCTCCCGCTCTTATGGACGGTCACGAAGATTGTGCTGCTACCGGTGGTGTTGGGCATGGGCATTCGCCGCGTTTGGCAACCGAGCCCTTGGTTTTTTGAAGGCATGTCGCCGCTCGTGTCGATGTTCGTCATCGCGTGGATCGTCGGGGTGATTGTTGGATTGAATCATGGTCAACTCACGATGGTTGGGATGGTTGTGCTGGCGGTGATTGTGCATAACGCGTTGGGCTTGACGCTTGGGTATTGGGGGCCTCGACTGCGGAAGGTCCCGCTTCGCCATTGCCGCACCGTGGCTATCGAAGTCGGCATGCAGAATTCCGGGTTGGCCGTGGCTTTGGCCGTGGCCCATTTTGGCCCAATGGCTGCCGTGCCCGGCGCGATCTTTAGTATGTGGCACAATGTGACCGGGCCCCTGTTGGCGAGCATCTGGCGTCGAGCGCAACCGAACAAGTCTTCTTAACGCAGATCCTTCCTGGGCTCTTCGCTCAGCTCAGGGCAAGTTCAGGATGACAACCACAAAACTATTACCCGAAAGTAACATGGAGGACCGCATCCCTGCTCTTGGAAAGGGACAAGCCTTATGCGTCCAGAAAAGGCGCCATGAGATGGCGCCCTACACGACCTAGGATGACAGCATAATGCGATCAGCCATGCCCAACGCCGCAGATAACGGATCAAGGGGCGTTGGCGAGGTCTTGGGTCAGGGCGAGTACGAAGTGGTCGGCAGTCTTGAGCCGATCGGGTTGGATGGTGTCGGGAGTGTCAGAGGCCTGATGAAAGTGAGGATGGGTTCCAGCCGTAACCACCGCCACCGTCGGAACGCCGGTTTTGGCAAACGGCACATGATCTCCCCCGGGAAAGAAACCATAGAGGTTGACGGCTTCGGAGAGCCTAGCCTGTTCGGCTGCATGCTTGGCCACATCTTTCGACATGTGGGAAACCTCAACGGTGAGCTCGCCGTTGCCGAGCCCCACGTGATCCACGTTGATCATGGCGACGGTTTTCGTCGAGGGGTGCGTGGGACGCTGAACGTCTTGGGTCGATCCCAGCAGGTTTTGTCCCTCCCGCTGAATGACGAAAACAGCATTGTTCGCGGGGAAGACAGGGAAAAGTGAAGGGATTGGCCGCGTGAACCGGAAGCGTGAGCAAAGCAAGCCTGCTCACGAGCACCATTGAACAGATCGCACACCCAAACGGTTTCATCGGCCCACTCTCCCATATTGTGCGGTTTATGTGTATGCCCAGAGCAATGAGCAAACAGGGTGGGCGGGAAGAGAGAGTCACGCTAAAGGTAGCACACTCGGAGTTGCGGCGGGTGCCAGCCTGGAAGATAATAGCCTGATGCGCACACTCGAAACGTTGAACTTTGACAATACCTATACCCGCCTGCCCGAGGTCTTCTTTGAACGGGTGATGCCCACGGGGTTTAAAACTTCGCATGTAGTCAGTTTCAATCCTTCGGCGGCGGCATTGATTGATCTGGAACCGGATGAAGCCAAGCGTCAGGAGTTCCATGAGGCCATGGGCGGCAAACTGCTCCTGCCGGGCAGTGAGCCCATTGCCATGCTGTATGCGGGCCACCAGTTTGGGCATTATGTGTCGCAGCTTGGGGATGGGCGAGCGATTCTGTTGGGCGAAGTGCGCAATCATCGGGGTGAGAAATGGGACCTGCATCTAAAGGGCGCGGGGTTGACGCGCTTTTCACGGGACGGTGATGGCCGGTCGGTTCTTCGTTCGACGATCCGGGAGTACTTGTGCGGTGAGGCCATGCATGGCTTGGGCATCCCGACGACCCGATCCTTGTGTCTTATCGGCAGCGATGAGGCCGTCCTTCGGGAAAGCGTGGAGACCGGCGCGATGCTCGTGCGCATGGCCCCGAGTCATGTCAGGTTCGGGACCTTTGAAGTGTTTTTTTATCGCCGTCAGCACGATCACCTGAAAACCTTGGCTGATTATGTGATTGCCCGGCATTTTCCGGATCTCGGTGATGGTCCAGACATATACGCGCGATTCTTGCGTCAGGTGGCCGAACGAACGGGCAGGCTCATTGCCCAATGGCAAGCCGTGGGCTGGGCGCATGGGGTCATGAATACCGACAACATGTCGATCCTCGGGCTGACCCTCGACTATGGGCCGTATGGGTTCATGGATGATTTTAACCCGGGGTTTATTCCCAATCATTCCGATCGTCATGGCCGGTATTCGTTTGAGAACCAGCCCGATATCGGTTTTTGGAACGTTCGTGCGATTGCGCAGGCCCTCTCCCCCTTGGTCGAGGAAGCCGACGTGCTTGGGGCTCCTGAAATCTATGAAGCGACCCTGCACAAGACCTATGCAGACGTGATGCAAGCCAAGTTGGGACTGAAAGAAGCCCACGAAGGCGATGACAAGCTCCGGCGCGGTTTGCTCGGGCTCCTGCACAGCAACCACGTGGACTATACGAATTGCTTTCGAGCGCTCGGATCCTTCAATCAGGATGAACCATCGGCGAACGAGCCGTTGCGAGATCAATTCCTTGATCGGGAAGGATTCGACTGGTGGGCGGATCGTTATCGCGCGCGGCTCAAAGCCGAACACAGTGTGGATGCCGAACGCAACGCGCGCATGGATTCCTGCAATCCCAAATACGTTTTGAGAAATTATCTTGTGCAGGTCGCGATTCAACGGGCGACATGGCACCGGGATTATTCCGAGATCGACCGCTTGCGGGAACTGCTGTGCCACCCGTTCGATGACCAACCCGAGATGAACGAGTATGCTGCTCCGCCGCCGGATTGGGGAAAGCAGCTTGTGTTGAGCTGTTCGTCGTAGCCGTGGGGCTCGCTCTGACGGACACGATCCTTCCTGTCGCTTCCCTCATAATCAGCATGAGATGATACGAGGCGTTCTTCTTTTACTCATGATCATGGCCGTGTTGCTTGGACCGCAGTTGTGGACCAAATGGGTCTTCAAGAAATATCGCGGTCATCGTGAGGATTATTCAGGGACAGGTGGTGAACTGGCCAGGCATTTGCTCGATCGCTTCGAGATGTCTCACGTGCAGGTGGAGACGACGGAACTCGGCGATCACTATGACCCATTAGCCAAAGCGGTGCGGTTGCTCCCGGATCACTATCACGGCAAATCTTTGACCGCGGTGACGGTCGCGGCGCATGAAGTGGGACACGCCATTCAAGATCGAACAGGGTACGGTCCGCTGCAAGAACGCACCAAACTCATTCGGTTGGCGCAAAGGGCGGAAAAGGTCGGGTCCTTCGTCATGATCGGGATTCCTCTCGTCGCCGGGCTGACCCGTTCACCGGCCGGCGGATTGTTGGTGCTGCTCGCGGGGCTTGCCGTGATGTCCATCGGGGCGTTGGTGCATCTCGTGACCTTGCCCGTGGAATGGGATGCCAGCTTTCGCCGGGCGCTTCCGATCCTCAAGCAAGGTCACTATGTTCCGCCGAAGGATATGGAAGGGGCTCGAAAAATCTTAACGGCTGCTGCGCTGACGTACGTGGCGGCGTCGCTGGGCGGGTTGTTGAATATCTGGCGGTGGATCATGATCATGCGACGGTAAGAGGGATGTTCAATGCCAAGAAGGAAATGATTGTATACAGGGTTTTGCCCCCACACGACAAGGC
Source organism: Nitrospirales bacterium (assembly GCA_963422365.1). Taxonomy (GTDB): domain Bacteria; phylum Nitrospirota; class Nitrospiria; order Nitrospirales; family UBA8639; genus Bin75. The sequence continues at coordinate 1,024,975 of OY729426.1, forward strand.
CTTTTTGTTTCGGCAAAAGGGACCCCCAAACCAGTTTCGCCCGGGCGTGGCCACCCGCAGTGTGTACCTGTAGGGCCGCCTCTCATGCGGCCAAGAAAAGGCACGATAAGATCCCACCCTACAAATGCTCAAACAGTCCTCGCCGAATCGTCGGATTCGGCGCCGGGTACGCCGCGCCCAGGCGGGGGGATAGACGTCATTCCTCTGTGTCATTCCCGACGTTTACAATCGGGAATCCACACGCCTGAAGGGCGAGGGTGAAAAGATGGATCCCCGCTTACCCCTGCGGGGATGACAGCTATGTAGGTTGGATTAGCGCAGCCCCACATCCACGAGGGCTGGCATATTCCGTTCTGTCTGGTTATGCTTTCGCTAACCCGACCTGCGATGCTGAACGTGATGCCTCTTCCAGGCCGCATGAGATGCGGCCGCTACCAATCAGGAGAGGCACGCAAGGCGCTTCACGTCTTTCAAACTTCTGAAAGCTTGCGAAGCGCCGTTTCCGCTGGCGTTTCCAGCTTCTTCTCTCGATTGCACTCGGGACATGCCGGTACGATGTTTCCCTTGGTCGATTTCCCGCCGCGGGCCAGCGGCACCACGTGGTCCATTGACAGTCGGTCCGGCTGAAACGGGTTGCCGCAGTAGTGGCAGACGCCTTTGTGCAGTTGCTGTTTCCACCAGGGCGTCCGTTTGAGTGCTCTGGCCTTGTCCCGCTCTTTGCAAATCCGTTTGGCGGTGTCCGGGTCAGAATCGATTTCAAAGTAGGGTTCGAGGGACATGAGGGCTATCTGTGCTACTCCTTCCTTACAAAGGAGGGAGTTAGGATGCAGTCTGCGCATGCGCAGCTTAAAGGAGTTCCCCGAATTTTTCACGTGTCTTCTGCGTGCTTGAACGGCCACGCCGCGTTGGAGGCGAGCAGGCCCATGCCTCTCTCATCGATAGGTTCAGAGAAGGGACATTCCTCTAGCGACGGATCAGGGCAGATGGTATACTGCTGGAATGTACCGCCTAGGACAACGGAAACGACCCCTCGGGTTCACGAGTAGCTTGGTGGTGACGCTTTTACTGGGCGGGGTGAGTTGGGCCGGGGCCGAGATCGGCAACGGCGTGTTCCAAGGATTCCTCCACCACATCGCCCGGCAGATTACCAAGGACAAAGTTGATTTTGCGGTTGCGGAGTCTTGTACTTCGTGGTTTTATCAACAATTACGAAAGCCCCCCACGGTTCGCCCTGATGTTCAGCGTCTTTCTTTTTCCGTTGCTGACGAAGGGCCCGATTCCCACGCCTGTGCCAGTCGATACCTTGGAATCAATGAAGCGCGTGAAGCCTTTGCACAAAGCCAATCCATCCTCTCGTTAAGCCTGACGTTTTATCAATTGGCGTTGGTGGCTGATTGGGATGATGATGGGCGCTATGATGCGAGAGAGCTCAGCGATATATTGGCATCCCTGAATGTGGCGCTGTTGCACGGCGATCCTCCCCTTCAGCTTCTTGCAAAGCTGAAGGGAAAATTCGACGACGTTCGTGAGACGGTCGAGTTCACGATACTGACCGATAGCATGCAGGCGCTTTACAGCAAAGGGTACCGGTTCACCAGTAGGGATCAGGCTGCGATGGGCCGCGTGACCGGAGCGCCCTGACTCCCCGTTGCGTCCCCGTTAACCCATTCGTTCGACCGCTTCTCTTGAGCGGCTCCGCACGGTCTGGTCCCAGTCTTCCTTCATCGTATATTCCAACTTGGTTTTGGCTTCCGTGGCGCGCATGCGGCCCAGAGCCAGCGCCGCAGATCCCCGAACGTACGCGTGATCGTCTTCTAACGCGTTCATTAACAGCGGGATGCTTTTTCGATGTTGCACGACTCCTAGGTAACTGACGGCCATGCCCCGCATACGGTGTTGTTTGTCACCAAGGGATCGTTTGAATGTAGACAGGAAGACCTCTGCCATGTCTTGGGCGACACTGTCCAACCCCTCCAGTTGATACTCGTTGAGTTCGATGAGTTCGCTGGCCAAATCAAACCGCTTTCGCGGGGCCTTTTCACGGGAAAATTTTTGAAGGAGCATGGCTCGCCGTTTCGTTTTGTTTTTCGCACGCTTGACCTTGCGAATGTTCACCCACGTGATGAGCATGAGCGCGAACGCCAGCAACAGGACGGGGACGACTTCATCGATAATAACGTCTTGCGTGTCGAAGTCCAAATGGTTCCAAATCCAGACCCCGCCGACGAGAAGAATGAGCAGGACCAAAGCCATGGTGAGGTTGGCTTGTCCCTGTTGGTTGTCGAGATGAGATGATGGTGCGTCGGTGGCCATGACGCCAACGGAGTTGTTCAGGAAGCTGCTAGTGCAAGTTTGAGAGATTCTCTCTGTTTTCAAGAGTGGTGAGAAGCCGACGAAATCGCTGGCTGTGCGTGGCCTCTTGACGGGTTTCGTAAATGGCGATGAGGTTGCGAAGCATGCGAGCGAGGATTTGGGCATGAGAGCAGGGTTCGAGATAGCGATGCTCAAACGCGACGCCATGTTCCTCTACCAATCGCGCACAATCCTTTTCCGTGAGCAGTGCCCCGTGGTGAAAACAATCGATGAACACGGGTTCCGTCTGCAGCCTGACGAGAAAATGTCCCGGCAGGCCGACCCCGGACACCGGCACGTGGAGCCGTTGCCCCAGGAGTACATACAGAACCGATAAACTGATCGGGATTCCGACACGCTCGTCGATGACGCGATGTAGAAAACTATTGTTGGGGTCGTAGTACTGTTGGGTGTTCCCTCGAAACCGCAGGGTGTGAAACAGATACTCGTTCATGCTGCGCACGACTTGAAGAGGGGGGTGTGATGAGCGCGGGGTGAGCTCGGCGGCCATGTCGTCTAGGCGCTGCCGATAGGGGGCCGTCTCCAATTGGGGGTCCCTTGCCTGGGCAATGAGAAAGGCCCCGGCTTCCAGGTCAAGCTCCTGCTCCGAAGGCGTCACCAGCGTGTCCCAGTGCCGTTCAATGTCTGCTTGGGTAATATCTGCGATGATGGCGTGGATGCGTTGGGCCAGGGAAGGATCGTCGGAATCCAGGAAGGCTTGTCGGAGAAAGGGCAGGGCCTCGCGGCCCACGTCGATGAGGTATTGGTGAATTTGCCGGGCGACGTGCTGGTCTTGATCGGAGAGCAGGTGGAGTAATGCTTCGATTTTCGTCGCGGATTGTTCAGGGGCGGAAGACGGCGTTTTCTTCATCACGGTCCATGAGGTGCCGGGTTTCACGCAAGACTAGCCAATTGCTCGACGGAAGGCTTTGGCCCCTCCGTATAAGCACACGGCATCAAAAATTACCAGTATGACAAAGGCCAGGACGACTTGAGGGATGGCTGCGTCCCATCCCGTGATAATGAGCGGACGGACGGCATCGATGACCCAGGTCATCGGATTCACCAGTGCCAGTGCTTGCATCCATCCTGGCATGGCTGACAGGGGCACGAGCGCTGAGCTGAGAAAAATCATGGGAAGGGAAAGAAAGCCCAGCAAGGAAAAGAAATCTCCATGGCTTTTGACGGAAAACGCGATGCCCATTGAAATGGCGGTGAGACCCACGCCGAATAACATCCCGATCGCCAGAATCAGGGCGATGCCCAGCAGACCCGTTTCGAGGCGCACGCCAAAGACGAACGCGATACTCAGAATGACTAAAATTTGCATCCCGGTAATGGCCATCACAAAGAGGTAGCGACTGAGGATCACGGAAGATCGGTGAATGGGCGTGGACATCATGCGTTCTAAAAACCCGTTTTCTTTATCAAACAAGAGATCGACGCCGCCGGCTAATCCATTATTGAGGACCGTCATGACGACCACCCCGCCTGCCAGGAAACTCATATAGTTCGGGGCCTGGAGAATTTGGATATTAGCGGCGTGTTGAAAAAGGCTGCCGAAGAAGATCAGCCAAAACAGCATGGGTTGGACCAGGGTAAACAGCATGCTGAATTTTTCTCGGCTGAGTCGGCGAACCCATCTCATCGTCAAGGCAAGTACTTCTTGTTTGTAGTGTTGGATCGTCATGGTGTTTCGGTAAGTCTTGGCTATTCCTCTGCGACGTCCGGAGCGCCCCCTTGTAACCCATGCCCGGTATAGGCGATGAACACGTCATCCAGTCGGGGACGATGATACTCAATCCCATCAGGGTGACAATCAAGGCGGTGCGCGATCTCAAGAACGGCCGGGAGGGATTTTTCCGGAGATTCCACGCGAATATTCAGGCTATTTGCTTTGATGCGCACGTCACGCACAAAGGGCAAGGCTGTGACCTCTTCGCTCAGACGAGGGAGTTTTTCCGCTCCGGTTTCCTTGATCGTCAACGACAAACTATCGCCACCTAATCCGGTCTTCAATTCTATCGGTGACCCGATGACCCGAATGGCCCCGCCATCGATGATCGCGAGTCGATCGCACAGTTGGTCGGCTTCTTCCAGATAATTGGTCGTCATGACGATGGTGATCCCTCTCTCACGGAGTTGCCGAATGTAGTCCCATATCCGAAGACGACTTTGGACGTCCAACCCTAAGGTCGGTTCGTCCAAAAACACAATTTTGGGATTGGGGAGCAACCCGCACGCAATATCCAGTTTACGCTTCATGCCCCCGGAATAGGTTTTGGCTACACGGTCCGCGTGGTCTTCGAGATCGACGAGTTTCAATAGTTCGGCAATCCGTGGTTTTGTGTCCTTTGGGGAAAGATGGTAGAGCCCGCCTAACAGCTCGAGATGTTCGCGACCGGTCAGAAATCGATCGACGGCCCGTTCCTGCGGCACATAGCCGATCAGGCTTCTGACGGTATCGGCCTCGGTCACGACGTTATGCCCCAGCACCGTTGCCGTTCCGGCAGAGGGGGGCAACACGGTGATCAAAATACGCAGGGTCGTGCTTTTCCCTGCGCCGTTGGGGCCTAGGATTCCAAAGATTTCACCGGCACGAACCGTGAACGTCAGATTCTCGATGGCTGTGACCGAGCCAAAGGTTTTCCCTAACTGTGCAGCTTCGATCACGATGGCGGAATTTATCATCCTTACCTTGATAAGTGCGTTTTGCTATCGAGTTTAAACGTCAAGAGGTCGATTAAGCGGCGGGTTTGTTGATGCAGGCTTTCGGCTTCGAGCAGGAACTGTTTTTCTAGCGGTGTCAAGTCTAAGCACGAGGAAAGACTATTCACAAGCACGGGATCCGTCATGGAGGCCTTGGTCATCAGCTGACAGAGTTCGTTGGCCTTTCGTGACTGGAGGTAGCGTATCGCTAACGCCATCAGGGTTGCGCGAACGGAATCTTCGGTAATCGCTTGAAACGGTTCACTCGGCCCCAACGTGATTTTGGCTTTGCGATACCGCGCATCAAAAAATTCTTTTTCAATCGTATACCGATGCAAGCCTTGCAGGATCAGGTTTGAACGACCATCCTGGAGCGGCTGTAGATGTGTAATGCGCCCTACACACCCTAGAGGAAAGACAGGTGGATTGCCATCATACTTCTTTTCCCACCCTTGCTTGAATAACACCATGCCGATACAGACGCCCTCCTGACTGGCCTCTGCGACCATGTCCCGATAGCGAGGCTCGAAAATATGAAGCGGCAAGTAGGTATCGGGAAACAGCACCACATTGGAAAGCGGGAAGATCGGAATGATCTCCGGAATGGGAAATGTCTTTGAAGGGGGAGTGTCATTTAATGCAGGCATGCGGTACGATAGACGACGCTCAAAAGCCTTGTCAACGTTGTGATGCTCTGATGGATTGGTTGCTGAATGACAAATTTTCTCTCCAGGAAACCCGATTGTGCAGTCTCTGTTCGGATGTTCTCGGCCTCGACCAGGAAACCCCGCAGCACGAACGTTCGTGTCGTGACGGGTAGAATTTAGGGGGAGGGTGAAGCGGAATGCCGGGACGGCGTGACGGGGTGATCAGTCTTTTCTGTGCGCTATCAACGATTTTCAGCGTGCCGATAGGGGCCGCACCTGCCCATGTCTCGTCGGTGAGCGTGGTCCCGGCACAGCCTGGGTATACCTATACCTTTCCCCGTGATCATGGCTCGCATGAGCACTATGGTCTGGAGTGGTGGTACGTCACCGGCCACGTCTATGACCGGTCAGCGCGACGATTCGGCTATGAAGTCACGTTTTTCCGCAAGACCGTCGATGATCCGCGTGTCCACAAGCACCCATCCCGCTGGGCGTTACGGCAACTGTATTTCGCACACTTCGCCTTAACCGACGTCGAGGGGGCCACCTTTCGATTTTCCGAAAAATTGAGTCGAGCGGCTTTTGGGAAAGCCGGAGCCGACCCCGATCGGATGAAGGTCTGGATCGACCGCTGGACCCTGGAATCCGTGACCGAGGATCATCACCAGTTGCATCTCACGGCGAAGGATTCCGGATTCGGCGTCGATTTCACGCTCACCCCGAATAAACCGCCCGTTATCCATGGACAAGAAGGGATCAGTCGAAAGGGCGTCGATCCTGGCCAAGCGTCACACTATTATTCACTCACCCGCTTAGCGACTCAGGGCATCATCTGGGTTCGCGGCGAACCATTCGAGGTCACAGGGAACAGTTGGATGGACCATGAATTCGGATCCGGTGCACTAGGCGAGGATCAAGTCGGATGGGATTGGTTTAGCGTGCAATTGGACTCGAATGTCGAATTCATGCTCTATCTCTTGCGTAGACAAAACGGGTCTCATGATCCGATGTCGAGCGGGACGTTGATCTTTCCGGATGGAACGAGCCGGCATCTGCAACGAACGGACTTCGTGGTTCGAACGTGGCATCAGTGGACCAGCCCGTCAAGCCATGCGCAATACCCTGCGAAATGGACACTGGAAATTCCGTCGGTTCCGCTTCACGTGACGGTGACTCCAGTCCTGTCCGATCAGGAGCTGCGAACCGAACACAGTACACGGGTGACGTATTGGGAAGGTGCGGTCGACGTGCGCGGCCACTACCGGAATGCGCCTATTGCAGGGAACGGGTACGTCGAACTTACCGGATATGCGAACCCGCGTGAATTCGACCGTCGTTCACGCAACCACCCTCTGAGCCCATGACGACCGTCGTTCGACATGCCGTCATCTTTTCGATGCTGGTGAGCATGCTGGTGGGATGTAGTCAGCGAAGCGATCGAGTGGTCTCAGTCGTGGTGCATCCCAACAAGCCGAAGCTTGTCTATGTGGCGACGCAAGAAGCCGTGTATAAAACCAGAGACGGGGGGCATGTGTGGCAGCGTTTTTCAGAGGGGTTGAACCGCGTTCGGGTGATGAATGTGGCGATTGATCCGCAGCTTCCGGCTAATGTGTTTGTCGGAACGCTTGCCGATGGGGTGTACAAAAGTCCCGATGGGGGTCGACGTTGGCTTCCGCGAAATGCCGGCATCCAGAAAGGGACGATCTCTGCCAATGTCAATCAACTGGTCTTCGATCCGACTGACTCACAAATCCTGTACGCGGCGACTACCGTTGGGGTGTTCCAAACGAAGGACGGCGGGCAGTCCTGGACGGAGCGCATGCAAGGCATGAACGAGATCAGTTTTATCGTGGCGTTGGCCGTCGATCCGGTTCGCCCCCATATTCTCTACGCGGGGACAAGCGGTGGGGTCTATCGCAGTGTTGATGGAGCAGACCATTGGACAAAGGCCAATAACGGGCTTGTCCCCGACGATGCCAAAATGGCTTCTATGGCCTTGGGCGTGAATGAATTGCTGATCAACCCTGCTAATCCGGATGAGGTTTATGCGGGGACCACTCAAGGCGTGTTCAAAACTCTCAATAAAGGTGAGGTGTGGACGAGACTGGCGACCGACCTCGGAGAACTCTATGTGAGCAGTCTCGGGTTGGTCCTGGGAAAGGGGCATCACATCTATATGGGAACCAGCAGGGGAGTCTTTCAAAGCCGGGATGGCGGTCAAACATGGCGTGCCACCAATGCCGGGTTGGGCAACCTCAATATTCGAGCGATCGCCATGGACCCCCACAATGCACGCGTGCTCTACGTGGGAACAAATGGCCGTGGCCTCTTTCGCAGTCAAGATGGTGGTGAGTTCTGGGACCATATCCCCTTGGTGCCGAAACCGTAGAGTGCGTGGCGGCCAGGAATTTGTTACCAACGGGTAACGAAATTGCAGGGGATGGCCAATGTGTCGTCACGCTTCGATGTGCAGCTCAACTTCTAGGGTTTCGTTTCTTTTTGGCTCACCAAAGCCAAAAACATTTATCTAATATCCTCTGAGTACCGCTCAAATATTTTTCATGTCATATCGTGACGGCGTTATGGAGAGCTTAGAATAGTCATTGTGTCTTGCATGTTACCAAATCTAAACGTTCTAGGAGTAAGCAATTCAACCCGATGTCTCGTAGATGAAGTCAATCTATTGTTTTTATTGAAATAAAATTGAAAATTGAAAAATATTCAAGAAGTTGCTTGTGGAGTCGTCTCTTTTGATCGTACAAGTCATTATGTGCTACCAATTGGAAACATCACGGAATATTCCTTGATTGCTTAGAAAATACATTTATTTTTATTTTCAATATGTTATGAATATTAAAAAAATCGTTCATGATGGCGTGGAAATTGCTTAAAAATAGATGAAGATGAAGTGCCATGAATCAATAATTAATGAACCGATGATGAAGCAACAGTCAGGAAAGGGGGTGGTTGGGCAGAGTTTTTCCCCATTAGGGGTTTTTCAATTAATCCATTCCACGTTAGGCCGACATGGATCGGCCTTTACACGAGGAGGTATTCACAATGTTTCTTTCTAGACGTCAATTTTTAAAAGTGACCACCGGGACGGTCGCGGCAGTGGCATTGGCGGACAAAGCCTTGGCATTGACTGCACTGCAACCGGTTGTCGAAGTTGGTAATCCGCTGGGCGAGTATCCAGATCGTGCCTGGGAGCGGGTGTACCACGATCAGTATCGTTATGATTCATCGTTCACGTGGGTCTGCTCCCCGAACGACACTCACGCCTGTCGCGTGCGTTCCTTTGTGCGTAACGGGGTGGTGATGCGGGTGGAGCAAAACTATGACCACCAAACCTACGAAGACCTCTACGGTAATCGCGGGACGTTTGCGCATAATCCGCGGATGTGTTTGAAGGGGTACACGATGCATCGACGGGTGTATGGGCCCTATCGGTTGAAAGGCCCCTTGATGCGCCGTGGCTGGAAAGCCTGGATGGATGCGGGAAGCCCGGAATTCACTCCAGATGTCATGAACAAATACAAATTCACTTCGCGGTACCTGGACGACATGTTGCGGGTAAGCTGGGATACGGCATTTACGTACTTGGCCAAAGCCATGGTGATTATTGCGGAACGGTACAGCGGCGAATCCGGCGCCCGTCGGCTGCGTGAGCAAGGCTATCCACCGGAAATGATCGAGATGACCAAGGGCTCGGGCGTGCGGACTATGAAGTTCCGTGCAGGTATGCCCATCTTGGGCGTGATTGGGAAAATGGCAATTACCCGGCTCAACGGTGGCTGTGGCGCGTTGCTCGACCACTACATTCGGAAAGTGAAGCCCAACCAAGCCCAAGGCGGGCGGTATTGGTCGAACTACACTTGGCACGGTGACCAAAACCCAGCGCATCCGTTTTGGTCCGGGGTGCAAACCTCTGACATCGATATGAGCGACATGCGGTTCTCGAAGTTGAACACGAGCTGGGGTAAGAACTTTGTCGAGAATAAGATGCCGGAAGCGCACTGGAAGCTCGAGAGCATTGAACGTGGAGCGCGGGTGGTCGTGATCACGCCAGAGTACAATCCAACGGCGTATCGAGCCGACTACTGGATTCCGGTTCGACCAGAGACGGATGCGGCATTGTTTTTAGGTGCCTGCAAGATCATGTTCGACGAGAACATGCATGACCATGATTTCTGCGCAGCCTATACGGACATGCCGATTCTGGTTCGTACGGATACGCTGCAATATCTGGATCCGCGCGACGTGATTAAGGGCTATTCATTGCCGGACTTCTCGAAGACCTATTCGGGGAAAGTGCAAACGCTCAATCCGGCGAAAATCGCGCGTCTTGGCGGTTTCATGGTGTGGGATATCAATAAGAACCAAGCCGTGCCGATTCACCGGGAGTTAGTGGGTTGGCATTACAGGAACAGCGGCATTGAGTCAGCATTGACCGGTACCTACAGGGTGAAGTTGCTGAATGGCAGGGAAGTCGACGTGGCACCGATCTTCCAGTTGTATCAAGTCCACTTGCAGGATTACGACTTGGATACGGTGCATCAGATCAACCGGTCCCCGAAGGACCTGATCGTCCGCTGGGCCAGAGATTCCGGTGCTATTAAACCGGCAACCATTCACAACGGGGAAGGAACGAACCACTACTTTCACCAAACCATCATTGCGCGCGGCGCAGCGATGGTGTTGATTATTTCTGGGAACGTCGGGAAGTTCGGGACCGGACAACATACCTGGGCAGGGAACTATAAAGCGGGGATCTGGAACGCCACCCCGTGGTCTGGCGGTGGTCTGGGAACGCACACGGCGGAAAATCCGTTTAAGATTACGACAGATCCGAATGCGCACGGTAAAGAAGTGCACGTGCGTGGGTACTACTATGGTGAAGAAGTGGCTTACTGGAACCATGGGGATACGGCGTTGATCGTGAACACGCCGAAGTATGGGCGTCGGGTGTTTACCGGAAAGACGCACATGCCGACCCCAAGTAAGTTCCGGTGGGTGGCGAATGTGAACGTGGTCAATAACGCCAAACACCACTATGACATGGTCAAGAACGTGGACCCCCACATTGAATGTATTGTCACCCAAGATATTGAGATGACCTCGGACGTGAACCATGCGGACGTGGCCTTGGGTGTGAATACGTGGATGGAGTTCACGTATCCTGAGCATACGGCGACGGTGTCGAATCCGTGGTTCCAAGTGTGGAAAGGGGGCATTCGGCCCTTGTATGACACCAGGAACGACCTGGATACCACAGCCGGCGTGGCCGCCAAATTGACCGATATGACGGGCGATGGGCGGTTCCGTGATTACTTCAAGTTCGTCTACGACAACCGGGTGGACGTATATGTTCAACGGTTGTTGGATGCGAGCTGTACGGCGTATGGGTACAGCGCAGATACCATGCTCAAGTCCGAGAAGGGCTGGATGGTGCTGTGCCGCACCTATCCACGGCAGCCGTTCTGGGAAGAGACGAATGAGAGTAAGCCTCAGTGGACCCGGACTGGTCGGTATGAGAACTACCGGACGGAACCGGAAGCGATTGAATATGGGGAAAACTTCATCTCGCACAGAGAAGGAACGGAAGCAACGCCGTACTTGCCGAATGCGATTATGACGACGAACCCCTATGTGCGGCCGGATGACTATGGTATTCCCATCACGGCTCAGCACCATGATGACAAGACGGTACGTAACATTGCGTTGCCGTGGCAGGAAATCAAGCGGTACTCCAACCCACTGTGGGAGAAGGGGTATCAATTCTACTGCGTGACGCCGAAGACGCGGCATCGTGTACACAGTCAATGGTCAGTGAACGACTGGGTGCAGATGTATGAGTCGAACTTCGGAGACGCGTATCGGATGGATAAACGAACACCGGGTGTGGGTGAGCATCAATTGCATATGAACCCGCAAGCGGCAAAAGACCGGGGGATCAACGATGGTGACTATGTATACGTTGACGGTAACCCGGTTGATCGGCCATACCGAGGATGGAAGCCGAGCGATCCGTACTACAAAGTGGCTCGGTTGATGATTCGGTCGAAGTACAACCCGGCGTTTCCGTACCATGTAACCATGGCGAAGCATGCGCCGTATGTGGCAACTGCGAAATCCGTGAAGGGGCATGAAACCCGACCGGATGGACGGGCAATTGCGATGGATACGGGTTATCAATCAAACTTCCGGTATGGAGCGCAGCAGTCCTTTACCCGTGACTGGTTGATGCCGATGCACCAAACCGACTCACTGCCAGGGAAACATGCTGTGGGCTGGAAGTTTAAATTCGGGTATCAAGTGGACAACCACGCGGTCAACACAACTCCAAAAGAGTGTCTGATGCGGATTACCAAAGCAGAGGACGGTGGTATTGGCGGAAGGGGTCCATGGGAGCCGGTCCGGACCGGGTTTACGCCTGGGCAGGAAAATGAGTTTATGATCAAGTGGCTCAAAGGCGACCACATTAAGATCAAGGTGTAACCAGAGATGAAGGGGTGTCGTTGTTGGGCCCCCACAAGCAACCAAGATCAAATGTGGAATTTTAGAGAGATTGGACTAACTTTGGTTCAAAGAAACGGAGGAACTTATGCCAGAAGTATATAATTGGCAATTAGGACGGAAGATGCTGTATCCGTATGAAGAACGGCATCCGAAGTGGCAATTCGCCTTTGTGTTTAACATCAATCGCTGCTTGGCCTGCCAGACCTGTTCCATGGCTGATAAATCCACATGGCTGTTCTCGAAAGGCCAAGAGTACATGTGGTGGAACAATGTGGAAACGAAACCGTATGGTGGCTATCCACAGTTCTACGATGTGAAAATCACGCAGTTGATTGAACAAGTCAACCCAGGCGGACAGGTGTGGAACGTGCGGGTCGGTCGCAAACACCATGCGCCGTATGGGGTGTTCGAAGGTATGACGATTTTCGATGCCGGGGCGAAAGTGGGCCAGGCAGCGATCGGGTACATACCGACTGACCAAGAATGGCGTTTTGTCAATATTTATGAAGACACGGCCACGTCAATGCGAGCTATTGTGGAAGGCATTGATAAGACCGGTTTTACCAAAGAAGAACCATGGCGCATGACCGGCAGCAGCTTGCCGGAACATGAAACCTACTTCTTCTACCTGCAACGCATTTGTAACCATTGCACGTATCCAGGTTGTTTGGCCGCCTGTCCGCGGAAAGCCATCTATAAGAGGCCTGAGGATGGGATTGTGCTGATCGACCAAAATCGGTGTCGTGGGTACAAGAAGTGTGTAGAGCAATGTCCATACAAGAAGCCGATGTATCGGGGCACGACTCGGGTAACCGAGAAATGCATTGCATGCTATCCGCGGGTGGAGGGGAAAGATCCTCTCACTGGTGGAGAGCCAATGGAAACCCGGTGTATGGCGGCCTGCGTGGGTAAGATTCGTTTACAGAACCTCGTCAAGGTTGGTGAGGATGGACTGTGGGCGGAAGATCGCTGGAACCCCCTGTATTACACCATTCGGGTGGAACAGGTGGCTTTACCGTTGTACCCTCAATGGGGCACGGAGCCGAATGGGTTTTACATTCCCCCACGGCAAGCTCCTCGTGGCTACATCCGGCAGATGTTTGGGCCTGGCGTGGACAATGCGATCGAGAAGTACTTGGTGCCGAGCCGGGAATTGTTAGCCGTACTCCAGCTGTGGAGAGCGAGCCAGCAAATTATCTTCCGGTATGATGTGATTCCTGGGCCGAAAGTGTTTGAGACCCAAATACACGGGCGGAAGTTCGAGATGTACAACGACACCGTGTTAGGGTTCAACAAGTCTGGGAAGGAAGCGGTGCGGCAGCAAGTGGAAGAGCCGATTTACATTCGGCCAGCCGAACGCGCTACTTGGCTGTAAGAGCCGGTAGGGTTTTTAAAAAGCCGGAGGTCTTCGGACCTCCGGCTTTTTTTGTTTGAAAACGGCACAGTTCCTGAGAACATGGCGGCTTCTCGATAGAAGAATTCCTAAATTTTTTCTGATCATCTCGCCATCACGGAGACCAAATAATTTTTGGCTGTCCTCGATAATGAGCCCGTTTGTATTGTGCCTCGGGTAGAGAGGAAAACTCCCAAAAAATGATTAGATTCCTTCTCTCGATGGTGTATCCTAGACCGATGGTTTTTCTTTTCCCTCAACAGTTCAACAAAGACTCTCTCCTGAGATATGCGAAAAATCGAATAGATCGCACAACAACACAATGAGTCTCTCTCCTCCTGATCCTGTCGCTTTTTCAGCTCAGGCTATTCCCTTTTGGGAACTCTTAGAAACCGGCAAGGTTTCCGATGAGGATCTCAGGACGGAGTCTGTGGCTCAACAATTTGTTGAACGGTTGGGGCATGATGTGTTAAGCCTCCCTTCTCAATTAGTTTCTATCCCCCAGCTTTCCACGATTCTTGAGCAAATTGATACCAGCCAGAAAATTTTCTTTTTGAAACGCTTACAGGCACCAAGTCCCAGCAGCTTAAAGGAGTTTGCTCCACTGTATTACGAAGTCATGGCAGCATTTCATCCGTTATTGTTTGCCGGACCCTTTTCTCAAGACATGGTGAATAGGCATCGAGAAGACGGTTCCTGGAGACGCCCGATGGAGAGAGGGTCAATGAGAACGAAAGGGAACCGACAATGTGCAACGATTCCTAGGGAGCAGAGGACCACGGAAGAAAAATGCCGAGATAAGTAGTCGATGAGCCAACGAAGTCTGTATAATAGCCTCAGCCTTTTTTTAGGAGGAACAATGAATTCAACTTTACATCGAGCGGTTTCAAGTTTTTACAATCTGATTTATGAAGCACAGGCGTTTTCCACAACCATGGCTCGAATCGATTCGGCTGAACATGATCGGTATTTGGGGCGAGTAGAAGGGCTTAATTGGGTGCTTGATCGATGCCAAGAGTTTGAAGATGTGGATCAGAATCTCACCACACCCTCGCTTCACAAATTGTTAGGCGATGTCAAATCGGATCTTGATCATGAATTGTCCGTCCAACGACGAGAAAAGGGCAGAAGGGCCGATGGAAGAGAAGAAGCGCTTATCTTCGTGACCGATTACCTCACGAGTTTGATGACGGCAACAGAAATCGAGTCGGCTAAAAGCCCTGTGTAGCATGTCCCATTGGGCTGTCGCTTCTGGGAACGCAATGTCCCGCAATGACTGAGACTGAGAGGTGCGACTTTTTCGATGTTGATCGCTGATGCATTCAAGTCTCGCTGTATGAGAGAGTGGATTATTTTTGGCATCTGCCTTGGCCTGGGCGGGCATATCGCGTTGGGCCTCTTGCTGCATGCTCCGGAACAATGGCCAGCCAATACCCTTTGGCTGTATGGCTTATTATTCACGCTCGCCGTCTATGTGTGCGTGCAGCTGCTTCGCTTGGTATGGTGGTTTTACCGGGGTGAGCGGCAGGAAGAGTCTGATTCGCAGGAAGAGGCCTAACGCGAGAGAGCCTTGTTGCTTGGGGAATGGCGGAGAGTCGGTCGTTGCCTCTAGCTTACAAGATCCCGTCGATGAGGATCCCTTCCTCAATAAGCATGATAGGAATCGTCTCCCTGATCGGATAGGTCACCTTTTTGTCGCTTCGGAGTAGCCCCCCATCAAGCGGCTCTTTCACCATGTTTCCCCCCTTATTGTGCAATTCCCCATCCGCAATTTTTCGATTCAGGATTTCGAGAGAAGCGGCATCCAAGAGCGTCATCGCTTGTTTGGTTTCCGGACAACATAAAATTTCTAAAAGCGTGGGATCGATAGGGCTTGCTGGGGATGAACTGCCGTTAGGACTCATGATTTCTAGACCTGTCTCCCACGTTTTTTATCGAAGATTCCTTTACCGCGTGTAGTTGTGTTCCTCTTCCGTCTTTCATACACTAATACACTAGTCAATCTTTCGATTGATTGCAAGGCTGCTCAAGGGGCGGGCGTGTTCTCTGGTGAGACATGACGAATGGGTAAGCACAGTCGAGTTCATCAACTCAGACGATATTTCCTTACGGGATTATTTGTCGTCATCCCGGCGTGGGGAACCTTCCAGGTTTTGTTGACCTTGTTTGTGACGTTGGATGGGCTGTGGGGAAATCTGCTGGGCCCTATGATGACACTTGAAATTCCAGGAGCAGGCATTGCGCTCTTACTTCTGGTCATTGTAGGGGCTGGGATGCTGGGGACTCACCTTGTCGGGCAACGATTCGTGAGAAGGGTAGAGGAACCGTTTGAGCGGATACCATTGGTCAAAAGTATTTATCACACACTCAAGGGGATGACCGATCTGTTTCAATTCCGGGAACGATTTGGCAAAAGTACGGTGGTCGTGTTTCCGTTTCCTCGCACCGGCCTCTGGGCGATTGGATTTCTGATGGGAGACGCACAGGGGATGCTCCAAATTTCCAAAGACGATTCACTCACCATGGTGTTTGTTCCTACGGCCATTCATCCCTTTACCGGGTATTTGGCTTTCGTGGGAAAATCGAAGGTCCACCGCGTCAATCTGCGCCCTGAAGAGGCCATGAAATTAGAATTTTCCGCGGGGCTGTATCGACCGACCCAGGGGTGGTTGGCATCTGCACCTCTCATACGACCGGATTTCTAGGCTTGTCCCCCTCAGGCCTTTAACGGGGATCTATCGGAAAATTTCTGTTATCCGACTATGACACAGGAACCACATTCAGATTTCCATATTCGTTTGGCTACGCTCGACGATCTTGAGTCGTTAGTCACCTGTAATCTGTCTCTCGCATGGGAAACGGAGGGGAGACAATTAGAGCGGGCACGCCTTCAGGCCGGCGTGAATTCGATACTGGCCGACGCCACCAAGGGGTTTTACCTAGTGATGGAGCATCGGCCCGCTGGGCAGAGTATCGGACAGTTGTTGCTCACCTTTGAATGGAGCGATTGGCGTAATGCGGTCTTTTGGTGGCTACAAAGCGTGTATGTCCAAAAGGAATGGAGACAACACGGCGTTTTTAAAAAGTTGTACGATTATGTATTACAGGAAGCGGAACGTCAAGGGAACGTGGCTGGCATTCGTTTATACGTGGAAGAAGAAAATGCTGTTGCCCAAGGGGTGTATGCGCATGTAGGGTTGTCTGTGGCACCGTATAAATTGTTTGAGAACGATTTTATTCTACCAACCAGACCAAGTGAATAACGCCGAACAACCGTAGGCATCCGCCGGAGATCATCCGGGCGTTTCTGGTAGACAAGCATGCGGACCCGTTGTTCGACTTTCGATCCGGTGAACGTGCCTCATGCTATTCCATGTTGCCATAGCTCGTGATTCGAACGCAGCCCAAGTGGCTCAGGCTTTAATCACATCTATACGGGAGGTGTTTGGCCAGACGCCCCTTGATTTTTTGGCCTGTCTGTTTTTTCCACCACATTATGCGGACGCCTTACACGAATTGGTCGATGCCCTCTACCGGCAATTAGCCCCACGAGTGATGGTCGGCTGTATGGGCGAAGGGACCCTCTGAAGAATACGAAAACAAGTCGGTGGTGACCTTGTGGGTGGCCATTTGCCTGCGGTACAAATGGATCCTTTCCATTTGATGTTCCATGAAGAGAAAGAGCAATCCTTTATCCTGGAGGGGTGGCCGAAGGCATTGGACTCGCTGTCGGATCGGCCGACGTTTCTGGTGTTGGCGGAACCCTTTTCTACGCCCATCGAGGATGTGTTTCAGAAAATCGAAGAATGTTGCCCCGGCGCCCCGCGATTGGGGGCCTTGCGAGTGGAGGGGCCGATCTTGGCGAAAATCGGTTAGGGCTCAACAACAAGATCGTGGAGGACGGCTTCATTGGCGTGGCTCTGTGGGGACCGTTGGTGATTCGAACCGTGGTGTCTCAAGGATGTCAGCCCATTGGGGATCGTTACGTGGTCACCAAAGCCGAAAGAAACATTATGCATGAGTTAGGCGGCATGCCGACCTTGGAACATCTCCAACAGACACTCCAACGCCTAGGAGCGGAACGGAGAAAAGAGGGGTCCTAGGGGTGCAAGTCGGGGTGGCATTTGATGAGCAATCTCGAACGGTTTGACCGAGGAGATTTTCTCATTCGGGGGCTGCTGGGGGCAGACCAACGATCCTGGGGCATGGCGATTTCCGATATCGTCAAAGAAGGGCAGACGATTCAATTTCATGTGAGAGATCCGAAGGCCGCGAGTGCAGATCTCAATTTATTGCTGGCCTAGGATCGCCTGGCCTACCCGCATTCTCCTCTCAAGGGTGCCTGTTGTTTAGTTGTAACGGTCGAGGTCGACGATTTTCGCCGAACCGAATCATGATATTACGGCCCTCCAACGACGGGCCAAAGGGATTCCGGTTGCGGGGGGGGGGGGCGCTGGAGAAATTTGGCCGGTGGGCGGGAAAAATTTTATCCATGGGTATACCGTGAGTGTGGCGTTATTTACCGAGCCGCCTTCAACAGAGTAAGTCCATCGGCGAAACGAAAGGAACGAAAGGCAATGCTGTTCAAGACAATCAGAACATGGGGATGGGTCGTTGTGGTGAGTGGGTTGTTCGCTCTCCAAGGGTTGGGAACGGTTCTCGGAGCAGAACCTGAACCCATCAAGACTTTTTCCGGGCTCCACTACGTCGACTTGGTGACAGGCCACGGTCGGGCGGCTCACGTGGGGGAAACCGCGATCGTCCATTATACGGGGTGGCTGGAAGATGGAACGAAGTTCGATAGTTCGGTGGATCGTGGGGACCCGTTTTCGTTTCGATTGGATGCCGGTCGAGTTATTAAAGGCTGGGATGAAGGAGTCGTGGGGATGAAAATCGGAACGAAACGCAAGTTGATCATTCCGCCTCATCTTGGATACGGCAGTCGTGGTGAGGGCCGAATCATTCCTCCAAACGCGACGCTGATTTTTGAAGTGGAACTTTTGGATCTCCGGTAAGGGGTCGTGCTTGTTGCCCGTTCACAGGATCGCGCACTCATCTGCCCAACTACCGTTTTTCTCTTTCCCATGAAACAGACCTCCCTGTATGAGGCCCATGTGACCCAGAAGGCCAAAATCGTTGATTTTGCCGGCTGGGCCATGCCCATCCGGTATTCAGGCATCCTTGATGAATATCACACGGTCCGAACCACGGCAGGGTTATGTGATGTGAGTCACATGGGGCGCCTTTATCTAGAAGGCCCAGGGGCCGTGCCGTTCCTTCAGCGCGTGACCACCAATGATGTGCAACAAGTCGAGCCGATGAGTTCTCAATACTCGATGGTCTGCAACCCCGCTGGCGGCGTCAAAGACGATATTTTTCTGTATCGGTTGGGTGAAGAGCAGTTTCTTCTGTGTCTAAATGCGTCCAATCTCGACAAGATCAGAAGTTGGCTTTTCCAGCAACACGATGAAGAACAGGGAAATCTTCGCATCATTGATCGATCGGAAGATTTAGCCCAACTGGCCCTACAAGGGCCTGCCTCAAAGGCGCTCTTGCAGGAACACACGGGATCATCACTTGATGGGCTGAAGCCACGACACTGTCTTCGAGAGCCGTTCGGTGACGTCGATTGTCTGATTACGCGAACCGGCTATACCGGAGAGCTCGGGTATGAATTATATGTGTCGGCGACTCAGGTTCGCTACGTGTGGGATCGACTGATGCAGTCAGGGGAGAAGTTCGGCTTGAAGCCCACTGGGTTGGGCGCACGGGATTTGCTTCGGCTCGACATGGGGTACTTGTTATACGGTAATGATCTGACCGAATCGATCACCCCGATCGAGGCGAATGCTGCCTGGACAGTGAGTTTCGAGAAGGGCTCCTTCATCGGCGAGACAGTCCTCAAACAACAAGCCGACCAGGGCCCACCCCAACGCTTGGTGGCGTTCGAATTATTGGAAAAAGCCGTTCCCCGTCATGAGATGAAATTGTTTTCGCAAGACAAACCGATAGGGACAGTCACCAGCGGGAACCTTTCTCCCATTCTGCAAAAAGGCATTGGCTTAGGGTATGTGGAGCCCGCCTATAGCAAAGCCGGTACGGCTTTCGATGTCGAGATTCGAGGCAAGCGAGTGCCCGCACAGGTGGTGGCCCTTCCCTTTTATAAAAAACTCAAGCGACCAACATGAGAAATGCGTGCTCACATAACCCCGTTCGTTCCATGAATGTCTGTCATGGTGCATGATGAAAAAAACGATCTATAAGGGAAAAATCATCGAGCTGTCCGTGGAGACGGTGACCCTGCCGAATGGGGCCATGGCTGACCTTGAGGTCATTGCCCATCCCGGGGCCGCGGCCGTCGTGCCGATGAAAGATGACCGGACGGTGGTCATGGTCCGGCAATATCGTCATGCCGTGGGAAGCTTTATCTATGAAATTCCTGCGGGCAAGCTGCATCCCGGCGAAGACCCCCGGGATTGCGCGGTTCGGGAAGTCGAAGAAGAAACCGGCTACAAGGTGAGGCGGTTAGAGCCGCTCCTGAGCTTTTTGACCACGCCGGGCTTTACCAACGAAATCATTCACATTTTTGTGGGAAGAGATCTCGCGTCAGGCACGCAAAACCTGGATGCGGATGAAGCTCTGGATGTCATTGAAATGCCGCTTGCCCAAGCCATGAGTCTCATCAAGGACGGCGTCGTCAAAGATGCAAAGACCATCATTGGCCTGCAGGCCACCTCTCTCAAGGTAGCAGACAAGCACGAAATCTTACCCTGAAAGTTCTGAGCCTCCCAACAGAAACCCGTCTTTTAATGGGTCGTCCGGATCGATCACAAATTCGTGACGCCCCGTGAGGTAGGCTTGGCTTTCGACTTCCGGAATAATCGCCAGAAGAGGGCCCAGTTGCGTCTCCTCCACAATTTTCCCTCCGAACCGCGTTCCCACAATGCTTTCAAACCGGAGTGATTGTCCTACTTGAAAGGTCCCTTTGGCGTGGAGGAGAGCCAAGTGTGCGCTGGCTCCGGTTCCCGTTGGCGATCGATCCAATGCGCCATTGGCAAAGATGGCCGTCTGCCGGACGTCCCCTCCAGGCGTGTGAGGCGGGCCGACGAAGATCGTTCCATAGAGGTAGCCGAGCTCGGGTTCCGTGTGGTGGGAAATGGTACGTTCGGCCATGATGGCCTGTTTGATGGCGAGGCCCAGGTCTTAGAGGTGTCGCGCATGTCTGGGGTCAAGGGTGATGCCCAGTGCCTCAGACCGGCAAAAGGCATAGAATGCTCCGCCAAGGCTACATCATAGTCGACCGAGCCGAGACCTGGAACCTGACCGTCTGCTCCACGTCAAGAATAAAGGACGGCAGATTGAGAAAAGAGACGCGTCGAACCTTGCCTTCATCAATGGAAGCCCGTGCCGTCACCAGGCCACTGGGGGTGTCGAATCGGATCGTGGTGGTAGGGCCGGAAACAGGAAACAACCCCTGTTCCAGCATGACCGTCGTGAGCCGATGATGCCATGCCCGCACATCGTACTGTAGCCTTCATTATGAAAAAACAGCACCCCGGTATCGGCTTGTGGGTGTGCAGGGGTGACTAACAGGCACCCATACATCTTGTGGTGGCCTCGATGTTCCCACATGAGCGCCGTGCGAAGATGGTCCAGATGTGTCCGGCAATACAGGCGTTTTTCCAGAATGGTCGAACCGGAGGGTTCTGGGAATCCTACTGTCACGACACGAAGCCCTTCTCTGGCAACATGACAGTCAAGGGTGGTGAGGGCGTGCATGGGTGAGGCTGAAATACGTGAGTCCCGAGCCCGCCATGCCAATGAGCAGGACTCAAGGGAATCCTCGTCAGGCGTACGGTTCAGTCATGAACCAACCGGCGATCGAAAGCCGTTTGTGGTCATCCGCTAACGCATCGACCCGACACACGCGATGGAAACGGGGCACGGCAAAGAGGGCGAGCAATCCTGGTTGCGGGGCGATGCAGTGTGTCACTTCCAAAACACGGTTCCTCTGTGGGTCCTTCTTGGCATGATAGAGGATGAGTTCCCCGCCCCAATCGGTGTTCCATTCGGAATGGAGATACGTAGCCAGGGCCAGCCGCCGGAGGGGCGGTGGGCAGTGACGGTGGGCGGCATAGGCTTCATTCGTATCATCATGCGTCGGAAGACAGTCTCCAGCACCATAGGAATAGTAATTAAAATTCACGTGCCGTTGCCTGACGTTGGGAAAGGAGTCCATGTAATCCGCAATGCAAGGCAGTGACAATTTGTCAAGAAAGAGTTGCCGCTCGCAAGGGCCGATTTCGGCCTTCAGCCAATTGCCTGAATGGGGGAAGGCTCGGGACACCGTCGGCATGTCCAGCAGGCCCATCCAGGTCGAATGAGTCATCGCTGCTCTAAAAGTGTTCATTTCCTTTTCAGTCCAAAAATTTTCCAGCACCAGCACCGGGTCTTTCTGAAAAGAGAATTTCTTGGGATTAAATTGATGAAACTGAACTTTCATGAACGGACCTCAAGCTTGCATGACGCAAGCAGGACAAGTAGTGTTCGTCAAAGAGTAAGGGAACGGGAGGGGTAGGGTCAAGAAAGCGCAGGCTTTGGCTGAGACAGGCGTTTGGCTAATCGACGTGCCACCCGGGTTATGGCGGTGGAGTGATCCTTGGGGTCGAGGATCACGTTGAGGATATGCAGGTGGTGGGCGTCTGCCATGGCCGAATCCAGGGCCTGCACAAAGGCTCCGAACGTCTCGACCCGATGCCCGATGCCGCTGCCAATTAATGCGCAGATTTTGTCATAGTGCCATTGATGAATGTCATGAAACGGACCTTCTAAAATTTTTCGTTCGGTCGCATAGCCGCGGTTATTGAGAATGATGATAATGGGTGTGTGATGGTTTCGAAGACAGGTCGAGATCTCGGTCCCGGTCATCTAAAACGCGCCATCGCCGACCAAGACCAGCGGCCTCAGGGACAGATCGGCAAATCCTGCGCCAAGCGCAGCGGGGAGGCTAAACCCCATGGATGTATAGTAGGCCGGAGAAAGAAACTCAGTGCTTCTCCGCACGTATAGACCTGCGGCAGCAAAGAGTGATTTACCCACATCGGCAATCACCACGGTGCTCATCCAGGTATCCAAACATATTGTGAAGGGTGACGGGAGCGTCCGTCGAAGGCGCTTCAAATTTGCCGCGATCCTGAACGGGCAGGGGGTGAGGCGGAAACGAGGGCAGCGGGGTGGCCGAAAGCGCTCGGATGAAGTCCTCGAATCGAACGCCCTCATAGCGATGGTGCTTAATGGCCATCGAATCGGCTGTTGCATGAAGCGTTCGTCCCGTGGCTAATACACTGGAATGGACTTTGACGTCTTCAATGTCCGTCAGGAGCGTGCCCAGGTCAGCAAGCAATCGGCTTGATCCACAAATTCCAAAATTTCGTCATGACCTACGAGACCGCCATATGCGCCGAGGTACAAGGGGGTGATCTTCTCGAATGACCGATTTGCCGAGCAACGTCGTTGCCACGGGCATGCCCATGCGTTCGACCAAAGCCGTGAGCTCGTGCTGGAGTCCGAACCGGTAAATTTCCGCGCCGGCCAAAATCACCGGTCGTTCCGATTCTGAAAGAATGCCCCCGGACTTCGGCAATCGCTTCCTTTAACTCGGCGGGTTTGCTTTCACATTCCGTCACCGTGGGAGGCGTGGAGTAAGAAATCTGAACGGGGGTGAGTACCACGTCACGAGGAATTTCCCAATAGATCGGCCGCTTGTCTTTCAGTAGGCGGTCAGGGCGCGATCGATCTCCCGTTCGGCGGTGAGGGGATCGTCCAGATCACCGATGCGACGGTGACTTTTTCAAACCCGTTTCGTTGGGTGGAAAAGTTTCGAAACCTGTGACGAAGAAAAGGGGGTACCAATCGTTCCGCAAGCCCCGGCGAACCCGACAGCATCACGACCGGCGACTGCTCCGCATAATAGGCGCAGGCAATGGCATTGACGATAGTAAGCCCGCCGACGCAATACCTGACACAGGCCCCGCCTATTCCATGGAGCCGCGCATAGGCATCAGCCGCAAACCCGGTGCCATGTTCACGGGTCGTCCCAAGTGCTCAATGGGTGATACTTCGATCAGCTTGTAGAGCGTGAGGACATATTCCCCAGGAACGCCGAAGATATGCTTCAGCCCAAGCTGGTCTAGACGATCCAGCAAAAGCGAGTCGATGGTGTGAACCGTACTCATGTCCCGTCCTCTTCGCTCATCATCAGGATCTCCGAAGATGTGGTGCGCGGGAGAGACGGTGTTACGTCTGATGTTCCAACCGATCAAGCACTGCGGCTCCCACCGCATCTCCCCAGACGTTGACCGTCGTGCGGCAGCGGTCAAGCAACCAATCGATCACGAGAATGAGTGCAATGCCTTCAATGGGAAGGTTCACGGCTTTGAGGACGATCACCATGGTGACAAGGCCGGCTTCAGGGATGCCGGCGGCTCCGATAGCGGCTAATGTCGCCGTCAGTACGATAATAACCGTGTGGGCGAAGCTGAGTTCGATGCCATAGGACTGCGCAATAAACACGGCAGCCACTGCCTCGTAGAGGGCCGTGCCGTTCATGTTGATCGTGGCGCCTAAGGGGAGCACGAAGCGCGCGGTTCGTGATGAAATCCCGTGTTCATCGATAACGGCTTCCATGGTGAGAGGGAGCGTGGCGGAGCTTGAACTGGTAGAGAATGCGGTCGTGAGCGCGGTCCCGAGATTTCTTGCGTATTTGAGGACGCTTTGCTTCCCAATGACGTGAAGGATAAGAGGAAGCACCAGGAGAGCATGAATCAATAACGCCAGAAAGACGGTGCCGGCATAGGCCCCTAATTGAACCAATTGCGGCCAAAAGCCGCTGAACCCTCCTGCCTCGCCTAAACGGCCGGCAATCAAGGCGCCGATGCCAATGGGTGCGGCCCACATCAACAGATGCACCATGGCCATGATGGCCCCGTTCACCCCTGCAAAAAATCGGATGACGAATGCGCCTTGTTCCCCAAGTGTCGTGAGGACTCCGCCGAATATCAGAGAAAAAACAATCAATGGCAGCACGTCCGCGTTGGCCATGGCCGAGAACAGATTTTTGGGGATGAGCCCAATCAAGATCGTCCGAAGCAACTCGGTGACGTTGGCGGGTTTATCCTCTAATCGTTCAGAGACCGTGGTCATGTCGCCGAGGGCGGATCCAGCCGTTTCTTGAGCCCCCGGCTGAATCAGTAAGACCAGCACCAGCCCGATGATGACCGCGCTGCCCGTGGTCATCATGAAATAGAGGATCGTACGGCCGCCGAGCGGGCCGAGTCGTCGCACGTCGCCCAAGCTGCTGACTCCGACGATCATGGAACTGATGACGAGAGGAACCACCATCACGAATAGGGCTTTGAGAAATAATTCTCCAAGGAACGAAACGGAGTGTCCTATGACTGGGAAGGCTCCGCCGAGGATGGTTCCACCCCCGATTCCGAACAGGATGGCCCACAGCAGCGGGTTTGGCGATTTTGTTTTCAAGGTGTGTTCAATCATCAAGCGCTGGTGAAATCTTCAGGCTGCATCCTGAGTTTAGGATTCTTGATAATGATCGAGTGGAGGGCACGTGCAGATGACGTGGCGATCTCCATACGCACTATCGATGCGTGAGACGGACGGCCAGAATTTAGCGTCGCGGAGCCACGGCAGGGGGAAGGCCGCCTGTGCACGGCTATACGGACGATTCCAGTTCGGGTTCGTGACGGCTTCAATCGTATGCGGGGCATTTTTCAAGGGATTGTCGTCTTGCGGGAGTCGCCCTTCTTCAATGGCTGCAATTTCTTTTCGAATCGTCAGTAGCGCGTCGCAATACCGATCGAGTTCCGCCTTGGATTCGCTTTCCGTGGGTTCAATCATCATGGTGCCGGCTACGGGCCATGAAATGGTCGGGGCGTGGAATCCAAAATCCATGAGGCGTTTGCCAAGATCTTCCACTTCAATAGCCGCCGACTTTTTAAACGGTCGCAAATCGACAATAAATTCATGGGCACACAAGTTGCCTTTTCCACGGTACAGGATGGAAAAATTTTTTTCCAGTCGCTTGGCCATGTAATTGGCAGTGAGAATCGCGATGTTGGTAGCTTGGGTCAATCCTTTTCCGCCCATGAGGGCCATAAAGGCCCAGGAAATCGGCAGAATACTCGGGCTCCCATATGGTGCCGCGGATATCGACCCAATGCCGTGTGCTCCCCCTGTGTTGTGCATCGGATGTCCCGGCAAAAACGGAACCAGATGCCCGGCAACGGCAAGCGGCCCCATCCCCGGACCGCCGCCCCCGTGAGGAATGCAAAAGGTCTTGTGCAAGTTGAGATGACAGACATCGGCGCCGATATCGGCAGGTCGGCATAGGCCAACCATCGCGTTCATGTTCGCGCCATCCAGATAGACTTGCCCGCCGTATTCATGCACAATTTGACAGACTGCTTGAATCGTTTCTTCAAACACTCCGTGCGTCGAAGGGTACGTCACCATGAGGGCGGCCAACGTGTTGTGATGGCAGTCGGCCTTGTCGCGCAAATCGACAAGATCGATATTCCCGTGTTCGTCACAAGCCACGGGAACAACTTGCAGGCCGGCAATCACCGCACTCGCGGGGTTCGTCCCGTGAGCAGACGACGGGATCAGACAAATATTCCTGTGCCCTTGCCCTTGGTTCTCGTGATACGCCCGAATGACCAGCAGTCCGGCATATTCCCCCTGGGAGCCGGCATTGGGTTGGAGTGAGACTGCCGAATACCCCGTGATTTCCGAGAGCCACGTCCCCAATTCCTTGAATAGACGGGTGTACCCTTCAGTTTGTTCAGCAGGGGCAAAGGGATGAATACGACTGAATTCCGGCCATGTCACGGGGAGCATTTCCGCTGTTGCGTTGAGCTTCATGGTGCAGGAGCCCAGGGGAATCATGGAATGCACCAGCGAGAGGTCTCGCGACTGAAGCCGATACATGTAGCGTAACAGCTCATGTTCGGAATGATACTGATGAAAGACTGCGTGCGTCAGAAAGGGGGTTGTGCGAGCAAAGGGGGCTGGCAACGAGACGGAGCGTGTTTCCGCCAGTTCTTTTGCCGTAAACCATAACCGACCATCTTTTGAAAACGTTTTCCATAGGGTCTCCACGTCATCCATGGTCGTGGTTTCATCCAATGCGATGCCGAAGGAGCCATCTGCAAAGTCTCGAAGGTTGAGACGATGCTGCTCTGCTCGGCTGCGAATCAGGTCTGCCTGGAGCGCGTCGGTGGATACCCGCAACGTATCAAAAAAGAGTTCGTCGGGAACCTGACATCGGAGACGGGTCAAGCCCTCGGCGAGGACGACGGTCAAGCCGTGGACGCGTTCGGCAATGCGTTTCAGCCCGCTGGGTCCGTGATACACGGCATACATGCTGGCAATATTGGCCAACAACACCTGAGCGGTACAGATATTACTCGTGGCTCGGTCGCGACGAATATGTTGCTCGCGGGTCTGTAACGCGAGCCGGTAAGCCGTTCGTCCATGACTATCTTTGGATACACCGACGATTCTTCCAGGTATTTGTCGCTTGTAGGCTTCTCGCGTGGCCAGGAATGCGGCATGCGGGCCTCCGAATCCTAACGGGACCCCAAAGCGTTGGCTGGATCCCACGGCGATATCCGCGCCGAATTCTCCTGGGGGTTTGAAGAGAGTGAGCGCGAGCAAATCGGTGGCGACCACGACCTGTGTGCCCGCTTCATGGGCTCGCTGAACCAGATCGTGGTAATCGCGAAGCGTGCCATCCGTGGTGGGATATTGGAGAAGGAGCCCACAATATGCCCCCTGTTCCCAGTCGATTCCATCGACCGTGCCGATATCCAAATGGAGCCCGAGCGATTCAGCGCGCGTCCGAACCACGGCAAGTGTTTGCGGGTGACACCCATGAGAAGCGAAAAACGCCCGTCGATTCGGCCCGCTAATGGCTTTGCACATGGCCATGGCTTCCGCTGCGGCGGTCCCTTCGTCCAGCAGTGAAGCATTGGCCAAGGGGAGGCTGGTAAGATCAGCCACCATCGTTTGAAAATTGAGGAGGGCTTCCAAACGTCCTTGGGCAATTTCTGCTTGATAGGGGGTGTACTGGGTGTACCACGCCGGATTTTCCAACATATTTCGGAGAATGACCGGGGGCGTGTGACAATCGTAATACCCCATCCCAATAAACGAACGGAACACCTGATTCTGTTGGGCCATGTGCTGAAGGTCGGATAAGACCTCCTGCTCGCTCCGTGGGGCCGGCAAGTTGAGCGATGCCTGAAGGCGAATGTCATCTGGGATAGCGGCATGGACCAGCGCCTCCAGTGACGGTAAGCCGAGGGCCACCAACATCTCCTGAATTTCAGCTTCTGTCGGCCCCACGTGCCGATTCAGGAAAATCTCTGAGGGCGCGAACCAACTCTGTGCGGTGCGGTCAGTCATGAATCGCGGAAAGGGCGATGCCCTGTCTGGCCTGAAAATAGTTTCATGGGGTTCTTTTCAGGTTCTTTTCAGTGAGAAGGATAGGAAACAGGTGTCGTGAGACAGCAAATGCGATTAAAAAATGTTCAACGAATATGAAGAGGTTGATGCGGCGGTTACTTGTGTTGTTGTTCCGTGGCCGAGCGCACATGCTCTCAATATGAATTTCAAGATTATCATGGTTTCGCGGACCCTGCCAAGTGGCAGTTGTGCCTTGGCACATTCGTCCACTTCGAAGGCAGAGAGTCGTATCGAGTGAGGAAGGGCCACGCCTAAAACGCTATCGATGTTTTTTTATATGGCGGCAAAACGTCACGCAAATCAACGAGTTATACTTTTTATCGCTTGAAAAATTTTCGAGGTTCCGGTACAGAGAGATAGAACACTTCCGACTTGTACGCAGGGGTGCACGATGATCGTTCTCTCCAACATCAAAAAATTATATGACGGGACCTCAAGCACCGTTGCGGCGGTTCATGAAAGGGTCGATGTGTGGGTTGAAGGGGGCACCATAGAAGCGGTGCACCCGCATGAGGCGCAGCCTTCTCACGGCCAAGGTGTTCGCCGCATTGATTGTTCCGTACTCACCGCGACGCCGGGGCTTATCGATTGCCATAGTCATGTCACCGTGTTGGGCATCCGCGATGAAGACTTGGCTGCCGTGAATGGGCCGGCCGGCCTGCTCTATACGGAGCGGATTCTCTATGCCACGTTGGTCCAGGGCGGGGTCACGACCGTTCGTGACGTGGGAGGCGCCACGCATGTGGTGAAACGATTGGTGGATGAAGGGCTCCTCATCGGGCCTCGTTTGAAAATTGCCATTTGCATGTTGTCGACGACCGGCGGCCATGCGGATTTTCGAGGCACGGACCGGTGCCATGAGACGGTCTCCCGGTTATGGCCCGCCGGACCCGGTCGTCCCTCGAGTCTCGTAGATGGGCCCTGGGAATGTCGAAAGCGAGTTCGTGAAATCGCCGCGTGTGGCGGAGACTTGGTAAAAATTTGTACGAGCCCCGGGGTCGTGTCTCCCTCGGATAAATTAGAGCATCGGGATTTCACGCAAGCGGAAATTGAAGCGATTTGTGACGAAGCCGCAGGTCGCGGCATGATGGTCGCGGCTCATGCCCATAGTCAGCGTGGCATCGAATTGGCCATTGATTGCGGGGTGCATGATATTCAGCACATCTCGTTTCTGAATGACGCCTTAGCGGAAAAAGCCTATGCCAAGGGATGTACGGTGACTCCAACATCATGGATCAATTATGAGCTTCCCCAGGTCGAGGGCTTCTCTCCTTTTGTCGCTGAGAAAGTGCAACAGGTGGCTCAGGTGCATGCCGAAGCCGTTAGAATTGCGCAGGCGAGTGGTCTGAATATGATCACGGGGACGGACCCAATCCTTCCCCGTATGCATGGCCGAAATTATATGGAGATGGTCTCGCTGATCAAGGACGGCTTACCTCCCTTGTCGGCGTGGTATAGCGGGACTGGGCTCGCTGCCGAGCGCATTGGACAACACGATGCCGGCAAATTACTGCCGGGGTATCGGGCCGACATCCTGCTCAGCCAGGGTGACGTCATTGCAGAGCCACACTTATTTGATCAGGGGGCGTTAGTGGAAGTGGTAAAAGACGGAATAGGCTATCGCGGCTCCCTAAGCGGAGTTCCGCAGAAAACCTTTCGCTCAGGGGTACACGATCTGCTCGCAGTTTCCCTTTCCGAATAGCCGAATAGAAGAGAGCGTCAGGACGGTTGGATTTCCGGTTTGGAGAAGTCTTGCTGAGGGTCATCTTGCATGTCCACGACGAGGTCTCCCTTCGGCGAGAAAAAGCCTTGCCCATCAATCTGGACAATCCCATTACAGTTCTCTTGAAAGAATTCTAAGATCCACCCATTGAAATCATAGCCCTCATCGGTGATATCGTTTTTCAGGATTCGAGTTGCAAAAATAAAGTTGGCTCGCACGACGAATTCTTTCGCCAGCTCGGCCTCCACATCACCAAAGGCGGACAGGTGCGAGGAAAACCCTATTTGTTCTTGTTCAAAGACGTCTTGATAGGTGCCTGTATTGCGAATGCAAAACAGTTGAAGCGGTTTTCTTTCACGGTGATACCCGAGAGCCACTTGGACCCATGAATACTCATCGAGCACCTCAGGAGCCATTTGGGGTATGAGGGGTACTTGGCTTTTTGATTTTAAAAAATCTAACAAAAGGCGGAGAGGGGGAGGGTCCTTTCGTTGGCAAAATACACGGGAATAGAAAAACTCGTTCCCCGCGTCATCAGATTTTGTCAGTGAAATGACGGATAATTTTTTTCCCATGGCATACCCCCTTCAATTGGATGACTCAGATTGCATTCACTGTACCGTGGTCGGACCATACGCTTCAAGGAAACGAATCGATTGTTTAGGTAAAATTCGGTGATGGATCGCATCATGAAAGGGTTTTGTCGTTGACAGGGTCTCATGCTTTCGATAGACTCCGCTCCACGTTATCGGAGCGGCGTTTGCTGCAGTCAAGACCATTAAGCATTGTAAGATATCTTCCATCTACGCTGATTTGACCGATGTTTTATCCTTCAAACATTTTTTTGTTTTGTTGAAGAGGAGCTTCCAATGGCTAAAGCTATGACCAAGTCACAGATCGTCGATCATTTAGCTACGAAGTCTGGAGTGACCAAGAAGATCACGAGCGAAATACTCGATAACTTGGCTGCCTTGGCTTATAAAGAATCGAAACACTCTTTTACCGTGCCTGGCCTCGGAAAGTTAGTCCTGTCTCATCGGAAAGCTCGAACCGGAAGAAATCCCCAAACCGGTGAACCGATCAGGATTCCAGCCAAGAAAGTGGTGAAGTTCAGGGTTGCCAAAGTCGCGAAAGATTCCATCTTAGGTAAGAAATAATTTTTCCTCGGCAGAGAAGAGATTTTGTAACGGCGAGATCGTGGGAGCATCCTGTCTTGAGCATATGTTGTCACGAGATGACGGTTTCTTGCTATCAGGAAAAATAATAAAAACCGTCTCGCCAACCTCCTCATGTTTTGCTTGTCTTACAACCCGTCAAGAGAGCGGGTAGCTCAGAATTTTAATAAAACGAAGCCCCCAACCCTTTCGTCCCCATTCCATCATGGGCCACGAGGCTGATTTCGTCTCCGTCGTGGACGTGGGTATCTTCGCTCGCCACTCTTCGATTGACCGTTACCATCACCTTATGTTCTCGTAAGAGTCTTGTGACCTGTCGAAGTTTCCGCCCCTGCTGTTTAATAAGTTGTTTGACCGAAAGGGGATCTTCCAGTTCACAGGATAAATTTCGTTCGCCATCCGATGCTTCTAAATTTCCCATAAGGGTTATAGTGACCATCAACAGCCTCTTTTCTTTCAACATGACCAAACGGTATAGCCAGAACGAACAGAGCCGCCTCTGTCATTCTGATCGAAGTGAACTGACTGGTGCAGGGATCAGGGCAATGATACGCACGGGTGCGCCGGTCCTCCCTGGATTTCAATCTTCAGCGCGTACACCATCGCTCCTCGTGGCGGAAGCTTTTCCAAAGAAGCCACGTTTTCTAGCGCATAACGATTGGCTTTACTCAGCATCTGATGCGTGAGAAAATGCCTGGATTGCCCAGGGTCAATGTTGGCTGTGTCGAGTCCCACTCCCCGAATGTGCCGTTAGTGAATGAGACAGTCCATGGCCTCAGGAAAAAATCCTGGGAAATGGAAGGATAAGGAATCGGCGGGAGTGGGGCTTCCCACGTATTCGATTGTATTCGGCCACTTTTTGCCACGGCCGGTTCGGGGAAAAACCTAACGATTTGTGGGCTCGATGGCCCCATATGGAGCCTCCCACTGTTTGATGTCATTGACCGTGAGGGTATCGTCCTGATTGTGCGCACAGGCCGATTGGCATCCATCACAATGGCTGAGCCCATAAGATGTTCAACGGGTATTTCGTCGAGGATTATTCCAGGCGATGCGAAGTGACTCGGTGCATCAAGGTGAGTCCCGCCGTGCTCCGATGCGGAAAACGTGCCGGAAGCATACCACCAATATCCACGTGAGGTCAGGCCCCGTGCGGTGTCATTACGTGAAAAGTTCTTGTTATTGGGCCAACAAACAATGTGTTCGTCGAAGGTAGAGGTTAAGTCGAGAATCTGTGGAGGAGGAGTGGCGTGTCCCATCAATGGGAAAAGCATTGCCGACATGACAATGAGGCCCAGCCATTTCATCCGGAACACTCGATGACAGCAACGCAGGGTTGATTTCATACGCAATCCTATCAGGATTCAAATCCATCCGGCAATTTGGTGAAAGGTTGGTGGCGAGAATGAAGCTGTAAACCGTGCAGGTCAATCGGCGCATTGGCCAAAAGAGCAGAAATCAGTATACTGAACCGATCGAACATGTGGCGCATCATTATCATTTTAATTCTTCTGATTGTTTTATTTTTGATGCTTCGAAAATCCTTTCGTGATTTTCGAAGCAACCAATCCGCTGATTCCTCCTTGCCCTCCAAGGATATGATGGTTCAAGATCCTGTCTGCAAACTGTATATCACGGCGGGCTCTGCAGTGGTTGAAAAAATCGGAGGTCAGCGCTACCACTTTTGCAGCAGCGAGTGTGCCCATAAATTCAAAAGCTATATGTCCGGATAGGGCCGGAGAAGCAGGTCGAGAGCGCCGAGGGTGGGTAGGGTATCAGGCAAGTGCCCCGCCGCAGGATGATCCGGCACCGGCCGTGCACCCATAACAATGTTGGCCGATGATAATCAAGCGCTGGCCCAAGGCCTCGAAATCAAATTCCGCTATCGTTTGTGGAAGGTTGCGGCTCACGGGCAAATCAAGCATCTGATTGAAATCGCAATCGTACAGCCGTCCATCCCATCCTACACTGAGTAAGCTTCGACACATCACGGTTTCGACCGAGTGCGGGTTGAAATTCTCGATGAGAAGGCTCATGTACGCTTCATACTTGCCTTGGGCGTACAGATCGTTCAGAAAACGGTTAATGGGCATATTGGTGATGGCATACAGTTGATTGAACCTGATGCCGAAACGCGAGAGAAGCTCATCCTTATAGGCGGCCTCCAATTCCTGTTGGTTGGGAGGCAGGTCTGCTCCCAATGGGTTGTAGACGAGATTCAACACCAAACCCGTGCCTTCGTTTCCATATCCCCACGCATTCAATTGCCGTAAGGCGGCGAGACTCCGTGCAAAGACCCCCTTGCCTCGTTGCTGATCCACGTTTTCCTCAAGATAGCAGGGTAAGGAGGCGATGATCTCTACTTGGTGATCAGCCAGAAATCGGGGAAGATGGGCTTTCCCTTTGACAAAAAAGACGGTCAAATTGCATCGGTCGAGAACCGTTCTCCCGAGGGCACGAGATTCTGAGACGAGATATTCAAAATACGGATTCATTTCCGGGGCCCCGCCGGTCATATCCACGGTGGTGATCTCAGGATGGCGTCGAAGAACCGTGAGAATGGTCTCCATCGTCTCACGGCTCATCATTTCTGTCCGGGAGGGTCCGGCGTCGACATGACAATGATGACAGGTTTGGTTACAGAGTTTCCCGACGTTCACTTGCAACGTGTGAATGGCCTTGGCACGTAGAGGGGGCACCTCATGTTCCGTGAGGGTTTGCGAAAAGAAACTGGGGAGCACAGGAATCGGTGTCATCCTTACCTGCGTCTCAGTGAATGAAAAGAGTTCCTCATGAGTCAACATTTGTAGCAAGGCCGGCGTCTGATGATCAAGTGGCTTCACGAACCCAGGGAAAATGGGGTAGTCTCGACCCCCTTGTATCTTGCAATACGGGAAGTCTTTTTTCAAAAGACACGGTGACCACCTCCATGACGAACAGGATGGCCAAGAGAGGCCGAACGTCTGACTATTGTCGGAGGGTCAGTTCGCCGGCTGCCTCCTGGTCCACGAACCACGTCAGGGTCCCTGCCTGTGGCCGAATGATTTGAGCAGGGAGTACGTCGGGTTGAAAAGGCCCTTCAAGCACGGCATGGAGCGTTTTGGCTTTTGCATTGCCACAGATGAGAAACGTGACGTGTCGGGCATGATTGAGAAGAACCGGGGTGAAGGTGATCCGGGACGTCTGAAACGTTTCTACCCAAGGGGCGGCAACGAGCCGGCGCGTTTCATGAAGAGCCGGGGTGCCCGGGAACAGGGAAGCGGTATGAGCGTCGGGTCCCATGCCCAACAGAATGAAATCGAAGCAAGGACTTTCTGGTTCGGAGACTTCGAATTGCTTGCGCAGCATGGCTTCATACTGGTCGGCAGCCGTGTGGACATCCGGGAGTTCGCTCGGCACACGATGAATTTGTGCCATGGAAATGGGCAGGTGGCTGAGGAGTGCTTCATGGGCCATTCGATAATTACTGTCCGCATGATCCGGGGGGACGTGACGTTCATCTCCCCAAAAAAACCGGATTTTCGTCCAATCGAGTTGACTGTGGAAGGGTGGGGCGGCAAGCCTCGCATAGAGGCCTTGCGGGGTTGATCCTCCAGCAAGGGCGATGGTAAACGCGTTTCGTGCCGTGATGGCCTGACGCGCATGATGAACAAGGTGTTGTGCCGCGGCTTCCAGTAAAGATTGAGAAGTCGGGTAGATGTGGATGTTTCGTTCGGAAGCAGGCATGCGAGAGCGTCAGGAAGGTGAAACAAGGGCAATGCGTTTAGCAGCCGGAATAGTCTGAATCTTCGAGTGTACCCTCCTTATTAAAGTCTAAACGAATTTGGCATTCAGCGGGGAGCGTCTCGAAAAGCGGGAGGGACGCTATGCCGCCGGTAAGGCGGAAATACACCCAGGTCTCTCCTCCAAAAAACTGCTTTGATTTGGCACTGGGCTTGCCCCAATTTTCTTCAAACCACGCTTGAGATTTCCCTCGGACCTCAGTGGGGATACGGGGGGCATCCTGATGAGGAGGAGCGCCACAGCTACCTAGAGTCAGACTGAGCGTACCGAGAACCAGAAAGCAAAGGAGCGACATCAGGGCCTTCATAGTGTTTCGCCTGTGGGGTTGAGGGACATCTTGACTCAACTTCTCGTAAAAGAGGAGAAAGGCGCGTGCTGGAGGACCTTGATTTTTTGACTTCCCTGAAACGTCTGGCAAAATCGTAATCCCGTCGTGGTGTCTAGTCAAATGAAGAAATGGGGGGGGCTCTGAAAACATGTGGAGGTGTTTCGGATTGCCAACGTCAGACTGGCTCAATTAGAATGAGTAGCATCACGAATGATCATTGAGCAACGAGACAACATGAGATGATTGAGAAACCCTTCGTCTCCTAAAAATCTTGTGAGGGAGAAAATCGATGAAAATCTACTTGGATACCGGCAGCGTCAAAGAAATTACCGAAGCCGCTCGCATGGGGATCGTGGATGGAGTCACCACAAACCCATCATTGGTCTCCAAAGAGGGGCGGGACTTGAAGGATGTAATTTTAGAAATTTGTCAGCTCGTCGATGGTCCGGTCAGCGCGGAGGTCGTGAGCCTTGAGGCCGAGGCCATGGTCAAGGAAGGTCGGGAGTTGGCCCGTATTCACCCAAATGTCGTGGTTAAGTGCCCGTTGATTCCAGAAGGACTCGCCGCAACCAAACGCTTGGCCAGCGAAGGCATTCGGGTGAATGTCACGTTGTGTTTTTCGCCGACTCAAGCCCTGCTGGCAGCCAAAGCCGGCGCGTGGTGCGTGTCGCCTTTTATCGGCCGTTTGGATGACGTAAGCAGTGACGGCATGGAACTCATCCGGCAAATCGTGACCATTTTTCACAATTACGATTTTTCGACCTTGGTGCTTGTGGCAAGCGTGAGACATCCACAGCATGTGGTCGAAGCCGCTCTGGTAGGTGGTGACATTTGCACCATGCCCTATGGCGTCTTTCAACAATTGGTCACGCATCCGCTCACGGACATAGGACTCAACAAATTCTTAGCTGATTGGGAAGCCCAAAACGTGCTGAAAGGGGAACCCCGTTAGTGTATGCCGTCCACCAGTTGACGCGCGCGCCGAAACACGCGGTGAAACATGGGACGAGTGAGTTTTCCGGTAAAGGTATTTTGTTGGCTGGGGTGGTAGGAGCCTAACAGGGTGACTCCCCAGGGTGCAGAATAGATGGTTCCGTGCCCGAACTTTGGGGTGGGCTTGCCGATGGCTTGGCCTAGCGATCTGGCGGCTGTCAAATATTCGTCGAAGGCGATTTTCCCCAAGGCGACGATCACGGTGATTCGTTTCAACAAACGGAGTTCTGCGAGGACATAAGGCCGACACGTTGCAAACTCTTCTTTCGATGGTTTGTTGTCCGGTGGAGCGCAGCGTACGGCCGCGGCGACGTAACAATCCGTCAACTGCAACCCATCGCTCCGATGGGTGGACTCGGCCTGATTGGCGAATCCAAATCGAAACAGTGCCTCATAGAGCCAATCGCCACTTCGGTCACCGGTAAACACGCGTCCGGTCCGATTCCCGCCATGAGCCGCCGGAGCCAATCCAATGACGTAGAGCCTGGCACGGGGATCTCCAAATCCGGGAACGGGCCGCCCCCAATACTCCCACTCCTGAAATCGTTTCAACTTCGTGGCAGCGATGTCTCGACGGTAGGAGGTCAATCGTGGACAATGTGTGCAATCAGCGATGGTCTGGTGTAAAACGTTGAGGCTGCGCATCATAGGAATCGTACCATAACTCACGATCGGCTTTTAAAGGCTTTCGTGTTTGAGCGAGAGATTTGCCCCTTCGCATCAAGACAGATTCTTTCCTTCGCTTCACGAAGGACAAGTGCTGTGCTCAGAATGACAAGAGGGCGACCACTGAAAGATGAAGGATAGGCTCAGGGCTGGCAACGGGAATCCGGAACAACAAGTCGGCAAACACATGCCAATCCATATTCGAAGGGGTTCATATTTTTGTGATCGGGTTCGGCCCCGATGGCCCCGATGGTCCCACGGAGGTGGCAGGGGCTCTCGTGGATGGGCAGAGCATTAGCCGAGCCCAGAAAAAATGGATGAGCCACGAAGCGGCGCTTCGAGAGAAGAACCGCTATCGTTTTTTCATCGGGCGGGCGGACACATCGTCACCGGACCGACCGGTACGAATGGTGAACGACTGGTATAGGATTCTGGCCTTGTAAACAATTTTTGACTGAAAGGATGAGGATGTACGAAGCGCAAAAAATGGTTCGGAAGTTTCATACGGAGTTTGACATCCTCACAGCGGAGAGCCCCAGTGTGCCGGATGAGAAGACTGTGGCCTTGCGCGTGCGGCTTATTCAAGAAGAGTTTGACGAGTTGAAAGAGGCCATGAAAGCAGAGAATCTTCCTTGCATTGCAAAAGAACTCGCCGATCTTCTCTATGTCGTGTATGGCACGGCAGTCTCCTATGGGATCGACATGGAGCCGGTGTTCCGGGAAGTTCAGCGTTCCAACATGAGCAAGGTAGGCGGGTATAAACGAGACGATGGCAAGTGGGTCAAACCACCAACCTACTCGCCGGCCGAGATTGAGCCCATTCTCGAAAGGCAACAAGGAGGATGAAGACAAGGGTGCGGCTCTCTCATCGTCTAGGTCCCAACGCCTTCCGAAGGGGACGGTGCGTGTTCTCGTGAGTCAGTAAGGCTTCTTTAATGGAGAGTCCTCCGCCATAGCCGACAAGGTTCCCATTGCTTCCGATGACTCGATGACAGGGGACAATGATCGAAACGGGATTCTGCCCGTTCGCCGCTCCGACGGCGCGAACGGCCTTGGGCTTCCCAATGGCTTGCGCAATCTGCCCGTATGACAGCGTTTGTCCATAAGGGATGGACAGAAGGGCTTGCCAGACTTTTTGTTGAAACGGAGTTCCCTTCGGGGCAAGTTTGATCGTGAAGGTCTTCCGCTTCCCGAAAAAGTATTCTTTGAGTTGCTGAATAGGTTGCTGAAATGGTGTTTCGGAATAGGTCCACTGAGGATCTGGTTTGGTCGGCTGTCGGCCATCCTGAAACGAGAGATGCGTCAACGCGTGCGCATTCCCAGCTAAGAGTAACCTGCCAACGGGGCTCTGCATGACACAATAGGAAATCGCATCGCGTCGAGCGTGGCTTTTTACAGAGAAGGATTTTTGATGAGTGATGGCTGAAGGCATGCTCACCGCCCCGTTAGACAGATGCCATTGTAGCATAGGCACGTTAACTCACCAAATTGCCGACCGGGGAATGGTGAGAGAAGAAAAATTGGATCTCATTGCTCGTGTTAAAGAAATTTGGAATGAGGAGAAGGAATTGTTCGGTCAATTCCGGATCAAATCGTAGGCGGGAGCCCCCCTTGAGGACTTGGATGGCTTTCTCAAAGGGTTGTCCTTCTCCGTGAGGATGAGGAAAAGTCAATTGATCAAACGTGTCGGCAATACTCAGGATTCGGGATCCAAGCGGAATTAA
Source organism: Nitrospirales bacterium (assembly GCA_963422365.1). Taxonomy (GTDB): domain Bacteria; phylum Nitrospirota; class Nitrospiria; order Nitrospirales; family UBA8639; genus Bin75. Next base: position 1,063,531 of record OY729426.1, read on the forward strand.
TGTTCCTCGAAGTCCATACGGATATCCATAGCCGTCCCATCGTTCATGATGGTGAGCAATCAAGACAGAGGCGGTAGTGAGGCTGGGCCATTGTTGAAGCATGGCGGCACCAATCCGAGGGTGGCATTGATGTTTCAGATCTTCTTGCGGCGATAAATTGGTGCCGGTCCGAAGGTGAAGCGGGAGAGAGAATTTCCCGAGATCGTGTAACAGGGCGGCATAGTGAAGCTGGAGAAGTTCTTGGGCTGATAACTCGACCGCATGTCCAAGGGCCAAGGAGAATTGAGCAGTCCGTTCGCAATGGCCGACGATAAGCGGATCCTGACTTTCCATGAGTTGTAGAAATCCTCGAACCAGACAACACGGGTTTTCTTTATTGTCGATGGGGGGAGAAGGTTGTCGGAGCGTAAGGGTATAGGAACCGTTCATCGATGGATTCTCCTTTCGATTGATTCTGTTGCTGATCCAGACAACTTGCCGGTTTTCTCAAATAAAAAAGTCCGGAGCGTTTTTTGCGATGCAGCTTCCTCAGTCTTCCAGCTTCTTATATAGTAATGATTGTGATAATCATTACTATATAAGATCGGTTCTGTCAATGAGTCTGGCAGGAACATGGGAAGCGCTTTCTCTGTTGACCACGGTCGGATTGTCGAAACGGGATTTCAGGTGAATGAGGTCTCTTATACCGAACAAGGCTTTTCGCGTTTTTGTTCGAGCCAATTGGTCGGAAAGGGTACGTTTAATTTTGTCGATACCATCTACGTTACTCAGGAAGAAATTTCAGATCCTCTGAACCATCCGTATGGAGGAACGGTCTGGTCTTGGATGTGGAACGCCAGACCCTCCACGCGGTACCAACGATGGGGCGCGTGGAGGGAGAAAATATGACCCCGCTGTTAAGTCCGCACGATTCGGTGGCCCTCTTAATCGGAGACGATACGGTCCTGCAAATCCACAAGGTTGAGGCTTTTGGACAACAAACCGACCTTCACCCTTCCCCGGACCATCTTGTCACGGTGCTCTTATGGTTGTCTGTCGGTAAAAAAGATGCCTCGATGTTTGAAAGTCCGAGGGGCGATTCCATTCAATGTCGAACCGGCAAACACGACGTTTTTGAAACGGAACGGATTACGTGTAGGCCAATTGTATGACTTTGTTACAGAGCATGATGTGCGAACGGTTACGCAATGTACCGGAACGGGCTCCACCCTCACGGGCATTTGGGGAAAAACGAGGTCTTGGACAGAACGAAGGCCGGAGAAAAGGGGTATGACCCATTTGGCTATAAAACGGGCTTGACGCTTCGTCGAGAGGCGAAAGCCGGTGGGGCCTTTCAATTTTCTCGACCGGAAGATGTGAGCACGCATCCCTCCATCGGCACACAAGCGGTCTTGGCCTCGACAGGGTAGGATGCGGTGTTTCCCGGTCATGATGCGTGGGGGACCATTGACCAAATTGATGTCGATATGAGGAAGATGAAGGCCACGCTCAAAATTTTATACGATGGCGATGATGCCGGCGGTGCGCAATTTTCACACCCGACATGGGTATTCGCAGCCCGGACAACCTGGGTTGGGCGGAGGATGGATTTATCGACATCCAAGAGGACAATACGAAAAAACAATCGCCGCTTTTGGGGAGTCATTCAGGGCAAGAGGCTTCTCTGTGGCGTTTGGATCCTCTCACCGGTGAGGTGCAACAGATTGCTCAGATCGATCCTTGTGTTGCCGAATTGGGTCGTGCAGCAGCCTCGGGGCGAGACCGTTATGGGGCGGGGTACGGGTGGTGCCGTGGCGGACGAGCCGTACCGCTGGATATGAGCAAAAACGGAACTGACTGTCGCGCTCCTGAAGATGAAAGTTCTGCGATCTGCGAATCTGTCTTCAGACAACCACCGTGTGGCTTGCGGGGCCCAATCATGCCCCGCGAACACGATCAACACGACGATGAGCGCAGAACGACGGTTGGTAGCAGCCATGGCGTCCCCCACGAAATTTCTTCTTGCGTGGGTGCTCATGGGTTTTCTTCTCGATGTCGATGTTTGAGAACAGGGCTGCTGTCTCTTTCTTCGACTGCTCAGGGTCGTCCTGCCCGGCACGCTCTACCCAAGGTTCCGGGGTGGGGCTGGTGACCATCAACACCCTGCGCCAACAGGCAGGGCCAAGCCCTCCCTGAGCCTCGTGGATGGCGCGCCACGCAAACTCGCATTCCGCCTGGAACTCGCCCGCGACGGCGAGGATGAGGAGACTCGGACGGAATAAGATGAAGGAAGGCGGCTTGAGGGCCAACACCCACCTGTTCGATGAAGATGTCGCCCTAGACATCGAGGAAAACGTCGATGCCGGCGTGGACCCACCCTGAAAGCCCTCGCCCCGGTGCCGTAGGGCCGTACTGGCGGCAAATCCTGGCCTTGCCAACGCTGGCCCAGGTTTGCCTGCCATTCACTCCGCGGCGAGTATCCAGACGCCGCCAGCGCGGTCGCCCAGGCCAGACTCTACGCCTTGCACCGCTGCCGCACATCACCCTGTCCGGTACCCCGGCCCTCGCGGCCAAAGCCCGGCTTACCCTCTCTGGCTTCCGCGACAGCATCAATGACCGGCCCCCTTGATAAGACCTGGGATGCCGACCGTTGATTATTCTTGATACGCGGACACTGGTCTGGGTGGATGAAGGGAATACGCGATGAGGACTAAAATCCAGAAAGCGTATTGACAACAATTGAGTCACAAAGAAGCTGCGTCTCATTAAGAAGCAATAAGCTTCTGGGAAATTGCCAGATTGATACAGAAAAAACGGCTCTCCCTTTCAAAACCCGTATCACAATGGATGCAAGACCGGTTGCAACAGGGCCTGAATGAAATCGCTGTAACCGGCGGGATTGGGAGCATCGCATTGGAACTGGCAGATTTTTCATGGTGATCCTGCCGACTGCTTGATTATGGCAACGGCCATTGCAAATTCAGCGACCTTGGTGACCGCCGACCCAACCATCTTGAAGTGGAAAGGCAATCTGCAACGCCACGATGCTGGCACATAATCTTTCAACCTCGGTGTGTATCAAACCTGATGCGGCACAGGTGACAACATCAAACGGCACCTGTGCTCCTCGAACAGGACCATCAGACGCCATAAGCTTGGCGTGATTCCTCGACCCATTTTGTCTTGACGATGACGTCCGGTTGTAGGAGCCTAGACTGCATGAACGCGCTTGCATTCGACACACACAAGGCAGTCAAGGCCCTCAAGGAAGCCGGGGCCGATGAACGTTTGGCCGAAGCCTAGTCGCGACAGTCGGCGACGCCATGGGTGAGAACGTGGCCACGAAGGCCGATACCGTCGCTGTACGATCCGATATCGCCGTATTGGAAACTCAACTTTACCGCCATCTTTGGGGCATGGCCGTCGGCATTGTCGGTCTCACGGTCGCGTTTGTGAAACTGACCACGTGACCGAAACACGCCTTTTTGAGAACGACCTTTTCCGTGAAGCCAACGACCGACTCTGACCTAAACGGAGAACCGAATCCCGCCTTTCTGTATAGCACCGAGTCTGTCCTGAAGAGCGACCGTGCCAAACACATCGCCAAACAGGTAAAGAAAAAGCAAAAAACCGCGGTCGTCTTCGCTGCCCACAAGTTCATGGGGCAGAAGGAATTGACACAGATGGGAATCTGTATTCTACGGCTTGCCGTATGCTATCCTGGGGCAGCAGAATCAGGACAATACTCATGACAGGATACTACGAACTGCTCCAGCGAGACTCACACCAACCCGTAGGTCTGATTAGCTGAAGGTGCAATCCGACATCCCTGCCCCTTGTCGGCTTACGCTACGCCGACTGACAGGACTAAGCCATATCTCAGCCAGGAACCGAAAATGGACAACGAGAAAAAACGGATCGTAATTTTCCAGCCAAGCAGGCAGCAGTCTAACCTCGAAGAGATAAAAAGGAAGGAATGGAAAGAAAAATTCAGTCCACCATCGCCCGTGTCTGGGATAATGACGAGAATGTTGATCCTGTCGCCAGCACCCATCATCCGTTGCGCATACGACGGTCGCGGGCGCCCTGTGCTTGACCGTGACGTTATTGGCTCTCTTCCATCGCCTGCGTGGGGTCGTCGGTCGTTCGTCACTGGAGCCCTGGCAGTGCCTCCACCGAACGCTTTGTCCAGGCGGATCGCATCTCGGGTGCAATTCCCGAATGCTCATTCACGATGTCCGAAAGTTGCTTGCGGCTTACCTCGAGATTCCGTGCGGCTACAATGGCAGGCCTGATGCGATTGGAGAATGGGAGTCGTCTGGCATTCTTGATGTCACGCATCTATTCGATTCTTACGTTGGAGAACGAGTGCTGCTTGCCACGGTCCAAGCAACCACGATACACGATGGCCTGATCTCAAAGAGCCAGTTGGTCGAAGGCGGCCCATTCATCCTACTCAGGAAGCCCATGGCAGTATTTCCTGAACGGGCTGACAGGTGAAAGAGCAAGGGCGCGATGAGATCGCGCAGCGACAAATGAACTTGACGGTGTTTCCCGAACCGGTCGACAAGTGAGAGAGCGGATAGCCCAATCGACCCAGGCTTCCTCCCTGACTGCCTCTCAATCTCTGGGAGTTGTAACTGGAGTGCTGTTCCTGTTCTGCTTTGTCGTGTGGCTGGAGCGCGCCTCTCCTGAAACAGACGATTCGGCTCTGCCTCAGGAGTTGGAGTATCATCTGGTGGCGATCGCCGAGTTATCTCAACCATCTCCGATGGTGCAGATTCCTGCAGGGTGGTTCCTCATGGGGACCGTGCGCAAAGACGATGATCCGTTTGGGTTGGCAACGCAGTACGATGACACGGAGTTTCCGCAACGACGGATTTGGCTGGATGCGTATTCACTCGATCGCGATGAAGTGAGCATGGCGGAGTATGTGGCCTTTTTGCACCGACAAGGTCTTCCGGTTCCGCACAAACTTCGCCATCTGATTTGGCATCTGATTGATGTCCATGTTCTCCCTGATTATGTCATGGCACGGTGGCCGGCCTTGTATGTCTTGTGGGACGAAGCGGATCAGTTTTGTCGAACGTACGACAAACGGTTACCCACCGAGGCCGAATGGGAGAAGGCCGCCCGTGGGACTGAAGGCCAAGTGTTTCCCTGGGGGAGCGAGCCGCCCAACCCGGATATCGCGGTGTTCGAGTTGTATCACGTGCATCAAATCCCATTAGTCGCGGCCGTGGATAGTTTTGAAGAAGGACGGAGCCCTTACGGGCTTCATCACATGGCTGGCAATGTGCGGGAATGGGTGCATGATTGGTTTGGTCCGGACTCCTATCCCCTGATGCCTGAACGGAATCCCCGGGGTCCTGAGGTCGGGCGGTATAAAAGCGTGCGTGGCGGATCGTGGCGAAGCCGGCCGCAGCTTCTGCGAACAGCCACCCGCAATGGGGCGATTCCTGCAACGCGTTCGCCCAATATCGGGTTTCGGTGTGCCCGATCCGAGTGACGAACGACCTTATCGTGGAATCCGGACGATGAGATTATCGATAAATCGAATCGCCCCAATCCGGATTGCTCCGAGTAAGACGACGGTTCCCCGAAGACGTGAAAGCGGTTCAAGCGTGCGAGCATCACAACACGCCAGGTAGTCGATGGTGAGCCGTTGCGTTGCGTCGAGGATCTTCGCCATCTTTTTTTCGATCAAGTCTGAGCGGCGTACCCCCCCTGTGATCGCTTCCTTCCCGGCTGACAGGGCCTGATAGAAGGCCGGTGCCTGTTGGCGTTGCGATTTCGTCAAGTAGTGATTTCGTGAACTGAGGGCAAACCCATCGGAGCCCCGAATGGTTGGGCACGGGATGACCCGCGTGTCTATGTCGAGGTCTTTCACCAATTGCCGGATCACGGAAAATTGTTGGTAGTCTTTTTGACCGAAGAAGGTGTGAGTCGGACGGACAAGGTTCAACAGCTTGGTCACAATCGTGGTCACGCCTTGAAAATGCGTAGGCCGACGTGAACCCTCCCATCGTTGGGAAAGCGCCTTGACGGTGACGGTCGTTTGAAAATTGTGTGGGTACAAGGTCTCCAATTTCGGAATAAAGACGAGATCGACGTTTTCATCACGACAGCGTGTGATATCTTGCGACAGGTCTCTCGGGTAGCGACGGTAATCCTCGGTCGGGCCGAACTGGAGCGGGTTCACAAAAATACTGACCACGACTGTCCGGCATGTTCGACGAGCGCGTTGTATTAATGACCGATGGCCGGCATGCAACGCGCCCATGGTCGGAACCAACCCGATCGAGGCCCGGAGCACATCGTGTTGGCGTCGCCAGGTTCGAAGGGACTGGGTTGTGTGGATGATGCGCATTTAGTCGACGGGAGGCAGGGCACACGATGGTCGGGAGGCGAAATGCGAACCGGGCGTGGCATCGAGCTTTCGCACGCCATGGGAATCCGTCAGTTGGTCGAGCAAGGATTGAACCGTTTGATTGTGTCGAGGATGGATCCAGTCCGGATCGAGTTCAGCCATCGGCACTAAGACGAATCGCCGTTGATGGAGACGCGGATGAGGAATAGTGAGCAACGGGGTCTCGATGAGACGTTGTCCATAGAACAAAATATCCAAATCAATGGAGCGGGAGGCGTTTCGAAGCACAGGGTCACGGCCGAGGCCCCGTTCCGTTTCCTGGCAAATGGCCAACACGTGTTCAGGCCGGAGTTGTGTCTCCAGACGAACGACACCGTTATAAAACCACATGTCGTCGTGACCATGATCCATATTGATTGGTTCGGTCTCGTAATACGAAGAGAGGCCAGTCAGCGTGGAATGAGGGAGAAGCCCCATCAAGGCAACGGCGCGGTCACAAAAGTCTTGCCGGTTCCCCTGGTTCGATCCGAAGGCAAGAAAGACGGTTTCGGTGCTCATGATTCCCGTGAACGGCCTCTTTGGTCACCACCCGATTTGTTTGAGGCGATCGACGGCTTCGGCTAATCGCTCTTTCGTCGTGGTGATGGTCATGCGAACGTAGCCTTCGCCTGGAGCCCCGAACCCGTTTCCCGGCGTGGTTACAATCCCGGCCTTTTCTAAGAGATGGGCCGTAAAGGAAGCAGAGGTATATCCTTGGGGCACCTCAATCCAGACGTAGAACGTCGCCGAGGGCGTCTCAAACTGCAGCCCAAGATTTCTTAAGCCCGCGACCAACACGTCACGGCGTTCCTGGTAAATGGCCCGGAGCCTGGCGGTGAGTCGATCGTCGGACTCCAAGGCCGTTATCCCGGCTTCTTGAATGGCTTGAAATTGTCCTGAATCCAAATTGCTTTTGATTTGGCTCAAGCCTGCAATCACTTCGGCACGGCCGACGGCAAACCCAAGCCGCCATCCCGTCATGTTAAACGTCTTGGACAATGAGTGAAATTCGATGCCCACATCCATGGCGCCTTCCGCTTCCAAGAAACTCGACGGGCGGTTGCCATCGTAGAAAATTTCAGAATACGCCGCGTCGTGGCACACGATCACGTGATGCGCTTTCGCAAAGGCAATCACGCGAGTGAAAAACGCCGTGTCCGCAATAACCGACGTTGGATTGTTCGGTGAATTCAAAAACATCAGCTTTGCTTTTTGGGCGACGTCCGGGGGAATGGCATTCAGATCAGGAAGGAACCCGTTACGTTTCAACAGGGGCATCGTATAAGCGGTGCCGCCGGCAAAGCCGGCGGCCACCGGATACACGGGATACCCGGGGCTTGGGACGAGGACGACATCGCCCGGGTTAATAAAGGCCATGGGGACGTGGCCGATGCCCTCCTTTGACCCGATTAAGGTGACCACCTCGGATTGGGGGTCGAGGGCCACATTGAATCGCCGCTTGTACCAGTCGGCGACGGCGCTGCGAAACGACAACATCCCGGTCGAGGAAGGATATTGATGATGTTGCGGATCGGTCACCGCCTCTTGCATTCGTTGCAGAATAGGACCGGGTGTGGGCACGTCAGGATCGCCGATGCCCAAGTTGATGATATCGATACCACGAGCCATGGCCCGTTGCTTCATCTCGTCAATGGCTGCAAAGAGATAAGGGGGTAACGTCTGAATGCGTTCAGCATAGGTGATGGGGAAAAGACTCATTCCAGGTACTCCTTCTTCATCATGACCTAGAAGCTATCTCATAAATGGATGAGGGCATTTGCTGGCCACTCCCTTGATGTCATTCTGAGCCGTAAGTCTATGTCTTTGTCGTGGCGCCTCTCATGGTGCCTGTCTTGGCCGCATCAGATGCGGCCCTGCAGTTCGGGTTAGGGATGAGATTCTTCGTTGCAGGATCCTCAGAATGACATCATGATGAGATATCTTCCAATCAGTTTTGAGGATCTCTTCTCACGTTACTGTACAGGAAGGGCGATAATCAAGAACGGCTCAAGAAGGTCGGCTGACGATGACGCGCAGATGTGTGCGCTGCTCGACTAAACCAGCGCCCGTTCCCGTTTATGTTTTCGTTGAGGCCAGTCCGGCAGGCAGAGGTCCAACAGCTTGTAAACATCGGAATCGTGATGGCGGTGTGAAACGTGGCAAAGCTCGTGAACCACGACGTATTCACTGCACGCTTTCGGTGCTTTGATTAAGTCCGCATTGAGCGTCAGCCGGCTGCTTCTTGACAAGCTTCCCCAACGCGCCTTCAACTTTCTTCTTTTCAGGACGGGCCTAGCAACGTCGTTTTTTTTGAACTTTTCCCAACACAAATGAAAAACGGCCTGGAAGCAGGTTGAGGCTTTTTAGAAATACCACTCTTCAAGCAGCGTTTGAATATGGGGGTTGGAGACTGAACATGGAAATATCCGCTCTTTAAAAAACCTGCTTGGTTTTGGACCTTCTGATTTTCAGCCGGTCTTTTCGTCCGAGATAAAGGTGGGATTCTCCACCCACGTGCCGGCGTGGCGGAGTTCTCGGCTCAAACTGTTCAAAGTAACGTATCTGGCGATGAATCCATCCGGCGCGTTTCCGCACTCTGCGGACAACCTCTTCGGAATCGCTTCTAAGCGGAGTTTTCACAACAACGGATTTGTCCGGGTGGACGGCAATCTCCAAGGTCTTTCTTTTGAGGTGGAGGACGTCAAAAACAATCTCCTCTCGTCCATACGCGATTGACTCCGCCCACCGGCTCATCCGTGCCTCCTGTTGCGGGCCATCCTCATTGTCCGTTCAATAATTTCATCCGGTTGCTCGTTCTTTAGTTCAACGCCTTCTTTAGTTTTCACTTCGTCATACAGATGGGCCTCAATGTCGTTGATGGCGCTGTTTCGCGTATCCGGGTCGTCACAGAAATGCACTTTGCCGTGGCGTTGCAAAATCTCATGGATGGCAAGAGCCGTATCCGCCGATCTGTCATCGCACGTGTCGGCCCCGCAGCCGGACGTTTCAAAAACAGGTTTAATCACGCTGAAAAATGCGGCGGCATCCCTCTTAAGGCGCAGTTTCTCAGGTCTACCCTTATTCCCGTGGCTGTCAAAGTCCCTTTGAATCTCGAAAACCCTGTTCAGGTATTCCAATCCGGAGAGACGCTCTGCTCTGAACTCATCAATGACCCGTTGGATCAGGTTTGAAAATTTTTGGTAAAAAGCTGGGTCTTCCTCTATTTTTTCGCTGATGGTGCGCTTCATCCGGTGGGCGATTTCATCTGCCCGTGAAGCTTCGGTTTTGCTGCCGTACTCGACCTCCGCGCCGCTTTCGCCAGTCGGGAGGGCGTCGAAAATGTTCTCCGGCTTGTTTATCTGCGTAACCTTGTCGGCTTGAATCTGGGTGTCCAGGAGCTTCTTGATTTTCGGCTCATGCTCTCCGTAATCGACTGCATCGGCGTAGCGCAGTTTCACCGAACGTCTCAGTTTTTCAAACCGTTTCAAATCCTTTTGTAATATCGTAGGGCCGTTCGTCCACGTCCGTCAAAAATCTGTGGGAGGGAAGGGCAACGGCAAGGGTTTTGGCATAGTCCGCAAGCACTCCATAAAATTTTTCTCTTCGTTCGTCATCGCTCAGAAGCCTCTCATACTCTTCCTCATCGACTTGGTTTTTGACCTCTCTGAAAACGTCCCCAAGGTGGGAATGTTTCTGCGGCAGTTTTTCAATCTGCTCATGGACGGAAACCAGCGTATGTTCCAAATCCTGCTCGTCAAATCCTTCCAGCGCGTCATACATCGTGAAAGCCGTGTTCAGTTCGCCCAGTATGCCCTCGTAGTCCACGATAGAGCCGAAGTTTTTGCCTTGATGCAGTCGGTTCACGCGCGCAATCGCCTGAAGCAGCTCGTGTTCACGCAGTGTTCTCCATAGAGAAAGAACGGTGTTGACCGGCGCGTCAAATCCGGTCAGAAGTTTGTCTGCCACGATTACGATCTCAGGCTCTTCGGCGTTCTTGAAACGCTTGATAATGTTTTCCGAGTAGTGGGCTTCCGAGCCGAAGCGTTTCATCATGCTGTCCCAGAAATTCCGAACCTCGGAGGTCGGTTCTTCGTCGATTTCTTCAAAGCCCTCCCGCCGATCGGGCGGGGAGATGACCACTTCGGAGGAAACGTCTTCTATCTCTTTCATAAACCGATGATATTGAATGGCCGTGGCTTTGTCCGGCGCAACCAATTGCGCCTTGAAGCCTGTGCCCTTCCAGTTGGCGCGATAATGCTCGCTGACGTCGAAGGCGCGCATATAGACGACCCGCTCCGTCTTGTTGTGGGTATTGGCGCTGGCATATTTTCTTTTCAAATCGGCTTTCTGTTTTTCGCTGAGATCGACGGGGTATCGTTCAAACCACAGGTCTACGGCGTCTCGATCCTGCTCCATTTCCACGTGGCGCCCTTCGTAAAGGAGCGGCACAATCGTCCCGTCATCGAGGGCCTGCCGGACGGAATAGGACGGATCAATCAACCCGCCGAATTTGACGAAGTTGTTTTTCTGCTCATTTGTCAGCGGGGGTCCCGTAAACCCAAGGTCGCAGGCCCTTGGCAGCATCTGTCGCATCCTTGCCGCAAGCGTCCCGAACGGGGGTGCGATGGCTTTCATCAACCAGCACGAAGACGTCAGGATCGTCATCACGCATGTTTCCTGCGTTCAAAGCCTTGTCGAATTTATGCACCGACGTCGTCACAACGGGTGTTTTGGATCGGATCAGATCCATCAGCTCGCGTCCGGTTGCCGCATGCTCCGGCTCGATACCGCACTGCCGGAAGACTTTTTCAATCTGTCTGTCCAGATCTTTCCTGTCCGTCGCCATGATGATGCGCGGATTTTTTATTTTCTCATCCATGGCAAGTAGTCGCGTAAGCCAGACCATGGTCAGCGATTTTCCCGAACCCAGCGCATGCCAGATTATGCCGCCTGTGCGCCGTCCCTCATCGTCCAACTGCTTGACGCGCTGCAAAGCGGAGCGCATGACAAAAAACTGCTCGTAGCGCACGATTTTCTTTTTGCCCGCGTCAACAAGCGTGAGAGTTCCATCAGCCTTTCCGGGCGGCAGAGGCTGTAGATGGCCCTGTTCTGCTGCGTTGCCGTGCCGAGGGTCAGCAGGCCATAAACCGCCTCGTTGGTTTTCAGCAGTCTGTCGTATCGGACGTTTTTGATCTTCTGAACGGCGGACTGGATATTCTCCTCGCTGAACAGGTATTCCCCGCCTCTGTAGTGGATGCGATTGATTTTCTTGATCCGGCTACGCAGGATATTTTCCAGCAAAATATTGCCGAGTTTTTTTCGCCTTGCTTGAAAAGCCTGTTTTGGCGTCAGGTATTCGTAGCCGAGGTTGATCAGTTCCTGGAGGGCGGGATTTAAGAGAGGTGTTTTTCGTTGAAAGAAAAGCCGTGCATTTATTTTATCCAACATTCAACGGGCGTTGACAGAAAGTGCTCAAGAGCAATGCCGCTTGCGCCAACTATCAGGCTTGTGGGATGGAATGCTTTGGAGAAAGCGTCTAAGCCTGGAAACGAATCGGGAATTCCACCACTTTTTACTTCAATGGCAGTAAGTTTCTTCCCTTTACGCAAGACCAAATCCATTTCACGGTTGTTGTCCCGCCAAGAGAAGAGTTCACATTCCCCGCCAACGGCTGAATTGAGCAAATGGGCTCCCACGGCAGATTCCGTCAGTCGTCCCAACAGTTGGGTATCTTCAAGCACCTCTTGCCAAGTCCTACTGAATTGAGCGGTTATCAGTGCCGTGTTGAAGACTTGAATTTTTTGAATTGAGCGTCCGCTTGCCGCCACACTGCCCACATATTTTTGCAGTCCGATATGAAGCGGGCGGCTCCTGGATAGGCATCGTAGAAAAGATAGTGTTTCAAATTCCACCCGAAAGCCCGTTTCATTTCGGGGAAACTCCAGTGAGGCAGATGCAGGGTTTCAAAACGCCCTGAAAGACTTTCCGCAAGCCCCCGCCCCATCAAGAGCGGCGCTGAACCGAGCAACACCACTTTCACCAACCTTTTCTTGCGGGCGTCTTCATCCCAAAGACCTTTTACCGTTACGGATCATTGCGGAATCTTTTGAACTTCATCCAATATCAGCAGGGCGCCTTTCCCTTTTGACTTTCCGCCAGGTGTCTCGCCTCTTCCCATTGGGATATGATCCGCCCCTCACCGGCGCGAAGGGTCGGCTCATCCGCACTTGCAAAATGATAGGGCAGGTTGTTCCGCTCCGCCACTTGCAAGGCAAGGGGTGGCTTGCCCACCTGCCTTGCTCCCGATATGGACTGAATAAACCGGCGAGGTTCCTTCAGCCGTTTCGCTAACTCCTTTGCCTGCGGTCTAATAAATTCTGTTCTTGTCATTTTTCAAACAACTATTCTCTCGTTTGTAATAATTTTTTGTTCAACAGACTGAACATTTTTGTTCAATACATTGAACAAATGTTCAACACCGCTCCCTACCTGTTTAGCGTGGGATTTTTGTGAAATGACCGTGCTTAATCGCGTCTCAAATCATTGGATTCAGCACTTGTAATCCCATTGCTTTGGCTCCATCCAACATCCGTTTATCGTACGAAAACAAAAGAACATCCTGATTTTTGCCGGCCAGAAAATGCAGAGAAGCAAGGTGGATTACGTCAAGCGTACGGACGGAAACGGGAAACGGATCGAGTGCGCGAGTAAGAGCAACTGGCGACAACTCCAGTAAACTAATTCGACCGATCAATGTGCGCGCACGTTCACCATGAGATTCAGAAAGATTCCTACTGTACAGTCTATTCCAAACCTCGTACTCCAGTAATCGGCTAGACACCAGGGTTTCATCCCATACCCATGGATGGGGTTGCCGATCTTCACTTAACATCCGGGCCAATAGCACGGAGGTGTCAACATAAATCATCGGTCTGAACGGGCGTCATCAAGATCCGAGAGCAATTCATCCAGCTTCATTACGCCTTTGGTTTCGGGGATAGGCGTGTCAGGCGAGACAGTCGGCGGCTGTAGCAAACCACTACGGACTAATTCTGCCAACATCGCATCGGCCAGTATGGGGCTCCGAAACTCCCTGGGCGCGGTAAGTTCCGCCACAATCCGGTCCCGATCCGTCACGAGGACTGTCTCCCCGGACGCGACCAAGCGGATGTACTCACTGAACTTGTTCTTAAGAATTTTGATGCCGACAGATCTCATGCTTGCATGGTAGCCCGTTGGAGCCACTTTGCCCCCCCCCTGTACGCACTCAACTTCAGAGAGCGGGGTGAGCTATCCCCACCTGCTGGAACCGAGGGAGACCATTTTGTTGGCGTCAACGAAATGGTCGAGAATCCTGTGTTCCGACACTTCGCACGCTACTTTAGCGCGGTTGATAACCTATAAAAGTTCCGCCAATCGGTATAGCTAAGCAGGCCCTGAAGGTCACGGGCAAGCCAGAACTCAACGCCGCTGTAGCCGTATGAAAATAATTGTGGATCCGGACGAAAAGAATTGCGAGGGGTCTAGAAATTTCTCTTGGGTTTGGAGGGGCACTCGGTGGTGGGGAATGGGCGGGGCAGGGGGGGAGGGTAAGGTGAGGGCGCCGATACGGCTGCGGCGGGAGCCGGCGGCATCGAGCGGCGCCAGGCTGTGGGCCGGCTGCCCTCACGACAGGGCGCCGATGCGGACGCGGAGGCGTCCGGCGGCGTCGTAGACGGAGAGGCGATTGTCGGAGATTTCGACGCGCTCGCCGGCGGCGGCGGAGCGGAAGGTGCCCACGGTGGCGGAGAGGGCCGAGAGGGTCTGCACGTTCATGGCGTTGGCCGTGACGCTGCCCGGCATCAGGAGCTGGCCGTCGAGGCGCTTCTCGACCGGTCGCCTCCCCCCTGCCGTCCACGGCCCGAGTCTCAATCCAAGTGAGGGCGGGATTGTAGAGGGTGACCGTGTCGGAGAGCACCGCCTCCTGCGCATTCGGCAGCGCTGCCATCGCCGCGTAGTAGACAAAGGCCGGGTACTCAACCGGCGTGGGCCATGACCCGCTCACCCGTCGCGTGGCGATCCAATGCTGCTTGGCCTGCTCCCAGTTCTCGGGGAGCCTGGAGCGAGACCAGCCGGCCTGACTCTTGGCCGGGTCGCCGGGCCCGCTGCGGGCCGTGGTCTGGTAGATGAAGCGTATCCCGTTGTACGTGCCGAGGATCGGCCGGTGCAGGTAGCAATCGCCACGCGGGCAAGAGGGGGGGCGCCCCGGGTCGCCCTGGGGGCCGGCCAGACTCAGGAGCCGCGGGGGCTGAAGGCGCGCCCCAGGCCCCGGATCGGCCGGTTCGGCTGGAGACCCACATCCAGCGAGCTGAGGCGGAGACGCTCTGGGGCTCGTCGTACCACCCGGTGGGGATGTCGTCGTCCGTAGTGGCGGATCCCGTGGGGGTGGTAGGGGGGTGCCTGTTGCGGTGACGCGATAGATCCACTCGGCGCCCTCGCTGTCCTTCGGGAGCGGGGGCGGAGCGGGCAGTGTGACGGTGACGGTGGCCGGGGTCGAGGCCTGGCCGGCCACGGCCACGACCCCGACGGTCCAGGGGCCTGCGGTGAGGTCGGGGGTGGTCCAGGGTGAGGCGGTGACGAGGCCGGCGTGGAGCGGGGCGAGAGTGTCCCAGGCCAAGCCCTTTGCGCCGGCGCGGAGGGCATACCCCACGACCGTGGGGGTGGGGGAGGCGCCTCAGGTGACCTCACGAGTGCCGTCCGCTCGGGCTGTGACGCGCAGCCCGGTCACGGGCGGCGGGGCGGGGCTGCCCCCGACGGTATGGCTCTGCTACCAGGCCGGGGCGCCGGTGCCGAAGGGCGCCACTGCGATGGTGATCTGGGTTCCCGGAGGCGCTGCGATGATCCAGGCGAGCTGCGTCTCGGTGGGGCCGAGGGTCCCCACGTGAGCCCCGTCCACAGACACCAGGGCCCCATCCCAGGGCCCGGCCGTCTCGACCGAGAGGGTGAGTTGGGTGACCTCGCCACGGCAGGCGCGGACCGGCTGCTCGGTGATCTGTCCGGCGAGGACGCGCGGCAGGAGGCGCCGCGGGGGCGGCAGGGGCACCGAGAGATCGCTGGTGGCCGCATCGTGATAGGCTTGGACCTCGTCGATGGCTTCGAGCCGCACGCGGCTCTCGGCGGTGGGTTCCAGGGCCACGATGCGCACGGTGGCGGGCTGGTCTGCGGTCCGATAGAGGCGCCAGAGGACGTCGATGGCCGGGGCCATCTCGTCGGGGAGGCGTTGGGCCAGGCTGACCCGCGCCGAGCCCCTGTCAGCCCCGGTGAGCTGCGTGGTGTGGAGCGTCCCCTCGGGCAGGCGCAGGACGAGCCAGTCGCCGGTCACAGCGCCCGTGTCGTGCCCGAGGTCCACCAGGAAGGGGGAGACGATCTCCCTGCACCGCCAGGTCTGCCCTCCGTCGAGGAACGAGTGGGTCAGGTAGACCACGTCGCCGAGGGCGACGGTCAGCCCTTCGGGGCCGTTCTCCCACGTGATACGGCGGCGGTGGACGCGGGGGTGGTGACCCCGGGCATCAGACGGCGCACCTCCCCCCATTGCCAGTCGAGGGCGGGCTCGAGGTAGCGCACGACGATCTCCTCGGCGATCTGGCCGGAGGCGTAGTCGAGTGCCAGGCTGCCGGCGACGATATTGCCTGGGAAGAACAGCGCGGTGGGTGCACGGTCGGTGTCCTCCCACACCACGCAGAGCCGGCCCGAGGCCCAGGTGGGGGAGGCTCGGCCGCAGCGCACGATGCGCGCGAGGACCTCGGCGTGGCTGATAGGGCGATCCAGCACGAGATCGCAGCGTAGCGGGGGGATATGGGCGTCGCACCAGGCCCCCCAGGCTCTGATGGCCGGTTCGTCGAGCCGGCCACCAGGCGGCCGTGGATCTTGGTCCCGAGCGCATAGTCGACTTAGAAGCACGCGGGGTTGCTAGTCTCGCCAGTCTCCCAGCGAGCTGTCTCAGGATTAAAGCAGGAGACCCGTCTCCTGGCGAGGCCGGAGAGTCGCTCCAGGCGGCCGCTGAGTTGCCACGAGGCCCTGATGCGCACGGCCAGGCGCCGCTGGCCGGGATACGAGGCGGTATCCGGCTGATAGGTGCGGATGGCTATCCAGGTCACTCGATCTGAGATGCGGCGGTTGCCAGAGGGGGGGGTGAGGCGCCAGAGGCGCAGCACCCAGGTGCCCGCCCCGTCGATGGCGCGTTCGTCCGCCGGGAGGGGATAGGTATAGGTCCGGCGTACCGGCGTCAGGCGGTCGGCCTCGAGCCCTTTGAGGCCCCAGGCGGCTCCCGGGAGATAGATGGCGGCGATGAGGACGGCCACCTGGAGCGTGGTGCGCAGCGGGTCGCTGTCCTGGCCGTGCACCGGGCCTCGGGCTGTGATGCGCTCCCCTCCCCGGAGGGCGGTCTGGGCCCAGGCGGCCGGCGGCACGTTGCGCCCGTTGAGCTGCACCACCCAGTCGGTCAGGGGCCCGTGGCAGGTGCGGGCGAGCACCTGGGCCAGGGGCTCCACGGGGGAGATCCCACCGGGCGCGTCTCACGCCCCTCCGCGGTCAGCGGATGCGGCCAGCGATCGAGGATGGAGAGGACGGGGTGGGCAGCCATCGATAGATCCCGCACATCTCGAGGGTGGGGGGCAAGGCGACGACTCGGTGGAGGCACACCCCGAGGACTTGCTGGCAGTGGAGCACGGATGGCGTGCTGTGGGGGGCGCACCAGAGGCCGAGGTGCTGCCCGATCACGCCAGCCCGGCCCGGCCGCGCATGAGGACGGCGTCACCCTCGCGCAGCCTCTCGCGGCCCCACAGCGGTCTGGCGATGTCGCCGACCAGGGCGCGGGCCAGGTCGTCGCGGCTACGCACGGTGGTCGCGCGTGGCGGGCCGTCGGGCTGGCCGGGCAGCCGGAGGTGCAGTGCGAATTGCTCTCGGAGCACCGTGGCTGCAAAATCCGTGCAGTTGTGCGCCACGGGCACCCACGGGCGACCCAGATACCGCTCACTCCAATGAGGCTGCCGGCGTTGCATCAAAACAGCCCCGTGGCTGTCTGGGGGTCGAAGCGCAACCGGACCGCGGGCTTGTCCATCTGGGGGTCGTAGCCCAGGCGGAGGGTGACGCGCGCGGCATCCACGTGCGCGCTCAGGACGTCCATCTGAAGAGACCAGTCCCAGGCGCCGGCGCCGGCCAGGCCCTGGGAGACCCTCACGGTGCCGCCGACGCCCACCTGGGTCTGCTCGATCGCGCTGGTGAGGAGGCGGCCCACATTGTCGAGGCTGATCTCCGCGTGCGCCGGCCGCCCCTCCGTCTCCGTGGCCAGGCGCACGCTGAAGCGCACGCCCACGTAGCGCACGCCGCGGACCACGTGATCCGCCACGTCGTCCACGAGGGAGATGGGGGTCTAGAGCGCCGGATGAGAGATCGTCAGCCCCGTGAGCACCACGGCGTCCGGGGCTGTGGCCCGGAGCGCCTGCTGATAGGGCGCCTTCGCGTCCCCGCCGGGCGCGTCACGAGCGCCACCCCTCGAGATCGGCTGTCCAGTGCCGCTGCTGTGCGACGACGTGCGCGGTCCACGCGATCCCGCCGAGTCCCTCGCGCACCCGGACCTGCCTCAGCGTCCCGCCATGATCGCGCCACGCGAACCACGTGTGTGCGTGCGACCTGGCCCAGGCCATAAAGTCCGCGTACCGTCGGTCATCCGCCAAGTGCACGGTCACGCGCGTGACCGTCAGGGCCGCGGTGTGCCGGCGCACCTGCCGGATCATCCCGTCGTCACAGGTCGTGCGCTCCACATCGGGGTCTGGCCGGACGGTATAGCCATCCGCCACCACCTGCGCATACGTAGGCCACTCCGCCGCCATCAGGCCCCTCCTTGGTTAGGACTCATCATAATTATTCCTTGCCCCTGCTCCCTTCCTCCTTTCCCCTTTTTCTTTTCCCCTTCCTCATCCCGCGGGCTGCCGGCGTCCGCGGGTGAGCGTCTCGATCGAGCGGGCGATCGGCCCGCGCGTCTGCAGATCCTCCAGCACCACCCCGATGATGACCCTGTCCCCGCGCAGCGTGGCCTCGGCGGTCGTGGCCCGCTGCGGCGTGCCGCGATTGTCGAGGCGCACCTCCACTCGCTGCAGGGCCCCTGGTCCCAGCGCCGCCATCTGCTCGGGGGTGAACACCCCCGAGCCCCGCCTGGCGATGATGGGCTGCGCCCACCACCCCGCCGCCGTGATACCGCGGGGCCCCCAGCCAGGCGCGTGGGAGATGCCGTGCCGTGTCAAGGCCAGGGCCCCGACGAGGCCACCCGTATGCGCTATGCCCGCGTCGAGCCCCAGGGCCTGCGCCAGCGGCCTCAGAACCGCTTGCCGGATCACCAACCGCGTCAGATCCGCAAGCATGGCGTCCACCATCCCCTGCCAGTTCGCCTTGCCGGTCGTGACAAACTCCGTGAGCGCTGATTCCATGCGGCCCAGAGAGAAAAAGATGGCCTGCTGGGCTGCCTGCGAGGCGTCTCCGGCGAACGTGGCGTATCGCTCGAACGCCCGCGGCTGGCCGCCCGTCTCGAGGTGCTGCCGCAGCCGAGTGAGGGCCTCGGTGAGTGCCCGTATCGCCTCCTGCTGGGCCCGGACCGCCGCGCCACCAGCCAGCCCGGCCGGGATCTCTCGTGCCCGTACCTCCTCCAACGCGTACTCCACCTGCTCGATCTGCCGCTGCACGTCCGTCGCCGCGCCCAGGAGCATATCCGGCACCCGCCGCATCTGCTCGCGGATCTCCCCGATCAGCTTGTCGTCCAGGATGCCGCCGCCCGCCAGGATGTGGGCCCGCAAGGTCTCCGTGAGGGCGCGGGTGATTTGCTCGAGCGCCACGCGTTGCACTGCGCTCGTGTAGCCGCGGGCGCTGGTGGGTTTTGCGGCCTCGGCGCCGTAGCGTGATAGCAGCGCCCGCAGCTCACGGGCCGTGGCCCCCGCCGTGACAGGCGGCTCGGTCCCCGCCACCGTGTTGACGATCCTGGCGGCTAGCCCGGCCGCCTCGGACAGCCACCCCAGCAGGCCCGATTGGGCAATGGCGTGCTGCAGGTTCGCCACAGCCGTGTGCATCCGCTCGATGTTCGCGGCCGCGCTGCCCGTGGCCTCGGCTAACGAGGCACTGTAGGTCCGTCGGAGTTGCGCCGCCAGCTTGGGCAGAAAGTCCTCGGCCTGCAGTTGGCCCTGGGCCAACTGCTTATCCAGTTCTTCCGTGGTCAGGCCCATGGCCTGCGCCGCCTGCTGAAAGGCTCCCACGAGCCGCTCGCCCAACTGCCCCCGCAGCTCTTCCGCGGAGACCTTGCCCTTGCTGATAATTTGTTCAATGGCGGTGAAGGCCCCTGCCACCTGACTGCCCGAGAGCCCCAGCACGCGCCCTGCCTCGCTCACTGCCGAGAAGATCTCGCGCGTCTGGGCGCCCGCCAGCGCCGTGCCCTTGGCCGCGGCGGTGAGCTTCGAGAAGCCCTCCCCGGCCGTCAGGAGATTGAGCCCGAGGCGCTCCGCCTCGCCCCGCACAAACGCAAACGCCCGGGCGGCCCGCTCGGGGCCGACGGCGAAGGTGAGCCGTTGGTCGAGAGCTTGAAATTTCAGGCCGGACTCGACAATCCCGGAGGCAAACCCCGTGAGCCCTCGGAACACCGTCTGTGCCCCGAGCGTCACAAGGTTGGCCGCCAGCCCCGCCACCGCGAAGTCCAGCTTTTTGAGGGCGCCCCCAGCTCGCCCAAAGAAGGGGCCGGCGTCACGGGCGGCCGTGCCGAGCGACCGGAGCCCCCTCGCGGCCGGGCCGCTCTGCCGTCTGATGGCGTCGGCGCCACCGGCCACCCCTCCGAGCTGCCCTTTGAGCCTCTTGAGCCGCTCGGGCGTCTGCCCGAGGTCGGCCTGGATCCGCAACGCGAGCCTGAGGTCTCTAGCCATGGCTCCGATCTCCTCCGAGGGCTTGATGCCCCCCCGCGGCCATGCCCAAGGCCTCAGCCGTTTTCTGTTTGCCTGGCGTAGTATTCAAAGTCGTTGGTGAGGGATCGGATGATTTCGGTTTTCATGTATTTGTTCCTGTTTTATACGCATAAGACGCCGATAGGCACAGGTCAAGCCATTGCCAGGAGGTAGTGTGGGTTTTTTAGGTAGGGTTGGAATGAGAGCTACTGCGAGTGGAGGATCAGGATTTTAGTCGAAGTGGTCATTTAGCTTTATTTTGTTTTCTTAATGCTTCAAGAGCTTCTTTAATTCCTTTTTCTTTTTTGTCTTTCTTCCATTCATCCCAAAAATCAATAGTGGCGCTTTTGGGTTGAACTGCTGGCTCATCAATTTTCACTCTGCTTGGCAACAGGCAGGCATCACCTACAATTAAACTTTCCCCTATATCCAAAGCAGGCAATAAATCAGCAAAATTCCCTAAGTTATCTGGAAACAGTCTCCTGATAACATTCTGATCATCAGGGTTTGAGAGCCTCATTGATATAAAATTCCCACACTGACTTAAAACTGTCTTACTAACATCTGCTGGCCTTTGGCTAATTACAACCAAGGATACTCCATATTTTCTTCCTTCCTTTGCGACTCTCTGGAAACTATGGAGCCCCCTTTCCTCAATACTGGAGCTTGCGTTTGCAGGGATATATAAATGAGCCTCCTCACAAAATAAAGCGATAGGATGCCTTTTATCTTCATCGGTCCATTGTTGCACGGAAAAAATTAACCTTGTTACCAACCCGGTTATCAATGGCAATATATCGGAGGGTACTTCTGAAAAATCGATTATTTTGTTTCCTTTTCGATTATTAAAATCCATTAACTTTTCGATCAAATTTTCAAGCCAGTTATACTCCTGCAAAGCTGAATTCTTATTAAAAAGAAAATTCAGCCTTTTATCGCTTTGCTTGCTTTTTAACCTCTGTATAAAACGGGTGAGTTTTCCATATAGAGGCCCTTGTTTTTCACTGCGAGACCCTGAAATCATTTCTTTGTCTTTTTCGTCGAGCTTTTTTAAGACTTCATCTATGGAATACGGAACAGGGCTATCAATCGTAAAATTATTAAGAATATTCTGTTTGTTGTTTCCTTCCAATTTCTTCTTTTTGTATTCAATAACCAAGTCAAATAAAGCTCTTGCCTGATTAGGAGCATTCTGGTCGCTTCTGTCCAGCATCATTGCTTCTATTTCTTCATACGATAAAAGCCAGTAAGGCAAATATACAATTTTTTCATCGTCTATATTGTCTACAGGTCCCGCCACTCTCAATAAAGTTGTATTGCCTAATGCCTTGAGCGGCTTATATTCTCCGTGAATATCAAATATGATACTGTTTACAGATTCTAACTGAGAAGATTTCTCTAGAATTTTAGCAACAGTCCAGGATTTTCCAGAGCCTGTACTTCCGACGATAACAGCATGTCTTTGGAAAAATTTGTTGCCATCCAAATATGCCTGAGCATCATCTGATATAACGTATTTGCCAAGATTTAATGATTTCTCTTCCTCTTGTTCCTCAACGGACAGGGACCGCATAAAGTTGAAAAGCTCATCGCCCTCTAGCAGAAAGCAATCCGCATCAAGACTTGGTACTGTCTCTAAGGTTCGCTTGAAAACATTGGATTTTGTGCCGTATTTATCCAGCAATGTTCCGACTAAGCAGACTTTTACTACATTCTCAACAACAATCTCTTCGGGGTTATCAGGTTCTGCCTTATCAGAAAATTTGCGCATGATTTTTATGACCAAACCGATGATGGATTTGCCCGTTTTCGTCGATCGGATACGGAGTAAATTATTAACTTGAATGCTGTTAAGCATTTGCTCTTCAATGACTTTGATAACAATGTTTCCCGTATCAACACTTTCTACGTTTCCTAATGGTTTTTGTTTTGATTCACTCATAGCGTCTCCATAAACTTATCGAGTTGCCAGTAGTTTCCTTCTAATGAAACAGTTCGTTCACCAGCGCCATTTCCTTTTTTGACTGTGACTTTCGTTTCGCTTGCATTCTCTTCAAATAAACAATATTTGCCAGCCCTATTCAGCTTTTCCGTACAAGAATCTGTTGCCTTTTTTGTGATAATCACAATAGGAACCCCTTCTTTGATTGCGTTATCAATCTTGGGTGTCAAATGTTTGTCATTAAAACCGAAGCCAACAACTAAAAAACTGCGTGCTTTCTCAATAGCGTTGTCCGATTTTCCAATAAGGGTTCTGTATGGCTCTTGGAATGCCTCATCACATTTATTGCGAGCAGGTAACACCATGCCATATTTGAGTGCGTTGAAATCGTGCTCACACGGTAAATAAAATAGGTCGTTGTTTTCATCAAAAAACCAGTTTAGTGAACCATGAACTTTTATTAAATTTATTATTTTTTGTTCTCCAAAAGCCTTTGGAGAAAATCTTGACAATGATCTTCCGGTGAATCCATCTGTGAAATTGTCATTGGATTGCGACAGTGCGTATTCCAAAACACGATCATAATTAGTCGTCACGATGTCAATTTTACATGGATGAGGGTCGTAAAACTTCTTTATCATTTTGGTTATGGCCTCAAAATAATTTGTATCTTGTATGGATTCCTTTAGGCAGGCCATATCCCTTTTAAGAACTTTCTCTCTTGTAATCTTTCTGATTTCATCAGTCTTTGTTTGATCTTGAATTTTCCCCAACTCCATTTCTAAGTCAGAGTCTTCGTTAAGGCTATCCAGGACGGGTTTAAGCTCTTCTTTTAACTCATCCATACTTGGAAGCCCATATGGGATGGTTGCCCCTGAACCCCAAATAATTACAGGAGGATTGCTTAGAAAATTTTGGACGAGTTTAGACACATCGTCTTTCTCTTCATCGCTATTACTCATGGTTTCTCCATTCTCCAGTCAGCAGTTTCTGCATCAATCCGCGTTTTTGGGTGCGGTATTGTTCAGCAAGTTGCTGAAGGAGAGTGCCTTCGCGTTTGGCGGTGTTGAGTGTATTGGCAATTTTCTTCTGTTTCTCCAAGGAAGATAGTGGGATTGGTCTTGTTCCTAAATCTCCAAAGCTTACAGTTTCCAGCACACTGCCTTGTGCGCTATTTTTTTATAAGATGAAATCCAATGCAAGAAATAATCGCTGTTAATCTTGGTTTCGTTTAACTTGAAAACAATATACATTGGACTAAGTGTGCCAATCGTCCAGACGTGCAATGGAACCAACATTGATACGTGAAGGGGTATAAGCATACTCGCCATGCTTGACGATTTTATAGTTGGATAAATTTGCGCTGGCTATGCGGCGTTCAATCTGATCTTCTGGCAGAATAAACCCGCTATGGTTTGTGACGCTCAGCATACGCTCCATAGCATTATCGTGGTTTCGCGTTGAGACTTCGATAGCGAAGTCTGATGTCTGTCTTTCGTGATGGCTCGTTTTGTTTATCAGCGATGTCACAAACCATCCAAATTGTTTCTTCTTGGCGGCGATGAGACGTTCGGTTTTCTCAATCGCCATGTCCCATTCATTCAATGGTTCAGGCTTTTTTTGTTGGACAGAAAACGCCGGATAACTGACTTTGACGTTGCTTAGAATTGCGGGGTTGAGAGAGGGCATGGTTCTGCCAACTGCTCTGCTTCTCATGTGGTGTTTGAATTTTTCCGTGCTGAAAAAGTATCTCAGGTATCGGCTATCAATGATCTTATGTGATTCAGATCTCACTCTGAATAATCGACCGGAAACCAGCCCTCCTCTTTTTGGGAGACCGGACTGTTTCTATCTACTGATCCCACCCGGCTAAAGAGAATATCTCCTTCTTGGACAAGACATTGAGAGAGTCGCTTTTTGTCGTAGTCAGAAACCAAGGGCAAGTTCTCCTGAGCCAATCCGCGTTCGCCTAGATGCTCAACCGTTACTATTGGCGTGCCAGCTGACTTGACCTAATCGTGCTTGTGGAGTTGTGCTCCGAAAGGCCCGGTCTTTACAGAAGCAATCTCTCTCAATCTCACCCTGTGCCAGCCCTTCGGCAATGCTTCATATTTAAAGGTTTTTCGACTCATCGCTGTTTCCCAACCCTGCTTTTTTATCCAACACTCTCGCTAGGGCCTCAATCTCTTTCAGGTCTTCGGCATCAGTTTGCAGCGCTTCATCCTTGAGGCGGTGGGCGGCACATTCTTGGTAACGGCTCTCTGCCAATTTTTTGGCAACTTCCGCTTCCACTTTTCCTGCATGAGTCAGCAGATCATGTTCGTTGAATTGTAAAAAGACATCCAGCTTGTCTGCCACTGTTTCATATTCATGGTTCGGTGTCTGTTTGCTTGATCTTCGGCGTAATCCAAATACATTGTTACGATGCGGTTCAGTCCACTGATCTCTTTTTCTTCAAGATAGTTTTTAGCAATGGATCCGTCACCTTTTCGCACTTTTGCACCTTGCCAGGAAGTCAGACCCATATTCGGTTTTTGAGAGTCGCTTCTGTCCGTGCTTAACTCGGCGGCGGTTTTGCCCGTTACCGACCAGAGCATGTTGTTTTGCACTTTTTTGAAAAAGACGTGGGCTTCGTCGGATTTTTTGTCGTAGTCTATGGCCGTGGCGTAAATATCCCGCACTGTTTGGTAGAAACGTTTTTCCGACGACCTGATGTCGCGGATACGTTCCAGCATTTCATCAAAATGGTCAGGGACGGATGAGCTTTTGTCAGGCGGGTTTTTCAGCCGCTCATCGTCCATAATGAAGCCTTTGATGATGTATTCCCTGAGCCGTTGTGTCGCCCAGATGCGGAAGCGGGTAGCAATGATGCTTTTTACGCGGTAGCCGACGGAGATGACCATATCCAGATTGTAGTAATCCAGTTCGTGCCTTACTTCCCGATTTCCTTCCAGGCAAACTGTCAAAAATTTCTTGACAGTTGAATTCAACAACAATTCCCTTTCTGCATCAATGTTTTGAATATGAAAGCGTATGTTCTGCTTACTGATCTGAAACAATTCCGCCATCATCTGTTGAGTCACCCAGAGTGACTCATCCTCAAGACGAACTTCCAGCTTTATTTTTCCATTTTCAGTCTGATAAAAAAATTGTCGCCTGATGCCATGCCGTGCTCTTGTTTTGTAGCTTATTCATCCTTCTTCTGCAGCAGTAACAGAATTAACCCAATGATCTTTTCCTTATCTTTCGCGTGACTCTCCGCCACCAATAACGTCAAAACCGTCAGGGCCTCTGGAGTGAGACTGTCCTGCAGAAGCCCTGCTTTACGTAAAAACCAGATAACGCAAACGCCCTGCTTCGTTTGTTGCCGTCCACGAAGGGATGATTGTTCACCATGAAATAAAGAAGGTGTGAGGCTTTTTCTTCAACCGTTGGATACAGGTCTTGACCACCAAAGGATTGAAACACGTTGCCGACAATCCCGTGTACGGCATCTTTGTTTTTTTCCTGACCGAAAAGATCCGTTGCTTGTTTTCGTACGAGCAGTTCCTGCTTTAGCTCGTGCAGTGCCTGTGTCAGTTCATCAGCCGTAAAAGTCGCGTCTTTTTTCGTTGCTCAGTTTTTAGGGAAGTTTTGGGTGTCATAGGCATCCAGGGAAAATCAGGTGTTCGCAAAAGCCTCTACAAGTTCCAGAACGTCCTGTGTCTGGATTTGTATTATCTCTAGGCAATAGTGTTTTGAGACCGCCAACCCCCTGTAAGAATGTCTCGTAATTTTCGGTCGTTTTATTTCTTCGCTTTCTCTTCATGACTTTTTCTCCAATGTAACTCTCTTTCAGCAGTTCTCCGGCCTTTATCGCTTCTGAAAAAATCACATTTTTGACACATATGGCACCATATCTTCTCAAAAAATATATTTATTGAGAAGATAACGGCAGAAATGAGCCTCTTTAAGGACTTTTGGGGGAAAAATTTCAGCCCAGCATGTTCTCTGCCGAAAAGGCAAAGAGAGGGCCGAATCGTCAAGGTTGGTCTCTTGGCTATTCTGCGAGGTGGGCGATTAGTCGGTTGGCGAGCCGATGGGATTCAGGAAAAATTTTCTCCGCTGATTCCAGTAAGGCCTCTGTTGTGGTTTGTGCTCGTTCCACGTCGGTGGAACATTCGCGGCAGAGGGCTTTGACTCCTTCGGTTTCCAATTCCAGATGAAATAAGAGCCCGTAGGCGCGTTCCCCATACCGGAAGGCTTGAATGGGATAGAACTCGGATGAGGCGAGCCAGAGCGCCCCTGGCGGCAGCGTGAACCCCTCGCCATGCCACTGAAAGACAGTAACGTGGCGAGGAAACGTTCCAAAAACAGCATCCGTCTCTTCTTCGACGGTGCATACGATCGGGGTAGGTCCGATTTCCAGTCGAGGGCCGGGACTGACCTGGCCTCCCAAGACCTTTGCCATGAATTGAGAGCCCAGGCATACGCCTACAGCCGGAATTCCTGCCTCGATCGTGTGTCGAATAAACTTTTGTTCTTTCTCAATCCAAGGATCAGAATCATTCACGGACATGGGGCCTCCCATGACCAGTAGGAGATCCGGAGGCGTGGGCGGAAGCTCTTGTTGAGGGACAAGCAGCGTTTTGAGCTGATAATGACGTTCCTCTAACGCCTGTCGAAACACGCCGGGACCTTCAAAGGGAACGTGTTGGAGGCAGAGGGCCTGCTTCATGGTGACGACGGAGTAAGGAAAGAATGAGAACGTCGCGATTACGAACGGGGGCAGCCGTTTTTGGCATTCACGCATTCCACCAAATACCAATACTGGAAGGGATCCATTTTTTCCTGTTTCATCACCTGAAGGGGCGTGCCTTCAAGTACATGATGTAAGGATAAATCCGTGCGGAAGCCTATCCGTTGGCATATGGGGGAAATCAGTTTCTCTACCGCGGCGATTAGTTTATTTCCGTTGCTGAAGTGGTTCAACATGACAATGCAACCGCCAGGGCGGCAGACACGAATCATCTCCGACACGACTTTCCGATAATCCGGGACAGCGGTGACCACGTAGGCAGCCATGACCAAGTCGAAGGTATTGTCTTGAAAAGACATGTGTCCCGCATCCATGCGCTGCAGCGTGACGTGATCGAGCCCATGCTTGGCAATGCGCTCCTCGGCCTTTTTCAGCATGCCTTCCGAGAGGTCGATCCCCACAATTTGACAGTGGATCGGATACAAGGGCAATGCCATGCCCGTGCCCACGCCGACTTCCAGTACGTGATCATTGGGAGAGACGTGGAGGCCTTTGACGGCCGATTCCCGTGATTGATCAAAGGCCTTCCCGAAGGTTTGGTCATAGACCGACGAGTAATTCGTATAGACCCGTTCCAGGCTTTCAAGATTCATAGCCTGTTCTTGTTGGTTCATTCTATTTTCCACACAAGACCTCTGCTTATTTGAGGGATCAGTCAGTGACAGCTACAATAACTCTCATTCAGGAGGTATGATCAGGGCGCGATCCCGTTCTGCTCAATAACCGTCGGAAGGCCCACTTGGAACGGGCATGATAAGAAAAAGACCTTAACACTACGTCACAGGATGAGTCAACCATTTGCTTTCCCCATCCTTTCTCATCCGTCCCGATCGGTGTGACAACTGGAGGGCTGATAAGCGTTGAAAAGAGGCAAGGTGGTTTCTTGCAATTTAGCAGGGTGTTGGTGAGCCGGTTCCTTGTTGATCCCTTCATAATCCATATCCATTTCTCAACGAAAAGGAGAGACGGCATGCGTTCATATGGACGATACAATCACCAGAAAAAAGGACTCGGGTTCATGCTGCTGTGCTTGTTGGGAGGAATGGGTTCGCCGGCGTTTGCGATTGACGTCCAGTTAACCCTGGAGCAAGCCAGGCAGATCATGGACTCAGCCCGAGAGCCCATGGAGCAGGCTGCTTCCAATGATGAAATGTTTGGCATCATCAAAGCGGCGGATAAAAACTCCCGCATTGGGGACGATCCTGCCACCAAACCTTGTGGCAGTAGCGTGATTTTACGAACGAAAACCTATTGGTTCGAATATTTTGGACGCGAAGAAGGCCGACGGTCCAAGGTTGCTCAACAACAAGTCCGGATGCCTGAAGCCAACATCCAGGAAATTCTGAATATGCCGAATCTTGAAATGGAGATCGGGCTATGCGGGCCGGAAGAGTTTTTTGCTGAAGGGGCGGACGTGGCACTGCAACAAGGGGCGACGAACGTGATGGCCGTGGATAAAGGCAAGCCCAGCCGTGGCCGGAAAATTCCTGGATCCGAGATGGAGTATGTGTCTCGGTTTTCCGCCCGATTTGCCTATCGGGATTTTGACCCGCAGGCTGTGACGAATATTGTCGTCTTTTTCCCGGACGGGCAATTGATTAGTATTGAGGCAGACTTTTCCAAGATAAAGTAAGTGTGCCGGGCAGAAAGCTCGGGCCTATCGGACAGCCCTCCCCGCACGACCATCATTGTCGAATGTTAGGATTCAGGGGAGTCCGTTTCCAATTCCACCATCCGCAGTGTATACAGATGGCGGTACAGGCCGTCCTGTTGCATCAGTGCCGTATGCGTGCCTTCTTCGACTATTCTGCCCTTGTTGAGAACAAAAATCCGGTTGGCTTCCTGAATGGTCGTGAAGCGGTGGGCAATGACCACGGTCGTCCGTCCTGCCATGAGTCGTTGTAACGCGTGCTGGACCAACATCTCGGATTCGGAATCCAGCGCCGAGGTCGCTTCATCCAAAATTAAAAGCCGAGGATTTTTGAGGATGGCGCGGGCAATCGCAATGCGTTGCCGTTGCCCCCCCGAAAGATTGACGCCTTTTTCGCCGACCAATGTGGCGTACCCATCAGGCAGAACCGAAATAAAATCGTGGGCGTGAGCGGCCCGACTCGCTGCAACAAGGTCTTTTTCTGACGCGTCTTCTCGTCCATATCGAATATTTTCCAGGATTGTGTCGCCGAATAAGATGGTTTCTTGGGGCACGATAGCCACTTGTCGATACAGGCTGGTCAAATGCACGTGCCGAAGATCTTGATCGTCGATCGTGATGCACCCTTCGACAGGATCATAAAACCGGTGTAACAGATTCGCGATTGTACTTTTCCCCGACCCCGTGGGACCGACTAACGCCACGATTTCCCCTGGATGCACGTCAAAGGAGAGATCGGTGAGCACCGGGTGACGCGGATCATACGCAAAACTCACGTGTGAAAAGTTGATATGGCCTTGAATGTCTCGCAACGCTCTGGCTTGTGGGGCATCAGTCACCTCTGGCGTGGTGTCGAGTAACTCAAAGACGCGTTGCAGGGCACCCTGTCCCTCCTTCATTTTTGAAAAGATTCGTGCCGCTGATCCAAAAGGGCCGATTAAAATTCCCGCAAACAACACGAAGGCTAAGAGGTCCCCAGGCGTCATGGCCCCATCGATGACTTGTGTGCCGCCGTACCAAAGGACCGCCCCGGCCATCATAAACGTCAAGAGGGTGATGATGGGGATAAACACGGAGAGGATTTTGGCCCGGGAGAGCGTCCTGGCACCCAACGCGTGTACCGCTGTGCCGAATCGTCCTTCCTCTCGGGTCGTCTGGACAAAGGATTTCACAACTCGAATCCCCGAGATCACTTCTTCAATGAGCGTAGAAAGAGAGGCGGTGTGATCTTGTATCTGCGTAGAGAGGGACTTCAATCGCTGTCCAAACAGACGGGCCACGAAGACCAAGAGCGGAAGCAACAAGACAATAAGCAGACAGAGTTTCCAATTCATGAATAACAAAAACCCGATTCCGCCGATCAGCGTCACCAGTTGTTTGGCGGAATCGATGGGGGTTTCGGTCACGAGGTTCTGAATCACCCCCACGTCGTTCATGAGCCGCGAAAGAATTTCCCCCGTTCGTCGTTTTGCAAAAAAACTGAGGGACAGGGTGTGCAAATGACGAAACAGGTGTGTGCGAAAATCGGCGATGATCAGTTGAGAGAGACGGGTGGTCAGATAAGTCTGCCCCATGGTCAAGACACTTTGGATGATGGCGATTACCAGAAAAAGCAGAATCGTTTGCGTCATGCGTTCAACATGACGTTGAACCGTGATGAGGTCCCATAATGTGCCTCCGAGTTTCAGCAACGTCAGGTTGAGGGCTGCCACGCCCATGATCAAGGCTCCGGCCAATATCATTTGAGAAAGATAGGGACGAAGAAACGGGAACAGGCGAGAGTATTGACTCATGGCAAGGGACGTTCGTTAGGCGTCGGTCGGCAGAATGGAGAAACACATGCCATGAGGCATGTCCCTCGTATCAGGGTACGGGGCAGGCTCTGCCTCCGGGCAGGGCTGGGGCCGAGACCATCCATCTTTTCGTAGTAGGAGCATCTCATGCGGTCTGACAGAAGGTGCCACATGAGCCTGCCCTTGACCTTGATCGGGGGATGGCGCGGTTACACGGGATTACAAAAGGGCCGCGACACGGTTCTACATCAATGGAATCAACAAATTCCCGACTCCCCATGCAGCCCCGCTCACCCGAATTGTGGTTCGTGTTCCCAGGAGCATCTTCCACACCTAGTGATGGAATGGTAAATCTTAGTTCCGTCGACGAGCAAATTTCATGCGTCGGCGAAGTTTTTTATGCTTATGCTTCCGCATTTTTTTTTGTCGTTTTTTGACTACACTCGCCATTCACACTCCTTTTTTTCCTCACGGGGAAGGTGGTTGCGCTTCTGGGGTCTTACTGAAAGCAAAGAGAGATGTGCTCCAAGGTGCGGAGTGGTTTCACAGGTAACATAGCGTTTCAGGAAGTGTCAAGAAAGGAACGGGGTCTGTCTCCATGAGTCGTCAGGTTGCCTTGGAAGTAGCAGGATCCTCCATGGGAGTCAGGGCACGTTCCCTCTCCCGTTGTACGGACGGAACAGGTAACACAGGTTTGTCTTAATCCCTTCTTCATCAGGTCTTCACTTCAGACCTTGCGCCCCCGCCCTACGGGCGGGGGGGCGATAAATGCTGATTAATATTCCGCCTCACGCGCGGCGATCATCTCGCGGGCCTCATCCCATTTGGGTTGCCGGCGCGTGGCGGCACCCACGCGTTGGATGATGGCCTCGGCATTGCGTTTGCGTTCCAGAGTCCCCCGGCCGCCGCCGGCGATCTCAAGCGCAAACTCGCTGAGCGAGCGCCCCATCCGAGCGCTATGGCACCCCACGCAGGCGGTGACCAGATTGCTCGGATGAGTATTGCCGTCACCGCCGGTCACATCGTCGATGAGCAGGCCGGCACACTCCTCATCCTCGATCACCTGCCCGCAGTATACGCAGGCCAGGTGATCCCGCAGGTAGATGCTAGTTATGGTGGTTATATCCATTGTTTCCCCCTTGCGCCCCCCGCCCTACGGTCTTAATCCCTTCTTCATCAGGTCTTCACTTCAGACGAAGAATAAAAATCGGGAACGGGCTCTCATCGACCGTCTTAATCCCTTCTTCATCAGGTCTTCACTTCAGACCCGGATCGGCCGTTTAATGATTAGCATAAAATTAAGAAGGTCTTAATCCCTTCTTCATCAGGTCTTCACTTCAGACTCCGCCGAGAATCAGAGAGGGACGTGCACGGGATCGTCTTAATCCCTTCTTCATCAGGTCTTCACTTCAGACAATGGAGATTAAAACTTATGTGAGTACCGGGAGAGTCTTAATCCCTTCTTCATCAGGTCTTCACTTCAGACTCCTTTCTCGAAAAAACCCTTTTCTTAGAATGGCTTGCAAAGGGGGTTGCAGGAAATGTCCCAGGCTGCAAGAGGAACGTCACTATCATAACGCCGTGCATGGGGGACTCGATCAAACGAAGAAAAACGAAGTATACGATTTTTTTAATCAATCGTCAGCCTCATCCCCTAGGGATTCACGGTCGGTCGGGGGGATCTTGGATCAGTGCCAATCGACTCTGTCCGTTTTCGATCAGTAACGTGTTTGTGGCAAAAAACTGTTGTCCCAATAGGGTCACGTCACCGGTGGCGGGCAACGGGTACGCCCGAACGTCATCGTGTTTTGGATCAATCATTGCCTCAAGCTCAGACAGGATGTGATTGAGTCGGGAGTGACTCAGCGGCGCGGCGAAGACGGAATACTGTACCCGACAAGCGTGCTGACACAGATATCTGGCGACCCGTCCCAGGCGCTTGGGGTCTGCAATATCGTACGCAACAAGATACAATCGCTGACTCATACGAAATCCACCAAAAAGCCTTGCAGACGGCTGGTCAGCCTGCGCGCAATTCGCGCCAACCGGTGACTGTGTTGCTCAAATAATGCCACAACGTCACGATCATTGATACGCTGGTGTGCCGGCCGCCGGCTTAACCATTCACTCAGGGGCAGTTGCAAGGACAGGGATAATAAATCAGCAGAATCAAGGGGTATGTTCAGCCGTTGCTCAAGATAGAGACTGCGTTCGGCACTCAGCCCTGCTTGCTGTAAGACCTCGTTGGCGAGATTGCTGCACAACCCATGCAAGCGTCGTTGCAGATCACTTCGCTGGCGCGTGTCAACGAATTGTTCCATATGGCGATCCAGCCTGGCACGGATTTGCTTGAGCGAGAACTGGTCCGATTGCACGTTCAATGTGCGGCACAGTGCTCGTCGAGCACGGCTGGCAGCCGCAGCGACCCAGATCTGATAACGGTCAGGCCAGTCGGGGCGGTCCAGGAGATCACGCAGGTGGGTAAACAAGTCATCGTTCGCTCGGCTACGACCAAACACATGCGCCCTGATTGCGCCGTCATGCCGTAAGAAGGTGACGGTAAT
Organism: Nitrospirales bacterium; assembly: GCA_963422365.1. Taxonomy (GTDB): domain Bacteria; phylum Nitrospirota; class Nitrospiria; order Nitrospirales; family UBA8639; genus Bin75. The sequence continues at coordinate 1,096,622 of OY729426.1, forward strand.
GCCACGCTCTGCGCAAGCAAGCAGAGTGGATGTCGCGCATTCCGGTGACCCGGAAATGACAAGACGGGACATACGGCGCAAGGGGACAAGCACGGCAGCCTGCCCTGATGCCGCGATACTCAAGGATGGGCCATCTAGGTTGATCTGCATCCCTTTCCGACCATGAATGTAACAGGGCTTCATGCGTCATCTGCCTCGGGTAACTCAGGGGCAGCATCCAGCAGGGCCCGTGCGATCTGATAGCTGCGAAGACGCAGATACCGTCGCCATGGCCCGGCACATGCGTCATACTGTTCAAAAAACGTCCGGCGGCCGTTTTTGTTGAGCAGGCAGCTTTGTCCTTCGCGGCTGAAGTGGCCCGTGCTCAACAGACGTTGGCGAAATACATGCCAGACCCAGCGGTCGACCCGCGGCCGCAATGGTTCAATCACGTCACAGGCCAAAGATTGGCGGCCATACGCAGGCTCATGGTAAAACCCCAGCAGCGGATCGAGTCCTGCTCCATGACAGGCACGTACCGCTTCATGGTGTAGCAGGGTATACACCAGCGACAGGCAGGCGTTCACCGGGTCGCGCGGGGGACGACGATTCCGCCCGGTGAAGTCCAGACTGCCGGCAAACAGGTGCTGAAACCCGGCAAAGTACATGGCCGCTGCCGACCCCTCCAGACCACGCAACACGTCCATGCTCACGGCCTTGTGCACGGAGGGCACGAGAGAAGCCAGCCCTGTTGTCGCGGTACTGAGCGGGTGACGAAGATCGAGTCGGCGTAACAGCGCGGACTGTAATAGTTTGTGCTGCGCGGTGATTTTCGCCTGCACCAGTTGCCGGCTCCAGTTCAGGCGTCGTTCGGTATCATGCCAGAGCTGATACTGGGCAAGCCGGCGTCGTGCATCATTATGACCCGGACACAAGAGTTGCAGACGTCGCTGACCTGCGCGCCCGTGCATGATGGTGACGCCTATGCCGCGCTGCCCCAGTGTTCCCAGCAGACGGCTGTCCAACGTCACCTGACTGTGGATGACGACCCGATCCAGCATTGTGAGCGGCACACTCTGTGGTCCTGCATCGGGTCGCCGGACCAGCAGTCGTTTCCCGTCCAGTTCGAGTTGCAAGTCTTTGCGATCAATGCATAACGTCAGCATCGCGTTCAGCCGATGTAACAGTAGGATTGATCTTCGGGTGCGACACCCTTGCCCAAGGTCTTGATGTCATCCGCAGAGGCCAGCGGCAGGAGCAGAAACCGATCCTCATCCGGATCGATGATCCTCCCGATGGTCTCGACCAACTCCCGCCGCTCGGTGCCGGTCAGAAAACACTCGAAGACGGATTTCTGGCGGCCACAGGCAAACCCTTTCAATACATACAGGGCAGCCCGCAGGCGGCTGGTGTTGCTGATGTCATAGGCGGCAAGATAGAGTCGGCGTTTCATGCCGACAAGTTAAACATATGGAAGCGCACTTTGCCGGATTGGCAAGCTTGTCGTGGCTGGACAGTTGCTTTGAAGACTCTATAATGAAAGCAGCATCTCACATTGAACGTGGAGGAAGTCATATGAAACCTAAGTTTGTGCTGTCACTTTGCGGGACCAGTCTGCTCACGAATGGCGCAACAGGCTATGAACGGGCTCTTATCACTCGTCACGCCAACGTCAAAGACGAACAAGATATCAAGCATGAGGAACGCGAAAGCCTGCGAGCCAGGATTGACCACGTATACTCAACATTACAAGAAGCCGCTGAACACCAAATCACAGACATGTCGGCAGAGCTGAATGCGCTGTACAAACTGTATGACGGCCAACTCGGTCAGGCTGTCAACGACCAGCATTGGCTGCTGTGTACTGATACGTGGCTGGGGAAACAAACAGGGAAACTGATACAAGAACAACTGGAACGTCGTGGGATTTCCTCCGTGCAAATTTGTCAGCCAACGGATCTGCGTACAGAGGAACTTCTCACCTTTCAAAGCGCGTTGTCAGATCTGGTGAAATGGTGTGACGAAACGATAGAACCCTGTCGGTCTAGCTGCCATATCGTTTTCAATCTCACGGGTGGCTTTAAAAGCATTCAGGGGTTTCTGCAAACGCTGGCGATGTTTTATGCTGATGAAGCCATCTACGTCTTTGAATCCGGCACGGAATTATTACGGATACCCAGATTGCCGATCAGGCTGGACACGGACGACGTGGTACGTCAACACCTTCATGTCTTCAGGCGTTTGGCCAAGGGTCTCGGTCTTGATGAACAGTGCCAGCTTGATGATATTGATGCTATTCCAGAGACGTTATTGCTTCGCCTTGATAACGATGTCGATTTGTCGCTTTGGGGAGATTTGGTCTGGAAGCAGACGTATAAAGATGTTTATGGTGAAAAACTCTGGCCTTCTCCAAGCAAAAAAATCATCTACGGCGAAAAATTTGAGGCAAGTGTTGCATCACTTCCACCTGACCGGATCGGGCAGGTCAACAGTCGTCTGGATCAGCTTGCCGTCCATCTTGAACGTGGAGGGCACAATTTGTCTTCCCTGGATTTCAAACCGCTGAAGGGCAGGATTAAAAACTATACTCATGAGCTTGACGCCTGGGCCGACCAAGACGCCAAAAGGATGTATGGACGCCTTGAAAATGGTGTTTTTACAGTCGAGGTCCTTGATGAGGCTTTGCATTAAGTTTATGAAGCCAGAAAAAACATATCTGCTATTCGTGAGAGGGGAGGATCGGGATTATCCCGTTATACCGGGCTTGAACCGGTATCCCGTTACGAGTATCACGCGCGAAAGCCTGAGCGAGAGCCTTACGCCGAGTCTTTCTTGACGACTTTCGTGATCGTGTATTCTTCCAGTCGCGCACCGAATCTCCGCATGTCTTCCGTGCTTAACTCCATGCCACGGTGAGTGGCAGGTATATCCATGGATAAGTGAAAATACCGTCCGCCGCGCTCGCACACGGCTGCTGCTACGTGAACGGGCAGTGTGCCAAGGACCTTATCACCGGGAACAATCGTTGAAAGATCGAGATGCTCGACCATCGCGTCGACTGAAAACCCTTCCTGTTCAGTCCAGGCTTTGGCGCCGGTGTGACGAGTGATGAAAATCGTGCCCATATCAGTCGTCCATCAATGGGACATCTTCTCCAGGATCGGCAAAGGTGTGGGGCATTGGCAACATTACTTGCACTCTTGATGGAAGTCGTTTGTATAAACACCATTCAGGCATATGATGCCGGGCGATCTGCTTCTTCAATGACTCAGCGGGGATGCTCAGATTTGATGGCTTCAATCGGGTTCCAGTTCACTGCTTTGGTCTCCCTAATCACCCATAACTGATTTTTGCTCAGCCCATGATTAGAAGCTATCTCATAAATGGATGAAGGCATTTTTCTGACCGCCCGACCTTGCTGTCATCCTGAAGTGCAGGCGCTGCTTTTTCAGTGAGCGATTCTTCGTCGCCCGCTCCTCAGAATGACATATTGAGACAGCTTCTAATCATCACGGGCGCCTCTATAGGCCATAGAGAGTTTTTCCTATCACTCGGCAAAACAGTGGAGGTACGTTGCCTCTATTTTGTTTGCCAGGCTCATTCCGTACAATACTCAAATCGTTGAATCATCCCCTCTTTCGCTCATTGATCTTATGGACGATCCCGACTCCTTTCCGCCGCTTCTTGGAGCAGAAAGTACGCTCTCTTAAAATTATCAAATCGATATTGCCAGCGTTGCTTTTCTTCCGTCATCCAGCCGCCTCAATTCCTTTCATTGCAAAACGCATTCTTTCAATTTTTGGATGCTTGCTTTGCGCTCTTTGCCCTTTTTTCCTTTCAACATTCCTAAATGACGATAGATACTCTCCGCCAAATTACAGAGTTCAATTCTGGCTTCTTTGGGCCAGTTGGCTGCACTGGTTATCAGTGCAGCCAAACGACCCGGAACACGGCCTTGCTTCGTGAGCGCGTTATTGGCTTGATCTTGATCAAACCATATTTTTAACTCTTCAATAGCGCGTTCTTCCTCGGTCATGGCGGCGAGCCGCTGTTGCTTTTCCCGTTCTGCCTGCTGTTCAGCTAATTTCGCCTGCTTTTGTGCTTCTTCTTGTTGCTTGCGCTGGGTTAGTTTCTCCTGCAAGGCTGTGATGCGACGCCACTGTGTTTCCAACCATTGTGGCTTTGAATGACCAATCTGTTCGATTAAATTCTCCAGTACGACAGGCGGTTTGTCCGGCGGGTCAATTTCAATCAACAACCAGCCGAACGGCACCATTTCCGATCGTGAATCTTGTGCGTCGGCGGCCAGCCATAAGGTACGAGGTTTCGGCTCATCTACGGACTTTTTATTGCCGACCATTATCTTAATGCTTCTGACACCATTTAAAGTAACCGCCTCAGCGCCACTATGCCGCCCCACACGCAATAACATCATTGCTTTGTTTGATTCCAGTAGTGGTGTGATGCTGGCCAGCAATCTGTGGATGCGCTGTTCCCAGTCAGGCTCGACATAACGTCTTTGTCCGATGATTGTTATTTCCTGCTCCAGCAAGGCTTTTTAATATATGTAGTTATATGTAGTCTATTTCAATCTGATCATCAACCTTGACGAAACAACCATGTTTCCAACCTGAGACATTTCTCACATATCACATGCTGTCGTTGGTGCCGTTGAAAATTTACACCAAACTTAATCCGGCGTGCATCAATTTTCTCCTTTATAAATTTGCAAGGCCTTTTTAATCGACTTGCCTGGTGGTGGGTTATCCCACCACCCCTTTTCCTGCCAGCGTGCCTGAATGTCTGCTAACGCAGTCTGTTTTAGGTCACCGTCTTCAATTGCTTGCCAGGATTTTGCTAGTGGTTGGCCACGCAGGGCTTCATCAGCTGAAGCATGGTGCTGTTCTTGAATGGCCGCAATTTGTTCTTCCACCCATGGGCTGCGCACGACGTCTGTCGAACTGGTTTTTTGACTTGCGGCACGTATTTCTGTCTCATCCGACCAGGGTGACAATCTTATCCAGCCCAGTGGTAAACGGGGATTGCCTTGTACGGCTAATCTCCTGGTTTTTGGAAAATTTTCAGATTTTCCGAGACGATAAAGTCCACGCATTTTTTCCTGCGTTTCTGCATCTTGCCAACCGCCCGTCATTCCCCGCCAACCACTGCCCCAAGCCAATCTTAGATAAGCGGCATTCTCTGTTTGTTGAATGGTTTCCCGTAATGTTTCGCATTGTTCGACGATTGTTTGCTGCTTGTAACGCTGAAAAAATTTTATTTCCTGTTCGAGGATATGTCGTGCGTGACCGTTGAGCTTTGCACAGAGTCCGGCAAAATCTGCCGGTAATAACTCAAGACTGTGCTGAGGCGCGTACCAACGATTTGGGTCTTTCAGCAGGAATCGATCCCACTGCAGTGACATCGCTGCGATTGCGGTAGGTGCTAGAGTCTCGGCGTAAATACCGGTTGCGTCCTGCCACCTGTTCTCGTTTTTCCTGTTAGACATATTGCGCCATTTCGCGAACTGTCTGTCATTGGATCTGGTGATATTTAGCCAACGAACGTCGGCAAGACACAGATCACTGGTTTGGAAGTTAGCATCACCTACGTGCAGAGCACGCAGCAGATCTTTGTTTGGATCAGAACCAAAGACATATTTTGTGATAGCAGTTGCTGCCATCTTAGGAGAACAGGTAGGCTTCTTCTGCGTATTATCCCACCGTGGAAGACGGCTTGCTATCCCACTCGGTCTGCTGTGCAGCCATGCGGCTAACAGTGCGGTGCGGATAGCGCCTTTTATTGAACTGCCCGGCAGGTAGGGATGCAACATGGCATCTTTGATAAACTCCCTGAATTTCTCCGGCAGGGCCATTTTCCCCTGCAAATAGGGAAGTGGGTAGCCGTAGTATGTGCCTGCAAGCCTGACAGAATCACTCAGTTTGGGATTTGCTTGCAGTAGAGTATCAAGTGCTGTATGACCCGATGCAATGGCATTAAAAGTTCGGTTCTGATCGACAACAAAAACCTGTCCTCGTTGCTCCACGTAATCAAGTTCACGATATAATTCTTCCCCTGAGCCAACGTGTACCGGTGTCAATATTTCAACGGCAAGTTGAATCGTTTCCGTTTGTCCTTTCATGAAACAACTCCCGTTCCTATGAAAAAGCCTCTGCCGTCCCGATAGATAGGATGAGGGGATGCTTTCCCTTCCGGCGTATTGGTAGGTGTAACCTCAACCACCCGGCCGGTGAGGGACCGACGGAACTGACTGCCTTCGGTAAACATGCGCAATCTCAAACGTCGCAAACCATGATGTGCAATCCATCCTCCTCGACTCATCAGGTTGTAGCTCGATCCTTCAAGCCAAGTCCCTGAAAAATCTGTTGGGGCAGGGCTGACGAGTGATAACGCAGTAAAAATGCCGTTATCAGTGGTCTTCAACTCAGGAAAATTGTCTGCTTTTTGCCATTCGAAAAAGCCGTTGCCATTGCTTCGGTCTGCGCCGATGCCACTGTCCCCCAATAAACTGAGCGCAGCCTCGAATCCTTTTCTATCATTATCGTTGCCAAAATGTGCCAGGAAGTATAAGCCCGATTCCGAGTGGAAGTGTACGCGCCCGAAGTTGAATAATTGCCCCTCCAGCGGGGCACCACTGGCGCGGTCAGTCGCTAGCCTTGGGCGTTCCTCCTGCGCCCATAGCGTTAATTTTTCTACCTGTTTGCAGATCGCCTTGGGCAAGGCCAGTGTCGATTGAACAATATCGATAGCATCAAGGTTTAGCTGCCAGCCATTTGTCGCGGTATCGTGCCACAATTCTGGCGCTATCCATTGAATCTTTTTAAGCTTCTTATAGCTGCGCAGGTCTTTATCGGGTAAGTCCGGTGCAGTGCTTCCAATAGGGCGAGGCAAAAAGTAAGTGTTCTGAAAATAGGGGAATGCCGAACTGAGTAGGAACGGTGGTGCCGCAGCCCGTTCAGTCGCAACATTCGGTTCCAACAGCGCCCACGCTGATAAAATCGCGGCGCTCAACGTATCCGAGTGAATAAATATCTCGGATTCATCATAGAAATTGTTGCCGCGATTATCGACGTGAAAAGGCGCTGTAAACTTGAGTTTGTAGCAGTCCATAACAGTTTATTTCAGGCAACAGCTTCGGCTTCTGTAGCAGACGGCTTGAATTCATCTGGTATCTTGTAATCCGACAAATCCGCTTCCTTGTTGCCTGATTTGTATTGTTCCGCAGTCCGTTGGGTCAGTGAAGTCCTAGAAAATTTGACCTGCCCATAACCGCGCGAACCGTTACCACCGAGTGTATCCGCTTGAACCAGACGCAATCCTTCAAATAGCAGGTTGAGGAAATGCTTCTGATCATCGTCTTCAAGCAAAGTAAGAATGAATTCGAAATCAAATTCCGCTCCCGCGGGCACACGTTCGATCTGGCGTGGATTTGCGGCGGAGGTAATGCGATCAATCCAGACCTCGGTTTTGACTTCGGTCATCGGCATATCGGCATTGGGCGCTGAAAGAAGCTTAACTCGACTCGCTTTTGTCAACAGCGCATCACGAACAATCAAACGTGTTGGTTCTATTGAGTCTTCAGCCGCAACGCCAAATAGTTTGCCTAGCGACGTATCCGACTTCTTCCCCGCCAAGGCTTCCTTCTTCTCACGTATAGAGAAGCCCCCTTCGACGTTCTGGTTATTTTCCTCATTTCCCCGAACCCGTTCGAGTAATGCCCTCATTTTGCCCCGTAATGACGAGCCTGGAATATACGGATCATTGGTTAGCGGGTTCCGCACAACGACTGAATCGGCGCCACCGATAGCCATGCCGACGGAATTACCTCCGATATGCAACCCGGTTAAAGCTGTCAAATGACCTCGAACAAAAATTTTACTGCTTACTTTTTTGATGTCAGTCATGGCTATTTTCCTCCTGCTGCTTTATGGTAAGCGACTATTGCTTCAAAAAATTGGCAAAATCGCTGAAACGATGCTTCATCATTGACAGCGTCAATCGCACTATCCATCACCTTTTTCAGCTCTTTCAAACCGTCACCATGCCGGCCTGCTGCATAAGCCAACCTGGTTTTGAGAAGAAGCACTTCGCGCCGTGTGCGACTTTGCCAGCCAGACATCTCCAGCTTTTTCATATTACCGTATGCATTGCGAATTTGGCTGGTAGTAACTTTTTTAGTTTGCAGAATTTCTCCAAACCTTTCTGCAAATTGAACCATTTGTTTAGCAGTATCGTCTTGAGCAATGTAGCTTTTAATCTCTTCAGGTGTTGGCATTGGGGTTTCACCGCTTGATCTATTTGTTGGCATCAGCAGATCTCCTCGTTAAAAATTCGGCCCACCGGGTGGGCAGTTCCAACCATTCAATCGCTGGTCGGATTGATTCAGTCCGGCTTTCAGTAATAGTTGCGATCAAATTGTTCAAATCTTCCTCAATAGCAGGGGTGCGACGTGCCACGCGTTTCAGGTTGTAAACCAGACGCCAGCGCCATTGTTGCCAATGTAACAGTTCACGTATTTCATCTTTCTGTAATTGTCGTTTATCACTGAGCCGTCGGAACTCTTCAACTGCAAGCACGACCGAGCGTAATCTGTCGAGTATTGCCCGATTCCCGGTTTTTTCAATAATGGTTTCGATTTGCTTTTTTAACGTCAGAGCACGAGGATATTCTTCCCAGCCGATAGTTATGCCAAGCAGCGAGACAGCATCTTTTTCACGCTTGTTACGTTTCAGTACTTTTGCGCTTGACTCAGCTTCACTAGCCAAATCGGCGGCCCGTGATATAGGGTATTTGCCGTCAACCATGATAAGGCCACCAGAAAGTGTAAACACAGGATTGCCTGCGCAATAGCGTTGAAATTCTTGCCGAATTTTATCAGCGACATCCGGCAGCTCATCCCAGGAACCGATGATAAACACATCGTCGCCCCCTGAATAAATAACTTGGCTACGCTTATAAGTTTTGAGCAGCTCCATAAGGTGACCGGCAAAAAACAGGTGTAGCTGACGGGATAGAGTAGCCACCCTGGATAATGATCCCATTTCTTCTTCTGTGCCTGTTGCGCTTGGGAATTTGAGTCCACGAATGAATATCTCACCCAAGTTATCGACATCCAGACGTAATACACCCATACGTCGAATACCCTTAGCGTTTTTATCAAAATCATCAAATTCCCATGGGGCTGCTTCTTCTTTGTCGCGGTCCCACCTACCAAGTAACCGAAAACCACTCGCATAACCATGCTGGTTGAATTTCGGATCAGTAATTTGATTGATACGTTCATAATAGCTGGCAGCCAGCGAGCGTAACTCACTGAATTCAGGTAAACCATTTTGTTTTGAAACATGAATATGCCAATCCGTACCAGGTAAAGAAATACAAGCTAATTCCTTTTCCTTGATACTGTCCAAGTCACTTTTCCAAACCCAGAAAAAGGCTTCTGCGTCAGTCAGGCTTTGCCCCAACTTTTGTAAATTATTACATTGCTTACAGATTGCTCCATCATCCGTCTGGCTGATTTCGGCATCTTTATCATCCCGGCTACAAACCCTGCACGCGGAGCCGGGAGCAAGTTCTTGCGGCGTAAAAAAACTATGGTCTTTTTCCAGTAATGGGCGGAAACGCTGCTGCCGGTCACGCATCAGGTTATCATTCGCAGCTTTCCAGCGTTTGCCCATGTTGCCACTGGCGAAATCTCCACCACATACCGGTGCGATACCGGTGCCGAGAAAAATGTCTCCTTGAAATTCTTTAATCAGAGCCTCATTTATTGCCGCCATCTCGTCTTTCAATGATTGCTCCAGACAGTCAGGTATGAGCAGGTAAAATTTGCCGCCAGAAGAATAAATGCGGGCAGTGGGGTAGAGTTTAAGTTTCCGTAATAAATGTTCCGCAACACCGTCACATAACAGTTGTATATAAAGTGATCGTCCACGTAGACCCTTGGCAGCACCTTTACGGGTAATCTTGTAGATGAAATTCTGGATACCGGAAAAATCACCACAGACCAGACGCCATTTGTGGGTGGTTTTATCATTAAATGTATCAGGCTGATCAAGTGTGTCATGATGCTGATGATGTAGAAATAAACCTTCTGCAATAGCTGCCGTAACACGCAAATGGTCATATAACGATATGTCCGGGTGGATGACGTTCGTTGCCGCTGGAACGGTAGTCAAGAAACGTTCCATCTGTGCCAGTAGCGTCATCATGAATGAACGCAAAGCGGCCGTTGTGAGTCGGTCATATTCGGGCACCTTTTCCATTGCATTCAGCAAACCATCAGCCAGTTTCTGATAATCGTCCGATAAGTCCGTTGGACTGATCCAGACTGGATTTTCTCCAGCCTCTATCTTGGTCATAGGCGGATCAAATGCAGTTGTCGGCAATGAAAATATATCCCGGCCAGTTGTTAAGGGGTTAAGGCCTGCCCGAAACTCGGTAGGTTTGGAAACACCATCTAAATTGATGCGTTCAAGCATGGGTTCCAGAAGAGTACGGCGATGAATATTTCGTTGATAAAAATTTCCCTGTTCACGTTCGGCACTGGCGAAATGATCAGCTGCCTGAATAAGACGTTCCATGTCCGTAGAGGCCACATGATGATGTGCGGCCATATTGATCCAGTTGGCTGCTGCTTGCGGATCATGTTGTTCTGATGGCTGTAAAATGGGAACGATACGACAGAGCTCTTCACAAAAACGACGGGTATGTAATACGTGCAGGTGACTCCAGTAGCCACCACTCCGATGCCAGGGACAGTCCTGTTGCCTTTGGTCCTCATTAGCACGATATTCACCAAGCCGATTTGCTCGCTCGAAAAATTTGCCTATGTCGTGCAATAAAGCGCCAAATACAATGTGGTCATGCGGTTCCATCATTAGCGTAATAACCTTCTCTTGATCATCGTCTTGAGTGTAATCGATTTCCAGATGCAATTGTTCGACGGCAAGCTTGCCGTCTCCGTCATGTTTCCAGAAACCGTACCTGTTCTTTTTTCAGCGTTAACCCTTTCAACCGGCACCGCGACTCTGGAATCACGCCGATAGGACTGATCAGATAAGGGGTGGCCGGTTCCTTGCCCAGGCTTCTTTTAAGAAGCCCATTGATTTTGCTCGTTTTCTGATCCATAAAATCCTGGTCCATGCCACGTCTTAAACTGTCACGTGCATTCTCATAATCTGCGCTGTACTCACCGACAATGTGGACATATTCTTCGAGGTATTCTTCGCTGACGTTTTCCTGGGTCCAGTGTATGCCCGGAGTGCCTGCCAGTAGACGACGGGCAAACCAGGCGTAAAAGGCGAAAAGACTGGGAGTAAGGGGCACAGGGTGGTCGCCGCAGTGAATGGTCTTGTTGTTGCTGTCGAGGATCAGTTTCGGCGGATTAACGTTGCGTTGTGTTCGGGAGACGGTTTCCGAATAACTCATGCTTTCGCCCAGTATGCTGCTATCCAGGTGCCCGCGCAGTCGCACAAAGGGGATGTCTGCCAGCGTGATCTCGGCGTCACGGGTATGGATGGGGCGTTTGTTGTGGTCTCGCAGGACTTTCGGTTTGGGGGGCGGGTAGTAAAATTGTGGGTGTGACTCAAACGGTGGTGAGACCAGTACGTGGGACAGGCGATCCTGCTCGCGCCCGAACAGACTCATGGCGTAGCCCAGGTAGAACCCCATGGTCTTGCGGCCACCGGCGATAGAGGCGTGGATGATGGTCTGTGGATCAGCAGTCAGGCGTCGCACGATAGCGGTGATGGTATCGGCAGCGGTTTCATTGTCGGCAAGACTGCGAATGTCGTCCAGTGGTTTCTTGTCATCCGCAGGGATCTGATGGATGGTCTCTCCGTCGAATCGGATGCCACCTGGATCGATGTCAAGATCAGCGCAGAGCCGATAAAAATGCTGTTCTTCGGGGTCGCTTTCGAGGAGCGTCAGGCGTACCCTGTCGGCTCCTTCGGCGGTGGTGATGATATGAATGGCCGTCGGGATGAATGGATCGTCTCGCGTGGCCAGTGCATAGAAGGTTTCGGTAATCACCTGTGGTGATAAACCGGCGGCACACAGCAAGATGCGTTGTGAGCAACCGATGGGTGAGCGTGCCGCGTTTGTCACTGGATACGCCTGTCTCGGATTTGATCCAGAATATCTTTCGGTACAAGGCTGGATACGGGATGACGGCTTTTCAGTGCAGGCCTCGTTCCGGTGTCGGTGGATTGCATGACGGTTTCCATGAACGATGGTCGTTCTAGGCAAGCCCTGTTAATCGACGCTGATGATTGCATACTTGCCCAGCCCCATGCTGGTGTTTTTGCCCGCGTGAGTCCATTGGCCGAGCCAGATGTAGTGCCAGAAAGGCACGAGTGCGTTGCTTCCGGAACAGCCGCCGGCGCTGACCTCGAACGTCACCGTGCCCAACAGTCCGCCAAGCTGCATCAGGCTGTCCTGACGGCTGGAATAGCGGGTCCAGTCATGCCAGCGCAGTTCATGACGTGCCACGGGTATCGCTTCAGCTGCCCGGGTCAGCGCGGCAAAGTCGGTTTCCAGCGGCGTGTCGGTGTGAAACGCGGTGAGCAGGGAGAGACGCCGCAATAACGTCGAAAAGAGGGTCTTGAACGTCAACCCGTTCGGCGTGATAAGGTGATCGCGGGCTTTCACGCGCAAGGGCGTGAGGAACTCGATTTTCAATTGAGCCGGACAATCCGGCGGATTGCGACACTCCGGAGGTTGCGGCTGGAGATTTCCTCCTGGCCGGTAGATTGACAACCATGCATCCTGCACGTGCTGTTGAACCTCAAGTAACGTGAGTGTTCCGCGTTGTTTGCCAATACCTCGTTGGGCGGCTTGGTCAAGCGCGTGAATGATATAGGGCAGATGACGATTCCCACGTCCGAACAGCGTCATCTCCAAGCTGTGCTCGGTCTCCGCCGCCAGGGGACCGTGCATCGTGTCGCCCGGATTCAGGACGAACGGGTGTGGCGCGGCGTTGTATTTGCGCAGTTTGCCGACGCCTGGATCCGGCGGTGTCTCAAAAATATAGGGGTAGATACAACTGCGATACAACAGGCAGGGTTCACAGTGCGGTTCGCGGGTCACGCAGACCAGTCTTTTGAGGCTGTTGCCGAAGGCGCCGCGCCAAGCGGAACCGGAATAGTCCGGCAGGCGCATGGAGCCGGCTGTTCGAAACCTGAACCGATAGTGCGCCAAGGGTAATGATGGTTCGCTGAATGATGCTGTATTCATAGAAGTTTCCCGTTTGTTGCAACAACGTAACGGGTTACCCAAAGTTGTTCAACGCGAAAATTCTATATGTTACGATAGGTTATGGAGATAATGTGTTGAACCCCTTGCTTCAGGCGTTTATTGTAGAATGAAACGCTGCTGCGGAAACGGGTGGCAAGCTTGCCGTGACGCAGGTTACTCGTTATCTGTGAGCCCCTTCCTAAGGATCGGTGCGTATCAATTGGGTATAAATAACGTAGGGCCAACCCTGGATGACAACATTCCAGAACCTATGCCGGAACGTCTCTTCCTGTTGCCTCATTTTGTGGTTTCATCGTGCTTTCGCTATAATGGGCTCATGTCTCGATCCCACTCCGGTTTTTCTTCTTTCGCCTGGGCCTTGTTTTTGAGCCTCGTCGTGTTGATGGCGGGGTGTGAGTCCAAACAAGGCCCGAAGTATCCCGAAGACCACGAACGATTTGGGCGCGTTGTGGAGGCGGTGGATGCTTTACGCTCAGCATATGAAAAGCAAAATCTCGACGCGATCAGAAAATTAATGTTGCCGTCAAAAGGATTTCAGCGGCTCCAACGTGAGATGCAACAGGACTTTGCCACGTCTTCTGCGATTGCCTTAACCATGACGATTGAGCGAATGTACGTTCAAGGGGAACAAGCAAGGGTCAACATTCGATGGGAGGGAGAATGGCAACCATCATCCGAAGACAAGGTGGTAACGGATCGCGGACACGGCATCTTGATCTGGAGCGGCACGCAGGTCATTTTGTTGGCAGGAGTGGAAGGGGATCTGCCGTTTGGGATGGCCAGCCGTTAACCCCTGTCGCCTATTCTGATGAGGCCGTAGCGCCTGGGCCATTTTGATGGTGCCGGTTTTGCTGGATGGCCTCAAAACCCATAGATTGTTCTGCTCATGAAAACAGTCGCGACGAAGTATCGTTGGGGGCCGGAAGCTGATTTTCTCGTCATTGGAAGCGGTATCGCCGGGTTGCGTGCCGCGATTGAGTTATGTCGCCATGGACGAGTGCTGATTGTGACAAAAGGCAGCCGCTTGGAAAGTAACTCGATGTACGCACAGGGCGGAGTCGCCGTCGCCCTGAATGCTGAAGATGACGTGAACCTGCATTTCTCCGATACGATTCGGGCCGGGCACCAGCTCGGTCGAGAAGCTGCGGCTCGGGTCCTGGTGGAGGAAGGGCCGACTCGTATCCAGGAATTAATCACCTGGGGTACGCAGTTTGATAAGGTCGGTGGGAAGTTTGCCTTTGCCAAAGAAGGGGCTCACAGCCGAAACCGAGTGCTGCGGGCTCGGGGCGATGCGACGGGCAATGAAATGATTCGGGTCTTGCTGGGACGGGCCAGACAACATCCGGACATTCAATGGCTTGATCGTCATTTTACCAAGGATCTGTTGGTCGTGGATGGCCGGTGTTCCGGCGTGGTTGTGGTGAATGAAGCCACGGGGGACGTGGTACTCCTTCCGGCGGTGGCGGTGATCCTGACCACTGGAGGTGCAGGCCAAATTTATGCAAGGACCACCAATATGGGAAATGCCACGGGCGATGGAATAGCGATGGCCTATCGGGCGGGGGTCATTTTGGAAGACATGGAATTCGTTCAATTTCATCCCACGGCGTTGTACCTTCCCTCCACCCCGCCGTTTCTGCTGTCCGAAGCCATGCGGGGTGAAGGAGGTGTGCTACGAAATCGAAAGGGGGAGGTGTTTCTGTCACGGTATCATCCCGCGGCGGAAATGGCCCCACGCGATATCGTCGCGCGGGCGATTTGGTCGGAAATGGCCTCTTCTCGGTCGCGCCACGTGTATTTGGATGTCACCCATTTGGAGAAAGGCTTCATCAAAAAACGGTTTCCCACGATTTATCGGACCTGCTTGCGTTTTGACATCGATATCACGGAGGAATGGATTCCCGTTGCTCCAAGTGCCCATTATTTCATGGGAGGCCTGAAAGCAGGGATTGATGGAGAGACGTCCTTGCCCGGCCTGTTTGCTGCCGGCGAAGTGGCCTGCAACGGGGTCCATGGGGCGAATCGTTTGGCAAGTAATTCATTGTTAGAAGGGCTGGTATTCGGATACCGTGCCGCCAAGTCAGCGTCGTCCCTTCCTGTTGGTCTCAAGCGGGCTCGTCTGAAACATCTCCTTCCCGGTTTCGTGGCGGAACCAATCGGGACGTTGGAAGATAGCGAAAAACTGAGAAACTCCTTACGGCGTCTCATGTGGAACAAGGTCGGGTTAGTCAGGACCGGCGATTCCTTGATCCAGGCTCTTGCGCAGATCTCTCGTTGGGACCCGCAGATTCAGGCTTCGCTGCAAACACGACCGGACCTCGAAGTCAAAAATATGATTCAAGTTGCGCGGTGTCTGACCGAAGCCGCTTTGTGGAGGGAAAACAGCCTGGGGACCCATTACCGGGAAGATTTTCCGAGTTGCCAAGGTTCGGGGTGGAAAACGCACAGTCAGGTTTGGCTGGCAGAGTCTGTCAGTTCTTCTCCCACAACCCGGCATCGTGCCGGGTAACCGTTCGACCCCTTTTTGATTTTTTCCCCGATTACAACCGTCGGGGACAGACCTTATCGACTCTGTTCTCTTAGCAGGCGGTTGTACTGGATTTGAAGCATGTCTACCCAAGAGTGAGCCGCTTGTTTCGGAAAGGGACGTCCGTCAATTTTTTCAACCGGCAGAATGCCGATCCCGCTACTGGTGACAAAACATTCATCCGCGTCATCCAGGAATTCAGGGGTGTAGCGGCCTTCTTGGGGGTGAAGGCCCAGGGGAGGGGCGACTTCGAGCACGACCCCTCGAGTGATGCCGGGTAACGCGCCACATGCCAGCGAAGGGGTATGCAGCGTCTTGTTCCTAATAAAAAAAATGTTGCTCATGGAGCATTCGGCCAGATGCCCATCGACGGTCAACAGCAACCCTTCAAAGGCGCCCCGTGTTGCAGCCTCTTGTTTCGCTAACAGATTGTTCACATAGTTCAGGGTTTTGGCTTGAGTTGGATACGAAAGCGGTGACGGCTTGCGAATCGTGGTGATGGTGATCGGTACTCCGTTGCGCCGCTGGGATGGTGTCACGTGCGGGAGGGACCGTGGAAACAACACGATTGTCGGGTCAGCGCAAGCATCTGGAGGTGCGGGTCCCTGGCCTCGGGAGAGCGTCAGGCGAATCGCCGCATGGTCTAACTGATTTTTGTCAATGACCGTCTGAAAGACTTTGGCCCAATTTCTTTCAGGTGACGGCACGGTAAGGTGAATCTGCTGGCAGGAGTGGGTGAGCCGTGCAAGATGACGCTCTAGCCACACTGGGTGGTGGTCATAGATTCGGACGGTTTCAAATACGCCCTCTCCATACAAAAATCCACGATCAAAGACAGAAATGCTTGCCTGTTCTTCATGCACGATCCGGTTATTCAGATAAATCCACATGGAAGGATGAGTTAAACGTGATGTCTTATTGCAAAGCTTCAAACAGAGCTTGGGCTTTATAGAGGGTTTCCTGGTACTCACGATGGGGATTGGAATCTGCGACGATTCCGGCACCTACTTGGAGGTAGGCCTGTTGCTGCGTCAACACCATGGTGCGAATAAGAATGTTGAAGTCCACATCGCCGGTCCAGCTGATGTACCCCAAGGACCCGGTATAGGGCCCGCGACGAACGGGTTCCAGTTCTTCAATGATCTCCATACAGCGGATCTTCGGTACTCCGGTGATCGTGCCTCCGGGGAAAACGGATCGGACGAGGTCTAGCATGCGACAAGCCGGATTCAGCGTTCCCCGGACCTCGGATACCAAGTGCGCCACGTGCGAATACGGTTCAATCGTCATGAACTCCTCAACGTGAACCGACCCATATTCGCAGACTCGACCTAGATCGTTGCGGGCCAGATCAACCAGCATGACGTGTTCGGCTCGTTCTTTCGCATCGATCCGAAGGTTGTCCATAAATTCATGATCTTCAACGACTGTGCGGCCTCGGGGTCGAGTGCCGGCCATAGGACGCGCGGTTACCTGGTTGCCGGTGACTTGGACGAGTCGTTCAGGCGACGAGGAGACCAACGCAAGCTTTTCGGTCACGAATAACCCGGAAAACGGCGAGGGATTCACCATGCGCAGACGGTGGTACAAGTTGTGGCCGGCTGTTTGCAGCGAATGGTCCTCTGCCGGATTACATTCGACGGAAAAGCGTTGGGCGAGATTGGCTTGATAAATGTCGCCGGCTCGAATGAACGTTTGGCACCGTTGCACTTGCTCGATGTACTCCCGTTCGGAATGTGTGCCCTCCATGGTTGAGGCAATGAGTGGAGACCCTGATGGGCCGGTCTTCACGAATGGGGAGCACAAGAGGCTGTCCAGTTCGGCGATCCGAGCGGTTCCTTCACGATGCAATGCATCATGGGATTCTGAACGCAGCCGCTCGGGGGCCGGGGTAAAAACAATATGAAGAGATTGGGTGTGGTGATCAATCACGACCACCAGATCGAAAAACAGAAACTCCAAATCGGGCAGTGGGAGGTCATGGCGAGCAAGCGAAGGGAGCACTTCGTAGTGCCGAACGGTATCATAACTCACGTACCCAATGGCTCCACCGATAAAAGGAGGCAGGGAGGTGGAACGAGGAACAAGGGAAGGACCCAGAAACCTGAATAATGCTGGAAGCGGATCCTCTTGATGCTGCGTCTTTCCCTGTACCGTTTCGAGGGTATAGTGTCTCAAGCCTCCAGAAAAAATAAGGTACGGGTTGCCGGCCAAAAATGAATATCGGGCTAGCCTGGAAGGCTGTTTCCCACTTTCCAGAAGGACGGAAGGTCGGTGAGGGGTTGCGATCCGTCGGTAGACGTCCCAGGGACTTTCTTCAAGAAAGGGCTTTGTCCGGATCAGCGGAAATTGCCCTGTGTCAGGACGATTCGAAGCATGTGAGGAAAGAACGGGTTGGCTCATGGTTTCAGAACGATCTCGGATGGTTGTTTGTGTATCATAACGGGAGTCGGTAGGGAGAGAAAGGCCCCTCCTTGAGAAATTTACAGGAAAACGGGGGTCATTTCCGATCCGTTGCTTGACAGTAGAATCAACATTTTGTTTGAATAAAACCCTCGCATTCGAGAGGTCAGGCCTATTCCTTCGTCACCAAATCCATTGTACTTGGGGTTAGGGCAAGCCGTGCGGGTGGGCACGAATTTACTTGCGACCCTGATGGTGGGCGGAGGATTGGGTTGGAGCATGGATTTCTACCTGTTTCCGACTGAACCCTGGTGTTTGGTGGGAGGCCTGATCCTCGGACTGGTTGCCGGTATTCGAAACGCCTACCGTAGTGCCCAACGCTGGGATCAATCGTAGCGTTTCCTTATGACACGAAAACGAGGTTTCTTTGGAAAATCCACTGCATCCCTTTGAGCTTCATACGATGGTCCCCTTGTCCCTTTTCGGCCTCGATATTTCAATCAACAAGGCTGTCATCGTCATGTTTTTGGTTGTGGGACTGGTCATCCTGTTGATGACGAAAGCCTGCCCGCGACATGGTGTATCGGGGGCGCGTTCGGCAGGATCCCTTGTCCCTACGAAGTTGCAAAGTCTGGCCGAAATACTGGTGGAGTTTATTCGCGGCATGATTCACGAGACCATGGGACCGGAAGGGATGCGGTTTGTCCCGTTCATCGCGAGTCTCTTTTTGTTTATTTTAGGGTGCAATCTCTTGGGACTCATTCCCGGAGCCTATACGGTCACCAGTCAACTCGTTGTGACCGGCGTCTTTGCCTTGGGCGTGTATGCCCTCAGTATTATCGTCGGGCTGAAATTACACGGGGCCAAGTTTCTGGGCATTCTCGTGCCGCCGGGGACGCCCGGTTGGTTGGTGCCGCTCATGATCCCCATTGAACTGATTAGTCAATTAGCTCGTCCTATTTCGTTGGCGGTTCGATTGTTTGCCAATATGACCGCCGGGCACGTCATTCTCGGGGTCCTCTTTGGATTGACGATGAGTGGTGGGCTGTTGATTGGGTGGCTGCCTTTTTCCTTTACCGTGGCGTTGTACGGATTGGAATTAGGGATTGCCTGTATTCAAGCCTACATCTTTACGATCTTGACGTGTGTGTATATGGGGGACGCGTTCCATCCTCATTAGGTTCTGGTAAACGTCTGTCAAGGGAGTGCTCGTTGTTGCCGATGGTTACGGCAGAGAGTTTAGACCTTATTCACGATTTCACCAGGGAGAACACAACACAATGGATTCTGCAGCGTCAGCATTATTGGGAATGGGGCTCGCAGCCGCAGGCTTTGCCGGCGCGGGTGTAGGCATCGGGTATATCTTCGGAAAAATGATCGAGGCGGTGGCCCGTCAACCAGAGGCGGAGGCACGGGTGGGCAAGTATATGTGGATCGGCTTTGCGTTAGTCGAAGCGATCGCGCTCTATGGGTTGGTGATCGCCTTTATCATTATGGGCTTGAGAAAATAGGACCTGAACGTCATGCCTCAATTCGACAGCCAGTTTTTTTCGTCCCTGATTTTTTGGGAACTCATCTCGTTTGGTATCCTTGCCTGGATTCTGTACAAATTCGCGTTTCCGCCGATTGTAGAAGCCCTGGAAACCCGTGAACGAAAAATCCGTGAGAGCATTGAACAGGCCGAGCACCATCGACTAGCCGCCGAAGAGCGCTTACAAGCCTACGAAGCCAAGCTGAGCGGGGCTGCCCAAGAAGCTGAGGCGGTTATAGCGGAAGCGAAAGCCCAGGCTCAACGATTGCTGGAGGAAAACGAGCAGCGGCTGCGAACCGATTCCGAGCGTATCAGGGCCGAGACTGCACGGGAAATCGAGCGGGAGCGACGAAAAACCCTCCAAGATATTCGAAGCGAGGCTGCGGATTTGGCCTTGATGGTGGCGGAAAAAGTCCTGGTGCGAAGTCTCTCGGATGATGATCATCGTCGTCTGGCCCAGGAAGCGTTGCACGCGATTGCCGCTGACGAATCTCAAGAGTCACCCTCAATAGTTGGTTAAAAGATTCCTCGCTTTGGTTGCCCCACTGCCTTGACTAACTCAGCAGCGTGGGACACGGAGATAGGAGCCACCCTTGTCTAACAATGACAAAGGATATTTGCAGATTGTGCTCGAACCCATCCGAGTATCCGCTGCGTACAAACCGAAATTCGGTCAAGGGAGCAGAGGCGGTGGTTTGTCGCCGGAGAAATTCCGAAATCTTTATCAGAACGACCCTTTCTATTGC
The DNA here is from genome assembly GCA_963422365.1 of Nitrospirales bacterium. Classification (GTDB taxonomy): domain Bacteria; phylum Nitrospirota; class Nitrospiria; order Nitrospirales; family UBA8639; genus Bin75. Next base: position 1,117,083 of record OY729426.1, read on the forward strand.
TGGTTTGGCCTTGATACTACGCTGATGTACACTGCCCATAAGGCATCCGGCGGCATGACGAGTGTCTAGAGACAGATTGGAATCGGCTGTGAGAAGCTATTCCGTACCATCTTGCAGGACTTACCTTGGCCTTTCTGCGGAACTGGGATAACGGCTCTTTGTGCGGCTTACCACGGCTACAATGCGGTAACGACGGACATCAATACTTTTTTGGTTTGGTTCAGTTGTACCAAGATCGACTGTTATTCTTCACGGTTGATTGCTGATCTGAGGCCAGCTGGCCCTACGCTATGCGACGATATTCGTTATGAAAGAGTGCCCAAAGTACCGGCCCCGCCTATGCACAACCTCGAGCGATGGTGGAGCCCCGTCGATTGCGATTTTCTTGGTGCATTCAAGGGAGCGATAGATGCCGGATTTGCCAAGAACGATAAGCGACATTCTTGTCTGTTGGTTGCGTTTTGTCGGACGCTGCTTGATCTTTCCAATGCCGCTTTTCATCACCAGCCAATGTCTTTCAAATCAAATTTCCAACCTACTGCTGATTTCGATACTGACTTAGAAAGAGTATTTCTTCGCTATCTAGGCATCGTTCTTGACGGGGCCGAACACAACCCGACGGGTCAGGTAAAGGCGCACGTGCTGATGCCCGTCGGCTGTTCAAGGAAGACACGGGGTTGGTTGATTGCGTCATTACCTCTCCGCCGTACGTGAACCGAATGTCATACGTTCGCGAGCTTCGCCCCTCCATATACTGGCTTGGCTACATCATGCATGGCCGTGATGCAGGCGAAATGAACTGGGAAGCGATTGGCGGAACGTGGGGCGTTGCGACCAGCAGATTGAATGAGCGGCGGCTCCCGTCAGACGGCTTCACATCGAAGCTCCTGCAACAAACCGTAGAAATCATCGGAGATGATGAGAATAAGAATGGTCAACTTTTGGGAAACTACGTGTTGAAATATTTCGATGATATGTGGAGCCATTTTCAATCTCTCATCGGTGGACTCAATGATGGAGCCAGGCTTCACTCTATCGTCGGCAACTCAACGTTCTATAACGTTCTCGTTCCCGTTGAGCAGGTGTACGCGGAGATGTTGTCCCAACTCGGCTTTTCTAACGTGGTATGTGTCCCCGTTTCGGGTATACCTTGGGAACAGGAACGCGTCTGCAATGATGGTGCGGCATCGCAGGTTGAACGCTTCGCCGTGTCGGCATCCTCGGTCGCAAATTTGAGCAAGACGGCGCTTTCACCTCTCGCTGAGACCAGGGGTGAGAAATTCAGGTTGCCGCACGCCTCCGCCCAGCCGATAGCCTTCCAAGTCTAACGTGACGAATTGAAACCCGAGTGTTTTCAATCCTTGGGTCATGCGGTGACGTCGAACGGGCTCAAGAAAATCGGAGAGTTCTTTCGGGTCCACCTCGATGCGCGCGATGCCTTCATGATCGCGGACGCGAACAAGCCTGAATCCTTCCTCCCGCAACAAGCGCTCGGCTTGTCCCACGCGCTGTAACTTTTGTTCGGTAATCCTTGTGCCTCGAGGAATACGAGAGGACAGACAGGCAGCTGCGGGCTTGTCCCAGTTGGATAAGCCCAAGGTTTTGGCCAGGGTGCGAATGTCAGCCTTACGAAACCCAGTTTCCACCAACGGGCTGCGAACGCCAAACTGTTGGGCCGCCTGCATCCCCGGTCGATCATCGCCCAAGTCGTCGACGTGAGTACCATCGACAATCGTGGAAATTCCCGTTTTTTGTTTGATGGGAGCAAAAAGCTGATACAGATCGCTTTTGCAGTGATAGCATCGCATCGAGTCGTTGCGAACAAAATCCTCGATGTTCAGTTGATTCGTTGAGGCTACGATCAACCGTGCCCCAATATCTTCACTCAGTTGCCGAACGGTCTCCAACTCCTCGTGCGGCAAGGTGGGCGAAGCGGCGGTGACGGCGGTAGCCCGGGGACCTAAGACGTCCGAGGCTATTTTGAGGACGAGGGTGCTATCGACTCCTCCGGAAAATGCGACCAGCGCGCCCTCCAGCCCTTGAAACAAGTGAAGAAGGTTCGCCGCTTTGCTCTGAAGGCCTTTGGGAAGGGGAGGCAGTCGCAATGCTTGCATCAGGTTCCTTGGATGAGTGTGGGAGCAGTTCACGCGGACAGTTTTCCAAGTTGCCCGCATGCCCCCCATACATCACGCCCACGATTTTGTCGAATGAAGACATCATACCCCTTTTGCCGGAGGATCGTCTGGAATGTCGCAATGACGGTGTCCGTCGGTCGACGGAATGGGCTATTCGGAAATTCATTGAACGGAATGAGATTGATTTTACAACGAATACCTTGAAGCAGTCGGCTCAGGCGGATGGCGTCGTCTGCCGAATCGTTTTCCTCTCTTAATAACACATACTCAAACGTTAAGTGACGGTTCGCCGGTACCGGGTAGGCCCGGCACGCCGCGAGTAGGTCGGGTAAGGGGCACAGACGATTCATCATCGGCATGAGCCGGTCTCGCTGCTCAGAAGTCGAGGCGTTTAATGAAATCGCCACGTTCACCCCGAGCGTGGCTACGGCGTGAAGTCGTTGAGAAAATCCTGCCGTCGAAATCGTCATGCGTCTTTTGGGAAAGCCCATCCCCCACTTGGTATTGGTCAACCGCATGAGGGCATCCGAGACTTCATCAAAATTGGCTAGAGGTTCGCCCATGCCCATGAACACCAGAGACGTGATGCGGTGTCCGGGTCGGAGCAGATCCTGGGCCGTCAAAATTTGATCAACAATTTCATGCGCCTTCAAATTTCGCTTGAGTCCCATTTGTCCTGTAACGCAAAAGCGACAGTCCAAGGTGCACCCAACTTGGGTTGAAATACATTGGGTCAACCGCTCCCCATCCGGGATGAGAACACTTTCAATGGTCAGGCCGTCTTGGAGGGAAAACAGTAATTTTTGGGTCCCATCGACGCTTTGGAAAAGAGTCGGAGACTCCAATCGTTCAATAATGGCCCCATTCCCAATCGCCTCCCGATCTTTCCATGACAGGTTACTCATCTGGGCGATGTCTCGAATCCGGTGTTGGTAAATCCACTGAAGGATTTGTTTGGTCCGATAGGATGGCCAACCCAACTGTGTAACGAGGGAAGCCATTTTCTCAAAATCGAGAGCAATAAGATTAGTTGGTGTTGACGTGACAGTAGTCATGGCAATGATGGGTGAAGAATTGAGAAACCCTATCATAGTTGAGAAATTCACCACAACAAATCCACAGCATACACAATTCACGAAGTCATCCCATGGCACCTTCGGATGGACCATGAGGCCATCGTTCTTCATCATACATGATGGTTTCCATATTTTGTGGATGGGGAGAAATACTACAAAATCTAGGCTTAGAAATATTGTGTGACAATAAGTTCTTTATAGTATCAGATGCTAAAAAAAGTTTATTAAAATTAAAAAATACTAAGTTGTCTTAAAATTTTATTCATTTAAATCGATTCAAAAATCTAACAAGTTATGATTGACTTGCTTTAGATGTCATGATAAAAGCAAGCAAGAATAAAGCTTGATTATGGAAGAAATTAGAGATGAACTGAAGGATATTATTGTTGGCTTGGAGCAACGCATTACTGCGTATGAGACCAAGCTCAAAGACTTCAAGAAAAAAAAGGAGAGGCTCAATGAAGAAATTGCGACCATTGAGAAATACTTGGAGTTGGCAAAGACGTTATATCGAGTTGAAGCGGACAAAGCAAAATTGGCCAGTCTCTCCAGTCAAATCATTTCTGATGAAACAGGTGCACAGCCATTGCCGGTCATGGATGTCACAGATCAATCCAGGGAAATTCTTCTGGGACGAAGCAAGTACGTGGGCATGAGTGTCCCTGATGCCGCGTTTATCATTTTGCGGGAAACGCGAGGGCCGATGCATGCGAAAGAATTGTGTCATCGTCTCATTGAGGGAGGGATACAGATCCGAGGAAAAACGCCGGTAATTTCAATCGCCACGTCCCTTAAACGAGACCCTCGTTTTAAAAAAGTTGCACCAAATACATTTGAGAATGTTGAGCCAACTGAGAGACCTTTGACCCAGGCCGTATAAAATCAAAGACTTGGTTTGGGGTTCTCCTGGCCGAGAGGTCGAGAGTGAATCGATGAACAAAAGCGTATCTAATGATCATTCCCTCAATACTGGAAGGAGGTGAGACAGTTGGCAACAGCAAAGAAGGCTCCGGCTAAGAAAAAAGCCGCCAAGAAGAAAGCACCGGCCCTCAAAAAAGCACCAGCCAAGAAAAAAGCACCAGCCAAGAAAAAAGCACCAGCCAAGAAAAAAGCACCAGCCAAGAAACGGTGATACCCCTCCTTTCATAACGACACTGCTGGGAGTAGACGGGTCTACTCCCAGCCAGCCTCACTTTTTATGTTCCCAAGAGAGAAGATCTCACCCGTTCTCAGGTTTTGCTTCCCGAAGGAGAATGGGCGTACAATCGTGCATGCATGTCTCCTTCCTCGTTTCTAACGCTGCTGCATCGGCAGTGTGCTTTTCCGAGGCGCCCTGGCGTGGTGGTCTCGATCCCACTGATGGAATATGAAGCAGCCCGTCAGTTCCAATGGCGTCTTCACGATGAACGGATTGCGGATATTCGACCGGACACGTTGGTGTTGTTGGAACATGAGCCGGTGATGACGCTCGGCCGGACAACGAGGAAAGCGCATTGGAGCGGACAGCGTGCTGTGTTCAGGAATCAAGGCCTTCAGGTGATTGAAAGTGAGCGCGGCGGTTCCGTGACCTATCACGGACCAGGGCAGGTAGTGGGGTATCCGATTGTGATGCTCAGACGTTTTTGCTCAGGCCCGAAGGCATATGTGCGAATGTTGGAAGAGGTGATCATTCGAGTGTTGGCGGAATGGGGGATCAAAGGATACCGCGTGGGAAAGTTTGTCGGCGTGTGGGTGGAAGATCCTACGAATCCCGATGGGCCTTTAGCCAAAATTGCGGCGCTGGGTGTGAAGGTTGCTCGTGGGGTGACCTTGCATGGCTTTGCGTTCAATGTCACGGTCAATCTTGAGCCATTTACCGGTATCGTGCCGTGCGGCATTGAAGGCTGCCGCGTGACATCGATGGCGGAAGTGTTGCGTCGGGAGGTTGAGCTTGCCAAGGTCCGTCACCAAATCGCACGGTCTTTTGGGGAAGTGTTTGGGCTGGAATGGAAGGAATCCTTGTTACAAGCCCCACCCGCCGCTGACGTGAATATTTGTTCCCGTCACATACCGAGCCTCATCGGATAACAAATACTTCACAGCCGAGACGGTATCTTTCACGTCGCCAATGTACCCGGCCGGCACTTTTTGGGCCATACCATCGAGTTCTTCTGGTGGGGCACTCCCTGAATCAATAAAGCCTGGTGAAATCGCATTGACCGTAATCCCATCCGGGGCCAACATTTTCGCCAGGGTTCGCGTAAGGATCAGGATGCCTACCTTGGCGATATAGTGTGCCGTGACCATAGACTGGGCTTCTATCTTGTCCGCGTTGGCCATGCTGAACGAAATGATTCGGCCGGACTTTCGCTCTTTCATGCCAGGCGCAACTGCCTGGGCTAAATAAAAAATCGGGTGCAGGTTATTGGTGAACATGTCCGCCCAGCCTTCTGGTGTTTCGTTGAATAAATTGACCCGATGATACGGTCCCGCCCCATTCACCAGGACGTCAAGCTTTCCCCATTGCCCCTCAACCTGCTTGACCAAATCTTTGCAGGCCGTAGGATCAGAGACATCGCAGCGAACGGCGATCCCTTGGCCGCCTTGTGCGATGATGGCCTTTGTGGTGGTTTCAGCTTCTTGTGCGCTGGTTCGATAGCAAAGGGCAATAGCCCATCCCTGTGCTGCCAGATTGAGTGCAATCCCTTTTCCAATGCCGCGTGCGCCACCGGTGATCAGTACGACGTTTGGTTTCATCAACGTTCCCCCTTCAACGAACGGGTTGACTTGACAATCGAGCAGGCCCTGCACTCCGGCCTTTTGCCCAACGGGAAGAGTCAGCAAATTGGCATTGAGAACCTCGTGAAGTCTTGAAGTAGGGCACTGGTTCCTCCAGTCGTCTGTTACGTGGCCGAAGGGTTCCCATGCCTTTGGATCAATGCGTGAAACACGTTGCCCGTTCGAGTCGACAAGGTCTTATTGCCGGATCCGGTTTCTTCGTGCAAAAAGGCCTGCATATCGTCAAAGGTATCGATATCGCGTTCGGGAGCCAATAGCTCGATAGCAAGCCCCACTTGTGCAGCACGTGCTTGGCTTTGGGTGAGGACGCTGTCGGTAGACCAAGAGATAGTGGCAAAGAGTTCAGGGACGGGGTTTTTCGTTCCTACCAAATAGTAGCCTCCATCTTTCGTGGGACCCAACACCACATCTGTGGCTTGCAAGACCTCTTTTGCGTGGTGATAGTGTCGACTGGAAAGCGTGGGAATATCCGTTCCAACCAGCAAGGCGTACGCGTACCCACGGGTGAACATGGCGGTGAGGGCATGATCCATGCGCTGTCCAAGACCCTCACCCATTTGGTCGCACAAGTGAATGCGATGCCTGGCCGCCAACGTTTGAAAAAACGGATGGTCCATGCTGGGCGTGCAGGCCAAGAAAATATCAAACCCCCGAAGCGACTGGGTCTGTTCCACGGTATCCATAACCATACTCCCGTGCAGACTCGCTGCCTCATCGGGGGCTAGGGGAGGACACATGCGCGTTTTCACTTCTCCGGGCACCGGCGCCTTGGCAAAAATAATGATCGCCCCCTCAGCAGGCCCTGAAGATGGCCTGTCTCTCCTTTTGCGGTGGTCTTGATGAGATGAAGCAGTGTTACCTGATCGAGACATACAATTGATGCAAAAATTTGGGGTGTATGCCGATCCAGTACAAAAAGCGGAGGATCCACATATGCAGAATGGTGCGGAGGGCACCCTGTTGCTCCCATCGTCGAAACGACGTGGTCACCTTGGTGCGTAAGGCTGCAACGGATCCTGCGCGCTTGAGGCGTTGCAGCAACTCGATGTCTTCCATCAAGGGCACGTCGGCAAACCCGCCTAGGTCGTCAAACACGGCGCGACGAACGAAAATCGCCTGATCCCCTGTGGCAATGCCGGACCAGCGTGATCGCCAATTCATCAGACGACTGATGAGCCAGGCCCACCCGCGGTCGTCTTCGAATCGTACGTCGAATCGTCCCCCCACATACTTGGGATTCTCCAAGACTCGGCCGATCTCATGTCGCGTCTCTGGTGGAAGAAGCGTGTCGGCATGCAGAAAAAGCAGAACGTCGGATCGAGTTTCCTCTACGCCGGCATTCATTTGTTTGGCACGCCCCTGCTCCGATGCAATAACCTTTGCGGGTTGCCGGCTGAGCCCATGCAACTGGTTCTGCGCAATGCAAACCGTCTGGTCCCGGCTGCCACCATCCACGAGGATCACTTCATTCAATCGAAGCTGTCGAAGAGCGAGGAGCGTCCGTGGCAGGGCTCGTTCTTCGTTCAAGGTTGGAATCACGACGGCGATTGAAGTGGGCATGTTGCGTTGCTGTCCGGCAGGATGAGTGAACAAGGAAGAGTCCTGGGCGATGAGAAAAAAACGGCCCTTCCTCACGGTTGCCCCATCACTCAATCTCTGGTTCAAATCCGCTACGACGGCTTGGATGGTTGCTTGGGATTCTGAAACATGAAATAGACCACCAAAGCAATGGTGCCCCAGTAGATAACGTATTTATGCCAAAAGAGCACTTCGCCAAGTTGGATGAATGCCAAGATGCAGAGGAGGGAAAAGGCAATCACCCCGTACCGAACAGCGGGGATTGTCACGGAAGAATAGGCCCAAAGGGCCAGACCCGCAAAATACAAGATCATGGGAAAGATTGAAATCTCCGCGCCGATACCGACAGACAGAAAAACCTGAATAAAACCGATGAACACCATAGCGGAGCCCACCATCTTCATGGCCACTTTCATTTGCAGGGCTTCGTGTGCTTCTTGGTCCACTTCCGATTTCGCATGTGGCGGTCCCACGGGGATACCGGGCACCTGACGTCTGGATGGTTCAGGCGTCTCGGAAAGGTTGGGAGGGTCTGGGATTTGCTGTTTTGTCTCTTGTGCCATGAGCTACCACTTAAAATGTTTACTGAGCGTGAGCCCTTGCTGATGATAGTTGGACCCAATGGAGGCCCCATACAGGTGTTCTGGTAGTTCTAACATTTTCTCATACACGACTTTGAAAAACGTCTGGCCGTCGTGAATCAGGAACGGCACATCATGAGGTCTGACTTCGAGCACAACCTGTGTCCCTTTTCGTGGCCCGCTGCCGACCCCAAAGCCTGGATCGAAGAACCCGGCATAGTGGGTGCGTAATTCACCACACGCAGCCTCATAGGCCACCATTTCAGTAGCATAGCCTTCCGGCACTTTAATTCGTTCTTTTGAAGCAAGGATATAAAATTCCTGTGGTTCAAGTATGAGGGAATCACTCGTGCGTCGATAAATCGGTTCCCAAAAATCTTGAGCCGTGTAATGACCAATTTTCGAGAGATCAATGACTTGGCTGTTTTTTTTTGCCCGATAGCCAATCACGGAGTCGGGAGCCGAATGACCTTGAAGATCAATTCGTAAAAATAGTCCATTGTCCACGCGAATCTGTCGTGAAGGTACCGGTCCATTGCCACTAGGAGGATCATCGTTGTGATAGAGCAAATTTTCTTCTCGATATAGTTCTCGAAGTTTCTTGTCTGAAACTGTGGGACGCCGACGCCCAGTGATCAAACGCAGTTGATTCAAGGACAATCCTGTTTGAACACGAACGGTAAAAGAGAGTGGCACAATTTCCAGATACAGGGGACCGTGGTATCCCGACCGTACTTCGTCAAACCCGACGTTCAAGTCGGTAATCATTCGAGTGAAGATATCCAGGCGTCCTGTCGAACTTTTTGGATTAGCTCGTCCTCGAATCGATTTGGGAAGGCGTAATTTTTCCAACAGCGGGACCAGATACACATGCCCTTTTTCCAAAATAGCCCCTTCTTCTAAGTCTAAGTCTATCTCATACATCACCAAGTTGTCTTTATAGAGATCGAGCACATTCAAACGAGTCGTGATTTCTGATCGTTCGGGATGAAAGCTGCTCAAGAGGCGATACGCTTTTGTGCCTAGTCGTAAATCCAAGCTTGCGGGCTGAATTTGCTCATCGTCAATAGGACGGTCGGCAGGAATGGATCCTTCGACAATCAGTTGTTTGAGTTGGCGATCAGGCAGAATGCCTTGCTTACGAGGAGAAGCCATCGTTACCCGTCCATGGCCCCGTTGCTGCAAAGTCCCCCAAGCCTCGACGCGCCCACCATGGGCAGTTCACGCGTGCGGCCTTGGTCGGGCTGTGGGTAGTGATAGGTCTTGTTTTCGTAGTTTTTCAGCACGGCACCGTTTTCATCAAGGTTCAGCAAATAGTCATTGGGTAAAAGCGGAATTTTTCCTCCGCCTCCTGGGGCATCGATCACAAAATGGGGAACGGCCATGCCGCTGGTATGCCCTTGGAGCGCCTGAATGATTTGTAGCCCCGTTTCCACGGTGGTGCGGAAATGGTTGGTCCCTTTGGTCAGGTCGGCCTGGTACAAATAATAGGGCTTCACGCGGGCCAGAAGGAGTTGATGCATGAGCTGTTTCATGATTTCCGGATCATCGTTCACCCCTTTCAGCAACACCGTTTGGGCACCCAGCGGCACACCGGCGTCGGCCAAGCGCCCACAGGCTTCTTTGACTTCTGGGGTGAGTTCAGCAGGATGATTGAAATGCAAATTCATATAAATCGGATGATACCGTTTGACCAGCTCGCACAGTTGGGGGGTGATGCGTTGCGGGAGTGTCCCTGGTACGCGTGAACCGAATCGGATGAGTTCGAGATGGGGGATCGTTCGGAGTGCCTTTAAAAGGCGTTCGATCAAGTGATCGGGCAACAACAAGGGATCGCCGCCCGAGAGGATGATATCCCGAACTTCGGTATGTTCGCGGAGGTAGGCGACGGCTTGATCCAATTCGCCTTTCTTCAAAAACCCCGGTTTTCCGACTAACCGCTTGCGAGTACAAAATCGGCAATAGATCGGGCATTGATTCGTGACCATCAACAGCGCGCGGTCCGGATAGCGATGGACCAAGTGTGGGACGGGACTATCGGTGTCTTCTTCCAAGGGGTCGTCTGGTGCGTCAAAGTCCTCCATCTCAATGTCCTCTGGAACAACCTGTTTCCAAATGGCGTCCCCTTTTTCTTTGATCGTGGCGAGCACCGTGGGTGTGATGCGCATAGGATAAGGGCCCACGATCTGTTCCACTTCTTTGGGATCCACGCCGAGATGTTTCGCTAAATCTTTAGGTTTGGTGATGCTCTCGGCTAGGATACGTTTCCAATCATCCATCTGCATTCCTCGTCAATAGGGGTGAACGTGTGGGTTGGGTGGTTCGACATCAGACAGCGAGACCCCCCTCGTGGGCCGGGTTGCTCGATGAGGTCTCGATTGGGCTCTCGACGGGTTCCGGCCCATCCGGGGTGGGCCCCTTCAGGGTCGAAGCCAATGCGTCAAGGTGGTTGAGAATGTCTTGCGTTTCCTTCAGGACGGTGTCTCCATCAACCAAGACAGGAACATCATATGGTCCCGATAACTCAAATATTTGTTTTCTGAACGGACGGACCGTGGGAACCATAACACTTTTAGACTCGATCTCCAACTCATCCAGTTGGTGACGAACCAGGGTGCATTCCGGGCACCATTCAGTATTACAACGTTATTGAGTGCCTTTTCTCTTATGCGTTTCACGATCCATTCGGGCAGGCACGGGGATATGCCTTATGGCGCTTGACTTCTCTGGCGTTCCCGACGTTTTTAATCGGGAATCCATCCTTCTGTGTTCCTAAGAATCTTCTGGATTCCCGCTTCCGCGGGAATGACAGAAGGGAAAGAGGCGGCTCTACGGAGCCTGTAGCGCGCATGGTGCCAGGATGGCATCGCGCATGCCATGAATCACCTTTTTCTCCTTAGGGCAAACGGTCGCCAAAATTCCGTGAAGGGTCACCTCATCTCCAGACACAAAATAATAGGGTGACAGTCGAGCCCGCCCCTCCATGGGTTCCAGTCGTCCGGTGTGCGCATTGAAATAGGTCATCCCGTACCGTCGGCCCTTGTGAAATGGTTGGAAGACATAGGGTGTCGAGGCAAAGGCATCCAGCGCGTGCTCCAATTTTTCCGCCCATGCGGACTGCGGAATATCATGCCCAACGATCACCCCACGGCTGCCCCAAGCCAGTTCCGAAAAGCCTGAAGGCTTCAACACGCAGTGTCGCTGCTTTTGTGTCGCATGGGTGAATTGTCGCCAATCTGACACGGCCTTTCCACCAAGCGTGAGATTCGGGATGACTGCTGATGGAGGAAGAGGACGAGGGTCGACGACCCAGGTTTTGGGCATGAGCCGTCCGAGACTATGAAAGACCTCCACCCCTAGCGCGTCGGACCAAAACCCTTCCAGCATAGGGTGATGCAAGAGCGCGAAGGCCAACTTCTCTTCCATCCAGGGCTTATACGGTGGTGTCACGCTCACCTGCCCTCTTTGGGCCTTGGACATGAGTAATGCAGATTCTGGAATATTCTCGAGATCAAAGAGTTCAAAAAATCGATAGATGAACGAAACAGGCTGTTCCCCGAAAGGGGTAGACGTGAACAACGTCTGTTCAGTGAACCGAAGATCGCGAGGATGGACACAATAGGTTTCCAGCCCAGCGGTTCGTAGCTGGCAAGCCACCCAGACCATTTCATTCCGGTACTCCTCAGCCTCATCAGACACCACGATGGCGAGACAGCCCGCTCCCTCGCCGAGTCGGCCTTGGAACAGCTTTGCAAAGCCTTCAATTATGCCGTTACGACCGCCAATGAGAGAATCTCCTAAGGCGCCGTAGGCGGAGGATAAGCTTCCCGTGATCCCAATGCCGCCTGGGACAGCGTCCAGTTCCGTGATCGTCATGCCCGCCTCAGTCGGAATCACATCAGGGCGAATAACCCGAGGAATTGCCTCACGAAATCGTTTCATGCGAGCATAGTCCAACAGGGCTTCCGGCTTGCCTTGGTCGAGATAGTGGTGAACCCAGCCTGGTTGAGTGCCTTTGAGACTATCGAGATACAGTCGATTGAGTGCTTTAGAGAACGACCATAGCTGGGGGCCTAGGTTCTCAAAGAAGGAAACTTCGCTTTCAGTCAATTGAAACGGGAAGGGTGAGAGCCGCCATGCAGGTGCTGACTGTAGGGAAAAGATCCCTGACGCTTGAAGGGCCTGTTGGACAGAACGGCATCGCTGACTCTCTTTGCGGAGGGAAGCCGTTGGAGCAGGAGATAAGGCAGAAGGGGCCGATGCGTCCGAACACCTCTGAATCATGGGGCATGTCGCCGAGAGGTGGGCCATGAGAAAGTGATACCGGGATAGATCGTAATAATGGAGTGTGCCTGAATGGAGGATGGATATTGGCAGAGCTCGTAGGATGACAACAGACTCAAATGATACCATGACCTCTTTGAGCGAGACAAGCGACGATCCTCATGGCGTGCCTGGTCACGATTCCCTGTAGGGCGGCATCTTGAATGTATTTGTAGGGCCGCGCATCTCATGCGGCTCAGAAGAGGCCGGATGAGATCCCGCCCTACAAAGAGATCTTGTGCCGTATCGAGAACGGTTCTTGTCCATCGTCGGGACCCCACGTATAATAGATCCTCACAGGCGAACCCTCCATCAAGTGGCCTCATCAATCGAAGCATGCCCTCGACTCCGATCTGGAAGGAAGCAGACAACACGTGAAAGGACACGAAATCGACATCGAACAATATTGGATCAACGAAGAGCCGTTTTATGAAGAGATCAACGGCGAAGTCGGTCTCGTCATTATTGCGGCTCAACGGCATCTGCCGGTGATGCTGAAAGGCCCGACGGGCTGTGGAAAGACCCGTTTTGTGCAACATCTGGCTTACCGATTGAGGCGTCCGCTTATTACGGTCGCCTGCCATGAGGATTTGACCGCATCTGATTTGGTCGGCCGCTATCTCCTCAAAGGTGAAGAAACCGTGTGGATTGACGGCCCCTTGACCCTTGGGGTGAAGCATGGGGCCATCGTCTACTTAGATGAAATCGTCGAAGCCAGAAAAGATACGACGGTGGTCGTGCACCCGCTCAGTGACGATCGTCGGTTTCTGCCGATCGAAAAACGTGGACAGGTTATCGAAGCAGTCGATGACTTTCTGCTTGTGATTTCCTACAACCCCGGCTATCAGAGTGTGCTCAAAGAATTAAAGCAAAGCACGAAACAGCGTTTTATGGCGATTGAATTTACGTATCCCCCTGCTGAGATTGAAACGAAAATTATCGAGCATGAAGCCGGTGTCTCCAAAGACGTGGCCCAAAAGCTCGTCAAACTGGGTGGCAAGGTGAGGAATTTGCGCAACCATGGGCTCGAAGAAGGCGTCAGCACCCGACTGCTCATTTACGCCGGAACCTTGATACGGCAAGGTGTCGCCCCCGAGCGGGCTTGTCATGCTGCAGTGATTCAGCCGATCACGGACGATTTCGATATGCATCGCAGTATTCAAGAGCTGGTGAGAGCAATTTTTTAAAGGATGACATCGGGAATCCAGTCATCTGTCAGTACCGGAATCTGTCGCTCAACAACCGAATGCCTTGAAAGCCGATTCTTTACTTCGTTCAGGATGACAATGTCGGCTCGTTGCTCAGGGTGACAAAGAGGCGTTTCCAGATCCCTCATGGCGGAACCACAAAACATTATCGCGATCGTCTACGATTTTGATCTTACGTTAAGCCCGCATTACATGCAGAACCAAACGATTCTGCCCCATGCCAAGATTACGCCTCAAGAATTCTGGGACAGCTGTACCGCGCTTATCAAACAAGAAGGGTATGATCAGGAGCTCGCCTATATGAAGCGGATGCTCGATTATAAGGCGATCCGATCCTTGTCGAACCACGATCTTCAACAGATGGGGACGAAACTCACATTTTTCCCTGGGGTGCCCGATTGTTTCGGCGAATTGAACACCATTGTCCAGCAACCTCACTATGAGGAGTGGGACATCCATCTTGAGCATTATGTGGTCAGTTCAGGGCTGAAGGCGATACTGGCGGGCAGCGAGGTAGCCAAGTGTGTCAAAGCCATGTGGGGGTGTGAGTTTGCGGAAGCAGACGGTCACATTAGTTTTCCAAAGCGGACCATTAGTCATACCGAAAAAACCCAATATTTATTTCGGGTCAACAAAAATCTCCTGAACGCGAATCAAAATGTGAATGACCACATGCCCGAAGAAGTCAGACGAGTGCCATTTCGTCATATGATTTACGTGGGTGATGGCCCGACTGATGTTCCGTGTTTTACCGTCATCAAAAATTACGGGGGGCTGGCCGTTGCGGTGTATAATCCGGACGATCCCGACGGACAGTCTTTTAAAAAATGTTACGACCTCATGCTGCATGCGAACCGGGTCCACATTATGGCCCCTGCCGATTATCGACAAGGCAGTCATCTTCGCTTAATCTTAGAACGGCATCTGACTGAAATCGCCGATCGTATCGTCGAACGCCGTCGACGAGGCATTGACGCCACTCGGGTGGCTGCTCCTCCGCCGTAGGGGGGGCTCGCGCGACTCAACGGTCTTGATTCCTTCCTCTCTTGTCTCTTGGATCCTTCCGTTGCGGAAACGTCCCAAGAGGGATAAAGTAAATACAGAAAAATCCCTAGACTAGGGGAGGTGCCTCGTGAAAAAGCAATCATCTTTCCCAGATAGTCCAGACTCTCATCGTACCAATCGATACCTAAGCCTCATCAGCCGTTCGTTCCTCCTTTTCGCCTTGGTTGTTCCCTCAATCGTCTGGGGGGAAGAAACGAAAGGGTTGGCCCCCAAGGCTGCCACAAAGGAGAGTGAGGGAAGTGTGACGACACAGACCGAACTCATGGCGTTGGATCAAAGAAATTGGCAGCGTCCGCAATCAGCCTTTAAATGGATTGCCATGGCTCGGGATATCAAAATTCCCTGGGATACGTTTGGACGACAGGGGTGGATGACGGATGATGCCTATGTGGAACCAGTGGCTCCTGGGGTTTCCGAATTTTCTTCGGATACGGAAATATTTTATCTCGTCTTTGCCGTGTCGGCCCTGGATGCGCCGTCTCAGTATCGAGCGGCGTGGTATCACATGCCGGATGGACACATCCCTTCAAAAGAACTGACGGGAACCGATGCCCTGTTTATGGAAATGAACGAAAAAGCAGGGTACCTCGAAATCTTTCGCCCTGAAGGCGGCTGGAAAAAGGGGAAGTATTTGCTCAAGCTCTATTTCGAGAGTCCGGGGCAAGAACTTTACGACCCCAACGTCATCGGCACCATGGAATTTACAATCACGGATTGATCGGCGTGTCCGTCCCGTGAACGGCCGCGCGATCTTCGCTTGCCTTCTTCCCCTTCTTTTGTCGCGACGGCCATCTCATGGCGCTTGCCGCTAGCGGCAGAAGATAGTGTCCTACAGGGAAAGGCCGCATGAGATTCGGCCCTACAAAGACATTTGAGAACGACGGCGTCCTGAAGGGGAAGAGCTTACGGGGTGAGCGACGATTTCCTCCGCGTCGCCGTTCGTGACCGCAAAAGTTCTTCCAGTGTCAGCAACGCCTCCCGGCCCGAGTTGGCCTGAATGCCCTGGGAGAGACTTTCGTCGGCATAGGTGTGGCCGTGATCCTGCGTGGCGCTTTGACTGAGGCTCCCGGACCAGTGACGCGGGTCACGACTGCCGTGTTTCTTGTTCCACGCTGTGAGGCAAGCTTTCGCAATCAATGTGTTGAGCGGAGCGGGATTGTAAAGTAATTTTTTCACGTTCCAGGGCGCGAGGCTGAGTGGATTGTAGCCTGCCGAAAGATAGCCATCCGACAAGAGCCGCTGTTCCAAATCCGTATTCGGTTGAATGCCAAGAAAGAACATCAAGGGGAACACGCGATCGTCTCCAAGAATCGACGCGACGACTTTATACGACTCAATGCTTTGCAGCAGCGTCTCTTCGGTTTCCTCTGGAGAGTTGAGCGAATAGTTGAGAATCACACGACCTGAAAAGCCTGCCTCTTGCAAATAGCGACAGCCGTCATACAGGTGCTCGAGTTTGAATCCCATGTGCAAGCTGTTGAGCACCTTCTGTGAGCCTGCGGTAATCGCGACCTCCAAATCACCCACCCCGGAGTTGACCATGAGCTTCGCCATCTCGGCTGAAATGAGCGACGTGCGCACGT
Organism: Nitrospirales bacterium; assembly: GCA_963422365.1. Classification (GTDB taxonomy): domain Bacteria; phylum Nitrospirota; class Nitrospiria; order Nitrospirales; family UBA8639; genus Bin75. The sequence continues at coordinate 1,133,410 of OY729426.1, forward strand.
AGCCCGACCATTCAATCTCCAAGCCTTCCCGAATAATCCGTTCTAAGATTTCCGTGCATTGCGGATACGCATCTTTTCCCGTAATGAATTGCGCATCGGTAAACCAAAAGCGACGCGCTCCCCATTGATGGTAGTACTGCGAAATATCATTCACGACGTTTTGGGCCGGTCGATAGCGAACGCGCTTTCCCTCGATATAGGGGTAGAGACAAAAGGCGCAGTCATAGGGACAGCCCCGTTTAGTTTGCACCCCGATACACTCATCCACGTATTCCGCGTACTGTGGAAAAATCGAGGTCAGATAGGGAAGATCGACTGTCAACGAATCCAGCAGGGCCGGCGTATGTTTCGAGCCTTTGGTGACGTGTCCGTTTGTTTTGATGATGACACGTTCGTCGGTCAGGGGCTCATCGTTTAAGACTTTGAGGATCGCATCCTCCCCTTCGCCTAAAATGCCGAGTATGTCTTCAGGGAGTTTTTCAATCAGTTGATCGGCAAACGCCGTGAAGGCGCCGCCTCCGATCATCAGGCGGGCATTCGGGAACTCTTGATGAATGAGCCACGGGTACGAAAGGTTCGAACGGATGTCCTGGTAGTACCGATAGAGATTCTTGAGGCCGTGAAAGGAGGCCGCGATACGCTTGAAGGGATTGCCGGCATAGTAGAAGTTAAATGCCTGCTCCAACGACGCATCGCCTTCGTGGGGTGAAAAAATCTGAATATCGCGCCACGAAAAACATACCAGGTCGGGCTTGAATCGTTGTACCGTCTCCCGCAACGCGCGAGACCGCGCAGCACGGGGAAACAACGAGAGATCCAAAATATGCTGACGAACGTCCGGACGGCGTCGGTGAATGAAGTCGGCTAAATACGTAATGCCGGTCGGGTAGACCTTTTTACACGGCAGAAACACGTAGAGGAGGGAATTTATCACCCCTTACTTTACAGCCACGTGAATGGCCACGATCCCACCGCTCAGATTGTGATAGTCCACCTGCGCAAAGCCGGCTTCTCGAAGCATGGCGGCCAAGTGTTCTTGATGGGGAAAGGTTCGAATGGATTCAGGCAGATAGTGGTACACAGCCGTGTGATCCTTAGCGACCCAGGTGCCGATTGTGGGAAGGAGGTGAAAGGAGTACCAGTCATAGACTGGCCGAAGCCAGGCCAAAACCGGCCGAGAAAATTCAAGACACACAAAACGGCCTCCTGGTTTGAGCACGCGGTAAATTTCGTGAAAGGCCAGTGCCCGGTCTCCGACGTTACGAATGCAAAAGCCGGCGGTGACCGCATCAAAGGTGTCATCGTGAAACACGATCCGTTCGGCGTTCCCTTGCAAACAGGCGATGTGGCCGGCTAATCTGCGCCGAGTGATCTTCTCCGCACCGACTTGTAACATAGCCTCATTTAAGTCCATCGCCACGACCCTGCCGTGCTTCCCCATCCGGCGGTTCAGCAACAAGGCAAGATCTCCCGTTCCCGAGCCTAGGTCCAAGGCTCGCCCCTGCGTGCAGACCGGCACATGGCGTACGGCCAGCACTTTCCATCGATAATGCAGTCCGAAACTCAGCAGGGAATTGTTGAGGTCATACCGCTTGGCAATTGCGGTAAACATGCGCTGCACGGCCTGTTCCCGAGGCGCACCAACCCATTGGGACACCGTCTTCCCCGCTGAGGCGCCAACAGAATTGTCCACGGCTGGTAACATGGGCAGGAGGTAGCACCGCCCAGCGGGTTTGTCAAGGCGAGTGGGGACATCATCGTCCGCGAAATGACGTGTGGAGTGGCCCCGCTCATGTTGCTCCCTATTTGTCGCTACCGCATCCCCCTGTCGGAGCAGGAGACAAACTCATGCTGCCAAAACAGGCAGTGTAAGATGCCGCCAAAGAATAGATAACGCCGGAGCGGCTCGTGCATCACTCGTCATTCGCTGCAAAAAAGACTTGAATACCCCCCCCTAAAATCCAGCGACCTTTTTACCCGTTCAGTGCAATCTACAACACCGGAAGGATGAGTGATGAACAAGAAAAAACCATGCCTGTGCTTCGCCCTGATCGCCACTGTGGCCGTGACCGGTGGCGGGGGGAGTAGGAGTACACCCCTTGAGAGTGGATCTGGCGGGGTCGTCAAGTCACGCCTGGCCTCCACGTCAATACCCGAAGTGGCTAAAGAAAATTCATCCGTTGCCCGGGGAGCGGAGGCCGGCATTAGAATCGTGGCTACAGCCCAACCTGTAGAAGGCAGCATCATGCAGGTATCAAATACGGACAAGAAGGTCGCGGCTACTAAGGATGGAAAGCTGTTTTTCAACAACAAGCCGGTTTACTCGGCGAAGGACCTCGACTTGGTAGAACTGATCTTAGAAAATCTTGATGCTAAAAAAGCATATCTCGAACACGGGGGATGTGTTCACTGATGGATGGAGAGGCACAAGAGCTTTTCGGTCGAAACCAATGCAGGAACGATGTATTTGCGTCAGTATGGTGCCAATGTTTCCAGAGATGAGAATGGCCCTGGCTATTCCAGCGAGGAAGCGTGGATAAAATCGGAGTTGCCAGAAGAGTGGAAAGCATGGTGGGACAAACCACATCCTACTAAAGATATTTGGGAAAGCACCCTCAACATTGAGTGAGAAAAGCTGCCGGACCGGACTGGAACATACGTGGCATGGGACATAGGCCAGAGTATACAAGGAGAGAAGGATGGCACGCTTGGGCAATTTTATTGTGGCGACGTCGGAATTCCCAGCGTAGGTTGTGGCCTCTACCTTGAAAATGGTCGTGTTGTGAACATGATTATGCATGAAGTCGTTTTTGTTCCCGACGGTTTTGTTCCCACCACAAACGGAGCAGACGAATCCATGCAATCAGGACAAGCACGGGCCAAACGGGACATCGGAAAAATAGCCGAAAGACTAAGGCACACTTGGAAAAAATGTATAACACCAGCTATCTATCCCTGGCCAGTTGGCTGTTCGTTCCGAAGAATGTCGACAGCGTCAAGGACTATGAAGTCGTCGTCTACGCCAATGGCGAAGACCCGTTTGATCAGAACACCCTCAAGGGGCTGACCGGCTCTGCCATCTACAGTGGGGATGCGATGGGTCTTCGTATGCACCGGCCCTCCGACGCTGCCGATCCGGTGATCAAGGAGTCACTGCGGCCGTCAACCTGACGGCCGACTTCGATGAAGGCCCGCTTGGGACTGTGAACGGGAAGGTGGACGACTTCAAGGTGGAGAACGAGCCGTGGAACATGACGCTGAAGCTGGAGGAAGCCAGCATCACGGATACCGAGGGGGGGCGCTTCACAGGAGGAACCAGCGCGGACGGCGGGTTCACAGGCAAATGGGGTGGCTAGTTCTTCGGCAACGGGGAAGCTGCGACTGACCAGCCTGGCTCCGCCGCCGGTATCTTCTGGGCTGCCAGGGACGATAGGAGTGAATGGTGTATCGGGTGCTTTGGGACGTGGAAGGAATAGACGGAATAAGACGGCCTCTAACCTGCCTGCGTGTTGGCTATGGGTGCTGCCCGTCTCGTCCATCCGAATGGCCTCCCCTTTCCTCTTCACCGTGCTGCCCAGGCTGCTGGGCGTACTGGTCCTGGTCGCCGGTTTCTCCGTCTCGGGCTGGACCGAGCCCGCCCCACGGGCCGAGGCGTTGGCTGGAGCCAACGAGGAACCCAAGCCCTTGTCAGCGGTTGACCGGTCCCACCTCTCGGCCGACCCCCTGGTTCGCCATGCCTGGGCCTTGGTGGACACCGGGCGCTTTGCCACTGCCCTCGCCATCCTGCGCCCGCTCCTCGCCACGCACCCGGCTCAGACCGAGGTGCGGTTTCTCCTCGGCCTGGTGGCGATAGAGGCGGCTCAACAGCCGGAGACCACGGATGAAGCCACGCCCGCTCTCTTAGCCGAAGCCATTCGCGGCCCTGCGCGCCATCCTCATCGACCGGCCTGAACTCGTGCGCGTGCGTCTGGAACTGGCGAGCGCCTTCTTCCTCCAGCAAGAGGACGACTTGGCCCGCGACCAGTTTGAGCGGGTCCTAGCCAGCCAGCCCCCAGCCGCCGTGGTGTCTAATGTCCAGCGGTTTTTGTCGGCGATGCGGGCCCGACGCCGCTGGAGCGGCTACGTGAGCGTTGCCCTGGCCCAGGATACCAACATCAACGCCGCCTCGGACGCAGAAGTCATCTATCTCAACGGCCTGCCGTTCCGCCGGAATGCAGCGGACCGGGCCAGTTCCGGCATCGGCGTGGTGGGCTGGGCCGGCGTGGACTATCAATATCCCCTGATGGCCCGCCTGCGGCTGCGCACAGGGCTTGATCTCGCCCATCGGGAATACAGTGGCACCGCGTTCGATCAGACTTTTGTCTCGGGCTACCTCGGGCCACGCTGGCTGCTACCCGGGCCACCGACCTTAGCTGCTTCGCCTCTCTGAATCGGGCCTGGTTGGCCGGTGCGGGCTTCAGCTACGCTCTCGGCACTCGCCTCGAACTCGCCCACTGGTTCACGGCCTGTCTCAGGGCGACAGGCCGCTCCTCGCGCTCTCCCTCGGGGGGACCTACATCCTCACGCCGACCGTGCGAACCGAGGCCTTGGTGGGCTATACCCGCCAACGCTCGCAAGCGAAGGTCTGGCGCAATACAGGGGTCTGGACGCGGCTGTGGGCCTTCGTGGCGTTGCCCTGGGGCTTCACACCCTGGCAGGGAGCGGGGAACTGCGCTGGACGACCTTCGAGGGCCGCTGGGCACCGTTCACGCCCAATGGCGCATCGCGCGCAGACCGTACCCGAATCCTGCGAGCCTCCGTGCTGAATCGTGCCATGACCCTGTGGGGCTTCAGCCTCCAACTCGTGCTGGTGCATGAGGCGCGCGCCTCCAACGCGCGGTTGTACGACTAGACGCGCAACCCGCCGAAGTGCGTTTCGTGCGGCAGTTTTAGGCCACCCTGGACATCCACTCCCCCTTTTTCCTGTAAAGCGGTATCCTGGTTTATGGCCACGGGGACATGTCTTATGCCATTGTATGTGTAGGGCCGCATCTCATGCGGCTCAGAAAAAGGCGCGATGAGATGGCGCTGCGACAAAAGAGAGGGAAGAAGGCGCCATGAGGTATGTCCCTGCCTGTGAACAGGGATCTCGACCTACAAAAAGCTTACCCGAACAAATCTTGATCTTTACTCTTGCCGAAGTGCTGGTAGGCTTTGGCCGTGAGTTGGCGGCCACGGGCGGTGCGGTCTAGGTACCCGGCTTGGAGGAGAAAGGGTTCATACACGTCTTCGAGTGTGGCTTTTTCTTCTTGGACCGCAGTGGCTAGGGTGTCCGCCCCGACTGGCCCACCGTTAAATTTTTCCAAGAGGGTTAACAAGATTTTGCGATCCATTTCGTCAAACCCTGCGCCATCCACACCCAGCCAGTGCAGCGCCTCTTGGGCCACCTTCTGGGTAATGGTGCCTTCGGCTTTGACTTCAGCAAAGTCTCTGACCCGCTTGATCAGCCTGTTGGCGATGCGTGGTGTCCCACGTGCGCGCCTGCTGATTTCCATCGCGCCTTCGGATTCGATGGCCACGTTCAACAGGCCTGCCGAGCGGTTGACGATAATTTCCAATTCCTCAGGCGTATAGAAGTCGAGCCGATACACCAATCCGAACCGTTCACGAAGCGGGGAGGTCAGGGCGCCGGCTTTTGTGGTGGCGCCGACTAGGGTAAACGGGGGAAGATCCAGCTTCATGGTGCGGGTGGCTGGTCCTTGGCCGATGACGAGATCAATTTGACAATCCTCCATGGCGGGATACAACGCTTCTTCGACGGCCGCCGGCAGGCGGTGAATTTCATCGATAAACAAGACGTCGTGGGCTTGGAGATTCGCTAAAATCGCGGCGAGGTCTCCGGCATGGTTGAGGACGAGCCCGGAGGTCGAGCGAATGCCGCCCCCCATTTCTTTGGCAATGATATGCGCGATAGTCGTCTTGCCCAGTCCAGGTGGGCCGTAGAAAATGGCGTGGTCTAGCGGTTCGCCTCGACGGTGTGCGGCTTGGATGCAGACCCGAAGCGATTCCTTCATGCGCGCCTGGCCGATATAGTCTTCCAGTGTTTGTGGGCGCAGAGAGCTTTCGGTATTTTGCTCTTCTTCGAGTCTGTGGTTGGTGACGACACGATCTCCCATGAAAGCCACTCGGAAGCCGTCTGGTTGGACAATGGGCTGTGGGCAAGAAGAGCCTCCCACCCAAGATCGATGCATGAGAGGCGTTTACGGAAATTGAAATTCGACGTTAATGTCCCGCCCCAGGTAGTTCACAAGAAATCCTTGGTTTTGGTAGTGCAACATTGCCCCCATGACGTTTTCATCTCCAATGTCTTCGGGCCCCAACAGTTCACGGATTTCTTGCGCACTTTGGGCTGTGAGCACCCGCCGGAAAATCCCCCGGATTTTATGGGCAAAGCGATTATTGATGAAAATCAAGTCGACGCGGCCATCCATGATCCGGACACCAGCCATGGCCCCGGTGGGGTTCGATTGATCCCACAACAACACGAAGACACCTTCTTGCTCAGCTCGGACTCCAGAAATTTTTTCATTGATCAGCATTTCCACGGCATCGATTTCAGAGTCTCCCAATCGTACGCCATACAGAGAAACGGTCGTGCTGTCGACATCTGCGGGTTTTTGAACGTTATTCCTTGTGAGTTCGTATTTCTTGGCCAAGACTTCAGTGGAGACCAACGGCCCTCCCACTCCCACCAAAAAGGCCAATCCAATCAATGACAGTATGTGCATGGAATGCTCCTCCCCCAGCCTGGTAAAAAACCCTCTCTTGCATTACGAAACTGGAATACCAACCAGATGACTCTGTCAGTGTAACGAACGGTCTGTGCAGAATCAAATAGACGAAAAGCCTGAGATGAGAAGCAGAAGAGCCAGCCGCTTCCCGTAAGGCGATGATGGGCTATGGTATAGTATACTCCAACTTTTTCGACCCTTTTTTGACCGGGTGTCTTCACCAAGTTTATGAGCCGACATATTCATATTAAAGGGGCCCGCGAGCATAATCTCAAAAACCTCGATGTGGTGATCCCGCGCGATCAATTGGTCGTGGTGACAGGGTTGAGCGGGTCTGGCAAGTCGTCACTCAACTTTGACACGATTTACGCCGAGGGGCAGCGGCGGTACGTCGAGTCGTTATCAGCCTACGCGCGCCAATTTTTAGAACAAATGGGCAAGCCCGATGTCGATTCGATTGAAGGCCTCTCTCCCGCCATTTCCATTGAGCAAAAAAATACCAGCCATAATCCCCGGTCTACGGTCGGGACCGTCACGGACATTTATGATTATCTTCGCTTGCTCTTTGCCAGAGTGGGGCAACCCTTTTGCGTTCAGTGCGGGCAGCCGATCGCGGCCCAGACCGTTCAGCAGATGGTTGATGCTATTGGCGCGTTGCCGGCCGGGTCGAAGTTTCAAGTCGTCGCCCCGATCGTACGGGGGCGGAAAGGGGAATATCGAAAGGAATTAGCCGAAGCTCGGCGTGCCGGCTACGTGCGAGCCAGGATTGATGATAAACTTGTCGGCCTTGATGAGGCGATCACGCTGGATAAACAGCGGAAACATACGATTGAGATTATCGTGGATCGACTGATCATGAAAGACGAGGAATCGCTGCGGCGGCGGTTGGCGGATTCGGTCGAGACGGCCTTGAAATTGACCCAAGGCTTGGTGGGGATTCTGACTGACGAGCATGGGGTTGTGCTGTATAGCGAACGGTTGGCCTGTATTCATTGCGGCGTCAGTTATCCGGAAATGGCGCCACGGGTCTTTTCGTTTAACAGCCCTCATGGAGCGTGTCCCGCGTGTGATGGGATCGGCTATGAGGTGTCCGTTTGTCCGGAGGGGCAGGAGTATTCCGATAGGACTGTATGCCCGGTGTGTCAGGGGGCTCGACTGAAGGCGGAAAGTTTAGCCGTCAGAGTTGGCGGGAAATCCATAGCCGAAGTCACGCGGCTTTCGATTCGTGAGGCCGAGACGTTTTTCGAATGTTTGGCCTTCACCGAACGGGATCAATTGATCGGTCAGCCCATCTTAAAAGAAATTCGAGAACGGTTGGAGTTTTTACTCAACGTGGGGTTGGATTATCTCACGTTGAATCGAGCCGCCGCGACCCTGTCGGGTGGGGAAGGACAACGCATTCGACTGGCCACTCAAATCGGGTCGGGGCTGGTGGGGGTGTTGTACATCCTCGATGAGCCAAGTATCGGCCTGCATCAACGGGATCAGCATCGGTTGCTTCAAACCTTGCTTCGGCTCCGCGACCTGGGCAATACCGTGTTGGTGGTGGAGCATGATGCCGCAACCATGCGTGCGGCCGATCATCTTGTCGATATGGGCCCCGGTGCTGGAGTGCATGGCGGGTATGTCGTGGCGCAAGGCTCGCCTGCAGAGGTGATGAACCATCCCGACTCGCTGACCGGGCACTATTTGCGTGGGGGCAAACAGGTCGCGTTGCCGGAACGAACCCGCCAACCCAAAGGGTCGCTCACCATCGTCGGAGCCAACAAGCACAATTTGAAATCGGTGAATGCCCGGATTCCGCTTGGGCTGTTGACTTGCGTCACCGGCGTCTCCGGGTCCGGTAAGAGCACCCTGGTGCTGGAAGTCTTGTTCCCCTCGCTTTCGCAATTGCTGTATCAGAAAAACCCTAAGATGGAAGGCTGTCGGGCGCTGAAGGGGGCTGATGCCTTGGATAAGGTGATCGATATCGATCAATCACCGATCGGCCGTACGCCGCGGTCCAATCCCGCCACGTACACGGGGGTCTTCACCTTTATTCGAGATGTGTTCGCCGGGTTGCCGGAGTCGCGTGTCCGTGGCTATCGGCCCGGGCGCTATAGCTTCAATGTCAAAGGTGGTCGGTGCGAAGCGTGCCAGGGTGAGGGCCTTCTCAAAATCGAAATGCATTTTTTGCCCGATGTGTATGTCACCTGCGAAGCGTGTAAGGGACGGCGATATAATCGGGAAACCCTGGATGTCCGACACAAAGGAAACACGATTGCGGACATTTTAGAGATGACCGTGACAGAAGCCTTGGAATTTTTTGCTCACATCCCGCCGATCGCGAGAAAACTGCAGACGTTGGCCGATGTCGGGTTGCACTATATCAAGCTCGGGCAATCGGCTACGACGTTATCGGGTGGCGAGGCGCAACGCGTGAAACTCAGTCGTGAGCTCTCCAAGCGGGCCACGGGACGAACCTTGTACATTTTAGATGAGCCGACGACGGGGTTGCATTTTGCGGATGTGCAACGTCTTCTCGACGTCTTGAATCGGTTAGTCGAACATGGGAATACCGTGCTCGTGATTGAACATAATTTGGATGTGATTCGAAATGCGGACTGGATCGTCGATTTAGGCCCGGATGGGGGAGATGGCGGGGGGGAGATTGTGGAAGAAGGCCCTCCTCCCGCTTTGATTCAATCCGGGACTTCCTGGACGGCGCAAGTGTTACGAGAAGAAGGCCGAGTCGCCTGATGCAGGGTCATGAATGTTTTTCTTCTGTGTTCCTGCAAAGACTCTGGATTTCTACCCCGCTCGGGGGCGAGGACATGCCAGAAGCGCTCTTTTAGCTGAAATTGATCAGGGCCAATAGGGTCAAGATGCCCAGTATATATGGAATCATGCAAGCATAACAGACCACTTTCAGCGGCGCGATGCCCGTGAGAGCGGTATGCCGGGTTTGATGCTCTTTGTAAATAAATTCATAGACCAGAATGATGACTGCGAAGGTGAGGGTCATGACTCGACTGGAACGGGGCCACGTATAGGCCCCGCTGAGTATGAAGTCCATCGTAAAAAAGCCGCTCCAGGCTGAGAGAAGGATGGCTAGCGCGAGGTTGACGAAGGCAGAAAGGGGCAATTTCCCGAGTCTTGTTTCTTGTGAGTCTGGGATGGCGTTCATGCCCCGATGGTCAAGGTCTACGGCTGCTCGATGGGTGCAGCTTTTACGAGAGTGTGCTCGCAGTTGAGGCACACGCGGGGCTGTCGTTTGAGGAATTTCACCTTTCCGCTGACGAGACACGCATAGTGCACGAACCGATGGCACACTGAACAGCGTTCCCATCCCCCCTTGAGCATGGTGGTGTTTCGATACAGCCCTTGATGGCACACCCCACAGTTCTCAGGCTCAATGCCCAAAAGAAGGGATTTCCATTCGCCGGCACCTTTCCGAATACTCATAGAGTATGAAGTATAGCCCGAGGATCAGGGTCATGACAAATGTCTTGTCATGACCCGCCCAGGCCCTTCCCGCTCTTTTGTCGCGGCGCGATCCCCGCTCGGGGGGCATGCTTCATCGTGTCTTCTGGCGGCATACGATGCCACCCTCCATTGTTTGACACCCCCCTGGGCCTTTGTTACGTTCTCGAATCCGCGAAAATCTTTTCGGAAAGGCATTCCATGTCCGTGGATATTGGGAAATACCTTGGCCAAAAACGGGATATTGTTGATCGATATTTAGAAGCCCACCTTCCTGATCCGCGAACCCAGCCGGCTATCTTGCACGAGGCCATTCGGTACAGTCTGCTGGCTGGGGGAAAACGTATTCGGCCTGCCTTGGCGATTGCCACGGCGGAGGCGATCGGGCCTCCGCCTGCCTCATTGCTTCCTGTGGCCTGCGCGTTTGAGTTTATTCATACGTATTCGCTGATTCATGACGATTTGCCGGCGATGGATAACGACGATTTTCGCCGTGGGCGAGCCACGAATCACAAAGTCTATGGAGAAGGACTCGCGATTTTGGCAGGAGACGGGTTGCAAGCCATGGCGTTTGAATGGTGTAGCCGTGCCGATCTCGTGACGGATTTAGACCCGCGGTGTCAGGTTCAGGTTATCGCAGAGCTTGCAATGGGGTCTGGTCATGCAGGAATGGTGGGTGGACAAGTGCTGGACATTCAAGCTGAAAATCGGAAGGTTGAATTAGCGGAATTGCACATGATTCATGTGCAGAAAACGGGAAAACTGATTCGTGCCGCGGTGCGAGCCGGTGCGCTCCTGTCCGGGGGCAACATGACGCAGCTTGAGCATCTGACCGGCTATGCCGAAGATATTGGCTTGGCTTTTCAGATTGCGGATGATGTGTTGAATGTGACGGGCACGCGGGAGGAATTGGGCAAAGATGCCAAGACGGATAGCGAACGGGGCAAGCAGACGTATCCCTCGATTTATGGTCTTGAGGGTGCCCAAACCCTTGCCCAGGAATGTGCCGATCGCGCCATTGGTCGACTTCGCGGCTTTGATGAGAAGGCCGATCCGTTAAGAGCAATGGCACAATATATCGTCAGCCGCAGAAATTAACGGTCACCTCATTCGGAATAGGACGAAGATCTTTCCTGCAAAGAAGGTGGAAGTGGCCGGCTTGATCGGATGTTCAAAGAGCCAGCCGATAGGCGAGCAGAATCTTTGCCCCGGATCACAAGGAACTCCAAAATCTATTTTGCCGTCTTCTAGGCGTCTAATCAAACCAAGTGCAAGGTTATCTCCGAACTCGCTCCTAACGTTGTGGTTGCCGAAACGGAGCGTCAACAGGATAGCAGCGAGAAATGCGATTTCTCATGTTGGGTTTTCCATTGACTGGGCTCGCAAGAACGGGCGAACCGTGTATGAAGATCAATCTTAAACGCACATGGTGTTGTCCCTGCCCGTTATTTCCCCGTGCGACGTGGTCTCTGGCGGTCTTGGTTGGGCATCAGACTGAGAGGAGAAATCACAAACAATGCTTGCTCATGATCGAATTTACCACGCGGATGCACAAATCGATGACGAATCCGTCGATCTGATTATTTGCGATGGTCCCTATGGGGTGACCACCAACAACTGGGACAGAATCGGCAATAGACAGGAGTTTGACCTGAAGACGATCAGGAATTTTGCTCCTAAACTCAAAGAAGGCGGCGCGCTCTATCTGTTTGGAAAACCAAACTGCCTTGACTTCATCGACTACCGCCCGTTCCTCAATCTTCGATCTAGAATCGTGTGGTATCAGCCGAGCCGGTTGGCTCAGGGACGGATCAATTATACGAACTATGACGTGATCTGCTACTTTATCAAAGGGAGCCGACCGGCGATGTTTAATCTTGACGCAATCCGGGTCGCTCAACTTGTCGACATGGAACACCGACTGCGATGTGAACGAGTCCCTTCCGTCACGAACGGGCGATTTGGTAAAACGAAATTGCACGGTCAGGGCAAAAATCCCGGCGACGTCTGGGGTAACATCAAGCAATTGACCTACAAGTCAAAAAAGCTGGTCAGCAGGGAAACACTCAGCACGGTTTAAAAACCGGAAAAACTGATGGAGAGATTGATCAAAGCAAGCTCTGTCGAAGGTAATCTTGTTCTTGATCCATTGATCGGGGTTGGGACGTGTCCTGCTGTATGCCGAAGGTTCGGCAGGCACTTCATTGGGTTCGAGAAGAACAAGCATTACGTTGAAGCGGCAAACGCTAGGCTGAGAGAAGTGGAGAACGACTTGGTAAAAAACCTGTTTTTTTAATTTCCTCATCATGAAAGCACTCGTCACCGGAGCAACGGGTTTTATCGGATCGGCCGTGTCTCGTGCGTTGATTCAGGCCGGCACGGAGGTCAGGGGGTTGGTCCGGCCTGGAACCGACCGGAAGGCCCTGGATGGGCTGGCAATTGAAACCGTGTCCGGTGATTTAGGCGATGCGGCTTCCCTTCGGTCGGCTCTTCATGGCTGCCGGCAGTTGTATCATGTAGCAGCGCATTATGCTTTGTGGGCTCGTGATCCCTCCGTCTTCTACAAAGTGAACGTCGAGGGCACCAAGGCCTTACTCACTGCGGCGAGAGGGGCAGGGATTGAACGTATTGTGTATACAAGTACGATCGGCGCGATTGGGTTGCCCCAAGGTGGGGGATTAGGCACTGAAGAGACTGCGGTCTCCTTGGCCCAGATGGCAGGGGATTATAAACGCTCCAAGTATTTTGCTGAGCAAGCAGTCATGAAGTTGGCAAAGGCGGGATTGCCCGTTGTGATTGTGAATCCTTCGGCTCCGGTGGGGGTGTACGACGTGAAGCCGACTCCGACGGGGCAAATCATTGTTGATTTTATGAAAGGGCGAATGGTGGCTTATCTTGAAACCGGCATGAATCTCATCGATGTGGAAGACGTGGCCATGGGCCACATCCGAGCCATGGAGCGTGGACGGGTGGGTGAACGGTACATCCTCGGTTGTCGCAATCTGATGCTGAAAGACGTGTTTGAGCTATTGAGCAGGTTGACGGGAGTCAAGTCGCCGAAGCTGAAGCTTCCTCGCAGGTTGATCCTGCCCTTGGCCCATGTCAACAAGTGGATTGCGGATTATGTGACGCATCACACCCCGCGCATTCCGCTTGAGGGAGTCCGCATGGCTCGGTACGTGATGCATTATGATTGCTCCAAGGCTATTCGAGACCTGGGGTTACCCCAGACTCCGGTGGAGGTGGCCTTGGAAAAGGCGGTCAAATGGTTTCGGGATCATCGTTATGCGTAACGGGTACTGCGACAAGAAAACTCCGTCTTCAGATCCTTTCCTGCTTGTGAATGAGCGAACCTACCCGTGGACATTCCCCTTCTCTTCTTGAAGACTCTTCTGCTTCGGCCCTATGTCTTTTTCTTTTTGGGCGTATCGTTGGTCGCAGCACTACGGTTGTTGGGATGGAAACGCACCGGGGTGCTGTTTGGTCTGACGTGGGTCACTGCGTTTGTCTGTGAATTTTTGTCAACCCGTCTTGGATTCCCGTTTGGCGACTACTATTACACGGCTTCGACCGTGGACGAAGAGTTGTATATTGCCAATATTCCGTTCATGGATTCGTTGTCGTTTACGTTTTTATTGTATGCGAGTTATTGCTTGGCCCTCTGGTTTGTCTTGCCTTCTCAATCCTCTTCGCCACCGCCGGGTCGGCGGTGGCTTGCGCGCGAAACGCTCTCCTGGCCAGTGATCGCCCTGACCTGCTTGTTTTTTATGTTTATCGATATTGTGATCGATCCTGTGGCGCTTCAAGGGGAACGATGGTTTTTAGGACAAATTTATGGGTATCCTGATCCCGGTGTGTATTTTGGCGTCCCGCTGGCCAACTTTGCCGGGTGGTTTGTGGTGGGATGGGTTGCGATGTTGGGATACCGATTGGTGGACCGGCGCACAGAGATATTGCCCGAGCTTCCCCACACAATCCCGGCCAAAGAGGTATTGCTTGGATGCGGATTGTATTATGGGGTGCTGCTCTTTAATTTGTTTGTGACGTTCTGGATCGGCGAATATTTGTTAGGCATCGTGGGGTGCGTGATCTATCTTCCTCTTACCGCCTTGGCGATGCTGAAAATCTGTCCACGACGCTTGTCCCCGACCTGATCGGGTATCTAATCGGGGATTCGATTATTGCTTCCTCCTTCTTCTTCCTCAACAATGTCAGTGAAACGGCGTGCGTGCATGGAATCAATGCTTGTATGAAGTTAGTAGCCTGGGTAAGATAGTATTGGATGTCCTTTCAAGGCTTGCCTATTCCCCTGAACGATCAACCAGGAGCGCTGTCCCCCCCTCCCTTCTGAGATGAGGGACAGCGGCGTATGAGCATGATGGCCATTAGCTCTCCAGGGTCATAGTATGAAAACAATCAGCGTGGCAGCCGTGTTTGCGCTTGCGGCCTGGTTTGGGAGCGGAGCCCTTGGCTTTCCTCACGTATTCCAGGTGATGTTTGTGGCCTATGTGGCGTTAGGCCTTGTGGTGTTTCTGCTTCTCGATGCCCCTCCCATGAGGAGGTTGTCGGGGTGGGTTGCTGGTGTGGTACTGGTTGGTTTTTACCTTGTGCTTTCAGCGATTTATATCATGGGGGCGTCGGCTTGGCCCCAATATAATCCTGAGGTGGAAAAGGGGAAAATCGAAAAAATTCTCAAACGCAAGCGTGAAAAGGCGTTGGCTGAGAGTGACCACGTGGAACAGTTGCTCCAACAGGTACAGGCGCTCCAAGATAATTCGCAGACGGTGGTGGCGCGGCTCCGCCGGTTTGCCCCAGTGGTAGAGGGGGTGGAAGCACCTCAAGACCAAGGCGGGGCCCTCACAGTGGTGGAACGAGGGGCCGAGGTCTATGATTTGTATGAGTGTTATAACTGTCACAAAATCGGGGGTAAAGGGAGCGTGAAAAAACGGGGCCCCATTTTGGACAACATTGGCAGTTTGTTGACGATCAATGATATCAAGCAAAAAATCTTCGATCCCACGTATCTCTATGCAGAGGGATTTGAGGAACAGCATAAGAAGGGTCGGATGCCGGATACATATAAAGATTTGATGACGGAGGAAGAAGTGCTGGCTCTTGCGACCTATTTGTCCACGCTCAAAGATCCCACGGCGAAGACCCCGAACCCTGTTTTTGTGAAGTCCAACGTGGAACATGGCTTTACGGTGTTTGGGTATGCCCGTGATCCATCGGGCCAGGGGGTAGCCGGTGTCACGATTCATGCTAGGCCCAAGGTCAAGGGAGGGCATGGGGCTTCAGGCAAGACGAATGAGGCCGGGTATTACGAAATTTTCCTGCATATGCATAATAACAATGCCGGATCGACGGTCGAAGTTTCGGCTCAAGGCGTTAAGAAAACATTTGTGGCCAATTATGATCCCAATGATACAGTGACCAGGCGGCAACAGTCTCTGGATTTAACGGTGGCTGTGCAGTAAAGAGCATGCTCAGGATATTTCTATGAGGGGGTTTATTCTTCGCTTCATTGTCACGGGTGCCGCGGTTCTTGTTGCGACCCAAATAATTCAAGGCCTGACCATCGATTCGTTTGCCGCGGGGGCAGTCGGTGTGCTGGTCTTAGCGGTGTTGAATGCCGTGGTCCGTCCGATTTTGTATTTGTTCTCAGCTCCCTTCATCGTCGTGACGCTTGGCTTATTTATGATCATGATTAATGCCTTTTTGCTGGGTGTGGTCTCCGTCTTAGTCAAAGGGTTTCATGTGCATGGATTTTGGTCGGCAGTAGGAGGGGCTATTTTGATTAGCCTCGTCAGTGGGATGATGAATCTGATGATCTCTGAGCGGGGCCATGTGGAGATGGGCATGGCTCAATCTCGATCACGAAAGATTCGGCATATTAATTGAGGGTACCTCTGCTCCTCATGACAATCACGACATTCTTCTTCCACGGTTATGACGATGAATAGAAAGAAAGCTATGGACTCGGTTCGGACCTCGAAGCAGACGACGCTTCAGCGCATTTTAACCATGACGGTCAATGATTTGGGTATGGATGCGGCGGTGGCCATTATGAACCAACCCAAGGGTCCATTGGTGTCTCAGGTGACAAAAGGGTTTTCAGCCCGTGAGGTCCGCGCCATACTTCGAACTCTTTCAGGAGGAGAAGGACAGCGAAATAGTCGCCCCTGGAGTCCCGAGGGGGCGGATGGGAATGTGGCCATCGAGTTTCGAATGGTGACCCCTGGTTCGAAGAATCTTTTAGCGATGCCCCTTCAGGATCGCAAAGCGGTCTATGGGGCGTTGGTTGTGGGAAAACAGGGGAGGCCCTTTACGAAGCGGGAAAAAATCACGATCGACTCGGTCAGTCGTCGGATCACTGATCAAGTACGAGAAGCGAATCTTTTTGATCATTCCGTGCTCTTAGCACGCCCCTGGGTCTTGCAAGAACCAGGAGCTGAGGAACCCCTTTCTGAGGCTGTCGAATCGATGATGCGAACCTATACCTCGCCTCAGATTCAGGAGCGAGTTGCCAGAAGTTTGACCGAGGCGCAGGTCTTGGTGCCGTGTGATCGGGGATGGGTCACATTGTATGATCCGTTAGCCGCAGTCTTGGAAGTCTTAGGCTGTCTGGCTGGGCATAAAAAAGAGCTTCTCCCTGGTCAGCGATTGTCTTTGAACGAATCCGCTTCGGGTTGGGCTGTGCGGCATCGCAAGCCTCGTGTTGATCAAAACCTGGCATCCACGCAAGGGCGCTTCCAAGATTATAAACAGTTGTACCGTGACCGATTCCGGTGCACGTTCGTGCTTCCCTTTTTTGTCCGGGGGCGTGTGGCCGGCACGATCACCTTGGCGTCTAAGACAGCCGCCCAATATGAATCAGCGGAAGCTGAATCAGGCAAGCTCGAACCGATTACGACCCAATTAGTCCAACTCTTTGAAGAACCTTTCCATAAGCTCTCGGTCTTTGCTTCGCCCGATGGGGTTGCCACCCCTACGCTGGAGTCGTCGGTATCCAGTGCATCAGAGCCGGCTATTCGGCGTCAGGAACGGCAATCGGCCTTGAATGAAGTCAGCTCATTTCTCGCAACCGAGATTCGGGAACCCATGGGATATATTCGTGCTCAATTGGAGGAAGTGACGGGTGAAGGCACACTCGACTTTGAATCCCAAACCTGCATCGAAGCGGCCATGCGAGATCTGATGCGGATGGAAAGTCTGCTCAATGACATTTTGGATTTTGCCAAACCTCTCGAATTGGACCGGCGTCCTTGCCATGTCATCGATTTGATCGAAGAAGCGCTCGCGTTGCTTGCCACGGACCTGAAAGTGAACCGGATTGAGGTCACAAAGGAATTCCCCTCGCGGTTAGAGCAAGTTCGGTGGGATAAAGAGAAAATACAACATGCGTTCCTCAGTATTTTCACGAATGCCTTAGAGGCGATGTCACCAAGTGGGAATTTGCAAATCTCCGTGTCTCAGAAACGGGGGAGCCAGCCTGAAATGATCATACGTATTCACAACGATGGCGCCACAATTCCCGAAGAATTGGGCGAAAAAATTTTTGAACCCTATTTCACAACAAAACGGTCGGGAACGGGATTGGGCTTAGCGATGGTGAAAAAGATTGTCGAGGAACATGAAGGGCACATTGCGATCCATAGTCGTCCACAGGAAGGGACGTTGGTCACCATTAAATTACCGGCCATGCGCCAGAGAGCCCTCTATCGGCGGAGAGGTCGGTCGCCAAGGCGGTGATAACGAACGGAGACCTGCTGGCCTAGAGGCTTATGCGGATCCCCTGACCTCCCGTGTACTCAGGCTTGACACCTCCTGGTGAAAACGAATAAAATTTGTCTCTCTTTCTTAAAAGTCAAATGTCAAATTTTAAATTCACGTCTTTATCGTCCATAACCTGTCTTAACAAAGGAGCGGAATTATGAAAAGTATTCACCTTTTTCTTATTGCAGTAGCGGGTACTGCCTTGATGGCTTCATTGGCGTTTGCAAATCCAGGCATGCTTCCTTCACATCCTGGTTATCCTACGGCAGAAACCTCTTCTCCCGCTGATGGGACGCGGACAAGCCATGATGCCGGTCAAGCTAATGCAGTTGGTTCCGAAGCATTGATGGCAGGTGCTTCCACTGCTGATGCTGCTTCCATGAATAGTACGGCCGACTCCAATCGTATGCGGATCAAAGCTTCTCAGGGTGCCGGAGTCTTGCCGGAGGTTGAAGGAGCATTGAACCGGGTAAACGTCAATCCTGCTGGTGCCATGTCGACAGTCATTCAGTAACCTTTTTTCAATTTATTGATCGTGTGAAATGGGGGCTTTTCTCTCTTGAGAGCCCCCATTTTTTTGTCTGCAGCGTCTAGAAGGGTAACCTCTACGTCTCGATAGGGGGGCGGTCTCATAACGAAGAGGGAAAGGGGAGTCGTGTGGAAACCGAGCTCTGCCGGATCTTAAAAACATCCATACGCACTGAAGGGCCTCTGTCTTTTCGGGAGTTTATGCAGCAGGCCTTATTTCATCCTGAGTTCGGTTTTTATACGAAGGGTCCCCATATCGGCTCCCCTAGGGGCACCTTTAATACGAATGCCATGTATAGGCCCTTTGCCTTTTGTCTCGCCAGAGCCATCGAGCGCGCCGAGGCGTTGGTCGGAGAGTCCTTACGGATTGTCGAGTTTGGAGGAGGAACAGGGGAATTAGCAAGCCGAATGGGTTTGTTTTTTCAGTGTCCTCATGAATATGTCGTGGTGGAACCGAGTCCGGGACTTCGGAAAAAGCAACGGGCCGTGGGGTTGCACTCGGTGCCACACCCTTCCGAATTGAACCCGCGTCCTTCGTTCCTTCTAGCCAATGAGGTGCTTGATGCTTTTCCCGTGCATCGGGTGATGGGGGATGGACGTGGTGGGATCCAAGAAATGTACGTGGGTTTGGATGGCCAAGGAGAGCTTGTGGAATGTTTTGATGCTCCCTCGACGCCGTTGCTAGCCGCGAGACTTGCTGCAGAAGGGATTAGGCTGGGCCGTGGACAGATCGGAGACATTAACCTAGATCTGGACTCATTTATGAGGGACGCGCGTTCCGTCTTGTCGGCCGGGTATTTCCTGGTGATTGATTATGGCATGATGTGTTCAGATCTGTACCACTACTCCCGAAGAAATGGAGCCCTCCGTTGTTATTATCAGCAACAGCGAGTCCATGACCCATTCGATTTAGTCGGCGAGCAAGATCTGACAGCGGATCTCGATTTTACAGCGGTCGAAAGAGCTGCTACGCAGGCCGGTCTTGAACCTGCCGGACGCCAATGGCAAGGAACGTGGCTCCAGGCTGTGGGGATTGATCGCTATCGGGAACAGAGCGTGGGTCCAGACGATTCAGAGCATGAGATTGAAAGAGTCACGAGTCTTTCCCAATTAGGAAGTACCTTTGACGTGCTGGGGTTCCAAACTCCGGGGCTTCCGACGGTTCCGGGGTTTTCGTAACCTTCCGTATCGATTGTCTTGTTCGAATTCGGAAGACATCCCCGCAGCCTTTTCTTACGATTGAGCACGATGAAAACAAGTAAAGTTCCTAACCATTCCATCCATTTGGACAGTAAAAAATGCCGCTCGTTCTTGGTGTGAGGCAGTACGCTCAACCGTATTCTGGTTGTGTCAGATACCGAGTGTAAGGAGCGTAGCAATATTGTTATTGTCAGTGTTCGGGTCGCGTCATCAAAGGAGCGGAGGCAATATGAATCAGGAAGGTGAACAAGCCACTATGCGTGTTTTCAGGTCCCGTTCGGTGGTAAGCACTACGAAGCCTATCGTCAAGGGACAAATTTAGTCCTGTTGGAACCTGATGTCGCCGAAGTTTTCAAGGACTTCGCAACGGTCAACTCTGCGCTAAGAACGCTGGTCAAAATTGCCAGGGATCACGTGTCAAAACAAAACGCTAGCTGGCAACCTGGTGAAGTGGACGTCGCCCGACAACTACCGGTCTTGTCAAAACTAGGCTTCGGTCTGAAAGGCCTGTTCCAAGAGAGGCTTCAGTTCTCCTTTCGACTGCATAGGCCCCAAGACGTCGGTATCACCATAGAACTGGCCATTGATGAAGACTTTGGGCAGGGTTGGCCAATTGGTCATTTGCGTTAAGGCTTCTCGTTTTGCTGGATTTTCCAACACGTTAATCATTTCATAGGGATATCCGAATTGATCAAAAAACTCCATGGTTTCGACGGTGAAGCCGCATTGAGGAGCGGTTTTGGTCCCTTTCCCGTAAATGAGTATTCTGTGTTGTTTTAATTCCTGTTGAATTTCTTCTTCGATTGGAGGTGCCATACGGTGTTTCCTTCCTATGAGCCATCCGTTGTTTCAGTCGTCAGTTCAAGCGCATGGATCCGTCCATCTTTCAACGGCTTATCCAAGGCTTGATAAATGAGACGGTGGCGATCTAATAAGTTTTTCCCTTTGAACGTATCTGAAATCACCCTGACGTTTAGGTGATCCATGGTTCCCGTTCGATCCGTGACGGTGACCCGAGCATCGGCTAAGACTTGCTGGACATATTCCGTTAAGATTTGAGGAGTAATCATGACGCAACGTACCTCTTGTCAAGGATGAAGATGATGGGCCTCTAGCTTGGGAGCATGATACTGAAGACAACGAGTTTCTGCAATTATTGATGGCAGTACGGGAATCCCACAGGCATACACCCCATCTCTTCCCTTTTCCCAGAGGCGTTTCTCGCCAAAATAGGGTTTTGTCACGGCATGGTGTCGGGAGACGCAATCCTTGAGCGGATGGTTGTCCATGGTGAATCAGGCATTCTTCTTCAATTTGAACCGCTAGGGTTGCTGAGAAACGGGCCAAGGCGGTCTAGAACCGACAAGGGAATTTCATGCCCCCCTCGAAATTCATGCCAGGTCACGGGGAGCCCATGCCGGAGTAAGGAGTCCTTAAGTTGGGTGGCCGTTTCATGAGGGAGTAAAGGGTCGTCCGTTCCATGACTCTGAAAAACAGGAAGGCCTTTTCGAGCAGGCCATCGTTCTTCCCATTCCTGTTTCGCAAGAATGCTCCCCGACAGAATGATGAGCCCTGCAAATGCGCGAGTGCTTCGAACCATCGTATCGCAGGCTAACATGGCTCCTTGAGAAAACCCACCGAGAAAGACGTGATCCGGAGGAAGACCCTCATGCCGGTCGAGATCATTCAGCATCGCGAGAAGTTGTTCGCGGGCCGCTGCTAACCCGTCAGGAACGACGTGCAGATCACGCCCACGCGCCATATGCTGAGCGATTTGGTCCATGTCGAGCATCCACCACGCTCTTCCATCTGGAAGGCCATCCTCCAGCTTCAGAGGGGCAACAGGGAACACGAACCGCACCGTGTCCGGTACCCGTAACATCCTCCACAGGGAGACCAGATCATAACCGGGCGCTCCAAACCCATGAAGGAGAATGACCACGGGTCCGTTCCCGCCGCCTTCACGATCCGGCCCTCCCACCATTTGGACATCGAGCCCCCCATACGTGTGTACGCGCATCAGAATCAACTCTTCAGCAATGTGAGAGGGACGTCTTAATGCCCCATCTTAGGAGCGCCGGCATTGGCGCCTTCGGTCACAAGCGGGATTCGCAGAATTTGCTGGCAGTGATTACAGGTGATCCGCAGGGTATTCCGATCTGCATAGTCGATGTCTTGTTCTTTGATCCAAAAGAGTTTTTCACATTTCGGACATTTTCTGACAAGCATGGGCATCAAGGCTTTCCTGGCTAGTAATTACGATTGATTTAGTGTAATACAAATGAACGGCCAGTCTCTAGCAGAATGTTGAAAAAGCCTGTCCTGCGAGCTATTCCGAAGCAGCCACTGCTCTTCTGGTGCGTGGGGCGATGGTGGCACAATGGGTTTTTACAGCCTACTCGCATATGATCACCTATACGGACCGTAAGGATTTTGATCCCGCCGTCTTGTTACCCCTGTTTGAACGAGCGCCTTGGGCTTGTGGGAGGACCCTGACCGAGACGACACAAATGGTTCTTCATACCGATCTGTTTGTCACAGCGTGGGACGATCGTTGGGTAATTGGGTGCGGGCGGGTCTTGACGGATTATGTGTATCGAGCCTCTATCTGGGATGTCATTGTGGATTCGGCTTACCAGGGACAAGATATCGGGACGGAAATCATTCATCGGATTTTGACCCATCCGACCCTCCAACGCGTCGAACTCTTCTGGCTCTGTACTCGTGACAAACACACATTCTATGAAAATCTTGGCTTTAGTGCCAAGGAACAAACTGGCATGGTTTGGGATCGACAGAAACAGTCTTCCTCCCCCTGCCGAGACGAAACCTTGTGAAGCGCAAGTTTACCACGTTGGCTCTATGAAGAAAAACGCGGCTCCCCAGTCTTTGGAAGGAGGCGACGCCATTCATGAAATGCCTTGGATTAATGTCGGGGACCTCAATAGATGGCGTGGATTGTGCCATAATCGACATCAGGCCTAGTCGCTCCACATTCCACATCACGCTCCTCGCCCACCGGACTCGTCCTTACCCGCCAACGATTCGAGAACACATCCTGTCGCTCAGCCAAACCGTCACGATGGAAGCGGTGTGCCGGCTTCATGTCGCCGTTGGGGAGATGTTCGCCCGTACGGCAAGCCAGACCATCAAGCAGGCGAAACTATCGGCCAAGGATATCGCCGTTATTGGCTCTCATGGACAAACCGTGTGGCACAGCCCCAAGAGGGTGTTGATGCCAGGAGTTGGACCAATCCGATCCTCACTTCAGATTGGAGATCCTTCAGTCATTGCTGAGCGAACGGGTATCATGACGGTCGCGGATTTCCGTGCCAGAGATTTGGCTGCAGGTGGGGAAGGCGCTCCGTTGACTCCCTATGTCCATCATCACTTGTTTCAGTCTCGGAAACAGTCTCGGCTGATCGTCAATCTTGGCGGGATTGCCAATGTGACCTATTTGCCACGCGGAGGAGACCTGAAGGACCTTGTGGCCTTTGATACGGGTCCCTGTAATCTTCTGTTGGATGGGCTGATGGCAAAAGCCACGCAAGGACAATGGCCGATTGATCGCAATGGGGCCTTGGCCTCTCACGGTTGCAAACGGGACTCTCTCACGAATGAACTCTTGCAACATTCGTTCTTTGCACGGCTACCCCCGAAATCCACGGGGCGTGAAGAATTCGGTGAACGCTATATCCAACGTGTTTGGCAAGCTGCGACGGAACACAACCTGTCTTTAGAAGATACATTGGCGTCGAGTTGTGCAAGTATTGCGCAAACGATTCGTCAGTCCGGGCAATGGGTCCCCTGGCCGGTTGATGAGGTGATCGTCGGGGGCGGCGGTGTGCGAAATCGAGGACTTCTGAGTGCCCTGAAACAGGCATTCTGGCCGAGTCCCGTCAAGTCCATGGATCAAATTGGTGTCAATAGTAAGGCGGTGGAAGCCCTGGCCTTTGCGGTGTTTGCCTATCAGACCATCAGGGGTGTGCCGACCAATCTGCCTTCGGTTACCGGCGCAAAGTCTCCCGTCGTGCTTGGCACGATTACTCCGGGACGGAACCGGTCTCCATTCGCTGCTAAAAGATAGGAGGTTCAGAGAGATCATGGATTTTCCCAAGAGGCTTCTTGATTGGCTCCCCATTGCATCTCACCCCTCGCTCTCTCAGATGCTCGTGGTGGGGCTGATTATTGTGACAGGGATTGTGATGATCCGGTTGGTACGGCCACGGAGACCCCAACCTGTGCCGGCTTGTGGCGTGTGGGCTGACGGGCTCTCGGAGAACGTCGCGGTGCAGGCTCGACCACTCATGAATGGCTCGGAAGTCGCGATGTTCAACCTCCTGCTGTTCGCCCTACGCGACCATTTTTTATTGCTGGCGAAAATTCCCTTGAGGAGCCTTGTGCGCCTACGCATCAATGGGGATGTTTATAAACGTATTTTGGGTCACGCCATTCGAAATATGACGGTTGATTTTGTTGTGGTGCATCCAGGAACCCAACTGCCCGTCAAAGCCATTTTCGTCAGAAAACCAGGCGACGATGTGCCTGCTTCGAGTTCGCAGAACCAATTGATAGATGCACTGTTGCAGACGGCTGAGATCGAAGTGATCCGCCTTGATCAGGAGGACCGGTATGGCGTGAAACAATTAACCGCGTTGTTGGGACTTCAAGAAGAGGCGTGAAGTGAGGGGCTCGAACAAAGAACGTCTATTCGGTAATCACAGGGAGCATGGCGCGAAGCGCTTGATGGGCAAGGCGGTGAACGTCGCCACTCTGGACGGAGGGGTCGGTAAACGGAACAAATCGAGCCAACTTAAAAAAAGACCGATGCGAGAGGACGGCCGCTACTTCAGAGTGTCGTCCCCGGGTGAGTTCCAGTGTGTAGCCGGGGCCCTGTTTCCACTCCCATAACGAATGGCTCAAACAGAGGCAGATATCACGGTCTGCGACGGAGGGAAAGCGGTTGATGAGGTTTTCTTTGTAACGCCGGAGGTGACCACCTTCGAGAATCAGGGCAAAGACCATATGGTGGCCCCACCAGACGAGTGAACGAAAGGAAAATTTGACGTCTCTGGTAAAAAAGCGGGGGTAATCCAGATATTGATAAGGGAAATCTTCTAAATGTTCTCCTTTGACGAATTGACGGGCGTCCGGGTCGAAGGGTTCCGGAGCCAGCAGTTGATGTGCCTTGAGTTCGTGTTGAAATGATTCAAGGGTCTGTTCCAACAGGTGACGGATTTTTTTGGAGATCTGTGCCTTGGCTGCAAAGAAGTCGGTGTCGGAAAGAAAGGAAATTTCTTGGGAGGTAAAATGCATGAATCGCAATGTCACGCGGATGACGGTGAAACACAAACGCGGGCATCCTGACATGGTCTGGGAAAAGGCTGCAAGCTCGGAGATGTTTCATGAAACTGGCAACATTTAATGTGAATTCAATTCGGAAGCGGTTACCCGTAGTGAAACGGTGGTTGAAAAACCACGCGCCGGATGTGCTCTGTCTTCAAGAAACGAAGGTGCAAGATTCAGAGTTCCCTGTCAAAGAACTTGCCGCCACGGGATATCATGTGAGGTTTTGTGGGATGAAAGGGTATAACGGGGTGGCCCTTTGCATCCGACGTGAGCCTGAATGGGTCTCGTATGGGTTGGGCAAGGGTCCCGGTGGAGAGGGGCCTCGTTTGATGCACGCCGTTGTAGACGGTATTTCCATCGTCAATACGTATATTCCGCAAGGTTTTAAGATCGACCATCCGAAGTATCAATACAAATTAGATTGGTTGAAACGGTTACGCCGGTATTTTACTCGTCACCTGTCTCCCGATGAGCCCGCTATTTGGTGTGGGGACATGAACGTGGCTCCAGAACCTCTTGATGTGCATCACCCGGAAAAACATGAGACCCACGTCTGTTTTCATTATGAGGCTCGGAAAGCCTACCAGCATGCTGTCGATTGGGGGTTCGGAGATGTATTTCGGCGTCTCTATCCAGATCGGCAACAGTTTACCTTTTGGGATTACCGGCAACCCAATGCCCTCAGGGCAAACCGTGGCTGGCGAGTGGATCACATTCTCGCGACCGAATCATTGGCTCGGCGATGTACGTCCGTGGAAGTTGATATCAAGCCCAGGAAGGGAAAAACTCCGTCAGACCATACCGTGCTCTGGGCTGAATTCTCTGCGTAAAAAAGTGGTGGTCTGATTCGACAAGGAACCGGTTGCGTCCTAGGCGAGGCGTTTGATGTTCAGCTACTTGCGGGTTCGTCGTTTTCTTGTGGGGTTGGGAATGTTTTCAGGTGGGATAAAGACCGCGAGAGCCACGACGGTGGTCCACACGCCGGGTTTGCCAATAGCCGACTGGGTGATGTTTTGCGTACGAACAATTTCTCCGCCCATTTTAAAGACTTGTTCTCGTTCCTTCCATGCGACATCAGGATTAAAATCAATCCCTAAGGTCGTGGCCAGCATTTGGGCGGCAAGATCTTCCGTGTACTCGCCGGCTTCTTCGTCGGTTTCCCCATACGCGTGATGTTCAGAGAGATAGCCATAGGTCTTATGTCGGCCCTGGGGGATTGCCACACCAATCGATGCAGAAATTAACCGATTGCGTTCATTCGTTTCACTCCTGGCCATGACGCAGTAGGTGATCTCACCGGGATTCAAAAGGCTTTCACCTCGCTTCCGTGGGATAATTTTGCAATTGGGCGGCAGAATAGATGAAACACTCACTAAATTGCAGTAGGCCACACCGGCGCCCCGCAAGGCTTCTTCAAACGAGGCCAGTTTTTCTCGATGAATGCCAACCCCTCGTGTCAGAAAAATATGCGTAGGAACCATGTCCCCCCCCGTTCTCAAGGTAGGACGCGCCACCATGGGCAGGCGGCACTTGAGGTTTACAACATTGCGTAGATTCTCAAGATTCTCTGAACCGACTTTGGCTCTCTCTTCGTCATGCGTGGAAGGATACAATGAGCGCTATAGTGACAAACTTTTGCAGGAAACCGCAAGACGAGTTTGTCAATCGTATGCTGGGTCTCACGAGATCAGGAGACGGCGTTGAAAAAAAACGTTGACGAACAGGGAAAAGAGTTATTGCGGTAGGTGTAAGACTAACAGCTTTTGTTCCGAGAGTTCTTGGACCGCATATTTGACGCCTTCACGTCCTAGTCCAGAATCTTTCATCCCGCCATATGGCATGTGATCGGCTCGAAACGTTGGAATTTCATTAGCCAACACCGTCCCGACGTCAAGGGTGTGATAGGCACGGAAAATCGAATTGACATCGCGTGTGAAAATGCCAGCCTGGAGTCCATAGGGGGAGTCATTCACCATATCGAAGGCCTGCTCAAGATGCTGATATCGAGAGAGGGTGATGACCGGACCAAAAACTTCTTCGCAAGAAATTTTCATGCGTTGGTCAACATCGGTCAAGACTGTGGGGTGCATCAAAGACCGATGACGAGTCCCGCCTGTCATGACTTGTGCCCCTTGCTGGACGGCTTCCTGGATCCAAGTCTCTACTCTGATGGCCGCGTGTTCATGAATCAAAGGACCAACGACCGTGGAATTGTCTGCCGGGTTCCCGATCGGGAGGGTCTCAACAAGAGGAAGTAACCGGTCGAGAAAGGCGTCATACACCTCGTCATGGATGTAAATGCGTTGGACGGAAATACAGGTCTGCCCGGAATACGAAAATCCACCCGTGACGCACCGTTGGGCGGCCATGTGAAGGTCGGCATCAGGTTCAATGATGACCGCCGCATTTCCCCCCAGCTCAAGCAGGACACGTTTTTTTCCTGTTTTGCCTTTTAAGCTCCAGCCGACGCTGGCACTACCTGTAAAACTTAAGGCTTGAATTCTTGCATCGCGGACCATGGATTCTGCCAGGGAGTTTTCGCACGGCAGAATACTTAAGGTTCCTTCCGGGAGATCGAGTTCTTGAAAGAGCCGCCCTAACCGTAACGCGGTTAACGGGGTTTGCGGAGCAGGCTTCAGCAGAATGGGATTGCCGACGGCCAGGCAAGGTGCAACTTTATGCGCAACTAAATTCAGGGGGAAATTAAAGGGCGTAATACACAGGACCGGTCCGATCGGCACTCGTTGCCACAGGCCCAGATGGCGTTCCATGCCGGGGCCGATATCCATCGGGATGACTTCTCCCGGTATCCGTTTGGCTTCCTCGCACGCGATCGAAAAGGTTTGAATCGCCCGGTCCACTTCACGTCGGGCATCGGTGATGGGCTTGCCCGCTTCCAGGCAGATGGTTTGGGCAAAGGCTTCCTTTTGTTCTTTCAGCCTGCTGGCGAGGAGGTGAAGTGCTGTGGCACGGGTATGGGAAGAGGAGCGGGCAAGACGGGAAAAGGCTTTCAGGCTGAGGGTTACGGCCTCCTCGGTGTCTGCCGGTTGGGCAAGGCAAACATCTGCTATCGGGCTTTCGGTAAACGGGTTGCCCACGGCTTGACGTGTCGGGGTTTCACGCCATTCAGAACCAACAAGGATAGGAGCAATGGTTTCCACAGACACTGGGATGGGAGGAACGTAGACAGAGAAATGAGAAGCTCATTTATACCATAATATCTCTTCTGGAGAGCGTGCGACGAAGAACCTCAATCCTTCCTGCCGAGATCCGGAGGGCCGCATCTCATGCGGTCTAAAAAGGCGCGATACGATCGCGCGGCTACTTCTAGTTTGACCCGTGCAGCCAGACTTGTATGATCAAGAGGTTTCCCGCGCATCTTATAAGGGCTCGGAAGAAAGTTTGGGGGAAGATACCGTTTGGAGCAGCTTGTCGATCTCTTCCTTGAACACTTCGTAGGGAAATGCGCCGGGGATGGCGATAGCTTCTTGAGGACGATCCGTGACATACAAAATAAAATGAGGGGTACCTCGGATACCCAGTTGTCCTCCCTTCCTTCGATCTTCAAAAATGTCTTGTGTATATCGTGATTCCTCAAGGCATGAGGCAAATTGTCGGGCGTCGATCTGAAGCTCTTCAGCCTGCTGCTGAAGTTGTGTCGGCGAAAAGTTGTTGCGGCTTGAAAATAAACGGTCGTGCATCGCCCAATACTGTCCCTGTTCACCTGCGCATCGTGCAGCCAAGGCGGTATCCACACTCGGACCGCTGGGGGCCCGTGGGAAATCACGATACACTAGGCGCATCTTGCCGGTGTCAATGTATTCGGAAAACAGACTGGGCCAGGTTTCCCGGAAAAATTTTTCGCAATACCCGCACGTAAAATCTGAATATTCCAAAAGGGTGAGCGAAGCCTGAGGATTACCCCTGACCCGGTCATCTTCCTGGGTAAACATATTGTCGGCTTGGGTACTGGCAGAAAACATGAGCCCAAGGCTTAAAACCGCAATCGTCAGCCACCCGACGATTTTCGAACGCCAGGATGGCGTTGGGGAAGGCCTATACGCCGATGGTGAAGAGGTATTCATCGTGTTTCCCTTCTCATGAAGAAAACCATTTTTCATAGTGTGGGTTGACGGAAGCCATCTGTCAACCCGTGTGTCAGGTGCTGCCAGGAGTCGCTTCGTCAAAACTCTGTTGTCATGAGTCGTCCGACTCTTATTGTACATGAAAATGGGGTGGCTCTGCGAGAAAGACCAGAAGCCGGGGTGTTTACAACGCACTCGTGCGCTGTTATGGCTTGGCAGATCCTGATTGAGAAGAGGAGGGCCCTTCAAGTAAGGCCATGAGCAAAAGCGGCCAGACCACTGTCGCGTCACTCAACACTTCTGCGAATCGTCCTCCTTCTTCAGGTGGAACAAATTTCCCCCAAGAGATGCCCTCCTGATAGGTGCAGCCACTGAGACCTCCCCAATAATCAGGCTCCGGGCAAATGCGGACGCCATAGTGGAATCGGGGCGGGGTGAGGGTGGTGCCTACCCGCATATTCAAAATTTCGATGTACGGAGGAACTTGTTGAGCCCAATTGCGGGGAACGCCGCCACCAATGGTAAAGATTCCCAGTCGCTTGGCGCCCAAGAGGTGGTGCGTATAACTATTGAGATCGAGAAACGGATTAAAGGCCGGGCGACGTTGTTGTAAGCGTTCCCAAGTCGCCTGGTCATCGTCCGGTTTGGGTTCTGCGCTCGATTGAGTCGGCCCCTGATCTTTCATGGACCAGATGGAAGTATCAAGGCCTAATTCGGAATCCGTAAATGCGGGAATGTAAACCGGGACCTGTTGCAGGAATGCACTTTTGAGGATACCCTGACCGGGAAATTGTTCCGTCAGCGTCCGACCCAGTTCCCGAGTCAGAAGTTCTGAAGAGAGCGGTTCGTCGGGATGGAGTCGATTCAGGGTGACAGCGGCCACTTGCTCGACGTGGTTCAGATTCAATTCCATTTCGAGTGTGTCATAGACCCGATTATACCCCTTTTCAAAGAGTTCAACGTCATTCATCGACGGCTGATATTTATAATGAGTTTGTCCAACGGCTTCGCTCATGCCATGGGCCATCAACGCACCGGTAGAGACGATGGCTTGGACCATCCCTCGATCAAGCATGGCACAGATCATTTTCCCCATTTTGGCAATGGTCATGGCACCTGAAAGCGTCATGACCACAAAACAGTCGGGATCCTGAATCATGGCTTTGAGAACTTCAAAGGCTTCCCCGAGCCGTCGGCCCCCAAAGGCGGTTTTTTTCATCGCGGTCAGAAGATCGGAGAAAGAATGAACGTGTGCAGGATCGAGGGCTTCCAACGCCTCGAGCCCATCGTCATCCCCATCATGAAAGGTTCGCATCATCAGGTTCCCTGATTGTGACCGTGGCCAACACGAGTTGGGGCGTTGTGAAAAAAGACGAGATGGGATCAACAGGGGATCTTGCCCACCCTAAAAGACCCGACTGGCCGAAGAGATATTTCGTCATGAGGTAATGACTGATAAACGTTTGGGATGAGAAATGGTGGTCCCAACGGGATTTGAACCCGTGTCTGCACCTTGAGAGGGTGCCGTCCTGGGCCAAGCTAGACGATGGGACCGCCTATAGGGTTACGGTGTGTATGCTCGGTACGTCCTGAAAAACCTGTAAGCCCATCAATCAAGCATGATCGATGCGTTGAAACCACAAAACTCTACCATTACCGAAACGCGCCGTGCAATCGAAGAGAGCAGATTCCGGTGGATGGGAGGTGAGAGGGGTTGGCTGTTTCAGGAATCTTGCAACGTTGAAGACGGTGAGGAAGAAGCATGGTGTTTGATGTGAACGCCGTCTGGCGATCCAATGATTAACGTCGAGGTCCGGTTGACAAAGAGCCCGTTTTCCACGACTCCCGGTATGAGATTGAGACGCGCTTCGAGTTGAACGGGGTTCTTGATTGAGTCCACCAGAAAATCAAGAATATAATGGCCTCCGTCAGTCTGAAACGCCCTTCCCTGTTTTTTCCTAAGCATCGGGACACCTCCCAAGGTTTGAAGCTGTTTGGCGGACTGTGGCCATCCGAACGGGGTCACTTCCACGGGAACAGGTATGGGCTTGCCCAACACCGGGGCGCATTTCGTGTGATCGACCAGGACAATAAACGTGCGCGCGGCGGCAGCCACGATTTTTTCTCGTAGCAAGGCCCCTCCACCACCCTTAATCAAGTGAAACTGGGAATCAACTTGATCCGCCCCATCAACCACCACGTCTAAGTCCCATTCTCCTTCTTCGGGAAGTAGAGGAATGTGTAATTGTTTCGCCAATGCAGCGGTTTCGGGCGATGTGGGTACGCCTTGAATCCGTAGTCCGGCTTGCACTCGTGTGCCGAGGGCCAGAAGAAAATATTTCACAGTGGAGCCGGTGCCTAGACCCACGAGAGCACCCTCGTGGATCAAGTCCACGGCGGCTTCGCCCGCGGCGCGTTTCCCGGTTTCTTGCGGATCGGGAGATGGTGGGGAAACCATCATGGATGGCTTACGAATCCGTGCCCATGCTCGCGGCCACAGAAGCCGCGCCGAGAAGGGCGGCTTTGTCGTTCATGATGACGTGGATTGGAATCGATGAGAGCAGCCGTTTATACCGTCCTTTGTTGACGAAGGCTTGCGCAAAGCGCTGCTCGCGGATCTTATCGAGAATTTGGGGAACAATACCGCCGCCAAGATACACTCCGCCCTGTGCCAACGTTTTCAGGGCGCAATTCCCGGCTTCCCCAGCCAGAATGGAAACGAAGACCTCCAAAGCCTGTACGCAAATATCAGGCTTGCCGGCGAGCCCGGCTTCAGCGATCAGAGCCGGGGGGTCTCCGGTGGGAAGGCGTTCGGCAAACCAGGTCGGCTCATTTTTCTTGGTATCACGGAGAAACTGATAGATGGCATGCAGGCCATTTCCAGATAAAACCCGTTCGAAACTGATGTGCAGAAAACTCGTGCGAAGGTACCGAAGGAGGTCGATCTCAAGATCGCTTGTCGGGGCAAAGCTGGCATGTCCGCCTTCGGACGGCAACACATGATAACGCTTCCCATCCCAATAAAGAATGGCCTCTCCCAATCCGGTCCCCGGAGCGATCAGGACTTTTGTGCCGCCTTCCTGCCTTTCGCCGTGGACCACTTCGGTTTCTTCCGGTTCAAGGGCCAGCACGCCGTAGGCCATGGCTTCGACGTCATTAAGTAAGCGCACGCATGAGGTATTTAAGGTGTCGGTCAAGGCGTGACCATCGATCGTCCACGGGAGATTTGTGGTGCGGCAGCGGTTGTCGACGATTGGGCCGGCCACGCCGAAACAGGCCGCTTGAAGAGGCAGAGTCGGGGAAATCCGGACGGGTTCCTCCTCAACGTCCGTGTCTTCTGATCCTTCTTCATCGTCTTTCTCAGGGGGGGCGGGGGGCTGTAAAAATTCTTCGAGGATTTCCTCAAAAGATTCGAAGTCTGCATTCCAGAACTTCTCCTCCCGAATAGGGGCTACGCGCGTCTCTTGCCAATCAAACAATCCAAGGTAGGTTTTGGTTCCGCCAATGTCTCCCGCTACAATCATGATGCTCCTTTTTTGTCATCCTTCGCTCAAGGCAGGTTCTCTGTATTTGTAGCGGCTTCAAAAGGCGCCATACGCTGGCGCAGCTACAGATATTGGGAAACCGGCTCCGATACGGGGGATGGTTCCACGACCATTTGATTTTTTCGGTAGCCTGAAACTCGATGGATCAATCACCATGTTCGACAACAGCCACCATAAAAGAAGCATATGACGGTTTGCAACGAGGTGGGACTCGGGTGATAACTGTTAACCCTGAATGAGCGGCGTCCATCGTGAAAAACGGGCGGCTTGTCCTTGTGTGGTCCCGTGATCGTCCAGGATAGTCCATACCGTGGCCTGTTTCACGAGAAAACGTCGGCCCGTTCGTGAAATGCGTACCCCCTGGTAATCGGTGAGACATCCGTGCGTGGCTGTCTGCTCGAGCATTCGAGCCCGCTCAGTTTGATTCACGGGTTCCGCGGTGAATCGTGAAGGGGTTGCGATAAATTCCTGCCAAGTCATTTCCCACAAGGCGAGCGCCTGTTGATTGCCGTAATTGAGGATGGGGTCTTCCGCATTGGTGTGAGAGGCCACCACAAAAGGGGAAAAATAGAGCCGTTTGCTTTGTTCCTCCATCGTGCCCATTCGGTCGATGAGTTCGTGTTTCAACCAGAACGCATAGCTCTCCAGGAGCCAGCGAATCCAGGTGAGGTCGAAAGGAGGCAATGTCTCAGAGAAACCTGGATTCATGGGTCACCAATCCGGTGGCACGTGGTCAAAATCTGAGAGGCGATGTCCTCTGGTGAAGCGTGATCGGTCGCAATGACGTGATCGGTCGCAGCCTGATATTTCGGAGTTCGTTCGGTCAGGACGTCTTGAATTTCCTCGAGAAACGTCTTCCCTGTGGTGAGCGAAGGGCGTTGCGTATCCTCTGAGATGCGCTGCGCAATCGTCGCAACCGTCGCGGTCAGCCAAAACACCAGGCCATTGGGCTTGAGGATATCCATATTGTTCGTTCTGAGAATAATCCCGCCGCCGGTATCAATGACCAAATGATCCTGTTCTTTGAGTGCTGAGCATACCTCGGTTTCGAGGTCTCGAAAATGGTCCCAGCCTTCTTGTGCGACAATGTCCGGAATGGTCTTCTGCGCCTGCTCGACAACGTGGGCATCCGTGGAAACCATCTGCCACCCGAGTTCTGCGGCGAGGATCTTGGCGACGGTGCTTTTCCCAGTTCCTCGATAACCAATCAGCACGAGATTCATGAAAAGGAAGACTCCAAGACCCGTCGCATGACGGTGATCGGCGCCTGTTGGCCCGTCCACAACTCGAATTGTGCAACGGCCTGATGCAGGAACATTTCTAATCCGCGAATGGTCCGGCATCCGGCTTCCCGAGCGTCCTTCAGCAATCGCGTGTCTAATGGGTTGTAGACAATGTCCATGACCGTCAGATTTGGATTCAAAAGGTGCGTGGGTACACAGGTATTGTCAATGTGGGGGGTCATGCCCACGGGCGTGCAGTGGATCATGAGTTGAGATTGAGCCAAGAGCGGCTCCAAGGTTTCCGCAGTAAGCGGTCGGTCGTCAATGGGAAGCCTCGTGCCTTCACGAAGATCGTTGGCCAGCAGTTGGCGTTCCTCTTCTTCCACCCCTAGGATGGTGAGTTGCCTGATGGGCGTGTTCAGGGCCAGTCCGAACGCAATGGCCCGGGCAGCTCCGCCGGATCCAAGAATGACCGCCTGTGTCTCCGCGAGTTCGACCCCAGCATGGTGCAAGGCCTGGAGAGCCCCGGAGGCGTCGGTATTACATCCCGACAGCGTGTGCCCCGATTTGACGATGGTATTCATGGCGCCGATGTGTTGCGCCGTGGGGTCAATGGTATCAAGCAGCGGCATGACCGAGACTTTATGAGGAATCGTCACGCTGAACCCTCTCAGGTTCCCCAAGGCGCGGATGCCTTGAATGGCCTGAGGGAGGTCTTCCACGGGAAACGCCATGTACACGTAGTTCAGTCCCAAGTGTTGAAACGCCGCATTATGAATGGCTGGCGAAAGCGAATGCTTCACCGGATGGCCAAGAACTCCACACAATTGCGTGTCGGTATCGATGTCCATGAAGGCTCCTGCGTGTGAATTTGGAGTAACCCCACGATTGGGGTCAACAGGTTCCGGAAGTGGTAATTATCACACAATGATTGTCACAAACTCAACGCCCCCAAATGGCTGAGAAGATCGCTGATACCCCTGTTCAACATTTCGATGGCAAGCAAACAATGGAGTTCATGAAACAGGGAAGAGAAAGCTGGAACCAAGAGGAAAGGAGAAACGAGAAGAGAAGTCAGAATGACCGAGGGACGTCGAAATTCACGCGGAGATTCAGTGACCCCACATGGATAGTGGTATCCCATACTCCATGGACCCGAGGATTCTCATTGTTAAAAATTCCACGGGATTGGTAGAAAATGCCCTGATAGGCCACATCGAATCCTATGGCGGTCACACCCAGACCATCCTGACGGGTCCCGCAAGGGATCACGCCCAGAAAGACTCCGCCGCGCTGACATAGAAACCCGATTCCGGCAGAGTACGAATGAGAATTGGACCCGGGAATGTCCGGCCTGAACGTTCGTTCCGGCACCGGGCTGTCGGCAAATACGTAACCGCCCCGAATGGCCACGTCCCAAGACGGCAACAGGGCAGGCTTGACGAATTTGTATTCGGTGCCGACCATCACGACATACGAACTTTGCCAGTTTCGTGGGCTGGGAATAACTAGGCCATTGGCCAGGGTCACATCAAGGTGGTCGAACGAGGTCCAATCCACGTAATCCAAATCAATTTCCACCTTCCACTCGCGTTGGGCATCCCGTATGGGCCACACCGCAAGACCGGCAGTGACAACTTGTGGCAGATTCAGTTCAGTTTTCGCTCCCAACACAACCCCTTGACTCTTGTTCAAAAACTGTCCGGTCAAGTTCAATGTCGCCCGGCTTCGAAAGACAAACGCGAAATTGACCAGGGGTTGCTCTTGCTCATTACGAAAAGGCGTAAACAGAAGACCAACGTGATACCCAACGGCCGTATCCCGGCCATTCAGTTCGAGTTCGTCGTCGGGGCCAACAGGGAAACCGGCTTGAGCGAGGTCTGCACCGGTTTGTTGCATCTCTATGTGGCCCTCGCCGAATAAGTCGGAGAACGTATAAAGATCCAACCCGGCTCCAAGCGCGAACAAAGGATGCACCCTGAACGCCACGGTCGGGGTAATGTCTACAATCGGGGCAGCCGAGCTTGTGAGGACGGGAGCGAGGCTTGAATCACGGGGATAGTGCGTGAGATTGCCAAAGGCCGAATAGACCCCCAGTCCCAGCGTCAAAGAATCGAACGAAGGAACACCCAAATCACTGAGCCTGGCGGTTACGAAGAAACTGCTCGGCGGAGGGTTGGCAAAGGGACTGCCAACGTCACCTTCAATGGGCGGTCCTGAGGGGGGGCTGACATCAATGTCCCCATTCACGAGAAGCGTCCCAGCCGTCATTTGAAGGCCCCGTAGGTCTGTCATGGCTGCCGGGTTGAAATGCACGGCTGACGGGTCATCGGCTTGGGCGGCAAAGGCTCCGCCTTGAGCCGTGGCCGCTGCGCTTTGGTCTAGAATTCTGAAGCCTTCGCCAAGGGCCGGGAAAGAAGAGCCTGCTGCCAGGATAAGTGCCAACAGTGCCCCAAGAAGCGTGGCCAACAAAGAAGGGCAGGGATGGGTTCTCTGCTGAATCATGGTGAATGGTGGCGAGCTGATCACTCGGGAGGAACATTTTACTCTACGTCAATGGGGTAGGGAAGGCAAGACAAGACAAGATGCTGAAATCGAAATCGACGGAAGGCAAAAAACACGGCTGTATTGTTGGAAGATGTGGGGTTCAGTACAATGAGGGTAACCCTTTGTGGGGAGGACTCCTACGATAATCGTCAAAAATTGCTGCACACACGAGTGCGCGCCGCCAGTGATATGGAGACAACCATCGCGTTTTATCGAGACGTGCTGGGACTGGAAGTGTTGGAACGAAAGGTCCTGCCATGTGGTTCGCATTTAGCCTTTCTGGCGGTTCCTCACAGCGATGAACTCATTGAACGGTGTCGTTTCCCGGCGAGTGGTCTCGTCAGCGTGCAGGACGATCTGATTCATCTCGTGTTTGAAATCGAAGACCTTGATCAGGCGATGGATCAGTTGAAGGCCAAGCATGGCCCCATCACGGATGGCCCGACTCGAACGTCTTCTGGCAGCTGGTTTATTTTTATCGATGCTCAGGATGGCTACGAAGTGGAGTTGATTGAACGAGCGCCAGGTACGGTGATTGCGTAGCAGGCTTCGGATTACACCACATGACTCATCCGACTTCTTTACTTGAATCGACGTTGGCGCATCTACCCAACCAGCCCGGCGTGTACCTGATGAAAAGCAAGGGTGGCGAAATGCTCTACATCGGGAAAGCCCGGGTGTTAGCGGACCGGGTTCGTTCGTATTTTCAAAAAGGAAGCGACCTGAGCCCCAAAACTCGCGTCTTAACGGCGTTGATTCATGACATTGAGACGATCATCACCAAATCTGAATTAGAGGCCCTCTTGCTCGAAAGCAATCTGGTGAAACGCCATCGTCCTCGGTTCAACGTGGTGCTCCGCGACGATAAGCACTATCCTTACCTCCGTCTGCCGGTGAAGGAACAGTTTCCCCGTCTCTCGATTGTGCGTCGCGTGAAGAACGATGGGGCGCTGTATTTTGGTCCCTATGTGCCGGCAGGAGCGCTTCGAGCAACCCTCAAAGTCATCAAAAAAGTTTTTCCGCTGGCGACATGCACGATCGACATTGATGGGACAGCCGACCGGGCCTGTTTGGAATTTGAAATCAAGCGCTGCATGGCGCCCTGTACCGGCAATCAATCGAAGGAAGACTATCATCGCATCGTCAAACAGGTTCGATGTTTTTTGGAGGGGCGGGATAAGGAATTGCTGGATGGATTACGAAAGGATATGGAAACGGCTTCTGACCACCAAGCATTTGAAGAAGCGGCCCGACTGCGGGATCGTATGGTGAGCATCTCCAAGACGTTGGAAAAACAGCGTGTGGCTCAAATCGGGCCAGTGGATCAAGATGTTCTGGGCTTGGCCAGAATGGGACCGGCGGCGGATTTGCAACTGTTGTTTGTGCGCGGCGGCTTATTGATCGGCCGCAAGGATTTTTTTTGGGCTGATACGAAGGAGGCTTCCGATGAGGAGTTGATTCGATCGGCCATTGAACAATTTTATAATAGAGAAACGAAGCCCCCCAAGGAACTGTTAGTGTCCGAAGTGCTGTCCGACCGGGAATTGATTCAACGCTGGCTCAGTCAAAAGAAAGGCCGGCGGGTACGGATACGGATTCCCGAACGAGGAACAAAATGTCAACTGCTCCAATTGGCCCAAGAAAATGCCGCCGCGGCCCTTGGAGAGCATGTGCATAACACTGCGGTGGAACACAAGGAAGCCGAAGACCTGCAGTGCTTGCTTAGGCTGCCGAAGCTGCCGAGTCGGGTGGAGGGATTTGATATTTCCAATACCATGGGTACCCATTCCGTGGCCTCGATGGTGGTGTGGGAAGATGGAAAAATGAAGAA
Organism: Nitrospirales bacterium; assembly: GCA_963422365.1. Taxonomy (GTDB): domain Bacteria; phylum Nitrospirota; class Nitrospiria; order Nitrospirales; family UBA8639; genus Bin75. The sequence continues at coordinate 1,171,726 of OY729426.1, forward strand.
ATCGGATTACCGGCGGTTTCGTATCAAGACAGTCGAGGGGGCAAATGACTTCGCGAGTATGCAAGAAGTCGTCAAACGCCGGTATGGCCGAGGAACCCTCGGCACCCGGAACGAGAAGGCGTTGCCTCTTCCCGATCTCATCCTGATCGACGGGGGAATGGGACAATTGGGTGCGGCGGTGGAGGCCTTACGGTCTCTCGGTCTTGGCCACCTTCCCCTGATCGGATTAGCCAAAGCCAAAGGCGAGAAAGAAGAACGAATATATGCACTCGGGCATCGCGACCCGCTCATTCTGTCTCCCATGTCGCACGTTTCTCGATTACTCCAGCGCATCCGGGACGAAGCGCATCGCTTTGCCATCACCTACCATCGAAAACTTCGAGGCCAAGCCTTTGTCGTGCCTTCCTCGAAATTAGCCAAAACGCGCAAATAAGTCGAAGGTTCTCCCGTACTTTTTGGTCTTTTGACTGAAAGAGCCTTTCTCACTGTCTCTTGTTGAATTGCCAAATTGGTAACGGCTTATTTGAAGCCGTATGCACCAACCAAGGTCGTCAGCCGTGCCTTTCGTTCCGGCGGGAACGTTCCGGTGCGTGGGTACGAAGTCGGTTGAGTGCTGAAGCTGTCAATGATGGCATAATGCATTCATGGCCATACAGATCACAATCAGAGGTGTGTCCGAAGAAGTCCGTGATGAACTCGCGGTGCGCGTGGCACTTCAACGCCAGTCCATGCAGGAATTCCTCCGCTGCGAATTGGAGCGTATCGCGTCATGGCCCTCCGTTGGCGCGTGGCTGCAAGAAGTTCGCAACCGCAAGGCAGAAACAGAAACGCGGGTCCCACCGTCCCGTATCCTGCGTGCCCGTGCCCCGGATCGGCCGTGACGACCGTCGTCGACGGATCCGTGCTGGTTGCGGCCTTGGTCGACTCAGGGCGTGAAGGGAGGTGGGCGGAATCCGTGCTTGCCGAAGGCTTGCTGGCCAGTCCGGAAGAGGCCTTGGCTGCGGCCAGCAACATCCTGCGTCGGGTGGAACGGATTGTCCGGATCTCACGCATAGAGTCCGAAAGCGCGCACGTTGACCTGCTGCGACTCGATGTGGAGTGGTTCCCCTTCGCGCGGCCCTTCGCCGAGCGGGTATGGGCATTGCGCGGCAACCTGACCAGCTACGATGCCTGGTACGTGGCGCTGGCCGAGGCACTTGATTGCCCGCCGGTGACACTTGACCGGAAGCTCAGCCGTGCCATCGGCCCCATGTGCAAGGTCATCACTCTGCCCCGTTCGTAGACAAGAAAGAAGAACGAATAATTCCCAAAGAATGCAAGCGGCTGGCTGAGGATGACTTCTCGGTGGCCGAAGTCTTGAAGCACAAGGAAAGTGGAAAGGGTTCCATTCCATCAGGATGAATGACCAGTGGCGATTGGTGTTTCGATGGAGTGGGGGTCATGCCTATGGCGTGCAAATCATCGACTATCACGAAAGGAGGCAAAACGCAGTGAATAAACAACCGAAGAATCCTTTTCATCCCTACCTGCTCGACAGCTTGGGTCACTGGAACGCGACGAAACTCCTACGTGAATGTGTTTCGCGGTGTTACCCTCTGCCATGGGTTAAACGGGAACCATGGCAGGCTGCCGATCCGGATTTCGCCTCCAAGCCCGATGGAATGGAACCACCGGTGAGGTGTAATCGTGCGGCGACCGTGACTTCCATGTCCGCGCCGCCGTGGTCCTAGCCAAGTTCGTGAATGAACAAGGGTTGGAAATCGAAGTTCTCCAGATAGTTTCTGATCTTATCTCTGCCGAGGATCGTCGGCATTCGGAATGTCCTGGGTTGGTTGTCAGTTTTTTTTCGTTCTCAATCCACAATCTTCAGTCCACAATCCTTTGCCTACAGATGCCACACATCGGACAAGGCGGCCATCTTACGGCAAAAACAAATAGTATACTATATTTGCAATAATACACTATTTTTGCGAATTATCATATTTATTATATAGAGATCAGTTGACTCCTTCTGGAGGTAAAATTAAAATTATATTTTAAATAATTCTCGTAAATAGTGAAATTATGAATATAGAATATACTTATTCGGCAGATAGCTCACTACCAATCGGCCGGCGCAAACTTGCAGCCGTGATACGGGCCGCCAACGACGTCATCGAAATTGATGATGTCGTAGCAACGCTTACTACCGGCAGAATTGAAGCCTCCAAGCTGCTGTCCCGATGGGCCGGTCAGGGCTGGTTGCGGCGTGTTGGTGGAGGTGCCTATGTCCCTGTGCCTCTGGATTCGCTTGACAGCCAACATGTGCTTGAAGACCCCTGGGTGCTTGTTCCTGCCCTTTATACCCCGGCCTATATTGGAGGCTGGACGGCAGGGGAATACTGGGATCTTACGGAGCAGTTATTCCGCGACGTCATCATCATGACGGCACAGCCGGTTCGCGAAAAGAGTCAGGTCCGTCACGGGGCACGGTTTAGGCTATACCACATTCAGGAACGTAAAATCTTCGGCATGAGGCCCGTCTGGCGCGGTTGTTCCAAAGTGCTGCTGTCGGATGTTCACCGGACCGTGATCGACATGTTGGACAATCCTGCCCTGGGCGGCGGGATTCAACACGTATCCGATTGCCTGGGTGCTTATCTGAAACGCTCCGATCGTAGCGATGATACGCTCATTGCCTATGCCGAGAGGCTTGGTAACGGAGCAGTATTCAAGCGCCTCGGCTTTTTGGCCGACCAACGTTCTGACACTTCCCATTTGACTGATGTTTGCCTGGCACATCTGACGGCAGGCAACGCCAAGCTCGATACCACCCTCAGATGCTCCCGCCTGATTTCCAAATGGCGCCTCTGGATCCCGCCAACTTGGATGGGAGAAATGCCGCATGATTGACCAGCGCGAGATTATCGACGCTGCGACTGAGCTTGGTCTCAATCCCCATGTGATTGAGAAGGACTACGTCCTGGGTTGGGTACTCTGGGGTATCTACGGTCACGACAAGTTGGCCGGAAGCTGGATATTCAAAGGCGGCACCTGCCTGAAGAAGTGCTTTTTTGAAACCTATCAATTTTCGGAAGACCTGGATTTTACGCTCACCGATTCTTCACATGTAGATGCCATGTTTCTCAAAACGGTATTCGCCGAAATCGGCGAACGCATATACGAAGAGACTGGTATCGAGGTGCCGACAGACTTTCAGCAATTTGAAATCTACGCAAATCCGCGTGGCTTGGAATCCTGCCAGGGGCGGATCGGCTATCAGGGGCCAATATCGCCGCCGCGTGGCAAGAACATGCCACGGATCAAAGTTGACCTGACCGCGGATGAATGCGTCGTCTTGCCTCCGGTTCGGGCTCTTGTCTTTCATCCATACGGCGATATCCCAGCCAGCGGGATCGTCGTACAGTCCTATGCCTATGAGGAGGCTTTCGCCGAAAAAATCCGTGCGCTTGCTGAGCGAGCGCGGCCCCGTGACCTTTACGATGTCATTAACCTGTTCCGGAACGCTGAAGCACGGCCAGCTGCCTCTGTGCTTCTCGACGTGCTTCGTCAGAAATGTGATTTCAAGGGCATCGGTCTCCCTGTTCTCAACGCACTTGAGTTGCACAAGTCCGATTTAGAGGGTGCTTGGGGCACGATGCTCGCCCATCAACTCCCCGCTCTGCCGCCTTTCGAGTGGTTCTGGCATAAGTTGTTGGAATTCTTTGCGTGGCTTGAGGGCGGGGCGGCACCGGCCATCCCTGCTGCCTACAAGAGAGCTATCGGCGAAGAGCTTATCAGAGAACGTACTTTACGTCTGCCGGTCTCAAGGGCCGTCCGATCCTATCTGGAGATCACCCGATTCGCTGCTTCCAACCGGCTTTGCGTTGAACTCGACTACCGGAGTTCGACCAGGCTGATCGAACCGTATTCGCTACGCCGCACCAAAGAAGGTAACATTATTCTTCATGCTCACAACGTGGATAGGAATGAACACAGGAGCTATCGCGTAGACCGCATTCAGGGGGCTCGAGTGACCGACAAGATTTTTACACCACGTTTTGAGATCGAACTGACACCAACTGGCCCGGTTGTCATAGCGCCGACAGCCGCATGTGAAACCTCAGGCTCCTTGCGAAGCGCCAGCGGTCCAACCTACGTTTATGAGTGTTCGTTTTGCGGAAAACATTTCAACCGCGGACAGCAAACAACGTTCCTCAATCCACACAAGGACACGAGTGGTTATCCTTGTCCTGGCAGATATGCCCAGTGGATAGATGCACGGTATTAGAGGTAGTGGGCGATTACTTTGATGTACCGGAAAAACTAAAAATCCTGATGAGAACGGACGTGTCAATCCCGAAGTGTCGGGTCATAGGGCTGATCAAAGAAGCAAGGTCAAGCTTAGAGCAACCGGACCCTTCTGGCAGGGTGTTGTGAAGTAAGGATTGTCGTAATATGCCTACATTCGCGAGAAGAAACGGAGGCCCAGCGTATGGGTATCACAGTCGTTACCAGCAGAGCGTTTAATCAAGATGTGAGTACAGCCAAGAGGGACGCTTTGAAGGGGCCGGTTTTATCACTGATCACGGCGGTACGGCGTATGTCTTATTGACCATTGAGGACCATCAAAAGATCACGGAGAAGGAAGCAAGCATCGTTGAATTGTTGGCCATGCCGGAAGCCACCGATGTTGATTTTGAGCCACTCCGCTTGAACCGCGAAATGCATAGAACGGCAGACCTGTCCTGATGTATCTGCTTGATGTCTTTTCTATGACTGACAGCAACAATTATCACGTCTTCTCCGGTGACTTCATAGACAATGCGATAGTCGCCAACACGGATACGATACAGCCGTTCGTATCCCTTCAACTTTTCAACTCCTTGCGAAGAAGGCAACGCAGCCAGTTCGAGTATCGAGAGTGCGGCATGCCTCTGAATATCTTTCGGCAGCGAACGCAAGTCTTTCAAAACACTGCGTTTAATCGTCAGCTTCGACATAGGCTAGAAGGTCCCTCAAGGAGGAAATGGGAATGCTCGGCTCGTTTTTTCGCTCTTCGATGATCCGGAGGTCTTCCAACTCTTCCAAACGCTCGACCAAGGCCAGGAAGTCTTGAAGCGGCAAAACACGGCGGTCCTTTGCCCGTTCGCATCAACAAGAAATTGTGTGGTCATCATAGTTCCTTACGATTTTTGCTTATACACCGATCACTGGCTGTCAGCCTCACCCCGTAGCCTACAGAGCCCCACTGTGCGTCAACCGGAGACAGATGAGATGAGGCTATCGACTTGCACTCCGCTCATTCAACCTACGACCTGTTAGCTGCAAAGACTGGACGGTCTATTCTGTCCACAATCAACGGCGACGGGTCTTGAGCCGAAACCGGCACAACGCCAAGCTCTACGAGGTGCGCGTTGTCCGGAGAGTCCAGGGTAAACACTGGTTTTTCGTGGGTGAGGGTGGCCTTGCAGAGTTGTTCGATCTTGCCGCCTTTTTCGGCGTGGGTGATGAGGAGGCGGTCGGCGAGAGAGGCGACGTAGGCGTTGCGTCTGGCTGCCATGGCTGTGGTTGGGCGATGGATGTTGTCGTCGAAAAAGGAGAGGAGCAGCAGGCGGCCTTCGGCTAAGGGCTTCTTCCAGCCTTTTGGAATCCGCATGTGGCCGAGTCCCAGTGCCGGGCAGACCACGATGGATGCCCTGCCACGCAACAGGAGATTCAGGCACTCCTTTTCCATCGGTGATTGGAAACCGCCGATGATCGTCATATCCACGTCTCGGAGCGCCCGTGCGAGATCATAGGTCTTGAGAATCGTGTCGCCGGGAGAGCGAACGGAACAGAAAACGGCAATCGGCGCAGTATCGAGGATGCCGAGGTCGCCTTTCGTCGTAACTGTCAACGGACAGCCGTCATCAGAGCAGCGTCGCAACGCTGATGGATAGTCAATTGCGTCCGGCGATCGCCGACAAAGGTCAGCAGTCACAACTGTGCCGTGGTTACGTAGCATTCCGCTGTCATGTTTTACTCAATCCTACGCGGTACTTGATGTCGTAGTTGACGATGAAATCCAGTTCCTCGTCGGTGAAGCCGTAGTGTTCGTCCAACACGCGGTCGATCTCGTCGATGATTCCTTTAGATTTCCGAGGATAAAATTCATCGTACTTGACCTTGCCTGTTGTCTTGTAACTTGCGATCTTTTGTTTACATCGCAGTTTGTAATCGTTCATTAGTCGATTTGCTAGGACCTCAAGGTTTCTACAAATCTCGGTTTTCATCTCACCAATGCTAATTGGAAAAGAGAAAATCTCGTGACGACCGCAGTGGTATCCTTCGAACAGCGAATACCACCACCAGAAGAAAAGATTCGAATTGAGCACGGCTAACAAAGAACCATTCGCTTCCGATGGTTCCAACTGATAGGCCTTATAGTCCTCAGATTTTTTCTGGCCGTCAACTTCACTCCAAAAGTAAGGTATGAAATTAAACGCTTTAATGTAGTTATATGGAATACGATGAACGTAGAATGAGGGAGAAGTCGGACGTTGTTTATATGATGCCGGACTAAATCGACTAAGTTTTCGCAGGATCTGCTCGGCAATCCTGTCTCCGAGTTTGGGAACCAGACAAAGATCTTGGTCGAGATATGACTTGTGATAACGAAGGTTCGAAAATAAATCGCTTCTTTCTTCCGGTTTCCAACGATTATAGAACGTAGCGCAAAATCTCGATTTATTGATACGTTCGGATAGTATCAGTAGACAGAGTCTCTGTTTTGCGCCCTCGAACAGCTTGCTGGGATAGACGTCGAACGTGCTTAGATAAGTATGTCGTTTCTCATCAACAAGAAGCCGTTGCAGGGTGTTCATTCTGGCTGTTGTTTGCAAGCTGAGGGGAATGATAAAACTAAATCTAGCCCGTGGGTGTAACAACGTAAGTGCGCGCTCGGTACAAAAAGCGTAGATATTTCCACACTGCTCGGTTTTTAGGCCATTCAATTGATAGATTGATTTGATCTGAGAATACTCCACATACGGCGGGTTGCCGATTGCCACGTCGAAGCCGCCCTTGTGCATAATGCCCTTGTGCATAATGCCGTAGAACTCGACGAACCAGTGGAAGGGCTGGTGGCTGCCCCGCCATTTTTGGTATGCCTTTCCGTCATCGGTTTTGACGCCGTAATCACCGGCTAAATACTCATCTAATTCGTCGCGCAGGTCATTGAGTCGTTCCCGCAATTCCACCTTGGTGCTGGCAAACTTGCTGGCATCCATGCCGTGCTCGGTCTGCATTTCGCGAAATGTACGAAAAGCGCGGTCGGCGATTTCGGCGCGTTCCTCTATCTGAGGAAGCGACAATTGCTTTATCAGGTCGGCGCGCAGCACCCTTTTTACTTCGTCCAGCGACGTGAAACCGACAAGTGTGTTGCCGGCGCGGATGTTGAAGTCGATGTCCGGCAACGGCTCGATCTGGTCGTAGGATTCGAGCTGGGCCACCAGTTTCAAGAAGAGTCGCAGCTTACAGATTTCGACGGCCTCTTCCATGATGTCCACGCCGTAAAGGTTGTCGACGACGATGGACTTGAGAATGAAGTAGCGCTCGCTCGCGTGCTTGTCCACGTTTGCCAGCGCCTTACGGAAGTCGCTCAGATACTCCGGGCGGCGGCGCTGCGAACGCTCCAGGTCGTCGAGGAAGCCGCGCATGGCTTCCAGACAGGCCGTGTACAGCGGCCTCCAGAATATTGAGCGCCGCGAACAGGAACGCCCCTGAGCCGCACGTTGGGTCAAGGACGGAAACCGCGTTGAGCGCCTTCCAGAAGGCACGCACCGGCTCCGGCCCTTCGCTGCCGGCGATGACATCCAGAGCGAATTTCTCAATGTCCAGATTGTAGGTGATGAGGTCGTTGATTGACGTCACCTCGCCGGCGGTAAGTTTGGCGCGGACTTGCTCGTAACGCCGGCGGCGGGCGACGTGCTCGCGCCATGTCTCGGTCGGCAGGGCAAAATCGCGCGGAGCGGGTTTGTTCCAGCTGCTGCGTTTGGATACGTCGTTCAGACCGGCGGCTATCTCAGCCGGCAGTTCGCATTTTTCCGCCAACCGTTCTTTTTTGTGGATGTCATACGTGATGCCGTGGCGGACCGCCTCGTAAAAATAGCGGTCAGGGTTGTCCGAGAGCAGCCGCCACACCCCGCCGTCGGGCTTGAAGGCAATGGCATACGCCTGTTTCGCCCGGTCGAACAGGAACGGGATGACCGTGTTGCGGGCGATGTAGCCGGTGATATCCTCCTTGGTGTAGTAGGCGCCTATCTGCTTCTGGTTGATGTACTTCTCGAAGATGCAGCCCAGAATGTCGGGGTTGATCTCGTTGTCGCCGCGCAGCGGCCGGTCGTCGAGATGCCATTGGTAGGCGTCGAAAAAATCGAAAATCTTCGCAAACGCTTCATCGGGAATCTCGATCTGCGGGTTGTTCCGCTCCAGGTCGTGCTTCTCGAACAAGCCGCCGTTGAGGTACGGCACCTTGCCCAGCAGTTTCGCCAAGTCGGGATCGCGTTTGGTCTCGGGCAGTCCCAGCCCCTCGTGGAACAGCCGCAAGAGGAACAGCCGGTAGAAACTGAGGAAGTTGCCGTCTCCCCGCTGCTGTCGCACGCTTTTCAGACGGTTGTGCAGGTAGTCCGTGTTGTTGTCCAGGAAGCCGCGCTTCTGGATGAAGTAGATGAACATCATCCGGTTCAGCATCAGCGAGGCGTACCATTCCCGGTCGGCCACGTTCTCGATACCCTCGATGAATCCCAGAAAGGCGTGATGCTCCTTCTTGAAACGGTCGTAGAACCGCTTGGTGACTCTCTCGATATCAAAGGCCTCGTGTACCCGGCCAGACACGTCAACAATGGTGAGATCGTCTTCCTCGTCCAGCGTGAAGACAAGCTGCTCCAGCTTCTGGATCAGCGCTTCGCCTGATTGTTGCAGGTGGTAGATGTGCTGACGCGGCCTGTCGGGCTGGCCGGGCTCGCGTTTCACCCATTGCCAATAGTGGGTACTCCGGTCGGGCGGGGCGTACACGATGATGTGTTCGCGGACGGACTTGGCGACGGCTTTCTCGATCTTCTGGCGGACGGGATGAGCGGGAAACGCTTTGTCCGTCTCTGCAACGCATTGATAGGCAACCATGCCGCGCTTGTGGGCGATGGCTTCGAGAACGAACGTCGTGCCTGCGACTGTAGCCTCCGTGTCCGTGCCCCCGTGGTCCCAGCCAAGTTCCTCGATGAACAGCAAGCGGAGGTCGAAGTTCTCCAGATGGTTTCGGACTCTATTTCTGTCAAGATTACTTGGCATTTCATCTGCCGTCCTATCCAATCAAACCCATTGAGCAGATGATACTTGGTTCCTGACGTTCGTCTTCTTCATGTACGATGCAAAGCCGGTCTTCATCTCTAAGCGCGACGACCAACCCGGCAAGGGCCTGGTCGGAGATGCCGCTACGCAATTGCCGGTTCAGCGTATCCACCGCGGCCTGACTCAACGGATAGCGATAGATGTCGTCAATTGCGCGGCGTAGCGGCGTACTGTCGAACAGTGTGCCCTTGACGCTTTCGGCATAGCTCTTCAGCTGCTCGTAGGTACGAAACCGCGCCCCAGAGGGGCGACCGAGCTGTCCTCCGACCTGTTTTTCCTCGCCGGCAATGCGCTCCGCAGCTCTGCTTACCAAATCGTGATGGGTCTCATGACGCGGCAAGGCCGGCGTGTCGGGCGGGCATTCCGCAGCCCGCAAAATCTCGAACTGGCTCTTGGTCACACTTTTGCCGTCGCGGTCAATCCAGGCTAGCGCATCGTATCCCTGGGCGGTCCGCATGTACACCAGCGCTCCTGCCGGTCGCTCCGGTCGTTCATGGTAGGCTTTTGAGGAATAGACCACAGACGGCAAGTCCTCGATCTTCTTCCTGAGCGTCGGATTATCCGCAGTTGCGTTCCGCCAAATCTGATACGCGTATGAGGACAGGTCGACGTCCGTCTCGTCGTCGTTGTCGAGAATCCCTGCCTTTTCGTTATAGAGGTCAAGCACGGTCTGTTTGGCCTCGTCCTCGAAGAACGCCTCGTCGGTCCCGACCACTTCTGCGTTCTCGTGGAGGCGTGTCCGCACGCAGGCGCGAAGCCGGATCAGACGTTCAACCCCCTCGGCTGGAAGAAAGGAATAGCACAGGATGTCGTGCGCCTGTTGGCCGATGCGGTCAATACGGCCAGCCCGTTGAATCAGGCGCATGATGGCCCATGGCAGGTCGTAGTTCACCACAACGGCACAGTCCTGCAAATTCTGTCCTTCGCTGAGCACGTCTGTGGCGATCAGCGCGCGCAGTTCCTCGTCCGTGGGGATGCGCCCCTCTCTGCCGTTGCTCTTTGGGCTGAAGCGCCAAGCTATTGCCGTGGGATCGGGAGAGTCCCCCGTGACGGCGGCCATGTTTGTCACGCCGCGTGCGGCCAATTGCTCGTACAGGTAACGCGCCGTATCCGCGAACTGAGTAAAAACGAGCGCTTTTTGGCCGGAATGCTTTTCCGTGAGCAGCCGTTGCAGAGCGTCGAGCTTAGCGTCGGCTCCGGGTTTCCAGCCGCCGCCGCGAATCAGCAGCCCGCGTAGGGCAGCGGCATCCGCCTGCAGGTCTTTACGCAGTTGCGCAACGAAAAGATGCGCGCCCAGCCAGCGGAACCGCCGCTTGTATTTTTCGACGTACAGCTTGTAAACCTCGGCGGCGCGGGTGCGGAAATCCTCCTCCGTGCGCAGCGGTACGGATACGGGCGCGGCCGGCTGCTCGGCGTTTTCCGCGTCTTCGTCGTCAAACGCGCTGCCGCCGGCGTCTTCCGCGTCCTCATCGAAGGACCCCGCGTCCAGCAGTCCCGCGTCGAGCGTCCCGATCGGCAGCGGCAGGCCGTGCTCGATGGCGTGGAGAAAGACGAAGTTCCTGAGCGCGTGCCGCTCGACCGACAGCAGGAAGACATGGCCGCTGCTTTCCAGGCGCTTGAACAAATTGGTGCGGCAGAAGCCCATCAGCCGTTTGCCCGCGTGCGACAAGTCTTTCAGGATCTTCGCCTCGGCCTGCGTGGGCGGTGCGGGTAGCGACTCTATGACGTAATTGCCAAGACCGTAACGCGGGAGTTCCAACCCGTTTATGGCGTCAACCATGTTGTCCGCGAACAGCCGGGCATACTGACCGTCGATGTCGAACCGGAGCGTCTTCGGGACCCGCGTCGGGAAATAGGAGCGCGTACCGTCTTCGAACGTGAGATATTTGCGACCGTTGGCCGAGTCCGTAGCGGCGTAGTTATCTTGAACGAAGCTGCGCGTGCGGCGGACAAGATACAGGCGCATCAATTCTCGCCAGTCGTCGGCGTGCTCGGATTTCTCAAACGCGGCCAGGGAACGAACAGGAGCCTGATGTTGCCGGATGAACTCGGTCTCGCCGATCTCGCGCAACAGCCGCTTGGGCCGAATCCCCAGATCTTCGTCCTCGGGCACGAACAGCAGAAGTTGGCCGGCAAGATCCGCATAGGTCTTGTTGTAGGGCGTCGCCGACAGCAGGATGCATTTGCTGTCATTTTTCTGGATATATTCCCGGATGGCCCGATACCGCTTCCCTTCGCGGTTCCTCAGATTATGGCTTTCGTCTATGATGACGAGCCGGTAGCGGCGCATGTCGGATAACTCCCCGATGACGCGGCTGATCGACAGCACCCGCGCCCGCAGGCGGTACTGTTCGCGATGGTCCTCCCACATGGGAACGAGATTTTTCGGACAAACGATCAGCGTTTCCAGACCGTGATCGTCCTCGAACACGCGCGCCAGCGCCGTTGCCATGAGCGTCTTGCCCAGTCCGACCACGTCGCCGATGATGACGCCGCCCCGCCGGTTCAGATGATGCGCCGCGATCCGGACGGCGGCGGTCTGGAAATCGAGGAGCTTGTTTCCGAAATCCGTCGGGATACGAAATTCGGTCAGGCCGGCCCGTGCTTCCTGCGACAGGTGGTACGCGATTTTGATGTAGATATGGTGCGGCGAGATCAGTTCTTCTCGCGCCCAGCTCTCATCGATGATGCGGGCCAATTCGTCGGAAATATCGATGCACCGGTGGTCGCTCCAGCGATCATTGAACCACGCCGCGAGCTTTCGGCAGGCATCATGATCCAGCACGTCGACGTTCAATTCTCCCTGCAGGGAAAGGCCGGACAGCGTGAGATTGCTGCTGCCCAGGTAGGCAGTGCAGGGATTGATCGGGTCAGGGCGGAATAGCAGGTAGAGCTTGGCGTGCAGCGGATGTCTGAGAAAGAGCTTGACGACGACTTTTTGACTCTTGATTTGCCGCGCCAATCTTCGCAGACCTGCCTCGTCTTCATTGGTGGGAGCACCGATGGTCAATTGATCGCGGAATTCCTGGGCCAGCCTGTTTTTCAAACGCAGCGCCGTCTGGTTGTCTAAGGGCTCTTCATGTGCCGCAAGACTTCTTGCAGTCCTCAATTCTTCTTGGGGTAGCCGTGGCATGCCGACGAGGAGACGGCAGCCATGACCGTCTCCACCATCCCATTTTTCGATGTGTTCGTCGATTGATCGCCAGCCGCGCAGGTTGAAGTATCCCACGCAGAAGTCCGCCCGGTCGGAAACCTTCATGGTTTCGGCCAGGGCCGGTCGGAGATGCTGTTCGATGTTATCGAAAATGCGGGGCATCAATCCGTCTTTATTCTACCTTGGCAAATTTTGCTGCTAAACATGGTGTCTTAAATAAGACCAATACCGCATAACCATCTCAGCACTGAATAGGGTGGTTGCCTCTGCCTGGCCTTATGAGAACGGATTGTTCACTGGATACCTGGTCAAGCCCGGTATGACGACGCCGTCATTCCAGTATCTGATTTGCAAGGTCTTGTCTGGTTGTCATGCGGCGGCAATGGCGCCCGTTCGACTCAAGGGGTGGACCATAATACAAAATCGGCAATCTGCCAAGAGCCGATGACGGCTCCGGTTGCGAGCAGCTAGTCTCTTGTCGCCTGCCTGGTGCTGTGGTACATTTTTCTTTTGTCTTGTTCATCCTAAACGAACAGTGCCCCAACCGCGTTCATCCGGCCCATGTCCACACTCTACGATCACCAAGCCATTGAACAGAAATGGCAAGCCTACTGGCGTGAGCATCAGCCCTTTCGTTCTGAAAGAGACCCCGACAAACCAAAATTTTACGTTCTTGATATGTTCCCTTATCCATCGGGCTCTGGACTCCACGTGGGCCATCCCAAAGGCTATATCGCGACGGATATCATCTCTCGCTATAAACGGATGCGTGGCTTTAACGTCCTGCACCCCATGGGGTGGGATGCCTTCGGCCTGCCGGCCGAGCAATACGCGATTGAAACCGGAACTCACCCGCGAGAAACCACCAAACGGAATATTGAAAATTTCAGACGGCAATTCCAAGCCTTGGGCATGGATTACGACTGGTCGCGGGAAATTGATACCACGGACCCCGCGTATGTGCGGTGGACGCAATGGATCTTTCGTCAACTCTATGAAAAGGGGCTGGCGTATCTGGCCGAAGTTCCGGTGAATTGGTGCCCGGCGCTGGGCACCGTACTGGCCAACGAAGAAGTGATCGACGGCAAGAGCGAGCGAGGAGGGCATCCGGTTGTGCGGGTGCCCATGCGGCAGTGGATGCTGCGCATCACGGCCTATGCCGATCGGTTGATTGATGACTTGGCATTAGTGGATTGGCCTGAATCCATCAAGCGGATGCAGCGGGAGTGGGTCGGCCGTTCGGAAGGCGCCAAAATTTTTTTTGAGGTCGTGGGGCATGAGCAACAATCGATTGAGGTGTTTACCACTCGTCCCGATACTCTATTCGGGGCTACCTATATGGTCCTGGCCCCGGATCATGCATTCGTGACGGCCATCACGACCCCCGAGCAACGTTCGGCGGTGGAGGCCTATGTTGAAGAAGTGTCCCGTCGGAGCGAACGGGCGCGTGTAGCTGAACTGGGTGAGAAGACAGGGGTTTTCACCGGAGCGTTTGCCGTGCATCCGGTTACAGGCAAGCCTCTTCCGATTTGGATTGCGGATTACGTGTTGGCGACCTACGGAACCGGAGCGATCATGGCGGTTCCGGCTCATGATACGCGGGATTATGCCTTTGCGAACCACATGCACTTGCCGATGGTCGAAGTCGTCTCTGGAGGTGATATTTCCATTGACGCGTTTACGGGTGACGGCACAAACGTGAATTCCGATTTTTTAAACGGATTAGCCTCTTCCGATGCCAAACTACGCATGTGCGACTGGCTGGCGCAACACGGGAAAGGTGAGCGAACCGTGTACTATAAATTGCGTGATTGGCTCTTCAGCCGACAGCGGTATTGGGGAGAGCCGTTTCCCGTGCTGCATTTTGAAGACGGCACGACGAAACTCATTCCGGAATCAGAGTTGCCGGTTATGCTTCCCGAGTTAGAAAATTTTCGCCCGAGCGGGGAGTTTGAAACACCCCTGGCTCGCGTCCGCGATTGGGTCGAGGTGACGGACCCCGAGACCCGACAAAAGGCTCTGCGTGATACCAATACCATGCCACAGTGGGCCGGAAGTTGTTGGTATTACCTTCGCTTTTGTGACCCCCGCAATACCCAAGAGCCGTGGTCCAAAGAAGCCGAACGGTATTGGATGCCCGTCGACTTGTACGTGGGAGGAGCCGAGCATGCCGTCTTGCATCTGCTCTATGCACGGTTTTGGCATAAGGTGCTGTATGACCTTGGGCTGGTGCATACGCCCGAACCCTTTCAGAAATTGCTGAACCCCGGCATGATCCTGGGATATAGTTATCGCTATTTTGATGACAATCTCTCCGATGATCCATCCTTTGTGGCGCAGTCGTACTCCACATCGGCAGTGCGTTTTGACCATGACACCCCGCTTCACCAACAGACGGGAGGGGAAGTCAAGGCTCGATGGGTGGCTTCACAAGATGTGCGGTGGTCAGAGGAAGGGACGCCATTGCATCCGACGATTGACGGGTTGGTGTTGGAAGAAGTCACAGAGAAAATGTCAAAGAGTCGAGGCAACGTGGTCAATCCGGATGAGGTCATTGCCGACTATGGGACCGATGCGCTCCGGTTGCATGAAATGTTCATGGGGCCGTTGGGAAAAGGTGCCCCCTGGGCCCCCGAATCCATCCCCGGCGTGGTGCGGTTTCTGCAGCGAGCCTATCGTCTTGTCCTTGGTGAAAAGGAACAGGAGGGTTCGGGTGTGCTGGCCGTCGAGGGGAGTGGAACTCCCAATCAAGCACGACTGACGGCCCGGACGATTCAGGGCGTGACGCAGGACCTTGAGGAGATGAGTTTTAATACGGCCATTTCGAAACTGATGGTCTTTGTGCGGGATATTACGAAAGATGGCCCTCTGCCGCGCGCTTCAGCCGAACCCTTTGTCTTGTTACTGTCGCCGTTTGCTCCACATTTGGCGGAAGAATTGTGGGAAGGGTTGGGATACACGCCGAGTCTTGCGCATCAGGCATGGCCGCCGTTTGATCCCGCCTTCGTGGTGCACGAGGAATTGACGATACCCCTTCAGGTTAATGGTAAGCTGCGAAGCAAGATTCAGGTACCGGCCGATGCAAAGAAAGAGGAAATTCTCGAGCTCGCGCAAAGCGATAAAAAATTGGTGGAATGGTTGCAGGGAACGACGACTCGAAAAGTGATTTACGTCGAAAATAAGTTAGTCAATTTTGTGGTCTAAAGGGGGACCCCACTTGATGAACAGATTCGTCTCATCTCTCATTGTCGTTTTGATGTTACTCGTGTTTCTCCCAGGATGCGGCTACCAATTTTCCGTGGAAGGACCCGGCCCACGAATCGGGGAAGGTCCGGACCGTGAAAAGGAGGGACCTTTGGTCCGGTTGGTCATTCGAGACCTGCTCAACCGCACGTTCCAGAGCAATTTGGAATTCGTGTATACCAGATACATGCGGCAGGAATTTGCCGTCAGCGGCGGGGCGCAAGTCGTGGCGGAGGATACGCAAGCCGATTATGTCATGACGGGAGAGATCGTCTCGGTGACGATTCCGTCACTCACGTTTTCGGCCGGCCAAACCCGAGAACGCCGCGTGAAGGTGGTTGTGCGCGTCATGGTGGCACATCGACAGACTGGCAAGGGGCTCTGGACGGAAACGGCCACAGGCACCGGAGAGTTTTTTGTGAATCGTGCTCCCGATCTCGAAGCCAGGCAGGATCAAATTCAGTTTAACCGAGTCCTGCAAGACCGGGCATTAGAGCAGGCAGGCCAAGAGGCCGCGCAAATTTTAGCGGCAGCATTCTGGGATGCGAGCGACCAAGGGATTTTTTCTCAGGCTCAAGCCCCGTCCCCTTCTCATTTTTCTTCAACCAGCCTTGGGCTACGTGGACGCTCGGCGGCCCTTGTTGCGTCGCATGCCTAGGCACGCGTTCCGGAGAAGAAACAGTGATCACACCTGCCGAACTCGGTCCGTCCTTACACAAGAAGCGGTTGTTTGTGGCCCTTGGAGAAGAAGACTGCTTGCGCGATCAAACCATCGAGATGATTCGAACCCATGGCTCCTCGCGTTCGAAGGGCGTGAGTGCAGGTGACGTACGGAACAACCCTGACGATCGTGATGTTTTTTCCTGTGATATCCTGTATGGCGACGAAACGAATGCACAGGAAGTTTTGGCCCGTGCCCAAGAAATTCCCTTCTTTTCAAACCACCAAGTGGTTCTTCTGAAATGGGCGGACAAGTTTCCTGCCCGAGAGGGGGAAGCCCTTATTCCCTATTTTTCCGCACCGTCCGATTCAACAACCCTGATCGTCTCTGCGGGGAAACTGGACGGTCGGCTGAAATGGGTCCAAGTCTTGAAGAAACAGTCGGTGGTGGTGAATTGTGCGCCCTTGTACCCCAATCAACGATTGGGGTGGGTTCGTCAGGAGGCCGCGCGTTTAGGGCTTCGGCTCGATGCCGAAGCAGCAGGGTTACTCAAAGACTTGGTGAGCGAAGGGTTGTATAGGGTACGGCGGGAATTGGAGAAGTTGTCTCTCTATGTCTCAACAAAGGAAACGGTCAAAGCCTATGATGTTGTTGCTGTCCAGGGAGCGGAACCTGGAGCGTCGGTGTTTGACCTGTCGGGAGCCATCATACAAGGCAATGCGCCCCAAGCCCTCCTCATTTTGGAGAAAAACTTAGAGTCAGGTGAAGCCCCACTTCGGATGCTTGGGGCGTTGCTGTGGCAGTACCGTCGTCTGTGGAAAGCCAAAGATGGGTTGAGTCGTGGAGTCGGTGAGGCCGCGGTCGCGAAGCCCCTAGGGCTTCCTCCTTTTCGGCAGGGCGAGTTTTTTGCCATGGTCAAACGCATTCCCTTGTCGCATTTTCCTGAGGCGTTTCAAGCCTTTTCGGGAACGGATCGTGCGCTGAAAGGTGGATCTGCAGGTTCCCCGCACCGGATCCTGCATGCATTGATCATTGCCTTGTGCCAATCGGCACAATCGCTGTCTCGGACGCAGTTGCGAACTTAACATGTAGGGCCAAATCTCATGTGGCCTGGAGAAGGTACCATCAGATGGCGCTGCGACGGATAGAGAAAGAAGGAGGGATAAAAGATCCCGCAGCTACAACTTTGAGGTTGGGTTAGTGGGATTTGAGGACGTTGAACTGAGTCGAGAGTTGAGAAATACGTCGGGAAGCGGTATTCCGATGGAGCGCTCCTTTGGCCACGGCTTTGTGAAGGGCGGAGGTGGCTTCCTGGAGAAGGGGGTGAGCCGATTGTGTATCGTGTTGTTGGAGAGCAGTTTTAAATTTTTTCACGGCCGTATTGGTTCGATGCAAGATCGCGTGTTTCCGCACATGACGTTTCTCGGCTTGACGGGCACGTTTGATAGCTGATTTATGAACAACCGGCATAAGACTCCTTTTTACTTCATTAAGGCTTTGAACTTTAAAAACTAACATAGCCCCTTCTTAATGGTCAATGGAAAAGATACAAGAATGAGTCAAAACACAGGAGGAGGGGGATTCAAGCCAAAGAGCGACTTGTGTTTTGCCTTGGATGTACCAACGGTGCAGCCGAAGCAATGCTGGATGGCGTCCAAGAGTCGGTTGGGGTGATAAAAATTGGGTTGGAACTCTTTGTGAGCAAAGGCCCTGCGGTTATTCGGATGGTGCAGAAGTATAGAAAACCTGTATTCCTCGACTTGAAAGTATTGGATGTTGCGGAGACGGTGCAACGGACCACCGCGCGGGTCGCTGACATGGAGGTATCTTTCCTTACCGTGCATGCCGAGCGAAAAGCCGCTGGCGGCTTTCGTGAAGGGACGGACAGGCAATCCTGGGATGAAAATTCCGGCGGTGACGGTGTTGACGAATGTCGAGCGTGCGGATTTTCGGAAATGGGGATACGACGGGGCCACTGAACAAGTGGTGGTAGCTCTTGCACGAGTGGCTACCGACGTAGGGTGTGATGGGGCATTGCCTCGGGAAAGGAGCTCATGGCCATTCGATCCGCAATCGACTCTCTGTTTTTAATTATGATGTCTGGAGTACGGCCTGCCCGGCAAGGAGGTGGATGATCATGCTCGTCCCACGACGCCTCACCACGCCATTCAAGCAGGCCCACCGCGTTTGTCTTGCGTCGCGTCTGGTCTTTTCAGTAAGATCTGGCTACGTTCATGAAACGGTCTTTGTCACGATTCGTTGGGTGGTGGGTGTAGCTCAGTTGGTTAGAGCGCCGGATTGTGGATCCGGAGGTCGCGGGTTCAATTCCCGTCACTCACCCCATTTTTCATCTTTCAATGTCCAGCCTTCTGCGCTGTTCAGTTTTCTCAATCCAGTGGTGATCCACTGGTCAGTTGACTCGGATAATCGTGTCATGCTTCTGAACATACAGCCTGCCTCCGAGCCGAGCTCGGTGGAGTGACAATCGTCTCGCTGTATTTGTAGCGGTTGCATTTCATGCGGTCCAGAGGGGGTCGAATGAGAGCCCGCAACTACGCAACTACATAAGAGGGAAAAGAGGGTGCCGTGAAGTAAGGTGCGGGCCTGCAAGAACGAGAGGACGATTTTCGCGTTGCCTGGGATTGCGAGGCTGGGTATTGTTCTTTGAATGGAGTGGCGTGAACAGAAATATTGGTCGGCAGTGATGCCATCTCGTTCATGGGTCCGTAGTGGAAGCCTCCTCGTCATTTTTCTCTTGACGAGTGTCTCTTTATTGCCCCAGTCCGATGCTCGGGACATCGTCTGTGAATCGGCAGAAGAAGGTTTTCGAACTGCCGAGTCTTTTTCCGACACGCATCCCGATCAAGTGCTTCTGCAGGTCGAACATTTTCTCTGCGTGCAAGAGGCGCAGCCAGGAACCGTACTGGCCCGGCGCGCAGGATTCAGGATAGGATGGGCTCTTCTCGAACATGATCCGGCCCGGGCCCTTGACTATCTACGTGCGGCACGCAAGGATTTTCCACTCCTTGAAGACTATGTGTTATTGAAGCTCGGTCAAGCATTGGGGCGTATGGGTTCATCCCATGAATCTGCACTGATGCTTGAAGCGGCACTGGATCTGTCCGCCCCTTCCGCCTTGAGAAACGAAACGTCGTATGAAGCGGGATTCGCCCGGTTTGAGAACGGGCAATGTCAGCGTGCCATTGCTCACCTGCGCCATGCCACTTCCCGTGATCGGGATTCTCCGTATGCTCCCCGAGCCTTCTCTGTTCTTGCCGATTGTGCTGCGCGATTGCAACAGGTGACCCAGGCGAAACAAGCGCTACGCGAAATTTGGCGGAACTATCCAGAATCTCCCGAAGCTCAAGTTGTCAAGCAAATCGTGCAGTCAGGTCAGCCGACGGTGCTACAGTGGAAACCTTCGTTAGAAGATTATTATCAACGCGGCCACGTGTTGTATGAATTGGCGCGCTTTGAAGCCGCCATTCAGGATTTGCAGAAATTTTTGGCTGGTCGACCGCGTAGCCCAAGTTATGAGCAGGGGCTCTTTCGGTTGGGGATGGCCCATGTGCGGTTGAAACAGTATCCCCAGGCCGCGCAAAGTTTTCGCCAACTGGTCGCGACCTCTTCCGCGTATGCCGGCAAAGCCACAGTGTGGTTGGCCAAGGTGTACTTACGACAAGATCAAGGTCGGCTTCTTCTGAAGTTTCGCGATTCGCTCCCTCACGGCTTAAGTGTGAATGAACGGGGCCGGATCCGGTGGCTGAGTGGCGTATGGGCTGAAGGGGAGAACATGCTTCAGCAAGCTATCACGGCCTATGAGGACGCCTATCGTGTCGCTGATCTTCCTGCAATCAAAATGGATGCCTTGTGGCGTTTGGGATGGCTGCATTATCAACAAGGCGCGTGGGAAAACTCGGTTGAATCCTTTCACTCTCTTGCGGCTACTGCTCCCGATCTGAGTTGGCAAAATCGGGCTCGATATTGGAAAGCGCGGGCGCTTGAACGGATGGGACGAGACGATGAGGCCCAAACGTTGTATCTGCAGATCTCTACGGAGTGGCCCATGACCTATTATGGGCAATTATCTCAGTCTCGTCTGCAGCGTCCACTCCGCGCGGGACGCGGTCAACGTGAAAACCAGCCGAACCCGGCGCTAAACGTTTCCGCATCGTCTGCACTCCAAACCAATACGCATTTCCAAAAAGCAGGGGAACTGTTGACGCTGGGTCTCCGCCAGGAAGCAGCAGAAGAATTGTTATGGGTCAAGGAAGACTATCGTAATCAGCCGGAAATCCTCTATGCTGTCGCGCTGCAGATGATGGAAGTTGGAGATTATGAATCAGCGATATTGATAGCCAACCGGTACTTTCGGGAACCCCTGGAGCGTCGCCGGATTCCCTCCGATTCTCCGTTATGGCGTATGGCGTATCCAACGGGATATTTAACAAAGATCCGGCAATATGCCGACCCGCATGTGGATCCCTTCTTGGTTGCGGGGATTATCCGTGAAGAAAGTTTGTATAATGCCAAGGCCTTGTCACCCGTCGGCGCTATGGGACTGATGCAATTAATGCCGAAGACAGCGACCCGCGTCGCCCGCCGCTTAGGCGTCGGATCCGTCGATCGGGAGGATTTGTTGGAAGGAGATTTGAATGTTCGGCTAGGGGTTCATTATGTTGGTGAATTGTTACGTGAATATAAGGGAAATCTCATTCAAGCCGTAGCAGCGTATAATGCCGGTCCCCATGCCGTGAAACGTTGGATTGCCAAGTTTGGTGATCGAGAGCCGGATGAATTTGTCGAACTGATTTCCTATAGGGAAACCCGTCGGTATGTGAAACGGGTTATTACAAGTTATCGTATATATCACTCCCTTCATTCCACAACCTGTAGTGTTCTTCCTCTTGACAAGACCTGCTAAAGATTTTATTTTAACTGTATCTTTCTGATTGTAAGTAAGGAGTTTGTCCTATGAGTCTTGAAAAAATGGAAACATTAGAGGTCCGAGTGCGGGGATTAGTGGAGTTGGTCCAAAAATTAAGGCAGGCCAATGGATCCCTTCAGCAACAATTACACTTGGTTCAAGAGGAACTGGTGAAGCAAGAAGCCTTTTCACGCGAGTGGGAAGAAGAACGAACGACGATTAAGGTGCGAATTGAAAAGGTGCTGGGACAGCTGGATAGCCTGGAATCTTCAGAGACTGACCTACAGGGAATTGTCCATGACCAAGAGCATTGAAGTTAACGTCTATGGACAGAGATTGGCCTTGCAGCCTGTTGAAGATGAAGGCTATGTCCAGGAACTTGCCCGATACGTTGAAGGACAAATGCATACCATTGCACAAGGGGTGACGATCTCCACGCCCACAAAAATTGCTATTCTGGCCGCGATGAATATTGCGGATCAACTGTTTCGGCAAGAACGCCGTCGGCAGGCTGGAGAGGCCGAACTTGAGCGTCGAGCCGAGGTGTTGCTGGAGTGCATTGACTCCCATTTTGAGGCAAATAGCACCTTATAGGGCTATTTTCTTGCATGAAGCGCAACTCTCTGATAACGTTCTGAAGATAGACACGTGATTAAGAAATTCTAACCTTTGAGAGAGGGATAAACTCTTTGCTCAGGAACAACGAGTGAGTAATAGTGCAGGACATGGAATGAATCGAGTTTTATAAAATTGAGGGTGCGAGTAACTGACACGCAATCGCAATGAGGTTTGTAGTTGAGGGATGGCTTGCCTGCTTGGCTTAAGAGGTCTTCTGAGGTAGCAAGAGGCATCCATGGACATAGTTTGTGAGAGAGTCACGAGCTTGCCTGGTAATGGATTCAAGCTAATGGCGGATAGAATTTCAATGTAGAAATTTAGGTGTCAGCAGATTGCTGCCTTTTGCGATATTTTTCACACACCTTGGCATCTCGTAGAGCCGTTCTTCGCTCTCGCGTCGTTTCATTCCCTGACCTTTTTCCCAAGCTTTCTCCTCGTTTCCTTCAGCACGAGTCCACCTTCGAGGAATGGTCTTACCAGATTTGTTGTAAAACGCTGTTGGCGCCATGGCAACACAAAAGAGTCAACGATGACAAAGGCTTCTGTGAGCACCTTTGTATGAGCGAATAGAGAAGGGGGTGATAACCATTTTTACAGATATCATCATCATGGTGGTCGTTGGCGGTATGGGCCTTGGTGCGGGGTTTGTATTGAGTGGAGTGATTCAACGGAGGCGCTTCACCACGCAACGCCGTAAAGCCGAAGACCAGCTTCGTCAGTTCACCCAATCAGCGGAACGCGAAGCCGAGCATACGATTAAGGAAGCGAAAATTGAAGCGAAGGATCTGCTGTTCCAAGCCAAAGCTCAAATAGAAAAGACGGAAAAAGAAAAACGTGGTGAGCTGCAGTGGCTGGAAAAACGAATGAAGCAACGTGAAGAAGGGTTGGAAAGAAAAGTCACGAATTTTGAGCGTCGCGAGGAGGAATTTCGCAAGAGAGAGCAGGCCGTCTCGGATCGAGAAGTCTCGTTGGGGAAGCAAGAATTGTTCTGTGAGCAAACGATACGAGAACATCGGGAGGCCTTGGAGCGTGTGGCTGGATTGACCACGGAGGAAAGCAAGCGGCAACTGTTGGCCAAGATTGAAGGGGAGGTTCGTTTGGAAGCCACAGGACTGACGAAACGGATCCTTGATGAAGCTCGGGAAAATGCGGACCGAGAAGCCCAGCACATTGTGACCAACTCGATTCAACGGATCACCCGTGATTATGTCAATGAAGCGACCATCTCGGTGGTGGCCCTAGCCAGTGATGGGATGAAGGGTCGAATCATTGGACGAGAAGGCCGAAACATTCGATCTCTGGAAGCGGCTACGGGCGTGGATTTAATCGTCGATGAAACACCGGAAGCCGTGATTGTCTCCGGGTTCGATCCCTTGCGACGCGAGATTGCCAAAATCGCGCTTGAACGGCTGATACAAGATGGTCGAATCCATCCGACACGGATTGAAGAGGTCGTGGAAAAAGTCAAAGGCGATATCGAGAAGGTGATGCGAGAAGAGGCTGAAAAAGTGATCTTCGAGGTTGGGCTTTCGGAGTTTCATCCAGAGATTGTGAAACTCTTAGGCCGGTTACGCTACCGAACCAGCTACGGACAAAACAATTTGTATCATGCCCGTGAGGCATCGTATATATGCGGCATTATGGCCGCGGAATTAGGCTTGGATATTAAATTGGCCAAACGTGGTGCGCTGTTGCACGACATCGGGAAAGTGGTGAGTCATGAAGAAGAAGGCACCCATGCGATGTTAGGCGCCGAAATCGCGAAGAAGTACGGCGAGTCGGAAAAAGTGGTGAATGCCATTGCCGCGCACCATGAACAGGTTGAACCTCTGTGCCCTGAATCCGTGTTGGTGGCGGCGGCAGAAGCCTTATCCGCTGCCAGGCCTGGTGCCCGACGTGAAACGCTGGAAGCCTATGTGAAACGATTGGAAAAATTGGAAGGCTTGGCTGTGAGCTATGAGGGGGTGGATAAAGCCTATGCTATTCAGGCTGGGCGAGAAGTGCGTGTGATTGTTCGACAGGAAAAACTGTCCGATAATGAAGCCCTTTTTCTCTCTCGTGACTTATCCAAGAAAATTGAGCAAGAAATGACGTACCCCGGCCAAATTAAAGTGACGGTTATTCGGGAAAGTCGATTTGTCGAATTCGCCAAATAGAAAAGACAGCAACAGGAAGCGATTGAATTTGTGGTAGTGTTGTTTATCGGTGATATTGTTGGTGAACCGGGACGACGTATCATCACCAATAGCCTCCATCGGGTGAGCGAAAAGTATCATGTCGATATTGTGGTCGGGAACGGCGAGAATGTGGCCGGTGGGTTTGGCATTACGGCTGACCTGGCCAATGATTTATTTGACCTGGGGCTTTCGGTCCTCACGACAGGCAATCATGTCTGGGATAAAAAAGAAATGGTGGACTATATTCGCAAAGACCCTAGAATCTTGCGCCCGGCTAATTATCCCGACGGGACTCCCGGGCAAGGATCATTCGTCATTGATCGGCCGAATGGCGAGAAAGTTGGTCTGATCCAGGTCATGGGGCGAGCGTTTATGCCGGCGCTTGATTGTCCCTTTCAAGTGGTCAAACGCGAAGTCGAAAAACTGCGATCGCAGACCCCCTGCATTATTGTGGATGTGCATGCAGAAACGACGTCGGAGAAGATGGCCATGGGGCATTTTTTAGACGGCCGGGTGACGGCTGTCGTGGGCACGCATACGCATGTCCAAACCGCGGATGAGCAGATCCTTCCCCAAGGGACTGCCTATTTGACGGATATTGGGATGACCGGTCCTGTCAATTCCGTGATTGGAGTTAAAAAAGAACTGGTGATCGATAAATTTCTTACGCAGATGCCCAGACGGTTTGAAGTCGCCTCCGGCCCGGCGGTTCTGGGTGCCACCGTGATTGAATTCGATCCCGCAACCGGAAAAGCCACTAGCATTCAACGCGTTCGAGAAATCGAATAACTCTACGTTCCTGACTCGTGTCTGTCGTTCCACCGATTTATACGGTCACCCAACTGACGACGAGCATTCGTGCGACCCTTGAACCCGCTTTTCCGGAGGTCTGGGTCGAAGGAGAAATTTCCAATCTTCGCATGTCCTCCGCTGGGCACATCTATTTTTCCCTGAACGATCAAGACAGCCAAATACGAGCGGTCCTCTTTCGTCGTATGGCTGCGTTGCTCCCGTTTAATGTAGAAAACGGTCTCACGGTGTTGGCGAAGGGCTGCGTCAGCGTCTATGAACCGAGAGGTGAATACCAGATCCTTCTAGAGTCTCTCGACCCCAAAGGAATCGGTGCGCTGCAGATTGCCTTTGAACAACTCAAGAAACGGCTCGATCAAGAAGGGCTGTTTGATCCTGTGCGCAAGCGCCCCCTTCCATTTTTTCCTCGCCATGTTGGCGTGATCACGTCCAGCACGGGAGCCGCGCTGCACGATATTGTGACGGTTGTCCACCGGCGGTGCCCGGTGATCCGCCTGCGACTGTTTCCTGTGGCGGTGCAGGGGCCTGGGGCTGCGCAACAAATTACGGAGGCCCTTCGACTGGCCAATCAACAAGATGATCTTGATGTCCTCATTGTGGGGAGAGGTGGAGGCTCCTGGGAAGATTTATGGAGCTTTAATGAAGAGGTCGTCGTCCGTGCCATTGCGGACTCCCGCATTCCGGTTATTTCAGCGGTGGGCCATGAAATCGATGTCACCTTGTCCGATTTTGCCGCGGATTATCGAGCCCCTACTCCCTCGGCAGCGGCAGAATCTCTCTCTCCTGTTCTTGTTGACGTGATAGGCGGTATCCAAGAAAAAAACACGAGACTGGCCCAAGCCCTGCGCGGCAGACTTCTGTTTCACCGGAATCAGGTTGAGTTGGCCGCTCACGTTCTTCCCGTTCCTTCGCAAATCCTCCAACGTCACGTGCAACGGATTGATGAACTCAGTTTCCGTCTTGGGAGAGGCATACGAGCCATGCTTTCCGAGGTGCGGCCGAGACTGACCTCGTTAGTCACCGGTCTGGAAAGAGTCGGGCAGGGGCAATCGTGGCAACGGGGAAGCCTGATGCTGCCTCAGATGCTTCGACGACTCGCTAGAGCCATGCCGTGGGTGCTCACGGAAAAGAAACATCAATTACGAAACGTGGCGAGCACCCTTGACACCTTAAGCCCTCTCGCGATTTTGTCTCGCGGGTATAGCATTCTTGAGACCAGTCCTCGGGGAGAGATTGTGAAGGACGCTCAATCAGTCCAAGTCGGCGACCGGATTCGGGCTCGGCTGGCTACAGGGAGGCTGGCTTGTCTTATTGAGCAAATAGACCGACAGTCTTGACGCCCCAGGAACGCCGCGTATAATGCGATTCACCGCGTTGTTGCATTCCGTATGGTGTGCAGGACGCCAATTTTCTGTGAAAGCGAAAGGTTGTCAAAACCACAAAAGACGCACCATGCGATGGTCACAGAGACAAGGACTTTGGCAGCCAGATTGATCTCACGTCGATGTCCGTAGGTAAGTAAAGTATGGCAGCCTTAAAATTTGAAGATGCCTTAGCCCGGCTTGAGACAATAGTCACCGAGCTAGAAAGAGGGGATCTCCCCCTGAATGATTCCTTGAAGATGTTTGAAGAGGGGATCAAGCTCTCTAAAACCTGTCTCAAGATGCTGGATGATGCGGAACGGAAAGTGGAAATTATGGTGCAAGATAAAGATGGGAAAAAGCGAGTAGAAGCCTATTCCGTCGAGGAAGAAGGAGGACGAAGCTGAACGCCAACCTGTCAGCCTGTAGCCTTGTAAAAGTAAACGGCCTTTCCCGACACGCCGACCGGCCAGAGACGTCATCCCTGAATTGATGACGCACCATCAAAAAATTCCCAAACAGCGACTTGACGAAGTGCTGGTCAGGCGTCAGTTGGCCGGCAGCCGGGAACAGGCTCATCGGATGATATTGGCTGGATCAGTCAAAGTCGATGGGATGCGCGTGGAAAAACGGGCGACACTTGTTTCAGGGCAGGTTTCCATTGAAGTGGAAGGGCAGGCGAGCCCTTTTGTGAGTCGGGGAGGAGCAAAACTCTCGGCAGCGTTAGACGCCTTTTCCCTCCACGTTTCGGACCGTATGGCCTTGGATGTTGGTGCGTCGACAGGCGGGTTTACGGATTGTCTCCTCCAGCACGGGGCCCGTCGGGTCTATGCTGTGGATGTGGGATATGGGCAATTGGACTGGAGCCTCAGAAATGATCAGCGAGTCGTCGTCCTTGAACGATGTAATATTCGGCATCTCGATCCCGCGGCCATTCCTGAGCCCATCCAACTAGCCGTCATTGATGTCTCCTTCATTTCGCTGCGTTTGGTTTTGCCCTGTGTGATCAAATTTCTGGCTCCTGAGGCGACGGCCGTTGCCCTTGTCAAGCCACAATTTGAAGCTGGCATTAAGCAGGTGGGGCGAGGCGGCGTGGTTCGGGATGATGAGATCCGCCAGGAGGTGGCGCAGCGTATCCAAGGCATGGCTCAACAGTTGGGATTTGATTGCCTCGGGCTTTTCGATTCCCCCGTGCAAGGGAAAAAGGGGAATCGTGAAATTCTTTTGGGTCTGCGATGGACCGTGTCGGCTTCAGTGAACTCATGTCCACGACCTAAGGAGGGGGTATGAATATTTTAGTAACGGGCGGTGCAGGCTTTATCGGGTCTCATATCGTAGACCAGTTCGTCCAAGAGTGTCATCGCGTCTCCGTGATTGATAATCTCTCCACCGGGAAACGAAAGCAAGTTCACCGCGAAGCTGTCTTCTACAAATTGGATGTGTGCAGTAGACGAGTGGAACAGGTGTTTAAAAAAGAACATCCTGCGATGATCGTCCATATGGCCGCTCAAATGAATGTCCGGAAGTCTACGGAGGATCCTGTATTCGATGCGGACGTGAACATTCTGGGAACCCTTAGGCTCTTAGAGTTGGCCGTTCGATACGGCGCCAGAAAAATTCTTTTTGCCTCTTCCGGCGGCGCGGTGTATGGCGAACAAGAGACGTTTCCGGCTTCAGAATCTCATCCCACTCGACCCCTGTCCCCCTATGGGATCAGTAAATTAACCTGCGAATACTATCTCGAGTACTATCGCCACGTTGCCGGGCTGAAGTCCGTGGCCCTCCGGTTCGCCAATGTTTATGGCCCGAGACAAAATTCAGCCGGCGAAGCCGGCGTCGTCGCGATTTTCACGCAAAACCTGCTTACAGGTGAACAAGCCAGGATTAACGGCACTGGGTTCCAGACGCGGGATTATGTTTACGTTGGAGACGTGGTGGAAGCGGTGCGGGCGGTATTCGCCCCACACGTAGAGGGAATTTTCAATGTTGGAACCGGCGTAGAAACATCTGTGAATGAGATGTTCACCCAGCTAAAAAAAATGACAAACTCAACGTGTCACGCAATTCACGGCCCCGCGAAAAAAGGCGAACAAATGCGGAGCGTGCTCGATGCGAGTAAACTGGAGAAAGAGACAGAGTGGGCACCGAACGTGTTCCTCTCGGAAGGATTAAATGAAACGGTGACATTTTTTCAGCAGCAGAAGTCTTAGCAAATCGTGAAGCGCGCAACGCTTCCCATCGGCGCTTCACTGATGGTCAATAGCGCGGAATCGATTGGTCAATTTGGACAGACCAGGCGTCAATGCCCCCGATCAGGTTTTTGACATTGGAAAATCCTTGCTGGAGGAGAAATCCCACGGCATCGGCACTTCGCATGCCTTTATGACACAAGGCCACGATTTCATCAGTCGGGTCTAGCTGATTGAGCGATTGGGGCAAAGTGCCCAATGGAATTAATGTTGCCCCTTCGATTCTGGCCATAGAAAATTCATGCGGTTCTCGAACATCCAATAAAAACACCTTGTCCCCTTTATCCATACGATCTTTTAGTTCTTGAACTGTCATGGTGTCACTCATGTGCGGACCTCCTTTAAGAAAAGATGATAGTCTTGGCAGGGCGCTGATGTCAATTCACGTTCGCGGGACATGGTGCCAATCGCAGGGGTATGCTCTCAACTTGCTCTCCTTGTAAGAGTGGCGTTTTCGCAGAGGGTATCGTGTTTTTCAATTTCTTGATGAAGGCGTACCTGTTGGTATGAGTGTTCCCCCAATCGTCTCTATCTCTCATATTGCTGAAATGGTTGGGCAGGAGGTTCGCCTCCAAGGGTGGGTACGGCATCATCGATCAAGCGGCAAACTGCAGTTTCTCACACTTCGGGATGGGTCGGGGGATATACAGGCCATTTTGAGCAAAGCGACATTAGGGGAGGAACAATTCGGCCTCGCGAATCAATTCACTCAAGAATCCTCTTTGGCAGTCACTGGAGTTCCTCGTGCGGAGGCACGGGCTCCGGGTGGGTATGAAATAGAAGTGACCGCCTTCGAAATTCTTCACATCGCCGAGTCTTTTCCCGTTCAACCCAAAGAGCATGGCGTTGGGTTTTTGATGGACCACCGCCATCTCTGGCTTCGTTCAACACGGCAACAGGCCATCCTGAAAATTCGGCATGCACTGATTAAGGCCTGTCGAGACTTTTTCGACGAACGGGAGTTTGTCTTGATTGATGCCCCCATTTTTACGCCAAACGCGTGCGAAGGCACGACCACCCTCTTTCAAACGCAATATTTTGAGGAAACAGCCTACCTGACTCAAAGCGCACAGTTGTATGGAGAAGCGGCTGCCGCAGCCTTTGGAAAAGTGTATTGCTTTGGCCCGGCGTTTCGGGCGGAGCAATCCAAAACTCGTCGGCACTTGATGGAATTTTGGATGGTGGAGCCTGAAATGGCGTTTGCGGAATTGCCCGATGTGATGGACGTCGCCGAGGCGTTTGTGGTGAGGGTAGTAGAACGGGTCTTAGAAAAATGTCGGAACGAATTACAGGTGTTGGAACGAGATATTTCCAAATTGGAAGCGATTGTTCCACCTTTTCCGCGACTCACCTATGATGAAGCGATTCTGCGTCTGCAGCGCCTGGGGTCGTCGCTACAAGAAGGAGATGATTTTGGGGCGGATGATGAAACCGTCTTGTCCAATCAATTTGAGAAACCCATTCTGGTGCATCGGTATCCCGCGACGGTCAAGGCCTTTTATATGCAACCCGACCCTGAAAATCCTGCCAGAGCGCTGTGCATGGACGTGTTGGCTCCAGAAGGATACGGCGAAATCATCGGGGGGGGGCAACGCATTCATGATTACGAGACATTAGCCGCACGATTGCAGGACCATCAACTTGCTGCAGATGCCTTCCGGTGGTATTTGGACCTGCGCCGATATGGATCGGTTCCCCATGCTGGTTTTGGAATGGGGATTGAGCGAGCCGTGGCCTGGATTTGTGGTATTGCCCACGTTCGTGAAACCATCCCCTTTCCGCGTATGCTCTCTCGACTGTACCCCTAGCCATATGAGGCCTGTCCCGGGCTGTGAACCGGGAGGCGGCTCTACATTTTCCAGGCCCCTTCCACAACCTACATCCGTGTAAATTTTTTGTGTAGAAAGCGCTCCCCACGTCTTGGCTTGCCGATAGCAATAAGTGTTTGAATTCCCTTGACAAAATTCTGAATATGAGTATATTCGCCCATTAAATGGAATAAAGTGGTAATAAGTGGGAGGCATGTGGGGATCGTTGGATCATTCGATTCATGTTCCGGTTTTATTAGAGGAGGTCGTGGCTTGGTTACGGCCACGCGCACAAGGATGTTACCTGGATTGTACGATAGGCTTAGGTGGGATGGCCGAGCATATTCTGAAGGCAAGCGAGCCCGATGGCATTCTCATTGGGATTGACCAGGATCCTCAGGCGATTGCTTATACACAGACAAGGCTTCAAGCCTACCAGTCCAGGATCCACCTGTTTTGCGAAAACTTTCAAGAGGTGCAGTCGGTGATGAGCTTGGCCAACAGAGAACGCGTGGACGGCATTCTATTCGATTTAGGGGTGTCTTCGGCTCAATTGGATCAGCCCGAGCGAGGGTTGAGTTTTCAGCATGATGGGCCCTTGGATATGCGCATGAATCCTACTCGTGGTCAATCAGTGGAAGACCTTGTCAATACGCTGCCTGAAACGCAACTTGCCGATATGATTTATGCGTTAGGGGACGAACGATATTCACGACGAATTGCACGGGCCATCGTGGATGCTCGCCGCCGAGCCCCCCTTCGGACCACAATGGACTTATCTCGGCTGATTCAACAATCCGTGCCCCGGTCTTATCGTTACGGGCGACTTCATCCTGCGACGCGGACCTTTCAGGCGTTTCGTCTAGCGGTCAATAACGAATTAGGTGCGTTGAAAACCGGGCTCGACAAGGTCATTGGTGTCTTGGCCCCCGAAGGACGTCTGTGTGTCATTGCTTTTCACTCCCTGGAAGATCGTTTAGTGAAACAGGCGTTTCGGCGTCTGGCCCAGGAGGCTCCGGACCAATGGGATGTTTTGACGAAGAAACCCGTTTCCCCTTCCGAGGAGGAACGTCGAACCAATCCCCGTGCACGCAGTGCGAAGTTGCGAGTCATGGCACGAAAGCCGGGGGGTAAAGACACGCAAGTCGGAAAGGGCCATGCATGAAATTATTTCTCTCGCTGTTGCTGACGGTGAGCTTGAGTGGGGTGCTCCTCTTGTATGTGTGGGAAAAAGTCGATGTCGTACGAGTGGGATATGAGTTAGACGCCTTATTGAAACAGAAAGCGGCATTAGCGCGGGAGCATGACCGGTTACAGATCCGATTCTCTCGGTTAACGGCATCTGACCGCATTGCCTCAGAGGCCAACAAGAAGCTGGGGATGAAACTTCCACGCCCGAGGCAGGTGGTCCTGGTTCCGAGCGGTACGGAGAACGGGAGGCCAGGCGACGGTCTTGCTCCTCCGCTTCGTTTAGCCCAGCAAACAGGATATTGACAATGAATCGGTCATTCATGAAGCAGGAATTCAATTTAGAGAAGGAGGGGGGCGGACGACGAGCCTTACTGGGCCTGTGTTTTCTCGTTGGATTCACCATTCTCCTCTTTCGTTTTTTTGATCTTCAGGTGCTTCAAGCAGAAATGATGACGAAAAAAGCTCGCCGTCAGCATGAGAAGACGATCACCCTTGATGCGAGCCGCGGTGCCATTTTCGATCGACAAGGGGAACCGTTGGCGTTAAATCTGGATGTGCCGTCAGTGTATGCCACTCCATCTTCCATTGACAGCCCGACACTCGTCGCTCGCCAACTCGCACAGGTGCTGGATATTCCTCGAGGATCTTTGGAAAAGCGATTACGGGCCAAACGAGAATTTGTTTGGATTAAACGGAAAATTGATGACTCCCTTGTCGAACGTGTGAATGACCTTGCTCTCTCTGGGGTTGACACCCTCATTGAGGCACGTCGATTTTATCCCAAGGGGACATTGTTAGCGCACGTCCTTGGATTTGCGGGAATCGACAGTCAGGGCCTTGAGGGGCTCGAAAATGGATATGACGAACACCTTCGGGGCCAGGTGCGTCAGGTGGTGTTGCATCGAGATGCGCTGGGTCGAGGCATCATTCCCGAAGGCCGGCGAAAGTCTCAGCCCCTTTCCGGAGATGCCATCTCTCTGACCATCGATGAAGTCATTCAATATATCGCGGAGCAAGCCCTGGAACAGGTCGTACAGGACACCAAGGCACAAGGTGGGGCCATTCTTGTCATGGATCCCAAAACTGGCGAGATGTTGGCTTGGGCCCTTCACCCCACGTTTGACCCGAATCATATCCAACAGGCGTCACCCGAGCAGTGGAGAAATCGGGCCGTGACCGATCCCTACGAGCCAGGATCGACCCTCAAAGTGGTGCTGGCCGCTGCTGCCTTGGAATTGAATTCTGTGCGCCCCGATACCCGTATTTATGCTGGGGATGGCGAGGTGCCGATTAGCGACACCGTTATTCATGACCACGAAAAAGCCGGATGGGTGACGTTTCGTGAAGCCATGCAACAATCCAGTAATGTGGTCTTCGTCAAAACGGCGGTGGCGTTGGGCAAGGAACCGGTCTATCGGTTTTTGCAGGCATTCGGCTTTGGCGAAAGAACGGGCATCGATCTTCCTGGGGAATCGATTGGCATCTTGAAAAGACCGGATCAATGGAGTCAACGCAGCCTCCCCTCTTTGGCTATAGGGCAGGAAATTGCGGTCACGCCGTTGCAGCTTGTGACGGCCATGTCGGCTGTTGCCAACCAAGGATGGCTCATGAGGCCGTTTCTGGTACGGGAAATTTTCGACCACCAGGGAAGAAGCGTCAGGGAGTACACTCCTCATATTCGTCGCCGTCCCATTAGTGCCGAGACGGCACAAACCCTCACGGATCTCTTGGTCAATGTGGTGGAACGAGGGACGGGAATGCGCGCGGCTATACCGGGCTATCGGGTGGCGGGTAAGACTGGAACGGCTCAGAAGTTTGATCCTGCAATAGGCACGTATTCATCCACCAAATCAGTGGGATCGTTTGTTGGATTTGTCCCGGCAGAGAATCCGCAATTAACCATATTGGTGATGATTGATGAACCGCAAGCCCCAGCTTGGGGAGGGGTGGTCGCGGCTCCGGTGTTTCGGCAGGTGGCGGAACAGGCGCTCCGATATTTAAACGTGGCTCCTGGCAAAGAAGCCTGAATGGCAGCGTCAGGTTCAAGGCTTGCACTCGACGTTGACAATCGGGGGGGGGCTGACTTCGACGGGTCTCAGCCAAACAGGGAATGACGTTAGCGAAATTACTGCTGCCTCTGGAAATCGTCAGCACGACGGGCAACCTTGATGTGGAACTGTCCGGCATTACGGATGATTCGCGGGAAGTTGTCGAAGGGAGGTTGTTTGTGGCTGTCAAAGGGCAGCAGGTCGATGGGCATTCTTTTGTCGCCCAGGTATGTCGGCAACAGGTAGGGGGTGTTCTGGTTCAAGCTCCATTTCAGGCTCCGTCCTACGTCAAGAAAAAAGCCAGACCGGCTTGGGTTGAGGTCAGAGATTCAAGGAAGGCCCTCGGTCAGTTAGCCGCGCGGTTTTTTCAGAACCCCTCGCAGGCCTTAACCATGGTGGGAGTCACGGGGACTAATGGGAAAACCACGGTGGCGCATATGAGCCAGGCTGTCCTGGAATATGGCGGCTACCGAACGGGCCTCATGGGCACGGTGGGATACCGCGTTGGTGCCGAGTATCAGGCGGCCAGTCACACGACGCCGGGCGCCATTCCTCTGCAGGCGTTCTTGCATCGTATGGCGGAGGCGGAGATGGAGGCAGCGGTCTTGGAAGTCTCCTCGCACGCCCTCGCGTTGGACCGGGTCGAAGGCTGTGAATTTGACATTGTGGTCTTTACGAATTTGACCCAAGACCATTTGGATTTCCACGACACGATGGAGTCCTACTATCACGCGAAATTACGCCTCTTTCAAGAGTTTGCTGTCCCAACATCCAAAGCACAACCCAAACGAGCGATCATCAATGTCGACGATGCATGGGGTGTCCGATTGAAAGCCGAGACCTCGGTGCCGGTATGGACCTATTCCCTTCTCCAGCGCGCGGACATTCACGCGACGGACATTGCGCTCTCTCTGGATGGCACCCGGTTTACCGCCCATACCCCACATGGTTCATTGGCTATCCAGAGTCCCTTGGTCGGGAAACACAATGTGTCGAACCTCTTGGCGAGCATAGGCGTCGGTCTCGCGCGCGGAATGTCTCTGGATGCCGTTCGGCAGGGTATCCGGGGCTGTCAACCGGTGCCAGGGCGGTTTGAGCGCGTGGAGGCAGGACAAGACTTTTCGGTGATTGTGGATTATGCCCATACAGAAGATGCGTTGGTCCAACTCTTGGCCGCCGCACATGAACTTCGACGAGAGCGGATTCTTACGGTTTTTGGTTGCGGGGGGGATCGTGATCCTGGGAAGCGACCGAAAATGGGGCGGGTGGCTGCACAACACAGTGACGCAGTCTTTCTGACCTCGGATAACCCTCGTACCGAAGATCCTGAGGCGATTCTGCGCGATATTGAACAAGGGGTGCTGAGTCTTTCGGCGTCAGAACGCGGAGTGTCGCACATCATCCCTGATCGTCGAGCGGCCATTCGGGCGGCGCTTCTTGAAGCTCGGCCAGGCGACATGGTGTTGATCGCCGGAAAAGGGCATGAAGATTATCAAGTCATTGGCGAGACGCGGCACCATTTTGATGATCGAAAAGCGGCTCGTGAACTGTTGGCGGGCTTGCCGAACAGTCGGAGGCGATAGGTTCCACGACGATGTCGATGTTTACAGGAGAGGAAGTGCTGGCTGCAACGGGGGGAACAGTACTGAGAGGCACGACGGGTTGTCGGATCCGACGGATTTGTACTGATTCCCGAAGGGTGCGCAAAGGTGATTTGTTTGTCGCATTGAAAGGCGCACGGTTTGATGGGCATCAGTTTATTGAGGAGGTCGTAACTTGTGGGTCGAGGGGGGTCATTCTTGAAGCTCTTCCGCACAATGTGAAGGTCGGGAAAACAATCTCTGCGCGCCGGTCCACCCTCTCCGAACCCTTAGTTGTCAAGGTCAAAGATTCGTTGAGAGCGTATCAGGACCTTGCGACCTTTCACCGAAAGCGTTTTGACATTCCGGTCATTGCGGTGACGGGGAGTAATGGCAAAACCACCACAAAGGAGATGGTCGCAAAAATGCTTTCGCAGCGCTGGCGTCTTAGGAAAACACCCGGCAATTTGAACAATCGAATCGGGCTGCCGCACACGGTTCTTGGGTTGACCGCATCCCACCAAGTGGCGGTGCTGGAATTCGGGGTGGATGCCGAAGGTCAAACCACACGGTTGGCGGAAATCGCCCAGCCGACTGTCGGTCTCATTACGAACGTCGGAAATGACCATTTAGAATTCTTTGGAAATGTGGACGGATCTGTTCGTGCAAAAGCCGAATTGTTGGCCAATCTTCTTCATGATGGCACCATCATTTTGAATGCCGATGACCCGTATTACGATTTTTTTCGACGCCGGGCCCGCTGTTCAGTGGTCTCTTTCGGATTACAGGATCACGCGGATATTCGCGGGAGTCATATTCGGCAGCAGGGGGCACGAACCGAATTTCGTCTCCATATGACTGGACGGCAACGATCTCATCGGCTGTCTCTCCATGCGCCTGGGACCCATAATGTGTTGAATGCCCTGGCCGCGATTGCGGTGGGTCACGTCTTGGGGCTGTCGGTCGCAAAAATGGCAACCGGCTTGAGACGATTTCGTCCAGTGGCTATGAGGTCTCACGTCTCTTTTTGGCAGGGTATCAGCGTGATTCAGGATTGCTATAACGCCAACCCGGATTCCATGAAAGCGGCCGTGACGCTGTTAACGGAATTCGGTGCCGGCCACCGGACCATTGCCGTGCTTGGGGATATGTTGGAGTTGGGAACGGAGACGCAGAAACTTCACAGAGAAGTCGGCGCCTTTATCGCCGACAGCCACATTTCATTTTTGATTGCTTGTGGGGCATTCGGCAAGGAGTTGGCTCACGGGGCCTCTGCGGAGGGTATGCCCCCATCACGGATTTTCGAAGTTCAACGTGTCGGCGATGCGGCACGGGTCCTCAAGAAGCTGGTGGAACCTGGAGATGTCGTGTTACTCAAAGCCTCCAGAGCCATGCGGTTCGAGGGCCTGGTGGAGGAACTCGCACGCCGCTATCAGCCAACAAACAGACAGCGATAGGACAAGGCGTATGTTGTATCTGTGGCTCTACCCGCTACACACGGACATCGCGATCTTCAATGTGTTTCGGTATTTGAGCTTTCGCATCATTTACGCGGCCCTGACTGCTTTTGTCATCGCGTTTGTCCTGGCTCCACCCATGATTAAAAAATTGCAAGATCTCCGATTGGGACAACGGATCCGAGAAGAGGGGCCGCGCCACCATCTGGCTAAAAAAGGAACCCCTACCATGGGGGGTATTCTCATTATTTTTGCCGTGTTGCTGTCAACGCTGTTGTGGGCGGATGTGAGCAATCTCTACGTTTGGCTCGTCATATTGTCCATCGTGGGGTTTGGGCTTGTCGGGTTTATCGATGACTACATGAAAATTTTTCGGGGACGCTCGGAGGGGTTGACCGTTATCCAAAAGCTCGTGGCGCAAACAGGCATTGCCTTAGGAATCGGTCTGTTTTTTTATGCCTCTCCCGGGTATTCGACAGAACTCAACGTTCCGTTTTTCAAAGCGCTTATGCCCGACTTAGGGATGCTCTATATTCCGTTCGCCGTCTTGGTGATTGTGGGCTGCTCCAATGCCGTGAATTTGACGGACGGGTTGGATGGGTTGGCGATTGGCCCGGTCATGGTGGCGTCGATGGTGTATGCCGTGGTGGCCTATGCCGCCGGGAATACCGTGGTGTCGGACTATTTGTTGATTCCGTACATCGAAGGGGCCGGGGAATTAGCCGTCCTGATGGCGGCCGTCTTTGGATCCAGCCTCGGGTTCCTTTGGTTCAATACGTACCCTGCGTCGGTGTTCATGGGGGATGTCGGTTCCTTACCCCTTGGCGCGGCCTTGGGAACGGTCGCCGTGGTCAGTAAGCATGAGTTATTGCTGGTCTTGGTTGGCGGTGTGTTTGTCATGGAGGCGGGGTCTGTCCTCTTTCAGGTGCTGTTGTTTAAGACGCGAAGGAAACGAATTTTTTTGATGGCGCCCATTCATCATCATTTTGAGATGAAAGGATGGGAGGAACCCAAAGTCGTGGTTCGATTATGGATTATGGCTATTCTCCTCAGTCTCTTAAGCCTCAGCACCTTAAAGCTTCGTTAGTCCTATGCTTCTGATGTTGGAGGAAATGTCTCAACGGATGCATCGCACGTCAAGGGATCCACGCACCTGGATACAAAATCTTCCAGGGCACTCCGTGGCTGTGGTCGGGGCCGGCAACAGCGGCGTGGCCGCGGTGCAGTTGCTGGTCGCGCTCGGAGCTGAGGTGGCGTTGGTCGATCATAAGCCTGAAACGGAATGGGCAACGAGGGTTTCAGATTTGCAAACGGCGCGCGTGCGCCTGTTTGGCGGAGAACGATTTGAGAAGGGCCTGGAAGCCGTTGATCTGGTGATTGTGAGTCCTGGAGTACCTTTGGTCCTGAAGGCGTTCGACGCCGTGCGTCAGCGAGGCGTTCCCATTGTCGGAGAAGTCGAATTGGCCTCATGGCTATTTTCCATCCCTGTCATTGGCGTCACCGGAACGAATGGAAAAAGCACCGTCGTGTCACTGATTGGAAAACTCTTGCAGGAATGCGGGTCCACGCCTTTTGTCGGCGGAAACCTGGGGCCACCATTAACGAAAGCTGCCTTAGCCATCCGCCAACACGCCTGTTTGGGCCTGAAGGATCCTGCTCCCTTTCATGAGATTGTCGCAGAGTTGTCGAGTTTTCAATTAGAAACGATTGCGTGGTTTCATCCGCACGTCGCGGTGATGCTCAATATCACCCCAGATCACCTGGATCGCCATCCAAGTTTTGCTGAATACGCAAGGGCCAAGGCCAAGATTTTTCAAAATCAGACCGCAGAGGACTTTGCCGTTCTGAATGCCGATGAGTCGCAACTCTGGAACGTTCGAGATTCGCGGCGAGGGCAGCTCATCGAATTTAGCATGATGAAGGAAGTGCCCAATGGAGTGTGGATGGCTGGTGAAACGATTGTGAGTCGATGGAAGGGGCAGCAAGAAGACCTGATGCCGGTGAACGAAATTCCTCTTGTGGGGGATCACAATGTGTCCAATGTCCTCGCCGCCCTTGCC
The DNA here is from genome assembly GCA_963422365.1 of Nitrospirales bacterium. Lineage (GTDB taxonomy): Bacteria > Nitrospirota > Nitrospiria > Nitrospirales > UBA8639 > Bin75. The sequence goes on from OY729426.1 coordinate 1,210,439, forward strand.
GTTGGCTTGGTCAGTGGCTGTTCTCGGGACGGCATGAGACGGGCCGTCCGATCGTTTCGGGGGTTAGCCCACGTCTGTGAAGTCGTGCGTGAGCGACGAGGCGTGACGTTTATCAATGATTCCAAGGGGACGAATGTCGATGCCACGCTGAAAGCCATCAACAGTCTTCGGCAGCCTTTTGTCATTATTCTGGGTGGAAAAGATAAGGGAAGGAGCGATTTTCGTCGCTTGAAAGACCCGCTCAAGCCGGGGGTCAAACACTGTATCGTGTTGGGCGAGTCGGCAGAAACCATTGCTCAAGCCATTGAAGGCGTGGGGTCGATCAGCCGCACGTCCTCCTTGGCTGAGGGGGTGACTCTCTCTGCGGACATCGCAACACCGGGTGATGCCGTGTTGTTTTCCCCTGCCTGTGCCAGTTTTGACATGTTTCAGGATTCTCGCGATCGCGGTCAACAATTTTGTGATCTTGTGAATGCCTTAGTTGACTGACGCAGAAGGGAATCTACTATGCGGCACGCTCGTGGTAACAAATTACAGCTCTCATTAGAATTGAGTACCGACGCCGACAGGCCCGCTTCTCGTCCCATGGATCGGACTGTCCTGATCGTGACGTACGTGTTGGCCATCATTGGGCTGATTATCATGTTTAGCGCAAGTGGCGTGATGGCGGAAACACGTTACGGAGATTCAACTTTTTTTCTGAAACGTCAAAGCCTGTGGCTTCTGCTGGGGCTCGGGGCCCTGCATTGGGTAGCCCAACGGGATTACAACATGTGGAAAACCCTCACACCGTATGTCTTGGTACTGGTCTTCGTGCTGTTGGTCGTCGTGCTGATCCCCCTGCTGGGCACTCAAGTGAATGGTGCGCGTCGGTGGCTTCGCCTTTCGTGGGTCTCCATTCAACCTGGAGAACTCGCCAAACTGTCCATCGTGTTGTACCTGTCTTCGTTTCTCGTCAGGAAAAAGCGGGACATCACCACCTTCAGTCGTGGAGTGCTGCCTCCTGTTACGGTCGTCGGGATGTTTGCGGGGTTGGCCTTGCTCGAACCCGATATGGGAACGGCCGTGGTGCTGACATTGCTTTTGTTCGGTCTGCTGTTTTTAGGCGGTGCCAGGCTTCCTCATCTTTTTGGCACAGGCGTGATCCTCCTCGCCGCGTGGTACATGTTGATCATGCAGTCCGGTTATCGTCGTCGTCGGCTGTTGAATTTTTTAGACCCCTGGCAAGATCCGGCCGATGCCGGGTTTCAACTCACTCAATCGTTTGTCGCATTAGGGCATGGCGGGTTCTTCGGCGTGGGGTTGGGCGAAGGATGGCAAAAACGGCTTTTTCTCCCTGAAGTGCATACGGATTTTGTTCTGGCGCTGGTTGGGGAAGAGCTCGGGTTTGCCGGTACGGGGTCACTGATCGGATTATTTGCGGTCCTTATCGTCAAAGGGTTCCAAATTGCAGGACGGGCACCTGATGCCCTTGGGTACCATTTGGCCTGTGGGGTGACCTTGTTGGTGGGGATCCAGGTGCTCATCAATATGAGCGTGGTGTCCGGTCTGCTGCCGACTAAAGGGTTAACGCTGCCTTTCGTGAGTTATGGGGGGTCTTCGTTAATCGTGAATCTGGTGGGCATTGGCATTCTGTTGAGCATTTCTCGGGCAGCCCCTAGAGGCCGGCCCGCTTCTTCGTTCGGGATGGCATGAACGTGGTGATCGCAGCAGGTGGCACGGGAGGACATTTTTATCCGGCGCTCGCATTAGCCGAAGAGTTTTGTCGTCAAGCGTCCGATACGTCTGTGACGTTGGTGGGGACGGGTCGCGCTCTCGAGCACACGATGATGGCTGACGCACAATGGCAGATGGAAACCCTGCGAGTGCAGGGGGTAGTGGGGCGAGGCATGCCGTCTTCGGTCAAGGCGCTTCTGTTAATCCCCGTGGCGGTTTGGCGATGCCTCCGCTTGTTGCGTGCCTCCAAAGCGGATCTCGTCGTGGGAACCGGTGGCTATACGAGTCCGCCAGTGGTCTTCGCGGCTTCGCTGTTGGGAATTCCACGAGCCCTCCTGGAACTGAACGCGATCCCGGGAATGGCGAACCGCGTGTTAGGGCCCTTGGCCAATCGGATTTTTCTCTCGTTCGAACGTGCCGCGCCGTATTTTCATGCCGACAAGGTCGCTGTTGTGGGAACCCCGCTGCGAAGGGCCTTTGTTGCTCCGCCACCGTGCCTTGGATCAGGCCGGATCAACACCATGTTGGTCTGTGGCGGTAGTCAAGGAGCCCAAGTCATGAACTCCATTGTTCTCGAAGCGGTTCAGGCCTCTTCGCTCATTCGGAGCCAAGTCAACGTGATTCATCAGTCAGGGGTGAACGACTTCGATCGTGTTTCTCAAGCGTATCGCAACATGGCGGTGAAGGCGGAAGTGGTTCCTTTTATCAAGGATATGCCACAGACGCTTCGCCAAGCGGATTTTGTGATTTGTCGATGTGGATCCTTGACATTGGCAGAAATCGCCGCCTGTGCCAAACCCTCGATCCTCATTCCTTTTCCTCAGGCGGCGCACCATCATCAAGAATCCAATGCCCGAGTCGTGGAGCAAGCGGGGGCAGGGATTGTGTTGCTTCAGCCTGCTCTCACCGGAGCCAGGTTGGCTGAAGCAATTGAGGGGGTGATTCACCACCCAGACCGTGTTCGACATATGGCAGAACAGAGTCTGCGTTTGCGAAACAGGGATTCGGCCGAGGCCATGGTGCACGAATGCTATCGGTTATTGAGGAAAAGTCCCTCTGAACGTTCACGGGCATGATGACAAACGGTGTTTAGAAAGATTCAGCATATCCATCTCGTGGGGATTGGCGGGAGTGGGATGAGCGGGATTGCCGAGGTCTTGTTAACGCTGGGCTATCATGTCACGGGATCTGATGTTGCCCCGTCGGACAATACGCGTCGGTTGGAAACCTTAGGGGGAATCATTTCCATTGGGCATGATGCCTCTCATGTGGAAGGTGCGCAGGTGGTGGTGATCTCCTCAGCCGTTCAGGCGTCAAATCCTGAAGTGGTGGAGGCGAAAAAGAACGTCGTGCCGGTGATTCCTCGAGCCGAAATGCTGGCTGAACTCATGCGGCTCAAGTTCGGCGTGGCGATTGCCGGTGCTCATGGCAAAACCACGACGACTTCTATTGTCGCGTCGGTGTTGGCTCATGCCGGCCTCGATCCGACTTTCGTGGTTGGAGGGAAGGTGAATGCCATGGGCACCCATGCCAGATTGGGGCGAAGTGATTTGCTCATTGCCGAGGCTGATGAAAGTGACGGGTCGTTCCTTCGACTGTCCCCTGCGATTGCGGTGGTGACGAATATCGATCGAGAGCATATCGACCACTATCAATCCATGGATCGGCTGAAAGCGGCCTTTGTGGAATTCGTCAATAAAATTCCTTTTTATGGGGTGGCCATTCTGTGCGCGGATGACGTGCATCTTCGAGCGATGCTGCCTCAGATCCAGAAGCGATATGTGACCTATGGCCGTGAAGGGTCCTCCGACGCCTCTCTCCCTGACTTGCGTGCGACGGATATCGTCATCAAGGGACGGACCACGAATTTTCGCGTTCAATTTCGCGGACAGAAATTAGGCCCCTTTCGACTCAAGATTCCTGGCGTCCACAACGTGTCCAATGCGTTGGCCGCAATCGGGGTTGGCTTGGAACTCGATGTCTCGCTGGATTTGATTCGCACTGGCGTTGCCTCGTTTTCTGGCGTCGAACGACGATTTCATATCCGGGGAGAAAAAGGGGGTATGGTGGTCGTGGACGATTACGGCCATCACCCGACGGAAATCCGTTTGACCCTGGCGGCGGCCAGGGCCGTCTGGTCGGGGCGATTGGTGGTGATCTTTCAGCCTCATCGGTATAGCCGCACACACGATCTTTTGGATGACTTTGCGAAAGCATTTAAGCAAGCGGATATCGTGTACGTGACGCCGATTTATGCGGCGGGAGAAGATGCGATTGAAGGCGTGTCCGGTGAAATCCTGGCTGAACGCATTCGGGCGACGGGACATCCGGCGGTCCATTGGGTGGAGAAAAAAGACGCGTTGATCAGTCGACTGATCGCGGAACTTCTATCAGAGGATACGGTGTTCACTCTGGGTGCCGGAGACATTTGGAAGGTGGGCGTCGAACTGTTGGAGTCCTTGTGAGCCTGTGGAGCAGACTGCCAGGGGCGGGAGACGTGCTGACCGTGTCGAACCATCATGATTTGAAAACGGCTCTCTTGGGGATCCGGGGAGAGGTCGTGTTTGATGCGCCGTTGGCAGAATTGACCTCGCTTCGCATTGGGGGCCCCGCCGATGTGGTGGTCAATCCGGAAGACGTCCATGATCTGTGTCAGATCGTTCGTCAATCGTATGTGGCTCAGGTGCCTATCATGGCGTTGGGGGGGACGAACCTGTTGGTGCAAGACGGTGGCATTCGAGGCGTGGTCTTGAGTTTATCCAAATTGGCAGCCATTGAAAAAGAAGACGACCAACTCGTGTTCGCCGAAGCCGGCGTGCGGATGCCGACCCTGCTGGGGTTTGCCGTGCATCATGCCTTGTCAGGGATCGAATGGGCAGCCGGCATCCCTGGGACCGTCGGCGGCGCGGTTGTGATGAACGCCGGGACCAAGCTGGGAGAAATGAAACACTGTGTCGACGCCATTCAAATGGTGAATCCCGAGGGCCGATTAATCACCTATCCTGCGGAGGACCTCTCTTTTGCCTATCGTTCCGTCAGCCTGCCTAAAGGCATTGTGGTGGGGGTATGGCTTCGTTTTATCTCAGCCTCCAGAGACAACATCAAGTCCCGCACCAAGTCCTATTTGCAGTATCGAAAACAATCGCAACCCCTCTCTCAACCCAATGCCGGATCGGTGTTTAAAAATCCCCAGGGGACAACGGCGGGACGACTCATTGAAGAAGTCGGCCTGAAAGGTTGCCGAGTGGGTGACGCGCAAGTGTCGACGAAACATGCCAATTTTATCGTCAATCTCGGACATGCACGCTCCACGGATGTGCTGCGGCTCATAGAGACGATCCAACAAGAAGTCTTGCGCCGAACGGGCATCAGGTTGGAGTTGGAATGGAAAGTGGTGGGAGAGGACTAACCGGTATCCGAAGCATGCAGATACCCTGAAGGGCCTATGCCATTAACTTCAGCTCACATCGGAGTACTCATGGGAGGGCGGTCGGCGGAACGTGAGATTTCCTTAAAGACCGGACAGGCGGTGTATGCCGCGTTGATTCGAAAAGGGTATGGCGCGACACGCATTGATGTCGACGCCTCATTGCCGTTCAAGCTACGGGCGCGCAACGTTCAGCTAGCCTTCCTTGCCCTGCATGGTCGGGGCGGAGAGGATGGAACGGTGCAGGGCCTCTTGGAGGTCATGGGTCTTCCTTATACCGGCTCAGGAGTCCAAACGAGCGCAATGGGCATGAATAAACCGGTGACCAAGGCGATCGTTCAGATGCATGGCGTTCCCATTGCCCCCGGTGTGGTTATGCAGCGGGCCGGCAAGAGGGCCATGCCGACGCAATTTTCATGGCCCTTGGTGGTCAAACCCGCTAACGAGGGATCCACGGTGGGCGCGTCGATCGTGCGAAAACCCTCGCAGTGGAAGCGCGCACTGCAGCAGGCCTTTGAACACGATCATGAAGTGCTCGTGGAATCGTTTATCGATGGTCGTGAAATTGCCGTGTCCGTGTTGGACGGCGAGGCCTTGCCTCCGATCGAAATTGTCGCGCCCGGTGCGTTTTATGATTATGCAGCCAAATATGAGAAAACCGAGACGCGTTATGTCTGCCCGTCCCCCTTGACAAAGCCCCAAGAGCAACGGGTGAAAGCGTTGGCGGTTCGAGCTTACCAAGTGATGGGCTGTGCCGGTGCCGCCAGAATTGATTTCCGGCTCACTCAACACGGCAGGCCTATTTTTTTAGAAATCAATACGATCCCCGGAATGACTCCAAGGAGCTTGTTGCCCATGTCCGCAGTCCAGGCCGGCATTGATTATGGCTCTCTGACAGAACGTATTCTACAGTCCGCGATCACGCGGCAATCGAGTTGGGCGATAAGGACAACCAAGGTGAGGCGAGGGCGATCATGAGTCACGGGAACCGATCACTTCGGCAGACACCATCCTCGCACAGGCGATGCCGCCGGATTGTTCGAGTGGGGCGGCTCGGCATCTTGGTGACCCTCTGCGTGATGGGCTATCAGTGGCTTCCATCAGCTGTAGCTGGCTTGATGCCGATTCAGCGTGTGTCCATTTCCGGGACCGATCGAATCGATCGTCGAGTCATTCTATCGCTGTTGGATTTACCCGAGGATCGTTCGTTGCTTTCGGTGGATCTCTTAGGACTAGGAAAGAAAGTGGAAGCCTATCCTTGGGTCGCTTCCGCGTCAGTGGGACGAGTCCTTCCTCACACCCTGACGGTGATCGTGAGAGAGCGTAAGCCGGCAGGGTTGGTTCAACACGCAGGGGGGAAATTGCTTTTAGACCAAGAGGGAGTGGTGGTGTCTCTTGCGCCCGACGGGTCGACGGGAACTTTGCCGACCCTCGTAGGGCTTGCCGCGGTAAAATTTTTGGGAGGAGACCGCGCGGTACAAGATCGGGCTCGGAGGGGACTCCACTTCGCCGAGCACCTGCAGCGTCACGTTGGCCTCACCGTAACGGTGGATTTGAGTGATGCGCGGTTCATGGTCGGGAAAACCGACAGGCTGGTGTTTTGGGTGAAGAACGAATTCCAACACATGTGGCAGCAGTATCTCACTCTGGAGCCATCTCTGCAGGAACGTCTTCATCAGGGACCTCAAGAGATTGATTTACGGTTTGCCGGCCAAGTAATTGTTCGGAAGAAAGGTGATTAAGTCTCATGGCCCCCAAAGAGCATATCGTTGTCGGGCTTGATATTGGAACAACCAAAATTTGCGCCATAATGGGGCAGGTGACGCCTGATCAGGGAGTCGACATCATTGGTGTGGGCTCGAGTCCATCTCGGGGGCTTCGAAAAGGCGGCGTCGTGAATATTGAAAGCACCGTGGAGTCGATTAAAAAGGCGGTGAAGGAAGCAGGGAAGATGGCATCAGTCCCAATCGACTCGGTCTACATCGGCATTGCTGGCAGTCATATTTCCAGTGAGCAGGGAAAGGGCATGGTGGTGCTCAGGCGAGGTGAAGTCTTTCGAGCCGATGTGTATCGAGCTCTTGAGATGGCTAGGGCAGCGGCTGTGGTGCCATCTGATCGACGCGTGCTGCATGTGCTGCCTCGAGAGTTTATCGTGGATGACCAAGAAGGCATTCAAGATCCGGTCGGCATTTCCGGCAGAAGGTTGGAGGTTAAGGTGCATATCGTCACTGGCGCGGTGACCTCGGCTAAGAATCTTATAAATTGCGTCAATCTAGCAGGGCTCAATGTGGTCGATTTTATCTTACAGCCGTTGGCCTCAAGTGAAGCCGTTCTCACGAACGAAGAAAAAGAGGTGGGTGTTGCCATGGTCGATCTCGGGGGTGGGACATCCGATTTGGCCATTTTTTCCGATGGGACGATTTGTCATTCGGCCGTGTTACCGGTAGGCGGTCAGCATATTACGACTGACCTGCAAATTGGGTTGCGTACGTCGCTCGCCGATGCAGAAAACATCAAGGTGCGTTATGGCGCAGCGCTTGACAACATGGTGAAAAATACGGAAATCGTGAAGGTCCCGAGTCTCGGTGGCCGTTCCCCGCATCCCATGAGCAGGCGGGAAATTGCCGAGATTATCCAAGCGCGGGTGGAGGAAATTTTTGAATTGGTCCTGCAAGAAATTCGTCAATCAGGCTATAAGAACAAACTGGCCGCAGGAGTGGTCATCACCGGGGGCACTTCGATGTTGAAAGGTATGCAGGATGCAGCCGAACTTGTGCTGGATCTGCCGGGGAGACTCGGCGTACCGTTCGGCGTGGGTGAATTGCGAGATAAAGTGAGCGAGCCGGTGTTTTCCACGGGGGTGGGTCTGGTTTTGCACGCGCATCGAATGGACCAGGAATTCGAGACCGTTGGTGGGGGAAGGAAAATCAGGAATGAGTTAGACAGTATGTTCGGTCGGATGAAGGACTGGGCCGTAAATTTTTTCTAAGGGTCTGGTGTAGAAAGCAAAAATTTTCAGACACCACAGCGCAACACCCTCACCGGTCAAGAGGAAGGGAGAAGGTGGCAATGGCCTCTCCCACACGGTCGATTGTGCAATCCATGCAGGGTGCGCCGTTGCCTCTTTCAGGGATAGAGGACGTGGAGTTTGGGTTTCATAGAAAGGAGGCGTGTCATGTTTGCATTTCAAGAGGAAGAGATTTCCCCCATGTTTGCATTTCAAGAGGAAGAGATTTCCCCCATTCGGATTAAGGTTATTGGGATTGGTGGAGCAGGGTGCAATGCGGTCAATACCATGGTTGCCGCTGGTCTCACACGAGTTGAGTTTGTGGTTGCGAATACGGATCTTCAATCGTTAAGTAAATCATTTGCCCAGCACAGGATTCAGTTAGGCCCGGAGCAAACAAAAGGACTCGGGGCTGGCGCGAATCCCAAAGTGGGGAAGGCTGCCGCTCGTGAAAGTGAAACGGAGATCCGTGAAGCCTTGGAAGGTGTGGATATGGTGTTCGTCACTGCGGGCATGGGCGGTGGGACGGGAACGGGTGGAGCGCCCATTGTGGCTGGAATTGCCAGAGAGTTGGGGATCTTGACGGTGGGCGTGGTGACAAAACCGTTTCAGCATGAAGCCCCTCGTCGGATGGCCTACGCCGAGGAGGGCTTGCGGGAACTCCGACGTCATGTGGATTCGTTGCTCGTTATCCCCAATCAGACACTGCTCACCTTGGTGGAGAAAAACACGCCGGTGTTGGAGGCGTTCAAAGTTGCCGATGATGTCTTGCGGCAGGCTGTTAAGGGCATTACCGATGTCATCACCACTCCCGGCCTCGTGAACGTAGATTTTGCCGACGTGAAAACGGTCATGTCCTACAAGGGGAGAGCGGTGATGGGGATGGGCGTGGCCAAAGGGATGAATCGCGCGATGGAAGCGGCCAAGAAAGCGATTAACAGCCCGTTGTTGGAAGAGAGCAGTATCGAGGGGGCCCAAGGGCTGCTGTTGAATATCAGCGGTGGCAGGGATCTGTCCTTACATGAAGTCGACGAAGCGTCAACCATTGCGAAAGAACCCGCGGATCCTCAAGCCAATGTTATCGTCGGGTACGTGCTCGATCCCGAATTGAAAGACGAGGTCGTTGTCACGGTGATCGCGACCGGGTCCAGGGCCCGGATGCCTTCCGAGGATGGTTCCTTTGACGACTTGGATCGTCCGGCTTTTCTACGACAAAGGAAATCGGATTCTCGAGTCGAACAGGGTAATTTGTTGTTGGATGAAGATTGGGAAGTCCCCACTTTTTTGCGAAGGCGAGGGACTTGACGAGTTGATACAAAAGGAGGGCATGAAGAATGATGCTTGTTGCAGAGGGGGCCACACATTCTCCAAAAATGATGCTTCCACTTACGAGTTCCTCCTTCGGGAGGATGACGCAAGGCATTGTGCATTTCTTCGGTACGCGATATGGGCCACAGTATGGAGGAGTGAATGGTGAACAGGGGACAGTGAAGGCCGGAGACCCTGGCTACCCCTTGGTGGTTTCTGTCTCCCAGGTGCACGGTACGGATGTGTTGAGCATCGATCGTCCCCTGAAAGTAGGTGAACGATTTTTTGATGGCTATGACGCCATTCTCACCAATCAACCCGAAACGTTATTAACCATCCAAACCGCTGACTGTGTTCCCGTGTTGCTTGTGGATTCCCCGCGTGGAGTGGTTGGGGTCGTGCATGCGGGCTGGCGTGGGGCGGTGCATGGCATTGTGGCGAAGAGTGTTCAGAAAATGGCGGAACGGTTTGGTGCTGACCTTGCTTCCCTTCATGTGGCGATTGGGCCGTCAGCCGGCCCCTGTTGCTATGAAGTCGATACGCCGGTGCTTGAACAGTTGGCGCCGGATTTGCCGAATGCCTCGACCATCCTTAAACGAACCAGTCCCCGGACCGGCCAGTTAGATTTAAAAGAACTGATTCGGTGGCAAGCCGTGTCTCTCGGTATCGCCGAGGATCATCTTCATACCGTGGACATCTGCACCATGTGTCGCTCAGATTTGTTTTTCTCCTATCGCCGGGAGGGAACAGTACATGGGAGTATGGTCAGCGGAATTATGTTGAGGTCAGCACGTTTCCGGGGATCCTGCTTTCAAGGACGGACCGTTGAATGATCTATCGACGAAGATCCAGGCAACGCGTGATCGAATCCGGCGCGCTGCTGAACGTGTGGGACGGGATTCACAGAGCGTGCGCTTGGTCGCCGCGACCAAATACGTTACGGCGCCTCGAGTCATGGAAGCCATCCGAGCGGGCCTTACCATCTGTGGAGAAAGCCGGTGGCAGGAAGCGCGAGTCAAGATGCAGACGGTGGGTCAACATGGGGGCGTAGAGTGGCACTTTATCGGGCGACTCCAGCGACGAAAACTCAAGTGGTTGGTGGGACGATTTGGCTTAATTCATTCCGTTGAATCAGTCGAACAGGCTGAGGAGATTCAACGCCGGGCACAGGAACAACACACGTCCCAAGCCATCCTGCTTGAAGTGAATGTCGGAGGAGAAGAATCCAAGGGGGGCATCTCACCCGACGAACTGCAAGCGGCCGTCTCGGTAGTCGATTCATTCTCGCATGTTTCCGTGCAAGGGTTAATGACACTTCCCCCTTGGAATCCAGACGCCGACATGATGCGGCCGTATTTTCAACACCTCAAATATTTAGCGGACCAAATCAAAACGATGCCGCTGAAGAACATCCATATGCACGAACTCTCCATGGGCATGTCCCATGACTTTGAAGTTGCGGTGGAGGAAGGCGCGACGTTGGTTCGCGTCGGCACCGCGCTATTTGGAACTCGACGACAGCCTACGATTTCTGAATGACCCGTCGAAAAGACACTTCACCGGCAAGCACCGGTCAAGCAAGACGCGCCTGCCGCCGGGGAGAGCAGACCGCGAAAAAACACGCGCGTCATGAAGAGAGGGAACCATGTTTGTCGCAGGTAATCTGTTGCAGGGTTTGGCCTATGTTTTAGATACGGTCCTGTTTTTGTATATGTGGCTTATTCTTATCCGCGCCCTGATTTCGTGGGTGAATCCTGATCCGTGGAATCCGATCGTTCAGTTCCTCGCAAGGGCGACCGACCCCGTCCTGATCGTCATCCGACGGAGGGTGGGCTTACTCGGAGGCCTCGATGTCTCGCCCGTCTTGGCGATTTTGCTGATCATGTTTTTGCAATATGCCGTGGTGCAAACCATTCAGGATATTGGCGTCAGGTTGAATTGACACTGGAGACAGGCATCATGGAGAGCACTCCCTCATGACGATGTCTATCGTATGACGCTTCCACGGAACACGGTCCGACGGCTGTGCGTCGAGAAGACCAATCCTTCCACCCAGACGACTCGACGCTGTATCCGTTGACTGAGGCCCTCATGGGTTCCATCCTCCACGCCTTTCAACAGGCCGTCGACGAAAAGGTCTTCCCAGGGGCAGTGGCCTTGGTGCGATCTCGTGGAACAGTCGTGTTTCATGAAGCCGTTGGGAACCGAGGAACCCCACCCGATGACCAACCGGTCTGCCGAGAGTCGATCTATGACTTGGCTTCTTTAACCAAACCCTTGGCCACGACCACTGCGATGTTGTGTTTGGTCCAGGACGGTCGACTGCACTTGGACCAGTCCGTGTCCCAATGTGTGGAAGAACTGCAGGGGAGTCCATTTGCCAATGTCGTGCTTCAGCAACTGCTCTCGCACAGTGCAGGGTTGCCAGCCTGGAGGCCTTATTATGAACTGTTGTCGCCTTCAGGAGTCCCGCCTCACAATGAAAAAGAACGACAACGACGAGTGCACATTTTGTTAAACGCTCTAGCACAGGAATCAGTCGCCTATCAGCCGGGCAGGCAAAGCCTGTACAGCGATGTGGGGTTTATGCTGCTTGGCGTGATTATCGAACGGTGCGCGGGGATGTCCTTGGCTGCCTATTGCCGACAGAGAATCTATGAGCCCTTAGGCGTTTCGTCTTTGGCCTTTATCGGTCCTGACGAAGCAGGAACGGCGTTGAAGGACCCGTCGGAAATCGTTCCCACGGAATGGGATGTCTGGAGAAACCGTCTGCTGTGCGGAGAAGTGCATGATGAAAATGCCTATGCGTTGGGAGGCAGCGCCGGGCACGCCGGGCTGTTTGGAACGGCTCAAGCCGTCGGTCAGCTTTCAGCCGTATGGCTGCAGGCCGTAAAAGGCCAAGACGGATTGTTGAGCGCTGCTCTTGCGAAACGGTTTACCCATCGTCAATCTCATATCTCTCAGTCCAGTTGGGGGTTGGGATGGGATACCCCGTCTGCCCCCTCATCTTCAGGCGCGCGGTTTTCATCGCAGGCGTTTGGGCATGTGGGATTTACAGGAACGTCTCTCTGGATCGATCCATCCTGTGAGCTTGAGGTGATTATTGTGTCTAATCGGGTGCATCCTACTCGGACAAATACGGCCATCAAGACATTTCGGCCACAGCTTCATGATGCGATCTATCAGGAATGGGGTGGGGGGTGAAGTGTCGGAGAACGATAAGCACGAAACGTTCGAATGGGAAGCAGGTCAGGCAGGATACTCAACCCAGGACTCTTTTTCTGCGAGATATTTCTGTCCCTTAAAATTCAACCGCGTCCGCATTTGCGTAAAGCCTAAGTGCTGAAGTTTGTCCACAATGTCCTTGATGGCCCCACCCACGGTCTGGTCAATCCCGCTTTCCGTCACTAACGCTTCATACATCATACTGGCCGTATAGCCACGGTTCACATGCTTGACCACTACAACGCGGTTGAAAGATCGAGCGCTGGGGTCGGTGCCCTCCAACTGGTGTTTCTCTACGATCACGTTGCGCAACCGAAATGACAGCGGCAAGGTACTCATACAGATTGATCCCTTAAGGCGTCCGTTTATCGTAAACGACGGTAGGGCGAGTTGCGAAGCCCTGCCGTCGAGGGTCCCCTGGTTTTCTCGCCGAAAAATTGACACGGTGCAAGTGATCTCATGGCAATGAGAGTGACTTAGATAATGAAGCTGCTATTTCTTGCGCGGCTTCGGCAAGGCCCTTCCGCATTGTTCGATCTGCTATTGACCCTGCTTGGCCTCCCCAGCCATTTTGCCAACTAACTCCAGCGATTATTCTGCCGCTATGCGTGCTTGATGCGCGTGCGCTCGCATTTTGAATCTGGCCATCATACGAACCTGCACCCTTAATGGTCAGGTACGCATCAATGCCCTTGTCCTGTAGCTTTTTTAACCCTTGAGGTGTGGCGATCTCAAGTTCATCCATATTGAGGCGAACCAGCAATTTCGATGTTGATGCGGAGTCAATGATTGTGTAGCCAAAGTTCGACAGCTCAATGCCCACAGCTTCAGCAAGTAAGCCACCTTCAGAAGCCATTGCAATTGCGCGCACAGGATGTGTCTCCGCGGACGCAATTGGTAAATTCGACACTTTAGATGAAGCCCATGCCGCGAACGTAGTCACAAAGATTATAGAGCAAGTGAGAGCGCTCATAGCGCCTGTTCTGTCTTGTATTGCATTCAAATACATATCGCCGTAGGCCTCGACATGAGCGTCGAGTCAGGGAGGATACTCCCATTTAGTGTCAATGTCAGTATTTTTCTCCAGGTTGAGAAGCGATCGTTGGGCAAACCCGCACTGGCGTAGGATGTTTAGCTGGACATGAACTTTCCTCTCAAGGGAGAAGAGAGAAATTGCAGGAGGTTCCCTCGGACCCTACAACTTTCGAAAGACTAAACATATGCCCCTCAAAAACTGTTCATTGCACCAAACGGGCTGCTTTGGTTCCATGGGTAATCTTGCTAACCCACTCGGCATCTATGAGAACGTTCGACACCGTAATTTATCCGGTTCAGAACCTTACACTGCTCGCTGGAACAGTGATTTTTTTGTGAGGATAAGCGGACGGTAGCCTAAGCGTTAGAATACCATAAGGAAGGAAAGGATATGGCTGACAAGTATGATGCTCTATTTGGTTTTTACATCAAGTGATATGACGATGAAATAGCCTGTTTTCGAGGATTGGATACGAAGATAGCGCGATATTTATCAGCGTACTCAATACTGATCGCCCTTACGGGGTTTGTTGGCTTTAATCTTCGGCTTCTTCTTGATGACTTGGGATTGAACCGTTGGGTTCTCGCCAATTCTATGTGTTTAGCATGTGTTTTTGTTGCTTATACTAGTGGCTTTTCCCACTTGATAAGTGCCCTCAAGCTGGAAAACGTGCAGCGATTTGCTTACGACGACTCAGTAATCGAATGCTTTTTTGAGCAGCAACCAATCAATATTACGTATGCGTTGGCACGTAGGGCAAAGGAGGCAATTGCGCACAATGTGTTACGTGGAAACCGCAAAAGGGAAAAGATAGCAAAGGCGATCAACGGGTCGTTTTCGCTGACGACGATGGTATTCTTGGCGGCATGTGTGTTGCTTGCAATAGGCACTGTCCATTTTGCTTCGAATACCTGGTCATGATGAAAAATGGAATAGGAGTACCCAATTTCCATTCCAGTGTTCATAGGTCAGCAGGCTGGTACCCTATGAAAAAAAAGCATGTGTGTCGACTATTCTCTTAGCTTAGTAATGTTTCTGGCAGGACGTGTTTCCATATGTCGAGTTACCAACCCAACCAAAAGAGAGGTCCGTAACTATGTCGGAAAACAATCAGGTTGACTCCTACGCACATCAACAACCGCAAGTTCAACCACAGACGTCAGAGCCGGCATCTCCAGATCCTGATGTACAGGCTCCTCAAAACGTATTGATTACAGAAGGCTACGAGCCGCCAACAGCAGCTCGCGTTTTCAAAAAAGACGTCTGGTAAGTCGCTGGCAGGGACGCAAGCTGCCGCATAGCTTTCCCCCCCCTCCCCCTTATAGGAGTTGTCACGTGCCTCACCAGACATATCTGGTCGCCAAGTGTTTTTTCTCCTGTTGACTTGCTCGCTTCCCGTGCTTAGTCTTGCTTCAGAAGGGACGATACTCGTGACACCCAACCAAGGACCAGAGACGGACGTCGTGGCGACACGTTTTTCGATTAGCGGCGTGATTCCGCTCAATGTCCCCAATAGCCTCACCATTCTCCGGATTTTGTTAATCCCGGTCATCGTGGGGTTTTTGGTCTATGAGCAGGTTGAGTATGCCCTGGTGACGTTGATCATTGCGGTACTGACCGATGCGCTCGATGGCACGATTGCTCGTCTGGCGAATCAGAAAACTCAATTTGGGGCCTACCTCGATCCGTTGGCGGATAAGTTGTTACTCATGGCGACGTTCGTGACGTTTTCCTTGTTGGAGATGGTGCCGGCATGGAGTGTGATTCTTGTCGTGAGTCGCGATGCGATTTTACTCACCGGCACGTTGTTAGCCCATCTCGCCGATACGGCCATCGATGCCTCGCCCACGGCGTTAGGCAAGGCCACGACGCTGTTTCAAGTGAGCTATATTATTTTAGTGCTCGCCTGTATCTCCCAAGGGCTGGATCCTGTCTTGCTTTTTCCTCTGTTGTCGATGATGAGTTTGCTGACGGTCCTGTCCGGTCTGCATTACATCGTCCGCGGAGTCAGTCAGTTAAATATCTCTGAAGGTTCGTAAGGGTTTTCATTGTTCGTGGTGAGGTTCTATGCTGCACACCCGGCTGGGTCAATTACTTCTTGATGCCGGGTGTCTTACCTCTGTGCAATTGCATGAGGCGTTAGCTCGACAGCAGGAGACCCGCCAACCTCTCGGCCAAATCCTCATTGAGCAACAGGTCATTTCCGACGAAACGTTACTGAAGTTTCTGGGCCAGCAGTATGGATTGGCCACGGCGTATCCTTTCCCTGCCGAGGTTGCCCCACGGCTTGCCAGCTATATCCCTCAAGCCTGGGCTCAGCAACATGTGGCCGTGCCGTTGAGCAAAGTCAGCCGGCGGCTGACGGTTGCCTTAGCTGATCCGGCCAATCTCCATGTGTTGGATGAGGTTCGCTTTCGGACCGGCTTGCAAGTGGTTCCGGTAATTGCCCTGGAGTCTGATATTCGCGAACGTATTCACGCGTTATATCAGCGGCAAGATCACGGTCATCACCCTGGCTCATCCCTGGCTCTGAGCCAGGATGACACAGATTCCGCACATGCCGGTGCCCCTCGTTCCTCATCTGCTGACGATGCTCCACACCATGCCCCCAGAGTCGATTCGATATTGCAGTCTGAAGAGATGATCGCGTTGTTGGACAAGGCCTCGTCGAGCCTACAGTACGCACAGCCGGAAGCAGGGGCCGAGACGTTGATCGAAGAGGAGTCTCCCGTCGCGCAGTTGGTGCAGACGATTCTTGAGCGCGCGGCCGGCATGGGCGTGAGTGACGTGCATTTGGAACCCTATGAGAGTGCGGTGCGTGTGCGGTTTCGGCTGGATGGCGTGTTGCATACGACGATGACCTATTCTCTAGGATTGCGAAATGCTGTGATCTCTCGACTCAAAATTCTCTCACATTTGGATATTGCCGAACGCCGTCTTCCTCAGGATGGGCGCACGACGTTAGCGTTGGGATCAAAGCGGACTGTCGATATTCGCATTTCGGTTTTGCCTTCCCTTCATGGGGAGAAAGCCGTGCTTCGTTTACTGAACCGGGCGGGGCAACTGGTCGATCTGTCGGCCTTAGGGTTAGATGCGACTGACACCCAGACGCTTCTCACGGCGTTGGAACGTCCCCATGGGATGCTCTTGGTGACTGGTCCAACGGGGAGTGGAAAGACCACGACGCTTTACTCTGCGCTGCAAGTGTTAAATACGCCGGATGTGAATATCGTCACGGTCGAAGACCCGGTGGAATATCATTTTACCGGCATCACGCAAGTCCAAGTTAAGGAAGAGATTGGTCTTGGCTTTGCCCATGTCTTGCGGGCCTTTCTGAGGCAGGACCCGGATATTATGATGGTGGGTGAAATCCGAGATTTAGAAACCGCGCAAATTGCAATCCGGGCTGCACTGACTGGGCATCGGGTTCTGTCCACCTTGCATACGCATGATGCGGTCCGGGCGGTGACGCGGTTGCTTGAGATGGGGGTCGCCCCCTTTATGGTGGCTTCGTCGGTGAGTGTGATCGTGGCGCAGCGGCTTGTTCGTCGAATCTGCCACGATTGTCAGCGGCCGGCTGACCGTTTTTCGATAGAACGCCTTTGTCAGTTAGGGTTCACCGAACTGGAGACGCTGACCGTGGCCCTGGTTCGAGGACAGGGCTGTGCGGCATGTCACGGGACAGGCTATAAAGGGCGTATTGGTCTTTTTGAGGTGTTGCCGGTGTCCGAGGGGTTTCGAGCCCGTATCCTTGACCAGGAAACGGCGGATCAACTCAAGCAGCAGGCATTGGCCGATGGTTTGAAAACTATTCGACGAAGCGGATTGGACAAAATCAAGCAGGGGCTCACTACTGTTGAAGAGGTGGTGAGTGTGTCCACTGAGGATTAATCCCGTTTGCGAGAGGACAAGATGGTGGACGCTGCACCCCAATCCCGTTCGAATGTCCAAACCTGGCCTTCGTTCCTGATGGAAAGCAGTGCCTCGGACTTACTTGCCAGTACCGGGAGCCCGGGTGGGGGAATTCGGTGGTTTCCGCAGTCTTGAGAAGCGCCTGATCATGCCGACTTTTGTCTATCGTGTGAAAACCCGGCAGGGTGGGATCCAGCAGGGAAAATTAGAGGCCGTAGACCAAAGAGCCGCACTGCGGGCTTTACGCCAACGCGATCTGTTTGTGACCCGCATCCGAGAAAAACCCGACTCCTCTGTTGAATGGTGGTCCTTCCCGGGAGCAGCCCGCGTCCCTCAAAAAGACTTAATGGTCTTTACCTATCAACTCGAAGCCTTGATCAAAGCCGGAGTGCCCCTGTCGCAGAGTCTCGGGATGCTGGCGACGCAAGCGTCGTCTTCGGCCTTTCAAGAGGTGATCCGTGTCGTGAAGCAGCAGGTGGAGTCGGGAGCGTCTCTGGCTGGTGCGCTTCAAGGGCACCCCACGGTTTTCACGTCTTGGTATGTCAGTATGGTAGAAGCCGGCGAGGAAGGCGGAATATTGGATGAGACGTTCGGCCGGCTAGCCGAACATTTGGACAAAGTGTTGCGGCTCAGGCAACAGGTGAAGCTGGCGTTGGCCTATCCTATGCTCGTGGTGATCGTGGCTGCTCTTGTGCTCTGGGTGTTGCTCATTTGGGTGATTCCTATGTTCGCCACCATGTTTGCCGATTGGGGTGATGCGCTTCCTTGGCCGACGGCGTTCGTGTTAGAGGTAAGTCTCTGGCTCCAGAATCATTGGGTGGCGGTGCTCATCGGAGTTGTCGGTATGGGCATAGGAGGACGCCTGTGGGCGAAGACTCAATCGGGGCAACGGATGATCGAGGATTTCATTTTGCGCGTCCCCTTGTTAGGGGAGCTGTGGCGAAACGTGGCCGTTGTTCATGTCGCGAGAACGGTGGGGGTCTTGCTGGGGAGCGGCGTACCGATTTTACGCAGTCTGGAGATCGCCCAAAAGGTGTCCGGGTTACGGCGGATGGAACAAGCGTTAGAGGAAGCGAGATCGAGTGTTCGCGAGGGGCATACCTTGGCTGACCCGCTGGAGCAGTCTGGGATGTTTCCCCCCTTGGTGTTCAACATGGTTGGAGTCGGTGAGTCGACTGGAAGTCTCGATACAGCCTTAGAAAAAATAGCGGACCTCTACGAGCGTGAAGTGGATCGCGATGTCGCTACAGTCACCGCCGTCCTGGAGCCTCTTATCATCGTCGTGTTAGGCATAGGCATTGGGTTTATTGTCGTGGCTATGTATCTTCCCATTTTCTCGATGCCCTCTGTGTTTGACTAATACCTCAAGGGGGCGGGCTCTTCCGCGTTGTTGCGAACGGGTAGGGCCGGTTGGTAAGAGTGCCTCATGGGTAACGTGGATCGATCGCTTCTGTTGCATCCGCCGGCCAAGGTCAATCTTATTCTCAAAATTTTTGATCGACTGCCAAATGGGTATCATGCTCTGTGGTCGTTCATGCAAACGATTGGGGTGGCTGATGCATTAACGCTTCGGGTCACAGATGCGTTTGAAGGGATTCGTTTTGAATGTTCAGAGAGCTCTCTTTCGGTACCTGCAGGCAACTTGGTATGTCGAGCTGCCGAAGTGGTGCTACGTCAGGCAGGTGTTTCCATGGGGGTCGCCTTGAAATTGACCAAGGGCATTCAGGTTGAGGCAGGTCTTGGTGGCGGCAGCAGTGATGCCGCGGCGACGATCATGGGCCTCAATCATCTGTTAGGCCTCGGCTGGACCAACGGCGATATGGCAACATTGGGTCAAACCTTGGGAAGTGATGTCCCCTTTTTTATTGAAGCGCCGACCGCCGTGGTTCATGGGTGGGGGCAATGGAGTATTCCGAAAACCCTTCAAGAGGTCCGGTGGATTGTGCTGGTGAATCCAGGGTTTTCAATCAAGACGGGTCAGGCGTATAGGCGCCTGGATGAGATGAGGCGGACGGTTTCGTTCTTGCCGGCATCCTTGAAATCGTTTGAGCAAGCGGCATCTGTTTCCTGGCAGCAAATTTTGGCTTTGATGGAGAATGATTTTGAGACGGTCCTGTTCAGCGACTATCCCGTATTAGCCGACATAAAGAAGACCTTATTAGCGGTGGGAGCCGAGGGCGCTCTCTTGTCCGGCAGCGGAGCGACCCTGTTTGGCGTGTTTCGAGATCAAGCCAGTGCGACGCATGCCCAAGAGGTTCTCGCCGGGACTCCGGAGTATCAGGTTGCCATCGGCCCCTCTCTTCAACATGGCGTGTTGGAACAACCCTCGTAATCTTGTATCACGTCACCATCCCTTTTCGGGGGCGGGATATGCTGTATGGCACCTTTTTCCTCTTTCGCAGCTGTGTGGGATCTCATCCCGACTTCTTTTAGGCCGTATGAGATACGGCCCTACAGAACAAGAATATGAAAGGCGGTCCTGCAAAGACAGAGAGACGATTGTCACGGCGGGATGTCTGTTCGGAAACAGGGACAGGCCTTATCCCATTTGAAAAATGAGTTCGACGGCGTTCGGTTGTTGACAACAATAGATGGATGGCCTAAATAGTGCTTCAGGATTTTCTCCCATCTTCTTTTTTTCACTTTGCACACGGGAAGAGTGCTCATGGCTGATGAACTGAAGCTGTTTGCCGGAAATTCCAATCCTGTCCTTGTCAACGAGATTAGTGCCTATTTGGGAGTGCCGTTGTCTCAGGCGGTGGTCTCGACCTTTAGCGATGGCGAAATCCGCGTCAAAGTCGAAGAAAACGTACGGGGAGGGGACTTGTTTGTCATTCAGTCCTGTTGCCACCCGGTCAATGCCTCGATCATGGAACTGTTGATTATGTTGGATGCGCTAAAACGCTCATCCGCCTATCGGATTACAGCCGTGATTCCTTATTTTGGCTATGCACGACAAGATCGAAAAGATCAACCGCGGGTCCCGATCAGCGCCAAGCTGATGGCTGATTTGATTACCACGGCTGGGGCGCATCGGGTGTTGACCATGGATTTGCATGCCGGCCCTATTCAGGGATTTTTCAATATCCCGGTCGACCATTTATATGCCAGACCGGTGTTGTTAGATTACGTCAAAAAAAGTCAATTAAAAGATGTGGTCGTGGTCTCGCCTGATGCCGGCGGGGTCGACCGCGCACGGGCTTTTGCCAAACGGTTGGAAGTGAATCTGGCTATCGTTGATAAACGTCGGGAGGGGTCTAATCAGGCCCAAGTGATGAATATGATCGGAGACGTGAGTGATCGCCATGTTTTATTGCTGGATGACATGATTGATACAGCCGGAACGATTGTGGAAACCGCCAAAGCCTGTACTGAGAATGGGGCCTCCATGGTCTGGGCCGTGTGTACCCATCCTGTGCTTTCCGGTCCTGCGATCGAGCGGATTGAACAATCCCCTCTGGCTCAAGTGGTGGCCACGAATTCGATCGCCCTTCAGGGCAAAGACCAGTTAAGTTTAAAAATTCGAATCCTTTCGGTGGCCCCTCTTCTTGGAGAAGCCATCAAGCGAATCCACGAGGAGCAATCAGTCACCTCATTATTCGACTGATACCTTTTTATTTAGTGAAAAGACCTGTAGAATAGCAGCTTGAAGCTGTCGATGAGCCACAGACAGCCACGGATATCGATGATTGGCGGTGAGCGGAGTGTGGGCTCTGAAGAGTGAACGGAGCAAATGAGGGAGCATGATGCAGTTTGTTGCTGAAGCCAAAATTAGAACGAAATCAGGAAAAGGGGCGGCTCGTCAAATCCGGCGGACAGGGCAGGTCCCCGCTGTGCTGTACGGTCAAGGGACGGTCAGGTTGATCCAACTCGACCCCAAGGCGATTCAGACTATTTTAGTGGCCCAAGCCGGGGGTACGGGTCTCATCTCCTTGACGATTGACGGGGATGAGCCTGCGCAACAACGTACTGCCGTGATTCAAGACGTTCAACAGGATCCTATCGTGGGATCGATTGTGCATGTTGATTTCTTGGAAGTGTCGATGGATAAGCTGGTTCGGGTGAATGTGCCAGTCCATATCACAGGGGGTGTGCCTATTGGTGTCAAGCGTGATCAAGGGGTGGTGCATCAGCCGATGAGAGAATTGCATATCGAATGCTTGCCCAATGTTATTCCTGACCAAATCGACGTGGATGCGTCGGCATTGGAAATTAATCAAGGCATTCATGTCCGGGACCTTCAGGCTGGCGAAGGCATCAAGGTTCTTGACGATCCCGATGGGATGGTCGTCAATGTGGCCGTGCCTATTTCAGATGAGAAATTGTCCGCGATGCTGACGTCAGAAGCTATGTCGGTCGCTGGATCTCCGGAAGCCGCGCGCGCTGCTGAAGAACCCGAGGCGCTTACTCCTGCCAACCCCAGTGAACCCAAAAAATAACTCTTGCGTGTTATTGTCGGACTCGGGAATCCGGGCTTTGAATATGCCGCGACTCGTCATAACGTCGGCCAGAGGGTCGTGGCTCAAGCTGCGGCCCAGTGGGCTATCCCGTTACACCCGAATGGCTTAATGCAACAAGGAACCGGTCGAGTCCACGGTCACCCTGTTGCCCTCGCGCTTCCCGTGACGTTTATGAACGTCTCCGGTGAAGCCGTGGAGGAATTCGTGACGGCGCATGACGTCCAGACGCAGGACTTGATCGTGGTCCATGATGATTTGGACTTGCCCGTCGGGCACCTTCGCATGAGGCCCGGAGGGGGAACGGGGGGGCATAAAGGCTTACGGTCAATCGTGATGGCCTTGGGTACCGAAGACTTCGCTCGGCTGAAAATAGGCATAGGCCGGCCTGTACCGGATATGGATCCTGCCGATTTTGTGTTAGCCTCGTTGACGCCGGCAGAGTTGGAAGACCTGCAACCCATTATGACCCGGGCGGTTGAAGGGCTGGCCTATTTTGTGCTTCATGGTGTGCAAGAAGCGATGAATCACGTGAATCGCCGCATGCTGGCGTAAGTCATAAGATGGTGAGGGGAAAGCTTGGATCGGGCAACAGGCAAATCGCCAAGTCAAGTGCCAGGCAAAGTCAAGGGGTAACCTATTTCTCTGATGAAGACCTTCGAAGACGTAGTTTGACAGTATATTTTACCCTATGGTAGTTTCGATCCCCTTGTCACGAATCCCGTGAAGAAGGATGATTGCCAGTCTGGATCTTTCAGAGAGAGGATAGGAGTGCGGCATGGCATTTTATGAATCAATTTTTATTCTTCGATCATCGTTGACGGATGAAGAAGCCACGGCGATTATCGAAAAGATGAGAAGTGTTTTAACAAAACACGGGGCGACTATCGTGAAAGTCGATAATTGGGGGAAAAAAAAGCTCGCCTATGAAATTAAACACGACCGGCGCGGCACCTATATCTTGCTTCAATTTGAATCGGCGCAAGAGCATACGGTGAGTGAACTTGAACGGTTATACCGACTGGAAGACTCGGTCATGAAGTTCTTGACCGTGAGAGTGGAAGAAGAAGATCTCCAAGTGGCTGCGGCTGAAAAGGGAGAGGCCAAAGGTGGTGGGGTTCAATAAAATCGTTCTCATTGGGAATCTGACGCGAAACCCTGAGCTTCGGTACACCCCCAGCGGCACTCCCGTTGCGAATTTCGGTTTGGCGGTGAATCGGCGGTTTCGCCAAGCCGATGATCAAAAAGAGGACGTGTGTTACGTTGATATCGTGGTATTTGGTAAGCAAGCCGAACATTGTGGCCAATACCTGAGTAAAGGTGATGGTGCCATTATCGATGGACGCCTCCAACAACGGCGGTGGGAAACGGAAGAAGGGCAACGCCGAAGCAAACATGAAGTGGTGGCGCAATCGGTCACTTTTCTCCCGAAAAGACAAAGCCATGGCGGTGAGTCTGAGTCTGGGGGGAGAGAAGAAGACCCGCACGACCCTTCATACGATTCAGAAGAGTATGTCTAATTTTCGCACACGAGGAGAAGAGACACGTGGAACGAGGGAGGCTTTTTCAGCGACGTCGAGTTTGCCGGTTTTGTCACGAGACAACTCCTCTGGATTATAAAGATCTGAACTTGTTGCGTGGTTTTTTGACGGAACGAGGACGCATTATTCCGAGACGGATATCGGGGAACTGTATACGGCACCAACGGAAGCTCACGATTGCGATCAAACGTGCCCGCAGTATTGCCCTGTTGGCCTTTGCCGAAGAGCGATAGGTGCGGTTGGACGGATTGTCCGAACCCGTCCTGGAAGTGTGCGATTTTGGTCTGTATCCCAGGGTCATGAGTCTCAGCGAGTCGAGGAAACGTGGCCTCGCTAAGTTTCAGCGTGAAAGAAATTCCTCTGGAAGGCACACGTATTACCTGTGTCGTCGGGAGAGAGGAACTGCAGTTAGAGGAGAAAGATCCAGGGATACAAGGCGTGCTCGCCTTGACGGCGACCATTCGTGCCGAGGATTCAACCTTCTGGGTGGAAGGCGAACTTAACGGCCTACTGGTGCACGAATGCGTGCGTTGTTTAGAAGAGTTTACAATGCCCGCTGCCCTTTCGTTTCGGGCTCTGTACAAAGACCTGAGTCGTCGGCGACCTAAAGGACAAGAGGCGGATGCTGTTCCGGAGGATTCAGATCGTGAAGAGACGGAGTTCTATCCCGTGGTCGAGCAGCAGATTGAATTACAAGAAGTGCTTCGTGAACAACTCATTTTGTCCATCCCGATGCAACCCCTCTGTTCAGATGGCTGTCAAGGGTTATGTCAGGTGTGTGGACAAAATCTGAATGTGCAGACGTGCGGGTGCGAAGAAGTCAAAACGGCGTCTCCCTTTGCGGTCTTGCAAGAGGCATTCAAACTCTCACAAAAACCGTCGGCGTAACGGCAGGGGTTAGGGTAGACGAGCGCAGGTCGTTTCTGTGAGGTGAGGAGAGAACAATGGCAAACCCCAAACATCGACATTCCAAGTCTAGGCGGGATAAACGGCGCACGCACAAGAAACTTGGCCTTCCGAGTTTTTCCATTTGTCCTCAATGTCACGAACGAATGTTACCTCATCGGACCTGCCTGTCGTGCGGTTACTACAAGCGCATGGCGATCATCGCGATTCAAGAAAGTTAAGGAACCTCTGCTTTATGGTGAGAGCGGCTGCAGGGCAAGGCGTCCCGCAGTGAACCTCGAGACCTGTCAACAAGTCGAGGGGTGAGCGAGGACACCACTCCACCATGCGCCTGATCGTGCAATAAATCAGAGGTTCCCTAAGATGTTCTTATCTCTACCCTCCCAATTGGAGACTTAAGTACGATCCATGAAAATTGCTCTTGATGCCATGGGCGGGGATCACGGATTGGCCCCCATCGTCGAAGGTGCCATGCAAGCGTTCCAAGAGCTTGACGTCGAATTAATCCTCGTGGGTCACGAAGACCAACTCCGAGCAGAGCTGGATCGTATCAAGTGCACGGATCCCCGTTTGACGATCCACCATGCCTCCCAAACGGTCGACATGCATGAATCTCCTGCTCAAATTGCCAGGAAAAAACGCGACTCGTCGATTTGGGTTGCGACCAATTTGGTCAAGACTGAGGAAGCCCAGGCGGTGGTGAGTGCCGGCAACACGGGCGCCACCATGGTTTCAGCCTTTTTTCTTCTGGGAACCATAAAGGAGGTTGAGCGACCGGCAATTGCGGCAACCTTGCCGACCTTACAGGGGACGGCCATCATGCTGGATGTCGGGGCCACGGTCGATTGTTCCGCCCAGCAATTGTATCAGTTCGCCATTATGGGCCATGAGTATGCCAAACACCTCATGGAAATCGCGCATCCTCGTGTTGGACTCCTCAGTATTGGAGAGGAAGCGACTAAAGGCAATGAAGTGACGAAAGAAGCCTTCCGTCTGCTCAAGGGAAGTTCCTTAAACTTTATTGGGAACGTCGAAGGTCGGGATGTCTATAGCGGGACCGCTGATGTCATCGTGTGCGATGGCTTTCTGGGCAACGTGTCGCTGAAAATCTCTGAAGGTTTGGCCGAGGCCATGAAAAAAATACTGATGAGTGAGGTCATGAATGCCACGTTGGGACGCTTGGCGTTGGCCTTTGTCGCCGGACCACTCATCCGACTCAAAAGACGAATGGATTACGCCGAATTTGGTGGAGCTCCGCTCTTGGGCGTGAATGGGGTCTGCATGATTTGCCATGGACGGTCCTCGGCGAAGGCCATTAAAAATGCCATCAGGCGGGCAGACGCGTTAGCCAAAGGCCGACTGAACGATCTGATCCAGCGTGATATCGCTGAAAGTCTAACCTCACCGGTGGTTTCTAGCCCTCAAATGGCCTGTGAATGAGAAGTCGGATACTGGGGACGGGGTCCTTTGCTCCCAAACAGGTCTTGACCAATGCCGACCTCGAAAAAATCGTGGAGACGTCAGATACTTGGATCGTGGAACGCACGGGCATTCGCGAGCGTCGTATGGCTGCCGCCGGCGAAGCCTGTTCGGACCTCGGGGTTCTTGCGGCGCAGCAGGCGTTGGCAGACGCGAACATTCAGGCCGCTCAACTTGATCTGATTTTAGTGGCCACCTGTACTGGGGATTCTCCTCTTCCTTCTACCGCATCCTTCATTCAGCATCGTCTTGGTGCCGTGAAGGCCTCGGCCTGCGATATTTCGGCGGCGTGCTGCGGGTTTGTGTATGCCCTGTCAGTGGGCGATGCCTTTGTTCGGACGGGGTATCGCTATGTCTTGGTCATCGGGTCGGAAGTGATGTCTTCCATCACGGATTGGACGGATCGTACCACCTGCGTCCTCTTTGGGGATGGAGCAGGAGCTGTTGTGCTGGGTTCCACAGAAGAAGACAGGGGCATCCTTTCACTGCATTTACACGCGGATGGTCGGTTCTCCGATTTGATTTGCGTGCCGGGCGGCGGATCGAGTATCCCTCCTTCGGAAAGCATGGTGGCCCAACGTCTGCATTGTGTCAAAATGCGTGGCAATGAGACATTTAAGATTGCCGTCAAAACCATGGAAGAGGCCATACAAGAGGCCATTGCGGCGCATGGGTTTGGCATTGACGACATTGATTGGTTGATTCCCCACCAAGCCAACATGCGAATTTTAAAGGCAGTGGGACAACGCGTAGGGGTGCCCCTCGACCGGATTGTGATCAACGTAGACCGGTTTGGCAATACCTCTGCCGCATCAATCCCGTTGGCATTGGATGAAGCCGTCAAAAACGGAACAATTCAAGAGGGGAATGTCGTTGTGATGGCGGCGTTTGGGGCAGGTCTCACTTGGGCCTCTGGAGTCATGCGATGGTAGAAAGGATGAAGAATGGCTACGGATGATAGACCCTTGGAAGGACAATGGGCATTAATCTTAGGAGCATCAAGCGGATTTGGCAGGGCCGTCGCCTTGGAGTTGGCAGCTCTTGGTGTGAATATTGTTGGGGTGCATTTGGACCGAAAATCCACACTCCCCAATGTGGAACGTCTTATTGAAGACATTCACGCCCGTGGCCGTGAGGCGCTCTTTTTTAATGTCAATGCGGCCGATGCGGAGAAGCGTCGGGAGGTCATCGACGCGCTTCGAGTGAAATGCCAAGCGCAAGGTGACCCGGCGACAATTCGAGTCCTGCTCCATTCCTTGGCGTTTGGAACGCTGAAACGGTTCGTCACCGAAACGCGTGCCGATGCCGTGAGTAAAGCGCAGGTCGATATGACCCTCGACGTCATGGCGAACAGTTTGGTGTATTGGGTGCAGGATTTACTCGCGGAAGGACTCATGGGAAACGGCGGAAGAATTTTTGCGATGACCAGTGCGGGAGGCGCGAGGGTGTGGCCCACCTATGGAGCGGTGTCCGCCGCGAAAGCGGCCTTAGAGTCTCATATTCGTCAGCTCACACTCGAATTAGCCCCCCTGGGGATTACGGCGAACGCGATCATGGCGGGAGTCACCGATACTCCGGCCCTACGGAAAATTCCAGGTTCCGATGAAATGCTCAATTGGGCTCAACGGAAAAATCCATCAGGCCGATTAACCACTCCCCAAGATATTGCGGACACCATCGGATTGCTGAGCCATCCGAAGTCTCATTGGTTAACCGGAAATGTGATTTGTGTTGATGGAGGAGAGTTTATCGTTGACTAACCAACGCTTGGAAGCGGTTCACGCCCACAGGCATTTTTACACGTTGACTTTCTCGACGGTTTCACTCATACCTTAGTGCCTATGTCTGGCTCAATCGCATTCCTCTTTCCTGGCCAAGGCTCACAAGTCGTAGGGATGGGGCGAGCGTGGTGCGAGGCGCATCCTGAACTCATGGCCTTGTTTGACGAGGCCAACTCGATTCTGGGATATGACCTTCAGACATTATGTTTTGAAGGGCCGGCGGAACAACTCAATCGAACGGAATACACCCAACTCGCGTTGTTGGTGACGAGCCTCATCGCGTGGCGGGCCGTTGATTCACAAATCTACCCATCTGCCGTGGCAGGTCATAGTTTGGGCGAATATTCGGCCCTCGTTGCCGCCGATGGTCTGTCTTTTCCTGATGCCGTGGAGTTGGTGCGCAAACGGGCACAATACATGGCAGAGGCGGTCCCTTCAGGGAGCGGGCTTGTGGCGGCGATACTGGGGTTGGCCGGAGAGGTGGTTGAAGAAATTTGTCAGGTAGCGCAATCCGTGGGAGTCGTCGCGGCAGCCAATTTTAACGCGCCTGGCCAAGTTGTGATTGCGGGCGAAAAAGCTGCTGTTGAACGCACAATTGAATTAGCCAAATCCCAAGGGTGTCGACGAGCCGTTCCCTTACCCGTCAGCGTGCCGGTTCATTCATCTTTGATGCAACCTGCCGCGGATCGTCTGGCTCCCCACGTTCATGCGGTGTCGCTTTCCGATTTGACCGTCCCACTCTTTAATAATGCCGATGCATACCCGTTAGTCCGCGCTGAGGATGTCCGCCAGTCTTTGATTCGCCAGTTACCCTCCTCCGTGTTATGGGAGCAGACCCTTCACGCGATGTGGAAGAGTGGCATTCGGACGTTTATTGAAATTGGTCCGGGGACGGTCTTGACCGGGCTCGCCAAACGGATTGTGCCGGAGGCGGAATTACTCAACATTCAAGATCCTGATTCTTTGGAAAAGACCTTGACGACAATACGTCATTGAGGGTAAGACGCAGTTCCCAAAATACACAAAGCGAGGGAAGCGTGCTAGAAGGGAAAAAAGCCGTTGTGACGGGGGCGGCTCAAGGAATAGGGCAGGCCATTGCGGAATGTTTGGCGAAGGCTGGGGCTGACGTGGCCGTGGTTGATCTTGAGGCCGCTCGATGTGCCGACACGGTGCAATTGGTGGAACGGCAGCAGTGTCAAGGGCTGGCGTTATCGGCCAATGTAGGGCAGTGGGAAACCGTCAAAGGGATGGTTGATCGCGTCGTAAAAGAATGGGGCCGCGTGGACGTGCTGGTCAATAATGCGGGTATTACCCGTGATGGATTGATTGTTCGTCTGAAGGAAGAAGATTGGAACGCCGTTCTTCAAGTCAATCTCACCGGGACGTTTTATTGCACCAAGGCGGTTCTGGGTCCTATGGCCAAACAGCGGTATGGCCGGATCATTAATATGTCCTCGATTGTGGGGGCTATAGGGAATGCGGGACAGGCGAACTATGCTGCGTCGAAAGCCGCGGTTCTTGGGCTCACCAAATCAGTCGCTCGGGAATATGCGAGTCGGAATATCACGGTGAATGCGGTGGCTCCGGGTTTTATCGACACGGCGATGACCCGGACCTTGAACCAAGAAGTCAAGGACACGCTGTTGCAACAGATTCCTCTTGGTCGATTAGGCCAACCCGCAGAGGTGGCGGCGGCTGTCCGCTTTTTGGCATCAGATGCGGCGGGGTATATCACTGGCCAAGTCTTTCACGTCAATGGCGGGATGCATATGGCGTAACATGAGGAATGGCTCATTCTGAGGCATTTATTAACAGGAGGTGCGAAGGTCGATGACCGTTGAAGAACGCATTAAAAAGATCATTGCAGAACAATTAGGAGTGGAAGAAGATGACGTCGTACCCGAAGCATCCTTTGTCGAGGATTTAGGGGCCGACTCCTTGGATACGGTTGAACTGGTGATGGCGCTTGAAGAAGAATTTGATGTGGAAATTCCTGATGAAGATGCGGAAAAGATTCAAAAGGTTTCCCAAGCCACTGAGTATATCAAAGAAAAAACCTGAGCTGTTCTGAACGGTTTTCATGCCCGAGTACTCCCCCCGTCGTCGCGTTGTGATAACCGGCTTGGGAGTTGTGACTCCCTTGGGCATCGGTGTCGACAAAACCTGGCGAGCGCTTCTTGTCGGTCAGTCGGGAATTGGCCCGATCACCCGATTTGATGCGTCCGACTATTCCTGCCAAATTGCGGCTGAAGTAAAGGACTTCGATCCAGCCGATTACATCGAAAAAAAAGAAATCAAAAAAATGGATACGTTCATCCAGTATGCGATGGCGGCGAGCCAAGAGGCGGTGGATGACGCTGGATTAGACATTACCCCCGAAACCGCTGAACGGGTTGGGGTGTATATTGGGGCGGGCATTGGTGGTCTTCCAGGCATTGAGCAGTATCACAAGGTTCTCCAGGAAAAGGGTCCCGGGCGAGTCAGTCCGTTTTTCATCCCGATGGTCATCGTGAATTTGGCCTCAGGTCAGGTCGCGATCAGGTTTGGAGCCAAGGGCCCCAATTCGTGTGCCGTGACGGCCTGTGCCACGGGGAATCACTGCATCGGAGATGCCTCCCGGATTATTCAACGTGGCGAAGCGGATGTCATGTTAGCAGGCGGAACCGAATCGACGATTTGTCCGTTAGCCATTGCGGGATTTGGCGCGGCCAAAGCCTTATCGCGTCGGAATGATGATCCAGAACATGCGAGTCGTCCGTTTGATCGTGATCGGGATGGATTTGTGATTGGAGAAGGAGCTGGCGTGGTGGTGTTGGAAGCGTTAGAGCATGCGCAACGTCGCGGTGTCAGAATGTACGGAGAACTTGCCGGCTATGCGATGACCAGTGATGCCTTTCATATCACGGCTCCTCCGGATGACGGCGCCGGGGCTGTCGATTGTATGGAAAAAGCCCTTCGCGATGCGGGGATACCTAAAACGACCATTGGGTATGTTAATGCGCATGCGACCTCTACCTTTGCGGATAGAGTTGAAACGCAAGCCATCAAAACCGTGTTTGGAAATCATGCCGATCAACTTCCTGTGAGCTCCACGAAATCCATGGTCGGTCATTTGTTGGGGGCTGCTGGTGGAGTCGAGGCGGTGTTTACCAGCCTGGCGCTCTATCATGGAGTCCTGCCGCCTACGATGAATTTAGAGAATCCTGATCCCGACTGTGACCTTGATTATATTCCCGGACAAGCCCGTCCGGTCCCGGTCGAGGCCGCACTGTCGAATGCCTTTGGCTTTGGTGGCGTGAATGCCTGCCTGGTCCTCACGTCTACACAAGGGAGGCATGAAGTTTAAATTCTCCCCTGTCAAGAATCTGCCGAATGTTCCTGTTTTCTGCCGAGTCGACGTCGTTGATGAACAGGTGTGCCGGTGGTAGGTCAGGAAGTGCGGAATTCGCACAGGGGATCACGTGAGCGCCGGAAACAGGCATGCCACTCCGGACGCAACCGAACACCCGGGAACGGAACAAGGGCATGAGTGTGTTCAACAAAGCTCAGCGGCTACTGCGGTATCATTTTCACAAGCCGGGTTTATTGGAAGAGGCTTTGACGCATCGTTCTCATTTTCAAGGGACGCCCTCCACGACAGACAAACAGAATGAACGCCTTGAGTTTTTGGGCGATGCGGTGTTGGGGCTGATTGTGAGTGAGTATGTAGCGGAAACCTTTCCTGAGTTGGCCGAGGGGGAATTGTCACAGATACGAGCTCGACTCGTCGGACGGACGACGCTGGCAGACGCCGCTCGGCGATTGGGCCTTGGCCAATTTCTCCGATTAGGCCGGGGAGAAGAATGCACCAAAGGCAGAGAGAAGAGTTCCCTCTTAGCAAACGCATTGGAGGCCGTTATTGCGGCTATTTACTTGGACGGGGGGGTGGTGGCGGCACGAACGTTTGCGTTACAGGTGCTGGAGATCCAACTTGGAGAATTGCACCAGGATGATCTCGCGGCTTTCAGGCAAGATTATAAAAGTCAATTGCAGGAATGGTGTCAACGGCACGTTCGTGTTCTGCCGGTGTATACCGTGATTGAAGCATCAGGCCCAGATCACCAAAAAACATTTGCAGTGACTGTTGAAATTGAACAAAAATGGTACGGAAGTGGGAGGGGATGCAGTAAGAAAATTGCGGAACAGCAAGCAGCTAAACAGGCGGTCGAACAGCTCCGCCCAGACGCGATCGACGTGATTTAATATGGTATCATTTTATAAGAAAAACAATGAGGGAGGATGAAGTCATGATGGCATTGTGTGCAGTAAGGAAAATCCTGTGGGTCGTGGGAGTCGCCACTTTCCTGGCGGGAGTCGTCAACGTGGGCGGGGCATGGGCTCATCCCCACCCTTCTCCAGAAGGGAGAACCCTGATGAAAGTCGTTGCGGATGGCAAGGCGCCTCGTGCGATCATCACAACTAAATTTGGTGAAATGGAACTGGTCTTTTTCCAGGAATTGGCGCCCAAGCACGTGGAAAGTTTTTTAAATTTAGCCCAAAATGGGTTTTATAACGGGACGCTCTTTCACCGGGTGATTCCTGGATTTATGATTCAAGGTGGTGACCCCTACACCAAAGACCCGAGTAAGCGACAGTACTATGGAACGGGAGACCCCGGGTATACCTTGCCGGCCGAGTTTAACAGGATTCCTCATGAACGGGGCATTGTATCTGCGGCCCGAAGTGCTGATCCCAATAGCGCAGGCTCTCAGTTTTTCATCATGGTGGACAAAGCCCCAAATTTGGACGGTCAGTACACGGTGTTTGGAGAAGTCGTGAAGGGCATGGAGGTAGCCGACAAAATCGTGCGGCAACCACGAGACTCCAGAGATAATCCCCTTCAACGCATCGAAATAACCGTCGAGGTCAAATAAGGCAAGGCGCCACCTTCTGGTCGGCTAAGGTTTTGTTTCTAAGGAAAGACCATGAGGCCTGTTCCTGTCTCCCGAACAGGGATGCGGTCCTATAGAGCCGGCTGCTCTTTCATTTTGGTGCCGCTCGGAAGGATAATGCGTCCACCTGTTGTGCCGAGCTTCGTCAGCTGTTCGGCGACCTCAGGGTGACGACTCTTGAGGAAACCGATCAGCCCATTCAGAAAACGATTGGAACGAAGCCTGTTTCCCGAAAACTCGGTAATAAATATCAGGCCACGGTCCAGCACCTGACTTACAAGTTGGGTATCGGGTTTTTCTCCCTCCATAAAGGCGTGATATTCTTTCTTGAGGGTTTCGGTAAAGGGCGGATCCATACCTTCAGGCACGTGGATCGGACTAAATGATCGACGCAACGTCTGGATTGCCGCAATGACCTCTCCATCCTGTGCATGGCTCCGTGATTGGAAATGCTTAAACGTCACGGCTTCGAGAAAGTAAAATACCTCCGCAGCCCGGTCTCCCCATTTTTCGAGAAGTTCCTGGTAGAGGGTGCGTCGTTCCTGTTCAAACTGATCGCCGACACGTTTTTGTTGGTAATCCACATTTATATCCAGATAGACGCAATCGGAATGGCATGCGATACTGACCACGCGGTGCGTTCCACAGCATTGGCTGCAAATGGCACCGCGTAACGCCGGGCAGGGACGCTTTCCTTTTCGTTCATGGCAGTAGATGCATTTGCTCATTGCTTCGCATCTTCTTCCAACCGGCCGAAACCATAATCTGAAAGCGTCCGCTTGGGCTTTTGTTGATTTCCGGTATTGGTCGGACGTTCTAATCCATTCATCTCAGCCCCATTGGCGTACAAATAGGGAACCAGAATCATATGGTTTCGACGGTCGATTTTGACGCTAGAAGGCGAGATCAGGAACTCAGCAATGACCTGCATAGAATGGTTCTGGTGGACCCGCCAGATTTTTCCTGCCGTCAGGTCGGAAAGGTACATGCTGCCAAATTGATCAAAGTCGATCCCGCTTAAATTCCGAAACTTGCCGAAAAAAAACGAATTGGAAATCACCTCGATAATGGTGCGATCTTCCGCGATTTCCATCACGTTCCCGTTATCGAAGCTGGTGATCCAGAGCCGGCCTGACCGTGGGTGAACGACCAGCCCTCGCGGTGACGCCAAGTCCTCGTGTTGGAGATAGAGGGACACCGCATGATCGTGCTGAGGGTCAATCTGGTAAATCGCGTTACCGTCCGTGTCCAGGACAAAGAGTTGCCCGATGCCGTCGGCAATCAGATCCGTTAACTGTTCGACGTGAAACCGATGCAAGGGAAGGGTGATCGTGGGTTGCCCTGATTGGGCATGAAATCCTCGGATGATATTGATATCGGCAACATAGAGGGTTTCGCCGGCGACGGCCATGCCATGAGGCGAATGCAAGATCGTGTCACCTTGCCCACCTTGAATAAAGTGTAAATCCAGCAGGTTGCCATTTTGATCGAGTTTCGAGATGAACCCGTTATTATCGGATATTCCGGGTTCTCCATTGGCATTGGCGATGAAATAGCCTTCGCCTGAAGGATGGGCGATAAAGGATTGTGGCATTTCGAGATTGGTAATGGGATGCGTCAACCCCGAATGGGGAGACAACCCCAGCAGCAGTATCAACGTCACGGAAACCACGGGTGCAGAGAACAAGCAAGACGGGCGCTGATGAACAAAAGAGGCGGAAGCGATTGTCGAACGAAAGGATTGGGGCTGAACGTCGGAAAGCCACTTCACGCACGCATGGTACGGAACCCTGTTTGAGGGTGTCAAGGTCTATGGGCTGAACCACTACCTCTGTAAAACACAGGGTTCAGGCGACTTGCCGCATTTGAGTCTCTTCTCTTGGCATTTTGTCCTCCGGTGCCTAGATTTTCTTTTTACTTCGTCAAAACCAGTTTTCTCCTGGTCATCAAACATATTTTTCCGGTGAATGAGCTTGCAACAAGGAAACAGTTGGGCATGATATCTCCAACATTGATTATGAAAACCAAAACCATTTTCTATAACAAAGAAGTATCCTCTAAGAAATATTAGGACATGGAGGAGGATGTATGAGCATAAACACCAAATGGGTTGTTCCTTTTGTATCGCTCTGGCTGGTCTTGGGAAACTTGGTACTCCCGGTGATGGCAGAAACGCGGACAAAGGAAGAACAAGCCCAGAACCAAAACACGAAATCGGATGGACAACCACGGGTTGTCAATACCCTTCCCCCACAAATTTCCCAAGCCCCACCTTTGGGCCCAAAGGTGGGGCTCAAACTGAAGCCTGTGACCGTCACGGCGACCCGAATCGAAAAACCCATCATCGCTATTCCCAATACCATTACGCTCGTTGAGGGGGAGGCTATTACTCAACAGACCACGATTCGAGATGACGTCCAAAGTATTCTGGAAAATACGGTGCCAGGATTCGGTCCCAGCTTGAGAAGACTGACAGGGCGCGCAGAGAGTCTTCGTGGACGGAATCCGCTGTATTTGATTGATGGGGTGCCCCAGTTCAATGCATTACGGGACGGCAAAACGATTGATCCTTTTTTCCTCGAGCGGATCGAGTTGATTCATGGCGCCAACGCGACTCAGGGGTTTGGTGCAACTGGCGGCGTGGTGAGTATGGTGACCAGGGCGCCTCGGCCGGCCGGCACATGGACGAATCTTGTACGAGCGGGCGTCACTACCCACGACAGTTTCAACGACGACGCGTTCAGATACAAACTCGCCGGCCTGAGCGGCAAGAAATTCGAACGTGTTGACGTGATGGGCGGGGCAACGTTTTACCACAGAGGCCTGTTCTTCGATGCGAGCAGTGATCCCGTGGGGCTCTATCGGACACAAGGCGACATCATGGATTCGAAATCCTGGGATGTGTTTTTCAAGGCGGGGTTTGAACCGGATTCCCACCAACGCCTACAGGTGATGGTCAATCATTTCAACCTCAAACGGGATGGGGATTTTAAGCCTGTCCGTGGCGATCGGGCAGCGGGACGGCTCACCACAACGGAAGCAGGTGACCCGAGTGCGGACGTGGGAGATCCAGCCCAAAACACCGTGACCACGCTCTCGCTGGATTACCGGAACAAAGCCATCTTCAAGGGAGAACTGGTTTCCCAGTTCTCCCATTAGGATTTTTCGGCCCTCTACGAGGGTGGATTTGGAAGATATTTCCGTCTGACTCCGAAGGGTCCCGATTTCATTGATCAGTCGGAAATTCAATCGACAAAGTTGGGCGCCAAGTTTATCTACGCGTGGCACGGCTTCGACCGCTACAATCTCACCCCGAGTATCGGATTTGATTTTCTCCGGGATCAGTCGGCTCAGGTCCTCGCCAAAAGTGGCAGGGAGTGGGTGCCGGAAACCACGTTCAACAGTTACGCCCCGTTCACACAATTCGACTATACGGTATTCGACCGGGTGCACCTCACGGCCGGCGTTCGATACGTCACGGCTGACCTAGGAGTGGATGATTACACCACGATCGCCGGCGAAGGCAGCAACTTTGTGTCCGGAGGCAACCCGAATTTTCAGGAAGCCTTGCCGAACGGCGGGATGACGGTCGAGCTATGGCCCCATGGTTGTCGATCTATGGATCGTATGCAGAGGGGTTGACCATGCCGGATGTGGGTCGGATATTGAGGGCCGTGTCCACTCTAGGGAAAGACGTGGATACGTTCTTGAATCTGGAGCCGGTGGTGACGCGAAACCTCGAGTTTGGGTTGAATTTCGATTGGAGCCGCGCCAGGTTCCACGTCGCCTATTACCGGTCTGATGCGGATCTTGGAGCCAATCTGGAACTCGTTAATAACATCTACAACGTGAGACGAGAAAAGACCCAGATTCAGGGTGTAGATCTCACCGGCTCTTTTGACGTGACCGAGGATGTGACGGCCGGGTTCACGTATGCGTGGATCAAAGGGCAGCGTGACTCGACGAAGGATGGCAATGTTGATACGGATCTCGGTGGAGTGAACATCGCTCCCAACCGCCTCAACCTGTTTACGGAGGTCGATGTGGGCAGGGGATGGAGTGGCCGCGTGCAAGTTTCTCATTTCTTCGATCGTGACTTCGAAGGGCAGGGAATCACCTGTAAGAACGGTGACAACGACTTCAGCGGCTATACTCTTGTCGACCTTTTTATCGGCAAAGACATCGGCTACGGACAGATCAGCCGGGGAATCGAAAACCTTCTGGACAAGCAGTATATCCCTTACTTTTCACAAACCGATCACAGGCCTGATACGTTCTTCGCAGGGGCAGGGCGCATGATGACGGTGTTCTATCAGCATGAATTCTAAGGCACCGAAGGACACAGGTCGGACCAATCAGACCGAGCGCGTTTGCTGAAGACGCCCACAAACCGCATGCCCCGTCTTTGCCGCGCCTACTTTTCATGCCCGTGTGGGCTTTCGGGGACACGACAATGTTCGCACGAAGATCCTGCGGCTGCTGCATCGTTGGCTGGGGTTACTCGTCGGTCTTGTCGTGATCGCCGTGGCCCTGTCCGGCGGAATTCTCATTTTTCACGACTCGATCCTGCGGACGACGTGGCCGGTCCTGGCCCATCCGCTCCAGCCTGGGCAGGAACGCGTATCCGACCATTCTTTCCGATATCGAACAGCGCTTCCGTGATCCCGACATGCAATTGATCAAATTTCCCGACCAGGAAATGAACGCATTTCACCTTTGGTTGCACGATGGGTCCGAAGCCTTGGTGCATCCCGTCTCTGGCCGTCTGATTTCCCGATGGACCTGGGATGAGACGTTGACGGGCATGCTCTTTGAATTACATGCGAATTTGCTGGCCGGAGAAGTAGGAGAGCAGGTCAACGGCTATCTTGGTCTGCTGATCTTAGGGTTCGTGCTGTCCGGCCTGATCCTCTGGTGGCACCAGCGCAGGACCTTTCGGCTATGATTGGCCCTGCCCCGGAGGATGTCGTCGGCTCATCTCATTCGGGCGCACTCCGCCATCGGGATCATCTTCGCAGCAGGGATTTTCTTGTTTGTGTTCACCGGCGTGACCATGGTTTTTTATCGCCCCTTTATGACCACCATCACCGCCATTCTCGATTCGACTCTGCCCATGGTGCCTGCGGCGAGGGTCGAACCAACGGATCAGCCTGTCCAGCCGTGGACTGCGATCCTGGAAACAGTGGCGACGATGTTTCTGGACGGCAAGCTGGTCTATTATATTCCACCCCGTCAGGACAACGCGGTCATGACTTTTCGAAAACGGATGCCCGGCGAATGGCACCCGAACGGCCGCTCGTTTATCCTGCTCCACCCCTATACAGGAGAAGTGCTCCAAACCATCGATGCCCGACAGCAACGGCTCGGCATGCGTCTCATGGAAAAAGACTACCCCTTGCATGCCTCCAAAGTGGGCGGAACGCCCTATACCCTGGTAGCACTCGGCACCGCTGGTGCCTTGATAGCGCTTGGGGTGTTCGGATGCCTGAGTTATTTCTTGAAGATCGTGCCTCATAGAAGAAAACATTGAGCCCCTGCAGCTCGTCCGGATTGCCGGCCGCTTTCTGCTTGTGTACCTTGACCAGATGGAGACCTTTGGATAATGTCACGACGATCGTAGCAAGGAATAGCTAAGAGCTATGTCGTAGCTGGCAGATCGGATGAGCCTCTAGGAGGTATCCGACCTTCTCTATTCGTCCCACTCTCTCAGGACTACCCTGGCTCCGGGCTTCCCCATATCTGGCCACTCCCCCGGTGCGGGGACTACCCGTCTTTCGCCGGATTGTCATCAGATTGTCGGATGACGCTTCGCTCATCCGACCTACGGGACATCGAGGAGTATTAAAGGTTTCCGAACTTATGCTCGACCGCTTTCCTCAATTGACTCAAAATTTGAGCCCTTGCTATCGTAACTCGGCTCGCGACCGTCTGGGAAGGAGGACACTGTGCACGCCAAGATCATTGATGGTAAGCGCTTAGCGCAGGACATTCGTGATGATATCGGCCGAGAGGTCAAGGCGTTTGAAGCGCAAACCGGCGTTTGTCCTGGTTTGGCGGTGGTGTTGGTCGGCGAGGATCCGGCCTCGGCGGTCTATGTTCGAAATAAAAAGAAGGCGTGTGATAGTGCCGGCCTGTATGTGGCTGACCATCAGTTGTCCGCGAATACAAGCCAAGCCGAGTTATCAACCCTCATTCATCAGTTGAATGCAGATCCCAAGGTTCATGGGATTTTGGTACAGCTTCCCTTGCCGGCGCATATTGAGAGCCAAGTCATTCTCAATGCCCTATCTCCCGACAAAGATGCTGATGGCTTTCATCCGTACAATATCGGCCGGTTGGTCGAGGGGGAACCGGTGTTTGTTCCGTGTACTCCCCAAGGGGTGATCCGCATGATTGAATCGACCGGCGAAACGCTTGCGGGGAAGCGGGCGGTCGTGGTCGGGCGGAGTCACATCGTGGGAAAGCCTGTTGCCATGTTACTCATGCATCAACATGCCACCGTGACGATTTGTCATTCACGGACAAAGGATTTGCCTGCCGTCTGCCGGGAAGCCGATATTCTTGTGGCTGCGATTGGCAAAGCCCAATTCATCAAAGGCGATATGGTGAAAGACGGGGCCATCGTGATTGACGTGGGAATTAATCGACTCGATGACGGCAGATTGGTCGGCGATGTGGATTTTGAGCAGGTGCGTGAACGCGCCGGCTGGATTTCCCCTGTCCCGGGAGGTGTCGGTCCGATGACCATTGCGATGTTATTAGCGAACACATTGGAGGGGGCTAGGCGAGCCGCGACATAGTGGGAGCGACCTGAACACTGCTATGCCTGCGCACCGAGCCACTCTCCACGATTCGTTAGCCCAAGGTCAGTTCACCGTGACCGTAGAGTTGAACCCCCCCAAGGGGACTGATGTGTCGGAGTTACTTGAGACTGCCAAGTCGTTAAGTGGTCGAGTTCATGGGATCAATGTGCCCGATAATACCGCCGCGGTGATGCGGGCGAGTTCGGTGGCCATCGCCCACCTTCTCTATCAACAGGGGCATGACCCCGTGCTCCAACTCACATGCCGTGATCGAAACCGAATTGGCCTTCAATCGGATCTCTTGGGAGCCCACATTCTCGGTCTTCGTAATGTGCTCTGTCTGACCGGCGATAGTCCGAGCGTCGGCGATCATAAGGATGCGAAGCCGGTGTTCGATCTGGATACCGTTCAAGTCATGCATGCGGTGAGGGAACTCAATCAAGGACGAGATTTATCCGGCAACGCATTAGAGGGGCATACCGCATTTTTTATCGGCGGTGCGGCGGCCCCGGGCACCGAATCGGTCGATCTCTTGCATGAAAAATTTGAGGCTAAAGTCAAAGCCGGCGCACAATTTTTTCAGACGCAAGCCATTTTTTCGGCGAAGCCTTTTCAGGCTTTCATGGAAGAGGTGAATCCCTATTCCCGTAAAATCTTAGCCGGGGTCCTGGTGCTCCGATCGGTCAAAATGGCAGAATATGTCAACGCGCATGTGTCGGGTATTCACGTTCCCGAAGAGATTCTGCAAGAACTTCGGAACGCTGGGGAAGCCCATGCATCCGAAGCCGGGATTGAAATTGCGGTGCGAACCATTCGAGCCATTCGTCCCTACTGTCATGGGGTGCACATTATGGCCGGCCGGTTGGCGAATCGACTTCCCGAGATTATCAGAAAGGCAGAGTTGAGATGATGACGGTTCCAGAGTTTCAAGGCCACAAGGGGAAGAAAAAATTGGTGGTTGTGACGGCCTACGATGCGTTGTTCACTCGCATGATTGAACAAGCTGGAATCGACGTCATTCTGGTCGGGGATTCGCTGGGCGTCGTGATCCAAGGGAAAACGGACACGTTGTCGGTCACCATGGAAGATATGGTGTATCACACTCGGCTTGTGGCTCAAAGCCGGCAACAGGCATTGGTCATCGCCGATATGCCGTTTATGAGTTATCAGGTCAGTGGGGAACAGGCCATGCACAATGCGGGTCGCTTGATCCAAGCAGGAGCCACGGCTGTGAAATTAGAAGGGGGCGACGCCATGGTGGATCGGGTTCGGGCCTTAACTAGGGTGGGCATTCCGGTTATGGGCCATATCGGCATGACGCCGCAATTCGTGAACCGCTTTGGCGGCTACAAAGTTCAAGGAAGAGAAGAAGCCCAAGCCGAAACGTTGGTAACCGATGCCAAGGCGTTGGAAACAGCCGGGGCGTTTGCATTGGTCTTGGAGGCGATACCTTCGACCTTGGCGCAATCCATGACTCAAGTGGTCTCAGTCCCCACCATTGGAATCGGGGCGGGGCCCCACTGTGATGGACAGGTGTTGGTCCTGTATGACCTTCTTGGCTTGTTTGATGAATTTGTTCCCAAATTTGTCAAACCCTATGCCCACCTCAAAGCCGATGCCCTTCAAGCCTTACGGCGTTTCAAGGAAGAGGTGGAATGTCAGAAGTTTCCCACTGATCGGGAAAGCTATCATTAACCAGTTTTCGGTATCGAAGTTCAGAAACCGTAGGTACTCCCAACCAGGAGGAGTAGAGCCTCATCTCATGCGGCCTAACAAGGCGTGACGAGATCGACTGCTACACAGAGGGGGAACTGGCGGGAGAAGACCAGTCCCATCCTCCGATCAGGGATGGAATGACAAGGAACAGGAATCCGAGTGCCAAAGGTGGTGGACTCATACAGTCTATTGACAAATAGTGAGGGGGAGCCTAGGATCGGTGGGTGGGCTCTGGCGTCAGTTGGCCGGGGCCTTTTTTGTGACTGTTTTCTGGAAAAGCCTGGTTGGCACATGGGAAATTTAGTGGTCATTGGGTCCCAGTGGGGGGATGAGGGCAAGGGAAAAATCGTTGATATTCTGGCCCAAGATGCGGATATCATCGTGCGTTTCCAGGGTGGCTCTAATGCCGGGCATACGGTCGTCACGAGAAAAGGCACGTTTGTTTTCCACTTAATTCCCTCTGGAATCTTGTCACGGGGGAAACGGTGTATTTTGGGAAACGGGGTGGTCATCGACCCGGGGGCTTTGATCGGAGAGCTGGACCAATTGGCTTCCCAAGGTATTAAAGTGGGTCAAAATCTGGCCATTAGTCAGCGCGCCCATCTGATCATGCCGTATCATAAAGCGATCGACAAAGCCCTGGAAAAAGCGAAGGGCGCTCGTCGGATTGGGACAACCGGCAAAGGGATCGGACCGGCCTATGTGGACAAAATGGCGCGTATTGGGATTCGCGTGGGAGACCTGCTCGATCCTGAAGGGTTTCGGGAAAAAATAGAAAATAATTTAGTCGAAATCAACAGTTTTCTTCGGCACGTCTACGGCGTCCGAGGGTTTCATGCCGATCGTATCTGTGAAGAATACCTTGCCTATGCCCAACGCCTGTCTTCTTTCATGACTGATGATTCTCTGCTCATCCACAAGGCCATAGAAAGTGGACGTCGCGTACTCTTTGAAGGGGCCCAGGGGACGCACCTTGACGTGGATCTGGGGACGTATCCCTTTGTGACATCATCCAATGCATGTGCTGGTGGCGCCTGCACGGGGGTTGGGGTGGGGCCGACAAGAATCGACGCGGTGCTGGGCGTCACCAAAGCCTATACCACGCGTGTGGGCAGCGGGCCGTTTCCCACGGAGTTATCCGATGATGTCGGCAGTAGTTTGCAAGAACGTGGGCAGGAATTTGGCGCCACCACTGGCAGAGCACGTCGGTGTGGATGGTTGGATGCGATGATTTTGCGCTATGCGGTCCGGGTAAATGGCTGCACCTCTTTGGCGGTGACGAAACTGGATGTGCTGGATGGGTCGCCGGAACTCAAGATCGCGGTAGGGTATCGCCATCAGGGAAACCTGTATCGAGAGATGCCCGCCGATCCACGTATCCTCACGAATTGTGACCCCGTCTATGAAATGCTCCCCGGGTGGGCGGGGACGACCACCGGGGCGACGTCCTATAAAGCCTTGCCGGTCGAGGCCAAGCGATATTTGAGGCGCATTGAAGACCTGACTTCGTGTCCGATCGATATCGTGTCGACGGGGTCTCATCGAGAACATACGATTATGCTGAAGAACCCCATGACGCAGACGCGCCCTCGTGTTAAACTCTCCAAAGTCAGTGCTTGATTATTCTTGAACCACGTTCGTACCGTTGGAGATCAGTCGTTTGACAACCATTGGACTGGTTGTTAGCATCCGATTCGGGTGAGCCGCTAGCTCAGTTGGTAGAGCATCGCCCTTTTAAGGCGAGGGTCCTCGGTTCGAGCCCGAGGCGGCTCACCAATTATCAATAAAGTGACGAGCCCCCTACTCGTGTCCGATGAACCGCCATAGGACAAAAGTACGTTCACGTCCTTCAGGGGCTGGACGAGCATAGGCTGAAGGAAAGCCCTCGTTCCTGACGGAAGGGTAAATGGCTTGCCTTGGGCAATGGAGAAATGATAAAGTTCCGACAGTAAAGTGGGCTTTCGCCCACTTTTTTTTGCGTTGTTGTTCCCCCAGAGCTTATTCCAAAGGGCCAGAGGGCGTGGAATTGCGGACATGAACAGGCTGGGGAGCCAAGTCCATCACATCGCCGAGCCGATTGCCAAGGCCCTCCACCTTGAAATTGTCGAAGTCGAGTGTCACGGCAAGGGTGCTAGAACAATCGTGCGGGTGATTGTCGAGAAAGAGGGAGGTGTTGGGATTAAGGATTGTGAACAGTTTCACCATTCGCTGGCTCGAGCGCTTGATGTGGCTGACCCTATCCCCCACGCCTATCGTCTTGAGGTGTCTTCCCCTGGACTCGATCGTCCGTTGAAGCAGCGAAAGGACTATGACCAAGCGGTTGGACAAAACATTCGGGTCAAAGTCCATGACCCTATTCATGCGCATGGGACGTTTATCGGTCAGTTAGCTGAGGTCAATGACCAAGGTATTACCCTTCAGGTGCCGGTTCGAAAATCGCGAACATCTCGACAGGTGGCCCTTCTGTGGGAGGCTATCGCCCAAGCCAGACGCGAAATTGAATGGTAACGGAAAGAGGGTGACTTGGTCGGGTAAGCGCCGACTGAGTGGGGAGCAAGAAGAGGAGTGGTTATGAAACGTGAACTGATGGCAGTCATTGAGCAAGTGGGGCGTGAAAAAGGCATTGATAAACATCGGGTGCTTGCGGCCGTGGAATCCGCGTTGCTGACCGCGGCGAAGAAACGGTATGGAAACAATGAAAATATTCAGGTCCAAATCGACCATGACACAGGCGAAATTTTGGTCGTATCCTTAAAAACCATTGCGGAGCAAATTACCGATGTCAAGGCTCAGATTTCCTTAGACGAGGCACGGACGATTGATGGAGAGGCTGAATTGGGAGATGAGATCGGGTCGTTCATCGACGTCGAGGAATTCGGAAGGATTGCGGCGCAG
Organism: Nitrospirales bacterium; assembly: GCA_963422365.1. Classification (GTDB taxonomy): domain Bacteria; phylum Nitrospirota; class Nitrospiria; order Nitrospirales; family UBA8639; genus Bin75. The sequence continues at coordinate 1,254,579 of OY729426.1, forward strand.
GCCGCGAAACAAGTGATCTGCCAAAAAGTTCGGGAAGCCACATGGGAGGCGGTCGAACGAGAATATTCGAAGCGAGAGGGAGAATTGGTTCACGGAATAATATTAGGACAGGAACGCCGGCACTGTCTGGTGGAAATTGGAAAGACCGAAGCCTTATTGCCTGTTCATGAACAAATTCCCCGAGAGGTCCATCGGCGAGGCGACCGTGTTCGAGCGTTGCTGTTGGAAGTGCGCCGAAGTCCTAAGGATGTTCAGGTGATCCTGTCCCGAGCGCATCCGCAGTTTGTGGTCAAACTCTTTCAATTAGAGGTCCCGGAAGTCACGGAAAAAATTTTGGAGATTAAAGGGGTGGTGCGTGAACCCGGGGATCGGACCAAGATCGCGGTGTCCTCCAAGGATAAAGCCGTTGATCCGGTTGGAGCCTGTGTCGGGATTAAGGGATCCCGTGTCCAGGCAATTGTGCGGGAACTCAAAGGGGAAAAGATTGATATCATCCCGTGGACGACAGATCCGCGAGTGTTTATTGGCGAAGCGTTGAATCCGGCCTCCATTGAGAAAGTGGGCATCGATGAGGAGAAAAAGGCTGCACTGGTAGTGGTGGCGGACTCTCAATTGTCGTTGGCCATTGGCAAAAACGGTCAAAACGTACGCCTTGCCGCCAAATTAACCGGGTGGAAAATTGATATCATTAGCGTAAGTGAATATGAAAAAGAAAAACTCGATCGAGAACGAGAAATAAAAGCCGCATTAGCTGAAGAAACCGCCGCGCAACTTGAACAAGAGGCTGGAACAGAGGGACTGCCGTCGGAACCTGAGCGTGAAGGGGAGAGCGGTGAAGCGCTCGAGTTGACATCCGAAGAGACCGTTGAATCCCTAGAGGCTTCCTCGTAAATCTTGTGAATCATGATGAGAGTCTATGAATTAGCTAAGAAATTGGGCAAGGAAAATCGGGTCCTTATTGCCGAGCTGAGCAGAATGGGCATTGAGGTCTCCTCCCATAGCAGTGCCTTAAGTGAGAAGGATATGCAGAAAGCCTTGAAAGCGTTTTCGGGGGAAGCGAGTGGGGAGACGGTGACGCAGAAGGTGGCTGGTTCGACCAAAACCGCCAAGAAAGCCCCCTCACGGCCTTCAAGAGGACATGGCCAGGCCCTCGCGCGCGAAAAGGAAAAGGCTGCAGAAGAAGAAGTTCGCAAACCTGAAAAGAAACACATTTTAATCAAACGGCGAAAAGAAGAAGTCGTACTTCCTCCTGAGCCAGACCTCTTGATGCAAGAGGGGCCTCTGGGAGATGGCAGCCGTCCATCTCTCCCTAAGAGCGAAACGCCAGAATCGGGGTTTGTGGAATACGAGCCCCCAGAAGTGGCGGCTATGGCGCAGGCTGTAACTGCCGAACCAACGACCCCTGGCGTCTTGCCTTCAATCGAAGAAAAGGCTCCTCTCGTTGTGGCCTCTGAGCAGGGCACGACTCATCCTGAAAAAGACAAAGCGGTTGATGAGCAAGAAAAAGCCAAAGAAAATGAGAAACCGAAAAAAACTCGGAAAGCTGGAAAACCTCGAGATGCAGACCTCTTTGCTGAAATCTATGAAGACGCTGCTCGATGGCAAGATCTTCGTCCTCTTCCAACCTTGAGACGTGAAGAACGATCTCGGCATATCCCTTCTTCCACGTCTACCGAAATCACGAAACCGAGGAAAAAGACCGTCAAACTGTCATCCGGCATTACGGTGAAAGAATTTGCGGAACACCTAGGCCTCCGTGCAGCGGAAGTGATTCGTCAGTTAATGGAAATGGGGGTAGGCCTCACGTTGAATCAACCCATGGTTCTGGATGCTGGTACGCTGATTGCTGAAAAGGTAGGGATTCAAGTTGAGATTCAGACGGAGAAAGAAGGTGAAGCGCTCTTAGAAGCAATCTTTGAGCCTGCGGCCGAGCCGAAATTCTTGCCTCGGGCTCCGGTTGTCACCATTATGGGGCATGTGGATCATGGGAAAACATCTTTGCTTGACGCGATTCGTCAGACCAGTGTGACTGAACAAGAAGCGGGAGGAATCACTCAACATATCGGAGCCTACTCCATTCAGGTTGGTGAGAAAAGTGTGACGTTTCTTGATACCCCCGGTCATGAAGCGTTTACGGCCATGAGGGCACGCGGGGCACAAGTGACCGATATTGTGGTCTTGGTGGTCGCTGCAGATGATGGCGTCATGCCGCAAACCGTCGAGGCTGCCAATCATGCGCAGGCTGCCAATGTCCCCATCCTGGTGGCCATCAACAAAGTCGATAAACCAGGAGCCAATCCTGATCGGGTCAAGCAGGGGCTGTCGGAATATGGCCTCGTTCCTGAAGCCTGGGGCGGACAAACCATTTACGTGGAAGTGTCAGCCAAAGAAAAGCAAGGCTTGGAGACCTTATTGGAGATGTTATTGCTTCAAGCCGAGGTCATGGAGTTGAACACGGATGTGACCCGAACCACGAAGGGTGTCGTATTGGAAGCCCGATTGGATCGAGGCCGTGGTCCTGTCGCAACCGTGTTGGTCCAAAGTGGGATGTTGAAAGTCGGAGCCACGTATGTGATGGGCGCGATCAGTGGTCGTGTGCGAGCGATGGTGTCTTATGATGGAAAAAAAGTCCTTGAAGCCGGGCCCTCCACCCCCGTCGAGGTGATAGGATTATGGGGGTTGCCGGCTGCAGGTGATCAATTAGTCGTCGTCAAAGATGAGCGGGTAGCCAGAGAGATCGCCGAGTCTCGACAACAAACACTCCGTACGGCGGAGCTTGGTACCGGACCAAGCCGGCTCACGTTGGATGCGCTGTTTGCTCAAGGCCAAGAGTTGGACAAAAAAGAATTGGCGGTATTGATTAAAGCGGATGCCCAAGGGTCGGTCGGTGCCTTGTGCGAATCCATCGCAAAAATTTCCTCTGAGACTGTCGAGGTGCAGATTATTCATCGTGGCGTTGGGGGTATCACCGAATCCGACGTGTTGTTAGCGTCTGCGTCGAAGGCGCTTGTGATTGGATTTCACATTCGTCCAGATCCCAAATCGGCGGCGCTTGCTGAACGTGAGGGCGTTGAAATTCGACTCCATACAATTATTTATCATGCGATCGCCGACGTCAAAGCGGCTGCTGAAGGGTTGCTGGAGCCTATCCTTACGGAGCGTGTGTTGGGACGCGCGGAGGTTCGACAGGTCTTTACGATCCCGAAAATTGGCGCCATTGCGGGCTCCTATGTCACGGATGGGCATATCGTCCGTGCGAGTGGGGGTATTCGCTTGCTACGGGATAGCGTGATCGTCTATGAAGGGAAACTGGGTTCGTTGCGACGCTTTAGAGATGATGTCCGAGAAGTGCAGCAGGGGTATGAGTGTGGGATCGCCATTGAAAACTTCAATGATATTAAAGTCGGCGATGTTATTGAAGCGTACGTTTTTGATAAAGAGCCAGCCAAACTGTAATCCTGTGTTGACCGGTCGTGGCGTGGTTGCAATGAGTCGTAGGTGTTGAGTGCCTTGCTGAGAACCCATGGTCGTTGGGGTCTGTCGGATAGAATTGCATGTGCCCGAAGGGCATTCGCTGAAATCGAAACGGCAAATTCTGTCGAGCCTCAAAACGCGTCTCTGCCAGACATTCAGGGTGTCAGTGGCTGAGCTTGAAGATCATGATCTCTGGCAGCGATCCGTGTTGGGCATTGCCTGTATTGCGAATGAATCGGGTCACGTGAATCGGGTGCTTGATCAATCGCTCAATATGATTCGGGCCACACCCACTTTGGAGTTATTCAATTTTCGAATAGAACTGTTGTAGGGTGGGAAGAAGCGTGAGTGTCGTGTCGAAGCCGACGTATAAACGATCGGTCAGGGTGGCTGATCAAATCAGAATGGAGGTCGCGGATATTCTTGCCAGAAAATGCAAGGATCCCCGGCTTCGGCTCGTGACGGTCACTGATGTTGAGATGAGTCATGATCTGCATGTCGCCCGCGTCTATGTTTCCTTGTTTGGGAACCGGGTTGATGAGGAAGACATCGGAAAGATTCTTAAAAATGCGACGGGGTTTGTGCGTTTGGAATTAGGTCGGCGCTTGGATTTGCGGTATACACCGGAGGTGGCATTCTGGTTCGACTCGAGTGGCTCGCGAGCAGACAAGATTGACCGGATTCTTGATGACGTGCTCCCCGTTGGCGATGAGTCTGGACGCGAGGGGGGGTGCAGGGGCGAATCCGGAGATGAGGGAAAGGCATGATGGCCGAAATGCTTGATGGGATTTCTTCCGTCTCTCGCGTGACATCGGCGACTCCACACGGAGTGCTGAACGTCTTCAAGCCAACAGGGTGGACGTCTCACGATGTCGTGGCCAAGGTTCGCCGTCTGCTTCAGATCCGTAAAGTGGGTCACGCCGGCACCTTGGATCCCGAGGCCACCGGCGTTCTTCCCGTCTTGCTGGGACAAGGAACAAGACTCTCAGCCGTTCTTGTGCATTGGGACAAAGAATATGAGGCTGTCTTGTGTCTCGGGCAAGAGACAACAACCCAAGATGCTACGGGCGAAATTGTGAAGGACTGTCCTATCCACGGGCTTTGTCACGAGACCATTCATGCGGTGATTGGGCAATTTCAAGGTGAACAGCAGCAAGTGCCTCCCATGTATTCAGCGGTAAAAATTGGCGGGCAACCGCTGTACAAAGCTGCGCGTTCAGGTCAAACTCTTGACCGCCCGGCGCGCGCTATTACCATTTACCACCTTGAGGTCAGGGCGCTGGCCTTGCCCTATGTGACCCTTTGGGTTCGCTGTTCCAAGGGTACGTACATTCGCACCTTATGTGCGGATATTGGCCAGAAATTGGGCGTGGGAGGGCATCTGAGTCAATTAACCCGAGTTCGAGCAGGGCCGTTCTCCCTTGACCAGGCGTTGCCACTTTGTGAAATTGGAAGTGTCGAGGACCTCGTCAAACCCCACGCTTCTTTCCTGAATCTCGATGAGGCTTTAGCCGATCTTCCGGCGGTGATCGTTGATGACGCAATGGTGAGGAAGGTCTTAAACGGCACTCCTGTTTCAAAAACCGCAATTCGGTCGGAGGAGTCTCGTGAGACCCCTCCAGGAACGTTGATTCGGGTGAAAGATGACAGGGGGCGGCTACTGGCCCTCGGCAAATGGGCCTCAGCGACGTCAACGCTGGATCAGCCGATACATCAATTACATATGGTCAAAGTGTTTGGAGAGAAGATGTCTTGAGAACAACGTCTGGTTCGCTGACACCTTTCCATGAAGAAGCCTGAAAAAAGGAGGAAGGAGGCTGGTATGGTAGCGGTCAAGGAAGCAAAAGCAGAGATCGTACGGCGACATCAGGGTCATGAAGGTGATACCGGTTCCTCAGAGGTGCAAATTGCCTTGTTGACGAACCGTATCAACTATTTAACCGACCATTTGCGTACGCATAAAAAAGACCATCATTCGCGACATGGGTTGCTGAGAATGGTCAGCCTTCGCCGACGCTTGTTGGATTATTTGCATCGAAAAAATGTTGATCAGTATCGCGCTATTCTTGGAAAATTAGGGTTGCGGAAATAACAAGGCTTCTCAACGGCTAAAGGTTCGCACGAAGGCAAGAAGGAGAGACGTATATGGTGCAAGCGGTTGAATTGGATATAGCAGGACGCAAGATGCGATTGGAGACGGGTCGGATGGCCAAGCTAGCCGATGGGGCTGTTTTGGCCTCCTATGGGGATACCGTGATTTTGGCAACGGCAGTGGCTTCCAAGACATTGAAGCCGGATGTGGATTTTTTGCCGCTCACGATCAATTATCAGGAAAAAGCCTATTCGGCTGGAAAAATTCCAGGGGGATATTTCAAGCGAGAAGGGGCGCCATCGGAAAAAGAAACTTTAACAAGCCGGCTCATTGACCGGCCTATTCGCCCCTTGATCCCGAAGGGGTTTTCTTATGAGACGCAAGTCATCGTGTCGGTGCTCTCGGTCGATCAATCGATGACCTCGGAAGTGGTCGGGCTCACCGCTGCCTCAGCTGCGCTGGCGATCTCGGATATTCCCTTTGGCGGCCCGTTAGCTGGAGTGAAAATCGGACGAGTGAATGGTCAATTTGTGGTCAACCCCAATATGCAGGAGCTTCAGAACAGTGAACTCGATTTGGTGGTCGCCGGCACCAAGGACGCGATCCTGATGGTGGAAGCCGGGGCGAATGGGCTGTCCGAGTCTGTGTTACTGGATGCGTTGGAGTTAGCCCATTCGGAAATCAAGAAGGTGGTTTCGAACATTGTCGAGTTGCAGACGACGGTGGGACGGACCAAGCGGGTTGTGCCGGTCGAGCCGGTCAGTGAGGAGTTGGAACGACAGGTGCACGAATCGGTTGCCTGCCCGATTCGAGAAGCCGTCCTCATAGCCAACAAAACCGATCGGCAAGAGCGGTTGGACCAAATCCTGGCCGCCGCGGTCGAAAAGCTAGGCGAAGAGGACCTAGTGCGATGTCGGCAAGTCAAAAGGGTCTATCATGATTTGGAATATCATGAAGTCCGAGAGATGATTCTGGAAAAGAAAGTCCGAGCCGATGGTCGGGGGCCTTCCGATATTCGGCCCATCGCATGCGAAACGAGTATTTTGCCGCGCACGCATGGCTCTGCCCTGTTCACGAGAGGGGAAACCCAAAGCCTGGCTGTGGTCACGCTGGGGACCTCAGACGATGAACAACGCATTGATGCACTCGAGGGGGAGTATTTCCGCAATTTTATGCTTCACTATAATTTTCCACCGTTTAGTGTGGGAGAAGCCCGACCATTGCGTTCGCCTGGGCGACGCGAAGTTGGGCATGGGAAACTTGCGGAGCGTGCCTTGAAGTCGGTTCTGCCGGACAAAGAGGGGTTTCCCTATACCATTCGCATCGTGTCGGATATTTTGGAATCCAATGGCTCCTCCTCCATGGCCACGGTGTGCGGAGGCACCTTAGCCATGATGGATGCCGGCGTGCCCATTAAAAAACCAGTTGCGGGCATTGCTATGGGGCTCATCAAAGACGGTGACCGTGTCCTTATTTTGTCAGATATTCTTGGACTCGAAGATCATGTGGGAGACATGGATTTTAAAGTGACGGGGACACGAGAGGGGGTCACCGCGCTTCAAATGGACATCAAAATCGAGGGGATCACCATTGATTTAATGCGGCAAGCACTCGAACAAGCCCGGGCCGGACGCCTGCACATTTTAGAAAAAATGCAGGAATCGCTCGCATCTCCTCGGGATGCTCTTGCGCCCTATGCCCCTCGAATGTATACGCTTCAGATCAAACCCGACAAAATTCGCGATGTCATCGGGCCGGGCGGGAAGGTCATTCGTAGTATCATTGCGGAATGTGGGGTCAAGGTCAACGTCGAGGATTCGGGTCTGGTGGCAATTGCGGCGGTGGACGAAGCTTCGGCCAATCAGGCGATTGAAATGGTCAACCGGTTGACGGAGGAAGCGATAGTCGGGAAAACCTATCTGGGGACTGTCCGAAAAATCGTCGATTTCGGGGCCTTCGTCGAAATTTTACCCAATGTGGATGGCTTGGTTCATATTTCACAATTAGCCCCGCATCGAGTCCAAGCCGTGTCCGATGAACTCTCGGAAGGGGAACAAGTCCTGGTCAAAGTCTTGGAAATCGACAGGCAGGGTAAAATTCGTTTGAGCCGGAAAGAGGCGCTCATGGATTCAGAACAGCCGTCTGCTGTTTCGTAAGGGGATGTCGACAGTGAACATCCCCATCCTTCACTTCAAAATGGGTGAATGCGTGCGCAGGGAGGCGTACTGTATCTTTTCCACTTCCCTGTCGGATTTTTTTCACCACGCCAGTTTCAGGTATCGAGAAAATGACCTGGACTCGTAAGATATTCCTCGACAATGGCATTCGCGTTGTCATGGAACGGATGCCGGCTCTCAAGTCTGTTGCGATGAGTGTCTGGGAAAATGTCGGCACCAGAGATGAAGGGCCTCAGCAAAAAGGTCTCGCCCATTTCCTTGAACATATGATGTTCAAAGGCACTCGCCGTCGATCGGCGACACAAATTTCTCATGAAATCGATAGCCTGGGTGGAGAGATGAATGCCTTTACCACTCATGAAACCACCACACTGTATATCAAGGTATTAGATCAACAAATCGGGCAAGCGATCGACTTATTAGCCGATGTCTTCTGTCACTCCCGTTTTGATCGTAAGGAAATCGAACGAGAAAAACAGGTCGTATTGGAAGAGATCCGAGCGGTTCGAGACGACCCGGAAGATTTTGTTCAAGAACTGCATGCCAAGCAGGTGTTACGGGGACATCCTTTGGGGCGGTCGATTTTGGGGGATCAGGCCACCATCAAACGCATTCAACGACGCGATGTTCTCCAATATCTGGATCAACACTATCGTCCGGAGAAAACCGTGATTGCGGTGGCAGGGAATTTTGAGGTGGAGGAGGTGGCAGCCTTAGTCAATGCAGCATTCGGAAAGTGGAGCCCTGCTGGGAGCGAAGAGAATGGAGTGCAACGGCAAAAGCCTCCCCATGTGCGTGGCGGAGTCTTGGTGCACCAGAAACGGTTGGAGCAGGTCCATGTCTGTATAGGATTTAAGGGGCTTCCTCTGTCGCATCCGTCCCGATATGCAGCCTATACGCTGAACGCCCTGCTTGGGGGAGGGATGAGTTCCCGACTTTTTCAGGAAATTCGTGAGAAACGAGGCTTGGCGTATACGATCTATTCCCAATTATCGAGTTTTTCAGATGGGGGGGTGTTGACCATTTATGCGGCGAGCAGTGCCAAAGAGGCACCCTCAGTGGTAGAGGTGGTGTGTCGAGAAATCAAAAAAATACAAAAACGTGGGCCTGTTCCCCAAGAATTGGAGCGAACTAAAAACCAATTAAAAGGGACCTTGATGCTGGGGTTGGAAGGGACCTATGGGCGAATGAATAAGTTAGCCAAAGATGAACTCGCACAGGGGCGGTATGTGTCCCTTCAAGAACTCGTGTCTGAAATTGATCGTGTTTCCGTGCAAGACATTCAAGCAATATGCCAAAAGCTCTTGGATTTTGACTCAATGTCCGTGACGGCGTTGGGACCCGTGGCTCAGGGAACCTTTCAGGAGAAGAATTTTGCTCACCCCTGACAATCCGTTGCATTTTTCCTGGAAAGCCTCTTGACAACTTGCAACGGGATGAGTAGCATGGGCGACTCTGAATAAAGATGAGAGGGGGTCGAATCTGACCAAAAAATAGTGGGAAAGTGCGGGGGTTACTTTTGCATGCAACAGAGTAAAATGTCGTTGCAATTGAAAATTTTTTTGGTTAAAAAACACGAGTCGTTATTTTTATTATGTCATCCTAAGTAAAGGAGGGGGAAATGAAGAAGTCATTTTTCCGTGGGGGAGTTCTGGGATTGCTCGCTGCAAGTCTGATGTTGTTTGGGTTTATCGGTCTGGCAGATGCCCAAAAGGGCCCCTGTTCCAGCAACAAAAAATGTAAGGGTGATCCAAATCAAGTTGCCAGTATCGGGGGCATGGAACTCCGTGGGACAGCACCCTCAAGTTTAAAGGGTCGTGTTTATGCCCATTGGGCTGACAATCCGAGTGGAGAGATTCTCTTTGGCATTCAATATTGGAACACCAGCAACCCTGCCGAAGTCGGTGATCCTCTTGGGCGTGCTTCCGATGATCGGGACGTGTCAATTCCTGATCCGTTATTCGTCTGCTGTGGGTGGGGGTATCAAGGTGGTGAGGATCTAAACAATCCGTATGCTGGATGGTACAACCCACAAACAACGGTTCGGTTACGGGTCAAAGATTCCTCGTTGATGAAGCAGCTGACGGAAGCGTCACAAAATTTGGTGGCGATGGAAGTGCAACTCGACGGCAATACCGTCACGGGATTCAAAGTCCTCGCTAGCGAGTAACGAACGAATTTTATGGAATAATAACATAAATAAAAGAAGAGGACTTATTTCAATTTCAAGAGTTTTTATTTTTAGCGTTTAAGAGGAGGAAGGAATTATGAAAATGTGGAAATCAGGGTTAGCCGTTGTAACTGCCTTGATCGTGGTGGGTTGGATGGCCTCCAGTGCGCTTGCTATTGAAGCATTCCAAGAAAGGTTTGAGTGGGGTGATCTCAGTAAAGGTACCTCTCTGCATGGCCGAGTGGCTGTTGTTGATCCGTACGAAAAGGCTGCTTGGGTAAATATTGCGGTGTTTGGGGGCAATGCCGAAAGTGGATACTATTGGCAAAAGTATTTTCCAGGAAATAATTTGAAAGTCTATCCTGCCAATGATGCGGTGTGGGGCAAACTCATGGCCTTAGGCAAAGCCTCGCACAGTCAGGCTGTGATGAGTGGGACTGAGCCTTCCAAATACGGCCTAGCTGATCTCGTGATTCAGGAGACTGACCAGAATCATCGGATCGTGTCGTCGGTCTCTGAAATTCCTGAGGTTGCCGGCACTCCGGACAACCCACGAAGTATTCATAGCCTCAGGTCAATTAGCGTCGTGGATTCTATTGACAACAACCATTGGGCACAAAATAAGAAGATGCAGTATGATGTAATTATTCCAGGTGTGGGACCGATTTCTGGGTTTATCCCCTATTCCAATCAAAATCCTCATAGTTCAAAGGGGACAGCGGAAGGAAAGTTCGGGGGGTTGTTGCAATAAGCTAACGTAGGCTTTCGCTAAACAAAATGGCAGGATCTCTTTTCATGGGGGGGGGTCCTGCCATTTTTTATTTGGGATCGATGCGTTTTTGAATTTCAGCTAATCGATTTAACGCTTCCAGGGGAGTCATAGAGAACAGTTCTAATTGTTTGATTTCTTCAATCAAGGGATGGTGTTGGGGGGATGAGGAAGCGATGAGATCTGATTCCTGTTCATGAATCCTGACCCCCATGTTTTCAGAAGAAGAATTGTGTTCCAGTTGCGCTAACATTTCTTCTGCTCGCGCAATGACGGATGAGGGTAACCCCGCGAGTTTTCCTACATGGATTCCATAACTACGATCGGATTTACCCTGTTTGATTTTTCTTAAAAAAATGACCTGATCCTTTTCTTCTTTCACCACGACGGCGAGGTTTTGAACGCCTTCCAGAAATTTTTCTAAATCCGTCATTTCATGATAGTGGGTGGCAAAGAGGGTTCTTGCTCCGAGTATCCGCTTGTCTTGAATATGTTCGGCGATCGCCCAAGCGAGGCTTAATCCATCGTAGGTACTGGTTCCTCGACCTATTTCATCGAGAAGAATAAGACTGCGAGCCGTGGCGACATGTAAAATTTTGGCGGTTTCCAACATTTCTACCATAAAGGTGCTTAACCCAAAGGCCAAATTATCGGAGGCACCCACCCGTGTAAACATTCGATCAATGATCCCGATTTTGGCTTCCGAGGCAGGAACAAAACACCCCATATGGGCCATGAGCACAATAAGCCCGGTTTGACGCAAAAACGTGCTTTTTCCCGCCATGTTAGGGCCGGTAATCAAGAGTAACCGATGGGCATCAAAGTCCAGATAGGAGTCGTTGGGGACAAATCCTTCTGGCAAGTTGAATGTTTCAACAACCGGATGGCGTCCATTTTTTATGAAGATGATGCCTCCGTCATGCATGTCGGGTTTGATGTATCGATTCCTGGAAGCCACCTCAGCAAAATTTGTGAGAATATCGAGCAGTGCCACCTGTTTGGCCATTTTTTGGATTCGGAAAACGTTGCGGGAAATATTTTTCAGCACCGACTGAAAACAGTTTTGCTCGGCACGTCGTAACTTCGCACTGGCCCCGGAAAGTTGGGCTTCAATCCGTTCAAGGTCTTCAGTTGTATACCGTTCGGCATTGACCAGTGTTTGTTTCCTTCGAAAATGCTCCGGCACACGAGACAGATTGGCTTTCGTCACTTCGAAATAGTATCCGAAAACATGATTGTATTTGATTCTAAGCGAGTCGATACCGCTCTGCTTTCGTTCGCGTAGCTCTAAATCGGTCAACCATTGCATTCCATCACGAGTAATTTTTCGTAACTCATCGATGGCGGGATCGAAGCCATCTTGAAAAATCGGTCCCTCTTTGGCGGAGGCCGGCGTACTGGGATCAATGGAGTCCTCAATGAGTGTGGTGATATCCGAAAGGGCATCCCACCGCTGCAACACGGAGCTGAGAAGATGATCGGCAATGCCGTCAAAAAGAAGACAAAGCTGCGGGAGAATTTGCAGAGATTCTTTTAAACGAAGAACCTCCCGCGGGGTTGCCGTTCCCATCACCACACGACTACTTAATCGCTCAAGGTCATACAGATCTTTTAAGAAAGAACGAATCTGCAAGCGAAGTTTCAGGTTTTCCATGAAAACGGAAACCGCATTGAGCCGGTGTTGAATAGATTTGCTGTCAATCAGAGGACGAACAATCCATTGACGGAGAAGGCGGCTTCCCATTGCCGTGACCGTGTGATCGAGAACCGACAGCAAGGTGGAATGTTTTTGATCGGGGTGCAACGCCTGGATCAGTTCCAGGTTACGAATGGTCATGGCGTCCAGATGCATTTCCCGGGTGGGTTCCCGGAGTTCCGGTTTCTGGATATGGTGGTGCTCCAGGGTAGGTTGGGTTTGCTTCAGATAATGCAAAATGCATCCACCGGCCAGGACACCAGGACCGGCGGAAGAGAGTCCAAGCCCTTCCACGCCGGCCACCGCGAAATGAGACCGGAGCATGTCCTGCGACGCCTCCAACTCGAAATAGGCGGAAGGCTGCTCCGTCACGCGAGGTAACCGCAGGGGTTTCAACAGCGTTTGGACATCGGGCGCAATCGCCTCTGTTTTTTCTGGAACAATCACTTCTTGAGGGCCAAGGCGAATGAGTTCGTCCAGCATTGCGTCCTGACTGTGGTCTCCGGAAAATTCCGCAATGAGAAACTGTCCAGTTGAAAGATCGATCGTGGCCAGCCCAAAGTGGCAACGTGACTGTGCCGGAGTCGGTTGAACGGATAAGGCCGCCAGAAAGTTGGCCTCTTTGGCATCCAGCAACTCATCGTCGAAAACCGTGCCGGGTGTGTAGAGTCGTACGACCTCGCGTCGGACCAGTCCCTTGGCCGATTTGGGGTCTTCGACTTGCTCGCAGAGAGCAACGGTTTTCCCGAATTTCAACAATTTGGAAAGATAGCTCGTGGCCGCATGATACGGGATCCCACAGAGAGGGACAGGGTTGGGGCTATTCTTGTCCCTGGTCGCCAAAGCGATATTGAGAAGGGCAGAGGCCTCTTTGGCGTCCTGATAAAACATTTCATAAAAGTCACCCACTCGAAAAAAAACAATCGTATCCGGGTAGTGCTGTTTGATATCACCGTATTGTTTCAGCAGTGGCGTCAGCTCGGATTGACTCATGAGGAAGTTACCTTGAGTCCGACATGATCGTGTGAAGAAGACCGTGACTCCATGGTCCAAAGGCCTGAACCTGCACGCGACGCAAGTTTTTTCCTGTATGGAGGAACTGAATCGAAAGATAGTCCTCGGGCAACCACACCACAGGCAGTCGGTCAGCCCATTCAATGAGGACAACGAAGTCTCCGTTAAAATATTCGACTAATCCCGTGTCAGCCAACTCCTGAGAATGTTCGAGTCGATATAAGTCAACGTGGGCAAGCGTCATGGACCCAACGTATTCTTGGATCACGATAAAGGTCGGGCTACTGACGACGTGGGGGGCGAGCCCGGCCCCCCTGGCAACTCCGCGGACAAACGTCGTTTTCCCTGAGCCTAATTCACCAACGAGCGCGATGACGGCACCCCTCTGAAGACGACGGCCGATGGTTGAGCCGAATGTCTCGGTTTGAGAGGGTGAAGCCAAGGCAAGGGTCCAGAGATCTTTCTGTTCAATTGCCATATGGTCAGACGGGAGCTTCTTCGCTGTCAGGGGGAGCGGCTTGAAGAATGTGGGTCATGGCCAGAGGAAGGTATGCAAAAAGGTCGCTAGCCATCAACCCTGGATACCCGTACGTGTGAGCCGCGAGGTCGCCTGCTAATCCGTGAAGGTAGACGCCGCTTTGAGCCGCCTCCCATGGTGAGACCCCTTGTGCGAGCAAACCGGCGATGACGCCGGTGAGAACGTCTCCCATTCCAGCAGTTGCCATGCCGGGGTTTCCTGTTGGCGTAATGGAAGTCGATCCCTGAGGATGGGCAATAATCGTTCGTGCTCCCTTCAGTACCACGATGCTTGAATGGGTGCGGGCAAAGTCTTGAGCAATCCCTAAACGATTGTGGTTCACCGTTGCCGCTGTCGATTCACCAATCAGCCGCGCCATCTCTCCGGGGTGAGGTGTCACAATCGGGGATATTGGGCATGAACGGAGGAGACTCGTATGGCCTGCTAAGGCATTCAGCGCGTCGGCATCGATGACGCTCGGGCGGTCACATTGGGAGATCAGCATGCGAATCACCTCAGCGGTTTCAGCGTGAGTCGAAAGTCCCGGGCCAATGCCGACCGCACTGCGAGATCGAAGAAAGGTGTGAAGCTGAGGCAGGGCTTGTCGCGACAGCGTGTGGTCTGCGGTTTCAGGGAGCGGCAAGGTCATGACTTCCAGAATGCTTGATGCAAGACTTGCCTGCACGCTGGCCGGCGCGGCCACAGTGACAAGCCCTGCTCCTGCTCTAAGGGCCGCTTTGGCCGCCAAGGCAGCGGCTCCGCTTTTTCCTGATGAGCCGGCAATGATCCCGGTATGACCAAACGTCCCCTTGTGTGACGAAGCCGCGCGTGTCGGCAGCCAAGGTCGAATCATGGCAGGAGTCAACATCTCGATGGGAATGCGCAGATCTTCGACATACTGATCGGGGATTCCGATATCGACACAATGAAGTCGTCCGACGTGATCAATGCCTGCTCCCAGAAAGAGCCCGAGCTTGGGATTCCCCAACGTGACGGTCAAGGTGGCTTGAACCGCCGTCCCTAGCATCGCTCCGGTATCCGTATGAATGCCCGAAGGAAGATCCACCGCAACAGTGGGAGCCCGTGAGTCATTCATGGCGTGAATAGCCTCATAGTACGGGCCGGTGATCGGTGAAGACGTTCCGGTCCCCAGGAGCGCATCGACGAGAAAGTGGCTGTGCCGGACCAATTGGTGCATGTGAGCCGAGGAGGGGGCGCTCAAGGCATTCGATCGACCCGCTTCTCTGACAAACCGTTGATACATCAGTTTGGCATTGCCTTTGAGATCGCGGGTGTGCGCAAGCAGGCAGACCTGAACGGTGCTGCGCTTTTGACGCAGGAGTCTTGCGACGACGAACCCATCCCCTCCATTGTGGCCTTTCCCACAGAAGATCGTCACGGTTTTTCCATTCAAGGGACCGAAGGTCTCTTCCATGGCCGAAACTACGCCGGATCCTGCTCGTTCCATCAAGACCTTTCCAGGAACATCGGCTTCGTGGATCGTGCGACGATCGAGTTCTTGTATCTGGTGAGCGGTGACGATTTTCATGGCGAACCAAGCACGAACGTGCTAGGCATCTAGCTGTGAAGAGATGAAGGAATTAAGGCTTTCATTTCTCTGACGGCTCGTTCGAGTCCCACGAGAACTGCGCGGGAAATAAGACTATGACCGATATTGAATTCCACGATTTCAGTGATTCCCGTCAGACGTTCGATATTGTGATAGGTCAGGCCATGGCCGGCATTCACCTCCAGTCCTAACTGCTGTGCGAGGCGCGCTCCCTGCAGAAGGGCTTCGACTTCTTTCTGGATCTCTCGGGGATGGCGGCTATTGGCATATTTCCCAGTGTGAAGTTCGACGGCATCGGCGCCGACTTTGTGCGCGGCGCGGATTTGAGCCCGGTCCGGATCGATAAACAAGCTGACCGGAATCTGGGCGTCGTGGAAGAGGCGAATCAGGGACGTGAGTCGCCTTCGATGCTCCGTCACCGCAAGTCCGCCTTCGGTGGTGAGTTCCTGTCGCCGTTCAGGGACCAGTGTGACTTTATCAGGACGGACGTGCAACGCAATCTTCGCGGTCGCGTCGTCTGCGGCCATTTCCACATTCAAAGCGGAAGGAGCCATATCCCGCAGCAGAGTCAGGTCTCGTTCTTGGATATGTCGACGATCTTCACGGAGATGGACGACCAAGCCATCGGCGCCTCCGAGGTCCGCCAGAACCGCTGCGGCAAGAGGGTCTGGCTCATGACCTCCTCGGGCCTGCCGAAGAGTGGCCACATGATCAATGTTGACGCCGAGCCGAGCCATAATAACCTTGCTGATCAATGTCGAAGTATCTGGGCCGAGGACCGTCTCATGTCCTTTTTCATTATGGCAAAACGGGCAAGGGGTCGCAATGAACCTTGCTCGATTATCTCTGAGAGGGCCATGCTCCTGAAGTATAAGAAAAAATCTGAAAAAACAAAGCCTTTCATTGACTGGGTGTAAGACCTCTACTACAATAACAGGTTATCATAATGACCCGTCACAACAGTCAGGTTCCCTAAAAACAAGGGGTATTCTGCTGACCCATGCAAAACTTTTTTCGCATTCAACGCCTTCCGCCCTACGTATTTAGTCAGGTTGAGGAACTCAAAATTCAGGCGCGGCAGCGTGGTGAGGATATTATTGACTTTGGGATGGGGAATCCTGATCAAGCGACCCCCCCCCATATTGTTGAGAAATTAGTCGAAGCTGCACAGAAAGGAAAAAATCACAGGTATTCGGCTTCTCGTGGTATTACGAGATTACGTCATGCCATCAGTACGTGGTATGGGCAACACTATAATGTGGATATTGATCCCGAGACCGAAGCTATCGTGACGTTGGGCGTCAAAGAAGGACTATCGCATTTAGTGCTTGCGATGTTAGGGCCGGGCGACGTGGTGCTGACACCCACGCCGACGTATCCCATTCATATGTACAGCGTGATTATTGCGGGAGGAGAAGTGCGTGGCGTCGAGCTGCGTCCCACTGACGATTTCTTTGAAAATCTCACGCGAGCCTATCGCCAAAGCCAACCCAGGCCTAAAGCCTTGATCATGAGTTTTCCCCACAACCCGACCACGAGTGTGGTGGATTTGGAGTTTTTTAAAAAAGTGGTGGCGTTTGCCCGTGAGCACAATCTCTATGTCATTCATGACCTGGCCTATGCGGACATTGTCTT
Organism: Nitrospirales bacterium; assembly: GCA_963422365.1. Lineage (GTDB taxonomy): Bacteria > Nitrospirota > Nitrospiria > Nitrospirales > UBA8639 > Bin75. The sequence goes on from OY729426.1 coordinate 1,271,693, forward strand.
CGATGGCTATCGAGCGCCAAGTTTATTGCAAGTGCCGGAAGCGAAAGAAATCGGCGTGGAATTGTACTCGTTATCCAAAAGCTACAACATGCCTGGGTGGCGGGTCGGATTCTGCGTCGGCAATCAAGACATCATTGCGGCCTTGACCAAGATCAAAAGCTATTTGGATTACGGGATGTTTCAGCCTATCCAAATTTCCAGTATTATCGCGCTCACGGGACCGCAGGATTGCGTGAAGTCCATTGTAAGTCAATATGAACACCGGCGTAATGCATTAGTCTCCAGCCTGAATCGTATCGGCTGGTGGGTTGATTATCCACGGGCCACGATGTTTGTGTGGGCTCGAATTCCCGCAACCTACGCGGGAATGGGTTCGCTCGAGTTTTCAAAGTTTCTTCTCCGAGAAGGGAAGGTGGCGGTGTCCCCGGGGATTGGATTTGGAGAAGGCGGAGATGACTATGTACGATTCGCGTTGGTGGAAAACGAACATCGAACGCATCAAGCCATTCGGGGCATCAAGGCCGCGTTAAAATTAGAAGAGCAACCATGAACGGCGAAATCGGAATAGGCTTAGTCGGATTTGGCACCGTCGGGTCCGGGGCCGCGAAGATCCTGTTCAACCAGGCCGAGTTGATTGCGCGACGGGTAGGGGTGCCGCTGCGCTTGAAACGAATCGTGGATCGTGATGTCACGTCGGATCGTGACGTGGTGCTTCCCCAGGGCGTTCTCAGTACGGACCTCTCGGGACTCATGAAAGATGAGTCCATCGAGATCGTGATGGAATTGGTCGGAGGATATGATTTTGCGAAACGTGTCATGCTCGAAGCCATCAGCAAAGGCAAACATGTCGTCACCGCCAATAAGGCTTTGCTGGCGGTTCATGGGGAGGACGTGTTTGCCGCGGCTCATCGTGCGGGTGTGGACGTGGGATTCGAGGCCAGTGTAGGTGGAGGCATTCCGATCCTTCGATCAGTGACCGAGGGGCTGGCGGCCAATCATTGTGCTTCCTTAGTCGGCATCATGAACGGCACCTCCAACTATATTTTGACTCAGATGAAACGCGAGGGACAGGAATTTCAAGATGCCCTGGCGGATGCGCAAGCCGCCGGCTACGCAGAGGCGGATCCGACGTTTGATATCGAAGGAATCGATTCCGCACACAAGTTGGCGATCATGGTCAGCTTGGCCTATGGAACGCCTGTCAACGTCAAGGAGATTTATACCGAAGGCATTCAACGATTGACGGCCTTGGATATTCGCTACGCATCGGAGTTGGGGATGACGGTGAAACTGCTGGGGCTGGCGAAATGTTGTGAAGGCGGAATCGAAGCACGCGTTCATCCCACCATGATCGGCAATGCGGCGCCGTTGGCCCAAGTGCATGGAGTCTATAACGCCATTCACATCGTGGGCGATGCCGTGGGCGATGTCATGTTTTACGGGCAGGGAGCCGGTTCATTGCCGACAGGGAGCGCGGTCGTGAGTGACGTCATCGACATTGCGCGCAACATTCGCAAGCACGCCTGTGGGCGTGTGCCGCCGACCTCGTTTCAAATGGACGGCAGAGTGCCGATCCCGATTCGCCCGATGGAAGAATTGACCACCCGCTATTACCTGCGCTGTATGGTTCCGGATCAGCCTGGGGTGCTTTCCAAGATTGCCGGCATACTCGGCAATCAGTCCATTAGTATTGCCTCTGTATTGCAGCAGGCTCGGCAAGAAGGCCAAACGGTGCCGGTTGTGATCATGACTCATCGCGCGTGCGAACGCTCGGTCCAAACCGCAATACAAGAAATCAATCGTCTGTCTTCGCTTGTTTCAGAGCCGGTGACGTTCATCCGGGTAGAGGATCAAGAAACGTGACGTGGAGCAAGGGTGCCATTCATCGTGAGTCTCGGCACAGGACCTCCGTAGTGTTTGTAGGCGGTGAGAGAGCACGATGAGGCCCTGGCGTGGAATTATAGAAGAGTTCAGAAAGTTTCTTCCGGTCACGGATCAGACCCCGGTAGTCACCCTGTGTGAAGGCCACACTCCCTTGATTCAAGCCAAACGGCTGGCCAAACAAATCTGTCCGCACGTCGACCTGTATCTCAAAGTCGAAGGAGCCAACCCAACCGGTTCGTTCAAAGATCGGGGGATGACCTTAGCGGTATCCAAGGCGTTGGAAAAACACGCCCGTGCGGTCATGTGTGCCTCAACTGGTAATACATCGGCGTCGGCTGCAGCCTATGGCGGGCGGGCAGGGTTGCCGGTGTACGTGCTGGTGCCGGCGGGGAAGGTGGCTTTAGGAAAACTGGCGCAAGCGATGGCGCATGGGGCCATCGTGATTCAAATTGAAGGCAATTTCGATCAGGCGCTTTCAATCGTCAAGGACTTGTGTGCGAACGAAGAATTTGAACTCGTCAATTCGTTAAACCCCTTTCGCTTAGAAGGACAAAAAACCGCGGCCCTGGAAGTTTGTGATCAGTTGGGCCGCGCGCCCTCGTACCATTTTTTGCCGGTGGGCAATGCCGGCAATATCTCGGCGTATTGGAAGGGGTACAAGGAATACCATACGGCGGGACAAATCGCGCGATGCCCGAAAATGATGGGCTTTCAGGCCCAAGGGGCGGCGCCGATTGTTCGAGGCCATGTGATCGAACAGCCCCAAACCGTGGCGACGGCCATTCGGATTGGCAATCCTGCAAGTTGGCAGCTGGCGCTGCAAGCGGTGGAGAAATCTTCTGGAGCGATTCAGATGGTGACGGATGAAGAAATTCTCGGGGCGTATCAAGTGCTCGCCAAAGAAGAAGGCGTCTTTTGTGAGCCTGCTTCTGCGGCCTCGGTGGCTGGATTGACCAAGTACAGCCGGGCAGGGTTGTTGCCTGAAGCCGCCACAGTCGTCTGCACGTTAACCGGCCATGGACTGAAGGACCCTGATATTGCCGTTGAGATCTCACCCAAAGCCCGGACGGTCAAAGCCACACGGGAAGATGTTCTCTCGTTGCTACGACCCTGAGCGCAAGGTAACGACTCCCGTTTCCTGCCTGATGAGATCCCGCAGTGACAACCAGATTTCTGTTATGTGTCGGGCCGCATCCCATGTGGCCCAGGATAGGCAACGACGTGTGGGAACGCCTCGGGGCGCATGAGATGGCGCCGCGACAGAGAGTGGGAAGAGGACGGGATGAGGCACGTCCCTGACCCGTACTCCGATACAGGGGATCCCGCAACGACAAAAGAAGCAGAAAAAGGCACCACGCATGGCACTGTTCATCCAAAAGTTCGGCGGAACGTCTGTTGGGAATATTGAGCGAATCCACTGGATTGCCGAACTGATAGAACAAACCTATAGAGCGGGCAACCAAGTCGTGGTGGTGGTGTCTGCCATGAGTGGGGAGACGGATCGACTGTTGCGGCTTGCCCATGAAATCACCCCGCAACCGGATGACCGGGAACTTGATATGTTGTTATCGTCTGGAGAGCGTGTCCCCATTGCCCTGCTGGCGATGAAACTGCGGAGTCGTGGAATCAATGCGCGTTCATTTACCGGGCGCCAAGTTGGAATCGTGACCAACAGTTCGCACACGCGGGCCCGTATTGCGAAAGTGATGGCCGATCCCGTGAAACAGGCCCTTGCCAAAGGGGTCCTGCCCATTGTGGCGGGGTTTCAAGGCGTCAACGAACGCGCGGAAGTCACCACGCTCGGAAGAGGGGGGTCGGATCTGACGGCCGTTGCGTTGGCCGCGACATTGCAGGCGGACCAATGCGTCATCTTTACCGATGTAGATGGAGTGTACACCACCGATCCCAACGTCGTTCCCTCGGCCAGGCGGATTCCGAAACTGTCCTATGAGGAAATGCTGGAGCTGGCGAGTTTAGGGGCGAAAGTGCTCCAGGCACGTTCCGTCGAATTTGCAGCGAAATACCACGTTCCGGTACAAGTAAAATCGAGTTTTCAGGAAGGGGAAGGCACACTTGTGACGCATGAAGACGTGGATATGGAACAGGCTGTGGTGTCCGGGGTCACAGGCGATCGGAACCAAGCCAAGATTACCGTTGTGGGCGTTCCGGACCGCCCGGGTATTGCCGCGAACGTATTTGGCGTCGTGGCGGGAGCCGCCATTGTGGTAGATATGATCATTCAAAACGTGAGCCACCGGGATGCGTTAACGGATATTTCCTTTACGGTGCCACGGAGCGATCTGGCGCGTGCAATGGCCTTAGTCAGACAGACAGCCGACGAAGTTGACGCAAGGGCTGTGGAAGTCAAGGAGGAGATTGCCAAGGTATCGTTGGTGGGAGTCGGCATGCGGTCCCATTCGGGAGTGGCCGCCCGGATGTTCCAAACGCTCGCACGCGAAAAAATTAACATCATGATGATCAGTACGTCAGAAATTAAGATTTCCTGCGTGTTGGATGAGGAGGCTGTCGACAAAGCCGTCCGAGCTCTTCATCAGGAATTCGGGCTGGACAAGGCCTCTGAAAACACCGAGACTCCATGAAGCAGCCTTGAAAAAGAAAACGTGATTCGAGTATGTACGTAGAGACGGACCTTCTGCAGAACGGCTTTCAGGCGATCGTGCAAGTCCGAAGCCGATACAGATTGAGAACATGATGACGGATTTGACCCATTTGGAAATCTACGATACCACGCTTCGAGATGGCGCTCAGGCCGAAGATGTGAGTTTTTCGGTTGAAGATAAAGTCCGCATTGCGCAGAAGCTTGATGAGTTAGGCGTCCATTTCATCGAGGGAGGATGGCCCGGAGCGAATCCTCGAGATAGAGAGTTTTTTCAGGCCATCCGGTTGATTCCGCTTCAACACGCGAAAATTGTGGCCTTTGGCTCGACCCGAAAGGCCAAACAATCAGCCGACACCGATGCCAATCTGCAAGCGCTCTTGGCGGCGGACACCAAAATCATCACCGTTTTCGGGAAAAGCTGGACCTTGCATGTCACGGAGGCGTTAGGCACCTCGTTGGAAGCCAATCTCGAACTGATTCGGGATTCCATCGCGTACTTGTGTGCCCATGAGAAACAGGTGTTTTATGATGCGGAACACTTTTTTGATGGGTTGAAGGCCGATTCCGCCTATGCGATGCAGACGATACAAGCGGCAACCGATGGCGGCGCCGAACGGATTATTCTCTGCGACACCAACGGCGGTACCATGCCGTGGGAGATCCAATCCATGTGGGCGCAGGTGAAGCAGGTGTGTCGGGTCCCGTTGGGCATTCATGCGCATAATGACGCGGAAATGGCGGTGGCCAATACCTTGGTGGCTGTGCAGCAGGGAGCCCGACAAGTGCAAGGAACGATCAATGGGATCGGAGAGCGATGCGGGAACGTCAATCTCTGTTCCGTCCTGGCCAATCTCGAGTTAAAGATGAAGACCGAAGTATTAGGAAGCGATCGGATCCGGCAACTCCGGAATGTCTCCAATTTTGTTTCGGAAACTGCGAACCTCCTGCCGAATAAGCGGCAACCCTATGTCGGGGATGCGGCGTTTGCCCATAAGGGGGGGGTGCACATCCATGCCGTTCAGAAAAATGCCCAAACGTATGAGCATGTTGCTCCGGAATTAGTGGGCAATCGGCAACGGGTCCTGATTTCGGATAATGCCGGGCGAAGTGGGGTGGTCCGGAAGGTAGAAAATTTAGGCTTCAGCCTCTCCAAAGAGCATCCGCATCTCCAAGAACTGTTGGCCCAACTCAAGGGCCTGGAACGAGATGGCTACCAGTACGAAGGGGCTGAAGGATCATTCGAGTTACTGGTCCGAGAAGCAATGGGAACGCATCGTCCCTTCTTTGAACTGTTAGGCTTGCGGGTCATCGTCGAGAAACGACATGCCGATAAGGGGCTGAGTACAGAAGCCACAGTCAAAGTGAAGGTCGATCATATCGTGGAACAAACAGCGGCAGAGGGTGACGGACCTGTCAATGCGCTGGATAACGCCTTACGGAAAGCTCTCGAAAAATTCTACCCCGAACTTCGCGAAGTCCAGTTGTTGGACTACAAAGTGCGCGTGTTGGCGGGTCGTCACGGGACCGGATCAAAGGTCAGGGTATTGATTGAGTCCGGCGACCAGAAGAGTACCTGGGGCACGGTGGGCGTTTCAGAAAATATTATCGAGGCCAGTTGGCAAGCCTTGGCCGATAGCATTGAGTATAAGCTGTTAAAGAGCAAGCCCGATGAGACGGTGGAATCGAGTAGGGGGTCATCCTGATGACTGTTCTTGACAAATCCAGTGCCCGTTCGAGAATTGGCAGGGGGGGCAATCCCGTGAATCCCTCGCGAACAAAAACGACCCAGATCGAAGGAAGTAACCACAGGGTCCGCCGAGACGATGCGTAAAGCTGATATTGCCAATCACATCTGTGAACAAGTAGGCGTTTCCAAAACCGAGGCCATGGATTTGGTGGAGTATGTCTTGAATTGCATGAAAGGCGTGCTGCGCAAAGGCGAAGCGGTGAAAATTGCGGGATTCGGAAATTTTATGGTGCGAAGCAAGGGAGAGCGTAAGGGACGGAATCCTCGAACCGGTGAAGAAATTGCCATCACCCCTCGACGGGTGGTCACCTTTCGAGCAAGTCAAATCTTCAAAAGAGAAATGAATTCGTAAGGCCATACGCCAACCTCATGCATCGGCAGGGAGGGAGGCCTTTGTTGGGAATACCCCATGGCGAGTAAATTCCCGGACAAGGTGTTTTATAAGATTGGTGAAGTCAGTACGATTACGAAATTGCCGGCTTCCGTGCTTCGTTTTTGGGAATCCGAGTTCAGCTTCCTTCGTCCTAGAAAGAGTCAGGGGCGACACCGGGTATATGATAAACAGACGATCGAAACCGTTCTGGAAATCAAACGGATGCTCTATGAGGAAGGCTATACCATTATGGGCCTCAAACGGTACTGGCGCCGTCGACGAGTGCGCAGCCAGGAGAGCACGTCGATTTCAGGTGGGCAGGTGCAGCGAATCAAAGAGGAGCTCCAAGATATCTTGGATATGTTAAATACCTCGAGTCATCAAAAGACCCAGCCAACGACTTATCCGCATTAAACCGAAGAGAGGTTGAGACCTACCCTTTTTCCAGTGGTTGAATCATTGTCGGGGCGTGGCGCAGCCCGGTAGCGCACTCGCTTGGGGTGCGAGAGGTCGGCCGTTCAAATCGGCTCGCCCCGACCATGATTGCCGATCTTCCCGTTTTCATGATAAGTGCTGCTCAGCATGACAGATGAAAATCTTGTAGGGCGCTATCCCTGTTCTGAGGCCCGCACAGGCCTCATGGCGATTGTAGCGGCGGGATCTCATCCCGCCTTCTTCCGGACGGCAGAAGCCTGCCCTTGGCCTGATCGGGGGATGCGGCCCTACGAGATTCTTTCGCTGCGCTCAGAATGCCAATAGAGGGCTGATAATAATAACTAAGGGCACAGACCTCTGGCAGTCACGATGCGCGCGCGGGGTCAGGCTTGAAGATCATCATCATCTTCGATGAGATCTTCGCTCTCCGGCATGCCATAAGCCACAAATTTCGCATATGACAGATAAATGCTGCTACTGTCTCTCATGGCCTTTGTTCCGGCGGTCATGCGTTCGAGTTTGTTGGCATCCGCCCCTTCTGTGGATTGGAGAGAAATCAGATATTGATCAAGGACCTCATTGTAGCGTTGCATGGAACGTTCAACTTCTAAGTAAGCCGGCATTAACTGGTCGTGCATGAGCGTACCTCCCAAATGTAGCGCACCACCATACACAAGGCGCCTCCCAGGGTCAATATCCATCAACTTGTATCATTGAGGATCCGGGGAGGAGACGACGCCAAGATCATGAACTGGGAACTCCAGATATGGGCCTTGCTCCTTCCCACACCTATCATGATCGGGCTGTGGCTGGGATATCGATGGGTGCATCGGAATGCGGCGTTAGCGGATATGGGTTTTTGTGTGGGGTTTGGCCTTGTGGCCATGAGCTTCGGTCTGATGACCACAGGTGACGTGAGTCATCGCCTGGTGGTGGTGACTATGGCAACGGGGTATGCGGTTCGCCTCGCGGTATCTATTGGGGCCAATCGAATCCTTGGTGTTGCCGAGGATCAACGGTACCAGTCTCTTCGTAAAAAATGGGGCAGTCAGGCCGAACTCTATTTCTTCACGTACTTTGTAGGACAAGCCGTTGCCATCGCCGTCTTGTCGATTCCCTTGTTGGTCCTGATGTCGAATCCTGACCCCGCATGGACTGTGTGGGAAGTCTTGGGGGTCGTCATCTGGACTCTTGGGGTAGGAGGGGAAGCCGTAGCGGATTATCAATTAAACCGATTTCGGCAAGACCCCGGCAAGAGAGGGAAAACCTGTCGACAGGGTCTGTGGAGATATTCTCGGCACCCCAATTACTTTTTTGAAGGCGTGCACTGGTGTGCCTATGTGGTGATGAGCACCGGATTGCCCGAATGGTGGCTGACGCTGTTGGGCCCGGTCGTCATGATTGGAGCCTTACTCAAAGTGAGCGGAATCCCTTTGGCTGAAGCACAGGCAGTAGCCAGTCGGGGCGAGGCATACCGAGAGTATCAACGGACCACCAATGCGTTCATCCCATGGTTCCCCAAGGACTAACCTGCCTCATGCGGCCTGGAAGAAGCGGGATGAGATCCCGCCCGACTCAAACAGTCCTCGCCGGATAGTCGGATTCGGTGCTTAGGAGCAGCCACGCCCAAGGCGGGGGCAGAACGATGATCTGTCACGACAAGTGAGAACACGGGGTGCCTAGTCGCCCTCAGGCTCGCTACTTCCGTGTTGATGGGTCACTTCGTCTTCTTCAAAGAGTTCGGCCATTTCTTGGGCAAGGACATCGTCTTCATGAGGAACCGACACGACAGGAATGTCCTTTTTGGCTTTAGGCGAGTCCGGCGAAGCGTCATCCTTGTCAGGAGTCGGGGCTTGGGGTGAGGTGGAGGGCTCAGAGTCGTTCATGAGATTCCTGACTTATTCAAAGACTTCCAAAAAAGACTGTTCGGTAAAGGAATGTTGGCAATGTTCGCAGGTCACAAAATAAAGAGACTCCCGCACGGACATGATAATGCGAAAGTCAAGCGTGACCCCCCGATGGCTGTACAGGGGACAGGAAATTGCTCTGAGCCAGTATTGCACGTCAGGCTGGGTTTGGAGATAAAACTCCATATCCGTGTAGACCGGAAAGTGATAAGAGCAGTCCAAGCAGATGCCCTGCCATTCCCCGTCGTCCTTCATGGATCGGCTATCAATGCCAAACCGACTCTTTTTGCATATGGCGCATTTTGCATGGCTGAGTCGGTTTTGAACGTATTGGACATCGAGTCGGGACACCGTTATCACCTGCGTGCTGATGGAGGGTGAGGATTTTTCAGCAGTATAGAAGCCTTAGAGGGTTCGCGCAACCGAGCGGCCCATCAGGGCGGGATTTCTGCTAACCCGTTCGTTCGTGTCAGGAGGATCGCCATGCCAGAACTTCCAGAGGCCGAAGTGGTTCGGCAGCAATTACACGCAGCCTTGGTTGGGTCCACGATTGATGATATCTGGATCGGACGGGAAGATATCATACGGCAAGGCATTGAGTCTCGTTCTTGGTATTCCGGCGCGCGCGTTGTCGAGGTGCAGCGGCATGGGAAGAGTCTGGTCCTTATCTGTGAGCGAGACGCCGAGAAACGGGTGGTGGTGGCAGAACTTGGCATGACGGGTCTGTTGCTCTTCACTCGTGCATCGGTGCCAAGCGATAAGCATGTGCATATGGTCATGAGGCTGGTCAATGGCCTGCAGCCGGAGTTGCGGTACTGGAATGCCCGTCGATTCGGACGGTTGTATCTACTGGATCAAATGGCTTGGACGGCCTATCAGCAACGCCGCTTTGGTCGTGATCCGTTGACAATGACCGAGGAGGATTTTGTGGCCTTGATCAAATCCTGCCGTGGCCGCGTGAAGGCCGTGTTGTTGAATCAACAACGGATCGCCGGCATTGGGAATATCTATGCCAATGAACTGTTGTTTCGGTCCGGCATCCATCCACACGCCCGTGGAGATCGCGTCTCGAAGAGAAACCTCCACGTGTTGTTTGAAGAGATGCAACACGTGCTACAGGAAGCGATCCTCATGGGAGGATCGTCCATTCGTAATTTTTTGGCGCCGGACGGGAGCCCGGGACAATTTCAGAGTCGGCATCTGGTGTATCAAAAAAAAGGCGAACGCTGTCCAAACGGGTGTCGGACGAGAATTCAGGCTCTCATGGACGAACGCTCGTCGTTTGTTTGTCCGACTTGCCAGAAGCGGTAAGGTGAACGTTCTGTTTATTCCTCTTGCCTGTCTTGGCGGTAGGCCCTGCCTGTGTGACGGATCTTTTGCTTGTGGGCCCGTGAGCCCCTTTGTTACAATATCCCAACGTATTTTGTCTCCCTTGAACCAACACGCGTACGTGCGAAAAGTTACATTTCGTGAAGGGGTCGATCTTGCCAATCTGTTTGGTCCGAGAGACTTACATCTCCGGTTGATTGAAGAGAGCCTTCACGTACGTGTGTCGGCCCGTGGCGGTGAGGTGACCCTGGAAGGGCAGCCCGAAGCGGTCGGTCGGGCCGAAGGGCTGCTGTGCGAATTGGCCGAACGCACACTCGGCCGGCGCCGGATACGATCAGAAGACGTCACCCGAGCCCTCAAGGCGACGGAAGGCACCCAGCCCGAAACATCTTCCTTCCTGGATGCGGCGCACATTCTCACGCCCAAAGGGTGGGTCGTTCCGAAGACCCCCTCGCAGCAGAGGTATCTCGAAGCCATTCAGCAACATGACTTAGTGATCGGCATTGGTCCGGCAGGAACGGGGAAGACGTATATGGCCATGGCCATGGCGCTGGCGGCGCTGACGAAAAAAGAAGTGCAGCGGATCGTCTTGGCGCGCCCGGCTGTGGAGGCCGGGGAGCGATTGGGGTTTCTTCCGGGGGACATGTTCGCCAAGGTGCATCCTTACCTGCGTCCGTTGTATGATGCCTTGTATGTCATGATGGATGTGGAGCGAGCGAATCGCCTGATCGAACGAGGGGCCATCGAAATGGCGCCCCTGGCGTTTATGCGAGGCCGGACCTTAAACGAGGCGTTTGTCATTTTAGATGAAGCCCAAAATGCCACGGCAGAACAAATGAAGATGTTTCTCACGCGGTTGGGATGTCATGCCAAAGCCGTGGTGACCGGAGATATTACGCAAGTCGATTTGCCGCCCGAGCGCCCTTCGGGGTTGGTTCAAATTTCTGAAATATTGCGAAACGTGGACGGGATCAAATTCGTGTATTTCCAAGATCGTGACGTGGTCCGACATCGGTTAGTGCAAGAGATTATCAAGGCCTATAACCAACATGGAAACGGAACGGGCACGGGTCTGGCTTCTCCGGCAACCGATGAATGAACGTGGTAGAAGCCTGTCCCCGCAGGCTTTAGCGGGGATTTATCGAGGAACAGGACTGCGCTGTTCCTTCCATCAATCCGGGTGAATGTTCTTTTGCCCCGGCCCCTGAGTGATTCGTGTCTGTCAGTATTCAGTGCCAATTGAAAAGTGTGTCGGTTCGTCAGAGGACACTTCGTCGCATAACCATGACACTCTTGCGGCTCCTTGACGAGGCCGAGGCCGAAGTCTGTATTGGGTTGGTCGGCGATACGAGGATGCAACGGTTGAACCGAACGCATCGGAATCAGGATCGCACCACGGATGTCTTGGCGTTTGCCTATCGTGAAGCCCCAACCGGTGTTTCTCCTCTACTCGGGGATATTGTGATTTCGGTTCCCACGGCCAGACGCCAAGCTAAAGCGTTGAGCCATTCCTTGGATGAAGAGGTGCTGCGATTGCTGATTCATGGAATGCTGCATGTGGTCGGCTATGACCATGAGCGGAGCAGTCGACAGGCGCAACGTATGCGACGAAAGGAAACGGAGCTTTTTCAAACACTCGCCCCCGTGCCGACGTTGGTGGTTGAAGCCTGATGCGTGAATCTTCCCCCTCGCCCTAGAGGGAGAGGGCTGGAGTGAGGGGGATATGGTCAACAGATGAGCGAACACATACGGGGATCACAGCACCATGGGCTGGATTAATCGACTGAAAAAAGGGTTGGGTCAAACGCGAAAAGGCATCCGGCGCTCGTTGATGCGATTGATGGGACGCGGCCTCGATCCCGAGGTGTTGGAGGAAGTCGAAGCGTCGTTGTTAGGAGCGGACATCGGCGTTCGCACGGTGGATCGTCTGATAGAACGGCTTCGGGTGACGGGGGAGAGAGATCCTCAGGAATCCATTCAGGAGTTGAAACAGGCGATAGTGGACATGTTGGCGTCCGTGGAATCGAAGTCGATTGACGAGCTCATCCGAACGGGCCCCAAACCGTTCGTGATTTTGGCGGTGGGCGTTAATGGTGTGGGGAAAACCACGAGTATGGCGAAATTGGCCGGCCGACTGCGCAAGCAGGGGTTGACCCCGCTGCTTGTGGCGGCGGATACCTTTCGGGCTGCAGCCATCGAACAGTTGGAAGTGTGGGGCAAGCGAGTCGGGGCCGATGTGATTAAGCACCGACAAGGGGCGGACCCGTCGGCCGTGGTGTTTGACGGGCTTGCCGCTGCAAAAGCCAGGGGCGTGGACGTCATGTTGATCGACACAGCCGGCCGGCTTCATACGAAAGTCAATTTAATGGATGAACTGAAAAAAATGAAACGGATGCTTGATCGTGAATGTCCTGGGGCTCCTCATGAAGTGTTACTCACGCTTGACGGCACCATCGGGCAAAATGCCGTGGCCCAAGCCAAGCAATTTCATGCAGCCCTCGGCGTCACGGGATTGGTCCTGACAAAGCTGGATGGGACGGCAAAAGGCGGGGTCGTGGTGGCCATTGCCGAGGAATTAGCCATCCCTGTTCGCTTGATCGGAATTGGCGAAAAGGAAGAAGACTTGCAGGACTTTCATGCGCAGGCCTTTGCCGAGGCCCTCTTGGAGGTCAACCCTTCATGAGGCGGGCAGGCGTAATAATCGGAGGCGTGTGGGGAATCAGTGTCCTCATGAGCCTGACCGTGCAAGCCGCCGTGACCATTCAGCATCACGATTTGCATATCGAACTCCGGCCCGAGAGCCACACGATCATTGCTCGCGATACGATCCAATTGGCCGGTTGTCCGGATGCCGAGCAGATGGTTCACGTGCAATTAAACCCGGATTTGGAAATCGAAGAAATCGTGTTGGCAGATGGACCGTTACTGTTTTGGGAGGAATCTCTGCATTCGGGTACAAACAAACAGGGAGCACCGCGATGGACGCGCACCATAGCAATCCGACTGCCGGAGGTGTCTTCTTCACGTGACGCCATGCGCGTGCACATATCCTATCGTGGGCACATTCAGGATGCGCCCGCGGCTTCGCCGGGCCTGCGGTTTGTTCGCCCCGACAAAACCTTGGGATATATCGGTGAAGAGGGCGTCTATTTAACCTCGGAAACCGCCTGGTACCCCGACATCCCTGGGTCGGTTCCCACGTTTCTCGTCACGGCGACCGTGCCCACAGGGTGGAGAGCGGTGACTCATGGTCAAGAAGTCTCCTTGACAAAAGGGAAGACCACGGCGACATCCGAGTGGAACGTGCGCGCCCCAACCGAAGCCTTGACGGTGGCGGCGAATCGATTCGTGAAACAAGCGGTGCAATGGAAAGGCATTGAAGTGGCAACGTATCTGTTTCCCGAGGACGCGCATCGATCCGATCAGTATTTGAAAGCCACGGTACACTATCTCGACTGGTATACGAAACGGCTCGGCCCGTATCCGTTTCCCAAGTTTGCGGTCGTAGAAAATTTCTTTCCTAGTGGCATCGGGCTGCCGTCCTTCACGTTGTTGGGCAGCCGGGTGATGAAGCGAGGCTATACCCAACCCTATTCCCTAGGGCATGAGGTCGTGCATTCGTGGTTGGGGAACTCGGTGCATAATCATTTCAAGACGGGCAATTGGGTGGAAGGGCTCACGACCTATTTGGCCAACTATTATTACGACGAACGGATGGAGGGTGACGAAAAGGCAGGGGCGCATCGCAGACGGATGATCATGGAATATAATTTGTACGTGCAGTCGGCTGACGACTATCCGGTGGTGAAATTTCATCATAAAGAGAACCGCGTGGATAATGCGATCGGATACCAAAAGACCGCCATGATTTTTCACATGTTACGGCGCGAACTCGGCGACAGGGACTTTTTCCAGGCGATTCGTACAATGATAGCCGACTATTCGGGCAGGTATGCCGATTGGCCTCAGTTGCGGCGGGTGTTTGAAGACGCGTCGGGGAAAGAGTTGTCATGGTTCTTTACCCAATGGGTGTACGGGAGCGGAGCGCCGCACCTCCGGATTGCTCAGGCACACGTCGCACGCGATCCCCGAACGGGCTATTGGGTATCCATAAAGGTAACGCAAAAGGGCACTCCCTATCGCCTGCGCGTTCCCGCGGTGATTCAGTTGGAACAAGGGCGGGAGTATCGCACCTGGTCGATATTCGAGGAAACGACCAAACCATGGCCCTTTGGGTTCCGGCTAAACCCATTCGATTACAACTCGATCCGGCGCATCAGACCTTTCGGCGGCTCGATCGTCACGCCATGAGTCCGGTTCTCAATGGATGGGTGACAGACCAGCGTCGAGCAGTGCTGTTGGCTTCGACCACGTCAGAACCCGAGCAGCAGGGCTTGCAACCGGCGATTAACCGGATCCGATCGCAAAATGACGACACGGCATGGTTGGATGAACGGACCTCATCGATCGAGGCGCAATCGGTGTTGGCCATGGGCCATCCCCAAACCAATCCATGGATTGGCAGAATCCTTCAATGGTGCGGTCCGCAGGTCAGGCTGCGTGAACAGAGCATGACGATTCAGGGAACCACGTACAAGGGGGACGGCGTGGCCGTGCTCGTGAACTGTGCCCATCCCGGATATTCCGAACACGTGGGCACGGTATTTTTTGGATTTTCCCCCCGGGCCATTCACGGGCTTTCCAGGTTACTGTTTTTTTATGGATGGGATAGTTATCTTGTGTTTGAAAATGGAAGGGTCATGGCTCGCGGTTTGTTTGATGCACCCACGGCGGATCTGACGGTCGCGTTGCACGAAGACGAAGGGGAACAATGCACACCATGAGACAGACGGGAACATTCAGGTGGATAAGCGGATGGATGGGAAGAGTGGCCTTGTGTGTCCCCATCTTGGCCTCAGGCGGAATGCCGGCCCTGGCCGACGAATCGTCACCTGGTTTCGACAAAGTCGAACGGCATTTGCGCAATATCCGGCAACTCACCGTGGGCGGCAAAAATGCCGAAGCGTATTTTTCCTTTGACGGGTCTCGGTTGATTTTTCAATCGACCAAGGATCCGGCCAGCCAAACGATCGGATCCTGCTATCAGATGTACGTGATGGATCTACACGGTGACAATATCCACCGGGTAAGCACGGGGTACGGCGGAACGACCTGCGGATACTTTTTCCCAGGCGGACGGCGGGTCCTGTATTCCTCAACCCATTTGGCTGGGTTACAATGTCCGCCCAAGCCCAAACCTGGCCCCAACTATCGTTGGGTCTTGGATGACCATGAAATTTTTTCTGCGCGCCTGGATGGCCGAGAACTTCAGCGTCTCACGTTTTCGCCGGGATACGACGCGGAGGCCACGGTCTCTCCCAATGGAAAACAGATCGTCTTTACGTCCGTTCGGGACGGGGATCTTGATCTGTATTCGATGAATATCGACGGAACTGGCGTCAAGCGGCTCACCAAGGACATGGGCTACGACGGCGGGGCGTTCTACGCTCCCGACGGCAAGCGGATCGTGTATCGGGCCCAGCACCCCCAAACGCCGGGTGAACGTGAGGCCTATCAGGCCTTACTGAACCGGAATCTGGTCGAAACGGGGAATCTGGAACTCTTCGTGATGAACGCCGATGGGTCGGGGAAACAACAAGTCACGCGGAACGGCGCCTCGAACTTTGCGCCGTTTTTCCACCCTGACGGCCACCGGATTATTTTTTCCTCGAGTGGGGATAAGGCTGCACAAGCAAAAGGCCGGACGTCGTTTCATGTATATATCGTGGATGATGATGGCACGGGGCTGGAACAAATCACCCATGAGGGGCACTTTAATAGTTTTCCCATGTTTTCTCCCAACGGCAAGCTGTTGGTGTGGGTCTCCGATCGCAATACAAAGGGACAAGGCGAATATAATGTGTTTCTCGGTGATTGGGTACGCTGACTTTCGAGTTAAGGGTAGAGAACAGAATCGATACGACAGATAGTTTGAAATAGTTTCTCAGAGAAAACAGGAAACGAGAAGCAGGCTCAGAAATACCATCGAAGGCGATGCGGATTGACAAAATTCTAAGCCGCCCCGGCGGGCCGGGCTGAAAGCCGGCTCGCCCTCAGGAGCCACCCCGAGGGGCTGTGCACATGTCTGCCTGAACGAAGACAGGTGTGGTGGCATTTTGCTATAAAGGAATAAACTCAAATCCTCCTAATTAAGGCAGTCTGAACCGACCTGGCAGCATCCAGGAATGTCGTGTCTCGATTCAAAGCCCTCAGTGCACTGTTTCTCTCCGGCGGTCTGTCCATTGTCTGTCTGTATCAGATCTCCCGATTAGACTTTCAGGCGACTCTCTTTATTCGGTCCCTTCATCTCCCCTTTGTGGAACATCTGGGGAACGTCGGCAATCGGTTGGGGGACGGACTCACATTGATCGTCCTGTGCGCGGGGTTGTGGGGGATCGGATCTCTCTGGGGAAAAAAGGCGTTTCAACGGGCAGGGATCGATGGGTTGATCGCGCATGGTCTGGCCGGGATTGCCGTGCAAACCCTCAAGCACCTTATCGGACGTCCCCGTCCACGGTTTGCGCATCAAGAGGCTTGGGAATATGGCCCCTCATGGCAAGTGGGGCTTGATGCGTTTCCTTCCGGGCATGCGGCAGCCTCGTTTGCCGTGGCCGCGGTGCTGGCTCGCTATTTTCCCAAAAGCGCGGGGCTGTGGTTCGGCGCAGCCTTCTTTGTCGGTGCGGCTCGTGTGGTTCGCGGTTCCCACTTTCCCACCGACGTGCTGGGTGGGGCGGTGCTGGGGTTTCTCATCGGCTACGTGTGGGCGCGTCCCCTTCGAGAATGGCGGTCGAATGTTGTACAAGCGTTGCCGCAAACCCTCCCGTTCGTGATCGGCGGTTGTGCGCTGTTCTGGAGCATCTTCAGTCATCCGGCCCCAAGTGACGTGGCAAACGGCCTATTCTGGACCGGGCTGCTGGTGTGTACGTTAGGGGTCGGTGTTCGGTGGAGAATGGCCTGGAAATGGAATGGGAACGTCCCCCAGAGCGTTTCTCGAACAGTGTTTGCCAATGTCATGATTGCGCTGGGCATGGCGATCAGTACCCAAGTGTTGTGGGTGATCATGGTGACCCTCTTGGCCTGTGTCGCCTGGTGGATGAAAGATCAGTCGGATCGCAAACCGGCGGAAGCCTCGATGTTGCTGCACGAAGCATGGCTCACGAGTGCGTTGGTCATCGTCATGGTGACATTGCGGGGCCTCCACGGTTTTGTGCCATAGCAGGCAATCATCCATGCTCCTCTGGAGTGTCGTTCCCCACTGGCTCACGGGACAAGAGGAGAAAACCGTATCGCTGGAGAATTGGCTGAAAAGACGCGATGGGGTGGGGAAGGCGCTCACGAAGGTTGGCTTGCAGGATGACCATGATACGGCCGTCCTTTTTGACGTGCGGTAAGAATTTTTCGTGTTCGCCCGGATTAATGAAATGAACGTTCCGTTTTGCATAAAACGTTAATGACGGGAGTTTTCGTCCATATTGAATGAGCGTGTCATCAGGACCCAGATTGAATCCGGCGATGGTCGCCAATTCCTGGGGAGGGTTGAGGAAATATTTTCCGAAGCGCGGCAGGGCAAACAGAATCACGATGAGAAGAAACAGCCCCATCATCCCCGACAGGACCCAAAAGGCC
This sequence comes from Nitrospirales bacterium, assembly GCA_963422365.1. Classification (GTDB taxonomy): domain Bacteria; phylum Nitrospirota; class Nitrospiria; order Nitrospirales; family UBA8639; genus Bin75. Next base: position 1,289,674 of record OY729426.1, read on the forward strand.
CGTGGCCGACGGGTCTCCTTCCAAACAACGTGACGAAAGATCGCCACGCCCAGAAACACGACGACTCCCAGCACGATCGGCGTCGCCCCTAGGCCGATCTTTCCTGCGGCCGGAAAATGCACGGCAATGTGTTGTCTCAGGCTTTCATAGATGACCGGGGCGGAAACCAGCACAATGCTCAGAACGTATCCGGTCACAAGGACGAGGCGCGTCGAGACGGTAAGGCCTGCAGGCCAGGCGTTCTTTAAGAAACGAGACCAGAGGACGGCCACCAACAGAGCGGACGGTGGATACAGAGGCAGGACGTAGTGGGGAAGCCGGGTGGCGGAGATGGTGAAAAAGAGAAAAATGCCTGAGATCCACAGGGCGCAGAATAACAACAATCCCGGCTCACCTCGCGCGTCCGTGACTCCCGTCCGAAACAACTTCCACTCTTTCAGCGTGTGCCATAAGGCGGCCGGCAGCAATCCACTCCACGGGAAAAAGCCGAGCAGGAGAATAGGAAAATAAAACAGAAGCGTCCCGCCGTGCCCCTCCATGGGATTCGCAAATCGTCCGGTCGTGTTGGCTTGGGCCGCGGCGGCATAGTCCGCGCCATGGATGGCCAGCATGGCAAGGTACCAGGGCGCGGCAATGAGGAAACAGAGTGCCCAGCCGAGCAACGGTCTGCCGTCTGCGAAATAGGTTTTCCACTGCCGAGTGAGGGTCAGATAGGGAACGACGCCCAACAAGGGAATGAGAAGACCCAACGGTCCTTTGGCTAACGTGCCCAGCGCCATGCCAATATAAAACAGCCACAGGAAACGCCGGTCGCGACCCGTGCCGCGAAACCCCAGCCAGAAGCTGTAGGTGGCCAGTGTGGTAAAAAAAACCAATTCCGGGTCGGTCAGGACCAAGCGGTGAACGCCCACGAATTCCACATTCAGCAGGAGGATGAGTGAGCCACACAACGCGAGGCCTGGTCCAAGCACACGATGAAGAAAGAGGTATTGGAGAACGAGCAGTGCGAGTCCGAAGATGGCGGATGGCAGCCGAGCCGTTACGTCATTCACGCCGAACAGGGCATAGGTACTGCCGATGACCCAATAGGCCAAGGCTGGTTTGGCGTAGCGCGGCTCGTAATTCAGGGTGGGTGAGATCCAGTCGCCGGTTTCGAGCATTTCGCGGGCGGCCCCTGCATTGCTGCCTTCATCACGATCGGTCAGGCCCATGTCGCCAAGTCCGAGCAGGAGCAGCAGCCCCCCGCAGATGAGCAGAAACATCAGATGAAAGGTGCGCGTGGAAAACGGGGTGGAGTGGGTAACCGGCACGGAAGGATCAGTCACGAGCTGTTCGCGTTCGCTGTCTGGAGATCAGCATCAAATTCCGCAGGTAGACGAATGTGCCGGTTCCCTGTCCGATAATAAAAACCGGGTCGTGGCGATAGATGGCATACGACAACACGATCAGGCCGCCGGCCAGACTCATGTACCAAAAAGCCATGGGGATTTGACTTTCTGCTTTTCGTTCGGACGCGATCCACTGAACAACCCAACGAGAAAAAAACAGGCTTTGCCCGAAAAATCCAATGCCCAGCCAGAGGCTCTCCATCGGCGTCAGGTTGACGAAGTAAGCGCTTATGCCGGACAGGAGTTCGCTCATTGATCAAGAGAAAGGCTATCGCGTTTTTGTCGCGGTGTCATCCCCGCTCGCCTGTCTACCGCCAGGCAGGGGCAGGGACATGCCTCATGGCCCGCTCTTCCGGGCCGCATCAGATGACGGTCAACGAGGCTGCAGTTGCCTTCTTTGCAGCACCGATTGGAATGGAGCGGTCAAAGGTGATAAACCGGCACTCGTTTTCGACGGCCAGTGCCAGAAGATCAATATCCGTGAGCTGACGGGGACTCAGCAAACGCCCATGGTCAATGGTGTCAGGGTTCAGAAGACTGACGTTATCCGTGAGAAAGCGATGATGCTTTGTGGAAACCGCTTTTTGCAGCCTTGCGACCATTTCAGTCACGTGGACGGCGTGAGGATAGCGAGGTTGTGACATCATCCTGAGACAGCCGTTCTGGGTCAATGGGCAGGAAGCCCACCCATGGGCGATGTTTTCTTCCAACCATCCTGTGGTCTCCACGTGGTGGACATGATCTTCATCGAAGAGAGCAATCAGGACGTTGATATCCAGTAATGCCCTCATTGTTTAATCGCCCAATTCCTCCCTGAGCGTATTAATAGATTGATTGGTCACGATGCCACCACGGGAAGGAACAGGCTGGAAACCATACATGCCCCTGTTCAATGCTTCTCTCGTGTGTGCACGGCTGGCACGCGTGCTCATGGCTTGGCGCAACAATTCCGAAATGACCTGACCGGCTGTCTTGTGTTCCCGTTCCGCCAACTCTTTCGCTGCCACAAGTAGTTCGGTATCAATGTTCAAGGTTGTACGCATCACGTGTCTCCACACATCAGATAATGATAGATGCATCGTGCATCAAGCATCAAGCATCTTCAGCATGGATTGGTTGCCGCTTCGAGGATTTCCGTCGTGAGTCTGATTGAACCCGGATCACGGCGATAGGGAGAGGCCGGCGCGGGTCATGGCGAATCGTGCGAGGCAGCGCCGGCGGAATCAGGCGGCGTCGGCACCACGGTATATCGCAAACATCGCTTTTGCATCCATCGGACAGCCAGGAGATCGTACAGGCCGGCAAAGAGGCGATTGCCGATTCCGTATTTGGAAGACCCATGGGCTCGCGGGAAATGTTGAACCGGCACTTCGGTCACGGAAAACCCGTACATCTTGGCGAGCACGGGGAAAAACCGGTGCATGTTGTGAAAAAGGGGAATCCGCTCGATCACCGGACGCCGAAAGATTTTCAAAGAACAGCCGGAGTCGTGAATGCCGTCGCGGAGTACGATGTTCCGAGCCAGGCAAGCAAGACGTGACGAGAGTCGCCGAATGAGCGTGTCGAGCCGTTGCCGACGGTGTCCACACACAAGATCGTAGTCCTTTGTCAACGGAAGCAGGCGGGAAATATCCGCGGGATCGTATTGAAGATCGCCGTCCAGTGTGGCAATCAATTCGCCCTGGGCGTGGCGAAAGCCCGCAGCAAAGGCTGCGGTTTGCCCGTGATTACGATCGAAATGAATCACCCTGACCTCCGGGGTGTGGTGGCGGATCTCATCTAACAGAGCGGCACTGCCGTCCGTGCTGCCGTCATCCACGTACAAAATTTCAAATGGGGCGCTGCGCGACGGCTCCAGGCTTCCTAAGACCTTCGTCAGTTGAGAGGTTAACGTCTGAAGGTTATCCCGCTCATCCTTGATGGGGATCACCGTGGAGAGCCAGGGCGGGGGGGAGTGAATCATACGCGGTGCCGGGGCAAGAGGTTCGGTTTCATGTGAAGGGTATCAACGCTGAGGCGCGTTTCGAAAGAGGAGGAATGTTTTTCACGAAGCTGGTTGCCTATTCTACGCATCGCCCTTAGACGGGTCAAACCCGTTTCTGGAGCAGGAGCAGCTGTGCCGATGCGGAAGGACGCGTCATGCGGAGGTTCAGGTTTTCGGCGTAACCGTGAAGTGCAAGATGCCCATGCGGGTGACCTCGTTGGCCTCGAACCCCACAAATATTTCGACTCGGTAGAGTCCTGGAATCCAGCCTTCTTGCGACGGCGCAAAGAACTTGAGGTAGCCGCTTTCATCTTCCACCGTCAGATAGACGGTTTCTTCATCGGTGAAGGTCTCCCCGGACAACCCCGGCACTTTTTCCGGAAATAAGCGCCCGATGACTTGATACGCGGTATAGTGCTGAAACACCCGAAACACGACGTGAACCGCCAACGCATCTGAAGGGAAGACCTCGGTTGGATGGATGGGGTAATAGCGGTGCCCGCGCCGAAAATCAAAATCTTCTTCAAAGCGTTCCGCGAGGGTGATATGAAGAAACAGTCCCCCGGGTGTCTTGTCCTTGAGACGAGACGAGTCAGGTGTCGGGTTCTTGTAATAGTCCAATGGGGTGGGAGCGATTTCCTCCGGACTCAGGGGAATAGTATCGAACTGGGCAAAGCCGTGCTGTGTTTCGTTGGGACTAAAGGGAGCCGGGGGCGTGTCTTGGGCCGGGACCGGACCCGAAAGGCACAGGAAGCAAAGGGCGACGTACAGAAAATGATTCCAGGGTGCCATCCCTGCTCGGGGGCAGGGAGAGGCCTTGTCTCGCCGGATCCAACTCTGTGTAGCGCGGGATCTCATCCCGCCTTCTTCCTGGCTGCAGAGGATGCCGCTGCTACAGGGACATACCTCATGGCACTTTCTCATAAAACTGCTCGCAATCTATCTGGTCAACAATAGGGTGATTCGCCATGTACTCGCGGATCTTATTGAGAGCGGCTTCATTTCGAATGACATGGTCATCATAATTGGACTGCCAATATGGAAGGGCCTAATCCCCATGCCCGCGTTACCCACGACTTGAAAACCTGAATGACTCGACCAAGCGGTTTATCCGACGATTGAAAAATAAAAATCACATGCAGGTGATTCGGCATCACCACGATCTGATCGATTGAGACACCAGAGAAAAATCGAAGAATTTGTTCTGTTTTTTGTTGAACCAGGGCTTTGGTTTGGGGGGGGTGCAAATCGTGGGGTTCTATGCTTCGTACAAAGGGTCACAAAATGGTATCCGTTTCCACGGTAGTCATAATGACGTAATCGAAGGGGTTGGCGGTCTCGCAATCGGAAACTTTTTTCCAATCTACTTTTCTTTTTGTCATCTGATCCAGGCATCATGTGTATAGGCTCAGAAAAGAGGCACCATGAGATGGCGCCCCTGCAATTCATAGGAATCGGCAGCGTCTTACGCTGCCCAGGTATCAATGCGTAGCCGCCGCACCATATGCGCCCATACAGGGATGGTGCCGGATCCAACTCTATGTAGCGCGGGATCTCATCCCGCCTTCTTCCGGGCCGCAGAAGATGCCGCGGCTACAGGGAAAGGCCGCATGAGATGCGGCCCTACGCATTCATTGAATGATGCCGTGACTATAACAGGCAGAAGCGTTCCCTTGCGAGGCGAAAAACGCCTTTGATACAATCGCCTTCCTTTCAGGGTCGCGTCGTCAGATCCGAATCATAAATGAGGCGAGTGTATGGTTGATGGAGTTGCTGCGCAAGTTGCTGAGAATGAAGAAGCGTTACCCCAATTATTAGGGGAGTTTGCGCCGATCGATGTCTGGCAACAGCATATGAATACCGTGTTCTATGGTCTGCGAGGCGAACGCCTGCGGGAACTCTATCAAACCTTTGCCGCGGCTGATTACCGCTTGGCGTATGCCTTGGCCGCGGATTACGTCCAACGGGCCACCCAACGCCACAAAGCCATTCCCGATACAGGAGCCACCCCACTTACCATAATGGAATGGGGATGCGGCAATGGCAATTTGGCCGCCTGCTTTCTGGATCACGTCAAGGCCCTTGATCCAGGCGCAACGCTCTATCCGCGTCTGCAGTACGTGCTTGTTGATGCCTCGGATACCGTGCTGGCAAGCGCCAGGGCGAATGCGGAGTTGGCCAAGCATCAGGACCGCGTGCAATTCGTTCAGGCCACGGTGAACGAGCTGCAATCGTATCGCGATGGATCGGTCGATCGGATTGTGTGCAATGAATTGTGGAGCGAGTTGCCCACCAAACTCTTGCTGCGCAAGGCCGGGGATGTGATGGAAGAACACATCCGCCCCAACTTAAAGGAAACCAGACTCAATGACTTTCCTGATTGGCCGGGCTTCGTTCAGGCATTCGAGCAAGCCGATATCGCCGGGCTCAAAACGCTCCCGACCTTTCTGGAGGACGTGGTGTGGGAACGGGAGTATCACAACGTCGAGGCCAAAGACCTTTCGTTCCGTCGCCTGATTACGGATTTCTTGAAACTCTTTGACGAAGAACTCTTGATGCCCGTGAATATCGGTGCAGCCTCTTCCCTCAAAGAAGCATATCGGTTGCTGGCCCCGGATGCGCTCGGGTTCAGCAGCTTCGATGCCGGCACGGCAGACGAGGCCGTCCTCAATGATCCGGAAAAACCCTGCTACAACCTCGTGGGCGGACAATTCAGTTTTATGGTCAACGTGGCGTTGCTGGAAGACGTGGCCGGACAGGTCGGCGGCGGGCAGGTGACGGTCGAGCCGCAAAAAGAATTTGTCGGAAGAAGCCTCGGGGTCAACGTTATGAGTTTCATGGACGTGCTGGCCTCCCATCCGAACGTGCCGCAAGACGGACCATGGGACATTGATCGATTGATCTTGAAAACCATCGAGGCGGTGAATGCCGGCTATACGAGTCCCTATGAACGAACCATCGAATTGCCCATTGCGCCTACGACCCCGGAGGAGACCCGTCGGGAGTTGGAGCAACTGCTGGAACGACAGTCAAAGCACGGAATCGCGGATACCGTGGCCTACCTCACGGAAGAGGAGGTCATGCGCGTGGTGGGTCCACTGGAAGCATTAGGCTACGACCGAGGCATTCTCCAGGCCGCGTTCATGGCCCCGCCGCAACCCGTTGATTATTTCCATTTCCAGATGGTGCCGAAAAAATAGGCCGCCTCCCTGGTCACCCGTCTGCCGACCGGACATGGCACAGGCAGGCGCCCCGGACGTGCCTCATGCGGCCAAGAAGAAAGCGCAATGGGATCGCGTCGCTGCAAGAGGAACCAAGGGCCGAAAAATATGCGAATGATAAAGATTGATCCGGAATGCGAGCCCAGAGAATGGCGGAACAGATAGAACGAAGGATGATGTGGAGTTCAGGCGTACAAAACAGGAAAAGATTGGTGGCGTGAGAAATAACGCGGAGACGTCAGATTACATCGAAGCAGGAGAACGCTTGAGAGTCAACGCTTCATCTATTTCATCGATGATTGTTCCCGCAGCTTTTTTTCTGTCCGGAGCATTGAGAATGGGTCTGCCCACAACGAGGTAATCGGCCCCCCATTGTATCGCTTGACTTGGGGTTGTCCATCTTTCGTGATCGTCTGATCTGTTTCCCAATGGACGAATGCCGGGACTCACAATGAGTGTATCAATGTGTTTATCCGTGAAGTCTTTTCGACAGGCCTGAATGGCATCTCCTGACACAATCAGCCCGTCGCACCCTGCTGCGATAAGGGACCGACCGTTTTTCAGGATCAGGTCGGTGACACTCGAGACTTCATAGGCTCTCAACGTCCGTGCCTCTGGTCTCGCACTTGAGAGTAATGGGACGCCAAGAATTTTCGGATACTCACTGCCGTCTCGTGCTCGTACAGCCGTTGAAATCACTCCGGATTCGATCTCAGATGATGCCGGAACTCCCAATGTAATAAATTGAATCCGATACGTCGAACACACGTTGACAAATCGTGTAATCGTATTGCCAATATCTCCGGCAACCTTCAAATCAAGAAAGATGCCGCCGTGCCCCGATCGTGTTTGCTGTACCTCTTTCATGAGCTCAAGGATATTCCCTGCCAGGATCAACTCCAGCCCAATCTTGAAGAACAACACATTATCAAGTTGTTTCACCAACTCGATCGCTTTTTCATGAAGCGGAACGTCAAGCGCAACGATCAATCGATCTTTCCCGGATTTCGTCTGCATTTCCACGTGAGTGCCCATTTCCGTCACACTGTGCATCCGGTGTATTCGTGGCGATTCGTCACCGGCATGATCTGCTCATTACCACTAGTGGTGAACCCTGTCAATGGTTGGGGGGCTATATAGTACGGTAGTCGTGTGAATTCGTCCAATGTTGGACGAATTCAGCGAGAATGGCGGCTCAAGGTCTTGACAACCCCAAGGCCACCTGCGAATGGGACAATCTGAACGAACGGGGTGAAGAATCACCCGAGGGTCCGTTGGCATAGAATGCCCTTTATTTTTTTGTGGACTTTTTGATCGTATGCGAGTATATTCCAATCATTTAGTACTTTCTGAGTGAAAGCTGAAGCGAGAGTCCTAACAAGAGGTTGAAAGATGATTGGTTCCTTTGGGTGGATGGAATTATTACTCATCCTGTTCATCGTCCTCATTATTTTCGGGGCGGGAAAAATCCCGCAACTGGGAGAAGGATTAGGAAAAGCCATCAAAGGGTTCAAAAAGTCGATTAATGAATCGGACGCCATGGACGTGACGCCGCAGGAAGATGCGGGCATGGGAACAACGGGGTCACCGCAGCCGCCGGGCCAAATCAACGAGCCGGCCGTGGCGCAAAACGCCGTACCACCGTCAGGAGAACCCGCGCAACAGCCGCAGCCGGCAACGGAAAACAGGCAGGCATAACGCACAAGAAACAAGATCTGTGTAGGGCCGCATCTCATGCGGCCATGGACAGGCAACCACACGCAGAAACGCATGGCGGCGCAAATGAGATGGCGTCGCCACCTGGAACTTGGTGTGAAGAGCGATGTTTGGCTTAGGGGCAATGGAAATCCTGATTATTTTGATCATTGCCTTTCTGTTGTTCGGGCCCAAGGAATTGCCGGAAATCGGAAAGCAGGTAGGGAAAGCCGTCAGGGGGTTCAAGGAAACCGCGGATGATTTACGACAGTCGGTCGAGCCGGAAATTCAGACGATTCAGCAAGAAGTGAAAATGGTGGAACAGGATCTGCAATCATCCATGAAAGAAGCGGAAGACTCCATCAAGGGCGCAGGCGATGCGGCCTCAGCCGGGATCAACGAAGGAAACAAACCTGCGTGATGTAGCCGCCGCATGGTAGGCCATGAATATGCAGGGCGGTATCCCGTGTTCACCTGTCTGCCTGCCTGACGCGGTGCACCGGCAGGCGAAGCCCCTGACGTACCTCATGCGGTTCTAGGATTAAGGCCGAATAGAGAGCGAAATGAACCGTATCGAAAAATCATCAATCAAAAACACAGACCGTATCATTTTTGACACGGACTTGAAAGGGTTGACCTGAGCCTTGGAGAAAAAAAATAAATACATTCAAGGTATTGCAATGAAATAAATTTTGGCATACATTTGGCATACATACATTTGGCATACATTGTAGAGAAATAACGGGCATCAAAACAGATCAGGGAACTCAATTTACCAAAGGAGGTGTGGGGAAATCAGAAAGAACATGTCTCCGAAGGTCTTCTTCGGAGAAGGGGACATGGTATCCGGATAAGAGCTGGAATCCAGGTCAGAATGTTCCGAAGGAAAATGAACACAGGCAAGAAAAAATTTGTAAAATTTCGCAATAATAATGTTTACTGAAAAGAAGACATGATCGTTGGCCGGCAAGAACAACGTGCTGCGGCTGGGGGGGGATTAACATTTACAGGAGGAGTCTCAAATGAAAAAATTCGACAATGTTATCATGTGGGCAATGGCTGCGGTCCTGATTGCAGGGCTGACGGCCGTTCCGGTTTTTGCCGAGAAAACCACTCCGGCCACGGATAAGAACTCGGCCGTGCCGGCCGTGCCGCGCGCGATTCCGGATCTGATTCCATATACCAAATTCGATCCGCCGACAAGCAAGCTGTTCGACATCAACAAACTGACCATCTCTGGCGACCTCAGGGTACGCCCGGAATTCAGAAACAACAATAATTTTGGTGCTGGAAAGAGCAATACGTTTTTCGTGCAGCAATGGGTGCGGCTGGGCTTCAACTATTCCATCTCGCCGGACGTGACCTTTTTCTTCCAGCCCCAGTATTCCAAGAATTGGGGGAGAGGCGGGGTTGGCACTGGGGGCACGAGGAACTTAGATGCCCTTTCGACCGACGGTAATATCTTTGCCAGACAAGCCTTCATGCTGGTGCGGAACTTCCTGGTGCCGAACCTGACCATCAAAGCCGGACGTCAGTTGGTGGTCTGGGGCAACCATCGCATGTTCGGGCATTTCGACTGGAACAATAGGGGATGGTCTCACGATGGCCTCACCGCGAACTACCAGCTCGGCAAAGGTGCCAGCCTGCAAGTCGGCTGGTTGCGGACGGATGAGCAAGACTGCGCGAATGCTACCGCAGGGGGATGTAACGCAGGGAGTACCAATAAAGCCACAGATGATGCCGACCTGGTCTACGTCCGGGCGCCCATGAAAGTCGCGGGTCTGGTTCTGGAGCCCACCTACATCTGGCATGGCGGCGGAACTGGTCTTAATGTTGATGCTCCTCGTCCTCCCGATCAATCCCGGCATACCGTCGGAGGTCGGGCTGTCAAGAAGATGCCTTTGGGCGGTGCCCGCCTGGATGCCACCGTCGAAGGGTACTACCAATTCGGGGAGATCGCCGATCCTACAGGGTCTGGCCGGAACGCGGACATCTCGGCCTATGCCTTCCACGTCGATGGGGGTATCACCCTGCCGGTGCCCATGCAGCCTCGCCTGAGCGCCGAATACAATATAGCGTCAGGTGATGATGATGCTGGTGATGATGACTTCGGAGGGTTTGATCAATTGTACCCCACCAACCATATTCACTTCGGGTACATGGACCGCATGTCCTGGAAAAACATGATTCATTATGCGTTCGGTCTTCAACTGCGGCCCACCAAGGACAGCCACTTCGAAGTGACCGGACACATGTTTGCTCTCAACGAGGAAACCGACCACTGGTATGGTGCTGCCCAAACTCCCGTTATGCGGTCAGCGGGGACCAATACCGAGGATGATATAGGCAGTGAAGTTGACGTGGTCTATACCCATTTCTTCACGCCCGGCAATCACGTAGCCTGGCAAATCGGAGGCGGTGTTTTCATGGCCGGTGACTATGTCGATAACCAGCGTGGAGGAGATGCTTCCGATCAAAGCTGGGGCTATACCCAACTCTGGGTGAATTTCTAAGCATGTCATGAATCTGTAAAGAGGCCGCATCCCCACAGTACTTATGCGGTCAGATTCAATCTCTCTCCCGATCCCCGCTGAGGTTCATCCCTCAGCGGGGATTTTTTTTGATGATTGTATACAATTATACAATCGTGCCGAAATATCCGCTTGAATGATCTCATCAATAGGCTTGACATCTGGAGTTGATGGCGTGATCTTCATGTAAACACCGTCCTCTATGAGCGAAACCCTGAACTGTCAAGTCGAACCAACCATCTCGGAATATCCGAAAGAATGACATGAAGCACGACGCACGGACTGTCGCGAATAGTCTGATCGAGAAGGGTCGCAATGCTGGCGCCCCTCTGACTCCGTTGCAGAGTGATGAATTTTGTGCAGATGTCACGCTCGCTGAAGTCGCAATGCTGGCGCCCCTCTGACTCCGTTGCAGATCATCAAGCCGGTCTACTTCTGTCACGGCCGGATGCTCGGCTTGTATCGACAGCCGTTGATCGAACAGGATGTACAAGCGTGGCTCTATGGTCCCGTGGTGGCCGAAGTCTACCGGGAGCTAAAAGGAGATGGCGCGGGACTCCGGTCACGGCCCATATCGAGGCGCCGGAAGAGGCATTCGACGAGTTCGAAGCCGACCTGATCGGGCAGGTCTACGAGAAATATGGTCCGCTCCCAGGTATGGCCTCGTCTCAGCTCACCCACGCTTCGCGTGGTCCTTGGTTTGGCACGGGGAGGGAAAAAACTCGGTCATCCCGAATGAATTGATCCATGTGTATTACGCCGAACAGGCGAATGCTCTATGAATGATCACCGACGAGATGTTTCGGAGCCGCCGGATCATCTGAGCTATCATCCCGATCCGACTAGTCTCGCCGAGTACAACGCACTTGCCACACAAATCGATCTCGAAGAAAAAACCAACAAGCACCGGCGCACCGAACAATTCCGCGACCTTTTTTCTCGTGGTATACAGGGGGTGATTGTCCTAGCAATCAGCGTGGCGGTTGTGACGTTGCTGGTGGTGGCCTGGCACCACCAGACGCCGGCAAATTGGCACTGGCTGACCGACAAGCAGCTTGCTGATCTCAGAACCTTCATCTTTAGCGGTGCAGTCGTTAAGCGCGGTGACGAATCATATTCGACGGCACACGTAAGCATAGTCGGATTTTTGTGTCGTCATTCCGAATACGTTTGATTTTCACTCCGTAATGAAATGTTGTTGGAATTTCGAAGACCGGACGAGAAAATCGACTTGACCTTGCATGTTCAGGAAAGGCTGGTGTCACTGGAAACGCGGATGTCGGGCTTATGAAACTCGGACCTGAGCTGAGACGGCCTGGAAAACGGGCGGGATGAGATCCCGCCGCTACAAAAGATTGTTTCTGTAGGGCCATAGAAGTGTGATTGTATCAGGAAATATACGACGAAACGGGAACACTCGTTGAAATCCACTACAAATCTCCAATTGATTATGGCCATCCAAAGGCCGAAGAATGAAGGCAGTGATGAGTTGTGGATAAACTTGCCGCCTATTTGCACCATGAGCTTTCACTTTCCAGTCTCGTGACGTGTGCGGAAACCGCCTTCATAGACGGTGAATTTGACCACAGCCATTTCAGAGACATTCGAGACGTTGTGGCTAGGTTGGGGACCGCCGACGTACGAGCGTTTGGCCTGACCTGGGAAGACTGCGAACAATTGCTCCGGCGATTAGGGTATGCAGCACGTATCCATATCGAAGCAACCTGACAAAGAAACAAGTACGGTCTCTTCTTCTAAGGATTCTCTTGCGTTCTCTCTCTGGAGTCACCTGTCTGCGTGCGGACACGCACAGGCAGGCAGGGCCATGCCTCAAGCTGCCTGGAAAAAGGCGCTATCAGATGTCGCCCTACAATAGTCTTGCACATCACCCCGTCGGAGCAGGCTTCTCCCCTTCCTTTATCCTTCTTCCTTCATAGAGTCACCCCCCCCGGGGGGGGAAATTACCGTGCGAGCGGAATGGTTAAGAGCGGGGAAGAGGACTGAAGCAGGATGGTGATCTCGTTCGATTCGGAAGCATCCTCGAGAAATTCCCCCACGGTGATGGTGCCGTTTTGATTGCTGTCCGCACTGCCTAGAAGCCCTGCCAGGACACCGGCAGGTTCGTCGTTTCCTTTCCCCCCTGGCAGTTTGCGAAGCTGGATCACGGGGGTGTGGTCCTGCTGAGAGATGCCGCTGGTCCAGCGAACGGGGAAGACTCCGGCGGCAAAGGGGTTGTGCTTCCCCAGCGGCGCAACGGGTGTGTCGAGGATGAGCAGGGTTAACCGGTTTTGGAGTTTCCCTAGGAGTCGCTGAAGCGTTCGTAGGGAGATCAACTCTTTGGTTGATGCATCCGGCGATCCTTCATAGGGCAATAAATAGACTTCGCCGTTCGTCTGGTCCTTTACGGCCTGGCCGGAAACATACACCATCAGGACGGATTCCTTGCCGATTCGTTGACGAACCCACGTGAGCAGCGACTTTTCAATATCTGATTGTGTGGCCTGGTTTCCCTGGAGTACGTGGATGTTCTGATCGGTGAACAGACTGGTTGTTTGGAGGGTATCCCGTAATGCCGTCAGGAGGCCTTGGGGGGTGCGATAGGCCTGCGGCCAGTCTTGTTGATAGGCATCCATCCCGATGAGCATGGCCACGTACGCATCCGTGGCAGGAGGCATTTCCTTTGTCTCCGTGGGAGGACGCTTCTCCTGAGTTGTTGTGGCAGGCAGCCTCGGTTCCTGGATGGGTGGCTGCGGTTTTGCTGTGCCGGCTTGAATGACAGGTGGTGGTGCGGTGCCTGGCTGGAGAGGTGCCACAATACGGTGAGACCCGATGGGTGATCCGTCTTCGAGTTGCAGCGCGACCACCAGCTCTGCCTTTTGTTCGGGAACGTTGAGCGGCATGCGTCCTCGAATCTCCGTGGTTCTGGTTTCTCCGGGCTGGAACGTGCCCATGGAGATGGGAAGCGGTGTCATTTGGGAAAAGGCCTCTACCAGGGTCGCGTTTCCCACCACGTTGGCATTGGCCGTGGTGATGGCGATGCTTCCCATGTTGGTGGCTTCAATCATCAGGACAATGGCTTCTCCGCCTTCAAGAATCAGATTATCGTTGCCATCCTTCAGCATCGTGCGAAAAATAAGGAATGGTCGGTTGATTGGTGTGCCGGGAGATGAAGCCTGGGTTGCGAATTGGGGTGTGGATCGAGCGAATGCCGGTTGCCGATCCTGGGACGCCGTCAGTGGTTGCGGGCTGCCGTTCTTGATCAGTTCCGGCACCACTCCCACGAGTTGTTCGGCCAGTTCCGCTGCCGCGCCGTTGATTTTCCCATCGTATTGTCCGGTTGCGCAGGATACGGATTGGCCGGTGAGGGATGGAGCCCAGATCCTGACCTGGCGGTTGAAATGTAAAGGGGTTTGAGCCAGTTCGACTCCGTTTTTATCGATAAAGACCGCTCGAAGCTGGAGGTTGACGAAGGCTAAATAATTATCCTCCTCTGCCATGCGGTCGACTTCCTGGAAGGATTGGCCGACCAGGCTGATCTGGATGATCAAATCGCTCGGTTGTATGGCTTGTACGGCTTGTCCGGTTCCTGTATAGGCCGTGACGGCCTGAAATGTTTCCTGTCCCTTTCTGAGAAAGGTCTGGAGAATACTCTCTCCTGTTTTCAGCGTATACGGAAGGTCGCACGCCTGAATTTCGAGTGTGGCTTCCGTGACGCTCGGATCAAAGGCATATGCCACCGAGATGGGGATGGCCGGTTCCTTTGGTTGTTCTTTTTCAAATCCCAGGCGAGGCATGCTGATATCAGGGAAGCCCAAGTCCGGAAAACTGATGTCAGGCGCACTCACGTCCGGAAGGTATTGACAGCCTGAAAACTGGAGAAGCGAGAAGAAAAGAAGGGGCCTCACGAGGGCGCATATCTTCAGATACATAACACGTAAACTACCTGATGCTTTCACTGGCATGCAACCTCCTCTCAGTGCTTCCTTTTTCACTCCACACAGGAAATGGCTTGATCTGTCTTGACTTGAGCATACATTGACAGGCGTGCAGGAGAGGTTGGGACATCTGTGTAGGGGCACATCTCAAATGAACAGGAAGAAGGCGGGATGAGATCCCGCCGCTACAAATCGAATTGGCGTTGGTCGACGCGCATGCCTGGCACGTGTTGATCCGAGTTGACGGTTATGCCTGGGCTTCGTTGGACCGGCTCGATGTGCCCCTTGAGTCCAATGTGTTCCCGGTGGTTCGACGAAACCCGGAGGATCCGCCTCTTTACCCCAGGAAGGAAGAAGATGCTCATGATGTCGTCATGCGAGCGGTTGCCGGCAGTGATGCCGTGAATCAGGCGGTGATGCATTTGAAAGAAGCCTGGGGCCGGTCCTGAACCGGAACAGGGCCGTTTGCTTTTCCCTTCATGAACAGGTAGGGCCGCATCTCATGCGGCCAAAGAAGGCTTCAACTTCGCTGACTTCGACGTGATCTGGAAGGCCTTGGGCCAGGCTGGTTTTGAGACTGGCAAGAATGGCTTCTTGACTGTTGGCTAACGCTTCTTCGTGGGTTTGTCCTTGAGAGACACAGCCGGGCAGGGCCGGACAATTGACGACAGAATACCCAGCTTCGTCTTGTTCGATGGTGACAAGAAATCGCATGGTATTCTCCTTTGGACTATGATCTCTAGCCTAACCCAATAGGCGGTGTCTAGCGATAATTGACGAACTGCAGGTCGATGCCGAAGTCTTCTTGTTTCAGAAAATTGATGACGGCCTGCAGTTCGTCCTTGCTCTTGCTCTGCACGCGCACGTGGTCGCCTTGAATCTGCGACTGCGCTTTGAACTTTTTTTCCTTCATGCGCTTTGCAATGGCCTTGGCTTTGTCTTCGACAATCCCGCTTTGAATCGTGACGTGTTGCCGAATGGTCCCCCCAAGGGCTTGTTCCACCTTGCCGTAGTCGAGGGCTTTCAACGACACGCTTCGTTTCACGCATTTTCCCTTGAGGATGTCGATGACCGCCTTGAGTTTATAGTCGTCGTCCGCCGCGACTTCCAAGAGGTGGTCTTTTTCCTTGAGCGTGACCCTGGATTGCGACCCCTTGAAATCGAATCGCTGACCGATTTCTTTCATGGTTTGATCAACCGCGTTTTTGACTTCTTGCATGTCAACCGTGGATGTCACATCAAAAGAGAACGTATCCGCCATGAAGCCGTCTCCTTTATGAATGGAGTGGCTGCATCTTCTGTTGCCCGGGAAAGGCGCCATGAGATGTCGCCGCTACAAGAAAGATGAAATTCCGTAGGGCCGCATCTTCTGCGGCCTGGAAAACCACGCAGTAGAAAGTGCGTGGTTCCATGGATGTCTGATGACGAGGTTGATTATTGTTTCTTCCATAGCGTCACCTTGAACTGCTCTTCAGTCGGTTCAAAATCCGGTTCGCTCTTATTGTGTTGTCGCATTAATGGAATGACCTTTCGGCGAATACCTATACCCTGATCTTCAATGTAGCCGTAATCTCTAAAAATCCTGACGGACGACGGATTGCGTTGTGATTGCGCACCGTTCTTGATTTTTTCGGTTGTCATGCCATTCGGCAGAGCGCCGGGGCTGGTTATTTCCATGCGATTATTGTAGACGACAACGCGTACATAGTCTCGTTTTGTCCAATCTCTGTGAACAAAAGCATTCATCAACAGCTCTCTTATGGCCTCAAACGGATAATCCCAAACCCGTCTGCGACTCATTCCCTGTAGTGTCTCATGACTGATAAATGGTTGAACGAGTGTGCTTACTTTCTCATGCAATGCCGGCTCAACGGGGTCATGAGCGCCGCCGCTTCCTCGGCGTTCCAGCAAAGGAGCGTCCAATATTTTGTCAAATATCGTGCTGTACTCCTTATCGTTGCCGTCATAAACGGAAAGCCTTACGCCGGCTTGTGGTAGTCTCAACTGAGGTTTTTTGCAAATAACGCATAAGCAAAATAGCTACAAGCAAGGGGTGTAGCGTCTCCGACCAGAACGCTGTGGTTACTCAGCATTTCCTGCAAATCTTCATCCGGAGACTGTCCCAGAATATCTCGAAAATATTCCGTGTAACGCTGTTCATCTAAATCTGAAATGGAAGATCCGTGTACGGGAAATTTTTCCGCGGCTAACAGTCCCCCCGAAGCGAACAGGCGGGCTTGTTGCTCAAGTCCAGCCAACTGGCAGGTGTTTCCATAACGGACGTAAATATCTTTACGGTCGTTGTGCTTAAGAACATAGGGTTTGCTCGTACCTTGAGGAATTTTTACGACGGCCACGCGCTTTCCTTCAATGCTGATTTCCTCATAATCGGGTAATATAAATGGATGAACGTATCTGCCGATGACCGTATCCATCAGCCACTCCTGAAGGTTATTCCGCTGGATGCCGCTGATGTTGCCGTCATCCTCGACACCAACCAAAACGATACCGCCGTTCATGTTGGCGAAAGCAACGACTTCTTTGGCAACTGTCTCGGGACGCTCATCATCACGCTTAAACTCCAGCTTTGCGCCTTCATCTTGAACAATGAGTTCTAACAAGTCACTTTTCAGCATCACTTAATAACCGTATTTGTGTCTGCGCATTTCAAAGGCGGTTTTACCACCTTCTAAGATTTCCGCCGCTTGCTTTTGCACTTCCGGCTTATCAATTCCACCTTCTTCTTCAACCTTTCCTCCATTCTTATCGCTATGCAATATCGCAATCAATTCAGCATCACCAAAAACCGGAATGTTGGCATTGTGAGTTGCGAAAATGAATTGTCGCTTGGTTTTGAATGTCCTCAAATCACGCACAATGCGATCAGCAATGAAGGCATTGTCCAGATGATCTTCCGGCTGATCAACAATCAGCGGATCATCACGATTTAACAAAAGCAGGTTAAGGATAGCGGTGCATTTCTGACCGGTGGAAAGATCATTTAGTGATTTATAATTTTCCTCTCCATCGTGGGCAATGTTCAGTTGAATCTCAATCTTATCCTTTAGCTCAATCTCTTCCAATTCCAATCTTTTTTTCAAATCGAGACTCAATAATCTGCTTATAGTACTATTTTGTAATCCATCATTACCGTATCTATCGATAAAAGCCTGAACATTTTTTTCTTCTATCCATTCCGACCAAGCTGACAAATCCAAGTCAGTTATTCCATCCAGCCACCTTATTTTAGCTTCGCCTATACCTTCGATGCCGATCAGGAAATCTTTCAGTGGTTGCAAAACACCTAAACGCTTCACGCGGAGCCTTACTTTCCCCTTCAGTTCATCCTGATTTAGCTTCTTAGCAGCCTTTTCCAAACCATCAAAACGCTCAAAGGCAGTATTGCGATATTCTTCCAAAAGCGTTTCTCTCTCTTTTTTAAGAGTTTCTATCAGCTTCTTTTGCGTCTCGTATTCTGTCTTTTGCCTTTCTATGCGTGTCAGTTGCTTGATAATGTCGGTGTATTCTTGTCCTAACGTGCTACCTGTCTTTCCCGCTTGTTCAGGTAGCTGGGCTATTGCCTGCTGTAACTCGTCTTTGATTTTATCGACTTTATCATGCCAATCTTTTTCTAAACCGACATATTTGCCTTGGACATCTTCAAGATGTTGCCCAGCTTGTCGAACCAATCTATCCAATTGGTCTTTCAGAGCCTTAAACATCTTCTGCACTTCTACCAGAATAGTCTTGTTGGGCAAGGGATCAATCCTGACATCCTGCAAAAATTCCAGATCAAACACTTCTTCGTAGTTCCTGATCCATGTTTGAACCTGATCAAGCTGTTGTTGAATGTCTGCCTGGATACTGTTTTCTTTTTCCAAAAGTTTAGTATTTTTTAATTTCTCTTCTATGCCCAGCCTTTGAAATAGCGTTATCTCTTCTTTCAGTTTGAGTTCCTGTCGGACCGCATCATTCAACCGCTCAAACTCTTCATCTGCCTTGATCCGTTTATCCCTGTTGATCGCCAGTTGGCGTTTGATCTCACGGAGATCTTTATCAAATCGGTGACTATCAGGTAAAAAACTGCTGATCAACGTCAGTTTGGCAGCATCGTCTTTTTCAATCTCCAGTATCTCGTTTTGCCCCAACAACTCAACTGCAGGCAGAATATGTTGAGGGGTGAGATGAGAAAGCTCTCCCTGCTCATTTTTTACTTGCGCTTGCTCACCGAACCGCTTGCTGATCGTGTAACGCTGACCCGATTGTGCCTTTGATGTGACGCTTAGGGTGATCTTTGAATCACCGAGGTTTTTTTTACGAAACGCGTCCAATGTGTTGCTATCTTGCCCCCGTACAGGCATATCCAAGACGTAACGTATACCCTCAATCAAGGTAGATTTTCCAGTACCGCGACCACCGATAACAGCGTTCAAATGTTTAGAGAAAGACAGCTTGCCTTCTGTAAAAAACCCGGCACCTTGCCACTGGATGGACTCAATGACCGAATAAGGCGTCTCTGGAATATCGTGATTCAGCCGGATGCGGGACTCAGGATCATGGAACGCCTGTTTGAAAGCCTCGAATGTAGGCTCTGTCATTTTCACCAGACAGGAAGCAGAAGGGTCTGATAGCGTTTTCGGTTCATCTATATCCTTGGCGTTGATAACAACAAGAGGTTTTTTTCTTTTATAGTCAGGGTTTATATTTTCAATGATCTCCCTGTATTTTTTTAAGTCCTCTTGTTCTACCAACAAGTCTTTTATCCTGCCCGGGATCTGTCCGGCCACGACTAATTCCTCTTTTTTCCACAGATGAACATAGTTTCCACCACTGCCATCCAGCTTTAGCAGGCCATTTGTTCCGGTCATGTGTGCGGCGTACCAAAAACCTCCTTGCTCATTGCTCACCTTGTCTGCGATTTGTTCACAGCTTAATGAAGATGGATGGGTTGGTTCTTGATCGAGTTCGGCGCTGTTTTCTCCCATCAACTGCCCAAGATGCTGATTGAGTGTTGCCAGGGAACGATCATCAGGGTAGAGACAGACCATGTGAATTTTTTCAGAACTGGCAATCTCAAATCCTGGAAACACGGTGACGCCGTTCTGTTGCAAAAGATTTCGTAACCCTTCTGAGTCTTCAACTTTTCCATGATCCGAAAGACCTACAACCTCGATATGATTGTCCCGGCACTGCTGCAAAATTTGTTGGTTGTACTCCACTTCTTTTGTGGGTGCCACTCCTTGATACCCAGCGGCATAGCTAAAGGGATTCACCTGCAGGGCGCACTTGTAAAAACGCGCTCCTTGATATTGAATGTCGGTGCTCATAGACTCATCTCCATCACCGAGGTCAGCAACATTTTCCTGCCGGGAGCCGAATGCCTTCGCCATCGACAATTTCCGTAGTGGTAGAGGGCTGTTTCAGGATCAGGTACCGGTACCATTTTATCGCGCTCTCGGTCAGGACAATGAGCGCCAATACGGCGACCAGCCCAACCAGTGCCGCATTCAGCGTCATCGTGATGCGCACCACCGAGTCCGAGGCGGTTCGTGCCTGATCCAGAAAGATCCACCACAGGTCATAGCAGCCCGTTAAGGTGATGATGCCTACGAACATCATCGGCACGGCCGTCACCCAGAGGTAGCGGGCCTTGCCCATTTTGATGAAAAGGGTCGTGCCGATACATAACGCCAGGGTCCCCAATAACTGATTGGCGGTTCCGAACATGGGCCAGATCGTAGAGATCGTTCCCGTGGCGATTAACCAGCCCCACGCCCCGACCACGAGTGCGCTTGAACCTATGACGCCGGGCCACCAATTGATTCGACGAAGCGGAGCATAGACGCGTCCGCCCATTTCTTGCACGAGGTAGCGAGCCACGCGAGTGCCCGCGTCGATGGTCGTTAAGATAAACAGCGCTTCAAACAGGAGTGCGAATTGATACCAATAGGCCATGAGCCCGGCCATCCCGGGCAGGGCGGAAAAAATCCAGGCCATCCCGACGGCCAACGACACCGCGCCTCCCGGACGGCCGGAGACGTCCACTTCGACTAGTCGCGAGAGTTCATGAATGTTTGCAACGGGAAACCCCGTGGCCGCAAGTGCATCGGCCGAGAGGCGCGTATTAATCGCAAAATAATCGCCCGGGATGAGCAGGGCCGCCGCGATCAACGCGACCACCCCGACAAAGCTTTCCAATAACATGGCTCCATAGCCCACCATGGCCTGAGATTCGCGGGCAATCATTTTCGGCGTGGTTCCCGATGACACGAGAGAATGGAATCCTGAGATGGCGCCGCATGCGATGGTGATAAACAAAAAGGGAAAGAGGGGGCCGGGGATAATCGGGCCTCCTCCGGCGATAAATCCCGTGACCCTGGGCATGTGCAGGTCAGGGGCCAAAACAATCACGCCGATTGCCAGCAACGCAATGACCCCGAGTTTCATGAACGTCGAGAGGTAGTCTCTTGGAACCAACAGCATCCACATCGGGAGCACCGAAGCAAGCAATCCGTATCCGGCTAACAGCCAGACTAACGTGGTCCGGTCGTGGGAAAACCATATCGCAAGGTCCGACTGCGCGACGACTTGGCCTAAGGCAACGGAAAGGAAAAGAAGCATGATGCCCATGAGGGACATTTCTCCAATGCGCCCGGGCCGAATGTGATGATGATACCATCCCATGAGAAAGGCGATGGGGATGGTCATGGCAATTGTAAACGTGCCCCAAGGATTGGCAACGAGCGCGTTGACCACGGCCAGCCCTAGGCCGGCCAAGGCGACAATTACGATAAATAACACGGCCACGGCCGTGGCCGTGCCGGTGACCCACCCGATCTCTGCGCGTGCGATTTCCGGGAGGGAGCGGCCATTGCGACGCAACGATCCGACCAGAATGACAAAATCCTGTACCGCGCCGGCCATCACGGCCCCGATCACAATCCAGAGAAACCCCGGCAAAAACCCGAACTGTGCCGCCAACACTGGACCCAATAATGGCCCGGCGCCGGCAATGGCGGCGAAATGGTGTCCGAAGAGCACGTATTTGTTCGCGGGATAATAATTGGTGCCGTCCTGGAGTCGAAAGGCGGGGGTCAGGCGCTCATTATCTAATTGCATGACTCGGCGGCCTAAAAACCCACCGTAAAACCGATAGGCCAGCACATAAAAGCAGCCGGCTGCCGTCACTAACCAGAGCCCATTGACGTTTTCTTCAGGGTTCAAAAGTCCGGTGACAAAGCCGAAGGAAACGGCGCACAGGATGGAGACGAGAATCCATGCGGTAGTTCTCACCGTCTTCATGGTGCTTCAGGAAGATGACTCCGTGGATTAGGCCGGCTGCGAAAACGAGGGCTTGCCGAATTTTCGTCGAATGGCATTCATGGCTTGGAAGACCAGGGGTTTCGTGAGAAGCCAATGCTCGATCGAGCGTTTGCCGGGAAAATCGAGTAAGGATACTCCAATGACCATGGTGAGTAAACCTTGGCCCGGGAGGACGAGCATAGCAATCCCTGCCAAGAGAAAGACGAGGCCGACCGTGTTTTTGACGGCCATGCCGACGTAGCGCAGAATCTGATGGTATCCGGCCATCCACACGCGTGCTTCATCGTGCAGAAAATACTCCACAGGCAGACGGATGATGATGACGGGAATCAACAAGATGGTCCCGAAAAACATCAGGACCGAGATGATGGTCATCCCAATGAGGGCCCCTTCGGGGATCAAGGGGATCAGTTCGTTGTAGAAAGTCTGAACGGCGTGCATCTGTGCTCCCTCTGCATTTCAAGGGGACATAACACGTTCGAGGCGATTCGACAAGCCTCTGCATTGGGGGTCTGCCGTTCCAGAATCGGTGCCATGAGGCATGGCCTGGCCTCCGAGCGGGGATGGCGCAGCTAGAAAAGAAAGAGAAACGGGCGGGATGCGATCCCGTCCTACAAAGAGAGGAGCCCATTGAATGGTCGTTGCCGGACAAGATAGGATGCCAATTTTTGTCCGTTCATCGAAGAGCGGAGGCCTAGGCTATGCCAAATTATTGGTTGCTCAAATCAGAACCTTCGATGTTTTCCATTGAGGATCTGGCGCGCGCGCGTGAACAGATGACTTGCTGGGAAGGCGTGAGAAATTATCAGGCGCGGAACTTTCTGCGAACCATGGCCGTCGGAGATTTAGCTTTTTTTTATCATAGCCATACCGATCGTCGGGCGATTGTGGGCATTGTCGAGGTCGTCAAAGCCGCGTACCCCGATTATTTTGCCTGGCGGCCCGACAGTCATTATTTCGACGAAAAAAGTTCAAAGCAGAATTCGCGATGGGTGATGGTTGATGTCCGATTGAAAGCGGCATTCGCAGCGCCGCTTTCTTTGGAAAGCCTTAGAGGGGTGAAAGGGCTTAAAAAGATGGAACTGCTCCGAAAGGGCTCTCGTCTTTCCGTTCAACCGGTTCGCGCAAACGAGTGGAAGATTATTCTGCGGTTGTCGCAGACAAAATGACGGCTCAGCATGACAGAAGAAAAAGCTCGGAATGCCCACGGGAAGAAGGACAGCAGGGGCGTTCCATCTTGTTGCTGTGAGGGAGCGTGGTTATTGTTCTTGTTGCCGTGGGAAGACTTGGCCAAAAGGATGGACTTCGATTCGTTCAAACACTCCATGGATTAAATAGGGATCACCATTGGTAATGCTTTCGGCCTGCTCCATGGTGTCCGCCTCGATGATGACCAGACTGCCGGCCTTATCCGTAAAGGGTCCGGCACAGACCAATTGCCCCTGCTTCTGTAGGCGTTCAAGATGTTCGAGGTGGGCCGGTCTATAGCGCAGACGCTTGCTCTGTCCTTCGGGACCATCCCATCCAATAATCACATAGGTCATAGTCGCGACCTTCCCGTTCAAGAGGGGCCGCATAAGATGCGGCCCCTACAAATTATGGATTGCGAAAGGAGTCAACCGGCTCCGGGCTGTTGCTGCTCACGCTGTGCCTTTGGGCAGGGATTGTCGGCTTTTGTACCCGTCATCGATTTCATGCCACCATTCGATGGTTTCTTCGCCGAGCCTCCAGCATAAATAGACCACTCGTCCTTCCAGAAGATAGGGGAAGTCGCATAAGCCCATTTCCAGATCTTTGACAATCACTCCCATTTCATGGATGCTAGTCATGTTCTCATAAATCGTTTCGAGTGCTTTGATGTATCGAGGACCCTCACAACTTCCTCCTCCATACTGAGCGTTGGCGCTCGCTTTTTTGATTTCTTCTTTTGTTTGCACCAAGATCGTTTTGCCGGCTTTGGCTTTGGTCAGGTGCGTCGCCAGTTGGGGAATCAGCTCTGTCGCCTCGGAAAAGGAAAAAATTCGTCCATGGGAGAAAGGTTCTTCGTTCCTGGCCATTTTCGCGTCGGTGCCGTCGGGCTACATTTTCAGTTGAGAAGTCTTCCCGCGCCTCCGTTTCATTTATCACAATGATCGTGGCATCGCAAACAATCAATGGTTGAAAGAAACTATTGACAATAAGCCGGTTCATGTTATACAAAACTATTATTCCTTCCAGATTGAAGAGGCAGTTACTTCTTCCTACGTGAGTTTTCAAGTCCCAAAATTGTCAATCTAGTTTTTACGTAACCAGAAACGCCTGCACTCTTCTGTCCAAAAACATGGTGAAGAAGGTTCCGTCATCGGATGCATTGGTGGATTTGTGGAATTGTCTCAACATCTGTCCCAAGCAAAAGAAGGATAGATGTTTCACTACGTATTCTGTGTGAATAGTTTGCGAACCCGTCGGTATCCAGTAAGACAAAGTTTGGCTCGTTGTAAAAGTCTGACGCCGGCAGGGAAAAATTTTTTAACCACCCGCTTCATTCATGCCTCATCAGTTGACCGGCTTGGGCCTTGTCAGCCAGCGGTCCAACCCGATGAAGGATGAAAAAATGGAGACAAGGAGAGGTGATTGTCCGTTGCTTCAGGCTAGATGTGCCGAAAGGCTGACAATGGTTTTAAGCCTCTCAGTTCCATGACCACCCACCGTAGGAGAACGAGATGCATCTCGCGGAATTAAAACAAAAAACCATTGGCGACCTCGCGGACTTGGCCCGTTCATTAAAGATTGAAGGGTCCGCAAACCTGAGAAAACAAGAACTGATCTTTTCCATCTTGCAGGGGCAGGCAGAGAAGAACGGAGTCATTTTTGGAGAAGGGGTTCTGGAAACCTTGTCCGATGGCTTCGGGTTTTTGCGTGCTCCGGACTCAAACTATTTTCCCGGTCCGGATGATATTTATATTTCACCTTCTCAAATCCGTCGTTTTGGCCTGCGAACGGGCGACATTATATCCGGTCAGGTTCGACCGCCCAAAGGCGGGGAGCGGTATTTTGCCTTACTAAAGGTTGAAAAAATTAATTATGACGAACCGGAAATTCAGCGCGACAAAATTTTGTTCGACAACCTGACCCCACTCTATCCTGAGGAACGCCTGACCCTGGAGTTTGATCAAGAGGAGTACTGCACGCGGGTGATGGAACTGACCACGCCCATCGGGAAGGGACAACGCGGGCTCATTGTGGCTGCCCCGCGAACGGGAAAAACCATGCTGCTGCAAGCCATTGCCCGGGCTGTTTTGCACAACCACCCGGAGATCTTGCTCATCGTCTTACTCATTGACGAACGCCCGGAAGAAGTCACGGATTGGCAGCGCCAAGTCAAAAGTGCTGAGGTGATCAGCTCCACGTTCGATGAACCGGCGCAGCGGCATGCGCAAGTGGCCGAGATCGTGATGGAAAAGGCGAAGCGATTGGTTGAGCATAAACGCGACGTGGTGATCTTGCTGGACAGTGTGACCCGGTTGGCTCGAGCCTACAATACGATTGCGCCTCCGAGTGGAAAGGTTCTGTCCGGCGGGCTGGATTCCAATGCGCTGCAACGGCCCAAACGGTTTTTTGGTTCGGCTCGAAACATCGAGGATGGTGGGAGCCTCACGATTCTGGCCACGGCGCTCGTGGATACGGGCAGTCGCATGGACGATGTGATCTTTGAAGAATTTAAAGGCACGGGGAATATGGAGGTCCATTTGGATCGCCGATTGGCGGACAAGCGAATCTTCCCGGCCATTGATATTAGTCAATCAGGGACTCGGAAAGAAGAGTTGTTGGTTGATCGGGACCGGCTGAACAAAATGTGGGTGTTACGCAAGGTGTTAAGCCCCTTGGGGACGATGGAGGCCATGGAGTTTCTTATGGATAAGATCGCCGGGACCAAGGATAATCAAGACTTTCTCCAGTCGATGAATCGTTAACAACCCCGTCTTTGCCAACATCCGGTCTTCCATGTTACATAGAGGGCTTGAAACAGTCGTTCGATCGTAGGGAGAATTGACATCATGAAAGCAGGCATTCATCCTGAATACTCTGAGGCAACGGTCAGTTGCGCATGCGGCATGAAATTCCAAACCCGTTCGACCGTGGGCGATATAAAGGTGGACATTTGTTCTGCCTGTCATCCCTTCTTTACCGGCACGCAGAAAATCGTTGACACCGAAGGACGCGTGGAACGATTTAAGAAAAAATACGCTAAAAAGTCTCAAGCCTAGCCTACCAGGTCAACGCGATCTCGCGCTCCTCGATTTTCTCGGATACGTTCTTCCAATTGTAGAAAGTCACGTTCTATGTACGACGACAAGATAGAGAACCGCCAGTTTGAGGGATGGCTTCCCCAATGGGAAGCTGTGGCGCACCGCTACGACGAGTTGACCCATCGCTTGGCTGATCCGACGGTCCTCAGCCAGCTGCCCCTGGTGATTGCGTATAACAAGGAGCGGGCTGACATTGAAGAAGTCAGTCGGCTGTTTTCAGACTATCAGCGCCTGATCCGGGAAATCGCCAATACCGCACGGATGCTCGATGACACGCAATTGGATCCCGAACTCAGGTCGTTGGCGGCCGATGAATTAGGGATATTACAAGAGCAACGTGCGCAAGTTGAGGAACATGCGCTGCAACTCTTGCATCCCCGAAACGCCGAGGACGACAAAAATTCATTCGTCGAAATACGAGCCGGAACCGGCGGCGAAGAGGCCGGATTGTTCGCCGGTGAGTTGTTGCGCATGTATCTGCGATACGCGGAAAACCATGGGTTGCGGGTGCAGATGATTGATTCCAACGAGACGGGCATCGGCGGGGTCAAGGAAGCCATTTTTTTGGTTGAAGGCAAAGGAGCGTACGGCGCCTTTCGTTATGAGAGCGGGGTGCACCGTGTCCAGAGAGTCCCGAGCACGGAGGCGAGCGGACGCATTCACACGTCTGCGGCGACCGTGGCGGTGATGCCTGAGGTCGAAGACGTCGACGTGCATCTCGATTCGAGCGATCTTCGCATCGACACGTTCTGTTCCTCGGGCGCGGGCGGACAGAGTGTCAATACCACCTACTCGGCTGTCCGCATTACCCATATTCCCACCGGCATGGTGGTGACCTGTCAAGATGAACGGTCGCAACTCAAGAATCGGGAAAAAGCCATGCGGACCCTGCGAACCCGCATCGGCGACGCCGAACGTGAAAAACAAGAAGCCTCAATTGCCGAGCATCGTCGTTCTCAAGTCGGCACGGGCGAGCGAAGTGAAAAGATTCGTACCTACAATTACCCACAGAATCGAGTCACGGATCATCGGATAGGGCTGAGTTTGTATAAGCTGGGCTCGATCCTCGATGGGGATCTTCAGGAATTGGTGAAATCGTTGAACGATGCTCGTGAGCCGGAAAGCAGTGGGGCTGAAATCGCGTCCAACAAGCAGACCTGACCATGAAGATGGATGCGGCGGCTCTGAGGGGTAACTCCTCTCAACACGTGGAGTCTGTCACGCTGCTGTCTGCCTTTCAAGAAGGCCTGACAATCCTGCAAGCCGCCGAGGTGGCTAATGCAAAAAATGAAGCGTTCTGGCTGTTGGAAGCCGGCTTAGGGAGTTCGCGTCTCAACGTGTACGCTGACCCTCAAGGCAGGGTCAGGCCGGAGGATTGGGCACGAACCGCGTCGCTGTTTCGTCGCCGAGCGTCACAAGAACCCCTGCAATATATTGTGGGCACCCAGGCCTTTCGAGGCCGGGAATTTCTTGTGAACCCAAGCGTGTTGATCCCAAGGCCTGAAACCGAGTTGGTCATTGAGGAAGTCTTGGCCTCACGCTTTTCGGCTGAGCGCTGTCATATGGTGGATATGGGAACGGGGTCAGGATGTCTGGCTGTTTCGTTGGCTTTGGACTGTCCAGGAGCAACCGTCTCTGCCACGGATTGTAGTGCCCCGGCGCTTTGTGTGGCCCGGGAAAATGCGCGGCGTCACGGCGTGGTCCAGAGGATACGGTTTTTCGAGGGCGAGTGCCTCGAACCGTTGTCCGATCACGAGTTTGAAGGGAAGGTTTCGGTTATTGTCTCGAATCCACCCTATATTCCAGCAGATCAGTTCGATCTCCTTCCACGGGACGTTCGGGCGTTTGAGCCGCTTTTGGCCTTACATGGCGGCCTGAACGGCTTGGAGTTTTACGATCGCCTGCTTGCGGACAGTCCGTCGTTGTTACACCCGGGCGGGCTTTTAGTCATGGAAATGGGAGTGAATCAGTCGAGGAAGATCTGTCAAAAGGTAAGCGGCAAGAAAGAGTTTGTCGTCAAAACGATTCGGCCCGATCAGGCGGGTATTGATCGCGTGATCTGCCTGGAGCGAACGTCGTCGTCATGGACCGTTTGATCATTACAGGAGGACGACGCCTCAAGGGGCGTGTCATGGCGGCTGGGGCCAAGAATGCCGCGCTTCCCATTTTAGCTGCGACCCTGTTAGGGGGAGGAACCTGCACGATTTCCAACCTGCCGCGGGTGAGAGACGTCGCCACCATGATGACGCTCCTCAGCTTACTGGGCGTTTCCGTCGAACAGGAGGAGGGGCGGGTAGTCGTTGACGCGACCCGTGTCCAATTTGTCGAGGCTCCTTATGATCTGGTCAAAACCATGAGGGCCTCCATATTGGTGTTGGGTCCGTTGTTGGCCCGATTCGGGGAAGCCGTCGTTTCCCTCCCAGGTGGCTGCGCGATTGGGCCTAGGCCGGTCGATCTGCACTTGGAGGGGCTGCGAAGGTTAGGGGCTACAGTCTCCGTCGATTATGGGTATATCCGAGCACGTGCCACGAAGTTGGAAGGACACCGCATTGATTTCGAGATTCCCACCGTCACCGGAACCGAAAATTTATTGATGGCCGCCTGCCTCGCGAAAGGAACGACGGTGATCAACAATGCCGCCGTGGAGCCCGAAATTACCGATCTGGCCGAGTTCTTGATTAAACGCGGGGCCAAAATTGCCGGAGCCGGATCCGGGCGTCTTGTCATCGAAGGCGTTTCGGCGTTGCATGGCGCAGAGCACGAGGTGATTCCTGATCGAATTGAAACCGGAACATATTTAATCGCAGGGGCCATGACGGGAGGGCAGGTTGAAGTGGACCGGTGTGTGCCCGAACAGGTGGAAGTCGTGATTTCCAAACTCAGGAAATGCGGCGCGGACCTGTCGGAGCGGGCACGGTCGATCACCATCAAGGCGCCGACCCGGTTGCAGGCCCAAGATGTGCAAACGTGTCCTTACCCGGGATTTCCCACGGATTTGCAGGCGCAAATGATGGCCTCGATGTGTTTGGCGGAAGGAACCAGTGTGATTACCGAATCGGTCTTTGCAGGGCGGTTTCTTCATGTACCGGAATTGCAACGAATGGGTGCGGCGATTACGGTTGATGGGCACCGTGCCGTTGTGAAAGGATTAGGCCGGTTAACGGGTGCGCCGGTCATGGCGTCGGATCTGCGTGCCAGTGCCGCTCTCCTGTTAGCCGGGTTGGCTGCCGAGGGGGAAACTCAGATTTCCAGGATTTATCATTTGGAACGGGGATACGAGCGTATCGAAGAGAAACTGCAAGGCTTAGGCGCCTTGGTTCGTCGAGAAGGACCCAGGTCATGAATGAAATGGTGACCGTTGCGTTATCGAAAGGGAAACTCTTGGATCCGACGCTGGTCTTGTTTCAGAAAGCGGGCTATCTTGGCCCGGAGTTGTCATCCGATGATCGCAAGCTGGTTTTCGAGGTGCCGCAGTCTGGGCTGTCTTTTTTGGTCGTCCGACCGACGGACGTTCCCACGTATGTTGAGTATGGAGCGGCCGACGTGGGAGTGGCGGGGAAAGATTTGTTATTAGAGCAACAGTTGGATGTGTATGAACCTTTGGATCTGCGGATTGGGTGGTGCCGGATCTCCGTGGCGGCCTTGGGAGATCTTGATCGTCGCACGCGCTTATCATCAAAACTCCGGGTTGCCACGAAATATCCCAACATCACGGAATTGCATTTTAACCAGCAAGGGACTCCGGTCGAGATTATCAAATTATATGGGTCGATCGAGTTGGCTCCGGTGGTGGGCTTAGCGGATCAAATCGTGGATTTGGTATCGAGCGGGCAGACGCTGAAAGCCAATAACCTTCAGGAAATGGAAACAATCGCCGAATCGACTGCGCGCTTGATTGTGAATCGTGCCAGTTTGAAAATGAAGCATCAAGCGATTACCATCATGATTAACAGGCTTCGCAAAAGTCGTCCCAAGAAGGCCTGTGCTTGACGGCTTTATGAACATTATTTTTTCAAACAGGAAATCCTATCCTCAGGAGTTGGCCGAAGTCCGCAATCGCGCAGCTCGTCAGCATGCCAAGATCGACGGTCGCGTGAAACGTATTCTGGAAAATGTTGAACGAAACGGCGATGCCGCGGTCGCGCAATATGTCAAAGAATTTGATGGTCTTTCCTTGTCGCCTGAAAAATTTCGAGTGTCCTCGAAAGAAATTCAGCAGGCGTACGCCGGCGTTCGACAAAAGGATCGGCAAGCCTTACAATTCGCTGCACAGCGCATTCGTGCGTTTCATCGAAAGCAACGGGTGTCGACGTGGTTGAGTAAAGAGAAGGGGGTGAAGCTTGGTCAGCTCATCACTCCGTTGGATGTCGTGGGGCTGTATGTGCCTGGTGGAAAAGCGTTGTATCCCTCCACGGTGTTGATGAATGCGATCCCCGCTAAAGTGGCCGGAGTGCCGCGGGTGATCATGTGTAGTCCCACGACGTCGGGTTCCATTGATCCCCATTTATTGGTAGCGGCGGCTATCGCCGGCGTCGATGAAGTCTATCGGATCGGCGGCGTGCAGGCGATCGGGGCGTTGGCCTATGGCACGAAGCAGATTCCCCGGGTGGACAAAATAGTGGGGCCCGGCAATATGTACGTGGCCGCAGCCAAACGAGCGGTGTATGGGACCGTTGATATTGATATGATTGCCGGACCCAGTGAGCTGTTGGTGATTGCGGATGAATCCGCCGACCCTGCCCATTGTGCAGCCGACTTGCTGTGTGAGGCCGAACACGATGAAGAAGCACAAGTCTATTTAGTGACGCCCTCGACATCGTTCGCCAAGAAGGTGAAGCGGGAAATTTACCTTCAATTACCCGAACTGACGCGGCGGCATATTGCAGAGCATTCTGTCGGCCAATATGCTAAAATTTTCGTCGTGTCGAATTTAGACGAAGCTTTTGATGTGGCCAATGCCATTGCTCCTGAACATTTAGAGGTCCTGTTGCCTCGGCCATTCGACTATATGAAAAAAATCCGGCATGCCGGTGCGATTTTCATGGGGAGGTATACCCCGCCGGCCGTGGCGGATTATGTGGCTGGTCCTAATCACGTGCTGCCGACCGGGGGCTCCGCACGGTTTTTTTCAGCCTTGTCGCTTGATGATTACATGAAACGAACCAACATTGTGGCGTATAACCGGGAACAACTGAAAGCCGTTACCCCCTATGTCACGCGGTTAGCTCATATGGAGGGGCTGCAAGCCCATGCCCGTTCCATAGAAAGTCGGTCGTCATGAATATTTCAAGCAAACCACGATGGGCGGAAGTCGACCGGTCTACCTCCGAGACCGCCATTCGGGTGGAATTGGGGCTGGATGGGACCGGACAACGACAGATTGCAACCCCCATTCCGTTTGTGGACCACATGTTGGATGCCTTCGCGCGACATGGGTTGTTTGATCTCGTGCTTGAAGCCAAGGGCGATACCCATATTGATGACCATCATACGGTTGAGGATATCGGGATGGTGGTCGGGACTGCCTTCAAAGAAGCACTCGGGAAGAAAGACGGGATTCGTCGGTTTGGATGGGCCACCATCCCTCTTGATGAAACGTTGGCGGAAGTCGTGGTTGATCTGAGCGGACGGCCGTTTTTAGTCTATAACGTGACATTGTCGCATCGGGAAGTGAAAGGGTTTGATCTCGGTCTGTTTGAGGATTTTTTTCAGGCTCTGGCGAATCACGGAGGATTGAATCTTCACGTCACTGTTCGGTATGGCCGTAATCCTCACCATATGATCGAAGCCGCGTTCAAGGCGTTTGCGAAGGCCATGGATCAGGCGACTCGTCAGGACGACCGAGTGGTCGGGGTCCTTTCCACGAAGGGGTCCCTCGCCTAGCAAGGCTCACAGGAGACCAATCTTGATCACGGGTGATGAAGCAGTCCATGATCGCCATTATCAATTATGAAATGGGGAATGTGCGAAGTGTCCAAAAAGCATTTGAAACCGTTGGGCATCACGCGGTCGTCACGAGAGATCCTACGAGCATTGATCGCGCCACCCACGTCGTGCTTCCCGGGGTGGGGGCCTTTGGTGATTGCGTGCACAATCTCCAACGGTTTGGCCTGATTGAGCCCCTGCGTCGGACGATTGCGCAAGGCAAGCCATTGTTAGGCATTTGTCTGGGGTTACAGGTCCTCTTTTCGGAAAGCGAGGAGTTTGGCGTGCATCAGGGGTTGAACCTTTTTAAAGGAAAAGTCAAACGATTTCCTGCCGGATCCGCACAGGCGTCGCCTTTGAAGATTCCGCATATGGGGTGGAACACGATTCAGATCACACGGCCAATGTCGTTATTAGAGGGAATCGGTTCGGAGGCCCACATGTATTTTGTCCATTCGTATTACGTGGAACCTGAAGAGGCGGACGTGATCTGTACCGAAACACGGTATGGGTTTCCTTTTGTGTCGAGCGTGACCAAAGGCAAGGTCTTTGCTTGTCAATTTCATCCGGAAAAAAGTCAAAAGGTCGGGCTGCAACTGCTCAAGAATTTCGGGGACTGGAATTGAGCATCTTTCCCACCAATCATGCTGGCGCAGGCCGGCGTCAAACGCGCTGGCTCTCGGCGACACTCCTTCTGTTTGGGGGGTGCGGGGCATGTGCTCCGGAACCGATCACCATTAAGTCGTCTCATCAGTTTGCTCCTCAAGCCATTACCAGAGTGGCGATTGCGCCGTTTCGCGCCGTCAAAAGGGAGCAGAGGATCTCGCGCACATTTCGAGCGCTTCCTCCGTCAGATCTGGAAAATTCCGAGATTCCTCAATCGTTGGGGAGTATGAGCACGGCACCGGTTGCCCGCCGATCTCACTTGATACAGGATCCCGTGCCTGACGCTGTTCCCGATATGATCCAGCATATGGTGTATTCCCAGTTAAGACTCAATGCCAAGGTTGCTATCATACCCCCTGCAACCGTGGGACAAATCCTGAACAGTCAGGATGGCCCTGCCCATGCACAGGATCGTCAAGAGACCGTTCGGCTCTTAGGACAACGGCTGGCTGTGGATGCGGTCCTTGAAGGCATTATTCGAGTGTATCGTGAACGGGAAGGCACGAAGTTCGGCGCCCTCCCCGCTGCCGTCGGGTTTGAAATCCGATTGCTCAGGGCCCGGGACGGCCTGGTGTTGTGGGTGGGCGATTATTTCGAAGAGCAGAAACCGATGACTCACGATTTCAGGGGATTCCTTGAACGAGGGGGAACGTTTGTCACTGCCGAAGAGTTAGCGCGAGCAGGGGTTGCTCGCGTGCTGCACCAATTACCTTTTGGTACGGATTAAAGAGCTTTTACATCCTCACCTCAAAAGGGGTGCCTCCTTCGAGGCCGCAACCTCAATCAAAGAGTTCGGTCTGTCATGATAGTCATCCCTGCAATTGATTTAAAAGATGGGCGATGCGTGCGCCTCCGACAAGGCGACATGACGCAAGAGACGACCTATTCTCATGATCCGGCGGCCATGGCCCGGCAATGGGAAGCCTTAGGCGCTCAACGGTTGCATATCGTCGATCTCGATGGCGCGGTCAACGGGAAACCACACAATATGGAGCAGGTGCGTGCGATTGCCGATGCCGTTTCCATCCCGATTCACGTGGGCGGCGGGATCCGATCATTAGCCGTCATGAAAGACTATTTCTCCCATGGCGTCAGTCGGGTGGTGTTGGGAACGGCTGCCTTAGAAAATACGGCGTTTCTTGCCCACGCCTGTGAACGTTTTCCCGATAAAATTTTTGTCGGGGTTGACGTCAAACGGGGAAAAGTCGCATTGCATGGATGGACGAATCTTTCAGAGTCAACGGCTGAGCACGTGTTGGCCTCCTTGAAGGCGTATCCCCTTGCCGGGGTCATCTTTACGGAGATCAGTCGTGACGGCATGTTGGAGGGGCCGAATATGTCGGCTCTGCGGGATGCGGTTCAGGCTTCTCCGTTTCCTCTGATCGCCTCCGGGGGAATCACGCGTGTAGAGGATATTCGCGCGATTAAACAGGTAGGGCAAAAGATCATAGGCGTCATTGTCGGCAAGGCCTTCTACGAAGGCACGTTAGATCTCCCTGCAGCGTTGGCCGAGGCTCGGGCGTGAAACGAACAGACGGACGATGTTGACCAAACGCATTATTCCTTGTTTGGATGTGAAGGATGGCCGAGTGGTCAAGGGCGTCAGCTTTGTGAATCTTCGTGACGCTGGCGATCCGGTCGAGGTCGCAACGATCTATGATCAAGCCGGTGCGGATGAACTTTGCTTTTTAGATATCACCGCGTCTCATGAAAATCGAGACACCCTTCTGGATATCGTGTCCCGGACGGCCGAGCAGGTGTTTATGCCGCTCACGGTCGGCGGCGGGATCCGGACACTCGAAAATATTCGGCAATTGCTGAATGCAGGGGCGGATAAAGTCAGTATCAATACGGCTGCCGTTGAAACCCCGACGTTTGTGACGGACGCCGCGCATCGATTCGGCTCCCAATGTATTGTGGTCGCGATTGATGCAAAACAGGTCACCTCCAAGGCAGCGGGCCTCGCGCGATGGGAAATTTTCACCCATGGGGGGCGCAATCCTACGGGGTTGGATGCCGTTGTCTGGGCCCAACAGATGGAGCAGAAAGGGGCCGGTGAAATCCTGTTGACCTCAATGGATCAAGACGGCACCAAAGACGGCTATGACTTGCCTTTGACCAGGGCCGTTTCAGAAGCCGTCTCCATTCCGGTCATCGCGTCCGGCGGGGCTGGAACCGTGGATCATCTCTATGAGGCCTTGGGAGAAGGGAAGGCCGATGCCGTGCTGGCAGCCTCGATTTTTCATTATCAAACCTATAGCATCAGTGAAGCGAAAACCTATCTCAAGGATCACGGGCTTCCCGTGCGTATTGTGAATGGCCATGGAATCTGACCGAAGCATGGTCCTCAACGACCTCAGGATTCAGTTCGATGAACAAGGGCTGGTGCCTGCTATTGTCCAGGATTGGCGTGACGGCGCAGTCCTGATGTTGGGATATATGAATCAGCAAGCACTCGAACAGACGTTGCAAACAGGGTCTGTGCACTTCTGGAGCCGTTCGAGACGGCAACTCTGGAAAAAAGGGGAAACCTCCGGTCATGATCTGCTCTGTAAACGAGTGTTTCTTGATTGTGACGGGGATACCCTGTTGGTCAAAGCCGAACCCGTTGGGCCCACGTGTCATACAGAGGCGCGAACGTGCTTTTTTACTGAAGTGACGCCCCACAGTGTCGCGACTACTCAGGTTGGCGAAGAAGCGAATGGAGGCATTTTCGACCGATTGTATGAAATGGCCCTGCAACGGAAGTCTCATCCGCAAGAGCACTCGTATGTTTCGTCCTTGATGAAGGACGGGCCCGACCGAATTCTGAAAAAAGTCGTGGAGGAAGCCGGCGAAGTCCTGTTAGCCGTGAAGAAGGAGCACAGGGAAGAAGTCATTCATGAGGTGGCAGATTTGTTCTTTCATTCCATCGTGGTATTGGGGCATTGTGAAATTCCCATGACGGCTATTCAGCAAGAACTTGGCAAACGATTTGGCCAATCGGGTACCAGAGATACGGGATCAGAGCCGTCCCAGTAAAAGATGTCGCGTTTCTCTTTTCTGCCGGTTGACTTGACCGAAGATCCTTGATATAATTAAAAATTATTATTTTACAATAAGTTGAGACAGTTCAGCTCTTCAAAAAGAGGGTACCGCGAAGGCTTCGGAGAAAACCCTTGATAACTGCACGAGCTGGAATCCCTCCTGCTACCCTTCAACAAATCC
Source organism: Nitrospirales bacterium (assembly GCA_963422365.1). Taxonomy (GTDB): domain Bacteria; phylum Nitrospirota; class Nitrospiria; order Nitrospirales; family UBA8639; genus Bin75. The sequence goes on from OY729426.1 coordinate 1,325,838, forward strand.
GTGACTCTATTGATATTGTGGACATGGTGTCCCGCTATATCACTTTGTCGAAAACGGGTCAAAACCTTCGTGGGCTTTGTCCTTTTCACCATGAAAAAACGCCTTCTTTGACCGTCACCCCCGCACGGCAAATGTTTTACTGTTTTGGATGTGGAGTAGGAGGCGATATCTTCACCTTCCTGATGCGGAAGGAAGGGTTAGAGTTTTTGGAGGCGGTCAAAGATCTTGCCGAGCGAGCGGGAATCCCTCTTCCTCCGGATGCGTCACAGGGTTTTTCGCAATCTCAAACAGGTCAACGGAAAAAGTTGGAAGGCCTCCATGCCTTAGCCAATACGTGGTTTCAGCAGAATCTGTATGATCCTTCGAAAGGCCGATCTGCCTTGGCGTACCTTGCCGATCGAGGTCTTGAGTTGAGTAACCTGAAAGCGTTCGGTATGGGGTATGCACTGCCTTCGTGGGATGGGCTCACCAACTATTTGACCAGACAAGGGGCGGCCCCTTCCGATCTGGAGGCCTCGGGCTTGGTGGTGTCAAAAAATTCTCAAAATCCCTCGAAGTCTGCAAGGTTTTATGACCGTTTTCGAGGGCGGGTCATGATCCCGATTTGCGACCTTCGCGCACACGTGATTGCGTTTGGCGGTCGCGTGTTCGAAGACGGAACCCCCAAATATCTCAATTCTCCGGACACGGTGCTCTTTCAAAAGGGACGTGTGTTGTATGGATTGCACAAGGCACGTGAAACGAGCCATCACCTTGACTCGCTGATTCTCGTCGAAGGCTACTTTGATGTGTTGGCGCTGCATCAGGCGGGCATTCGTCACGTTGCCGCGCCTTTAGGAACCGCACTCACACCCGAGCATGCCACCTTGCTCCGTCGATTCGTCAACACCGTTGTGTTGATCTTTGACGGCGATGCGGCAGGGACGGGTGCGGTGTTACGCGCCCTGGATGTGTTTCGCAATAGCGGGGTCACCGTCAAGGTCGTCGTCATGCCTCAGGGGCATGATCCTGATTCGTATGTTCGGGCTCATGGTGCAGAAGGTTTTCTCGCGTTGCAGGATCAAGCCCTGACGTTGTTGGAGTTCGCCGTGGCACAATGTCTGGAAGGTGCGACGCACGCAACGATTGAAGAACGAACTCGACGAGTCGACGACATACTCAGAATCATGGCCAACGTCTCGAATCCTATTGAAAAAAATGAACAGATCCAACGAGTCGCTGAACGACTAGGGGTCAGACCGCAACTTCTTCTCGACCGCTATTCCACCGTGCTCGATCGTCAGCAAGGCGTTTTTTCCCGACGCCAGGGGAAATCGTCAATGCCACCCTCTCGCAATCGACGAAACGAACAAAGGGAATTTCGAGAGGAACGTGAAATCGTCTCGTTGATGGTGCAAGGGGGATTGCATCCAGAACATCTCAAAGATCTGCGTCCTGAGGATTTTCAGTCGCCCCTCTATCGCCAGCTTGTGGAGATAGGGTTGCGGCATCTCGATGCGGAAGGTGGGATCGATTTCCCTGGATTTTTCGCGGAAACCAGTTCTGATGAGACGTGTCGTGATTCGGTTGCGGAGTTAGCTCTGTCCGTTACGTATTTTGAGGACCAGTATGAGTATATTCAAGGTTGTTTGAGAGTGTTGGTGCAAAGAAACTTGAAAACCCGTCTAGATGAACTGATTGCTCAGCTTCGAATTGCCGAACGAGAACAACGAACGGGTGAAGTGGATCATCTTAATTCCCAAATCGAAGCGTTGCGTGGAAGAAAAGCCGGGTTAGCCTCCTCCCCACTGTAGCATCAGGATAAGGGCCCTTATGGCAAAGACTATCGTCGCCAAGATACGGAAAGAAGAGTTGATTTTTAAAAAAAAGAGCAACCGGTTGGTGGGACAGAAGGTGCGATCATCATCCACAAAGGTTGGTCCCTCTGGCGTCCAACACCAGAATCTGTTTGCCTCCCCCGGAGGCTCCGTTCAGAAACGCATAACGGGCGGGCAGTCACAGACTCAATCTCTTTCTGAAACGCCATTTGAGCCAGCTTCGGGTTCCGAGAAAACCGAGAAACAGGAAGATGTATTGGAAAAGAATGCCCAGGAAATTGATCTCAACCCTGGTGATTTGAGTCGAACGGATGATCCTGTCCGGCTGTATTTGCGAGAGATGGGAAGCGTGCCGTTACTCACCCGGGAAGGGGAGATTGAGGTAGCGAAGAAGATTGAGGAAGGCAAAGATGAGATGACGTTGGTGCTGGCGGGGCTGCCGATGACCTGGGAGGGGCTGGACAGGTGGAGGGGGCAACTGAAGAAGCGAGTTGTGCGCGTGGGCGAGGTGGTTCTGGTGCGTGATCCTGCGGAAGACGAAGACCTGGAGGAGCCGGAGTTAGCGGAAGCGCAAGAAGAAGGGCTTCGGCAAGAGGCGCTGATCGGGCTGGAGGAGGTGAGGCGGTTAGGCAAGACCCTGGGACGGCTGTATGAGCGGCGGCGGGCGGCCCCGGCTGAGCAGCACGTGCGGTGGGCCAAACGGGTGCAGGCGGTGCAGCAGCAGGTGGTGGCCCGGGTGGAGGCGTTGCATTTGCAACCGGCTGTGCGAGAGCAGTTGGTCATGCAGATCAAAGAAGCGGGCCGGGCGGTGCGGAGTGCGGAGCGGGTGTTGCGGGAGAGGAGAGAGGGGCCGGGCCGGCCGGGGGGGACGAGGCGGCAAGACGCGCAGGCCACGCTCAAGCGGGTAGAGCAAGAAGAGACGTGGTTACCGACCGCCGAGTTTACCTGCGCGCTGGCGGGGTTAGAAGGGGCTGAAGAAAAGATGAAGCGGGGGAAAGCGGAGTTAATCGAAGCGAATTTGCGGTTAGTGGTGAGTATTGCCAAGAAATACACGAATCGGGGGTTGCAGTTTTTAGACCTGATCCAGGAAGGCAACATTGGCCTCATGAAAGCCGTGGACAAGTTTGAATACCAGCGGGGGTACAAGTTCAGCACGTATGCGACGTGGTGGATTCGGCAAGCGATCACGCGAGCGATTGCTGACCAAGCTCGGACGATCCGGATTCCGGTGCACATGATCGAAACGATCAACAAGCTGGTACGGACCTCGCGGCATTTGGTGCAACAGTTGGGGCGGGAGCCGACCCCGGAAGAGATTGGGGTGCGGATGGAGATGCCGTTAGAGAAAGTCCGGAAGATTTTGAAGATTGCGAAGGAGCCGATTTCGCTGGAGACGCCGATTGGCGAAGAAGAAGACAGTCATTTAGGGGACTTCATTGAAGACAAGAAGGCGGTGTCGCCGTTAGAGGCGGCGGTGCGGTATGACTTGCAGCGGCACATTGGGCAGTCGTTGGACTCGTTAACGCCGCGGGAGGAGCAGGTGTTGCGGAAGCGGTTTGGGATCGGGGAGGCGACGGATCACACGTTAGAAGAAGTGGGGCAGGACTTTGAGGTGACGCGGGAGCGGATCCGGCAGATTGAAGCCAAGGCCTTACGCAAACTCCGCCACCCGACCCGGAGCAAAAAATTGCGCAGTTTCGCCGAAGGATTTTAATCTTTGGAAACAGGGGAAAGGGTCTTGCACATTCGTGCAAGACCCTTTTTTTATCATGCGGAATCAAGTCAAGTTCGTGAGGTTTTTTCGTGTGGATCGATGAGGAATCGTAAGCCGGGGTAAATAGAGCATCTCACGAGCGCTTTACTTTTCGACAAGGGCGAAGGTACCCTTTTGAGGTTCCTGTAAATGAAATTTCTCGGAACCAGCCGAATGGTTGACCTAGCCTGATGAATCGAACTGAACGAAGACGACAAGCCAAGTTGACGGCCAAGTCTCCAGCATCGTCCAACGCGGTGTTTGTGAAACAAATGTTTGAGGAGGCGATCAACCATCATCAGGGGGGTCGCTTGTCTCAGGCCGAAACCTGTTATCAAAAAATCCTCACGGAGGATCCTGCCCATGCCGATGCCCTTCATTTGCTCGGGTTAATTGCGTACCAGCAAGCCCAGTATGGTCGAGCCCTCGATTTGATCACGAAGGCTATTCAACACAATGCGACAAAGCCTCTCTATTTTTACAACCGGGGACTCATCCATCAACAACTCAATCAATTACATGAGGCTGAACAGTCCTACCGACAAGCCCTCTCGCTCAAATCCGATTATGTCGAGGCATTGGGGAATCTGGGGAATGTCTTACGCGAAAAAGGCGAATTGGATGCGGCCTGTGCGACCTATAAACAGGTCTTGACGGTGAAGCCTGATTATCCGGAAGGATATAACAATCTGGGCGTGGTCCTCAAAGAACAAGGCAAGGGAGACGAAGCAAAGGACGCGTATCAACGGGCCATTGCTCTCAATCCTGAAAATGCCGAGGCACACTACAATCTCGGCGTGATGCTGTTTGAACGGGAACAGATTGACGAGGCAATCGCTCGGTTCCAACAAGCCGTGTCCATCAAATCCCATTACGCGAAGGCCCATCATCATCTGGGATTAGCTCAATTGTGGAAACAGAATGTGGAGGGAGCCTTGCACGAACTCCGCACGTCGGCTCATCTGATGCAAAACCATGGAAGAGCCGTGCCGGTTGATACGTTCTATTCTTCTCGGATTAAGCACGATGCAGAGCAAATACACTACTTGGCCGAACACGGAGTGTTGAGGCGGACCGATTCCCCATACGAAGTCACCCTCTCTGCCTTACGACAGAGGGTGTTACGAGCAGGGCAGGCGAATCAGCGAATCCCTCTCAGTCAGGAAGACGCGCAGGCTCTCGCTCCGTCAGTGAATCGAATTCTGCATTATGCCGACAATCCTGCATTGTTTCAGGGAGCGTTGAATCCGGCATTGGACGTAGAAGATATTGAGCGACGCTATCATGCGAGTCGCCCTGAAATCATTTATGTCGATGCGTTGTTGCGGCCAGAAGCACTCAAGGCCCTTCGGCAATTTTGCTGGGAATCGACGATCTGGAAGAAAGATTATGAAGACGGCTACATCGGAGCGTTTCTCGGTGAAGGGTTTTCCTCACCGTTGTTGTTGCAAGTGGCGGAAGAATTACGCACCGCTTTTCCGGGAATCTTTCACCAACATCGATTGCTCCAAGCCTGGGCGTTTAAACAAGATAGTACCCGTCGTCCCTTGAAAATTCACGCCGATGCGGCGGCCGTCAATGTCAATTTTTGGATAACCCCCGATGAAGCGAATCTCGATCCTACGAGTGGAGGGCTGATCGTGTGGGATAAAGAAGCCCCACGGGAGTGGGATTTCAAGGCATATAATTCTACGGCGTTTCAGCCGAAGATTCGGGAGTTCTTGGAACAAAGCGGCGCGTCACCGGTGAAGGTTCCCTATCGAGAAAACCGGGCCTTAATCTTCAATTCTGACCTCTTTCATGAATCAGACAACTGTGTGTTTCGAGACGAGTATGAATCACGGCGAATCAACATCACCTTCCTGTATGGCCGACGACGCTGACAACGTGATTGGATCGGCCGAATCGTGCATTGCATTATCAGTCGCCAGCAGAATGTGAGCAGATGGCTTACATTCGTCTGTTATTGAAAAATAACGGGGGTTTGCACTCAAAGACAGTAAAATAGTGCATGGGTAACTTCCATGGAGATTTTAACAGGATAGAGAATCAATGCCCGCCCTACCCCCGGAAGGAATCGTTCAAGCAATAGAGGAGGCTTTCACTGACTCCGCAGCGTCGGCTGTTTTGGTGTCGAAGCCTGGAGCAAATCCTCGACGATTTTACGTTATGGCCGGGGACGTCTCGCTTTCTGTTTGGATATACATCTGGATGTTGACTCATGGGGGTGGAGCCGCTCGTCCGGTTGACGAATACCGCATACAACTTACGTCGGTCATTCCCCCTTTGCCGGAAAACCCCGATGGCCCTACGCTATTGTTGGGGTATGAACCGGATACCAAGTGCTTTGCCGGGTTTGATCCTGGAAAACTTCGAATGTTTTCAACTCAATCTCCTTCCATCCAGATAACTATCAATACGCTGAGGGAGGCCGGCAGGGATGGTTTTGCCTTTGTGCGGAAGGGTAACGATGAAATTGCCGTCGGGTTTCGTCCCGATAATATGCTCGCATATTGTGCAAATTATGAAAGCCTGCACGAGAACGGGGCCGATATCACAGTGTCCAATTTGTTATCCAGAGTCGGAAGGCTCGAATCCGTAACGGATGATGAGATCAACAAGTTACCAGCCGACAGGAGACGAATTCTGACGAAATTATCGCACCTTGTCCGAGACAGTAATTTTAGAAGAAAGGTCACCGTTGCCTACGACCGAAAGTGTTGCGTAACCGGATTGCAACTACGGCTCATTGATGCTGCACACATTTTGCCCGTTGGTGTGGAAAAGAGCACCGATGGCGTTCAAAACGGATTGTGTCTTTCTCCCACTTATCACAGGGCGTATGACCGCAAGCTGATCTACCTCACGGAGGAGCGCCGAATGCTGATCAATCCTCGAGAGAAGGAGAAACTCGTCCAACTTGGTCTAGGTGGGGGTCTTCAAGAGTTCGAGTCACACCTTGGCAGAGAAATATTCCTTCCACCGGACAGGAGCCAATGGCCCCGAGTGGAGTTCATCCGTTCTGCAAACGAATTTCGGGAAATCTGCTCAACGGCTCTCTAATAATGCCGAGCCCTTCCCCATAAGTTTATTGGCGTATTACAAAAAATCGTTGACAAGATTTGTTTTTGTATTACAATTTTCGTATGGCTCGTCCAAAAACTGAAAACCCCCGCAAAAGGCTCGTCAGTTTCCGACTCACAGATACCGAGTATTCGAAGATGCAAGGAGCGGCGGAGATGGCCGGATATCATTCGCTGAGCAGTTACCTTCGCTATCTGCATGACGACCATAGGCTTGCATCCCAAGCACCGGAGGTGAAAGAAGGTTCTCCCCTATACAGTGCGGCACAACCCGAGCGTTATCGAGAAACGGAATACGGCCAAATCTATCATGGCGATTCTCTCGGTCTGCTCCACGAGACGTTGTCCCCAGATTCGGTGGACCTGATTATGACTTCGCCACCGTTCGGTCTTGTCAGAAAAAAGGTCTACGGTAACGAAGACGCCGACCGATACGTGGAGTGGTTTCGACCGTTTGCCGAAGGCATGCAACGGGTATTGAAGGATCAAGGAAGTCTCGTGATTGATATTGGTGGGGCATGGAAACCTAGGACTCCTACTCGTTCGCTTTACCATTTTGAGCTCCTTATCGCGCTATGTCGGGATTACGGCTTTCATCTTTGCCAGGAACATTACTGGTGGAACCCTGCAAAACTCCCGACTCCCGCAGAATGGGTCAACGTAAGGCGAATACGAGTCAAGGACGCTGTCAACTGTGTCTGGTGGTTGTCGAAAACACCGTGGCCTAAGGCCTCCAATAGACGCATTCTCGCCCCATATAGCCATTCAATGAAATCGTTATTGAAGAACGGCTACAAGCCCAGGTTGCGTCCATCGGGTCATGACATTTCCGACAAATTCGAGAAGGACAACGGTGGTTCCGTTCCCCCAAACCTTTTAGCCATCGCAAACACGGAATCAAACGGGGTTTATCAGGGCTATTGCCGTGCAAATAACCTGCCGGTGCATCCTGCAAGATTTCCAGCACGCCTTCCAGAATATTTCATTCGAATGCTTACGAATAAAGGGGATCTCGTGGTGGATCCTTTTGGAGGGTCATGCGTCACTGGTGAGGTGGCCGAATCGCTCAGGCGCCAATGGATTTGCTGCGAATTAAACGAAGACTATCTGAAAGGTGCCCTGTCTCGATTCGTCGGTGTGAAGCCTCGATTGCCGAAAACGGATGATACGCCTTATCATGTGTATCCACCCTGTTCATTGAATGGTTCTACAGACACTTCACCGTTTCCGGAAGACGGGGGCTTGAGGCGTGCTCCCAAAAAGTCAATACAGAAAAGTCAGCCCCTCTTTTAGAGCATCCTCACGAACTTGGCTCACGCCTAAGGATAGAAAAGATAAAAGGGGAGTTTCAGGAAGAAACCGATCTCCCCGCGTAATTGATGTTTTCCGCTTACGTCTGCCGTGCAGTCCGTCACAGGCTGATGAATCGGTCGCAGCCTGTAATGATTTGGGAGAGGACCACTAATCCGCAGAACGTCACTTCTTGACCATATCCTTCCGTAGAAACCTTGTGCTGCTGACACCCGTACGCACAGACGTTCAATCTCACGCCTGCTGAAGCCAGATTGAGGATCGTCGGGTTTTCCAGGTTTTTCACGCCCTCATCAATGAGATACAAGTAGACATTCACATGAGCGCGCAGCGCCTCATGGCTCAATCCGGCGACGACTTCCGCATTGGGATGAGAAGGTGGGGTTGACAGAAGCAATCCCAGCTTCTTGCCTGCTAAATCGTTCATAGAAACCATGCACAAAGGAAAAGCACAACCGTCCTATCCGGAGACTATACTGTTGGGAAAGGGGGCGGTCAAGAGAGTCGCAGGTACGGCAGAATCGAAGAAGCGGTTATTTGAAGGAAGAGGCGTTATGAGCGTTGAATGGATTGATGGTACTGGCGAAACACGAACAGATAGATGCTGCCATTGAGGAGAAGCACGAGGAGACCAGCCAATCGGTGATAAAAAGGTGCTGAGACTATCACTCAGAACAAAAAATCCGAGACGGCCTGAAATTATTGAATCTCAATCCCCCCACCCTTCAGATCGATGTCCGCATCTTTCAGCTCCATTTTATTTCCGATATGCCACTGTTCGGTCGTCACCTCAGACACTGTCCCGCCTGGTAAGTAAAATTTGGCTTGTGGAATCTGTATGCTGTCCTCCCCAATTTTTTTGACGAAGAACACCACGCCTTTCAGTGTGTTATCAACCACCGTCACCGATTCGGGATCAGCCTTGAGTTCGAAGCGGTCTTGGTCATTGGACGTCCATTCGTTGCGCTCCAGCGTGGCAACCTGCGACCCGGCAGGGTTGTAGATCTGCATGCTCAAGAGGATGGTCCCGTCTTCAGCCGTGCGTTCAACTTTGATCACGTCTTGGTCCTGCGCCACAAAAATTCCATTCGTATTACGGAGTTGATTTGAGCCGATTGTAATATCCATGGTGTCCCTTGTCTGATTTCCGTTACTCAATATGCCGACGGGTGGATTCGCCTCGGCCGGGGGGATAAGACCTGGTCAGCTTTTCATCCCGGTGGCAGGGACGAAGATACCGACTTGAAAAGCGAGGGTCAACCAGCGGCAGTGGTGCGGCAACACCAGACCAGTTGCTTCTCCTTTCGGTTGCTTTCTTCATGGCCCTGCGATACACCTATCACGTTCATTTCCATAACTCTGTCTGAGGCAGGAGGGGATGATGCAAGTTTCATTGATAGGCACAGGATTAATGGGGACAGCCATGACAGAGCGGCTTCTGACGCTCGGCCATGATGTCGTGGTGTATAACCGAACGGAAGAAAAATGCACAGCCCTTCAACGACAGGGTGCCATCAGGGCACGGTCCGCCGCAGAGGCGATCGAGGCTTCGAGGTGCACAATCCTCATGTTGGCTGATGCCCAGGCCATACAGGAAGCCCTGTTCACTTCTGGGAAACCCAATGTTCAAAATCGGACGATTCTTCAAATGGGGACCATGGCTCCGTCTGAAAGTATCGCACTCGGTCAGGAAATTCGAACGGGCATAGGAGACTATTTCGAGGCACCGGTTCTCGGAAGCCTTGCCGAAGCGAAAGCCGGTCGACTCATTGTCATGGTCGGCGGAAAAGCCGAACAGGTGGAACAGTGGAGTGAGGTGTTGCAATGTTTCTGTGAAGAACCCTTACTCGTGGGGCCAATTGGTCGGGCCGCTACTTTGAAGCTGGCCTTGAATCAACTCATTGCGGCCCATATCACGGCCTTCTCATTGAGCTTGGGGTTGATTCAACGAGCAGGCGTCGAAGTCGAGACGTTCATGAACGTGCTTCGTCAAAGCGCCTTGATGTCGTCCATGCTCGAGAAAAAATTGCCGCGTTTGTTGACCCGCGACTACGCTCGTCCCAACTTCTCTACCAGGCATCTTTTGAAGGACGTCGATTTATGTCTGAACGCGGCGCGAGACACGAACTTGGCAACGCCGGCACTCGCCGGCATTCACCAGATCTTAAAAGAGACCATAGGGCAAGGCCTTCACGATGCCGATTATTCGTCGGTCTTCGAAGCCGTGGTCCCGAAGGAACGGTAGGCCCTTGTCGTCACGTTAATCTGAAAGGGGATGAAGAAAGTACCGCACCCCGTCAATCTGCACCACGGGCATGACCATGCCTTGTTCCAAGCCGTCATGAGAAAATGCATAGATGATGGATTCCCAGGGAAGCAGTGTTCCGGTAAAGAGAATGCCGATTTCACGGGGTTCTCCCCTCTCGATCCGTTCTTGGAGAGAACGCAGGAGCACCGGTGAAGGCACGGCAACCATTTCATTGGGCAGTTGCAATGGTTTGAATCGCACAAGGCCCCAGGTCGTTTGGGTGAACTCGGGCCCCATGACCACGGTAAATCCTCGCTGGGCCTCATGGTATTTGCCCAGGACGCCCGACCACCAAAACGCCACTCGTTGACTCAGTAATCGATGCCCTTCCCGGGATGCATCCCGCTGTCGGTTGAAGTCAAAGAGCTTGGTTCCGAGTTCTTCACCAGGCTGGTCATGTAATGGCTCCCAGTCCGGCGGCTGCTTGTCTAATTCGTTGAGAAACAGCTCTTGGTCTGCAGGCGTGAGAAGGGCGCGAATGGACGTGTCGGTGAGAAGGGTACGAGCGTCGGCTTGAGGGAGTTTCTCTAACGGCTAAATTCCCAATGGAGGGTCGGCGAGACAGTCGAAGGAGAGGACAAGAAAAAAGAAAAGTGACGGCAGCATGTAAAACGGCACAGGGAGACGCGACTTTCGGTGTGCTGTATTCATGATGACAGCAAGGGAACCCGATGTCCGTTGATGAACACGTGAAACTTCTTCATGGGCAAATAGGCTGTGACGGAATCTCCCGCGTGTTGCCGTGAGGCAGGAGAGGTTCGTGCCACCAGAGACTGCCCTTCTGCGACGAGATACACAAGAGTATCGCCGCCGAGGTTTTCAATCACGTCAATGGTTCCGGCGAGAGTATGGTGTCTTGACCCCGGAGGTTCGAGTGTCACGTCTTCAGGCCGAATCCCCAAGGTTGCGGTCCCGGAGTCTGCGCCTAACGTGCCGGGGGCCTGAACAGGCACCGTGAGCGTCAAATCTCCTGCGCGGAATTCCAGGTCCTGTTGATGGAGGCGATAAGAGCTCTCGAACAAATTCATCGGAGGGGTGCCGATGAACCCGGCCACAAAGGGATTGCCGGGTTCATGATAAATCTGATCGGGCTTTCCGATCTGCTGAATCCTGCCATGATTCATGACCACAATGGTGTGACCCAGCGTCATGGCTTCGGCTTGGTCATGCGTGACGTACACCATGGTGGTGCCCAAGCGTTGATGCAATTTCTTTAATTCGACCCGCATTGAAGCCCGGAGGCGGGCATCCAAATTCGAAAGTGGTTCATCGAAAAGAAACAACTTGGGCCGTCGAACGATGGCTCGACCCATGGCGACACGTTGCCGTTGCCCGCCAGAAAGCTCCTTCGGCTTCCGGTCAAGCAGATCGTGAATTTCCAATAACGCGGCAGTTTCAGCAATCCGTTCTTCGATGACGGGTTTAGGTTCCCCTCGCATTTTCAACCCAAAGGCCAGGTTTTTTCTCACCGTCAGATGTGGGTAGAGGGCGTAGTGTTGAAAGACCATGGCGATGTCACGGTCAGGAGGAGGCAGAGTATCCACGCGATGGTCTCCAATGGTCACCGAGCCACGTGTCGGGGGCTCAAGCCCGGCGATAATGCGAAGCAACGTGGATTTGCCGCAACCCGACGGACCCAGTAACACGACACATTCACCATCGACGGCCTCGAGTGAAATATCATGCAAGACCTGGGTCCGCCCGAAAGTTTTCTCAATGTGCTGCAGGGCCAGTCCGGCCATAAGTTACCTCTTGACCGCACCGGCTGACAGTCCGCTGATAATCCCGCGTTGAAACAAGAGGACGATGATGAGTAACGGCAACGTGGCGATCACGGAAGCGGCAGCTAGTTCTCCCCACGGCATGGTGAATTCTCCCTGAAATAAGGCAATGCCCACCGGGAGGGTTTGGTGCTCGGGGTCGGTGAGAATCAACAAGGCAAAGAAAAATTCGTTCCACGCATAAATAAACGTGAGGATGGCCGTCGTAAACAGCCCCGGTGTCGCAAGGGGGAGCATGATTCTGTACAACGCTTGCCAGGCCGTGCAGCCGTCGATTTGCGCGGCTTCTTCTAACTCCAAAGGCAGTTCTTGAAAAAATGTGGTCAGGATCCACACCGCAAGAGGAAGGGTCAGCGAGACATAGGGAAGCACCAGCCCCCAATGGGTATTCAGCCCACCGAGGTGTTCCAGGATTTGCCAGACCGGTCCCGCAATGACGATGGGTGGGAACATGGCCACACAGAGGAGTCCACCTAGAATCCACGCTTTTCCCGGCAGCCGCAGCCGCACCAGTGCGTAGGCGGCTGGAGTCGCAACGACTAGCGCCATGATTGTGGTGGCACCGGCAACGATCACGCTGTTCCCGATGTAGTGCAACAACCGATGATCAATGAGCGCCGATGCATAAAAGACGAGGCTGCCGTCCGGCCACCAGCTTGGGGGAATCGCTTCGACTTGGATTTGTGATTTCAAGGAGGTCAGAACAAACCAAAGAAAAGGACACAGGCTCCCCAGCATGGCCAACAGAATCCCACCAAGTAACACCGGACGTTCCCTGGACGTGTTCGTCATGCCTGCTCCCGTTGCAAGAGTCGGGACCCGACGGTACGGACATAGAACAGAGAGAGAATCATGATTGCGACAAAGACTGTGACCGAGATCGTGGTCCCATAGCCCACACGTCCTTCGGTGAAGAGGGTTTTATAGCCGTAGAATTGCATGACTTGCGTGGCATCGCCCGGGCCGCCTTGGGTCATGACAAAGACGAGGTCGAACACCCGAAACGCATCGATGGTTCGAAACAAGAGGGCGGTGAGAAGAGCGGGTTTCAGCAGGGGAAGGGTGATGTGCCAAAACCGCTGCCATGACGTCGCTCCGTCAATGCGCGCGGCGTCATAGGTCTCATCGGGAATGACTTGTAATCCCGCCAGGATAAGGAGGCCGGCAAACGATGACGTTTTCCAGACGTCGGCCAGGACAATGGCTCCAAAGGCCATCCACGGATCGGCCAGCCACGGGACGTAGGCGTCCACTTGATCGCCGAAGAGTATCAGGTTGACGGCTCCATATTGATCGTTCAACAGAAACCGCCACATCTGTGAAGCCACAACAGTGGGAATCGCCCACGGAATCAACACGGCTGCCCGAACCCATCCTCGCCCTTTGAAGTGCTCGTGCATGATCAGCGCGATGCCCATGCCCAGGAGCAGTTCCAAGGTGGTCGAAAATATGACGAAACCCAGCGTGACGATGCACGCTTGATGGGCGACGGGGTCTTGGAACAGCTCCGCGTAATTGCCGAATCCAATAAAAGATGGCTCCAGACCGTGGAATCCTGAGTAAAGGCTCAGCAGAAAGGAATCCATCGCCGGATACAGTGAAAAGACGGCAACAAACGTCAGCGCCGGAAAGACCATGACCCAGCCGGTCGAGTTATCTGCAGTCGTGTTCGTCATGAGACGGTCTGAGCCAAAAACCTGTTGATCTTCCGATCGGCTTCTTGTGCTTCTTCTACAATATCCGTCTCTGGAAAAGCCAACACGCGACTAAAATACCGCTGAAGAATATGCGAAACTATTGGATACACCGGTGTGCGGGGGCGAGGTCGAGCGGTTCGAAACACCGGAAGCAACACGTTGTACTGGGGGTTGGCACGGAGGACCTCCGGGTCGGAATACAGCGCAAGGCGCGAAGGAGCCAATGAAGCATGGATCGCAAAATGTTTCTGCCGTTCGGGACTCGTCATAAACTCGATGAAGGCCCACGCTTCATCAGGATGTTGCGAATAGGCGCTGATGCCGTAAAGCCATCCGCCTAAGGCAGACACGCTCGTTCCTCCAGAGAAACGTGGAAGGGTGCTCACGCCAACCTTCCCCACGATTTTTGAATGACGCGGATCATTCGCCAATCCCCACGCATATGGCCAGTTGCGATGAAACACCGCTTTTCCCTGGACGAACACGGCGAGGGACTCAGGCTCCTGATAGGTCAGCGCGGCAGGGGTCGCCAGTTGTTGAATGATCTGCTCTCGGACGAATTGCACCGCTTGCGTGGACTCAATCGCTGCCAAGTTCGAGCGCCTGCCGTCTTCAGTCAGAAACGAGCCATTGTGACTGCCCACAAACTCCAGCATGTCGCACACCAGCCCTTCATACTGCTTGAACTGACCGCTGTAGCCCCGCAAGGCAGGCTGCCTGTTTTGTTCTGCCTCGACGATCGTCTTGGCTTGTCGTACTAATTCCTCCCAGGTGTCCGGAGGCGAAAACCCATGTTTCTCCAACAAGTCCGTTCGATAGTAGAGCATGCCGCTGTCAATGCGAGAGGGCACGCCGTAGATGTGGCCCTGGTACGTGCCGGCTTCAATGGTCGCACTCAAGAACTTTCGACGTTCTGCAACGGGGAAATAATCGTCAAGAGGCAAGGCCCATCCCGCCGCGGCAAACTCCGCCGGCCAGATCACGTCCATGAAAAACAGGTCGAGCGAAGCGTCGCGGTTCTTCAACTTCTGCGTCAGTAAATCGTGGTAGGCCGTTGAGGAATGCGGCGCAATTTCCCGTTTGATGCGAATGTGTGGGTAGGCTTGCTCAAACCGTTGAATTGCCTCGTCCCAGGTGTTGGGATGATCCGCGTTCCACGTGACGAAATGAAGAACGCGCGGGACAGGGTTGGTGTTGCGAGGTTCTCCGAACAAAGGGTCGTGAGCGAAGAACGTGAAGGTCAGCAGCAGGACGGATACGACCGGAAGTCTCACAGACGCGATTCGGTTGGAAGAGCATAGCGGCAGGAATGGATGGTATGACTACCTGGTTTCGGCTTCGTCACCTTCGTCCTCGGTTTCCTGCTCCAACTCAGGTGATTCTTCATATTAAGGTGTAAACTCTGTTCCCTCTGTCTCCGGACGAGCGTTCGGGTACAATCGCAACAGGTCCCATTTATTGATGGCATCCCGGACCTTATACCGCATCGTGCCTTTATAAGCTGCCCCACCTGCCTTTGCCTCCCGTTGTGGGGCATCCCATCCATAGGCCGTACTATGGATTCGTCTTAAGGTCTCGATCGTCTCATTCACATCTTCATCAGTCGGGGGCTCTAACTGGATATCCTCTTGTTCGAGGACCTTCATCCCCGTTTCCGCTCTGTCCGCAGCGACATCTTCTCCTTTTGACCGTAACCGTTGGGCTGCGTGGCGGCTGTCCTGCTTGCCGGAATCCCCTAAAATAGCTGTGGCAAAGTCGCTTGTCACCGTGCCAACAACGATAAGACCTGGGTATTGTTCAGCTTCGACCTTTCCCCACCAACGGGCAATCTCCGCGTAAGACCTGGCTCTCTGCAATACAGAATAAGAACCGACCAATTCGATCTCATCCAACAAGACAACCCAGCCTTTATAACCGGCGCCCTTCATCAACTCTGTGGCAAAGCGTAAATGTTGAGGGGGTAATTCCTTCGCCTTCGGCGCTTTGAAGGAATAAGTAGGCGATTGATCTATTTGTCTGAGTCCCTTCCTCACGTCGGAAATCCTGATCTTTTCTCCTGACCAGAACGCTCTGATTTTGCTCGTAAGTTCAAAATCATTTGCCCTTTCATGAACCGTCAGGGTTGTCGGGAATATGGGATGCAACCCGTTCTGTCCGGAATTGGCCCACTGAAAAAAACGGGCGTATGCCTTTGGCAAGTCTTCGAGTTTGAGTCCCAGTTCTTCCATGAGCCGCCCGGTTCGGTCCGGCACCCGACCGTGGTCTATTGCGGACTTGAAGACCTTGTCCATGTTATACAGAGGTGTCTCCTTACTGATGGTGACTTTGCTGCACACAAAGCCTTGCGACAAGGCTTTGTGTGCCAGGTATGAGAGCAAATGAGACTTCCCTGTACCAAAATCTCCGGAGATCAACATTCCCAATGAACCGGAAGGGGGATCATCGGAATCGACAGCTTTGGACAGCAGTTCTCTGAACCGACTTTCTGCTTGCGGTTGATTGCATCCTAGTATCTTGACCGATTTTTCGTTAGGCACGCCATTGCGGAGTCCCTCCAAGGCACGTCTGCAAGTCAATGCGTCTTTTCCGTCTCTGTCAGTATTCATGGAGTCAACCTTTTCTTCAAGATATTCGCACCAAAGACGCCAGGGGATTCACCAGGTTTTCATCCCGGACTTCATCCATGACCCTTGTCCTGAGGGCCTGATACATTCCAAACCCTCTGGAACGGGCGTCGGGGTCAGGGAATGTACGGTCAGTCATGATGAGCAGCAACGCTCCGGTCAATTGGTCTGTTCCATCAATGAACTCTCTCAAAAGCTCATAGTGGTCCATGACCATTGCTTTTGTGTAGTATCTCAGACCGTCTTTCGGATTTTGGGTAAACGCCATGCGGGAGTTGTCGAGCAATACCACAGTTCCCTTCGATCCTGCGTGTCGGAACCAGAAGAAGGCCGATTCAATGAAATGCCTCGCAGTGACGCGGTTTATCGCGGTATTGATGAAAAACGATTTTACATTGCTCACTCTCGTATTCTTTCCTGTGAGCCAATCAATCAACGGGTGACCTCCATATTGGTCCGGACGACTGTTCTCGCACATGCAAAGGTGGGTCATAGCGACTCTGAAATCTTTAGCCATACGGTATTCTTTGGAGACCTCGGCTTCTATTTTTGGTCTCAATTGCTGAAGCACAAATTGCGAGCCGTGGTTGTTTGCCTTTGCTACAGCTTCAAAAATGTTATCAGCCTGTCCGGGGTTGATGTCATTAACCTGATAGCCGTCCTCTTCGGCCAAACGCACAATCAGGCGTCGAGCCAACCGCCGCCAATCTACCTGCTGGGCTATCCCGAAAAAAATATTCTGCGGCATATGGACTCTGGTCTTTGCCGCGTCAAGTTTCACGACCGTGTAATCCAGGGCTCTGCACCGGCTCTCTACCGCTTCACGTAGCGCCGGTTTCCGGCTTTCCGGCGTCACGGCAAACTTGATGGACGCACCGCCCTCTGGGATAAAAGCCGACAAGTATTCGTCATCAAGAACTTTGAGCCAATCGTGAAGCGGTATTTCATTCGCCATTATTCACCTCTTGAAAACTGGATTCCGTAATACGGCATAAGCTGATCGTCCGGACCTACAAACTGGAAGGTGTCACGGGCTCTTTTCGCGCCTGTTGAAGACGGGAAGGATACACGCGATCCTTTCTTGGTGCGGGATGGACCACTCGCGTCCAAGGAATAAATGTCCCTGGTAAAATCCACACGGTCATAGTCACGCTTACTTCCAGGCAAAGGGGTCAATGCCTTATACACTTCAACCAAAGGCACGACAGGACCATATCCGTCGTTGATTAAACGTGCAGAAAGCTCTTCTCTCGATATGAGTGTGTACACCCAGTGCAATGTCTCCAGGAAATCATCCGACTTGAATCGGGGCGGTTTTTTCTGGCTTTTAACCAGGTCCTCTACCATGCGGGATGGCCTTAAGGTCGGCACTTTCTTCCTGTCGATTCTCACGGCTCGATCCCTGGGCAGGACTTCAACTATAGATGGATGAGCAATCAATTTGCCATCTCTTTCATGGATGGTCAGGCCTTTTTCTTTGGCGACATTACAAAGCTCAGAGGCATAGTGTTTTTCGAGATATTCTTCTTCTTCCTCGTCCTTGAAAGGCCAAGCTTGCACAGCATTTGCCACCTCTTGTCGTAGAGAACCCAGCGCAGTCTCAAGGCGTTGACGCCCTTTTTTGATTTCGTTGATCTTCCCGTCCTTAGCTGCCTTCTGCAATCTTTTGGCCTGCTTCTTCAAGTCTTCGGCAGATTGTACCGTCGAAGCTGCGGCTTGTTCCGTCTCGCTGAACGCCCGTTCAAAGTCGATCACGATGCGTCCTTCACTTTCGTTCATCATTTTGATCTCAAACCTCCTGACCTTTTCGTAATGCGTTTCACCATAGGCGAGGATTAACGTCAAAGATATCCTTCGCCAAATATTCACGAACCAGTTCGACTGACCACGGTTCCTCCAATTGTTTGTTCTCAACGTCTTTGACGAGTTGATCGGCGGATGCGAAGCTCCCGCTGAGAGACGTCCCACGCCTCTCAAAAAACTCGGACCGACTAAGAACGACTGAAATATCATCCGTTGGCGCACGCCATTCGTATGCGACGGCAACGTGCTTTGACGTCTTTCCACCGTTATCAAAATGGACTGCTCCAGTCAAGCGGAGTGATGAGGATTCGACCTGGAGTCGTAGTTCCTCTTCGAGTTCCCTGACGGCGCAATGAATGAGTGCATCGCCGTTGACGGCATCTTCGCATCGAACGTGTCCTCCAGCCCAAATGACGATCTTATTATGAAGGACGTTATCATTCGTTTTTTCACGGCGGCGGAGACGAAGCACGTGACCGCTCGCATTCCGAACAATGACGATCGGAAGTGCCTGGACGCGCGATGCGTCTTCTTCCACTTCATCTCTGGGGCGAAAATTGCCGTCGCTATTTTCACGGAAGTGTCTGGTCAGTTCGTCTACTTGTGAATCACCAATGAAATTCCTATTGCCAAATAATTTCGTCACGACTTCCTTGGAGCATGAAAGAATATTTTCAGCGATCTGTCCTTCTATCAAACTGACAATGGCTTCAGCGATTACTTCTGCCGTCCGTTTGGGATTGTCTTTGGTTTCACCATTAGAAGTATTGACTGGATATATCGGGAACTCCCGCCCAAGCTGGTCAACGCATTGTTCATTGATTTCTTGAACCTGCCGGAGCACGTCACGATTCATGATTGATCCCCCTTCTCCTTTCACAGGGAGTCACCCTTGCTCGCGCTTCATGGCATCCGATGGAGATGCCAGCATCACAAAAACAGCCGAGATTCGTTTCCTCCAATCGTCAATCGTGAGGAATTGCTGGATGAGTTCTCTTTCATCTTGGCGGATGCGCGAAATACGTTCCATCATGATCATCCAACAGATGGAGTCATAGAGTCCTCGGTCAAGAAAGAGAATCTGAGGATCGTCTGGTCGGGGTGGGTTTTGCGTTTTTTCCAAGATTTGAGCAAGTGTTGTGCAGGCAGTCCAGACGTTGAAATTCACGTGTTTCTTATCTCGAATCGGACAAATTGAAGCACGTTCAACAACGACGTCGGTTCGGAAACCACAACGCTTGAGAAACGTCTGCACGTGTGAGATCGTGGTGGTCTTGCCCGCTTTTGGAACTCCCGCGAATTCGATGACCAATGGTTTTCGTGCCTTTTCAGCAAATTGTTCCGCTGCGCGTTCAGCGCGGATTTGAAGATTTGACTTCATGGACGTGTGGTCCTCTGTATCCTCAGACGCTTGACTCCTGAAAGCTTCATTCGACAGTCTTTCATGTCTTGATGAGGATAGTGGCTATCCTTTAATTGGTTCCTTTGTCTAGGATGGGTGCAGTATACGGTTCGAAAAGTTACGATTTAACTCATTGCACTTCTTCCGTACAGCACAGCCGCGTCATACATCAGGCAGGAAGAGTGCATGGCATTGAAAACCTATGAACAAACAGAAGGAATTTGGTGACTTTCAGACTCCGAACGATTTAGCGGCGTATGTGGTCGCCTTGGTTGCTGAATTGTTTGGTTGACCTGATCTTGTTGTTGAGCCGACAGTCGGTCTTGGCGCATTTCTTCGCGCATCTCAAGGCGAATGGGGTCGTGTTTGCCGTTACGAAGGTTACGAAATCAATCATGACGATGTTTATGCAACAAGCCGGAGTTTGTCGGATTTGGGAATCAGGCTTTGCCGGCAAGATTTTTTCTCCGCTGACTGGCATCGAATTCTCAGGAAAGAGAGTGCACACCACATTCTGGTTTTGGGCAATCCTCCTTGGGCGGGCTTGAGTCATCCAAGCTATTTCGCATTGATGCAAAAACGCATTTTGGCGTTGCGGTTGATGCCTGCCTGTTTTTCGCTTCTGGAAAGCGTACTGAAGATCGCATCGCCACAATCTATTCCAGGCTTGACTTGGATTCCGAGGCGACGGAATTTGGATTGGTCGATGGCAATCTCGTTTCTGATGTCGAGGCCTAGACGACGTTTCGAAAACTAGATGGCGGTTCCCCTTACGCTTGGCGATCAGGCATGAAGCATGATGCATCTCAGGTGATGGAGTTTTCACGATGGAATGGACGCTTTGTGAACGGTCTGGATGAAGCAGTCGAACTCGAGGAAGAGTTCGTATATTCCCTCCTCAAGTCTTCAGATTTAGGAAGTTGTAGAGCGACTCCTCGCAAGGTCGTGTTCGTTACGCAACGCCATACTGGTGATGACACCAGTTCAATCAGAGACGTGGCTCCTCAGACTTGGAGATACCTGGAGGATCACTCCGAGAAGCTGGATTCACGGAAAAGTTCGATCTATCAGAATCGCCCACGATTCAGCATTTTCGGAATCGGTGACTATTCTTTTTGCCCCTTGGAAGGTCGCCATATCAGGTCTCTACAAATCTTTCACTTTTGTTGTTGTCCCCCCAGAAAATGGTCGCCCCGTCATGGTCGATGACACATGCTATTCACTACCCTGCACGTGCGAGAAAGAAGCTCGTTTACTCTGTGACCTCTTCAATGCTGGCCCAGCACAACACTTCCTTTGGTCCCTTGTCTTTAAGGAGATTCCAAGCGTCCAATCACGGTCGAGGTCCTGCGCCGACTTTCTTTGGTCAACGTTGCCAAAATGGGGGGCCGCATGGATGAATTGATAGAATGCATGGTATCCGAGGCCGACCTGCTGGACGGCGGGCAACAGCAACTCAGTCTCATCATGGAGAGAGAAAATACATATCAAACAAGGCTGTGCAGCCAACACAAATGAGTGCCAAGCCCTGTTGTCACGCCTTGGTGATCCGTTACCATAACAGCGATTTGCAGGGATAACTGCTTTGCCGGAGAAACCGGGCTGGAAATACGGAAATCCGAATTCCCAAAAACTCAGCCACGGCGTGCTGTCCACGGCCATGAAAGTATTGACACGTATTCCTGAAAAGAGATATATAAGCATTTCGCTTCCATACCTTGACCGCCAATCCTCCTAGCACTGCGAAAACGACCATGGCAAGCTGGGTACGAGTCCGTATACCCCCCCGGAACTGCTTGCTTCTCTCACGGGTCAGCGCCTTGGAGCTCAACCATGAGACTCGAGAGGGGTCATGACGTATGAACCGTCATTGCACAAACCCTCATGGAGTAAAAATTTTTCTATGAGCAAGATCAAAGTTGCCGTTGTCGGTGTGGGGAATTGTGCAAGTTCCCTCATTCAAGGGATCTCTTATTACAGTGATAAAAAGCCCGATGATGCCATTGGGTTGATGCATTGGGAGATAGGCGGGTATCGACCGTCCGACGTTGAGGTCGTGGCTGCCTATGATATCGACACACGCAAGGTAGGGACGGATGTCAACAAAGCCATCTTTGTCGAACCCAATTGCACGACGGTATTTTGTTCTGATTTACCGGAAACGGCCGTACAAGTCAGAATGGGGAAAATTTTGGATGGCGTTTCCCCCCATATGAGCGAGTACCCCGATCGGTACACGTTTCTTGTCGGGAAGGAACCCGAGCCGACAAAGGACGCAGTCGTCAAGATCTTAAAAGAGTCCGGCACCGAGGTGCTCCTGAACTATCTGCCGGTCGGCTCGGAGAAGGCCACGCGGTTTTATGCCGAATGTGCCTTGGAGTCCGGTGCGGCCTTTATCAACAATATCCCGGTGTTTATTGCGAGCGATTCGCTATGGGCGAAGCGGTTTGAGGAAAAAAATCTTCCTCTCATCGGCGACGATATCAAGGCGCAGCTAGGGGCCACCATTACACACCGTGTTCTAACGGACCTCTTCAAAAAGCGAGGGGTCAGGCTGGAACGAACCTATCAGTTGAATACAGGAGGCAATACGGACTTCCTGAACATGCTCAATCACAGCCGTTTGGCCTCGAAAAAGGAATCCAAAACAGAAGCCGTGCAATCCGCTGCGGCCGAGCGGATAGACCATGAAAATATCCATATCGGCCCGAGTGATTATGTCGCATGGCAAAAAGACAACAAGGTCTGTTTCCTTCGCATGGAAGGAAAATTGTTTGGCGACATCCCGATGAACCTTGAGTTGCGGCTGTCCGTGGAAGATTCTCCTAATTCTGCGGGCGTGGCTATTGATTCCATTCGGTGTGCCAAGCTTGCCCTCGAACGTGGGCAAGGTGGCGTGTTAGCCGCGCCTTCCGCCTATTTTTGTAAACACCCGCCTGAGCAGTTCAGCGATAGTGACGCCTATCACATGACTCAGGAATTTATTGACGGAGGGCGGACCTGCGGAATGGCTTGATGCGTCGATTCCCCACTTCGTGAAGGATGAGGAACGGATTGCGTTCATGCGCGGGAAGCAGAAGCTAAGGAGTGAATCATGGACGGCAATCCCGCGATGTACGACCATTTTTCCCACGTCGCTTCTTCCTATAGACATATTCGGCAAACCGATACGGAGCCCATCCTTTTCATCAGTGAGATCTTGAAGAATCTGCCCCAGGTTCAGGCCGCGGACATTGGATGTGGCGCCGGACGATATGACGTATTGCTCTTCCAACACGTCAAGAACTTGTATTTGACGTGTATCGACCTGAATGAGTCGATGTTGCAACAAGCCTCTGAGTATCTCACGCATCATCACATTTCACAGTTTGAAACCCTCCGGGCGAACGGCAATGAGATTCCCCTTGACGATCGGTCAATGGATTGTGTGTTGACCTTTAATGCCATTCATCATTTTGATTTGATTCGGTTTGTGGAGAATGCCGCCAGAGTGATCAAGCCCAACGGAAACATTTTCATGTACACCCGGTTGAGAAGCCAAAATGCGAGAAATATCTGGGGGCAATATTTCCCATCATTTACGGAAAAAGAAACCCGACTCTATGAACTGGATGAGATTGAAGAAGGGATACGGGCTGTTGAGGGGGTACAGCTGAAACAGGTCAAACCGTTTCACTATCAACGAAAGGCGACCGTGGCACAATTAGCGGGAAGGGTTCAGGTGAGGCATTATTCCACCTTTTCGCTCTATGACGAAGAAGAATTGAAGAACGCCTTGGAAATCTTTCAAGCCAGTCTCAAACGCGCGTTCCACGATACCGTTGAGTGGGTTGATGCAAATATATTGTTGGTTCTGGAAACGAAGAGAGGGAACTGATCGTTAGGTGAGTTTGGTGCCTAGCGGCCCGGTCTATGGATACGGTTTCGGGATACGGTTTCGTGAACAAATCATGAACGCATCATAGACTCATCATGTTTCCGGTTCTCCCCCGATCCTCGGCCCAAATAGTGCCATTTCGGAAAATTAAAGTCGGATGTGATGGAGTTCGGCTGGAGTAGCACGGCTCCAGCGAGAAGCGGATAATGCCCCATTCGCAAAAACGCTCAAGGGTCTCCCCTGTTTTTTCAGGAAGGCTGATGATCATGGGGACAAGAAAGTCTATAGGGCATTGGATGATGGCCTCGGGATAGGCTGCGACCAATTGAGCCCCCCCCTTCTTTTTGCAGCACGTCCCCCTTTCCATTGAACCATAGGTCCGCACTCTCAACCGTATGATGGCGGAGCAGGTCAAGCGCCTTGTCAATGAGGATGATGTTTTCTTTGAGATTGAGTTTGACGGATTTGCCGAGCCGCAAAAGTGCTGCCAGCGCATCGTCTACAAGGATGCACTCCTCACCCTCCACCATAGGAGTTTTGACACAGGAATCATGGCGCAGGATGACCTGTTCTTTCCTCGGATCAAGGCGTACATCGAGTTCAGCCCATGGACATTAGTGGATGTTGCAAATTACCGTAAGTGCGCCTCATCGTTCACCCCATGCCAGACAAACTGGACATGTCGAGGTAAGGTGCTTTCAGGAATTAACTCGGTAATATCATCTGTATTGCCTCTTACCGAATGGGAGGGTAAGTGTTTACGCTTGGACTCAAAGATCATACTGGCGTGGAGCAAGAGAATCTCATGATGGATGTCCTGTTCTGAGACGGCCAGAAGATTGTCCGGCTCATTATCGATGTATCCGCATATGCGATATCCTTTTCGTTGAAAGTCCCGGACCCCTTCTGCCTTCGAATCACTGACGTTCTTTTCCCATCCATGAGGGTTCATCGACAACAGCTCATTCGCAAACGTGACCTTATATTCCTTGCCTAACGCATTAAGGGAACGAAGGGTGTCTGCTCGAAGGAGTTCGGGTTGAGGCCCACCGAGGTATTCGGTTGCATCTGAAACCATCGGATGGCCTCCATTACGCCTTCAAAGGGACGGTGGGATTCCAGGATGGCCTCGGAGGACCAGCGACGTTCGACGTACCAGTTCATCACCGCTTCCCGTTGCGTTTGGGAAAGCACGAAGGTCCTGACGAAAGGGTCTATCTGGTTTTCATGCATCATGATCTCTGAAATCGTCAGGGTGTGAAAGAAACTGGTGGCATGTCGCTGATCAAAAGATTTGAGAACATGCAGCATCATGTACCGCATAGCCAAAATGGTCCCATTAATATCGAAGGTGACCATTCAGTGATCGGCAGGATAGAGAGTCCTTGTTTTTTCGTAATGCAAGGAAAGTTTTTTCATCCAATTTTGTTCTTTGAGCATCATGGCAGTCGTTACGCCCATCCTAAGGAATCGCCGGGAACAATCTCGCAAAAATCATGATGAGATGTTGCAAAAAATGCCTAGGCTCTTACTCTATGGTAGATCGGCAGTATTAAGTTGAAATGAAATGCCTATCAATACAGTGTAAAGATGAACGCTGGCTTTGACGTGCCACGAGATGACAACAGGGAGAAGCTGACGCGATGATTGCCCTCACCCGTCAGCCTGCGTTTTCGCTTGTGAATTGTGAAGTCAGGCATGTTCCTCGCCTAGGGATTGACCTTCCCCTGGCCTTCCAGCAACATGAAGCGTATTGCCGGGCCCTGCGGCAAATGGGTGTGGAGGTTGACGTTCTTCCACCCGAAGACGCGTTTCCCGATAGTGTCTTTATCGAAGACAACGCCATGATCCTGGATGAATTGGCGGTGACGGCTTCGATGGGGACGGCGTCGCGGCAGGGCGAACCCGCGTTGCTTTTTCCCGTTCTTGCTCGACACCGTCGCCTCGTGGCGATATCGCCGCCTGCAACGATTGAAGGCGGGGACGTGTTGCGCATGGGGAAACGATTGTACGTCGGAGTCTCGGCACGAACGAATCATGCGGGGGTGGACGCCCTCCGAGCGATCGCGGAGCCCTTGGGCTATGGAGTGACGCCTATCGAAATCCGCGGGTGCCTCCATCTGAAAACGGCGTGCACGTCTCTTGACGATGAGACGTTCTTGGTGAACCCGGCTTGGCTTGATGGGGGTGCATTGGGAACGTGTCGGTTGTTACACGTTCCGGCCGAAGAACCGTTTGGAGCGAACGTATTACGCTTGCCCATGGGCGTGCTGGTTCAGGCCTCATCCCCATTGACGCGCGAGGTCATCGAGGCGCAGGGGTATGCCGTCGCAAGCGTTGAACTGAGCGAGTTTTCCAAGGCCGAAGCGGGCCTGACCTGTTTAAGCCTGCTCATTGAGTAAGCCGAGATGTTTGGGTTGAGCGTAAGGGTTTTTGCTTGTCTTGCATTGGGTCTACTTCCTACCTACAATCCGGGTACGGCCCATGACGCGTCCAGCCAAAACTTCTAAAAAGTCCAAATCGATTCCGTCTGCCCAAGCCAACCTTGATCGGGGAACAAAGCGACGTTTCCAAATTCGTTTGCTCAAATGGTATGACGAATGTGGACGCGACCTGCCTTGGCGGCGGACCGTAGACCCGTACAGAATTCTTGTCTCTGAAGTGATGCTTCAGCAGACACAAGTCGATCGAGTCATTCCCAAATACCACGAGTTCTTGGAAAAATATCCGACGCTTAAAGATTTAGCGAAGGCCGAACCTGACGACGTCCGCGAGACATGGTATCCGCTCGGGTATAACGTTCGTCCCTACCGCCTCCATAGCATTGCGTGTGAGACCGTGGCCCATTACGGGGGGAAGATTCCACGGGATTCGGAACAACTGCAGTCGATGAAAGGGATTGGCCGGTATACCGCTGGAGCGGTTCGTGCCTTTGCCTTTCATGAAGATGCGCCGATTGTCGATACGAACGTGATGCGGGTGCTGCATCGAGTCTTTATGGGAAAGGGCGATCCGAAAACGCAAAAATCTAAACTCTGGGCCCTGTCGGAAGCACTGATCCCTAAAGGCAAAGGGTATGACTTCAATCAAGCCCTCATGGATTTTGGCGCGGAGGTGTGTACCGCGCGAAATCCTTACTGTCTGTATTGCCCGATGCGAGAATTTTGTAAGGCGTATCCTATGGAACCAAAATAGTTGTGTTGGGTATGGCTGAGAAGGAGATCCTCCAGGTCGCTGCTGCGGTGATTGAACACCGGGGACGGTATTTGATCACATGTCGGGAAGCCGGTGTGCCTTTAGCGGGGTATTGGGAGTTTCCCGGTGGGAAGCGCGAAGCAGACGAAACGTTCGAGGCCTGTGCCCGTCGCGAGGTTTTTGAAGAATTGGGAATTGAGATAACGGCGCCAAGGCCTTTGACGATTACATACCATGAATATCCAGACAAAAGCGTGGAGTTGCACTTTTTCACGTGTTCCCTGTCCCACGGTGACCCGCGACCACTGGGTTGCGTTGACTTCCGATGGGTGAGGCCCGAGGAGTTAGCCGAGTATTCCTTTCCTCCTGCTGACGTCCCGGTCGTGGCTCGCTTGATGAAACTGGCCGGGAGACAAGACGCTTAAAAGAAGCGCATCATTTCGTTGACAGCCCATGAAGGTCGTGCTGGACATTGAAACCATCCAAGCGCCTCGAGAAGAATGGGCGCGTTTGGTTGGGATTGATTCGGTCGCTCTTGAATCCTGCGAAGGGGGTAACGCGGATGATTTATTTACTCATGCTGAGGCTCGGGAGCAACGGGAGAAAGAAGATGAACGGTATGAGCGGTCGGCGTTTGATGGAACCTTCAGCCGGATTGTGTGCATTGGGCTACTCGTGTTCTCCGACTCCATGGAGTGTCACGGTGCGGTGAGTTGGTATGGAGCTCATGAGGAAAAACTCCTTCGCCGGTTTTGGGCTCGTCTGGGCGAGCTTCGCCCCTCTCTTTTTATTACCCATAATGGATTGGGATTTGATCTCCCTTTTCTCAGAAAGCGTTCGATCATTCACCACGTCAAACCATCGATGGAGATCAGTTTGGCCAAATTTCGGACGGAGCCGGTCTATGACCTTATGGCTGTGTGGAGCAACTGGGATATGCGAGGATGGGTCAAATTGGACGTGTTGGCACGTGCGTTACAAGTCGAAACTAAATCTGGAAGCGGCAAGCAAGTGGCTGAAATGTGGGCTCAAGGACGAAGACGAGAGATCGCCGAATATTGCCTGCGCGATACGTATGTCACCTATGCCTGTTACCAACGGATGACATTTCGTTCCACGCTTGGCAGTGACGTGATCCTCAAAAATCCTCAACTGATTGAGGTGAGTTAAGAGGGTTCCGCCTCTCGTTTCTTCAAGCGTTCTAGTTCTTGTTTCTGTCTGGACAATTCTCGCCGCAAGGATCGAATTTCTTCGAGGAGATCTTGTGAGTCGGATGGGGAAGAGGGGTCCAACCGCTGGAGAGGAATGGATTGGCCCAAAGGAATGACTGTCGGCGGAACGTGGCGTGGTGTGGAGTCGGGAGTCACTGGCTCTTTTTTGCTGTCCTTTGAGAAAGCCGTTCCGTCAAGCGTAGCAAGCAAGGCCATATCAATGGTCAGGTGGTGACGAGTCGGTGTTCCCTGGTACCAAGACGACGGTTGTTTCTTGACGGCGTTCTTTGGCAGAAATACCACAATGGGATTTGTGCCCCCCAGGGAGTCGGGTCGCCTGGGTTTGGTTTTGGATTGAAGGCCATGACCCGATAAAGCAAGGGCCATATGCAGGTCATCATGCTTGAGGGACAGAATGCCGGTTAGGTTTTGAAAATTTGATGACGGATGCAAGGGGATACGTATGGAGACATGTTCTTCCGCCGTCACTTGAAAAAAGGCGTGCCGTAAGTGAGTGGCCCAAAAGGTGACTTGAGTCGGGGAAAACAGGGGAGTCGGTCCTGCGCCACTGTCCACGAGTCGTTGAAGCCACCTGCCGGGGGATCGTCGATAGTGAAGACCGGTTAAAACCTTTTCAAATGTTTCGACTGAGATGTCAGCGGGATGGGAAGGGTGGTATGAGGCATCCGAGACAGTTCTCAGCCATACGGAGCCTTTCTGGTCCTCGTAAATGGAAGTTTCGACTCGAGGGGGTCCCAAACATCCCCCCAAACCTCCACTGAGGAACAATGTCCCTAGAAAGGCAATCGGCAAAATCCGTGAGCGAGCATTCATAGAATCACAAGAGTCAGGATTCATACCATATCAAAAATTTGAGCGGGTTGAAATGCCATTTTCCAAAGAAATCCGTATCCTCGGCATCTGCATCTGGTGATGCGAATTTTTGAACGCCAGTGCTTGAAGGAGAAAACATGGAACTGAGTGCAAAAACTCTATGGCCCCTGTTTCCCTTGCTCCTGTTCGTGGTGGTGTGCCTGACTTCGGCCTTCGTGGTGGTCGTTCGTGGGAAGATGGATCGCGTCACTATCTGGATTCAAGCCGGAGCCCTCACGTGCATCGGCCTTTTTTGATCTTGACTCAAGTCCTGATGGTGTGGGCGATTATTCGATATTGGAAGAAACGACGGCGTTCCCTTCTTCTTTTAAACGTCATGGCGTGAGCGGCGATTTTAGGAGATGCCGCTTTGCATTCTCTTCTCGTACGGTAAAGCACACGAGAGAGGATCGTGCCGGAAATCGACATGTGGCCCAAGCGCGCCAGAGGTCTTTACGGCTGCCTGAGTCCACAGGCTCTGGCAATTCCGTTACGGTATTGGAGCCAAACATTCAACCCCGTTTCCAATTTTTCCAAGATTAAGGCTTTGGTGTCGGACTCTCCGGCTTCTTTGACAATGAGGTCATAGGCAATGGATCGGTTACAGGGCTCGATCAACGCTTGTGCTCGAATGAAATCTAGGTGTTCCGGAAGAAGCCCATGGTAAACCGCCAAGGGATGTTTCCCCACAAGATCTTCAATGTCCGCGGGGGATTTTTGTTCTTTCTGCGTCATGACCTCTTCTCGGTCATTGACGGAGCCTTGCACAAAGATGGTGAGGACCGCTGCGCCCACGATCCAGTCTTCCCGATCGCAGATTTCATTAAGCCATTCTCGATACGCATAACTTCTTGATAACAACTCGACTTCTCGAAATTCAGCCCGCTTGTACCCTAGGCCCATCATCATTTGAAGGAATAATTCTTGGTGCGGTTTGCCAAGTGAAAGCCCTCCGATTTCTTCTTCATAAATCGTCGTTGCCAAGTGACGACGTATTTGCCATGGAGGATTTTTCCCGACGATCCTCGCAAGCAGGACCGCGAAATCTCGAAGATAGACCGCATATTCTTGACGGAAGTGAATATTCAATTGCGCTTTGGTGACGGCGCTTCCGTTGAAGAGGGCTGTCGACCAATGCTGCTTACGGCGAAGAATGTGGAAAATTCGGTCGCGAAATTGTTCAGCCGAAAGCTTCCATATCATGGTACGGGATAGGGAGAAAATGATTGATTGACGATGGAACGCAGGTTACGGGATATGGAGGTTTTTGGACAATATCGAAACGCGAGTGACGAGGCTTGCGTCGTTCTTATTTGCGTTTCTCGTTTTTGGCACCTAGAATGCAATACACAATCATACCATAATTGAGGGAAAAACAACATGGCTTTTGATCCAGTCACGTTAGCGAATCCGGATGAAATCCTGACCTTTTTGTCGCATGTTGCCTTACGTGGAAAAGGGGTGACAACTGACAGCCTGATGGATTATGTCTTGGACCAAGGGTTTACAGAGCCGACCTATTTGAGCACCAAAGGGGAGGATTCGCAAGCTTTTTTCCAAGGACAGCCAAACGCCTGGGCTATTTATCAAATTCGTGAGTGGAAACGGGTACTTGTGGTCAGTGGGGGGGATGAACGGGAGCGGCGGGTTCAGATTACAGAAACCCCTTAGGGAGAAACGGGCCTCAAGTGAGAGAAGGACGGGCTAGGGGGCAACATGGCCTAAAGGGAGCAACAAACAAAGTGAGACCGAGTGCAAGGGGTTATTTCCACCCCCCCACGAGGATGCCTTCTTCAAAATACAGATAGCGGTGCTGGACGGATCCGGCCTCAATCCAATCCTCATAGACCCATTCTTCCCGTCGAACTCCACGGTCGGTATAGGTAATGTTCATTTGGTAAGGTGATCCCCAGGCTTGAATGGCTTGCTCGCGCGTCATGCCCACAATGACGTCCTTCTCTTGGATGTGGCGTTCAAAGGTCGGGTCCAAGAGTCCCGGCAGAAATCCCCATGCAAGCATGAAGACGGCAAAGGTGCCCAATAAAGTATAGAGGGTAATCCGGACTGGGCGTCGGCACGGTACGGGGAGCGGTCGTCCTTGTGAGCCGTCTTCCTTGTGGGGAGGCGACGAATCGTGGGGAGAATCCTGGAGAACTGAAGTGGGGAGCGATTCTTGCGGAGGCATAGGCGATCTCATCAGAATAGCAACCGTGAACGAAGGCAGTCAATGTAAAGGCGACGATGTTTATTGAAGTGGAAGAGAATCCGAACTGCGAGACGTCGGTCTTTCTTCGGTTTAAGGAATTGGGTCCGGCGCAGCGTCTTCGGCAAGTCAAGAGTGACGAACATTCTTCACGGGGTGAATGGTGTGAGGTCGTGGGATGGACAGATCATGAAGATCGTCCGGAATGCCAGGCCATGGTGCAACCTGTTGAAGAATCCGGGCGCGGGGTGGCATATGTGGTGTTTGGAGGAGTGTGGGGGGTGCGATTGAAAAAAGAGGGGGTCCAAGAGGCTTGGAGCCTGGAAAGCCCCAATCAGTGGGGTGACGCCTACTTGCTGTTAATGGATGCGCATGATCTTCGATTGGAAGAAGGAGACTAAGGGAAACCCGGAAATGGAGCGTTCGTCCGCTATTCGGCGTAGACCGGAACCGGAATGGTTTTCTTGGGTTTGGGCGGTTCAGGAAGGCGTTGGGTAAATTCTGGGGAGTAGGGGTTCAGGATAGGTTCATGGGTATGATGACCGATTTGATGAATCCGCGATAGGCTTTGAACGGTAAATTCCAATCGATCGATGGAGGAGTTGATGGTCAAATAGTCTGGAAGACCATTAAGGGAGAATAATTGATACGCCAGCGTCCAATCCCCATCCTTTTTATTCCATTGCTCTATGACGAGTTCCGCCTCCTCTGACGGAGGGCCCTTAAACAACAGGACCCACAGATTTGATCGAAACGCCGGGTCATTCGGGCTCATCGAAGGGCTGAATTCTTGGACTAACGCAGGAATGGTCTTTAAGGGAATACTGGGAGTGAATTCGACTTCAACTCGTTTGACGTGCAGTGTGGGAAAAGCTCCTGCCTCGCGGAAATCCGGCTTATAGACAAACGAGTATCGGACCTGAACGCCGTCACGCGAGTAGGTGTACACATCCTCGCCATTCTGAGGAGACACGAGCTTACTAAAATATTTTTCCCAGTCCTTGGGCGAATAATAGCTAAACACGCGAAGGGCAGCCTTTCTCGAACGGATGGCGTGAGGCGTCCCGAGCTTATCATGGACTTCTTGTTTTGTGAGCCCGAGAAACCCGTCTTCGAAAAAGGGTTCGGCGTGCAGGGAAACCCTCGGAAACACAACCATCAGGCCGACGGTAAAGAGCAAACACAGGGGGAATCGCTGCAAACAAAGATTGTGCATGAATCGATCTCAATCAGACTCAAGAACTTTCATCCTAACCTTGGACTGAAGTTGAGTCAAGCAAGTGGCCTTGCCTTAGACGCGGTGAATGAAGCTTCGAGAGTTTTTGACCGTGAGAGACGGGATCAGTATAGTCATTCCTTTTCGTCCGGAGCAGCGTTGGGAACTTTTGCAGAAGGTCGGTGCCCACTTTCAATCCGTCCTGAGTCTATGAGGATCACGTGGTGAATCCAAGAACCCGAATTGAAGAACTGAAAGATTGGCTTCGTCAACGGATCGTCGTGCTGGATGGCGCCATGGGCACGATGATTCAGAAACAGAACTTAACGGAGGCGGACTTTCGGGGAGAGCAGTTTGCCACGCATTCCTGTGATGTCAAGGGCAACAACGACCTGTTGGTTCTGACCCAACCGGACCTCATCGGCTCGCTTCATCAGGAATATCTGGAAGCCGGCGCGGACATGATCGAAACGAATACGTTTAACTCCAATGCGATCTCCATGGCCGACTATCAAATGGAGACTTTGGCGTATGAGTTGAACGTGGCCGGGGCCATGGTGGCGCGGAAGGCGGCAGATGCGGCTATGAAAAAAGATCCCTTGCGGCCGAGATTCGTGGCCGGAGTGATGGGGCCCACCAATCGGACGGCATCCATGTCGCCGGACGTGAATGACCCGGCTTTTCGCGCGGCGACGTTTGAACAATTGCGGAAAGCGTACTACGAACAAGTGCGGGGCTTGGTGGAGGGCGGAAGCGACCTGCTTCTCGTGGAAACGATCTTCGATACGCTCAATGCGAAGGCTGCCTTTTTTGCCATCGATCAATATCGCCAGGAACAGGGGGTGTCTCTTCCGGTCATGGCCTCCGTGACCATTACTGATCAAAGCGGGCGAACGCTCTCCGGGCAGACGATTGAAGCCTTTTGGCATTCCATTGCCGATGCGGATCCCTTCAGCGTCGGGATTAATTGTGCCCTGGGGGCCAAGCAAATGCGTCCCTATATTGAGGAATTGTCGAAATGTGCCCCGGTCTACATCAGTTGCCATCCCAATGCGGGATTGCCGAATGCTTTCGGTGGGTTTGACGAGACACCGGAGCGGATGGCGGAGGACTTACGCGATTTTGCCGGGAATGGGTGGTTGAATATTGTGGGCGGATGCTGCGGAAGCACACCGGACCATATTGCTGCTATTGCCCGGGCGGTGCGTGATCGGCCTCCTCATACGGTGGTCGCACCCGATCATGCCACGCGGTTGAGCGGGTTGGAGTCGCTGACGATTCGGCCCGAGCTGAACTTCGTGAATATTGGAGAGCGGACGAATGTCACGGGCTCACCGAAATTTTCCCAGTTGATTCGCAATGGTCAGTTCGAAGAAGCCCTTGTGGTGGCCAGACAGCAGGTGGAAGGGGGCGCTCAGCTCCTTGACGTCAACATGGACGAAGCCATGTTGGATTCGGAAAACGCCATGGTGCATTTTCTGAATCTTATCGCCTCGGAACCCGATGTTTGCCGTGTTCCTCTCGTGATCGATAGCTCGAAGTGGTCGGTGATTGAGGCCGGGCTGCAATGCATTCAAGGCAAGGGCGTGGTCAATTCCATCAGCCTCAAAGAAGGCGAGGAGAAATTCAAAGAACAGGCCCGGCTGATCAAACGGTATGGCGCGGCCGTGGTGGTGATGGCGTTTGATGAAGCGGGACAGGCCGATACCATCGACCGGAAGGTCGACATTTGCACCAGGGCGTACAAGATCCTGACGGAAGACGTTGCGGTTCCTCCGCAAGATATTATTTTCGATCCGAATATCCTGACGGTCGCCACGGGCATTGAAGAACACAATAACTATGCGGTCAATTTCCTTGAGGCCACTCGGCAAATCAAAGCCGCATTGCCGCACTGTAAAGTCAGCGGCGGAGTCAGTAATATTTCCTTCTCGTTCCGTGGTAACAACGTCGTGCGTGAGGCCATGCACGTGGCTTTTCTGTATCACGCGATCAACGCCGGTCTGGACATGGCCATCGTCAATGCCGGCCAGTTGGGAGTTTATGAGGAGATCTCCAAGGATTTGCTGGACCTGGTCGAGGATGTCCTGTTGAATCGAAGGCCCGATGCGACCGAGCGGTTGGTCACCTTTGCTGAAACCGTGGAACAGGAAGGCAAGGCGGTGGTCAAAGCCGATGCATGGCGAGAAGGTCCGGTTGAAGCCCGTCTCTCGCATGCGTTGGTCAAAGGGATCGTGGACTACATCAACGAAGATGTGGAAGAAGCCAGGCAGGCATATGCTAAACCGCTCAAGATCATCGAAGGTCCGTTGATGGACGGGATGAACATCGTGGGGGAATTATTCGGTTCCGGAAAAATGTTTTTGCCGCAAGTTGTCAAGAGTGCACGGGTGATGAAAAAAGCCGTGGCGTATTTGCTGCCCTTCATGGATCAGGAAAAAGAAGCGTCGGGAAGTACGGCACAAGGGAAGGTCCTGCTGGCCACGGTCAAAGGCGATGTCCACGACATTGGCAAAAATATCGTCGGCGTGGTCTTGGGGTGTAACAACTATGAAGTCATTGATCTCGGGGTGATGGTCCCCTGCGAAAAAATTTTGGCAAAAGCCAAAGAGGAACAGGTCGATATGATCGGCCTGAGTGGCTTGATTACCCCGTCATTGGATGAGATGACCTACAATGCGAAAGAAATGACGCGCCAAGGCTTTGATATCCCACTCCTCATCGGAGGCGCCACGACGAGCAAAGCCCACACGGCCGTCAAAATCGCCCCAGGCTACCACGAACCGGTCGTGCACGTGACTGATGCGTCGTTGGCCGTGAACGTCGTCCGGCAATTATTGAGCAAAGAAGGAAAGCCCGGGTTTGTGGAAACGGTCCGGCAGCAACAACAGCAGTCGCGCGAAGCCTATGAAGGCAAGAAAACCCGGAAGAAGTTGTTGCCGTTGGAAGAGGCACGGAAACAGCGAACCTCGATTGATTGGCAAACGTTGGAGAGAGCGAAGCCACGTTTCTTAGGAACACGGGTGATTGACAATCAACCGTTAAGCGACTTAGTGCCGGTGATCGACTGGTCGCCCTTTTTCCATACGTGGGAGTTGAAGGGCCGACACCCAACAATTTTTGAAGATCCGACCATAGGGAGTAAGGCCAAGGAGCTGTTTGATGATGCCCAGGAATTGCTCAAGGAAATCATCGATAAACAGTTGCTCACGGCGAAAGCGGTGTACGGATTGTTCCCTGCCAATAGTGTGGATGACGATATTGAAGTCTACAGGGATGACACGCGCTCGGAGGTGCTCGCCACCCTCCATACCCTGCGGCAGCAGATCCAGAAACCGGAAGGAGAGGCAAACTACGCGCTCGCGGATTTTATCGCGCCCAAGTCGACGGGACTGGCCGACTATGTTGGCGGGTTTGCGGTGACGGCGGGTCTTGGCTGTGAAGCCCTGTGCGAACGATTCGAACAAGACCATGATGATTACAACTCGATCATGGCGAAAGCCATGGCCGATAGGCTGGCCGAAGCGTTTGCGGAATGGCTGCATCGAGAGGTCCGCAACGCATGGGGCTATGGACAAGACGAACACTGTTCGACTGAGGATTTAATCAGAGAGCGCTATCGTGGAATCCGTCCGGCTCCAGGCTATCCCGCGTGTCCGGACCACACCGAAAAACGGATCTTGTTTGACCTTCTGAAGGCCGAAAAGGTCACCGGCATTCATTTGACGGAAACGTTTGCCATGGTTCCTGCTTCGTCGGTCAGCGGCCTGTACTTTGTCCACCCACAAGCCAGATATTTCGCCGTGGGCAAGATTGATCACGATCAAGTGAAAGACT
This sequence comes from Nitrospirales bacterium, assembly GCA_963422365.1. Taxonomy (GTDB): domain Bacteria; phylum Nitrospirota; class Nitrospiria; order Nitrospirales; family UBA8639; genus Bin75. Next base: position 1,361,829 of record OY729426.1, read on the forward strand.
ATGCCGCGCGCAAGCAGCTGGATGTGGCCACTGTGGAACGTTGGCTCTCCCCGAATCTGCTGTGAGAGGCCGCTACAATCGAATGGTGTCATGGCCGTATCGTATCTCCGTATTTGTAGAGCCGCATCTCATGTGACCCCCCCCTTGAGGGAAAGTCGGGGAGCCAAGGGCGCACACCTCTACGCCAGGCGCTTGAAGTCGGCCTCGGGGTGGGGTTCACGGTAGAGGCCCGTGGCAGGGCCTTGGTCGCGCAGGAGGGTGACATCCACAACTGAGGCGCGGGTGAATCGATTCGGCTTAGAGTCGGAGGCGGATGGGCGTGGGTTGTCGGTCACGCTGGCACCTACCTGGGGGCAGACCTCGAGGGTGGTCGTGGTACTGGGCCTGCTTCTTTAGACACGGCCTTGATCTAGAAAATTCCGTTGGCGTATTCTGGGAGTGATGACGATCTTTCAGAAAATCCTGAACGGCGAGATCCCGTGTCACAGGGTTTATGAAGATGAGCACGTGCTGGCTTTTTTGGATATTTATCCGTTGTCCACGGGCCATACCTTGGTCATTCCGAAAGAGCCGGTGGAAACACTGGATCAACTATCGGATGAATCAGCCGCCGCCATCGGGCGGGTCTTGCCGCGTCTCTGCAGAGCGGTGCTCAAAGGCACGGGAGCCCGACATTTTAATGTGCTCCAAAACAATGGCGTCCCGGCCCACCAAGCCGTGAGTCACGTCCATTTTCATATCATCCCGAAAGAAGACGATGGATCAGGTTTAGGGATAGGGTGGGACACAACGCCCCTTAACCATGGGGATGACTTGGCGGCGACCATCGCCGGCTGCCTGGAAACCTGACCGAGTTTTGACGAATCCGATAATTGCCATTCATTTGCAATAATTGACAATCCAGTGGGGGCTTGGTACCGTGTCCTCACTATGGACCCGTCTCGACTTCCGTCGGTATCAGGATCATCGTTTCAAATTTCTGCGCCACCAGTGTCTGCGGGCCTCATCATCTCATTGGCCGTTGGGTCTTTGGCCTCGGTCCCTCTTGCCGGTGAGTTGGAAATCGACCATGTTTTCGGTGAGGACGGCCATCATGACCAAAAGCACCTCGATTTTGATTTGTGCACCTGGCTTGAAGTTCAAGTTTCCGTTATCCTGGCATTCGCGGTTCTTGAACTCCACCATCATTCCACGGTCTCATCGGATAAAGTTTGGGAGCCTTTCCTTGCGTTTTTACAAAAACCGGTTGTCTCCCTTCTTTCCCTCCGTGCTCCCCCTGCACTTTTCATATAACGACGGCTCCGACGACACCTTCAAGGTCTTTTCTCCTCGATGCCTCTCCTTCAAAGGTTCCTTGGGTTGACGAAATATGAAAAAGAGTTGTCGGGCACTTTCCCATGTTTTGCCGAATGAATCCGAACTTGGCCTAGCCCATTGATGTAAACGAACCAAGCGCGTATCTGAATACAAACACCGTTTCTTGTGACCATGCTGCGCTCATTTGAAGATGTCGAGATTGTCGGCCCAAAGCGGTAAAGAAACGATTCGATTGATTGAGCAAATACAACCCGATCCGGCCTTCCTCGATTTGCAAATGCCGGAACTGGATGGGCTGTCCATCGTACGGTCCTTTCGTCATGGGCGAATTCCGCTGGTGGCCTTTGTCACGGCATTCGATGCCCTGCTCAACCCTGTTGATCAAGGCCGCCTTTGCAAAACGATCAATCGTGCCCATGAAAGACTCGAACGGGCCGCATTCGCAGAGCAGGAAACTGATGAGCAGTCTGTCCGTGCGGATCGTGAATCTTCGGTGCGTGCAGTGCCGTGTATCGATCGATTTCCCATTCGAAAACAGGACGATTTATGTGTTACCCGTTCACCATATTGCATCCGCGGTCTCAGAGGGTGAGTTGAGGTATGTGACCACTCTTCGCAAGGAACGATACACGATGAACGATTGGCTGAAAACGTTGGAAGCCAATAATGTGTTTTTTGATGGATGGAATGAGTCCCATGGCAGCCAGAGTGAGTCGGCAATGTGTTGAGTGCACGCTTTCCGTGACTAGGGAAGGGTATAAAGAGGGTTACAAGATGAAGCATGTTTGGATGGTTCTCGTGATGGCGAGTGCCTTGCTGGGAATGAGCCCCCCGTCTGTGTGGAGCCAAGTCGATGATTCCACACATGAGTCCGATCATGTAGCGGATGAGGGCGTGGAGGTTCTTGAAACCGTACATGTGCATGGACTCAGACTGAACGAAGATCAACAGCGGGGGCCGGTCCCCAAGTACACCCCTTGGCCCACCATGCCGTCGGCGTTACAAGGCCAAGCAGTCGATGACTGGATGAAGGTGCGCATTCTTGTCAGCAAAACGGCAGACACCATGCTTGTGGTTCTGGAGCCCGCGACGAATCGTCGACTCAACCTGGCCGGAGTTCACGCTCTCAAGCAATGGACATTCGATCCCCAAATGAATGGGGACGATCCTGTAGATGGAGCATTGACGGTCAGAATTCACTTCAGAACGCAGGAGAATTAGTGATCGGCCGTTTTGAAAAAACCGAAGATTGCGCGGGGCGGATATGGAGCCCCAGCCCTGCGGTAGAGCGATCGGGTTCCCTAGCAGAGAGCGAGAGGAGCATGTGTAGACGGTATCCCTTCACGTGCATGCCTGAGATCGTTGCTGAGGAATTTCGCCTCGAAGAAATCCCCGATCTTCAACTTCGCTAGAACATTGCGCCCCCCCAATGGGTCTCATGTGTGAGAGTCGGGTTCCATGTACAGCAACGCGAGGCGGCCACGTTGCAGTGGGGCTTCATCCCCTCGTGGGCAAGGGTCCCCGCAAGAGGGATGGAACTCATCAATGCCGGAGCGGAAACCGTGGCGGAAAAGACATCGTTTCAAAAGCCGTTTCGAGAACGCTGCTGTCTGGTTTTCAAAAGCCGTTTCGAGAACGCTGCTGTCTGGTGCCGGCGGACGGCGACTATGAATGGAAACGGGAAGGTGCAAGAAAACAGCCCTACTCTATTCGGTTGAAAAATGAGCGCTCGTTTGCGGGGCTGTGGGATCGGTGGAATGGTGAAGATGGGAAACCCATGGAATCATGATGTACCGTGGACCACCAAGCCCAACGAACGTCTGGCCTTGATTCATAACCGGATATCGGTCATTTTAAACCTGTGGCGTAGGAGCCCCTTGGCTTGACCCCGGGTTGCAGGATGCGACTCGCCTTGTCACGTTGTTGCCAGCCTATCCGTCAGACGCCATGATCACGGTCCCGGTCAGTAGACGGGTCAATAATCCACAAGCGGATGACGCCGCAGGGTCTCGAAGCCATAAAGACGCCGGAGGAATGAAACGCAGTCAGAAAATAGGCCCTTCCCGGGTTGTCTGACGGGTTATTCGCCCCGCTGCCTTGGTGAGAACGGTTCGTGGAACCCATTTCGTCAACAAAGCCGCCAGCTTCCCTTGCCAGCCAATGGTGACCATAGGGTGCTTTTTCGGTAAGGCAGCCAGGGACGTGTACGCCACTTGGGCAGCCGTTTGAATGGGAAGGAGACTGGATGGACGAAATCCGGCGGAGCTATGAAAATCGGTCTCCGTTTGTCCCGGGCAACAGGCCTGGACATGAACCCCTGTTGCGTGCACTTCCTCGGCCAACGCTTCTGAAAATGACAGCAAAAATGCTTTGGTGGCGGCATATTCCGCGAAATACGGGATAGGGAGCATGCCGGCGATGGAGGCCACGTTGATAATGGTGCCGGATCCACGCTCGATCATCCCCGGCAGAAACAACCGAATGCTTTCCACGACGGTTTGAACGTGCAAATGGAACATCTCCTGGATACGCGGTAGTGGGTGAGAGACGAATTCCCCATACAATCCGAAGCCGGCGTTATTGATCAGCATATCCGGCGTATGCCGGTACCGCCGGCCTTCCACGAATAATTGATGCGCGGCATGAGGCTGGGCCAGATCGACGCTGAACACGTGGGCCTGAATGCGGTGGTTCGTCTCGAGTTCATGGGAGAGTTGCGTGAGTCGCGTCTCGTTGCGGGAGACCAGCAGCAGGTCATAGCCTTGGCTTGCGAGGAGGCGGGCATATCCGGCCCCGATCCCTCGTGAGGCTCCGGTGAGAATGGCAAACGGATTCGGATCGTTGGACATATCATTCGGTGAGCAGAGAACAAACCTGCTCCGTGCAGGATAAAGCAAAGGATGCCGCAACACTAAGGGGTAAGAGCAGCGCCCCAGGCTTGTCGCTGGGATTGGGCGTGGTCGGCATCCTGGTAGACCACGCGAATGATGATATTGCCGAAAGGGCGACGCACCACTTTTAAAAGAACAAAGCCGTCAGCAAACCCAATAACCAACTCTTGGGAGATCCCCTGTTGGAAGAACGTATTTTCATGTTCGGTGGGGTGGTGGTTGACGGGGTATTGAGCGGCTAACGCTTCAAATAACTCCAAAAACCATTCCTGAGTATAGGTGCCCATTTCAATGTCGATGCGATTCAGGGTTGCATGCGTGGTCCCGGATGGAGCGGTGGGGTCAGGTACGTCCTGTATTGATCCATAGCCTAACGTAACATAACGATTTTTCCCCAAAATGTCGTAAAGACATTCGGTCTGACTCGAACAGCCCTCAAGCGCCGCTACTTCAGCAGGGGCCATGCCGAATTTCAATGTCCCGAATCCCTGAATCGTTGCGGCATGGGTGGAGGAGGTCAAGACCAGAAGGTTCACCAAGCTGATGGTCACAAGGGGAAGCAAGGAGATCGTTCTCAAAATATGGTTCATGGACTCAGCTCCTTCTGCGAAGAAATAATCATGGGGCCAGCAGATATGGCTTCCCTGTGTCCGCAGTGAGCCGACCCCTTTCCGCTAAGCCTAACAGAAAATGTTTACGGCCACCACCTCTGTCACGTGCCCGGCTTGCTTGGCCCCGTGTTCCTACGCACAAGACCCCAGTCGGGCGTGGGGGTATCGGCCCTCGGTTCGGAAGTAAGGCGGCCAGATCTCACCGGCTCTCCACAGACGTCCGCTAGCCGGAGGGCCGGTCACAAACTCCGTCCCTATAGTCATGTGTCGTGACCCGTTGCAACAACCCTAGAAGGTTTTATACTCAAGCCACTTTCCGTTTAGGGTGATCTTGCAACGATCTTCTCCCTGGCTTCCTTTGACCTTTTCCATATCCAGTGAGAAATCAATGGCACTCATGATGCCGTCTCCAAACATCTCATTGGCCATCTCCCGCAACGCATCGCCATACACGCCAATCACCTCTAGCAGACGATATTTAAATGGATCGGCGGTATTCGGAAAGTCTGCCCGCACAGGGAACTGACTCAAGCTGGCGGTTGATTCCTGATCGAGGCCCAAGAGTGTTCCAATGGTCGCGGCTTCCTCTGGCGTGAACCGATGATTTCCATTTAAGGCAGCGGCGACAAAGGTTGGACTCTTCTGTACGGCACCGGCTATCTGGGCAATCGTGACGTTTTTCTCCAGACGTTTGGCTTTTATGGCAGCTTTGGTACAGGTCTCTTTCATGATGACGGCTCCTTTCTAGCGTGTTGATGCTGCTGGTTCATGCTTTTTCGTCTCCTGAGAACGAAAATTAATCTTGAGAGGCGCAGAACGACCCGATTTCGCATGATCCCCGCTCCCGTTCTCTTGTCCATGCGAGGCATGGCGGACGAGAAAATGAATGATATGGTTTCGAATCTTGTAATAATATTTATCTTCAATAATCGTTTCTCGTGACCGGGGTCGGGGGATGGTCACGTCCACGATCTCTGCAATGCGTGCCGAAGGGCCGTTGGTCATAAGCATGATGCGGTCGGAGAGCAAGATGGCCTCATCCACGTCATGCGTGACCATGAAGACCGTGTTACGGGTGGCATTCCACATCTGCACGAGTTCCTCTTGAATCACGCCCCTGGTCAACGCGTCGATTTGCGCAAACGGTTCGTCCAGCAAAAGGACCTTCGGTTCAATGGAAAAGGCGCGAGCCAGTCCGACTCGTTGTTTCATTCCTCCGGATAGGGCCGTGGGTTTTTTGGTTTCGGCCCCTTGCAGGCCGACCAGCGTGATGTATTTCCGGACGTGCGTTTTGATCTCTTGCGAACTCCAGGTGGGATAGGCCGAACGGACGGCCAGGGCGATGTTCTGATAGACCGTCATCCATGGCATCAACGCGAAACTTTGAAACACCACCATCCGATCCAATCCCGGGCCCGTGACTTCTTGTCCGTTCAGAATGGCTCCGCCTTCGGTCGGCGTTTCCAGCCCGGCGATGATATTGAGTAACGTACTTTTTCCGCACCCGGAATGCCCGATCACGGTGACGAATTCGCCCTTGTGCACCTTGACCGTGACTTCTTCAAAGATGCAGACATCGCCATCCCCTGAATGATTCGGGAAATACTTGCTCAGATGATCGATAGAGAGAAAAGACATAACGTTACTCCTGATAGGTGACCAACCCGGCCAATTTATTAAATCCCGAATCCAAGATCACACCGACGGTCCCCACCACCAGGATGGCGAAGATGACGCCGGCAATATCCAGGTTGTTCCATTCAATCCAACTCAGATACCCCACGCCCAGTTCCCCGAGCAACATCTCCGCCGGCACTACGGCGACCAGCGCACTTCCAAACGAAATGCGGAGGCCGTTTACAATGGTCGGCGCGGCTCCGGGAAGAATCACCTTATACAGTCGCTTACCCCACGATAACTGAAGAATGGCGGCCACCTGTAAATATTCCTTCCGAAGGGTATTCACGCCAAAGGCAGTGGTGGCCAGGGTCGGCCAGACCGCGGCCATGAATACCACCAGGATCGCCGTCCATTTCGGATCCTTGACTGTGTACAGGAGCAAAGGCATCCAGGCTAGGGGCGAGATGGGCTTCAGAATCTGAATGAATGGGTTCAACGCCCGAAACAGCATCTGGTTGAGTCCCAAAACAATCCCCACCAGAATCGCCACCCCGGAGGCAACCAGAAACCCAACCGCAAATCGTGAAACCGTATAGCCCACCAAAAAGGCAATCCCATGATCATTGGTCCCTTTCATCACAAAGGCTTCGCCCAATTCGACCCAGGCTTTCTCCATCACCGTCATGGGACCCGGTACTCCTTTGAGTTTTTCTTTTTCCGGATTCCACACGTACTGGCCGTCGTCGGTTTGCATAATATCGCCGTTGAACTCCATGACCATCAATTCCTCTTCCGTCTTGCCCGTGGGATCGAAGGGAGGACTGATGGTGGCGATGTGCCACGCGAACAGAAAAATCCCAAGGAAGAACGCGGAGATGAAGAACGGATGCTGTGTGTGTTTGCTACTCATCGTGACTCGTCCTTTACCGGCTACACCATGCTATGAATGGGGAAACTCTTGACGTAGTCTTCCGGGTTCATAGGATCAAATTCCCGTCCCATAATAGTATGGGTCGTCATGGTCTTGGTGTGAGAGGGATACCCCAGTTCCTTGGCCACTGTGTCGCAATCCGCTGCACGATAGACCTGCTCGGCGACCTTTTGATAATTCACGTCCCCTTTCAAATGACCCCACCGTTTCATTTGGGTCAAGATCCAGATGGCCATGGAATGCCAGGGATACGGATCGAAATCGATGCGACTCGGAACCCTCTGAATGCCGCCTAACCCATCGGCAAACGTCCCGGTCAACACTTGTTCCAGCACGATTCGTGGCTGATTCAAGTAATTCGCCGGGGCAATCGCTTTGGCGATTTCTTTCCGGTTCCCCGGGTTCGACGCGTAATGAGTCGCATCCACAATCGCCCGGAACAACGCGAGGAACGTATTCGGATACGTCGTCGCGAATTCTTGTGAGATCGCAAACGCGCAGCATGGATGTTGCGCCCAAATGTCTTTCGACAGCAGAAAAATAAAGCCGATGTTTTCATACACCGCGCGTTGATTAAAGGGATCAGGGGCCAGATAGCCATCGACGTTACCGGCCTTGAGATTGGCGACCATTTCCGGTGGCGGCACCACGCGAATCTGGACGTCCTTGTCTGGATGCACACCGCCGTCGGCGAGAAAATAGCGCAACAGGTAATTGTGCATGGAATAATCAAAGGGCACGCAAAAGCGAAACCCTTTCATATCGGCAGCCGTTTTCACGCCTTTATGTTTATTGTGCAGGGTAATGGCTTGCCCATTGATATTTTCCACGGCGGGCATGTAGAACGGGACCTGGGGCGATCCCGCACCCAAGGTGATGGCTAAAGGCATGGGCGAGAGCATATGCGCGGCATCCACGTCTTTGTTGATCGCCCAATCCCGCACCATGGCCCATCCCGCTGCCCGTTTGACCTTGGCGTTCAAGCCATGTTTGCGGTAGAACCCCATGGGCTCGGCCATGATAATCGGCGTGGCACAGGTAATGGGAATAAACCCGATACTGAGATCCGTTTTTTCCGGTTTGCCCACAGGGTCTGCGGCCAGTGCCTGCAATTGGGAAAGAGGAAGAAACTCGCTAATCAGTCCGATCAGCGCCGCGCTTCCGACACCGGCGAGAAGTTGTCGTCGAGTCGGACCACTTGCCTGCAGCACGGCTTTCGTTACTGCGACCTCGATAGTTTTGGACAGGTACTCATCAGAGGTGAGAGGTTGCCCCTGATTAAACATGTCTGGGGCTTCGGCTCCGACTTTCGATGAAACCGGATCGTGATGGTAAATGGTGTGTGCCATGACTCCTCCTCTACTTCTCATACATCAGAGCGTAATGAATAATGTGAATGGGCGAACTTTGTTTGTCTGTTGACCAAAAAAAAACGCCAAGCCAAGAGTTTTGTGAAAAACTCAGGCCTGGCGTCATTGCCAGAACTATGTTGACTTCTATGTCACACTACGGTCCTTCTGCCGAAACCGTACTTTTGTCGTTGCAAAGAAGATAAGCAAGAAGAATGCCATGTTTCCGTTGTATGTAGGTATTGAATATTATTGAAGTTTGCTGGAATGGGCATATGACAATTTTGTCAGAGCCATAACTTTTTTGTCAGAAGCAGACAATTGTGTCAGGTTTTAAACAGGGCGGCGTCCAGCAAATTTCATTACTGCATGTGGTTTGGTGACCTGAAGGATTCCATTGGGGCTATTACCTTCAGAACCGCCATGATCGCAAGGCAACATGGGCAGAAGAGTATCTCAAAGGGCCAGGGGGTCTTCCTGTCCGATTGCTAGAGAAGGCGTGAAGAAAGAAACAGAACGGCAACCCGCGCAAGAATGCTTTTGAGACTTATAACTCTCTCACTTTCTGATACAGTTCCGAAAATGCATTCTGGCGAAGACGAAATTTGGTGCCGTGGTTATGGCCGGTTCTGGCATCAAAATCCACGTAGGTTTTTCCTTTCTCAAGAGCGGCAAGTAGCTTCTCTAATTGATACGATTGTACTTGAAAAGTTCTTCCTCATTTTCTTTTTTCACCGCGGCCTCGACAAAAAAGCAATTGTGCAATTTGCTTCCAGTCTTGTGAAAAAGATCGTCAAATCCCCAATAAGGTTCAGGTTCCAGTTCTCCAAGTCCTGCCCTTTCTTCTACGGCGCTTAGCCATTGTTGCTGTTCTAGACTGGCTTGACGTGAATCAAAAGAAATGATGACTTTCCGAGTTCGCCGATCAACAACGACTCCAAAGCCTCTATCCGATCTGCTTAGGCCACTGATCGTTTGCCTAAAGCTCATTTCCTCTTCCCAAATGATCACGTTCCGCAATTCATATCCTCTTCTCCGTAGTTCCTCGATCAACGAAACGTGGATCGTGATACGTTCATTTTCTCACCACATGTCAGGAACGTTAATGACGCAGTGCCCTTTGGGGCGCAGCAATGGCAGGAACTTCTCAAAAATGTCTCCCATTGCCATGGTATAGGCGTCTAAGTCCAAAATTCCCAAATCTCTCTGGTCTTGTGAATATTGCTCAATCTTTCCGAGTTGCTCGTTGTCCCTATACCGTCTGGATTTATTTTGCCTTTTTCGATTGAGTAAATTGGCATAGGGAGGCGAGGTCCAAATAAGCCCCACCGATCCTTCTTCAAGATACAGAGGAATATTCCGGGCATCGTCCTCAATGGCAATCTGCTGGCACGTATTGTACAAATTTCTGGTTTCTTCTAACCGTCTCTCGCACAGGTTGATATATCCCTTTTGTAAGTCGAAGCCCACCGCATTTCTATTTAAGTCATTGGCGGCCACTAACGTGCTGCCGCTACCAACAAAGGGATCAACCACCAGTTCTCCCGCGTGTGAAAACAATTCAATCACCTTTGTGCATAAACTAATCGGAAACGTTGCTGGATGAACGGTTTTATCCCTGATATCTCGTTTTTCAAAGAAAAATTGCCAGACGCCCAGCTGACTTTTTAGCCATTCTTTTGCTGTCATGCAGTTCAAATGGTTTTGGCTGCATTGGCAAGTACGATTCGAGCCAATCTCAAGCTTGTGCCTATATTCTGTACTACTTTCAGAAATGATAGAGGCACCTAGCCCTTCACCACGTTTTATATCTTTCTTAGGCGAAACCTTGTTAGGTGTTCGCAAACGTGGCGTTCTCTTTGTCGCCAACTTTTTCTTAGATTCTGACCTTGTCCCCATTTTTCTCTGTTCCTTAGCTCAACTCTCTGTCTATTGTGCAGTGACGAACCTGGATGATGCCGCCGGCGTAGGTACTGAGACGATCATGAAGACCGTCGGTCATTCTTCGGTCGAAATATTGGTGTGCTTGTTACGCTATATCGGAGGCTCAAGGAGGAGAAACTTGCTGCTATGAGTTCGTTTAAACGCTCTATCGACAGATGAGCCCAACATTATAATATATTTTGGTCACGATTGACGCGAAATAGCAATTGGTAAGGAAAATAAAACCTTACTTGGGCAGTACAGAAAACTTCCAGGAGACACCATGTTACTTCTAGCAAACTAGCTGTCGAACTAAAGGAGCTTCAAGTAGGAGAATATCTGGCTGAAAACGAATCAGACCTCTTGAAGGATTATTTTGTCGAAACAGCAGCCTATAACAGGGCCTTCCAAGGACAAAATGTTGTATTCGTAGGTCGAAAAGGATCGGGAAAAACAGCAAACATTTTGAAGTTGACTTCAACACTTCGTGAAGATCCAAGAAATCTAGTATGTGTAATAAAACCAATTGCTTACGAATTGGAAGGTATCGTTGAACTGATGAGAGGTTATCAAGAGCGAAATCAAAAAGGATATGTCATTGAGAGCCTTTGGGAATTTTTGATCTATTCTGAAATAGCTAAAGTACCCATTGCTCAAATAATAAATCGATCTTCCGGACAAACATTTGAGTATGAGAAGGATCTAGTTTCTTTTTGCCAAGACTTTGAAGATTTATTGAATGAAGATTTCACAATAAGACTTGAAAAATGTGTAGCAAGGCTTATTCCAACTCCTAATAGAAGAGAGAAGTCTCAGAGTGTCGAACAATTTCGTGCGTCTATATCAGAAGGAATTCATAAAAATGTGCTAGGGAAACTTCAGTCGGCGTTAGATAAGGCCTTCAAGGAAAAACTTCGCGTAGCAATATTAGTTGATAACCTCGACAAAGCATGGGACAAAAGCAGTGACTTCGATCATCTTGCACAGTTTCTTTTGGGTTTATTAGCCGTGGCGGACCGAATTCCAGAAGCATTTAAGAAAGAAAGTTCTCGTCGGAAGCCTGTTAACCTAAGCCTTGTTCTGTTTATTCGTTCCGATATTTTTTCCCACATCATGAACCAAGCTAGAGAACCTGACAAAATTTCCCACTCAAAACTTTCCTGGAAAGATGCCGAATTGCTTCTTAGAGTTATCGAGGAACGTTTTGTCGCCTCATAAGGTGTTGGTACTTCACCTTCGGATTTGTGGGACAGGTTGTTCATTGAAGATATCAAGGGACTTCCTATTAAAAAATTCATTGTGGATAGGATACTTCCTAGACCCCGTGCTCTCGTTTTTTTCGTGAAATCTGCGGTCGCTAAGGCTGTGAATCGAAATCACGTTAAAGTCGCGGAATCGGATCTCAAAGAAGCCGAAAAGGAATATTCCCAATATGCTTTGGAAACCATACTCGTAGAAAACGGCATTCGGTTTGATAACCTAGAAAGGATTCTCTACGAGTTTGCCGGAGCTCCTCAATTTGTAACTGAAAGTAAGACAAAAAACGGTTTTTCTAGGGCTAATGTGGCTGCCCCAGATATTGATCAGATTATCGCCCATCTATGCGAATTGTCATTTCTAGGCCTTGAGGTTGCTGATGACGATTTCCGTTTCGCTAAGGATTCTCAGGACTATCAACGGTTAGAGGTTCAGAAAAGAAATTATCATGATGAGAGCGGGAGAGTCTTACGCTATAGTATCAATAAACCTTTCTGGGCATTCCTGGAAATAAAGAGCGTTGAGTAATTCTGAAGCCCGTCAAGGGGATGAAAAGCTTGGCGAGGAGAAAATCAATGCTACAATGGTTTGTTTGAACAAACTAATAACGCGGCGTCAGAACGCTGCCCACCAAGTCATTTAAAACACGGCATTTTGAGTCTATTGGTGCCGAAGGCGGGATTTGAACCCGCACACCCCCAGGGGGCGCTAGACCCTGAATCTAGTGCGTCTGCCAGTTCCGCCACTTCGGCACGCGAGCGTCTGGTTCAGCGATTATCAGCTTTTGCCGGGAGGGCGTCAAGCTGCGCGATGACATCGGCGGCGGGTTGTGCACCTGACGCGCTTCGACCTAGCTGGTTGCCTAGCGCGAGGATTTTGAGCAGCGCAAGGATCTCCTGCATTTGCTTGTAGCTGTCGATATCCTGCATGACCACCTTGGCTTCACCGTTCTGGGTGATGACCAAGGGTTCTCCTCCGAGTGTGCGCACGATCTCGGCGGCGTGGGCCTTGAGGTAACTGATCGGCTTGATCTGGGTGGACGGTTTCATGAGACACCTCCTTTCAGGCTAAAAATAGACCATGAACAGGGTCAATAGACAAGACCTGTCTCCGAGGTCACCACATGCTTCCAATGCTACGCTGCTGCCTCAAGCCGTATGAGGCTCGAAGGCAGGGATGTGCCTCATTGGGTCCAAACATTTATTGTGGCGGCGACATTTCATGGCGCCGAAATGGCATGAGAAGGGTCGGAAAGGGGCTCCAGGCACTGGAGTCGCCACAGTTTATGAGGTCCCTGAAGGTCTTGCGTGTCTCCGGCGATGATGATCTGTTCTCGAACGAGTCCGGCGACGCCGAGTAAAAATGGGGCTGGAATGTGGGGCGCATCTTCGGCAATCAACACATCAAAACGGACGCGTTTGAATAGAGGATCGGTCACGATTCTTCCAGGGGTCGCGGCGACCAAACGTTTGTTCTGCATAAAGGCTTGCCGATTGGTCGCCTCACCGGCTGACAATAGTTCACGAACTTTTCTGGTTCCTCCCAGCCTGGAGACTTCGTCTTTCAACTCTTCGTATTCCGGGCGCATCTCTTTCGGAATCGCGGCCTCAGGAGACAATTCACGGATACGAGCTTGCGCCGTCTCAACCTCTTTCATCAGTTCCGCAATGTTCCCTGTATAGAGCATTCGATATTCGCCCAGGGTCTCCACATTTTTTCCCATGGTCTGCATGCCGAGACGTTTCCAAATAGGCAGGTTTTCGTACTTGGCGAGCAGGTGATCAATGTCCTTGATTTTGCCTTGGAACTCACTTGCCTGGGCAAGAAGCCGCCATTCCAGCAATTTGACTTCATCCAAATCACGCTGTTTTTGCCCTTTGTAGGCCAAGATCGGGATGAGTTCTCGAAATCGCTCATATTTGCGTCGAAGCGTATCCTTCTGCAACCGGGATGTGGCGAAAAACTTGTGTATTTGGGCTTCAAAACTCAATTCACCCAAAGGGACCCCTTCGGCTTTCTTGAGAACCGAGACTTCGTAGCGGCTCAATAAGCTGTGAAAGGGCAGGGCGGCATTCCGAAAGGTTTTGGCGAAGAACCCGAGCAAGTGATCCACGGCGTCGTGCGTGGGCGCAACCAGCAGCACGCGTTGATTGTGTCGCATCAAGGTCACCGCCAGCGTCCCGAGTTTCGTCCAACGAGTGGCTTGGTCATCATGCCAGACGGTCGTCAGCACGGCAGCCGACGCTCCGGTTCTGGCAGAGGTATTGGCTTCGCGGTGTTCCGGGTCCAGCCATGGCGCAAGCCGTTCAGCCGGCCCCAGTGCGTAGGATTCGGGATGGGCCGCCATATCGGCTAATCGCGTGGAAGCCAGGCGAAAAAATTCCGAGGTATCCGTCACGAGCGTATTGTCGACCATCGACTGCCCAAGTGTATCCAGAGTTTGCACCAAGGTGGTGTCGCCTTGGTGTCGGAGAATAAAGCCGCCGGTGGGTTCCAGGTCTCCGGGAGGTACAATGGTGACGGGCACGTCTTCAAGAACCGCGGTCCCTGGAGGGACCTCCATGGAATACAGGTGAAGGGCTCCGGCTGTCCCGATTTTTTGGGTGGCGCGGGATTCAATCAATGTGTCGAGCGCACCCGTGGCGTCTTTGTCGTTCGCCAATTGGGTGGCGAACGAGAGGAGAAGGTCAAGCAGTTTCATGGCTGGCGGCCTGGACCGAGTGCCTGCTGAATACAAATGGCCACGCAGCCCAGTCCACCGGTGATTGGGCGTCGGTCATATGCGCATCCTCGATGAGCAGAGCAAGCAGCGACAAAAGGAACGTGTTGCGCGAAATCGATGTCGGCGAGTACCTGGGCCTGCAGGTGGCCATCTTCCAGCACCGACAAAACAAGGATACGGGTATGGCGGTCATCTTCCAAAATGGCGGATTTCGGGGAAGGCGCGACCCTGGCGCGAGCCGCTTGGATATGCGGTAACTCCACGATCTCTTTGACCAAGGGCTTCGGAGGATGAATCGCCCGTTGACTGAGCCTGACGTTTAAAGATGTCCGATCAAGGACGTCCCGAGCAGGCGCATCTGTCTGCGCCCAGACAACATCCCGAGCATGTTGAGCGACAAATGCATGGGGCACGACCATGGCGAAGGCAAGACAGCCCACGCTCAGACACCACATAACCTTGTGACGCAGCATAAAGGCATTGTAGTGGACGATTGCAGGACGTGTCTAGCAGGAGAGAGACTTACTGTCATTCGGAGCCTTTTTTTTGTTATCCTTCGCGTTGCTCAGGGTAACAAAAAAATAAGAGGCAGGATGACCACTGTGGCCTGTTGCGCCGGTGCTTCGGTTTCAAATTGATATTTCCCTGACCGGACCTTATAATACCACACCTTCGATAGAGAATAAAAAGGGAGGCGTAGCAAAGATGAAGGTGATTCTTCAAGAGAATATCGACAGTTTAGGGTATATGGGCGACATGCTCGACGTCGCCGATGGGTATGCGCGGAATTTCTTGCTCCCCCGCCAAAAAGCCTTAGAGGCAAACCCCCGTAACGTGAAGGCGTTGGAACATGCCAAACGAGTGACGGCTCATAAGGCCAAGAAGGTCGAAGATGACCTCCAGGGACTAGCGGCGAAACTGTCCGCCGTCTTGCTCACCTTTCCGGTCCAGACCGGCAAGGATGATAAGCTGTTTGGATCCGTCACCGCGAAGGATCTTGAAGCCGGGCTGCTGGCTGAAGGATTCGATGTGGACCGCCGAAAAATTCAATTAGCGCATCCTCTGAAAGAGCTAGGCACGTTTGCCGTCGGCATCAAGTTGCATCGAGACATTATCGCGAATATGTCCGTGTGCCTCGTCAACCAGGGTGGAGCGGCCCAGGTTGATGAAGCCGGGGATGAGACCGACGACGCCGTTTCTCCAAAAGAGGCCCAGGAATCGCAGGACGAGTGATGGGCGACATTGTCGGTACCCTGAAAGCGGTTCAACAAGAGGATCCTGAGGTCTATGCGGCTTTTCGCGCCGAAGAAAAACGGCAGCGTGAGAAGTTGGTCTTAATCGCTTCGGAAAATTATGCGAGTCCCGCCGTTCTGGCTGCGCAGGGGTCGCTGCTGACCAATAAGTATGCGGAAGGCTATCCACGGCGGCGCTATTATGGGGGCTGTCAGCATGTGGATACGGTCGAAGAGTTGGCGATGGCCCGGGCCAAGCAGTTGTTTGGTTGTGAGCACGTCAATGTGCAGCCGCATTCAGGTTCCACCGCCAATATGGCGGCGTACCTTGCGGTCTTGAAACCCGGCGATACCATCCTGGGTATGGATCTCTCGCAGGGCGGCCATTTAACCCACGGCAGCAAGGTCAATTTTTCGGGAAAGCTGTTTCACGCCTTCTCCTACGGGGTCGATCCCGAAACCGAGTTGATTGATTACGACGCGGTTCAGCAAAAGGCAGAAGAAGTTCGCCCACGCATGCTCGTGGTCGGGGCGAGTGCCTATTCAAAAATTTTCGACTTCCCGCGGTTTCAGCAAATTGCGAAATCCGTGGGGGCCTATCTATTGGCTGATATCGCACACATCTCTGGTTTCGTGGCGACGGGGCTTCACCCAAGTCCGGTTCCCTATGCCGACTTTGTTACCACCACCACGCATAAAACCTTGCGCGGGCCTCGTGCCGGCATGGTGATGTGTAAAGAGGAACATGCGAAAGCCGTGGATAAAATCATTTTTCCCGGACTGCAGGGAGGTCCGCTCATGCATGTGATTGCGGCCAAGGCCGTGGCGTTCAAAGAAGCCTTGGCCCCAAGCTTTACCGTCTATCAACAACGAATCTTGGCCAATGCCATGGCCTTGGCGGACGGGTTCAAAGCACGGGGCTATCATGTGGTGTCCGGTGGAACGGAGACTCATCTCTTCCTGCTGAATCTTAATTCTAAAAGGGTGACGGGCAGAGAGGCCGAGGCGGCGCTCGATGCCTCGGGGATCATCGTCAATAAAAATGCCGTGCCGTATGACGAGCGACCGCCGGCTGTGGCGAGTGGCATTCGAATCGGCACGCCCATTGTGTCGACGCGGGGGATGGAGTTGCCGGAGATGTCACAAATTGTGGCGTGGATGGATGAGGTGTTGCGCCATCCCGCGACCAAACGAGTTCAGAACCGCATTCGCAAGGAAGTCAAGGCCCTGTGTGCTCGCTTTCCGGTATTTTCGGCTTTGTAACCTGCTGCCTGATTCTTTCACTTCACCGACCAATGTGGAACCCGTTACTCACCAGTCTTCCGGACGGTGAGACGGCACTTCTTTCTTTGAGGAAGATCCCGAAGTTTCGAAATGCCGGTCCGTCATGAAATGTCCGTTTTGTAATCAACTCGATGATAGAGTGATTGATTCTCGCATGACCCGAGAAGGCGAAATCATCCGTCGTCGTCGAGAATGTTTCGGCTGTCGTCGCCGGTATACGACCTATGAACGGATTGAAGAAAATCTGCCCACGATTGTCAAAAAAGACAACCGGCGAGAAATGTTCAACCGTGCCAAAGTCATGGCCGGATTAAAAAAGGCATGTGAAAAACGGTCGATCAGCAGTGCCGCACTTGAAACCTCGGTGGACCGGATTGAAAAACGCCTGCAAGATTTGGGCGAATCGGAGATCCTGACCAGGGTGATCGGAGAGGAAGTCATGCGGGAGCTCCACGCGTTAGACCAGGTCGCCTACGTCCGTTTCGCCTCCGTGTACCGCGAATTTAAAGATATTGATCAATTTATGGAAACGATTAAGTCCCTTGCGCAGGATCGGGGAAACCCCTGATGCGCAATGACGCCACCGTGGTGCGCGCCCATGCCCTCCTCTAACCGTTCGGTCAAACGGGCCGGATCTCCACGGGCCTCGACCTCCGTTCCCAAACGGAAGCCCACACCGACGCGCCGACGCGCGGCGCATGCCACACGTGTGGCAATCTTAGGAGGTGGACGCGGGGGGCGGGCGCTGCTAGAGATTTTTGCGCAAGATCCGTTGGCCCGTATTGTTGGATTAGGAGAGGCCAAACCGCGAACGCTCGGCACCAAGTTTGCCCAACAGTTGGGGGTTCCGGTCATGCAGGACTATCGGGAAATTTTGAAAATGAAGGAGGTGGACCTGATCATTGACGTGACCGGCAGTCCTGACGTCGAGCGGGCGCTGCACAAAATTCGAAAGCCGAGTGCGGCGATCATCGGAGGCGCAAGCGCTAAGTTTATGTGGCAGTTGATCGAGGCGCGGATTCGGGCGACGACGGAAATCGAAAGAACCCTGAGTCGCTACCAATCCTTGTTCCGGCGGTATGTGAAAGAGGAGGCCGAGAGCGCGGTGGATGAAGAGCGGACGCGCATCGCCTGTGAAATCCACGATGGGTTGGTGCAAACGCTGGTGGGTGTGAATTTTAAGATGGAACGCTGCGGGAATCTGATTCAGACGGAACCGACCAAGTGCTTTGCCTTGTTGAGTGAGACAAAACACCAGCTAAAACAAGGCATTCAGGAAGCACGACAAGTGGTGTTCAACTTGCGACCCGGTCAATATGAGCAGTTGGATCTGCGGGCGGCGCTGACAAATTATCTCGATGCGTATAAAAAACAAAATCATGTTCAGGTTGCCTTCTCCCATACGGGGAGCGATGCCCGCTTGCCGCCCAAGACGAAAGTCTTTGTTTTCCGAATCATTCAAGAAGCCCTGCAAAACTCATCCAAGCATGCCAAGGCGTCGAAGGTCTTCGTGCAATTAAGCATTCAACCGCATCACCTCTCCGCCGTCATTCGCGATAATGGGAGCGGGTTCGATGTGCAGGCGGTGTTTCAGAATCCAGAAAAGTGGGATCACTTTGGATTGCGCGGGATGAACGAGCGGGTCAAATTGCTCAGTGGCGAAGTCTCGTTGGAGTCCCGCAAAGGCGAGGGGACGACGGTCACGGTCTCGATTCCGTTGGCCAGAAAGGATAGCACACGAAATGGCAAAAAAAATTAAGGTGCTGATTACGGATGACCATCGTGTTGTGCGGGAGGGATTGTCCGCTATCCTTGAGACCAAAGAAGAAATCCAAATTGTCGGAGAAGCCAAGGATGGCGGTGAAGCCGTCGAAAAAGCCAGACAATTACTGCCCGACGTGATCGTCATGGATGTGAGTATGCCGGGAATGACAGGGGTGGAAGCCACGCGGATCATTAAACGAGAACTGCCGCATATCGGGATTATTGCCCTGACGATGTATGAGGATCATCAATATATTTTCGACTTGGTCCGGGCTGGTGCCACGGGCTATCTCCTCAAAGACTCGGATTCCACGGAAATCGTCGCGGCCATTCGTGCCATTTCCCGTGGTGAATCGCTGATCCATCCTTCGGTGGCGAGCAAGATTTTAGCCGAGTTTTCATTGTTGGCTGAAGGCAAAAGCAAAAAAAAGTCCTTACTGGAACACGATCTCACGGAGCGCGAAATTACGGTCCTGCGATTGGTGGCGGATGGGAAGACCAACAAAGAAATTGCCAATGTGTTGGATCTCAGCGAGAAAACCGTGAAAAATCACGTTCGGAACATCTTCCACAAGCTCCACGTCTATGATCGAACGCAAGCCGCGATTTTAGCGATCAGGAAAGGGATTATCGAACTCGAGCCGCATCCCTAACCCTCCCTCCCGCTGAGATGTTCGCACAGATCGGATCGAGCGCATGCAGAATGCGTCATCGGATACGGCATTTTTGGGATGATGCACCCTTCAGGTCGAGCGCGACTCCACGATAAGCTCACGACCGATCACCCGTAGGGCTTTGCGAATGTGGCTTGTCGCGGTGGTGCCGTGGTGCGGATCAATCATGCGGCGGATGACTTTCTCGTTAACACCGAAACGCTGAGCCAAGGCCACGCGAGACAACCCGCTCTTACGGAATGCGAGGACAAGCGCGGCGTTGGCCGCGATATTTGTGGGACGGCAATCAAATGCTCTCCAGCGTACAGGGGACTTGGTGTCGGAATTTCCTCACCATCGTCGATGTACCCCGAGGTCGCTTCTTCCAAGGTAGTAGTGGCTGCAGCCGGCGCTTCGGTGTTGTTGGAGCCGGATGTGAGACATTCGGCAGGTCGCGGAACAAAACAATGATCTCTCCTGGGCTATCTGGCTGAAACTGTGCAGGATACAGAAAACGCATACTCGTCTCTCGGTAATCATTGCGTAGCGTTAACAGATTTACGCAAGGCGTTAAATTGCATCGTTTCTCAAGCCTGATAGTTTTCAGGTGCTCGCCAAAATTCTTGCCATGCGGAGTTGAGAAGACTGACGACCGGGGTCAGTGTATCCGACTTTGTTGTTCCCACACCAGTCTCTTCGATACCTTCCTTCGCCGCCGAGACGATTTTAGATGACAGGGGCTTAGGGTAAGCCTGCTGGTATGCAGGCGCTGGGTCGTAGCCCATAATCTCAATAAATCCCGCCAAGCCTTCTTGATCAGCTTCATTTCCGCATCGAAGCCGGTCGCTGCCAGCATCATTAGCGCCGTGCACATCCGTGCATCATCAGCCGGATGCGTTGACTCAAATATCAGCGGCGTCTCAAAGGGATCGCCGCCACGTTTGATGCAAAGGTGATAGTGCGACCAAGCAAACGCTGGCCCCGCCATTAGTACGCCGAACAAGTCACAGAAAAACTCTTGCATCCAGAAGTTTGCCCAAAAGGTGCTCCATAGCCGAAGCTGGTAGGACTTACCCTCCGGCTTGCGCACGCGTTCGGCGGCTGTGATTTCATTGCGGAAATGCCTTATTATCTCGAACTGGCTTTGCTTGGAGGCGGCATGATACGATTCAAGTGCTGGAAGATCGGGTTCCTGCCCCCGATGAAATAAATGGCAGAACTCGTGATAAATATCGGGCAAGTGCAGGAGAAATCGACTCTCAATCAACGGGACGCAAAGCAAATGGAATTCGACATAGGTATGAAAATAGTCCTGGGACATATGACTGATAGTCGGAGAGATCAAAGGATAGGCGATCTCACGACCGACATCTGTAACAAGCCGGTTGAGGAAATCATCATTCTGGCCTGTTCTGCTGAGGGCAAATACGCCGACGCCTTCAACAGCCTTGAGTTGTCTCACTCTACGTTTGAATTTCCTCACACGCCGAGGCGTCTGTAACGCCGTATCGACAACGGTCTCTTTGGCCAAGCGTCGGAGAGTAGCCTGCGTTTCGTCGAGTTGGGTCAAGCAAATTCGTCGCAAGCCGTCATACTCACGCGGAGACCGTCTCTGTACGATCTGGCGTAACTGCCGCTCCCGCTCCAGTGATTGGCCAATCGATCCAATCAAGTACTTCTCGATCATTAACGCCCCCGTAGTTGCCTGGCTACCTCCACTCGTTCCTGTTCCAATCCTTGGGCGAGTTTCTCCAACTATCTTAGGTAGCCTGATCCACGTCCCCGTTCTGAAGTCGTTCGCCAAGTTGTTTCCAGTTTGCTAAAGGCTCACCCGTACTCGTCCTAGGCAGACTGTCAAGTGTCAAGGCTTCGATGGACTGAGACTCTAGACTTTGATCACTCGCGTCAATGAAGAGTTGTGCCAGCTTCTTCTGATCTGGATCGGTTGGATCGAACTGCCCTTGTCCTAGCCGTTCAATTACTCTGTCTATCAGGGCACCGTATGCCTCGACATTAGCGTAAACGCCTGTGAGGAAACTCAAATCGCTCATATTGTATACCCTCCTGAGGTTTGTCGTTGGTTTTCAATTCAATTACATCTTGATCGTATTCAGCAGCTTCGTCGAATAGGTTGCGGTCACAAAGTTTGATCGAAATCGGCAGACGCCAGTATATAAAGGGGTATCGAGGAGGAACGGCCATTTCCCATTGGTGAGCAGTACCTTGTTGAGCGCGACATTGCGTAAGCAACCAGAGAGGCGTTTGCGCTCTTCGGGCTTTACGACGTAATTAATATATCCCGCCTTCACGCGTCACGCTAGTGTAAGCTTTCCTCGACACCTCCGTGTGAATGACGGCTGCATTGAGATCGAACCGAAGAGTAAACTCCTTCACCGTCCAAGCCGCCAATTGATCTGCTGATCTCGGACGGCGATCATCGCGATGCACCATTACGAGTGCGTAGCCTGGCCTGATGTTGGCACCCTTTACAGCTTCTCTAATCGCACGGGCCAGACCAGCGAAATCACGTCTGACGTTGAGCTCGTCATAGACAATAATTTCAGGATCGTAACCCCTGCCATTGGGATAAAGGTCATCTACCTGCTTCTTGAAATTCTTGAGAAACTGCGAGTCATAGCTGTTCTCGACACTCTTGGGCAGCACGAGATATTGTCGATCAAGGAGACTCTGCTCAAAGAAACCCGCGTCTTCATCTTTCAAGAGCGTCAGCCTGCTTTGTCCATAACGGTTAATCGCAACGGGCATATTATGCCCGTTCGTTTCAAGCGACAAAGTCGCATCGTTGCCAAAACGTAATTTAGGCGGCGAGAACGGTTTCGTTCTTGTACGCCCTGCCCGGTCCGAAACCGAGAGAGTACCATTTCTGACCGGCACCTGACTCAGAAACATTCTGACGAGTTGGTTGATCTGCCGGTGCCGATTATGAGGCTTGATAACGAAGTTTATCTAAGAGATGGCGTGATAAGGAAAAGTCGGTTAAGCAAGATAAACCAGTCTCCTTTTCTGCCTTGGGCTCCCCCCCCTTCTGAATCAGGAGGGCCTCAGGCGGCCGTCTGCTCGTAGTTGTTCATGAGTGTTTCTTCCCAATCGTAGTGGCCTAGCCGGTGGGTCCGGAGTAGAGACTGAGCGTTTCGTCCAAATGCTCGCACACCAGCACCCGACACGTGACTAAGCTAGATCAGAAGGGCTGCGGCTCAATCTGGAGTCGCAGCCCGTAGCTGACCGTGGTGTCCGCCGTGACCACGCGGGCTGCCTGTCGAGAAACAATCTTCTCCACGTCCGCCCCATGCAGCGGCACGAAGGCCATACCTGCTTGCTGGGGGGACCGTGAACTGCCGATTGTGAAAAGGGATCCACTCCTCCCGCAAAAAGCGGTTGGCCTCTGCCCCCGTGCGAATCCCTCGTAGCTGCAGCTCTTGGGGCAGCCGCCCCTGCCACGTGCCAAACAGCCGTTCGCCATGGCCCCGCGACTAGGGCGAGTGGGCCACGAGCAACTCGACGCCCAACGGGTCTAAGGCTGGGCCCACCTAGGTCCGCTGCGCCCGCTCCGGCGGCCCAGCCGCCTGGGGCGTGAAGACAAAGTGGCTGGCTCGATCCGTATAAAGCGTACAAAACACCTCCTGGTGCTCCACCACGGCTTTGAGGGC
Organism: Nitrospirales bacterium; assembly: GCA_963422365.1. GTDB lineage: Bacteria > Nitrospirota > Nitrospiria > Nitrospirales > UBA8639 > Bin75. The sequence continues at coordinate 1,385,051 of OY729426.1, forward strand.
AGCCATCACTGTCGCCGGTGCTCTCCTCGGCCACCAACGGGGCGTAGCAGCCATCGTTGTCTGCGTCGTTCAGAACCACCAGCAAGTCCTGAGTCCTCCGTCCGGGCAGCCAGGCGTACTTGCTGGCGTCCAGATGGAGCAACATTCCCTTGAGCGGCCGCCCTCGGCCACCAAGCCTGCGGCTTGCAGTGCCTGCTTCACCCAACTCTAGTTTAACTCAATCCCTTCCTCCCTCTGCAGCTTCTCCACGAAATGGATCATGTTGAAGACCTTGTATTTGTCCCGGTACAACCCCAGCACCTGCTCCACCGTCGCCCAGGGCACCCGCTTCGGCGAGGATCTTCTTACACGCCGATCACCCCCCCTCCAGTCGTAGCCGTGCTCCTCATAGCGACGCACCCACCGCCACATCGTCCCGGGGACTCACCCCGATGATCTCCGCCGCTTGTGCCCACGTGAGCGGCTTACGGATCACTCGCAACATCACTTCCTGTACTTTCATGGCCAGCTCCATAATGCGGGGCGGATAGAGTGTCATCCCAACCTCCTTTCTGATTGGGCAAAACGCCTCTCCTACTCCCGTGCCGCTGGACCGGATACTTCACTTGCTACAACCACCGGACACATCACATCCTACTGATAAAACCCATACACTCGGTTGCGAGCCTTTCCGGTTAGTGCTACCATTTATTTCAGCAAAAGGAGAGCGTGGGTATGGCCAATGTGACGTTATTAGTCTCTTCGACGTGTTCAGCCTGTCCTTCCGCCAAGAGTCTGTGGAAGCAATTGCGGGTGAAGCACAGTTTCAGTTATCGAGAAATTGATATCAGTACCCCCGATGGTCAGGAACTTGCCGACCGGCATTCGGTGCGAGCCGTTCCTGCTACGATTATCAATGGGCGACTCACCTTTGTCGGCGTACCCTCACGGCAAAGCGCCGAAAAAGCGTTGGGTCAACATCGGGGTTAACCTTTAATGCGCTGCCTGCCGGCGTCGTAGGTTCTCCCAATGAGCACTTCCCTTCCGTTTGGGATGGATGAAGAGGATCTGGATCTTGAGTTTCCGATCCTACCACCTCGACAATCCATCCGCCCGCCCGATTGTCCGTTCTGTGGAGAACCGATGAGCTTTATTGATGCGGAATGGGGTTGTGCAGATTGTAACGGTGAACAGATCGGTCCTGAAACGGGGTAGGGCGAAAGAAAATTCGTGCTCCTTTCCGGTGACGCATAGCCCTGAGCATCGCCTCCTTCTTGTTTCTACCGCCTGCCATGCTTCACGTCGTTACGGGTCTCTTTCATCCTGATCTGGAACAAGCCTTAGCCTCCGACCTTCGCTTGATCACCGTCGCCCGGCCCGTGGCGCCGTGTCTGATTCTCGTTCCGTCGGAAAGTATACGCACGCACCTCAAATGGAGCTTCTGCATGGAGAAGCTCCAGCCTCTTTTCAACGTTCATCTCTTGACGTTTCATCAATTGGCGTTGCGGGTTCTGGAAGAACAGGGCCGTGGGGTCTCAGCCCAGCTCCGAGGCGAGTCCTTTTTTCGAGAATGGGTGCATCAACGGTTGCGCCAGCGAGGGGAAAATCTTGTCGGGCTCAACGAACTTGTCTCGATGCCCGGCGGATGGGCAGCGCTCTGGGCCACGCTCAAAGATCTCAAGGATGCGAGAGTGGACGCCGGTTTGGTGTTGGAAGCGTTCAGCCAAAGTCCGTTCTCAACGGATTGCCGACTGCAGTCGGTCATTCGCTTGTACCAGGCGTGGTGTGATGACCAAAGCCGCCACTCGTTATATGACCACGACGACGTCGCGGTGTTGGCGCTCGATCTGGTGTCTGCTTCATTGTGGCTTCGTCAACAGGCTCATGTTTTTTACTATGGATTTTATGATTTGACCCAAGGGCAACTCGATCTCTTTCAAATGATCGTCAGGCAGTACCCCGCCACGCTGTATTTTCCGTTACTCGACCAACATCCGGCTTTTCGTTTCGCCCAGCAATTTTTCGATCAACATATCCGCGGCCTCGCGGCGGGCCCGATCGAACGTAAGGTCGCGGCCGTCAACGCGTCTCCATGTCGAGACTTATTCGATCCTGCCCGAGTGTTCCGGTCACAGGAGCCTGAAAAGTCCGACGTGCCAGACAAGCCGAGCCGGTTTACAGACGGCATTGAGGTAAGCGGGGCGCAAGGGTTCTGTCGCCTTGTGACGGTCTCCGGCTCGAACGACGAGATCGAAGTGGTGGCGAAAGAGATCCTGGCCTTGGCGCATGATCAGCACATTCCTTTTCATGACATCGGTGTGGTGGGGCGGACGTTGGCCGGATATGAAGACATCCTGCCCCGCGTCTTTTCGGCGCAGGGGATTCCCTTTCAGGCGACCCTGCGTCGGCCCTTGAGCCAGTATCCGTTTCCCCAAGCCGTGCTGCGTCTCCTCACGCTTCGTCTTTCCGACTTTGATCGCAACACAACCTTTGACGTGTTGTCTTCCCCGTTCGTGAAGTGGCAGACCTTCTGCCCCGACGTCACGGCCCCGCGTCCTGATGTGTGGGAGCAGATGAGTCAACAGGTTGGGATCGAAAAAGGTCGGCAGGAGTGGGAGCGATTGGTTCGGTTTTTTGAAACAGGGGTTTCGACGCCGAGCAAGCGAAGACAAGAAGGGCACACGATTGCCGGCGAAGAAGTCAGGAACCTCTGGCACGTGATGCGTCGATTAACCCGGCTTCTTGATACCTTCCCTGACCAGGCGAGTTGGGAGGCCTTCACGGATCAAGCCCTGTCTCTGATGGATCTCGTGCTGACGGGTCCGTTGCAGCACCAAGACGCGCACGCGTCCCAAGGAGAGGGCAGCCTTGACGTGGAAGAGACAGTCGAATTCTCGCGCATGTATCAAGCGGTGCAGGAGTGCTTTGCAGAGATGCGGACACTCACGAACGTCAGCGGGCCGATTCAGTATGCGGAGTTTCTCGCGACGCTCAAGCGGTTCATGGAAGAACGGTTCGCATGGAATCCGTTGCAACCGGAAAAGACGGACGGGGTGCGGGTCGTCGATGCCATGGCGGCTAGGGGTCTGTCCTTTCGCTTCTTGTTTGTGATCGGGCTCACGGATCATGTCTTCCCTCGACATATTCGAGAGGACGGATTTTTCCGAGATTCGGCGCGACGGTTTCTGGACATGCACCTGGGGTTCAAAATTCAGGAAAAGACCAGAGGGTATGATGAGGAAAAGTTATTGTTCTATCTGTTGATGCACGCGGTGCGGGAGCGGGTCGTGCTGGTCTCGCAACGGTCGGACGAGGAGGGCCGGACGACCATCCCTTCCTGGTATCTGCAGGAAGTGGAACGCTGCATGCCGGGTCTTGCTTCGGTGGAAGTGCCCAGATCCCTTCTTCATAAACCCCAAGTGGCGTTGTACGCCGATGAGTCGCGATGGACGCCGCGCGAGCGGCTCATACGACACGTGCTGCGTCGCCATAGGCCGACTCAGGCAACCGAAGGGGACCCGGTGTGGTGGCAGATGGTGAAACAGGGGCTTGCGGCACTCCGTGTTCAGGAGAGCGAACGGCCGCAACTGAATGCCTACGACGGCATCACCGGGCCCCTGGCCGAATATGGGAAGTTTCTGGCCGTTCATGGTCTGTCGCCGACCAGCCTTGAATGCTATGCGGTCTGTCCCTTTCGATATTTCGCACAGGCCGTCCTGGATCTCCACGTGCCGAGGGCAACGCCCTTGAGTCAGGGCGTGAGCGCATTTGAGTTGGGCACGCTGCTTCATAGGATTTTAAAAGAATGGTATGGCCGGTTAGGGCAAAGCGGGTGGTTTGCGCATGCGGCGCCGTCCGATTTCAAGCCCTTGGAAATCATGGAGCAAATCGCAGAGTCCGTTTTTCGGGATTTCGAACAGCAGCACGCGGTCGGGCCTGCGTTGTTGTGGAAAATGCAGCAAGAACGCCTCATGGGCATTCTTGAACGGATCCTGCAACAGGACAGGCAGGAGATGGGGCACGAATGGCGCCCGGTCTTGTTTGAAATCCCTTTGAACGGGGAGATGCCGGTAAAGGGGGCCAAGAGTGCGACGTTGTTCCCCATTGCCGGTCGACTTGATCGAGTGGATTGGTCGCCTTCCACCCACCGGTATCGTATCATCGATTATAAATATACGGCGCGGACCACCGGACTCATGACGGAAAAAAGCTTAGCCAAGGATGTTGTGCAAGGGACCCGCCTGCAACCATGGATCTACATGGAATTGGCCAAGCAAGGCGTCCCGCAGCAGTTGCCGGAAGGGCCGAGGCCGGACATCGAGACAAGTGACTGTGAAGGCGTGTGGTTGTATGTCGTGGCCCCTCGGGCGCTCCCTGAGGACCAAGGCTTTGCGCCTGTGGCCTTTTCAGCAAACATGCGGGATAGCGTCACCCCGCAACTGGAGACGATGATGACGACGATTGTCCAAGGGATTCAGCAAGGAAAGTTTTTCATCGTTCCTGGTCAACATTGCAAATGGTGTCACGTGCGGTCGGTGTGCCACCGCACCCATCCGGAAAGCGCCCGTCGTGCGCGCGAGGATCGCGCACAGACCTCCGCGCATCGAAATCTGCGCCGCCAGCAGCCTCCATCGTCCCTCGCGACTTCCAATCCGGACTCTGACTCAGAAGGGCGGCAAGGTCATGAAAGCGAAGATGACGGATCATCTCCCTGATAGCCACGCGCGTCATTGTGCAGTCACGGCTTCGGAGACGAATGTCGTGGTCACGGCGGGGGCTGGCACGGGCAAGACGTCGCTGCTCATTGATCGCATCCTCCATGTTCTGACCCGCCGCCGCCACCGACTGTCCTTGACGCAAATCGTCGCGGTCACCTTTACCAACAAGGCAGCCAGTGAACTGAAGCTGCGGGTGCGGCATCGGTTGCGGCTTATGAAGGATCTGGCCTCGGGTGCCTATGCCGAGGATCAATCCCACGGTTACGCGATCCAGTCGATTCGGACGCTGCAGGAATCTTCCGGTCTCACCGACGCGGAGTTGGCGGAGGTCAGCGACACGGCGATGCGTGATCTGGAACGGGCACATATTGAAACCATTCATGGTTTTGCAGGCCATCTCTTGCGGCTCTATCCCGTGGAAGCCGGTGTCGATCCCTCGTTTCAGGAAGATGACGGTGCGCAATTTCACGAGCATTTCAAGCGCGAGTGGGAACAGTGGGTGCAGCAGGAATTGGATGCTGGCGGACGACGGCATGACGTCTGGTGGCAGATGCTGACGCGCCATAGCTTGGATGACATGGAGCAACTCGCGCTGGCGTTGACGGACGAATTACTCCCATTACCCGTGAACGGAATTCGTACCTCGCAACAGGAGATCACGCCGCCCCTCAGATCGTGGGTGACGAAACTAGACGGACGCGGACGCACGTTGCAGGAAACGTATCAAGGCACGCTGAAGATCAATCGCATGCTCGATGACGCCGTGGCGCTGTTGGCAAGCCTGTCCACGGAAAAAACGCCGCGGGCAGAAGCAACGGATGAGAGTCCTCCTGCCACAATGCTTCAACAAACCCTTCCCGCGAAGAAGCCGAAGGGCTGGATTGAGGAAGACTATGAAGAAGCCAAGGGGCTGATCAAGGTGGCCCGGGCGATTGAACAGTCGCGTGCGGGGTCGTTATGGGACATTGTGCATCTCCTTGCCCCGTTTGTCGCGCAGTGCCGCAACTCGTTCGTGGAGAAAGGGCTGGTGTCGTTTAACGGCTTGCTCGCGCGGGCGCGGGCGCTGCTTCGAGACCATCCGCAGGTACGCGCCGAATTGAAGGCCCAGTATCAGGCGATCATCGTGGATGAATTTCAGGACACCGATCCGGTTCAATACGAGTTGATTCTGTTTGTAGCCGAGGCCTTGGGCGCCGAAGCGCGGGAATGGCGTGACGTGCAACTAGCGCCGGGGAAATTGTTTATCGTGGGCGATCCCAAGCAATCTATTTACGCGTTTCGGCGTGCGGACATCGAAGCCTACGATACCGTCGTGCGGAACCATATTCTGTCGCCCACGGCCCAAGGGGAGCGGCATTCCTTGCAAAGCAACTTTCGAGCCCATGCCCGAGTGCTCGATCCGGTGAACCGCTGTTGCGCCAATTTGTTTCCTTCCGCTTCCGTCAAAGGAGTGCAACCGCATTACGAACATCTCGTTCCCGTTCCATCGGACTCGTCGCCCTTGCCCCACGAACGGGTGCAACTTCGCCTCGTTGCCCTTGCGCAGGAGGACGCAGATGCGGAAACGGCCAGTCGGACGGAGGCGGAAGGCTTGGCGCGTTGGTTGCGGGAGGAGGTCATAGACAAAGAGCAGCTTCTTCTGGGGCGTCGCGCCGTGACGATCCAGCCGCGCCATATTGCAGTACTGTTTCGGACGTTGACCCATCAGCGAATCTGCCTTGAAGCCTTTCGGCGGCACCACCTGCCTTGCCTCGCCGAAGGGGAAAAACACTTTTATGAACGGCAGGAGGTGATTGATTGCAGCCACGTGCTGCGAGTCCTGACGGATCCTCGTGATGAGTTGGGCGTGGTTGGGGTGTTGCGGTCTCCATACGGGGGCTGTTCCGACGTTGAGATTGAATTGATCGTGCAACGAGGCTTCCTGGATAATTGGGCGCACGAGTCGCCCCTCAAGCACCCGCCGCCGATTTTTTCCGTCCTGCGTTCATTGCACATGGAGATACAAATGCTGCCGGTTCCCGAGGCCATCCAGCGCATTTTCCAAACACTGCCCCTGGCGGAACTGGCAGCGGCTTCCCTCGACGGCGAACATGCACTCGCAAACGTGCTCAAACTACGGGACACTATGCTCGAACTGGCCGTGCGGTCCGGATTGACGCTTCGAGAAATCATTCGCCAAGTGAGGCAATGGGTGGACGATCCGCCCGAAGAAGGGGAACGGGCCCTTGTCGAAGAAGGGCTTACTCCACAGGCCCCGGAAGGAGCGATTCGATTGTTGAGCATCCACAAGGCCAAAGGGTTGGAATTTCCCATGGTGATCGTGGCGGGCTTGCATCGGGATACCGATCATCGAGGAACGCCGGTTTGGACGTCCCACGATTGGCTGACCGACACCGTCGGACTTCGTCTTGGCCACGCAGCCGATCTCGGAGGAATTTTCATCGAAACGAAATTAGCCGAACGACAACGAGCCGAACAGGTGCGGTTGCTCTATGTTGCCATGACCCGTGCACAACGTCGTCTCGTGTTGTCGGCGGTGCTTCCCGGAAAAGGGGCGAACAAAAAGGGAACGTTCCTGTCGTTACTCGCGCGAGGGTTGGATCTTGATTTGGCGGCAATGCTTGAGGCGGCCAAAGAACAATCCCCACATGATCATCTTGCTGAAGACGTGGCCGTGACGACGATTGTCGTATCGGCTGATCAGCCGACGAGGAAGGATTGGCCCGCCCAACCCGTGTGGAAAGCGACCATGCCGGACGGTGCGGATCACCAACGCCGTTGGGTTGCCTGGATGAAGCAGATGGAAATGGTGCAGAGGACACCGCTGTTTCTTTCCCCGACCCAGTCCCTGAACACGACAGGCGATCCCCTGTCGTTGTCCACGAACCCTGCAGCCGGAGAGAAGTCCATAATCCTTCTGAGGAAGAAACCGGCGTCGCAGTCGGGACCATCAGATCGAAGCGCGCTCATAGGGACGCTCGCCCATCGTGTCTTGCACGGGTGGGATTTTTCTGCTGCTCCGGACACGGTGCCGGTGTGGCCGGCGTGGATTGAAGCCTGCTGTCGGGCACACCTTCCCAAGGAATGGGCCTCGGAGTCGGACAATGTGTATGAAGAATTGCGAGCACTCTTCACGCATTTTGTCGCGTCCGAACCGTATGCCGTGCTTCAACAGGCAGAAATTCTGGGCAGAGAAATTCCGTTTGCTGTGCCATGGAAGAGTGTAGGGGAAGACGCCGTGCGGACCCTGACCGGACCCTCCTGTGTGATGGAAGGGGTGATCGATGTCATGTATCGTTGGCGTCAACAAATTTGGATTGCTGACTATAAGACGCATCGGGTAGAAGAAAACTCCCTGGCACAGGTGGTGCATGAGCACCGGGCACAGATGGAGACCTATCGTCGAGCAACGGAACTGGCCTTGGGGCAGAGTCCTGTCCGAGCACAACTCGTATTTTTACGGAGTGGACGCAGCGTCGAGGTTTAAGTAGGATAGGCAACGCCGGTTTGCCGAAACGGCTTTCTGTCATGCGGGGTTTTTATGTGTCATGCTGAGCGCAGCGAAGAATCTGTAGGGCCGCATCCCTGTTCGGGACAGGGACTGCCTCATGCTTACGCAACGAGTGTGTAGGGCGGCATTTGATGCCGCCTGGAAGAAAGTGTCATGAGATGGCGCAACGACAAATACAGAGGAGAGAACAGAAAGCGCCATGAGCCTGCCCACGACGCCCTGATCGGGGGGCTTGGACTCGATATTTGTCATCGGGGGACGCCGCCCTACAACAAGTTGTGCAGGATGACAGCCGTACGACCTAGAACAGGCCTGTTCAAACACGTGAGGAAAGGAGAACGTTCATGCCACTGAGTAGTTGGAAAATAGGATGCCTGATATGCAGTCTTGCAGTCATCGGAGCCTGTAGTAGTAGTCCGGAGAAAGCGAGAGTGCTGACCCTGAATGCTCCGGGTGGGAGCAAGCCCCAGGCGTTGTTGGCTATGAAAGCAGGCAACCAGGCCTTTGCCGCCGGACAGTGGGCGAGCGCCAAGCAGCAGTACGAAAAAGCCGTCCTTGTCGAGAAGACCTTAGCAGAAGCGCATTACAATCTGGCGTTAACTTTGGATCGATTGGGAAACCGAGAGGAAGCCGAGGCGCACTATACGCAAGCCGCAAATTTCGCTCCCGGGCATCCAGTCATTTGGAATTCACGGATCTACCGCCGGTATGGTGATGTCGCGACACCGCAGGGTGGCTCTTCCCTACCAGGAGGAATACCGGGACTTGGAGGCCTCGGGGGACTTGGTGGCGGCAGTCCTTCCGGTGCACCACCGGGCGGCTATTAACCGGCTTATGTGGCTGAGAAAAGGTGCGAGCAGGCATGGTGCCTGCTTCCCCTTCCTTTGTAAGGAGTGGCCAGGGGAGGTAGATCTCCATCTTCACGCATGCTTCCCCGCCTTCCCTTCCCTATGCGCCTTCCCTGTTTGAAGGCGTTTTGTAGCCCGCCAGGAGCATTGTGAGCCCGAGGACGATCATGGGAAAGCTCAAGAGTTGCCCCATGGTCAGGGAACCCAACACGAACCCGAGATGCGCGTCCGGTTCTCGAAACAATTCAGCGAAGCTGCGAAAAATGCCGTACCCGGCGATAAAACTCCAAAAGACCGTGCCGGGTGGCCTGACCTTCCTTCCCAGGAACCAGAGGACACCGAACAAGACCACCCCTTCGAGCGCTGCTTCGTATAATTGCGAGGGATGGCGACAGGCCGCTCCACCCCTTGGGAAGACCATGCACCATCCGACATCCGTGGGACGTCCGTATAACTCCCCGTTGATAAAATTCCCCAAGCGCCCCAAGCCTAACCCGATCGGAACGGCTTGCGTCGCCAGATCCGCAATCGTGTACACTGCGAATCCCTTTTTATAACAGAACAGCCAAATCGCGAAACACGTGCCGAGTAATCCGCCATGGAAGGACATCCCGCCTTCCCACACGGCCAAAATTTTCCCAGGGTGCTGCAGATAGTAGTCCGTATTGTAAAAGAGGGTATAGCCCAACCGTCCGCCGAGAAACACGCCAAAGGCGGCATACACAATCAAATCGGACAACTGAACGGTGTGTAACGGGATGTTTCGCGCGGCGGCCCGATGCTTGATCAGAAAATAAGCCGTCAGTAGGCCCAGCAAATACATCAGCCCGTACCAACGAAATTGCAGAGGCCCCAACCGAAAAAAGGCCGGATCGATCTCAGGGAAAGAGAGGGCCGCCCACAATGGAGGGATGAAAGAGTTCAAAACAAATATCCAGTCGAAAATCCAGACGACAGCTCTGACCACGGCAAATGAGACAATGTGCGAAGCGTGAGTGCATCCTAGGGAGGCGTCGTTGGTTTTTCAAGGGAGGCCCGTTGTCATGCTGTCGCCGTAGGCGAAGAATTATTCCCCCGGTCAGGGACGAGGGCAGGCCGTATATAGCCTGCCCGTGTCATTCCCGCGGTTTTTAGCGGGAATCCAGGCCCCTTCCCCTGGAGAGAGCGGGTGGAAGAGATGGATCCCCGCTTACCCCTGCGGGGATGACACGAAGAGGGCTTGGTCCCGACGTCTGTCATCGGAAGACGCTGTCCCACAAGACTGGTGTGTTGTGCGGGCGAGCAGTCTTTCCCAAAACTTGCCTCTCTGGTGTGTGACGGAGTAGAGTTTGCGCTAACAATCCTGTTGCGACTGGATACGGAACGGAAAGGATCGAGAGATGAGTGACGAAGCTGTAACGCACGCGAGTCAGGGAAGCCAGGCGTCCCAAGAGGCCGTGTTGCCCGGCGTCAAATATATTATTGCGGTGGCGAGTGGAAAAGGCGGAGTCGGAAAATCCACGGTCTCGACCAATGTGGCCGTGGCGTTGGCGCAGACCGGCGCGAAAGTCGGGCTCATGGATGCGGATATTTACGGCCCGAATATTCCCATGATGATGGGAGTACCGGAACCACCGAGGAAAGAGGGCGACAAAATCAGGCCGGCTGAAGCGCATGGCGTGAAGATCATGTCCATGGGGTTTTTCGTGCCGGAAGAAACCGCCATTGTGTGGCGGGGCCCCATGGTGCATACGGCCATTCAGCAGTTTTTTCGTGACGTGCTGTGGGGGGAACTGGACTACCTGTTGGTGGATTTGCCGCCGGGGACGGGGGATGCCCAGCTCAGTCTCTCCCAAATCGTTCCGCTGACCGGCGTCGTCACCGTGACCACGCCACAGGAAGTGGCATTATATGACGTGCGCAAGGGCGTCATGATGTTTAAGAAAGTGAACGTCCCGCTCTTAGGCGTGATTGAAAACATGAGTTTCTTCGTCTGCGGCCATTGTGGAGAACGAACGGACATTTTCTCGTTTGCGGGTGGAGAGCGAGCGGCGAAAAAATTCGACATTCCCTTCTTGGGGCGCATTCCCCTGGATTCTGCAATTCGAGAGGGTGGAGACGTAGGCATGCCGATTGTCTCAGCTGTTCCGAATTCTCCGCTCACCAAAGCGTTTCAGGGTGTGGCCGAAGCGTTGCAAGCACGCGTGAAGGAGTTAACGAGTGAATCAACGGGGGTAACCCTGAGTGAGATGGTGAAAAAGTTGAAAGAACCAATGGCGTGATGGAAGGCACAGGTTCAAATCGAATAGGCGTTCATTGACTCGGATGAAATAGTGGTGGAGGATCCCGATGGCTGAAAGGGTCAAAGTAGCAAATACGGACGAGTTGGAACCCGGGCAAGGCATGGTCGCCGAAGTCGGCGGCAAAGAGATTGCCCTCTTCAATGTCGGCGGCATGTTTTATGCTCTGAACAATATCTGTGTGCATCGTGGGGGGCCGTTGGGTGAGGGTGAGTTGGACGGCGAAGTGGTCACCTGTCCCTGGCACAACTGGGAATACAACGTGACGACCGGGGCCTGTCTCACGAATCCGTCCACGTGTGTGGCTCAATTCCCTCTGGTGGTGGAAGGGAACGAAGTCAAGATCGACCTGTAACCTGTCAGAGGGTTGCCGTCATCAGATCCGCCTGTTGTAGGAGAAGGTCTACAGCGCCTTCACCAAGCCATTGCAAAGCAACCTCATTGTTGACCGATGACACCCAGTGAATTACCCCCCCCCCCCCCCCCCCCCCGAAACTGTGGTGAATCGAATAGCGAGATCACCGTACCGCTGGTCGTTGACGTTGATGGCTCGCTGGTCGGCGGCGATCTGTTGATCGAAGGCGCCTTCCAGCTTCTCGCCGTCTCCCCGCTCACACTGTTTGCTTTCCCCTTCTGGCTCACCAAGGGCCGCGCCGTGCTGAAACGCAGGATTGCTAGGGCCATTCCGTTGCCGCCGGCAACGCTGGTGCTGAACCCGTGCGTGATGGAGGAGATTGCCGCATCGAAGGCGGCGGGGCGCGAGGTCTGGCTGGCCTCCGCCTCCGACGAACTCGTAGTCACTCCACTCGTCGAAGCTGTCGGTGCGCAGGGCTGCTTTGCCTCGGACAGTAGCACTAACCTGGCCGGTCAGGCCAAAGCCGCGGCGCTGGTCAAAACATTCGGTGAGCGTGGGTTCGACTACATTGGCAACGAACGGCGCGATCTGGAGGTCTGGAAACATGCTAGGCGCGCTATCGGGGTCAACCTCTCAGCGGGCCTTGCGCGGGAAGTACGAGTACTGGACAACGGTGCTCGGTTCCTCCCCGGACTCGGTGGCCGTCCGCTCGACTATCTTTGGGCACTGCGTCCGCGCCATTGGATCAAGAATGCGCTTGTGTTCGCACCCCTCGTCGCAGCGCACGAGACACGTCCCGAGACGTACCTGGCCGTGGCTGGGGTGTTCGCAGCGCTGTCAGTCTGTGCATCGGGCATGTACCTGTTCAACGACCTGCTCGATCTTCCGCATGACCGCCGGCACAGGAGCAAGCATCATCGTCCGTTGGCGGCGGGGAAGGTGCGGTTGGACTTGGCCTTGGTCATCGTTGCCGCGCTTCCGGCAGTGGGTCTTGCCTTAGCCTTCTGGTTATCCACCTCCGCGGGGCTTTGCGTCCTTCTGTATTTGGCCCTGACGGTTGCTTACTCGCTGTGGCTCAAGCGCTGGATCTTCGCCGATATAGTCGTGCTCGCCGGACTCTTCGCGATTCGCGTTCTCGCCGGGGCCCAGGCAGTTTCGATCACGCTGTCGCCATGGTTCTTGGCTTTTTTTATGTTCGTTTTTCTCGCTTTGGCGGTAGTCAAGCGCCAAAGCGAGTTGCACGCGCTGCATGAGATCGGTCGGTCAGCAGCTGACGGGCGGGCTTATGTTGCCAAGGATCTCACCACGCTGACGTCTCTCGGGGTGGCCAGCGGCTTCGCCTCAGTCGTGGTGCTCACTCTCTACATCCAAAGTCCGGAAGTGAGCCGACTTTATGCCAGACAGGAATTCCTGTGGCTAGCCTGTCCGCTGCTGGTCTACTGGCTGGGGCGCATGACGCTGCTCGCCAATCGGGGGGCAGCAGACGACCCGGTGGTGTTCGCCATGGGAGATCGGTCCAGCTGGCTGACTGCTATCGGTATCCTCGTCGTATTCGCGCTCGCAGTATGGCCCTGGGGGTCGGCGACATGAAGCTTTCCGGCTGGGGCCGACATCCGGTGCTGGATTGCCGGGTGGAGCGCCTGCGTGAGCGCGAGGCGCTGCCCGGACTGCTCGGTCGCGGCGACACTCTGATCGCCCGCGGCAACGGCCGCTCCTACGGCGATGCCGCGCTCAATCCGGATCTCACGCTCTCCATGCTGGCGATGGACCGGATGCGGGCGTTCGATGCGAAGACGGGGCTCCTGACCTGCGAGGCCGGCGTGCTGCTAGCCGATATCCTGGACACCTTCGCGCCGCGCGGCTGGTTTCCGCCGGTTGTGCCCGGAACCAAGTTCGTCACGGTCGGCGGCATGATCGCCGCGGATGTGCACGGCAAGAACCATCACTGCGAGGGCGCCTTCGGCGCGCATGTCGAATCGCTGGTACTGGCCACCGCGGACAGCGAAGTGCGCACCTGCAGCCGTACGGAACACGCCGACCTGTTTCGCGCGACCCTCGGTGGGATGGGCCTGACCGGCGTCATCCTGTCCGCGAGCTTCCGGCTCAAACCGATTGCGACGGCCTTCGTCATGGCGCAGACGCTGGCCGGGACCGATCTCGACGAGACGATGGCCTTGTTGGAGGCGTCCGCGGATTGGCCCTACAGCGTGGCGTGGGTCGATTGTCTGGCGCGGGGCGTGAAGTTGGGTCGCGCTCTGATGACGCGCGGCACATTCATGGAGCCTGGGGCGCTGCCGTCCCGGCTCGCGCGCAACCCCCTGCGCCAAGCGTCGGCGGGCCGATTGGCCATTCCGGCCGATGCGCCCTCCATGCTGCTCAACCCCTACGCGATCAGGCTCTTCAACACCCTCTACTACCGGCGGGGGCAAACGAGAGCCGGGGCACGGCCGGTCCATTTCGATCCGTTCTTCTTTCCTTTGGACCGAATCGAGGCCTGGAACCGTCTCTACGGGCGGCGAGGATTCGTCCAGTACCAGTGCGTGCTGCCCAGGCACGAAAGCCCGACCGGTATCGCGGCCTTGCTCGAACGGGTTGCCGCGGCCGGGCAGGGCTCGTTCCTCGCGGTGCTCAAGCTGTTCGGCCCCGGCGGCGATGGGCTGTTGTCGTTCCCCATGGAGGGCTACACCTTGGCGCTCGACTTTCCGCTGCGTAAAGGCGTACTGGCGCTGCTCGACGATCTCGATGAAATCACCCACCGGCACGGCGGGCGGGTCTATCTCGCAAAGGACGCCCGGTGCGCACCGGAACGGATGCGCGAGGGCTACCACTGCCTCGAAGAATTCAAGGCAGTGCGCGCGGAAACAACCAACGCCGGGCGCGGCTTCGCCTCCGCGCTCTCGCGAAGGCTCGAGTTGTGAGCGTCGTGTCAGAAACCGGAAGAAAAATGCAAACCAGAGGGTTCACGCTGTTGGTGGTGGTTCTCGCGGTCTCAGGGGGCGTGCTGGTCTATACACAGGTATTCCCATACGGCGCCCATCTGAACACCGACTCGTTCTCATACCTGTCGGCAGCGCGGAGCTTATTGTCGGGCGAAGGCTATCTTATATTCGGAGGGAGTGGGAGGACTGACCTGTGGCCTCCCATATACCCCGCGCTGCTCGCCTTGGCGAGCCTTGTTTCCGGAATGGACCCGCTGGCTGTCATCGACCCTTTCAACGCCATCATTTTCGGTCTGACGGTCCTCGTTCTCGGAAGATGGCTGAGCTGGCGCCTGGAGCATCGCCCCCTGATGGTATGGGCATGTCTGGCGGCCCTGTTCATCGGGCCGGTGTTTTGGATCGCGACCCACGCACGATCAGAATCGCTCTTCATTTTGTTCACGACTCTGGCGCTGAGTAGTGCAGACAGATTTCTGAAGATATCCGGGGGGGGGGCGATCACATTTACTTGCGGCAGCAGTGTGGACCGCGCTGGCGTGCCTGACCCGCTATGCGGGCGTCACGATCGTCGCCGCAGTCGTGCCACTGCTGTTGCTTCAGCGGTCGTATGGACTTCGGGCAAGGTTCGTGCATACGGCCATGTATGCAGTGGTTTCTGTGGCGCCGTTCGCCGCCTGGTTGGTGCGAAACCTTGTGACCACGGGAAATCTTGCGGGGCCGCGTGCTCCTTCGACGGTTTCCCTATGGGAGAATCTTGGGCGTCTGCTCGCAAATATATCTGAGTGGCCTCCGGTATGGATCTTGCTGACGATGGCAGCCGTCTATGTCTTCGTCCGTTGGGTGCGTCGGGAAGATGCGGGGATGGCCATCGGATTCCGCCCATCGGTGGTCGGGGCATTCACCTTCGTCTTCTTCGGCTTCATGCTCTGGACAACGACGACAGTTGCCATAGATCGTTTGGATCAACGACTGCTGTCTCCGGCGTTCATACCGTTGCTTGTGTGCTCCGCGCTGGCTGTGGATCGCTGGTGGTCCAGCTATCGCGACGGACTACGATCGTCGAGACAGACCGCTGGCTTGCTCGGACAGTTACGAATGAGCTGGTGGCCTGCTATCGGCGTGGCAGTGTTGCTCAGCGCCTATGTGATGGCCGAAGGTTCCCACGTGGTCTACAAGAGCCTGCTGAAATCGGTCCGACCAGCTTCGATAGCCACGCGGCAAGGCATGCTCGAATCGCCGACGTTCCAGTATCTGCGAGCGCATCGACCTCTTGGCTTTGTCGTCTCCAACGCCAACAAGCCGTGGTTTCATGGGGGCGCAGACATCTCTTCCGGGACGGAAGTCGTCCGGCTACCGAGACGCAAACAGGATCAGTTTGCGTTATTGCGAAGGGCGGATACCGTCGTCTGGTTTCACGATCTGTTTAGAGGCCGGCTCGACAATGCTCTCCCCTGGCTGCGTGGATTGTCGATTCTGGAGAAAGTAGCCGAGCTCGATGATGGCGTCGTCTTCCAGGTCTTGGCCGACCATCGATCAGAAGCGTATGCCCTGCCCCGCGGACATCCTGTCATACGGGGCGATTTCGATGTCTATCTCGAGGAGACCGCACTGACCTACATCGCTGAGCCCTGCCCGCGCTCGGTCACGATGCCCCGTTTCTTCTTTCATCTCTATCCGGTCGATAGAAACGACCTTCCGCCTGAGCGACAGGACCACGGCTTCGACACTCTCGATTTCCCCTTCGATCGATATGGCGTGTGGCTGAACGACAAGTGTTTGGTTCGCCGACCCCTGCCGAACTATGAGATTGCCTCCATCCGCACCGGCCAGTACATATCCGGCGAGGGCCGCATCTGGGAAGGCAGCTTCGACTTTGCGGAGCCGGCGGGCGACGAGGAAAGCTCGCAATGACCGGCGAAGGAAAAACGGCGCTGGGATCCGGCGCCACGCATATCGGATGCGCCATCGCGCGCCGGCTGACAAGCAAGCGGTGGCGTGCGTTTGCCGCCCGCCGTGTGGATTTGACCATGCCCACCCGGCTACACAAGGCGCTGTTCGTCCTGTTCATCGGTGGCATCCTGGTCTACGGGGCCGGGTTCGCCTGCTACCTGCTCGCCCGCTTCGACCTCGTCAACCTGCTTCGCGACGTGAATGCCGACGACTCTTTCTACTACTTTCAGATCGCCTGGAACCTGGCCGAGGGGAAGTTCTCCACCTTCGACGGCGGCATCAGCCGCACCAACGGCTATCACCCCGTCTGGATGCTGCTTGTCACGCCGTTCTACTGGGTGTTCGACAAGGAAGCGGCGCTGTTCGCCATCAAGGCGTTCGAGATCATGCTGGTCGCCGGCGGTGTCGCCGCCATTGCCATGGCGGCCCGCCTGGCGCGCCTGCCGTGGGTGCTGCTGTTCGCCGCGCTGCCGGTGTTATATCAAAGTCGCGGTACCTGGGTGGGGATGGAGGCATCCGCGGGGCTGTTCATGCTGGGCTTGTTGTTTCTGACCCTGTGCCTGTACGCGCGCAATCCGGCACGCTGGCGCTGGGCGCTGGCCACGGTCGCCTTCGCCCTGCCGTGGGTGCGTCTGGAGTACATGGCCATATCCCTGGCGGCCACCGGCGCGCTGTACGTTATCGAATGGTCTTGGCGGGAGCGGTCGTCCGGCGCATCCCGGAGAGAGCAAGTCCGTTCCGTATTGGCGGCCGATGCCGTCATTCCATTGCTCGGTGCCCTCGCTGGCATCCTGGTCTATTTCGCCTACAACTGGCTCGTCTTCGGCGGCATCCTGCCGGTAAGCGGCGTGACCAAACACCTCTGGTCGCAAGTTCGGTGGGAATATGAAGGCGGCTACAGCCTGCCGCGGAACCTCCTGAACATCATGGAAATCCGGATGTTCAGCGGCGGCGCGCTGGCGGTTATGCTGGCGTCCTGTGCCTTCCTCCCGCTGCTCTGGTGGCTTGTCCGCCGTGCACGCAGGCGGGACGACTGGCTGCCGTTGGTTTTTCTGGTGGGCGTGTTCGGTGTGGCGGCGGGCCATCTGGGCAAATTCGCGCAGACCGTGCTTGCCGTACATCCTGCCGTCGCGAACTACTCTTGGTATTTCGTCCCGGCCTATCTGACGCTGGCGCTGTTCATTCCTGTCGGATGTTACGTAGCAGTCCGTCTGGTGCTTCGCCTTGTCACTCCAAAATCGCGTCGCGTCGCCGTGCTCCTGAGCCGGGGGATCATCGGCGTCAGGATAGTCATCCTGTTCATCAGGGCAAACTTCACTTATCCGTTCCAGTATGTAGATCGTTCCAGCCAAAGTAACTGGGACTGGGAGGTACACTCCTACACAGGCACGCAGGCGATGAACCACATCCTTCCCGAAGGCAGCGTGGTCGGGTCGTGGGACGCCGGCGTCATCGGTTACTTCTCGCGCTTTCCGGTGGTGAATCTCGACGGTCTGGTCAACTCGTACGAGTATCTGCGCGGATACCGTGACGCGGGTCGGAAAACAGGATGGACATACAAATACAGGTATTCAAATGCCGATCCGCTGTTCGAGAAATTCAGGGTCACGCATTTCGCCAACATGATGTATCTCGACAAGAAAATTAATAAGTTGATATATGAGGGCGTTTCATATGTACCTCCCCACGAGGGGGGATGTCCGGATGCCGATAGTGAGATACACCTTCGACCCTGTACGTCCCCGCGGGGGATGTCGTTTCAAATCTGGTCCGCCGCGCCACTGGGCAATTTTGATGCCGCCACCTGGTTTTGGGAAAAAATGGAGCCTCACTTCGACTACCGGTCGGGTGATGCCGGGCTTATCGTAAACGGTCGGACGGTGCAGGCGTTCGCCAGGAAATGCCCATCGGACGAGGAGATCGTGTGGTCCTGGAATGGGTCGGAAGGCAAGGCGTTCGTCGGCCCCTCGCGGCGGTGGAGGAATACGCAAACCGGGTTATGCGTAGCCACCGCCGTGTTGCCCCAAAACTCAGATGCCCTGATGCGGCTTGAGCCAATGACAGCGAGCGATTACCTGGCGGAGCTGATCAAGGATCGCCAACCGGTCATCCGCTCGAATTATGATGTGTATCTTGTCGACGACAGCCTCATCTACGTCAGGGATCAGTGTAAGGCGGCGGACACCGAGGCGCCCTTCTTCCTGCATGTCACACCCGCCCGCCGGTTTGATTTATCCGTCCGGCACTGGTCGTATGGCTACGACAACCTGAACTTCGATTTCAAGGACCGTGGGGTCGTCTTCGACGGCAAGTGCATGGCGGTGCGCGATGCGCCGGACTACGCCATTGCCGGTATTCATACCGGACAATTCACGTCGGCGGGGCGCGTATGGCAGGGGGAATATCACCGTGATGCGTCGCATCGATAACATGATGACGGAGTGGTCGACCGGGCTGCAAAGGTCGCCAATATTCCTGATATCGCTCTGCCTGCCATGGCTGGTTCTGCTTGGATGGCTCGCCGCTGTCGCATGGTTCTTGTGCGATGACGCCTTCATCAGCTTCCGCTACGTCCGCAACCTGCTGGAAGGCCACGGCCTGGTCTTCAATCCCGGCGAGTACGTCGAGGGCTACACCAACTTCCTGTGGGTGCTGGAGTTGGCGGCGATATGGAGACTGTCGGGCATCCCGCCGGAACAGGCGGCAACCTGGCTGTCCGTCGTCTGCACCGTCGGGACTATCGCGGCGATGCTGTGGTGGGTCATGCGCCTGCCGGGGGTACGCCATCGTGGTCTGGTCGCGTGGATGGCCCTCGGTTTGCTGTGCTCCAGCGCCACCTTCGCGGTGTGGACCTCCGGCGGTGGGCTGGAAACGCGGCAGTTCACCTTCTTCACCGTCCTGGCCGTCGTTCTCCTGAGCCTTTATCGCGACCGTCGTCGGGGGTTGGCGATAGCTTCACTGAGCCTAGCGCTGGCTGCCTACACTCGGCCCGAAGGGCTGTTGATCGGCGCTCTGTGCATCGGCTGGTTCGCCGTTCAGTTGATGGTGGCGGCCTTGCCTGAGCGGCCGGCAGGCGAACGCCTCCGGCCGGATTGGCGGCGCCTGGCGTGGCTGGCGATGCCGTTCGCAGCGCTGGTGGCCGCCCACTACCTGTTCCGCTATGGCTACTATGGCGAGTGGCTGCCCAACACCTACTACGCCAAGCACGTGCGACCCTGGTACGAGTCCGGGTTCCGCTATCTGTGGGCAGCGACGTTGGAGACCGGCCTGTACCTGCTGCTCCCTCTGGCCGCCGTCGCCATGCGGCATCGCTGGCGCTCGCGCCGCGACGGGGCCTTCGCGCTGGTGCTGCTCCTGGTCGGCGTCCACATGATCTATGTGATGCGGATCGGCGGCGATCACTTCGAGTACCGTCCGCTGGACTTCTACTGGCCGCTGCTGGCCGTCCCCGCCGCCCTGGGCATCGTCCATCTCGGTTCGCGCCTTGCCGCCCGGCGTTGGCGGCCTCCCGCGTTGGGCCGGATGGGCGCGCGAACTCTTGCGGTCGCTCTCTTCGTCCCGGTGCTGTTCTACGCCAGCGCCATCCAGGGTGCGCTGCTGTTCGCGGGTGCCGGGATTCGCGAGCAGGTTGTCAAGCTGCATATAGAACTCGACGACGACAATGCCGGGTGGCTGCTTGCCGCGCCCGCAATGCCGATGCTGGTCGCCATCTCCAACGACCTGCGTCGCCTCGCTGCCCCACAGCTCGTCGCTTCGCCCTTCGCGGAGCACCGCGAGTTCGCCCGCGATCAACTACGAAACTGGAAACCTTACGAGAACATGCAGCGAGGCGTGATCCCCGATGACGCGCTGATATCCGGCGGCTCGCTCGGCATCCGCTTCTATTATCTACCGGACCTGAAAGTGATCGACAGATATGGTTTGACCGATGCCACGGTGGCCTGCAGCCCGGTCACCAGACCCAATCGCGAACGTGTCATTGCCCATGATCGTTGGCCACCGCCTGGATATCTGCAAGCACGGGGAGTCAACTCACCATACGTCCTCCCGAGTCCAGCGCATACGCAGCACTCGCCCGCGCGCGCTACGCCGTAAAGGTCGGTGCCGATCTGTGGATGCCCTTCGATTCCCCGGACGAACAGTGGGTCCTCGAGCGTTTTGGCGACCGCGACCTGCGTATACGAGAGGAATATGCGCCAAGGTTGCGACCGCCCGGACTCGAACCGGTGATCCGTTCGAACTTCGACGTCTATTTCACCGGGAAATCCCTCGTCTACGAAAAGCAACCGTGCCGCCGTCCGACCGATGTCGAGGCGCCCTTCTTCGTGCATGTGTTCCCGATGGACCGCAACGACCTGCCCGATCGCCGCAGGCAGTCCCAATTCGACAATCTCGATTTCAGATTTCGAAGCATCGGCCAGGAAGTCGGGGGAACATGCTTCGCCGTCCGGCATCTGCCGGAGTACCCCATCGCTACCATCCGCACCGGACAGTACACCGGCGGGGGACGGGTCTGGGAGGGCAGCTTCGATATTGCCGGGCAGGCGCGCGACGGGGAGGCCGCGCCATGACAGACAGGTGCGAAACGGCGCTGGTGCTCGGCGCCACCTCGGATATCGGCGGCGCCATCGCGTTGTGAAGGACACGGGATTACCGGGAGAATTGTAGATGGAAATTGGATTGCGCGACCTGCGGCCCTCCTATGATCTGATCGTCATAGGCTCAGGTCCGGCCGGATTGACTCTGGCGTACAAATACGAAGAGCGCACCGGCAATAGCGTTCTGATTCTGGAAAGCGGCGGTCGCTCGGAAACCGGCAGCGACAATGCACGAAAATTATCCCTGGTGGATGCGACTGGCGATTTGCCCGCAACCAGCTACGCTTTTCACAATCAGCGGGTCTTCGGCGGCACCTCCATCGTTTGGAATGGCTGGTGTCAGGTTCTGGAAAAACGCGCCTTCCTGAATGACGAATGGCCTTTTCCCTATGACGATCTCTATGCGTATTATCCGCAAGCCGCCGACATCCTGGATGTGCCGGAGGCAGTCCACAGAAATCCGGAAACACCCTTCCCCGACAATGCCAATGTCGTCTACAGGCCATACTATTTCAGCCCGCCGACGCGCTTTAACGTTGCGTTCGACGAATGGGTAAGCAGCAACGCGAATGTTGACGTACTATTCAATCATTCGGTAACGAGAATCAACATCAGGGGGGACGCTGCCTCAAGTGTTGCCATTCTGGAATCATCCGAAAACCGATCGACTTCGGCAGAGGCGTTCGGAAATAAAATTGCGCTCGCGGCCGGCGGCGTCCAGAATGCTCGCTTGCTGCAACTTTCCCTGCCCAGGGACAATACACTCCCTGTTGGGCAGTACTTTTGCGAGCATCCGCATCTGTATGAATACGTTGACTTGGTGCTGGATGAACTGAAGCTCCAACAGGTGAAGGACAAATACACGCCAAAGATCGTTCACGCCATTGCATTGTCGTCCGAGTTCTGCAACGAACATTCTTTGGCGTCCGCGACTTTCCAGGTACGCCATACTGAAAGTACCACGCACAATATTCTCGGCCGCAGCAGGCGTACTATTGCCGGGCGTACACATGTTCGGGCCGAAATGGCGTCGCTTGGGCAAAACCGAATCACGCTGTCCGATAGTCGTCGGGACTTCCTGAACCAACCCGTCGCCCATGTCGGGTTGAAGTTCAATCCCCGGGAGATACGCGCTGCCTGCGACCATCTCAACGCGGAGCTGGTGCGTTCCGGACTTGGCCGAATGGGTATTCGGCCTGAGAAATTCAACATCGCAGGAGGAGGACACATGATGGGATCGACACGAATGGGCGACGATCCGGGCAATTCGGTCACCGACGCCCAGGGCCGCGTACATGGAATGGAGAATCTGTATGTTGCGGGGTCTTCGTTGTTCCCGTCGGCGGCAGCGGCCAACCCGACGCTTACCATTGTAGCCCTGTCTCTGCGCCTGGCTGACTACCTGAGCAGGAGACAATAACATGCAACGGCGCGGTTTTCTCTTGAGTATCGGCCTCTTAGTCGCGGCATTGATTGGCGGCGGCAGATGGTTATTCGGCAACCGCTTCCATTGTCGAACCGACATTTCGTATGCGGAATTTCCGCAACACCTACAAGCTCTCTCGAATCAGAATTTCGCCAGCGCATTTTCCAATCTGTCAACGGACGAGATCATCAAGGAATTGTGCGACAGAGACATCTACGACGCCGATGGGTTCCATATCCAACGAGTCCGCGATAACGCGGTTGACGAACCTCTGAGAGAATTTGCCAAATTCTCCTACACCGAATCCGAGCTTCTGCTGTATGCCATGGTCGCGCGTCTGCATGCGCAAGGCGGATAGGGGCAATATGACGCTGATGCACACCGCCACCTCCGCTATCAGGCGCACCATCATGCGCCTGCTGACCGGCAAGCGGTCGCGTGCGTTTGCCGCCCGCCGTGTGGATTTGACCATGCCCACCCGGCTACGCAACGCGCTGTTCGTCCTGTTCATCGGTGGCATCCTGGCCTACGGGGCCGGGTTCGCCTGCTACCTGCTCGCCCGCTTCGACCTCGTCAACCTGCTTCGCGACGTGAATGCCGACGACTCTTTCTACTACTTTCAGATCGCCTGGAACCTGGCCGAGGGGAAGTTCTCCACCTTCGACGGCGGCATCAGCCGCACCAACGGCTATCACCCCGTCTGGATGCTGCTTGTCACGCCGTTCTACTGGGTGTTCGACAAGGAAGCGGCGCTGTTCGCCATCAAGGCGTTCGAGATTATGCTGATCGCCGGTGGCGTTGTCTTCATCGTCGTAGCGGCGCGGTTGGCGCGCCTGCCGTGGGTGTTGCTGTTCGCCGCGCTGCCGGCGCTATATCGAAATCACGGCGCCTGGGTGGGGATGGAGGCATCCGCGGGGCTGTTCATGCTGGGCTTGTTGTTTCTGACCCTGTGCCTGTACGCGCGCAATCCGGCACGCTGGCGCTGGGCGCTGGCCACGGTCGCCTTCGCCCTGCCGTGGGTGCGTCTGGAGTACATGGCCATATCCCTGGCGGCCACCGGCGCGCTGTACGTTATCGAATGGTCTTGGCGGGAGCGGTCGTCCGGCGCATCCCGGAGAGAGCAAGTCCGTTCCGTATTGGCGGCCGATGCCGTCATTCCATTGCTCGGTGCCCTCGCTGGCATCCTGGTCTATTTCGCCTACAACTGGCTCGTCTTCGGCGGCATCCTGCCGGTAAGCGGCGTGACCAAACACCTCTGGTCGCAAGTTCGGTGGGAATATGAAGGCGGCTACAGCCTGCCGCGGAACCTCCTGAACATCATGGAAATCCGGATGTTCAGCGGCGGCGCGCTGGCGGTTATGCTGGCGTCCTGTGCCTTCCTCCCGCTGCTTTGGTGGCTTGTCCGCCGTGCACGCAGGCGGGACGACTGGCTGCTGTTGGTTTTTCTGGTGGGCGTGTTCGGTGTGGCGGCGGGCCATCTGGGCAAATTCGCGCAGACCGTGCTTGCCGTACATCCTGCCGTCGCGAACTACTCTTGGTATTTCGTCCCGGCCTATCTGACGCTGGCGCTGTTCATTCCTGTCGGATGTTACGTGGCGGTCCGCCTGGTTCTTCTCTTTGTCAGTCCCGGATCGCGCCGCGCCGCCGTGTTCCTGAGCCGGGGGATCATCGGCGTTGGCGCGGCCATACTGTTCGTAAAGACGGATTTCACTTATCCGTTCCGGTACGTAGACCACGCCAACCCGAACATCTGGAAGTTATTCTCCTACTTGAGCGCGCAAGCGATGAACCGCACTCTTCCCGAAGGCAGCGTGGTCGGATCGTGGGATGCCGGCGTCCTCGGCTACTTCTCGCGTTTTCCGGTGGTGAATCTCGATGGTCTGGTCAACTCGTACGAATATCTGCACGGGTACCGTGACGCGGGTCGGAAAACAGGATGGACATACAAAAACAAACATGCAAACGCCGAATCGCCGTTCGAAAAGTTCGGCATCACGCACTTCGCCAACATAGAGCCTATCGATAAGAAGATCGATGCGTCGATATATGAGAGCGCGTCAATTCCAGGTGCCCGCACGAAGAACAAGAAGGAGGTATCGTTTCGAGTCTGGTCGCCGCGCCACTGGGCAATTTTGACACCGCTGCTTGGTTCTGGGAGAAAATGGAGCCTCACTTCGACTACCGGTCGGGTGATGCCGGGCTTATTGTGAACGGCCGGACAGTGCAGGCGTTCGCCAGGAAATGCCCATCGGACGAGGAGATCGTGTGGTCCTGGAATGGGTCGGAAGGCAAGGCGTTCGTCGGCCCCTCGGGGCGGTGGAGGAATACGCAAACCGGGTTATGCGTAACCACCGCCGTGTTGCCCCAAAACCCAGATGCCCCGATGCGGCCTCAGTCAATGACAGCGAGCGATTACCTGGCGGAGCTGATCAAGGATCGCCAACCGGTCATCCGCTCGAATTATGATGTGTATCTTGTCGACGACAGCCTCATCTACGTCAAGGATCAGTGTAAGGCGGCGGACACCGAGGCGCCCTTCTTCCTGCATCTCGTGCCTGCTCGCCGATTTGATTTATCCGTGCGGCGCTGGCTGTATGGCTACGATAACCTGGACTTCGATTTCAAGGACCGTGGGGTCGTCTTCGACGGCAAGTGCATGGCGGTGCGCGATGCGCCGGACTACGCCATTGCTGCCATCCGCACCGGGCAGTACACGGCGGCGGGGCGCGTGTGGGAGAGCCGCCATCCGCCGGTCGTTCGTGCGGCGGAGTATGCGGCGGTGGTGGCCGGGGAGGCGCTGATCCGCTCGGAGTGGGACGTGTATCGGCATGAGGGACGCCTGTACTACGTCAAGGAGCAGTGTAAGGCGGCAGACACCGAGGCGCCCTTCTTCCTGCACGTCATACCTGCTCGCCGGTTTGATTTATCCGTGTGGCGCTGGCCGTATGGCAACGACAACCTGGACTTTGACTTCAACGACCAGGGCATCGCCTTCGACGGCAAGTGCATGGCGGTGCGCGATGCGCCGGACTACGCCATTGCTGCCATCCGCACCGGGCAGTACACGGCGGCGGGGCGCGTGTGGGAGAGCCGCCATCCGCCGGTCGTTCGTGCGGCGGAGTATGCGGCGGTGGTGGCCGGGGAGGCGCTGATCCGCTCGGAGTGGGACGTGTATCGGCATGAGGGACGCCTGTACTACGTCAAGGAGCAGTGTAAGGCGGCAGACACCGAGGCGCGCTTCTTCCTGCACGTCATACCTGCTCGCCGGTTTGATTTATCCGTGCGGCGCTGGCTGTATGGCTACGATAACCTGGACTTCGATTTCAAGGACCGTGGGGTCGTCTTCGACGGCAAGTGCATGGCGGCGCGCGATGCGCCGGACTACGCCATCGCTGGTATTCGTACCGGACAATTCACGGCGGCGAGGCGCGTTTGGCAGGGTGAATATCACCGTGATGCGTCGCCTTGATAACACGATGACGGGGCGGTTGACCGGGCTGCAAGGGTCGCCCGTATTCCTGATCTCACTCTGCCTGCCATGGCTGGTTCTGCTTGGATGGCTCGCCGTTGTCGCATGGTTCCTGTGCGATGACGCCTTCATCAGCTTCCGCTACGTCCGCAACCTGCTGGAAGGCCACGGCCTAGTCTTCAATCCCGGCGAGTACGTCGAGGGCTACACCAACTTCCTGTGGATGCTGGAGTTGGCGGCGATATGGAGACTATTGGGCATCCCGCCGGAACAGGCGGTGCCGTGGCTGTCGATTGCCTGCACCGTCGGGACTATCGCGGCGATGCTGTGGTGGGTCAATGCGCCTGCCGTGGGTGCGCCTTGCCGCCCGGCGTTGGCGGCCTCCCGCACCGGGCTGGATGGGCGCGCGAACCTTCGCGGAGCACCGCGAGTGCGCCAACCAGCTACTACGAAAGTGGAAACCTTACGAGTCCGAAGCGGTCGAAGAGGCTCGTAGGTTTGTCTCGGCGCCATTGCGGGAAGCGCCATGCGGGGCATGCAGGAGCGTATCCGTGCGGTCGGTAGGAAATTTGATCAGAGGAAACCCGCTATTGCTTGCCTTGCTGGCATTCAGCGTTGCAAGTCGAGCGTATGGCATTCTATGGGGCGTTACGCTCTGGCCTCTCGATGTTTCTGTCTACCACCCGGACGAACCCCAGATAATAGACCAAGCATTCAACTTCCCCGACGACATTCTTGAAAGAACAGACTTTCGTTACCCTACCGGACATGGCTACCTCATCGCGATTCTCGGTTGGCCGTTCGTAAAAATCGCTGGTGCGCTCGAGATGGACGTGTACTTGGTAACGTACATGATCGGACGATTGATCTCGGTATTGATGGGCACTGCATCGGTCGGGCTCACCTACCTGATCGGCAAGAGCATTTACGGACATCGTTTCGGGTTGCTGTCTGCCGCTTTGCTGGCGGTCAGCACGATGCATGTAGCCAATTCGGCCTGGGCGACATTGGATGTTCCAAGCTCCTTTTGGCTTGTTTTGTTCTGCTGGTTGCTTGTGCGGACCTCGTCCTGTCTTCATCACTGGAGGTTGCTGGGCGTAACGCTGGGCGTTCTGATCGGAACAAAATATACTGGTGGGATAGCTGTCATTGTCCTGATAGTCGCGGTTGTTGGGGAGTTGCGCCGGGAAAACAGCCCGGTGAAGGTCGTAGGAAGATCGGCGATTACCAACTGCCTGTGGGCAATCGGAGGGATTGCGGTCTCGGCATTCTTCCTGTCGACCCCGGGAATTCTCGTGCAACCGGATATGTTTCTCCAGTCAATTGCGTTCTTGTCGGCACAATTCACCCCCTACCCGCTCCTTCTTAACCTTCTCAAGATCGCCGACGCCTTAGGAACGACGGTAGCCGTGGCGACAGCAATTGGTATGGCAGGATGTTTTGCGTTTGCGTCGGGGCGTAAATTGAGACCTTACGCGATTGCGGTAGCGATCTTTATTCTCTGCTGCGTTACTTTCATTAACACACCGCCTCGTTATATCATCCTGATTGCGCCACTTTGTGCACTATTGGCCGGCTACGCCGCTGTGCAAGCCTGTCTTCTCGTTCGCAAAGGGAGGGTGATGATTATCGGTTTCTGTATCCTTGTCTTCGGCTACAACGGAATCCATACCTTGCGAACCGTCGCGGCTCGATATCCGGACTCCCGTTCCCTGGCGGAACACTACATCTCCGAACACGTCCCGGACGGTGCAACGATCGGTTTCATGTACGAGTCGGATGCTGTTCCCTATCCACTTTACAAATGGCGGTATCCGCAGGTCGATCTCGAACGCGTGGTCTATACGGATTTCCTGCAGAGCCCCGAGTATGTTGTCGTATCCGAATATGCGGTCGGCGAGGTGAAGAAGATACTGAATTCCGGTGTTCTGAAAGGAGATTACAAGGGTCCGCCCGAGTTACGGGTCAGGTTCTGGCGATTGAATCCTTCGTCGAGAATTTTCGAATTCGTGGATCAGCTCTATTTCTCCGAAGATTCGCCGTATCGCCGCACAAGGGAATTTCGTACGCTGCATGGCCACAATCCATCGCTCGAGTTTCCTTCGCCAACCATCGAGGTATTTCGCCGAAAGGCAGGGGCGAGCGATTATGTGGCGAGGCTTATCGGCGACAGTCGGCCGATCATCCGCTCCGGCTACGATGTGTATCTCATCGAGAACAGTCTCATCTACGTAAAGGAGTCATGCAGGAAGGATCGCATTCAGGCACGTTTTTTCCTGCACGCGATCCCGGTTGACGCGACCGATCTCCCTGACCGCTACAAACAGTACGGCTATGACAACCTCGACTTCGATTTCCGAGACCACAGTCTCAGCGCGAGAAATATCTGCGTGGCGAGGCGGGAATTGCCGGACTACGACCTTGCCGCCTTCGCACCGGGCAGTACATACGCGTGGAAGGCGGTTTCGATAACATCTGGGAGGGTGGCTTCGAGGTGACGGAGCCGGTGGGCAGCGGGGAGGTCGCGCCATGAGCGACAAGCACAAAACGGCACTGGTGATGGGTGCCACGTCTGATATCGGCCGCGCCATCGCGCGCCAACTGGCGCACCGCGGCTATGCGTTACAGCTTACGGCGCGCGACCCCGTGCGACTCGAGCGGGAAGTGCAGGACCTCTGGGTGCGCACCGGCGCTGCAGTGACATCGTATTGCTGGGACGCGCTCCGGGACGGTGGCGGCGCCTCGTTCCTTGATACGCTCGACCCCTTGCCCGATGTGGCAGTGTGCGTCGTCGGACTGCTCGGCGACCAAGCGGAGAGCCAGCGAGACGGCGTGGCGGCGGAGCGGGTGATGTGCACCAACTATGTCGGTCCCGCGCTGCTGATGGGGGCGCTGGCCAAGCTCTTCGAGCAGCGCGGCAGCGGCGTCCTGGTTGGCGTCAGCTCGGTGGCGGGCGAACGCGGGCGCGCGTCGAACTATGTGTACGGTTCGGCCAAGGCGGGACTCACCGCGTTCCTGTCCGGGCTGCGCAACCGGCTGGCCCGCTCCGGCATCCACGTGGTGACGGTCAAGCCGGGCTTCGTGCGCACCCGTATGACCGACGGAATGGACCTGCCGGCGCGGCTGACCGCCACGCCCCAGGAGGTGGCCGCTGCGGTCGTCCAAGCGATCCGCCGTCGCCGTGACGTGGTATACGTGCGCCGCGTCTGGCGCCCGATCATGCTGATCGTGCGCGCGCTTCCGGAACGTATTTTTAAGCGGCTGAAATTGTAAGTATTCATGATTTCGCCAACAACGATGGACTTCGAAAACTCGGGGGAAGTCGGTGACGATGTTTATGTCAATGACACCAAATTGATAGACACAAAGAGCGCGTGTAGCCAGGACGACGTTGGCCCAAAATTCCGGCTGTACCTGATTCCGGTTTGACGAGGAGCCAAGGCTATCCACCGCCTGAACCCCATCGAGTTGGTACGGCTGGCTAGTGCAACGGATCAACGACCGTAAAGAATGGGAAGCGATGAAAATCGGTGTCACGAGTGCAGAGCCGGCCAACACCGTGCTCGTGCATCAACACCGCGGTGTGGAGGTCATGCGTTGTGTTCCCACTGAAGTCCGGCAACTCTGTCAACGTCTGCGACAGGACAGCCGAGTGACGGTCCGTCGCGGTGTAGGGCGCCATCTTATGTCGCCGCTCTTGGCCGCATAAGATGCGGCTCTTCAGCTAAAGCGCCAAGCGTCTCCAGGATTCAATGTCGGCCGAAATACGCCAGGGTGGGTCCTGACCAGAAGGAACGCTAAGAGAGGTTCCCTGCGAGAAACACCAGCGATGGTTCAAGCCGCCATTGCTCGATTCGTCGCCTGCAGACTTCGTGAAATTTGGAGACCTCGTTGGCGGCGTAGAGAAGAACGTTCGTATCGAGCAGCAATTCCTTGCTTGTCTATTGCCGATTGATCTCATCCGATCCCATTGCCAAATACAGATCCTCGCGGTTGGAGATATCGACCATTGCGTCACCGCGCCAACTCGGCAGCGGCGGAAGCGAATCCGGCTTTGTGGCATACGGCGAGTATTCATGAAGAATGCGTCTGAGTCCTGCTTCCACGAGGGCTGGCATGGTGGTCCCCCGTCGGACAGCCTCTTCGCGCAATCGCTGCCTCACGGTGTTGTCTATATTGAGAGTCTTCTTCATCTGGCAAATCAGACGGCCAATAGACCTATCGGTCAACTCTTGTGCAAAGTTGCCATGGTCGATACTTCGGAAATGAAAGACGTGAGATCTCCGATTTCATTATCCTGTGCGATCGCAGGGAGAGGCCTGCCTTGACTGTTTCCTTTCTTGAGGATCTGTGATCTGTTCTGCATAATGACGAAGGTGAATTTGGACAGCATGGAAAGGGGCTCCTTGACCTGCCTGTGCCGATCAATGCACGAGTCTGTTGCGAGCGGAACCGTGCACAGGTCTGTGTCATTCCCGCTGGATGTTACGGGGAATCATGGTTTCTTTTTCTGTGTTTGTCCTTACGAAAGTGGGTATCGTGTGGGAAGAGATGGGTCCCCGCTAAAAACTGCAGGGATGACAGCCGTGGAGCGGGGCGACATGAGGCCTGTCCCTGCCTCGAGCAGGGATGTCGCCACGACAAACTCAAAATGACAAAAGGGTTCAGGGTGACAATGTTGGAGGTTCGGGAATGAGCCCTGAACGGTTGCCGGCGTGGTTCAAGGTCAAGATCGAGACGGGGCCTCATTATCGACGCATTCAGTCGCTGGTTCGAGAAAAACAGCTTCATACGATTTGTGAGGAAGCGCGATGTCCCAACAAATGGGAATGCTGGAATAACCGTACCGCGACGTTTTTGCTTTTGGGCGACGTCTGTACGCGACGGTGTCAGTATTGTTCCGTGACAACGGGTCGCCCTGGCTCGGTTGATTGGCAGGAACCGGAACGGGTGGCCGAAGCCGTTCGAGATCTGGACTTGCGGCATGCAGTGCTGACCTCCGTGAATCGCGATGAACTGGACGATGGCGGCGCCTCTGTTTTTGCGGCCACCATTCATGCCATCCGGCGACTGCTGCCGATGTGTACGATTGAAGTGTTGGTGCCGGATTTTCAAGGAAACAGGGCATCGGTCGGGACCGTTCTGACGGCGGACCCGGAAATTTTTAATCACAATATCGAGACCGTCCCACGGTTGTTTCCAGTTGTCAGGCCGCAGGGACACTATGACCGTTCCTTGCAGGTGCTTCGTTGGGCAAAGGATCAAGGGGCGCGTACGAAATCAGGACTCATGGTTGGGATGGGCGAGACGAACGAGGAACTGCTGTCGGTCCTGCACGATCTTCGCACCATCGGCTGTGAAATTGTGTCGATAGGCCAGTATCTGCAGCCCACCAAAGCCCATCTCGCGGCGCACCGATATTACGAGCCCGAGGAATTTGAAGATCTCAGACGGCACGGGATGGCTTTGGGCTTTCGGCACGTGGAATCTGGGCCTTTGGTGCGCAGTTCGTATCATGCCGAACAACAAGCGGAATATGCCAAATTCTAAAGAGGGAAACATGTTATGATAATACTTGACCCTTGGCCGGTGCGCGCCGATCCGTCGGGCGACCCTTAACGGCTTTCCTTCATTTTATGCATGTCAAACGCTGGCTTCTCCTCGCCCCGCTGCTGCTGACGCTCTTGTTGCTGCAGTCCTACTTTTGGGTTCCGACGTATGAAAAACAGGCGATGAGTAATCCCGCGCGTCTGGTGACGTATATCGAAGCGTCTTCCGGCGATGCCAAAATTCTCAACCCGATTTTGAATGCGGACACGGCCAGCTCGAATATCGTGGGCCATGTGTTTGAAGGACTCTTGGATTTAGACGAAAACTTGAACCTTCGGGGACGGTTGGCTACGGACTGGAAAATCTCCGAAACAGCCTATTTACTCGTGAATCCTTCCACCCGCTTGCCTGACGGCACCGATGTCACGGGCACGAGCCTGACCAACCGGATTCGAACCGCGCTCCAGGACACGGCGTTTTCCGAGTTGGCGGAAAACATCGACTCCCTTCGCGTGTTGCCTGCAGCCCGCAGGACGCACAGGCTTTCCGTTCAAGCGCAAGATGCGGACGGTACTCCGACCCGTCGGGACGTGGAGGTGACCTTCGATAGTCCTGAGCGGGTGGCGTTTGCGTTGCATCGGGTGGATCAGGACTTTTTTCAACGGTTGCTCCCGATCATCGGCAATCGCTATCTCCAAAGTTTTCCGTATGAGCCGTCTGTCACTTTCCAGGAGGCGGTCCCTCCAACGATCAAAGCCCAGGTGTTCGCGCAATTGCCGGAGCTGTTTCCCGTAGCCGAGCATAATCCCATCATTGATTTCCACCTCCGTCCAGGCGTGCGGTTTCATGACGGCCATGCGTTCGATGCCGGCGATGTGAAATTTACGTATGACGCCATCATGAATCCCAAGAATCTTTCTCCGCGCACATCCGATTTTGAACCGATCAAGGCGGTTGAACTGCGTGACGTGCATACGGTGCGCGTCGTGTACAAACGGCTGTTTTCCCCGGCGATCAACGCCTGGACTATGGGCATCCTCCCCGAACACCTGCTCAATGCCGATGCCATGCGAGAGGAAATGGACGCCCGCGGCCTCTCCGACGCCGCCCGGGCGGCGTTCGGCATGCGCGACAGCCGGTTTAACCGTCACCCCATCGGCAGTGGGCGGTTTCGTTTTGTCGAGTGGCAAAGCGATGAATTCATTCATCTCCGACGCAATGACGACTATTGGGAAGGGCCTGCGGAATATCAGGATTACTACATGCGGATCGTGCCTGATTTGTTGACGCAGGAAATGGAATTTCGGTCCGGCGCGGTCGATTACTATGGGACCCAACCGCATCAGGTCGTGCGGTACAAGGAAGATGCCACGTACCAGTCGTTTTCGAGTCTGGGGTCCGGCTATACCTATATCGGCTACAATAATCGTCGTCCGTTGTTTGCCGATCCGGCGGTGCGCCGGGCGCTGGGCATGGCGATGAACGTCGAAGATTTTCTTCAGTACGTGTTGTACGGCGAAGGGGAACGCATCACCGGTCCTTATCCTAGCAATACCCCGTGGTACGATCAGGCCGTGGAGCCCTTACCCTATGATCCCGAGACGGCGCAGGCCTTGCTGGAAGCCAAAGGCTGGCGCCTCAATGCCGATGGCTGGCTCGAAAAGGATGGAAAGATTTTTGAGTTCAATCTCATCACGAACAGCGGCAATCCCATTCGAAAAAACGTCATGACGATCGCGCAGAACGCCTGGAAAAAAATCGGGGTGAAGTGCAATACGCACTATTTTGAATGGGCGGTGTTTCTCAAGGACTTTGTGAATACCGGGGATTTCGATGCCGTGGTGCTTGGGTGGAGCATGGGCATCGATCCCGATTTGTATCAACTGTGGCATTCGAGTCAGGCCGGGCCGCAGCAATTGAATTTTATCGGGTATCGAAATCCCCGCGCGGACGACCTGATCGTCCGCATTCGGCAGGAGTACGATCGAGACGTGCAACGGACCATGACCCACCGCTTGCATCGACTGATTGCGGAGGAACAGCCGTATACGTTTCTTTACGCTCCTTTGGGAACCCTGGTGTTGGATAAAAAGATCGTGTTGGTTCATCAAGCCGATGACGGATCGGAACGGTATGAAAAAATTTACCCCATCCCGAGCGGCGATATTACGTTTTACTTTCATCAATGGCGAAAGTTGGAATTCTCGCCTGGATGGTAAGAGACGCGAATTCCAATTGAAGAGTTCGTCGCGGATGCAAGCCTTTATTCTTCGCAATATTTTCCAACGGCTCCTGCTGGTATTCATCGTGTCCATCCTGGCGCATTCGGTGATTCATCTGGCACCCGGCGAACCCAGCGAAGTCGATCCGGCGAATCCCAGGATGAAGCCCAAAGATATCGCCAAGATTCGAGCGGCGTTTCACCTCGACGATCCCTTGTATATGCAATACGCCTATTGGATGCGCGATCTCGTGTCCGGGGAACTGAAGTCGTTTAAGGACAGTCAACCCGTCCTGGGAAAAATCTGGCGGCGGTTTCTCAATTCGCTGCCGCTCTTTATCTGTGCCACGTTGCTGGTGTGGACCCTGGCGTTTCCCCTGGGCATTCAGGCGGCGATCCATCGTGGAGCGGTGTATGACCGCACGACGACCTTTGTGGCGTATACCCTCATTTCCGTGCCGGGCTTCTTTTTGTCCTATATCGTGATTCTCTGGGTCGTCGATCTGTTCGGTGTGCCCGTGATCGGCTTGAAAACCTTTGGGATGGAGCTGGCTCCCCCTCTCTTTCAAACGATGGACCGGATCTGGCATCTGGTGATTCCTTCGCTGATGTCTGCCCTGGGCGGGATGGCGATTCTTTCTCGGTACGTCCGCTCCCAGATGCTGGAAGTCGTGGGGCAGGATTACGTTCGGACGGCGCGGGCGAAGGGCGCCACGGAGGATGTCGTGATCTATCGGCATGCGCTGCGCAACGCGTTGTTGCCATTCGTGACCATGTTCGGGTTTTTGCTGCCGAGTTTGATCGGCGGCTCCGTCATTTTCGAGCAAATTTTCGCGTGGCCTGGTTTGGGGCGATTGGGCTATGAGGCCATTCTCGCGAGAGATTTTCCGGTGATTCTGACCTTGAATTTTATTGCCGCGGTGTTGACGCTGGCTGGCACCTTGCTCTCGGACATTCTGTATGCCGTGGTGGATCCGAGGATTCGAACCGGGCTTCAAGGGGATACGTAATTTTTGAACGGGCATGACCATTACAACTCATAAAAGAAACGTGTAGGGCGCGTGCGCATCTCATGCGGCCCGAAAAAGGCGGCATACGATGCCGCAGCGACGAAAAATACTGGATTCCTGCGTTCGGGAGAATGACAGGAGGGGAGAGGGTTCAACGGATGAGGGAGCCGTGGAAAACGTTTCAGACGTGACAAGAAAAACGAAGAATCTTGTCGAGGACCTTCCGCCTTCGGAAACGCCGTGGCAGGAGTCCCTCCGGTTATTTCAACAGGATCGTCTTGCGCTGACAGGGGCCTACGTCTTGGTGTTGCTCTTACTCACGGCGGTGTTTGGCAAAGTCCTGACCGAATGGGTGGTGGTGTTCGATCCCGAAGTCGTGCGGCTGCCGGAAAAATTTTTGCCTCCCTTGACCGTCTCCTCGCTCGACGGGATCCCTGCCCATGATCGACCGTTTGGCGGAATCTATCTGTTGGGGACGGATGAGTTGGGCCGTGACGTGTTCGCGCGAATGCTCCAAGGGTCCTTCGTGTCGTTGTCCATCGGGTTTATCGCCGTGGGCATTTCCTTGGCGATCGGCATCGTGCTGGGCGGACTGTCCGGGTTTTATGGAAACCTCAATCTCGGCGTGGTGACGGTCGATACCCTTATCATGCGGTTCACCGATGTGATGTTGTGTTTTCCAACTTTTTTCTTGATCCTCACGGTGGTGGCCCTCTTACCGCCCAGCATTTATAACATTATGGTTGTGATCGGGCTGACCAGTTG
This sequence comes from Nitrospirales bacterium, assembly GCA_963422365.1. Taxonomy (GTDB): domain Bacteria; phylum Nitrospirota; class Nitrospiria; order Nitrospirales; family UBA8639; genus Bin75. The sequence goes on from OY729426.1 coordinate 1,420,669, forward strand.
GATGGGGACCGCCCGGTTCGTCCGTGCCGAATTTCTGGCCTTACGCAAACAGGATTTCGTGGTGGCCGCTACGTCGATCGGTGCCCCTGACAGGCGTGTGATTTTTTCCCACATGGTCCCCAATGCCATCGCGCCCGTGTTAGTCTCGGCCACCATCGGCGTGGCTACGGCCATCTTGACCGAATCGGGCTTGAGCTTTCTCGGGTTCGGCGTGCAACCGCCGTATGCTACGTGGGGCAATATCCTTGCCGACGGCAAGGGGTTTATCTTTGACGCACCATGGCTCTTTTTTATTCCGGGCCTGGCGATTCTGGTGGTGGTGTTGGCGTTTAACTTAGTCGGAGAAGGATTGCGTGAAGCCCTCAATCCGAAACTGCAGAGACGCTGAACCGTGAACGCCTCATCCTCTCATCTTCTCGAAGTGTCGCACCTCTCGACGTCCTTTTTTTCGGATCAGGGGGAGATTCGAGCCGTTGAGGATGTCAGTTTCTCGATTCAGCCGGGACAAACCGTGGCACTTGTCGGGGAATCGGGGTGCGGGAAATCCGTGACGGCCTTGTCGGTCATGCAGTTGGTGGATTTTCCGGGAAAAGTGGTGGGAGGGCAGGTGGTGTTTAAAGGATCCGACTTGCTGACCTTGCCCGATCAGGACATTCGACGGATACGCGGCAATCACATCGGCATGGTCTTTCAGGAACCCATGACGTCGCTGAATCCGGTCTTCACGATCGGCGATCAGATCGGCGAGGTGTTGGAAATTCATATGACCTTGACCAAACGGGACATTCGGCGAGAAGTCATTCGCTTGTTAGAGAAAGTCCATATTCCTTCACCGGACAAGCGTATCGATCAATACCCGCACGAAATGTCCGGCGGCATGAAACAGCGGGTGATGATTGCCATGGCCTTGGCGTGTCAGCCCGACCTGCTCATCGCCGATGAGCCGACCACGGCGTTGGATGTGACGATTCAGGCCCAGATCCTGGAATTACTGAATGATCTGCAACGCGACATGGGCATGGCGATTCTGCTGATCACGCATAACTTGGGAGTCGTGGCGCAGTTCGCGCAGGACGTTATTGTGATGTATGCAAGCCGAATCGTGGAACGCGCGAGTGTGGCTCAGCTCTTTGCCACGCCGTCCCATCCGTATACGCGTGGTTGTTGCGTTCGTTGCCGAAGCCCGGTGTACGCGAAACTAGGCTCGAATCGATCCCTGGCACGGTTCCTTCGCCCCTGATGTATTGCCGGGGCTGCCATTTTTCCACCCGATGTCCGGAAGTGTTGGACTGTTGCGCCGATGAGGAACCGCCGCTCATTGAAATCGAGCCGGGCCATGAAGCCGTGTGCTGGTTGCATCAACCCGGGAGAAGGTCGCGTCTCGTTCAATGAACATGGAACCACCTGACGGACAGCCCTTGCTTGATGTCTTGCGTCTCAAAAAATATTTCCCCGTCCGAAGCGGCCTCTTGTCGAACGTGTCCGCGTGGGTCAAGGCGGTGGATGATGTCACGTTCGATATCACGCCCGGGGAAACCTTCGGGTTAGTCGGGGAATCCGGCTGCGGCAAAACCACCGTGGGCCGAACGGTGCTTCGGTTACAGCCTCCCTCCGGCGGCGAAGTTTTTTTTGAAGGTGAGAATCTGTTTGCCATGGATTCCCAAACGTTGCGGGCCACGCGCCGCCGGATGCAGATCGTGTTTCAGGATCCCTATAGTTCGCTGAATCCTCGCATGCCCGTCGGCTCCATCGTGGGCGAGCCGTTCAAAGTCCATCACCTGGCAAAAGGTCGGGACTTGACGGATCGAGTGTCTCGACTCCTCGACCGCGTGGGACTGAGACCGGATCATTCTTCGCGCTATCCGCATGAATTTTCCGGAGGGCAACGCCAGCGAATCGGCATTGCGCGCGCCCTGGCGCTGAACCCGAAGCTGATCGTGTGCGATGAAGCGGTCTCGGCCTTGGATGTGTCCATTCAGGCGCAGATCATCAATCTGCTCAAGGATCTGCAGGCAGAGTATCATTTGTCCTACTTGTTCATTACGCACGACCTGAATGTGGTGCAGTATATCGCCGATCGGATCGCCGTGATGTATTTGGGAAAATTGGCGGAAGTGGCTCCGGCCGACACCTTATTCTCCAACGCCAAACATCCCTATACCCAAGCCCTGCTTTCCGCTAATCCGTTGCCGGATCCCACGGTGAAACACGAACGCATCTTGCTGTCGGGTGATGTGCCGACTCCGCTGAATCCGCCCCCCGGCTGCCGGTTCCACACCCGATGCCCGCACGTGATGGATCATTGCAAAACCATCGACCCGCCCCTCATACGGATCGGCAAGCCCGAAGACCGCCATACGGTTTGGTGCCATTTGTCTTAAGGAGAGCAACGATGTCCCACATCCGTGGGATTCATGACCCCGTTGGGGAAACGTTGACCGTGTACGTTGGTGAGCCTCGACCCGACCTCGTCATCAAGATGTTGAACCTCTGATGATAGGAAGTTTGTATGGGAGCAGATGAAGAATCAGGGCTCTGGACATCCCACGCCATGTACAGACAATATACGATTAGGTTCAGTTGGGAGCAGGACAAAGCGAAGTCCAATCTGAGGAAAGCCCTGAGTTTCCTTTGAAGAAGCCCAATCCGTCTTCTACGACGAGTTTGCAATACAATTCTATGATGACAGTGCCGCTGAAGAAGACAGGTTTATTCTACTTGGCATGAAGAATCAATCTCGTATTCTGGTCGTCGTCTATTGTGAGCGAGGTACAGATGGTGAAGAACTTCGCATTATTTCAGCATGAAAAGCCACGAAAAAAGAATATCACCACTACCGAGGTCATTCGTCATGAAAAAAGAGTATGATTTTTCCACAATGAAATCCCGTAAGAACCCTTACGCGTCCAAGTTAAAAAACTTGTAACGATCCGTCTGAGCGAGGACGTTATTGAGTATTTCAAGGAAATGGCTGAGGAGTCAGGTATGCCTTATCAACGTTTAATCAACCTTTATCTGCGCGATTGTGCCAACCGGCATCGTAAGGTTGATATCCAGTGGCAACTTTGACTGAGCCTCGATCCGACTAAGTGTGCGAGGAAACCGGTGAGGGGGGGTGATCCTCATCAAGGGTCAGCAGAGCGGCGAGGTGACAGGGTTCGAACGCCTCTATTACCAGGCTGTTCCCTGCCCCCCCAATACCTATCAGGCTTTGAGGCCCTGGTCCGCTTAAATGCCGAAGTAGGCAAGCAACGATTTTCTAAGATTGAGATCGACATGACGACCACCGCCTGGCTTGATGCAGACATGTGCTCGCCGTTTGGAGCCATTCTCTATCGTATCGGGCATAACATGAATACGATTCATTTGACCAATCTGCGGTCTGATGGTGGAACAATTCTTTCCAAAAGTGCTTTCCTCGGTCATTATGGGCGCATGCCCGTTCGGGATACTTATGGCACGACGATTCCTTATCAGCGCTTCGACGTGAAGGACGATCGATTTTTTACCAGCTATGCGGAGTCGAAATTCGTCGGGCGGTCGGAACTCCCTCGGATGACTCAGGGCTTTGTGAAACGGTTCCGCGAAAGCGGATTTGAAATTTTCAGCAACGCGGTGATCTATTCTGGCACACAGTTGGGGGATTTTCAGTTGCGGCCAATTGTTCCCCAGGCGACACCGTCTAGACTTCTCTGTCGCAGACGTAGGCATCAGCATTCGTCATAATGTAAAAAAACTGCGGGCTTGACTTTTGCGGGGCTCATGAAGCGATTGTATGGGCCACAGAAAGGGCAATGCGACCAAACGAGGGTCAATTCCTGGGGGTCTTGGCCTTAAGCTTTTGAGCGAGTTCATCAAGCTTAAGAGTGGCCGTCTTCAGATTGTTTCCGATTCCGGCTATTGGTCTTTGGAAAATTCAGATATTCAAACTGCGCTTCTCAGCGCCCCGTTTCCCTGTACCGTGGCCAATGTTGAAAGCGACACGGCAGATACGCAATCCTCCGCGCTTTCGTCGGTGTTGAAGGAGTCAGACATTTTTTAACGCTTTAGAAGGGGCCACTTCATGAGCAAGGAGATTAGAGTTTCTCCGTTCGAAATTGTTGGCAACTTGCTTTGCGTCGCTTCGGACGATGGGCAGAAGGTGTATGACCGCATCGCCATGGCCCTTCGTGATGGGCAGAACGTCATCGTCTCATTCCACAACGTGACGAGTTTAACTTCTGCGTTTCTGAATGCCGCTATCGGGCAGTTGTATGGATCCTTTTCGGCTGATCAGATTCGAGCCAAACGGCAGGTGAAAGACATGGCGGCCGAAGATCTGGCCTTGCTCAAGCGAGTTGTTGGCACGGCAAAGGAATACTTCAAAGATCCTGAACGATTTCAGAAAGCCGAGCAGGCCGCGCTAGAGGGCAGGGATGTCTGATAGGGCTTTGCCCATTGAGCGGCACATGTTCCGTAAAGAAGACAAGCTGCGTTTTGATACGAATGTCTGGGTATTCATTGATGGGTCCCTGTATCGATCTGCCGATAAACGTGCAAGGCTTTATTCTGATGCGTATAAGCGCATTTTGGAAATTCGATGCCGAACTTTTATTGATGCCATCATCCTCTCCGAATTTGTGAACGGCCTTTCCCTGATGGGCTACCATGGCTTGCCTTCTGAGAGACCTCAAGCCTTCAAAACGTTCAGACGAAGTGCCCCGTTGCCAAGGGCATTTCCGATGCCTGCCACTGAATTGTGAGATCTTGCACAAGAATTGAGAGGCTTTGCCTCACTTGATGTTGATGCGCTGCTAAATTGCTATCAAAAAGGCAAGGCTGATTTTAATGACCTCATCCTCACTCAGCTAAAAGACAAGGTCTTACCTTAGTGACCGACGAGGGCGATTTTCGTGGAAGCGCATTGAAAATTTTGACGGGCAACCGGCGTCTGCTCACCTAAGCAATAAGCTGTCAGGCTTACCCCGGCCTTAGCCACAGCATGATGTCGAGCCTTCCTTGCGAGCCAGCAAAGCTGGTTCGTATAATCAAACATTCACGTGCCAAGGCGGACTATGAATCGATGATGCCGTACAAGCAGGAGTGTGCATGACCGAGCAAGATCCGAAACCCTATCCCGCGCTTCGGAATATCCAGTATTCGCCCATGAAACAGGGTGAGGAGCAGTACATCGTCTTGTGGGACCCTACCGGGTTGAGTGCGGAAAAACTCATTGTTCCCCTCAACTTTTTCTATCTGTTTCAATTTCTGGATGGGGAGCATTCCTTGGAACAAATCGGCGTCGAATATCTGAAAAAATACGGCGAGTTCCTGATGCCGAACAAGCTCGATCTGCTCATTGCCGACCTAGATGAAAAGCTGTTTCTGGAAGGCGACCGATACGAGGCCGCCAAGGCGGCTGCAGTCAAAGCCTATCGTGAGGCACCAATGCGGAAGCCCCAATTTGCGGGCAAAAGCTACGAAGACGATCCGCAAAAACTCCAAGCTCAGATTGCAGGGTTCTTTGCCTCGAAGGAAGGCCCTGGTCGCGACCCGTCGGCCAATCAAAGAAAACCCATCAAAGCTCTGGTCGTGCCGAGCTACGAGGTGAACAAAGCTGGTGCGTTATACGCGTGGGCGTATAACGCATTGCGGGAGGCGGAAGCGCCGGATGTCTATATTCTATTGGGGACGGCCCATGCCGGGTTAACGGAGCCCGTGGCCGTGACGGATAAAGATTTTGAAACCCCGTTGGGGGTGGTGCCGGTCAATCGGCCGCTCATGGAGTATTTACAATCCAAGGGTGGGAATGCGTTGTTCGCTGATGAATTGCGGCATCAAACGGAACACAGCATCGAATTTCAGTTACCCTTTCTTCAGGAAACCGTGGGCACGCAACAGGCGATCTCTATTGTCCCGGTCTTGTCTTCGTTCTCGCCCGGTTGTTTCATTGATTCCGAACTCAAAGATTTCGTCGACCGCATCGAGCAGTTTGTGGCGCTGTTGAAAGACGCGATTGCCGCGTCAGGTCAAAAGGTTTGTCTCATCGCCAGTGCGAATCTCGCGCATATAGGTTTGCGCTATGGTGATAATACGGCCCCAACGGATTTTTCTTTCCACCGCTGCATGCAAACCGACCTGGAAATGCTGAAGCACGTGGAAAATGTCGATGCCCAAGGCTTTGCCGAATTTCTCCTCAAAGAACAAGACCACCGCCACGTCTTAGGCTTCTCGGCGATTTATCTGCTCTTGCGATTGATTGAGGCGGAAAAAGGTGAAGTGTTGCGCTATGATCGCGAGATCGTCGATCAATTCAACTCTACCGTCACCTATGCCAGCGCCGCGTTTTTTTAAGAAACCTGCCCGTTGGTCGGCTGTCTGGTTTACTCTTCCACCACGTGGACGGTCATGGTGACGGGTTCTAATGGATTGTCCTGGGGATCCCGTCCCACTGCCACAATCTTATCCACCACCTCCATGCCTTTCCTGACTTTTCCGAAGACGGTGTAGGTTCGGTCCAAGCTGCTCGTATCCTCCACGCAGATAAAAAACTGAGACCCATTGTCGTTGACGTCACGGGTTCGATCGTCGTTCCGAGGCATTTTGGCCATGGAAACCGTGCCGCGGCGGTGCGGCCGGTCGCTTGGTTCCGGAGTCAGGCTGAAACCGGGGCCACCGGTTCCATGTAGACTACGATCTGGTTCTCTGCTGAGCGGATCGCCGCCTTGAATGATGAAGCCTGGCACCACGCGGTGAAAGGTCGTCCCATTATACAGTCCGATTTTGGCGAGGTTCAGAAAATTGTCCACGTGGCGAGGAGCCACGTCCGTGTAAAACTGGACCGTGAGGTTTCCGAACTTGGTGGAGATGACGACGGTGGGATTTTTTCTCTTGAAGGTCAGGGGGGCACTCATCGGCCGACTGTATCAAGGCAGGCGGACATTCGGCAACCATCCAACCATTGAAGGTGTTCCTGTGGTTGCGGCCGGAAGTTTCTACGTTTTCTCCGGCCGAGTCAGGCCATCCGTCGGTCTGATTCTGAGCCAGCATAATGCACCCATGAATGCCAGGACGGCCGCGACCCCAAGTGCGACGGTCCATCCGAATTGGTTCGCGATCCAGGGTGTGAGCGTGGGGGAGAGGGTGCCGCCAAAGTTGGCGCCGGTATTCATCACCCCGGAGAGGGTTCCGGCATGGGCCTTGGAGAGGTCGACAGTCGAACTCCAAAACGCTCCGATGGTGAAATACAGCCAACCCGCCCCTAAGGATAACAAGGCCAAGGAGGGTTCATCGATCATCGCCCCTCCGATGATTGAGAGGGCTGCCAGGGCCATTCCCCCTGACCCGACCCAGGATCGTCCTTGATTCACGCCGAATCGTCGGGACAAGCGGTCCGTGATCCAGCCGCCGATCGGACAAAACATCATCATGGCCATAAAGGGACTTGCGGCGAAGAAGGCCCCTCGTAGAACGCTGAAGTTTCGTACTTCCATGAGGTAGAGGTAGAACCATGACAGATACACATAGGCTACGTACCCGAAACAGGTATAACTCAAGACCAGTCACCACACGCTTGGGGTTTGCGCAAAGGCTTTCCAGGGAACGGGCGTCGGGGCCTCAGGGACGTTCTGCTGGGGCGCGTTGCCACGGATAAGAGCGGCTTCTCTTGCATTGACCCGTGGATGCGATTCCGGCTGGTCCATGGCAAACCAAAACCACAATATGGCGATGAGTACGCCAAGACCTCCAGCCCAATAAAAGGCTGTCTGCCAGCCGTAATTCACCATGATCCAAGCCGTCACCGGGGGGGGGGGGGTGATCGCGGACTCGACACCGATGCCGCTGATCGTAATCGCAATGCCGAGTCCTCGCTCATGTGGGCCGCACCAATTGGCCACGGTCCGATTAAAATTCGGCAATGCGGCGGCTTCGCCCACGCCGATCAAGAATCGCACGATCATCAGCGATCCACAAATGCCCACGACCCCTGCGAGAAACGACGAAGGAGCCAGTGCGGTCATCGCCGTAAAGAGCGACCACCAAACCACGGCCAGGGTCAGGACCGTTCTCGGCCCCCATCGGTCTCCCAGCCAGCCTCCAGGAATCTGAAACAGGGCATAGCCCAAGACAAACGCTGAAAAAATCTGCCCCATTTGAACATTGGTGAGCCACAGGGCCGGGATCATCTGCCGTGCCGTGACCGAAATATTGACCCTGTCTATATACGTAATAATGCTAATTCCAAGCAGGAGAGCCAGGATGGTCCAGCGCGTGTGGGATGGTTTGGGCTCGGCTGTGGTCGGGGACATCATTCTCTCATCCTGCTTGAAAACACTGTAACGGGGTTTGTTGGAGAATGCCAGATAGGAGGCATATTCAGCAGGTGGGAAAGTTGCTGGTTGAAACTTGATCCTCGTCCGTGATAGATGGGGGCGTTTCGGTCTCGGGCTTTTAGGCATCTATCCTTACGCCATACAAAATCGGGAGGTACAGGACAATGGCAAAGAGAGCCCAGAAAAAATCCAAAGCCAAGGGGAAGAAGGCGGTGCGGTCCGCATCCAACGCCAAGCCCAAGGTGTCGAAGCCCAAGGCGACGGCTTCCTCAGCCCAATCGAAACTGAAGAAGGCAGCAGAGAAGATCCAAAAGGCGGTACCAGCGAAAAAGTCCAAGAAAGCAACGGCCGCCACCGAGGCGCTGCTGAAAAAGAAGACGGCGAAAAACACGGCGGGAAAGAAGGGCGTCAAGAAGAAAGCGGTGGTGAAGTCCGTGCAAAAACATCCTGCAGCCGTCAAAGGGAAAGCGCAGAAGAAAGTTGCGGTGAGTTCCAACAAGGTTGTCAAGAAAAAAGCCCCCGTTGCCGGGCCTGCCCACAAACCTGAAACGAAGGCCGTGACGCCGGTGGTGAGTTCATCCCCTGGGAAAATGGAGAAGGTCTCTCAAGCCGTGGCTGCGGACGTGGTTCTTGACTCACTCGAATCGGATTTGTCCGGATTCGAGGATAAGCCGGACGAAGAGTTTTCTTCTGATCTGGACGAGGACATGTCCAGGGACGTGTCTCAGGACTTTGACGACGACGCAGGATTCGGCACCCTTGCCGAAGACCGCGATGATGATCTGACGGAAGATTTGTCCGAGGAGTTGGAAGCCGAGAAATATTTCAGAGAAACAGAGGTGGGGTTGGACGATGACGGTTTGCCGCGTGGGTGGTAAAGGGACTGCGGAGCGCGATCCTTCTCTCTGGTGCATTGAACGAATTCTGTAAAGGAGAATTGAATGTCTGAAGCTGCAAACTTGCCACGAATTGGAGAGAATGCCCCTGATTTTTATGCGGTGACCACCTTGTCTCAAGCTTTTGAATTCAGCGCCTGGCAAGAGCAGGATTGGGTCGTCTTTTTTTCCCATCCTGCCGATTTTACACCCGTGTGCACCACGGAATTGGTGGAATTTGCCCGTCGGCACGAGGACTTTAGAAAAAAAAACGTCAAGTTGCTTGGGGTCAGTGTGGATAGCATCCATGCCCATTTGGCTTGGCTCGCGAATATCAAAGAGAAACTGGGCGCAACGATTCCCTATCCCCTAGTGGCGGATGTCGAGATGCGGGTTGCTCAACTCTATGGCATGCTCCATCCAGAGGCCAGTGCAACCGCAACAGTCCGTACGTTGTTTGTGATTGACCCCAAACGCGTGATTCGGGCCTTGATCTACTACCCTATGAACGTCGGGCGGAATGTGGACGAAGTCTTCAGGTTGGTCACGGCGCTTCAAACGGCTGACAATTTTTCCTGTGCGACACCGGTCAATTGGCAAGAGGGTGAAAAAGTGGTTGTGCCTCCTCCCCAAACGGTTGAGGAAGTTGAGGAACGACTCAGCCATTCCGATCGAGAAGTCAAAGACTTTTACCTCACCTTGAAAAATCCGAAGGCGCAAGCCTGAGGCTGGGTCGTCCTCGACTGGAGAATGCCATTTCTCCGAATCCTCTCTCTCCTGTCGTCAACACCGTACAAGCTGTGCCGGGGAATGCCTGCTATTTGGATAGGTCCCCGATTAAAAATGTCGAGGCCAAGGCTTTGTCTCATAGCATCGTGTGCCCCAGAATCGTGTACCAGAGGGTTGTATGATCGTGATGCCAACGTCCATGTGGTCTGTGAGCCTCCTTTGCGTGGTTGCCTGGGTCGTGGTGTCGGCCATGTCTTTAGAGGGCTGCCGGGTCGAGGAGGGTTCGAATCCTCAGGTGATGGGTCGTCAGTTGGAAGGATCCTGTGGCGATGAGGATCGCCAGGCGCTGGCCGTTTCAGCAGATGACGTGTTGGCGGCCTTGCACCAAGGCCAGGGAGTGGTTTTGAAAGGGGTTGTGCTTGCGGGCGACCTCCCCTTGGACCGGTTGAGCCTTCAGTCATTCGAGCCGAAGCTGGTCCGGCATTTGGCGATCGCCAAACAGATCGAAGCCGAGCAGGTGTCTGCGGTGCGTGTCATTCACGGGCCGTTTATTCTTGAAGACGTTGAGGTGCAGGGTATTCTTGCGACCAACCTCATGGGGTCCGGGTACGTGTTGGTCCAAGGGCTGGTCAGTCTGCGGGGAACCACCATTCAGCGTTCCATGGATTTGTCCCGGATGGTTTTCTTGGATCGAGCGGATTTTTCCGAGATGCACATCGGCCATGAGGGTTTTTTTATTCGAGCCATGTTTGTAGGGGATGCCGATTTTACCCGAACGGCTTTTGGAACCCATTCCCGCTTTCATCAGGCCCGATTTCTGGGGAAGGCCTTGTTTACGGGAGCACGGTTTCACGGCCTCGCGGAATTCTTGGAGGTTTCCTTTGCGGAGGAAGCAGGGTTTTCGCGCACCCGCTTTTTTCAGGGCACGGGTTTTTCCGGGAGCCGGTTTCATCAAACGCTGGATTTGTCTGAGGCGCGGTTTGACAGGGAAGTGTATTTTCGATTTACCGACTATCAGGGAGCGGCGAATTTTCACGGAGCCCTGTTTCGGAACGCGGCGGACTTTACGGAAGCTCGGTTTCGAGGGGCCGTCGATTTTCGAAATGTCATCTTCGAGAAACCTCCACGGATTGCCGGCGTCGATCTTCCCGAACAGGGTGGCAAGGGAGGCCCGAGCGTCCAGAATCGCGAATTCCTCTTCTTACTCGTCGTCCTGGCTCTCCTGGCTCTCCTGGGGTTGATGCTGGTAGCCGTGTGGAAGCGAAAATCCTGATAAGTACTGGAAGGACATATCCACAAGATATAGAAGTTTCTATTGCCTCTCTCCACTAAAAGTGGTATACTAAAAGACTGCATTGCAGTATGTTGGGATGGTGGTCCGTTTCCCCCACTTTCGATCTCGATGCCAACGGTATCATGGAACTAACCGAACCCACATACGAAGTGAAGCTTGAGGCCTTTAGAGGGCCTCTCGACCTTTTGCTCCACCTCATTCGAAAGCACGAAATCAATATTTATGATATACCTATTGCCTTGATCACCCGGCAATACCTTGAGTATCTTCAACTCATGAAGGAACTCAATCTCTCTTTTGCCGGTGACTTTTTGGTGATGGCCGCCACCCTGCTTCATATTAAGTCTCGAATGCTGCTCCCGCAGGAAACGGAACCGGATTTGGAGGAAGAGGAAGGCGGAGATCCTCGAAGTGAGTTGGTGCGTCGACTTGTCGAGTATCAGCAGTTTAAGGAAGTCGCCGGTCGCCTGTCAGATCAAGAAAGACTGTGGCGACAGATGTTCCAACGGGAGCCCGAACAGAGTCCACCGCTCCACGACGTATTTCCCGACGACATGCAAGTTTTTGATCTCTTGAGTGTCCTGCAGGAAGTCTTGGCGCAGACCGACGCCACTTCCGGTCTCGAACTGACACCGGATACCATGACGATTCAGGAGCGTATCAATGTCGTGATCGAACGGCTGGAAGAGACTCCGACTATTACGTTTGCCGCATTGTTTGAGGGTGTGACCGATCGGTTGATGGTGATCGTCACCTTTTTGGCGTTGTTGGAACTTGTGCGGATGAAACTGGTCCGTATGGTTCAGGCGGATTTTTGGGGTCCTATTCGGATTACCCGCATGTTTCTCGCGGGGCAACCTGAAGGTGACGTTGAACCACTCCAGGCAACGAATCATGATGACCATTCGACCAATGAAGGCTTCAATGGGAATGGCATCCTCTGACAAGATAGGCATAACCGAGTCACTGGAATCGGCTCAGGATCCGACCCTATCGCCTATGGCCGGGGACTCTTCGGGTGAGCGCGCAGAGGGTGAAGGCGCAAGCCTTACCGAAGCATTGAGTGAGCAAGAACTTAAGGGGATCATCGAAGCCCTGTTGTTCGTGTCCCGCGAGCCCCTTCTCCTCGAGAAGGTCACCACGGTGTTGGCGGGACCGCCCGAGGTGGCGGTGTATAATGCCGTGAAGGCCCTTCAGCATGATTATGATCAGGAAGGTCGTGGTCTCCAGATTGTCGAGTTGGCCGGTGGCTACGTCATGATCACGCGGCCCGACTGTGCCCCTTGGATTACCAGGCTCAATACGATCAAAGCTTCCCTCAAAGTGTCCCGATCCGCCTTGGAGACCTTGGCGATCATTGCCTATAAACAACCGACCATGCGTGCGGAGATTGAACAGATTCGCGGGGTCGAAACCTCGAGCGTGTTGCGGACCTTGCTCAATCAAAAACTCATCCGCATCGTCGGGCGAAAAGATATCCCCGGTCGCCCGATTCTGTATGGAACGTCTAAGATCTTCCTTCAAAAATTCGGGCTTCGGGATCTTCGCGATTTGCCGCCACTTCGTGAATTCACCGCCTTAGGAGAAGGGGACGATGCCGAGCTTTTTGAAGAAGAATCGGCACCCAATGGCCAGTATAAAACTGGTGCTGATCGGGTCGCTGAAGCGCTCGGCCAGGATGCACGGGAACCCGTTGCCAGTTACCCGGGTTCTTCCATTGCCTAAGTCCCTGTGTTGTCCGTTTGTTTGGTTGAGACGGCCACGGGAGCCTGCCTTCTCTTTCCAAACCATCGACTTTCTCACTATAGTGCCCTACGATTTCGGGCAAAACGCTCTTCCCGAAGGCCGGAAAGTAGACGACGCATGGACCTTGTGCTTCCCGATAAAACGTCAACTCCCCGATTGAAAACGTCGGGGACAGGCATTGGAACTGACCTGAAGCGTCTCCTTGATCCGACCAAGGTCAAGGATGACGTTCCTGCCTTACGTGCGTATGCGGTCGATGCCAGCATCTATCGCATGCCGCCCCAAGTGGTGGTGCTTCCGGACCATGAAACGGATATTGATCTGGTGATGGACTATGCCGTTACACGGGGTATCCCTTTGACCACGCGTGCGGCCGGGACCAATCTCACGGGGTCGGCTATTGGGTCGGGTATCATTGTGGACGTGTCGCGTCTTAATCGGATTCTCGAAGTGAACCCCGAGGAGAAATGGGCGCGCATTCAACCCGGGATTGTGCTCAACGAATTGAATGCCAAATTGGCCTCGACCGCCCTCATGTTCGGTCCTGATCCTTCGAGTGGCGAGATGTGCAAATTGGGAGGGATGCTCGCCAATAATTCCTCAGGGCCGCATACGCTGCGGTACGGCTCGGTCAAGGATAATGTCTTGGCCCTGCGAGTCAGGCTTGAGGCAGAAGGGTGGCTCAATGCCAGCCATGAGGCCGTCCACGGAGGAGACTGCCCTCTGGCTCTCGCTCCTTTTCCAGGGATTCAGCAGGTCTTTCAGTTGGTGCGGGGCCATGTGGATCTCATTCAAGCCAAGCGCCCTCGCGTCAGTAAAAATAGCGCGGGCTACAACCTCTTTGATCTCGCGGAGGGTCTCACGCAAGGGGTCTTTGATCTGCCGAAGTTATTTGTGGGGAGTGAAGGCACGTTGGGCGTGTTCAGTGAGGCGACGATCCGGCTCGTTGATCGTCCGCGCTCGACTGTGACCGGCATGCTGCATTTCCTGCACCTCGAAGAAATGGCGGACGCGGTTCGTCCCTTGTTAGAACTGTCACCGCTGGCCTTGGAAGTGCTGGATGCCCAGACCTTGGATCTCATCGGCCGATCGCAGTACCACATTCCCGAAGATGCCGCCGCAACGCTGCTCATTGAATTTGATCAAACAGGAGAGCACGGTGGGATTTCGCAACTACAGGACGTCTGTCGGCGATCTCGGCTTGCTTCTGCTCCGGTCATTGCTATCGATCCCCAACAACAGCAAGATATCTGGAAAACTCGAAAAGCGCTCTATCCCGCGTTGTATGGGTATGACGCAAAGAGAAAACCGATTAACTATGTGGATGACGTGGTGGTGGCGGCAGACCGAATCGGCGAGTTGATGCGATATCTGAGTGCCATGTTTGGAAACGCTCGGGTCCCGTTGGCGATTTTCGGCCATATCGGGAATGGCAATGCCCACATCGTCCCGTTGCTGGACGTGAATGATGAGCGTGATTTTCAGCGTATGGTTGAGAGTTATTACGAAGTGCATCACACGGTGTTGGATCGGTTTCAAGGATCCATTTGCGGGGAACACGGGGATGGCCGCATCCGCGCCGAAATGGTCAAGCGGATGTTCGGCGAAGAGTTGTATGGTCTCTTTGTGCAGGTCAAACGCGCGATGGACCCGGCAGGGATTTTGAATCCCGGCGTGAAAATCAGTGAGACCCCCTTTACCGAACACATTGACTTTGAACGGTTGGGGAAATCCTGTGCCACGTGTGCGAAATGTAATTCAGTCTGCCCGGTGTACGATGTGTTTCAATCTGAAGATATGAGCTCTCGGGGATGGTATGAAATCGTGACCGCCACGGACTACAGCTATTTGGATTCCAAGCGCGTCGTGGAAGCCTGTTTGAATTGCAAGTCATGCCGGACCATCTGCCCTGCGGATGTGGACGTGTCCGAACTGATTTTGCAACGACGGGCGGAACATCCGAATGCCCTCGCCGGGAAAATTTTCGCCCTGCACGCGCAACAGGAACGTTTCGGCAGGTTGATCAAGCTGGCCGCGAAGACTCAATCGCTCTGGGATCGTCCGCTTATTCGGAAAATCGGCGAAGTGCTGTTGCGACCGCTTTTGGCACGGCTCTCCGAACGCGCACGGCTTCCCTGGGACATGAAACTGCCGCGTCTGGTGACGTCGCTGTTGCGTGAACGGCATCACGCGCTCTGTGTGTCGTCTCCCCCCACGGCTTGTCAGGGAGACGAAGGCGGTCACGGAACACGGGAAGGTGGCTCCTCCCCGAAGGTCGCGTATTTTCATGGCTGCGCGGCCAATTACTTTGATGATGGAGTGGGTGATGCCGTGATCAATGTGCTGAAGCGCTACGGCGTGACTCCGGACCTTCCGCCGCAACGCTGCTCAGGGACACCCATTGAAACATATGGGCATCGTGCCTTGGCCCGGGAAGGGGCTCGTTATAACGTCAACCATCTTGCAGGCTATGACGTGATTGTGACGGGCTGTGCGTCCTGTACGCTGGCGCTCAAGGATTATGCTACGCTTTTGCAAGGGGAGCCTGAGGAGCGTCAGGCGCAGTATGTGTCGCAACGCGTGAAGCACATTGCGGAGTATGTCTTGGAGTTGGACCCTCATCGTTCGACGCCGACTCAGTCGGAGGGGATGCGAAAAGTCACGTACCATTCGTCCTGTCACCTGCGTGCGGCCGGGGTGACGTCACAGCCTCGGCACTTGCTGGCGACGACCCCGGGTCTTGACTACGTCGAGATGCAAGATGCCGACCGCTGTGCGGGCGGTGCGGGAACCTACATCGTGAAGGAGTATGACGCCGCGCAAAAGATTTTCGAACGGAAGCGACAGGCAATTGAACGGAGTGGCGCGGACATTGTGGCGACGAGTTGTCCTGCCTGCATGATTCAATTGAAAAACGGCTTGCCCGCCGACACTGCCGTGAAGCATATCGCTCAAGTTCTGGACGAATCGACCGGTGAGGCTCGGGACTCCGAACGTCGATCGCATACGGGGCGGGAGCACTGAAGGCGACGTCCGTTGCCGCCGCTGTTCCGTCTTGCAGAAGGAGGATTTTCACCATGGTGACGATAAGAGTGTTTGGACAGAATTTGCTCCCGTGTGTGGACGAGCCGGAGATTCAATGTAAGATTTCCGCGCCGGTGAGTGTGCGGGAATTATTGGAGGGGAACCAGGAAGCCTTGGGCGAGGTAATGGAATTCTTGCGAAAAAGCGAATTGATGGTCACGGTGAACCAGAAAGTCAGTACCTTTGAATCGACAGTCAAAGATGGCGACGAGGTTAAATTGACGCATCAGTTTAATCCGGAACATGAAGGGGCTCTGTGGCATAATCCTTGAAAGCACGCGTGATGCTTAACGCACCCCGTCGGTCGGCGACCTATGAGCCTACGGCTTTGTTCAGGATGCTAACAATGTTGAGCCAACCTACGCGTTTCTAGACGTTGACAATAGCGCCCATTTGGCGGAACTTTTTATATCGGTTTTCCAGGAGTTGTTCCGTCGACATGGTGAGAAGCTGGCTCAGTTGAGTGTGGAGGGTGTGGGCCACGGCTTGACAGATGGTTTCCATGTCGCGATGCGCGCCGCCGAGTGGTTCGGGTATGACTTCGTCGGCAATCCCTAATTTGAGCAATTCCGCGCCCGTCATTTTCAAGGCGGCAGCAGCCGTTTGCCTCTTGCCTGAATCGTTCCAAAGAATCGCTGCGCATCCTTCCGGAGAAATGACCGAGTAGATCGAGTGTTCCAGCATCACGATTCTGTCCGCTACCCCTAAAGCCAACGCCCCACCGCTTCCCCCTTCTCCGGTAATGAGGGCGACGACCGGAACCTTGAGTCGAGACATCACGAACAGGTTGTGGGCAATGGCCCGGGCTTGGCCCCGTTCCTCGGCTCCGACGCCAGGGTACGCCCCTGGGGTATCGATAAACGTGACAATCGGGCGTTTGAATTTTTCGGCTAACTGCATGAGCCGCAGGGCTTTTCGATAGCCTTCAGGATTGGGCATGCCGAAATTTCGTTCCACCCGATCCTGAAAGCTTTGTCCTTTTTCATGGCCGATGACGCAAATGGACCGGCTCTGGAACGTCGCAAATCCGCCGACGATGGCTTTGTCGTCTCCGAAGATTCGGTCGCCGTGGAGTTCTACAAAGTCTCGGCACAAATGTTTCGTGTATTGTAGAATCGACGGGCGTTGGGGATGGCGGGCGAGTTGCGTTTGCTGCCAGGGCGTCAGGTTTTCGAAAATTTCCTGCTTTTGCTTAGCTAACCGGGCTTGGAGAATGCGGATCAGGCGCGGTGTGGCTTTCGTCTCGGATCCCGATTTCCTCAGTTTCTCAAGACGTTCCTCAAGCGCTTTCAACGGTTTTTCAAATTCTAAAAAATCACGCATAGGAGACTCGTTTGTGTGCACGTCAATGAAACATGACGGTTTCTTTTCCGAGAATTTGCTCCACTTCATACACCAAGTTCGAATTCGGCAAGACGGTTAAATTCCGCAACGGGGAGCTTTCCGCTCGAACCTGGGAATCGAGATGGAATTGAAAGGCGATCGGGACCGGCCCCGGGTGACGGTGTAACACTTCTTGCAGTTTGGGCAGCTTGTCCCATGTTTCCGGCGTTTCCGTCAGGCGCACCATGACCCGTTTCACCGTTCTGGTTTGTACGTCGTGCAGGGGCTCCAGTTTAGTGGCCTTGAGCCGAGCGCCCGTATCCATATGATCCACTGTGCCCATCGCTTGGATCACGGTATCCGCATGCAGGAATTCGGAACAATTTTGAAAGAGTTCAGGAAACACGATGACTTCGACCAAGCCGAGCAGGTCTTCCAATTGGACGTAGGCCATCCGCTTGCCTTTTTTGGTGGTGGTGGCTTTGATGCTGCCGATCACGCCGCAGATTTTGACTTCTTGGCCTTCGGTCGCCTCGTGTAAGGTGGCCGTGGTATGCGTCGACAGCAAGCGAATGGCTTCGGCGTGTTGGGTCAACGGATGGGCGGTGATATAGAACCCGGTGAGTTCTCGTTCAAATTGGAGGATTTGGGCTTGCTGCCATTCGTCAATCGGGGGAAGCGGTCGAGCGAAGGCATGTGCGTCCGAGGAAGCGGTCTCCGCTTCAAAGACCTCGAACAATGAAGTCTGCCCAAGGGCTCGCTCCTGTTGAAGGGCGTTGGCTTCATCCAGTGTTTGTTCCATCACCGCCATCAATTGCGCCCGTTTGGTCCCCATGGAGTCAAAGGCCCCAACCTTGATCAAGCCTTCCAGCACGCGCTTGTTGACTTTTTGTATATCGATTCGGCAACAAAAATCGAAAAAAGACGAGAAGGGTTCCTCTGCTTCTCGACGCGTGATGATGGATTCAATTGCACTGCCTCCGACGTTTTTGATGGCCGCTAGCCCAAATCGAATCCCTCCCTCTACGATGGTAAAGTTTTTCTGGCTCTCATTCACGTCAGGGGGGAGGATGGGAATCCCGCGTTCACGACATTCGGTAAAATAGCCTACCATCTTATCCGTATTCCCCATTTCACTCGTGAGTAACGCGGCCATAAATTCAGTGGGATGATGGGCTTTCAAGTATGCCGTTTGGAACGTCACCAGGGCATAGGCTGCCGAATGGGATTTATTGAATCCATACCCGGCAAAGTAGGCCATTTGGTCAAAGATGGTTTCTGCTTTCTTTCTCGTAAAGCCATTGGTCTTGGCCCCGTCGAGAAACCGTTCTTTTTGCTTGGCCATCTCATCATGCTTTTTCTTCCCCATGGCCCGACGGAGCAAATCGGCTTGCCCTAAACTGAACCCAGCCATGCGATTGGCAATGGCCATGACTTGCTCTTGATAGACGATGACCCCGTGGGTTTCTTTGAGAATGGATTCCAACTCTGGAGGGTCGTACGCAATTTTCGAGGGATCGTGTTTACGTTTGATAAAGTCTTCCACCATGCCGCTTTCCAAGGGCCCGGGCCGATAGAGGGCGAGGATCGCGATGAGATCTTCAAAGCATTCCGGTTTAATGCGGACCAATAAATTGCGCATGCCTGAACTTTCCAGTTGAAAGATCCCTGAGGTTTTGCCAGAGGCTAGGAGGGCATAGGTCTGTGCGTCATTCGGCGGAAGCCGTTCAATATCGAGCTGTTCTTCAGGGGCCCGTTGTTGGTTCACCATGGTCACGGCCTGATGCATCATGGTGAGGGTTTTCAGCCCGAGAAAATCAAACTTCACCAAGCCCACTTTTTCGATGTCCGTCATCGAATATTGCGTGACGATTTCGTCATTGGCCGTTTTATACAACGGCACGTGTTCGATCAGGGGTTTCTGTGAAATCACCACCCCCGCCGCATGCGTGGAGGCATGTCGCGCCAATCCTTCGAGGGCTTGGGCCGTCGTCATGAGTTCCTTCATTCGTGTATCACCGTCGACTAACTCTTGCAGACGCGACTCTTGGGCTAAGGCGTCTTTCAAGGTGATGTTGAGTTGTGTCGGCACGAGTTTGGCGACTCGATCCACTTCGGCGTAGGGCATATCCATCACGCGCCCTACGTCTCGGATGGCAGCCTTCGCGCCCAATGTCCCGAACGTGATGATTTGGCACACATGGTCGGCGCCGTATTTTTCGATCACATAGTTGATGACTTCTCCCCGGCGATCCATGCAGAAATCCATGTCGATATCCGGCATGCTCACCCGTTCGGGATTAAGGAACCGTTCAAAGAGCAAGTTGTACGCGAGTGGATCCAAATCGGTGATGGAGAGGGCATAGGCAATCAAACTCCCGGCCGCCGACCCTCGACCTGGTCCCACCGGGATGCCGCGGAACCGAGCAAATTTAATAATGTCCCATACCACAAGGAAATAGCCGGCATAGCCCATATGCGTGAGCACGGCTAATTCTTCTTGAAGGCGCAGATGGTAGGCCTCCAGCGGAAGGCTCGAAGGCCGGAGCGTCAGGCGTTCGGCCAAGCCCTCTTTGGCTAATTTCTCAAGGTAGGTTTCATGGGTGAATCCCTCAGGCACTTGGTAGTGAGGGAGCGATAAGGGGCCATCGATCCGGTCCAAATTGCATTGTTCTGCAATTCGACAGGTGTTCAGCACGGCTTCCGGCAGCTCCGAAAAATCCGCAACCATCTCTTCCGTCGACTTGACGTACAGTTGGTCGGTGTCGAACTTCAGTCGGTTCGTGTCGCTTAACGTTTTGCCGGTTTGCAGGCACAACATGATTTCATGCGGACGTGCATCTTCTTTGTTCAAGTAGTGGCAATCGTTTGTTCCCACCAAAGGAATGCCGAGTTTTTTATGGATGTCCACGAGGCCTCGGTTGGCGATCAATTGATGATCGAGCCCGTTGGCTTGAACTTCGAGATAATAGTGGTCTTTCCCAAAGATCTCGCGGTATTGTCCGGCCGTGTGCGAGGCCTTTTCCATATCCTGTTGGCCGATAAGATAGGGCACTTCTCCGCTCAAACACCCGGATAAGGCAATGAGGCCCTCGTGGTGTTCTTGCAAGAGCTCTTTATCCATCCGGGGTTTGTAGTAAAACCCTTCAAGATAGGCCTTGCTCGACAGCTTGATGAGGTTATGGTAGCCCCTGAGATTGGTAGCTAGGAGAATTAAATGATAATAGTCATTATGCGCCAACAGGCCTTCGCGTTGTCGCCGACTGCCGGGTGCGAGATAGGCTTCACACCCGATGATGGGTTTCACCCCTTGGGCCATGGCCCTTCCATGGAAGTCGATTGCTCCAAAGAGGTTGCCATGGTCCGTGATGGCGAGAGCAGGTTGTTGAAATTCCTGGACCTGCTTGAGAAGCGGACGCAGTTGATTTGCGCCGTCCAGTAGGCTGTACTGAGTGTGCAGGTGCAGGTGAACGAATTGGGAAGACAAGGGGGGAACCTTAGACTACAGCATTATGATCGGGAGGAGAGGGCGGTTCCCTCGCTTCCATGGAAAAATTATTGACCACCGTGGATTATGAATGTGACGGAAAAGACAGAGACGGGGTGAGGAGATGATCGCACCGACGGGTTATGCCTTGGGCTTCGGCACAATCCCCCCCCCTATGCCCACCCAAGTGAGCTTCCCCAAGTCCTGGAAAATTCTAACCCTGGGTCTAGGGGATGTCAACGAAGGTATCCGTCTCAACCAGGATGACAGAAAGACCGTACAAGATGAGGAGGATGTGGACTTCGAAACCCTTGGGTGATCGGAAGTTATTGATTTTTCCCCAAGCTCAGCTCGTATAATAACGCCTTCCAGCCTTGCTCTTCTGTAATGAACCCCTTGGGTTGGACCACCGGCAGCATGCCTGTCCCCGGGACTCGCCTCGATTGGCCCATGCTTCCGTTTTTCAGGACCCACATCAGTTCGCCGGGTGTTCGTAAGGTATGAAATTTCGGATTCGTGAAGTTGCGGGGTTGGATCGGAAGGTTCTTGGCTGCGGCGCCGTCGCCCTTACCTTCGGGTCCATGGCAACTGACGCAACCCCCAACACCCAGGAAGATGGTTTTGCCCTCCGCCAGTATTTCCGGAGTCGGTTCAAACGGTGGCTTGACTTTTTTGGTTTTGGCTAATGCACCGGATGGAACACGAGAAATCGTGATGTCATATTCTCCGCCGGCTTGCCCGTATCCGGTTGGATTCACGCTCCAGGCCACTCCGGAAAATCCCACCCACAACCCAGCACTGAACGCGACACAGAGCAAACTCCTTCTCACGGCACTCCCTCCTCATAGATGAAGGTGTAATGATTAAGGCCTCGGACGAAACGGATGCCCAGCCTTTGTAAAGGTTTACTCTAGCATTGCTGAAGAATTGCGGGCAATCACGCGGCGGGCATGTGTTGGTGTCATCCTCTGAGCCTTTTATTGGTCATTCTTGTTAGTCTTCACTCATTCGTCGACACTTCCTGCTGTCTCCTTCTGTCATTCTCTGTCAACGAGTGAGTGAATATTGACAATTCTGAGCGTAGCGCTTGTCCTGAGCGACAGCGAAGGGACTGTCTCTCGTTGAAAACCGAGATCTCTCAAAAAGCAGATCGTTGACGTCGTTCAGGATAACCACTCTGGTGTTTTGCTCAGGATGACAGAAGGAGAACGCAGGGTATTCTCCTGTTAGGAGGCAGGGGAAGGTGTTATGCTAGAATGCGGATCGATCCAAAATCTGACGGGCCAAGGAGTTGACGGGGAGATGACTCTGACACGAATCCCCTGGGGGCATATCTATGCCTTTTGATGAACGGACCAGAATTCGCTATTTCTCAGGCATGCGTCGCCGGATCGTTGAATTACGAGCACAATCGGAACGCAGTCTGGATTTTGCCATCGACACGATGATGCTGGAACGCGCTGAAAGTTACTTCAAGGTTGAAACCGGTCTGGTGGAAATCGAGCGGATGGTGACGCTTATCGAAGAGGAATTGGGTGAGGTCCAGGAACTGACCCATGCTCAACGCCTGGAAGCCCGCCTGGAATTCATTGAGGATCGTTTTGAAGATTTCGATAGCGAAATCTATCAACGTCCCAAGCGACGACGGCGAAAAATCAATCTGTTTGATTTCTTTAAGAAAGCGGCCGGCAATGGTGAGGTAACGGCTTCTCAAGGAGAAATCAGCTCTCACCAAGAAGCGTATCAGGCCTTGGGCCTAGATTTTGGGCGATCGATGGTGGCGGTCACCCGGGCCTTTCGTCAAAAAGCCAAAACACTGCATCCCGATTTTAATAAAGGTGACCGTAGCGCCGAACCCGAACTGCGGCGCATCATCGAGGCGTACCAATTTCTCAGGGCGGATTCCTCGATCCCTCGCACTGAAGCCCACGGGGCGGAAGACCAAACACGGTAAGGCTAAGCGCCGTCAGGGTCATGCTCGCTCCCGTTCCAAGAGTTTCTTCGCCGTTTCAGGGGGCAGGGCAAGGATGACCATTTTGTCTTTTTCGACTAAGGGACGTTGGAGCAGGATAGGTAATCATCAGTTCGATCAATTCATCTTCGGACTTGTCGGCTTTGGCGAGGCCTGACGTTTCATACGGCTCTTCTTTCGTGCGTAGCACTTCCTAGGCGTTGAGCCCGCCCTTTTTCAGTAAGGCTGTGAGTGTGGTTTTCGACTAGGGTGTTTCGTAATAGTTGACGGCCGTAAAGGCTTGTACGCTTTCCTGAACGAGCTTCACGACTTGCCGACATGTTGAACCCGTTGGTTTCTGGTAGATGGTGATGGGTGCCTTCGGTTCCTCCTTTCACGAAGGCTCCTCGTTATCTTGACGGAATTTTTCTGTGCGTGGTACAAGCTGGCGGGACAGCCCTGTCCGTAACCTTCTTGTATGAGACGGCGCCTCCCACGATTATGGCAACCCCACAGGTTCCTGAGGACATTGAATTTGAGGTGGCGATGGATTCCCGTCGGAGCTTAAAAGATCTTCGTGTACGCAAACACGGACAACCCGTTTGCGTCGTGGGATCTGGTGAGGATCGGAAAGGCAAAGAAGCCGTCTTTCAACATTTCAATGTTCGCTTGGCCATCGTGAAATTTCCTGATGGAAAAATCCTGGGCTATGATCCGCAGGACCTGTTGCTGCCGTGCGAGATTCATGAGGATGGAGAAGCGTTTTTTGAAGTTCGTCCCTGCGTGCTGTGCAATCAAATCTTCCCTTTGACTTCCGATGAATTTCGAGCCGAGCAGGAGCGGATCGAATGTCCTGAATGCCAGCCGTGATCGTTGGAAACTCAGTCATCGCCCCATTTCAGTTTATTCCGTAAGACATCATAGTACGTCCGGTCAGGAAAGCGGATGAGGCGTGTTCTGTGGGGTGAGGCGTTCATCCGTAACGTGTCTTCATGCTCCATGGGAATTCCGATTTGTCCATCAAATGTCACGGTGCCCCCCTCGTTGCTGGTTAATTGGATCTCAAGCAATACTTGGCTTGGGACAAGGAGGGGACGGTGGGTGAGGGTATGGGGGCTGATGGGCGTCAGGACCATGGTTTCGAGACGTGGGTCTAAAATCGGGCCGCCGACAGACATGGAGTAGGCCGTGGACCCGGTTGGAGACGCAAGAATCAAGCCATCGCCTCGGAGCGTCGTCACGAATTGTGTGTCTATCTGAATGCTCGTGGTGATCATTCGTCCCGAGGTCCCTTTGCTGATGACCGCGTCGTTCAATGCCGTTCGTTGTTGTTGTTCTCCGTTTTTGTGACAGATACGGGCCTGGAGGCGTAGACGGTGATCTACATAAAATTCTTGTGCAAAGACTTTTTCCAGAGAGTCGTACATCGTTTCTACCGTGCTCTCCGTCAGAAACCCCAAGCCTCCCAAATTGACCCCTAAAATAGGGATGGATCGTTCTTCGACGAGTCGGGCTGCCCGCAACATCGTCCCGTCTCCGCCGAGCACGAGCACAAGGTCGGCCTCAGCGGCAATTTGCTCGTCAATCGGTTGCTTGCCTTCGTAAAAGTATTCCCCGGAGGAGGAGCCGAACAGGACGGTTTTCTGTTTCCGTTCGAGCCAGTCGAGCAGTTCCTCGAGGAGGGGGCGAATGTCGGGAAATTGGGGCTTGGTTAAGATGCCGATGATGGTCAAGAGCGACTCATGCCTGTAGGCAAAAGATAGGTCAGTGAAGGGGAGCTGAAACTGTGAGACATGCCCGCACCGTTTTGAAGAGATAGACAAAAAATTGTATCGTTCACCACATCCGGAGTCAACGGAGAAATGTTGCGAGCGTTCTGTCGCTCTTGACGTCGGCGTCGGAATATGAAACCTTACGTTATCAGTCTCAGTCGTGGCCGTGCCTTGACAGGTTTCTGATTGGATGGATACACTAAATATCGTTTGCCGATGGGATTGACCTAACTCGTAAAGGGTGCATCTCTTTACCTTAGAAGGAGAGAAAATGTTCGAGCGATTCACGGACAGAGGTCGTAAGATTATAATTCTGGCCCGCGAAGAGGCTGAACGCCATCAGAATGACTATCTGGGCACGGAGCATTTAGTGCTGGCTATTCTCCGTGAGTCCGATGGCATTGCCCTCATGATCATTAAAAAAATGGGGTTGTCTCCCGAGCAGATTCGTTTAGAAGTTGAACGCAGTTTGCCCAGTGGTGGGACGACCATCACCTTCGGGGAAATTCCCTTTAGCCCCCGTGTCAAGAAGGTTATTGAATACGGTGTCGAAGAGGCTCGGCTTCTTGGACATAATCATATCGGGAGTGAACATCTCCTGTTGGGGTTGTTGCGAGAAGAGGAAGGGATCGGCGGAAAGGTGCTTCGCAGTTTAGGCGGCAATCTGCTCACGGCTCGTCAATTGACCGTGACCTTCTTGCGGAAATCGGGAACACGGGAGCGGGAGAAGAAAAGCAGTACCCCAGCGCTCGATGAATTCGGCAGAGACCTAACGCAACTGGCCCAAGATTCCATGTTGGATCCCGTCATCGGCCGCGGAGATGAAATCGAACGGGTCCTGCAGATTTTGAGCCGTCGTTCTAAAAATAATCCGGCCTTGATCGGCGAATCCGGGGTGGGTAAAACCGCGATCGTTGAAGGGTTAGCCCAACGAATCATCTCGATGGATGTTCCTGATAATCTCTTGAACCGGCGGGTGATTGCGTTGGACCTGGGGTCTCTGGTTGCCGGCACGAAGTATCGAGGGCAATTTGAGGAACGGCTAAAGGTGGTCATGAAGGAAATTGTTCAGGCCGGCAACGTTATCTTGTTCATTGATGAGCTGCATACCTTAGTTGGGGCTGGGGCGGCTGAAGGGTCGATCGATGCCGCCAATATGCTCAAGCCGGCGTTGTCTCGAGGCGAGATTCACTGTATCGGGGCGACCACCATGGATGAATACCGAAAGCATATTGAGAAAGACGGCGCCTTGAAACGGCGGTTCCAGCCTATTTACGTGAATCCGCCTTCCGTGGAAGAAACCGTGAAGATTATTCAAGGCTTGAGGGACCGCTATGAAGAGCATCACGGCGTGGAAATTTCGGATGATGCAGTGGTGGAAGCCGTGAAATTGACTGATCGCTACATCACGGATCGGTTTCTGCCTGATAAGGCGATTGATTTGATTGATGAGACAGGGTCGCGAGCCAAGTTGCAATCGTATTCACTGCCTCCGGAGTTGAAATCGTTGGAACAGGAACTCAAGCGCGTGGCACACGAAAAAGAACTCGCCATTGGGTTGCAAAGCTTTGAAGATGCCGTGCAATTCCGGGAAGAAGAAGAACGACTGCGTAAACTGTTGGAGGATGCCAAGCGTGATTGGAAGAAGAACCAAGAGCAGCACAAGCCTGTCATTGGGGCCGAGGAAGTCAGTTTTGTGGTGTCCAAGATCACGGGCATTCCGCTCTTTAAACTCGAGGAGGAAGAGTCTGAAAAACTACTTCACATGGAAGACTTCCTCCACAAACGTATCGTGGGGCAAGAAGAAGCCATTTCGGCTGTCTGCCGCGCCATTCGTCGTTCACGAGCCGGTCTCAAAGAGTCGCGTAAGCCGATCGGCTCCTTTATCTTTCTAGGACCGACGGGTGTCGGGAAAACCGAGTTGGCCCGGGCCTTGGCGGAGTTCTTGTTTAATACCGAAGATGCCTTGATTCGAATCGATATGTCTGAATACCAGGAGAAATTTACGAGTTCTCGGTTATTCGGTGCCCCTCCGGGGTACGTCGGCTATGAAGAGGGCGGGCAGTTGACCGAGAAAGTGCGGCGGCGTCCCTATTCGGTGGTGTTGTTCGATGAAATTGAAAAAGCCCATCCGGATATCTTCAATGTCCTCTTACAGGTCTTGGATGATGGACTGCTCACGGATAGCCTGGGGCGGAAAGTTGATTTCAAAAATGCTATTCTCGTGATGACGTCCAATCTCGGAACAAAGCTTATTCAGAAGGGTGTGTCTCTTGGGTTCCAAAAGGTCGAAGAGGCTGAAACTCGGCAGCGAATGAAGAATGATGTGTTGGATGAATTGAAACGGAGTTTCAGTCCGGAATTTTTGAATCGGATCGATGATTTTGTGGTCTTCCATTCGTTGGAAAAAGAGCATCTGCTGAACATTGTCGATATTTTGATCCGCGAGTTGAACGACCGATTGGCGGAGCGTGACGTCCAGTTAGAGATCGGCGACGACGTCAAGCAATGGCTGATTGCACAAGGGTATCAACCGCAGTACGGGGCCAGGCCCATGAGACGAACCATACAAAAGCTTCTGGGTGATCCCTTGTCCGATGAACTCATTCGAGGGCGCTTCAAGGAGACTAAGAAAATTAAAGTCGTGCTTCGAGATAACGCTCCTATTTTTGTTGAAGAAGAGGCGATGGCGAGTGTCTGAACATTCGACGATGCCTCGGTTACGGTAAGACGACCGTCATTCACAGCTTGTTCCCCTTCCCTTGAGAGACGACTCTCGTTACCCCATGTGGCGAGAGTCGTTGTTTTTTATGACAACCTTCCCCCAGTGATGCGTCGAAACGGCCAAGACCCCACAAGTCCTCCATCTTGCTTGCAACCCCCAAGTCTCTTGGGAATCGAAACGTCTTGTGACGAAACGGCTGCTGCGGTGTTATCACTCCAAGGATGTCTGTTGTCGAGTCTTGTGGCTTCTCAACACCAGGTGCATAGCCGTTTCGGCGGAGTGGTGCCGGAGTTGGCCTCGAGAAAACACCTGGAACGGATTGAAGGGGTGACGCAAGCGGCTCTTGATCAGGCAGGTGTCCGTTGGTCCGATCTTCAGGCGATTGCGGTGACGCGAGGGCCTGGGCTTGCCGGTGCGCTGGTTGTCGGGGTGAGTTTTGGGAAAGCCCTTGCGTATGCCTTAGGCGTGCCTTACATTGGCGTGCATCATTTGGAAGGCCATATCGCCTCTGCGTGGCTGGAATATCCTGATTTTGTGACCCCATGTATCGTCCTCGTGGTTTCCGGGGGCCATACGCATTTGTATCTCGTCCCCCAACGTGGCGAATATGAACTCCTTGGAAAGACCCTTGATGATGCTGCAGGCGAAGCGTTTGATAAAGGCGCCAAGATGCTGGGACTTTCCTACCCCGGTGGCCCCGCGCTTGATCGTCTGGCTCAAGCTGGGGATCCGTCGGTCGTCCGTTTCCCGCGTCCGTATTTGAATCGGGGAGGGTTCAATTTTAGTTTCAGTGGACTGAAAACCTCATTGTTGTATTATTTGAAAGATCAACAATCACGCAAGGCGTCGCCTTCGCCGGCGCATATTGCCTCAGGGTATCAGGAAGCCATTGTGGACGTGTTGGTTGAAAAATCATTTCGTGCGGTGCGTCGTTCTCATGTTGCCGGCTTGGCGGTGGTCGGAGGGGTCTGCGCGAACTCTCGCTTGCGAGCGGTTTTGCACGCTCGCGCGGAAAAGGAAAGGATTCGTCTTGCATTGCCGCGAATGCATTTTTGCACGGATAATGCCGCGATGGTGGCTGCTGCCGGGTGGTGGGCCCACCAACGACAGCAGTGGTCTTCGTGGGACCTGGATGCCCAGCCCCGTCTGGCTATCGAGGCCATGCCGCCCAGGAATGTTTCAGGCGTGACGACGTAGTAGGTCGGCACAATCGAAAGGATCCCTCTATTCCACGTGCCATCGGACATCTGATGGGGTTGAAGCCCAGCCAGGTTACGCGGCTTGAACGGTTGTATCGCCGGCGCGTGCCAGTCGAGAAGGTCATTTCTCCAGAGTTGGCTCGCTCCTGTACGGAATTGTCGTATGAAATTCGACGGCAAATCGGGCTGCTGATCAATCGACGGGGAATCATTGAATGTGTCATCATTGGAACGGACCGTCAGTTGGTGATCCCTGAACTGGCGCGGAGTCGGTCGGGGCCACGGTTATTGCGAGGCGTTCGGTTTGTGCATACCCATCTCAAGAATCAACCGTTCACCAAAGATGATCTCACCGACCTTGCGCTGCTTCGCTTAGATTTAATGGCGGTGCTTGGCGTGGGCAATGGGGGAGAACCGGTTTCCATCTCGTTAGCCCACCTGCTGCCGCCCAACCCGCAAGGGAAGGCCTATGAGACCTGGGCACCTCAAAGCTTACAGACGTTTCAGTTTCGATGCGATCACTTTGTGCAATCGCTGGAGGCTGAAATTTCTAAGGCGACTCCGGCGCTTCGCCGAACGGATGGCAAAGCCAGTGCGTTGCTGGTCAGTGTCACGGCGGGGAGTTGGGCCGATCAAGAGGAACGACTGCGGGAATGTCAGGAATTAGCGATGTCGCAGGGTATTCAGGTGCTCGGCACCGTGGTGCAACGATTACCTCGTATCAATCCCAAGTACGTGTTGGGGGTGGGGAAGATTACCGAGGTGATCATCCACGCGCTTCAAAGCGGGGCTGATTTGTTGATTTTTGATCGAGATCTCACCCCGACCCACATTCGGTCGTTATCCGAGATGATCGAGTTGAAGGTCATTGATCGGACGCAGTTGATTCTGGATATTTTTGCAAGCCGAGCGCATTCGCGCGCAGGGAACATTCAAGTGGAACTCGCACAACTCACATATCTGTTGCCGCGGCTGTCTCAATCCAGCAAGGCGTTCTCCCGTTTAGGCGGAGGCATTGGGGCACGCGGGCCCGGTGAAACCAAACTTGAAACCGACTTGCGACGAGTCCGGGATCGGATTCATCATCTCGAGCGCGAACTGAAGGCTGTGCGTCGTCAACGAGAGCAACACCGGCCCACGCGTCTTCGCCACGGGATTCCAGTCGTGTCGATCGTGGGTTATACGAACGCGGGGAAATCCACTTTACTGAACACCTTAACCAAGAGCCAGGTGTCGGCTAAAAATCAGCCGTTTGAAACCTTGGATACCGTCCATCGACGGCTCAGGCTTCCTTCAGGCCTGAACGTGATTCTGACCGACACCGTCGGCTTCATTCGAGACCTTCCTCAGAATCTCCTGGAGGCCTTTCGCACGACACTCGACGAGCTACATCAGGCTGACTTGCTGGTGCATGTTGTGGATGCCACCGCTTCGGATCGTGATCAGCAAATACACATTGTCGAAGGACTCTTGCAAGAACTTGAGTTGCAACACGTGGCTCGGGTAATGGTCATGAATAAATGCGATCGATTGCGACTGGAAGACGTGGACGTTCTCAAACGGCGCTTTCAGACCCTTTGTGTCTCGGCTATCCGGAAAGAGACCTTGGTGCCGCTGCAAGACGTGCTGGCCGATGCCCTGGGATCGAGCGTGCGATCCGGACAGGTGGCAGAGGCAGCCTGGAGGGTGGACCCGTCATCGGACTTGGTTGCTCCGGCTTCCGGAAGCAGAACGTCGGACTATGAGTAAGGTTCGATGTCTTACGAGATGTGGAACATCACCTCCATCCGTGCAAATCCGTGCCGGTCGGATTCTGGAACGCCTTCGAACGCATAGCCCCAATGCGTTGGTGGAACTCAGCTACACCAACCCATTTGAATTGCTGGTGGCGACGATCTTGTCGGCTCAATGTACGGATGAAAGGGTGAATCGTGTGACGCCGTCGCTGTTTGCGACCTATCCCGGAGCCGAGGCCTTAGCGCGTGCGTCTCAACATCGACTCGAAGCCCTGATCAAATCAACGGGGTTTTATCGAAGTAAGGCGCGACATTTAGTCACGTGCAGTCAGACCTTGGTAGCGCGGTTTGGCGGGATCGTGCCGAGGACCATGGAGGAATTAACGTCGTTACCCGGGATTGGAAGAAAGACCGCCAATGTGATGTTAGGGGCTTGTTTCGGCGTGCCGGCGATTGTGGTGGATACTCATGTGAAACGTGTAGCCAATCGATTGCACCTCACACAGAACAACGACCCGACCAAAATCGAATTTGACTTGCAGGCGGTCTGGCCTTCACGAGACTGGATCGAAGGCTCGCAGCGGATTTTGCTCCATGGCCGCTATGTGTGTGTGGCGCGGAAACCCCACTGTGCCGCCTGTGTGCTGTATCAAGACTGTCATTGGGAAGGAAAGCTAGTGCACCCATGTTGAAAAGCATGACGGGTTTTGGAAAACGGGAAGGTGCGTATCAGGAGCTCGCCATTGTCGCGGAAGTGCGATCGGTGAACCATCGCTTTCGGGAAATTGTCCTCCGGTTGCCTCAAGGGAGGCTTGAATGGGAAGAGGAACTGAAAGCGCTTGCGGCCCAAAAATGTCGTCGAGGGAGAATTGAGATTATCGTCACGTATAGAAGAGGCAATGAACGTGGCACACATGTCACGCTTGATCGTCCTCTGGTGCGTCAGTATTATCAGGCACTCAAAAATTTACAGAGGGACTTCCGATTGGACGGGCACATTGAGATCGGGCTCTTCGCCTCATTCCGAGAAATTTTCCTGGTGGCCGAGACCCCGCTTGATGAGAAAAAAGTGAGTCGGGTGATGAAGCGGCTCGTGTCGGGTGCGCTGGCGGATCTTGACCTCATGCGGTCGAAAGAGGGGAAAACCCTCCAGGTCGATATCGCGAAACGGCTGAAGTCTGTTCGAGAGATGTCTCGGTCGATACAGCACCGTCTGCCCCTCGTGGTCAAAGGCTTTCAGGAACGCCTGCGGGCGCGCGCGCAAGCGTTGGTCGGCTCGACAAGCGATCAAGCGCCACGGCTCAACCAGGAATTCGCGCTCTTTGCCGATCGGTGTGACGTGACGGAAGAACTCATCCGGCTCCAGAGCCATAGCACGCAATTTGAAGAGATGCTGAAAAACCGTGAGCCAGTCGGACGGCAGTTGGATTTTTTGTTGCAAGAAATGTGTCGAGAAGTGAATACGATAGGGTCCAAGGCTAATGATGCGGGTATCTCGAAGCACGTCATTCAACTCAAGAGTGAACTGGAAAAAATTCGCGAGCAGGTGCAAAATGTGGAATAGGGCCTCTTGCGATGGTGCGGTCAGGTGAGCAAGCAGGTCTGATGCTGGATAAAGGCGTATTGGTTGTCGTGTCGGGGCCCTCTGGTGTGGGGAAAAGCACGTTGTGCAAAAATATCGTGACCCAAGTGCCGAATACCATGTTGTCGGTGTCCTATACAACGAGGAGCCCGAGGCTTGGCGAGCAAGACGGGGTCGAGTATTGTTTTGTTGAGGGTGCAAAATTTCAAGACCTGATTCAGGAGGATGCGTTTGTCGAATGGGCCGAAGTGTATGGTCATCAATACGGGACCCCGAAACAGCCGTTGTTGGAGTTCCTGCATCAAGGGTTCGACGTGTTGTTGGATATCGATGCTCAGGGGGCAAAGCAAATTATGGAACGTTTTGCCGGGGCCGTGTATGTGTTTGTGGCCCCCCCGTCGCTTGAAGTCCTTCGAAAACGGCTCTATCGACGGGCCTCGGATGCGCCGGAAGAAATCCAGCGTCGTCTCCATAAAGTAAGTGATGAAATTGTCAATTTCAAAGCCTATCATTACTTCATTCGGAATGAAGATCTTCTGCAGGCGACGAAGGAATTAGAGTCCATCATTGTAGCTGAACGGGTCAAGACCAACCGGTTGGACCCTGAATGGCTTGTGGACAATGGGTTAGTCGAACACGTGACGATGAAGGAGATTGCCACGTAACCGTTTGTGTATTCATGAAAGGAGTTTCGATCATGATTGATACGCTTCCACTTCTTCCGGACGATAGAACCAGTAAGTTCGATTCTCGCTATCGAGTCGTGTTGGTTGCCGCCCAACGGGCGAAACAGCTCATGCGGGGGACCCAGCAATCCCAAACGAGTAAGTTTACAAAAGAAACCTCCATTGCTCTTGAAGAAGTCTTGAGAGACAATGTGGAGTATTTGATGGGAGAAGAAGCGCGTCAGGCTCTTCGTGAAGCTAAGAAAGGCCTGGAACGCGAATTTGAACCAGCCTTGTTGGCAGAGGCTGATGAAGATGCCAAGGAAATCAAGCGGCAACTCAGCGTCTACGTTGATGATTCGCCGAAGGAACCTGCCGTGGAGGCCGATGTCAGACTTGAGAGCAGCTAACCGTTTGTTAAGGGACGACGGAAGGACGGCCGAACGCGAAGAAACCAGGATGAGCAAACACGCGTTACAAGGCAAGCGAATCGTCCTTTGCGTCACGGGCAGCATTGCAGCCTATAAAGCTGCGTCGCTCCTGCGGACGCTTGTTCAGCAAGGAGCGCAGGTGTCAGTGGTGATGACGGCATCCGCCACGCAGTTCGTGGCACCGTTGACCTTTGAAACGTTGTCCTGCCAGCCGGTACTTCAAGACCTGTTTGCCAATGTGGAACCCATGCCGCATCTGAGGATTACCGAAGAGGCAGACTTGGTGCTAGTGGCACCGGCGACGGCGAATTGTCTGGCCAAAAGTGCCCTGGGGTTGGCCGATGATCTGTTAGGCACGCTCGTCTTGGCGGCACGATGTCCCATCGTGATGGCCCCGGCCATGGATGGAGAAATGTGGGATCATCCTGCGGTGGTCGCGCATACGCGGATGTTGCGGGATCGTGGGATCGTGGTGTTGGAACCGGAGGAAGGTCCGCTGGCGTCCGGGCTGGTCGGAAAAGGACGGTTCCCCGCCGAACTTGCGATTATCGAGGCGGTGCTTTCCCGTCTTGCTCTTCGGCAGGACTGGTCAGGACAGCAGGTACTCGTCTCGGCTGGCCCCACGCGGGAACCCATTGATGCGGTTCGCTTTATGACCAATGCCTCTTCAGGGAAAATGGGGTATGCGATGGCGGAAGCCGCGGTCCAACGGGGGGCAGCCGTCATTCTCGTCAGCGGACCGACGGCCTTGACTCCGCCTGCAGGCGTGGAGTGCGTGCCGGTGGTGACGGCTGAAGCCATGCACAAGGCCCTGGAAGATCGATTTTCCTGGGCTACGGTGTTGATCATGACGGCGGCGGTCGGAGACTTTCGTCCGCGGCACCCCTCGTCTGCAAAAGCCAAAAAACACGAGTGGTCCGGCGAGCCTTTAGAACTTGAGCGGACCCCTGATATTCTTCAATTATTATCACGGAAACGGACACATCACGTATTAGTCGGGTTTGCGGCAGAGTCCGATGACCTGCTTGCCAATGGCCGCAAAAAACTGCATCAAAAAGACCTTGATTTACTTGTGATTAATAGGATTACAAGTGCCCAATCGGCATTCGGCAACGAGACCAATCAGGTGATCCTCCTCCCTCGTCAAAGCACACCCATTCAGGTCGAACGATTGCCGAAGCGTCTCCTTGCCGATCGTATTTTAGATACGGTTCAGGAGCATTGCATCATTTCCCCACCTTCTGTTTCTGAACAACGGCGTGCAGGAATCCGCCGGATTGAGTAATTCCAACGCATGTGTTTTTCCTGAGTTCTGTTTGGCTCAAGCACATGGTCTGGAGAACCGCGTGCATGGCGACTTCGATTCGACTTACTCCAGAAACTGAACAACAATTTGATTGTCTGGTGTCGCAGATCGGGCGCAGGAAGGCGTTCGACCTGCGTGAAATGGTCGGCCATGACCTCGCTTCTTCAGATCGACAAGCCGATGGCTCAGTGCATTGTCGAATACATGACCGAGCGGGTTATGGGGCTGGATGATCCTCCGGACCCTGGGCACGGCGCTGACCGGTCACCTGGGTGGGTTGTGGCGTAATCGGGTTGGGTATTGTCACCTAATCTGCGACATTTGAGGACGGTGCTTTGCGTGTCCTGGTGTAGATGCCCAAGCAAGTGTGAACCAGTCGTCTTTTAGATGAGATTCAAACCTTTCTGACTTCACTCCTCTCAGACGGGGAAGCCGCCTAGTCCTCCGAAGCTTATGATGAACTCGAAGGAGACCTCATCACAAAAGCTTGCGGAATTCTTCAGTGGTTAATCTGGAGTCCCTAACAATCCCCCCCCCCATAGTAAGGCATGTAAAGGGTTGTTTCTTGGGATAGTCAGAATACGCACCCCATCCGTCATGATGACGTGCTTGCCCTGGCATGCAATGTGAACCACGTTTTCTCTAAAGCTTGCCTTGCATCCAAATGGTTGACGCCTGGAATTTTTGGCATCCTATACCGTCAACTCGATTTCTCGTAGAGAAACAACAAATATAATGATAACGGGACACTGTCTGCTTCGCCAGCCAACAGCAGGTACAGCTTGTGAAGGCCCGAGGGTCTGCGGGCAGCGGCGATGGGGTTGCCTTCCACACTGGAGGGGTGCCTATGCTGTTCCCGACGATGGGCGATTCCTGATTTTTTCGAGGCTCATCTTCCATATACCTAGTCGCCGCCCTGTAAATCCGTAGCCGGCTCTCTCGCCTTTGGCAGATCCACGGTTTTATCAACTTTTTCGGCCAGCGAAATGATGCGATCGTCGCTCAGGTATGCAACTAAGTAAGCCACGATGCTGACCAAGCTTGCGACGCTCCGCCCCCTGTCCCAGTATGATCAGCCGCAAGTTCCTGCAGAAGAACCGCTTTGCCAGCAGCGTCGTCACATTGGCGGGGTTCATGCTCGAAAGAAGGGCGTGGGGCTGCTCGAACCAGAAGTACTTGACCAGCCAGGGCAGGCAGATAATGTTCTTCCAGGAAGCAAAGTGACTACTGTCTTTACCGGCGCCAAGGTTGATCAGTCGAACGTCCTGCAGGATGGCATTCCAGTACGGGCCGCCCCGTGCGTGACCAGCAGATCAACGGCATGCCCGCGGTCAGCCAGTCCGCAATCTCTATCATGAGTCGCTCCGCGTCGCGGCCGCGCAGGGTCGGTAGAAAGAGTGCTATGTGTAACGGAGGAATCAGATGCTTACCATCACTTAGTTTACCCAAACGTTGGAGGATTGGTGTGCAGGTTTGTAGGGTATGCCGGCTGGGGTGGATTTCCAAAATCAGGCTGAGTTTGATAGCGATTCAGGAAACACTTGACGGCCATTCCGTTGGCATTCAATCACCCGCTGCCGGGTTTCCGGCGTGGGTCGGCCGGCTGTCGGCTCCAACGGCATTCAAATCCGTGGACATGCCGGTCCTCTCCCTGCTCTGTCTCCGAAACGAGGCGGCGAGGGCTTGATGAAGAGAACCGGCATGATGACTATACGGGCACCGTCACATTGCGAATTTGTTCATAATTATAGTATATTTTTGCGAAAAGCGCCGCCCATTTTTCAGGTTCTGGTGGGATCAAATGGATGTTGATGGAAGCAGGCCTTAGGAAACTGGCGGGAAGGTTTGTCGCATCGGAGAAGCTGGAGACCTGCAAAGCCGACGGCGCGCGACCCACGAACAGATGGTGAAGTCGGTGCTTATGCACAGACCGTCCAGACAGTCTGCGAAGGGGTGAAGTTGCTTTAGGGTTTCGCCTTTGGTCTATAATCCCATTTTTCCGGGTAGAACAGAACGCGTGGTTGGGAGATACGATTATCACATTGTTGCAGAAACACAAATGCCAGGGACCAACTATGCCCGACACAGATCTGGATTCTCTGACTGTATGCCACCATATGAGTATGGCCCCCCCCTGATAAATTCAGGGATGAGGTCTCAGTTGCGCAAAAAGGGAGCAGTGTGTCCGGATGCAGAGAAAGGGGGTGTTTCCTTGACTCGTTTTCCTTCGGTATCGGTGCTCATCCCAGCCCGCAATGCGGAGGCGAGCATTGCAGAGGCGCTCGACTCGGTGCTGACCCAGGAGTACGCGGGGGCGGTGGAGGTGATCGTGGCCGATGGTGCCGACACCCCGGGTATGGCCGAGCTTATCCGGCGGTCCCACCCGACGGTGCGGGTGGTCCCCAATCCGGAACAGGTCACCGGGGCTGGAATTAATGCGGCGCTTCGGGCCTCGAGCAGCGAGATCATCATGCGCTGCGACGCCCATACCACGTTCCCGCCCGGCTATGTCCGCCGTGCGGTCGAGACGCTTCAGAGGACGGGGGCGGCCAATGTCAGCGGCCGGCAACAGCCGGTCGGCACCACCTTCTTCGAGCGGGCTGTGGCGCTGGCGATGACCACGCCACTTGGAGCCGGGGACGCCCGCTATCGGTTGGGCGGCGTTGAGGGACCGGTCGACACCGTCTACCTGGGCGCGTTCCGGCGCGAGGTGCTGGAGGAGGTGGGGGGATACGACGCTACTCTGGTCCGCAATCAGGACTATGAACTCAACTGGCGGCTGCGGGAACGCGGGGGAACGGTGTGGTTTGATCCCGAGCTCGTGGTCACTTACCGGCCGCGCGGCCGGTTGCGGTTGCTCGCCCGGCAATATTTCGACTATGGCCGATGGAAGCGGGTGGTGCTGCGACGACATCCGCGATCGCTGCGGCCTCGACATGTGTCCGCCCCGCTGCTGGTCCTGGGCTTGACCGCCTCGGCATTCCTAGCCGTGGCTGGAAACACGGGGGGAGTTGCGGTGTCGCTCGCCTACATGCTGGCTCTCGTGACCGGGGCGGCGGCTGTGGGTA
The DNA here is from genome assembly GCA_963422365.1 of Nitrospirales bacterium. Taxonomy (GTDB): domain Bacteria; phylum Nitrospirota; class Nitrospiria; order Nitrospirales; family UBA8639; genus Bin75. The sequence continues at coordinate 1,457,954 of OY729426.1, forward strand.
TTCGGCGCCGGGATGCGGCGGCTGTCCTCCTGCCCCTGGTGCTGCCGACCATGCACCTGAGCTGGGGCCTCGGCTTCTTCCTGCCGGCCCGGCGGGGTTAGGGCAGCCTGGGGCAGCATGCTCCAATCGAAGCCAGGAACAAGAGAGTCGCTGTGAGGACCCCGGACACGACTGGCGGACAGGATGTCGCTATCCTGTTCGCGACCCTGCTTGGCCTGCTCTTCACTCCCTGAGCCTAGCAGGGCGCGCAGTATTTCGTCTCGGCGCGATAAACAAGCGTTTCGCAGGACGTGTCCTCAGCCATAACCGTCGGTCTCGTCTGCTGAGGTTTGACCATCGCACTGGCAGTCCTGCTGATCCACAGCGATATCGCATTCTTTCAAAAGGCGGAGACGCGCGCCTTCCATCTGGTGCTCACCCTGATCCCGCTCATGGTTCTCTCGGCCGCGCTCAGGCGCTTTGGTCGCCTCGAGACCTTCTCTCTGCTCCGAGTCGCGGTGAATGTGTTTGCGCTCCTATTTCTCGTCCGGGACCGGGGGCTCGGAGTTGACGGTGCCATCCTGGTGTTCGCCGCCGGTCACCTTGTTATGATCGCCGTTTGCCTCTAGTACCTGCGGCATCACGTCTTTTCACGCGACGATCAATGGTTCCGTGACGTGGGAGTCGCCACCACGGAAGGAGTGACGCTCAACCCCGGCGAATGGAGTGAATCTCACACGCAGGTCAGTACCATCCCGAAAGGCCAACACACGACACGAGGCCTTGCCGGGCTTTGTCATCTTGGACTGGTTTCAAAAGAATAATGAAGTCGAAATGCGGTTGCGAGAGGCTGTCGTTCCACTCTTAGGCGCACGGTTTTTGACATGATGGCGGAGAGGGTGGGATTCGAACCCACGGACCGTTGCCGGTCAACGGTTTTCGAGACCGCCCGATTCGGCCACTCTCGCACCTCTCCGCATACACATTCCAGGTGAGATCTCTCAGTTCATGGTGAGGGGCTGGTTGTGCCTGAGTTGTTGAAAGAACTGTTGAAGAAGGCCACGAGACTCGTTTTCCAATATGCCCTGTGTGACGGCTGTGCGGTGATTCAAGCGGGTATCCTCATGGAGAGCGAACAGGGAACCGCATGCCCCGGCTTTGGGGTCCCAGGTGCTGAAGACCAAGCGAGGAATCCGAGCTTGAAGCATGGCGCCGGTACACATGAGACAGGGTTCCAGCGTCACGTACATGGTTGTGCCAGTTAATCGCCAAGATTGCAACCTCTCGGCGGCTTCCTGAATCACGATGAGTTCGGCATGGGCGGTTGGGTCTTGTTTGCGTTCTCTGGTGTTTCGTCCCCTGGCAATGATGGTATGATCACGCACGAGTATCGCTCCTACAGGTACGTCGCCGTCAGAAGCGGCTTGTTCCGCTTCCAGCAGCGCTTCACGCATGAAGGCTTCATCGGCCGGTAGATGTTGTTTTGCCGCTGTTTCGAGAGCCATGGCGTTTCTTTCTCTCAGAAAGTGCGCATGGTACCATAGTGTCGCTCCATACTCCATGAGGATGTGTTGTGAGGAACATGGCGTTTCACGCTCCACTCGACGTTCCCCTTTCTGCCGAAGGACTCCGGTCGATCTGGCAAGCATTGAACGCTTCCTATTTTCAGCAGCGATTGCCGGCCATTGAGATTCAATGGAGTACCCGTCTGACGTCGTCGGCCGGCCTTTTTCTGAGCCAAACGGGCCCACGTACTTCTCGCGTGGCTCCGGAAGAACGGCATGGCAAGGGACGGGTCATTCGTCTTTCGGTCCCGCTCCTTCGCGGCCGACCGTTGGCTGACATTCGGACCATCCTGGCCCATGAGATGATTCATCAATGGCAATTTGACGTGAAGAAATGGTGCCCTTCACATGGGCGGGAATTTCGACGAATCATGGCCCTGATGAATGCCGATGGCCTGGAAATCACGATTTATCATACGCTGGGTGAGGAAGCCATCGCGAAGTTTACGTGGCGTTGTGTGCGGTGTGGGCATGTGTATCATCGCCAACGCAACACCCTCTCGACGAAACGCCATCGCTGTGGATGGTGTCGGGGGCTTCTTCAGGAAATTTCCGGGACTCCTTCCCTGATGCGTACTCCTCAAGAGACGGTTCGACCTCAACCCCTCAAGGGGAGCGGCTCTATTCAACTGACCTTTGATTTTTAAAGATGGTGAATGCCTGCGGTGGTGTGGACGAGACCTGAGCCTCTTTTCCCCGTGCGTGGATCAGGGTGAGCCGTTGTCGATTTCCTGGAGTTGAGACCGCCGGTCAATGTGGAGGCTCGCTCCAGACGTCGCAACATGGACACGTGGTCTCCTCTGGTTTTGTAAATATCGGCTAAGAGGCGGAGCACTGCGGCTTCGCTGTGTTCTTGCCCACGTTTGATAAAATGTTCGCTGGCGTTATTGAGACCGCTTGCCGCAGGAGCACGGCCTTGCCGCATTGGCTGAACGTGTTGGTCAGCCCTCATTCGTCTCCGACCATGCGGTGAGATTGCCGCGGTGCCAATGAATTTGGGCTCGTTGTGAGGCGTGACGCATCATGGGAAGGCTAGGAGAAAACGGAGAGAGGCGCTCTTGCACGAATCGAAGAACCGTCGAGTGCTCGGTCCATGTGTTGCCAAACCAGGCTTGGGTTTGATACCTACGTGCTTGAGCTTGTGCCCGCCCCTGAGCGGGGATCCTGTGTTAGCGGCGAAAGGCATCTTTGCCTTTCACAATTTTCGAGAGAAGATCGTCGGCTTGTTTGGATGCTTTTCGATGGCGCCACCACCGGATTCCGAATCGAAAAGCAAGCAGTCCGGCCAGACAACACACGACGATTCCCATCTCATCACTCATAGCACTAGTCTAGGGTAACCTCATTCTGTGAGCAAGGCGATCCTTTGATGATCCCGGCATGCCATTGTACCGATAACGGCTTGTAAAAGAATCGTCATCCTATGGAATTGTGGGTATTACTCATTTCGCTCATTGCGATCTTCATCGGCGCAGAAATATTTACCAATGCGCTCGAACATCTCGGAGAACGTCTCAACATTTCCGAGGGGGTCACGGGATCGGTGTTTGCGGCCGTGGGCACGGCCTTGCCCGAGACTATGGTCCCTGTGGTGGCGGTGTTGGCCGCCAGCGGGGATTTATCGGTTCGGCAGGATGTCGGGGTGGGGGCCATTTTAGGCGCTCCGTTAATGCTTTCGACCATCACGCTCTGTTTAATGGGAATATTTGCCGCCCAGCGTCGTGGGTGGCATCAAGCCTTTTGTCCAGAGCCCACCGGCGTGCATCGGGACCTGAATTGGTTTCTCTTTGCCTTTACGTTGGCCACACTCGCGATCTTTGTTCCTCCGGAATGGCGATGGGCGCGTGTGTCGTTGGCTTTGGGATTGACCCTGAGTTATGTCGTCTATTTATTGTTGACCATTCGCGCCTCACGGGGTCTGGTTGATCAGGGCCATGGAACCCAGGCGGATCATCCTCTTTTTTTGAGCAGGCTCCGCATCCCCGAGCGCCTTGCCACGATCTTTTTGCAATTGGTCCTTGGATTTGGGTTTATCATTGGAGGAGCCAATGGCTTCGTCTACGGCGTGGAGCATTTAGCCGCCTGGTTGGGGCTTTCCACCTTGGCCTTGTCGTTGTTAATCGTGCCGGTGGCGACCGAATTGCCGGAAAAAGTGAATAGTATTATTTGGGCGCGGCGGGGCAGGGACACCTTGGCCTTTGGGAATATCACAGGGGCGATGGTGTTTCAGGGGAGTCTGCTTCCAGCTTTAGGAGTGCTGTTGACTCCATGGGTTCCACGAAAAGAAGTCTTGTGGGGGATGGGGTTGACGGTCCTTGCCACGGGCTATCTCAAGCTTCATTTACGATCTCATGCCTTGAGGCCTGACCATCTGCTTTTCAATGGCCTGTGCTATATCGCGTTCGGCTTACTCATTGCCTTTGGGTAATCGTCTGAATTTTCGTTCTTCATTCATGTAGAAACCCCGCGCGCTTGCCGGAGAAAAATGTCGAGGTCGAAGGGTTGCTCTGTTTGCTGACTGATCACGTGGATGTCGCCGTGCTGGACAGGGCTTCGGCTCTTCGAGCGGTCAGTCCCATGTCGGTAAGGGTTGATCGCATACGACCCGCCATCGCATGGCAGTGATGGCTGCCGAAAATTTTTGTGCAGGGTTGAGGCAACGTCGCCTGCCTCATTGCATCAACCCGGAAGTGTCTCAATGAGTGACTGGAGACGCGGAGACGCTGAAACCGACTTCGGGATGAAAAGGTTTGTAGTCTTTCTCCGGTTTCTTATACAATATGGCGACTTTTCGGTGTCGTCTTTTTGCTTTCCATCTAGAGCGTGCGCGGTTTTGAGTGTCGCATGAAATCTCCCGTGGTTACCTGTTTGGACATGGAGGGTGTGTTAACTCCGGAAATTTGGCTGGAGTTGTCCGAGAAAACGGGGATTGCCGACTTAAAGGTCACCACCCGAGATATTCCGGACTACGACGAATTAATGCAGCTTCGCTTAGACCTTTTGGCTCAATTTCAGCTTAAGCTGTCGGATATCAGGGACGTGGTCGCAGGGATGAAACCCCTGGATGGTGCTGCAGACTTCTTGACTTGGTTGCGAACGCGTTGCCAAGTCATTATTTTGTCGGATAGCTATTATGATTTAGTCAGTCCTCTGATGAAACAACTGCACTATCCTTCCATCTTTTGTCATACCTTAGAGATTGACGACGCCGGATATATTCGGAACTACTCGCTTCGGCAAAAAGATCAAAAACGCCATGCGGTGGCAGCGGTCAAGAGTCTGAATTTTCGCGTATTGGCTGCAGGAGATTCATACAATGACGTGTCCATGCTGCAAGAAGCCGATGCCGGGTTTTTCTTCTGTCCTCCAGACACGATTTGTTCCGAATACCCTCAATTCCCCGTCACGCGCTCCTATCCCGAGCTTATGGAACAGTTCGTGTGTGCTGGAGGCCTGTGTCACTGACGTCGCAACATCAACTCGTTACGCATGAATCCGGTTGGTTATGCCGAAAAACGAAAAAGTGCAAGTTGCCGTTCATGCATTACCTATCATTGCAACAGATGGAAACTGTTGTGTATCAAAGGAGGCAACGTATGAGTCGCCTGTCTGTCATGTACAAGGCGTGTGGCATTCTTATGCTCGTGTCATTGACGATAACGGGCTGCCTAGGCTCGCGAGATTGGACGTATCCTCCGCCCCCGGACGGGACGTATTTGGGTATCACGGCTGGCCAGAAGATTTCCGGTCGTCTGGTGGTTCGTCCTCTTGAGGATAAACGGGGCACGGAGGTGCGTGAAGAATATTGGGCGGCCGCGATTCCCTTCGTTCCTCATGCCGTCACGGCCTATGACCGGCCTGAGACGATTGCGAACCCCGAACCTGTCGACGAAGTGTCTTTCGACCCGTCACGCGATTTTTCGCGTGCCATGGCTGATGAAATTCGAGAAGCGGAGATTTTTTCTTCCGTGACGTTTGTCGACCAGGACCAACCGGTGCCTTCCAGTGATTTCGTCTTGCAGGGACGCCTCTATTCGACCCAGTGGAAACGGCGTGTTTCCACGTACCTTTTGGGTCCCGTCAGCACGCTTTTTTGGATGGTCGGCTTGCCGCTGGGAACGATCGAGACTGAAATGGAACTGGATATGCAATTAACCAAGGCTGGGGAGCCGAACAACGTGCTGTGGAGCTTTGCCATGGAATTTCAAGCGCAAGAAACGGATGGCCTCTATTACGGGTTGGAAGATTCCGTGATGCATTATCCGAAAGCCCTTCAGGATGGGCTACGACTCGCCATCAGCGATTTGGTGGCAACAGTTCCCGCACGCCTCATGCGTGAAGAAAAGTGACAAGATGTTCCGAGGGGGCATGACCTCGCAAGGCAGGTGTCGAGCGTGGGAGAACTTGTTGTATTGGTCACGGCTTCCAGCGAAGAAGAAGCGCGTCTAGTTGGTCGCCGCGTTGTTGAAAAGAAGCTGGCGGCGTGTGTCACGGTCGTGCCCAAAGTCATTTCCATTTTTGAATGGGAAGGCAATGTCTGCGAAGAACATGAGTGGTTGCTGGTCATGAAATCGAATTCCCATGTCTACGATGCCCTGGAAGCTGAAGTAAAATCCCTTCACAGCTATGAGGTCCCTGAAATCCTCGCCGTGTCGGTGGTGAAGGGCTCGATCGAATATTTGGCGTGGGTCAGGGCCATGACCCACGTGCCAGATTAACCTGCCTGCCTCACTTGTTTCTCTAGATGGTGAGGGCGGTCGGGCATTTTGCCAAAAAGAAAAAAGATAGTGGGGGTAGAACATATTGACACTCATGGTTTTTCTTCAGTACTGTAGTGCGTCAAGCGTCACACAAAAGGTAAAACACCGTTAACCTGAGTCGCTCATTGAACCCATCTGACGATAGATTAACCATCATGATTTTTCGGGGAATGACCACGAACCCTCTCAAGATCGGTTTGCGCAAAGCGACACTCAAGAAAGTGTTTCTGGCGGCCGTGGTTGTGTTAGCCGTGCAAGTGGGGGTACTGGTACATTATGTGGTTCAGACGAATCAAGTTGCCGAACTCGAAGAGTTGAGGGAAGAACTCAGCCAGTCTAGAGGGCAAACGGTTGCGTTTTCTGAAGCCATTGACGACATGAGGCAGCGCATGCTGTCCATGCAGGAGGTCCACGCAAAGTTGCAAACGATGTTTGGGCTTGACCACGAGCAAAGAGACGGCCTTGTAGTCGATGGGCAGGGTGGTGAAGAGTTTCCGTATGACGCTTCATTCTCTAGGGCCACAGGCAGGCTCTCGGAGGAAGCTCCAGCCGATGAACTCATCAGGAGCAATCCCAACGCCTCTCGATCCACCTTGGTGGTGAAAATCGAAAAGGGGCTGGTTTGGCTTGATCGACAAGCGTTGAGACAACGACACGTTCTGGCTCGGTTGGAAGAAACCGCTGAGGAACGAGTGGAGCGGTGGGCTGCGACTCCCTCCATTTGGCCAGTCAAAGGGCCCGTTACCTCCAAGTTCGGGCCACGCATTTCACCCTTTACCGGGAAAAAGGCGTTCCATTCAGGGTTGGATATCGGTTCGCCTCGTGGCAAAGAAGTGCGTGCTCCTGCTGCCGGCAGAGTGGCGGTGGCTGCCTATGATACGAGGATGGGCAATTTTATTCGTATCAATCACGGGTATGGCATAGAGACGACCTATGGACACCTTTTGAAAACGTTGGTCAAGTACGGCCAACGGGTCAAACGAGGGGATCTGATTGGATTGGTAGGGAGTACGGGGAGGTTTTCTACCGGGCCGCATCTCCATTATCAGATTGCGATTCAAGATACAGTCGTTAATCCTCGGCAGTATATTTTGGACTAGATCCCTCCCTCTTAATTCGTCGCCGATTGTATGGGCTGCATAGTGAAACTGAAAAGCTGGACCAGCTTGAAACGAATCCACGAGACTGAGCCGTGCAACTGGCGAAATAGAAAGAATTCCACACCGATTTAGTTTATAGAGAGATATCCTGAGGCGAGCAGCACATCCTTGCTGGGGAGTCATAAGAAGAGTACCTGTGTGGATGGTCCGTCCGGCGAACCGGTGGGGGGGAGACCGTCTGGTTAGGATAACGTCACCCGGCATCCCTGCTAGGATGCCGCCGCTTTTTTGAACACGATGTCGCCGAAATAGGCCACGGCCGATTCCTGGGTGTTGTCGGTATCCGTCATTACGGCCACACCAGAGACCAGAGGCGGGTCGTCTCCGAATGCCTTTTGATAATCCTTGTAAAGGTTCCGCGACTCGGCAACCCATTGACCGACTTTTTCCTGTCCACTTTCAAGAACAATCATTTTCACGCGATCCGTGTACGGATTGGGGACAATCGTCCCGACCGGACTTCGACTGTCCCAGATGTAATTGATGGCTCCGATCGGGGGATACTGCCCGTAGACAAGCCGGGCCACTTCATATTGGGCTTTCTCGAAAAGGCCGACGTGGCTGCCGTCATAGGCGAAGGTGATATAGAGCCGGGCGGGGTAGTCGTCACCCTCCTTGGTGGTGACGTCGCCGTGTTTTAGAATATTTTCGACCTTCCATCGCCATTCGACAATGGGATACAGCTTCGGGTCGATTGTCACCTCTCGGGTCAGCCCCGAGGAAGAACCATGGCTGACGGCTTTGACGACCATGGTCCCGTTGTCTTCCACCAACGAGTACTCGGTATGCTCGTTGATCCTTTCGAACGTGACGGGTTTCCAGGAATCAGGGTAGAGCCCTTCGGCCTTTGCGCGAGAAAAGGTTCCCACGTGAACCATGGACGGCGATTCCGCCTGAAGGGTTCCGGCAAGCAAGGCAAGGCTCAAGCCTATTCCGATACGTCCGACAAAAGAGCTTTTCCCTGCCTCGAGGCTTTCATGATCGAACCCCTTCTTCATGATTCACATGCTTCGTCGAATCACCCGCAGCCAGCCATCGATTATGAAAGGGGACGGTAAGCTTTTCTGCGAGGGCCATCATGAGGGCCGGCAGCCTGATGTTCCGCAACAAGTTCGCCGACTTGTTCTTTCCAGCGATCTTCAAACATCATCCTGAAAACAGCAGGCGGTTCGCAGACTTTCATTTCGCCTCTGTCAAGGGCCGCGTTGTACGCCGCTTCAAGGGTCTCAAGCAGCTTCTTCTTGTAGCCCGTCTCCTCATTTCCCTTCAGGTGAACGCCTTTTGTTTCCAGAATCAGCAGTATCCCGTCACCTTGTCGGCAAGCCACAAAGTCGGGATAGACCCGCTGACGTCTCCACCCTTGGAGGGAATATTGTTGCCTTGCGGCGATCTTGTGCCACCAAGAGATGGAGTTGCTCTTGTCCAGGTACAGCGCAAAGTCTTTTTCGAGATTATTGAAATTGCTTTCATACACGGGCTCAAAAAGACTCTGCTGTATCGGCTGGCCGTGTTCGCCCTGAAGCGATCTTTCCTTGCTGGACACGAAAACCTCAAACGACTTGTCCAGTTCATAATCCAATGCCTCGTCGGTCTCAAGATGAAACCTGATCGCATCGCTTTTAACTTTGCGGTGGAAAACCGACTCGGCTTTCTTGTCCAGATCTGCCTTGATCCTTTGACGCAACACCTCTGAGAGATCAATCCGGTTATTCAGCAGTGTTGAGTCGTTGTATCCCGTGCGCTTGTGCTGTTGGAGAAAATTCTCCGCTATGCACGCGGCCTGCCACGGGTTGGGCACCACGTCCGTCAGCCGCCGGACGAAATAATCAAGGCTCAATCGTTCTCCGGTCTCAAAAGCCTGTTCGGAGGACTTGCTTTCCGCCTGGATGTCAACTGTGGCGATGACCTCACGAATCGTGTCTTTCGCGTCCAGATTGACCGCCTTGCCCGCGTCGATTGTGTCCCAAGCCACCGCGCCTAGTATGTCGCGGTCGTAATCAATCGGACGCCATCCATAACCCTCTTTGTGCAGAACCTGAGGGAGAAAGATCGCAAGCTTGCTATATTTTTGGCGGCGCTTGACGGTTTGTGGCTTTGGTGCGTCACCTTCACCCTCGCTGCGAATGGCATCGCCGAGCCCAGTCAGCCCTTCGTTTTCCAGTCCGGCCTTCACCCCTTCGACGGCCCTGCCCACGTCCGTGTTGTAACAGTAGATGTAACATCTGTTCAGATTGTCGCTTTTCTCGATTCTGCGCGCGTGCGGCTGTCGCATGATCCGTCCGGTCATCTGGGTCATAGCCGTTGTCGCCGTGGTGTTGTCCAATAAAGCCAGCACGTAGGCGAACGAGCAGTCCCAGCCCTCTTTGAGCGCGTCTTTGGTGATGATCCAGCGGACGAGGCTTTGTTCGCTCAATACATCTTCCTGCGCAAGTTCCTTGTTTTCAGACGACTGCACTCGTACCTGCGCCTCCGGTACGGAAAGGTGCCGTATCAGGTAGTTGCGCACGTCCTCGGAATGAATGTTCCCCTGGCTCCGCTGCTCCCTGCCCGTTCGTTGCACCCTCACCAGAGCGATGGGACGGACATAACGGTTTTCCCGTGCTTGAAGGCTTCGGGTTTCGATTTCCAACTCCTGTAATTTCCGCTGGGTTTCGGCGAGCGTATGCTTCCAGTCGGAATTGGCGAAGCTGTGGATCTCTATCGGCAGCTTTATCATCTCCTCGGCTTGAAGCTCGGTTCCCGAGACGTTGACCAGGATGTTACTGATGCCGATTTTGGGTGTGGCGGACAGTTCGAGCACAAAGCGGGGGTTGAGTCGATTGACGGACTTGACGAACTCCCGGTTGTTTTTGTCGTTCGGCCCATATGCCTTGTGTGCCTCATCCAGAATTACGGTGGGATGGATGAGTTTCAGGACGTTTATCAGGCTTTGCTTGACCCAATCGCCGCTGTGGTTCTTCTCTAGGTCTGGGAGGTGTTCTGAAAGCTCGCGGTTCGCGGCCATGTCGTCCTGCTCGGGAAAGAACGACGTATACCCGCCGCTGTCCCGGAATATCTTGAGAAAGTCCTTGCCCTTTTGTCTGTTGGCGGACGGCAGCATCAGCATCATGACGCACAGGCGGCTTGCCACGTCCTGCTTGGTGAATCGCTCGTCCTTCTGCAACAGCTTGACCTTGCCGCCGGAAATTCTTTCAAGCATTTGCCGGTACGGATGTTCGCGGGTTCTGAACGCCTTGAACGTCTGCTCGTAAATCGCCTTGGTCGGCACGATCCACAGCACAAAGCCGGTGTCCTGCTTGATACGCTCAAGCGCGGCCACGCCCAGCAGCGTCTTGCCGCCTCCGGTCGGGACTTTCAGGCAGACGTGCGGGACAGGTTCACCGGACGTGGCTGTGCGGGAGATGTAATCGGGGACTTCGGGGTTTCCGTCTTGGTGCTGAACGGCGGGAAGAATGTTCTGGTTTTTCAGGTTTCTCCAGGCAGAAAGGGGATAATTTTTCAGTTCTTCGGGAACATCGACGCCGCTCTCTTCAAGTGCCTTTGTGGCTTTTTTGTATTTCAGCCGGGCGTTCTTGAGTCCTTCGAGCCAGCGGTCCAACTGCTCAAGGGCGTTCTGCTGGTAGGTTTTGAGGTGCATTCTACCCTATCTGGTCCGCAAGAAAATCCTTGATTCTCTTCCTGTTATCCTGCATCAGACTGGAAAATTGACGGTCGCAAACATCCGTGAAGCGGGACAGCACTTTACGACTGATCTGTTCCTGGTCTTCAAAAATCCCCAACGTCAGAAAAGTTCGATTCCATCGCTGAAATTGCAAGATGCCGATGGTTGTATCACGACATTTATCGTCATTTCCTATGGCGTAGACGTGTAAAGGGCGAGCCATGCCGTTGATGCGGCAATCCACCGCGTACTTGCCGTTGGGATCATGCGATGCATCATTGTAATCAAACGTGAATCTTTCGGGACTTACGGTTTCACTGATAAATTCCTTGAAATCGTCTATGAATGTAGACGCCACTCGTTCTCGGCTCAGATAAGAAACGTCGGTGATGTTGATGAGACACTGGATAACGTTATAGAACACGTTGCCCGCGTTTGTGAGTTCATGAATCTGAGCAAAGAGTTGTCCTTCATGTTCTGTAACGCCGTATCGTTCCAAGGCCCCTTCAATAAACTCGTTACGACTCTCCTTTTCGAGAGACGACAAATCCATGTGATAGCTCAGGTGCATATAGGTATGACCTTCATCGGTAATGATCCAATCGCCGATTTCATCCTTTCGTAACGCGAGAACAAAATGATCGCCATCATCAAAATGAAACGGCGTAAAAATCTTGTAACGATTGACTCCTTCGGGAATCAGTCGGATAGATTCGGTGACCGTCGCCTTGAATGAATCCTGTATTGCGTCGACGTTCACGAGAACATCTCCATTTGGGACGAATTGCCGGAACTGTCACCTGCCACGTGGCAGTCCGCTACAAGACACCGGAAGGCCTCGTTCAAATCCGCATAACGGTCAGTAGGCATGGCGTAATGTTCATCGTGATAAAAGGAGTGCTGATATGTCTCCGTCGCCTGGTGAATATGAAAATCGTAGAACGGTGGTTGCTCTTCCAGCCGATTTGTATGCTCATGGCTTTTGCCGTTGTAACGTCTCAGCATGAAGGCTTGATTTCGTCCTTGCGGAATGAATCCCAAACCACAGGAAAAATCCAGTGGATTCAGTTTGTTGCGCCGTAAGTATATGAGCCAATCGCCTTCGCCATTTTGTCTTGGAAATCGGCGCGAATGAGCGAAGTGGGAAGATGCTCTGCCGCTTTTGATTTTCATGTTCCGCAAAAGGGAAACGGCAGAGCAATCAATCTGTTTAGGCTCATCAATCAAATCCTGTATTTGTTCATTGGTGAGGAAAAACTTTTTCATGAAAGGTTAACCAATCCTATAACAATTTTATAAAGATACTCCATACGGCAAGCCGCAGAACGTAATCCCCATCTGGGTCAATTCCTTCTGGCCCATGAACTTGTGGGTGGCGAAGACGACCGCGGTTTTTTGCTTTTTCTTGGCCTGCCTGGCGATGCGTTCGGCACGCTCGCCGTTCAGGGCGGACTCGGCGCTGCGCAGGAAGGCGAGGTCAGGCTCGTAGACCAGATAGAACAGCCTATCGTCGGTTTCATGAAAAAGGCCGTCCTGACTCCGTGCCTTGCGGGTCGTGTCCGGCGCTTGACCAGTCGCCGTATAGACAAGGTGGCGGGCCAGGGTGTCGTAGCCCGGCAGGTTTTCTCCGCTGAGCATCTTTTCCGGGCTGATTTCCTCGCCCAAGGTGCAATAGGTGAAACCGCCGCCCAGCCCGTTTTTCAGGGTTTCGTCCTTCGCCGTCGGAACGCCGTTGATGACGCGGCGCACACGCTCAGCGGTGATGGTGTCGGCGTAGTTTTCGCACTCGACCAGGATGAATTTGCGGTTGCCGTTATCTTCCGCGTTGAGCGCTAATACCGCCTGTGCCGTCGTGCCGGAGCCGGCGAAGGAGTCCAGGATGATAGCATTTTTATTGGTGGCAAGTTGAAAAATTCGCGTGAGTAGTCGAACCGGCTTGGGCGTATCAAAAGGAGCTTTCCCTTCATGCAGAGTCTTCAACTCCAAAGTCGCTTCCTTACTATGTCCAGCGAATTTATGGTCCCACCAGGTATTCGGCGTAAGGCCAGCCTGAGTCTCGGAGAGGAATCTTTTTAGCATCGGACGTCCGGTCCCCGATGTCCCAAACGTAATTCGCCGTTCGTTGAGCCATTTTTGATACTGGCACTTGTTCATGCGCCAATAACGGTTCGGTGGTGGGTCGAACTTGTCCCCTTTCGGTCCGATGATTGTAAATTGACCGGCGGAATATGGTTTGCTGGCAGACAGGTCCTGTGCTCTCCAAGGACCACGAGGGTCGTTGTCAGAGTTTTTGTAGTCTGCTTCTTGTTTGGGAGTTCGAGGGAGCTTATTTACTAAGAAATAGTCAATTGCTCTCGCGTAGCAGATTACGTGGTCGTGCATATCTGACAGAAATCCGGCGGTTACGTTTGAGACGTAACGCTTCTGCCAGACAATGTTTGCGACAAAATTCTCCTCCCCGAAAATCTCATCCATCATCATCCGCAGATGATGTTGCTCATTATCATCAATCGAAACAAAAATCGCCCCGCCCTCGGCCAGCATCTCGCGTAACAGGTGCAGCCGCGGCCACATCATGCACAGCCACTTGTCGTGTCGCTCCAGGTCTTCGCCGTCCACCGGGCTTTTATCTTTCAGCCATTCCTGCATCAGCGGGCTGTTCACGTTGTCGTTGTACACCCAGCCTTCGTTGCCGGTGTTGTAGGGCGGGTCAATGTAGATGCAGTTCACCCGTCCGGCGTAGCGCGGCATGAGCGCCTTGAGCGCGTGCAGGTTGTCGCCGTGGATGATCAGATTGTCGTCGAGAGAAGGCTTTTCCCCCTTCGGCAGACGAGACCCCCGCTTACGTGGGGGAAGGCTTTTTGCAGCGTCCGGCTCAAGCGTTCGGGCAGGCACGCTCAGGTGATGGGCATACACGAGTGGCTTGCCTTTGAAATCAAGCGTCGGCATGGCAGTCTTACAGAATTACAATCAAGCCGAGTTGACGGATCATGTCCCGGCGTTGTGGCGTTGCAGATTGCCTTTCCACTTCAAGATGGTTTGGTCGGCGGTCACCAGGGTTGCTGAAGTTGCAATGGCCGTTGTCATAATCAGACGGTCGTCAGGGTCGCCGTGAAAATTTACCAGTTCCGATGCGATGATCCCAATCCCGCCTGTCACGGCGACTTCATTCAGGCCCTGTTGCAACAGGTCTTGCATCCATTATGATACGGGTTTTGAAAGGGAGAGCCGTTTTTTTTGTATCAACGTGGCAATTTCCCAGAAGCTTATTGATGAGACGGCAATGTCCTTGTTCCTCAATCTTTTGTCAATAAGCTTTCGGGATTGTAACCCTAACCGTGTATTCCCTTCATCCATCCAGATCAGTGTCTGCGTATCGAGGATCATCAATGGTCTGCATCCCAGGTCTCATCAACGGGACAGGTAAGATCATCATGGCTCTTGATGACGCCGTGATGCAGTCCGAATAATGACGCCGGTTTCCGGTGAGAGGGAACAAGTCTGCCGACCGGTTTGCCGTGCTTGGTAATAATGATGGGTTCTCTTTTCTCAGAGACTTCATCAATGAATCCCAGGCATTTCGCTTTAAATTCCGATGCATTGACGGTTTTCATAGCATTTCTCTCATTAATGAAACGTCACGACAGGAAGATGCTTCCCGATATAGCCTATTTCCAGAGTCTTGTTTGGTTTGTCGATTCGGAAATGGATGCGATATCCGCTGCCAATCATTGCATGTAGACGGAAGATATTCCTCTGTCCGCTGATGCTTCTGAATTCCCGCTTGTTTCCATATCGTTGCATGGTTGCCTCACTTTCTGTATGTACCATCGGTAATGCCGGTTTTTCTGTCCCTTCAAGTCGCCAATTTCGCACCGCGCCATCCAAGGTGATCAATTTGCCTCTTGCCAAGTTTAGAATCGCAACTGAAAGTTCAGCGGTTTGAGGATCTATGTCCAGCCCGAACGTCAGGTGAGGAAAACAATTGGCTTTCCTTTGCGCCAGAATCACCGGCTGCTCCTTCAGAGCCGCCTGATCTCTGCCAGCCATTTCATCAGAGATAACCGTGACGTGCGTCATCGTCGAAAGGTTGGGCACTTTCACTTCCTTTTCCCGTTCCATTCCCGAGTTCTCAAGCCATGTATGACGTACTTGGACATGCGTCTGCCGCCAATATTCTTCAGAAGGTAGACTCACGGCGGTCGTATGGAGCAGATAAGCAAGCCCCAAGCCGCCTGCTTGCCGTTGTCCGAAATGAAAGTCCGAAAGGTAGAACCGATCCTTGACGGCATCGGACACAGCCTGCTCGAAATTCATCTTTGCTGAAATCTTCAAGAAAAAATTTCTCAAATCGCGATCGACTTGGTCATCGCATGACCACTGGAACACCGTATAGTCTGCCGCTAATGGAGTCTGATGTATGGCGAAGTCCTTAATCCAAACGAGTGTCGGGACTTGGCCGCTCGCCAATGTCGCCACGGCCTTCACCAAATTCGTTGTCCGTTCTCTTGCCTGGTCACGCGATTACGCGATGTTGCTCGCGGAAAGTTCGTTGAATACCAGGATCATTTCAAATCCCGGTCTTCTGTTCTGGCGCTATCAGTGAAGCCAGGGTTTTTTCGTGTTGATCGAAGAAACCTTCAGGCCAGACGTCCAACCGGCCATCTTGCTGTATGACGGGTGTCGTGACTTCGGCGTCCAGCCCCTTTCGCTGAAAGTAATGCAGGACAGCTTGTTCGGGTTCGATGATGGCATGACGAACCGCCAGGCGTAGCCCGTCCAGAATGTGGTCGCTGTGAGTTTCCAAAATAACTTGCCTTCCTCCTGAAACGGCTCTTGCCGCGAGTTCAGCCAGTCTGGTTTGCCCTCCAGGATGAAGATGGGCTTCGGGATTCTCAATGATCACCAAGTCGTCATTCTGAGCGGCCAGCAACGCGACAATGACGGGCAGGGCATAACTCAATCCGAATCCGACGTTTGTTGCTCGAAAGGGTTTTGTCATCACGTCTCCCTGTCGGAAGAAGGAAAAATCTGCCAAAGCGCTATCCGCTTTTGGTATGGAAGTGATGTTAAGCTTGGCTCCTGGACTGATAACCTTTAGCCAGGCATTGGTCTGGGAAAGCAGAGTCGTTTGATCTGCTTCTGGATGTCTAAGAATCTCCGGGATTTTCCGTTCGCCGTATTTTGCCAAAAACCAGAGCACGTGCTCGCCATTTTTGCCTAGCGGAGTATCCGATTCATGTCCCTGTTCAAAAAATGGCAGCATTTTTTGTGGTCCATGTCGCTCAGCACTCAGATAGAACATGGACCATCTATACAGTGAAGTATCTTGAGCACCGTTGAACCCCTTGGGTTGTTCTGCCTGAGGCATTTGAGACTCGTCTTTTATCTCGCCGACCTTGATAAATTTGGACCTGTCGAATTTGGCTTCCAGTTCAATGGCGTCTTGCTCGGCACCTTCGTAGAGCATATCGCTGAACGAGCCGGTATCGACCAGCTTGCCTTGCCAGCGTAAAAATCTAGGGTGGCCTTGCTCGTCAAGACCAGCTTGACGGAGCAGCAATAGTGCCTGTATAAAGCTACTTTTCCCCGTGCCGTTCACCCCGGCCAAAATCGTCAATCCCCCGAGAGGCAGTTCGCATTCTTTGAAACATTTGAAGTTTTTCATTTGTATCCGGGTAATCATGCCAATACCTCCTGGAGGAGTTTTTTGATCCGTTCGAAGCGAGTAGCGACTCGATCATTCCACTGGGTCCCTATGCTGATGCTTTCCACGAATCTATCTTCTTCCATCAGGTCATTAAAACGATCTTGAACGTTCTTTCGTCGATCTATGAGGCGTTGGCCTTGAGATTCATCCACGCGCGCCAGATTGACCGACCAGCTTTCAAATAGGGGTTTGTTGATGGGACTTTTGCGTTCTATTCCTTTTTTGGGTGGTTTGCGGAATGCTTCGGTACCAAACAGAGCAGCGGCGAATCGCATCGCACGACGAAAATCATCGTTCAGTGAAGCCAATTGCTCTTCGCTCATATTGTTATTCAAGGAACCCATGGCGTTTACGAGGAAGGCGTCCAGATTCCCCTTGTATTCCTCTAAAGGCTGTAAGTGGAATGCTATGAACCGCAGCACGCACTCACGGTCCGCCATGCGAGTCAAACCCACGCTGTTGTTGGTTGCCTTCAAAAAGTCTTGGTCTGTTGCTAATTCGTTGATAAATTGCCGTGCTCTGCCGGGGTTCAGGGCATGTCGAATTTCCTGTGGTGACAGGGGCTTGCCCCCGGTATTGATGCGTTTGAAAACGTTAAACATGACTTCCGGCGGTGTACCCGGTTGAATGACGTGGCAGGAAAGCTGTGTCTCGTCGATCCGTCGCTGCATAGAACGAGGGAGATCGTTATAAAGCTGGCCTTCAAATTGATTCAGATATTCCAGTCCATGCAAACGAAGCGTCCTGTCAAGGACGAAGTCTTTTAACGTATCCAGTCGTTGCAGGCCATCAACAACCTGCCATTTGTCTTCTTTGTCCGCCGCCATGTAGAACACCGGGATGGGAATGCGTAACAGGAGTGACTCAATGAGCCGGCTTTTCCTTTTTCTCTCCCAGATGCCCGAGTGACGCTGAAAATCGGGATTCAGGTCTATTTCCTTACGTTCGATTCTTTTCATAATCAGATCAACGACGGGATTTTTCGTGTCGATGTCAATTTTCGTGGGATCGAAGGGATCTTTGATTGGAGGGACAGTGCGCGAAGAATCTAATCCTTCAACATCTTCTTGCTCAACGCCTTCCAAGGGTTCTTCGGACATGTCATGAATGTCAGAATCAGGTGCCACTTCAATTCCTTTTCTCTCTTGCTTGAATTGCCTAGATCCAGAATACTTGTTCGACAGGGCTCTTTTTTACCCTGCTTCTCTTAAACGATCTTTCCGTCCTTGAATACAGTCACCGAAGCTGATGTCGTCCACGTTCAGCAGCCTCGTACATTGCGGTCTTGGTGTCGGCGAGGTCAGAGATATTAGCTTTCTTTAAGCGCGTTCATGATAATGGATGTCACGGGCATATATCAAAGATTCTCTTAGGGCTGTTCTCTTAGGGCTGCTGATGATGGAGAGATTTTCTTTTCTGCTTCATTAAGGGAAAGTGTTTCGCTCAGAATGGCTCTGAATGATACGCGGCAGGCTAAACCTTCCTTGATTTGCATAGAGTGAGACACCTGAACGAATACAACACCTTGACCGTTCATTTTTCGACGGCTTAGAATAGATTAGGTCAATAGGGACTTGTTTGGACCAAGTTTTCTCACATCTAGTAAGGGCTGTCCATGAGGATTGACTATAACAAAGGCGGGTTGCTCAACCCCCAGCTCATCCAGCTTCGCCGTAAAGAATTCCAGGCCGACGGCGGACCCAAGAAAAAGATCATGCTGATTTTCCCTCCGGATTGGTATCCCTCCGAACCCTATCTGAGCCTGCCGGCGTTAACGGCTTTCCTGCGCCGTGCGGGTCATGACGTGGTGCAGAAAGATGTCAACCTCGAGATGTACGATTGGTATTTTAGCGCGGATTTTCTCAAGCGTGTCTTGAAACGAGTGCCTCAGCAACTGGACCGTTTGAAACGACTGGCCCGAGACCGAGATCTCTCGGATGAAGAAACCGAGCGGCAGATGGCCTTGTGCGCATGTACCCGATCGCGAATGGCGGACTTGATTGAACAAGCCGAGCGCGCCAAAGCGATCGTCCGTTCTTCGGATTTCTACGACGCGGCTCAACTCGAATGGGCCATGAACGTCTTTCGGGACGTGATGACAACCATTTCGCTGGTGTACGCTCCCGCCCGTATTTGTATGCCGCCGATGGAAACGGATCTGTCGTATAAACTCTTTATGTCCTCGGAGATCCTTGCCGCTGTCGAAGACACGCAAGTCAACGTCTATCGCGAGGTCTTCGACCATATCGTGAAGCCGGCCATTATGGAAGAACAGCCGGATGTCATCGGCATCTCCATCGTCTTACGGCAGCAACTGTTTTCGACCATGACCTTCTGCGCCATGATCAAAAAGTACTTTCCCGATATCCACGTGACGATTGGCGGGAATACCGTGACTCGGTTACGCGATGTTCTGCCGACTACTCCCAAGCTCTTTGCGCTGTTTGATAGTGCGGTGGTGTATGAAGGAGAAACGGCGTTTCTTCAATTAGTGGAAGCGCTTGAGACCGATCGAGATTTGAACGAAATTCCGAACGTCTTGTGGCGGGATGATTCGGGAATTCATACGTCTCCGGTCACCTCGGCAGAGAACATGGCGGATCTGCCCCCTCCGGACTTTGACGGACTCCCGTTAGAACGATACTTCGTGCCGGAACCCGTGCTTCCCTATCTCGCAACCCGAGGTTGCTACTGGGGGCGCTGTGAATTTTGCGATCATGGAGAAGGGTATACGGCTGGATATCGGACCAAGAAGATCCAGGAGATCATCGAGGAAGTTCGATTCCTCCGTGACAAGTATCATACGCATCATTTTCATTTTACCGATGAATCCTATCCTCCGGCCCTCTTCCGAAAACTGACGCGTCAACTCAAAGAACATCAGCTGGGCATTGCGTGGACCACGCACATCCGCTTCGAGAAGAGTCTGTTGGATGATGAAGTGTGGCAGGATGCCCAGGCCTCCGGGTGCAAGTTTCTGCACATGGGTTATGAATCCGGCAGTGAGCGGGTGCTGCAACTCATGGATAAAGCCACGACCACCGAGGTGATTCAACGGAGCCTGGAGTTGTCCTCGACACACGGGGTGTGGAACCACGTCATGGGATTTTTCGGGTTCCCGGGCGAACGGTATGAAGACGCCAAGTTTTCCATGCAATTTTTGGAAGACAACAAGGCGCATGTGCACTCCATCGGCTTCGGCACGTTCGATCTCAGCAAGCATACGCCAGTAGCCAAGGATCCGGATCGATGGGGGATTACCTACTACCAAAACCCCGAGTGGGATCTGGCCCTGGATTATTACTTTACCGTGAAAGAGGGGCTGGGCGTCGAGGACGCGGAACGCGTGTTTGAAGAGTTCGAACAGACGCATTATGCCGGCTGGGATTTGAAGATCTATATTCGCGAGTACGTGTTTCTCTACGTGGCGCACTTCGGCACCAATAAACTTCCGGCCCTGCAATTCCGCATTTCGCCGGAAGAGAACGCGGAGGCATTGGCGAAGGTCTAATGCATGCTGGGGTTCGAAAAAAAATGGCGACATAAATAATGCCGCATAATCGTTGTAATATCGAAGTGGGCCTTTGTTCGACTATAGTGTACGGGAATGCCTTTTCACTGGATACCGGATCAAGTCCGGTATGACGATGTGACGTCATTCCCGCGCAAGCGGGAATCCAGTATGAGACATTATTTACGTCGTTGTGTAAAGAATCACCGCAGGGAGATTGAATTGTGAAAACGATCCTTACAGGATTGGCAATGGTCTCAATTTCATCCTCTGCTATCGCCGCTCCAGTAAACGTCACTTTGTCGGATTACGCATTCGACTTCACTGCTGTGGGTTATGAAATTTCCGTAACAGGTCTATCGTCTTATTTTGAACCGCTAAATGCTGGAGACTACTTTTCTCTCAGGGATGGCGCTTATACTATGAAAACAGTTATCGGCGGCCTATCTCGTAAAAACAAGAAGACATTTATTAACTACTACAATAAGAATTGTAAAGAGTCTTTCATAGGTAGTGACTGCCATATTAGGGTTACAGGAGAAGTTGCGTTAGACGACAACATGAAAATGTTTCTGACTGCAGATGAGATTAAGGTGTACAGTAAAGATTTTAAAGAGGTCTTGGCAGTCTTTGAGTAGGGCCTGTTTACACTAGACGCGCGATGGGATGTGTCGAATGGCACTCAAATGCCTCTGAAGCTCTGTAGACCTGTAGGGCCGCATCTTATGCTGCCAAGACAAGCGCCATGAGATGGCGAAGCTACAAAGCCTAAGGGGTGTTCGCACTGAACGAATAATTTTCATTACATTCAACAAGTTATATTGTAAATACGTCATAATCTGAAAACATATGGCTTCTTCCCTCATCCACATCGATCACTCGGCGTCGCAGGCAAAGAGCGGCCGGAAGTTGAAAACCATGCTACTCTTCCCGCCGGAGTGGGTGCCCACTGCTCCGTATTTAGCGTTGCCGAGTCTCACGGCGGTCCTTCGAGAAAATGGGCATGACGTCGTTCAGCAAGATGTGAATATCGAAATGTATGAGTTGTTCTTCAGTGATATGTTCCTGATCTGGGTCAATGCGCGAATGTTCCAACAGCAACGGGCACTCGAAGCAAAGGAACAGCGCGAAGGCTTGAGTGAAAAGGAAATTGACCAGAAAGCCCGTTTGCAAGAAGCCTTGGCCCTTGACGTGATGGAATTGGCCGCGAAGGCCGAGGAAGCGAAACACATCAACCGCAGCGACGATTTCTACGACGCCAATAAACTCGAATGGGCGTTGAACGTGTTTCGTGACGTCATGCGGTATATTTCCGCCGCGTATTTTCCCGCTTCGCTCGTGTATTACCCCATGGAAAGCAATTTAGGCTATCGTCCGGGGGTCTCGAGTGAAGTCTTCGCGTGCCTGGACGATGAACAGGTGAATGTGTATCGAGACGTGTGCCGGCAATTAGTGTTGCCCGCCGTGGATAAAGTGCGCCCCGCAGTGGTCGGGGTCTCCATCGGGACGAAAATGCAACTGATCGCGGGATTCACCTTCTGCAAAATGATCAAGGAGGCGTTTCCGCATATCCACGTCACGGTCGGGGGGAACGTGATTACACGGCTTCAGGAAGATTTGGCGAAACGGGAGCCGTTTTTCTCTTCCGTGTTTGATTCAGCCATTCTGTATGAAGGCGAACATGCCCTGCTGTGGTTGTTGGAAGCCTTGGTGGGTCATCGAACGTGGCAAGCGGTTCCCAATCTGATGTATCGAGAACATGGACATGTGCGTATCAATTCGGAGATTTATACGGAAAAAACCACGGCGCTCCCTCTGCCGGATTTCGAAGGGATGCCGTTGGATGCCTATTTCGTGCCCACCAGGATTCTTCCGTATCTGGCGACTCGCGGGTGTTACTGGGGGCGTTGCACCTTCTGTGATCATGGGCAAGGGTACTTTGACCAGTATCGCGGTAAGCCGGCCCATGACGTGGTGCGCGAGGTCAAGGCATTACAGGACAAGTATCACGCGGATCATTTCTTGTTTGCCGATGAATCCTATCCTCCCGCGCTTTTCAAAAAGGTCTCCCAACTCCTGATTGACGAACAGGTGGACATCAAGTGGACGACGTTGATTCGTTTTGAGGAAACGCTCCAGGATCCTGAAACATGGCAAATCGCTTCGCAATCAGGCTGTAAGACCCTGTACTATGGAATGGAGTCGGCCAATGAACGCGTCTTGGAACTCATGGATAAGCATGCACGGAAGAGCGTCATCGAAAATAATTTAAAGGAAGCCGCGAAGGTGGGGATTTGGAATCATGTGATGGCGTTTTATGGATTCCCGGGCGAGACCAGAGAAGAAGCCGATGAGACGCGGCAGTTCTTGCTCGACAATAAATCCCATATCCATTCCGTCGAGGTGTTTTACTTCGTGGCCTATCGTCATACGCCGATGGTCAGGCATCCCGAAAAATTCGGCATGACGATTCAGAAGCAAGACGAATACGATATGCCCCTGGATTATTATTACACGCTGAACGACTCGGAGAGCCTGAGTTGTCTGGATGCCATGCAGTTGTGTGAAGAGTTTTATCAGAATGATTTTGAACCCTGGGCCGTGCGGATTAATGCCCGCGAGCAGATCTTCCTCTACATTTCACGGTTCGGCACGAACCGGTTATCACAAATTTATGCCGCCCAACATAGTCCTGCCGTCGCCGCCCCTGATACCGTGGCGGGATTGATTACGTGGCCGGTGGCCAAAGTCGATCCTGAAGGGGGAAAAGACGGGGAGCCGGGGATGACGAGGGTTGTCAGCCATTCGGCCTCATAGAGGATGGGGTCCGGGGAACGGCTGTCAAACCGAAGAAGGCGCGTGACCGTGGTGTTCTATCCACTCCTTCAGCACGGAGTACGCAGCCTGAATTTTCTTGGTCATCGCCTCGGCTTTCTTATACATTTGCATATACTTGGTAGGATTGTTGGTCAGGTTGGCGTATCGATGAGGATGCCAAGTGACCAAGAGTTCCTGATACCGTTGGTGGAGCGTTGTCGGGTGAAGGGGCAGGGTGAGGTTGAAGAGTTCGAGAGCTTTGGTAAACGGCTCCTCCGATGCAGGGTTCTGGTTTGAAGAGGATGAAGGCATAGACGATCTCGTGAGCAGGTCTCGTGCATCGAAATGTGTCAAACGTATCATGACGGTGTCAAGGAACCTCTGAAATAAGCGCCGAGGGGCTTGTGAACGGGACGAAATATAGGGGGAAAGGAGGACGGGACTAGCAATGGGACGGGATCTTCCGGTGTTGGAGCCCACGCTGGTACTGCAAGGCAAAGGGCACAGGGAAGTGTTGATCCGCGAAATGGATGCGGGGAAAATACCCTTGAGTCTAGGGAAGAAGTGTCCGGTCGAATGCTCCTTTTGCTACGAACTCGACCATTCCTACCGCGAAACCCAGGACCCGCCGAAAACCACGCAGGATGATTGGGAGTTTATCGTCAATTATATCAATGCCAAGCCTACGGACCCCATGCAATATTGGTGTTTGGGTGGCAATGAATATATGGAATGGACCGATCTGTTCCTCCACCCTAAGGCCATGGAATGGGTTGAAGATTTTCTGAAATACACCGATAAGAACATTCAATTTTTCACGGTGGGGTTTGTTCACGTGCCGAAGATTCATCAGTTGGCGGAACAATACCCTGGGCGGATCAATTTTGAATTGTCGGTCATTACCCTGAGCCAGTATCGACAACACATGATGCCGCACGCGCCGTCCGTCCGACATCTGATGAAAGTGCTGGACGGCCCTTCAGTGTCATCGGCCAATTTTTATGCGTTTGACGAACATACCATGTCCAAGGACGCGAAAGAGATTTCGAAAATCAATCATCAATGCGTGTTGTGGATGGGCTGCCTCACGCCCGTGGGCGGCCTCAAAGAAGAGACGGCCAATCTCATGCGGCAGGGGCGGAAGGCACTGGGCATTGAAGCCGAACGAATTTATGACGCCGGGTTGCCGAATCTTACCACGATTCATACCGAAGCCTACGTGACGGCTTTTCTCAATCGAAAGCGAATCGTGAGTGCGTTCGATGCCCTGGAATTAGAGAAAAAAGATACGGTCGTGATGGCCCAAAGCGTTCATAAGATTCTGAACCTGTATCGAAAGAACCGTGCGCGGTTCCTGTTTGTGCCGAATGCGACGCTCGGCGGTGATTCCGATTGTACCGTGCTGCTGACGTTTGAGGATATTCGCGAACGGCTGACCAATCAGAAGCGATTGCACGTACCCAAATGCGTGATGGAATCCGGACGGGGGACGAATATGGATATCAAGGGAGTGACCCTGGGCGAATTTACGAAAAAGACCGGGGTCACGGTCAAGATCCTCCATAAACTCGATACCAAATTCGCCAATTCACGATTATATCGCAATGGAACCCTGCGAAATTTTGTCGAAGATTACGTTCGGAATCCCTGGGCTGCTCAATATGAAGCCTTACCCTGTCGTGCGTAACGTCATGACGGCCTGCATGGTTTCCTGTTCCCTGGTTCGACAAGGTCACCATTGACGTCGCTGCTGATTCCCTTCGTATGACGACTCCTACCAGACATCTGCAATTTTACAAGGCAGATGTCTTTGCGGAAGAGCCTTTTGGCGGCAATCCCGTCGCCGTGATTCCCGATGCAACGGATTTAACCGAGCGGGAATTCCAGCAGATTGCTCGTGAGATGAATCTCTCGGAGACCGTCTTTGTGGTGCCCCCGACGGATCCGGCTGCGATTGACAAACTTCGCATTTTTACCCCCACCCAAGAAATTCCTTTTGCCGGCCATCCGGTGATCGGCACCTTTTTCGTGCTCAGTTCCTTACAAAGATTTCCCTTGCAAGAACCGGTGACGCGATACCTCTTCGAATGCAATATCGGACTCTTCCCCGTCGAATTGTATGTGGTCGATGGGCGGGTTGATTGCGTCGTGATGTCCCAGCCGAAGCCACAATTTTTAGAAACGGTCGATGGCATTCAAGACCTCTACGAAGTCAGTCGGGCCTTAGGGATGAATAAGACCGCTATTGCGGAAACCCATCTGCCTATCGAAGTCGTGTCGACCGGCTTGCCGGTCGCTATCGTGCCGGTCCGAACCCTGACTGCCGTGAAATCGATTCGAGCCGACCTGACGGGCACGAAGGAAGTCTGCGACAAACTCGGCGCCAGTGGCATCATGGTGTTTACGATGATCACCGTTGAAGAATGGGCGCATGTACATACGCGCATGTTCGCGGCACCCATTGGGATATGGGAGGATCCGGCCACGGGAAGCGCCAGTGGAGCGCTTGGTGCCTATCTCGTCAAAAACGGAGTCGTGGACGTCGGCCCGACCACTGAAGTGCTCATGGAACAAGGATATGAAATCGATCGGCCGTCGCGTATTACCGTCCAGGTGTTCTCCGATGATGATGTCATTCAAGAGATCAAGGTGGGAGGACAGGCCGTGATGGTGGCGGAAGGGAAGCTTCTGTTCTAGAGGCGTACCGTCTGTCCATGAAAGCCGTCACCTTTCATCAACACGGCATTCTGGAACAGCTTACGTTTGAAGACGTTCCGCTCCCTATCCTCAAAGCCGGGGAAGTCCTGGTACGGGTCAAAGCCTGCGCGCTCAATCATTTGGATATTTGGGTCCGTCAGGGGATACCCAATCTCCCAATTACGCTTCCGCATATTTCCGGGTGCGACGTGAGTGGCGTGGTTGAACGGATCGTAGAGGGCACGGACGTGCCTTATCCGAGCGGGCAACCCGTTGTCGTTGCTCCGGGCATCAGTTGTTGGCAATGCGAGTCTTGCCTGGTAGGGAAGGATAATTTCTGCCCGACGTACCATCTCGTGGGTGCCGGGGTTCACGGGGGCTATGCGGAATACGTCAAGGTCCCCGCGAGAAAGCTTCTGCCGATGCCTCCCGGGTTGACCTTTGAGCAAGCCGCAGCCTACTCCGGCCCTCTCCCACAAGGGGCGAGGGGGTACGGAAAATTTCCTCTCCCTTGATGAGAGAGGATAAAGGTGAGGGTGATGAGTCTTGTGGTGAGTAGGTTGGATTAGCGTAGCGTAATCCGACACGGGCTGGCATCGTCACACCACGAGGCTGTCAGGTTACGCTTCGCTAACCTGACCTACGAGCAACTGTATGAGGGATTCCCACCGATTTCGCCATCAATCATCATTGGGCAGTCGAAGCCGACGCGTGAAGTCGGAGGCCTAGGGCACGCATGACCTTGAGCACGGTGGCGAATTCCGGGTTGCCGTCTGGTGACAGCGCCTTGTACAGGCTTTCCCTACCCAAACCGACTTCGGTGGCGACCTTCGTCATCCCCTCGGCTCTTGCAATGTCGCCCAACGCAGCCGCTATAAGTCCAGCGTCGCCGTCTTCAAAAGCCGCTTCAAGATAGAGAGCCACATCTTTCTTGGTCTCTAGGTAATCCGCCGCGTCCCACGGCCGGGTCTGTCTCTTTGCCATTGTCGCCTCTTATAGGTCGCGCGCCAGATTGCGCGCCTTTTCGATGTCCTGATCCTGGGTACTCTTATCGCCACCAGGTAGCAAAAACGCCCAAAATTGCCCTCGCTGTAAGAAGTAAACGCGATAGCCAGGCCCAGTCGATGCGAAGCTCCGAGACGCCCTCCCCAACCGTTCGAATGTTTCAGGGGTTGCCCAATGACAGCCGCCTGATACGCGCCTTTGCCTGTTTGTCCCGAAGCTTCCCGAACCATCGGTCATACACATCGGTTTGGCGAACCTCAAGGATTACCAATTGTATTCTATAAGATACGAACAGGCAAGTGCTGTCATCAACACATAAGTGGAAGGAACATTGAGGGAACGTTATTTGCGCATTTCCCCGACGATGTGGGGAAGTTCAGGAAGGATCAGCGCCTCCATGGCCAATCGAACCGCTCCACTCGAACCGGGAATCGAGAAAATCACTTTTCCTTGATAAAGCCCGGCCGTGGCACGGCTCAGCATCGCGGACGAGCCGATATCCTTGTAGGACAAGGAGCGAAAGATTTCACCAAACCCCATCAATCGCTTTTCCAAGACGCCATCGACAGCTTCAAACGTGGAGTCACGCTGGGAAATGCCAGTACCTCCATTGATGATCAGGGCTTCGAGCCCAGGAGTCTCTCCTAATTGTTGGACAAGCGTCCGAACTGAAACCGGCTCATCTTTCACCACGTGATAGGCGCTGATTCGATGGCCTTCTTGTGTGAGTAACTCTCGAATGAGTTGCCCGCTTGTATCGGTTTCCGGGGTCCGCGTATCGCTACAGGTAATAATGCCGCACTCAATGGAAACGGGTCCTCGGGCTTTGTGTTCGGCAGGGGGGAGATGATGCCCGGATTCGTGCGTGTGAGGGCCGTCATGCGCAGACATGATGAGAAGAACCTGATTGAAGAATTCCTACGTCCAAATTGAATCGGGATTGCATTGAGCAACCGGAGTTCCCTTTTTGATATGTTCATCGAGGATCAAGGGCACGTGTTCTTCTTTGACTTGGGAGTACCAAATGCCATCCGGGTACACAACCACGGTGGGGCCTTGCTCACAGGGCCCGAGGCAGGAGCTTCCGGTCACGAGAACTTCTCCCGGTTGAATCCCCCGTTCCATCAGACTCATGTTGAGATTCATTAAAATATTTTGAGAGCCCGCTCCGCCACACGAGGGTTTAGGGTGGCCTGGCGGTCTGGTGTTGGTACACACGACAATATGATATTTCGGCTTAGGCATGACGACTCCTTTCGGTATTCAGGGCGTATGAAGGTGAGCAAAATATGATGGATTGAACAACTTGAACAAAGCCATTGACCGTGCGTCGACTCGAGGATTATTGCTGAGGTCGAAACAGTTCCCACATGTCGAGACATTCTTCCGGCAATTCCCAGTGCGTGATTCCTTTCCTGACGAAATTCAAGTAGTCATCCTTGACGCGGAATTTACCAATGGGATTGGCCGCATGGGTGATGACCAATTTTTTTTGATCGTCTTCCGTCATCACCGTGACTTCAAGGTGCCGGAATGCCCCTTCAGGGACTTCCCCCTCAAAGGCATCAAAGATCTTCAAGTCTTCCTCAGTGAAGTCAAACACCGCCCCCCACACGCGTTCTCCTAGTGATGGGGTGATGCTGGCTAAGCCACATCGCCATTGTGAGGAAAAGCGCGGGAAGTGAATAGCGTGGTCCGGAAGATAGCCTTTGAATAAAAACGTGTGTTCAGGGGCTCGCCTTTTCAACTGGGTCGGATGAAGATTATCGGCATAAATAAAGACTCGCATGTGTGACTGGCCTCGTGTCTGCTAGGGGTGTGTTGCTAAACACACCTTTCTATCATAACGGACTCTTTGCTTGTCAAGATCGAGACCGAAGGATACGGATTGGGTTAGGGACGTTGGCGCAGAAATGCCAAAATTCTGTCCAGCCCCATTCGAAGGAGATTCTCTCCGGTATGGGACGCTTGATTTTCCTTGACATGCCTGTCCGCCCAATCCATGGCAATGGGGAGGGGAATCAATTTCGCCGGGCCTTCAGTGATCTTCGCCCACATGAGGCTTAAGACCGTTCCAATGCGAAACGGTACGGATAAGGCTTGGATGGAATTCTGTGCGATGTCCTGACACAATTCAGCGGGGGACGTCACAAGAAGTTCTCGGCACGCCGCGGGTCGAAACTCATAGATGCTGCACATGTCATCTTCTAGAAAGGGACAGGGTAAGCGCTTGGCGTAATAGGCCTGGTTGATGGGCTCCATATCCTCGTCGGACAACTGTGTGCGGGTTTCGGATAATTGCACAAGCCGGCTAAGAAGTCCGTCCTCATGTAACGTGTTCTGCATAGCCGAAAAGCGCTGACGAATTCGTTCTCGTTGGCACGCAGGCAGTTGCTCGACCTTTTCCTTGAGCGCGAATGCCTCTGGAGGAGCAACGGGCACTAGCATCCGGCAACAGGCAGCACATCCTTTGTGACAGGAAAGCGTCTGCCCTGCCTGTTGATGGTTTTCTTCTTCAAGTTTGAGGGCTTGTTCTCCCAAGGACCGCATCAAGGGGACAATGTCGGACACCGGAATAAAACTTGTGGGCACGGCAATCTCGGCGTGGAGTTCGCCGGCGGGAGTGGGGAGAGCAAGGCGAAAGGTGTCGAGAGTGTGCAGCGAATGCATGGAACCCTTCTCCGGCAGGGGAGCCGGTCGTGGACGTGGAGATGCTCACCATAGGGCAATGGGCCGGCTGGTCGCAAGGCGGGTGCTGAACGGACTTGCCCTGAGGATGTTCTGGGACCGCACGGCACTCGTATCCGGATCTGCACGAGCCGATCTCCTAGCCTGTTCGCCCCGACGGGCCGCTGGACGACTGACCGGCGTTCAACCTGTTCCAGGGGATTCTTGCCTGGCGACGACGGGAGACATTACAAGTCCGATCCTCTCTCTTTCGCTAGAGACCCTGAGGGGCTGCCTGCCCATGCGGGCGTTCTTCACGGTTCGTCCCGAAGGAGCAGAGGGCTGGCGAACAGGAGGTGCGCGTGGATGTCCATGACCGGAGTTGATCACCAAATTGGCAACGACACCAGTACGACCCAAGCATCAGCGTGGTCGGCAATGCGACCAACGGCACGGTCACGATTGCCGCGACGATGCTACCGGTGAGGCTGCCGGGACGAGCCGGGGAAGGCGGCGGAAGACGAGACGTTCGACTTTGGCCACAAGGATCAGACAAGGGTTGACGTGGACGTGACCACTGCCGATGCCTCCTACTAGGTCACGCTCTGCCTCCCGCTGAGCACGGCATCATGCTGTACGACGACTTGCGCTGGTAGTGTGCTGACCGACGAGATGACTTCGCTGAACAAGGAAGGGTTCTTTTCCATGATAATGTTGTTTAACGCTCTCAAGGCTGCAGCCACTGCCTGTCCTTTCTGTCGAGCGTTCGGCTGTCGATACACTTTCGGGTTTTTGCTGGACTTTGTCATGCTTCGTCATCAGGTTTTGATCAATATTACACCAAGCAAGACTTTTCTTATACGTGATTTTACCGCTCATTATGTAGCTACATGGTCAGGTAATAAAATACGAAATGGGGCCAAAGGCCTAGCCAAAAAATCCTGTATAGGCCTTCTTTGTAAAGAGGTGGGTCTTCTTTTTTGTTGCCTTCTTCTATGGTTCGGTCTTATGATAAGAGGGTCTCTGTTTTGCTCTGGATGACAATTGGGATGCTCTGCTGAATAATAAAGGCCATCGTCGTCCTATCAGGGGAATTGGGGGGCAGGAGGATCATTGGATTTGCGTAGGTCTTTATTGAGTGGACCCCTCTACGTGAATGTTGCTAAAATCTACCAGAAATACTAGAAAGAGAACGTCAGAAGGATAAGAACAAGGAATGGTTGAAAATTTTTGTGCAAATTGTTGAGAACCCCCGTGGGCTAAGTTACTAACTTAATAAATACGTATCAAGAAGGAGGGTCTGCGATGAGCCTCGATTATGTCAAGTTTACACCAGGCTTTGGAAAGTTCATGCCTAAAGAATATCGGGATATGGTGGAGCATGGTCCATTTGGAAAAAAAACAGCAGTGTCTCAAGTGGGAACCTTTAAGGAGATTTTAGAAGAACATCCGATGTGTGCAGGATGTGCCATGACCCTCTTTATTCGTTTGGCTATCATTGCTTTTCCAAATCCGGAAGATACCATCACGGTTGGGACGGCGGGTTGTGGCCGGCTGGCGATCTCGCAAGCAGCCATCCCATTCGTGTATGGCAATTATGGGGATCAGAATGGGGTCGCCAGTGGATTGACCCGTGGCCTTCGTCTGCGTTTCGGTGATAAACCAAAGGATGTTGTCGTGATGGCGGGGGATGGCGGGATGGCTGATATTGGTTTTGCCCAAACCTTGCACTCGTGGTTCAGGAAAGAAAAGTTCACCACCATTATGTTGGACAATGAAGTCTATGGGAACACCGGCGGCCAAGAAAGTGGGATGACGAACCGGAATCAAGTGTTGAAAATGGCACCACTCGGTAAGAAGTTTGAGAAAATGGATATGTTGGGTATGGCAAAAGTTGCTGGTTGTGCGTATGTGGCGACGGTGGTCCCCAATAACCCACGGCGAGTCGAGAGTGTGATCAAAAAAGCCGTGTTGGTCGCGAGAGAAATCGGCCCCAGCTACATCCAGGCCTACACGTCCTGTAATATCGAATACGCGATTCCAACGGACAAGGTGATGGAAGACGCCAAAACCGTTGAGACCGACCGCTACAAATTTTCGGAATATATTACGGATGAAGCCAAGGAGTATTTATCCCAGTTATATGGGTACAAAGAATATCTCCAGAAGCCCGCGGCTGTCGTAGAAAAGCAGTAAGTGTTGTCGACTGAAGGAGAAAGGATTGGTGCGTACGTGACGAAAGAGGAGGGTGAAGATCATGGCGATTCGTTATAACATTCGTATGGCAGGAGTCGGAGGGCAAGGGGTCGTCACGGCCTCTCATATCTTTAGTACAGGGGTGATTAATGCCGGCGGAGAAAGTACCATTGTGCCTTTTTATGGTTCCGAAAAGCGAATGGCGCCAGTGGAAAGTTATGTGCGGGTCTCTGATGAACCGATTTATGAAATCGGCGAAATCACGTTTCCTCATATTATCATGATCTTTCACCCGCAGGTGATTACCCACGGGAAAAGCTACACGAATCCATTTTACTTCGGATTGAAAAAGGAAGGGATTGCCTTGATCAACCACGATGGGCCCATGAAACTCGAGGCTGACCAGGAGCGTGAACTCGCCGAACTGAATGCCAAACTGTTCTATTTGCCCGCAACGACACTTTCGCTTGATGTTGCCGGAATTGACTTAGCCACGAATATGGCCATGGTAGGAGCCATGGGCGCCATTACGAGCCTTACGGATATGGAAGCCTTGGCGCAAGCGGTGAAAGATCGATTCCTCGGAAAAGGATTTGTGGTGTCTGGAGGAACGGCAGCCTTAGATAGTGTGGTCGAGAGGAAGTTCAAGAAGAAACAGGAATTGATCGATAAAAACCTGGCAGTGGTCCAAGCGGCTTGGGAATACGCCATAGAACACGACTGGGTTCAAGAGAAACGGGCATCCACCACGCCAGCCATGGCGTAATGCTTTAACCGACGAGAGAGGCCTGTATGTATTTAGTTGCGAATATCGATACCGAAATTTGTGCAGCCACAAGTTGCAAGTTGTGTACGCAATATTGTCCTGAGGCCAATACCATCTTATATGACAATGCGGCTGGTGAGGATAAAGGGTTCAAATATGGAGCCGCCTATGTTGCCGTGGACCGCTGCAAGGGATGTGCGCAGTGCGTCTGGGTTTGTGACAACATGGCCAAGCACAATGCCATAAAAATGGAAATGATTGATCAAATTGGTGACACAGCCCTGACGGAGAATGTGACCTATGGTGAAAAAACCAGCCATGCGCTCTTAGCCAATCCCGTTCGGGGGCAAATGTGAGGGATTGTGTCTGAGGTCACAAGGACAGTATTCGTCTCAACCACAGAAAAACCGAGTGACTAAAAACGGAGTGGAGGCCATAAGTGGAAGCAACCAATTTAGAAAAAATCGTCGAACCAGGTCCGGCGGGATTTCATCCGCCATCTGCGGCTGAATTGGGTGTCCTTCCCCCACTATCGGAGCATGGACTGACGTTTGGCCATGAAGTTCCAGAAGAACAGGCTATGGAAGAAATGGCCAGAGCCATGTTGACGAGAAAGAATGCGACGATTTTCCCTGGTCCTTTAGTGTTATGGAATTGGAATGACCATGCGGCTGAGAAGGCCAGAGCCGTCTTGGAACTCGCGGCTCAAGTCCCGGAAGTGCTCATTATCCCGATGCCCGATTATCGTCCCAAATACCCGAAAATCGAGCCCGAGGAAGTGATCAACCCCAATCATCCCAATCTCACGATTTGGGGCAATAAAATCGAAGCGTGTATTTTCATCGGAGTGCATTGTCATTACGCCAATCTGACGCTGAAAATGATTCGAGCCGGGACGAATTGCTGGACATCGGCTATTTGCGCGGAGCAAGGCCATGAAGATGCCATGTTTACGGTTCGGGATTCTGATGCGGTCAAGATTCGAAAAGTTGCGCAGGTTTTCAAACGTGTTCGTGAGGAAATGGGGATTGCGTTGCCTGATAATGGCGAGAGTGTCCGTTTCACGGGGTTGCAGTCCCGCGTGCATGACGGCAAGACCCACACGAATCCATTAGCCATTGACCTGGGAGAAGAAGGGACGGCAAGCGCTGCTGCTTTTGGGCATACAGCCGAAGCTATGCAGCGTGAAGGATAGGCCTCTTATTTTTGATCGCACAACCCCAGAAAGTTTGGCATGGGATTGTCGTCACCCTAGAGGGGGTAAGCCATGAGTGAAGCATTAGAAACGGAAGTCAAAACCAATCCGCAAGGCGACCCAATTACCAGTGCGGCTCCAGCACCTTCCAGTCAAGGCGGGAGAAAAGATCCTCATGAGGAGGCCAAACAGCAACAGGTGGTTTCCCCTGAGTATATGTTTTTTGAAGCGCCGCGGGAGCGAGAATTTATTACGGGCAGTGAAGCTGCAAAAGAAGCCGTTCGCCGATCCAATGTTGATCTCTCCATTGCCTATCCGATTACACCTCAAAGTGAAACCATGCAGCTGATTGGGGTATTATATGGAGAAGGGTACGTCAAAGAATATTATCGGGGCGAGGAAGAATACGGTGTCATGTCGGCTATTGCAGGCGGGTCCCGTGCCGGCGTACGGTGTTTTACCGCCACGGCTGGACCAGGCACGCTGCGAGGGCTTGAACCGATTGCGTCATGGCCAGGGCATCGCCTTCCTGCCGTGGCCATGTTTACCTGCCGAGTGGTCAATGCTCCGTTAGCCATTCAACCTGACAATATTGAAGTGTCGTATTTGTTGAATTGCGGCATGATTGTCTTTCATGCTGAGAATCAGCAAGATTTGTTCGATTTCATTATGAAGGGTTTCATGATTAGTGAAAAGAATGATGTGACTCTTCCTGTCGGGGTTTGCTGCGATGGATTTTTCGTGACCCATGCGCGGGGCTATTGCTCCATGCAGGATCGAGGCTTCAAATTGCCGTCACGAGATTCCTGGAGAGGCGCGGTTCCCGTCTTGGATGCGGAAAATCCTCCGGCCAGATTGTCGCGAGACGCACCTGTCCAAAAATCAAATTTCATGGCGTACAACATCCATGCGGTGTGGCAACAGGAGGTGTGGGCGGCGGTGGAACGGTCACGAAAATACATCGAACAGTACATGGGGGGGTTGGTTCAGACGAAAGATGTTGATGGTGCCGATGTGCTTCTGATTGCGTCGGGAAGCGCTGCCGCACAGTCACGCGAAGCCATCCGTATATGCAAAGACAAAGGCATTCAGGCTGGGTTGATCAAAGTGCAGTCTCTTCGACCGTTCCCCACTCGAGAATTGCGGAAACTTTGCGCCAATGCCAAACTGATTGTGGTGCCGGAATTTAATTATGTCGGGTGGTTGGCCAAAGACGTGGCCACGGCCATTTATGGGTACTCGAAAGCCAAAATCGTGGCAGGGCCCCATGTGTATGGTGGAATGTCTATGCCGGTGGAAATGATTTTTGACGAAATCGAATGTGGGCTCACGGGGAAAAAGTCAGCGACGGTGCCTTCTTCCGCCGTGATGGGAGTTGTGGACCAAGAGGCCGTTGCTCACTTTATGAAAAATATTTAGAAAAGTTTGTAACCCTGTCTGTTGCGATTTCCGAAAAAAGCCTGCCTCAACGGCAATTGAGGGAGGCTTTTTTATTGTACAGACGTATAACGGCCTGGGATGAACATCGTAGTCACCAATGATGATGGCATCGAATCTTCCGGTATCCGCATCCTTGCGAAACATCTGAAAAAACTGGGCGATGTGTGGATCGTGGCTCCCGAGCGACCGCAAAACGCGATGGGGCGAGCCATTACCTTGCATAAACCCCTACGATTGAAGCGAAGCGGTCGGCAAGTCTTCTCAGTGAACGGAACGCCATCGGATTGTGTCATCTTAGCAGTGGGACAGGTATTCCGGGATCGTCAGATCCATTTGCTGGTGTCGGGAATCAACAAAGGGCTGAATCTTGGTGACGATGTGACCAATTCCGGAACCGTAGCCGCGGCGCTCGAAGGCGCGATCAGCGGCATTCCCTCGATGGCTGTATCACTGGATGGTCTGAAAAGATTTCGATTCGCAGCGGCGGCTCAGGTCGCGGTCGAGGTGGCGACACTGGTTCTGAAAGATGGCTTGCCGACCGACACCCTATTAAATATCAATGTGCCTGACGTTCCGGCTGAAGCCGTGACGGGGATGCAAGTCACGTCGTTAAGTCGGCGCCGTTATCGCAATGCCGTTATTGAAAATATCGATCCACGCGGAAGCGCGTATTATTGGATTGCCGGAGAACAGGTGACCTGGAATCGAAGAAAGAATTCAGACGTGGATGCCATTGCCGACAACAAGGTCTCCCTGACGCCGCTGCATTTTGATATGACGCAGTATCACGCCATGAGAAAATTGACGTCATGGGAATCTGTGCTGTCAACGCGAGTAAAGACGGGCAAGGCCTCCTGAGGAGTCGCGACGAGCCCCATGTTCCAAGAACTCTATCAGTGGATGGTCTCCTGGTCTGAATCCCCGTATGCGGAACCCGCGTTGTTTCTGTTGTCGTTTGCAGAATCCTCGGTCTTTCCGATTCCCCCTGATGTCTTATTGATGGCGTTAACCCTAGGGAACCCGTCATGGGGCCTGTATTACGCAGCGATTACCACCGTCGGTTCCGTCTTGGGCGGCATGTTCGGCTATCTCATTGGGTGGTGGGGAGGAAGGCCGATTCTGCTTCGGTTGATCGGGCAAGACCGTGTCTCCAAAGTCCATAACATGTTTGAGCGCTATGAGGGATGGGCGGTCTTGATTGCGGGTCTGACGCCTATTCCCTATAAAGTGTTTACAATCGGGGGTGGCGCGTTTTATGTTAATTTCCGAGTATTCGTCGTGGCGTCTCTGATCGGCCGAGGCGCTCGGTTTTTCCTGGTAGCCTGTATGTTGCAACTGTTGGGTCCGTGGGTCAAAGAGGGCATGGAGCAATACTTTAATCTGTTCTCCATCGTCTTGGTGGCGTTCATTGTTCTTGGCTATTGGATCGTAAAACGGCAAACGAAAAAAGCCCTGGAACATTCCGTTTCGTTTCCCTCTGAATGAACGTTCCGTGAAGATTTTCAACACCTTGACGAATCAAAAAGAACCGTTTATTCCCATCGCGCCCCCGCAGGTGGGGATCTACGTCTGTGGCGTCACCGTGTATGATGAATGTCATTTGGGTCATGCTCGAAGTGCAATCGTCTTTGATGTGCTTCGGCGTTATCTCATGTATCGAGGCTATGATGTGACCTATATCAAAAACTTCACCGATGTGGATGATAAAATCATCAATCGGGCAGCAGAGGAAGGTATGCCTTGGGACAAAGTTGTCGAGAAATATCTGCAGGCCTATGACCGTGACATGAAAAGATTAGGCGTTGGCATTCCGGATGTTGAACCTCGGGCCACGGAACACATGCCGGAGATTCTTCAGATGATCCGCACGATGATGGAAAAAGGGTTTGCCTATCAGGTCGATGGCGATGTCTATTATCAGGTGTCGGCCTTTCCTGAGTATGGTCGTTTAAGTAACCGTCACGTCGAAGATATGCAAGCCGGGGCGAGAGTCGACGTGGATGAACGAAAACGAGATCCTCTGGACTTTGCGTTATGGAAAACGGCGAAACCAGGGGAGCCGGCCTGGGAGAGTCCCTGGGGACAAGGCCGGCCCGGTTGGCATATCGAGTGCTCGGCCATGTCTGTGCGCCATTTGGGCGCAACCTTTGATATTCATGGAGGCGGAAAAGATTTGACCTTTCCGCACCATGAAAATGAAATTGCGCAGTCCTGTGCCGTCACGGAACAAGCATGTGCTCGATATTGGGTGCATAACGGATTCGTCACCATTGATGAAGAAAAGATGTCAAAGTCGTTAGGGAATTTTTTTGCCGTGCGAGAGATTTTCGATCAGTCGAATTGTCCTGAACCCGTGACGGCCGAGGCGTTACGCTACTTTCTGCTCTCGACTCATTATCGTGGCGACGTGAATTTTTCTAACGTGGCCGTGGCAGAAGCCAAATCCGCATTGGATAACATGTATGACCTCTTCAGCCGTCTGTCCGAGAAGCCTTCTCCCGATTCCGAGCCCAAGGTTTCTTTGGGAAAGGCTTTGACCATGTTTCAAAAGGCGTTTGAAGACGCCATGGACGATGATCTGAATACACCCAAGGCGTTGGCAGAATGTCAGCAATTGCGAGCCGAGGCCAACCAAGTCCTGCAAGTGGGCCTGTCCGAGAAAGGCCGGCAGGAGATTCGCGAAATCTTTCGGCAATGTGGCGCGCCGTTAGGCTTGTTTCAACTCAACGAAAACGAGTGGGTGTTTCGCGAGTTGGATTTCGGCTTGGAGCAAGGCCGGACGCGCATTGATCAGGAGTGCACCGATGAGTGGATTCAAGAACAAATTCAACAGAGGGCCGAAGCGCGCGCGCGGAAAGACTTTGCCGCTGCCGACCACATTCGAGAAGCCTTGGCGGCCAGAGGGATTCTCCTCGAAGATCGGCCGGACGGGGGTACCCGGTGGAAGCGGTAAGGCTGATGACTCCCTGTTTGGGATTCGTGCGGTCACAGAGGCGCTGCGATCTGAGTCGAGAAGTTTCGTAAAAATCTTCCTGTCGCACCGCCATCGTCAATTTTCCCAGATCATTCGTTTCGCCAAACTCCAAGGGATTCCCTTGCAGGTTCAACCGCGTGAACGACTCGATCTGCTGGTCTCCTCCAGCCATCATCAGGGTGTGGTTGCCGTGGTGGCTGCTACATCCTATGCCTCAGAGGATGAGATCCTTGGGCATGCGGCCCAACAAGTGGAGTCAGGGTTTTTTCTTGCGCTCGACGGGGTGGAGGACCCTCAAAATTTCGGGGCGGTTCTCAGAACGGCTGTCACAGCCGGTATTCATGGGGTGTTTACTCCTGATCGTCGATCAGTAGGCTTAACGGCGAGTGTGGCCCGATCGTCTGCCGGTGCCGTCGAGTATGTGCGGGTGGCCCGGTGTCCTAATATCGGCAAACTTATCGACCGCTTGCAGAAGCGTGCCGTGAACACCGTGGCCTTAGATTCTCACGCTCCCCAACTCTATACCGAGCTGGATTTCAAGGAGCCGATCTTGCTAGTGTTTGGGGGAGAGGGCAAGGGACTCAGATCGGGGATTTTAGAAAAGTGCCATGCGCAAGCCAGGATTCCCATGCGGGGGCCGGTGCACTCGCTTAACATTTCGGCAAGTGTTGCCGTGGTGGCGTATGAAGTCGTTCGTCAACGGATGGAAGGAGCGAAAGCCTTACCGAATTTGAATCAGCCCTTCTTGAATAGCCGCATTTAAGAGTTGAGCGGCATTTGACACTCGCACCTTTTTCATCATATTGGCACGATGGGCCTCGACGGTTTTGACGCTGATCTCGAGACGTTCGGCTATTTCTTTATTTTTGAGGCCGGACCAAATCAGTTGGAGAATTTCTTGTTCCCGTTCGGTTAGCGCTTCGGGGCGTTTCCGGCGCATGGGAAGCAGGTCTCTTTTTTTGATTGTTTTTGCTTGGACAGCCATCGATCCCAAAAATTTTTCTCAGGATAAACTATGTAGGTAATACTAGCAGTCTGTTTATTGAAAAGTAAAGTAGAGAAAAGATGTTGGCGGCACAAGAGACGGGAGTCTTTGTCGAGTCACGAGATATAGAATGATGGATGTGCTGGGCCTCTATACTTTGTTGTTTGGGGTAGGATTGGTCATAGGGAGTTTCCTGAATGTCTGTATTCTAAGAGTTCCCCACGGTCAGTCCGTCATTTGGCCGGGCTCCCATTGCCCGCAATGTCAGACGCCCATTTGCTGGTTCGATAACATTCCCCTCTTGAATTTTGTATGGTTGAGATCTCGCTGTCGATGGTGTGGGGGCAAGATTTCATGGCGATATCCCCTGGTGGAATGTCTAAATGGAGTGGGCTATCTCGGGATCGTCTACAAATTCGGCTTGAACCAAAGCGCCCTCGTGTATGCGCTGTTTTTGTCCGCCCTCTTGGTTGTGATGATGATTGACCTCGATCATCTCATGATTCCGGATGTGATTTCTCTCTCCGGCATGATTATCGGATTTTTCGCGTCGGCATTCATGCTTCCCTTGGGTTGGGTCGGGTCATTGCTTGGCATGGTGTTGGGAGGAGGGGTCCTTTGGATGCTCGCGATCCTCAGTCCGTATCTGTTTGGAAAGGAGGGACTGGGCGGTGGAGATATTAAACTCCTTGCGATGATCGGCGCTTTCCTTGGCTGGCAGCCTGTGTTCATGACCTTGTTCCTCGCTTCCCTTGCGGGGGCGGTGGTAGGTCTCGTCCTCATGGCCTTCCGTTACCTGGAGCGAGGTCAATACATCCCTTTTGGTCCGTTTTTGGTGTTGGGGGCAGTGGTGTCAATGTTTTTTTATCAGGACATGTTCGGCATGTATGAGTCCCTGTTTTTGTAAGACGAAAATGCGGAGCCCCTCATACCAGTTGATGGGCACACGGAATCTTGCGTGTCCGACGGATGGGCCATCAGGGTATACGCTGACGGAATTCGTGATAGTCCTTGGTGTTTTGGCTGTCGTGTTAGGGTTGAGCGGAATCTGGCTTTCTTTGCAACTGCCCCAGTATCGCTTGAATGGGGTGGTCCGACAAATACGCGCGGATCTCTTGGGATCGAGGGCACAAGCCGTAAGACAGGGCAATGAAGTCCGCATCTTTTTTGTGGACTCTCAGCATTACGATATTTTGGATGACGACAATAATAATGGACAAACCGATCCTGGTGAAACCATCGAGTCCAGGTCCATCCAAGAGGATTTTGGAGGAGTTGCGATTCAGTCCAACAATAATCCGATCTTCCATCCGAGGGGCACTGCCTCAAGTCTTGCCACGATCAGGGTTTCCAATACCGTGGGAGAAAAAGCGATCACGATCAGCATCACGGGTCGCGTGAAAGTCATAACCCCCTAGACTCATTGTGGGCCTCATGAACAACCATACGGGATTAACCCTTTTAGAGGCAGTCA
This sequence comes from Nitrospirales bacterium, assembly GCA_963422365.1. Lineage (GTDB taxonomy): Bacteria > Nitrospirota > Nitrospiria > Nitrospirales > UBA8639 > Bin75. The sequence goes on from OY729426.1 coordinate 1,498,516, forward strand.
TTGCCATGGGGCTTTTCTTTTTAGCTGTATTGGCCCTTTCAGGATTAGCGGTCACGGCCAGTAAAGGCGCGGCAGCGAGTCAACATCTCACCACTGCCACGATCTTAGCCCAGGATACACTGGAACAGGTGAGAAGCGCCGGCTACAACGCAGGTTTGACGGTTCCCATTGAAACCACGGAAGCCTATGCCACACTCCCTGACTTTCCTCTGTATAAACGTGTCGTCAGCATTCATCCCAGCCAGCCTGTTCCGGGTTTACAAACTGCGACGGTCACGGTGTGGTGGGCAGACGATCGACATTCCATGTCTGTCTCCACAATTCTTTCACCCTAGAAACCAATGGATTCCGAGCTTGTGACGGATCAAAGAGGGGTAACCTTAACGGAACTTCTGATAGCCTTGGCGCTGGGTCTGTTCACCGTTGGTGCAGTCTATAGCGTGCATCTTCATCAGGTGAAGCGTCAGATAGTTCAAGAGGATGTTTTGGCCATGCAACAAACCGCTCGTGCCGCATTAGACATGATGGCCAGGGAGATTCGCATGGCAGGGTATGATCCCATGGGGGTTAATTGGGATGTCGATCCCTCGAATGATTTTCATGGGATCGTCTACCACCCGACAGGTTTGCATATTCGAGCTGATTTGAATGGAAATGGTGTGCTCACTGATTCGAAAGAATCCATTGTCTATCTGTATGATGACTCGACCGCCACGTTGCGACGCAAAGTCGGTGGCGGTGGTCGACAACCCGTGGCGGAGCATATCGAGTCCCTTACCTTTTCCTATCGTGATGCCCTGGGACAGCCAACGATACATGCGCCGAGTATTCGGGCCGTTGACGTGCAGGTGACGGCTAGGTCTGCACATGCCGACAGCCGATATCCTGAGAACGATGGGTATCGTACGGTGACTCTGCAGTCTCGTCTGACCCCTAGGAATTTGCAATGAAGGTTTCGCGTGTCGTCCATCCCTTGCCCCATAGGTGGGCGAGGCTAGGGTAGGGGTGTTTCTCATCATTTCCAACCTGTATTAACCCAAGCCTTGTTATTCGACGAAAGGAGTGAACCCATGAGTGCACCTGGTCATGCCCATTCGATTACCATTGAGAAAAATCTCAATCGCGTTACGGTCGCCTTTCACGGAACCGTGATTGCCGATACTCAACAGGCATTGGTTCTAAAGGAAGGACTGCTTCCACCGGCCACGTACATTCCCCGTGAAGATGTGAACATGCCCTACCTTCAGCGGACTGATCACTCCACCCACTGCCCCTTTAAAGGCGATGCGTCATATTTTTCCGTTTGTGTCGATGACAAAATAGCCGACAACGCCGTCTGGACCTATGAAGCCCCCATCGACTCCGTGGCGGCCATTACCAATTACGTGAGTTTTTACAAAGAAAAGCTGGACGTGAGTGAAGAATGACTTGAGGCTTGATCAAACAAAGCGGGTATCGACGTGAATGTTGACGACAATCAGGTAGCAGCCCTCTTTCTGGAGAGCTCCTTCACTTGTGAGAAAGGGACCCACAGGAAACCCACGGGGCTCTTTCTCACAAGCACGGTTCGTTCATGCGGCTTCTTACCCCAATCTGTCTAAGATGGTATTAAAGGTGGCGCTCGGACGCATGGCCCCTTTGATCTTTGCCGGATCAGGGTGATAATACCCGCCGATATCCATCGGCTTGCCCTTCGCGGTTTTCAGTTCTTCGAGTATCTTCTCGATGTTGGCTTCAAGTTCTTTCGCAACAGGGGAAAACTTTTTCTGTAACGCTGGATCGTCATTTTGCGCGGCGAGTTCCTGTGCCCAATACATGGCTTCATACACATGGCTTCCGAGGTTATCCAATTCCCCGAGCACCCGACCTGGGGCCTTGCGGTTTTCCATGAGTCTGCCCGTGGCCCGGTCCAAGGTATTCGCAAGGACTCGCGCCTTTTTATTGTCACGGGTTCGGCTTAAATGAGCAAAGGATTCTGACAATGCGAGAAATTCGCCCAGAGAATCCCATCGTAAATGCCCTTCTTTGAGAAACTGCTGCACATGTTTTGGAGCTGATCCGCCGGCTCCTGTTTCAAATAAGCCACCACCATTGATGAGTGGAACAATGGAGAGCATCTTGGCGCTGGTCCCCAGTTCCAGAATCGGAAACAGGTCGGTGAGATAATCCCGAAGCACATTCCCTGTAGCGGCAATGGTGTCTTGCCCGTCTTTGGCTCGTTTGAGCGAATGCTTCATGGCATCCACCGGTGCCATAATCTTGATGTCCAGGCCTGTTGTCTCATGATCCTGTAAATAGCGATTGACTTTTTCGATGAGTTGTGAGTCGTGTGCCCTGTCCTTGTTCAACCAGAACACCACAGGCGTTGAGGACGCTTTGGCGCGATTCACGGCCAATTTCACCCAGTCTTGAATGGGAATATCCTTGACCGTGCATCCGCGGAAGATGTCACTTTTTTCCACATTCTGTTCATGCAGGATATTCCCTGCTCCGTCAATCATGCGGATGGTTCCACTTCCAGGCGCTTCAAAGGTCTTGTCGTGCGATCCGTATTCTTCGGCTTTTTGTGCCATGAGGCCTACGTTGGGCACACTGCCCATGGTTGCCGGATTAAATGCCCCGTTCTCTCGGCAGAAATCGACGACGGCCTGATAAATGCCCGCATAACTGCGATCCGGGATCATGGCCTTCATATCATGTTCCCTGCCGTCCTGTCCCCACATTTTCCCCCCGACGCGCAGAGCGGCTGCCATCGACGCATCAATGATGATATCACTCGGCACGTGAAGGTTCGTGATGCCTCTATCGGAGTCCACCATGGCGAGATCCGGGCCATGGTGCATGGCTGCCTCAAGGTCGGCTTTGATTTCCTCTTGCTGCGTGGCCGGCAATTGGCCGATTTTGTCATACACGTCGCCCAACCCGTTATTGGGGTTGACGCCGAGTTCGGCAAACACCGTTGCATGTTTCTGAAAGACGTCTTCAAAATAGACGGACACGCAATGACCGAAAATAATAGGATCCGAAACCTTCATCATGGTGGCCTTCATGTGCAGCGATAATAAAATGCCACTCTGTTTGGCGTCTTCGATTTGCTCTTTGAAAAATTGACGTAAGGCACCGGCGCTCATCTTCGTGGTATCGACCACGTCGCCGTTGTCGAGAGTCAGGTTATCTTTCAACACGGTTAGGCTGCCGTTTTCGCCGACAAATTCGATACGGCCCTTTCCCGCCGTTTGCGCGGTAATCGTTGCCGATTTTTCATTGGCAAAGAAGTCTCCATCTGTCATATGGGCGACATGCGTGGTTGAATCTTTGGCCCAGGCACCCATTCTGTGCGGATTGTTTTGGGCGTATTGTTTAACGGAGGCAGACGCCCGACGATCGGAATTGCCTTGCCGCAACACGGGGTTGACCGCACTGCCCTTTACCTTGTCAAATTTCGCTTTCGTGTTCTTTTCTTCATCAGTCTTGGGGTCTTCCGGATAGTCGGGAATGGCATACCCCTGGGATTGCAATTCGGAAACGGCGGCTTTGATTTGAGGAATCGATGCGCTAATATTAGGGAGTTTGATGACGTTGGCCTCCGGCGTTTCAACCATTTCGCCCAGAGCGGCGAGGTCATCGGGCTGTTGTTGTTCCGGCCTCAAGATGTCGGGAAATTGCGCAATGATTCGGCCAGCCAGCGAAATATCTTTCCTGCCGACGTTCACTCCTGCGGTTTTGGCAAAGGCGTGGATGATCGGGAGAGACGATCCACTCGCCAGTTCTGGAGCTTCGTCGACTTTTGTATAAATAATATCCGGTTCTGCTGACATGGTTCCTTCCTCCATTCAAGATTGTGTAAGAGCAGACCAAAAAGGCTGGAATACTATTCCAGATACCCGACAAACAATTTTAGAGAGAACCGGCATTCGATGCAATCAACCGAAAGCCCCAGATCCTACCCAACGAAAGGACCAGAATGGAATAGGTCAAGTAGGGAGACCTGACATGCTTCTTCTGTCATCCCGGATATTTTCAATTGAGGCATGGATCCCCTCTCCGCTTAAGAATATCGGAGACAAGGATAAAAACCGCGAGGATGACAGAGAGAGGTCCTACGGGCATGACACAGGGGGGCAAGGCCTGTCTTCTCCCTTTTTTGTAGCTCTGCACCATCTCATGGTGCGTCTTCTGGGCCGCATAAGATGCGGCCCTACGCCTACACATGCAATGGCCGAAATCGCACGATGATCGCTATTCAGAACGTCAGCCATCCCCGGGGTTTTGCGCTTGTGGCCGTCATGTTGTTGGTTGCGGTCGTGAGTCTTGTGACAGCGACGGTTCTACAGACGACCTCGACGGAAATCCAAATCAGCGGAAACCACAAGCAGGCGGTTCAGGAGTTTTATGCTGCCGAGGCTGGATTGGCTGAAGCACGCGCGCGTTTGCGCAAGACGATGGGGGCCGAGGCGTATTTCATCGGGGACACGGGTGTGTGGCACGATCCTTTGTGGACTGCCTACATTGTGGAATCCGCAGATTGGTCTCCGTCCGTTGATCCCGAGTATTCCACGCACGAGACCAATGTGATGCCTGTCCAAGGCCATCCAACCAATACGGTTGTTCAACCGAACAGCTTGCAGACGGGCCTGCCGTACTGGGTGAAGATTCGGCATAAGACTGAATACGATGCCGAGCGAGACGGGCATCGTACGGCCACGCCTCATTATGTTGATCTTGACGGCAGCAGCTCTCGCCATAGCCAGGGCAATCGGGGCAACATTGTCTACTTTGGATATCCCTCACCGGCAGGTAGCGTTCCGGTATCCTTCACGACCAATACGGCCACACCATGGTTGCCTGTCGAGAAGATCGTCGCCCATGGAGCCGTCGCGAGCGGTAGTGTGGTTCTGGAGGAAGAAGTGTTTCACCATCCGGGCCCGAACCAGCTTGGGGCTCTCTATGCATCTGGAACCGTGAGCCTCACGGGCTCGTCAGGCGTGATCAATGGTCATGACGCCTGTGGAGTGGTCAGCAGTCTGCCACCGGTGATGTATAGAGGAGCCTTCACGAGTGCCTCGACCATTCAATTCGAAGGAAACCCTGCGAGTCCCCATCTCAGTTCCCACGTGCTGAGTCTTGAGGAGGCCCTCGTCGCGCTCAATGCGGAAGCGGTGGTATTGAATGGGGATCAAACCAATCAGCACTTGGGTACGGCTCAGGTGCCAATGATTTTTCTTGCGAAAAGCGAGTCATTTGTTCAACCGCAAGGAATCCGAATTCGGCACACGAGAGGATCCGGCATTCTTCTGGTGGATGGGAACGCGATTTTGGAAGGCGAGGTCCGATGGGATGGAATGATCCTTGTGACCGGCACCTTGTTTCTCCGCGGTCAGGGAAGTGGTATTGTGGTTCGCGGGGGAATCTGGGCCAGCCAGATCGACCAGCAGACAGGACCATTAACCGTCCAGTACGATAGTTGTCTTCTCCAGGCCGCGCTCCTCGCCGTCCCGACTCAGGTGAGGATTTGGAAGGAAGTTTTTTAACGGTGTGTTTTTCCATTTTTGTAGGGGTGGGCTCCCGATTAAGAACCCCGATCAGATCGGGGAAAAGCGTCCGGGGCAGGCCCTCCTGCCTTCTTCTGGGCCGCATAAGATGCGTTCCTACACATGTAATGGCATGAGGTATGTCCCTGCCTCCGAGCAGGGATGCGATCCTACACATTCATTTACCAAGATGCGGGCGACCGTCTCATAGGTCCTGAATGAATACAAAGTGACGTTCTTCGTACCCTGTTATTTTACAACGAGTTATTTCAATTTTTTCTCGAAAAACCCATTATGTCACTCAGTTTGCGCTGGTACGTTGGCCTAGGTCTTTCGTGACCCCTGATCTGGGCCTTTTGATTGATTGCGGCTGAAGTGCATTCTCTTTACAATTACGAGTTTGGTATCCTGATCGCCACTTATCATTACAGACTAACAAAGGTTGCATTATGGCAAAGGTACTTGAAGGCCCAGGAATGGGCTTGTTGAAAAAATGGGGTTTGCAAACCCCGAATTATGCTGTGGTCGGTTCTTCAGAAGAATTGGAACAGTTGTCTCAGGCCAATGATTGGTTGAACAACAGTCCGCTAGTGGTCAAGGCGCATGAAGCCTTGGGTTCACGCTTTAAACTCGGCCTCGTGAAGGTTGGAGTGGATATCAACGGTGCCAAAGCAGCCGTGAAAGAAATGCTTGGTCGGACCATCGGAACGTTGACCATTCGGGAAGTGATCGTGTCCGAAGCGGTGGAGCATAACGGGGAATATTACGTTGCCGTGAAGTCGACCCGGGACGGTGCAGACATTATGGTCGCCGACTGTGGGGGGATTGAAGTGGAATCCAATTGGGATCGTGTGAAACGGTGCTCCCTTGCCGTAGGAGACTCTCCATCCGAGGCTGCCCTTGAGTCCCTTGCGAAAGAAGCCGGGTTTTCCGATGAGCTGATAACCCCAATGGCCAACTTTGCCAAAAAGCTGTTTCTCTGCTTTGACAATGAAGATGCGCAATATTTGGAGATTAACCCCGTGGTGGGCAATGCCGCCGGCGAGCTGGTCGCGCTTGATGCCGTGACTCTGTTGGACGGAGATGCCAAGTTTCGTCATCCGGACTGGACGTTTCCTTTTGCAGCCGAATTCGGGCGAGCCTATACCAAGAATGAAGAAGACGTCATGGCCGTGGATTCGAAGGTGAAAGGGTCGGTGAAGCTTATAGAAATTCCAGGTGGAGACACGGCGATGCTTCCGGCAGGCGGCGGGGCTAGCGTGTATTACTCGGATGCGGTTGTGGCCAGAGGCGGCACGTTAGCCAATTATGCTGAATATTCAGGCGATCCTCCAGATTGGGCCGTTGAAGTCTTGACTGAAAAGATCTGTTCCCTCCCCGGCATCAAAAACATCATCGTCGGGGGGGCCATTGCCAATTTCACCGATGTCAAAAAGACCTTTGGCGGGATTATTAACGCGTTTCGTAAAGCCAAGACCGAGGGAAAATTAGAAGGCGTGAAAATCTGGGTGCGACGAGGCGGGCCCAATGAAAGGGAGGGGCTGGCAGCCATGAACGCGTTGAAAGACGAAGGCTTTGATATTGAAGTCTTTGATCGGCGTACTCCGCTGACGGACATCGTCGACATGGCCTTGGCCAAGAAATAGTTGATGCGCTTATTTCGTGTTACTTACTTGGCTGCGAGGAGGCGGCATGAGAGGCCGTCCTACAAAAGAGGAGAGGTCTTTTTAACATATTGAGATGTAGGAGAGTTCGATGAGCATTTTGGCCACAAAAGATACGTGTGTCGTGATTCAAGGCGGTCCGGCGGGGGTGAACGCGGCTCGGCGAATGGCCGAGTTCCGGCATATGATTAAACAGCCCTTAAACGTCTCGGCCTTTGTCTATCCTCCCGATGCCGGGAAAACCAACGAAATTATTTGCGGAAACCAACTCGTCACGATTCCGGTGTACAACACGGTCGCCGAAGCAACCGCGAACCATCCGGAAATCAATACCAGCTTGGTCTATATCGGAGCGGATCGGGCCTATGCCGGCACCAAGGAAGCTTTGGACAATCCTCAGATTCGAGTAGTGTCGATGATCACGGAAGGGGTACCTGAAAAAGATGCCAAATTGCTTGGGACACATGCACGAAACCTTGGCAAAGTTTTCAATGGTCCTTCATCCATCGGCGTCTTATCGGCTGGAGAATGCCGGTTAGGAGTGATCGGCGGGGCGTTTGATAACCTGGTTGCCTGTAAACTCTATCGTCCGGGTTCCTTTGGGGTGATCACGAAGTCCGGTGGTCTGTCGAATGAAATCATTTGGATTTGCTCGCAATTCGCCGACGGCATCACGACAGCCATTGGTATTGGCGGAGATGCCTACCCGGGAACGGATTATGTGACGTACCTTGAAATGTTCGAAAACGATCCGCAAACCAAAGCCGTGATCATTGTCGGCGAGATGGGTGGTGATTTGGAGGAACGTGCGGCTGAATGGTACGGCGCGAAAAAACGTCGGATTCGAATCTTGGCCGTGGTTTCCGGTTTTTGCCAAGAAAGTTTGCCCAAGGGAATGAAATTCGGGCATGCCGGAGCAAAGGAGGGCCTCCAAGGGGAAGGGTCAGCCCGAGCAAAGTCAGAAGCCTTGAAGAAGGCCGGGGCCATGGTTCCTGATACCTTTGGAGCCTTGGGGCCGGCGATCAAAGAAACCTATGAAGCGCTGGTGAAGTCCAGTGAAGTGACGCCGATTCCCGAACTCAGTGAAGCGGAAAAGCCCAAGCTTCCCAAGACCGTCGAACAGGGCATGAAAGACGGCGATATTCTGGTGGCCCCACTGATTAAGTCCACCATCAGCGATGACCGAGGCGACGAGCCTTTGTATGAAGGGTATCCGGCGTCTGAACTCATTAACAAAGGCTATGACATTCCTCATATCATCGGGCTCCTGTGGGATAAGCGGCTGATTTCCAAGCAAGAAGCCGAAATCATCAGGAGGATTATCATTCTTTCGGCCGATCATGGTCCGTGCGTCAGTGGAGCGTTGACCACCATTATCGCGGCATGTGCCGGCATCGGGTTGTCTCAAGCCGTTGCGGCAGGGTTGATCATGATTGGGCCGCGGTTTGGGGGCGCCGTGACCGATGCAGGTCGGTATTTTACCTATGCCATCGATCACAACATGTCCGTGGATGAGTTCCTGACGTATATGAAGAAAAACGTCGGGCCAGTTCCGGGGATTGGTCATCGGGTGAAGAGTCTGCGGAATCCCGATAAACGCGTGAAAGAATTGGTGGGGTACGTGAAGAGTTTAGACCTTGCCACCCCGCATTTGGATTTTGCCTTGAAAGTCGAAAAGGTCACGGCGGCGAAGAAAGATAATTTGATTTTGAATGTCGATGGGACCATGGCGGCTGTCCTCGTCGATCTTGGATTCCCTATCGACAGCCTGAATGGATTCTTTATGTTGGCCAGAACCATTGGGCTGATTGGTCATTGGGCCGATCAAAAACGTCAGGGCAGTCGGTTAATTCGGTTGTTTAACTATCTGGTGCACTACGCATCGCCCGGTCGTCGGGAAGTGCCACCACTGAAATAACACATTCATGGTTTCTCCTGACCTGGTCCGAAAAAAAAGGATTGGGGCTCGGAACCCACGCGGAGAACATCTTATGTCGATTGACCTTGTTCAAACATTGTATGATGAAATGCCTACAGCCGTAGAAGCGGCAAGAAAGCAGTTTGGTCGTGGGTTGACCTTGGCCGAAAAAATCCTGGTTTCCCATGCAGACAATTTTCAGACCCAAATCTGGGATCGTGGAAAAGCCATGTTGGCGCTTCGTCCCGATCGCGTGGCCATGCAGGATGCCACGGCTCAGATGGCCATGTTGCAATTTATCCAAGCGGGAAAGAAAAGGGCTGCGGTGCCCAGCACCATTCATTGCGACCATTTGATTCGAGCGGAGATGGGGTCGGCAAAAGATCTCCTGCGCGCCTGCGATGAAAATCGGGAAGTCTATAACTTTTTAGAATCTGCTGCCAAGAAATATGGCATTGGGTTTTGGAAGCCTGGCGCGGGCATTATTCATCAGGTGGTCTTGGAAAATTATGCCTTCCCAGGGGGGCTCATTATCGGGACCGATTCCCACACGCCCAATGGTGGTGGGTTAGGCATGCTGGCTATCGGAGTCGGCGGTGCCGATGCGGGAGAGGTCATGGCCGGGTTGCCGTGGGAAGTGCTGCATCCTAAACTGATCGGTGTTAAGCTCACCGGCAAGTTGAATGGCTGGGCCTCGCCCAAGGACGTGATTCTGTATATTTGTGGCAAACTGACGGTGAAGGGGGGAACCAATAAGATTGTCGAGTACTTTGGCCCTGGTACGGAAACGATCAGTGCGACGGGCAAGGGAACAATTACCAACATGGGTGCGGAACTCGGTGCGACCACGTCGCTTTTTCCCTTTGACCAAAAAATGGTGGACTATCTCACGATTACGGAACGAAAAGAGATCGCCGCGTTAGCGCAAGCCAACAAGACGATGCTGGTGGCTGACCCTGAAGTGTATCAGTCGCCGGAAAAATATTTTGACGAGATCCTGGAAATTGACCTGTCGATCTTGGAACCTCACGTCGTGGGTCCTCATTCTCCCGACTTGGCACGACCCATTTCCAAGTTGGACGCCGAGGCCAAGGAAAAGGGGTACCCCGTTGAGTTGAAAGCCACCTTGTTAGGAAGTTGTACAAATTCTTCGTATGAAGATATTAGCCGGGCTGCCCATATTGCCCAACAAGGGCTGCAAGCAGGCTTGAAAGCCAAAACTGCATTTTTGGTTTCACCAGGCTCAGAACGGATTTTTCATACCATGAAACGTGACGGCTTTTTGAACACGTTTGAAGATTTGGGAGCGACCGTATTGGCGAATGCCTGCGGTCCGTGTATCGGGCAGTGGAAACGAGTTGATGGCGTCAAAGGCCGAGCCGATTCGATTGTGAGTACCTTTAACCGGAACTTCCCCGGTCGCAACGACGGGCTGGCCGACACGCTGTCCTTCCTGGCGAGTCCTGAGTTGGTTGCCGCATATGCCCTTTCAGGTAACTTAGGATTCAATCCTCTGCAAGATACCATTCCCACCCCGGACGGCAAACAATTAAAACTCGATCCGCCACAAGGCGATGAATTACCGGCTCAAGGCTTTGAGAAGGGCGAAGAAGGATTTATTGCTCCAGCAGAGAACGGCGAGGGGTTAGCCGTCGACCTTCCTCCCAACAGTGAACGGCTGCAATTGCTGCAGCCGTTTCCCAAGTGGGACGGCAAAGATTTCGAACGATTGCCGTTGCTGATCAAGACCAACGGGAAAACGACGACGGATCATATTTCACCGGCGGGCCCTTGGCTCAAGTTTCGAGGACATTTGGACAAGATTAGTGACAATATGTTTTTGGGCGCGAATAATGCGTTTTCCAGTGAAGCGGGAAAAGGCACCAATGTGTTGACCGGGGAATCGGGTCTCACGATTGCGCAAATCGCGCGTGATTATCAAGGCAGAGGCATCGGGTCGTTTGTGGTTGGTGATGAGAATTACGGTGAAGGGAGCAGCAGGGAACATGCCGCCATGTCGCCGCGTTTCCTCGGCGTGAAAGCCGTCTTGACCAAGAGTTTTGCTCGAATCCATGAAACGAATTTGAAGAAGCAGGGCATTCTGCCCATGACATTTGCGGACCCTGGGCATTATGCGGAAATCGACCAGGATGATCGAATCAGCGTCACGGGCCTCGGTGCATTGAAGCCAGGGAAGCCGGTGTCCGTGACCATTCATAAAAATGATGGAAAAGAGATCGCGATTCAAGCCAGACACAGCATGACCGAACAGCAAATCAAATGGTTTCAAGCAGGGTCGGCCTTAAATGCCTTAAATGCATGAGTGGCCGACCACAACATCATTGTCATTCTGAGCCGTAGGCGAACAATCTCGTCGTTTCAACAATGCGGGTCTGTAAAAACAGATCTTTCATTTCCTCAGGATGACAGATGAGGCGCGTTGTGCAGGATCCCTGTCTCTCCGATTTTTTTAATCTGGGAGTTAGCCGTGTCTTTCTCCTTCATTTCGGCACACACAGGAAGGGCAGGACGGAAAGACCAAAGCGGACAGCATGACGACTGATTCATTAGATACAGGCAAAGCCGTGAGTCAAGAAGACTCTTTCCACCCCCCCATGGTCATGGTGGAGATTGCAGGGAAGCCCTTCCGTGTCCCGGCTGGGATTACCTTGATGAAGGCCCTCTGGTATACCGGCCATAAAGTCATACGAGGTGCGGGATGCTTAGGTGGATTTTGTGGAGCCTGCGCGACCTATTATCGCACGAAGGACGATCCGAAAGTCAAAACCTGTTTGGCGTGTTCGCATGCGGTTGAAGATGGCATGTCCTTTTCGTTTGCACCGGCTTTTCCTGCTCGAAAGGCCACGTATGATTTGAATCAACTCGAAAATCCTAGGCAAGACTTGTTCAAATTGTATCCGGAAGCCCCTTTGTGCCGGAATTGTAATGCCTGCACCGAAGCCTGCCCTCAACAAATTGACGTGCGTGAGGGTGTCTGGAAAGCTGTGTTTGGGGATTTCAAAGCGGTGTCGGAGACGTTCATGGACTGTGTGATGTGTGGCTTGTGTGCGCCGGTGTGCATTGCTGATATTGCGCCAAATTTAGTGGGGATCTACGCTAGTCGAGCCTATGGAGTACGGGAAATGGAAAAGCCTCCTGGCCTCTTTGACCGAATTCAAGCTATTGCAGAGGGGGAGTACAATGCTGATTGGGAACGAATCTTAAAGATGACCGATGAAGAATTACAACAAAGCTCGGCCACGATCAAGTCGTAGGGGATTGCGGCTTACACATGGATATTCAAGCTCTGCACGATGTAGTCCACGAATCCCGTCACGCTCGGCAAACATACACCCTTCCCAAACTCTCTCCGGCTGAACGCGACACCCTGATTAAAAAATTTCATCCTGATCATCGTGAAGCCGCGTACCGTCCAATTGTCTTTGGGCCTAATGAAGGGGATCTGACGGTACGAGAGCTCGCCTCCGTCTTGGAAGGCGACAGCGTGGTTTCCGAAGACCTCCCCTTAGTGCCAGACTACACGGTTGACGTATTGGTGGTGGGAGGCGGTGGCGCAGGGTGTGCCTCGGCTCTCCACGCGCATGGGCAAGGGGCAAAGGTCCTCTTGACGACGAAGTTGCGCTTGGGGGATTCGAATTCGGTGATGGCGCAGGGGGGCATGCAGATTGCCGTGGCTCCCGATGATTCCCCTGTCCAGCATTTCCTCGATACCCTCAAGGGCGGTCATATGAAAAATGACCATGAGTTGCTTAAGACGATGGTGGAAGAAGGGCCGTCCATTGCGAAGTGGTTATTGGAATTGGGCGTGATCTTCGACCGGGATGCGGACGGCAATCTTCACGTCAAAAAAGGAGGAGGCAGTACAAGGGCGCGGTTGCTCACCTGCTCGGATTACACCGGCCTCGAAATCATGCGAGTGCTCAAGGATGAGGTACTCAACCAAAAGGTTCAGCTTCTGGAATTTGCCGCCGCTGTGGAATTATTGAGTGACGAGCAAGGGGCGTGTACCGGTGCGGTGCTTCAGGATTTGGATAATAAACGATCCCTCGTGGTTGCCGCCAAAACTGTGATTCTGGCTACCGGCGGTATTGGGCGATTGCACATCCAAGGATTCCCGACCAGCAATCATTATGGCGCCACGGGTGACGGGCTCGTGCTGGCCTATCGCATCGGCGCGCCGCTGGCACAAATCGATACGTTCCAATATCACCCATCCGGCGGCGTGTACCCGGAACAACTCGTGGGGCAGTTGGTCACCGAGGGGATCCGGTCAGAAGGCGGGCATTTGGTCAATGTGAAAGGCGAACGATTTGTGAATGAATTGGATACTCGCGATGTGGTTTCGTCGTCTATTATTCGAGAATGTGAAGAAGGTCGTGGTATCCGGATACCGACTGGTCGCGTCGGTGTGTGGTTGGATACTCCGTTGCTCGAGGTGGAGCAGGGCGAAGGCACGCTGGATAAGCATTTCCCTGCCATGGTTCGCCAATATGCACGGTACGGCGTTGATATCCACAAAGACCCTGTTCTGATTTATCCGACTCTTCATTATCAAAATGGGGGAGTGAAAATCGACATCAACGGCGAAACGCCCGTGAAGAATCTCTTTGTGGCTGGAGAAACCTCAGGGGGTCTGCATGGTCGCAATCGTTTAATGGGCAATTCGTTGTTGGATTTGATGGTGTTTGGCAAACGATCTGGGTTGACGGTGGCAGCTCGCGCTCGAGCCATTCCTCAAGGCCGATTGACGTTGAACCATTTGCAGCGCTTCCGAGACGAAGCAAAAAAACACAGAATGACGAGTCAGGTCACCTCACCGATCGTGCTGCCCAACTATGCCAGGGAACTATAGCAGGATGTGTATGAGTTCAGAGACCTTTGGCATTCCTTGAAGCAGGAGGAACTCCTACCCATCCCTCACCTCGCCCTCCCTGCTAATGGGGGCCATCGAGGAACTCCCCATTCCCCTCCTTTGTAAGGATGGGAATGGGGAGTTAGAGCGTTTGCAGGTCGGGCTTGCCCCCCCAAGACGCTGTGGACCGATAGACGACTTTTTCTTGAAGGGGAAAATCATGAATATCCATGAGTTCCAAGCGAAACAGTTATTTGCTCAATTTGGGGTGCCGGTTCCTCGAGGAAAGGAAATTAAGACCCCACATGCTGCTGAAAAGTGGGCCGCCGCTCTCAATGTACCCGTTTATGTCGTCAAGGCACAAATTCATGCCGGGGGACGGGGTAAAGCCGGCGGTGTCAAAATCACCAAACATCGGGATGAGGTGCCGACTCTGACGCAAGAGATCATTGGGAAAGCCTTAGTGACGCATCAAACAGGACCAAAAGGGAGAAAAGTCCGGCGTCTGTTGGTTGAGGAAGGAGCAGGGATTGATAAAGAATTGTATCTCAGTCTGTTGGTGGATCGAGATACCGGGTGCCCCACGTTCCTTGCGAGTACCGAAGGTGGAATGGACATCGAAGAAGTGGCGGAGAAGACTCCTGGTAAATTGTTCAGGGAAACGATTGATCCGGCGGTCGGGTTTCAGGGGTATAATGGGCGGAATCTTGCCTTTGCCTTGGGGTTGCCCGCTCTGGAAAAAGCCGTTGTGACGCCCTTTATTCAAATGCTGGGGAACCTGTATCGTCTGTTTATGGAAAAAAATGCGTCATTGGTAGAGATCAATCCGTTGGTGATTACCACGGAGAAACAGCTCGTCGCACTCGATGGGAAGGTCACCTTCGATGACAATGCGTTGTTTAAGCATCCGGAGGTACAGGCTTTTCGTGATCTGCACGAGGAAGAACCTCTTGAAATTGAGGCGGGTAACAATAATCTCAATTACGTGAAATTGGATGGGAACATCGGGTGTATGGTGAATGGGGCGGGATTGGCCATGGCCACGATGGATGTGATCAAGTTGGCTGGCGGAGAACCCGCCAACTTTTTAGACGTGGGGGGTGGTGCCACGAAAGAGACCGTTGCGGCAGGGTTTCGCATTCTCCTCAAGGACAGAAAAGTCAAAGGCATTTTTATCAATATTTTCGGAGGCATTGTTCGGTGCGAACGGATTGCCCATGGAGTGATCGAGGCCTCGAAAGAAATTGGGATGACCGTTCCTGTGGTTGTTCGCCTTCAGGGCACCAATGCGGAAGAAGGGCGAAATATTCTCCTCGAATCGGGGCTGAACGTCGATGTAGCGACGGATCTTTGGGAAGCCGCGAAAAAAATTGTGGCCCTGAAGCGCAAAAGAAAGAGGGTGACCGACCCGTTTTGGGGCTCGCACAGTGACTACGGAAGAAAGAAGGAATAGAGCATGAGCATCTTAGTGAATAAGTCGACGCGGGTGGTCGTACAGGGTATTACGGGAAAAGAAGGGTCATTCCATGCGACCCAGTGTCAAGCGTATGGCACCCACATCGTCGCAGGGGTGACGCCCGGTAAAGCCGGGCAGGAGGTAGAAGGTATTCCTGTGTTTCACACGGTTCGTGACGCTGTGAAAGAGACAGAAGCCACCACGTCGTTGATCTTTGTGCCTCCTCCCTTTGCCGCGGATGCGATCCTTGAGGCGGCCAATTCCAGTCTTTGGTTGGTGGTGTGCATCACTGAAGGCATTCCCGTCAATGAGATGGTCCGGGTGAAACGGGCCTTGGCAAGTACCCAAACCAGGCTCATTGGGCCCAATTGTCCCGGGATCATTACGGCGGACGAGTGCAAGATCGGCATCATGCCAGGGTTCATTCATCAAAAAGGAAAGGTCGGCGTGATTTCCCGCAGTGGTACGCTCACCTATGAAGCCGTCAATCAGCTGACGAATTTAGGGCTTGGTGAGACGACCTGTGTAGGCATTGGAGGCGATCCCATCATCGGCACGGGGTATATCGATCTGCTTCAAATGTTTGAGCATGATGATGAAACGAAAGCCGTGGTCATGATCGGGGAGATTGGAGGTGATGCCGAAGAAAAAGCCGCCGCGTTTATCAAAAAAGAAATGACGAAGCCGGTCATTGGATTTATTGCAGGCATGACGGCGCCTCCGGGCCGACGCATGGGCCATGCCGGGGCGATTATCACCGGGGGGCAAGGAACGGCGAAAGAAAAAATAGCAGCCCTGGAAGTCGCCGGAGTTCGAGTCGTCCGCAATCCCGCAGAGATCGGAGAGACGGTCAAGGCCGTGTTGGGTTGTTGAGCGTCGCCTGACTCATCACCTCACAAAATCGACAAGTTCTGCCTCGAATCAAATCTCGCTATATCGCTCTGCCCCTGGAAACGTGACGTGATTCAGCGGGAGATCTTCGAGGTGATTGAAACAGAGATGCTTTAATAATATGAAAGTATGGCGATGCTTTACAGGCAAATAGGTTCTCTGTCTCAGTTCATTAATGAACTTGAAAGAGAGGGGATAGGTGACTTCAGAACGATGGATGATATTCGGTCGTTCTATAATAATTGCAAAAATTCCCTAAAAAATGAATTGGAGGAATTGAAAGAGGCTCTTGCCAGAAACGAAAGACGGAACATGTTGATGCGGTTTTTTTTCTTTTTTCGGAAAGAGAGATGAGCAAGGAAAAAGAAAATTATAGAAAAACAAAACGGAGCCGAAGGGGAGGAAAGGGTGATGCGGGAATTATCAAACCTTCCCGATACGTACATCGTCATCAATGATTATAAGTTGGAATTTTCGCGACCTATGTATGACAGAAATAATGACGACAGAATATATTCAATACAGATAGATCACGTTGTCGTCGGACCCACCGGTCTTTATTTGGTGGAAACGAAGAATTGGAGCAGGGATTCAATGGAAAACCCGGAGTTATTTTCTCCGATTAAGCAATTTAAAAGAAGCAATTTTGCAATTTTTGTGTTACTGAATCAGGCCGTTGGGAGAGGGGATATCGATAATTTTTCCAATCACTGGGGAGACAGAAGAATGTCCCCGAAAAACATCCTGCTTAATAAATCACGAGCCGAATCAGGAATTTCAATATGTGAGAACGCTGTCCGAGAATAAAATCGACTCTTATATTGAAAATCAAAGGCCGGCGTTTAGTCAAAATGAGGTACAATCCCTTGCTGAGAACTTGCTCTCCCGGATTCCATGAACTCGGATCCGCGCTCTTCGCCACCTATTTTCTTTTTCATTTTCACCTGTCCCCTTGCTGTGTGAGTGTCATTCCCGACACTTGGCATCGGCTACATGGACGGGAATGGGCATTTCTCTGGATACCGGGTCAAGCCCGGGATGACAACGTGCCGTCATTCAGGAGAACTTTCTTGTGAAGAAGTATTTTTGTCCTGCCCAGCCGATAAGTTGTCATCAGTCGTCGAGTTGACTGTCATTATCAAGAGTGAATGCTGTTGGCTGCAATCCCATCCGCAATCGCACGATCGCCTCATGATTGATGAGGCATTGCCGAGCAAGAGAGCGAATGTCATGACGTCAATTGCACGTGAAGACCGAGTCCGTGAACTGCGCGTGCAGTTGGCTCGACAAGGATTATCCGGATTCGTCGTCCCTCATGCCGATGAATACCAAAATGAGTACTTGCCGGCTTGTGCCGAGCGGTTGGCCTGGTTGACGGGGTTTACGGGTTCGGCAGGCACGGCGGTTGTGCTCTCCGAGCAAGCCGCAATATTTGTGGATGGGCGCTATACTCTGCAAGTCCGCACTCAAGTCGACCTGCAGGTGTTTGACCCACGGCATCTCCTGGAGGAACCGGTGCATGCGTGGTTGTCCACCGTACTCCAGTCCGGCGACAAACTGGGGTATGATTCGTGGTTGCATACACCGCAAGAAGTCAAACAATTGAAAGAGGCGTGTACCAAAGCCGACGCTGAGTTGATTCCCTGTGGCTCGAATCCCATTGATGCGTTATGGGATGATCGTCCTGCTGCTCCTACGGCCAAGGTGATTCCCCATGATCTCGCCTATACGGGAAAGCCCTCGGAAGACAAGCGACAAGAGCTTTCCATGAAATTGCAACATGCTGGTCTCGGAGTTGCCGTCTTGACCGCTCCCGATTCTATCGCTTGGCTCTTTAATATTCGTGGCGGTGATGTCGAGCATACGCCGTTACCCCTGAGTATCGCCCTGCTTTATCGTGACGGTACGGCGTCGCTCTTTCTCGATACGTACAAAGTGTCCGATGCCTTGGCGTCGCATGTGGGACCAGCCGTGCAGATTCGTTCCGTCTCCGACTTTCATGAAACCTTGGAGCAATTGGGAAAGGCGGGTGAGCGGGTGGTATGCGATCCGAAGCGCACGGCGAGCTGGATTCCTGAACGCTTGACGCAAGCCGGGGCCCGAGTGATCGAAGGGGAAGACCCGTGTCTCTTGCCCAAGGCCTGCAAAAATGCGGTGGAGATCAATGGGGCGCGAGAAGCGCACAAGAGAGATGGAGCCGCGGTGTGTGAATTTCTGGCTTGGCTGGATCAAGAAGCGCAGAAGGGACAACTCTCCGAACGCGATGCCCAATCGTATCTTGAGGTCTGTCGGCGACGGCAACCGCTCTGGCAAGATATGAGTTTTCCGACCATTTCGGCGGCCGGCCCCAATGGGGCAATTGTGCATTACAAAGCAGCCGATCAGCAGCCCCGAATGCTTGCGCCCGGCATGTTATATCTGGTGGATTCAGGGGGGCAGTACTTGGATGGCACGACTGATATCACCAGAACGATTGCCATTGGGTCCTCTATGCCGGAGCACCGGGATCGGTATACCCGAGTCCTCAAAGGACAGATGGCCCTCGCCATGGCCACCTTTCCCAAGGGAACAACCGGCACACAACTCGATACGCTGGCTAGACGGCCTCTTTGGGAAGTGGGGTTGGATTATGATCATGGGACCGGGCATGGGGTTGGGAGTTATTTAGGCGTCCACGAAGGACCTCAGCGCATCTCGAAAGCGGTCGATACGGTCGCGTTGAAACCCGGAATGATCCTTTCAAACGAACCCGGGTATTACAAAAGCGGAGAGTATGGGATTCGGTTGGAAAACCTTGTTGTGGTGATCCCTGTTACGGTAAATGGCGAAGGGAATCGGGAATGGTTCGCGTTCGAGACGATCACGCTCGTGCCGTTTGATGCGTCGCTTATTGACAGGACCTTATTGAATACGATGGACATAGATTGGCTCAATGCGTACCATGCTCGCGTGCGGGAGGTCATCGGGCCGCTGGTTGATTCGTCTACAGCCGCGTGGTTAGACCAAGCGACTGAACCACTTTCCGAAGCCTAACCCGTCACGGGAAGGACTCCTGGCAAAATGAGTCAAGCCCAAACAGATGAACAGATTGCCGAGCGCATACGCACGCAATTAAGTCAGGCTGCGGCTGTGGACGAGCTT
This sequence comes from Nitrospirales bacterium, assembly GCA_963422365.1. Classification (GTDB taxonomy): domain Bacteria; phylum Nitrospirota; class Nitrospiria; order Nitrospirales; family UBA8639; genus Bin75. Next base: position 1,517,990 of record OY729426.1, read on the forward strand.
TTGGTCAAGGGAGACCTCTTGCAACTTCACGTCACCGAAGATTTTTATCGACGGTTGGCGGTTGATCGGGCTCGTAGCAGAAAGATCGTGCTGATGCTGATGCAGCAGATGAAGTCGTTAACGGGTCGTCAGGATGTCACGGTGCGGGTGTACAGTCAAAAAGAAAAAATGATTGAAGGGAAAGTCAAGGCCTTTGGGGGAGATAACGTCACGTACATGCTGGATTTGTAAGGTTCAAACCCGTTTATGGGGTCAACCGTTGCGTGCCGCCGATATAGTCAAACAGTGCCTGTTTCGTGGCGAGGGAATCGTGGGGAGTCTGAAGTTCGATGCTTGGGAGTTCGACAATAAACGAGCGATCATCGCATTCGACGATCGGAAAGCCTTTTCCCTTCAGGTGGGCCACCACGTCTTTCATGAACGCGACCCCTTCAGCATATTGACAAAAGACACAGTTGAGAACGTCTTCCGGTTCATGACGGGCTCGTTGTGGCGCATGCCAATAGGATAATCGGTAACTGGAAATATAAAGTCTTTGCATCCCGTGCGCAAAGGCATTCGACATGAGGGGAAATTATAGCATGAAACAGTGGGAGCATGGGTGACCTTTTCTTGACAAGAAACATTTTTCCGACAGGGAGATGAGCAGTCTTGTATATGGGACGACAACGTTCATTTACGTACCAACCAGGATTTCTCGCGCGCCTGATTATAACCAGATCACGCTGGCGGTTGTCGTTGAAAGATGCCTTTATCTTGAAACGCGACGGGAGACAATGGAAAATTCCCCTTACCTCAGTCAAAGACGCTAGTATCAGTCACCACCTGCTATGGTGGAAGAAACTTATTGTCTGCACCAATAGTGATAAGGCAGTTTTTCTACCTGGCTTATCAAGTTTCGCTGCCTTGAAGTTGCGTAACGCGATTGCGAAGCGGGTCAGTCAATGTCTGCTCATTGACATAGACAAGGAAGAAATAACAGGAAGTTTGGATGAGTTTTATAAACAGAAACAATATTTAGCCAACCGCGACGTGGATCGATGGCGCAAAGCGTGTCCTGTTACCCAACAATTGGACCATGCCTTGCGACATCCTCTGTTTGATCAAAACGGTATGACTTCTGATGTATCGCACTTGTATGTTCGAATCGAAGATTTACTCGGTAAGCGTACCAGACTGCACGAACATAATGAAGAATTTATAAAACAGGAACTGATACAGCAGGCAGACTTCTTTGACCGTGTGGAGAAAAACCCTCTCACAAAAGAACAGCGACGAGCGGCAATTGTCATGGAAGATCATCATTTGCTGATTGCCTCAGCAGGCTCTGGTAAGACCTCTGCCATTGTTGGAAAAATCGGCTATGCTCTGAAGAAAAATCTCTGTGACTCATCACAAATCGTTGCACTCGCTTTCAACAGAAACGCCGCGAATGAGTTGAGACAAAGAATTAACGAGCGGCTTGGTGATTTGAACGGCAATGAGGTGAGGGTGGAAACTTTCCACGCTCTCGGTCTGAAATTTATCAGCCAGGCCAAGGGCGTAAAGCCGAACGTTGCAGATTGGGCGGTTCATCTTGGTGAAAATCTCGGACAGAGAGTGGAAAGACTTGTCAGCGAACTTTGCAAAACCAGCCCAAGTTTTGTTGCTCATCTGGTAAATCTGTTTTCGTATTTTCGTTGGGCGATGAAACCCTTGCATTTCTTTCACAGTTGGAAAGAATATAAACTATATCTGCTTGCGATTCGTGCTGAACTGTTGGCAGGAAACGAAGTAAAAGTTCGCACCATCAAAGGCGATAGTGTACGCTCCCTGGAAGAATGTGCCATAGCTAACTGGCTGTACGTAAACGGTATCCAATACGAATATGAAAGAGACTATAAGCACAACTTAGCAACCCAGGCCCACAGTCAATATAGACCTGATTTTTACTATCCCCAATTAGACGTTTATCATGAGCATTTAGCCCTGGATGAAAATGGAAAACCGCCGGAATTTTTCCAATCAGATTATGTTGATGGCGTTGAGTGGAAACGTCAAATGCATCAGCAGCATGGTACTCAATTGCTTGAGACCACTTCGGCAATGTTCCGCAATGGCACCATCTTCGATCATCTAGGGGCAGAGCTAAAAAGATACGGAGCGTTTGATGACGCGATACCACCTTCCCCCAAAGAAATCATTGAACGGGTATTAGAAGATTACACGAGACCCCTATATTCTTTGATGCAAACTTTTCTTTCACACTGGAAATCCACAGGAGCAACAAAAGAAGTTCTGCGTTCCCGTCTTGGCGGCTTCAGGGGGTTTGAACGACTTCGGACAGAAGCGTTCCTTAATGTAATTATTCCATTGCGAGAAATCTACGATAGAAAATTATACGACAGCAATGCACTGGACTTTGATGACATGCTGGCCAAGGCCTCTGACACATTGCGAGACGGGAGTATAAGGCATCCTTATAAAGTAATTTTAGTTGATGAATTTCAGGATATTTCGTGGTCCCGCGCGGAGATGTTACATGCCATGCTAGATCAAAACCAGGATTGTAAGTTGTTTGCGGTAGGAGACGACTGGCAGGCGATTTATCGCTTTGCAGGCGCAGACATTTCAATCATGACAAATTTCCTCGACGAGTTCAGTGTTGCCGAAGAAGACCAACTTACCCAAAATTTCCGATCCAACCAAGGCATTATCAACGTTGCTTCGCAGTTTGTTCAGAAAAATCCAAGCCAGATCCAGAAAGAGATCCATGGAGGTGATCCCCTGTATGAAGGTGTCGTGCATGTCGTCTACTATCACCTTGACGAGTATGTTGCGCCGCTTATAGAGGCAAAGTTAAGCGAGATTGTGATGAACGATGGCTCTGGGGAAAAATCTGTTTATATTCTGGCACGCTATAACCATTTATTAGACCCAATACAATCACAACGATCCAAGTGGCAAAGAAACTATAGCGAACTGGCTATTCAATGCATGACCATTCACAAATCCAAAGGGCTGGAGGCAGATTGTGTAATTGTGCTGGGAATGAACTCGGGATGGCAGAGCTTTCCCTGTGAAATTGAGGATGATCTGATATTGAAATTGGTCATGCCAAAAGCGGATCCGTTTGAGTTCGCCGAAGAGCGGCGGCTCTTTTACGTCGCGTTGACGCGTGCTAAACGGAAAGTCTTTCTGCTTGCGCAACAAGATCGCCCTTCTCGCTTCATCCAGGAAATTATTAACGGCGGAAATAGCTCGGTCATGCTTGAGCGAACCCAAGCAAAAGGAAAAACATGTCCATGTGATATATGCCCAAAGTGTAAAACAGGATTTCTAATTGAAAGGAATGGAGGTTTTGGCTTGTTTATGGGTTGTTCAACGTATCCACGTTGCTCGCACACGCAGCAGACCTCAACGCAAAAGAGACCGATCCCGTGAATGTTAGAGCGTCTTCGGATGTGCATGTGCTTACCGTTGCGCACCAAACCATTATTTTGGTCGGGACGGTTCACGTGTCACAAGAGTCTGCGGATTTGGTTCGTGCCGTCATCGAAGAGGAATGTCCGGATGCGGTCTGTGTGGAATTGGATGCCAGCCGATACGAAGCCTTGTCTCAGCAGCAGAAATGGGAGTCGTTCGACCTCAAAGAGGTTATCCGAAAAAAACAGCTGAGTACCATGTTGGCCAATGTCCTGTTGGCCTCCTATCAAAAGCGGCTAGGGGATCAGCTCGGTGTTTTGCCAGGCACCGAGATGCTGGAAGCTGTCAACGTTGCCCAAAAGCTCGACATCCCGATTGTTCTCTGCGACCGCGACGTCCGCGTCACCATGCGACGGGCGTGGCGATCCACCCCGTTCTTGAAGAAAAGCCTGTTGGTCTCGTCGCTCATTTTGAGCGTGTTTGACACCACGCCCGTGACAGAGGAGTCTATACAGGATTTAAAAAAACAGGATGTGTTGTCGGATATGATGCAAGAATTAGGCAAGGAAATTCCGACGTTGAAAACCGTGCTGCTCGATGAGCGAGACCACTATTTGGCAGAAAAGACCTTGCAAGCCGAAGGAAAGACCATTGTCTCGGTGGTGGGAGCCGGACACGTGGAAGGGATTAAAGGCATTCTCCAAAACACGCGGCGAGACAACCTGGATGTCTTAGATGTTATTCCCCCTGTGTCTTTGATGTGGAAATGGATAGGATGGTCTATCCCTGCAATTATTGTTGGTTCAATTGCCTTGATTGGCTATCAAAAAGGGGCTGCAGCAGCCGGAGCCCATGCTGTCTTTTGGATTGTGGCCAATGGCGTGCCTAGTGGCTTGGGAGCCTTACTGGCTTGGGCTCATCCGTTCACGATTGTTGTGGCAGTGGCTGGGGCTCCGTTTACAAGCCTGACTCCGGTGATCGGTGTCGGGTATGTAACCGCATTTGTCCAAGCCTATATGCAACCACCGATCGTTCGAGAATTTCAAACCGTGGCCGAGGATGTGGCCATTCTTCGGCGCTGGTGGCAAAGCCGATTGTTACGGGTGTTTTTAGCCTTTTTGTTTCCCACCATCGGTAGCGTGATAGGGACGTGGGTGGGCGGCACGCGCATCGTGTCGCATCTGTTTTAAGAAAAGGATTTCAGTACACATCAAGAGGAGAGCCCGTGCACGGCTTCTCGTTTGCGGCTAAGTTGAAAAACACATTGCGGGCAGGTGTAATGAATAAAGCGACCGTCGGCCACGAGTCGTTTGTGCATAGTGATATGGCACCACGTGCATTGTCGATCAGGGCGTTCGGCCTCTGACGGGAGGGTAGGGGATTCTGGAGAAGGCGGATTCATTGTAATAGTCTTGGCAATATTCTGGTAAAGCCTGACCATGGTTGTCAATGGGAAAAGAGGAGCCTGCAAGAACCAGCAGCATGTTTGAATGCCTATGGTGCCACAAGATAATCCCTCTTCATCGCTTGAGCGGAAGAACATAGCGGGCGACTTGCCGACCTCTGGAGGCAGCGTTCCGGCAGTGGTTGTGTCAGGATTCTTAGGTGCCGGTAAAACCACGCTCGTTCGGCACTTGCTTGAAGAGGCACAAGCGCAAGGGGTACGGATAGCGGTCGTGTCGAATGAATTCGGAGACTTGGGAATCGATCAAGCCTTGTTGGGAAGCCAAGTCGGCGGCAACTATGTTGAATTAGAAGGTGGGTGTGTCTGTTGCAAACTTTCCGATGAATTTGTGGCAACGCTGCAGCAGATTTGGGAAGAGGTTCACCCGGATCAAGTCATCGTCGAAACGTCCGGTGTGGCCTTGCCCTTTGATACGCTGCTGAATTTTTGGCGAGAACCGGTGTCAGAGTGGATCGGTGATGGTCTCTCGGCTGTTGTGGTGAATGCCGAACAGGTGGCTGAAGGGCGTGATCTGGAAGGAACCTTTGAGCAGCAAGTGTCGTCTGCAGACGTGTTAATCCTCAACAAAATTGATCGCCTTGATGTAGATCAACTGGATTTGGTGCAAGGGCAGGTGCAGAACTTGGCGCCCGAGACTCCCGTTGTGCAGGCCATGAACGCCAATGTCAGTCCGCTGGTGCTGTTTCCCCCTGATCCCGGGAAGCTTGCCCAGCGAGTCAGCAAGCAAGCGACACGTGAGCCACATACCCATGAGGCGTTTGAGACGGAAGAATTCATCGTTGAGCAGGGCATCGACCCCGAGACGCTGATCCACCAGATTCGATGGTCCCACGCGCTGCGAGCCAAAGGTTTTGTGCAGACCTCCGATGGCCTTCGCCTTGTGCAAGGTGTTGGTCCGCGAGTCGATTTGATCGAGCCCACCATGACCCCGCCAGATCATCTCCTGGGGCGTCTTGTTCTCATCCGACGAAGCCGTGAGAGCGGCGCATGCAGTAAAGGAATTTGATTTTCCTGCCTTGGGCGTGCCAGAGCAGCGAAGCTGATCGCACAGGGTTACGGTGTGGTTTGCTTCAGTAGGTGCGGATAGTTCTTCTCAACTTCTTTATGAATCTGAGGATCGAGGATAGCTTGAAAAAGCGTCTTCGCCTTTCCGAGGTAACCCACGGATAGATTCTTTGCGCTCTGTAAATTGGCGCCTTGCAACATGGTTCCGGTAAGAGAGGTATCTTGGAGGTTGGCTTCTGACAAATCTGATTCCGTGAGATTGGCTTCTCGCAGGTCAGCCATTTTCAAGTTGGCTTGTACTAATTGGCACCTCTGTAAATTTCCCCAAGGCAGTGAGGCGCGCGTCAGGTTGGCTTTGGTCAAATTCGCACCTGTGAGATCCGCGCGGATCAGTCCCGTTCCACTGAAGTCCACCATAACAAGCGTCGCGTTGGTGAGGGTGGACTTCAGCAAATTGGCCTCGATGATGTCCGCTTCCGTGAGATTGGCTTCGGTTAAATTGGCTTCTTCTAAGTTGGTTTGGAATAAGTAGGCATCAGACAAATCTGCCCTCGTCAGGTCGCACTTGGTGAAATCCATTCTTGTGAAATCATAACCCGACAGGTCTGCTTCTCGGAGGTCGGGTCGCACGGTTGGTTGGGTTCGTCGAAATTTATTCCAGACTTCCAACCCTTGGTGTAACAGCTGAAGATGGTCTTGATTAGGCATGAGAATAGGAAGCCGCTTGGCAGAGAGAGCAAGAAGAGGCCACGGCAGGGTTGGCCGGAGAGAGAGTAAAGGCCCTTCAGCGTTTTTTGAGGAATTGCAAAAATTCGGAGTCAGGGCTCAGAACCATGGTCGTGTTTTTGGAGGAGAATGTTTTCCGGTAGGCTTCCATGGAACGAACAAATTCAAAGAATTGAGGATCTTGGCGATACGCCTCAGCATAAATCTTAAAGGCTTTTGCATCACCTTCACCTCGAATTTCCTGGGAAGTTTTGTAGGCTTGGGCTAAGAGAATTTCTCGGTCCTTTTCGGCTTCCGATCGAATTTTCTGGGCTTCTTCAGCGCCTTCGGCTTTGTATTGTTTGGCGATCCGTTCCCGTTCGGCTTGCATCCGATCAAACACGGCCTTGGCATTTTGCTCAGGAAGATCCGCACGTTTGATTCGGACGTCTAAGACTTCCAAGCCGTATTTCGAGGCTTTTTGATTCGCGCGTTTTGCGACCTCGGACATGATCAATAAACGATTCGCGGAGACAATTTCCGAAAGCTCGTGGCGACCTAGTTCCACGCGAAGCTCGGAATAGATGATATCGTCTAACCGTTGAAGTGCACCCCGTTGTGTTTGGAACGCCTTGTAGACTTTCAGTGGATCGATAATTTTCCATTTGGCGAAATTGTCGATCAGAATGGTCTTTTTGTCTTGGGTAATGACTTCGCGAGCGGCAACGTCATAATCTAGAAGTCGCTTGTCGAAGTACCGTACTTCCTGAACAAAGGGAACTTTGAATTTGAGCCCAGGCTCTGTCACGGTTCGCTGGGGTTTCCCGAGTTGGACCACAATGGCCGTTTGGGTTAAATCAAGAATGAAGAACGGAGAGGCCCCCAACATCACGAGCAGAACAACGACGACGACGATACCGATAAGAAGGTTTTGTTTCATTAGGGGGTAGCCTGTGGGTTTCGGTCGGGCCGTTTTTGTAACCGATCCAAAGGCAGGTACGGCAATATACGACCAGCGGTTGTTGAATCGAGAACAATCTTGTCGACTCCAGAGAGGACTTCTTCCATGGTTTCGATATACAGCCGCTTTCCAATGACGTCTTTGGCTTTTTTGTATTCTGCCAATGTTTGCAAAAAGTGATTGGCTTCACCTTCAGACCTAGAGATTCTGGCCTGGGCATATCCTTTGGCTTGGTTGACATCTTGTGCGGCTTGCCCTTTGGCTTTCGGAATGATGTCGTTCCGATACCCATGGGCTTGGTTAATAAGCTGCTCCCGTTCTTCCTTGGCACTGGCGACATCTTTAAAGAATTTGGCCACTTTCTGGGGCGGATTGACATCAAGCAATTGTACAGTGGCAATCTGTATGCCACCGTCATACTCATCGACGATGGTTTGCAGTAATTCTTGTGTGGCCTGTTGGATCGCGGCTTTACCTACGGTCAACGCCTCATCGATTTTATTTTTGCCGATAATTTCCCGCATCGCGGCCTCTGCTGATTTCTGTATGGTTCCTTCAATCTCCGCCACATTGAACAGGTAGTCTTTAGCATTGCTGATTTTGTATTGGACAATGAATTCGACGGAGAGAATGTTCATGTCTCCGGTCAGCATGAGGGCTTCTTGCGGGACGATTTGAGCCCTCCCCCGGACATTGGTGCGAAACCCGACCTCGATACGGTGGAGTTTTTCAACCTTCGGCGTGACGACGGTCTCAATAAATGGCAATTTGAGGTGGGGCCCTGGTTCAACAGTCCGAACCACATCACCGAACCGCTTGACGAGCCCTTCTTCATCAGGCTCGACTTTGAAGACTGCTTGAGAGAGCACCAGAAGGCCCGCGACGATCAGGATGATGGACTTCATTCCACGCGTCGGCTTCATACGTTGCCATTGCTCTTTGGCTTTATTGAGGACGTCATCAAGAGGATCAGCCCCTCCTTGCTGACCCCATGGATCTTTTGGTTCCCAAGGCATACGGTTTTCTCAATACCAGATATGGGTGATGGATAACCTGTTAGTCATATTTTGTCACGTTAGCAGAAAATCAGAAGTTAGGCAACTTCTTATCACATTTTGATGGCCAACTGTCTCGATCGCTTTCGTTTTTAAGTGCAGGGCGGATTCGACATGGGCGTTTCATCTGAGACCTACAGCCCCAAACGCGATGGATGGATGCCTTTGGTCTTTTGGTCATTTCCGTTGAAACAGGCTTTCAGCAGCTGACTGAAAAAGCATTGAGTGGAATCAGTCGGTTGTGTGTCCTTCGTTTGGGCCCCAACTCTGCCGGAAACACAAAATGTGGACCGAGGTCCCTCGCCTCCAGGATGCGTGTGCAGGCCGGTCAGTCGCACCACCCATCGCACTTGCCACCGTCATAGGCCCACCCATGCCAGCCGCGAGCGGGCAGCCGTCGAGGCCGATATCCTCCACCATGTGCCACCCCACTTGCCCCAGGCAGGGTCACGGATGACGATTGAACGGGCGTCCGAAATAGCCGTCCGCGTGAATGCGTTCGCCGCCATCCCGGCCTCCCGCTCCACCGCGTACTTCGCCAGGCGGTCTTTCTCCAGTATGTCCACGCCCAGCAGACGCACCTTCAGCCGTGTCAGTTCCGGTGGCATATCCGCCGATGCGTTCACCGCCACCGTGTCTCCATCTATCACCTGCACCACAGGCCAGGCATAATCGGCAGCCTAGACCGAGACGGCGGCGATTAGCGCCCGCACTCGACACAACTAATCGTATAATCGCATCCTAGATTCCAGCATCCTGCGTTCCAGTATGTCGCACGTGCCACACCGACTGTCATGCCGCCAAAACCATTTCTCGACCGATATTTCATGACGGCGCCGTGTGTCCCGCTTGCCGAAACCGACGTTACTTGGGTTTCAATGCGTTCAAAGCCTTCTTCCTCAAACCGGCCATGGAGATCTGACGACCATTGCATGAGATCGCGTTCAGGGAAGCCGCGCAGGAAACAGCGGGTTTCTTTTTTCGAAACCGGAAATGGGGCTGGTTGTGATGGATATGCACAAAGCCGGGGCAGGCAGTTTGCCGGGGCGCCCGCTTGGACTGCCGGGCAGCCAGAATCGGGGATAGCTGCCCGCTGCCGCGGAGTCGTGTGGCACGTAGGGGAGATAGCCTGCGACATCGCAGCGGTCAGCGGAGGGTCTTATGCGTGCATGCACCACGATACCGTCCCCGTCGGTCTCGACGGAGCTGGCAAATCCGTCGGGGCGTTCGACAAGTTCGATACAATCGGTCAATGGACCATCCCGATCATCGCATGCTCGGACCCTGCAACTGGCGCTGGGTCGTTGAACGCGCCGCCGACTGGATCACCATCGCCAGTCTCCGTCTCCTCACGAGACGCCTCGCAAGAGCCTGAAATCAAACGGAGTTTCTTCAGTCAGCCTCTCAGAGGGTGAGAGGAAAGGGAATTTTTTCTTGAATATTCAACCAACGACGACTACAATAAATGTCCTTTCAGCGATATTTTTCTTTACGATGCCCAAGAATCATATTTCTAAGGTAGTTTTGCGCTTTCAAGTATCTGCTTAGGCGTTCTTGGGTGAGTGCGTTACAACCCTGCCTTATTAGGTTATCATGGCTGAGGAATTCAGGAGGGAGTCTTTCTCTGTCTGACGAAGGGGGCATTCTGTGAATACTGAGAGCTCGGTGATTATCTTTGCGTTAGTGTCTGGCGTCGTGGGTATTGCCTATGGGGTGTATCTCACCTTTTGGGTCCTTCGACAACATGCTGGAAACGAGACCATGCAAACCATTGCGTTAGCGATCCAGGAAGGCGCCTCTGCCTACTTGAATCGACAGTATCGGACCGTTGGTGTTGTGGCAGGCATCATGTTTCTGATTTTGTGGCTTGCAGGGATGTGGTCGGAGAATTTTGGTTTGTTGACGGCAATGGGGTTTGTGGTGGGAGCCTCAGCCTCTGCACTCGCCGGGTATGTCGGCATGGTGATCGCCGTGCGGGCCAATGTTCGGACGGCGCAGGCGGCCTCACACGGGCTGGATCCGGCCCTGCAGGTTGCCTTTAAAGGTGGAGCGGTCACCGGTCTGCTTCTTATTGGGTTAGGACTGGTGGCGCTGGCTGGCTTTTATGCCATCGGTTCTACGGTTGCAGGGCAGGAAAAAGCCGTTCATGCCCTCATCAGCCTTGGGTTTGGAGGCAGCCTCATTTCGGTCTTTGCCCGCGTTGGGGGAGGCATTTACACAAAGGCTGCTGACGTGGGAGCCGACCTCGTTGGAAAAGTTGAAGCCGGTATTCCTGAAGACGATCCTCGTAACCCCGCGGTGATTGCGGACAACGTGGGTGATAATGTGGGTGACTGTGCCGGCATGGCGGCCGATCTTTTTGAGACCTATGTCGTGACGATTGTCGCTGCAATGGTCTTGGCCATGAGTCTCTTCCCTGGAACCGTTGCCCCCGTGCTGTATCCCTTGGCCCTTGGCGGGTTGACCGTCTTTGCGACCATTATCGGGATATTCTTTGTGAAGGCCAGTGAGGGCGCGAGCATTATGTCGGCCTTGTACAAAGGGCTGTTTGTCAGTGGAGGTCTTGCCGCCGTGGCCTTCTTTCCTGTGACGGCCAGCATGATGGACGGCGTGGGGGGGGTATCGGGAATCAGTTATTTCATTGCGGCATTGCTGGGGCTTGTGGTGACGTTGGCTCTCGTGTTTATCACCGATTATTTTACGGCCACTGCCTATTCGCCGGTTCAAGAAGTGGTCAAGGCGAGTGAAACCGGACATGCGACGAATATCATCGCTGGTTTAGCCGTGGGCATGCAGTCGACCGCATGGCCCGTGATCGTCATTGTCGCGGCGATTCTCTTGAGTTTTGGTATTTGCGGCGGCGCCGAAGGAGGTGGGCTGTACGGGGTCGCGGTGGCGGCGGTGGCCATGTTGTCGATGGCAGGAATCGTGGTGGCGATTGATGCGTTTGGTCCGGTGACGGATAACGCAGGCGGTATTGCGGAAATGTCTCACTTGGGTCCGGAGGTTCGAAAAATCACGGATGCGCTCGATGCCGTCGGTAATACCACAAAGGCGGTCACCAAGGGCTATGCCATTGGCTCAGCCGCGTTGGCGGCCTTGGTGTTGTTTGCAGAATATGCTCGAGAGGCTCGGGCTGGCGACTCAAGCATTACTTTTGGTCTTGCCGATCCCAGTATCTTGGTGGGTTTATTTATCGGCGGGATGCTTCCGTTTATCTTTAGTGCGCTGTGTTTGAAAGCCGTTGGTCAAGCCGGTGGCTTGGTTGTGGAAGAAGTACGTCGGCAATTCCGTGAGATCTCGGGGATTATGGAGGGAACACGGAAACCGGAATATGGCACGTGTGTCGATATCGTGACCCAAGCCGCCCTTCAAAGAATGCTTGTTCCCGGAATGATCCCTGTCCTTTCTCCTCTTTTGGTCGGCGTGATTTTAGGTCCGGCGGCCTTAGGAGGCGTGTTGGTAGGCAGTATTGTGACGGGTCTATTTTTGGCCATTACCATGACAAGTGGAGGCGGAGCCTGGGATAATGCCAAAAAATACATTGAGGAACAGGGACGCAAAGGGACCGAAACTCACAAGGCGGCGGTGACGGGCGACACTGTCGGTGATCCTTTCAAAGATACCGCCGGCCCAGCGATTAACCCGATGATTAAAGTCATCAACATCGTGTCCTTGCTCATCATTTCCTTTATTGTGTAGAGCCGCATCCCGGTTCACGGCCCGGGACATGCCTCATGCGGCCAAGAAGACGGCGGGATAAGATCCCGGAGCTACAATAAGGTGAGGCATCAACTATTCTTGATAATCCCAGAGTGGCTTGTCTTGACCCCTTCAAGAGGCTAGGCTATCCTAAGCATGGCGTGCGCGAAAATCTTGTTCTCTTCGAGAACAGGGAGGTGGAACCATGGAAAGGCAGGAACGGAAGTCTGAGGCAGCAAAAATTTCCTCCGTCCATGATGATCAGGAAGTCAAACCGAATCCTAACGTCCTTGAAACAGGCAAGAAGCTTCAAGAGGACATTGATCATTTAGTCGATGAAATCGATGAGGTTCTAGAAGAAAACGCCGCCGAGTTTGTAAAGAATTACGTGCAAAAAGGGGGAGAGTAACTCCTCTTTCTTCTTTTTTTTACCGCCATCCATTCTTTCTTTTTTTGGTTTCACCAAAAGAGTGTGGCTTCGAGACGGGCCAGCGGCAAGTCTGGTGTTCCGGGTTTACACTCGGCCGTTCTGTTTGACACTCTTCCGAGCAATTCCTATGATCCCTTCTGTTCACCGTTCTCGCGACACACATGGATCTCTGCATATGGCGATGCTCCCCAAAAAATGGCTGGTGCGTTCGATTGATCAGAAGCAGGTCGATGCTCTGGCCAGGACTCTTGGTCTCTCACCCATTACGGCAACGGTCTTGTGTGGAAGAGGCGTTGTCGAGCCTGATCAGGCCAAAACCTGGCTCTCATCCCTCGGAGGCTCGACCCATGATCCGTTTGCCCTGCCTGATATGGAACGGGCCATTGATCGTCTTGATCTGGCAATCCAACGAGGTGAGCAGATCTGCTTTTACGGAGACTATGACGTTGACGGCATGTCGGCCACGAGCCTTCACTTACTTTTTTGGCGACATGTCGGTGCCAAAGCGGAAGTCTATATTCCTCACCGACAAGAGGAAGGGTATGGTCTTCATGAAGGGGCAATTCGGAAATTAGCCCATGCCGGCGTGTCCTTGTTGCTCACGGCGGATTGTGGAACCACCTCGCACCAGGAGATCGAGGGGGCTCGTCGCTTGGGCATGGACGTCATTGTGACCGATCATCATCAACTTCAATCTCCAATGCCGGAGACGGTTGCGTTGATCAATCCGTACCGCCCGGATTCAGCCTATCCTTTCCAAGGATTATGTTCCGGCGGTTTGGCCTACAAGGTGGTGGAAGCCTACGCACAAAAGTATGGAGCCGCAGACGTGTCGGTCGAGATGTTTCGCGATCTGGTGGCGTTGTCTTCCATCGCCGATTTGGTTCCGCTCCGTGATGAAAACCGAGTCCTGGTGCGGGATGGGCTGGCTCAGGTGTCTCAGGGGACACGATGTGGGATCCGAGCGCTGACACAAGGCCTGGGTCTGACCGGGGCGTGTTCGGCCGGCACGATTGGGTTTGGTGTGGCTCCGCGTCTCAACGCGGCTGGACGATTAGCCCATGCCGATCTGGGCGTCAGGTTGCTCACGACAGATTCCGAATCCGTGGCCTTTGAACTTGCGCAACAGTTGGAGCAACTGAACCGTCAACGGCGACAGATTGAAGAAGAGATGACTCGAGAGGCGATCACGCAGGTGGAAGCCGGTGACCCGCCACACGCGATTGTGGTGGCAGCAGAAGGGTGGCATAGTGGCGTGATCGGCATTGTCGCGGCGCGGTTGGTGGAACGATATCACCGTCCTGCGGTCGTGGTGGCGTTTGATCGGCACGGTACAGGCAAAGGGTCGGTCAGAAGCATTGCCGGCTTCGACGTATGTCAAGCCTTGAAGAAATGTCAACAGAACTTAGTGGCCTTTGGTGGGCACCCGATGGCAGCTGGCCTCACGGTCAGACACGAAGCTTTTTCTGATTTCAGGCGCGGATTTTGTGAAGTCGTCGATGGATTAATGGATACGACACTGCAGGTTCCCACTCTGGACGTGGATGCGGCTATTGCGCTTTCTGACGTGCAATTGCCCCTTCTCCGGGAATTAGAACAACTGCAACCTTTCGGGATGGGCAATCCTGAGCCGACTTTTATGAGTCACGGGCTTTCGGTGCTGGAGAAGAGAGTGGTAGGGGATAATCATCTGAAATTGGTTGTTCGTCAGAACCACTCTGTCCCCATGGACAGTATCGGGTTTCGGATGGGAGGACTGGCGAAAGCCCTTGACGGGGGAAACGGACGAATTGACGCGGTGTTTAGTCCGGAGTTGAATCATTGGAAAGGCTTGAGCCGCATTCAACTTCGGCTGTGTGACGTGCGAGTCGGGTAATGAGTGAACCTCGACAGGAATGACCTCTTATGTTGCTGTCTAATGTCGCAGAAATTGATGACCTGATTCGGCAAGTACAAAGTTGCCATCCCGATGCAGATGAAGCGTTGCTTCGTCGTGCCTATGCGTTTTCAGCGAAAGCGCATGAAGGGCAAACTCGTCGGTCTGGCGAACCATATCTGCAACATCCGCTGGCCGTCGCCGGCATTTTGACCTTTCTCAAGCTCGACGTGACCGCCATTGTGGCGGGGCTTCTCCATGATACCTTGGAAGATACCGTCGCGACCCAAGAAGAGTTGCAAACGCAGTTTGGACATGAGGTGACGCATCTTGTTGAAGGGGTCACGAAAATTGGCCAAATTCCTTTCCGGACGTATGAAGAGAAACAAGCTGAAAATTTTCGGAAGATGCTGTTATCGATGGCCGATGATATCCGAGTGGTGTTTATCAAATTAGCCGACCGTCTTCACAACATGAGAACGCTGGGACATTTGTCAGAGGGCAAGCAAAAGCAAATTGCCCAAGAAACCCTGGAAATTTATGCGCCCTTGGCCAACCGGTTGGGCATGAGCGAGATGAAACAAGAGCTTGAAGATTTATGTTTCCAGTCTCTCAAGACTGAAGCCTATTCCTTATTGAAGCTCCGAGTGGCGAAACGGGATGAAGAACGGCAAGTGTATGTCCAGTCGATTCTTCAGGAGACGGTCGATGCGTTGGCCGTGTCCGCGTTGCCTGGCCAAGTGGCAGGACGTCCCAAACATTTGTACTCCATTCATCAAAAAATGGAGCGTCAGGGTATTCTGTTTGAAGAAATTCATGACCTTGTGGCTGTTCGTATTATCACCGACACCAAGATCAATTGCTATACGATTCTCGGCCTCGTGCATTCTTTATGGCCGCCGGTGCATGGGCGATTTAAGGATTACATCGCCACGCCTCGCACCAATCTCTACCAATCGCTTCATACGACGGTGCTGGGGCCTCAAGGCGATCATGTGGAATTTCAAATACGAACGGAAGAAATGCACCGTCTCGCAGAATATGGGGTGGCGGCACATTGGCGCTACAAAGAACAGATCAAAGTCGACGAGCGTGACGAAAAGGTCTTTAGCTGGCTCCGGCAATTTGTGGAATGGCATCAAGACCTCTCTGATAATCGCCAGTTCATGGATTCCGTCAAGCTTGACCTCTTTCATTTGGATGTCTTTCACGATGTAGTCTTTGCCTTTACGCCGAAGGGAGAAGTGAAGGAATTGCCGCTGGGATCCACATTGGTCGACTTTGCCTATGCGATTCACACTCAGGTGGGAGATCATTGCGTCGGGGCGAAAGTGAATGGAAAAATTGCGCCCCTTCGGCAAGCGCTCGTCAGTGGCGATACCATAGAAATTCTGACCTCGCCAACCCAAGCGCCGAGGAAAGAGTGGTTAAAGTTTGTTCGGACATCCCGTGCGAAAGCAAAAATCAAACACTTTTTGAAAAGCGAAGAGCAAAAGCAAGGGTTGGAATTGGGGCATCGATTGCTTGAACGTGAGTTTCGTCAGCATCATCTCCCGTCCACGCAGTTATTTAAATCGGACGGGCTGTCAAAAATTGCCAGCGAGAAAGGATATGAATCCGTCGATGATATGACCCGGATGGTGGGGTATGGGCGGCTGTCAGCCGTGCAACTGGTCAATTGGCTTGTGTCGCCTGGCGAGGATGTCGTGAAAGGTGACGAGGCCGTTCACGCGATGCCCAAGACGACACCGGCTCAGAACCCTGTCAAATCCGTACAGGTCATGGGGGAACGGGATGTCCTGATGCAGTTATCAAAATGTTGTAGCCCTGTGCCGGGCGATCCCATATTGGGCTACATCACACGCGGACGCGGGCTGACGATCCATTCGAAGGGATGTCCCAATCTTGAGACCTTGGACTATGAAAAAGATCGCTTAGTCGAGGTTGAATGGGATGCAACGATCGAAGGGAATCATTCAGTCAAGGTGTGCGTGTTAACCATTGATCGCCCTGGAGTGTTAGCCAACGTGTCCTCATCCATTTCTGCGTCGAAGGCCAACATCAGTCGAGCAGAAATTGCGACGAGAGAAGATCAAAAGGCCGTCCTTGACTTTGTGATTGAAATTTCCAATACCCTTCATCTTGAACGAACGCTCGAAGCCATAGGGCGTGTGGATGGCGTCATTTCAGCCAAACGCGTTCGCAGTTGGCAAAATTCATGAGCATCCTACTTCGGCAACTCAATGGTAAGTTGGGTGCCTGGGGTGAGCTTAAGCGTTGTGGCCT
The DNA here is from genome assembly GCA_963422365.1 of Nitrospirales bacterium. Taxonomy (GTDB): domain Bacteria; phylum Nitrospirota; class Nitrospiria; order Nitrospirales; family UBA8639; genus Bin75. The sequence continues at coordinate 1,534,880 of OY729426.1, forward strand.
GTCCCGCGCGAAGTTCTAGAACCCGGACCGCAGCGGTTTTCGGCCGATAGCGTGGGCAAAGATTGTCGGTTCTTGTGCAAATTGGGACGTGCCGTTCAATGTGAACGATGGTTCCGTCCCTGTCCAACCATAAAATATCCAAGGGCATTTTGGTGTTTTTCATCCAAAACGTCCAATGGCTGGGGTCTGGAAACTCGGGGAACGTAAAGAGCATGCCTCGATCAGGAGCCATCCTCGTTCGGTACATCAACCCCTTGCTCCGTTTTGCCGGCGTATCGGCGATTTCACAATAAATCGTAAACCCATCGGGTGTTGACACCGTGGCCAAGCCTGATGGATGGTGGGTAGGAGGCGTTGGAGGTGCGGAGAATGCAAAGAGGCTCGTGCTTAGAACCAAGCCGGCAAGCAAATTGAGTAAATGAATCAAGGGCAACCTTTTGTTGGAATGGAGGACAATGATTCCGGTTTTTCCATGAAGGCCATGCTAGAACCACTTGCACAACCTGTCAAACAGGGAGCCGGATAAAATCGCCTGCACCTTCGAGACCTCATAGAATCGCCAAGAGGCAAAAGCCGTTCAATAAGGAACGGTAATCTGGTTCTCTTTGCAATTCTCCGAACATTCCCCTGTGATTGTGCGTGTAATTTATTGTCTTGACTGGTCCTTAATCTGTATATATAATATTAAGTTTGGTGGGTCGCCCCTTAACGGTTTTCAAGGAAAAACGTGAGATGCCCTTTTTACCTGTTTTGGCAGGGAAATTGGGTTTTGCCTTTCTTGCCTCCCACCCTATCGTTCTACTCTTTCCCTTAATTTTATTGATGCAGGAGGGGGACTGCCAAACGATTGAGTTGCTAATAGGGCAGGTACCCAAGTGGACAAAGGGGGCAGACTGTAAATCTGCTGCCATCGGCTTCCAAGGTTCGAATCCTTGCCTGCCCACCATAGAAAATGTGTTGTTTCGATCGTAACGTGATAAATGAGAAATTTATTCAAGTCAATGGCCTTTTGAATCGTAAGAGTAAGTAAAGATATAGATCAGCAGTGCATTCGAAAACTGTGGCGGGCGTAGCTCAGTGGTAGAGTTCCAGCCTTCCAAGCTGGCTGTCGCGGGTTCAAGTCCCGTCGCCCGCTCCAACGGAAACTTGAAGCGTGAAGAGGCAAGTGTGAGGAGCGATGCAGGATGGGTTTTCAACGGTTTACTTCTCCCATTTCACGCAATCGTGGCCCACGTAGCTCAGTTGGCAGAGCACGTCCTTGGTAAGGACGAGGTCACGCGTTCGATCCGCGTCGTGGGCTCCATTATCTCAACGAAGTGCCACTGAAATCTATTCTCTTGTGATGGCCTTTTTACTGTTTTGTCTTGCGTGGAAACTAAGCGGTTCCACATGGGGCGACGAAATTTTTTGGGAGGGGGCAGATGGCGAAGGCGAAATTTAATCGGAAGAAGCCGCATGTCAACGTGGGGACGATCGGGCATGTGGATCATGGGAAGACGACGTTAACCTCGGCGCTGACGAAGGTGATGGGGCAGGAGGGGAAGGCGACGTTTGTCAGCTATGACGAGGTAGCGAAGGCGAGTGAGTCACAGGGGCGGCGGGATCCGACGAAGATTTTGACGATTGCGATTTCGCATGTGGAGTATGAGACGGACCAGCGGCATTACGCGCATGTGGACTGTCCGGGGCATGCGGATTACGTGAAGAACATGATTACGGGGGCGGCGCAGATGGACGGGGCGATTCTGGTGGTCTCGGCGGCGGATGGGCCAATGCCGCAGACGCGGGAGCATATTCTGTTAGCGCGGCAGGTAGGGGTGCCCTACATGGTGGTGTTTTTGAACAAAGCGGACAAAGTCGAGGATCCGGAATTGTTGGAGTTAGTGGAATTAGAGGTTCGGGAGTTGTTAGCGAAGTACCAATTTCCGGGGGACGAGATTCCGATTATTGTGGGATCGGCGACGAAGGCGCTGGAGGGGGATGGCAGTGCCGTGGGGGTGCCGTCGATCAAGAAGTTGCTGGAGGAGGTGGATGCCTACGTTCCGACGCCGGCGCGGGCGATTGACAAACCGTTTTTGATGCCGATTGAGGATGTGTTCACGATCAGTGGGCGGGGGACGGTGGTGACAGGGCGCGTGGAACGGGGGCAAGTGAAAGTGGGCGATGAGATCGAGATTGTGGGGTTAGGGGAGACGCGGAGCACGGTGGTGACGGGCGTAGAGATGTTCCGGAAGGTGTTGGATGAAGGGCAGGCGGGGGATAATATTGGGGCGTTGTTGCGCGGGACGAAGAAGGATGACGTAGAGCGGGGGATGGTGTTGGCGAAACCGAAGAGCATGACGCCGCATACGCGGTTCAAGGCGGAAGTGTATGTATTGACGAAGGAAGAAGGAGGGCGGCATACGCCGTTTTTCAATGGGTATCGGCCACAGTTTTATTTTCGGACGACGGATGTGACCGGGGTGGTGCAGTTGGTGGAAGGCGTGGAGATGGTGATGCCGGGGGACAATACGACGTTTACGGGGGAATTGATTGCGCCGATTGCGATGGAGCAAGGGGTCCGGTTTGCCGTACGAGAAGGAGGGCGAACGGTGGGAGCCGGCGTCGTCACCGACATTCTCGCCTGAGGAAGGTCGATACTTGAGGTCGGCACGAGAGGGGAGGTGTTATGCGGGTCATTATTTCTTTAGCCTGTGGGGAATGTAAGAGGCGTAATTATTCGACGATGAAGAACAAAAAAAATGATCCTACTCGCTTGGAAGTGAAAAAATATTGCCGGTTCTGCCGAAAACATGTCCCCCATAAGGAAGTAAAATGATTGGGTTCCCCATTGATGAGAGTCATGAAGGGGCATGGTGTCAATGGCTAGCATGTCGGTCTCCAAAACCGAAGGTCCGGGTTCGAGTCCTGGTGCCCCTGCCACCATACGATTGCGTGTTCGAGTAAGGAAGGCGAGATGAAAGCGGCATGAAGATACTCTGGTCGAAAATTACGGAATTTCTCACCGAGGTAAAAGGGGAGTTGAAGAAGGTTTCGTATCCGACGCGTGATGAAACCATCGGTTCCACCTCGGTGGTGGTCGTGTTTTGTTTTATTATGTCTTTGTACCTCTCGATGGCTGATTCCGTTTTAGTGTGGCTGGTCAGTCAAATCCTTTGAAAATTTAAGGTCAGGCTCTATGTCAAAAAATTGGTACGTGATTCACACCTATGCGGGCTATGAAGGTCGAGTGCGGACTTCCTTGGTTGAGCGAGTAACTCAAATGGGGCTTGAGGAAGAGTTCGGGCAGGTCCTGGTCCCCACTGAGGATGTGATCGAAATCAAGGATGGAAAACGTCGCGCGTCCAAGCGAAAGTTTTTCCCCGGGTATGTGCTGGTCGAGTTGCAGTGCCCCGTCAAAGACGCAACGGTGATGATGATAAAAGAGACTCCCAAGGTCACGGGGTTTGTGGGCGGGGGAGAGGCGAAGCCCATGCCCCTGCCGAGAGAGGAAGCGGATTCTCTTCTGAAGCAAATCGAGTCTGGTGTTTCTCTTCCTCGAGAGCGAGTCTTTTTTTCCAAAGGCGATAATGTGCGGATCGTTGATGGGCCGTTCATGGGCTTTAACGGCTTAATCGACGAGGTAGATGACGAGCATAGTCGAGCCAAGGTGTTGGTCAGCATTTTGGGTCGTTCGACTCCGGTCGAATTGGTGTTTACGCAGATAGAGGGGGGATAAGGTTGTCGGGAATGCCGTGAATGGTTGTATCCGTGTCGGCAACAGGTGACGTTGTTCGTGAGTCAACGAACTGGCAGAAAAAAAAGAGGATAGAGCGATGGCAAAAGAGATCATAACGCAAATCAAATTGCAGATTTCCGCGGGGAAGGCCAATCCTGCTCCACCCGTTGGCCCTTCCTTGGGTCAACATGGTCTCAACATTATGGATTTCTGCAAGCAATTTAACGCGAAGACCCAAAAGCAGGAAGGAAGCATCATCCCTGTTGTCATTACCGTCTATCGAGACCGGAGTTTTACCTTTATTACGAAAACCCCTCCGGCTGCCGACCTCTTGAAGAAAGCGGTGGGGATTATCAAGGGATCCGGGGTTCCGCAGAAGGATAAAGTTGGCGCGATCTCCCGTGCACAATTACAGGAAATCTCCAAGCAAAAAATGGAAGATTTGAATGCAGTGAATATTGAAGGAGCGATGAAGATTATCGAAGGCACCGCAAGGAGTATGGGGGTCACGTTGACTGACTAACGTGTTCGTTGGTTTTCAAAGGGGAGTGTGAGTCGTGGGAAAGCAATTACAGGGCGCGGCAGCAAAAGTTGAGTCTAAACTGTACGGTCTCCAGGAGGCGAGTGAATTCGTGAAGCAGGCGGCCTATGCCAAATTTGACGAGACCGTGGAATTAGCCATTCGGTTAGGCGTTGATCCGAAACGCGCAGACCAAATGGTGCGTGGCACGACGGTTTTACCTCATGGCACGGGGAAAAAGGTCAGGATTTTGGTGTTTGCCAAAGGGGAAAAAGAGCAAGAAGCCAGGCAGGCTGGTGCCGATTTTGTGGGTGTTGATGATTTGTTGGAAAAAATTAAAGGGGGATGGTTGGATTTTGATCAAGCCATTTCCACTCCTGACCTGATGGCTTCTGTCGGAAAATTGGGAAAAGTGTTGGGGCCACGTGGTCTGATGCCCAACCCCAAGACAGGAACCGTGACATTTGAAGTGGGGAAGGCGATCGAGGAAATCCGGAAAGGTCGGGTCGAGTACAAAGTGGATAAGGCCGGGAGCGTCCATGTGCCGATCGGCAAAGTTTCGTTTGCCGTATCGCAAATCACCGAAAATGCGCAGGCGGTTTTTACGTCGGTGGTGAAGGCAAAGCCCTCCTCAAGTAAGGGGAAGTATCTTAAGGGTGCGACCATGTCGAGCACCATGGGGCCGGGTGTTCCCTTGGAATGTACGACCCTGGCTCGCCAATTTGATTAGTCGCGGTGTAAAAAGGAGCCGGGCATGAAAAAGGAACAGAAGGCAGGGGTGGTTTCCGATTTGCACGAGAAGTTTGTTAAGGCCAGGTTGGCCGTGGTGACGGAATGTGGAGGGATGCCGGTTAATCAAGTGACTCAGTTGCGACGTCAACTTCGTGGATCTCAGGCAGAGTTGAAAGTGGTGAAGAATTCCTTGGCTGCGAGGGCTGCGGTGGGGACCTCGTTATTGCCCGTCGTGTCGTTGCTGAAGGGGCAAGTCGCGGTGGTCATCGGCTACGATGATCCGATTTTGCCTGCCAAAATTCTTCGGGATTTTATTAAGCGAGAAAAATGCGATGGGAAAATTCTTTGGCGGGGTGGTGTCATAGAAGGAAAAGCTCTTGAGCCTGCACAACTGCTCGTGACAGCGGATTTGCCTTCCAAAGAGGTTTTGCTATCAACGCTGGTGTCTGCTATGCAAGGGCCTCTTCGAGGAATGGTGGGAGTGCTTCAAGGGATTTTACGAGGATTTGCTGCCGTGCTGGTTGCGATTCAAGACAAAAAGAAAGGAGAAGGAGAAATGGCTGCAACGGAGGCAAAGCTTTCCAAAGATGACATTCTGGGGGCCGTTGAAAGCATGACGGTTTTAGAGTTGTCTGAACTGGTCAAGGGATTTGAAGAAAAATTCGGCGTGACGGCAGCGGCGCCGGTCGTGGTAGCTGCACCGGCTGCAGGGGATGGTGCGGCTCAGGCTGCCGAAGAAAAAGACTCCTTTGATGTGGTGTTAGCCAGTGCCCCGGCTGACAAGAAAATTCAAGTCATTAAAGTGGTGCGCGAGATCACCGGGCTTGGGTTGAAAGAAGCCAAAGATTTAGTGGAAGGGGCACCCAAACCGGTCAAAGAAGGTGCGGCAAAAGATGAGGCGGAAACGCTTAAGAAGAAACTCACGGATGTAGGGGCTACAGTCGAAGTCAAGTAGTGGGCGAGGTTTGATGCGGGAGCATTTCCCCTGGTTGCTCAGGACAGGTTGTATTACAAGCATAGATGCAGAAGGAGCCGAATATGCCTCAACCTCCATTGCCGGGAATCATCAAGCGCACTGATTTTTCGAAAATTCAGTCGACGATTGACATTCCTGACCTCGTCGAAGTTCAAAAACGCTCATACGAGGGGTTTTTGCAAAAAGATACCGACCCTGAGCGTCGTGCGGAAAAGGGGCTTCAAGCCGCGCTCATGAGTGTCTTTCCCATTGCAGATTTTAATAGTTCAGCCATTCTGGAATTTTCCAGTTATTCGCTGGGAACGCCCAAGTACGATATGCGAGAATGTTTGGAGCAGGGCATGACCCTTGCCGCCCCGTTAAAGCTACGAATCCGGCTGGTGGTATTTGATCCGCAGGAAAAGGGGGTAAAGAACAGCAAGGTGCTTGATGTCCGAGAGCAGGAAGTGTACGTGGGCGAGCTTCCTCTGATGACGGATCGGGGAACGTTTATTATTAACGGCACGGAGCGGGTGGTGGTGAGTCAGTTGCACCGTTCTCCCGGTGCATCGTTTAGTCATGATAAAGGGCGTACCCATTCCAGTGGCAAAGTCTTGTTTTCCGCGCGCATCATTCCGTATCGAGGGTCCTGGTTGGATTTCGAGTTTGACGCGCGGGATATTTTGTACGTCCGCATCGATCGCCGACGCAAAATGCCCGCCACGATCTTGTTGAAGGCGTTTGGCTCGTCAACGGATGACGTGCTGAAGATGTATTATCCCATTGAGGACATTCGGGTTTCAGATGGGAAACTGATGCGGAAGGTGGATCCTGAACTTCACGTGGGATTGCGTTCGTCAGTCGAAGTCTTCGAGGGGGACGGTAAGGACCTCATTGTGCGAGAAGGGACGAGGCTCACCAAGTCGTTAATGGCAAAAGTTCTGGCGGCCGGTGTGAAAGAGATCCAGGTGAAGCCGGAAGAATTGGTTGGGCGAGCGGTGTTGACGGAAATTCTGGATGTGGAAAAGGGAGAGGTGCTGGTTGAAAAAAATCAACGGTTGACTTTGCCCATGATTGAACGGCTTCTTGCATTGAAGCCTTTTAGTTTCAAGGTGATTTATTTGGATAGTGCGGCGGCTACACCGATCATTTTAGATACCTTGGATGCTGAACGGACGAATTCTCAAAAGGAAGCCTGGGTGGAAATCTACAAACGACTTCGACCGGGAGAAATGCCTTCCGTAGATTCGGCCAAGCTCTTGTTTGAAAACTTGTTTGTCAACCCTAAGCGGTATGATCTGTCTCCAGTCGGACGGCTGAAGATGAATAACCGTTTTTCGTTGGACCTTCCTCTCCTCCAGCGGGTGCTCACCTCGCAAGATGTGGTGGAAGTGATCCGCTGTCTCGTCGAATTAAAAATGGGTAAAGGCGATGTGGATGACATTGATCATTTGGGGAATCGTCGGGTTCGGACCGTCGGAGAATTGCTCGAGAATCAGATTCGGTTGGGATTAGCCCGAATGGAGCGTAGCATTAAAGAACGGATGAATCTACTCGACATGGAGACAGTGCTGCCGCACGACTTGATTAATGCCAAACCCATTGTGGCCGCCATTAAAGAATTTTTTGCCGGCAGTCAGTTGTCGCAGTTTATGGATCAAACGAACCCTTTAGCTGAAATTACCCATAAGCGAAGACTGTCTGCCTTGGGGCCTGGCGGGCTTACTCGTGAGCGCGCGGGGTTTGAAGTGCGCGACGTCCATCCGTCCCACTATAGTCGTATTTGCCCTATCGAAACCCCTGAAGGGCCGAATATCGGGCTCATCACCTCGTTGGCGACCTATGCGCGAATTAACGAATTCGGGTTCATTGAAGCCCCATTTCGAAAAGTCCAAAAGGGACGTGTCTTGCGGGATGTCGAATTTCTTTCTCCCTTGGAAGGAGAACGCTACGTCATTGCCCAAGCCAATTCCCAAGTGGATTCAGCCGGTCGCTTGTTGTCCGATTCGGTGACGGCAAGGTCTGAGGGAGAGTTTATTTCCACGACGCCGGATCGAGTTGATTATGTGGACGTGTCCCCGAAGCAAGTGGTCAGTGTCGCAACCGCGTTGATACCCTTTCTCGAGCATGACGACGCAAACCGTGCGTTAATGGGGTCGAATATGCAGCGTCAGGCTGTGCCACTCGTGCAGAGTGAGTCGCCGCTGGTCGGAACCGGCATGGAAGCCGTGGTGGCTCGCGATTCCGGGTACGTTGAACAAGCCAGACGAGATGGGGTCGTGGAAAGCGTGGATGCCAGACGTATTGTGGTGCGAACTGAGCTTGGCAAGCTGGACGAGGGAAAAAAGAAGGCCGGACGCTTTTGGGATACGTATGACTTAGTGAAATTTCAACGAACCAATCAAAATACGTGCGTGACCCAAACCCCGATCGTGAAAGTTGGGCAGCCGGTGAAAAAAGGGCAAGTGTTGGCGGATGGGCCAGCCATCGATCGTGGAGAGTTGGCTTTAGGAAAAAACATCTTGGTCGGATTCATGCCCTGGGGCGGATACAACTTCGAAGACGCGATTTTGCTGAGCGAGCGACTGGTTCGCGAAGATACCTTTACGTCTATCCACATTGAAGAGTTTGAGGTTGAAGCCCGTGATACCAAATTAGGGAAGGAAGAGATTACCCGCGATATTCCCAACCTGGGCGAAGAGGCCCTAAGAAACCTTGATGAAAGCGGGATCGTTCGAATCGGGGCTGAGGTCAAGGCTGGAGACATCCTGGTTGGAAAAGTGACCCCCAAGGGTGAAACGCAATTGACCCCGGAAGAAAAGTTGCTTCGAGCGATCTTTGGAGAAAAAGCCGGTGATGTCAAAGATACGTCCCTTCAAGTTCCTCCGGGAATTGAGGGGATTGTGGTGGATGTCAAGATTTTCTCCAGAAAAGGGATTGATAAGGACGAGCGTTCGAAGAATATTGAATCCCAAGATCGCGTGAAAATTGAACGGAATTATCAGGATGAACTCCACATCATCGAGGATGAGCGGACTAAAAAAATTCGGAAACTTCTCCTCGGGCAAGTGGTGGGCCGTGACTTGATGGATCCCGAAAGCGGCGAGGTCCTTTTAAAGAAAAAAGGAAAAATCACGACGGATGTCTTGCGGAAACTTCCTGATGATGACGTACGTCACGTGACGTTAGGTGACGCGGAAGAGCAACGCAAGCTTGAGGATATTGAGCGGGCGGTCAAGGATCAAATTGAGAGTCTGCAAACCTTCTATGACGAAAAGGTCGGTCGACTTCGGCGTGGTGACGAGTTGCCCCCGGGCGTCATCAAGTTAGTGAAAGTCTATCTTGCGATTAAGCGGAAAATTTCCGTTGGGGATAAGATGGCCGGACGTCATGGAAACAAGGGCGTGGTCTCTCGGATTCTTCCCGAAGAAGACATGCCCTATTTGCCTGATGGGACTCCGATCGAAGTCGTGCTCAATCCGCTTGGGGTTCCGTCACGGATGAATGTCGGACAGATTTTGGAAACGCATTTAGGGTGGTCCGCCAGGGCCTTGGGGATCTATGCCGCCAGTCCTGTATTTGATGGAGCGACGGAGGCGGAGATTAAAGAATTATTAAAGGAAGCGGGATTGCCGGAAAACGGTCAATCGGTGGTGTATGACGGTCGTACTGGTGAGTCGTTTAAAAGTCCGGTGACGGTTGGCTATGTCTATATGATGAAGTTGCACCACTTGGTCGATGATAAGATTCATGCCCGATCCATTGGCCCATATTCGTTGGTGACGCAGCAACCACTGGGTGGAAAGGCCCAGTTCGGCGGTCAGCGTTTGGGCGAAATGGAAGTATGGGCCCTTCAGGCCTATGGAGCGGCCTCCACGCTTCAAGAGTTTTTGACCGTGAAGTCCGATGACGTGCCGGGACGGTCGAGAATGTATGAAGCGATTGTCAAGGGAGAAAATTTCTTAGAGCCTGGCTTGCCGGAGTCGTTTAACGTGTTGGTGAAAGAATTACAAAGCCTGGGGTTGGATGTTGAGTTGATGAAATCTGCCGAGTAACTCAGTCATATGCCACTCATGTCACGAGTGCTTCTCAGTTTCTTGAGAGGAGGTTAGAGCCTTGGAAAGCGTCTATGCTCTGTTTGAAAGACCGCGCGATGCGATGTCCTTCGATGCCATGTGTATTCGAATTGCGTCGCCAGAAAAAATTCGTTCGTGGTCGTATGGAGAAGTCAAAAAACCGGAAACGATCAATTATCGGTCCTTTAAGCCGGAAAAAGATGGATTGTTTTGTGCGAAAATTTTTGGACCGACCAAAGATTGGGAGTGTAATTGCGGAAAATACAAGCGAATGAAGCATCGCGGTATTGTCTGCGACAAGTGCGGAGTCGAGGTCATTCAATCGAAAGTGCGGCGGGAGCGTATGGGACATATTGAGTTGGCCGCGCCCGTTGCTCACATCTGGTTTTTAAAAGGGGTGCCGAGTCGGATTGGGATCCTTTTGGATATGAGTCTCAAGCAACTGGAAAAGATTCTCTATTTTGAGGCGTATGTCGTCATTGACCCCCTGGAGACCCCGCTCAAGGAAAAAGATCTGCTCACGGAAGAAAAATACCGTGAATGTGTGGATCAGTACGGACCACAGGCCTTTCGTGTCGGCATTGGGGCTGAAGCCATTCGTGAATTGCTGAGAACAGTTGAGATCGAAGCCCTGTGGGCTGAGCGCCATGAGAAGGTCAGAGTCACGACCTCTGCGGCATTGAGCAAGAAGATTACGAAACGCCTGAAAGTCATCGAGGCTTTTCATAAGTCAGGCAATAACCCGGAATGGATGATTCTGGACGTCATCCCGGTTCTTCCGCCTGAGCTGAGGCCGCTGGTGCCGTTGGATGGCGGGCGTTTTGCCACGTCGGACTTAAACGATCTTTATCGACGAGTGATCAATCGCAATAACCGGTTGAAGCGGTTAATGGAATTGAAGGCGCCCGGCGTGATTGTTCGCAATGAAATGAGAATGTTGCAGGAAGCCGTGGATGCACTTTTTGATAATGGTCGACGAGGGCGGACGATTCGTGGGGCCAATAAGCGACCCTTGAAGTCCCTCAGTGATATGCTTAAAGGCAAGCAGGGCCGGTTTCGTCAAAATCTCTTGGGAAAACGGGTTGACTACTCGGGTCGTTCGGTGATTGTGGTTGGGCCGGAACTGAAATTGAATCAATGCGGGTTGCCCAAGAAAATGGCTTTGGAATTATTTAAGCCGTTTATCTTCCACAAGTTGGAAGAGCGTGGAGCGGCGACCACCATCAAAAGTGCGAAACGCCTTGTGGAAAAGGAGCGTCCCGAAGTCTGGGATGTGTTGGACGAAGTGATTCGAGAGCACCCGGTTATTCTGAATCGAGCCCCTACGCTCCATCGTTTGGGCATGCAGGCGTTTGATCCCGTGCTGGTCGAAGGCAAGGCCATTCGCTTGCATCCCTTAGTGTGCGCGGCGTTTAACGCGGACTTCGATGGTGACCAGATGGCGGTTCACGTTCCGCTGTCGGTTGAGGCGCAAATCGAAGCTCGCGTCTTGATCATGTCCATCAATAACGTCTTGTCGCCAGCGAATGGCCGCCCACTTGCTGTTCCCTCTCAGGACATGGTGTTGGGTTGTTATTGGTTGACTCAGGAGCGACCGGGAGCGATGGGTGAAGGGAAGATGTTGTATTCACCCGAGGAAGTGCGAATTGCCTATGATGCCGGCCAACTGGACGAACAAGCTAAGGTCAAAGTGCGAATTGAAGGGGTCTTAGTCGAAACGACCGTCGGTCGCGTGCTGTTTGGGGAAATCCTTCCTGCCTCCATAGAATTTTCACACGTCAATCAAGTCATGACCAAGAAGGAAATGACGAAACTGATCGATGCGGTCTATCGTGAAGTCGGGGTGCACGAAACGGTCAGGATGCTCGATAAGCTGAAGGATCTTGGTTTTTACTACGCCACCAAAGCCGGGGTCTCTCTCTGCATTGACAATATGCATATCCCGACCCAAAAGGAGGTGCTACTGGATAACGCGCAAAAGGAAGTGTCCGAGGTTGAGCGTCAATACAGTGAGGGGCTTATCACGAACGGTGAGCGCTACAACAAGGTCATTGATATCTGGGCCCATGTGAGTGAACGGGTTGCCACTGAGATGATGAAGGAAATTAAAGCCGGTGGCGGGCAAGGACCGGATGATACCTTGAATCCCATCTTTATGATGGCTGATTCCGGCGCGCGAGGGAGTTCACAGCAAATTCGGCAGTTGGGTGGGATGCGGGGCTTGATGGCGAAGCCGTCTGGTGAAATTATTGAGACCCCCATCACCGCCAACTTCCGGGAAGGGCTCACGGTACTCCAATATTTCATCTCGACACACGGGGCGCGCAAAGGGTTGGCTGACACGGCTCTCAAAACGGCAAACTCTGGGTACCTCACGAGGCGGCTGGTGGATATTTCACAGGATGTCATCGTGAGTGAAGAAGATTGCAAGACGGCCGATGGGATTGATGTCTCTGCCTTGGTCGAAGGTGGAGAAGTGATTCAGCCGATTGAAGAACGGATTTTAGGCCGTATTGTGGCGGAAGATATTCTTGATCCTTTAACCGGTGACGTTGTGGTGGCGGGGAATGAAGAGCTAGATGAAGCGCGCGTGAAGGCCGTGGTTGAAGCAGGCATCGGACATGTCCGCATCCGATCGGTGTTGACCTGTCAATCCCGGTGGGGCGTGTGCGTGAAGTGTTACGGTCGGGATTTAGCCAGGGGAAAGTTGGTCGAACTGGGCGAGCCTGTGGGGGTGACTGCGGCGCAGTCTATCGGGGAGCCCGGTACGCAGTTAACCATGCGGACCTTCCACATTGGAGGGACGGCCAGTAAAGTCGTGGAACAAAGCGTGGTCGAGTCTCGACACGATGGGGTCTTGAGATACCTCAGTTTTGATGCCAAGAAAAATGCAGATTTTCATAATCGTCACACGGCGGTTCAGAATAAGCAGGGCGAATGGGTGGTCATGAATCGAAACGCGAAGATTGCCGTCTATGATGACTCCGGACGAGAGCGGGAAAAGTATCCGGTTGTCTCTGGTGCGAAAATTATCGTGAAAGATGGTGGTCGGGTGACGGTGGGACAGAAACTTGTGGAATGGGACCCGTATTCGTTGACCATTCTGACGGAAGTGGGTGGGAAAATTGCCTATGGAGATATCTCCGAAGGTGTTACCATGAAAGAAGAGGTCGACGAAATCACCGGCCTGTCCCGCAAGGTGGTCATTGAGCAAGCGGGCACCAATCTTCGTCCACGAATTTCGATCAAAGACGAGGGTGGCAAGACGGCGAAATTGCCAGGTTCTGGATCTCAGGCTCGCTATCTCCTCCCTGTGGGTGCGCATATTTTCGTGGAAAAAGGAGCGATCGTGTATTCAGGAGATGTCTTGGCGAAAATCCCTCGAGAAACTACGAAGACCAAAGACATTACGGGTGGCCTGCCAAGGGTGGCAGAGTTGTTTGAGGCGAGAAAGCCCAAGGAGCAAGCAGTGATTAGTGAAATCGACGGGGAGGTTTCCTTTGGGGGATTTGTCAAAGGGATGAGGAAGATCGTCGTCGATAACACGATGGGAGACATGAAGGAATATTTCATTCCTCGAGGAAAGCACGTCAATGTGCATGAAGGGGATTGGGTGCGCGCCGGTGAACCTCTCATGGATGGCTCGGCAAATCCCCATGATATTCTGAATGTATTGGGTCCCCGAGAACTGCAGCGCTACTTGGTGAATCAGGTTCAAGAAGTGTATCGATTGCAGGGGGTGTGGATTAATGACAAGCATATTGAAATTATTGCGAGGCAGATGTTGAAGAAAGTTCGCATTGAAGACCCTGGAGATACCAACTTTTTGCCAGGGGCCCAAGTTGGGAAATTTGCTTTCACCGATGAAAATCAACGGGTCCTTGCCGATGGGGGGGGGGCTGCTATCGGCAAGCCGGTGTTGTTGGGTATTACCAAGGCTTCACTGAATACAGACAGCTTTATTTCTGGGGCTTCGTTCCAAGAGACGACACGAGTGCTCACTGAAGCCGCCATCAATGGGCGGGTTGATGACCTGCGAGGGCTCAAGGAAAACGTCATTGTGGGACGCCTGATCCCTGCGGGAACGGGATTTTTCCACTACCGCGAAACGTTTGTGCCAGCCGCGGATCAAGCGTTCTTTATTGAGTCAGGTAGGTATGATGAGGAGGATGGATTAGCCGTGACGCAAGGGAACGAGTTGCAGACGCAATCCACGTAAGGCGTGGAGTGTTTTATCTTGACACGTTGATATTGCATCACTATAATCGAAAGGTTGCCCAACAGATTCATTCCAACGATATACTTGAAGGAAAGATCGTGACATGCCAACGGTGAATCAGCTCATCAGAAAAGGCCGCAAGGCCCCAAAAGCCAAAAGTAAAAGCCCTGCGCTTAATCGATGCCCGCAGCGACGGGGTGTCTGTTTGCGCGTCTATACCACAACTCCGAAAAAACCGAATTCTGCGTTGCGGAAAGTGGCACGTGTGCGTTTGACCACAGGCGTTGAGGTGACAACCTACATCCCGGGCATGGGGCATAACTTGCAAGAACATTCCATTGTGCTCGTGCGTGGTGGTCGGGTGAAGGACTTGCCTGGCGTGCGTTATCATTTGGTCCGAGGCGCACTTGATGCGGTAGGCGTGGCGAATCGGAAGCAGGGTCGTTCCAAATACGGAGCCAAACGACCGAAATAGTCAGGATAATGTGTTTGCTGTGGGGAAGGTAGTTTTACAATATGTCTCGTAGTCAGAGTGCCGTCACAAGAACTCCCGCTGCTGATCCCAAATATCGTGATCACCTTGTGGGGAAGTTTATCAATATTCTTATGGCGCGAGGGAAAAAGAGTACAGCCCAACGTGTGTGTTATGGGGCGTTCGATGCCATTCAAAATAAGACTGGCAGTGATCCTTTGAAAGTATTTCATTCTGCGCTTGGCAATGTAAAGCCAATGGTGGAAGTGAAATCGAGACGGGTGGGCGGTGCGTCGTACCAGGTCCCCGTTGAAATCCGGCCAGTCAGGCAAGTTGCCTTGGCCTTTCGATGGATTAAGTCCAGTGCTCAGTCTCGAACGGGAAAAAGTATGCAAGACAAGCTTGCTGCCGAGCTGCTTGATGCAGCCAATAATACAGGGGTTGCGGTCAAGAAACGAGATGAGACGCACAGAATGGCCGAGGCTAATCGTGCGTTTGCCCATTACCGTTGGTAGCGGTCTCTTGTTGCTGTAGTGGAACCACCCTCCACGTGTAGTGTTATTTTTTTCTCAATCTGTGTTCGGATTGGGTGTCTGGATTTTTGCTGTAGCCCGGTGTGGAGGAGTGATGCCTAGGGAATATCAATTGGAGCGTACTCGGAATATCGGCATCATGGCCCATATTGATGCAGGGAAAACCACGACGACCGAGCGCATCCTTTTTTATACTGGTGTCTCTCACCGAATGGGTGAGGTGCATGAAGGTGCGGCTCAAATGGATTGGATGGAGCAGGAGCGGGAACGGGGTATTACGATTACTTCTGCGGCGACCACCTGTTTCTGGAAGGATCATCGCATTAATATTATCGATACGCCTGGGCATGTGGATTTTACGGTTGAAGTCGAGCGATCCCTTCGCGTGTTGGACGGAGCCGTGGCAGTTTTTGACTCGGTACAGGGAGTCGAGCCGCAATCAGAAACGGTCTGGCGTCAGGCCGATAAATATCGAGTCCCTCGAATTGCCTTTCTTAATAAAATGGATCGGGTGGGTGCAGATTTTTCAGGGAGCATTCAAAGTATTATTGATCGTTTGGAAGCCAATCCCGTTCCGGTCCAGTTGCCAATCGGAAAAGAGGCTGATTTTCGAGGGGTCATTGATCTTGTCTCGATGAAGTCCTACCTCTTTAATGATGAAACGTTGGGCTCGAGTTTTGTGATCGAAGATGTTGCGCCGGATCTTCTGCCGATGGCTCGATCCTATCGAGATAAAATGGTAGAGGCTGTTGCTGAATTTGATGAGATGGTGCTTGAACAATATCTAAATGGCGATCTGCTGAAACCGGATGACATCAAGCGTGCTGTGCGCGCTGGGACCAATCAAATGCAAATCACGCCGGTCTTATGTGGTTCGGCGTTTAAGAATAAAGGGGTGCAGCCGTTACTAGATGCTGTGGTGGATTTTCTGCCTTCGCCTTTAGATGTTCCAGAAGTAGAAGGGGTTGATCCGGCTAGTGGCACGAAAATGAACAGTCTGGCCAGTGATGAAGAGCCGTTTTCTGCGTTAGCCTTCAAGATCATGACCGATCCCTTTGCCGGACAACTCACGTATTTTCGTGTTTATTCCGGGAAACTGGGAACGGGCTCGTATGTATATAACGTCACCCAGGGTAAACGAGAACGGATCGGGCGTTTACTTAAAATGCATGCGAATAAGCGTGAAGATATTGATACGGTGTATGCCGGAGATATTGCTGCTGCGGTCGGGATGAGGGGCGCGAGAACGGGTGATACCTTAGCGCATGAAAAGCATCAAATATTGTTGGAGGTTATTAAATTTCCAGAGCCCGTGATTTCTATGGCGGTTGAACCAAAGACCAAGCAGGATCTTGAAAAGCTTGGTTTTTCTTTGGACAAGCTGTCGCAGGAAGATCCGTCCTTTCATGTTCGAACCGATGAGGAGACTGGGCAAACGATCATTTCTGGAATGGGGGAGTTGCATCTGGAAATTATTGTTGATCGTCTGGTCAGGGAATTTAAGGTTCAGGCGAATGTCGGGAAGCCTGAGGTTGCCTATCGCGAAACGATTCGCGGCAAAGGTGAGGCCGAAGGGAAATATATCAAGCAATCTGGTGGGCGAGGGCAATATGGGCATGTGGTGTTGCGCGTCGAACCGTCTGAGCCTGGGGTGGGGCTTGAGTTTGTCAATAAGATCGTTGGCGGCATTATTCCCCGTGAATATATCCCTGCGGTGGAAAAAGGGGTGCGGGAGCGAATGGAGTCCGGCGTGGTGGCAGGGTATGCCATGCGGGATGTTCGGGTGACGTTATTTGATGGTTCCTTTCATGAGGTCGATTCGAGTGAAATGGGATTTAAAATCGCGGCGTCGATGGCCTTTGAGGTGGCCTGTCGCAAAGCCAGCCCGATCCTGCTTGAGCCGGTGATGAAGGTGGAAGTTCTCGTTCCTCAGGACTTTGTAGGTGATGTGATTGGGGATTTGAATTCCCGACGAGGAAAGGTGCAAGGAATCAAGGCGAGGGGCGGCTCTCAGGCCGTTGATGCCACGGTCCCCCTTGGGGAAATGTTCGGGTATGCCACGAGCCTGCGATCGAAGACGCAGGGGCGTGCAACCTATTCAATGGAATTTGCGCAATACGAACCGGTTCCCAGGCAACTGGCCGATCAGATTGTCAGTAAGCAACGTGGAGAATAACGTTGCAGCTTTTTGGAAAGGCAAGAATGCGACATGACTTTACTCGTTTCTTTCTCGTATAGCCTCAAGCGATTCTCAATCGAAGAGTGAGGAGGGGGCAGATGGCGAAGGCGAAATTTAATCGGAAGAAGCCGCATGTCAACGTGGGGACGATCGGGCATGTGGATCATGGGAAGACGACGTTAACCTCGGCGCTGACGAAGGTGATGGGGCAGGAGGGGAAGGCGACGTTTGTCAGCTATGACGAGGTAGCGAAGGCGAGTGAGTCACAGGGGCGGCGGGATCCGACGAAGATTTTGACGATTGCGATTTCGCATGTGGAGTATGAGACGGACCAGCGGCATTACGCGCATGTGGACTGTCCGGGGCATGCGGATTACGTGAAGAACATGATTACGGGGGCGGCGCAGATGGACGGGGCGATTCTGGTGGTCTCGGCGGCGGATGGGCCAATGCCGCAGACGCGGGAGCATATTCTGTTAGCGCGGCAGGTAGGGGTGCCCTACATGGTGGTGTTTTTGAACAAAGCGGACAAAGTCGAGGATCCGGAATTGTTGGAGTTAGTGGAATTAGAGGTTCGGGAGTTGTTAGCGAAGTACCAATTTCCGGGGGACGAGATTCCGATTATTGTGGGATCGGCGACGAAGGCGCTGGAGGGGGATGGCAGTGCCGTGGGGGTGCCGTCGATCAAGAAGTTGCTGGAGGAGGTGGATGCCTACGTTCCGACGCCGGCGCGGGCGATTGACAAACCGTTTTTGATGCCGATTGAGGATGTGTTCACGATCAGTGGGCGGGGGACGGTGGTGACAGGGCGCGTGGAACGGGGGCAAGTGAAAGTGGGCGATGAGATCGAGATTGTGGGGTTAGGGGAGACGCGGAGCACGGTGGTGACGGGCGTAGAGATGTTCCGGAAGGTGTTGGATGAAGGGCAGGCGGGGGATAATATTGGGGCGTTGTTGCGCGGGACGAAGAAGGATGACGTAGAGCGGGGGATGGTGTTGGCGAAACCGAAGAGCATGACGCCGCATACGCGGTTCAAGGCGGAAGTGTATGTATTGACGAAGGAAGAAGGAGGGCGGCATACGCCGTTTTTCAATGGGTATCGGCCACAGTTTTATTTTCGGACGACGGATGTGACCGGGGTGGTGCAGTTGGTGGAAGGCGTGGAGATGGTGATGCCGGGGGACAATACGACGTTTACGGGGGAATTGATTGCGCCGATTGCGATGGAGCAAGGGGTCCGGTTTGCCGTACGAGAAGGAGGGCGAACGGTGGGAGCCGGCGTCGTCACCGACATTCTCGCCTGAGGAAGGAATCTAGTGGTGGTAGGTGTGGATCAGCGTATTCGTATCCGATTGAAGGCCTTTGATTATCGAATCCTTGATCAATCGGCAAGGGAAATTGTGGATACCGTCAAGCAAACGGGTGCGCGCGTTGCTGGACCTATTCCGCTTCCCACTCGTATTGAAAAGTTTACCATTCAGCGGTCTACTCATGCGGATAAGAAATCCCGTGAACAGTTTGAAATCCGAACCCATAAACGCTTGTTGGATATTCTTGAGCCCACCCCGGAAACAATGGATGCACTCATGAAATTAAATCTGGCTGCCGGGGTGGATGTGGAGATCAAGCTGTAGTGTGACGTCATCGTAAAGGATTGGCTTGTAAGGGTGCTGCATGGTTAGTGGGTTAATAGGGAAAAAATTAGGAATGACGCAGATTTACGACGAAAATCGTCGTCTCCATCCCGTGACGGTTATTGCAGCGGGTCCTTGTCTGGTCACGGCCGTTAAGACCAAAAATCATCATGGCTATGATGCGGTGCAGCTTGGTTATTCGGAAGTTCAGGAGCGGAAGCTCTCCAAAGCCCAGGTGGGACATCTTCGTTCTTCCGGGCAAGAGAAGCTTTTTAGGTATTTACGAGAGTTTCGCGGTGTGCCGGATCATCAGGTGGGGGACGCCGTGACGGTTCACCTTTTTGAAAAAGGCGAAGTGGTTCATGTGCAGGGGACCTCAAAGGGAAAAGGGTTTCAGGGGGTCATGAAGCGGCACAATTTCTCTGGTGGTCCAGCCAGTCATGGTTCGATGTTTCATCGTGCGCCGGGGTCGATCGGCAGTAGTTCGTATCCCTCTCGCGTTTGGAAAAATCAGGCTCTTCCTGGGCAAATGGGGAATGAGCGGGTCACGGTGAAAGGATTGACCGTCATCGAAATTCGACCGGAAGAAAATCTGGTCCTCATCGCAGGAGCCGTTCCTGGTCCTGTGGGAGGGCTGGTCCTCATCCGGAAGGCAGGAGGATAACCAGTCGCATGGCCTTCATGGAAGTCGTGGACCAACACCACAAGGTTGTGGGGACCGTTGAGGTGAACGAGATCGTGTTTGGGGCTCAGCCTCATGGCGTTCTTCTGCATTCCGCAGTGGTGATGCAGCGTGCCTCGCTCCGACAAGGGACTGCAAGTACGAAGGGCCGGAGTGAGGTGAGTGGAACGGGGAGAAAACCGTGGAAGCAAAAGCATACGGGGCGGGCTCGATCGGGTTCGAATCGATCTCCGGTATGGCGACATGGCGGAACAGTCTTTGGGCCTCGGCCACGAAAGTATGGTTCTTCTATGTCGAAAAAAATGTATCGAAAGGCCATGCAGAGTGCCCTTTCTTCTAAGAAGGCAGCCGGAGAGTTGGTGATTCTTGCCGATCTCTCCCTTCCGGAACCAAAAACCAAATTGATGGCAGAGACGGTGAGGCAATTAGGGGCAACCGGCACGGTGCTTTTCGTGGTGGGAAAAGACAACCGCGCCGTCTTTAGCGCGACGCGGAATTTGGCTCGAGTGAAAGCCGTCTCACCACAAGAACTCACGGTTTACGATGTGCTTCGATACGAGACGCTCGTGGTGTTGAAGGGCGAATTGGCAAGCGTTCAGGAGTTGTGGGCATGAAACGTGACCCGTTTGACGTCTTAGTGAAGCCGTTGTTGACCGAGAAAATCACGGGGCTTCAGGAATCCGCGAACCGCATCGCCTTTGTCGTGCAAAATGATGCAAATCGGATCGAGGTTCGTCAGGCGGTGGAGTTGGTTCTCAAAGTAAAAGTGAAGTCTGTGAATATCATGAAGGTCATGGGCAAGAAGAAGCGTCAAGGGCGCTTTCTTGGAAAACGGTCGGACTGGAAGAAGGCCATCGTCACGCTTCACGAAGGAGAAAGGGTGGATTTGTATGAAAGTGCCTAGTAGGACCTTGGGAAAGGCCGTCAGCGTCCTTCTCTCGGCCAGTTGTCGTGCTCACTATTTCCGTTGCACGCTTCGTGGCGCCAACTGGCCGGTGGCCTTGCTGGATGGGCCATTTTGAAAGTCATGCCGTACAACTGGTGGTTTGAATGTTGCCTGTAGAAGAAACGAGTTCTGTAAATTGTTGAGTTTTTCAATAGACTTCTAGTCGGTCGCTTTTGAAAACGTTTCTTTCGCAAAATCTGGAGCTAGAGGAGAGGAAGGTCGCAGACAATGCCGAATAAACCGTATCGTCCGACATCGCCTGGGCGTCGAGGCATGACAGTGCTCAAGGACAAGACGCTGTCGAAAGAGCCGCCTGAAAAACGCTTAACCACGGCCATGTCTCGCTCTGGAGGTCGAAACAACTTTGGTCGCATTACCACCAGATTTCGAGGTGGAGGTCATAAGCGCCTGTATCGAGTCATTGATTTTAAGAGAGATAAAGTTGGCGTGCCTGGCAAAGTCGTCAGGATAGAATACGATCCCAATCGTTCGGCTCGCATTGCGTTGATTGCGTATGCCGATGGGGAAAAACGGTATATACTTGCTCCCGTTGGGTTGTCGGTAGGGGATTCCATTCAGGCAGGTCCTGGTTCGGATATTCGTCCTGGAAATGCGCTTTCCTTGTCGTTGATTCCGCTTGGCACCACCATTCATAATATTGAACTCAGGCCAGGGAAAGGTGCCCAAGTGGCGCGGAGCGCTGGAGCTTCGTGTCAGGTCATGGGCCGAGAAGGGCAGTATGTTCAGGTCCGCTTGGTCTCGGGTGAGATGCGTCGGATTCTTGGAACGTGTATGGCGACTGTGGGACAAATTGGGAATCTTGAACACGAGAATGTCACGGTGGGTAAGGCCGGTCGTTCGAGGTGGATGGGTAAACGTCCTCATGTACGAGGGGTCGTGATGAATCCGGTTGATCATCCTCATGGCGGTGGGGAAGGGAAGTCCGGGCAGGGTAACCCCCATCCCGTTTCCCCTTGGGGTGTCCCGACTAAAGGCTTTAAGACTCGGAAGAAGAAATTGTCATCGCAGTTCATTATTTCTCGGCGGACTAAGTAAGGAGAGCGAACATCGATGCCGCGTTCAATTCATAAGGGGCCGTTTATCGATTCTCACCTCATGGAAAAGGTGGAAAAGATGAATGCGTCTCCTGACCGGAGGTTAATTAAAACCTGGTCGCGTCGATCAACGATTATTCCTGAAATGATTGGTCATACTTTTGCTGTGCATAACGGGAAAAAGTTTATTCCAGTCTATGTGACGGAAAATATGGTTGGGCATAAGCTCGGAGAATTTTCTCCTACCCGGTTTTTTAAGGGCCATGGAGCTGCCAAATCGGAAAAAGCCGTTCCATTGAAGTAGGGTGGTAAGGGTGAAAAACCAGGAAGGGGACCTCATGGCCGAAGCAAAGGCGGTCTTGCGCTACGTCAGAATGACGCCACGAAAAATGCGGATGGTCATCGATTTAATTCGCGGACGTGATGTGCCTGAGGCCTTGACGCTGCTCAAGTACTTGTCCAGAGCTGCTGCGCCGGTTGTGGCAAAGGTGTTGAATTCCGCCGTCGCGAATGCCGGCCAGCAGGAGTTGGGAGATCCTGAATCTTTGAAAATCTCAAAAGCCTATGTGGATGGCGGTCCCGTTTTAAAGCGATTTCAGGCCAGATCTATGGGCAAGGCGAACCCCATCCATAAACGAACGAGTCATGTGACCATTATGGTTTCTCCGGCGAGAAGGGATTCCTGAAGAGAAGTGGGTGTTAACCGTTTCAGTTGACGGAGCGAGGTAAACCGGGTTTATGGGTCAAAAAACACATCCATATGGGTTTCGGCTGGGGTATACCAGGACCTGGACTTCTCGATGGTATGCCAGGAAAAATTTTGTAAAGTTGTTGCATGAGGATGTAAAAATTAGGCAAACGGTAAAATCCCGTTTATTTCATGCTGGCATTTCACGAGTGGAAATTGAACGTTCCGGGAATCAAGTAAAGTTGATCATTTACACGGCCCGCCCTGGCATTATCATCGGAAGAAAAGGTGCCGAAGTTGATAAGTTAAAGGCTATGCTGGAGCAACGATATGGTCGGGAAGTCTATGTGACGGTCAAGGAAATTAAGAAGCCGGAATTAGACGCGCAGCTTGTTTCTGAAAATATTGCCTTGCAATTGGAGAAACGCGTTTCCTTTCGTCGTGCCATGAAGCGAAGCGTGGCGTCAGCCCTTCGGTTAGGCGCTCAAGGTGTTCGAGTGTCTTGTGCCGGAAGGTTGGGCGGAAATGAAATTGCCCGAACGGAATGGTATCGGGAAGGCCGTGTTCCACTTCACACGCTCAGAGCGGATGTGGATTATGGCTTTGCGGAGGCCCATACGACCATGGGCATTATTGGGGTGAAGGCTTGGATTTATAAGGGCGATGCCGAGTTGCCAAATGCGGCGAAAGACGAAGCTTCGTTGAATTTGCTCTAGAAAGGTGTTGGCATTTATCGGACGCATGCTTGCGTCCGCCATATTCACTCATGACTTTTGATGTTGCCAGAGTATGTTAGCTCCGAAAAAAGTTAAATTTCGAAAAGTGCAAAAAGGCCGTATGCGAGGGAAGGCCTACCGTGGCGGTGACGTGTCTTTTGGAGAATTTGGGCTCAAGGTGCTTGAGCCTGGTCGGATTACGGCCCGTCAAATCGAGGCGGCGAGGATTGCGATGACGCGTCATGTGAAGCGCGGTGGAAGAATCTGGACTCGGATTTTCCCTGATAAGCCGATCACCAAAAAGCCTGCTGAGGTTCGAATGGGGAAAGGAAAAGGAAGCCCTGAATTTTGGGTTGCCGTGGTGAAGCCAGGCCGGATTCTCTATGAAATGGATGATGTGTCGAGAAGTGTGGCGGAAGAGGCGTTTCGTTTGGCCGGTCATAAACTGCCGTTGGCGACAAAATTTGTCGTTCGAGGCGCATACTCTGTCTGAGGCGCATTAATGGATGTCAAGGAATTCCAAGTCATGGAAGCGGAAGAGTTGATAGGAAAAGTGCATGAGTTGAAGCAGGAATTGTTTCACCTTCGATGTCAACATGCGCTTGGACGCATTGAAAATCCAATGAAGATCCGTCAAGCGCGGAGAGACGTGGCTAGGGCCAAGACCGTGCTTCGCGAAAAACAGGTTGGGGCATTCAAAAAGTTAATCGTAGGGCGGAAAAGCCAACCGTAGGGGTGAAAAAAGCATGACGGACGCACCAAGGCGACAACGTGCATCGTATGGGCGAGTGATGAGCGACAAAATGGACAAAACGGTCGTCGTGGCGGTTCCGAGACTGGTGTCGCATGCTTTGTACGGAAAAGTGATGCGACGGCTTACCAAGCTTAAAGCCCATGATGAGGCGAATGAGTCTCGCATTGGCGATCGTGTGAAAATTGTGGAGACGCGGCCGCTCAGTAAGGATAAACGTTGGCGGTTGGCAGAAATTATTGAGCGTGGCGAGCAGAACCCATCGCCGTAATTGGTGACGGGGGTTGCGTGTTCGGTGGATGTGTGGAGTACTGACGGACGATGATTCAAAATCATAGCTATCTCGATGTCGCAGATAATTCAGGCGCCAAAAGTGTGCGGTGCTTTCATGTGCTGGGGGGGACTCGTCGACGGTATGGAGGCATTGGCGACATCGTGGTGGTGTCGGTTCGAGAGGCTATTCCTAAAGCGTCTGTCAAAAAAGGTGATGTAGTCAAAGCGGTGATTGTTCGAACGAAAAAAAGTCGGCGTCGTGAGGATGGCTCCTATATTCGATTTGATCGCAATGCCTGTGTGTTGGTGAATAATCAAGGGGACCCTGTGGGTACAAGAATTTTCGGTCCCGTTGCTCGGGAATTGAGGAAAAAGAAGTTCATGAAAATTATTTCACTGGCTCCTGAGGTGTTATAGCGCGTATGGGGACTCGAACTGCAACAGGAGGCCTGATGGTTGCCAAATCCCGTATTCGAAAGGGTGACTCGGTGATCGTGATTGCTGGACGGGAGAAGGGGAAGGTTGGGAAGGTTTTGCACGTGAATGTACGGACCAGCCGAGTGACGGTGGAAAAACTCAACATTATTAAGCGACATACGAAACCCTCTCAAAAAGTCAGACAAGGCGGCATTTTAGAGCGTGAGGCGCCCATGGCGATTTCGAATGTCATGATGTACTCCCAGGCTTCGGGGAAATCCTCACGGGTCAAAATCAAGATGTTGGATGATGGGCGTCGGGTGCGGGTCTTACAGAAAAGTCCTGATGACGTCTTGGATAAGGTGTGATGGGTAAAAAAGAAGCTATAGACAAGCCCGGAACCAAGAGAGAGTCGGCACAGGACGGATCTCCTCCGCGTTTAAAAGATCTCTATCGAAATGAGGTTATCCCTAAGATGATGAAGGAATTTTCGTATTCCAATCCGATGCAAGTGCCACGTGTAGAGCGGGTCGTCCTGAATGTCGGCATGGGAGAAGCTATTCAAAACGTCAAACTGTTGGAGAGTGCCGTGGCTGAGTTGGCGTTAATCACCGGTCAGAAGCCTGTCGTGACCCGATCGAAAAAAGCCATCGCCGGCTTTAAAGTTCGGGAAGGCATGCCGATCGGCACCAAGGTCACGCTTCGCGGAAGCCGGATGTATGAGTTTCTTGATCGCTTGCTGAATATTGGCTTGCCTCGGATTCGAGACTTCCGAGGAGTGTCGCCCAAGGCGTTTGATGGTCGTGGTAACTATACGTTCGGGTTAAAAGAGCAGTTGACCTTTCCTGAAATTAAATATGATGACGTGGCAGCGATTCACGGGATGGATATTACGATTGTGACGAGTGCTCAACGAAACGATGAAGCCCAATCCTTGTTGGCTCATTTGGGAATGCCGTTTCATTGATACGGTAACCCGCGATTGAGACGGAGGCCATTGTGTCAAGAAAAGCATTGCGGAATAAGGCGGCGGTGGAACCGAAGTTTCCCGTCCGGCACTATAATCGGTGCCCCCTCTGTGGTCGCGTGAGGGCCTTTTTACGACGCTTTCATATGTGCCGAATTTGTTTTCGGCTGCATAGTCTGCGCGGGAATATTCCTGGGGTCACCAAGTCAAGTTGGTAGGCCAGATCTAGGCTATGAATGATGAGGATATGACGTTATGGGTATGACGGATCCAATTGCTGATCTTTTTGTTCGCGTGATGAATGCCCTTGGACGGGGTCATGCGACGGTGAATGTTCCAGCCTCCAAGCTGAAAGCCAACGTGCTTTCTGTCTTTCAAGCCGAAGGCTTTATTCAAAATTTCTCATCCACGACACTCGATGGACACCCGGCTCTTCAGGTGGAATTGCGGTACATTCCAGGACGGGAAAAGAAACCCGTGATTGAGCGAATCAAGCGGGTCAGCAAGCCAGGGAAGCGGGTGTACGTGGGGGCCTCATCTATCCCTCGAGTGCGAGGTGGGTTGGGTGTTGCGGTGCTTTCGACATCGAAAGGGGTCATGACCGATCGGCAAGCCAGACAGAATAGCATCGGGGGAGAAGTATTGTGCCACGTGTGGTAGAGCCTGGTCGAACCAGTTTAACCTCAACAAGGAAGTCACGTCAACGATGTCTAGGATCGGGATCAAACCAATTGCCATAGCCTCCACCGTCGAGGTGAAGGTTGAAGATCGGTCTGTCTCCGTGAAGGGACCCTTAGGCCAATTAGGGTGGAATCTTGCCGAAGGAATTGACGTCGAAATCAACGAGAGGACGGTCCATGTGGGAAGGCGTGGAAATTCTCCTCGTGTCAAAGCCTTACATGGGCTGACCCGCATGGAGCTATCGAATTTGGTTGAAGGAGTGACCAAGGGGTTTCAACGAACATTGGAATTGACGGGGGTAGGGTATCGGGCGCAAGTGCAAGGTCAATCGCTGACCTTAAATGTGGGGTTTTCGCATCCTGTGATCTTGTCTGTTCCGCAAGGCGTAGAAGCCTCGGTCGAGAAACAAACCATGATCTCCGTCAAAGGTATTGATAAGCGTCTGGTGACCCAGACCGCCGCCAATATTCGACGGGTGCGCCCGCCTGATGTCTATAAACAGAAGGGCATTAAGTATACTGGTGAAGTCTTAAGGAAGAAAGCCGGGAAGGCCGGCAAGAAATAGCGTGCGAGTATGAATCAAAAAACACAACGTCGCCAATTGGAACGGCGAAAAGCGCGAGTCAGAAAAAAAGTTCAGGGAACACCCGTTCGGCCGAGGCTGACGGTGTTTCGAAGCAATGCGCATATTTATGCCCAAGTCATTGATGATATCGCGGGTCTTACCTTGGCTGCGGCGTCCTCCAAAGACCTCAGTCTTCGCGAAACCGTGAAGTCTGGTTCTTCGAAGGCGGCGGCACAAGCCGTCGGGCAATTATTAGCCGAACGAGCAAAGGCCGGGAATGTGACCGATGTCGTGTTTGATCGGAATGGGCGATTGTATCATGGGCGTGTAAAAGCGTTAGCCGACGCGTCCCGTGAAGGGGGACTTGCCTTTTAACCAAGGGGATGACATTCGGTGCAAGTAAATCCAGAAGAATTGAACTTCAAAGATAAATTAATTTCTATCAACCGAGTCGCGAAAGTCGTTAAAGGGGGGAAGCGATTTTCCTTTAGCGCGCTGGTCGTGGTCGGAGATGGGCGGGGATGGGTTGGCGTTGGCAAAGGAAAAGCGACTGAAGTGCCGCCGGCGATTGCCAAAGCCGTCGGGCGGGCCAAGAAGCAACTGCTCCAAGTTCCTTTGAAAAATGGCAGTATCCCGCATGACGTGCATGGGCGCTTTTGCGGGGAACATGTGTACATGAAACCGGCGAAAGAAGGGACAGGGATCATCGCAGGAGGAGCAGTCCGTGCTATTTTAGAAATGCTGGGGGCCCATAATATTATTGCGAAAACATTAGGCCGTGGAAATCCCTATAATGTGGTGCAAGCCACATTGGCTGGATTGTCTCAACTCAAGGGCCCGGAAGAGTTCAAGCAGATCCGTCATGTCCCCAATGGGGCTTCACTCTAACATGTCGAGGAAAGGTGCCGTGCCTCAATCTCAACGCGAGGATCAGCTTTCCATTACGCTGAAGCATAGTCCCGTTGGACGACCCTCTAGGCAACGGTTGTATTTGCAGGGTCTGGGTTTGCGAAGGCTCCATCAAACCGTGCAGCGTCCCAAGACGCCGCAGGTATTAGGGTTGATTGAGAAGGTCAGGCATCTCGTTGAGGTCAACTACCCATGAAACTTCATCAGTTGCAGCCCGCACCGGGTTCCAAGAAATCGAGAAAACGTTTAGGGCGAGGTCCAGGTTCAGGGTTGGGCAAAACGGCAGGCAAGGGGCATAAAGGAATGCTCGCTCGGTCTGGAAGGGCGAATGTCGATGGTTTTGAAGGTGGACAAATGCCCCTCGCCAGACGGTTGCCCAAACGAGGATTTCATAATCCTTTTCGTACCGAATTTGCCGTGGTCAATCTCAAAACACTTTCCGTCCTTGATCAGGTCACTCACGTGACCCCTCGAGTCTTATATGAGAAAAGGATTGTCAGAAAGCAGTCAAGACCTATAAAAATTCTTGGTGTAGGAGATCTGGATAAGCCCATGACGATCGAAGCGCATACATTCAGTCAGTCGGCTCTTCGGAAAATCGAACAAGCTGGCGGACAAGCCAAGGTCATCGGCCGTGCTTGAACGGCTCATTACGAGCTTCCAGAACATCCTCAAAATTCCGGAGTTACGTAGCCGTGTCATTTTTACGGTGGCCATGTTGGCGGTGTACCGGATTGGGGCTCATATCCCGACTCCGGGGATTAACAATGATGAGCTGGCGGCATTCTTATTAGATCGAGGCGGAGCCCTCCTCGGGTTTCTGGACATTTTCTCTGGCGGGTCGCTATCACGGTTAACGATTTTTGCTCTGGGCATTATGCCCTATATCAGTGCTTCGATTATTCTCCAATTATTAACCGTTGTTATTCCGCATTTATCGAAGCTCGCCAAGGAGGGTGAACGAGGAAGAAAGACCATCATTCAATATACCCGGTACGGCACCATTGGGATCGCCCTTATTCAGGGGTTTGGGATTGCTCTCGGACTTGAAGGTATGAATGGGGGTCAATATGTGTTGGAGCCAGGCTGGCCGTTCCGACTCATGACTGTCATTACGCTGACCGCGGGAACTGCGTTCCTCATGTGGTTGGGTGAACAAATTACCGAGCGTGGAGTGGGGAACGGAATCTCGCTTATTATTTTCGCCGGAATTGTCGCACGGCTTCCAAGCGCGGTTGCACAAACCTTTGAAATGTACCGAGTTGGGGAGTTGAGCCTTCTCTTCCTCATCCTGTTAGGCGTAGTCATGATGGCTGTGGTCACGGCCATTGTGTTCTTGGAAAGCGGGAGACGAAGGGTTCCGGTTCAATATGCTAAACGGGTGGTCGGCCGTAAGATGTATGGAGGGCAAAGTACTCATATTCCATTGAAAATTAATACGGCGGGGGTGATTCCGCCAATTTTTGCGTCTTCAATTATTGCGTTCCCTGCCACTATTACCTCCTTTATCCAGGTACCTTGGGTCCAAGCGTTAGGGGCGCACTTAGCTCCTGGGTCAGTCGTCTATACGTTGTTATATGTGGGTCTTATTATTTTCTTCTGTTTTTTCTATACGGCGGTCGTGTTGAATCCGGTCGATATGTCGGACAACATGAAGAAATATGGAGGGTTTATTCCTGGCATTCGGCCAGGCCAGCGAACGGCGGATTATATTTACAGAGTCCTCACTCGTATCACGTTCGCCGGCGCTCTTTACCTGGCTGTTGTCTGTGTGATTCCGGAATTATTGATTTATAAATTGAACGTTCCCTTTTATTTTGGTGGGACGTCGCTGCTGATTGTCGTGGGTGTAGGGTTGGATACCGCCCAGCAAATCGAGTCTCATATGCTGATGCGGAATTATGAAGGATTCTTGGCCAAGGGGCGTTTAAAAGGCCGGAGCGGATAGCAAGACATGCGATTGGTTTTTCTTGGTGCGCCTGGGGTGGGCAAGGGCACACAAGCGGAAATGGTGTCAGCCCAACTTGCGATTCCCAAAATTTCGACGGGAGATTTATTACGAACGGGTGTGGCCCACAAGACGTCGTTGGGCCTTGAAGCACAGCGCTATATGGCGCGAGGGGATCTCGTGCCCGACAATGTGGTGATCGGTCTCGTAGCGGAAAAAGTCGGTTCTGTAGAATGCGAAAAAGGATTTATTCTTGATGGATTTCCACGAACCATTCTTCAAGCGGATGCTTTGTCGGGAATTCTTCAGAAGCAGGATGTGGTTCTGGACCGAGTCATTTATTTCATGATCCCCCACGAGGAAGTGGTCAAGCGATTGAGCGGACGAAGAAGTTGTTCGATGTGTTCGGCGGTGTATCATGTTGATTACGTTCCGTCTAAGCAAGAGGGGCGCTGTGATGAGTGCGGGGCGGCCCTTGTTCAACGCAGCGACGACAAACAAGAAACGGTGGAATCACGGCTCACGGTGTATGAAGCGCAAACGTCTCCATTGATTGCCTATTATAAAGAGAAACATGTGTTGGCTGAATTAGATGGCACGGGCTCCATAGAAGACGTACGGGTGCGGTTACTCGCTTTGTTGTCTAGGTCGTAGCCTTTCATGATAATGCTCAAGACTGAAGAAGAAATTGCGCTGATGGCACAAGCTTCGAAGATTGTGGCCGAAGCGCATCAGGCGCTCCAACAAGAGGTCAGGCCCGGGGTCACCACGTTGTATCTGGACGAACTCGCTGAAACGTTTATTCGTGACCATGGGGGAATTCCAGCCTTTAAAGGGTATCGCAATTTCCCCAATACCTTGTGCGCCTCGGTGAATCATGAAGTGGTGCATGGCATTCCCTCCAACCGGGAACTGAAAGAGGGAGACGTTGTCGGGCTTGACTTGGGGGCGATTGTTCAGGGATTTTATGGCGATGGGGCCGTCACGGTACCCGTTGGACCCATTTCAGCCCACGCTGAAATCTTGCTCAAGGTGACGGAAGAAGCGATGCATAAGGGGATTGATCAAGCACGGGTGGGGAACCGGTTGTCCGATATTGGCCATACGATCCAATGCCATGTGGAAGCGCAGGGGTTTTCTGTTGTGAGAGATTTTGTGGGACATGGGATTGGTCGGCAACTCCATGAACAACCTCAGGTTCCTAACTATGGTCGTCCTGGGCAAGGCTCACGCCTTCAGTTTGGGATGGTGCTGGCCATTGAGCCCATGGTGAACGTTGGTGGGCCTCAGGTGAACGTGTTAGACGATCAATGGACTGCCGTCACGAGAGATGGCAGCCTGTCGGCGCATTTTGAACATACCGTGGCGATAGAACCCGAAGGGCCACCCACAATTCTGACGATGGTAAAGGAGCGGGTTGGCGTCAATTGATATCGACGCGGTTTAGGCTGATGGCAAAAGAAGATATGATTGAAGTCCAAGGGGTGATCATGGAAACGTTACCCAATGCCATGTTCCGAGTTACATTAGAGAGTGGACATAAAATTTTGGCCCATATTTCAGGGAAGATGCGGATGCATTTTATTCGTATTCTCCCGGGCGATAGAGTGACCGTGGAGTTGTCTCCTTATGATCTCACAAGGGGACGGATAACCTATCGATTCAAATAGTCAGGAGAGGGATGCTCTCATGAAAGTCAAATCGTCCGTCAAACCCATATGTTCAAAATGTGTTGTGTTTAGACGACGAGGAATTGTTCGGGTCCGATGTAGTAATCCTCGTCACAAGCAGCGACAAGGATAATGGCGTAAAGGGGAACGGCGTCAACGAGTTTTAACCGAAAGCGCATCACGTGAAAAAGGAGGGGCCATGGCTCGGATAGCAGGCGTTGATCTGCCTGTGGGGAAACGCATTGAGATTGGCTTGACCTATATTTATGGGATCGGGCCGTGGAGTGCGAGGCAGATTTTACGAAAAACCGGCATTGATTGTGCCGTGTGCGTCAAAGATCTTCGTGAGGAAGACATTGTCAAACTTCGTGAAGCGATAGATAAAGACTCTACCGTGGAGGGGGATCTCCGAAAAGAGGTCACTCTCAGTATTCAACGCCTGATCGATACAGGGTCGTACCGAGGCCTTCGTCATCGAAGAGGGCTTCCCGTTCGTGGACAACGGACCAAAACCAATTCACGAACCCGAAAAGGGAAACGGGCTTCGATTGGCAGGAGCAA
The DNA here is from genome assembly GCA_963422365.1 of Nitrospirales bacterium. Taxonomy (GTDB): domain Bacteria; phylum Nitrospirota; class Nitrospiria; order Nitrospirales; family UBA8639; genus Bin75. The sequence continues at coordinate 1,566,747 of OY729426.1, forward strand.
AAAATAACAAGCCATTCAGGGGACAGCATGAGCGTAAAAAAGGGTCGAAAAAAAGAGAAAAAGGTCGTGCAAATGGGGATTGCCCATATTCAAGCGTCTTTTAATAACACGCTTGTGACCATTACGGATATGAGTGGCAATACGGTCTCTTGGTCGAATGCAGGAGGCTTAGGATTCAAAGGGGCCAGAAAAAGTACGCCTTTTGCGGCGACACGTGTGGGGGAGGCGGCGGGACGCAAAGCCATGGAACAAGGCATGCGCCAAATTGACGTCTATGTCAACGGGCCTGGGTCGGGACGTGAGTCGGCTGTACGAGCGCTACAATCCGTCGGCTTACGGGTGAATTTGATTCGTGATGTGACCCCTATTCCCCATAATGGATGTCGACCGCCGAAAAGACGACGGGTGTAAGCGGCGATTCATTAAACCTTCAGATGTTGGGAAAACATCAACTCAGGGTCTGGAGTCTTGCAAGTGAGAGGCTAAAGACGTGGCAAATTATCGTGGGCCAGTATGTAGGATTTGTCGAAGGGAGGGAGTCAAACTGTTCCTGAAAGGAACACGTTGTATGACCGACAAATGTGCGATTGAACGTCGCAGTTATCCTCCCGGTCAACATGGGCAATCTCGACCTCGTGTGACGGACTATAGTATGCAGCTTCGTGAAAAGCAGAAATTGCGTCGGATGTATGTCATTCAAGAGCGTCAGTTTCGGGGAATTTTTGAGCGTGCTGAACGTCAAAAGGGCGTGACGGGCGAAAATCTTTTGGCTCTGCTTGAGCGACGATTAGATAATGTCGTCTACCGGATTGGATTGGCTTTTTCACGCAAGCAAGCTCGCCAATTCGTGAATCATGGACATATTTTGGTCAATGGCAGAAAAACCGATGTTCCCTCTTATACGACGGCTGTTGGGGACGTGATTCAGGTGAGACCACGGAGCCTGGAGTTGCTCGCAATTAAAGCGGCTGCACAGGTCGCCGATAGCCAGCCAGGGGTGAGCTGGATCGACTGTGACCGGGATGCATTGAAAGGGACGATTCAGGCACTGCCGACAAAGGATGATATTGGGGCCCCGGTCAATGAACAGATTATTGTGGAATTATATTCTCGCTAAAAGTGGAACAATTTGGCCATCATGCGTTGTGGCCAATGTTTAGGCTGTGCCGGATCGAGGTGAAAGGGGGCGTAATGATCAAAGGGATAAAGGATTTTCAGTTGCCTATGCGACTGGAGTTGGAAAAAGAAACAGCCTCGCCCATCTATGGGAAGTTTACGGCAGAGCCATTTGAACGTGGGTTTGGGACAACAGTCGGCAACGCGCTGCGACGCGTGTTGTTGTCCTCGTTAACTGGTGCAGCCGTAACCTCCGTCAAAATAGAAGGTGCGTTTCATGAATTTTCCACACTCCCTGGCGTCACGGAAGACGTGACCATTATCATTTTGAACGTCAAAAATCTGCGTCTGAAACTCCATACCGATAAATCGAAAGCGATGCGGTTGAAGAAAAAAGGGCCGAGCGAAGCTCGTGCTGCCGATATTCAGCATGATGCGGATGTGACGATTTTAAATCCTGAATTGCATATTGCGACATTAGACAAAGATGGTGTGATTGATATAGAGTTCATTGTGAAGCCGGGACGAGGGTATGTTCCGGCTGAACGGAATAAAGAAGAAGGGTTGCCCATTGGAGTTATTCCGGTCGATTCGGTTTTTTCCCCAATTAAACGGGTGAACTTTCATGTGGAAAACGCCCGTGTGGGACGTGTGACGGATTATGATAAATTGAATCTTGAGGTTTGGACCGACGGAAGCATGACTCCGCAAGAGGCGGTTTCCTCATCGGCCTTTATTCTTCGAGAACATTTGTCCATTTGCATGCCCGGTGAAGAAATGAAAGAAGTGGAACATGGTCCCGCTCACGAAGAAACGCAAGCCGAATTGCATAAACATCTGGCGCGAAGTGTGAATGAGTTGGAACTTTCCGTGCGTGCGGCGAATTGTCTCAAAAATGCGAATATCAAAACCATTGAAGACCTTGTGCAGAAAACAGAAATGGAGATGCTGAAAACGAAAAATTTTGGAAAAAAATCTCTCAATGAAATCAAAGAAGTTTTAACCGAAATGGGGTTGAACTTAGGTCTCAGAAGAGAGAGTCTGGTGCAGACCAACAACCAATCGCATTAACATTTTAGGAAGAGAGCCGTATTGTGCGTCATCGAAAAAAAGGCAGACAGTTAGGGCGAAATACCAAACATCGACACGCGATGTTTAGAAACCTTGTGACCGCGTTACTGGAACACGAACGTATCGAGACCACAGAGGCAAAAGCCAAAGAGATCCGCGGCATCACTGAACAAATGATTACCTTGGGAAAAGATGGCTCTCTTCATGCTCGACGGCGCGCCTTAGATTTTGTTCGGAAAAAAGACGTCGTGTCCAAATTGTTCGGCGATGTTGCAGGACGATTTCGTAGCCAGCCCGGGGGCTATATTCGGATCATTCCCACGAGACGCCGACCTGGGGATGCTGCAGAATTGGTGGCTATCGAGTTGATCGAGCGTGGGCCGGTGGTTGCCTCTGATCTTTCTGAACCCGTGGCTGAAGAGACTCAGAAGGCCTCATAATCTTCTCGCGATTCTCTCCTTTCCGTCCGTCTAGCCTTGGAAGATTTCCATGACTTGCCGTCCTGCTCCCCATCCGTTGCTCTCAGTCGTAGGCGAACCTTGTTTCAGGAATCTCTTCTCTGCAACCGTTTAGTTTACTTGGTTTGTGGCGTATGGTATTCTGTGACAAGTGTCTCCCAAGCCGTTCACGTACGCACGTATATCTCACTTATGGATTCGATGGGTTTTGCGAGGCATGACCCTTGGTCTTGCCGGGTTTCTCGGGTACGTCCTGATTCAGCAAGTGCAGTCCAATCATCCCCTTCCGGTGATGATAGCGCCAGTCTTTGAAACAACCGATGCCGACATAGAAGGTTTTATCTATCGTCAAACTGAGGAAGGGCAAGTCCAGTGGGAGGTGGAAGCGCAAAAAGCCGAAGTCTATGAATCCGAGCAGCACTTGCGGCTTCAACAGGTTCAAGTTCGGTTGTTTAACCGGTACGGTCACGAGCAAGAGATGAAGCTAGAGGCTGAAGAAGGAACGATTAATACAGCCAACGGCAATTTTTCTCTTCGAAATCAGGAAGAATTGATCGCGATTGAATTGGCAAATGGGTATACGATCCTTACCCCGCATCTTCACTGGGCTGATAAGGAGCAGACAATCAGTACGAATAGACCGGTGATCATCCACGGGCATGGACTAACCATTAGGGGTATTGGGTTAATCGCAGAGTTGAAAACAGAAAAGTTGGGAGTCCTTGATGATGTGCACGTTCAGATTACGTCCTCAATATAACCATCCAATTCCTCTCGCGCTTCTGCTTTGTGGTCTTGTCTGGGTGCAGACACTACCGTTCGGTTTTGCTGAAGAAAGAGAGCAAACGACGATTACTTCACAGATGATGACCTTCCAAGGAAAATCCAGCCAGACGATCTTTGAAGGCATGGTGGTCCTCGAAAAAGGGGACCTCGTCATGCGATCCGATCATATGATTGTGACGTTTAAAAAAGGCGCACCAGAGGGAAACCAGGAAACGAAAGGAGAGAGCCCGCATCAGATTGACCACATTGAGGCCAGCGGAAAAGTGGTCATTGAGAAATCAGATGGGAAGGCGACGTGCGGACGCGCGTTCTATTATAAAGATGAAGAAAAACTCGTCCTGACTGAGTCGCCGGTGGCCTGGCAAGTTGGGATAAAGGTTGAAGGATCCCAAATGACCATGTTTTTAAAGGAAGATCGAAGCATCGTCGAAGGGGGATCCCATGTGCTTATTCTCGAAGAGTAGGGACCGTACGGCTGTTGACCATCGTTGAGCAGTTACAGCCTGTCATGGGGCATTCTCGGCTTTCTGTCAAGGAACTGCGCAAAAGTTTCAAAGGACGGGATGCCGTTCGTGGCGTCTCGTTAGAAGTTGAATCAGGAGAAATTGTCGGGTTATTGGGGCCGAATGGAGCAGGAAAAACGACAATTTTCGACATGGTGGTTGGCCTTTGCCAGCCCGATCATGGACAGATTCTCTTAAATCAAGATCCGATCACGGCCTTGCCGATGTACCAGAGGGCTCGCCGCGGGATTGGGTATCTCCCTCAAGAAGCCTCTGTTTTTCGTCGATTGTCCGTTCAAGATAATATTTGTGCTGTTTTAGAAACCCTGGACCTTTCTCAGGCTGAGCGGCATGAACGCCTGGAGCGCTTATTGAATGAGCTCAGGTTAGCCAATCTTCGAAAAAGCAAAGCCTTCACCCTTTCCGGCGGAGAGCGTCGTCGGTTAGAAATCACGAGGGCCCTAGCCACGACCCCTCAATTTTTGTTGTTAGATGAACCATTTGCCAGCATTGATCCCATTGCGGTTGTCGACCTTCAAAAAATCATTCACTCTTTGAAAAGAAAAAACATCGGGATTCTCACGACGGATCATAACGTGCAAGAAACGCTTTCCATAACCGATCGGGCGTATATCATTAATGAAGGAACGATTCTGGCGTCAGGGACTTCGGAAACTATTGTCAGGAGCCCCAAAGTCAGAGAGATCTATTTAGGCGAACGCTTTAAACTCTGAACATTTCAGCCTGGCCTGGCCGACCGTGATGGAACTCAAACTCGATCTTCGCCTGAGTCAGAAGTTGGTGATGACTCCCCAACTTCAACAAGCCATCAAATTATTGCAGTTATCCAGACTGGAATTACAGCAAGTGCTCTCTCAACATTTGATGGACAATCCACTTCTTGAAGAGGTGGGCGCTGATTCGGATGAGGGAGATGGGCCAACGCCGGAAGAGACGGCTCCTGAGAGAAAGGAAGAAGTGGCTGGCCAGACTGATGCCGGCGACAGTGATGCCTCCAGCGAGGCTGGAGCAGGAGAAACGAATGAACTTTCCGAACCGCTCTCGCCAGAAGGATGGGCAGATTATTATGAAAGTGATTGGCGACCGAGAGGTGGTGATGGTCAGGCGTTCTCAGACGAAGATTTTCCATCTTATGACCAAACGCTGACGAAACCGACGACACTAGAAGATCACTTGCTATGGCAGTTATGGCTTTCTTCCGAGGATGAGGAAGAGAAAGCCATCGGCCATATGATCATTGGCAATCTCGATGAAGATGGGTATCTTCGCACATCGATCGAGGAAATTTCCGAAGAAGCTGGGGTGTCCGTCAAAAAGGTGGATTCTGTTTTATCCTTAGTGCAAACGTTCGATCCCATCGGTGTGGCTGCCCGCGATCTTCAAGAATGTTTGTTGATTCAACTTTGCCACCTTCATAAAAAACCCGTTGGAAGTGACTATGTTCATGGCGGTGCTCATCAGGAATCATTGCTCGAACTGATTATCAAGAACCATCTTCGCGACCTCCAGAAAAAACGATATCCCACTGTCGCCAAAGAAGTCGGGAGGTCTGTTGAAGAGATTTTGGAGGCAGTACATATCATTGAAGGCTTAGAGCCAAAACCTGGACGGCCCTATTTTTCCGACAACAACCAAATCATCGTGCCCGATGTCTTTGTGTTTAAACACGAAGGCGAATGGCAGGTGTCCCTGAATGACGATGGGATGCCTCGTGTGCAGATCAACCCTTATTATACGCGGATGTTAGGACCGAACAGCGGAGATGGAGACGCCACGAGGGCTTACGTGGAGGATAAATTGCGAGGGGCTCAGTGGATCATTCGTAGCCTTGAGCAGAGAAACAAAACGATTCTGAAGGTGGTCAAAAGCCTCATCACATTCCAAGAACTCTTTTTGGAAAAAGGTGTGCAGGCCTTGAAGCCACTTGTGCTGAAGCAAGTGGCTGAAGATGTGGGCATGCATGAGTCGACCATCAGTCGGGTGACGACGAATAAATATATGTATTGCCCCCAGGGCATGCTGGAACTGAAGTTTTTCTTTAACACGGGCATTCAACGGTCGGAACCGGGTACTGAAGAGTTATCTTCGATCACTGTTCGTGAGTTGATTCGTGAAATGGTGGGGCAAGAAAATCCCAGCAACCCCTTGAAAGATCAAGAAATTGCGTCGAGGTTGCGCGCCAGAGGGATCGTCATTGCGAGACGGACGATTGCCAAGTATCGGGCCGAACTCAATATCGCGCCGGCCAGTCAGCGAAAACGTCTCTATTGAGCGTCGTCCCACCGAGTTCAATGTTTGCGTCTTCACCTTGCTTTCAAGGAGTGCCTCTCGTGTCGATGAGAAAGACACACGTCCTCTTGAGGCCACTGTGAATGATAAAGGATCAGAGCATTCATTTCGTCTCGTTATTGTCAGTGGTTTGTCCGGCTCAGGAAAAACCCAAGCGCTGAAATGTCTGGAGGATATCGGGTTCTTCTGTGTGGACAATCTCCCTCTGGCGCTGTTCCTCGCATTTGCAGAATTTTGTGGCCAACGGAGTCACCCTGTGCGAAAGGTTGCCTTGTGTTTTGGTATTCGCGCTCGCGATTTTTTTCGGATTTTTTTGAAAATCTCAAACGGCTCCAAGCGAGTGCCTCCATCGTGGAATTGTTGTATTTGGAAGCGAATAATGTTGTCTTGACACGTCGTTTTTCTGAATCCCGTCGTCCCCACCCTCTCCTGCCTCAGCAGTCCGTTCTTGAAGGGATCCGACTCGAACGACAACACCTTGCCGAATTCCGTTCTCGCGCTGACCAGGTGTTGGATACCTCAGAACTGACCGTGCATGAACTTCGAGAGTGGATGGTGCAACAGTACAGCGATGAGGGCTATCGGCACTCGATGAAGGTATCCGTGATGACGTTTGGGTATAAGTTTGGCGTGCCCTACGAAGCCGATTTCGTGTTTGATGTTCGATTTTTGCAAAATCCGCACTTCGTTCCTGCCTTGAAGCCGTTAACGGGAAATGACAAAAACATTCAGCGTTATGTTCTCGAAAACAAAAAGGCCCAAGGTTTTCTTGAGCACATGAAGAGTGTTTTTGAATTTCTCCTTCCGCTGTTTGAACGAGAACAGAGAAGTTATTTGACCATAGCCATCGGCTGTACAGGTGGGAGGCACCGTTCCGTCGCGATTGCGAATGAGGTAAAGAACCTGTTTGCACGATTAGGTTGCAGGGCCACACTCAGCCACCGAGACGTGGATCGTACCGAATAGTAACGTGACAGTTCTTTGCTCGTTCGGGGCGACGGTTCTTTTTCCTTCCTTGCGAGCTCTTTTGATTGAGACTGATGCGACTGACTCGTGACGCAAATAGCGACGAGGAAACGCGGTTCTCTTTGCGAAAAATATGGGGCTGTCAGCCAAATCGCTGTTGTTTGACGGTCAATCTAGAACAGTGTAGAGTTAAAATCTTTTCAGCGGGAATGTTAGGGATTTTGCCTACATGTCGTGATGCGAAAAAGAGGGAGGCTCGTCAAACGGCTTTTCCGAGTATGCCTGTCAACCCGACCTCGCAAGTGACAGCCAATGATGAAACGACTCCGGAGGTGGGCCAATGTGTTTTCGCAACCGCAAACCTGTGTCGGGTTAGACATTGGCTCTTCCACGATCAAGATTATTCAGCTTGAGCAACGTGCCGCCCGGTATCGTCTTAAACGATTTGGATTACGCAGCCTCGAATCAGGTGTCGTGGAAGAGGCCGCGAGCCACAACTCTCATCGGCTTAAAGCCGCACTCATTGATCTGATTCAAGAACTGGAATTGCTCGGCAGCCCCGTTGCGATCTCTTTATCCGGACCATCGGTGATGGTCAAGCGGATACACGTATCTGGCGTCGAGCAAGATGCTCTTGATGAATATTTAACATGGGAAGGCCAGCAATACATTCCCTATGCGATGAGTGATATTTATTTTGATTATTGGATTCTTCCTCCCCCTCACCATCGACCAGCCTCTACGGATATGGATGTGCTGCTTGTAGCTGCCAAGCAACAGGCGGTTGAAAGCCGGAAAACATTGTTGGAAGAGATTGGCGTGCATCCGATTGTGTGTGATGTCGATGGTCTTGCGTTGCTGAAGACAATTATGTGGAAAAGTCCAACCTTCCGTGGACGGTCATTCGGCATTGCAAATGTGGGAGCAAGCGGAATGAATATTGTATGTGTGGCTAATGAGTATCCCCTCGTGGTCCGAGACGTCAGCTTTGAGGGAACTCCCTCGAGCCGAGCATCTGACGATGCACTAGAGGGCGCGGTCGAAGACGCCGCTGCTCATGGTTTCCTTCAGGGTGAAATCGGTTACGCGGACCAGCCATGGTTGGTGGCGGAAGTCGTAAGGGAAATCAAACGCTGTTTCGAGTCTATCTTGGAACGCCATCCAGAACTCAGCGTAGAAAAAATGTTCCTGTGTGGAGGACAATCGAAAAACCCACGATTGCAAAGTGAATTGCAAAAGGCTTTGGCCATTCCCACTCTAGTATTCAATCCTTTTGACGCAAGCGAATATCTGACCGATCACCAAGAAAGGGACCATCTGTCGGCTTTAGCCCATCTTGGAGGGGTGGCTATGGGTTTAGCCCTTCATAAGGACAACCATGGTTAGCATTAATCTACTGAAAGGCCAACAACCCTATGAGTGCCAAGTACGCCGCCGCTCCAAGTCAGAGCTGTTCGTAGGGGTCGTTGTCTTGGCAGGTGTCTGTGCGTTTTGGGGATGGATGGTCGTCGATGGGAATCACGCCGTGCAACGGCTTGAACAAGAAATACAAGAAAAACAGGCACGTGTGGCGTTGCTGCAAAAAACCCATCACCAGGTTCTGGCACTGGAGGAACGACGACAAACCATTTTCACTGAACACGACAATCTCAAGGCATTGACACATGAGCTGACTAGACCCATTCGCCTGTTGTCAATAGTCAGCCAAGTGGTTGACCCTTTGGATGTGTGGTTGCTGCATCTTCAGGCAAAAGATGACAAGATCATATTGTCCGGTTTTGCTCGTTCCCTCAAAGAGATTTTGACACTTGCGAAGGATTTCGAAAAGACCGATATGCTTGGACCAGTCAATGTTTTTGAGACTCAGGCCCACGTGGGCCAGTCTGACCTCTTTCAATTTTCGATGAATATATTCATGGACTCAACGGATGATGGTCGAAAGAATTCTTGATTGGGTGGAAGATACGCGTATGACCCAAAAGGTCATCGTCCTGCTTCTCTCGGTAGGGTTAACGTCGATCATCTTGTTTCAATTCGTTGTTGAACCGCAGCAGCAACATGTCCAGGGCTTTCAGCAAACCCTCCGATCACTAGACCATCAACTTGCAACGATTGAGCAGAGCCATCAATTAGAGCCGCTCAAAGATGAAATCGCCAGACTGACTCCCCAACTCGAAGCGCAAAAAAAAGTATTGAGGCTTAAGGTGCCCGTGGAACAAATGCTTACAGACGTCTTAGACAAAGCGCAATCGGTTGGCGTGGTGCTCACGTCCTGGAAGTCAGAAGAGCCTGTTCCAATTCCGGAAACGGATTTGAATCGAGTCACGCTTCGGCTCTATACAGAGGGGCGATACCATGCTCTCGCGCACTTTCTTGAAGAACTTCAAACGCTTCCGAACACGTTGATGTTGAGGTCAATGGATTTGCAAGCCCAGGAACGAAGCGATGAGAGCCCTGAGCGACACATTCAAGCCTCCTTTGAACTGATAGGATTCCAGGCGATTGAGTTTGGAACAAAGGGGCAGCGCGTTCCTGAGAAGAGGGCAAGTTAAAGGAAAGATTCAGTCAGCCATGATGCGTAGTGTTGCAGCGCTCGTCTCCGTGTTTTTCTTTTTGTTCTGTGGGAGTGCGCGATGGTTCTTTTCGACTCAAGTCCATGCAGGACCAGGTGAGCCGACGAAGGATCTGTTGTTCACGAATGCTCGCTTGAACGAGACCTCTCGCACATTTCGGTATCGTTCGGATCACGATCGTGATCCTTTTTTACCGAAGTCGGTTTTCCAGAACAATGCCGGTTCTTCGTTGCAGAGGCAAGACATGAGCCACCAACCCGTGAAGGTGGTTGGAATCATGTCCTCCGCTCAAGGCCATTGGGCTGTTTTGGACTTTGAGGACGGGGAGCGACTCATTGTCAGGGTGGGGCAGGTTCTTTCCGCGTATTCCCAAGTCGTGAAACGTATCACGGATGAAGGGGTGATTCTTTCGGCTGTAGAAGGAAAGGCCCGTGTACGGTCTCAACCGGAGAGGACGTATTTGTTGTACGAAGAACGGGATTTTTTTGAACCGTATTCCAGAGAGAATTCCTGACCCTCGGAGCCCTGACAGATGAATGACGGTGGAGAGGGAAAGAAGGAAGGTGGCGAGCTTTGCGCGTAGCGTTGAGAGGTGACGGTCAGGGATAAAGGCCGATTGGGTGTGTGGTTTGACTGAAGGTGCAAGATGTTACGTTATTTAAATGCGGGTGAATCCCATGGAAAGGGGCTGATGGCGGTGTTGGAAGGTGTCCCTGCCGGGCTTCCTCTCACTGCAGAAATGATCAATCAAGATTTAGCGAGAAGGCAGGGCGGGTATGGCCGTGGGGGGCGGATGCGAATTGAAAAGGATCAGATTGAATTTTACTGTGGAATCCGCAAAGGACAAACGTTAGGGAATCCATTAGGATTATTGGTTCGTAATCGGGATTGGGAAAATTGGCAAGAGATTATGGCGGCTGAACCAGGCTCCCCATCAACGGAACGAGTGGTGACTCGTCCACGACCTGGTCACGCCGATCTCGTGGGAGCGATTAAATATGGACATCAGGACATTCGCAACGTTCTTGAAAAAGCGAGTGCGAGAGAAACGGCCATCCGGGTGGCCCTCGGTGGCGTGGCCAAGGCGTTATTATCGGAATTTGATATGCGGGTGGTGAGTTATACGACCCGCATTGGATCAGTGGCGGTCCCGTCGCTCGATGATCCCTTGGCGGCCTATGAACGTGCGGAGCAGTCTCAAGTTCGGTGTCCTGATCCAGAAGCAAATGAAAAGATGATCGAGCAAATCCGATTGGCGAAACATAATGGTGACTCATTGGGTGGAGTCTTCGAGGTGGTGGTAACCAACCCTCCCATTGGGTTGGGAAGTTACGTGCAGTGGGATCGACGCTTGAGCGCACGGTTGGCCATGGCGGCTCTGAGTATCCAAGCCATGAAAGGTGTGGAAATTGGCATGGGGTTTGAATCTGCTTGTCGATTTGGGTCTGAAGTGCATGACGATATTTACCCTAGTGAGTCCAACCCGGGATTTGCACGAAAGACCAATCATGCCGGTGGGTTAGAAGGCGGCATGACGAATGGGCAACCCGTTGTCTTGCGGGTCGCCATGAAACCGATTGCCACCCTGTATCAACCAAAGAACAGTGTGGATATTCAAACGAAAGAACCATTTGAAGCCACGGTGGAACGTTCTGATATCTGTACGGTTCCTGCCGCTGGCGTGGTCGGGGAAGCCGTCATTGCCTATGAAATGGCCAATGCTATGTTAGAAAAGTTCAGCGGCGATAGCTTGGAGGAAATGAAACGAAATTTCGACACCTACCAAGAATATGTAAAGAATTTCTGAGTTGTCGTGACCTGGTTTCACAATCCCTTTTCTCAATGACGATGAACCAATTGAATGGCTCAACTCGAACAGCTGCGTGCAGGGGCTCAGCATGAGTCGCTCTAATAAACGGCAAACAGTCAAAGTTGGTCTCGGGACGCGAAGCTACGATATCGTGATCGGGCCTGGCAGCCTTCACCAGATGGGGCAGTATTTACAATCGTTAGGACTTTCCGGAAAAGTCGGAGTCGTGACCAATCCAACGTTGGCGCGTTTGTATGGGGTATCGCTCAAAAAGGCGATCGTGAAAGCGGGGTTCACCTACCAGCTGATAAGTATTCCAGAGGGTGAGCGAACCAAAACGCTTCTGTGGGCCTCGTCCATCGTCGATGAGTTGGTCAAGCATCGATTTGAACGTCGGTCCGCACTCGTGGCGTTGGGTGGAGGGGTGATTGGGGATGTCACTGGTTTTGCCGCGTCAATGTATCTTCGGGGTATCCCATTTGTTCAAGTGCCCACCACGCTTGTGGCACAAGTGGATTCCAGCGTGGGGGGGAAAACCGGGGTGAACCATCCCTCAGGAAAAAATTTGATCGGCGCGTTTTACCAGCCGGCCCTTGTGGTGTCCGATACGAATACGTTGCAGACCCTCCCCAAGCGAGAATGGCTGGCGGGGTTAGCCGAAGTGATTAAATATGGGGTCATTGCCGACAAAATGTTTTTCACCTTTTTAGAGGACAGAATGGAACATATTCTCGACATGAAGGATGAAGATGTCCAAAAAGTCGTCACGCGTTGTTGTGAGCTTAAAGCGTGGGTGGTAGCCAAAGATGAACGAGAATCCGGTCTGCGTCGGATCTTGAATTATGGGCATACTATTGGGCACGCGTTGGAATCCTTGGGTCGGTACCAACAATATATCCATGGCGAGGCCGTGGGAATTGGAATGGTGCATGAAGCCCTCCTTGCCAATCACTTGAAGTTGTGCTCCAAAGGCGTCGTCGACAGGCAACGTGCATTGATAACGCGAACGGGCCTTCCTGTACGAATGCCGTCCCATAGTTTTTCGAAATTATGGGGAGCCATACGTCATGATAAGAAGGTGGCACAGGGAATCATCCACTGTGTGCTTCCCCAAGCAATCGGGAAAGTCCGGGTCATGCCTCTGGATCCACGTACGGTGAAACAGTGGTATCTGCACTGTCATGAGCAGTCCAATTGACAATTGTAGCGCCTATTCCGGGTCACGGCCCGGGATAGGCCTCATGCGGCGGAGCATGCGTCAGGCGACCTGAGCCGTCATTGATGTGTCGCGAGTTGTGGACTGAGAGGCACATTCATCTGTAGGGCCGCATCTCATGCGGCCAAACAAACATTATTGAAATGACTCCGATAAAGCAATCCCCTAAGCGGCCCAAGCAAGATGTCAAAGCCGTCCTTCGCGAACGAACGCGCGAAGTGGAAATTCTGTATCGTATTAGTGAATCGATTAGCAGTACGCTCGATTTGGAATCGGTCCTCAAGCACATCGTAGACGTGGTTGTCGAAGTGACGAAGGCCGATTCCTGTTTGTTGTATCTTGTCTCCACGAATCGGGATGAACTCGTGTTGCGAGCGTCCAAAAATCCTCATCCTAAGCTCATCGGCCGAACCTCCGTGGGGTTGGGAGAGGGGATTACGGGTTGGGTGGCACAAGAAAAGGTGACGGTGGTTATTCCTCGTCATGCGAGTGATGACCCACGGTTTAGATTTTTTCATAATTTACCTGAGGACCGATACCAAGCGTTTGTGTCACTTCCCGTCGTGACGAAGGGCAACGTCATCGGGGTCATTAATGTACAGCACAAACGGATGAAACGTTATCAGGGTGGCGAACTTGCGCTGTTATCGACGATCGCGAATCAGGTCGGCGGCGCCATTGAAAATGCCCGATTGTATGAAGAAATGAGGCGGCAAACGTTACAACTGGATACCCTGTCTCAGGTTTCGGAAACCGTTGCGTCCAACCGCGTGATTGAGGACGTGCTTCAGTTGATCGTGATGACGACGGCTCAGATGATGGATTCGACAATCTGTTCTCTCATGCTCGTTGACGAGGAGAATGAGGGGTTGCGTATTGCGGCGACTCAGAGCCTGAGCGACGCCTATCGTCGGAAGCCCCCGCTCAAGATTGGCCAGAGCATCAGCGGACGGGCGGTGAAAGAACAACGGCCGATTTATGTTGCCGACGTGAAGAAGGAGAAAGAGTTTTTCTACCAGGATTTAGCCAAACGGGAGTCGCTGTGCTCGTTATTGTCGGTACCCATGATGATTAAGGAAAAGGTCATTGGCGTGATTAATACCTATACCTCCACAGTGCATGCGTTTGACGATAAGGAAATCAAGATCATGCAAACCATTGCCAACCAGGCAGCAGTGGCTATCGAGCATACTCGTCTCCTTGAAAAGTCATTTGAAATGCAAGAAGCCCTAGCCGTCAGAAAACTTGTCGAACGGGCTAAGGGCTATCTCATGCATTCTCGCAAATTATCAGAAGCCGATGCGTTTAGGGTGATTCAGCGTCAAAGCATGAATATGAGAAAGTCCATGCGGGAAATTGCCGAGGCCATTATTTTGGCTGGAGAATTGGAAGGTGGATCAATGGAGCAGTGAAAATCGTTCGTGTGTTCCGTGGCGCTTGAACTCCCTTGACAGGCCGTCAGGATCGCTGATACAAGCTGAAAATTCTACTGGTGCACGTTTGATCCTTGGAAGGTGTTAGGACAAAGGCGTCCTCCATTCCCTGACGGGAAGAGGACGTTTTTTTTGTGATGCGAACTTGCCGAATGGCCATGGTTCAGATGAACCCTGTCGTGGGGGACGTGGATGGGAATGTGCGTGCGATGGGCAAATGGGTCAAACAAGCGCGGCAGGTCGGAGCAGAGATTGTCGTCTTTCCAGAATTAGCGATCACCGGCTATCCTCCTGAAGATCTGGTCTTACAACCAAGTTTTCTCCACGCCACCAAGCAAGCTCTCCAACAGTTGACTAAGCAGTGTCGTGGCCTCACCGTCGTCGTCGGTTATCTTGAAGAGCAGGTGGCACGGGATTCGACTCCTTTCGTCGTCCCTTCAGGACCCCGGCATGTGTTGAATGCAGCGGCGGTGATTCATGACCGGCAAGTCGTGGCTACCTGCCAGAAAATCTTCTTGCCTAATTATGGAGTGTTTGACGAAAGCCGATATTTTTCACCAGGCAAAAAGGCCTTAGTCTGTCAAGTCCAAGGGGTGCGGTTTGGCGTGAATATCTGTGAGGACATTTGGTATGCCGATGGGCCCACTCGCGATCAGGTCGCCGTCGGGCGCGCGCAACTCATTCTGAACATCAATGCATCTCCCTATCATAGGGGAAAGTCAAAAACGCGGGAGCACATGTTGGCGCAACGTGCCAGAGAGAATGACGTGGTGGTGAGTTACACCAACATGGTTGGAGGGCAGGACGAAGTCGTATTCGATGGAAACAGTATGATTGTCGATCGAATGGGAAAGGTCATCACCCGTGCCAGGGCGTTTGAAGAAGAGCTGCTTGTGGCGGATCTGTCTTTCAATGGCCCACGGGAGACGCGCTCCGTGGTTCGAGAGAAACAGGCCAAGCAGCGGTATCCCGTCAAGCGAGTGCAACTTTCTCCGGTTGGGCAACGGAAACCGAACAAGCCCGTGCCGTTGAAAAATCCAACTTTGCCTTGCCATTTAGAAGAAATCTATCAAGCATTGGTGACAGGCGTGCGTGACTACGTCAGGAAGAACCATTTCCAGCGAGTGTTGATTGCCATCAGCGGAGGGATTGATTCAGCCCTGACGGCAGTGATTGCCACCGATGCCCTTGGGCCGGACCAAGTGATGGGGGTGTTCATGTCCTCACCGTTTACCTCACGGGAAAGCCGCGTTGATGCCAAAGCCTTGACGAAGGCGCTGAACATTCGTTTGTTGACCATTCCGATTACGCGCCTTTGGAAGCAATACTCCCGGACCTTGTCTTCGACTTTCGGAGCATGCGTTCCTGATATCACGGAAGAAAATCTTCAAGCTCGCATCCGTGGCACCATTGTGATGGCTCTATCCAACAAGTTTGGCCATTTAGTCTTGACGACCGGCAATAAGAGCGAAATGAGCGTCGGCTATGCCACCTTGTATGGAGATATGGCTGGTGGCTTTGCCGTGATGAAAGACGTACCCAAAACCCTGGTCTATGGACTGGTGCGTTATCGGAATCTCAAAGCCGTTGACGACCATGGTGCAGCGGTGATTCCTCAACGGATGATCGACCGACCGCCTTCGGCTGAGCTCAAGCCCGATCAAACGGATCAAGACACCTTGCCGTCCTATGAAGTCCTCGACCCCATCCTGGAGGCCTATGTCGAAGGAGACTCTTCCCTTCAAGAAATTGTCGAAAAAGGATTTTCTCCGCAACTCGTCAAACGCGTGATGGCCATGGTGGATCGCAGTGAATATAAACGACGTCAGGCTCCCATCGGGATCAAAATCACACGCAAGGCGCTTGGGAAAGATCGACGCATGCCAATTACCAATCGATATGTGAAGCATTGACGAACAATGTCCAAGTCAGCCTACTCACCCATACGAGTGACGGAGGATAAGAAGAACGTCACCGGCGGAGGTTTGTGAATCACGAATGTAAACAATCGGGGACTCCGCCTATCGACTCATCTCAGTCGAGTGTGTCCTCAACACAAGCCGTACTCCAGGCGCGACGCGAAGGCATTCGCCAACGATTACGGGATGGCGCGTCAGGGACGGAGGTCGTGTCGGATTTTGCCGCTCTCGTTGATGCGGTCTTGATCGGTCGTTATCGAAACGTGATCAGACGGCAGGGCAGCAGTGCGGCTGCGGGCATGCCGCATTGTTGTCTCGTGGCGGTGGGGGGATATGGTCGACGCGAACTTGCCCCCTATTCCGACATCGACATCATGATGCTCTATCGTGCCGGTGGCGAAAAGGCAGTTCAGGATCTTTCAAAGCAGGTGTTTCACCATTTGTGGGATTTGGGTTTTCAGGTGGGGCATAGTGTTCGATCGATTCACGACTGCGTGGTCGTCGCAGAAGGGGATTTGTCGGCCAAAACCGCGCTCATGGAGTCGAGGTTTTTAGTCGGAAGTCCGGCGGTCTTTCAAGAATTTCGGCAACGTTTTGCCAAGCGCGTTCTTGGAAGACGAGTGGAGAGTTTTATCCGTGAAAAGCTTGAAGAGCGGCATCAGGACTATGCCAAATTCGGCGAGACCGTGTTTCTCTTGGAACCGAATATGAAGAAGACCAAAGGCGGATTGAGAGATGTCCATTTGCTCCAATGGATCGGGATGGCCCGGTATCAGGCCTCCACATTGCAGGAGTTAGCCAATCGTGGAGTCTTGGTGCACCACGATTATCAGGCGTTGCTTGAGGCAAGAGAGTTCTTATTCAAGGTACGTGCCTTGCTCCATTTAGAGGCGGGCCGTGCCCAGGAAATATTGTCGTTCGATGAACAAGTGCGCATGGCTCAAGAGTTTGGCTATCGAGATGAACCGCATATGCTGGGTGTCGAACAGTTCATGCAGCAATATTATCGTCTGACCATGGGCATTCATCATTGTGCCATGCGATTTGTGGAGCGTGCACGCTCCGTGTCTCTCTGGACTCGCCTCAAAAAACTTTGGCCTTCTCCTTTGATCAATGGTTTTTTCCAGGTCGTCGATGGGAGACTGTCCATACGTGAAGAGAAACTCATTCAGGTCTTGGATGATCCGGAGTACCTCGTGAGTCTCTTTCAGGTTGCTCAAAAACAAAGGGTGACGATCGACGGACGGGTGCTGGAAGAGATTCACCGCCACATGGGAAGCATGCCAGACCATCTGTTTGCTTCCCCAGCCGTGAATCGGCGGTTTCGAGAATTGTTGTCGGGACCTGAGGCCGTTGCCGAGACGTTAATGCTGATGCACCAAGCTCGTGTTTTGGAAAAACTGGTCCCGGCCTTTGGCCGTGTACGGGGACTCATGCAATTTAATCAGTACCACAAATATACGGTGGATGAGCATAGCCTGCTGGCCGTGACGCAAGTTGAGTCTTTAGGGAAGCAGTCTGGAATGTTGGGAAAGGTGTACCAAGACATTCAACAGAAGGATCTTCTGCACTTGGCCGTGCTGCTTCATGATGTGGGGAAAGGCCTCCCTGAGGACCACAGCGAAGTCGGCAAAAAGATTGCTCAAGACATGTCCGTCAGATTAGGACTTGACGCACCAGAATCGCAGACCCTGGAGTTTCTTGTACACGCACACCTGCTGATGGCGAATACGGCCTTTCGACGGGACCCCAGTGATGAAAAAGTGCTTCTGATGTTTTGTCGGGCCGTGAGCACTCCCCATCGATTAAAACAACTCTTGCTCCTGACTGCTGCAGACATTGCGGCGGTAGGTCCGGACATGCTGACAAGGTGGAAAGAAACGTTGCTGATCGAATTATATTTACGGGCACTCCCTGAAGTTTCCGGAGAAAGTGAACGGGGGGAATCCACCCGTGACGTCGAGCATCTCACCAACGAGGTGTTGGCTGTCTGGCAGTCGCAAGCTCTACGCGTTGAAGGACGTGGCCCAGCAACCCAGGGGCGGTCTCTTCCGACCCGTGAGTGGGTCAAGAGCCAGTTAGAAGCCTTTCCGGTGCGCTATCTTTTCGGAACGGCCCAGGATCGCATCATAGCCCACCTGTCTGCCATTCAATGCTTGACTCCGGAACATCCCAGGGTCGAATCCACCTATAATCAGGAACTCAAGGTGTGTGAGTATTCGTTAATTGCCTTTGATTCCGTGGCGTCCGGGATGTTTATGAAGATGACGGGCGTGTTGGCTGCGAAAGGCCTGCTTGTGCTTGAGGCCCAGATTGTGACAAGACCAGACGGTATTGTGGTGGATACGTTTTTGGTCAAGGACCCTGATTTCAACGGCGCGCCGACGCCGGCACGGTTGGAAAAAGTGGGGAAGGCAATCGTCAGTGTGTTGAAGGGAGAATTCTCGGTCGAAGCGTTTATGGAACAGAATCAACGCGTGTCATTTCGTAGCCAAATGCCGATTCGCCAGCATCGCACCGAAGTCAAAATCGATAATGAGACGTCTGACCAGTTTACCATGATTGACGTGTTTGCCGATGACAAGCAGGGCCTGTTGCATGAAATAGCCAAAACCTTGTATGACCTCGGTCTCTCGATTCATGCGGCCAAAATCGGGACGCGGCTTGATCAAGTCGTGGACGTGTTTCACGTCACGGAACGGAATGGCAAAAAGGTCGAAGACGCCCACACATGTGCATCCATTCAAAAGAGATTAGAAGAAACAGTCGATCGATTTTTGCAATATGACAACTCACAGTGAAGAATGCTGTTGTTGCAATATTTGCACTTGATCAATAATGGTTTGCATCATACGTAGATTAATGTCGTGGATCAGTCGACACTGTAAGTGGCCTTTGGGATTCACAATAAGCGTTTCGCACCGATAGGCAGGAAGGGGAACGGCCAAGCTGAGTGTGCGACTCAGACGGCCCAACGGATCGACCAACAAGGTCAGATTGATGTTTTTGACCCGTTGATGCGGCAGCATGGAAGGGGCGATCATGTTGAATGAGAACGAAAAACGTTGCGGGCAGAGAATGAAATCGAGTGTGTTGACGATCGAAAAAATGGCTTCGACTTCACTAAAATGAAAGACGCTATTCAGGATGACCCATTGACCCTGAAAATCTCCCAAGGAAGAGCTTGTGAAGGTGCCATTGACTAAAGCAGGCATACGGTATCGGGGCATGGGATCTCCAATGTTCATCGAGGCGCGCTCCTTATTTGTGAAAGTTAAGAAATGGTTGTCGGCCTATCAGCCAGAACTTGCTTGCAAGCGAGGCGTTCCTTCCCGAAGGCTGGAGAAGATCATTCGACCGGCATTTGTTTGAATGACACTGGTAACCACCACCTCGACGCGTTTCCCAATCCATCGTCTGGCATGATCGACGACAACCATGGTCCCATCATCCAAGTGCGCCACGCCCTGTCCCGCTTCTTTCCCTTCTCTCAACAGAAAGACCTTTAAGGATTCGCCAGGCAGTACGGCTGGTCGAATCGCGTTCGACAATTCGTGAGTATTTAAAATCTGTATGCCTTGCACGGAGGCAACCTTATTGAGATTCATATCGGTGGTCACGATTTTTGCTTTTTGGAGTTTTGCCAATTCCATCAATTTGGGGTCGACATCGGAAAATTGAGGAAAGTCGGCATCAATAATATGGACATCAATGGTCTCCATATTCATGAGGTCCTGGAGGATGTCCAGGCCGCGTTTCCCCCGAATGCGTTTATGGCCGTCTGAGGAATCCGAGATGCGTTGGAGTTCGCGAAGGACGAATTGCGGTACAATGAGCGGACCTTCAAAAAACCCAGTCCGGGATAAGTCTGCAATACGTCCGTCGATAATAGCGCTCGTATCCAAAATTTTAGGTTGCTGGCTTTGTGATGCGGAGTCGGCACCATATGAGACAGGAACAAAAGAGAACGTTCTTCCCATTCGGATCCCCAGAAAGGTGCCGATATAGCAAAAACCGACTACGGTAGCGACGGTTAAAAAAGAGGTGATCTCAGGACGCTGGAGGAAAATCTGTTGGCTGATGAAACTTGCCATTCCACTCAAACAGACTCCAATCGAAAAACCGGCGAGACCACCTAACATCTCACTCGGCCGCAGAGGAAACACCAGACGTTCAAGCCAGATCAACCCTACGCTGAGCCCTCCCATTAAGAGGCCACCAAAGAGGCCGTGTGTAGACGTTTCCGATCCTCGACTTGATCCAAACGCAAATCCTGCCAGAACACTGCCAATGATGAAGAGGGTTCGCACAACCATAAAACGTATCCTTTCTTAGGCATTCGTGAGAGGTAAAAAAGTATGTCCGAGATGGGCAATGCAAAAATTCTTTCTACATGGTGCCGTGTAAGGGCTTTGTGGACTATTCAAAGCGTCGGGATTGCCGAATAGCCACAGGGGCGTGGCGTCAAGACGTTCCTCTCGGTACGATGGTTGATCTGCCCTGTCCGTATCGGAGGTCCGTTCGAGAGGCTGGGTCTGTGCTGGCCTGCCCCTGGCGTTGTACTCGGCCACATGGACCAGATCCAAAATACCAGAATCGTCATGATGATCAATGCTAAGGAAACAGCAACACTAATGAGTGCAGCCTTTTCCTCAGAATGGAAGTCAGAGGGATTCAGCATAAGAATTTCCGAATTCTCGGTGACGCCGTTGCATGGACAATGACGATTTCTGCTGAGTACTACCTACGTCCCTGCGCTGGCACGATGACCGATTCTCTTTTCGCAGGCCATCTTCGTGTCTGTAAGACCGCCATAACCCATATTATGATTTTAATTATGGATATCAATATCATAATAATAATCTATCACAATGGACCTGTCTCCACCATGTTGATTTTCCGGTGAAACATGTCGATCTGCCGGTTTTTGGGGAAAATGGACAAAAGGCCCCAAAATGGCAAATGGCTGCCCAATCCCCCATGCAGGCTTGCGTTTCACCAAGAGATGAAAAGAGATGAAAGTGGGGCACTCTCTATCATCCCCGACGGGTATCATCGTGGGGCGGGAATTGTCAGCGAACGCCTGTCCCCGACGTTTTTAATTGGGGAACTGAACCATACAGAAATGACGGGATTGGAGGGACGATCCTGAGCCTTTCTGTCGTCGGCAGGACCGGTCGGAAGGGTGGCTTTCGCTCATCCGTTATCGCACACTTTTCAATTTCCCTGTCACGAATTTGTGTAATGTGCTCGAGATGAGGGTTTGGTAGGGCATCCCTTCCTTTGCTGCTCTTTTTTGAATGTTTGCTAAATCGCGTGACGAGATCCGAATATTAATGCGCTTGTCCTTCTGAAGGAAATTGTGCGCGGCCTCTTCTAATTCGCGCTTCGCTTCTTTGAAGTTGTTGATGCTTGTAAATTCCCCGTGTTCAAAATCCTGAAGGAGCTTCACTTCTTCTCTGTCTAAGTTGAGAGGGTTTTTCATTTGAGATACTCCTTTGTCGCTTTCCTGCTCGGGATGATGGTTTTGAGAAATCGTGTTCCTTTCTGCTTCACGTATGGGACTAAGTACACGTACCCTTCCATGTTCAGAACAATGATTCTCTGATTCGGATACTGGGACTCATTGGGATGCCTGATGATATCCAGGACATCGCCGCTCTGAATGTGAAAGACGACATCTTCAAAACTTACGCCCCGTGTCTTCTCAAGAATCTCATTCTTTTTGTTATCCCAGTCAAATTCATGCATGCATGAAACCATCTCATGTTGTGTGCCTTTTGTCAACATTTCGCACAATGGAGGGCCGTTGATGGCTCTTGATTGATCCTCCTGAGACCGCGCTTGGACCAAGGAGCGGTTCAGTTCCTGAAACAAGCAAAGGAAATCGAAAACCTCGACTCCGCCGGGCCTATCGTTCCTTCTTCTTGTTATCTTTAGGGGAGTTATTTGTTCGGGTGTTTGGGAAAAGCGAGGAAAGAATCTGAATACGCTTGCAGCGCTTGCATTTTAATTGCAATCCTCGAGGCCCTAACGTCGCAATCAGTTGCCCGCAGAGACAGCGTGCTTCATGGATAGGGGTTGGCGGGTCTGGGTCCTTTTTCGTCATCACCTGATACCTGGGGAATTGATGGTTGTGATCATGTGCGCGGATATTTTGCCCACAGCCTCCGGCAAGACAAAAAGCTCACGATTCAGGAGTTCGCGGAGAAGAGCTCTCAAGCATAGAAAAAATCAGGGCTCATTGGTCCCTTTCTTTTAAGCCTAAGATCGATTTTGAAAATGAACCGTTTCTGGAGGAAGGTCGGGAAGGAAGGCGATATTCCCTGCGGAGCGCGTGTGGGATGATGGCAATGTCGCAATTCGTACAACGCCAAAACGTCCCAGCGGAAACGAGTGTAGTCTGACGACAACTAGGACAACCTGGTGTATCCATACGGATTTCTCTCTCGATAACGAGGTCTTGATGAAAAACATACGGTCCATGTCGACCGTGAACGCGTTTATGCTTATCAGACGAGCACCGAAGAATGTCGTTCTTGAAGAACGTATAGCGCTCTAGCCTTGCTTAGCCACCCTTGTCGGACCTTTTAGCTGTTCGGCGACTTGCTGAATGGATTTGTCGAGCCATTGCTCGATGACCGGAGAGAGAAATCCTTTTCCATTGAGTTCGAAGTCAAGGCCGGCCAACATTTTGGAATACGGTCCCGGGCCATAGAGGCGATTCGAGATGACCAGCACTCTGCCGGGTTTATTGCCTTCTTCAATGAATTCGCGCACTTCCTTTACTGCTTTCTTCCGTAACTTAGGCCAATCTTCCCGGACGGTCATGGCCTTGATGGCTTTCAGTTTCGCGCAATGCGGATCCTGTCGGAGTTTCTCGATATTGGCGTTCATCACCGACAACCAGTGTTGATTGCTTTCGTCGGATCCCGTACCATGAGCAAGAAGAATGACGGTTTCCTCTGAAGGGTTTTGACTGATCTCCATAATCCGTTCATGCAACACCTGCGCCACGTTGGCCTCTTCTTCGTATCCTCCGAAAGTGGAAAAAATTGCGGCGCTTCGAATCTGTTGGGGTGGAGTGCGGCCTTGTTTTAATTCATCGAGATACTCGTCGGAAAGCCCAAGGATGTAATCCGTTCTGGGTTTCATG
Source organism: Nitrospirales bacterium (assembly GCA_963422365.1). Lineage (GTDB taxonomy): Bacteria > Nitrospirota > Nitrospiria > Nitrospirales > UBA8639 > Bin75. The sequence continues at coordinate 1,590,064 of OY729426.1, forward strand.
GTATTGATGAGCCCGTACATTCTTCCGAACACGATTTTCTTGACACCTCATTGTTCAAGACGAGATACGGCATCTTGAATGATAGCCGTATCTCCCATGCCATACGCCAGTTCAATTTGATAGCGGCGCGTAAGGGGTGCGATGATCTTTTCCACGGCGTCATTGTAAGGCTGGGTGGAACCGTGAGGCATAATGACGACCCCAATTTCACTTGCAGATGCCTCTAGATACTGATTCGCGGTTTTCTTGAGCCACAAGAGCAGATTGGGATGAGGAGCGATCTCCGATGGTTGAAAAACCACATTCAGCTTCTGAAATCTACGTTGTATCCAGTTCGTCATGGCCATCATGTGATCGAACTTGACCCCAATGAATGCCGGGACCACCAAGGTGCGCCCTTGCATGGCAGCCTGTTCCGTGATGTGCGTGGTAATCTCTTTATTTTTTCCACGGGCTTGTTCCGCTTCACGGTGATAGTAGATGACGACTTCACTGTCTTGGAACGACTTATATCGTTGGATATACTGAATCAACGGTGTTAAGTCGTCCTTAATGGCCTGTTCGCTTTTTTCGTCACGGGCCCCGATTCCCACCAAAATGAGTCGTTCGTTTTGAGTCGATTGGCTGATTTCTTCAACCCGATCGAGAAGGATCTGACCGATCAGGTAGCTCCCTGCCATCGCCGGAGCCCATTCGATACTTAGATCGTCGGCATGAGTAGGCAAGAGGTCACGGACCGCATGTAGTTGCGGATCGGCAGCGGAAAGAAACAACGGAACAGCGACGACAGATGTCGCGTTCAGTGACCGTAATTGGTTCAGAGCTTGTTTGATGTAGGCCGTATACGCTGTCTTATGACTTCCATACTTATTGCCGACAAAAGCCAGGGACGCAGGATAATGAAGCTGAAATTCCTCGACCAGTTTCTTGGTTTCTTGATTCCCCAGAAACCCCCGGTCCGGCGCTATGACCAGAAAGCCGGGATGCGATTGTGCCGAAACGGCGAGGGGACCGAGACTTATCATCGTAAGGATAAATAGAGCAGTCCACAGGTGTTTCATTGTAGCCCTCCTTATTTTTGAAATAGCGACTCAATTTCAATTTTGGAGAGAACATGGTATCAGGTGGGGGTAATGGTCGTACATGTTCATTCACCTGAAAAAGATGTTCAATGACCGGCCATAGTGAAGAATGCGGCCATACAGAGAACGGGGTGTCTGCTCAATCGGCGCAGCATCATGGTTGCTCGTTATCACGTTCAATCCAGGCAAGGATTTCCTTGAGATTCGCCTTGGCTTCTTGATAGTCAGGGGCGATTTTCAAGACGTCTTGATAATGCGTGATGGCTTCTTGGTATTCCCCGGATTGAGCCAGGCTATTGGCTAAATTGAATCGAGCGCCAAGTGAGGTGGGTTCGCGCGTCAGTACTTCGCGGAACAACGTTGCCGCGGATTGATAGAGCCCCATTTGATAGCGGGTTAACCCCAAGTTGAACCAAACGGATGTGATCTGGGGCCATCCGGGATTCAGGCGAATGATGGACTCATAGAAATCCGCCGCCAGCGGATCGTTTCCCTGCCGTGATTGGCTCAAGGCAAGGTCGAACCGCACATTGAGGTTCTGTGGGTTGATCTGCAGCGCTTTATGCAACAAAGGAATGGCAGCGTCGTATTGTTCTTCGAGAACCAGTTCATGCCCTTTGGCTGTCCAGATCTGTTCAAGAAAGGTTCGGGTTTGATAATTCGAAGGATGCAGTTCCCATGATTGAGCGTACAGCTCAGTGGCCTCCTCTATGCGATTGTCGGCACGGGTCACGATGCCCTCGGTCAGGAGTTGCGCCGCGGTGGAGACCCGAGCTAATCGCTCGAGCATGTCGTCGTTCGAGGACGGGTCGACATGCACGATGTCGGTGAGGGGACGGAAGTGGGGGAGGAGGCTTGCCAATGTTTCTGCGGCCAGGGTCACCGTATTCAAGGCGTTGAAGGCAAGCGGCGTCGAGTATTCAATGAAGCGGTTGTCATCGGTATTCAGCGGCGCATCGTGCGTCCAATTCCGGATTGCCGAGCCGTGGCTCATAAACAGGCCTAACAGATTGTAGGGATCGGAATCGAGCTGACGCATGCCGCCCAATGGATCGTGGACTGCGTATCGTTCTAGGAAGCGTTGCAAATCAATGTGGAGGGGATCGAGTCCGCCCAAGATCAACAGGTATCCGCCGTTCAACCACAGGGAAGTCTCCGGAAACACGGATTGGAAGGTACGGACCAGGGTCCGCAAATCGTCCGTACTCAACTGATTGATGGTGATCCATTGGGCCATGAGGCCGCCAGGAGCCAATTTGGCGCGACATTGCCGATAATGTTCTTGGGTGTACAGACTGCCGACTCCGGTTTGGTAGGGGAAGAACAGTTCTTGTACGATGAGGTCGTACGTGTTGCGCGTTAACTTGATAAAGTTGCGTCCGTCTTGTTCGACGACCCGGACCTTGGGATGCTCAAGCACCTGAGCATTCGCCTGAGCAAAGAAGCGTTTTGCCGCGTCAATGACGCCCAGAGAGATTTCGACCACCGTGACCTGTTCGACGTCCTCCCGTAAGGTCGGTGAAAGGGTAATGCCTGTCCCTAATCCCACCACCAGCACGCGTTGAGGATCGGGATGCAGGAAAAGCGGCAAATAGCCTTGAATACGCTGAACGCGAACCTCTTTGGCGCCGCTGCCCCCTTCCTGTCGCAGCCGGCTGGTCAGTAGCGTGCGGGCCAGGGTTTTTCGGTCTTCAAAGACCTCCGTGACTCCCAAGGCATCTTCATGATGATACAGCACCGCCTGGGAAGTCCCTGCCGCAGCGTGCCGGAATGTAAGGTCTGCGTTCGTTGCAAGCCAGGCAAGCACTCCGAGAAGAAAAAAGAAGGCGAGCCCCTTGCCCCATAAGTTGGGAATCGTGGACCGGTGTTGCACGGGCTTGCCCCCTGCGGATGACAAGGGAAGGCGCCAGACAAGCAACGCCAGCGTGCAAACCAGACAGGCTGAGAGCACAAGCCAGGCATGGGTGAGCCCTAAAAAGATAAGAAACCCAAAGGTCGTGAGCACGGCTCCGATCACGGCTCCCCAATTATGCCACGCATACAATCGCCCTAGAGGAGAAATAACGCCTGCATGAGGCTGATTGGGTGATGAGACTGTCGCAAGGTCGCAGAGGCTGCAAAAGGCCATGCCCAATCCAAACATGGGTACACCGAGAATCGTCACGGTTAATAACGCGTCGCTCAGAAGAAACTGCAGGATCGTCAACTCCTGCGGGCGTAGCTCTTGGAAGATTCGATCAAACAGAGAAGCAATATTACCCGCAATGGGCACAACCGTGAGTTGAGCGATAAGGGCGATGAAGAGCCCCCATAGGAACAGCCCGGGCTGGTTCTGCACCTTTCCCCTGAGCCAGAGGTAGATTCCGGAGCCGAATCCCATCATGAGCAGCACCGTGGTTAAGAGGATGCCCTCCGCATAGGCAGTGATATTGACAATGAGCCAGACGTACTGCGCCCCGATGATCTCTAACGAAATAATGAGAAACCCAACGACGGCCCCTAGCGTTTGAAGGACGGATAACGACAGCATCCCGCTCGCGACGTTTGCGAGTTGTGGCTGTCTCTCCAGGGCTAGATGGGCACGGTCGGACGCCCGGTAGCTTCCGACAAAGGCGGCCAAGGCGAGAACAAGGTTCGTCATCCCGAGTGCCAGGGAGGTGCTCTTCAATCCTAGAGAGGGAATCAAAGCGAGCGAAGCGAGCGCCCCCAATCCTGAGGCCAGGAGGCCGATACAGTAAAGCAGACCGGGTTTGGTCGTGTGTGAACGAGCAAAGAATTGTGTGAGCAAGGAAGCCAGCACGGGAAAGTTCATCCCGTGCAGGGTGGTGATAGGAAGAAGAAGTAAACCTACATAAAGACCTCTCACCAAAAGATGCCGGAGCCCTTCGGTTTCCGGTGCCATCAGTACATAGAGGTGGTCTCCCCAGGTCAATAAAAAAGGAAAGGCTATTCCCAAGAGACCCATCAGGGTTTGAAAGAGGGCGACGAGGCGATAGGTGACGCGTCCGGCAGGTTCGTGCTGGTCTTGAGGCGTACCTTTCCATCGAGCGATCACGTAACTGCCGAGGCCCAACCCTGCCATGAACGTGGCTAAGACGATGCCGAAGGCGGTCACCGTCATGCCGATAGACGCGGTCAACAGCTTGATCCATACGACCTCATAGGCAATGCCCACGAAAGAATGAAGAGCGTATAACAGCAGAATCAGCGTGCTCATGGAAAAAAGGGCTGGCATCGCGTCATTCCTGTATGTGTTCAGTAATTCGTTGACAAGATTCGTCCATGTATTTGGGAGAGATTCCGGTCATCCCCGGCAGTTTCCTCTCTGTCCTTCCCGACGGGTGTCATCGGGAATCCAGTCCCGGTGTAGGGCCGCATCTTATGCGGCCAAGAAGAAGAAGGCGCCATGAGATGGCGCCGCTACAACAGAAGGAGAAGAGAGACGGCCTCTTCGTTCTGTCAACGAATGAGTGAATATTTACAATCCTGAGCAACAACGCGCCTATCCTGCTTGCCCTGAACATAGTGAAGGGAGCGACAGCGAAGGAAAGGATCTGCTTTTATAGGCAGTTGCTGTTGCAACGACGAGATTCTTCACTTCGTTCAGAATGACAATCATCGTGTGGCCGGGGCCCCGCATTCTGTTAACGAATGCCTGTCCCCGACGTTTTTAATCGGGGAAGTGAACATTTACAATCCCGACGCTTGTCCCCGATCCCCGATCGAGTCGAGGACAAGCTCTGTTCGGGGATCTAATCGGGGATCCATTTTTTGATGAGGACCGTCGGAGACATGCTTGCTTTTACTGCGCTTGTCCTCACAAAAGTGACAGGCTGTAATTTTATCTGACATTATCCGAAAGACAAATTACAAATTCTTGCAAATTAACACATGAAATTGCACGTGGAGATTCGCCAAATATTCAGAAAAAAAGAGAGGCCGACTAGGGTCGGCCTCTCGGACGTGACTCCCGCAACGGGGGGAAGGAGCAGCAGCAGAGAGTTACGACTCGGGGAGCTTTGACATATTAGGGAAGGTTGATGGAGTGCCACACCGACACCTTGGGATTGATCCCTGCCTCGGGAAGAAATGATAAGTGTCGACGGTAGTTTCGATCCGTCAGGTTATCGACTCCGAGATTGACTTGGAATCCTTGACCCCAGGATTTCGGAAGGTCGGGGAGCAGCACTTCAACGGGTTTCAAGGTGGCGTAGATATCGAAGAGCACATAGCCTCCGGTTGGTTGCACAGCAGAGCCTGGGACCACCACGGTTCGGTCCTGGTCGCCCGTAATTTGTGTCCTCCCCCCAATGGTTAATCCCCAGGCAGGGTATTGATAGTCAATGCCCAGCACCGCTCGTTTTTGAGGAATGTTTGTCAAGGGCAGTTCATTGGTTTCATCGGTCCCGTGCGACTGACTGTAGTTTCCAGACAGGGTGACATTCTCAAGCGTGCGCCATTCGAATTCTGCTTCCCACCCCTGAATTAAGGCATTTGTGATATTGACAGGGGTAAAAAAGAATTCCACGGTCCTTGGTGGAGTGAATATAGTAGCAATTTCAAGGGAAATTAAATTCCTGAGCTTGTTTCTGAAGTAGGCTCCCTTAAAAATGAATTGATCGTTATTGGAAAGCACTTTTGGTAATTTCACGCGGAACCCCGCGTCGATGTTCCGGCTACGTTCTGGGCTCAGGTCTGGATTGGCAACAAAAACGCCACCAGGAAAATGAGTGCCTGCGATAAAGAGGTCACCGAACGTGGGTTGACGGAATCCATGGGCATAGTTCGCTTCAAGGAACAGGAAGTCTGTGACCTGAATCACCGCGCCGACTTTCGGGTTGAGGACGCCTACGGATTTGGTTGATTCGCCGGATGTTTCATTTCTCCAATGATCCCAGCGAATGGCGGGAATGAGGGTAATGCGATCGAAGAGCGTGATTTCATCCTGCAGATACAGGGCGAAGACATCAGACTTCGCATCCGGGAAATACAGGCGGCTCCCTGTAGGGGGGAAAATAGGTCCACTCCTCCCAAAACCTATGGGAAAAGAGGCAGTGCGACTTCCTCCGCTCCTTTGAGTATTCCGGAAAAATTCAGACCCGAAGGTTACAATATGATGGTGCGTGGAAAGATTGCCGAAATTCATGGAATTTCTGAGATCATACCCAAACGTATCGAAACTGATATCGTCTCTTTTCCGATTATTAACCTGAGTTTCCGTGATATCCAATGTTGTGAGATAGACAAATCCTTGAAGATTCAAGTACGGATTCGCCGGATTGTTATGCGTGTATCCTAAGCGGTACGTGATTTGATGATTCACTCGGTCGGCGATACGAGACGTTGCAGGCACAGTAACCAGACCCGTATCAGGATCAATGTCAGGAACAGCAATAGAGTTGGTGTCGAAGGGGATCTGCGCGGCTTGTCGAGTGGCTTGAATGGAAAATTTGGCTTCGTCATGCGGAGTCGGTTTCCACACGAGCTTGCTCAAATTGGCTGCGGTATCTTGCGCGGAGTTGGCTAACCGCCCCAAATCGCCGCCCAGGCGAACGTTTTCTCCGGCCCGAAAGGTCCCGCTGGCCATGACTTCCAATTGGTTGGTGAGGCGAGCCGATAAAGTGGTCGTGGAGAGGAGTTCTTCATTCTGGTATTGGTAGCCGAATTTTTGCCGCATGCCGTACCGCATGTCCGGAGCCAGATAATCGGATGGGTCCTTGGTCACCATGGCCACGACCCCGCCCAAGGCTTGGCTGCCGTACAAGGCCGAGCCCGGTCCGCGAATCACCTCCACCTGTTTGAGTTGATCCATGTCGAAAAAGATGCGACCTTTGTGCCCAGATTGGAAGTTGAGTCTGACGCCATCCACCAACGTGAGTACTCGCGCACCTGCCAACCCTCGAATATTCGGTCCCTCTCCCATGGTTCGTGGGCCGTCCCCCGAAGCAACGCCTGGTTCATAGCGCAACACGTCGTCCAGACTTTGCGCTTGACGTTGTTGAAAATAGTCTTGAGTCAGGACGCTGACTTCGCCTGGCGTGGTCAACGGGTCCCGTTCGGTTTTGGTTGCGCTGACCGTCACTTGCGCAAGTCGTAGCTTGACTTTCTTGGGTTGCGAGTCTTCGGCGTCTTCAGCATCTTGTCCATAGACCTGTGCTGAGGAAAGCCAGAAGAGCACAAGGACAGCCAAGAGACAAAATTTCTTTGTCATGCCTATCTCCTTTTGTTCCGATTATGAGCACGTAGGGTATGGCTTGTGGCCTCCTGCTGCTATCCGGCGAAAGACAAACCGCTACAAATTTTGATATGCATACTCATTTTCAATTGACAATTATAGCAATAAATAGGGCCTTTCAAAATGTTCATTGACCGGAAATTTATGTCGATCCACCGGAAAAAAGCCTTTTGACCTATGATTCAGTCGTAGACAGCTTACTTGCGGGTGCCGACAGGCTGGCGCCCGTTGTTTTAATATTGCAAAGAAATGGTCAATGATAATCCGCGTGCTGGAAGCTCGAAGGAGGTTTCTTGAAAGGTAGGAGGGCCCATGACAAGCGGGTTCAGACTCAGACCATAGCCTTCCGACGGCCACATGCCCAAGACTCGATTGAGCCTGGTGTCTCCGTTCTCATCATGGTATGCCATGATCGCGTAGGGGCCAGGGTCGAGGTCTGTAAACTCGACAACGGCCGTCCCTTGTGTGGCTTTTGTTGCCTGAACTGTAAAGCATTGTTCTTCATCAGGAAACGAATCGGGTGAATTGAAAAGAACGACCCGAACGGGTTGGGCGCTGTTATGGATTCCTTCCACCGTGACATGGAGTGTGGCCGCGCTGCCGGGGGCGCTGGCTAACAGGCTGAACCCAAGGGGCCAGCAAATGATCCACAGCCATTTGATCATGCCGCGGAATTCACAAGAACGGATGCCTGCTTCTCCGGTCATCATTTGTGTTCCACGGCGAGGCTGATTTTGGTTAACCCTGCGCCTCTCACGTCATCCACGACGTCAACGAATCGCTCGAACTGAATAACGCGGTCGGCTCGAACGAGCACCAACGTTTCCGGCGGGAACCGCTGCAATTCACTGAGCACCGCTTCTTGTGGAAGGGGAGTACCATCCAAGAAGATGTCCCCTGAGGATGTCATCGTGATCGTAATCGGCTCGCTCGGTGCGGCGCTTGTTGCGTTGGCTTGAGCGAGATCCACGGGAATTTGTCCGGTCGAGATAAAGGTCGCCGTGGTTAAGACAATGACCAGCAAGACCAACATCACGTCGACCAGGGGGATGACGTTGATTTGATTCAGTTCATGATCCATGGCTAACCTTATACTGCGTCAGCAACTCCGCCACCCGCCGCCGCAGTGCATTATTCATGACGACACAAGGAATGGCGACCAGCAGGCCGACTGCCGTGGCTTTCAGGGCCAAGCTTAACCCGACCATGATCGCGCTCACTTCGATCGTCTTGGTCGTGCCCATGGTATGAAAGGTCACCATGATCCCGAGGACGGTTCCGAGAAGCCCGATATAGGGCGCATTTGCGGCAACGGTGCCGATCACGACGAGTCGTTTGGTCAATGAAATTTCCAATTGCTGCGAATCGGCAAACTGAGCTAGGGACGCGCGCCGGTAAAAGATCCAGCGCTCCAGGGCCACGGCAACGGCCCACATGCTCAACAGCAGAAGGAGCCCGATAATTCCATAATCAATGATGGTGTGTAAGGTGGTCATGCGGTCACGTTCTCCTTTGTTTTGCCTTCATGCCTCAGGGGGCTTGTGTCGATCGTTGAGTATGGAGTTTCTCGGAAAAGGAAAGGGACCGAAGGCCCTTCATGGGAAGGCGGATCTCGCCGAAGTCGGACTGTCCAATAAGCGTGACCTCCTTCGCCAGAGGAAATTCACCGGATTTGCCGTTTAACAGCTTGATGGTCAGAGCCTGACGACCCTTCATCGGGTGATCGGGTTTAACCTGAATTTTCGCGATCTGTTGAAATTTGACGTTGATCGTGGCGGCTCCGTGTTTGACCGGAATATGCGTGATTTCATGTGGGACGAATGTCGTCTCATCAATTTTTTCTTCCCAGTAAAGCCGGGCGTTGGAGACCGACATCTGGACGCCTTCGGCATCGATGGTTTTAGCCGTAAACGTACTGTTTTGAGCGAGGGCATACGCGGGAAACACGATCGTCAGAGCCAGCAGTAAGGCAAAGAAATTGGCGCGGATCATGATGTATTCTCCTTTGTGATGGGATGTCTTCTGAGTACTCAACTCTTCTTTAAATTGAAGGCAATGGGAACGACGAGCCGTTCAATTTCGATGGATTCAGGCGGTTTCGTTGTTTGGAGAACCTTTTTCAACGTGGCAACGGCTGCCTTATCCAAGATGTCATAGCCTGATGGTTGCGAGATTTTTAAGGCTCGCACGGTTCCGGTCCTTGATAGAGAAATCGCGATGTGGGTGATCCCGGAATATCCAAGGCGTTTAGCGAGACGCGGGAATTCAAGGGTTTGGGAGATTCTCTCGCGCAGGCGCTTGCTAAAGGCCAAGAGTTCCGGAGAAAACCCGTTCGTCGAAACAGACCTGGAAATGGTTGTAGGACGGGCTTTTCTCATTTGGCGGGCATAATTGATCGTTGTCCGTGCCTGCATGACGGGCCTTCCTGATAAGAGTGCGGCAGGTTGACGCGCGGGCCTCGACAAAGTAGGCCTCACCGCTGGTTGAGACCCCCTGCGGGAGACGTGTTGTGTGTGTTTCATAACTTCCATTGCCGGAGCACGGGTTATCTTCTCGTCATGAGACGATAGGCTATTAACGGATTGCTGCCGGGGTGATGAGCTGACGGAGGCGACGACTGGTTGAGGCGCGACTACTTGCGAAGGCGTGTGAGTGATGCCGACGAGGCGGGCGGTGGGTTGTGGCGCAACCACTTGTGAAGCCATGTGGGTGATGCCGGCGGGTTGGGCGATTGGTTGAGAAGAAACCGTGCCGTTTCTGGTCGCAGGCTGAGAAAATGTTTGAGTATGCAGGACCGTCTTCGGTTGGGCCGTGGGTGTCTGGGTGATGCCGACCGGTCGTGCTGTTGGTTGGGGAGCGACCATGCTGGTTCTGGTTGCAGGCTGGGAAGCCGTTTGCATGTGCAGGACCGTCTTCGGTTTGATCGTGGGTGTCTGTGCGACGCTGGTAGGGCGTGGCATGAGTCTCGGAGGCGGCTTCAGGGAAGGTTGGACAGTCGTCTGGGGAGTTACTGTTTGCCTGGTCTGAGTCTGTGTGCGTGGCTTGGACTGAGTCGGCTCCTTGGGAATTGGTTGGGGTTGCACCTGTTTCGGTTTGATCGTCGGTGTGGGCGGCGGTTTTTTCATCGTTTGACGATGGGTAGGAGGCGTGCGGGGTTGAGTGAGTTGAGGGGTGAAGAAGGAAACGGTGATAGGATCTCGCTCCACCCGTTGCGGAACGGGGAGCTTCTGCGAAAGGAGCAGGGCGAGGCCGATCATCATCGTATGCAGGCATACGGATAATCCCCAACTGCTCCAATAGTCTGGATGCTGTATCGCGCGGAAGACGGAACGTTTCATTCCCGACCCTTGCCGGTTCGGCGGGTTTTACAAATAATTATGAAACCAATTACCAAGATCATCTTATTATATACCAGAATAAACGCTCTCGAACATGTCGAACCACCGGATTAACATGTTCGATCGCCGGATATATGGCTCGCTCAGGCCATCAAGCAGGGGCTCTTCTCTTGTCGTTGCCGGTTTCTTTTGTCATCCCTGTAAATGTTCACTCATTCGTTGACAATTTCCGCTGTCTCCTTCTGTCGTTCCCGACATTTGTAATCGGGAATCCAGGGTTCTGTTCCAGGCCGGTCCACCCGAATAGATAGACAGTTGTAGCGGCGCCATCTCATGGCGCCTTCTTCTTGGCCGCTAAGGCATGTCCCTGCCCGCGAGCGGGGATGCGGCCCTACAGTTCCTTCGCAGTCGCTTCGGACAAGCGCTCGGCTCAGACAGCCCTCGCCGAAGCGTCGGATTCGGTGCCGGGGCGCAGCCACGCCCAAGGCGGGGACAATGACAAAAATTCTTCGGAGGATTTCAGGATGAGGCTATGTTTCGCTTCATTCGAGATGGGTGGAAGGTTTATGCTCCCCTGAATTTGAGAGCATTGGGAATGTTCGTTCGCATGGCGCGAACCGCCGGGAGCAATCCGCCAAGGGTTGCCATGAAGACGCCGAAGAGGACGCCCCATAGTGCGATCCGAGGAGTCAGGACAAAACCATAGGCCAATTCCGACATGGTGGCGTAGTTAATGGTTGACAGAGAAGTGAATTGAAGCAATGACGCCAGCGCGATGCCCAGACCGGAGCCAAGGAGCCCGATCAAGACCGACTCAAACACAAAGAGGTTGAAAATCCTCCTTCGCGTGAATCCCATCGCACGCAGGGTGGCGATCTCGGTGGTGCGATGCGCGACCGCGCCGTACATCGTGATCATGGCGCCGAGGCTTGCCCCCGCGCTGAAGAGCCCAGTCAGCATAAGCCCCATGGTTCGGATAAAATTCGAGAGACCGCCGGATCGTGATTCATAATAAGCGGCTTCTTTGGTAATGGCTATCTGCAGGCGGGGATCTTGGTCGATACGGGATTGGAGCGTGGGAAATAGCGAGGGGTCGCGCGGTCGAAAAATGGCTGAAGAATAATACGTGCGTCCGAACGCGTCCATGAATCGATCGGCATCCCCCCACATTTCGGATTCAAAGCCGCTTCCGTCCGCTTCAAAGGTTCCGACCACGGTCCAGTTCTGTCTGCCGAACCGAAGCGTTTGGCCCAGATCCGCATTTTTAAAGCGTCGAGCGATCTCTTTGCCCGTCACCACTTCATTCGTTCCGGGACGCCACATGCGGCCCTTCACAAGCTTCACTTGAGACCGCACGTGAAACGAGTCTGCCGATCCCCCACGGAGGGTCACGTTGCCCGCGGTGTCTGTGCCCCGTTTTACTAAGCTGATGAGCACCACGATTTCAGGCGAGAACAGCGAGTGGCCGTTCTGTTGAGCAATTTCCGGAAACGTTCGTAAGATGGCCGTCTGTTCCCGATAGAGTCCGCTTCCGATCTCGGAGATGGCTCCTTTCCGAAGGACCAAGACATTGTCCATGGAGCCGGTATTGACTAAGGTGTGCTCGACGCCGTGTGCCAACATTAAGACTCCCACAAAGATGAACACGACCAGGCCTACTCCCATGATCGTCAACAGGTTGGTGGTTCGTCGAGCGAGCAGGTGACGGAAATTGTATGAGAAAAAAATCTGCATGGATCTGAGCCGTCAATTCCTATCCAGAAGACATAAGGGCGGCCCCCCCCGCTAACCTTGTCCCCGACATTTGTTATTGGGGAAACTGCGAGGATGACAATTGGCTGTTTCTGTCACTCCCGATATTTTTAGTCGGGAATCCAGTCTCCGCATCTCATGCGGCCTAGAAAAGGTGCGATCCCTCGAACCCTTGGGGGATCGTGCGGTTAGAACGGGCATCATTTATCCCATATGACGGAGTTCATTCCGAATCCGGCTGCGGAGGCAGAGCACAAACGGGATGACTGCCCCAACCAGCCCAATACTTACACTGAGGACCACCGCCAGCATCGGCAACTGAGCAGGTAGCTCAAACACCGTGAAAAACCCTCCCAAATTGCTGGTGAGGAACATGCCGAACCATCTGCTCGCGGGATACAGAAGGGCGACCCCAAGGATTCCCCCGAAAAGAGAGAGACATACCGATTCGCCGAAAATCAAGAGACTGAGATGAGGAGCCCGAAACCCCAACGTCTTCAAGATCCCGTATTCATGATGCCGTTCGCGAACGCTCATTGCCATGGCATTGGCGACAACCAAGATACTGATGCCCAGGATGAGGAAAGACATGATTTCGACTACGCGAATGATAGCGCCGGACATGGTCACCATGTTGGCTTGAAACGCCTGTTCTGTTTCCGTTCGGGTTTCCGCTATGGAATTGGTAAAGGCTTGATCGATCTCCGTGGAGATTTGTGCTGCCTGTTCGGGGTTGGCCATCTGAACCACAAACCAGCCCACGGTCCCTGCGCGAGCCGGATCGTCGAGTCGCCGGCGTTCGTCCACCGCGCTCCAGTGAAGATACATGCTCCCTTCAGACGCGGTCGGCGTCGTCCTTGTGTAGATTCCTCGTATCGTGAATTCCCAATCGCCCGGATAGAGACTGCCTTGCAGGCGGACAATGTCACCAATGTCCCAGCCGAGTTTGTCGGCGAGCTCTCGCCCCACGATGCAAGCCCGGCGATCCCGGAGAAAGGCGTTTCGTTGTGCCGGCGGCAAGTGAATTTCAGGATGGAGCCCTAAATACGAGGTCGACTCTACGGCATATCGAGGAAAAAATGCCTTGCCGTCCTTCCATCGTCCACCAAACCAGTTGGCGTAGGAAACCCCGCTCACGCCGGGAATTGCGGCAATGCGTTGTTGATAGGCCACCGGTAGTTGAAAGGAAATGGAAACGGCATGCCGGGTTCTCAAGCGATCGGGCTGCGATCCCAGCGATCCCGCATACCAGGCCGTGACCGTTGTGCGAAGGAGACCAAAGGCCAGAATGATAATACACATGGTCAGGATGGTTAAAGTCGCCCGGAGCGGATGACGGAGCACGTTACGGAAGGTGTAGCGAAGCAACATTTATTCCAATCTTCCTTTCTGCAGCCTGCAGATAGTGGCGGCGCGTTGCGCGGCTTCGAGGTCATGGGTGACCAACACGATCGTCTTGCCTTGTTCCGTGTTCAGTCGTTGGAGCAGGGTCATGATCTCGTCTGCGGCGTCACTGTCCAAGTTGCCCGTCGGCTCATCCGCCAGGAGAATCGCGGGATCCATCACGATCGCTCGCGCAATCGCCACGCGCTGCTCCTGGCCTCCCGAGAGTTGACGCGGATAATGCGTCATTCGGTCGGCCAATCCCACAAGCCGCAAGGCGGTCGACACGTGTTTCGCGCGTTTCGCACGGGACAGGGACGTCAGCAGCAACGGCAACTCCACGTTTTCAGCCGCCGTCAGAACCGGAATCAAATTGTAGAACTGGAAGATGAATCCGATTGTTTTGGCCCGCCATTTGGCAAGTTGATGGTCGGACAGTTGGTTCACATTGGTCTGATTGATGGACACGTGTCCGCGCACGGGACGGTCGAAGCCGGCCATCAGATTCAAAATGGTGGTTTTCCCCGACCCGGACGGGCCCAGCAAGGCCACGAAACTCGACGGTGCGATGGCGAGCGTCAGTTGCCTCAGGACGGGTATTTCGATGTCGTCTCGGAAATAGGAATGCGAAACTTTTTGAATGTCGATGATGGATGAGGTCATGGGGCTTCACTCCTGAGCACGTTCTTGAATGAGACTGCCTGTGACGAGATCGTCGGAGGGATTGATGATAACGGTATTGCCTTGGACCACGTTCCCTCGAATGGGAATGAGCCCGTTACGAGGCGCTCCGGTTTCAACGGGTCTTTCCGACACCACGTTGTCCTTGACCAGCAGGACCGTCGTTTGTCCGTTTCGGGTTACGATGGCGTCGGGCGAAACCCCCAAGGTGTCAGGCGGTGCTTCTTCTTGGGAAGCCGACGAGGATTGACTCAAAAAAGTCACCGTGGCGCTCATGTCCGGAAAGACCTTTTCGTCCAGATCGTCAAAGCGAATTTTGACGGGAATGGTGGCTTTGGTCCGATCGGCCGTCGGGACAATCTGACTCACGCTGCCGTGATAGATATGGTCCGGAACGGCTTCCAAGCTAATATGGGCCGGTTGGTCGAGGCCCACCGAGTTGAGAAAGGACTCCGAGACTTCGGCTTCAACTTGCAATGTGCGTAAATCGGCGATCGCGGCGACCGAGCCTCGGGACTGAGAGGCGCCAGCCATCGGCGCCACGATTTCTCCGACTTCGGCGAATTTTTTCATGACGGTTCCATCAAAAGGGGCGCGAATCAAGGTGTTTTCAACGTCTACCTTCACCGCTTGAATTTCCGCTTGGGCCAGCTTCACCGCCGAGTATGATGACCGCACCGATGCCCGCGCTCGACGCAACCGGGCTTCTGCGGTGTCGAGTTCTGACAGAGTGACAAGGCCCTTGTCCCATAAGACCTTGATTCGTCGGTAATGGAGCGTCGCTTCTCGTAACTCGGGCCGTGCATTGGCCAAGGCGGCCTTCGCGACGTCTAATCGGGCGTGCGTTTGTAAGAGCCTTGCCTTGATGTCGGCCTGCTCCAGGGTCGCAATAATTTCTCCTTTGGTAACCCGATCTCCCACGTCAATGCGAACAGCCGTCAAACGGCCCGTGCCTTTTGACGCAACGGATGCCTGCCGCTGGGCGACCACATATCCGGTTGCGGTCAAGAGCCCTCGAGCGGGTGACTGAAAGAAACGCTGTACGCGGGTGACTTGAACGCGAGTGGCGTGCAATGAAAGCCCACTCGTCATGTAGGAGCCGATCGAGAAAAGAATCACGGCGGCTCCGATCACGAACGCAAAGCTTTTCCCGAATCTCTTCGGCCTGTGAGTGGAATTTTTCTCTATGATGAGGTCGTCTAAATCTGGAGCGTCTTTACCCGAGGGAGAAGAGAAATTCTCGCTTTTCTCTTTCATGCATGCGTTCCTGTCTGATAACCGGAATGGAGAGCATCTCGAAAGAACCGTGGTGATAATCCCGTCGCCTTTTTGAAAAAATGGCTGAAAGAAAACTGGTCTTGGAATCCGAGGGCCTGGGCGATTTCGGTCAAATTCTGTTCGGAATTTTCTAAAAGGCGTTTGGCCGTTTGAAGGCGAAGCCGTTTCAAATACGCAGAGAAGGGTTCTCCCATGTGTAGAATGAAGAAAACAGAACAGTACTTTTCCGAATATCCAAAATGTTCTGATAAATCCTTGAGGGTCAAGCCCTGGTGAAGATGGGTCACGATGAATTCGTGGAGCCGTTCGGACAGGGTGGGGTTCGATGTCGCGAGGGTGTCGGAATCGGGTGACAGTGCCCGTAAAACGAATTCCTTCGCGATTTGTTGCTTGTCATGGTTTTGTCGACCTTGATAAAAGCGCCTAGCCCAATTGGCGGTATACGCAAACAATTCGCGGAGTAAGGCATGCTCATCGGCGGCACTGGATGGTGACAAGGGACCCTTGTCCTTATCGAGGACGATGACTGAGGCAGAATGGAGATGTTCTTTTTCGTCCGTATTCATTCAGACCCTTAGCGCGTCATAAGGGGGGCGGGAGGCTTATCAGGAGGAGGTTGGAGCCTCCCGCTCGTGAAGGGGTGTGATTGATTCCACTCCTTCCTTGGCTGACATTCAACAAAAAAGCCCAAGAAAGCATTATGCATTCTTGGGCTCTGGACCAACGGTCTCGGGCTCTATTCAAATAATCCGTGACGTGTCGTTACTCAGGGTCTCCTCGCATCATCAAGGGATGATTAAAAATCCACATTTCGTACATGGGAATCGCAAACATGATCAAAAACGTAATCGTCATGAGAACGTCGCCGGTCAACAGGGTCAATACGAAGAGGGGCGACACATAGGTGATGAGCCACGGCGACACGAGATCCAACGTCACGCCCACGAAGGCAACCCAGGTGGTCATCACTTTTACGAGAGGGCTGGCCATGGTCAGATACAACACATGAACCATAATCAGAAACACGACCGGTAGCGTGAATAAGTGAAAATGTGTGGTTTCGGCCAATTGCCCGAACGACATGGGCTCGCCGAAATTATCATCAGACCCGCGATAGTGTTGGGCAATGCCTTTGGGTGTCAGGTCGGTCATGCTGTGTGCCCACACAAAGGTGAAGACAAATCCCGCGAACATGAAGAGAAGGAACCATGTGTACACCAATCGTATGTGGCGGTCAGTGTCACGTAGCCGAAACCGAGCATTGAAATTCCGCATCGTAAAGCAATCTTCACCGAGAGCCTTGAGATCTTCTTCTGTCAGTCGAGCCCTGAGCCTTTTCCGTCTCCCTCATTTCCACGCACGCACATCCTCGACCACGACCGGGGTTGGGAATTGAGAAGATCCCACGCTTAGAGCCCGAAGAGGGCTTCAAAGAATCCTTTTTCAGACTTGCCGGCGACCATGATGTTGGTACCGAGACCACGGGGCTTCAAATAGAATTCATTCACCAGCACGAGGACGCGTTTCACGCCGGCGCTTGCGGACCGCACGGACATCGTCGCCCCCGTGATATTAATGATATCTCGATTAATCCGTATCGGGTCCCCGATGGTTTTCCCCTGGTACTGATAATTGAACCGTTTGGTGGCGATCTCATTGCCTCGGGCTTCCCGATACACCAGCACTTCAAAGTTCGTGACTTCGCCGGCTGAATCAACGGCCACCATGTACGTAATGGGGCGATGCTTGCCGATGGTATTCTGGACGATGGCATATCCGTCGATGTTTCCTTGGGTCTCCCCAATATAGACATCGAAGGAGGTTTCCGGAAATTCCCAGCCGATGGCTTGTTCGACCATGGTTTTTTGCTCTGCAGTCAAGATCAAGGTGTCCTTGCGAATCTTTTCGGAATCCGGAAACATGACGGTCGCAGCGTCTTCCTTCGTGAAATAAACTTCTAAATGTCCTAGTTCCTCAGGCGTGAGCCATCGATTGAGCTCATGATCCCAGATTTGTTCCTGCGGGGAGGCTTGGGCAAACCCCTGGGATAAAGGAATCCCTAGCAAGACACTGCACATGGCAACAATTCCTGTAAGTCTTTGAATTAACTTAAAACCGTACATCCCTTATCCTTTAGTTGTTTGGTAATCCGTTGGGCCAGACGCCGCTCCTCCTCGGCGATGGGGGGAATGCGTCTCCAGCCGGATTGCGACCTCGCACCCATGGGAGAAAAAAACTCCCGGACTTGCCGAACGGAGATCCTGATCGGCTGCCGGGCTGCTTCGACATTCAGAAAAAATCGGGCGCGTTCCTCGTTGGACTCGCGTGAAAACACCCCGGCTTTTCGCTTGGAAGCAAAACCCACCCAATCGGTCGTAATCACCCCCTTGTCCTTATCCGTTTGACTCAACGCGAATTCATCCACGCTCGCGAGGGCCACGGACCATGCCTGGTCATAGGAACAGCCGGCGTTCACGGTGCTGGGTGCGCCGCCGGAAAGAGCCGCGCACCCCACCGTGAAAACAACCAAGAGCACAGAAAGAACGATATGCTTACCCATAAATTCCTTCCCCCATCTCCCCTGGAGGGAGAGGGCCGGGGTGAGGGGATCTTCGCCTAGAAGTACGTCGACATATTGAATTGCCACCCGTCGCGATTCGTGGCCGGGTCATTATTTTCCCTCTCATGTCTATTAAACGTATAGGCTATCTTGAGGACCGAATCTTCTATCGGCCGGAAATTGAGCCCCAGGGTCAACCGGTCGATGGCATTCGGGTTGCTGTCATCATCGGTGTTGGTATCCACCTGTCCCCAACGAACGATGCCCGTAAACGTCGAGTCCTGGCCGAAGTAGCCGGGCAAGGCCCTGGTGAGCCCATCCGGCATAAAGTGGTAATTCAATTGCACGTAATAGCCGAACATATTTTCGGGGACGACGTAACTTCTTCCGAAAGATACATCCTGAAGGCGCCTCGTTGCTCCGGTAGTATCCTGAGTGAATATTCGACTCGCAGGACACTGACTTTCATCTTCCAGGGTACAAATCGACTGTGTCCCGCTCCCTTCGGCGTTGGCCCAGGCGGCTTCACCCTGGATGTCAAAGGGCCCTCGTTGCAGGTTCCCGTCGATGGCGAGCAGGGTCAGGTAATGGTCCTCAGGGTCGTCCTCCTTGTTCCATTGGCCGTGGTGAATGGACCCGGCCACCTCGACTCCCAACACAGGGCTGAACGAGATACGGCTGACAATCGCCTTGTTTCGGTTGTTATCCTTTTGAAAACTTCCGCGAGCAGATCGCAACCCGCTTCCTTCTTCGACCGAAAACTGGCCGTCATCGCCCACAAAACCATTCGTGAGGTAAAATTCGTAGTCGATCTTGGAAAGCGCGGTCGGATAGACCGTGCCGAAAAAGCCGATCCCGCTTTCGGCAAACGTGGAAGGCAGGATCAATCGGCTCACCATAGGCCGAAGCGGCAAATCGTTCAAGGGCGAGTCGTGGATGAGGTTGAACCGGCCCATGGGCATCAGGATGATGCCCCCACGCAGGTTGAATGCGTCGTTGAACCGGTAGTCCATGGTGGCGAATTCCATCTTGATGTCCCCGTCCCCTTGGTTGCCCTGGGGGCCGCCGTGTTCAACCTCGAGTTCAGCGGCCACGCTGAGCCGGTCCGTGACCTGGGAATAGAAGAACGGCACGAAGCGTTCCTGGTCGAAATCAATCCCGTTTCTACAATCCCGTGAGCCTCCTGAATTGTGTTTCGCGCCAGGCTTGCCGTCACAGTCCGAGATTGTGAAGTCGATGTACCCGCCGATGATGGTTTTCGGCGCCTTGACAAAAGGTCTGGCGTAGATGGTCCGTCCACCCTGCAGGCCAGCACCACCCGAGAAGTCCGTGCCGTATCGGATTGACTGTTTTGTGGTGTCGCCCATGGCCGGCGCGGAAGTCCCCATTTTGCGCGGGGGCTGCGGTGCCGCTATGGCCGGCCCTCCCGCTGCAGGTGGCTGCTGCTGTTGTCGCTGTTGTTTTGACCACTCTTCAAACATTTTTCGTATCTGTTCCATTTGGGCAGGAGTAAATTCTTCTCCCTCGGCCCAGACAGTTGTGTGCGGCACAATCATGAGGACCATCATTGCCCCCGCGATCAATAATCGTCGCATCGAACGACCTCCTTGTTGTTGGGGACTCTGCCTGTCCTCTGGATTACTCAAGGGGCTCTTGTGGCCCTCAAATTCCGTCTTGGTATTGTGTGTGTCTAGTGGATTTCCACCTCTCTAATATACCTCCCTCTCCCCCTGTGGGAGAGGGGCGGGGTAAGGGGGGGCTTACCCTTTTGCTAATAGCCGCATGGCGCTAAGATGACTTCGGTTTCCTTGAGACTGTTATAGGAAATAGAGACGATGCGTTTACAGCGTTTACACTTGAGTTCAAGGTTCTCTCCGCGAATTTTTGCGATGAGTTGGCCGCATTCACATCTCGCCTCTGTAGGCTTGAATTGCTTCCCTAGCCACCGAGTATTTCGATCAGCATCCATTGAATTCAAAAGAAAGTTGTGGAGTTTCCAAAAAACCCCTAATCAAAAATTAGAATGATACTTGTTTTTATTTAAATTGATTTTGAGAACTTTTATTAACATAGAGCAAGTTTTGTGGCTTGTCAACTCTTTTCGGTCATAAAGAAAAATATGACTGCAACCTGTTGATCGTATTGGTAAAATGAGATGATTGACTCTTATCCGGCCTCTCCCTTGGAGGGAGAAGGCCGAAGAAGTGGATCCCCGCTAAAAACTGCGGGGAGGACAAGAGGATGTACTGCGGGGATGACAAGCAAGAGCACGAAGGACAAGAAAGAACGGGAATGACCGCATGAATTCCGAAAGGCCATCAAAGCGTAGTTGTCTGGGGTCTCAGCCGTGAGGCCAACGCAGGGACTATGATGGGCAGAAAAGTCTTGTTGGGGGTAGCGATTCTTTCTCTTGTTGTTGTGACGGGATGTGCGTCAGGGCTTTCGGATACTTCCCCGGACTCGATGACGAGTGAATTGGCGTTTGGCTATGTTCGAGTCGAGACCAAAGGGCCTCATCCGCGTGCGTTTCCAACCAAACTGAGGTTTTTCCCCCTGACCAATCAAGAGACGGGAGCACGATTTCGAGTTGACGTAAATTCCAAATCGGGCGTGTTTTCGATGAGATTACCGGCTGGACCGTATTCCATTGACCGAGTGCAATTTAATGCAGGCCCGTTTCAGGTTGAATCCCATGTGCAATTGACATTTCAGGTACCCAAAAAGAAGTTGGCTAGGGGGCTGGCAATTTGAGGTCGAAACGCCGCGTACCGTTCGGCTTGTGCGGATTCGGATTCTTGAAGGGGATGCGGAGTTCTCAAAGAAATTTTCCGCGGATCTCGGATCAGAACGAGCACCCATTGAAACGACGTTGCCGAAACCTGAGACATTCGAAGCTCGTGTGTTTTCGGTTGCCCCTCAACCGAGAGTCAAATATTTCCGTCGTTGATAAACTGCCTGACAAAATGATGAAAGGGGTTCCTCTCGTCTTGGTTGGACTCTTGGGTGTCTCTTTCGCGTGTTGGCCGGGCTTCAGTCTGCAGGGATATGCTGCCGCACCCCATGTGGCCAAGCGCGGCCAAATGCATATGGGGACCCTGGTCTTTTTGACGTCCGTCGCCCCAAATGAACGGGTGGCTCACGATGCCATTGAAAAAGGGTTTGCCGAAATTCACCGCCTGGAAGAAATCTTGAGTGCGTGGATTCCAGACAGTGAACTCTCCCGCGTCAATGCCGCGGCAGGGAAAACGCCCATCAAGGTCAGTCCGGAAACCTTAGAGGTCTTGGCGCGCTCTGTAGACATGGCTCGAGTGACCGATGGGGGTTTCAACGTTGCTATTGGTCCGGCCGTAGAGGCCTGGAATATTAGTCGTGAAGGGCGTATCCCGACTCAGGAAGAATTAGAGGCCACACGTCCTTCCATGGATCTTTCCGCTATTCATCTCAATAAGGACGCGGGCACCGTATATCTGGCTCGTTCCGGGATGCAGGTGGATATCGGCGGGATCGGCAAGGGATATGCCGCGGATTTCGTGGCCCGCGTGATGCGAGAAGCCGGTGCCTCAGCGGGCGTGGTCGCCATTTCCGGGGATATTACAACCTTTGGGCGCTTGCCCGATGGCCAACGTTTCGTGTTCGGCATCCAGCATCCTCGAAAAGAGAATGGGATCACGATCGGGCAACTTGAACTCGAAGATGAGGCCGTTTCCACGGCTGGTGATTACCAACGATATTTTCTGAAGGACGGCATTCGTTATCATCACATTCTCGACCCTCAAACGCTTCAGCCCGCGCGTCTCTCTCAGAGTGTGACCATCGTAGCCCAAACCGGTGTGCTTGCCGATGGGCTCGATACGGGAATTTTTGTCATGGGTCCGGAAAAAGGGATGGCTTTGATTGAACGCCTGCCCGGAGTCGAAGGCGTGATTGTCGGTGCGGATGGAACCGTGTCCGTCTCTTCGGGATTACAAGACCGGTTGCAGATGAGTCCAGGGCCGTAACCGGTTCGGGGAAGGCAGGCTCTGTCATGCCCGCCGGGGTGTGATCGGGCATCCATCTGGCTTGTTCAACGCTTGTCCTCATGAAAGGGGAAGGGCAATCCAATCTGGATTCCCGCTAGAAACTGCGGGAATGACCATTTCAACAAGCCCAGACCACGTCAGGCGCTAAACGCGAAAACATCCAAACAAATGAATGAGTCTTGTCAACGAATAAGTGAGGGACTTATACGGAATGCTAGTCGGTGGGATTAGTTGAACGAGTGACTAGAAACCGTTATTGCGTGGGGAATAGAACGCGATAAAGAAGATCATCGCGAGATACGAGAAATACGTTTGAGGCAACTTCGTAATGGTCTGGATAGTGTGTTTCTAGGAGTTTTTTCGTTTCACCAGTTGGCTTGATTAGCACAACTGCAACACAGACATTGTGCCTCCTTTCTCTTCGTGAGAGAAACTCAGGATATGAAATCCTTTTCCCCTAGCAAACCTATTATTTAAAATACTTATCCGTGCCAAATCGAAACGCCTAACAAGTGATTATGGTTCCATGTTCAGCATTTATTATCCCCGACGGCAAGGATTAACAGTCTGAACCCATGCTATTTTCACAGGGCATGGTTACTTTCGGGAAGGACAGTCATCACGGTCATTCCCTCTCTGGTGTGAGCGGGAATCCATTCCCCGATTAAAACCTTCGGAGACATGCTGGTTTTTTCTGCGCGTGTCCTCACGCCTGTCCCCTCCACCCCAGCCCCCGACTCAAGGCCGGGGGCTGGCTCTCTCTCCATGGGAGGGATACATACGAAGTGAATTCCAGCTAGACACTGCGGGAATGACAATACGATTTATTGTTCGTCGTCTTCGTTTTTCTTATGCATCATATTGCCGCCATGGGCCTTCATGCGTTCGTGAATGTTATCCATCCGAGATCGTTGCTCGGGGGACAACACGGCTTTGGCGTCCCGCTTGGCTTTGATTGAAGCCATGTAGAGCTTCGTCTTCAAGGCATGCATGGCGTTGAATTGCACTTCAATGTCGGAGAGACTCGCTTTCTCGTCTTTCAAGACTTCATGCAGGTCGACACTGGCTAATTGCACTTCGGCCTTCATCTTGATCCGAGTCTTCTTATACGTCGTCTTGAGCGCATGAAGTTGCTGCTCTTGTTTGGCTGTTACACTCATTCCTTCTTTAAATTTCAATAGATGCGTAATAAATTCCGTTGCGCCCTGATGGGTGCCGGGATGCGTAGAACCGAAACCATGGCGATCATGCCCTTTGGTGTGGTGGCTTCCGTATCCTGACGAATGCATTGGATGATGCCCTTTGCCATGCCTCTTATGCATGCCATCATGTTGGGAAGACCGGGAATCGTCACCATGCCCCTGATACGAATCTTTTGGGTGATGGCCGCCGTCATGGGGCAATGCGCTCGATTTGCCGTGATTATGGAGGCTGGTGGCAGCATGAGCATCCTTCGAATCTTCATGCGGCAATCCATGCATAGAGTCAGGAGGGTCGGCAAAAGCTGGAACGGCAGACAGCAAAACGAGCATGGTCAACAGGGAAACAGGTGAAAACCAGGAAGGTGGTTCATGGATTCTCATGTTCGGTTCCTCCTTATGAATGGTTGGTCGATGGGATAAAGGGTTTGTCGGTGTGAAGTTTTCAACATTCGCGGGGTGTCCTCTGAGTGACGACAATAGGCCATTATAAAACACTGAAGATAGTGATTGCGAATTGAGGCCTTGGCCTGTTTCAAGTGACGCCAAGAGAAAACGCGCATCACGCATTTCTGTCAAAGAGTACCGTGTGGGTGGCAATGACGTTCAATCCCACCTTTGAGTCGAGAGGGAACAATTGGGTCGAGGCTTCGCTGCTATGAACGAGATCGCCGGAAGCCAGGCGGATTCCATAAATCGTCTCCGAGCCTCGAAACTGCCGGGATTCAACGGTTCCGTCTCCGTTATTGGTTCCACAAATTTGGATGTCATCCGGTCGAATCATGACCACGACTTCAGGGCCGCCCGGGTAGCCGTTCGGCATCGGGAACGTGCCGAGTTGAGTCACGACGACAGAATCGTGGATGGTTCCAGGGATGAAGTCGGCGTGCCCCACAAACTCCGCGACAAAGGGCGAAACCGGAAGATGGTATATGGTTTCGGGTGCTGCGAATTGTTCGAGTTTCCCGTTATTCAAGACGGCCACGTCATCAGCCATGGCAAAGGCTTCTTCATGATCATGCGTGACGAGAACGGCGGTGGTTTGAGTTTTTTTCAGCAAGTGCAGGAGTTCCATGCGCATGCGGCAAGTCGTATCCGGATCCAGGTTGCTGAACGGCTCGTCCAACAGGAGCAGCACCGGTTGGGGGGCAAGGGCGCGTGCCAATGCCGCGCGTTGCTGTTGGCCGCCCGACAGCGAATGAGGGTATCGTCGGGCAAGTTCTGAAAGCCCTGTGAGAGACAACATCTCATCAATTTGGCCCCTCCGGTTGTTTGCTGTTGCATGCGGCAACCCGAATCCCACGTTATCCTGTACGGTCAAGTGCGGAAAGAGCGCATAGTCCTGAAAAACCATGCCGACCCGCCGTTGTTCGGTGGGGACGTGCCGATCAGTCGCCGAGACGATTGCCCCGTTCAGCCTGATTTCGCCGGCGGACACCGATTCAAATCCCGCGATAGCCCGAAGCGTTGTGGTCTTCCCGCATCCTGACGGCCCTAACAGACAAATAATGTCACCTTTCTGAGCCGAAAAGGAAATCCCTTCTAGCGCTAAGGTGTCGGCTTCATACGAGCAGGCGACGTCTTTCATCTCGAGCACAATGGGCTTGTCGTCGGGAGGTCGTGGCATCATATCCGTCTAAGAAAAATCTTCCTTGCCGGATTTGCTAAAGCGGATCTCATGGCAGAGTGGACACGGTGAGGTTACGTCGGTTGTCGATCTTTTTGCATCAATAATAACACGACCGGAATGGTAATGACCACGATCAGCAAGGCCGGAGGCGCAGCTAATTGATACAGTTCCTCACTGGCTTCAAGCCAAATTCTGACGGCGAGTGTGTCGAATCCCACGGGACGCAGCAGGAGTGAAGCCGGCAATTCCTTCATACATTGGACAAACACGAAGATCCAGGCACTCAGAAACCCACCTCGCACCAACGGCAGGGTCACGTGAAAAAAGGTTCGAAGGGATCGAGCCCCAAGGCTTCGCGCCGCCTCTTCGAGATTCGGCGTGAGCTGCTGAAGGGTGGATTCCATGCCTTGCAGTGCTGCCGGGAGAAAATGGACCAAATAGGCCAGGAGCAAGACGAGCACCGTGCCATACAGTTGTGGAATGGTGTGCGAGACCAAGACGAATACGGCGAGGGCGGCGACCGGCCCTGGAAGCACATAGCCGGTATACGCCCCTTGCACACAAAAAGTACTGGTCCAGGTCTGATGTCGGCACGCTAAATAGGCGAGGGGAATTCCACAGATTACGGCCACCGTGGCCGTGATACTCGAGAGCGAGACACTGTTCCACACGTATCCGATGAATTCATGAGAAATCTCACCGGCAGACGCGGCTTTAACAGTCCATTGAATGAGCAGAAGCACCGGCAGGCCGAAGGCCGCTCCGAACACGAGAAGAAGATAGCCTGTAAACAGCAGAGCCGTGAAGGGAGGGCAAGGTTGAGGAACCGGTGTTCGATACCGGCCGGTGGTTTGGTAAAACCGGCTCCGTTGTCGGAACCACCGTTCGCCGAACAGAAAGATAAATGCGCACGCGACTAATACCAGACTCAAACAGGCGGCTGCCGTGTTGTCGAATCGTCCGGTCATTTGCTGGTACACGGCATAGGTAAAAGTTTGAAAGCGCAACAGCGAAACCGCGCCGAAATCAGAAGCGACGTAGAGAATCGCCAAGAAAAGTCCGGCGATCAGTGATGGGCGGATGAGCGGAAGCGACACTCGGAAGAACGTCGTCACTCGATTGGCTCCGGTCGTGCGGGCGACTTCTTCAAAGGAGATATTAAAATTTTTGAGAGCCGATCGAGCCAACAGGTATACAAACGGAAACGTGTTCAACGCAAGAATGAGAACCGCGCCTGCAAAACTAAAAGGTGAAAACAAAAGAGAGTCTGTTCCGGCCATGGTTTGCCAGACGTGTTCCAGCGTGCCCCCGCGTTTTAACAGGTAGGTATAGGTATAGGCCAGAACGTAGGAGGGGATGGACAAGGGCAAAATCAGCAACCAATCCCATATTCGGGACCCGAGAAAGGTATAACGAGTCAGGATCCAAGCGAGTGAGACTCCCAGGGTCAGATTCACGACTGCGACGCCAAGGGATAAGGAGAGCGTGTTGAAGAGTAATTCCGGGACCCGTGTAGCCCAGAGTCTTCGCCACACCGCCGGGTCTGCCGTTAGGGCCGAAAAGGCGATGTAGAACAACGGCAGCATGATCGCAAGGGCCAGGGAAAAGCCGAGCAGGACAAGCGGAGAAGGGAAACGAAAACGGAGCGATGACAGTGGGAGAAAAGGGTTAGCGGAGTCCAACGTCTTCAATGACAGTCATCGTGGGATCGCGGAGTTGAGCCAAGCGGCTTAAAGGAACACGGGCCACCTGAACACTCTGAAGCGGCAGCAGTTCAGGCGCAGCCGTCACATGAGGATTCAGGGGATATTCTTTGTTCACGTTCGCGAACATGCGTTGCCCTTTGGGAGAGATAAGAAATCGGATCAAGGCCTGAGCCTGCGCAAGGCGTTTGGTGTGCGCAGTGATGCCAATTCCCGCGGCATTGAGAATAACGCCCATACCCTGATTCCCTTGATCGGTCAGCAGCGGGGCAATCGGTGCATCGGGGTGTTGGGCCAGATGACGGTTAATATAATAATGATTGACCAGACCTGCGGCCACTTCCCCGCGTGCCACGGCTGCCACAATTTGCCGATTTTTCCCATAGACAAATGACCCTGCATTGTCCTTTAAACCTCGCAGGAACGTGGTGGTCGCCTCATTCCCCTTCACTGCACGAATAACCGACACGCCGTTCTGCAAGTAGACGCTGCCTGCACTGGGAATCGCGAGGTTACCTTTCCATTTCGGGTCGGCGAGATCCAGAATAGAGGAGAGATCGCCGGGGTGGACCATGGCGGTGTTATAGACGATCACCCAAAGTCGACCTGATAAGCCAATCCAACTATTGTCCGGTGCCCGGAATCGGCTGGGAATGCTTTTCTCAAGGTCAGGAATGGTACTGGTTTGGAGCAGCTGTAATTCACGCGCGCGCTCCAAGGTTCCGGCGTCATTGGTAATGAGGACGTCAGATGGAGTCCGATCCCCTTCCATCCGAAGCCGGTTGATCAACGCCGTGCTGTCCGCAGTCAGCATTTGAATGCTGATGTCCGATTCGGCTTGAAACGCATCGAGTACCGGTTGAATGAGCCGTTCGGCTCGGCCGGAGTAGACCACCAGCGTATCCCCGGCATAGCCCAAGGACGGGAGGGCGAGGGCTGCCACGAAGAACAAACAGACTTTTCGAATGAAGATGATGAGACGATTGTCGCGAATCCGTTGTCTCAACGTCGTTCTATCCTTGCATTGGCGATCAAGTCTCGCCCGCAATTTTTGCACTCACCCTTCGGCAATTGTATGGGGGTCCCATATAGTTCTAGTTTATGGGTATGAATCGTAAAACCGTTATTTCTCGCGACTTCTTCTTGTAATGCTTCAATCTGGCAATTCTCGAATTCTATGATTTTATCACACACCGTGCAGATGAGATGATCATGGTGCCCTTTGTGGGCCACATTATCGAACTGAGTCTGATTGCCGAAATGTTGCTCTTGCGCGAGGCCGGTCTCGCACAGAAGTTTAAGCGTGCGGTAGACCGTGGCAAGGCCGATATGGGGGTTCTTCTTGGAGAGCAGCCGATACATCTGTTCGGCCGTTACGTGTTCCATCTTCAAAAAGGTCTTGAGAATGTTCTCACGTTGGCGGGTCAGCTTAAGGCTGTTTTTAGAAAGGTGTTGCTTGAGAATCTCGAGTTCTTTGATGGGCTTTGCCATACCAATAAATTCCCATGTGTATAGAAAAGCTATTAAACCGAAATATGGTCGAAGGGTCAAGCCAGCAGTGAACGTCATTGAGAGTGATGACAGTTTTTTTTAGCAAGAGACTCTCTTGCCCGGACCGTATTTGCAGCCATGCGTATCTCTCGCTACCTTAAAAGCTGTCATGGCGTATCCTTATCGCTACCAGGCTGCCGACTACAACCGAGCCTTTGCCATCGGGGTGTCACTCAATCTTGTCTTTGTCTTTATTGAAGCGGGGTGTGGCATCGTGACGAACTCACTGGTGCTGGTGGCCGATGCCGGACACAACCTGAGCGATGTCTTGAGCCTCCTCCTGGCCTGGGGAGCTCGTGTCTTGGCCCGCCCGTAAACCCACACCGAGGCGGAGCTATGGTTTTCGGCGGGTGACGATTTTCGCCTCACTGCTGAGTGCCATCCTGTTGCTGATGACACTTGGTGCTGTCGCCTGGGAGGCGATTGGACGGCTGGACGCGCCTCTGCCGGTCAGTGGCGTCACGATCCTTATGGTTGCCGGTATCGGCGTGGTGATTAACGTGTGGACCGCGTTCCTCTTTCTGTCAGGTCGCAAGCACGACCTCAATATTCGGGGGGGGGGCGCATTTGCATATGGTGGCTGACGCAGGAGTCTCGCTTGGGGTGATGATCGCGGGTCTCGCCATCATGGCCACGGGCTGGTTGTGGCTGGATCCTGCGATTAGTCTGCTCATGAGCGCGCTTATTCTTGTGGGTACCTGGGATTTGTTACGCGACTCGGTTAACCTCGCCCTTGATTCAGTGCCGGATAATATTGATCCGAGGGCAGTCGAATCCTATCTGATTGGACTGCCGGATGTGCTCAGAGTCCACGATTTGCATATCTGGGCAATGAGCACGACGGAAGTTGCCATGACCGTTCATCTGGTCGTCCCTCATATCTCCACCGATAATAGGTTTCTGCGGCACATCTCGCATACTTTGCATGATCGATTTGGCATTGCCCATTCTACTCTGCAAATCGAACGGGGCGAAGAAGAGGAATTTTGCAAACAGGCGCATCCCGAGAATGTTTGAGAAAGTAGGAGTCTTCGCGTTGACGATTTCTCTTGTGGCTCGTTAGGATCACCCCCATCCCGAGTCACTCATTATGCGAAAACCTCAGGAAATCACTATTGATCGGACATTGCTGGTCTATGGGCTGCACTTGGCCCAGGACAAAGAATGTTCCATGGTCAGCGATGTCAAGGTGCAACAGCTGGTCTTTTTGGCTGAGTTGCAAATGCTTGGAAAAGGGGTACGCGGATTGCATTATGAATTTATGCGGTTCCCCTATGGGGCATTCAGTAAAGACCTCGATAATGATTTGCTGGCACTGCGTAAAAAAGAACGGTTGCAGAATTTTGATGTCGTTGGGTCGGCGGAAGAGTGTATCCCTTTATTAGATGAAGAGATGGCTTCAGGAAGCGAGGCGAACGAACAAATTATGGAAATCCTGCAAGACGTCGTGGAGACCTATGGGCCTCAAGAGGTGGGGGAGATCACGAAATCCGTGGAAGACCTTGAAATCAGCGTGATCGATCGACCCGAAGAAAAATTGTGTGTTCGGGACATTCCGTTTCATTCTATCGTGCTAGTCCCCTCCCGCATCGATGTCACCGGAGAATTTTCTGTTTCTCCCAAAACCTTGTCTCTCCTGAATAGGGCGCTTGGCTCATAGCAGGCTCTCGTCATTCCTGTATGTGTTCAGTTCTCCGATTAAAAACGTCGGGGACAGGCATTCGTTGACAGAATAAGGGATTGACCGCCGTCTCTTTCTGTTGTAGCAGCGACATCCCCTGATCAAGTCGAGGGCAGGCTCATGGTGCGTTCTTCTTGGCCGCATAAGATGCGCGGCCCTACATGGACTGGATTCCCGATGACAACTGTCGAGAATGCTAGAGGGGGGAGAGAGCCTGTCCACGACTGGATCCCCTCCCGGGTCAAGGCCAGGGACATGGCTAAATTTGTCCGCGGCATTTGTTATTGGGGAAACTGCGGGGGAAGGGACGGGAATGACCGGAGGGAATAATAAAAGCGGAGCTGGGCCATGTTGACCCAACTCCGCAGGCTCCCAGCACCGCATGCTCGATAAACAATCCGCCAGTTACTGTGATGTAGGTACTGAGACAGAGTTCCCAATCATGAGGCGTTCCTTCATCTTTGCGTACGTTTTCTTGCCAATGCCCTTGACCTTCACTAATTCCTCCACGCTCTTGAACGGACCATTGGTGGTTCGGTATTCAACAATCCGCTTAGCCAACCCTTTACCGATTCCCGGCAGTTGTTGAAGCTGTTTGGTAGTGGTGGCGTTCAGATCTATCTTGACCTCGCTCGCGAAGGCCATTCCGGAAAAGCTGACGATGAGCATGAGCGCAAGCATGTTGA
The DNA here is from genome assembly GCA_963422365.1 of Nitrospirales bacterium. Taxonomy (GTDB): domain Bacteria; phylum Nitrospirota; class Nitrospiria; order Nitrospirales; family UBA8639; genus Bin75. Next base: position 1,620,842 of record OY729426.1, read on the forward strand.
GTGTGAAGTAGGACCGACTCAGTTGGTGAATGTGTCTCATGGTTATTCCTCCTTTGAAAGGCGTGAACGGAAAAAGTAGCGCCAATGATTGGTCTATAAGCAAAGAGCATGCCGAAAAAACGAGAAAACGAGTTATTCGGAAAAGCATTTGATTGATAAGGGGTTTTTGTTCATTCCATTCTGGCTGGTCCGGCAGGCGTGGTTCTGAGAAACACAACGAATTGTCTACCTTGATAGACAGTTTTGTATCTTGACAGTCAGGCGAGGGAAGTTTTTGTGGATGAGGCCGGCGAACCGAGTTCAGAACAAGATGCCATAGTGGTCATCGAGTGATGGTGAAGCCGTAAATTTCCCCGATTTTGGTCCGGAGGTATACTAAGAACGGCTCCACGCTTAGCGAATGTCCGGTGATTCGGTGAAGGAGGTCGGTGGATGAATACTGCCGTCCACATTGATGGATGTGGTGGTTCAGCCAGGCTTTGAGTGAAAGCAGATGGCCTTGTTGGATTTCGGTTTCCAGTGCAGGGATGTCTTGACAAGCCTGCTGAAAAAACATCGCGGCATAGAGGTTGCCCAGGGTATACGTGGGGAAGTAGCCCAATGCTCCAAGGGACCAATGAACGTCTTGCAGCACACCCTCGGCATCGCGTTTGGGGACAATCCCAAGATATTCCTGCATCTTCTCCCGCCACAGATCAGGCAGGTCTTCGACCTTGACCCGTTGTTCAATCAAGGCTAACTCTATTTCAAAACGCACCATAATGTGTAGATTGTAAGTAACTTCGTCCGCCTCCACCCGAATCAGAGATGGTTTCACCGCATTCAAGGCGGCATAGAAGGTGTCCAAGGACACCGCCCCGAGTTGTGACGGAAAGTGTTGTTGCAGCAGTGGGAAAAAATGTGTCCAGAAGGCTCTGGACCGCCCCACGCTGTTCTCCCATAACCGTGATTGGCTTTCATGTATGCCGAGAGAAAGTGCTTCACCCAAGGGGGTACCATACTGCTCTTGGGGCAGGCCTTGAGCATAGAGACCGTGTCCGCCCTCATGGAGGCAACTCAACAGGCAGGAGGAGAGATCCTTGTCAAAGACGCGCGTTGTCACGCGTACATCAGTGGGGTGAAAAGACGTGGTAAAGGGGTGGGCGGAGAGATCCAAACGTCCTCGGTTGAAGTCATACCCCATACCGTGGAGCACCAGGTTCCCAAACGCGACTTGCTGTGTTTTATCGTAGGCTTGAAACAAGATCCGATCATCCGGCGGCGAAGAGGATTCTTGGACGTGTTTCAAAAGCACAATTAATCCGTCACGAAGAGTGGCAAAGAGGGGCTGTAGCTGGGCCACGGTGGCTCCAGGCTCGTAGGTGTCCAATAAGGTATCGTAGGGGGAATCCTCGTAGCCTCTGGAGTCAATCTCTTCAAATTTCAAGGCGATGATCGTCCGAAGGTTGGGGAGAAAGTGCATGAAGTCGTTGCGTCGGCGTGCCTCGGCCCACACTTGCTGGGCCAGGGAACATTCGCGCTCCAGGCGATTCACAAAATCTGAGGAGAGCTTTTTGGCTCTGCTGAAGTCACGCCAGGTTTCCCGAAGCAGGGCCTTGGATGCGTCATCGAATCCAGCGGCGTCGGTGTTGGCGAAACCAGTTGTTGGATCAATATGGTGCAATAAGAGGTCTCCAATTTCGGGGGCCACAAACTTGGCGTGGGCCAGGGTCTGAAGCGTGGCAAGTTGCTCGGCACGGGTTTGACCTCCGCCGGCCGGCATGTAGGTTTCTTGATCCCAAGACAGCAGGGCTGCGGCATCCTTGAGGTGTTGTATTTCTAAGAGTTTAGACTTTAAGGTCATCAGTGCTTGCGTGGGGTTGGGCATAAGACGTGACTCTCGTTATTCAACGCTGGATCATCTCCAATAATGTTTCCGATAGGTGATGGAGAAGGGGACTGTACAAAGCGCCACGTTTGAATGCAAGGTGGCGTGTGAAAATGCAGGGTCCTGGGGAACACCTGATTCGTCTCTATCCCTTCATGACAGAAAACCAGAGAAAGGAGCAGTATATGAAAGATTTCATTGCGCCTGATATTGAAGCCTATGCGGAGGAACATTCGATGCCGGAATCGGATGTCTGTCGTCGGCTCAGGGAGGAACCCTATCATTCCGTCGAGCTTCCCGTACATGGTGGTTGGCCAGCTAGAAGGTATCTCCCAAAGGCGTCATGCTCATTGATAATGTGCTCTGGAGTGGGGAGGGGCTCAAGCACCCGGTACCGGATGGTGTCACTGCGGCGCTTCAAGACTTGAATCGGATCGTAGTTGCCGATCCCCGTGTGACGTCGGTGTTCGTGACCATCAGAGATGGCGTATTGGTCGTCCGATTCAGCAACGAAAGCCTGCAATAAGCTACGATGGACAACCTCTCTGCCATTTGTCTATGTACCTGCCCTCAAGGGTTTTTCCCACACTAGATTTTGTGGTGTCTATCACGTAGCCACCATGCCCAAAAAACAGGCAAATTGGTGAAATGCCTTCTGTCCTTTCCTTTTTTTTGGTAGTACAAAACTAATCCACAATGTTGTCCCCATTTTTTGTTGATGAATCATTGCACTCTTCATGTTTCAAATAAAAACAATGAGTTATGATGCTTGTTTTACGTAATCCACAATAAGTACCTGTGAATAGATGGTGGATGACTGCACAGGTTGGTGAATAACCTGCAGCGTAAGGCGAGAAGATTTTTTTTGATGACGATAGAGGCTGATTGTGGGTAGAGTGACCAGGTAAAAAGAGAAAAATGATCCTGATCAACTCCAGCCAAGGCTAGGAGAATTGTGAGTATGAAACAATTGATTCACCAAGAGGGATCACAAAGTGGAATGCAGTCTGGTCTACGTGAATCCCTATTCTGGTCGGGATAACGGTCCTTCAACTGCTCCGGAGACGTACGTATGACATCCTGTTTGAGAACCCGTTCGAATTCTTGGAGGGATCTCGTTTCCCTTAAGAGAGCGGTTTCGATTCAGCAGACTGCTAGTCGATACGGAGTACAGGCAAATGACACTCACCCGAGAGGGCGGGGTTCACAATGAATGGTGCGGGCCATGGGAACCGGCTAGCGAATCGCTCGGCGTCGAAAGCAATGGGTCGTATGATCGTTGACCATGCCAGTAGCTTGCATGAACGCGTAGCAAATAATCGAGCCGACGAATTTGAACCCCCGACGTTTCAGGTCCTGACTCATGGCATCGGAAATCGGTGTGTGACAGGGAACGTCTTTCGGAGATTTCCAGCGATTGCGAATCGGTCGGCCTTTGACGAATTGCCAGATATACTCATCAAAGCTTCCGACTTCCTTTTGGACGCGAAGAAAGGCGTGTGCATTTGAAATGGCCGCGTGAATTTTGAGTCGATTCCGAATAATGCCGGGATTGCTTGCCAGGTGGTGCACTTTTCGTGCGTCGTACCCGGCGATTGAAGCGGCGTCAAAGTGATCAAAGGCTGTTCGGAACGCTTCGCGTTTTTGCAAAATCGTGTTCCACCTTAACCCTGCTTGCGCGCCCTCAAGTATGAGAAATTCAAATAACTGCTGATCGTCGTGCAAGGGGACGCCCCATTCATGATCATGGTACTGAATCAGGAGCGTATTGGTCGCCCAGGAACATCGTGTGGGTGAGGGGTGGTTCATCACAGGCGTTTTCGGTATCCGTTTAGTCCCGGTCTTGGTTATGGATCTCGATGATCACAGGGCAATGATCGGATAATTGTCGATAGGCAAGCGGGTAGTTTCCCTTGATTCGCCGGCATCCCGTCACGGCACAATAGCCGGTGACGCGCGCTGACCGAGTGCGCACTTCGGCCATGTCCTTTGCCACCAACACGTGATCCAACCAACCGCCCCGACCGCGAAAATAATGCGAGCATTGAGGCTTCAAGGAAAGATCATCAAATCCAGGCGTTTCTTTCGCCACCATTCGTCTGAGGTATTTCAATTCAGATCTTCGTGAATGATGATCGCCGGCACCCATGGTATTCAAATCGCCTAGGATGATCACGTCTTGATCTTCTTGGAGAAAGCGCGCAACCGTGGTGTCGATACGGTTGAGTGCCCTGTGTCGATCTTCGACCGCAAAGACCGTAGGGCCTGACTTGAGGTGAAGGCCAACCAAATGAAAGTCCACACCCTGTCGGTGTGTTGATTGAACACGCGCGTAGTGGCCGGGACGGAGTCCGCCCTCGCATGGGTTTTGCGCGGACAGGGCTCTGCGATTAAAGGGCCAGAGGCTCTGAATGTCAGAGAGCCTCACCCGACTCGCATTCCACAATATCCCCACGTGATGGCCATCAGGCTTTCCGCATTGTTGAACCGACCATTGCCAACCATCTCCCGTTTGTTGTTCGAGTGCTCTCAAAACCCGATTCCACGAGTTCTGAGCCTTGATGGTTGTTAAGCTTTCTTGAACGACCAGGATATCCGGTTGCATCCACACAAGGGTGCATGTCAACCATCCTAAATCAGTTGGCGCGGCAGAACGATCCGGTCGGGCAGGTGGGCTGCCGTAGGGGAACCATCGGATATTCCACGTCCCAAGCCGAAGTGCATCGGGAGCGGGAACGGCCAGACGACCGCCGTTCTCGACAACGTATTCGCAGTGCGTTGGAGATTTCCAAACCAACGCTTCTTCTTGCGAAGAACTTTGATGGAAAGCAGGGGGGTGTGCCTCTTCATGCGCACCCGGTCCTTGATCGGTTACGAAGGGGATGTCCTGTTGCACGGATTTTTCGGCACCGTCCGCAAAGGCATCGGCCACGGATACAAAAAAGACATTGTTGACCCCAAACATTGAGACGACAATGAGGCTGAAAACCAAAGAGCAACGCTGCATCACGATCTCCCACATAAACCACTCATTTGCCCATACATACTAAACCGTGGTCAAGCAAGCATGCCCTGGGCCACGACCCGGGGGCGTGCAGACCGGTAGTCTCGTCTCAGCCATTGGTTGTTGAGGCGTGGACCGACGCGTTATGCTTTTTGAATAATCGGGTGCCGTGTGGTCAAAAACGTGAAGAGTGCTGATTGAGGTGAAAGATGGCGCAGACAAACATCAATAGTGCAATTGCCAACAAGGCGGTCCTCCGACCAATTGAGCATGTGGCGAAGGAAAAATTAGGGCTTGATCGAGAGGACTTGGACCTCTATGGAAAATATAAAGCCAAAATTCCGTTGTCAGTGCTCAACGCTTTGCATGAAAAACCCGACGGGAAATTAATATTGATGACGGCCATGACGCCCACCACGGCCGGAGAAGGCAAAACCACGACGTCCGTCGGCTTAACCGACGGTTTGGCGAAGATCGGGAAAAAAGTGATGGTGGCCTTGCGGGAACCGAGTTTGGGGCCGTGTTTTGGCATGAAAGGCGGCGCATGCGGAGGCGGGTACGCCCAAGTCGTGCCGATGACCGATATCAATCTCCACTTTACGGGAGATTTCCACGCCATTACCTCAGCGCATAATCTGCTCTCGGCGATGGTGGATAACCATGTGTATTGGAGGCATGAACCTCTTTTGGATGCGAGGTACATTACCTGGCGGCGGACCATGGATATGAACGACCGGTCGTTACGCCAAATCGTCACGGGGTTGGGCGCTGCCGCGAATGGCTTTGCCAGGGAAGGGCATTTCGACATCACGGCGGCCTCTGAGGTCATGGCGGTGTTGTGTCTGGCAACGGATTTACACGATTTGCGACGACGGTTGGGGAACATCAAAGTCGGACAAATTCCGCACAAAGAATTTGTCTTTGCCAACGATATAAAAGCACCGGGTGCCATGACCGCGTTGTTGAAAGATGCGTTCAATCCCAATTTGGTTCAGACCTTGGAACGGAATCCCGCCTTTGTGCATGGTGGACCATTTGGCAATATTGCGCATGGGTGTAATTCGGTCGTTGCCACGAAGGCGGCGTTGAAATTGGCGGAGTACGTCGTGACCGAAGCAGGGTTTGGTGCCGACCTGGGTGGGGAGAAATTTTTTAACATCAAATGTCGGCAGGCAGGGTTAACGCCGGACTGTGCCGTGGTGGTGGCAACAGTCAAAGCTTTAAAACTGCATGGAGGAGTCAATCCCCAAGAGCTGACAACGGAAAATCTTGAGGCACTCAAACACGGCCTGCCGAATTTAGTGCGGCACCTGGACAATATAAAAAAATTCGGCGTGCCCGTGGTCGTGGCCATTAATCGATTCACGAGCGATACCAAGGCCGAATTGGACCTGGTGCATGAAATCTGTGCCGGTTGTGGAGTGAACGTGGCCTTGGCGAATCATTGGGCCCAAGGAGGGGAGGGAGGCATCGCGTTAGCGGAATTGGTGGTGAAGACGATCCAAGACGAGCCTGCCGACTTTCATCCCCTCTATGTTGACGACCTGCCGCTTGCTGAAAAAGTCCGGATCGTGTCGCAAGAGATTTATGGTGCGGATGATGCGGAGATTCCTTCAGCCGTACTCAAACGATTTGAGGAATTGGAAACCCGGGGCTATGGCCGCTTTCCTGTCTGCATGGCCAAGACCCAATACAGTTTTTCGACCGATCCTGCCAAGAAGGGTGCGCCCACCGGATTTACCATTCCCATTCGAGAAACACGCTTGGCATTGGGCGCCGAATTTCTCGTCGTGTTGACCGGCGATATTATGACGATGCCCGGGCTGCCGCGTGTGCCGGCTGCTGAAGCCGTGGGGGTCGGGGCAGAGGGGGAGATCGTCGGACTGTTTTGATTGTGGCCGTCGCGTGGGAGAGACAAACTCATTCGCATAGTGGTTCACAGACTAGCCTCAACGATCAAGGAAGCATCTTTGACCAAGTGTTGAGCTTGTTTTGCCCTTATCAAATACTTAAGATAACCAGAGACTTGCCTCAGCCCTTTGATTAATTCACGAAGGTTTACGTATGGCCGATTTTTTCTTCAGTGTGTTCATTGTCGTCCGGTGGCACATATCTGGATTTATTGCCATAGCCCTAGTAAAGCGACCGGAGCAAGGAAACCCCATTATTTAAGGATATCGTGCTTCCTTATTCCCGCCTTCTTTAGCGTGCCTATTCGGCCCATTTAGGTTGTGCGGACATCTATGGCTGCTTTTACCTTAGAGTCTGATTTCGCCCCGAAGGGAGATCAGCGTCAAGCGATCGATGCGTTGACTGAAGGGGTGAACGTCGGCAAGCCGCATCAGGTCTTGCTTGGTGTTACAGGATCAGGGAAGACGTTTACCATGGCGAATGTTATTGCCACGGTCCAGAAGCCGACGTTGATCGTGGTGCATAATAAGACATTGGCGGCACAGTTGTACCAGGAGTTTAAATGTTTTTTTCCGCACAATGCCGTGGAGTACTTTGTCAGTTATTACGACTATTACCAGCCCGAAGCCTATATTCCTTCCACGGATACCTATATTGCCAAAGACGCCTCGATTAACGATACCATTGATCAGATGCGACATGCGGCAACGTCGGCACTTTTGGAACGCGACGATATTATTATTGTGGCCTCGGTCTCCTGCATCTATGGCTTGGGCTCACCGGAGGTCTATCATGGCATGTTGCTGTACCTCGAAGAAGGGATGGGCATTCGACGAGAAGCCATTCTCGCCAAATTGGTGGAGATTCAATATTCCCGAAATGATGTCAAGCTTCAGCGCGGTATGTTTCGGGCGCACGGAGATGTCATCGAGATTTTCCCTGCCGCCTCGGATTCGAATACCATCCGCGTAGAATTATTTGGCGACACCGTTGAGTCGATTTCTGAAATTGATCCGCTGACCGGCCGGCCACTCGGGCGACTCTCCAAGATTCCCATTTACCCCATGAGTCACTATGTGATTGCTCCTGATCGATACGACAGGGCCTTGCAGGGAATTGAAGAAGAACTGGAAGAACGCATTGCCTCTTTCCGGCGACACAATCAACTCCTTGAAGCGCAGCGTGTGGAGCAGCGGACGAAGTTTGATCTCGAAATGATTCGAGCGATGGGCTATTGCCACGGGATTGAGAATTACTCACGACATTTGAGTGGCCGTGCATCGGGCGAGCCGCCTCCGACGCTGCTGGACTATTTCACCAAGGATTATCTGCTGATTGTTGATGAGTCCCATGTGACGGTTCCTCAATTCGGTGGGATGTACGAAGGTGACCATTCGCGCAAGAAAACGTTGGTCGACTATGGGTTTCGGTTGCCGTCGGCCATGGATAACCGTCCGCTGAAATTTAAAGAATTTGAAAAAGTCATGAAGCAGGTCATCTATGTGTCGGCCACACCCGGGCCGTATGAGTTGACGCATGCCGGCAAGAGCGTGGTGGAACAAATTATTCGGCCGACGGGCCTGATGGATCCCGTGATCAAGGTCAAGCCGGCGAAGGGGCAGGTGGATGATTTATTGCAAGAAGTGAAGGCGATCATTGCCACAGGCTTTCGGGTGTTGGTGACGACCTTGACGAAGCGCATGGCTGAGGACCTGACTGAATACTACCACGAGTTGGGGTTGAAGGTTCGGTATCTTCATTCCGATATCCAGACGCTTGAGCGGGCGGAGATTCTTCGCGATCTTCGGAAGGGAGTGTTTGATGTGCTGGTCGGCATCAATCTGCTGCGCGAGGGGTTGGATCTGCCGGAAGTGGCGCTCGTCGGCGTGTTGGATGCGGATAAAGAGGGGTTTTTACGCGGCCATCGTGCGTTGATTCAAACCGCTGGGCGCGCGGCCCGAAACAGCGAGGGCACCGTGATTCTCTATGGCGACCGAATCACCGATTCCATGAAGGTCACCATAGAGGAAACCACTCGGCGACGGCAGATCCAGGCCGAGTATAATCGTGAGCATGGGATTACGCCGGAGACCATCAAGAAACGAATTCATGATTTGGAATATCACATTGCCGAGGCCGATTACGTTGAAGTGAGTATCGCTGCGGAGGAAGAAGCCGTCTATGCCACCGAAGCCGATATGGAGACGATGATCGCTTCCTTAGAACAGGAAATGAAAGCTGCGGCAAAAACATTGGAGTTTGAACGGGCTGCGAAGTTGCGTGATCGGATTCGAACGTTGCGGCAGCAAGAGCTTCGGTTGGGCGGCTCGATACGCTAACAGGCTCCTACAAACGCCTACACCTACCCATTTGTCATTCTGAGCCACAGGCGAAAGAATCACTCTTTCCAAAAGAGAGAGCCTTTCAAGCAGATCCTTTCCTTCGCTGTCGCTCAGGTAAGTGCTTGTTACCTGCTAGATGTTTTTGTAGAGATAGATGCCGAGAAAAATACCCAAGATCGTGAGCAGGTTTATTTTGAAGAGAAAGCCGAGGGTGACTTTGATCAAGACTAAATCGACAGTAAGGGGTGGGGCTAGGCCCAGGGAGAGCGATCGTGCAAAAATGGTTTGAATCAGCTCGGATGACGAAAAAACGGTGAGAAGTTCACCTAACACTCCGCCCAGCAGACCACCGATGACAATAAACCCTATTAACGTCCAGCCTGATTTTTTCACCTGCGCACTCGTTGAAACCGGAAATGAAGAAGACGTATTTTTCGGAAAACAAAAAATAAGGGAAAATACTAAAAAGAACATACGGCAATCTTCCCAGTAAGTCAAGAAAGCGTTTTTCTTGACAGCCTTTTCAAGGCTTGACTAGACTGTACGAAATTTTCTTTGTATTTTCGAAGCGTTAGGAGTGTTTTCGTGTTTTCATCTCTCACCGCAAACATCGATGCCGTGCTCAAAAAGCTTCGGGGAGCCGGTGTTCTCAAAGAACAGGACGTTGTCCAGGCCTTGAAGGAAGTCCGCTTGGCTCTGCTTGAAGCCGACGTCAATTTTAGAGTGGTCAAGGACTTCATTGGACGTGTTCAGGAAAAAGCCATAGGCAACAAAGTCCTCGAAAGTCTGACGCCCGGGCAGCAAGTCGTCAAAATTGTGTGGGAAGAATTACGCGACTTGATGGGCCATGGACATTCCGGCCTATCGCTCTCTTCTCACCCGCCGACTATTGTGATGATGGTGGGCCTGCAAGGGGCAGGGAAAACCACCACCTGTGGCAAAGTCGCCCGGTTGTTGACCCAACAAGGAAAGCGCGTGTTACTGATTGCTGCCGACCCGAGACGGCCTGCTGCTGCGGAACAATTAACCGCTTTGGGCGCCAACATGGATGTTCCGGTTCATCGTGCGGACCGGCTGCTGTCGACTCGCCCAGAGGTCGTGCGTTTTTGTTCAGAGGGTGTCTGTCGTGGGCGGGATCACGGCTATGACGTCGTGATCCTGGATACCGGAGGCCGGCTTCAAGTTGATAGCGAATTGATGTTGGAACTGGAAGACATACAGGCTGCCGTGACGCCACAAGAAATTTTGTTGGTCGCTGATGCGATGACCGGTCAGGAAGCGGTCAATGTGGCGGAGCAGTTCGATCAACGCGTGGGTGTGACTGGCGTGATTTTGACCAAGATTGAGGGTGATGCGCGAGGGGGAGCCCTGCTTTCGATGCGGGCGGCTATCGGGAAGCCGGTGAAGTATCTTGGCATCGGTGAAAAATCCGATGCGCTGGAACCGTTTCATCCTGATCGTATGGCCGCTCGGATTTTGGGGATGGGTGATGTGTTGTCCCTGATTGAAAAGGCCCAACAATCCTTTTCGCAAGAAGAAGCCTTGACGTTGCAAAAAAAGGTTTCGAGCAATACCCTGACCCTTGAAGATTTTCGAGATCAGATGAAACAGGTCAAGAAGCTGGGGTCTATGGAGCAAATTCTGGGCATGCTGCCTGGGGCCGGGAAGCTGAAGTCGATGATGAATCCGGGGGCGAGCCATGAGCTGCCGGAAAAGGAAATGAAGCGGATGGTCGCGATTATCGATTCGATGACACCCGCAGAGCGTGTGGATCATGCGATCATAAACGGCAGGCGTAAGAAACGCGTGGCCAAGGGGAGTGGAACCTCTGTTCAAGAGGTCAATCGGCTCATCAAGCAATTCCTCACGGCACGAAACATGTTGAAGTCCCTGGTTGGTGGAAAGCTTGGGAAACAGGGGAAGTTAGGAAAATTCAAGAAACGGCGAAAGCTGATTCGTGCCCTTCAATCCCCCTAGCCCGGTGTTCTTTCTGACGGGTGAAGTTCTCGGGCGCACGACTTGTCGGAATGGCGCGTGTCGCATCGCGGCAACGACTAGGTGTGAGAAGAAATCAGGCTAGGGTGTATTTCTGATCTTCAACCAAGTATAATCACTGGCTTTTGGGAAAAACTTACTTCACAGGAGGTTTATACTCGTGGCAGTACATTTGCGTTTAACCCGAATGGGGCGACACAAACGGCCCTTTTATCGGGTCGTTGCCGTGGATTCCAGAGCACGTCGAGATGGAAAGTACCTCGAGATCGTCGGTACGTATGATCCTTTACAAGAACCAGCCGTCACCAACTTAAAGTCAGATCGTGTGTTGGACTGGCTTCAAAAAGGGGCCCAACCGTCGGTGACCGTTCGCACACTCCTTCGGCGGTCCGGAATTTTGAAGACGTTCGAAGAATCGAAAAAGAAGACGAACGCCTAAGCGCGTTGCTCGATGCGGGGTTACTTCCCCTGAGAGAAAAGTCCGGTCGATGGAAAATATGGTCACTGTTGGGAAACTGGTGAAATCCTTTGGGGTGAGAGGACAGGCGCGGGTGCTTTCACTCACGGACGTTCCGAATCGGTTCGAGAATCTTAAGGAGGTGACCCTTGAGTTGCCGACGGGCAAAACCTTGGTGACGATGGTGACCGATGTCCATCCAGATGGCCAATTCTATCTCTTGCGATTTGGGGCCTTCTCCACGCCAGAGGAGGTGGGGGACTATCGCGGGGCGTGGTTGAAAATTCCCCAAGAGGAGGTTCCCCCTGCGCCTGAAGGTCACCATTATCAATTTGAATTCATCGGGTTAACGGTGAAAGATGAGTTGGGCAACGTGTTCGGAACGTTGGAGGAAGTGGTGGCCTTACCGCATCAATATCTGTTTGTGATCCGCAGAGCAAACAAAGAGTATCTCTTGCCCGCTCTGCGAAAATGGATCTCTTCGATCGACCTCGCCGGAGGCGTCATGACCGTCGCACCGACTGCGGAATGGGCTGGTGACGATGCAGTGTGAAATTCTGACATTGTTTCCCGAAATGGTTGCAAACGTCGTGTCGCACTCCATTGTGCAGCGTGCGCAAGACAAAAAGCTGGTTTCGATTCGCGTCTATAATCTCCGTGATTTCAGTGATGATCGGCATCGAGTGGCTGATGATACGCCCTACGGTGGCGGATCCGGTATGATCATGAAGGCTGAGCCTATTTTCCGGGCGGTTGAGGCGTTGGGCCAAGAGCGGAGTCAATTACGGATTATCGTGCCTTCACCTCAAGGGCTGCCCTTTACGCAACGGCTTGCCGAAGAGTTGAGTCAAGAATCGCGATGGCTGGTGTGGATCTGTGGTCATTATGAAGGCCTTGACGAACGAGTGATGATTTGGCTAGAGCCTGAAGAAATTTCTCTTGGTGATTACGTGCTGACGGGAGGGGAACTGCCGGCCTTGGTCATGATCGATGCGGCTGTCCGATTGGTTCCCGGGGTGGTGGGTGATCCCGCGTCGGTGAAACAGGACTCCTTTTCCCAACCCTTGTTGGATTTTCCCCATTATACCAAGCCGCATACGGTTCGCGGGTGCCAGGTTCCTGACGTCTTACGGTCAGGCAATCATGAGGCCATTCGACGGTGGCGTCGCAAAGAAGCCTTGCGGAACACGTATGGCAAACGGCCCGATTTGTTGCGACAGGAGTCGTTAACCCAAGAAGATCAACAATTATTGTCAGATATTTCTCAAGAATGTGAACAAGTCATGTCAGTGAGTGAAGGGGGAGGATGACCATCATGAATCGGCTTCAACGGCTAGAGCAAACATTCCCGACGAACTCCGTCCCGGTGTTTGAAATTGGGGACACCGTTCGTGTGCATGTGAACGTGATCGAAGGGGAGAAAGAACGGGTTCAGGTATTTGAAGGCGTCGTGATTGCTCGAAAAGGCAAGAAAATCAGCGAGACGTTTACCGTTCGTAAAATCTCTTATGGGGTGGGGGTGGAACGAGTGTTCCCTGTGAACTCTCCCAATATCGCGAAAATCGACGTGAGACGAAAAGGGAAAGTCCGGCGAGCAAAGTTGTACTATCTGCGTGACAAAAAGGGGAAGCAAGCCAAAGTCGCCGAACGAGAGTTTTCCCGAACCGCAAGCAGAACAAAGGCCGCAAAGGGCAAGCCTGCGGCTACGGCAAGCGTAGCGGCTTCAGCCGAAGAAGCGGTCCAATAATCCGATGTGATTCTCTGTTGGTCTTGTGACGTTGACCAATGACGCCATAGGGTTGGGAGCTTTAGGACCCACGTGCGATCTCGAAGAGGATGCACGGGCCTGTGGGTATCGACGGGTCGCAGGGTTAGACGAGGCTGGGCGTGGGCCTCTGGCCGGGCCGGTTGTCGGTGCAGCCGTGATTGTGCCCCGTCGCTTTTCGTTGCGAAGTCTTGATGATTCCAAAAAGGTGAGTCCCACGGAACGGGACACGCTCTTTTCGGTTATTACCAAGTACGCGATGGCGTGGGGAATTGGCGTCGCGTCTGAAGCCGAAATTGACTCGCTCAACATTCTCCAAGCGACTCGTCTAGCTTGGCAGCGGGCAATCAATCAATTGCGTGTCTCACCGGATTTTTTGTTAATCGACGGATTAACAGGTGCTGACTTTTCTATTCCTCACCGGTCTGTCATTCAAGGCGACCAACTTTCGTCTTCCATTGCCGCGGCGTCAATTCTTGCCAAGGTTTTCCGTGACCGAATGATGTGTGAATACCACCAATGCGATCCTCGGTATCGGTTCCATATTCATAAAGGGTATCCAACGCCGGAGCACCTCCGCTTGCTCCGTCAGTTTGGACCAAGTCCGGCCCATCGGCACAGTTTTGGTCCAGTGCGCAGTTGTCTGACGACACCTCAGGAGGGTGTATGAGCCTCACCCCACAGATCTTAGGCAAGGAAGCCGAAGCCGCTGCCGAACAGTTTCTTCGCCAACAAGGGTATCGGATCCTTGATCGCAATGTTCGGCTCGGTCGTGGAGAGTTGGATATTATCGCCCGGGTGGGGGAGACGCTGATCTTTGTCGAAGTCAAAGCTCGCCGAACGGATCACTACGGAGGCGTGTCTCATGCGGTGACGGCACGAAAAGAGCAACAACTCATTCAATTAGCTGCTCAATATCTTGCGCACCATCGCTTGGAAAATCAGCCCTGTCGGTTTGACGTGCTCTTCTATGATGCGGCAACTCCTGATGCTCCCATTCTTGAACATATTGAAAATGCCTTTGAGGTGTCCGGCGATGATCGGCGTTGGTAAGCGCACTGAATATTGCCATGAGGACCTGGAAAGATTTTGCCGTGCTGAGCCGTTGTCCCTATGATCCAGTTGTTCCGTGTCTCCAAATTCTACGATCGATATGCGGCACTTGATGGTGTCTCGTTTCGGATCGCCAAAGGTGAATGTGTCATTCTGACGGGACCGAGTGGTGCGGGAAAGACCACACTGCTCAAGGTGATCTTTGGCGCTGAGGTTCCTGATGCAGGGCAAATTCTTGTGCAGAACCGCAATATTGCTCGGTTACGTGGAGGTGATATCCCTCGTCTGCGTCGAACAATCGGTATTGTGCTACAAAACTTTCAGTTGCTTCCGAATAAAACCGTATATGAAAACGTGAGGTTGCCGCTCATTATTCAAGGCGTAAAAAGACGCGAAGCGCGGAAACGAGTGGGGGAAACCTTAAAGGCTGTAGGAATGGATCACAAACAGGCGATACACACGGGTGTCCTCTCGGCCGGCGAGCAACAACGAATCGTTATTGCCCGGGCTGTCGTGACCCGCCCCATTCTGTTGTTGGCCGATGAACCGACAGGAAATTTGGATGCAGAATTAACAGTCGAAATCGTGGAATTGTTTAAAACGATTCATGCTCAGGGGACAACGATTCTCTTGGCTACCCATAACCGAGGGGTGGTTGAGCAGATCAAGGGCCGGGTCTTGCATTTGCGAGCAGGTCGCATCGTGTCTGATGAGGGGGCGAGATCGTAATGCGGTCGTTGCATTTACTCCTGGAAGCCATGACCAATCTCCGCGTGAATCGAGGGAGCGTGGTGATTGGCATTGTCACGACGGCCTTTACCATTGCCTGCTTTGGCGTTTTTTTGTTGTTGTACCTCAATCTCAACAATCTTGCCGAATCACTGCAGAGCAACATTGAAGTGATTGTCTACGTCGATCCCGAGGCCTCAACGCAGATCATGTCCGGCGTGAACCAGCGTCTGGACAGTGAACCGGCAGCCACGGGCATCACCTTTGTGTCGAAAGCACAGGCGCTTCAAAAATTTCATGAACAGTTTCCCGATGAATCGATATTATTGGATGGGATGGGCACCAATCCGCTCCCCGCGTCGTTTGTCGTCAAATTGTCTCCACGGTTTCAGGATGCCGAATCCATGGGGGCGTTTGCGGAGCGCGTCCGGCACTTTCCCGGCGTGACCCACGTGCGGTACAACCAGGATTGGATTGAGGACTTGGCCCTGTTTGTCGATTCCTTTGAATTAGGGGCGGTGGTGATTGGGGCGATTCTGGCCGTGGCCACCGTGACGATTATTGCGAATACGGTTCGGTTGTCCTTTCATACGAGACGAGAGGAGATTGAAATCCTTCAATTGATCGGCGCGACGAGTGTGTTCATTGCCGTCCCCTACGTGATCGAAGGCGCGATCCTGGGAGCCTTGGGAGGCACGCTGTCCCTCGGTTTGTTGAAAGGGACGTTTGAATATTTGCGATTAGAACTCAAGGCGTCAGGCTGGTTTCGTGGGTTGGAACATATTCTGACGTTTTTCCCCGAGCCGATGTCCGTTTTTTTGATTCTGGCCGGTATGCTGTTAGGATGTGGGAGCAGTTTGCTCTCAGTATTCGGGTTAATGAAAGCGAAAAAGTGATGAGGCACTTGCTCTTCGTGACGGCTCTTGGGATGTCGGCCGGACTCCTCGCCCCTCAATGGGTGTTGGGCCAACCTTCTTCAATCCAAGACAACATTGAGAAAGAAAAATTTACCCTGGAGCAGTTAAAGCAGGAAATCGAGAAAACCAGCAAACAGCGTGATCGGTCACGAAAAAAACATGATGCGGTCTTGCAATCGATTGAGCGGCTGGATCGTCGATTGCACAAAGAACGGCGAGAGGCTGCTGCAATCAATCGGAAACTAAACACCATTGACCGGGAACTGAACAAGATGGGCGCTCAGTTAACTACGCTTCGATCCAAGATGAACGAGAAAAAGGCCGTGGTTGGCACTCGTCTACGACGGCTCTATATGGAAGGACAGGCCGGCTGGTTTCAACCATTATTGACGGCCCATTCGTATGCAGAATTTCAATATCGGCTACGGTGTCTTTCCTTGCTTGCGACGAGGGAGCGCCGCTTATTTGAGGAATACCAACGCAAGGAAGTTCAAAAAAAACAACTTCTTGCGCAATCGGCGAAAAAACATGAATCGTTGGTAGTACAGAAAGGCCGAGTTGACAAAACAATGGACGGGATTCGAGACCTCACGTCTCAAAAACGTGTTGTCTTAGCGAGCCTTAAAAAAACGCTGCTCACGCTTGATCAGGTTGAAAACCAAAAAGATGCCCTCCTCAAAAAACTGGATGACGCCGCGGGAATCAAGAAACGCACGCCGGATTCGTTTCAAAGGGGTGAGTTGTTGTGGCCCGCTGAGGGCGATCTCGTGGGAGGGTTTGGGCGGCAACGGCACCCGATGTTCGATACGTCTATGAATAGGAAAGGGATTGAAATTGCCACAAGGGAAGGGACGGCTATCTTGGCCGTTTCAGACGGGGATGTGGTCTATGCGGATTGGCTCAGAGGATATGGACTTGTGGTCATTCTGGATCACGGCAATAATTACTTTACGTTCTATGCGCATGCCTCCAAGTTGCTGGTGAAAGAGGGGGAAGCCGTTGCCCAAAGAGACGTTCTTGGGAAAACAGGGTCCTCCGGTTTGACCAATCGAACCATTTTATACTTTGAGTTACGGAAAGGAACCAAGCCGGTGAACCCGTTGGGGTGGTTGGTCAAACGGTGAGCCTGTCTGGAATCAGCACGAAGGCCTGGGCCTTCTCTGGACTATTTTACGATTATCGTGATGCGGAATAAGATTCGAGAGGCCCAGGTAGTACAACGATTGTCATTGTCTTTTTAACCAGAGTTAGGATGTCGATATGGAAAAGGGACGCTCTTCAATAACATGGGTTTCCGGGCTCATTGTGTTCGGTGCGCTCGTCGTAGGGTTGATGATTGGAAAAGGACTAGAAAAAACAGGCTATGCCAGTGAATCCTACGAAGAGATCAAAATTTTTGCTGAAGTTCTGACTCAGGTGAAGAAACATTACGTCGAAGAGGTTCAGACCAACGATCTTGTTCATGGGGCTGTTCGCGGCATGCTCAAAACGTTGGATCTGCATTCCGCGTACATGACCCCGGAGATGTATCAAGAAATGAAGGTGGAAACCAAGGGAGAATTTGGGGGATTAGGCATCCAGATTGGGATCAAAGCTCATCGTGTCATCGTCATTGCTCCCATTGAAGGAACACCCGCGCACGCGGCCGGCATAGAAACCGGAGATATTATTTTGAAAGTCGATGAGGTACTGACGAAAGACCTCACGCTGATGGAAGCGGTTCAACATATGCGAGGTCCCAAGGGAACAACAGTCACGCTGACGGTAGAGCGAGAAGGGGCCCGAGGAACGCTGAGCTTCACCTTGATTCGGGATACGATTAAGATTCGCAGTGTCCGATCCCGGATCGTTGATGATCACATCGGCTATGTGCGGATCTCTCAGTTCCAAGAATCCACGCCCCAAGATCTTCGCCGCGAATTAGTGAAGTTGCGCGACGAAGGCACTCAAGGACTCATTTTAGATTTACGCAATAACCCCGGGGGGCTCTTATCCGCGGCAGTTGGGGTCTCCGAGCAATTTTTGCAGTCTGACAAATTAGTCGTCTCAGTCAAGGGCCGTGATGGTCGGAAAGATGAGTATCGTGCCCGCCCGCCAATGGATCCCGATGAATATCCTATGATTGTCTTAGTCAACCAGGGCTCTGCAAGTGCGTCAGAAATCGTCGCAGCTGCGATGCAAGATTGGGGGAAAGCCGTCATCCTGGGGAAGACAACGTTTGGAAAGGGTTCCGTTCAGACTATTCTTCCGTTGTCAGATGGGTCAGGACTGCGGCTGACGACGGCGAAATACTATACGCCCCGTGGCGAGTCGATCCATTCCGTTGGAGTCAAACCGGATATCGTGGTGGAGCAAAAACCGATGACCTTGGGTGAGGAGCAGAAAGAGCCCACGGCGACCACCCCGGAAGAGGATGTCCGCCCTTCCTCGGCCAAGGCATTGGGCAATGATCCGGATCCGCAAAAAGATCTTGAAGCGGTCATGAAAAAGGACGTGCAGCTTCAAAAGGCTATCGAGTTACTCAAGACGTGGAACGTCTTCAAAGACCTGCACCCCTTGAATCGGCATAGGGTGGTCACAAGTTGAGGACAATAGCGGTCGTGGTTTTGGTGACGCCGTCCACACCGCGTATCCGCGAAAGGACGACTTCGTTGAGGGCCTCTAGCGTTTCCGCTTCAATTTGGACCACTAAATCATAAGGACCGGTGACGGCATCGACTTTCTTCACCCAGGGAATGCGGGTGATCGTTTTATACGCACTTTTCGTGTGATCTCCTGCCACATCAATCATCGCAAACGCAGATACGGCCATTGCTCGTTATTTCGTCTTTGCATGGTGGAAGAAGGTGCGCGGCGCTCTTTTCTGCCGGCGACCTTATCAAAGGCTTGGCCGTAGGGTCAATCACTCGTCGAATGTTCACGTAAATTCTGAATAGCTGCGAGCAGTTCGTCCGCGGTCGCGCTGACTCCCGGTCGCGTTCTGAGCAGATGAGAGCGGGCAAGTGTCTCCAGATCGTCGAGCGTCTGAATGCCGAGTCGATAATACACATCATGCACAATGGGTTCGGAAAAGCCGGGGAGAAGGATCCATGGACGAATTGCCGGTGGCAAGGGTGTTGTGAGTTCTTCATAGGCCTTGATGGTGCCGGTCTCGACGTATTCTTGAATTTTTATCGCCAAGTCTTTCCCAATGCAGGGAAGGGTTTGGAGAGCCCCTTGATGAGCAAGCTCGGCAATGGGATCCTCCAAGTTGGCGATCGTGTCGGCTGCTCGTTGATAGGCCCGAATCCGATAAGGGTTTGCTCCATTGTTCTTCAACAACGCTGCCATGGACAGGAAGAGGTTGGCGAGGGCGTCGTTCGAATCGTGGATCGTTGGCATACGGCGAAGTCGTTTGAGAATATGAAGTGATCCTATTGTAAAAGATTGTGCTTAGCGATGATAGGTCCCCTCGCTTCTGGGCAGCTGGAAAAAGGCCACGTTCCCAAATTGACAAGGCTTGAGAGGCTTTCGTAGGATGCAACTATGTGATCGGCGAGACGTTGCAGAGCGAACGGAGCGTGACTGGGCAGAAGGTTTTCGAAGAAACTCCACGCATGTACATTCAAGTTAATGGTGATTCACGTAACGTGCGTGCGGAGATGAATGTGACGGGGCTCCTCCAAGATTTGCAACTGAATGCCGAACAAGTGGCGGTGGAAATCAATCTTGAAATTCTCGAAAAACAGGCGTTTGATGCCCGAATGCTGCAAGAAGGTGACCGCATTGAAATTATGAGCTTTATCGGAGGGGGCGCCCCTTGCCCCTGTGTCATTCCCACCGTCTGTTAGCGGGAATCCAGCTTGTTTTTTCTTCGCGTGTCACCACGAAATTGAAAAGAGGAGGAAGACGTCGAGTATGGTGGTTCTAAGAGATGGAGAGAGGCCATGAGTGACGATTGTTTGACCATAGCCGGGCGAGAGTTCCGATCCCGTTTGTGGGTCGGGACGGGAAAGTATAAGGACTTTGTTGAGACGCAGCGAGCCATTGAAATTTCTGGCGCGGATGTCGTCACCGTTGCCGTACGTCGAGTCAATATCACGGACGGAAATTCCGAGAATCTTCTTGATTATCTTGATCCGAAGCAATACACCATTCTTCCCAATACCGCAGGGTGCTACACGGTGGACGAGGCAGTGCGCTATGCTCGGTTGGCCCGGGCAGCCGGGGTCTCGGATTTGGTGAAGCTCGAGGTGATCGGCGATGAGCGGACCTTATTTCCTGATACCGCCGGACTCGTTGAAGCCGCAAAAATATTGATAAAGGAAGGATTCGTGGTGTTGCCTTATACCAACGACGATCCTGTCGTGGCCCAAAAGCTTGTCGATATCGGATGTCCGGCGGTCATGCCGTTAGCGGCCCCGATTGGTTCTGGATTAGGAATACGCAATCCCTACAATTTGAAAATCATCCTTGAAACCGTGAACGTGCCGGTGATTGTCGATGCAGGAGTGGGAACCGCTTCCGATGCGGCGTTGGCCATGGAATACGGGGCAGATGCGGTATTGATGAATACCGCGATCGCAGAGGCACAAGAGCCCATTGTCATGGCTGAGGCCATGAAGTACGCGGTAGAAGCTGGACGGTTAGCATATCAAGCCGGGCGCATTCCTCGAAAACTCTATGCCACCGCGAGTAGTCCGATCGAAGGTATGTTATAGCCTGACGTCATTTCCGCCCTGCTCCTCCTTTGTAAGGAGGGCTGTTGCATTCTGCGCAGGATGACAAGGGTGACCGTCGAGGCCTTTCGTGTTTGTGACAATGAGTCGTCTTCCCCCTTTGTATGTCGTCACCGACCGGCACCAAACCGGAGAGGCTGGTTGTCTCCAGATCCTCAGAGACATCATCCCTGAACAAGGGATGATGGTACAAATTCGGGAAAGAGATCTTGGATCCCGAGAGCTGCTACGGTTTGTGAAGGCCATTCACCTCATGGCCCATCCCTTTTGTGTTCCGTGTTTGATCAATGACCGCGTGGACTTGGTTCTTGCCACTCAGGCCGCAGGCGTGCACCTTCGCTCAGACAGCCTGCCCATCAAAGAGGCCAGAAAATGTTTGGGCCCTGATTATCTTATTGGGAAGTCGGTCCATTCTGCCCAAGAGGCGCTTCAAAGCGAGAAAGAAGGTGCGGACTTTGTTGTGCTCGGGCCGGTGTATGCGACACCCTCAAAACGTGAATATGGCCCCCCGTTAGGTGTTCGCGCCATTCGCGAAGCCAGTCGGCACTGTACAATTCCCGTGTATGCGATTGGTGGGATGACGCCTTCTCGCGTGGAGAACGTGATGGAGGCCGGTGCCGTTGGCGTTGCGGTCATTTCTTCAATTTTCCAAGCCTCGTCTCCACGCGAGGCTGTGACGACATATTC
Organism: Nitrospirales bacterium; assembly: GCA_963422365.1. Taxonomy (GTDB): domain Bacteria; phylum Nitrospirota; class Nitrospiria; order Nitrospirales; family UBA8639; genus Bin75. The sequence goes on from OY729426.1 coordinate 1,642,287, forward strand.
TACGCAACTGCGCAAATGGATCTCACGGTAAGAAGGTCTGCTTTCTATTGACCCTTTCCGAAAACCAGTGCTAGAATTTTTTCCGGGAGTCCCCGAGAGGGAACGGGAGGCTCATGTCGTCTGTCCCTATCAATACAAGGGATTCAGAGGTTGAGAAAATAACAGGAGCCTTTTGCCGGTCGTTCTTTTTTGTGATTGAGCAGGGTGAAGATTCGATGGGATTGAGAAAACACGAAGACTCGACTCGGGAGATCGAGAAACTTCGCGGAGAACTCCAATCCTTGGAGAACGAAATGCGGCATTTGTACGAAACCCGCATGAAATTGCAGCAATCACAAAAACAAAATGAACGGTTGACGGCCAGCCTCCAAGAAGCCAAAACCCAGATTGAAAGCCTCTGCACGGAGATCGCCAAACTCACGGCCCCGCCGTCCTCTTACGCGCTCTTCTGTAGTCTGAATGATGATGACAGCGCCAACGTCTACATCTCAGGCAAAAAAATGCGCGTCAGCGTGCATAGTTCGGTTGCGAGTGCGACCCTACGAAAAGGGCAAGAAGTGATTGTGAATGAAGCCTTGAATATTATCGAAGCGCGTGCCTTTGACCCTCAAGGACAAGTGGTGACGTTCAAAGATCAGCTTGATGGGATACGGGTTCTGATTCAATTGCATCATAATGAAGAGCGAATCGTCGAGTTGGGTGAGCCGTTACTCAATGAGTCTCTCAGCGTTGGCGACCATCTTCTCTATGATGCCAGGTCGGGATATGTCATTGAGAAAATCCCCAAAGCTGAAATCGAAGAATTGGTGATAGAAGAAGTGCCGGATGTGCAATATAAAGATGTCGGGGGGGTGACGAAAGAAGTCGAGCAGGTGACGGATGCCGTGGAATTACCCTTTCTGTACCCTGATCTTTTCAGGGAGCATCGCCTGACCCCGCCAAAGGGCATTCTGTTATATGGTCCTCCAGGGTGTGGAAAGACGATGATCGCGAAGGCCGTGGCGAATTCCATTTCACGAAAAATGCGACATTTATCCGGCAAAGAAATACGAAGCTACTTCCTACACGTAAAGGGCCCTGAACTGTTGAATAAATATGTAGGCGAATCGGAACGGTACATCCGGGAAATATTCGCCAAAGCTCGAAACAAGGCGGCAACCGGCAATCCGGTAGTCGTGTTTTTTGACGAGATGGACGCGTTATTCCGTACGCGGGGATCGGGGATTTCTTCCGATATTGAGTCCACGATCGTTCCGCAGTTTTTGGCGGAACTTGACGGGGTCGAGAAGCTCAAAAATGTGATCGTCATCGGAGCGAGTAATCGGCAAGATCTGATCGATCCGGCGGTCTTGCGAACGGGGCGGTTGGATGTGAAGGTCAAAATTCCCAGACCGGACAAACACGGTGCTCGCGAGATTTTTGCCAAATATCTCACCAGCGATCTGCCGTTTGCCAAAGAGGAACTTGATCGGCATGCGCAGGATCGTCATGTGGTTGTGTCGCACCTTCTCGAGACGTCGGTAGAGTCGATGTATGCCACGTCAGAAGATAATAAGTTTCTGGAAGTGACGTATGCCAATGGAGAAAAAGAAACTCTCTACTTCAAAGATTTTTCCAGTGGCGCTCTTATCGAAGGGGTGGTCTCACGAGCGAAAAAAAATGCGGTGAAACGAGCCATTAGCACGGGTGCAAAAGGCTTGAAAGAAGAAGACCTTTTGTGCGCTATTCGGGACGAATTCAAGGCACATGAAGATCTGCCCAATACCACGAATCCCGATGATTGGGCCCGCATCGCCGGGAAAAAAGGCGAAAAAATTATCCATGTTCGCACCCTCACCCCTGGCTCGGAAGCCGCACGCGAAATTGAAACCGTGAGTGCCGGGCATTACTTTTAATGCTCGTGCTCACGGCTGAATGAGGAGCCCTTGCAGCGCATTATTGGGACAGAAACCGAATTTGGTGTTGCCTCGCGCCATGTCCACACGTCTGCTCCTGTTGAGGATTCCCTCCAACTCATCAGTTATTACCCTTCTCTCATGACCCCCCAAGCTCTTTGGGACTACGAGAACGAAAATCCTCTGCGAGATGATCGAGGGTTTGAAGTCGAGGGTGACCGTGAACGGCCGGGGCCTGAGGATAATCGTGCGCTCAATAAGTTGTTGACGAACGCCGGTCGACTGTATGTCGATGGAGCGCATCCCGAGTATTCGACGCCGGAATGTAGTACGGCTCGAGAACTGGTCGCGTATGAACGGGCCGGTGAACTCATCGCCGCCAAATGTTTGGAAGCCATGAATCGTCCGGCAGGGGGAAACAGGTACGTGCTGTACAAAAATAACTCTGATGGAAAAGGGAATAGTTACGGGTACCATGAAAATTATTTGATGGCCCGTTCAGTGCCATTCGCCGCGATTCTTCAGGCGTTGTTGCCATTTTTTGTATCACGTCCCATCTTTGCAGGGTCAGGGAAAGTCGGATCTGAAAATGGGGCCGCGCGCACGAAGTATCAAATCTCTCAACGCGCGGACTTTTTTGAATGCATCGCGGATCTCAACACCATGGTCAAACGCCCCCTTGTCAATACACGTGATGAGCCTCATGCGGACGGCGCGCGGTTTCGACGGTTACATGTCATTGTCGGTGACGCCAATATGGCGGAACTGTCCACGTATTTAAAGGTGGGGACCACAGCGATTGTGACGCATATGTTGGACGAGGGCGCCGACATCCCCTCATGCGTGTTGGAAAATCCCGTAGAAGCCATCAAGATCGTCTCACGTGACCTCACCATGAAGGCCGATCTGAAATTATCCAGGGGAGGGGTGACAAATGCACTGGCCATCCAACGCGCCTATCTCCGGGCCGCACATGATTTTTATGCTTGTCGCGAGTTGTCGCCTGCGACAAAGGATATTCTGGTGAGGTGGGAAACCGTTCTGAATAAACTCGAGCAGGATCCAAGGCAATTGATTGCGGAACTTGATTGGGTGGCGAAACAACAGATGATCGAGTCGTACATGGACCGGAAGGGCTGTGGATGGGATGATCCGCGTGTCGCATTGATGGACTTGCAATACCATGATATTCGGCCTGAAAAAGGGCTCTATTATACGCTTGAACGGAGCCACCGTATTGAGCGGTTGCTGGATGATGAAGCGATTGCCAGCGCAGAGTTTCATGCGCCACGGGGCACTCGAGCCTGTTTCCGCGGGGCTTGTCTTCAGAAATTTCCTCACCAAATTTATGGGTCCAGTTGGACTTCGGTGCTCTTTGACGTGGGAGATGCCTCCGTCAAACGAGTGCCGTTACTGGATCCATGGAGAGGCACTCAGGATTTGACCAATGCGTTGTTGGAGGATGTGGAGACGGCTCAACAACTCCTGGATCGGTTGTCCGCGTAAAAGAAGGATGGGCTGAGGAGGAGCGGAACGCCGGTATCGTGATAAGGATGCCTATGGAAGGGATCGGATCAAACAGGTCGGCGAGTCATTACTCAAGTTTTTTTGATTTTATTGCGCACACCAGGCCGGATCTGACGCCCGCCGCGCGGTGGGGGACAGGGGGACAGGGGTCTGCGGATGAGATGCACCGAACGCTCCTAGCCCAGCTGACGCACGGGACGACCGTATTAGCCGTCAAGTATGAGACGGGGGTGGTCATGGCCGGCGATCGACGCGCGACCGAAGGGTATCAAGTCGCGTCGCGTCGAATGGAGAAGGTGTTTAAAACAGACAGCCATTCCGCCGTGGCCATTGCTGGAGTGGCCGGCCCGTGCGTGGAAATGGCCACGTTGTTTAGCATTGAACTGGAACATTATGAAAAACTGGATGGTGTGCCGTTGTCCTGTGAAGGCAAGGCGAATCGGTTAGGGCACATGGTCAAAGCGAACTTGCCGATGGTCATGCAAGGGTTAGTCGTGATCCCGCTGTTTGTGGGGTTTGACGTGAAACACAACCAGGGCCGGATTTTTAGATACGACGTCACGGGCGGGAAATATGAAGAAACGGAGTATCATTCAGTGGGGTCTGGCGGAAAGGATGCCCGTGTGACTGTGAAAGAACGGTTTCGCAAACACCTGTCCGGAGCGGAAGCGATCACCTTGGCCCTGCAAGCGCTGTTAAGTGCCGCGGAAGAGGACGTAGGAACCGGCGGCCCTGATGTATTCCGCGGCATTTATCCCACCCTCAAACTCGTGGATGCCCAAGGCGTGCGAGATGTTGAAGAAGCCGATGTCGCCGCTCAGTGCGAGCAGGTAGCTCGATCGCGCTCGAAACAGGAATCGTAATGTCACTCCCGTTTTACGTATCCCCGGAACAATTGATGCAGGATAGAGCCGAGTATGCGAAAAAAGGTATTGCGAAGGGACGATCGATCATGGCCATCGAATATCAGGACGGCGTGTTGTTTGTAGCGGACAACCCGAGCCGTTCATTGTGCAAGATTTCGGAAATTTACGATACGATTGCCTTCTCGGGGGCGGGGCAATACAGTGAATTTGAACAGCTGCGCACGGCCGGCATCCGACACGCCGATTTAAAAGGGTTTCTGTATAGCCGTGAAGACGTCACGGCTCGTGCGTTGGCCAATGCCTATTCGCAAACCCTGGGCACGATTTTCAGTCAAGACCTGAAACCCTTTGAAGTCGAAATTCTGTTAGCCCAAATCGGGAACGGGTCTCGGGAGACGGAGTTGTATCGCATTGCGTTCGATGGGTCCATTTGCCACGAACAACAATGTGTGGCCATCGGAGGACGGGCCGAGGCGTTGGTTGCGGCCCGTCGCTCGCAGGGGGGCGGGAGCATGCCGGATCTGCAAGCCGCCCTGCTTCATGGCATGAAGGCTCTTGACACCGCCACGAATCAGAACGTGTCCCTTGAAGGTCTCGAGGTGGCGGTCCTTGATCGAACGCGTGTCGGGCGTCGTAAGTTTCGTCGGGTTGCCTTTGAAGAGGCCAGGGCCCTTCTCTCCTAATCCCTCCTCCTTCTTGTTTGGCTGCGATTCGGTTGAAAGCGGGACGCGAAGCAGGATTGACAGCATGAACTCACCCTGGAGGTCTTCTTGGGCGAGGATACACTGGTGTAGTGTGTAAAGCCCAAGAAAGGCACCCCCCTAGAGACCGGCACGTTTCGAGCATTCCCCCCCCTGTGTCAGATCCAGCCCTGCCTGAAAAGCCGTGGCGCCCTGCTCGCTGTCTGCCGACCTCTTGCAGTGGGGGGGGATGGCCGAGGCCCCTTCCTCCCTACAAGCCCACCGTCCAGGAAAACACGATGCCGTGCTCAGTGGCGCTGTCAAGGGTGGTTTGCTGTATCCCCTCGAGGCTGAGGGCCATGGCCTCGTGGACCTGGAGGTGGCCGCCCAGCCGATACCGGCTGGTGGCCGGCCCGGTGGCGACGCCCCCGTAGGGCGTGACCCGCCACCCAGGCCGGCGCAGGGCCAGCCCATAGCCAACGTCCGCCGTCAGCCGGCCCACGGCCCCGCCCGCGGGCGCCCCGTTGCCGGCCGGCCCGGCCTCACGGCCCCACAACTGCTCCACGCCACTGGCCGGGGTGCCCCACGTCGGCTCGAACGCCACCCACAGCCCCTGCCCCCCCAGCCCCTCTCCTACTTTCACGGCGAGACTGCCGCCCCAAGCCTCAAAGTCCGTTGCCTGATGCGCCAGCAGATACCGGCCGCGAGCCGCGAGACTCACCCCCCACCACCTCTGCTGATACTCGACCCCGCCGCTGAGCTCTGCTCCCATCCCCGTCTCGGCGTCGCCGTTGTCCCAGCGCCCCCCCAGCTCCACACTGGGCTGCAGGGCCGACTCTGGTGACAGGGCGACGTCCGTCTTCATCGCCAGCGCCACCCGCGCCCGGTGCGCCACCCCGGTCACCGCCGCCAGCCCCGCGGCTTCGTCCGCTTTCACCCGCACGGCAAACGCATCGGATTTTACCGCCACCTCGATCCCGTGCCACGTGGTCAGCGCCTGCCGCCCGCCTACCGCGGCCAGCAGCAACTGAACGTCCGTCTCCACGCGCCCGGCGGCGTCTTGCACCTCCAGCTCCCCTACGCCCGCGCCCGCGAGGCCCCACAGCCCAAGCCCCGGAGACGGCGTGTAGTGGACATAGGGCAGCACGCTGGTCATGGCTAGGTCTACCTCGCCCCGGATGCCCCCTCGCTCGCCGCTGACCAGGAGAAAGTCCCCCGCGACCTCGTAGTCCAGGCCCCCCACGCTGTGCGACACCGCGACGCCCGCTAGCCCCTTCTGCCCGAACCGGTAGTCCAGTCCTACGTAGCCCGTGTAGACCGCCCCGTCGGTCTCCAGGAGCTGACTGGAAAAGCCGCTGGCTGCCCCCGTGCCCCAGAAGGTCCAGCCCGTTGTCAATTCACCCTCGTTCGTCCCGGTCAACGGCACGGCAAACTCGCTGCGCGCAAACACGTCCGTGGCCGCAAGCCGCGGGGACCGGCTCGGGGCCACCCGGCCCTCGGCCGCTCGGCCTCGGCCGGCCGAGTCCCGGCTCGCTCCCGTCAGGCCCAGCACCCCGCCCAACACCCCCGCTACGGACCGGACGTCCAGGGCGGGGACTGCCGTGCCCCCCACCGTGACCGCCGGCTTCCCAACCGGCGGCGCCCCAAACCGGCGCCCGATCACGGCCACCGCCTCGGTGGCGGCTGTCCGCCCGAACGCCGCGAGGGCCACCGTGAGCGCCCGGGAACGGTGCGTCACCTCAGCAGCCTGCACCGTCACCCTGAAGTGCAACTGCCCCGTCTGGCCATCGGCGTCCGTGGCCGTGTCGGTGAACCGCGTCTTCGCCACCGCCTCCGTGGGCGTGCCGGTGATGGTGCGCGCCTTTGCCTCAAAACTGAGCCCCGCCGGGAGAGCCGGACTCAGCCGGTAGGTGATCGGCCCGTCTCCCCCCGTGGCTGCCGGCAGCCGCACGTCAACGGCCTCGCCAACCGTCCAGTTGTACTCCTCAATCGAGGCTGCCCCGAAACCCGGCAGGGGCGACCCCACGACAAACACCGAAAAGCTGCCTGTTTCGCCGCAGACATACCCGCGGGGCGCCGCTGCCGGCGACAGTTTCTCCCACGTCTGGGCCTTATCGGCAAGATGATACACAAACAGCGTCCCCGACAGCCCGGCGGGCTGCTGCAGACAGACCGTGGCCGCTGAGGCGAGCGGCGCGTCCAGCCGGATCTCCAGGGAGGCCGGCTCGGCCCCAAAGGTCACCCCGGCCGGCGCCGCCGGCCGGGCGCGGGGCACCGCAAACGCCACCTTGGTCACCCCGTGCCCGGCCGGCAGCGTCAACTGCACCCCCGCCCCGTTGATCACCTCTGCGGTGATTTTGTTGCCCTCTATCTTGGTAGTGTGCGGGACCACACCGGTGATTTTAACGGATAACGCGACACTCGAAGTCGCAGCAGAGGTGAGAGATTCCGCCGTGCTGCTGGCATCGGTCCAACTCACGGTGACGGTGATGGCCGCCCCGACATCGGCCTGCGTCAGAATGTAGGTTCCACTGGTGGCGCCTACGATGGCAGTGCCATCGCGTTTCCATTGGTAGCTGAACGTCGGACTGCTCGGCCCGTCCGGGTCGACGATCGTGCTGGTCACCGCGGTCAGTGTCTCTCCCTGGGTCACCGTGCCGGTGAGGGTAACGGCCCCGGTCGGCGGGTCGTTGACGTTCGCCACGTTCGACGTTGCAGCAGAGGTGAGGGTCTCCACGGTGCTGCCACTGTCGGTCCAGCTCACGGTGACGGTGATCGGAGCCCCGACGTCGGCCTGCGTCAGGGTGTACGTCGCCTGGGTGGCGCTGCTGATGGCAGACCCATCGCGCGTCCACTGGTAGGTGAACGTCAGACTGTCAGGGCCGTCCGGGTCGGAGATCGTGCTGGTGTCTGCGGTCAGTGTCTCTCCCTGGGTCACCGTCCCCGTGATGGTGACGGCCCCGGTCGGCGAGTCGTTGGTGTTCGCCACGTTCGCTGTCGCAGCAGAGGTGAGGGTCTCCACGGTGCTGCCGGCATCGGTCCAGCTCACGGTGACAGTGATGGCCTTCCCGACGTCGGCCTGCGTCAGGGTGTAGGTGCGGCCGGTGGCGCTGCTGATGTCCGCCCCGCCGCGTTTCCATTGGTAGGTGAAGGTTAGACTGCTCGGGCCGTCCGGGTCGGAGATACCGGAGGTCTCTGCGGTCAGTGTCTCTCCCTGGGTCACCATCCCGGTGATGGTGACGGCCCCGGTCGGTGCGTCGTTGGTGTTCGCCACGTTCGCTGTCGCAGCAGAGGTGAGGGTCTCCATGGTGCTGCCACTGTCGGTCCAGCTCACGGTGACGGTGATCTTGGCCCCGACGTCGGCCTGCGTCAGGGTGTAGGTGCGGCCGGTGGCGCTGCTGATGGCAGACCCGCCCCGCTTCCACTGGTAGGTGAACGTCAGACGGCTCGGGCCGTCCGGGTCGGAGATCGTGCTGGTGTCTGCGGTCAGTGTCTCTCCCTGGGTCACCATCCCGGTGATGGTGACGGCCCCGGTCGGTGCGTCGTTGAAGTTCGCTACGTTCGACGTTGCAGCAGAGGTGAGCGACTCCACGGTGCTGCCGGCATCGGTCCAGCTCACGGTGACAGTGATGGCCTTCCCGACGTCGGCTTGCGTCAGAACGTAGGTCGCCTGGGTGGCGCTGCTGATGGCAGACCCATCGCGCGTCCACTGGTAGGTGAACGTTAGACTGCTCGGGCCGTCCGGGTCGGAGATGCCGGAGGTGTCTGCGGTCAGTGTCTGGCCCTGGGTGGCCGTGCCGGTGATGGTGACAGCCCCGGTCGGCGAGTCGTTGGTGTTCGCCACGTTCGCTGTCGCAGCAGAGGTGAGCGACTCCACAGTGCTGCCGGCATCGGTCCAAGTCACGGTAACGGTGATGGCCGCCCCGATATCGGCCTGCGTCAGGGTGTAGGTGCGGCCGGTGGCGCTGCTGATGGGATTCCCGCCGCGCGTCCACTGGTAGGTGAACGTCAGACGGCTCGGGCCGTCCGGGTCGGAGATGCCGGAGGTGTCTGCGGTCAGTGTCTGGCCCTGGGTCGCCGTCCCCGTGATGGTGACAGCCCCGGTCGGCGAGTCGTTGGTGTTCGCCACGTTCGCTGTCGCAGCAGAGGTGAGCGACTCCACAGTGCTGCCGGCATCGGTCCAAGTCACGGTGACGGTGATGGCCGCCCCGACGTCGGCTTGCGTCAGCACGTAGGTGCGGCCGGTGGCGCTGCTGATGTCCGCCGCGCCGCGTTTCCATTGGTAGGTGAACGTCAGACTGCTGGGGCCGTCGGGGTCGGAGATCGTGCTGGTATCCGCGGTCAGTGTCTGGCCCTGGGTCACCGTGCCGGTGATGGTAACGGCCCCGGTCGGCGAGTCGTTCAAGTTCGCCACGTTCGATGTTGCAGCAGAGGTGAGGGTCTCCACGGTGCTGCCGGCATCGGTCCAAGTCACGGTGACGGTGATGGCCTTCCCGACGTCGGCCTGCGTCAGCACGTAGGTGCGGCCGGTGGCGCTGCTGATGGGATTCCCGCCGCGCGTCCATTGGTAGGTGAAGGCCAGACGGCTCGGGCCGTCCGGGTCGGAGATCGTGCTGGTGTCTGCGGTCAGTGTCTGGCCCTGGGTCACCGTGCCGGTGATGGTGACGGCCCCGGTCGGCGGGTCATTCACGTTCGCTACGTTCGCTGTCACCGCCGAGGTGAGGGTCTCCACGGTGCTGCCGGCATCGGTCCAAGTCACGGTGACGGTGATCGGAGCCCCGACATCGGCCTGCGTCAGGGTGTAGGTGCGGCCGGTGGCGCTGCTGATGGGATTCCCGCCGCGCGTCCACTGGTAGGTGAACACCAAATTACTGGGGCCGTCCGGGTCGGAGATCGTGCTGGTCACTGCGGTCAGTGTCTGGCCCTGGGTCACCGTCCCGGTGATAGTGACGGCCCCGGTCGGCGAGTCGTTCAAGTTCGCCACGTTCGACGTTGCAGCCGAGGTGAGGGTCTCCACGGTGCTGCCGGCATCGGTCCAAGTCACGGTGACGGTGATCGGAGCCCCGACGTCGGCCTGCGTCAGAACGTAGGTCGCCTGGGTGGCGCTGCTGATGGCAGACCCATCGCGCGTCCACTGGTAGGTGAACGTCAGACGGCTGGGGCCGTCCGGGTCGGAGATACCGGAGGTGTCTGCGGTCAGTGTCTGGCCCTGGGTCACCGTCCCGGTGATAGTGACGGCCCCGGTCGGTGCGTCGTTGAGGTTCGCTACGTTCGCCGTCGCAGTCGAGGTGAGGGTCTCCACGGTGCTGCCGGCATCGGTCCAAGTCACGGTGACGGTGATGGCCGCTCCGACGTCGGCCTGCGTCAGGGTGTACGTCACTTGGGTGGCGCTGCTGATGTCAGACCCATCGCGCGTCCATTGGTAGGTGAAGGCCAGACTGCTGGGGCCGTCCGGATCGGAGATCGTGCTGGTATCCGCGGTCAGTGTCTGGCCCTGGGTCACCGTGCCGGTGATGGTAACGGCCCCGGTCGGCGAGTCGTTTATGTTCGCTACGTTAGACGTCGCATCAGAGATGAGGGTCTCCACAGTGCTGCCAGCATCGGTCCAGCTTACGGTGACGGTGATGGCTGCCCCGACGTCGGCTTGCGTCAGCACGTAGGTGCGGCCGGTGGCGCTGCTGATGTCCGCCGCGCCGCGTTTCCATTGGTAGGTGAAGGTCAGACTGCTGGGGCCGTCGGGGTCGACTATCGTGCTGGTATCCGCGGTCAGTGTCTGGCCCTGGATCACCGTGCCGGTGATGGTAACGGCCCCGGTCGGCGAGTCGTTTACGTTCGCTACGTTAGACGTCGCATCAGAGATGAGGGTCTCCACAGTGCTGCCAGCATCGGTCCAGCTTACGGTGACGGTGATGGCCGACCCGACGTCGGCCTGCGTCAGCACGTAGGTGCGGCCGGTGGCGCTGCTGATGGCCGCCGCGCCGCGTTTCCATTGGTAGGTGAAGGTCAGACTGCTGGGGCCGTCGGGGTCGACTATCATGCTGGTCACTGCGGTCAGTGTCTGGCCCTGGGTGGCGGTGCCGCTGATGGTGACGGTGCCGGTCGGCGGATCGTTAGCGTTGGTTACACTCGCTGTCGCAACAGAGGTGAGAGACTCTGATGCCCCATGAGCATCGGTCCAACTCACGGTGACGGTGATCTTGGCCCCGACGTCGGCTTGCGTCAGGGTGTAGGTGCTACTGGTGGCGCTGCTGATGGCCGCCGCGCCGCGTTTCCATTGGTAGGTGAAGGTTAGATTGCTGGGGCCGTCGGGGTCGGAGATCGTGCTGGTATCCGCGGTCAGTGTCTGGCCCTGGGTCACCGTGCCGGTGATGGTAACGGCCCCGGTCGGCGGGTCATTAGCGTTGGTTACACTCGCTGTCGCAGTCGAGGTGAGGGTCTCCACAGTGCTGCCAGCATCGGTCCAGCTTACGGTGACGCTGATGGCTGCCCCGACGTCGGCTTGCGTCAGTACGTAGGTGCGGCCGGTGGCGCTGCTGATGGCCGCCGCGCCGCGTTTCCATTGGTAGGTGAAGGTTAGATTGCTCGGGCCGTCGGGGTCGACTATCGTGCTGGTATCCGCGGTAAGCGTCTGACCCTGGGTGGCGGTGCCGGTGATGGTGACAGCCCCGGTCGGTGAGTCGTTGAGGTTCGCTACGTTAGACGTCGCATCAGAGATGAGGGTCTCCACAGTGCTGCCAGCATCGGTCCAGCTCACGGTGACGGTGATGGCTGCCCCGACGTCGGCTTGCGTCAGAACGTAGGTGCGGCCGGTGGCGCTGCTGATGGCCGCCGCGCCGCGTTTCCATTGGTAGGTGAAGGTTAGATTGCTGGGGCCGTCGGGGTCGGAGATCGTGCTGGTATCCGCGGTAAGCGTCTGACCCTGGGTGGCGGTGCCGGTGATGGTGACAGCCCCGGTCGGTGAGTCGTTGAGGTTCGCTACGTTAGACGTCGCAGTTGAGGTAAGTGATTCGGCAGTGCCGCCGCCGTCGGTCCAGCTTACGGTGACGGTGATGGCCGACCCGACGTCGGCTTGCGTCAGCACGTAGGTGCGGCCGGTGGCGCTGCTGATGGCCGCCGCGCCGCGTTTCCATTGGTAGGTGAAGGTTAGATTGCTCGGGCCGTCGGGGTCGGAGATCGTGCTGGTATCCGCGGTAAGCGTCTGACCCTGGGTGGCGGTGCCGGTGATGGTGACAGCCCCGGTCGGTGAGTCGTTGAGGTTCGCTACGTTAGACGTCGCAGTTGAGGTAAGTGATTCGGCAGTGCCGCCGCCGTCGGTCCAGCTTACGGTGACGGTGATGGCCGACCCGACGTCGGCTTGCGTCAGCACGTAGGTGCGGCCGGTGGCGCTGCTGATGGCCGCCGCGCCGCGTTTCCATTGGTAGGTGAAGGTTAGATTGCTGGGGCCGTCGGGGTCGACTATCGTGCTGGTGTCTGCGGTCAGTGTCTGGCCCTGGGTGGCGGTGCCGCTGATGGTGACAGCGCCGGTCGGGACGCCGTTATCGTCATCGGTCAGGGTGACGGCGACGCTGGCGATGCTCACTGAGTTGTAGCCGCCGCCAGAGGCTGCATGGGTGATGGTGGTACTTCGTTCCCCATCGCTGCTGTCGTCCACCCCGGTAACGGTGATGGTCTGTGCCGCATTCCAGGTGCTGGTGGTAAAGGTCAGGGCCGCAGACACGGTGGCCACGCCGGTATTACTGCTGGTGGGGGTGACGGTGACGGTACCAGTCGGCCGGGTGTTGAGTTTTACGGTGTAGGTGGCGGTGCGCCCGGCGCTGGCTTCGGTGACGGTAACACTGGTTTTGGATAAGGTGACACCGGCGGTGTCGTCATCGGTCAGGGTGACACTGACGCTGGGGATGACCACTGCGTTGTAGCCGCCGCCAGCGGCTGCATGGGTGATGGTGGTACTGCGTTCCCCATCGGTGCTGTCGTCCACGCCGGTGACGGTGATGGTCTGCGCGGCGTTCCAGTTGGTAGTGGTAAAGGTCAGGGCCGCAGATACGGTGGCCACGTCGGTATTGCCGCTGGTGGGGGTGACGATGACGTTGCCCGAGGGTTGGGCGTCCAGTACCACAGTGTAGGTGTTGGTATTACTGTTGCCACTGGCTTCGGTGACGGTGACGCTGCTTTTGGATAAGGTGACGCCGGCGTCATCATCGGTGTTGATCACCGATACGTCCACTGGGTCAATGGCGCCGTAGAGAGAGTCTAAACTGTCGGCCTTGGCCAGTACGATGTTATAGGATTGATCCCCGTCGCCCAGGCTGTCATCCACACCGGTGACGGTGACCGTCTGTGGGGTATTCCAGTTGGAATCGGTGAAGACTAAGCTGCTCTTGTCAACCCTACCTTCACTGCTGTCGGAACTGGATACGGCGATTCTGACATTCTCTTTCGGCTTGGTGTCCAGCACGACCGTGAAGGTGTCAGTGTCGCCGGCTTCGGTGGTGGCAGTGCTGCCATTGGTCTCGGTGACGGTGATACCTGCGGTGTCGTTGTCGTTATATAGCACTGCTATAGATCGCCGGTTTTTATGGTCCTGCTGAGAACCGTAGCCACCACCGGACAGAAAATGCCAGACAAAAATGATGCGTTGATCGCCATTATCGACTTGGTTATCCACGACGGTGACGGTTACGGTCTGCGGGGTATTCCAGGTGGATGAAGTGAAGGTCAGGGAGGCCGGTGACACGGTGATTTCATTAGGGAAATTATTATTGACTGATACGTTCACGTCCGCAGGTGGTTGTTCATTCATTTTCACGGTGTAGGTGCCTGTGCTCGACAGTCCTCCGCGTCCTCCTTCTGCCAGAGACAGACTGGATTCGGAAAGTGTGAAGCTGGTGTCGTCATCGGTCAGGGTGACACTGACGCTGGGGATGACCACTGAGTTGTAGCCGCCCCCAGAGGCTGCATGGGTGATGGTGGTGGCTCTATCCACAATGCTGCTGTCATCGATACCGGTGACGGTGATGGGCTGTGCCGTATTCCAGTTGGTAGTGGTAAAGGTCAGGGAGGCCGGGGAGACTCTGGCCACACTGGTATCGCCGCTGGTGGGGGTGACGGTGACGGTGCCCAAGGGTTGGGCGTCCAGTACCACAGTGTAGGTGGTGCTACGCCCAGCGCTGGCTTCGGTGACGGTGACACTGGTTTTGGATAAGGTGACGCCGGCGGTGTCGTCATCGGTCAGCGTTACCGCTACGTCGTCGATGCTCACTGAACTGTAGCCACCGCCAGAGATTGCATGGGTGATGGTGGTACTTCTATCAGCATCACTTCTATCATCCACACCGGTGACGGTGATGACCTGTGCCGTATTCCAGTTGCTGGTGGTAAAGGTCAGGGCCGTGGACACGGTCGCCACACTGGTATCGCTGCTGGTCGGCGTGACGGTCACCTCGCCAGTCGGCTGGGTGTCGAGCACTACGGTGTAGGTGACGGTGCGCCCAGTGCTGGCTTCGGTTACCGTGACACTGGTTTTGGATAACGTGACGCCGGCGACCGAAGTAGCCGCAGAGGTGAGAGTCTCCACGGTGCTGCCAGCATCGGTCCAGCTCACGGTGACGGTGATCTTGGCCCCGATGTCGGCTTGCGTCAGGATGTAGGTGCGGCCGATGGCGCCGCTGATGTCAGTGCCATCGCGTTTCCATTGGTAGCTGAACGTCAGACTGCTCGGGCCATCCGGGTCGGAGATCGTGCTGGTGTCTGCGGTCAGTGTCTGGCCCTGGGTGGCGGTGCCGGTGATGGTGACAGCCCCGGTCGGCGGGTCATTCACGTTCGCCACCTTCGCCGTCGCAGTCGAGGTGAGGGTCTCCGCCGTGCCGCCCCCGTCAGTCCAGCTCACGGTGACAGTGATCTTGGCCCCGATGTCGGCTTGCGTCAGGGTGTAGGTGCGGCCGGTGGCACCGCTGATGGCAGTCCCGCCGCGTTTCCATTGGTAGGTGAAGGTCAGACTGTCAGTGCCAGGGACGTCCGGGTCGGAGATGCCGGAAGTGTCCGCGGTCAGTGTCTGTCCCTGGGTCACCGTCCCGGTAATGGTGAAGATGCTGCTCAGGGTGACGGGCACGAACTCGGACTCCTCTCCTGTAACACTGCCTGCCACCGCACGGATCTCGAAACCATACCTGACGCCGTTGGTCAGACCCGTTACCACGTATCTGGTGGTGTCCTTTCCACTCCCTGGTATGTCAGTCCAAGGACCCTCAGTAAAACCACCGCCATCAAACACGAAACGATGCTTTTTGAGCTGATACCCGGTGATGGTGGGATTGTTCGGATTATCCCAGGTCAACGTCACCTGAGAGTCACCGGCCATCGCCTTGAGTCCGACAGGCGGCGACACAGGCGTCGCACTGACGGGATCGGACGGCGTCCTTGTAACAGCGCCTACCATCGCACGGATACGGAAACTATACCTCACGCCGTTGGTCAGACCCCTTACCACGTGGCTGGTGGTGCTTGATCCACTCCCCGATATGTCAGTCCAACTCCCACTCTCGCTACTGCCAGTCCACTGCTTGATCTGATACCCGGTGATGGAAGCGTCATTCGGATTACTCCAGCTTAACGTCACCTGAGCGTTGCCCGGCGTCGCTGTCACAATAGGCTTGTCTGCCACAGGCGTCGCGCTGGCGACATCCGACCCCATCCCCGGAACACGACCCGCCATCGCACGAATACGGAAATGATACCTCACGCCGTTGGTCAGACCCGGCACCGTGTATGTGATCGTGTCCTTCCCACTCCCCAATATGTCAGTCCAACGCCCTCTCTCGCTACTGCCCGTCCACCGCTTGATCTGATAGCCGGTGATGGAAGCGTCATTCGGATTACTCCAACTCAACCTCACCAGACTGTCGCCCGCCGGCGTCGCTGTAACAGCAGGCTTGTCCGGCTGTACCGCTGGCGTCTCACTGACGGGATCGGACGGCGTCCCTGAAGCATTGGTACCTGTCACCGCACGGATACGGAAACTATATCTCACGCCGTTGGTCAGACCCCTTACCACGTGGCTGGTGGTGCTTGATCCACTCCCCGATATGTCAGTCCAACTCCCACTTTCGCTACTGCCCGTCCACTGCTTGATCTGATACTTGGTGATCGAAGCGTCATTCGGATTACTCCAGCTTAACGTCACCAGAGCGTTGCCCGGCGTCGCCGTCACGGCAGGCTTGTCCGGCACCGGCATTGCGCTGACGGGATCTGACTCCACCCCTGGGAAAAGACCCACCATCGCACGGATACGGAAACTATACCTCACGCCGTTGGTCAGGCGCCCCACCACGTGGCTGGTGGTGCTCGATCCACTCCCCGATATGTCAGTCCACTCCAACTCCCACTCTCGCGACTGCCCGTCCACCGCTTGATCTGATACTTGGTGATGGAATCGTCATTCGGATCACTCCAACTCAACGTCACCACGCGATCACCCGCACTGGCACTGACGACAGGCTTGTCCAGGAGTACCGCCCTGACGGGATCGGACGGCGTCCCTGCAACATTGGTACCTGCCACCGCACGAATACGGAAACTGTAACTCTCGCCGTTGGTCAGGCCACTCACCACGTGGCTGGTGGTGCTCGATCCACTCCCCGACATGTCAGTCCAACTCCCACTCTCGCTACTGCCCGTCCACTGCTTGATCTGATATTTGGTGATGGCAACATCATTCGGATTACTCCAACTCAACGTTACCTGAGCGTCGCCCGGCATTGGCGTCACGGCAGGCTTGCCCGGCACAGGTGTCGGACTGACGGGAGTGGACGGCGTCCCCGGAACGCTGCAAGTAGAAGTTGTGATTCTCCCAAAATGACATGTTTCCACCGCACGGATGCGGAAACTGTAACTCACGCCGTTGGTCAGACCCCTCACCACGTGGCTGGTGGTGCTCGATCGACTCCCGGGAATGTCCTTCCAGCCATTGGCCGGCTCGCGACTGCCCGTCCACTGCTTGATCTGATACCCGGTGATATAGCCTGCGATCCTCGACCAACGTAACGTCACCTGAGCGTTGCCCGGCGTCGCCGTCACGGCAGGCGCAGCAAGCGGTACCGTAATGATCGTAACGGCAGAGCTGGACTGAGGCCCGGTAGAGGGGCCTGCCACCGCACGGATGCGGAATCTATAGATAAGGGTCGTAACAGAGGTGTTGGTCAGACCCCTCACCACGTAGCTGGTGGTGTTCGCATTACTGCCCGGTATGTCAGTCCACTCCTTCGCACCGCGCTCGGTAGACACTGAATCCCACTGCTTATACTGATACTTGGTGATGGCGGCGTTATTCGGATTATTCCAGATCAACGTCGCCTGATTGTTCCCTGCTACCGTCCTGAGGCCGGTGGGCTTGCTCGGGCGCGGCGGTGGCGGGGTCGCCGGTGTCGCATTGGCCTCAGACGGTTTCCCTCCCTTTTTGCCCACCATCCAACGGATTTGGAAACTATACCTGACGCCGTTGGTCAGACCCCTCACTACGTGTCTGGTGGTGCTGGCATCACTGCCCGGTATGTTAGGAAATTTAGGAAATTTAGTCCATGCCCCGTTGACATAAATCCGCTGCCTGATCTGATACCCGGTGATGGCGGCGTTATTCGGATTATTCCAGGTCAACGTCACCTGACCGTCGCCCGCCACCGCCTTGAGACCGGTGGGCGCGGCTGCCTGAACAACGGTGACCAGCGACAGGAGCAGCGTACCAACCAGGGCAAGGCTCACCTGCCCCACCGTCACAGAGGGAGCAGCACCCCCCCCTCAATGGCGGGATGGCGCGTCCTTATAGCAAGTAGCTCAGGTATGATGGGGCCCTCCTCCTGTGACAGGATGCAAATCGAGCCATCGTATCCCATCACGGTCAACGGGTGTCAACCGTCCCTCTTCGTTCTCCCTGAATGCAACACCTCCCTTCCACTCACAAGCCGCTATGTGCAAACGGATGGGGCGGCCCCCTCACCCGCCACCGCCCCCCACGGGCTTGCCGCGCCCACGTCCTCTGGCTCCTCGTCGTCGCCAACAGTCCTCAGATGAAAGCCCGCAGATCTCCAAAAGGGCGTCGCTCTGTGTGTTGAAAAAATTCTGACCTTACAAACGTCGGCACTTATGCTTAAAATGAAGTTGACGGAAAAAATGAAGACTGGGGAAAAACAACCTCCGAAACTCTGCCTCTAGCAATGGATTTTGTGGTCAGTCGGGTAGCCTGTCCAAGCTGATGAACGAGAGGGGAGCGGCGACCACGGGTCTATTTTCATGTAGAACTGGCCGCAACGTTGCGCGGCTTGTCGGCGACGACCGGAGGAGTCGATGAAACGCATCTTTGGCCTTGAATGTGAATACGGGCTAATCTTTTCTCCTCATGGCCGAGTGAGGCTGCCCGTTGAAAAGATTTTGGGGTATATTTTCGAAGGGTTGATTCCCAACCGTTGGCCGTCGAACGCTTTTCTGACGAATGGCGCCCGGGTTTACCAAGACACCGGCTGTCACCCGGAATATTCCACACCGGAATGTGATGATATTGTCGAGCTGGTGGTTCATGAGAAAGCGGGCGAGCGCCTGCTCGAATCCTGTGTCCCCACGGCCGAAGCGCGTCTTCGAGAAGAAGGCCTTGCCGGCGACATCTACATTTTCAAGAATAATACCGACTCCTGGGGGAACACCTATGGGTGCCATGAAAATTTTCTGATGCGGCGCGACGTGGAGTTTGGGAAGGTGGCCGAGCACCTCATGCCCTTTTTTGTGACGCGCCAAATTTTTGCCGGATCAGGCAAAGTGCTGAAGGTCTCCGGCAAGCCTCACTATTTTCTCTCTCAGCGAGCCCAGCATATTCACGAACCCACCTCGGCCTCCACCACGTCGTCCCGAAGCATTATCAACACGCGGGATGAGCCGCATGCGGACGCCGAACGGTATCGACGGCTTCACATCATTCTGGGGGATTCGAATCTGTCGGAGTTTGCCATGTATTTGAAGGCCGGCACGGCGGATCTGGTGCTGTCCATGATCGAAGCCGGGCACTTGGTCAAGGGCATTGAATTAGAAGATCCCGTCAAGGCCCTCCGGGACATTTCCCGTGACCCCACGTTGAGACAAAAGGTGAAGCTGGAGGATGGCCGGGAATGCTCCGCGTTGGATATTCAGCGGCTGTATTGGGAGCAAGCCTCCGAGTTTCTCCTCACGCAACCCTACGATCAGGTGACAGCGGACGTCTTGAAAGAATGGGAACGGGTCTTAACGGCCTTGGAGGCTGATCCCATGCAACTGGTGCGAGAGATTGATTGGGTCACCAAACAATGGCTGATCCAAGCGTATCTCGACCGAAAAGGGGGCGGGTGGGATGACCCGCGTGTGGCGATGATGGATCTGCAATATCACGACGTGAACCGGAAGCGGGGCCTCTATTATCGGTTAGAGGCGCAGGAGAAGACGGTGAAGCTGGTGGATGAGCGAGCCGTTACCCGCGCCATGGCCGTGCCGCCCCAGTCGACCCGGGCCAAGGTGCGAGGAGATTTTATTCGCTTTGCCCGTGCCCACAATCGATCCTACACGGCCGATTGGACCTCTTTGAAATTAAATGGATATTGGGAAGAAACGATTTTGTGTCTGGATCCGTTTTGTGCGGTCAATCGGCGGGTGGATGACTTGCTGGCTCAAGTGCCGGCGGCGAGCCTGGAGCCATGAAAGGGGCTTCTCGTTGGGGCTCAGACCCCCCGATCGTCACTCGCCGGTGGCTCATGGGGTTGGTGCTGGGGCTGGCGAGCCTGTTCCCGGTCCCTCTCTCTGTCACGGACGGGGCTCAGCCGGCCGGGGAGGCCGATGGCCCATTAAGGGGCACACAAGGGGCCGTGGTGGTGGTGCGGGTTCCAATCCAGGACCGGCCGGACCGAGTCACGGGGACATTTCTCAAACGAACGGTGACGTTTTTTCCTGTCAAGGAACAGGTCTATGCCGGCCTGTTGGGGCTGGATATGCAAGATCCTCCCGGTCCGCATGAACTCACGCTTGAGGTCGTCTATCCTCAGCGGACCGACCATCGTCGGCTGTCGGTGCTGGTGAGGAGGAAAGCGTACCCTGAGCAACGGGTGACGTTGCCCCAACACATGGTGGATCTCGATCGGGACACGCTGGCTCGCGTCAAGGCCGAAGCCCAAGTCCTGCACCACGCCTTTGAGCATGTGGTGCCGTATCCGTTGTGGAAGGGAGAATTTCTTGAGCCGGTGCAGGGACACGTCTCCGGACGCTTCGGCAGTCGCCGGGTCATCAACGGACACCCCCGACAGCCTCATAGCGGTGAGGACATTGCGGCTCCCGAAGGTACGCCCGTGGCGGCAATGAATGAGGGGATTGTGCGGCTGACCTTGAATCACTTTTTTACAGGACACGGGGTCATCGTGGACCATGGGCTTGGCCTGTTCTCCATGTATTTTCACTTATCCGGCGTGGTGGTAGAGCAAGACCAAGCCGTGACGAAAGGGCAGGTGATCGGGTATGTCGGTGCAACGGGACGGGCGACCGGGCCACATCTTCATTGGGGCGTGCGACTGAATGGAGCCCGGGTTGATCCCTACGCGTTGCTGGCGCTGCCCTTTGACACCCTCTTCTAACCGCAGCGCGTGATCCCCCCGCTGGTTCTGCCCAACGGCTGTGTCTGGTGCGGCTCCGGGATTGGGCTGAACAATCGGTACGTTGAGGTGGCCAAGCTCTGGGGCTGACACCGGGCGGGTCGTGGCCGGGGATTCGTGTCCGGCGGCGGCAAGAGGGGGGGGGATGGCCGTGGTCGCCGAAGCCTGTCTTGCGGAATCCGGGCGAGTGATCGGCGTGCTTCCTAAGTGTATGGCAGAGCAACATTTCGCCCGGCACAACGTCTCCGCTCTTCACGTGGTTGGGTCGATGCATGCGCGTAACGCCCTCATGGCGAAGGTGGCCGAGGCCTTTATGGGGCTGCCTGGCGGATACGGTACGCCGGCAGCGTGTTGTGAAATGATCACCTGGCCACAGCGTCGGATTCAGCCGAACCCCTGTGGGCTCTTCAACGTCAAGGGCGTGTTTGAGTCGTTCCTCACCCTTGTTCGATCAGCCGCTCCTTTCCCACTTCTGCCTTCTGCCTTGTTCCTTCTGCCTTTCGTGTTTGAGTCGTTCCTCACCCTTGTTCGATCAGCCGCTGCGGGAAGGGTGTATCGCCCCGGAGCCTCGTGCGTTGGGCAGCGCAGCCTCTGCTCCGGAGACACGGCTCGATCTGTTCGAGCCAGCCGTCACGCCGAATCCCGCTTGAGCCGGGCGGCTTTCTTAAGGAGAAAACAGCCCCGATTGGTTTTAGATGGACACTGGGCTTAGTAGGCCGGGGGGCGCGAAAGGGGGCGGCTGGTGACCAGTTCGACAACCCGCAGGTTATCAAAGGCAAAGGCTCCTCCCCCGGTGGTCATGAGTCCGATTTGTCCGGTTGAGAAGGTCGAATCAGAGACCGAGAGGAAGAATTGGTTGTCGAACGAAATCTCAAAAAAATCTTTGCTCACAATCGTATTTCTCTGGACACGCAGAAAATGCCACAGCGTTCTTTTCTTGGGCCGCACAGCCTGTGCTTTGATCAGCGTCGGGATCCCCTCGTCAAACCGATAGACCCTGACCATATTGCTTGCCGGGGACACGAGCACAGCATAAAAATTCTTCACGTCCTGCAGCCCCAACACCAGCCCGGCGGCCGAGGTCGGGGTGCCGCGTTTCGAGAGAATGCCCACCGAGAGATCAAGATATTCCACACGCATCGTTTCATTGATGAGCAGGTGATAGCAGCTGGGATCTCCGCATGGGGTCGCTTGGCCCAGCGCGTGGGGCCGACTCGGGGCGGTTTCGTCTGTCAGCACGGTCCAGTCCCCAGGGTACCCGTGCCCCAACGTATGCGCGGCAAACCCGAGAGGGCGCACGGCCTCTCCGTTGGTTTCAAAGTCCCATTCGGCAACCAGGGGAGGGGTATGCCGTAAGACGGCTCGAGGCAGTTCCTTCAAGGGCTCGCCCTCTTCTGCAAACAGATTAGGCATCCCCGGGCACAGCACACACACAAGGGCTGCAAGGCCGAGGCAGAACGCACGAGCCAGCCTGCCGATCCGCCAAACGCATGCAAAGAAAGGGCGATGGGAAGCCCCAGGCTGCCAGCAATCTGTGTTCTCCATAAACGTCACTACCTGAGTCAAAACGTGCCCATGGGGTGCTGCCTGCAGCATACAAAAAACTGTCTCCTGCTGCAAGGGTCTTGTGCTCGCTCATTCCATATGAGACAGTGGGGCCGAGACCAATCAGACGGGAATGACGTGAGGCTTGCCTTGCTGCTCTTTTGTCATCCACGCAGTTTTTAGCGGGGATCCAGTCATGTGCCGGTCCATGAATTTGTCACAATCAAGGGCTTTCTTGCAACGAGACCCTTCGCGTTGCTCAGGGTGACCACACGAGGGGTTTCGTGCAGGATGACAGACGGTTGCCGTGGTGGGAGGAAAGGCGGTGTCAAAGATCCGTTCAGGTCGATGAACGCGCGACGTGGTTGGCGTTCATTCCAATCTGTCTGACAGGATTTTTTTATCTTCTCCCTTCCTGGACTCAGCAAAATCTGATCCTTCAATTGTTCCCACAACTTGCCGGATACGTTGCGCTCGTCATATGGTGGCAATCCAATACCGATACGCTGACCGCTCTGGGACTTTCTCGTGGCTCCCTGAATCAAGGCATCATTTGGGGGATAAGCATGGGGTGCGTCTTAGGGGTGGTGAATTCGACAGTGATCCTGTGGATGGTGCCGGTTCTTGGTGGCGACGTTCTGTTTTTGACCGACACGCCTCATGCCAAGGTTCCCACGTTCGTCATGATCCCCTGGTTCATTGTCTTGATCGCGGTCGGAGTCGAATTGAATTTTCGAGGATTTCTCCTAGGCAGACTGGAGCATGTTTGTGGTCAATGGACGTCGACGTCGTCTGCAAACGGTCTCCGGCTTTGTTCTATTGGTGCGATGCTGATTTCCGCATTGGTTTTTGCGTTCGACCCTTTTCTGGTGATGACGTTTCGGCATCTCCACTGGATCGCTCTATGGGATGGACTCCTTTGGGCAGCGCTCTTTTTGCGATGGCGAAACTTGGTGACGGTTATTATGGCTCATGCCATTGAGGTGATGATCCTGTATCTCAGCGTTCAAACGGCACTGATGTGATTTCCGTCAACCGGCTGCGCATTCGGCGATCGGGTGGAGTGCTGAAAGGAGCCATGCCATGAACGAGATTGTGAAGCCTAGCGTGCAGGCGTTTTTGGTGTGCGACTCGGTGATCCACGACCGGTGGACCGGAAAGAAGAGTCTCATCGGCACGTTTACGCATTTGTGGGCGCCGCGATTTCCCTGCCAACATCACCAACTGGGGGTCTATTTTTGTTTGACGGACGCAGAAGGGCCTTATGAGTTTGAACTTCGGCTCGTGTATTTGGATCAGGATCAACTGATTGGGACAGCCTCATTGTCGTCGGTTGTACTCAAGGATCGTCTCCAGATCCAGGATTTTGGAGTAAATCTTCCTTCTTTGGTTTTTCCGGGACCAGGCCGGTATGAATTCCGATTGTTGGCGAATGGACACTTCGTGACGCAAAAAGATTTCAACGTGATTCACCAACCGCCGCCGCTGCACAATCCGGAATCCTTGTAGCCGTGCCCCCCCCCGGGGTTGGCCGTGACGCTCCGGGCTCTTGCGAGCCTGCCCCCGTCTTCTCTCATGCGGAACGCAGCGAACGAATCTGTAGCGGCGGCATGCCTGCTCGGAGACAAGGCCGGGCGGCATGCGGCTCCCGGCTGTCATGCCGCCTTGGCAGAGCGGCATTTTCTGTTGCCTGGAAGAGGCGCCTGAGCCTGCCATCGAAGAGCGACGCCCTCTTGGAGAGCTGACGCCTTCAGCTGACGACGACGAGGCGTCAGCGGCCTTGGCGGGGCAAGCCCGTGCGGTGTGTGGTGGTGAGAGGGCCGCCCCATCCGTTTGCGCCTAGCGGCTTGTGAGTGAAAGGGAGGCGTTACGTTCAGGGAGAACGAAGAGGGACGGTTGACGACCGGGACGGTGATGGGATATAGTGGTCCGACCTGAAGCAAGTCACCGGAGGAAAGACCTCATCAGACCAAAGCTAGTCGCCATCAGAACGAGCCAGCCCATCATAGGGTGTGACGGAGAGGGTGGTGACTGAACGTGGACGGAGGGCCGTGATGAACCGACACCGACACTTTCACCCTGTGAAGAGATTGAACCACGTCCCTGGTCTGCGGGCTCTCACCGCCTCCTTCATCACCCTCCCCCCCCCCCCCCCCCCCTCCCCCCCCCCCCTGAAATTTCTGTTCGGCACCCTAACTTCTGAACCCCGGCGGTACCTCGCCGCGACCCTCGGCCTGATCCTCTCTCTCATCTGTGTCCTGCCGGTCGCCGCACAGACCTCCCCAGGCGTCACGACTTCCCCCCCGGCGGCCCCTGCCGGGCTCACAGTGATTGCGCGCAGTGGCAAAGTCAAGTTTCGGTGGACCGATCCCAACAATGCTGCCATCACCGGGTATCAGTATAAACGATGGACGGGCAAGACCGAGCCTGCCGGTGGCTGGGTATACTTTGCCGGTACGTCGAGTGCGACGACGCAGGCCCGCTCGGTACGGGGGCTGACCGACGGCACCGAGTACCATTTTCGCCTTCGGGTGGTGGCCGGCAATGTGACGGGGGCGCCGTCCGACGTGATGACCGTGACCCCGGGGCGCACGCCGACCGCGCCTAGCAACAGGCCTGTCGTCACCGCGGTACGTGGCGACGGACAAGTCACGTTAAGCTGGGGTCATCCCAATAATGGTGCCATTATCAAATATCAGATCCGGCGGCGGGGCGTGCCGATTGCACACGTCGGGAGTAAACCCGACTGGAATGCCTGGAGCGACATTCCGGGCAGCGACAAAGACACCATCCGGCACGTGGTGACCGGGTTACCCGCCGGCGTGAAATACTACTTTCGCCTTCGGGCGGTGGCCGGTGACTATGTTCATGGGCCGGCGGCCTATGGGCCGGCATCCAGTGTCATCGGGGTCAAGCTGGTCGCGGCGCCAGCGGCACCGCCGCCCAAACCCACCGGCCTTGCGAAGGTCATTGGCAACGGCCAAGTGACATTAACCTGGGACAATCCCAACAATCTTGCCATCACCGGGTATCAATATAAATACTGGAGTGGCACCCCCGAGAGCGGCCGCTGGAGCGAGGTGTCGGGCAGTGACAAAGACACCATCAGCCACGTGGTGACGGGGTTGACCAACGGCACCAAATACCACTTCCGCCTTCGGGCGCTGGTCGGGCGGGTTGCCGGAGTGAAGTCCCGTTCCACTAGTGCCACACCGGCGGTCCCGCCGGCACAGTTAGCGCCGACTGCAATCAGTGCGCATGTCGGGTACAGACAAGTCGAGTTGATCTGGCGTGATCCGAGTCTGAGGGATCAGAAGGACACCACCATCACCAAATACCAGATCAAATACTGGAGCGGCCCGAGCGAGACGGGGGCCTGGCGGGACATTTCCGCCACGATCAACACCAGACACGCCTACTACATCGTGACGGGGCTGACCAACAGCGTGCCGTACAATTTCCGGCTTCGTGGGTTGACGAACGGGTTTGTGGTGACCGAGTCCAACCGCGTGCAAGCGAGCCCGGTGGCGCCGCCGCCGAACACCCCCGCCCGCCCTCAGGCGGTGGCCGGCGACGGTGAAATAACGTTAACCTGGGCCAATCCCAACAACCGCGACATCACCGGCTATCAGATTCGGCAATGGACGGGCGGTGGGGAGCGAGGCAGTTGGAGTGCTTGGAGCGACATCCCGGGCAGCGACAAAGCCACCACCGGCTATACCGTGAGTGGGCTGACCAACGGGGTGAAATACAGCTTTCGCATTCGGGCGGTCGCGGGCAGGGTGACGGGGTCGCAGTCCCCCTACACCGCCGTCGTAATCCCCGGGGCCACGCCGAGGGCCGGCAGAGTGACGAGAGCGGCGGCGGCCGGGGGGCTCACCGTCATCGGGGCGGACCCGGGCACGCTCGACATCACGGGCGACCGCATCACCGCCACGGTGGGCGGCACGGGGGTGGGGCTGACGCTGCCGTCTGCACACGGCGTCACCCGGGTCACCTTCTCGAGGCCGCCGCGGGCAGCCGTCCCGGCACCGCAGGCTGGGGTGACCTTTGGAGCGGCAGCGGCCTACGTGAACGTGGAGCTAGACCCGCCGCTGCCCTCAGCCTCACCGGCCACGGTCTGTCTGCACCGGCCGGCCGGGCTGTCGGGCCATGCCGCGGTCTATCACCTGGCCGAGCAGGGCCGTGAGTGGGAAGCACTGGCCGGGGCCGGCCCCGAGCATCAGGCCCGGCGACCGGGGGACATCTGCAGCAGCCTGCGAAGTGGGTCGCCGGTTGTCGTCGGGACCCGAACCGTGGAGGGGGCCACCCACACCCGTGACGCCGACCCCCTGGGCGTCACGTTATCCGACACCCGTGTCACGGTCACCGAAGCCAGTGGTGCCGGGCGCACCGCCACCTACACCGTGGGGCTCACGGCCCAGCCGAGTAGCGCTGTCACCATCACCCCGACCAGCGGCGAGCCTGGCGTGGCCACCATCACCCCCTCATCCATCACCTTCACCCCCGCCAACTGGGACACGGCCCAGGCCGTCACCGTCACCGGGGTGGATGACCGCGTTGATGCGGATCGCCGGACGACCATTACCCATACCGTCACCGGGGGGGGCTATGACGCGGTACGTATCCCCGACGTGGCCGTCACGCTGACGGATGACGACACGGTAGCGGCCCGGCTCTTCGGCTTTGCCGGGGACACCCTGACCGTCACCGAGGCCGACGGCGCCATGCACCGCACCTACTACCAAATCGTCCTGCAAAGCCAGCCGACCGGCGCCGTCACCATCATTCCCACCAGCGGGAAGACCGGCGTAGCCACCGTCACCCCTTCATCCATCACCTTCACCGCTGATACCTGGGCCGAGCCACAGAGCCTCGCGGTCACCGGCGTGGACGACCACGTTGATGGGGGAGACCGACGCACCACCATTACCCATACCGTCTCTGGGGGCGGCTACGACGCGGTGCGCATTCCCGACGTGGCCGTCACGCTGACGGATGACGACGTGGCCGGCATCACCGTTACCGAGACGGATGGCCACACCGTGACCACCGAAGGGGGGAGTCGCGACAGCGTCAGCGTGGTGTTAGACAGCCAGCCCACGGCCGAGGTCACCCTCACCGTCTCGAGTTCCGACGTGAGTGAAGGCACTGTTGACACGAGCCGCCTGGTCTTCACCCCCCACAACTGGGCCACCGCGCAGGTGATCACGGTCACCGGGGTGGATGACCGGTTGGATGATGGCGAGCAGTCGTACAAGATCGAACTGGGTATCGCAGCCAGTCGCGACAGCCACTACAATGGGCTCAAGCCTGATGATGTGGTGGTCACCTCGACGGGCGCGTTCTTCGTTGAACTCACCGGGGTTGTCCTGGGCACGACCAAGATAGAGGGCTACACCATCACCACACAGGTAGACGGGGCGGGGGTGCAGTTGACGCTGCCGGCCGGGCACGGGGTGACCAAGGTGGCGTTTGCGGTGCCCCGCGCCCGGCCGGCGGCGCCGGCCGGGGTGACCTTTGGGGCCGAGCCGGCCTCCCTGGAGATCCGGCTGGACGCGCCGCTCGCCTCAGCGGCCACGGTCTGTCTGCACCGGCCCGCCGGGCTGTCGGGGACGCTGTTTGTGTATCATCTTGCCGATAAGGCCCAGACGTGGGAGAAACTGTTGCCCGCAGCGGCGCCCCGCGGGTATGTCTGCGGCGAAACAGGCAGCTTTTCGGTGTTTGTCGTGGGGTCGCCCCTGCCGGTTTTTGGGGCAGCCTCGATTGAGGACTACAGCTGGACGGTTGGGGAGGCCCTCGGCCGGGTGCGGCTGCCGGCAGCCACGGGGGGCGACGGGCCGATCACCTACCGGCTGAGTCCGGCTCTCCCGGCGGGGCTCAGTTTTGAGGCATCGGCACGCACCATCACCGGCACGCCCACGGAGGCGGTGGCGAAGACGCGGTTCACCTACACGGCCACAGACACCGACGGCCAGACGGGGCAGTTGCACTTCAGGGTGACGGTGCAGGCTGCTGAGGTGACGCACCGTTCCCGGGCGCTCACGGTAGCCCTCGCGGCGTTCGGGCGGACGGCCGCCACCGAGGCGGTAGACGTAATCGGGCGCCGGTTTGAGGCGGCGCCGGTCACGACGCCGGCGGTCACGGTGGGGGGCACGGCAGTCCCCGCCCTGGACGTCCGGTCCGTAGCGGGGGTGTTGGGCGGGGTGCTGGGCCTGACGGGAGCGAGCCGGGACTCGGCCGGCCGAGGCCGAGCGGCCGAGGGCCGGGTGGCCCCGAGCCGGTCCCCGCGACTTGCGGCCACGGACGTGTTTGCGCGCAGCGAGTTTGCCGTGCCGTTGACCAGGACGAACGAGGGTGAATTGACAACGGGCTGGACCTTCTGGGGCACGGGGGCAGCCAGCGGCTTTTCCAGTCGGCTCCTGGAGACCGACGGGGCGTTCTACACGGGCTACGTAGGCCTGGACTACCGGTTTGGGCAGAAGGGGCTGGCGGGCGTCGCGGTGTCGCACAGCGTGGGGGGCCTGGACTACGAGGTCGCGGGGGACTTTCTCCTGGTCAGCGGCGAGCGAGGGGGCATCCGGGGCGAGGTAGACCTGGCCATGACCAGCGTGCTGCCCTATGTCCACTACACGCCGTCTCCGGGGCTTGGGCTGTGGGGCCTCGCGGGCGCGGGCGCCGGGGAGCTGGAGGTGCAAGACGCCGCCGGGCGCGTGGAGACGGACGTTCAGTTGCTGCTGGCCGCGGTAGGCGGGCGGCAGGCGCTGACCACGTGGCACGGGATCGAGGTGGCGGTAAAATCCGATGCGTTTGCCGTGCGGGTGAAAGCGGACGAAGCCGCGGGGCTGGCGGCGGTGACCGGGGTGGCGCACCGGGCGCGGGTGGCGCTGGCGATGAAGACGGACGTGGCCCTGTCACCAGAGTCGGCCCTGCAGCCCAGTGTGGAGCTGGGGGGGCGCTGGGACAACGGCGACGCCGAGACGGGGATGGGAGCAGAGCTCAGCGGCGGGGTCGAGTATCAGCAGAGGCGGTGGGGGGTGAGTCTCGCGGCTCGCGGCCGGTATCTGCTGGCGCATCAGGCAACGGACTTTGAGGCTTGGGGCGGCAGTCTCGCCGTGAAAGTAGGAGAGGGGCTGGGGGGGCAGGGGCTGTGGGTGGCGTTCGAGCCGACGTGGGGCACCCCAGCCAGCGGCGTGGAGCAGCTGTGGGGCCGTGAGGCCGGGCCGGCCGGCAACGGGGCGCCCGCGGGCGGGGCCGTGGGCCGGCTGACGGCGGACGTTGGCTATGGGCTGGCCCTGCGCCGGCCCGGGTGGCTGGTCACGCCCTACGGGGGCGTCGCCACCGGGCCGGCTACCAGCCGGTACCGGCTGGGCGGCCACCTCCAGGTCCACGAGACCATGGCCCTCAGCCTCGAGGGGATACAGCAAACCACCCTTGACAGCGCCACTGAGCACGGCATCGTGTTCTCCTGGACGGTGGGCTTGTAGGGAGGGAGGGGCCTCGGCCATCCCCCCCACGGCAAAAGGTCGGCAGACAGCGAGCAGGGCGCCCCGGCTTTTCAGGCAGGGCTGGACGGGACACAGGGGGGGAATGCTCGAAACGTGCCGGTCTCTAGGGGGTTGCCTTCTTGGGCTTTACACACTACACCAGTTTATCGTCGCCAAAGAAGACCTCTACTGTCCCTTCCCCCTGCTGCCTTCATCCTTCCACACCCCCCTACCCCGCTGCCGGCTTGACGGCCTCGGGGCGAGAGGGGAGCGTGTTCGTGGCGCCGGAGTCATGTTCGTCATGACCTGATCCTTCGGGGCAGCGCGGGTGGCTGCGGCCCGCCCGGCGCCACCTATACCCCGCCCACCCGCTTCAACATCCGCCGTCCCTGCTCCACCTGGTGCCGCCGAGCCCGCGTGTAGCTCACCGGATACGTTTCCCGCCCGTCTGTTGTGCGTTTAATCACGGCGCACCACCAGCGGCTATCCTCTGCCACGAAGCCCCCGAGCACTCCCGGGCGCTCGGCCGACTGGAACACGGCCCCCACGTCGAGTACGTGCTGCAGGCGCTGATAATCCCGGGGTGTCACGTCGGAATGCCGTTCGGCTTTGTTTGGCCGCGGTCCAGGCCGAGAGGCGCACGGTGGGCGAGGTCGCGCCGAGGGCGGTGGCCACTGACTCGGGCAGCCGGGCGACAGGCTGCGCTCCGGGGATCGGCTGCCGGAGGAACGCGGCAAACGCCGGGCTCGCCAGCCCCGGGGCCGTCACCGCGTGCGCGGTTGCGGGCGGCTGCGCCTCCAGCTGTTCGACGAGGCGCGAGGCGGCGTCTTGCGCACGTCAGGCCCCGGCCGCAGCCCGGCCCACGTGGGACGCCCAGCCGGGATCAATCCCCACGGGCACCAGGCAGACTTGCCCGGTGCCCGTGTTGCGCAGGGCGTGGTCACGACACGGCGCACGCGCGAGACCGACCAGCCACGCCGCGCCAGCTCGGCAGCGGAGAGTGGCACCACACGGCACCGCCACCTTGGGCACCTTCCGAAATCTCCGACAATCGCATCTCCGTCTACGACGCAGCCTGGTGCGCGTCCGCGCGACCTCACCTCACCCCCTCCTGCCCCGCCCCTGCACCCCCATGGCAGCCCCCATGCCCCGCCCATTCCCCACCACCGATTGCCCCTCCAAACCCAAGAGAAATTTCTAGACCCCTCGCAATTCTTTTCGTCCGGATCCACCCGCTGTCGCCTGACCAAGCAACAGCTAGAGCGAATGCGTTGGGAGTTGGAAAAGGAACTCGAGCCTGAAGACAGCCTGATGATTGTGGGACTGTGTGGCTCGTATACGTCGAAGCTAATTGCGCGTAACACCAAGATCGAGTGGGTCGAGGAAGAGCCTCGCTTTTGTGTGGTGTGAATTTTTTGGGAAAGATATAGAATTCATGCATCTCTGGGTGTTTCGAGCCATGCGCCATAAAAACGGCTAAGCACTCGTATTTTTTAAAGAAAAGAGAAATGAAGGAATAAAGGGATGCGTGAAATGAGAGAAAGTGTTGGAATATTCGTTGGTTGGATGGGAAGAGAGAGGAACATTTTGGCATTTTGTGAAGAAGCCCAATTGTGGGCAATGATTCCTTGCATAGAGTGTAAAAAAATCCAACAAAACCAGTCTCTTATTTATGGGCTGTGATTACATATCAGATGCCGAAAGGCGTTGAGCACTTGAGATGGGTGCGGATTGAAAGGAGGAGGTGGATGACGGTACGGTAAAACGTCGTGTTCAATGTGCAACTCTTCCAACACTCAAGAGATGGAGCCCGACTCCGCAACGTCTGCCATTCCTTCCTTTCAACGAAGAGACGGCAACGCTTAGTCCTCGGATGGACCTTTGAAGTGGAGTGACAGAGAATTGATGCAGAAACGTTGGCCTGTCGGTGTAGGGCCATCGTCAAAGACGTGACCCAGGTGTGCATCGCAGCGACTGCAGGTGACTTCCACACGCGTCATCCCATAGCTATGGTCGGTTTTGGTATTCAGAGATTCTTCATTCGAGGGTTGAGTGAAACTCGGCCACCCCGTGCCGGATTCAAACTTGTTTTCTGAGAGGAACAGAGGGTTCTCACAACAAATGCAATGATACGTCCCTTTGGCTTTATGGTAGTCGTAGGTGCCACTGAAGGCCGGCTCGGTTCCGCGTTGGCGAGTCACGTAATATTGTTCTGGGGTGAGTTGTTGTTTCCATTCGTCATCGGATTTGTCAATTTTCTCAGTCATGTCGAACTCTCTTGTCACCAGAAACAAGAAGGGCTTTTTTCTGCACGGCGTTCAGGATCACTCGATCATCCATGCCGGCGTTCCATACGGTGTTCAAGAATTCAGCCGGCTCCATATTCACACTCCGCAAAAACGGGCGGTCGGCTCCGCAGCCAAACATGACATCCGGTGAGAGTTCCCCGCGAAGCTTGGCGTGGGCCTTGGCGATAATGCGGGGGAGCCATCGATACCCACCCAACTCGGCATAACCTGATGGAAGGGTCGCCGAAGGGATCACCCTATGCGAGGGGGTTCCCTGTTGCACGGTCAGAAAGTAGGTGCGGCGGACTTCGGTCATGGCGGCAACAACATCGAAAGTCGGCTCGCCGTCTTCAACCCAGTCTTCAACGAAATCATACAGTTCTTGGGCCGAGGTGCCGATCGAATCGAGCAAGGCCAAGGCTTCATGCCCAATGACCTTTTCAGGGCCTCGATCCCCCTGCTCAAACCGATGCACTGCCTGGTCATACATATCGCGAAGTTGGGAACGCCAGTCTTGCAAACCTTGGTCTTTTGTTATCGTCTTTTCCCTCATGTCTTCATTGTGTGGCAAAGGAGAGGTATCGTCAAGCCTGTGGGATTGCGTCGGGCTTTTGCGAAAGAACGGTTAGTTGGTCTCGGAAGAAAGCGATGCGGCTAGCGGGTCGGCCGAGTTTGCAAGCCGATGAAGGGTAAGGTAAGCCATGGCTTCTTCGTGCACGGTGACTCCTTTCGCGAGGAGTTCGTGGTAGGCACGCGGTGTGAGCTTGCCTGCAATCCACAACTCAATGTTCTCGACTTGCTGGGCAGCGGATTCCCAGTGTGTGACGGTTTCTACCGCACTGGCGAGTTCATCTCTCCAAGGAAGATAGTCGAGAGGAAGTATGACGACTAACGTGTGATCCTGCGTCAATCCCATCAGCAACTTGTTTTCAATCGCCACAATTTCATGAAGCGGTCTCACGTTCTGGTGGTACGAGAGCAGCATCTCAGCCATTCGTTGGAAAAACAGGGCGTCCTCTTCAAACTCTGCCGACATGGCAACCTCAAAAAAAGCTTCTCGATTGTTGACGGTCTCCATCTCGAGCAGTGCTTGGATCAGAATGGTCTCATGGCGAGGAGAGTACCACGGGTGAGTGAGAAATGCTTCGATGAGCGATGCATCGATGTTCATGGTCTTGAGTTTTCCCCGATTCAGTTGTCGAAGTTCTTCAGGCGCATAACCTTGTAGGAGTTCCCCAATGGAGGTACTGAACGATGTCCCGACCAGCACGGCGCCGGCCGGCCCGCTAATGGGAATAGTTGCGAGTCGAACGGCCATGTCCCCGGCATATCCCGCTAAACTTACGCTATCGAGCTTTTCCTGCAAGACCGGATTGGAGGAATACACATCCACGCCAAATTGATCCGCTATTTGTCGTTTGACGGTTGAAAGACCGATCAGTTCTTCGTTCTCGGTGTCTTCGAGTTGTCCTCGTTCCCCGGCCGTCATTTCTCCAATTCGTGTCACCATGCGCCACATGCCTTGGGGCAAGGCCAGAATGGTTTCGGTGGGTTTCGTGAGCAGGCCCAGCACGAAGTTAAAAGGGCTCAGAATCGCATGCTTCGCCCCTGCTGCCAGATTTTGGAGGTGATTCAGGTCTTTTCCCATTGCGACAATAGCTTGAATTTCCTGAATACGGATCCTCAGCATGTCCGCGCCGTAGGCCTCAAACTGTCCATACGGTGAGGTGATCAGAAAACGATATGTGTATCGAAAGGGAAGCACCTCATCCAAGACGGTATGGTGCTCTCCTTTCAGGTCTTCCGGAGAGAGTATGTCTCTTGCGTCAAGGATGGACGGGGTTTCATATTCGGTGGCCGTGATCGTCGGAGAATGGGTGAAAGGTGAGATGGCTGCGGTAAAATTCACACACAACAGTATCCAAAAAACTATGGCCACAAAAGTAAGGGACCATAGTCGCCCAGAATGTGTGTGCAGCGTAGAGGAAGTGGTATTCTCGTGTTTTCGCATGGATGCACCTTTGAGTTGGACAAGTCGTTTCGCTTGCAAAGGCAATTAGTGCAACCTCCGTTCCAAATACTTGTCTCATGAGGGCGACACGCGATGATCGTGCTTTGACCGAGACGTGGATCCATATTTTTCTCTTGGGTCTGTGGACAAGGTAACTGGCCGCATGAGATGCGGCCCTACAGATCATGTGGGTCCGGAGTCTGGACAACAAAGAGGAGCAAGGCTCAGAACTCTGCTCCTCTGAACCAATGATCAACCGGAATTACGGCTTGATATAGATATACCCTTGTTGTTGGAGATCGGCAATGCGTTTCACGGCCACAGGATGTTCGGTAGGCTGAAATCCCGCTACGAGTTTTTCGAGCGGAGTCCCGAACAGTTTCATCGACACTTGGCAAATTTCAGCGTCGATTCCTTTGTCCAGGGCGGCTTTGAGTTTGGCTTTGAGTTGTGGATCGACGCTTTCCTCTTTGAAGAGTTTGAGGGCCGGGCCATGGACCACGAGCTTTACATCGATATTCTCCGGTCCACCTTCGGCTTCAATGTGTTTATTGATGAGTGCCATCGCGTATTTGGCGGTCGCCAAGTCCTTCCCGTCGACATGATACAGCACCTTTATTTTCTCTTTGGCTATGGCGGGGGCGGCGTCCATGACAAGTCCGAATCCCCCGGCGGCTAAAGCCAGGCTAACAACGAGAGCGCATAGGAGAGATGGTTGATGAGAGGCGAACATGAAGCCCTCCTTGGAGGAAATGGTGAACAAGCTCGAACTTTTCCTTGCATGTCCACAGTATCCCAGCTTTCAACAAGAAGAGGCAAGACAACAAACTCTTGCCCCCTGTGATGCTACCCGCTAAGCTTGCCGGACGATCCTGGAACGATTTATGCCCTTCATTGCCGATCTTCATATTCATTCCCGCTATTCCCGTGCCGTCAGCAAAGACATGGTCCCGGAGAGTCTTTATCGTTGGGCTCAACTCAAAGGGATTACCGTCGTCGGAACTGGAGACTTCACGCATCCTGGCTGGTTTACCGAACTCCAGGAGAAACTCGAACCGGCCGAACAGGGCCTCTATCGTCTGAAGCCGGCATTCGCAGCTCAGGTGGATACCAAGGTGCCCGAGTCTTGCCGGGCTGAAGTCCGGTTCATGCTGACTTCCGAGATCAGCAGTATTTATAAGCGCTATGAGCGTACACGCAAAGTGCACAATCTGATCTTCGCGCCAAGTTTCAGCGTCGTTGCGAACATGACGGACAAGCTGGCACGCATTGGAAACCTCCATTCGGATGGCCGGCCCATCTTGGGATTGGACAGTGAGCAGTTGCTGCGCATTATGCTGGAGCGTGCTCCGGAGGCCTTGTTCGTTCCCGCTCATGCCTGGACGCCGCACTTTTCGGTGTTCGGGGCTAACTCGGGTTTTGACTCTTTGGAAGAATGTTTTGGAGAACTGAGTCCACATATCCAAGTGATTGAAACCGGACTTTCTTCGGACCCACCCATGAACTGGCGGCTGAGTCAGCTCGACGGCATGACCTTGATCTCGAACTCCGATGCCCATTCACCCAGCAAACTTGGCCGCGAAGCCAACGTGTTGAATAGCGCCTTGTCGTTCACCGGCATCAAAACGGCCTTTACGAGCTGCGATCCTGCCCTGTTCACGGGGACGATCGAGTTTTTTCCTGAAGAAGGCAAGTACCATTATGACGGGCACCGAAACTGTCAAGTCCGTCTGTCCCCGGAGGAAGCCAGAACCCACAACAATGTCTGTCCGGAATGCGGAAAGCCCGTGACGCGCGGGGTCATGCATCGTGTCGAAGTGCTGGCCGATCAGCCGACCGGGCACCGTTCCCGTCATGCGTTGCCCTACTGGAGCCTGGTTCCACTTGTCGAATTGATTGCCGAGGTGTACGGGGCTGGAGTGAATACCAAAAAGGTGACCGAGTGCTACCAGCGAATGCTTGCGCGTTTAGGCAATGAATTGAAGATTCTGAGGGACGTGCCCATCTCGGATATCGAAGAGAATGGGGGAAGTCTCCTTGCCGTCTCAATCCAACGCATGCGCGCGGGCAACGTGGCCATTGCTCCGGGCTACGACGGGGAATACGGCACCGTTTCTTTGCTGTCTCAAGAAGATCGGCAATCTCATTCCTCTCAAATGCCGTTGTTCTAACGGGCTCTCTTGTGGCTGTTTTCCTTCTGAAGCTTGATGCCTCCATGAACGTCGAGAACAACCCCTTGTTCGAGAATCTCAATGCCCAGCAGCGAGAAGCCGTGTTGGCAGGCGATGGGCCGGTGCTCGTTGTTGCGGGACCTGGTACCGGCAAGACCAAAACGCTGACGGTACGTCTCGCCTATTTGCTGACCGAGCAGCACGTTGCACCCGAGGCATTACTGGCCGTCACCTTTACCACTCGGGCTGCAAGAGCCATGCGTGAGCGGTTGGAACAGCTCGTCGGGGCTCTGGCGGACAGGGTGTTTCTGGGAACCTTCCATAGCTTTTGTTTCCAATTGTTGCGAGTGGAAGGACATCGGGTTGCCCTTCCGCAGGACTTCGGCGTGGCTGATCGGCACGATCAGGTAACGATCATGCAGCGGGCCTTGCGGCAACTGAGACAGCCGGACAATCGAACCGCGACCCAACGGAGACTCCATGATGTGTCTGCGTTTCGAAATCAACAGGCTAACCCCAATGCGTCGGTGGACAACACAGGCTTGTCTGAAATTTCCGAAGCCTATCAACAACAATTGCGAAAATGTGACTTGCTGGATTTCGATGAACTGTTGCTCTTTGGCGTGCAGGTCTTCGAATGCTTTTCGGATGTTCGGAGCCGCATTCAACGGCAATTTTCCTATGTTTTGGTTGATGAGTATCAAGACGTCAATCCGGTGCAGCAGCGACTGTTACGATTCCTGGTCGGTGATCAAAGCCACCTCTGGGCAGTGGGAGATGGCGACCAGGCGATCTACGCATTTCGAGGCGCAGAGTTGGAACACGTGGTACAGTTTGAGAAAAGTTATGCGAATGGGAGAGTCATAACGCTGGAACAGAGCTATCGGTTCACCCCGCAGATTGGGGCTGTTGCTTCACAAGTCATCCGGCAGAACGTTTCCAGACGTGCCTTCACCCTGAAAACGGCGAATGCCTCCGGGTTGCCGGTTCAGGTTGTGAGCTTTCCTGACGAGCAAGCCGAAGCTGCTTGGATCGTCAGACAGATCGAGGAATGCGTCGGTGGAACCAGCCATTATCAACATGACAAAGGGAAGGTGACCGATACCGTGAGTCGGCGAGAGCAAAGTTTTCGAGACTTTGCGGTGTTGTGCCGTCTTCATGCCCTGACGAAGCCTCTTCAGGAGGCTCTGAGAAACTCGGGAATCCCGCATCGAGTGGTGGGGGAAACACGATTTTTCGATAAGAAAGTGGTCAAAGACGTGCTGGCGTACCTGCGGGTCATCCAGAATCCACATGATGACAGCCCCTTCGCGCATATTCTCAATTGTCCGCCACGAGGAATCGGTAGGCAGATGCAAACGGTCCTTGAAGCCGAGGCCGAACGACACCGTCTCTCGCTGTATGCCACTCTGGGAAGATCCGGGATCCTCTCATCATCTCAAATGAGAGCGGCCAAGTCGTTGATCACGCTTATTGAAGACATGCAGCGCAACAGGGAAGAGAACCCCCTTTCACCATTCCTTGCGTATGTGGCGGAGGTCACAGGCCTTCGGCCCTGGCGGATAGAACAGGATCCACGTCATGAAAACGATTTGTTGCTGCTTCGCTCGATTGCTGCGAAATACGATGAGGTGAACACCACGTTGGCCCTTCAGCAATTTTTAGAAGAGGCGACCTTGGCCGTCGACGTCGATGACTATGATGCCTCTGTCGACGCGGTGAGCCTGATGACCATCCATGCTGCCAAGGGATTGGAGTTTCCCGAAGTGATGATGTGCGGGGTCGAAGAGGGGAGCCTGCCATGCGAACATGGAGACCTTGAAGAAGAACGCCGGCTGTTTTATGTCGGCCTGACTCGCGCCAAAGAAAGAGCACATCTTCTCCATTGTCGCACCCGTTGTGTGTTCGGGGATCGCCGTGACCGTGACGCCTCACGATTTCTCCTGGAATTTGATGAGAGCTTGAAAGAAACCATTGTGATCTCCAGCCGACCCCGACGGTCGAAACACGCACCGGAGCAACTTTCTTTATTAGAATGAGAGCTTGTGCATGGTGGACGAATTACAATGATCTTTTTTGGTGATACAATGATGTCGACGATGTTCCTCTCCTTGGCGAATCATTCAGTGAGCAACAACGAAAGTCATCGAAGCCGTTCTCCCCTCCGTGGACTTCTTCTTACC
Organism: Nitrospirales bacterium; assembly: GCA_963422365.1. Taxonomy (GTDB): domain Bacteria; phylum Nitrospirota; class Nitrospiria; order Nitrospirales; family UBA8639; genus Bin75. The sequence goes on from OY729426.1 coordinate 1,680,590, forward strand.
CAGTTCTTTGGGGCGTTCAATGACAATGCCTGGAAGTTGATGGTCGCGTTGTTGGCCATCAAGCAGTTGTCCTCGCACATGGGCGCAAGCCCAGAATTTCAAGCTGCTGCCCAAGCCCAAACAACTCTCACCTTTGTCGTCTTCACGTTGCCGCTTGCGCTTGTGTCCGTCGTAGCCGGCGTCTTTGCGGATCGGTTCAGCAAGCGTTCCGTTATTGTGGTCATGAAGGCCGTCGAAGTGGTGTTGATGGCCTTGGGAACTTGGGCGCTTTACAGCAATCCATCTGGGGGGATCCTCCCGCTTCTGGTGTTGGGTGGCATGGCGGTGCAAAGTGCGCTCTTTAGTCCGGCGAAGTATGGAATTTTGCCGGAGTTGCTTCCTCACGAACGGTTAGCGATTGGAAACGGGCAACTCGAACTCTGGACCTTTTTGGCCATTATTGGCGGAACAGGGACGGGAGGAGTCCTGCTCCAACTATCGGGAACATCTCCTTGGTTGGCGGGCTTGGTGCTGTTTCTGTTTTCTCTTGCGGGGTTTGCCGCATCGTTCCTGATTCCGGCTGTTCCTCGAGCACGGACGGAAGGAGGAGTGGGTTCCACGCTTCGCGGAGCCTGGACAGCCGTGCAAGCGGACAGGGTATTACGATTTGGGATTGCAGGAAACGTCGCGTATTGGACCATTGCCAGTTTAGTGGGGCAGGATATATTGGTCTATGCCACGACGGTTCTGGGATTGTCCGACTCGTTATCCAGTTTGCCGTTGGCAACCTTTGGTATTGGAGTCGGCATCGGCTCGGTGTTGGCGGGAAAGCTTTCTCACGCCAAAGTTGAGGTGGGTCATATCCCGCTTGGCGCCATTGGATTAACCTTGGGTCTTTGCCTTCTTGGCATCGTGCGTCCTGGATTGATCGGGACGGTGTGCGGAATGGGATGGTTGGGAATATCCAGTGGGTTCATCGTGGTGCCGATTCATGCGCTCATTCAATGGCGTGCCCCTGAAGATCGACGTGGTGCGGTCATTGCGTTTAGTAACACCTTTGTATTTGGGGGTGTCCTGGTTGGGTCATTGGCTGCGTGGGGCCTGTCCTCTTTCGGTTTAAGCGCCAGCGGTATTCTGGTTGTGTCGGGATTCGGCACGGCGGTCGGGACGGCCTGGTCCATGTGGATTCTGCCGGAAACGTTTATTCGCATGACGCTCTTTCTCTTCACGCAGACGATCTATCGTCTGCACGTCGTGGGACGGAGTCATGTGCCGGACCGTGGAGGCGCGGTATTGCTGCCGAATCATGTGTCGTTCGTGGATGGGTTGTTGCTGTTGGCGAGTGTCGATCGTCCCATTCGTTTTGTCGTTGATCGCCACTATTACGAGCATCCACTTTTTCATCGAGCGGCGCGCGTGATGGGTGCAATTCCTATTGCTTCCCAAGGATCTCCTCGGGAAATTCTTCATTCGCTTCGTGAAGCCGGCCGGCGAATAGACAACGGGGAATTGGTCTGTCTCTTTCCCGAAGGGCAGATTACCCGTACGGGAGGTCTCCTGTCGTTTCGCCAAGGATTCGAGCGAATCGTCAAGGGTCGGGGAATCCCCGTGATTCCCGTTCATCTCGATCGGATCTGGGGCAGCATCTTCAGTTTTATTGGCGGAAAATTTCTGACGAAGTGTCCGGAACGCATTCCCTATCCCGTCACGATTTCTTATGGTGCGCCTATGCCGTCCACCGCCACGGCCACTGAAGTACGGCAGCGAGTTCAGGAATTGGGCGAAGAAGCTTGGCGCCATCGAAAATCCGATCGGCGGCCACTCCATCATTCCTTTATTCGTGCGGCTCGTCGCCATCCGCTGCGTGTTGCCTTTGCCGACGTGACTCGGCCCAAGGTCTCGTGTCTGGAATCGCTTGCCGGCGCCATTGCGTTGGCTCGAGCGCTTCGCCTGGACTGGACGAATCAGGACACCGTGGGCATCTTGTTGCCGCCCAGTGTTGGTGGGGCGTTGGTCAATCTTGCAGCCACGCTGTCGGGACGGACCGTCGTCAATCTCAATTACACAACCGGGCGAAGTGGAATCGAGTCGGTGGCGAAGCAAGCCGGCCTTGAAACGATCGTGACGAGTCGAGCGTTTCTTGAAAAGGCCAATCTTGCAATGCCTGAAAACATCAAGATCATTTGGATCGAAGAAGTTCGCAAGACGGTGAGGAGAGCCGAACGGGTGACGGCATTGGCTCTGGCACTCTTTGGGCCCATCGGAATGGTGGAACGGGGTGTGGGTGCGATCCGTCGTCCGCAGATGGATGATCTCGCGGCGATTATTTTCAGCAGCGGCAGTACGGGAGAGCCGAAGGGGGTGATGCTCAGTCACTTCAACATTGATTCCAATGTCGAGGGGGTGGCGCAGGTCTTCCACGTCGAACCAAGCGACCGTGTGCTGGGAATCCTGCCGTTCTTTCATTCTTTTGGATATCTGGCGACGCTTTGGCTGGCCGTCAACCATGGTGTGGGTGTGGTGTATCATCCCACGCCGTTGGATGCGGGAGTTCTCGGCGAGCTCATTGAAAAAAAGCGGGTGACGATTCTTATCGTGACGCCGACTTTTCTCCAAGTGTATTGGCGGCGGTGCATGCCGGACCAATTCGGGTCGGTTCGCGTCATCCTGACCGGGGCTGAGAAATTGTCGGAACGCCTTGCCGATGCATTTGAGGAAAAGTTTGGTATTCGTCCCATCGAAGGGTACGGGGTGACGGAATGTTCTCCCGTGATTTCCGTGAATTGTCCGGACTTTCGTGCGGCAGGATTTTACCAGTCTGCCTCGCGTCGTGAAACAGTCGGTCAGCCTTTGCCGGGCGTATCGGTACGCATCGTCGATCCCGACTCCTTTGACCCCGTACCCGTCGGAGCCCCGGGCATGGCGATCGTCAAGGGGCCGAATGTCATGCAGGGCTATTTGAACCGTCCCGATCTGACGGCTAAGGCCATGCACGATGGGTGGTACGTGACGGGGGATATTGCCGTCCTCGATCAAGACGGATTCCTTGCCATTACGGACCGGCTTTCCCGTTTTGCCAAAATCGGCGGGGAGATGGTGCCGCATGGGAAGGTCGAAGACGCGTTACATCAAGCCGCCGAGGCAGACATGCAGGTGTTTGCCGTGACCGCTATTCCTGATGAAAAAAAAGGTGAACAATTGGCCGTGCTGCATACGCTCGACGAAGCCGTCATTCCCGGTCTGCTGGAAAAAGTCGCAGGGAGCGGTTTGCCGAATTTATTCATCCCGCGAAAAGACGCCTTCATCAAGGTTGATCGGCTTCCAGTGCTCGGGACGGGAAAGTTGGACCTCCGTGCCCTGAAACGAGTGGCGTTAGACCAGTTATCAGCCGGTTAGCTTGGCGTCATCGGTGTCCCCAAACGGCATGATCGACCCATCTGACACAACGCCGTCTTCGAAGAACATCGGTCGATTGTCATGTGCATCTGGCGGCGCTCCCCGAAGGGAAAAACGGCCGTTACCTTTCCTCAAAACTGTTGCGGAGCCCACTGCTCAAGTTTTGGGTGTGGAAATGGGCTGGATGTGAAGAATCCGCGCGACGCCAACCAAAAGTATGTGGAGGATTTGCGCAATGAGCTGCAGCAGTCTCTGTACGTAGGGAAAGTGGTCCTGTTAGGAATGGATGGGGTCTATGACAGCAGTGGGAAATTGGATCAGTCGGCAACCGAATGGTTGGTGGGGAACGAGTCTGTCCTGCAACGGGCTGAACAGTCCCCCATACGTTTTTGGCTGGTGTGTCCATCAATCCGCAACGACGTGATGCGATCAAGGAATGGTACCGATGTGTCAACAGAGGGGCGGCGTTGGGCAAAGTTCTTCCGAATGTTCAGCAATTTGATCCGGCCAACACACCCGACACCGCCTTTTATCGGGCGATGGCCAAACGGCGGATGCCTTTGCTGAGTCACGTGGGTTATGAATTGAGTTTGATCGGCAAAGATCAATCCGTCGGTGATCCGAACCGGCTCCGGATGGTCTTGGATGCAGGCGTCACGGTGATCGCCGCCCATGCCTGTAGCGACGGGTTGATGTTCTATGAAAAAGTTTATCCCACATTGTTGGATTCGGTGGAGACGTCCCCAAACTTCTCTGCGTATATTTCCGCGCTGACGCTGCCCAATCGCTTCAAGATGCTTCTGGCTTGCGGGAGCACCCGAAGTGCGTCATCGCCTTCTGTTTGGAACGGATTATCCGCTGTCGGTCTTTCACCTGCCGGCTTGGGGCCGTATCGGGATGGGACAGGTATTGGACATCAGGAACACGACGAATCGGTTTGATCGGCAGGTCAAGGTGTGTGAGTCGTTAGGCATTCGATTCCATTCCTTCCGAGCCGATCGTCGGGTTCTGAATGCCAGGGTGTTTTGCTTGCCTGCAACGAATCAGGCCAATTGTGGGCGTTCACTTCCGCAGTTCCAGCACGAGGTGAAATCTTTCTCGTGTGACTCTCCGCAACGGACGCAGGCCCAGTCTGTCGATTCATAGGGTCTGGCGGTGCGCCAATTTTCTAGAAATTGTTGAGCCGCGGTATAGTCGGCGTTGTCCAGCACCCAGAGTTCGGGAAAGACTTCGGCGAAAGGGACTTCTCCGGCTAAGGAGGAGCCGTGTTGGTTGTTGATCCAAGATTGGATGCCCGTTTGATCGAGCATACCTTTGAGCGATTCAACTTCGACGAGGTTCGGTGAAACAAATAATTTCTGCATGGTGACTAGATCGGCGGGAGCCTGTATGCAGGAGAATCTTAGGGGTACAAGATGAGCGTAAGACCTATCAGTGAGAGGACAAAGGCGACCATGCTGATGATCAGGGTTCGCCGAAGGATCGTTTGCAGGGAATCGACTTGTCTCGTCAGTTTCTCGATGAGTTCAGGCTGTTGCGTGAATTGATGCTCAAGTTTCAGAATGCGTGCCTCGAAAGGCTCTTCTCGTGATTGAGGCTCTGCCTGTTGCTTGTTGAGGGTCGCAACAGTGGAGACAATGTCGGGAATGCTGGGGGCGACCAGTTTAAGCAAAAACTTGGCGATGGGCCACGCAACAGGCATGCTCAATCTTATCGTTCTTCCAGAAAAAAGAGAAGGGGTTTTTCTTATAACCGTGTCGCCAGTCGGCGGACCAATTGGCGTTCGTCAGCTTCGGTTTCCACTTCTTTATTTAATCGTGCATCCACAAGGCGGTCCAACATTTTTTGGTAGACAGGACCAGGTTGCAATCCCATCGCTTTGAAGTCTTTTCCGTTTAAGATCGGGGTTACCTGTCGATAGACGGTGAACAGGGTAGAAATTTTTTGTTTTCCCTGCTCTGATTGGGTTTTGGCCATAAGAAACACAAGCGTCTCGTCCGGGAGATTGCAGAGCATCCGGAACGTCTCGGATGGTTTGATCGTTGTTCCTTGGTTGAGGGTCCGTAACAGGCGAGCCCCTTCTTGGGCGACCCATAACATGGATTGGATCTGACGCCGAGGAAACGTCAACCGGGTTAGTGCTTCTTCTACGGCTGATTGGGGAAGCGCATCCATCAAGGCCATGCTATAGACGACCCATGGATACATGGGTCGATCAAGAGAGAGTCGGGTATACCATTTGACGGCTTTTTCGGCTGCGTTCAGGAGTCGAGCAAGTCCGGGAGACCATTGCAGTTGCGGGTGAATGAATTGAAGCAGGTTGAAGTCTGCCAGTCTGGCAAGCACTTTGCCGGGCTCACGTTCTGATAACACGTGAAGAAGTTCATCCGAGAGTCGAGACGGGGAGAGGTGGTGCACGATGTCCATTTTCACCGCTTCTTTCATCAGGACGGCCGTGTCTTGGCCAAGTTGAAACCCCAGGCGTTGCTCGAACCGAATGGCGCGAAACACGCGAGTCGGATCTTCTATGAAGCTGAGATGATGCAGCACGCGAATGGTTTTATCGTGCAAATCTCGTTGGCCGCCGTGAAGATCTACCAATTCACCGAAACGAGAGGCATTGAGCCGGATCGCCAGGGTGTTGATCGTGAAGTCCCGTCGGTAGACGTCTTTCTTGATCGAACTCTGTTTCACCGTTGGGAGTGCGGCCGGATGGTCATAAGATTCCGTTCGAGCCGTGGCAATGTCGAGTGTGTGCCCATCCGCGAACGTCACGGTGGCGGTGCCGAATCGTTCATGGATTTTGACGCGGGCCTTGTATGGTTGGGCGAAGGCTTTCGCAAAACGAATCCCATTGCCTTCGACGACCAGATCGACATCGAAACTCGGTGTGGCGAGCAAGAGGTCGCGGACAAACCCTCCGACCGCGTACACGGAACTCCGATGCCGGTCAGCCATCTCTCCCGCGTGTTGGAAGAGAGAGAAAAGGTGTCCGGGCAATCGGGCCTTCATGAGGGAATGAAGGCGGCGGCGGTGTTTCCGGGATCTGGGTTGCGGTGGCCGGGTCACATGCGTTGTGATAGGTCAAGGTCGGGCTTCACCCGAGTGGTCAGAGCGTGATTAGCTCCCAGAACCTAAAACCCGGTTGAGGTTAAACGCCGAGCTGATCAACGCCAAGTGCGTAAATGCTTGCGGGAAGTTCCCTAGGCCCTCGCCATGATGTCCCGTCTCTTCGGCATAGAGTCCAAGGTGATTGGCATAGCCCAGCATTTGCTCAAACGTCAGTCGTGCCTCATCGATCTGCCCCGCGCGGGTGAGCGCTTCGACTAACCAAAACGTACAAATGTTGAAGGTGCCTTCTTCGCCGTTGAGCCCATCCTCTGTTTCGTTGATGTTGTACCGATACACCAAGGCATTGGCGACTAATCCCCCTTTCTCCGGAGACTTGTTGATCGCTTCCAGGGTCCTGAGCATCCGGGGATCAGTCGGGGAGACAAAAAAGACCAAAGGCATCATGAGGTTCGCCGCGTCAAGGCTTTCGCCGCCATACCGTTGGACGAAGGCTTTTCGGGTCTCACTCCATCCTTTTGCCATGATTTCTTCATAAATGGTATCGCGGACTTTCAGCCACCGATCACGATCCGCGGGAAATGAGCGTCTGTCGGCGAGGCGCAGGCCTCGGTCGATGGCGACCCAGCACATGAGTTTCGAATACAGGAAATGTTGCTGGCCGCCCCGAATTTCCCAAAGCCCTTCATCCGGACGCATCCAGTTGTCGCATACCCAGTTCACCAAACGGCGTAAATGTCTCCAGAGGTCGTAGGAAATCGGAGTGCCGTATTTGTTGTAGAGATACACCGAATCCAACAATTCGCCGTAAATATCCAATTGGAGTTGATTGTAGGCGCCGTTTCCGATGCGAACGGGGCGAGATCCCTTATACCCGTCGAGATGAGACAAGGTTGCTTCCTGCAATGCATGTCGACCATCGATGCCATACATGATTTGCAACGACCCATCAGGCTTGAGTTCATGGCAGCGGGCTTCGAGCCAGTGCATGAATTGTTCCGCTTCTTTCGTGAACCCAATGCGCAAGAAGGCATAGATGGTAAAAGCCGCGTCACGAATCCACGTGTAACGATAATCCCAATTGCGTTCTCCTCCGATGCCTTCCGGCAAGCTACACGTCGGAGCGGCGACAATCGCTCCTGTCGGCTCAAAGGTGAGCAGTTTGAGGGTCAAAGCCGAGCGTTGCACCATTTCGCGCCAGCGACCTCGATAGGTACACTGAGAAAGCCATTGTCGCCAGTAGGCTACGGTCTGGCGAAAGAGTTCGTCGGCCTGGTCTTCAGAGAGGGCCACGCAACAGGCATCGGTCTGCTCGACTTGTTGCAGGGAAAAACTCAATTCGTGACCCTCTTGGATCGCAAATTCAGCGACAACGCCGTCGCCTTCTTGTGTTAAGGGAATCGTCGATCCCAACCACAGGCTCAGATCCGTGGCTTCGAAACAGGCGCCGTCGGGGGTAAGGGTTGTTGTGTGTGGGGCTTGAGCGTAAGTGAATGCAGGGAAACACTCCAAGTGAAACGTCAAAGTGCCGCGAATCGCTTGTACGCGGCGAATGATTCCATGATAACCCGGTGCAGTTGCCTTAAGACCAACCGGCATAAAGTCGATGACTTGTCCCACTCCTTGTTTAGAAAGAAATCGAGTGACCAGCACATTCGTATCCGGCCAGTAATACTGCCTGTGCGTGGCTCCATTCCCTTGGGCCGCAATCTTAAACCGCCCACCTTTGCGATCATCCAAGACGGCGCCGAATACGCTTGGTGAATCGAAGTAAGGAAAACAGAACCAATCGATCGATCCATTCACGCCCACCAACGCACTGGTTCGCATATTGCCGATCAAGCCGTAATTTTCAATCGGGAGGTAGGGCATAGGTTACTCTTGATAAGAATTCCCAGGATGATTCATCGTGTCCATTGATTCGGTTATTGGTTTTTCTGTCGGGATCCGGAGAGCGGCAGTCGAGCCCTTACTATTGGGAGTCGGTTTACCCAAGACGGGTAACAGGTATTCAAGCAGAAAATCAAATCTTTTCTGCCTGGCGGGTTCCGGGCGGGTGAATAGGCTGAACGTCACGCCATCCTGACGCCACAGATTAGCCTGCTTCTTTGCATACGGTACCCGTCTGGTTTAAGCTTTTTCTTGACGGACTTAAGGAAAAATTTTGATAAATTATCCATCAGCTAAGGGCGAAACCCATGTCGAGTGAGCAGAAGCCGAAACCCTCGGCCACAGACTGGCCAAAAGCTGCGATTGTCACCACACGGCCTAAAGATCCACCGACGCGTCGAGCCTTTTTAGTCGGAGCCACGTCGGTTTTGGGGACGGCTGCAGCGCATGTCGTGCTCTCGCCTTTCCTGGGACATGCTGCAGATGTTCCCGGCGATCCCAGCCGAGTGCCAGGAACTCAAGCTACGGAATATGGGCAACGCTCGCAATTCGAACATGCTAAGCGGTTAACCAAGCCACAGCGATCAAAAACCCCCTTACAAGACTTGCATGGCATCATGACCCCTTCGGCCTTACATTTTGAACGCCATCATAATGGCGTGCCCCTCATCGATCCCACGAGGCATCGCCTCTTGATCCATGGCCTGGTGGAACGGCCACTGCTCTTTACCATCGATGAGTTGAAACGGTTTCCCGTGACCTCACGGATTGTTTTTGTCGAGTGTTCGGGAAATAGCGGGAACGAATGGAAAGGGCCAACGGGCAAGACCGCTCAAGAGATCCATGGCCTGACCAGTACCAGTGAGTGGACGGGCGTTCGACTGTCGACGGTATTAGCGGAAGCCGGTCTACCCCCCGGAGCAACCTGGATGTTAGCCGAGGGCAGCGATGCTGCTGTGATGACGCGGAGTATCCCGTTGGAACGGGTTCTGGATGAAGCCCTGTTGTGCTATGCGCAGAACGGGGAACCACTTCGTCCGGAGCAAGGATATCCCCTGCGGCTGTTGTTGCCGGGGCTGGAAGGCAATATGTGCATTAAATGGTTGCGACGCCTGAAGCTTGTTTCCGCACCAGTGATGACTCGCGAAGAAACTTCGAAATACACCGACTTGATGCCGGATGGGACCGCGCGTCAGTTCACCTTTGACATGGAAGCGAAGTCGGTAATCATGGCGCCGTCCGGAGGGCATCGCTTACAAGAGTCGGGCTATGTGGAAATCCGGGGTTTAGCGTGGAGTGGACGAGGACGAGTCGAAAAAGTGGAGGTGAGTGCGGATGGGGGAAAAAGTTGGCGAACTGCAGCGTTACAAGCCCCGGTTCTGCCGAAATGCCACACCAGATTTTGTCTCGATTGGTGGTGGGATCGCCAAGAAGTCATTCTCCAAAGCCGCTGTACCGATGAAACAGGGTATCGGCAACCGACGCGTCAAGATCTGGTTGCTGTCCGTGGCACCAATTCGTACTACCATTATAATGCCATCCAGAGCTGGAAGATCGACGAAGAGGGGAGTGTGCAGAATGTGCAGGTATGATGGATGCGCAATCCTCTTTCTGTTTTTGCAGGGGCTCACATCGTATGCTGCCCCGAATGCCACATATGGAGTGGCCGTGAAAGGTACGACAAGGAGGAACAACTGATGTTTCAACGGCAACGAACTTTTCTTCTTTTGCTTCTGGTCATGATAGCTGGTAGTCCGACTGATTTGTGGGGGATATCGAGGAACGAAGCCTTTCATCTTGGTCGTCCCCCTACGGCCGAGGAAATCCGAGCCTGGAATATTGACGTGGCGCCGGATGGCGAAGGATTGCCGGTTGGCAAGGGTACGGTGCAGGAAGGAGCGGACGTGTATGCCGAGTACTGTGCACGTTGTCATGGTGCAACCGGTGCGGAAGGTCCCATGCCCAAGCTGGTTGGCGGGCAGGGCACGCTTGCGAGCGCTCACCCTCTGAAAACGGTCGGCAGTTATTGGCCGTATGCAACGACCGTGTTTGATTATATTTATCGTGCGATGCCGTTTGTTGCGCCGCAGTCTCTGACGCCCGATCAGGTGTATGCCGTGACAGCCTGGATTTTGTGTCAAAATGGACTGTTGGGAACAGACGCCGTGCTTACTCAAGAGACGCTTCCCGAGGTTCGGATGTTGCATCGCGACGGCTTTGTCCCCGATCCTCGTCCGGATGTAACCCGATCGCGTTCTCACCAAACAACCGCTTCCTCACTCGGTGAGATTGCTTTTCCCACTTCGGGTTCTCGAGAAGCCCAACTCCCGTTTCTTCAGGGGGTGTTGTTATTACACAACTTTGAATATGACGACGCCCAAGCGGCATTCCAGCAGGCGCAGCATCTTGACCCTGATTTTGCGATGGCCTACTGGGGAGAGGCCATGACGATGACCCACCCCCTGTGGGGGGAGCAAGACTTGCAACAGGCTTTGGATATTTTACAGCGATTGGCTCCCACCCCGAAGCAGCGATTGGCCGCGGCTCAGACCACACGAGAACAAGGTTATCTGCGAGCGGTCGAGGCATTATATGGCGAGGGCGATAAGAAACAACGCGACCAGGCGTACATGGCTGCCATGCAAGCTCTTGCTCAACAATTTCCTGAAGATGATAACGCCAGGGCATTGTATGCGCTGTCAATGTTGGGTTCCGCACAAGGCAAACGAGTGGAAACACTTTATCTTAAGGCCGCTTCCATTGCCCAAGCCGTTTTTGAGAGAAATCCACGCCATCCCGGTGGCGTTCATTATCTTATTCATGCGCTGGATGATCCGGCTCATGCTTCCATGGCCGTGGGTGCGGCACGTGCCTATGCCGACATTGCCTCGGCGGCCCCTCATGCCCAGCACATGCCCTCGCATATTTTTATGGCATTAGGCCTGTGGGATGATGTCATCCGAACTAATAAGAGGAGTTGGGCGGCGAGTGAGCAGCGGCGAGTCCGTAAAGGGTTAGGCGTGGAGAAGCGTTCTTATCACGTGGCCCATTGGCTGATGTACGCGTTGCTTCAGCAGGGTCGCGTGGAAGAAGCCAAGCCCTTTCTCAGCATGGTTGAGGAGGATGCCGGACAGGTGAGGTCTCGGGTTGTTCAGCGCTACCGAGCGGCCATGCGCGCGACATCTCTCATTGAGACCCGGGAGTGGGACGTGACCTGGCTCGATCGTGATTGGTCAGCCTTGCAGGTGTCCACGGCGATGAGTGAGTTATTTGCCATTGGCATGAGTGCGGTCAAAACCGGACACGGGAAGGTGGCCAAACAGGTGCTGGATCAGTTCCGTCGGCAAATGGATCGTGCGATCAGTGAGGGATCGATGACGCATGGACGATCAGGGAAAGTGATGAAGAACCAACTGTTCGCAATCATGTTGCTTGCGGAGGGAAAAGTTGACGAAGGGCTTGCGCTTTTGAAGGAAACGGCCTCTTTGGAAGATACGATTCCTTTTGTTGCCGGTCCGGTGTTTCCAGTCAAACCGGCGCATGAGTTATTCGGTGAGGCGCTCTTGAGTCTGGGAAAACGAGACGAGGCGCGACGCCAGTTTGCGTTGGCCTTAGAACGTGCGCCTAACCGAGCGTTGTCAGTTAAAGGGTTGGCGCGGACGACGACTCACTAAATGGTTTCGGGACACGGGGAGGCGCTTTTGGAAGAAACCGTAGGATTATTCGTTTGCGGGTGGAGTTCTTTGATGCTGTCCCACGAGGGGGGATTTGTGTGAAGGGATTGCAGCTCTTTGCGCCTCGTGAACCACTCGATTGCGCAATACACGCCTAGACTCGCCAAGAGACCGACTAAGATCACGGTGCTCTTTTGAGTCGTCATGGTGTCATCTAAATAGCCCATGACGCTAAAAAACCCAAAACACACACACCACAAAAAAATGATCACGAACCGAAGAGCATGTTCCATTGAGATCTCAACTTGTGTCATTCCTGACATTTGTCATCGGGAATCCAGTCCATGTGTAGGAACGCATCCCTGTTCGGGGACAGGGACATGCCTTATGCCGCCTCGCCGCCCTGAAGAAAGCGCCATGAGCCTGTCCTCCATGTCATTCTGAGCGAAGCGAAGAATCTGCTTTTAATGGCCCTTTATCAACGGCTTCCTTGTTTCCCATTGTCCGGCTTTTGCGATTTTCACGCAAGTGAGATGAGAATGTGGTATCTGACGTCGTTCCTGAGCGCACGCGCGCGACTGTGAGGTGATCCTTTTTTAGTCCGCAAGCGGCTCATCAGATCTCCTGGCCCGATAGCCCGCGAGGTCCTCTTGGTCGATTTCTTCAGAGGGAAGAAGCCGATAGTGCTTCTCCAAAGAGATGACGATTCCGTTATCGCCTTCCTCGAACTCGAAAAGCACAATGCGGTTGTTACGCATGAACTGGGCGGCGATCGGTCGGCAGATCAGGTTGGGAAACTTGTGTCCGCACAGCGCAATATCCTGTTCAATCTGTACCACGTTGAGTTGATCGGTCTTGCCCTTTGCCTGTACGGGAAAAACATAGTGTGCACCACGCCGGTCCACTCCGATGTAGATTTCGTCTGTCTCGACTTGTCCAAGTTGTGGAGTCGTGGTGCGTAGATGGCTTTGCAACGGGTAACACGTCACTCGTGTAAAGATGTCCACGAGTCGGTTGTATCGTAACCTTGCCAGCAAGGCTTGTTCGTCATTCAGGGCATACATCGAGATCAGGCCAGGCGTTGCATCCGGTACTTTTGTCTCAGCCATGTGCTGCGTCGGTGTGATCTGAGCGAGATTGGTCGCCACAAACCGGTATTGTCCGCGGCCGGCCGGCCGGATAATCCACTCTTTGCCCTTGGGGGCGAGTTTTCGAATCGAAGACGGCAGCGAGACGCGGTAACGAAAGCTGTCAATGACGTCTCAGAGGTTTTTTGGCAGCCTGATGCCCAATTTTTCAGCAGCCTTCTCTATGTCGGACCAATTGAAAAGCACTTCTTGCTGATCCTTCTTGTGAATCGACAGGAAAATGTGCTCGATGATCTGCGTATATCGGTTAGGTTCTGCCATGGCTGTACGGACTTCCCGCGTATTATCTTTTCCCCGGCCACCGCAGGACAAGAACTTCTTCCCGAAGTTGTTCTCTCGTTGCCGTTGCTCGTCTCGTCCGAAACAAGTCAACCCTGATCAGCTCATAGCCCTGTGATTGCGCGATGCCGGCCAGAACCTGTCCCGTGCGGATCATGACGCGCAGATAGGAAGCTTGATCTCCCAAGACGTAGGCTAACTTGGCTCCCGGCTTCAGAACGCGCTTCAGCGTCTCAAGATGTCTGGCCATGCCGCCGAAGTATAACTTCGTGACCCTGTGATACAGCCGTTCAAAGCCTGAGGTTTTGCCAAGCACTGTGCGCCGTTCTTCGATCTCGCGCGCAATGGATTCAATCTCTCCACGTCCTTGCATCCAGGCGTCATCGTCATCCGTTTTATAGACACTGCGCGTGTTGGATCGTACGAGGGTTTTCTTCAACGTCCGCAGGTCCGCCATGTTCTGTACGAAACCCAAGAGTACCGTTTCAAGCCGCGTTGTTCGCGAATAGTCCTTCTCATTGGGATAGGGAGGAGAGGTAATCACGGCATCGACCGACTCCGGTTCAAGTACCCCGGAAACGTGCCGCGCGTCAGCCAGAAATGCCTGCGCCGTTGCGCCATTTCTTCGGGGAAGCTGTTGGAGGTCTTCCGCAATGGCGTTGACGCGAGACAGCCAGGCACGTACGACTGGGGCGTCGTCTTTCCGCTTTCCCACACCGACCTCCGGGCCGAAGTGGAGGTTGCTGACGTCATCGACCAACGCTTTGGCCAGTGCCAATCGCTCATGTGCCAGGAATCGTTTGTCCCGTTCTTCTTCCAGGACGTTCATGAGAACCAACACCTTGTGGAGTGGCAATGGGCTAATGGAATTCTTGAGCAGGATTTTCTCCAATGCCGGCGGTAGGGTATGCAGCCTATTCGTAGAGCCCGGGGTTTCGGAAAAAAACAGAGCATCCTGAATGTCGTCGGTCTTGAAGCGGCGTAATGTTTTGTCGGCGACGCGTTGAGCATGCTCGGCCAGCCCATTGGGCGAAGGACTCCAATCCGTCTTTACGCAACTCGCAAAGTGAGCCATAGGCAAGGCCTCGATGCCGACACCCGAGATCCCCAACTTTTTGCTTTCGACAATCGTTGTTCCGGTTCCACAAAATGGATCGAGCACCAGCCCGCCGTGAGGGATGCCGAAGTCATCCAGATAGTCACGGACCAGATGGGGAGGGAAGGAAAGGACGAACCGATACCATCGGTGCGCGGCGCGGTCCTTGTTTTGAACTTTGTTGGCGTCCCAATTGTTGTATTCGCCAGGAGGCTCTTTGACTACCGTTTTTATTGCACGTGGCATCGCGTACCTTCTCATACCATTTCCCGTTCTAGAGTCTACCATGGCCTCGGGCCTCTGATGCCTTTCTGTCCGAATTCAGTCGCCATCAGACATCAGGCAGCCGACTGAAGGGCGGTAAGGCATTCGCATGGAGTCTTCAAGTCTAGGACCCAATCCTCGTCTGAGGATGCAAGAATTATGCCTGAACCATACCCGAGTTTTTTCATTTTTTCTTCAGGGCGTTGATTCGGGTTTCGTATTCCGCTGCTTCTTTTTCTCGATGGGTTTTTCTCAACAGCGCCACATAGTTCTTGAGTGTGCGGGCCACGGTTGGGTGTTCCTTGCCTAAAATTTTTTCATTGATCGCAAGGGCCCGAGCAAAGAGGGGTTCGGCTTTCGCGTAATTTTCTTGTGATAAATAGAGCAATGCCAAATTGTTGGCTAAATTCGCGATATTTCTATGCTCCGAACCGAATTTTTTTTCGTTAATTTCCAAAGCCTGGACCAGGAAGGGTTCAGCCTTCTCGAATTGCCCTTGCAGGCGATAGAATTCGGCGAGCTTGGTCAGGCCTGGCACCAATCGTGGATTGTCCGGACCAAACGATTTTTCATGAATGTGTAACGCTTGTTTTAGCAGATCTTCGGCTTTGCCGTGCGCTCCTTGGGCCATGTGCATGAAAGCGAGGTTGTTGAGGCTGCCGAGAAGACCCGGACTCTTGGCGCCATAGTTTTTTGTATTGATGGTCAGTGCCCGTTCCAACAACGGGATGGCTTTCTCATAGTGTTCTTGTGCCCGGTAAAGGAGCGCGAGGTTATTGAGATGTTCGACCATCGCGGGGTCGTCCGGGCCTGCGGCTTTTTCAGTAATCGTAAGGGCTCGGGTTAAATGCGTCTCCGCTTCCTCATAGTGTTCTTGAGCGGCCAGCACACCTGCAAGATTTTTCAGATCTAAGGTCAAATCAATAGGGGCCGCTCCAAGTGCCTGTTCACGAACGTGCAAGGCCCGTTCAAAGAGGGGGAAGGCTTTCGCATAGTGTTTTTGAGCATGATACAGTGCCGCGAGGTTACTCAGACTGACGGCGAATTGGGGATCCCGATCTCCAAGAATCTTTTCAGTCAGACTGACGGCCCGACTCAACAGCGGTTCGGCCTGCTCATATTCGCCCTGCGCGTCATGGAGTCCCGCCAGTTTCGTCAGCGTTTGCGGAAGCCGAAGATCTTGTTCACCGAATTGTTCGGCTTCTGTCAGCGCGGCGTTGTACTGTTCTTGGGCCTCCTTGAAACGTCCCTGTTGAAAGAGAAGGTCACCCCGGTCCATGTGCCTGTCCCAAGGGATTGTTGCATCCTCGCATCCCATGAGGCTGAGCATGCCAACCAGGCATGCTGCAATCAGCCCTTTCCAACGACTATTTAGCATTGCATCACCTTTTCTGCCTTTGTAAGAAGAGAGAGAGAATCAAACTTTCATGATGATGGGGCCCGGTCAGAACCCAGGAAACCCTTTCTCTGATTGTAGAGAGGGAAATGGCCTATGCCAACTGAAAAATGTGAACGGATCGAGATTCATCGGCTGCGCGGGCCAATGGACCATCGGAGACAGATGGCAAGGCAGGTGAAAGCCTCCGGCATTCGCTCTTGTGCGGGAATGTGGTTTCACGAAAACAGCGTGAGTTGAGCAGAGGGTGGCCGGGTGAACGTTGCAGGGATGGGTTCGTCTCGTTCGAATCGATGAAAGCCTTCTTTGCGAAAGGCCAAATCGAATAATTGTTCAATGGCTTGCCATGTCGAGCCTTGTCCCTGATGGCGCGCAAAAACCCGCTTTTCTTCCAAGGTGCCGCCCCTGACCTCTTGCAGACGATGGGTGATTTTCTTGATTCGGTCGGGAAAGGCTTCCGTCATGCGTTCCAAAAACACCGGTCGAACATTGTCGTTGAGCCGTAAGAGCATATAGGCCGCGTGCGTGGCGCCGGCTTGTCTCGCACGGTGAAGAATCTGTGGAATATCCTGTTCATTGAGACCTGGAATGACAGGACCAATCATGACTGCAGTTGGAATGCCGGCGGAAGAGAGGGCGGCCATGGCCTCCAAACGTTTGGTGATGGAGGGCGTTTGAGGTTCAACCTTTCGAGCGACTTCGTTGTCGGCAAAGGGAATACTGAAATGCACCCGAATCCACGCCTGTTCATGGAGGGTTTGCAGAAGATCGAGATCTCGTTGAATGAGTGCGGCTTTGGTAATCACGGTGACGGGGTTTCGAAATTCAGCACATACCGCTAAACAGGCGCGCGTGAGTTCATACGTCGCTTCCAACGGTTGATAGCAGTCGGTGTTGCCGGCAAAGACCACGAGTTCGCCTGTCCACGAGGGTTTCAAAAACGCCGTGCGAAGTGCTTCCGCCGCATTGGGTTTCACGATGAGTTTGGATTCGAAATCCGTGCCCGCGCCGAATCCCCAATATTGGTGACTCGGTCGTGCATAGCAATAGGCACAGGCATGAAAGCAGCCACGATACGGATTCACGCTCCACCGAAAGGGCAGATCGGGGCTGTCGTTGCGACTCAAGATGGCTCCTGTCTTCTCCTCAAAAATTTGAGTTATGACGTGGGGTGCCGGTTCAAGCAGTTCTCGATGGTGAGAGTCAAAGGGGTTTGGTGGATTGGCGAGTTGCTTCACGGTGCAGGACAAGCTATCTCATGGTGTGGCGTCGATTCCTCGCTATGTGTCGCTGCGCCACGGGAGAGTCTTCCGAAGGAGAGTGGCTCGAGTCTCACGTCCAATCATACCGCTCAAAGTCACCTTTCACCAACGTGGTGTTGAGCCGAAGGGGAGAGGTCTCGACTGTGTCGGTGACGAGTTCCAGGGTGATCGGCAGATAGTCGGCGGAAACAAGTCCGGCCAACACCGCATAGGTCGTCGTTGGAGGAGCAGGAAGGGTCAGTTGCGTTGACGGTTGCCGGACCGTCGTCATCAATGACAATCGTATGAGTCAACCACGTGTCGTTAGCCGAGAAGGGGTAGGGTGTCGTGATTGTGACGAAGAAAGAAAGCGAAAGGATGAGAGATGGAATAAACATGTCGTTAATGTGCCGTCACCACCTGCATGGTACTCTAGACGTTCTTTATTTGGGAAACAACCCGTTGCACCCGTTTCCCTTGCTTGTCTTGTCCTGATCATTGCAGTAGACTTTACGCTTACGACACGCCTTTCTCGACAATCCCTATCCTCAGTTGCCCCCGTAGCTCAGGTGGATAGAGCAACGGTTTCCTAAACCGCAGGCCGGACGTTCGAATCGTCTCGGGGGCACCATTCTTTACCCCCTATTTTTCAACACCTTAAGATTTTCAGGAGGCACTTTTTGAAAACGGCGAAGATTAGGGGGTCTGGATTTGATGGGTGGGTTGAACGTTGATTCGTTCTCCGAAGGTGTCGAGGGTCCCGATTCCAAAGTGGGGGTTTTCAACCATGGTGGTGTGGGCCATGCGACGATCCTTGGCGTTTTCAAATTCGAACCTGACTTGGAGGGTATCATCGGTAAGCACTACGGCTTTCATCTCAAGAATGCCTCCCATGCCTGGGTGCCAGGCAATGAGGGTGTAGACCCCTTCGGGAATGTCAGAGATGGCGAACCGGCCCTGGGCATCCGTCACGGCATAATAGGGATTCGTCACGGCCACTCCCCACGTCTGCATGAATTCATGGAATCCACATTCCAGGTAGAAGATGCGTCGCCCCTTCGTCAATGAAATGGTATCGAAGAGTGGATCACCAGGACGGTGATCGTGGGTCCCGGCATTGGTTTGGGGATGGTAGGGATTCATGCGAAGTGGGCGATGAACCATCACTGCAGACCCAAACGGAGCAACTTCATAAATCTGGATATCGTGGAGAATGGGATCCATATTTACGACGCGAACTTCCTGGTGGTTCCGTACGGCTATCACCGGAGGAGCCAGCGTACAGTCTTTGGCTTCTATGGTGGGTGAAGAAGAAGGAAACGGTTTCCCCTGGTGAACGCCCTCCAGCATGACGACGGCATTTTGCAGTCCTCCGTCAGATTCGACGTGAAACTGATCGAGGAGACGCCAGGCGGTACCAGTGGAAATTATTCCGCAAAATACGGGTTCAGGATAAGTAATGAGATTAAATGCTTTTGGAGGCGGCGGGGGACCTTTCAGGATGACCGTGCCGGCAAGGTGGCCGCCATTGGCCACGGGATGCTCCGTATAGGACCAGCCCGGAGAAGTCAGGAGACAGCTTATCACCCCGGTGAGGATGCTGAGCGATTTCATCGGGACAGTGCGAATCGGAGACCGTGGCATGTATGTCACGAATTAAGAAGACACGACTTGTCTGGTCGATGATCGCGTGTCATGCTTCACTCACGTTCTCGCAACAGCGGAAAATTTTTTATTTCACGCTTGCCCTGATGGCATCCTTTTTTGGGCGTCCCTGTTTGGCGCGGGTCCGTGCGCGAGTGTTTAATGTCGTGTCATCCGTCAGATAAAAGAATTGATCATCCACCGACAGCTTGTCGGACCAAGCCCTGCAGGCATCGCACATTCTGATTTTGCGTCGGTCTGGACTCCAAAATCGTTTTTCGCAATGACAGGCTTTGCCGCAGAGACAGTTGACCCAGCCGGCATAGGGAGATGGCTCCGGTTCGGGAATTTCCTGTTGATCCACTAGTTCCCGCGCTTTTTCAACAGCACGAGCCCATGAACCCCAATGCCGAACAAAAAATTGAACAGAATACGCCTTTTCTTCGGTGAGATCGTATTCCAACTGGGTGAGATGAGTCTGTCCTTCTTGTCCCATAAAACATGCGAGTTCTTGCAAGGCTTGGTGTCGTTTCCACGCACTCAGTGGTTCCAGAGACCCTCTGCCTCCACCCCCGTTTTTACTTTTTGCCATTGCCGAATCCCTTACGCATCTATCCAACTTGTTTTCTACAGTACAAGACTATTACCTTTTCCAGCTTCGAGTCTCACGCACAAAGAATGCGTCTTCTCATCTCTTGCGTACTCCTATTATAAACACATCCTGGCACAAAAGGTAAGATCAAGCCATAAAAGAAGACCCCCCCACCACAGCAAGTCCATTTATCTCGCACCGATTGAACTCGAAAAATTCTTATATCCTTATATGATACCATGGACTTCTTAATAAAGCTAGGAAAAACAAGAAAAAATCACGAGTTCCCAGGTTGGAAGCCAAGGGGTTGGTTGCCCGTGACATTGGTCTGTTGGAAATGGTTTGGGATCTGAGCAGGTAGATTGTGAAACTCGAATTCTCGTTGCTGCAAGGTTAAGCACTTAGATGGTAAACGTTGCCCCATCTTTGGGGGTGTGGCGGATACAAGTGCGTGCTTGGCAAGGTCTTAAACGGCTCACATGGGTTTATCCATCAATAGAGAAAAATTTTCCCAAGCGGATCCTATGCTCTTTGTCGAGCGGTCGATATGTCCATCAAACATGATGGCCGACAGGGTTGTGGCAAGAGTCGAGTCATGGGAAAGAGGATACACTAAGGCGTATGGCTGAATCGGATGCCAAGCCCCTGCGTGCCATTGGGTGTACGATCCTGACGGTGTTGATTATCCCTCCCGCGTATTGTGTGCACATTCGCGCAAGGAGTCAAAGTGAAAGAGATAGACCGTTGGGTGCCGTGGTTCCGGGAGTTGACAGGAAATTCCACCGAAAACGGGTTTGAACGTGATCTGGACAACCACCAACCTTAAGCAGGTAGCATGAAACATCCTTTGAATCAAATTCTTTATGGCCCACCGTGTACGGGTAAACAGGGGATACGGTTATTTACGCTATGGCGATCATTGAGAATAAATCGGTGAACGAGTTGGGAGGAGAGGACCATGAAAACCTAAAACAACATTCTCATCAGCGAGATTTGATTGATGCACAAAGAAAAACTTAAGAATTGATTTCTGAAGATGATAGCAAGTGGAAAAAGCCGAAAAATTATATCGATCTCTACGAGGACAGGCAAACAGAGGACGGTCAAAACAAATAAACCTGTCAGGCTGAACTGTGACAATCAGTAAAGAAGACGAAGAACTGACACCCCACACGCGGGGCTTCACCCAACAGGGATGGAACACACGTACGGAGTTTGTCCTTGAGAATCAGTATAACAGACAGGGAAACCATCGGCCGTTCCAGCAATACAGGAGCGGTAAACTGATGGCTCAACACCATGTCGGTATTCTTCCAACCCGACAGGGAACGGTGTTGGAAATACTGCCCAAGGTTGATTGGGGCGGCAGTGATGATACTGAGGCAACCAAAAAGATTTTTCTCAACATGCTGCGGGTTTGGCACGAGTTGAAATCTGCGCAGTTCAACGAGATCAGCATGAAGGCCGTGCGGCGTTTCAATATGTTGGAGGTGTTTGTCCACCTGTTTCTGCCCAACCTCGTTCTGCTGACGCAACGTGGCATCGTCCGTCACTATAAACCGATGGAGGACAGCCTGCCTTGCCTGCGCGGATGAATCCTGTTTCCGCAGACTATTCGTGAAAACTTGGTCAACCGCCCGCGTTTTTGCGTCGGCTATGACGAGGGTACGGCCAACCGGCTGATTCACGGTGGGATTCAAAGGCTCATTGGCTTCGCGCGGCAGCCGAGGAATCAACAATGACTGCACCAGTTGCATATCTGTTTTGCCGATATTCCGGTGCCGACCCGGCTTGAAAGCAACTGGCAACGACACCAAGCGGATCGTTCGATGCCGCACTACGACGCGGTGATGCAGTGGGTCGGGCTGTTCCTGTTTAATGACGGTCTGACCACCTTTGTCGGTAAAGACGTCGATCAGGCACTGTGATTTCCAATAGAGGAAGTGTTTGAGGACTTTGTTATGGCGTGGTTTCGGCAGTATGGACCAATCGAAGAATATGACGATTTGGGTTGCCGAACAATTGGATAGTCTGAAGATACCGGATCTTCCACATGACAATCCTGTGCAGCGACACCCATTCGTGATGCCAGCAAATCGTCGCACGGTTGTCAGTTGACGGGCTTTGTTCGAATTATGAATGCGGTGAAGTTTCAGGAGCATTGCGCTTGTCCGACGTGCTCCAACTATCGTCAGGGATCGAACTCGCAGCTGCTGCCAAGAACGAGTCCTTGGCCCAAACGTTTGACAAAACGTTTCGCGAACGCATCGAAGTCATTCCGGAAGAAGCTGTCAAACGCGGTTAACTCTTTAGGTTTGCGGCGAATCGTTGACGGAATTTTGCGAGCTTGGGAGCAATGAGGTAGGCGCAATAGGGTTGGGTGGGATTACGCACGAAGTAGGCTTGATGATAGGCCTCTGCTCGATAAAACGTTTGTGCGGGTGAGACTTCCGTCACGATCGGGAAATCGAACAATTTGTCCGAGGTAAGGGTAGCAATGACGTTCTGTGCCGTGGCTGCCTGTTCGGGGGAATGATAAAAAATCACGGATCGATATTGAGTGCCGACATCGTTGCCTTGGCGGTTGAGGGTCGTAGGATCATGAATGGCAAACAAGACTTCCAGTATGGCACGGTAAGGCATGACGGTGGGATCGAACGTCACCTGGACGACTTCGGCATGGCCGGTCACGCCGGTACAAATGGCTTCATACGATGGATTGGGTTGCTTCCCACCCATGTAGCCTGATTCCACCACCGTCACACCCTGCAGTTGCTCAAATGCGGCTTCAATGCACCAAAAACATCCCCCCCCGAGGGTGGCAACGTCTTTTCCAGTGTCGGCTGTATCGGTCATGAGTCCTCCTGTATCCGTGTCCCATGTGTGTCGCCGAGGAGTAAACCAGTATACGGTCTCCCGATCAGTCAATGCGACTGCCACGAATCGTCCCTCCGAATAGCCTCATGAAGTCTGTTCTCCTGCCGGTTCCTGCTTTTGTCTTGCGTCGGCTTGGAAGTTTCTTTACGGTATCGTTCCACAGGAAGGGACCCCTCCGGCTTCCGGTGTTGTCATGAGACGACTGAGAGAGACGCGTTATGAATTCACTCTTTCTCCAATTGTATAAAACGCTCGTTATTGATCGGCCAGTCGTGGCATTGGGGCTTGTGCTTGTCCTGGTAACGTTCTTCACGGCTCAATCTCCGAATTTTAAACTCGATGCGTCCTCTGAATCGATTATCCTAGAGAACGACCAGGCGTTGAAATATTATCGAACCAGTCGGGCAACCTACGGCTCGGATGATTTTCTCATTGTCGCCTATACGCCTCAGGAAGATTTGTTCTCTTCCTCTTCGCTCGAATGCTTACAAAAACTCCGTGATGAATTGGCTCGGATCGATTCGGTCAAAACGGTACGCTCTATTTTGGACGTGCCACTCGTGAATAGTCCTAAAGTGTCCATTGCAGAATTGAGTGATGAAGGTGGGACACGGACGCTAGAGACTCCAGGGATTAATAAGGAACTCGCCAGAAAAGAATTTTTAGAAAGTCCTCTCTATCAAAATAATCTCGTCAGTGTGGACGGTCGCACGACCGCGCTGCAAGTCGTTTTTAAGGAAGACACGACCTACGCCACGTTCCTGAAAAAGCGAAATCGGTTGAGAGAGAAGAAAGCCGAGTCAGGGCTCACGCCGGAAGAAACGGCGGCCTTACAATCTGCGGAGCAGACGTTTCAGGACTATCATGCTGCCTTTGTCGAAGCTGGACGGAAGGATATCGAAGTCGTCCGCGGTATTCTCGATACGTATCGTGAGAACGCCCAACTCTATTTGGGTGGGGTGCGCATGGTCATCGCCGATATGATCAGTTTCATTGAACATGACATTGCGGTGTTTGGCGTCGTTGTGCTCGGCTTGTTGCTCACGGCGTTAGTGTATTTTTTCCGTGCGCTGCGATGGGTGTTGTTGCCCATGTCCTGCTGTGTAATTTCAGTCAGTGTGATGGTGGGCTACTTGGGCTTTATGGATTGGCGTGTGACGGTCATTTCCTCAAACTTTGTTTCTCTGTTGCTCATCATCACCATGTCCTTAACCATCCACCTCATCGTGCGCTACCGAATTCTGAATGAGCAGACCCCGCAGATGGACCAGAAAACGTTAGTCTTTCACACGATGCGGGAAATGGCGGAACCCTGTTTTTATACGGCCATTACGACGATTGTGGCGTTCTGTTCTCTGATTGTCAGTGATATTCGGCCTGTTATTGATTTTGGCTGGATCATGACGATAGGAATCTCCTTCGCGTTCGTGCTGAATTTCATCTATTTTCCAGCGGTGTTGGTGTTGCTCAAACCGGAGAAAGCCGTGGTGCGTGTGGATACCACGCGATCGTTCACCATGGCGGTGGCCGGCTTTACCCTCAAGTACGCCAAGCCGATCGTGATAGCCTGTGTGATGTTGGCCGTGCTGGGTGGAATGGGTATTGCGCAACTGGAGGTGGAAAACCGATTCATCGATCATTTCAAAAGCACGACGGAAATTTACCAAGGCATGGAATTGATTGATACGAAGTTGGGGGGAACCATTCCGTTAGATTTTGTGATTGATGCCGATGAAGGATTTTTGGCCTCCTCTGAAGAGACCGAAGATCCCTTTGATGATCCGTTCGGCCAGGAAGGAGATGCATCCGAAGAGATTTCTTATTGGTTCAATGGAGATCGGTTAACGCAGATTGAAGCGATTCATGATTATCTCGAGTCGTTACCGGAAGTGGGCAAGGTCTTGTCCCTTGCCACGGGCATGAAAGTCTTCAGGCAGTTGAATGATGGCCGGATGCCGGAGGATTATGAGCTGGCTCTTCTGAGAAAGTACGTCCCCGATGCCGTGAAGAAAGCGCTTCTTGATCCGTATCTGTCTCCTGATGCCAACCAAACGCGTTTGACCATGCGGCTGATTGAATCTGCACCGACGCTCAAACGAAAAGAATTAATCGAGTATATCCGAACGTACCTGGTCGAGGAAATGGGGTTTGCCGATACGACCGTGCATCCAACGGGCATGGCGGTGCTCTACAGCAATTTGCTCCAAAGTTTATACACATCCCAGATTCTGACGCTGGGTATGGTCTTTATGAGCATTCTCTTGATGTTCATCGTGCTCTTTCGCAAGGTGTCGTTGGCGATTTTGGCGATTTTCCCTAACTTCTTGGCTGCCTGTGCGGTACTTGGATTAATGGGTTGGTGGGGGATTCCCTTGGACATCATGACCATTACGATTGCGGCGATCACGGTGGGCATCGCTGTTGATCACGCCATTCACTACATTCACCGGTTTCAAGTAGAATTCGTGAAACATCGAACCTATCGAGAAACCATCCTGGCCTGTCATGGGAGTATCGGCCGCGCCATCTATTACACGGCGCTCACGATTACCATGGGTTTTAGTATTCTGGCCTTTTCCAGTTTTATCCCAACCATCTACTTTGGCTTGCTCACAGGGTTTGCCATGATGGTGGCCCTTATGAGCAATCTCACCCTGTTAGCCGCGTTACTGATGATCGTGAAGCCATTAGGCTCAGAAACAACGTCAAACAATCCCGCAAGACAAGCTTCTTGAACGGGCTTTCAGACCAATGTGGCCCCAATCCGGCGCCCACTCTTGTCAGGACTGCCGTCGTGACGTATTTTTTATCCCCCGGTGACTCGTCGCACTGAAGAAGATGGAGTGACGAGGCGCCTCTGTCGATTTATGGTGATGATTACGTGCTTTTTAAAGGTGGGCACCGCATGAATTTCACTTTATCCGAATCCGGCCTTGTGAAACATGGCATCCCATTTCTTGAACGTGTACGCGTCACCTACCGGTGTGGTGGCAAGCATGATGAGTGTAAAGTCTGGCGAAGCAGGACTGATACGATCATTATGAAGGACAAACTCCAACGTGATCACTCGTCCGTTTGATGCCAATGAGTCATGGGCCTTTTGGAGAAAGGCTTCACACTCCGGCGGAGCAAAGTGATGAAGAAAGTTGGTTCAAAGGATACGGTCATACCCCTCACCAAAGTCGACTTCAAAGGCGCTGCCGGGAATGGTTTTGTATCGGTTTCCTAAAGATGCGGCGTTTGCGTTTTTCTGAGCCACGGTCAGGACATTGGGCCAATGGATTGCGGTGATTTCGGCGGTTGGAAACCGTTTCGCGATTTCTACGCTGAAGACTCCATGGCCGGCTGCCATGTCCAGGATCTTGCGGATCGTCCCACCTGCTGAAAGAAGATGGTCGGCTATCCAGTTGGCCGGGCCGATCATCATGGGAACCATCGCACGGGCGAAGGTCACCCACTCGGGACGTTCCTCAGCCGTGGTCCCTTTGTCATCCAAAGCCGTCCCACCTTTTCGAACAGCCTCCGTGAGGCGGCGCAAGCCATCAAACAGAGGCGGAGCGAGAAGGAATTCCAGCGTCCCACCTACATAGATTGGAGAGGTTTTGACTAAAACACGTCTGAATCGTGAGTGAGGGAGGACGTATTCCCTGATTTTGTGAGAAAACCGAGCATCACCAAATAGTCAGCCAGCATGCGTATGCCTCGTTCCGAGGCTCTGCACCGATTCGCTAAGGAAGGAGGCGTATTATGCCCTTCTTTTATGGCCGTGAAGATTTTCAGATCAATGGCGGTTTTAATCGAATAGGTGCGTTGAATGGCAAAAGTCGTGTCAAAAAACAATTGAGGAGATGGAGGGGTCGCGTGTGCCATTGCCGTTGTAGGGCTGCAGCTTATGCAGCCAACGGAAGTCGCCATGAGATGTCGCCGCTACAAAAGAGGGAGAAGACAGAAGCTCCTGATTCTGTCAGCGAATGAATGCCCATTGACAAGGGCTGATTTCTTGTCATTGCCCGGTATCGGAGGATTCGAGGTCACTGAGAGCTTTGAACAGATCCAGGTATTTGAATTGGTAGTTGAAATCAGACAGAATTTTTCTAGGTGAGAGTCGTTTCCCCACTTCGCGGGTGACGGTCGTCGGTGGGATAGGAATATGAAATTGCTCGGCGGCAAAGCGACAGATCTCCGACCAATATCGTGGTTGGCCGTCGCTCACAATATACGTTGACCCAGACGAGGCATATCGCAGTGCGAGTAGGCAAAGTTCCGCAACGTCTTCTACGTGGACCAGGTTGACGTATTTTTTTGAATTTTTGATTTTTCCCATCCGAATCCAATCGAACACGTGTCGCCCCGGTCCATAGAGCCCGGAAAGTCTCAGGGTCGTCGCACCAAGCGTCGTTCGTAAATATTCTTCGCTGGATACGCGGGGAATAGAGCGGTTAACCGGCACACGTTCGTCTACGATGTCGGGGAGGCCTGATGGAAAGGCTGACGTGCTGCCTAGGACGAACAAACGGCTTTTCTGGTCAATCAAGTGTTGCCCAAAGGCCCTGGCTGTGTCTTCGGGAAGAGCCGGAAAACACCAGATAATATCCGAACGCGCGGGAATATGAGACCACGTCTCGAGTTGCCGTAAATCAAAAAAGATGCGGTGGTCTGGTTGCGCAAACGAAAGATGGGCCGTGGGGCAACGACTCGTTGCAAAAACCAGCCGACCTTGCTGGAGAGCAGCGTGGTAGATGAATCGTCCGGTATACCCGGCACCGAGGATCACGAGAGGGGGGATGAGATGCGACCCATGAGGCACGCAAGCGGTTTCTTCACTAAAGGTGGTTGCCGCAATGGTCGGGGTGAGGCCTTGGCTGGCTTCAAGCATGGTCGCGGAGTGCTTGGGTTGCTCGAATCATGAAAACGGTCAGCCTTTGCTTGCAATCGAAGCAACGACAAGAATCGTCAATGCTGTGATCACGGTAACGTAAACGGTCACGCTTCGGTCATTCAACCAAGCGGTTTGCCAATCTTCCGGGTACAGGGCTTTTCCCACCAAATAGAGGCCCTCTTCGTACAGTCCGAGCACTTGTTCAATTTTGATCAGGGTTTGCTTGGCAATGCGGTGGCGATCGCGTTGCTGCAAAATAAGGTAGACGAACAAGGCCGAGAACAGAGCGGTTCCGGTCATGGTAAAGACTTTGATGGTGAGATGAACCGGATAAGGAGGCGAGAGCGCGAGAATCGTGATGAGGAGCAGGACCAAAAATGCGCTGCCAAAGGCCGTCAGGCGCATCATTTGTTCCCGACGGCGGAACACCTCTTCCTTATACCAAGGGTAGAGAACCCGAAAGACTTCAATCTGTTCCTCGCTTAACTTGACAGTGATCTCGGTCATGATCGGCTCTGAGTCAAGGGTGAAAGATGGGCCTGCATCCAGTTTGCCACATGAACGGTCCTATGACGAAAATCTTCGGGTCTTCCAAACTGGTGGTCAGCCTCGGGGAGAAGCACGAGTTTCTTGTTGCAGGGCAAGGCATTCTCCAATCGGTGGATTTGGCGGAGCGGGACCAATTCGTCTTGTTTGCATGGACGATCAGGACTGGTGTGCTGATTTTGCGAGCGGCTGCATAGGCATTCCATGCACGGCAACTCTCGTAAAATGAGAAATCCAAAAACAGTGGTGCGGTCCCTCCCGTCACGTTGGGAATATAGTTGGTGCATTTCCATTCTTCAATTCCATTGAGCCCAAATTCCTGTTCCAGCATTTCCGGAAAATCCGGAACGGGATATTTGAGGCCGATCGCATGCAGTTCAGGATGGGTTTTACTAACCAGGATGGTAATGAGACCGCCGAAACTCGATCCGATGAGCCAGAATTTTTGATAGCCTTGTGCGTGCATCCGGGTTATGGCGTGTTCTCATTGGTCGCAACATTTCGAAACCGTGAGATAACTGAATCTCCCCTCGGATGTACCCATCCCAAACCAGCCGAATCGAAAGGTGCTGATACCCTTGGCGACCAAGAGTTGAGTCAGGCGGAGGTTGGTGCGACTCTCTTTATTTGAGAGAAATCCATGGCAGAGGATGACGGCTTGCTCACTTTTATGAGTAGGCTCTGCGAGCATTGCCGAAACTGAGTTGTCTGCGTTGTCTTGAAAGGTGAGGGGGGGGTCTGAGCAAGCCATGGCTGAATCCTGGAGAATGTCGGGAAATTCCGTCAATTGGTACGAACTTTCTCTTGATGCGGTGGACTGCTCAGGTGCACGGCCATGCAATTGTGCTTAGGAAAGAAAATAGAAATGGTTGGTTGGGCCTCGACCGTGACCGATTGCCAGACCATGACGAATCGCAGACGTGACATAATCTTTCGCCGTTTTGACTGCGGCAGGAAGGAGTTTTTCTAAAGCCAGGTGAGCGGCAAGGGCCGAGGCAAAAGTACACCCCGTTCCATGGGTGTGAGGCGTGTCGATCCATTCTCCCTTATACATGCGAAAAAACCGTCCGTCATACAAAAGATCGCTGGCGGGAGACTCCAATGAATGTCCGCCCTTGATCAGCACGTGTTGGCATCCAAACCGGTGGAGTGCTTTAGCCGCCTCCCGGGCTTCGGCCAGCGACCGAATCGTCAGGCCTGTCAACCGTTCAGCTTCATGGATGTTGGGCGTGATGATGTAGGCTAAGGGAATGAGCGCGTGTTTTAACGCATCAATTGCATCGGCTTGTAACAGGTCCTGTCCACTTTTTGAAATCATAACGGGATCGACGACAACACAAGGCACGTGGTATTGCTGCAACTTTCGGCTTACGAGGGACGTGAGTGAGGCAGAGGACAGCATCCCCGTTTTGACTGCGGCCACGTCAAAATCAGCAAAAATCGCGTCGATCTGCGCTTCGACGATGGATTCGGGAAGATCGTGAATGGCTGAGATTCCTGTGGTGTTTTGTGCGGTAATTGAGGTGATCACCGACATGGCATAGGTGCCATTGGCAGACATGGCTTTCAGGTCCGCTTGGATTCCGGCTCCGCCACCTGAATCAGAACCGGCAATGGTCAGGACTTGTTTGAGCATGGTCTGGGGAAGAGAACAGAAGAGTGTAAGCCCCGTCGGCTTGTCCTTGCGTCACGTGTTTCGACTCTAGCATGGGTCTTGGGGGTGGTCAAATTCACAGAGAAGAAGGACCTTTAAAAGCAGATGGCTCAGAATGACGGAAGGGGGGTGTCATCCTGCACCACACATCCGTGTAGGGCGCGATCTTCTCGCGCCTTTTCTCGGCCGCATGAGATACGGCCCTACAGATTCTTCGACGCGCTCAGCATGATACATAAAAAACTCGGAATGACAAGCGGGCACACAGGATAGGTTTTTGTCAATGCCCCCTCTTAGCCGGACGAATAGACCAAGCGATGTCTTCATTGAATCATTCTTTCTTACGCTTCGTAATAGGTCAAAAATATAACAAAACCAGAGGAGAAAGGAGAAGGGGACGATGATCTCAACAACATCTTCCAGGCTTGACACTAACGGGGTTTGTTGTTACGTTCCGGTCTTAAGACTTGTATAAATTTTTTTGCTGATCAGGTCGAATTCGATGGCTACCAGGTCTGGCGGCAACTACTTCCGTGACCGTTCAGAATCTTATTCTCTCGCTTCATCAGTTCTGGGCAAATCAACACTGTCTCATTTGCCAGCCGTATGATTTGGAAAAGGGTGCCGGTACCTTTAATCCAGCTACCTTTCTGCGTGCCTTAGGGCCTGAGCCGTGGCGGGCGGCGTATGTCGAGCCGTGCCGTCGTCCCACTGACGGTCGGTACGGAGAAAACCCTAATCGGTTGCAACATTATTATCAGTACCAAGTGGTCATCAAGCCGTGCGTGGATACTATCCAGTCGTTGTATCTGGAGAGTCTTGCGATGCTGGGGATCGATCCTCGAAAACATGACGTTCGGTTTGTTCAAGATGATTGGGAATCTCCGACGTTGGGAGCGTGGGGGCTTGGGTGGGAAGTTCGGCTTGATGGCATGGAAATTACCCAATTTACCTATTTTCAAGAAGCTGGCGGGCAAACCCTCGATCCGGTGACGGTGGAGCTCACCTATGGAACGGAGCGGATTGCCATGTATTTACAAGGAGTCGATAACGTGTACGATCTCCAGTGGTCGGAAGATGTCAGCTATGGAGATTTATTCCACGATTCGGAAGTCCAATTCTCTCATTATCATTTCGAGTCCGCAGATATTGCCATGATTTATACGATGTTTACGGCCTGTGAGGAAGAAGGGCACACGTTGTTAAAGCAAGGGCTTGTGTTACCGGCCTACGATTATTGTATGAAAACCTCTCACTTGTTCAATGTTCTGGATGCGCGGGGTGCGCTGAGCGTGGCTGAACGAACAGGATATATCGGGCGCGTGCGTGGACTCGCGAGGGGATGTGCGGATGCGTATGTCGCAAGAAGAAAAAGCTTGGGGTTTCCGTTCCTGACTGAAGCCAAATCAGGGTCGGTCTCAAAAAATGCCGCATCTCCGAAACAAAAGCTGAAGCGTCTTCCGTCATAATTCTCCATAGCCTGCCATATGCAATCCCGACGGTCGACTCCAACCCAAGTCCCCACGAAAAACCCCAAACGAGATCGTCTTCCCACATCGTCCTTTCTGGTGGAAATCGGATCCGAAGAGTTGCCATGGCAGATGATTCAACCAGCCATGACGCAACTCGCTCAATTGCTGGAAGGCTTTCTGGCGAATCAACGCCTCTCCCATGACCATATCCGGACTTTTGGAACCCCTCGTCGTCTCGCGGTACTCGTTCAGGGATTGGCCACAAAGCAAACGTCGGTCCTGCAAGAAACGCTGGGTCCCTCCAAAGCTGTAGCGTTTGATGCTCAGGGGCACCCAACCAAAGCCGCAGCGGGTTTTGCAAAATCTCAAGGTGTGGATGTCAAAAAATTGGAGACTCGGGAAACGTCCAAAGGGATTTACCTCTGCGCAGTCAAACGGGAGAAAGGGTTGCCGGCGGCTAAGGTGTTCACCAATCATCTCTCCAGTCTTCTTCAACAACTCACCTTTTCGAAAACCATGAGATGGAATGCTTCGGGAGTCCGATATCCACGGCCTATCCGGTGGTTGGTCGCGCTGGTAGGCACCAAGGCTGTGTCCATCGAATTCGCCGGGGTGCGGTCGGGGTCCCGTTCATGGGGGCATCGGTTCTTATCAGGTGGGAAGACCGTCGATGCGGCAAGCAAGGGGATCGAAATCCAACGGCCGGAAGTGTATGAAGCGGCATTGGAACGCGCGGGAGTGGTGGTTGATCCGGTCCGGCGTCGGGCAGTGCTTCGTCGACAACTCGAACACTTTGCCCGTTCGGTCAAAGGACAGGTGTATCAGGCCAATCAGGAAGAACTTCTCGACCAAGCGGTTTTTTCGTTGGAATGTCCCAATATTCTTAGTGGGACATTTGATCGAAACTACCTGGCATTGCCCCCGGAAGTGCTGATTACCTCTATGAAAGAGCATCAAGGGTTTTTCTCGGTCGTCAATCGGAAACAGGAATTACTTCCTCGGTTTTTCGCTCCTACCAACACAAACGTGAAAAATATGGAGTTGATTGCAATCGGCAATGAGCGAGTCTTGGCCGCTCGTCTGGCGGACGCCCGATATTTTTTTCATGAGGATCGCAAGGGGAAACTGGCCGAGCGCGTGCCTCAACTGAATGGCGTGGTGTTTCATAAACAACTGGGCTCCCTGTATCAAAAAACAGAACGGACGATTTCCCTGATCGGAGCCCTTGCGGATGCCGTCGGGGTCCCGGAGGTGAAGGCGTCGTGTCAGCGAGCGGCTCTCTTAAGCAAGGTTGATTTGGTGACGGGGATGGTTGGGGAGTTTCCGACGCTCCAAGGTGTGATGGGAGAAAAGTATGCAGCACATGACGGTGAACCCATCGAAGTGTGCCAAGCCCTAGGGGAATACTATCAGCCGCGAACACCGGATGAGAACATCCCCGAGACAACGGTGGGCAGGTTGCTGGCGCTGACCGATCGGTTGGATACCCTGTCGGCGTTTTTCTATGCAGGGCTTGTTCCTTCCGGCTCGGAAGATCCCTATAGCCTTCGCCGAAGTGCGTTTGGCGTGATTCGAATTGTGATCGAAGCAGGGTTGAAGATAAACCTAGGAGTAATCTTGCATCAGGCAGAACACCTGCTTGATGCGCAGGGTGTCAACGCTGCTCCGCCGACACAAAGTCGGGATACAGAAGGGACCCTCATCATCCTGTGGCCCTTGCTTAAGTTTTTGGAGGATCGGCTTCGATATTATGGCCGCACCGTGCCTGGATATCGTGAAGACGTGATGGAGAGTGTCTTAGGACGTCCCAATGGTGCCGACTGTGATATCCGCGATTTGTTTTTGCGCATGGAAGCGTTGCAAGCGATCATGAGTCAGCAAGACTTTGAATGGTTAACAATCGGATTTAAGCGAGTACACAGAATCGTCGAAAAAGAAGCATGGACGAACAGAACCATTAAGGTCGAGCTTTGGACCCACCCAACAGAGCGGACGTTATATCAGGCCGTGGAAACAGCCAAACGTGCGGTTGGGCAATCGCTTGAAGCCCGTGATTATCACGGAGCCCTGAGACAACTCATCGAGTTGAAAGGCCCCATCGACCAATTTTTTGAGGGTGTCTTGGTGAATGCCCCGGACCCTGAGGTCAGAGCGAATCGGTTGTCGTTATTGTGTCAAGTCGATGATTTGTTCTCAGCCTTCGGAGATTTGTCCCAAATCCACGTTCAAGGCCAGTAAAGGAGTCGTCCCCATTATTGGGCCTGAGCTGTGAGAGCCCATGATTGTTTCCGAGTCCGGATTCCGGTGGTTTCGTGGGGGGATTACGTTGAGCTTGATCGTCGTCTGTAACGTGGTTCTTTTGGGAGCCTTATGGGTCACCGATCTGGATTTGGATTTTATCTTGACCAACTCCGATCTCTATGACCCGAAATTGAGCCATTGTCTCCGGGTGGCCTGGGCCGAGGTGTCTGGGGTCGAGAGGCCGCTTCAGGTATGTTCGGAATGGTTGGATACAACTGACCCCACAGGGCAGGTCCATTCATTACGGGAAGGAGAGCCGTTGGCCATGAGCGTCGATGGGAATCTGTATTATGAGAACGCCAGAAATGCCGACCATTGGGTGTTGGGGCTGTTGATCTTTACCGGTGTGGTCATCTATCTGGGTATGTGGACCAAACGCGTGCTTTTGACTTGGTATGAGATGCATCTTCGAAAAAATGAGTCGTCATAATACACCTGCGTTTGAACCCGTTCGGCAGAAGCCTGAAAAAGGGTCTACAACCAGTTCAGCAAGGACTCCTGATCGGTTTTTCAAACACTCACGGCCTGCGTTGAATAAATTTTTGTGGGGCATCAAATAGTTGTGGTAAATTGCCACCTCGGGCGCCAACCTGCAGCAACGAAGGGTCTGGTTGGGTCGCCTTGCGTCGGTCAACGGGGGGAACCCATACATGCGTAACAAGAAGTACGTTTATTCTTTTGGAGACGGCAAAGCCGAAGGCAAAGGCGCTATGAAAGCACTGCTCGGCGGGAAAGGCGCTGGTCTGGTGGAAATGACCAATTTGAAAATTTCCGTTCCTCCGGGATTTACCATCACGACAGAGGCCTGCCTTGAATATTTCAGATTTGGGAAGAAGTATCCTGACGGCATGTGGGAACAGACTCTGAAAGGGTTGAAGCGGGTAGAGGGATTGATGAAGACGGGGTTTGGGAACCCCAAAAACCCGTTGTTGGTATCCGTGCGGTCCGGGGCACGAGCGTCCATGCCCGGCATGATGGATACGGTCTTGAACCTCGGCTTGAACTCGGAAACCGTCAAAGGGTTAGCTGAAAAAACGAAGAATGTACGCTTTGCCATGGATTCCTATCGTCGTTTTATCACGATGTTCGGCTCTGTGGTGATGAATATACCACGAGAAAAATTTGAAGGTGTATTAGAAAATACAAAAAAGCAAGTTGGGGTTGCAACCGATATGGCCCTCTCCGCGAAAACCCTCAGTGAGTTGGTCTCCACGTATCAAAACATTGTGAGGCAAGAAACCGGCCAAGCGTTTCCTGAGGATCCGTTCGAGCAACTCAAGATGGCGATTCAGGCGGTCTTTGCGTCCTGGTTTGGTGACAGGGCAGTGGCCTATCGAAAGATTTACGGCCTTTCGGATACGTGGGGAACCGCCGTCAATGTCGTGGCCATGGTGTTTGGAAACATGGGTGAGACCAGTGGAACCGGCGTCGTGTTTTCTCGAGATCCGTCCACGGGAGAGCGAGCAATTTGGGGGGAATGTTTATTGAATGCCCAGGGCGAAGATGTCGTGGCGGGTCTTCGAACGCCCCTTTCAGTCTCTGCCCTGAAGGACACCTTGCCCATTGCCTATAAATCCCTCATGAACACTCAAAAAATTTTGGAGAAACATTATCGTGACATGCAGGATATGGAGTTTACGATTCAAGAAGGCAAGCTCTATATGTTACAAACGCGGATTGGCAAGAGAACGGGGATTGCCGCGGTTCGGATTGCCGTTGATATGGTCAAAGAAAGGCTGATTGATAAACAAGAAGCCGTGCGTCGGGTTGAACCGGAGCAGTTGGCTCAGTATCTGTATCCTATTTTTGAAGAAACAGAAGAAAAGAAATTTCAACCGATTGGAAAAGGGCTGCCGGCTGGACCGGGCGCCGCCTGCGGGAAAATTGCCTTAACGCCGGATCGTGCCGTGGCACTCAAGGCGCGGGGAGAAAAAGCCGTGCTTGTTCGGAAAGAAACCAGCCCTGACGATATTCATGGCATGCACGCCTCGGAAGGTTTCTTAACCGCCACGGGGGGCATGACCTCCCATGCTGCGGTGGTGGCACGACAAATGGGAAAAGTCTGTGTCGCCGGTTGCGAAGATATCGAAGTTTTTGATGATGAAGCCAAGGTACGGATTGGCCCTTCGGTCTTTAAAGAAGGTGATGATATTTCCATTAATGGATTCTCCGGCTTGATCTATGGTGGGATGTTATCCGTGGTCGATTCGGAAGTGATTCAGGTGATCCAAGGCAAACATTCGGCTGCTCAATCCCAAAAATCGCGCTATTTTTTCACTATCTTGAAATGGGCGGATGAGATACGGCGTCTCAACATTCGGGCTAATGCCGATGACCCGGATCAAGCCAAAATCGCTCGGGGGTTTGGCGCGGAAGGCATCGGTCTCTGTCGAACGGAGCATATGTTCTTTGCGGAAGACCGGGCGCCGATCATGCAAGCGATGATCCTGGCCGCGAACCGGCAAGAACGAGAGCGCTATCTCGATCAATTGCTTCCCCTCCAGAAACAGGATTTCATGGGCCTGTATCGGGAGATGAAAGGGTACCCGGTCACTATTCGGTTGCTCGATCCCCCCTTACATGAGTTCTTGCCGAAACGGGAACAGCTCATGGTGGATATTGCGCGTGCCGAGGCCACAGGGGATCGGTCGGCTCACGTTGAAGAAAAACGAAAAATGTTGGCAAGAGTCGAAGAACTCCATGAATTCAATCCGATGCTCGGTCTTCGAGGGTGCCGGTTAGGGATTACCATGCCGGAAATTACTCGGATGCAAGTTCGGGCTATCATGGAAGCGGCGTGTGAGGTGGCCAAAGAAGGGAAAAAGATCGTGCCGGAAATCATGATCCCCCTGGTGGGCATGTCATCGGAAATGAAAGCGCAAAAAGCCATCATCAAAGAGGTTGCCGAGAAAACCATGCAATGCTGCGGAAAAACCTTGACCTATTTCGTCGGAACCATGATTGAGTTGCCTCGAGCTGCGGTCACGGCAGGGCAGATTGCCGAAGATGCCGAGTTCTTTTCTTTTGGCACGAATGACCTGACCCAAACCACGTATGGATTTTCCAGGGACGATGCAGCCAAGTTTACAGGCTTTTACCGCGACAACGATCTGTTGGAATTTGATCCTTTTGCCGTGCTTGATCGAGAAGGGGTGGGCTCGGTCATGCGGTTGGCTGTGCGTGAAGGGCGAGCGACTCGTCCTGATATCAAACTCGGGATATGCGGGGAACATGGTGGGGAACCCAGTTCCGTTGAATTTTGCCATCAGCTTGGGCTCAACTACGTGAGTTGTTCGCCATATCGAGTGGCCATTGCCAGGTTGTCCGCGGCGCAAGCCGTGTTGAATGCCGCAGGGCAAAAGCGGGCAACGACGCCAAAGAAACCGGCGGTGAAGGCTTCGGCAAAAACCAAAACGCCCGGCCGCCGCGCGCCTGCCACGCGCTCGCTGTCCAAGCCGAAAGCAAAAGCGCGGCCGGGAATCACGCAAACTCGCCGGTGAGTGACGTCGATCGGGACGTCCGCTTCATGAAACAGGCCCTCAGGCTGGCGGCTCGAGGGAGAGGAACGACTCGCCCGAATCCCATGGTCGGCGCTGTGGTTGTAGCCAAAGGGACCGTCGTGGGTTCCGGGTATCACCAACGAGCCGGCAATCCGCACGCCGAAATCATCGCGCTGCAACGGGCCCAATCCCGTTCTCGTCAGGCGACGCTCTACAGCACGCTCGAACCGTGTTGCCATACGGACAAACGCACGCCGCCCTGCGTACCTGCTATCATCGCGTCAGGAGTGCGCCGTGTGGTTGTGGCGATGCCGGATCCGAATGCCCAAGTGGCTGGGCGGGGCATTCGGCAACTCAGACGAGCCGGGATTACGGTCCACGTCGGTTGCCTCAACCACGAGGCCGCCAAACTCAATGAAGGGTATCTCCACTGGGTCACAACCAGCCGACCGTTCGTCATCCTCAAAGCCGCGATGACGTTGGACGGAAAAATCGCCACGGCTTCCGGAGAATCACAGTGGATCACGGGTGCCCAAGCACGAGAACACGTCCATCAACTGAGGAGCCAAGTGGAGGCCCTTGCCGTGGGCGCCACGACCGTGTGCAAAGATGACCCGCAATTAACCGTCCGGCTTTCTAAGAAACACGGGACGATTTCCTGTCATCCGATCCGGACGATCTTCGACAGCCGTCTTCGGAGTCCCCTGACGTCACGTGTTTTTCAACGAGTGACGCAGTTCCCCACGATTGTGGCGACCACAACAATGGCCGATCAGAGAAAAATTGAACAATTGCGGACGATGGGTGTGCAGATATTGGTCCTTCCTCAAAAAAGAACCCGCGTTTCCCTGCGCCGCTGTCTTCGCAAACTCGGAAACATGGGGATCACCAGTTTGTTGGTGGAAGGCGGGAGCGAGCTGTATGCCGATTTTTTACGTGAGAGGTTGGTGAATCGACTGTATCTGTACGTGGCTCCGGTTCTCCTCGGAGGACAAAATGCACAGAGCTTGATCGGTGGCCTCTCACCCAAACGTCTGGCCGATAAAGTGGGAGTGTCCAATCTTCATCTTCGATCCCTTGGCGAGGACCTGTTGATGACGGGAGACTTGGGTTAACAATGTTCCCTCTCCCTCTGGGAGAGGGCGGGGTGAGGGAGGAATCACTGGCGGCTGTGTGTGGGGCAATGCCGTGGGATATTGTAGCAGCGCATCTCATGCGCTGACGGGCACTAAACAATTAGGAATGAACAATAATGGGATAGGAATCTCCCTCTTCCTTTGGGATGGAGAGGGGTTCGCAGTACAATTATTTTACTCTGGATTCCCGTCTCTGCTGAAAACATGCAGGACAAGCTTTTCCGGGAACGACGGATAGGGGAGGGTGTCATGAAAAAAGTGGCTGTCATTTTATCGGGCTGTGGATTCTTGGATGGAGCGGAGATCACCGAAGCCATCAGCACGTTGGTGGCGATCGGACAGCAGGGTGCCACGTATCAATGTTTTGCGCCGAATAAAGACGTGGCGGAGACCAATCATTTAACGCAACAGGCCACGGGCCAGAAAAGAAATGTCCTGCAGGAGGCCGCCCGTATTGCGCGAGGGGAGATCCGACCGCTGGAAGCGCTCAAGGCGCAAGACTTCGACGCTCTGGCGTTTCCCGGTGGATATGGGGCCGCGCTGCATTTATGTGATTTTGCGCAAAAGGGGAGTGGGGGAGTGATTGATCCCCAGGTCCTGCGAATCGTGAAAGAATTCCATGAAAGCCAAAAACCCATTGCCGCGATTTGTATTGCTCCGGCCATCATGGCGTTGGCCTTTGGCGAGCAAGGCGTGAACGTGACGATTGGCGAGGATCACGGAACGGCGTCGGAAGTCGAAAAAACCGGGGCCAAACATACCAACTGTGCGGTCGAAACATTCGTCGTGGATACGGCTCATAAGGTGATCACTACGCCGGCTTATATGTACGGGACCGCGAAACCCCATCAAATCTTTGAAGGCGTAAGCGGCGCCATCGCCGCATTGATGAAGATGGCGTAATGCCATCAGTAGACTCTCAATAGGTTGTCCCTGTAGGAGCACGGCGTGCCGTGCCCTAAGATGGCGTGATGATCTGGTGCTTTCTACTTTGACAATGCCTTATGCGTCGGTGGCGGGGCTGGTACGCCGGTGAGCATGCCGAGAGCGCTGAGGTCCTCATCAATATCTGGCCAATGCACCCCTTGCCCTGTCCCGATAATCTCAAAGTGCTGACGTTGCACTGGGGTCGCATTGGATAAACGCCATGACCACGCCAGAGGGACGCTGACCGTGCGGCCATCTTCGATCTGCGCGATAATAAGGTCGTCAGTCACCTCTACCTTCATAATCCGTGGTTCGTTACTCGCTACAATGCTCATGCCACTCCTCCATGATGTATTCTTGAAACTCCAGAATGATCGCCCTGATACGGTTCAATTCACGTGGTGAAAATCCATGATTCGTACTGAACGCGACTGGCTCCAGCCAAAACTTATATGCCATTCGTTCTCGACGTATGTGGACATGCGGAGGTTCATGACAGTCAAAGCTATAAAAGAAAAAACGGTAGGGGCCTGGGATAGTGGGAACGGTTGGCATGTCATCTGCCTTGTAAAGATGCCATGAACGCAAAGCCTATGATTCACAGTATACTTGGTCTGTTCTCGGAGAGTGATTTGTTCCTAACATGTTACGCGAAAAAATGACATAAGGGTCTTATGCGTGGGTGAGGCCCGCCGGCAGGTCTTGAACCCTTGTGCATCGTCGTCAGTTATTCATATCCAGAAAATCAAATCGGCCGGCACGGAGCAGGTTCTCACGGGCGCGTTCGGCGTTCGCGCGTACGTGTTCATCGCTGCTTTCAAGGCCAGCGTTCAAGATGGGTTTGGCCTCCTCTGTTTGGATGTCGATCGTGTCATTTTTGAGCCTATCTGTAATCTTGGCGAAGCATTCGACGACCTTTTCGGTATGGGTTGGAAGCATTGTATGTAATGCATCGAGTTCGGCAAAAACGTCCGCATCGGGCGCAACGGGTACGTCCAGAATCCTGGAATAAGCAGCCAACCGCCATTCGGGCTCCAGACATTCGGCTTTGAGCCAATAGGTAAATTTTCGAAGCTCCGTCGGTTCTCCAGCCGTAAGCCGCCATTCGAAGAACGCAATAGCTCTATTTTTTAAGGCATCATCAAGATTCTTCACGCTGAGGCCCACGTGATGAAACAACCTTGCCCAACGCGCACAGTCGCCGTTCGTCTTTTGGTAATACCGTTCAAGCAGGCTTTCGTCTCCCGTGAGCGGATACACGTCTCACAAATAATAGCTGAACAGATGCCGTCCGAGTCTGTCGGTCAAATCTCTGTCAGCATGCGGTGGCTTGTTGAAATCGGTCAGATGTTCCAATGCAAAATCAAAGTCGCTGCGAAGAATTTCAAAGATCGGCTTGAACGGACGACTATAAGAGATAAAGGTATCAAATGCCGCCAGCCATGCGGGCAAGTCATTCTGGGGGAAAAAGTCCGACTTGTGCTCAGTCGCCCATGATTGGTCGAGGCTAAAAATGCGGCTATAGTCTACGCCTAAAATGGCATACTCCGGCAACATGAGCGGGTATTCCGCTTCCGCGTTAAAACGTTTTTCAAGAATGGAAACAACCTCGGCGACTTCTGCATCGGCATCGTGCCTTCGCACCCAGAAACCGAAATTGATCAGTGCTTGCAGTGCACGACTTCTGGTCTTGTTGATCGCTTGGTCTAACAGGTCGTTGTGGATCAACAGCACTCGGCTATCCTGATCCAGTTCCCCATCAAATTGCGCACACAGCAGTTCCAGAAGTGTAGAGAGTTGTGCCCGATTGGAAACAGGTACATTTTCCTTGAGGCAGGTTTCGACAAAATCAATGACGGCGCGCCGTGCGCTATGCCAATCTGGGTTTT
Organism: Nitrospirales bacterium; assembly: GCA_963422365.1. GTDB lineage: Bacteria > Nitrospirota > Nitrospiria > Nitrospirales > UBA8639 > Bin75. Next base: position 1,721,439 of record OY729426.1, read on the forward strand.
CCTTGAATTCATCGCTGGTTCGAACGCCTTTCTCGTGCTCTTGGTTGGGGCGTGAAAGTACCCATTCGCAAAACGTCAACCATTCGTCGAGCCTGTCAAGGTTTTTTGCCTTAACACACTCCTGCATACCGTTGATCATCATTGCCACATAGATGGGCCGCTCGATCCGTTCACGATTTTTGATCCAGAAATCGAGCCTGCCGGCTTCCGGGATGATCGATTCCTTGAAGACGGTCTGAAACGCTTTGGCAAGTGCCCGAATGGTAATTTGTATAATTTCTACTGCCCTGTAGTCCCCCATGTTGTCGTGTTCTTCCTGCCATTCGTTGATGTAGGCAAATAATTCTTTATCTGAAAGGTTTGCGAGGTCCTCAGCAGATTGTGGGCTGCGATGAATGATGGATTGCTCTCTTATAGGAGATGGTGGATAGTCTTCATCAGAAATCGGTTTGTCGTCTTCAACATCCAATTTTTGGACGTAGGTCAGATATTCGCCGAACAAGAGGGAGGCAAAAGGCCTGAGTTGCCTTCGATGAAAATGGCACTGGCATTGCTGGAAATCCTCTTCGGTGAATCGTTCACCCATGAACTCTTGGGAACGGGTCTTTGATGGACCGATAAGCACGGTATCGAAAATCCGTGTCCGATCTTCTTCCGTGAGCAACGTTGCGCCGAAGCGCTCACAGGCGCAGCGTATCATCTTTTGAAATTCGTAACGATGCTCCCATTGGGCGTAATCCCCATGTGCGAGAATCATCTCTCGAATCCATGGCTTGGTTTGCTCGTTCGGATGAAGTGCATAAAGGTGTTGCCGCAGGCGTTTGAAAATCTTCCATCGTTGATTGCGCAGGGCTGTGTCCAGTGCTGAGACCGATTCAGGAGATTGTTCATAAACCTGCTCGCAGGCGAAAGTCAGTGTACGAATAAACACTGCCTCAGAGCACTGGGGATTGCTCTCCTCCTCAACAAGTCGAGGAGGCCATACGTCAGAGAAGAGTTTGTCTATGCCCTTGTCAGTAGCGGCATCAATGAGGAGACGGGCAACATTGTATGGTTCCTTCTCTGCGAGGGGACGAACACCCTCGTCCAATATTTTCTGATATGCGCATTCGTCGAATCGGGGAGTTGGTTGAAGGATCATCTCCCCTCTTTCAGGGGTTTCTTGTCGTCGTGCCTGTTTTTCTTGTGATTGAGGGCCGGGTACAAACTGAACAAGTGCCTTTGAAAGTTCCAATGCGGCTGATGTTTGATTGTCTGCCGCCCAATGGGCTAACACCTCCGCGTATCTGTGTGCAGAGAATTGATATTCTATGCCCGCATATTCAAGCATTTTCGGCTTAAGTTTCGCGGATTGTTCGCCGCGGAGCCGCAGTGCAATATCCAGAATATCGTTGTAGACCCTTGGGTTATCGACTTTGGGAAGCTGTGATACGATTTTAATAACTTCATCTGGCGCATGATCGGAAATTGCTGCCAGATAACAAAGCGGCCACCACAAAGGTAAATGTGCCCTGCCGTCACCGGTTGGCTCCACGTTCGGCGGATGGGCGAAATAGCCTTTCTTTTTGAGGATAGGTAGCCATGTGGCATCGGCGTTCTCGGTGACTCGGCTGAAAAAGAAAGCAAAATTCGCTCCCCTGCTCTCAATCAGGGCAAGCATTCGTTTTATATCACTTTCAGACCTATCGGAACGTTTTAAGATTGATTGAATCTCATTTTGATTTTGCGCGGTTATGGGGGCCAGAAGGTCGATTATTATTTTTTCCAGTGTTTCCAGGTACCGTTCAAAGTCCTCGATATCCGGTGCAATGTTGTGGTGCGCAAAGCCTTCTAATTTTTGCCACAGGCTGTGTAAGCGATCCCGCTTTTCTTCTCGAATCCTGCTGTCCAATTGGTCACCCATTGGGTCAATATCGGCTACCACCCGCTGCATCTGTTCTCTCCGAGTTGGTTGATGATTCCGCTCAACATAGCGTTCGACTTTCCGAAGTGTCTCGTCGAGGTGATTGTCAATGACTTGACCTTCCCAGCCTTCAGGGTAATGCTCTTTATCTTTCAACAGGCGTGTGTCTATCTGGCGTCGCATTCCCGCAAAGTCAAACGCTGTACTCTGTGCATCCATTGTCCGCACGATTCGCGGGAGTTTTTCAACAAGCTCTCGTAGCGACTGCGCTGCCTGGGAGACGCGATCAGGGTTGTGATAGTTATCCAGCGCATAGAGCGCGCTAAGATACCAATCGCTTAGTGGGTATTCTGCCGTTTCCTTACCCCTTAGCGTTTCTAATACCGCTCGCTGTAGGGGGGTTAGAACCAACGGCATTGGCTGATTTTGACTTTGGATTCCGTGTCTCATGCTGGAGCAAACGCTTTTTTCAGGACGGCTTGTAAGAGGTGATCTGCGTGGCTGCGGGAACGGCCGATTTCGGCTTCCATCTCGTGGCAAAGCGTCATCAGTGCTTCTACTCGTTTCACAATAGCGGCTTGCTCGGCGAGGGGTGGGAGGGGAATTGGCAGTTTTCCTACCTTTCCTGTGCTCAGATTGTACAGACCAGTCGAAGTTTTAGCCTGGCTCTCAATCAATTGACGCCCGTCTGGCGACAAAAACCAGTAAAGGGTCCACCGAGCGATCTTCGGCTCTCTAAAACGTACCTTTATCACGTGATTCTGATGCACGCATGGAGCAACCGACCCATCCCACAGAGCAACCCGTCCGACTTGGTTGCGGCTACCATTTCCTTCGACAAGCAGCAAGTCGTTCTCTTTCAACAAAACCCTTTCTATTTCTGAATCAGTAACGCCAATTTCTTGCAGGTTGGTAAGCTGTAGGCGATTCGCATAGACGTTTGCTACTCGGAGATACGGCATAATGAGTTTATGTGTACCTCGTTTTGCGGCGTTCTTTGTCAGGCCGCCCATCACAAGCCCGAGGTCAGCCACACAGTACCACTCCCACTTATCAGGAATCTCGAAAGGAATTTCATCAGGGGCAATTTCAGGAAGCGGCTTTTCCTTTCGGAGTTTCTTTTCGGCGATGAGGCGGGCTTTCTCGGTCCGGATGCGGTGAAGAAGTTGACCGGCGGGTTCCACGTCCGGGTTAGCGGCCCGCCAGTCAGCGGTCAGTTTGCCCTGTATCGCTTCCTGCAGGATGGCTTGCTTAAGTTTGGTGACGAGGGTTTCTTGGCGGGCGATTTCGGGGTTGGCTACGGCAATGCCTGACCGTGCCTTGTTAATCTTTGTGATGAGATGACGTTGTTGCGGCAGTGGCGGGAGATTTAACTTGAATGCTAGAAAGAAGTCTTCCTCAATCCGCTTGCGATTGGTATTGCCACGGCTCGCTTTAATACACGCATCGAGAAACACTGGCGACTGTAGAAAGACGTTAAAAAATTCATGTTCGACTTCATCTTCATTGACGTCGAAGGCGAGAAAGTCATTGGTCACAATCGCGCCGTCCAGCTCTTTCGAGATGATGCCGAAAGCCCCGTTTCGAGCATCAATTCGGCTGAGAATGAACTGGCCAGTCGCGACACGCCACTGATTCTTAGTCCCAATCTCTGCTCCCGTTTTGGTGCCACGAAGAACGACTCCCTTGTAATTTGTACGGATCGTGACCTGCTTGTAGATCACGTCGTCTTGGACCGTCACCGGCGTTTTGTGTCGTGTGAGGATGTCACCGATTCGTTTCATTTCAGGAGATGTATTCCTCCTCCACTGCGGTGAGTGCGTCGTTGATTCGCTCCATTGATTTGCGGAATTCTATCAGGCATTCGACGACACTGAGGCCTCTTTCCTCCACAATGGAGTTCGGATTCTTCACGTCCAGATCAAGCCCGGTCTTTAAGTCTTTCACCTTCACCCGCCACGCCACGTCGTTTTCCTGCCGCTTATTCCACCACGCAATCAAGGGCGCGAACTCATCGAACCGGATGGGTTTGGTTTTGGAGTAGCTTTTCTGGCCCTCCGGCAGCCGGTGCTCGTAATACCAGATTTCTTTGGTCGACACCGTGGCTGGATGGAAGGTGGACTGTGGCAGGCGAACGATGGTGTGGAGATTGCAGTCGATCAGGAGCTTTTCGCGGAGGCGCTCTTTGTACCCGTCTCCCGTAATGGAGCCGTCGGGGAGCACGATGGCACAGCGGCCACCGGGCTTGAGAAGCCGGATCATCAGGATGATGAACAGGTCGGCGGATTCCCGGCAACGGAAGGCTTGCGGAAAGTTCGTCTCCACTCCTTCGGCGATGCTGGCGCCGAATGGTGGATTGGCCAGGATGACGTCCACTTGCTGCTTCGGACCAATGGCGTTGTATTCGGTCTTGAGACTGTCGCGATAGTGCCAGTCCGGTACGTTGAGGTCGTGGAGGATGAGATTGGTGAGGCCAAGGACATAGGCGACGGGTTTCAACTCCCAGCCGGAGATGGATTGCTGCAGGACGGCCTCGTCGTCGAGAGTACGGACGTCGTTCTCGCGCACGTCGTCAATGACCGCGGTCAGGAACCCGCCGGTGCCGGCGGCAGGATCGAGGACTTTTTCCCCAAGCGTGGGTGCGGTCATCCGCGTCATGAGTCGGGTGATGGCGCGTGGCGTATAGTATTCTCCCTTGTTCCCTGTGTCGCGCAATTCGGTGAGGATGGACTCATAGACGGTGCCGAAGATGTGGCGATCAGTGGATTTGTTGAAGTCGAACCCGTTGAGTTGGTTGATGACTTTGCGCATCTCGAAGCCGGACTTCATGTAGTTGTTTGAGCCGTCGAAGACCTCGCGCACGAGGGCGGCACGCTGTGGCTCGTGAACAGCCTTGAGTTCCTTCAAGGCGGCGAAGAGTCCGTCCGCTGGGTGGTCAATGAAGAGGATCAGTTCCTCGCCGGTCATGCCCTCGGGGTTCGCGGCCCAGTTACGCCAGCGGAATTTTTCAGGGATGACGGAACGGTAGCTGTCGCGGATGAGTTCGAGTTCCTGGTCTTTTTCGTCCAGGATTTTCAGAAACAACATCCAGCCGAGCTGTTCGAGGCGCTGGGCGTCGCCGGAGACGCCGCGATCCTGGCGCATGATGTTACGGACGTTTTTGATGATGGACGAGATCGTTGACACGATGCGCTTTCGTTAGGCGGCTTTGTAGAGGTGCGTGGTGAGTTCGTGAATGGCTTGATCGTAGGCCGGTTTGCCGCCGAAGGCACGGATGATCTCCGGCGCGGTGCCGAGGTGCTTGATAGGGTCCAGCGTGATGATGGCTGGGTTCTCCAGGTCGAGCGGGCCGGCATCGGCATACTTGTCGAGAAGGCTATCCATGACCTGCCGCGCAAGATCGCCGTATTTCGTGAAGTAGTTGCGCTTGCGCACGTTTTCGGCGCGCTCTCGGCGGGTGAGCGGTTTCTGATCGTAGGCGATATGGCAGATCAGATCGAACGGGTCGAAGGCCGCGCCAACGTCATCTTGCAATGCGGCGAAGATGACGCCGTGATTCTCGAGCTCTTCGACGACGACGTGCTTCTTGTCGGCCTGTTTCCATGAGTTGAGGAAGGAATCGAGTGAGGCGTAGGTGGCGCGGACGTTCCTGCGGGTGTAGTCGCGCAGGTTCTCGGTGATGATTTTTCCGTCAGCGCCCAGGTATTGAACACGTTCCTTGATGATCGTAACCTCGACGCCGTTCACGATCACTTTGCGCCCGGTCTGATAGCCGCCAGGGTCTTCACGTATATGCAAACCACCTGCCGTTGCAGGGTCTGGAAAATCAATCGTTTCTCCGCTCAGAGCGCCCAATATCGATGTCTCATCAGCTTCATTGTCTGCATCTGAAATATCATCATATTGGGCGACTTCCTTGACGCGAACAGGGGTACCGTCAAAGTCTTTGTCGGCGAACAGCGCGGTGACGTTACGGAAATCCATGACGGTGAAGTAGTGCTTGCCGAAGTCTTTGTTAATTCTGGTGCCGCGACCAATAATTTGCTTGAACTCGGTCATGGAGCCGATATTTGAGTCGAGGACGATGAGCTTACAGGTCTGGGTATCCACGCCGGTGGTCATCAGTTTCGAGGTGGTGGCGATAACCGGACAGCGTTCAGTAGGGTTCATGAAGGAATCAAGGTGACGCTTGCCCTCCTCGTTGTCTCCGGTGATCTGCATCACGTATTTGCTGTTTTCTGAGACAAGATCGGCGTTCGCATTAGCCAGTTCCTTGCGCATTCCTGCGGCGTGTTCGATGTCGACGCAGAAGACGATCGTCTTGGCAAAGCGATCGCTGCCTTTGAGAAACTCCGTCATTTTTTGTGCCACGAGACGGCGACGCTCTTCAACGACAAGATGTTTGTCGAAGTCGATGCGATTGTAGATGCGGTCTTCTACGATATTGCCGTCTTTGTCCTGGAATCCTTTTGGTGGCCGCCAACCTTCGGCGTCGATGTCTAAAGTAACTTTGATAACCTTGTAGGGGGCAAGAAAGCCATCGTTAATGCCCTGCTTGAGAGAGTAGGTATAGAGCGGGTCGCCGAAATATTCGGAACTGGAAACCTCTTTGGTTTCCTTGGGGGTGGCGGTGAGACCAATGTGCGTGGCGCTGTTGAAATATTCAAGGATTTCCCGCCATTTACTATCTTCGTGGGCACTGCCGCGGTGGCATTCGTCCACGATAACGAGATCAAAGAAGCCCGGGCTGAACTGTTTGTAGGCGTCTTCGCCGTTGTTATCCGAGAGTCCTTGGTAGAGCGCGAGATAGATATTGTAGGCGGTATCGATCTGCTTGTGTTTGACGACGGTCATGGCCTCTTTGAAATGGCGGAAATCGCCGCGCGCCGTCTGGTCGATCAGTGCCGTGCGGTCGGCAAGAAAAAGAATGCGTTTCTTAGAGCCGCTTTTCCACAGGCGGTAGATGATCTGGAACGCAACGTAGGTTTTTCCTGTACCCGTTGCCATGACAAGGAGATGGCGGTTGTTGCTCTCGCCTTTGGCAACGGCCTCTACTGTACGGTTGACGGCGATTTGCTGGTAGTAGCGGGGAGATCGTCCTGAAGCATCGATAAAGTAATCTTGCGAAACGGTTCGTTCGGCAGTACTCGGGATCTTCTTGAAGGTCTTGTATTTTTCCCAAAGCCCTTGAGGAGATGGGAACGCATCAAGTGCGAGTTCGGTTTCAATTTCTCCGGACGTGATGGTGCGGTCGTGAAACAGGAAGGCGTCACCGTTGCTGCTGAAGACGAACGGGAGATCAAGAATCTCGGCGTACTCCAACGCTTGCTGGATGCCTGCGTTGACTGAGTGGTTGTTGCCCTTTGCCTCAATGACGGCGATGGGAACGTTCGGTTTGTAATAAAGAATATAGTCGGCCCGCTTTCGATCGCCGCGGGTATGGATTCTCCCCCGGACCAGGATACGTCCGTCTGTGAAGTTGACTTCTTCACGCACCTGGGTCTGGACGTCCCACCCGGCTGCGATGAGATGAGGCGTGATGAATTTTGTGCAGATGTCACGCTCGCTGAAGGATTTTTTATTCATGCAGCCATTGTCAAGACAGGTTCCGCCATGTAGCGTGCCTCATTAAGGGGAACTCACTTTACCGTCGTTCCCACAAAGTAGACAAAATCATCGTTCGGCTTGTCTGGATTCCCGCCTTCGCGGGAATGACGACACGTCGCTCCCACAAAATAGGCCAAATCGTCGTCCGACGGCCAGTCACGTCAATCCGGCGGTAACAGAGAAGGTTGGTTACGTTCGGCGTGCACCAATTTTCTCATGGGTTTCGCCTCAAAATCGTTGCTGCGGGTGAGCAAGCTAAGTGAGTAGTATACCCTAATCGCGAACCTAAGTCAGACAGATTGCGAGGTAGTCTCATAGAAATACCTTTTATCAGCCGGCTCCCGAGCTGCGGGCCTCATTCGTGCCTGCTATAATTTCGGACAATCGTCTTCCTGTCGATCTTCCGCAAAGGCCGAGTGGCCAGCCGAGGGCGTCGGATAGCTTTCGTGTGAATTGAATCCATCTATCCTTCCTCCTCCATCGCATTCTGCTGTTACTGCAGTGCGGAGTGACCGTCACCTATGTCACCGGGCTGGATAGGAATCGAAGAAAACAGACAATGGAATCCATCCGACCCACCGCCGCTCTTCGTATTCTTCAAACCGTCTTCGGACATTCTGCTTTTCGTTTTCGACAGGAGGAAGTGATTGAGGATCTGCTGGCCGGCAGAGATGCTTTGGTTCTGATGCCGACCGGTGGGGGCAAGTCGTTGTGTTATCAAGTGCCGGCCATGATGCGTGACGGAGTCGGCGTTGTGGTATCGCCGCTGATTGCGTTGATGAAGGATCAGGTTGACGCGCTGCGCCTGTGCGGGGTGCGGGCAGCCTGTCTGAACTCCACGCTCGATCCCAAGGAAGTGCGGGCGGTGGAGGCAGCGGTCAACGGCGGGAGACTGGATCTGCTTTACGTCGCCCCGGAACGCCTGCTGCAGGCGCGGACCCTGGAGTGGCTGGACATGCAAACCATTGCCTTGTTCGCCATCGACGAAGCCCACTGTGTGTCGCGTTGGGGGCACGACTTCCGTGCGGAGTATCTGCAGTTGTCCGTGCTGCACGAGCGTTATCCTTCGGTGCCACGTATCGCCCTTACGGCAACCGCTGATTTCGCGACCCGCCGTGAAATCATGACCCAACTGCAACTGGAGGGGGCCCATGCCTACATCCACAGTTGTGACCGTCCCAACATTCGTTACGCCATCTCCGACGACGATAACGGACGCGAGCGTCTGTGGCGCTTTCTGCAAAGCGAGCACCCCACCGACGCGGGCATCGTCTATTGCCTGACGCGCAAGAAAGTGGAGGAGATCGCCGAGTGGCTGCGCGCTCGTGGGCGCGACGCGCTGCCCTACCACGCGGGCCTTTCGGACCACACTCGTCGCCGGCATCAGGAACGCTTCCTGCGTGAAGAGGGCGTGGTGATTGTCGCCACCATCGCGTTCGGCATGGGCATCGACAAGCCCGACGTGCGCTTTGTCGCCCACCTCAGTCTGCCGAAGAGCATTGAGGCCTATTACCAGGAAACAGGGCGTGCAGGCCGCGACGGCCTGCCGGCCAGCGCGTGGATGAATTACGGCCTCCGGGACATCATCATCTTTCGTCAGTGGCTGGACGAGTCCGAAGCCGATGAGGCGCACAAGCGGGTGGAGCGACAGAAACTGGAAGCCATGTTAGGTCTGTGCGAACTCGCGACTTGTCGTCGCCGCGCCATCCGCGCCTACTTCGGCGAAGTTCCTGGAAAGGACTGTGGCAACTGCGACAATTGCATGGACCCGCCGCAAACCTGGGAGGGTGCCGAGGTCGCACGGAAGGCTATGGCCTGCGTCTCCCGTACCGGCGAACGCTTCGGCGTGAATTATCTGGTTGACGTTCTCATCGGCAAGACGAATGTACGCATCCGCGACCGCCGCCACGACCGACTGCAGGTGTTCGGCAGCGGCGCGGAGTACAACGCCGCCGAGTGGCGCTCCATCTTTCGCCAACTCATCGCCCAGGGGTGCCTCCGGGTGGACGCTGATCGCTTTGACGCTCTGCGCCTGACGGAGCAGTCGTCCCCGGTGCTGAACGGCGAGCGGGGGTTGACCCTGCGCAGATTGCGGCGCGCCGTGCCGGTGAAAAAAGAAAAGGTTGCCGTCCCCCATGCGCTGATTGCGCCGACTGATGAGGCCCTTTGGCAGGCTTTGCGAGAGACGCGTACGACTCTGGCTCGGGAGCAGGGAGTGCCGCCCTACGTCGTGTTTCACGACGCCACGTTGCGTGAGTTGGTACGGCTCAAGCCCATGAAGCGGGAAGAAATGGTACAAATCCAAGGTATTGGCAAGCATAAATTGAGGAAATATGGTGAAGTTTTTTTACGGGTCGTGCGGGAACATTTGCCAGCGGAACCTGACGGTGAATGAGGTGACCCCTGTCTGCCGTGCCCTGGTTATGATGTGGCAATTCATGGTTCTTTGTCGGACTACTGGCTGGTGGGGGCTGTATGCCGGTGCTGATGCGTGGGGACAGGCCAAGCAGTCCAATGCGGCGACTGGTTTACCCCTGATGTCAGGTCGATCCTTGGCGACTCTTGTCGAGTACTATCTCACGGTTGAGGATCGTGCTCAGGCTGAATCGTTCTTACAGGCAATTCTTGGTCATCCTAATGCACGTCTGGATCGTATGAGCCGGTTGCTTCAAGAAAGCCGACCTACGAGGCTGCTCCGGTGGGCATGCTTCCGAATCAGCCGATTCGGGTTCGCGGACGAACCTTATCGTATGGGTTGTTCGTGCCTCCGTCCTATGATCCTGAGGTGGCCTTGCCGTTGGTGTTCTGTTTGCATGGTGCCGGGTTTACGGGTGATCCTATTTGGAGCGATGGGCCACGCGGTTGGACGAGTCGCATATTCTTGCCTGTCCGATGTCCACGGCGGGGACGTGTTGGACCCTGCTGAGCGAAGAATTAATGCTCTCGCGACCATCAAAAAAGTCCGTACGCAGTATCGAATCGATCCTGACCGAATTTATCTGCCGGGTATGTCGAACGTCGGAATTGGGGCCTGGATGATCAGGATGCATCATGCCGATCTGACTGAGCCGGAACATGACGAATGAGTTGGCCAGGCTTGGTATCGCGTTTACGTATCGTGAACATGAATGGTTGCATCCGCATGCCGGTCGCCATTTTCCCACTCGACAAGAGTTGCCGGCCCTGGTGGAGTGTTTGAAGAAGCAGCGTCGTGATCCGTATCCGCGGATTTTGACTGTGGTTCATGATGCGAGCCATTTGACTGAGTTCGACACGTTTCCCGCATCCCCCCCCAGTGGAGCAGAGCCCCCTCCCTACAAGCCCACCGTCCAGGAGAACACGATGCCGTGCTCAGTGGCGCTGTCAAGGGTGGTTTGCTGTATCCCCTCGAGGCTGAGGGCCATGGCCTCGTGGACCTGGAGGTGGCCGCCCAGCCGATACCGGCTGGTGGCCGGCCCGGTGGCCACTCCCCCGTAGGGCGTGACCCGCCACCCGGGCTGGCGCAGGGCCAGCCCATAGCCAACGTCCGCCGTCAGCCGGCCCACGGCCCCGCCCGCGGGCGCCCCGTTGCCGGCCGGCCCGGCCTCACGGCCCCACAACTGCTCCACGCCACTGGCCGGGGTGCCCCACGTCGGCTCGAACGCCACCCACAGCCCCTGCCCCCCCAGCCCCTCTCCTACTTTCACGGCGAGACTGCCGCCCCAAGCCTCAAAGTCCGTTGCCTGATGCGCCAGCAGATACCGGCCGCGAGCCGCGAGACTCACCCCCCACCACCTCTGCTGATACTCGACCCCGCCGCTGAGCTCTGCTCCCATCCCCGTCTCGGCGTCGCCGTTGTCCCAGCGCCCCCCCAGCTCCACACTGGGCTGCAGGGCCGACTCTGGTGACAGGGCGACATCCGTCTTCATCGCCAGCGCCACCCGCGCCCGGTGCGCCACCCCGGTCACCGCCGCCAGCCCCGCGGCTTCGTCCGCTTTCACCCGCACGGCAAACGCATCGGATTTTACCGCCACCTCGATCCCGTGCCACGTGGTCAGCGCCTGCCGCCCGCCTACCGCGGCCAGCAGCAACTGAACGTCCGTCTCCACGCGCCCGGCGGCGTCTTGCACCTCCAGCTCCCCTACGCCCGCGCCCGCGAGGCCCCACAGCCCAAGCCCCGGAGACGGCGTGTAGTGGACATAGGGCAGCACGCTGGTCATGGCTAGGTCTACCTCGCCCCGGATGCCCCCTCGCTCGCCGCTGACCAGGAGAAAGTCCCCCGCGACCTCGTAGTCCAGGCCCCCCACGCTGTGCGACACCGCGACGCCCGCTAGCCCCTTCTGCCCGAACCGGTAGTCCAGTCCTACGTAGCCCGTGTAGACCGCCCCGTCGGTCTCCAGGAGCTGACTGGAAAAGCCGCTGGCTGCCCCCGTGCCCCAGAAGGTCCAGCCCGTTGTCAATTCACCCTCGTTCGTCCCGGTCAACGGCACGGCAAACTCGCTGCGCGCAAACACGTCCGTGGCCGCAAGCCGCGGGGACCGGCTCGGGGCCACCCGGCCCTCGGCCGCTCGGCCTCGGCCGGCCGAGTCCCGGCTCGCTCCCGTCAGGCCCAGCACCCCGCCCAACACCCCCGCTACGGACCGGACGTCCAGGGCGGGGACTGCCGTGCCCCCCACCGTGACCGCCGGCTTCCCAACCGGCGGCGCCCCAAACCGGCGCCCGATCACGGCCACCGCCTCGGTGGCGGCTGTCCGCCCGAACGCCGCGAGGGCCACCGTGAGCGCCCGGGAACGGTGCGTCACCTCAGCAGCCTGCACCGTCACCCTGAAGTGCAACTGCCCCGTCTGGCCATCGGCGTCCGTGGCCGTGTCGGTGAACCGCGTCTTCGCCACCGCCTCCGTGGGCGTGCCGGTGATGGTGCGCGCCTTTGCCTCAAAACTGAGCCCCGCCGGGAGAGCCGGACTCAGCCGGTAGGTGATCGGCCCGTCTCCCCCCGTGGCTGCCGGCAGCCGCACGTCAACGGCCTCGCCAACCGTCCAGTTGTACTCCTCAATCGAGGCCGACCCGAAAAACGGCAGCGGCGACCCTACCTGAACGGCATCAGAGGTGAGGGTCTCCACGGTGCTGCCACTGTCGGTCCAAGTCACGGTGACGGTGATCTTGGCCCCGACGTCGGCTTGCGTCAGGGTGTACGTCGCCTGGGTGGCGCCGCTGATGGGATTCCCGCCGCGCGTCCATTGGTAGGTGAACGTCAGACGGTCAGGCCCGTCCGGGTCGACGATCGTGCTGGTCACCGCGGTCAGTGTCTCTCCCTGGGTCACCGTGCCGGTGAGGGTGACGGCCCCGGTCGGCGGGTCGTTGACGTTCGCCACGTTCGACGTTGCAGCAGAGGTGAGAGACTCTGATGCCCCATGAGCATCGGTCCAGCTCACGGTGACGGTGATGGCCTTCCCGACGTCGGCCTGCGTCAGAATGTAGGTTCCACTGGTGGCGCTGCTGATGGCAGACCCGCCGTGCTTCCATTGGTAGCTGAACGTCGGACTGCTCGGGCCGTCCGGATCGGAGATCGTGCTGGTGTCTGCGGTCAGTGTCTCTCCCTGGGTCGCCGTGCCGGTGATGGTGACGGCCCCGGTCGGCGAGTCGTTGACATTCGCCACGTTCGCCGTTGCAGTCGAGGTGAGAGACTCTGATGTCCCACGAGCATCGGTCCAAGTCACGGTGACGGTGATCTTGGCCCCGACGTCGGCCTGCGTCAGGGTGTAGGTGCGGCCGGTGGCGCTGCTGATGGCAGACCCGCCCCGCTTCCACTGGTAGGTGAACGTCAAACTGCTCGGGCCGTCCGGATCGGAGATCGTGCTGGTGTCTGCGGTCAGTGTCTCTCCCTGGGTCGCCGTGCCGGTGATGGTGACGGCCCCGGTCGGCGAGTCGTTGGTGTTCGCCACGTTCGCTGTTGCAGCAGAGATGAGGGTCTCCACGGTGCTGCCGGCATCGGTCCAGCTCACGGTGACGGTGATGGCCTTCCCGACGTCGGCCTGCGTCAGGGTGTAGGTACGGCCGGTGGCGCTGCTGATGGGATTCCCGCCGCGCGTCCACTGGTAGGTGAACGTCAGACTGCTGGGGCCGTCCGGGTCGGAGATCGTGCTGGTGTCTGCGGTCAGTGTCTGTCCCTGGGTCACCGTCCCGGTGATAGTGACGGCCCCGGTCGGTGCGTCGTTGAGGTTCGCTACGTTAGATGTCGCATCAGAGATGAGGGTCTCCACGGTGCTGCCGGCATCGGTCCAGCTCACGGTGACAGTGATGGCCGCCCCGACGTCGGCTTGCGTCAGGGTGTACGTCTCCTGGGTGGCGCTGCTGATGGCAGACCCATCGCGCTTCCACTGGTAGGTGAACGTTAGACTGCTCGGGCCGTCCGGGTCGGAGATACCGGAGGTGTCCGCGGTCAGCGTCTGCCCCTGGGTGGCGGTGCCCGTGATGGTGACCGCACCGGTCAGAGTGACGACCACGAAATCGGAATCCACCCCCGTAACACTGCCTGCCACCGCACGGATACGGAACCTATACCTCACGCCGTTGGTCAGACTCCTCACCGTGTGTGTGATCGTGTTCTTCCCACTCCCCGATATATCAACCCAGTTGCCAGGGTTAGTCTCGGTATTGCCAGTCCACTGCTTATACTGATAGCCTGTGACGGCAACATCATTAGGATTACTCCAACTCAACGTCACCTGACTGTTACCTGCTACCGCCGTGAGTCCAGTGGGACTGCCAGGCGCCGGTGTCGCAAAGATGGGAAGGGACCCATTCCCTATAACAGGACCTATCAACGCACGAATACGGAACCTATACCTCACGCCGTTGGTCAGACCCCTCACCACGTGGCTGGTGGTGTCCGCATTACTGCCAGGAATCTCAGCCACCCTAGCTTTCTCGCTCTCTTCACTCCACAGCTCGAAATGGTAGTTCGTGATAGCAGGGTTACCAGGATTATCCCAACTCAATCTCACCTGACCGTCGCCCGCCTCCGCCTTGAATCCGGTGATACTGACTGCAATTGTCAGTTTGATGACCTCGGACGGCGTCCCCGTAACACTGCCTGCCACCGCACGGATGTGAAATCTATACTCAACGCCTTCGGTCAGACCACTCACCGTATGTATGATTATGTCCTTCCCATCCACCTTGCGTGTGATCGTGCCCTTCCCACTCACCGATACGTCAGCCCAGCCATCGGCCGGCTCGCTACTCCCAGTCCACTGCTTGATCTGATACCCGGTGATGGTGCTATCATCTGTAATCTCCCAGCGGAACCTCGCCTTACCGCTGCCCTTGGATTCAATAATCGCACTGATTTTAGGTGCGCCCGGGGGGGGGCTACCTGCGCTTGAACAACGGTGACCATCGACAGGAGCAGCGTACCAACCAGGGCAAGGCTCACCCGCCCCACCGTCACAGAGGGAGCAGCATTCACCCCCCCCCTCAATGGCGGGTTGGCGCGTCCTTATAGCAAGTAGCTCAAGTATGATGGGATCCCTCCTCCTGTGACAGGATACAGGTCGAACCATCATATCCCATCACGGTCAACGGGCGTCAACCGTCCCTCTTCGTTCTCCCTGAACGCAACACCTTCATTCCACTCACAAGCCGCTATGTGCAAACGGATGGGGCGGCCCCCCTCACCAACCCCCCCCCCCCACGGGCTTGCCGCGCCCGTCCTCTGCTGCCTCGTCGTCGCCAACAGTCCTCAGATGAAAGCCCGCAGATCTCCAAAAGGGCGTCGCTCCTAAGAAACGACGAAGACAGGCCCCACAAACGACCCACCCCCGTCTGTCGCCTCCTGGCTGACGGTAGCTTGCCACAAGGCGAGCCCATGCCATATTCGCCACTCCTCACTCGCCTGGGCTTCAGGCTGGCGGCAAGACACGCCGGCAGCCATTCGGCGAGGTGGTTCCCACCGTTAAAAACAGAATTTGGCGGAATGTAGCAAAGCCGGACTGGGGACACACTCTACCTGAATCCGGAGACGCTGTTCCTGGTTGCTGCCACCCGGCACGCGGTGCTTGGAACCGGAGCCCGGCGCCGGCGCACCGCCTTGACGGTCAAGACATGCTGTGGCTGATACCCGAATACAAGGAGACACCGGAGAATTCACGCAGAGCGTTGTTGGCAAGGCGCCGCGATCAAGACGCCAGGCACAAGAGCGTTGCTTGAGGCGCTGGCCCCATGGACGGAGACCCCCACGGCCCGGAGGGGCAGCACCCTAGACGAGTCTGTTGACAAGGGGTATAGTCTAGACTGAGTCCCCTCAGAAACTGAGTCAGTGAATCTTTGGCTTTCTCATTCAGTCGGGTAGCCTGTCCAAGCTGATGAACGAGAGGGGAGCGGCGACCACGGGTCTATTTTCATGTAGAACTGGCCGCAACGTTGCGCGGCTTGTCGGCGACGACCGGAGGAGTCGATGAAACGCATCTTTGGCCTTGAATGTGAATACGGGCTAATCTTTTCTCCTCATGGCCGAGTGAGGCTGCCCGTTGAAAAGATTTTGGGGTATATTTTCGAAGGGTTGATTCCCAACCGTTGGCCGTCGAACGCTTTTCTGACGAATGGCGCCCGGGTTTACCAAGACACCGGCTGTCACCCGGAATATTCCACACCGGAATGTGATGATATTGTCGAGCTGGTGGTTCATGAGAAAGCGGGCGAGCGCCTGCTCGAATCCTGTGTCCCCACGGCCGAAGCGCGTCTTCGAGAAGAAGGCCTTGCCGGCGACATCTACATTTTCAAGAATAATACCGACTCCTGGGGGAACACCTATGGGTGCCATGAAAATTTTCTGATGCGGCGCGACGTGGAGTTTGGGAAGGTGGCCGAGCACCTCATGCCCTTTTTTGTGACGCGCCAAATTTTTGCCGGATCAGGCAAAGTGCTGAAGGTCTCCGGCAAGCCTCACTATTTTCTCTCTCAGCGAGCCCAGCATATTCACGAACCCACCTCGGCCTCCACCACGTCGTCCCGAAGCATTATCAACACGCGGGATGAGCCGCATGCGGACGCCGAACGGTATCGACGGCTTCACATCATTCTGGGGGATTCGAATCTGTCGGAGTTTGCCATGTATTTGAAGGCCGGCACGGCGGATCTGGTGCTGTCCATGATCGAAGCCGGGCACTTGGTCAAGGGCATTGAATTAGAAGATCCCGTCAAGGCCCTCCGGGACATTTCCCGTGACCCCACGTTGAGACAAAAGGTGAAGCTGGAGGATGGCCGGGAATGCTCCGCGTTGGATATTCAGCGGCTGTATTGGGAGCAAGCCTCCGAGTTTCTCCTCACGCAACCCTACGATCAGGTGACAGCGGACGTCTTGAAAGAATGGGAACGGGTCTTAACGGCCTTGGAGGCTGATCCCATGCAACTGGTGCGAGAGATTGATTGGGTCACCAAACAATGGCTGATCCAAGCGTATCTCGACCGAAAAGGGGGCGGGTGGGATGACCCGCGTGTGGCGATGATGGATCTGCAATATCACGACGTGAACCGGAAGCGGGGCCTCTATTATCGGTTAGAGGCGCAGGAGAAGACGGTGAAGCTGGTGGATGAGCGAGCCGTTACCCGCGCCATGGCCGTGCCGCCCCAGTCGACCCGGGCCAAGGTGCGAGGAGATTTTATTCGCTTTGCCCGTGCCCACAATCGATCCTACACGGCCGATTGGACCTCTTTGAAATTAAATGGATATTGGGAAGAAACGATTTTGTGTCTGGATCCGTTTTGTGCGGTCAATCGGCGGGTGGATGACTTGCTGGCTCAAGTGCCGGCGGCGAGCCTGGAGCCATGAAAGGGGCTTCTCGTTGGGGCTCAGACCCCCCGATCGTCACTCGCCGGTGGCTCATGGGGTTGGTGCTGGGGCTGGCGAGCCTGTTCCCGGTCCCTCTCTCTGTCACGGACGGGGCTCAGCCGGCCGGGGAGGCCGATGGCCCATTAAGGGGCACACAAGGGGCCGTGGTGGTGGTGCGGGTTCCAATCCAGGACCGGCCGGACCGAGTCACGGGGACATTTCTCAAACGAACGGTGACGTTTTTTCCTGTCAAGGAACAGGTCTATGCCGGCCTGTTGGGGCTGGATATGCAAGATCCTCCCGGTCCGCATGAACTCACGCTTGAGGTCGTCTATCCTCAGCGGACCGACCATCGTCGGCTGTCGGTGCTGGTGAGGAGGAAAGCGTACCCTGAGCAACGGGTGACGTTGCCCCAACACATGGTGGATCTCGATCGGGACACGCTGGCTCGCGTCAAGGCCGAAGCCCAAGTCCTGCACCACGCCTTTGAGCATGTGGTGCCGTATCCGTTGTGGAAGGGAGAATTTCTTGAGCCGGTGCAGGGACACGTCTCCGGACGCTTCGGCAGTCGCCGGGTCATCAACGGACACCCCCGACAGCCTCATAGCGGTGAGGACATTGCGGCTCCCGAAGGTACGCCCGTGGCGGCAATGAATGAGGGGATTGTGCGGCTGACCTTGAATCACTTTTTTACAGGACACGGGGTCATCGTGGACCATGGGCTTGGCCTGTTCTCCATGTATTTTCACTTATCCGGCGTGGTGGTAGAGCAAGACCAAGCCGTGACGAAAGGGCAGGTGATCGGGTATGTCGGTGCAACGGGACGGGCGACCGGGCCACATCTTCATTGGGGCGTGCGACTGAATGGAGCCCGGGTTGATCCCTACGCGTTGCTGGCGCTGCCCTTTGACACCCTCTTCTAACCGCAGCGCGTGATCCCCCCGCTGGTTCTGCCCAACGGCTGTGTCTGGTGCGGCTCCGGGATTGGGCTGAACAATCGGTACGTTGAGGTGGCCAAGCTCTGGGGCTGACACCGGGCGGGTCGTGGCCGGGGATTCGTGTCCGGCGGCGGCAAGAGGGGGGGGGATGGCCGTGGTCGCCGAAGCCTGTCTTGCGGAATCCGGGCGAGTGATCGGCGTGCTTCCTAAGTGTATGGCAGAGCAACATTTCGCCCGGCACAACGTCTCCGCTCTTCACGTGGTTGGGTCGATGCATGCGCGTAACGCCCTCATGGCGAAGGTGGCCGAGGCCTTTATGGGGCTGCCTGGCGGATACGGTACGCCGGCAGCGTGTTGTGAAATGATCACCTGGCCACAGCGTCGGATTCAGCCGAACCCCTGTGGGCTCTTCAACGTCAAGGGCGTGTTTGAGTCGTTCCTCACCCTTGTTCGATCAGCCGCTCCTTTCCCACTTCTGCCTTCTGCCTTGTTCCTTCTGCCTTTCGTGTTTGAGTCGTTCCTCACCCTTGTTCGATCAGCCGCTGCGGGAAGGGTGTATCGCCCCGGAGCCTCGTGCGTTGGGCAGCGCAGCCTCTGCTCCGGAGACACGGCTCGATCTGTTCGAGCCAGCCGTCACGCCGAATCCCGCTTGAGCCGGGCGGCTTTCTTAAGGAGAAAACAGCCCCGATTGGTTTTAGATGGACACTGGGCTTAGTAGGCCGGGGGGCGCGAAAGGGGGCGGCTGGTGACCAGTTCGACAACCCGCAGGTTATCAAAGGCAAAGGCTCCTCCCCCGGTGGTCATGAGTCCGATTTGTCCGGTTGAGAAGGTCGAATCAGAGACCGAGAGGAAGAATTGGTTGTCGAACGAAATCTCAAAAAAATCTTTGCTCACAATCGTATTTCTCTGGACACGCAGAAAATGCCACAGCGTTCTTTTCTTGGGCCGCACAGCCTGTGCTTTGATCAGCGTCGGGATCCCCTCGTCAAACCGATAGACCCTGACCATATTGCTTGCCGGGGACACGAGCACAGCATAAAAATTCTTCACGTCCTGCAGCCCCAACACCAGCCCGGCGGCCGAGGTCGGGGTGCCGCGTTTCGAGAGAATGCCCACCGAGAGATCAAGATATTCCACACGCATCGTTTCATTGATGAGCAGGTGATAGCAGCTGGGATCTCCGCATGGGGTCGCTTGGCCCAGCGCGTGGGGCCGACTCGGGGCGGTTTCGTCTGTCAGCACGGTCCAGTCCCCAGGGTACCCGTGCCCCAACGTATGCGCGGCAAACCCGAGAGGGCGCACGGCCTCTCCGTTGGTTTCAAAGTCCCATTCGGCAACCAGGGGAGGGGTATGCCGTAAGACGGCTCGAGGCAGTTCCTTCAAGGGCTCGCCCTCTTCTGCAAACAGATTAGGCATCCCCGGGCACAGCACACACACAAGGGCTGCAAGGCCGAGGCAGAACGCACGAGCCAGCCTGCCGATCCGCCAAACGCATGCAAAGAAAGGGCGATGGGAAGCCCCAGGCTGCCAGCAATCTGTGTTCTCCATAAACGTCACTACCTGAGTCAAAACGTGCCCATGGGGTGCTGCCTGCAGCATACAAAAAACTGTCTCCTGCTGCAAGGAGACAAAATGGTCCTTATCATCCAACCAGCAGAAGAGAATGGGCCTTGTGGCTGGCTTTTATTCCGCTCCTTGCCACGGGGGTATTTTATAGTCTCCCTGCTGACCTTCAGTGTAGCCGCACGAAAATAATTCGTGGATCTGCACGAAAATAATTGCGAGTGGGGGAGAAAAATCTTTGGGGTTGTGTTGGGGAATTGGCGGGGCAAGGGGCTGAGGTGAGGTTGCCGATGCGGACGCGCCCCGCTGCGTCGTACACTAAGATGTGAACGTCGGAGATTTCGATACACTCGCCGGAGGCCGCGAAGCGGACTATAATCGTGTAGCCCGACCCAGTAGCCTGTGGTGGCAGCGGGCAAGAAGTCCTGCCCGCTTGACCAATTACCGTATGCCGCCAACCACGCTGTTAAAACATAGCCGTCAGCAGACCGACTGCTCATCGGTTATTTCAGCTTTTTGACGTGAGCTTTCAGGATCTCCGAATTCTGAATGTCAGGATTGTCTGCGCCGAGGTCTTGCGCCTTTTTAAACTCTTTGGCGGCTTCCATGTGCTGATCCGACGCGTCCAAGGCAAGCGCGAGGTTGTAGTGCGCTTCCGCTGACGCCGAATCGGCTGCGACCGCCTTCGTAAAGTGCTCCACAGCCTTATCCCAATGCCCTTGGTTGTAATGCTTGATGCCTTCACTGTTTGACGCATTGGCTTTGGAGTCAGCAGCTGTCATGAGCGCTGGGGAAGTATCGGCAACGGCCGTTCCGACTCCAAGGCCCACCATAGCAATACATGCCATGAAAGAAGCACAAATAGTTAATCCCACGAACTGTTTCATCACGTAACCTCCTTTTTAAAATGTAAATGAACGCACAACGTATCATCCACCACGCAGGTGTATCGCCCTGCACCCGAAGGGAAGAAAATGGCTTAGGTTGTCATCTTGAGCGAAGCGAAGGTTCTGCGTTTCCAGGCATTCGGTTGTTCATTGAGAGATTCCTCGCTTCGCTCGGAATGACTGATGTCGTTGGTTCTGTTCTTACCAATACCCGAATTGGAACGGACCATACAGTCCGTAATACGGTCTTCAGTATAGGCCCTCATACGGGCCGGCGTACCAATAGGGGGTCCCCATACAAGGGAGGGCAGGAGCGCCCGTATCGGTACGTACGGAGGCTGCATGGCTTCGGGCCACACTTTCAGGAATTTAATGGTGACCGTGGGATACGTATATTCCATTTCATCGAGCAACTCAGTCGTGGCTCCCGACACTTCCCCGACGATCGTGATTCGGGTGCCGTTTGGCACCGTAGCCGGATCCAAGAACTCGGTTTGAAACGCAAGAAAGCGGCCACGGGACTGTGAGAGGTCCATGGTCGGTGCGTGATTCCCGTCCGTGGGAAGCTGCAGGATGGTCAAGCGGGTGCGATCTTTGAGACGCGTGGCGTCCAAGACTTCACCGCTCAGGACAATGACTGTTCCCCGATGAGTCGTCGGCGCTTCTTTGACCTGGGCAAACGACGCCTTGGGGTCGATTTGCTTTTCGAGATCCAACGGGATAATGGCCGGCCCGGCACAGGCCGGAAGCAAGAAGCCCATTGCCGGAAGTACTCCACAACGGGCTGTGGACGATTTTCTCCGCATGAGAACGCATTCCGGAACAGAGTGCCTCATCATGCTGTTTAGGGTACTATCCATTTGTCCATTTCTCAAGCCCTGAAACAATGGAGACACTTCGGCTTTCTTGAAGTCTTGTGGGTGTGGCGCATGACAACGAGCTTTAACGCAAAACAAGGACTGAGTAAGGAGCCCACTCCGGAGCTCTCAGCCAACAAGCGGTATCCGTCTTGATGCCACACGCGATTTGACCAATGGGATCAGAAACGTCAGCGCAATAACGATAAAGACGATGGTCGTACTCGTTGCTGCCGGAGAGGTCAAGTGCTCTCTGTGAGCCTCTACGTGAGCAAATGCTGCGAGGAGGAGGATGACACCCGTCGCCCCCCGTAACCATTGGCCCATCAGGTCCGGTTTCGGAACTGCGACAGCGATACATCAAGCGAGGCTGAGGCTGAGCCAGAAGATTGCAGGCAGAGCTGTAGCAGATATCGCACCTGTAACATTGGCCAATAGGGTAAGGGAAAGTGCTGCAGGTGTTCCCCAAAGCACGCTTGCCCAGGCTGCTTCAAGACGCAGCACAGAGCCCCCTTCACGCCGTTTGAGAAGATAAACGGTGAATCCTGACGAAATAACATAAGCGAGCACCACACAAAAAGAGCATACACGATTTTGACCGGAAGACCACCGAACGATCCGAAATGGACTCGATAGGTTGAGGCGACGGCTTATAATTTCCAATTCTCGAATGTGCAGGGGCCGGGACGGAGACTGTCGCTTGGGTATACGATGAAATGCTAAGGGACTGGACGGATGCGTTGCATGCGCCCTCGTCTCAGACGTGACAGCATCCAGTGCACCAAAGCATGACTGGCGAAAGAGCCCCGTTCGACTGTCAGCGTGTAAGCCATGGAAAGCCTTTTCATAAAATCGTGGCGGGTGCCAGAGAATGCAAATAATAGAGTACCTAGGGCGTCAACGCATCCGGTTTGGTGGCAATACGCCGGTTTTTCTCACCGCATCCATCACGGTAACGAAAATGCCGGCAGCCGTGCATATTAACGCCTCGGCGACGCCGCTCGTGACGGCGTGCAGTTGACCAATCCTCTGAATGGCTATGACGCCGAAGGAATCGATCATGCTGGATGGTGCCTAATAATCCCCATAAGGGTGCAAGCGTGATGATGGTGTCCAAAAAGGGCAAGACCCCGTTTCATGTGACGGACTTCTACCATGCCGGCGGATTCCATGGCTTTCTCCGGCATGGAGGCGCGCGCGAGGATGCCTGTCGTCAAGACTCGCAGGACAGGATGAGTGTTGCCTTCGTTCAGCGACAAAGCGTCGGTGAATTTCCCTTGTGTGACGAGCTTGAGCATATGATCGGCATGTTCGAGAGCCGGCAAGTGGTCAAAATACCATCCTCGCTCCAGAGTGATGGTAACAGCCACTAGAGAACAGACGAGAATGGGAATGATCAGCCATCCGTCGGCTATGAGAATTTCGACAAACGCCAGTGATGTTTCAATCATGAGAATGGTGAAAGATGATTATCCTTGTTTTTGTTTTGTTAACCTAAAGTTGATGGGGATTCGCACGATGCTGCGAATCGGGATGTTGCCGTCTTTTTCAGGGTGAAAGGTCCATCGCGTGACCGCGTCAATCGTGCCTTCTCCAAAACTCGATGCCCGCTGCTCCGTGGCACGGTGATCTCGTTCGGTCTGCCGTTAGGCTCAACCTCCATGCGAATGAGCACCTTTCCTTCCCATTCTCCTTTTTTGGCAATTCCCGGATAGATCGGGGGCATGGTTCGTTCCAGAACCACGCGTGTCTTTAAAGGCCCTTCGGACGTCGGGACTGACCGTAATGTTTTGCCGTGGCGTCTGAAGCGACACGCGACGGGGAAGGCAACGGCGAGACTTTGGTCGAGATTCCCCTTAAGGCAGGGATGGTCATCGATGGATTGTGAATGTTGGTTGTGGTTCGTGTCGGGGGGAAGGCACTGCGGGCTACTTTCGCGAACTTTTCAGTCTTAAGGCGTCGCCGGTACGCTCATCTTGAAGGATTCGTCGTTTCAACGGTGAAGGGGATTGGCGGGGTGACGATTGGGGAATGACCTTGGCTGGCTGGGTCGGTTCAGTAGGAACACGAAGTCTCGGCGATGTCGCCGACATGGAGCAAGACGGACCACGTCCCGAATCGCAGAAAAGACGGTTCAGGATAGGGCATGATGAAGGAGGCGCTGGGAGTCATGAACCGGTTTTCTTGAGCAAGTTTCAGACCCGTTCGTCTTTCCCGCCGAGCTCGACGTATTTACGGTATTGGGCGAGGGCGCGAGCTGTCTCTTTGCGATAAAACTCATAAAATACCCCTAGTGTTCGGGATTTGGGGAAAATGAGCTACGGCGTGGCATGGCGCAACCAGGAGGGCCACGTCATCGTGGACGGCACGTTCGTGCCCTTGCAGGTCCACGTCCTGGGCAGCGGAACAGGCGAGATCGGGGTGGATGTCCAGGGTCTGCACGCACCCCTGCTCTTCGCTCAACCCCCAGCCGGGCACTGGGTCGCCCAAACACTGAACGGCCGGGCACGACACCCCGCCTTGCAAACGTCTTCCGGCGCCCCGCAGTGGGGCATCAACGCCGTCCCCCCGCATGACACGACCCGGTGGGTGGACGTGACGCACACCGCCTCCTATAACTCCACCCCACCATTATTTTCGTTGATTCACACCAGCAGGTATTCGTGTTGGCAAGAACGAACACAGATCAAAGCTTACAAACTTAGGGCACTCACGCAGAGTGGCTCAAGTGTACGCCGCGCCTGCCAGCGCAGATCGACACGCAGCCTTCCTCATTCGTGTTGTGCTTGATTCGGTCGGCCCTCTAGTCGAGGGACATGAGGGCGGGATTCCAGACTGGCTTGAATAACGTGAACACGGCGGCCCTGTCTTGATCGACCGTGATCTCTACGGCGTGCATGTCTTCCCCGCCGTACACCTCCACGGCGGTCAGATTGCCTGCCGAACGGGGAAAGGGTTGAAAAATCCGAAACTCGTGACTGTCCCCGAAAAGCAGAAGGACCGGTTTCCGAAATGATTTTGCCTTGATGATAAGGGTTTCGCCGAACCCCTTGAACCCTGAGGCGCGGGAAAAGGTTTCCTGCTCCGGGTCGAATCCGTCTTCGAACATGTCGGCGTGAATGGCAACCACCACGGCCTCGGCGTTCGTTGCTGTGGCCTTGTCAAATGAGTCAGCAAGCCAGACTTGGTTCGCCTGGTCACGGGCGAAGAATTCCTGAGCCGCATTTGAATCCCGAACATCGAGCTTCGTATTGAGATTGTTGTTCGAGCCGACCACGTGCGCGGTCATAAACCACACGTCGCCGCGGCTGAACCTGCTGTTCTCAACGAATTGCTCGAAGCCGCGCATGACGTCCGCCTGGCGCTCGATGCGAATCGGATGCCTGCCGAGACTCTCGTCCGTCTGAAAATAGTGCGCACGGATAAATTGCAGTCGGTCGAGCGGGTCAAACCCTCCGGCCTGCGGGCGGTGACAATCGTTCCACTCGTTGTCTCCCGGGGTGTAGATGACGGCGGACGCGAACCTGTTCATGAACTCCCGCTGATCGAGCAGCCTCTGGTCGGAGCACGGGGTCCAGCCCGATTTGGTATCGCCGACATGGATGGTTAAGACGGGAGATCTGCGGTTGATCTCCGCGATCAACGCCTTGAACGTGCCGTAGGCCTGTTCCGGGAAGCCATAGGGCATATCGCCCAAGGCCACAAACGTGAACTCTGCGGCTGCGGCGGCCGTTGATACGACGAACCACGCACCGACGAGGGCCATTGCAAGTCGGCTGTTCATTGACCGTGGTCGACCGATCGGGGAAGGCGCCCCACTTCCAGCAGCAACGCGCCCAACTGTTTGACCCGTTCGAAATAGCCCAGTGGCTCTTCGCTTAATTCCGGAAGCACGGCCTCCAAATCGGACAGGCAATCTTCAAGAATCGTCACGCGTTGCGGATCGAGGTGGTGCTCGTCGAAGAAATAGGTGACACACCCACTGACCACCGTATCCAGAGTCATGAGTTCGCCTTCACAAGGCCCCACTGAACCGGGCCATTCCGCCGCTTGGTGCCTCTCCCACAACCGGGTCAGGTCCTGGCTGTTTTCTGGGGTCATGGCTTCAGCCATAGAGAATGAGATCCGCGGCTAAGCAGACCGCGAAGGCCAGATTCACCATTCCGCCGAACCGATGCAGCCACACCGGCCAATTGTTGACTCGTTGCAGCATCCAATCTCGACACGACACTGGGGCCCCAAGCAAAAGACAGGCTTTGGCCACGGCGATCCCGCCACACGCCACCCACAACCAAAATCCTTTGAGATCCACCGTGCCAATCATCAGGAGCAACCCCATCAGCAGCATCACTTGTGCAATCCAAAATCGCCACCAGGGCTCCAGGAAAAATCGTTTGGCACAGGCGAGCCCCATCGTGGGCACAATGGTCATCATCAACCCAGCCAACCCCCAAACCAAACTTGTCAACCCCATGATGATGCTTGCGAACACCCCTTCAACACCTTTTCTTGACGATGGCTCAAATCCATCCAACGCTATGGATCAACAAAATCGAGAGCGTACACAACCCCAGGCCCCAAAAACGATAATCCACCGCCTGTCGGCTCAAGCACCAATTCAACGCGGAATGGCGCGTTTCGTCATCTGACAACAGAAAAAACCCTGCCTTCGCCACCATGGCGACCCCCGTGATCATCCATACTCCTGAGTAGGTCAGATCAGTCGCTTGCAGAAGCAGGATCATGCCCGCCACCATGCTCACCCCCGACCATTTCATAAGTGAAGGGGAGGTCAAGAGGGCTTGTTTGATCTGCCCAACGATCCACAGAGGTGCCACCAATAAGGCCAAACCATCAGCCATCCATAACCCTGCAATGGCCATCAGGAGGTAGGGCATTGCTTTGACCTATCCGTCTTTTCTGTATCAGGATGGTGTAAGAGAAAACGTCACGGCAAGACTGGCATTCACCAGGTTTCAGTGTCAAGCGAGGCGCTTGCTTCACCAATGTCCCTCTGCGTATGCTGCGCAAGCGATTATCATGTGCCTGTCTTCGTTCTTGCCGCCCTGAGCATGCCATATGACCGAGCTAGCCCAACAGACGGCAAAAGCCCTCGTTCAACTTATCCCCCCGTCCGTCGCACCCGATTTCCTCGAGGAATACGGATTGGTCCTGACCACCCAGCAGGCTCAAGCCATCACCAAAGCGCTACTTGCACTGACCATGTATTGGATGACCTGTGCCGTTCGCGTGAGTATCCCGGAACCCGTCTGCGGCCAGATGCACCGAGCTATTCGTGAGCACGTTCGTGAAAAATGGGGCAGCAGATTCGGACTGGTCCACGTCCCCATCGATCAGTTTTTTGCCGTGATGGAACGCACGCATCAGACGTGGGAGCAGGTGACCCGACAAGGCGGGGAACCCATTGCGGTCTTGAGTGACGCGGCACGGGGGCTCGAGGATGACAACGTGATTGCCTCCCAGGATCGACAAAAAATCTTGGCGGTGTTTCTTGACTTGGTGCCTATCGAAGAAATAGGGGAGCTCATCGCTGAACTGGAGGAAACCCTGAGATAGGGTTGGTTACACATTAGAGCATAACCGAATTCTCTAACAATACACATTCTTGCAACACCCGTTTTGCCAGGTTGGCTTGACATTTCCTGTCATTCACACGAAACAGGCTGTGTGAAAACTCCTGAAGCTGTAGCCGGAGGGCCGCGCATCGTATGCGTCCGGGACAGGCGTCATCTAACGGCTTTTGAACAAGGCAACCAGTTTTCATACAGCCTGGAAAGCGGGGGCATCCGGAGCGGGGGTACTGCCTGTTTCCCAAGGCGGTGGATTCCGGCGGAAAATATCATTTACGCCGGAATGACGAAATGAAGATTCAGAATACCAACACAACCTAGTACAATAGGTACGCCGAATGGTAAAAAGCCATAAAATGGGACGTGCAAGACATAGAATCAACGAGTTACGCAAATCCGACACTCCGACAGCCTGAAGCACTCAAGAGATTACCCACCAACGAATGCACAACGGATCAGCATGGCGACAAAATTCTTCACCAATGACGGCGAGAATACGTTATTGGAAAAGTTCAGGGGGGTGTTTCGGCATAATCCGCATATCGCCGAATTTGATGCCCTGGTCGGTTATTTTTACTCCACAGGATATTTTCACCTGCGCCCGCATCTGCAAGACATAGGGCAAATGCGGGTGCTGGTGGGCATCGACGTGGACACAATTACCGCCCAGGCACAAGGGCGGGGATTAGCCTTGTTGTCCGGAGCGACGCAAGAGCAGGCCAGCCGGGATTACACACGGCAGTTTCAGGAAGAAATAGATGGCGCCCGGTATGACCGGCAAACCGAGCGCAGCATTGAGCAGTTTGTGCAGGACATTGCCGATGGGAAAATTGCAATCAGGGCGCATCCCGCACGCAAGCTGCACGCCAAGATCTATATCTTCCGCCCGCAAGCGTTCAATGAACACAGCGGCGGCGAGGTGATTAGCGGCTCGTCCAACCTGACCGCGGCCGGGCTAGGCGCGGATGGCGACACTGCCAACTATGAATTCAATGTGTCGTTGCGCGACTATGACGACATTCAATTCGCCACCAACGAGTTTGAAAAATTGTGGCATGAGTCGGTTGCGATCTTGCCCGAGGCCGTGATGGATGCCAGAAATAAGACCTACCTGCGCGGCGATTTCACGCCGTTTGAGCTCTATATCAAGCTGCTGGTTGAATACTTTGGCAGGGAAGTTGAGTTTGACCCGAACAGCATCACCGACGTACCCGACGGCTTCAAGCGCCTGAATTATCAGCTGGATGCGGTGGAGCAGGGGTACATCCTGCTGCAAAATCATCACGGCTTTTTTCTCTCCGATGTGGTGGGTCTCGGCAAAACGGTGGTGGCCACGCTGATTGCCAGAAAACACTTTTTCCTCAACAAATATCCCGAATACCGCTCGCATACGCTGATCGTCTGCCCGCCGGCGGTGTGCGCGAACTGGCGGGAAACCGTTGATCAATTTCAGCTTGACAATGTGGATCTGATGACCACCGGCAGCCTGCACACAATCACAGACCCGAAAAAATATGACCTGATCATCGTGGACGAGGCGCACAAGTTCCGAAACGACACCTCTACAAGTTATGCCGAATTGCAACGCATCTGCAAAACCCCGTGTCGCAATGACGGCAGAAAGCGGGTTATTCTGGTGTCTGCCACGCCGCTCAACAACCGCCCGGAGGATATACGCAATCAACTGCTGCTGTTTCAGGACGCCAGTGACAGTACGCTGGATATCAACATCGCCCGTTTTTTCAGCCGGGCGTCAAGGGAGTATAAGGACCTGATTAAACCCTCCGCGCCGGCTGACGCTGTCGAACGGCTGGAATCGCTTTACGCCGGCATCCGGCGCAAAATAATTGAACCCCTGACCGTGCGGCGCACTCGTACCGACCTGTTGCGGCATCCGCTTTATGCCGATGACCTGCAATGCCAGGGCATTGTATTTCCCAAAGTCGAGCCGCCGGCAAATCTGCTTTACCAGCTTGAGCCCGAGCTCAATGACACCTACCAGCACTCTTTTGACCTTATCCGGAACCAACACGGCAACGGCCTGCAATATATGCGCTACCGCCTGATCGAATATCTCAAGCCTGAGCATAAGCAGGACTATCAGCGCCCGGAATTTATTGCTGAACGCCTGGCGGCCATTATGAAAACCCTGCTGATCAAGCGGCTGGACAGCAGTTTTTATGCCTTTCACCAGTCGTTGAAGCGCTTTGTGCACGCTTCCCGGCAGATACTGGACATGATGGACAACAACCGCGTCTACCTTGCGCCCAAACAGCAAATTGACCAGTATCTGGAAGAAGACCGTGAGGAGGAATTACTGGAAAAACTGGTGCAGGAGCAACTCACCGACCCGAGCATCAAGGTACTCACCCGCGACGACTTTGAACCAGGGTTGTTTGCGCTGCTGCAGCAGGATCATGCGCTGTTGCAGCAGATGGAGGCCCAATGGCGGAAAGTTGTTGACCAAAAAGCCGACCCCAAACTTGAACTGCTGCTGGCCGAGTTGCCGAAGCGACTGTTGAACGCAGAGCATAACCCGGAGCGCAAACTGGTTATTTTCTCCGAATCCGCCGACACCACCGGCTATCTGTACGGGAAGCTCAGAGACCAATACCGGGTTCTATCTATCGATTCGCACAACCGCGCCCTGCAGCAAGACATCATCCGGCAGAACTTCGACGCCAATCTGCCGCTTAAAGAGCAAAAGTCCGACTGCGATATCCTGATCGCCACCGAATCCCTGGCCGAAGGCGTCAACCTGCACCGCGCCAACACCATCGTCAACTACGACACCCCCTGGAACGCCACCCGCCTGATGCAGCGTATCGGCCGCCTCAACCGTATCGGCAGCCCCGCCGGCGCCATTTATATCTATAACTTCTTGCCGACCGAGCAGGTGGAAGACGACATCGGGCTGAAGCGCCGTGCCCAGGTCAAGCTGCAAGCCTTCCACACCGCGCTCGGCGAGGATTCACAAATTTATTCCGTGGATGAAAAAGTGGAGACCTTTGGCCTGTTTGATAGAAACATCACCGAACCAGAAGAAGTCAGTGGACGGCTGGCGTACCTGATGGAAATCCGTGCGTTCAGGGAAAAGCATCCCGACGAATTCAGACGCATCAAAAACCTGCCGCTGAAAATCCGCAATGCCGTCGCCGATCCTGAGCGCAGCGGCGCAACCCTGTGCTTTTTGCGCAACTCAAAACACAACGCCTTTTATCAGGTAGACCACGACAATCAGGTAACCGACTTGGGCTTTCTGGAAGTTGCGCCGATTTTCAAAAGCCACCACAACGCTGCACTGATAAAGCCCCTGCCGGATGCGCATTACAATCAGGTGCAACGCGCCCTGGCGTATTTTATGGAACAGGTGCAAGATAAAATCATCAAAGAACAGCAGGCGCCGGAACTCACCCCGCAGCAGCGCACGGCCATCAACTACCTCCAAGCCTTTATTAACCTCGACATTACCCATGCGAGAGAACAACAGCGTATTGCAGGGGCTATTGAATGGGTGAAACTGGGGCGTTATCAAAACCTGCCCAGAGAGATAGCCAAACTGCAAAGAAGCCAGAAAAATTCACCGGTGGTGCCCGCCAGACAACTGGAGGCACTGATAAAGATAATCGACAAGCATGCGCCGGAAACCACTGTGAACGACAGTGACGAACCGCCCGCCGAGCTGCAGGCCAACGAGCGGCCAAGGGTCGTTATTTCACAAAGCTATCTGTAGCATTGGAGCACTTCAGGTTGGGAAACAAAGAGTAATGCCGGGTTTTGCTGACAAAGAGCTACGACAAATCATCGAATCCGGCGAATCCGACCACGTCGAGTTCAAGGAGTCTTTATCCGGCGACGCCGCCACCAGAATCAGGGAAGCCATCTGCGCCTTTGCCAACGATTTGGCCGCTCACGACAAACCCGGTTTTGTGTTCGTAGGCGTGAAGGACGACAAAACATTTGGCAATCTGGCGGTTACAGATTCTTTGCTGCGACAGTTGGCCGACATGAAAACCGACGGCAATGTCCTGCCGCCGCCCTCCCTGACCGTGCAAAAGCGCATCCTGCAAGATAAAGAAATCGCCGTCGTTATCGTGCAGCCCTCCAACTCGCCACCGGTTCGCTGCAAGGGGGTTATCCATATCCGCACCGGCCCGCGTCGTGGTATTGCCACCGCACAGGATGAAAGGACGCTCAACGAAAAGCGCTGGTATGGCGACCGCCCCTTCGACCTCCAGCCAGTCTCTGTTGCCACCTTGAGGGATCTCAACCTCTTCCGGTTCGAGCATGAATACTTGCCGCAGGCCTTTGATCGCGCAATTCTGGAAGCCAACGAACGCAGTCTCGAAGAACGGTTGGCCGCGGCCAAGATGATTGCCTCTGCTGACGATCCCGTGCCTACAGTGTTGGGGATACTTGTATTGGTCAAACGGACACTGGATCACCTGCCGGGAGCGTATCTTCAATTCTTGAGACTTGCTGGTAACGAACTCACAGCCCCCATATCCGATGAAGAAGTAATCAGCGGAACCATTACGGATGTACTGCGCCGCCTTGACGAGAAGCTGAACGGGCACAATCGGACAGCGGTTGACTTCACATCGGGACCAGTCGAGAGACGGGTCAGTACGTATCCGGTCCCAGCGATCCAGCAGATCGCTCGTAATGCGATCATGCACCGATCATACGAAGGAAGCCACGCTCCCACACGAGTGTACTGGTACGACGACCGTATAGAAATACTGAGTCCCTGGGGCGTATTCGGCTCGGTAACAGTAGAGAGTTTCGGCCGACCCGGCATTACCTCCTACCGCAATCCCAATCTTGCAGAGGCGATGAGAAACCTGGGGTTCGTGCAACGCTACGGCGTCGGCATTCCATTGGCGAATCGGCTGCTTCGACAAGCCGGGCATCCTGAAATGGAATTCAATGTCGATATGAACAACGTGCAAGTCACAATACTGGCTTGCAAGAAAGACCGGACATGACCGTTCCCGTATTGACGTTTTTCAACAACAAGGGCGGCGTGGGCAAAACCTCGCTGGTCTATCACTTGGCCTGGATGCTGTCCGACATGGGGCATCGGGTGCTGGCCTGCGACCTGGACCCGCAGGCAAACCTGACCGCTGTCTTTCTGAATGAAACACAGCTTGAGGAGCTGTGGGAGACCGGCGACGGCGCGTCCGGGCGGACCATTCTGAACTGCGTCCGCCCACTGACGAAAGTGGGTGACATCAAAGCCCCGCTGCTGGCGGATATCACCCCCACGCTCCGCCTCATCCCTGGCGACCTGGCACTGGCCGGCTTTGAGGATACCCTGTCGGCGAAATGGCCGAATGCCCTGGGTTCCTCCGACAGTCTCTACCGTCCCTTACGTATTTTGACGGCATTCTCAACCGTCATGCAGACCGGGGCAAAGCAAATGGAAGCGGATATTATCCTCGCCGACGTCGGCCCCAATCTCGGCGCGATCAACCGCTCAGCACTGATTTCGACCGACTCCATCATCGTTCCTTTGGGCGCCGATTTGTTTTCTCTCCAGGGGCTGCGCAACCTGGGGCCCACCTTGAGCCAATGGCGACAGGACTGGCAACAGCGGAGAAACAACTGGAAACAACCGGAATTTCCGCTGCCGAAAGGAGACATGAAACCTGTCGGCTACGTGGTGCAACAACACAGCGTGCGCCTGAGCCGCCCGGTTAAGGCATATGACAAATGGGTGAACCGGATGCCGGAAGAATACGCCCGGAATCTGCTGGACGATACAAAAGGCCCCTATCCGGCGACCCCGGCGCAAGACCATGAACACGCCCTGGCCACCGTCAAGCACTATCGCAGCCTCGTGCCACTGGCACAGGAAGCGCGCAAGCCCATTTTTCACCTTACCCCGCCTGACGGCGCCATCGGCAGCCATGCCGCCGCGGTCACCGACGCCCGCCACGATTTCAGGGCACTGGCAGGGAAGATACTGGAAAGAATTGATTATCAGCGCCAGCCGAATCCCAAGCCACCGAGCCACCAAAAATGACTATTTCACAGCCCTATGTCTGATTTGCAAACCTTATTAAGCAGTGGCTACGACCGCGAAAGCTGGCTAGCCCGATTGCAGCAGTTTTTCCCCGGCATTGAAATTTTCTCACAGCCGCAAGCTGTTGAAGACAACCGCGCAGCGTCCTTTGACTATCTCGGCAAGGTTCCCACTGCGGACGGCCAGCAGTTGGGCATCTATGAAATAAAAGTCGGCGCTAACACCCAGCTCGCCCGCAACCGTGTGCAACTACGCCAGATGGTGGCCAAACAGGTTTCAGCGCATACCCTGGGTGGTGCACTGGCGGTTTACTACGACCATGGCCAACAGTGGCGGTTCAGCTTCATCAGCATGGAATACAAGCTGAACGAGCAGGGACAGATCGACAAGCAGGAAAGCACCTCCAAACGCTACACCTATCTGCTGGGCAAAGGTGCCAACGTCCGCACCGCGGTTGAGCGATTTGACCATCTACCGCAGCAACCATCGCTCGAAGACTTCAAAGCCGCCTTCGCCGTAGAGCCGTTGAACAAGGAATTCTATGAAAAACTGTTCAACTGGTATGAATACGCCAAATCCGAAGTCGTTTTCCCCAACGACGAACGCGAACCACAAGACAACCATACCGCTACCAGCCTGATCCGCCTGCTCACCCGTCTGCTGTTCGTCTGGTTTATCAAAGAGAAGAAGCTGGTCAACCCCGACCTGTTTGACCAGGAGCAATTGCAATCCATCATTGACTGGAAGAAAGACAGCAGCTACTACAAAGCCATTTTGCAGAATCTGTTCTTCGCCACGCTGAACCGCGAGATCAAAGACCGCAGCTTTCGCACGACTACCGACGGCAAGGCCAACAGCAGCAATTATCTCGTGACCAATATCTACCGCTATCGGGACCATTTTCAGGAGAGCAATAAAGACAATATCATCGCCCGCTTTGCGCAGACCCCTTTCCTGAACGGCGGACTATTTGAGTGCCTGGACCGGCAAGCCAATGAGGATGAACAACAGAAATATGAAAAAGACAAAACCATCCGCAATGAAAGATATGCCATGCGCATGGACGGCTTTTCCGACCGGGCGGACAATCCCCTCAGCCTGCCCAATGCATTGTTTTTCAGCGATGACGAACGCAAACCCGGCCTGATCGACCTGCTGCATCAATACCAGTTCACGGTGGAGGAGTCCACCCCGCTGGATATTGAAGTGGCGCTGGACCCGGAGCTGCTGGGCAAGGTGTTTGAAAACCTGCTGGCGGCCTATAACCCTGAAACCGAGCAAACCGCCCGTAACGCCACTGGCAGCTACTACACCCCGCGTGAGATTGTCGGTTATATGGTGGATGAAAGTCTGAAAGCGTATCTGGCCGGCGCGGTGCCGCCGCAGGATGGCGATGCTGAATTCTGGCGCGAACGCTTGGACGATCTGTTTAACATGGCCTCTCAGACCGGGGAACTGGCAGAGAAAAATGGGAAAGCCCTGCTGTATGACGAAGAAATCCCCGAACTCATTCAAGCCATCGACCAGGTCAAAATCCTCGACCCGGCAGTGGGTTCCGGCGCCTTCCCCATGGGTGCTTTGCAGCGGCTGGTCGGGCTGCTGGCGATTCTCGACCCGAACAACCGGCAATGGAAAGAGCAGCAACTGCTCAATCTGCCGGATATGCAATCCATCCAGGCCGACCTGCAAACATCAGAAAACATCAACGACTGGCAAGCCAGACAAAAGGCGCAAGAGGAATTGCAACAGCGAAAGCAGGAAATCACCCGGGCATTTGAAACAGAAGCCGACTACGCCCGCAAACTTTATCTGATAGAAAACGCCATCTGCGGCGTGGATATCCAGCCCATCGCCTGCCAGATTGCCAAACTGCGCTTTTTCATCTCCCTGGCCATAGAGCAGCAACCGACCGCCGACAAGAAGGACAATTACGGCATCAAGGCCCTGCCTAATCTGGAGACCAGATTTATTGCTGCCAACAGCCTCATCGGCCTGGACAAGCCCAGGCAGACGGTAATACGCAATCCGGCCATTCAGGAAAAAGAACGGGAACTGAACCGGGTGCGCCGCCGCCACTTCAACGCCAAAACCCTAAAAACCAAAAGGCAATATCGGGAACAGGATAAAACACTCCGTGAAGAGATTGCCGCGTTATTGATAAGTGATGGCTGGGGCGACAGCAATGCCGAGAAAGTCGCCCACTGGGATCCCTACAACCAGAACGCTGTCGCCGACTGGTTCGACCCGGAATGGATGTTCGGCATCAGCGACGGCTTTGACGTGGTGCTGGGCAATCCGCCGTATATCCAATTGCAGAAGAACGGCGGCATGCTGGCAAATCTCTACGAAAACAGGGGCTTTGAAACCTTTGTGCGCTCTGGCGACATCTACCAGTTGTTTTATGAACGCGCCGGTCAACTGCTGGGTAACCAGAGCCACCTGTGCTTCATTACCTCTAACAAATGGATGCGCGCCAAATATGGCGAGAAACTCCGCGCCTTCTTTACCACCCTAACCCCCAAAGTTTTGCTGGATTTTGGTGGGTTCAAAGTCTTCGAGAATGCCACGGTGGATACCAATATCCTGCTCATTACAAAGGAAAACGTGCAAGGCGAGTTGTGGGCAACGGCGTTCAAAGACGATTTCAAACAAGGCGACAGCATCGGCGATTACGCGCAGAACAACGCCGTTTCTATTAACGTAACGCCCGATACCTGGTTTATCGGCAGCCGTGCGGAAGTCGCATTAAAAGAAAAGATTGAGCGCATCGGCACACCGCTAAAAGAATGGGATATAGCCATTTATCGAGGAATACTGACGGGACTTAACGCCGCCTTTATCGTCGATAAAAAGACCAAAGACGCACTGATTGCCGAGGATCCCAGATCGGCGGAGCTACTAAAACCGATCCTGCGCGGAAGGGATATCAAGCGGTATCGGGCGGAATGGGCGGGGCTGTGGGTGATCGCGACTTTGCCGTCTTTACACGTTGACATTGAGAACTATCCGGCAATAAAACGATATTTGCTTTCTTACGGCAAAGAAAAGCTAGAACAGACAGGAGAAACGCTTGTTGATGGAAGCAAGTCGCGAAAGAAAACCCCTCATCAGTGGTTTGAATTACAGGATACATGCGCTTACCACGCGGAATTTGAACGCGATAAGCTCGTTTGGGGAAACTTGTCTGTTCAGCCAAGGTTTGCTGTAGATACGGATGCCAGCTCTATTTCTGCACCAACCAATCTTCTTACGGGAACGGATCAAATAAAATATATTGCTGCGATTCTCAATAGTTCATTTTGCTATTGGAGCATGAGGCGATTGGCTTACAGCAGAGAACACGGATATATGGAATACAAGAAAATTTTTGTGGAACAGATACACATTCCGAAAATCTCCAAAGTGAGACAACAACCGTTTACAGATTTAGTAGATAAAATCCTTGCTGCCAAAAAGGCTAATCCTGATGCAGATACAAGCGAACGGGAAAAGGAAATCGACCGCCTCGTCTATGCGTTGTACGATCTCACCGAGAAAGAAATTCAGGTAATTGAAGGCATTGCCTGAGTTAATTCATCGCTTCCACAAGTTCAATTTCCTTCTCCGTCAGGCCGTATAATTGATATACCAGTCGGTCAATCTCGGCTTCTATCGCGGTGGTGTCCTTCCTTTTTTCCTTGCCAGCAATCACTCTATCCACCAAGTCGATGAAGGGTTGTTGCGTTATTTCCAAGATTCGCGGTGCTGGAAAATTCTCAAAAAACACTTTGCTCAATTCTCTTGTCCCGCCAAGCAATTCTGGGCAATTTTCCCGTAACCATTTTGCTCCAACTCTTGAATTCAGTATCGCGGTAAGAAATTTCAGATGTTTCCCAGTAACTATGAAGCATTTTTGGTTTGTGAAAATTTTATGTATCAAATACAAAAGGTAAAAACTTCGTCATATTGGGATAAACGAGCTTATCGCGTTCAAATTCCGCGTGGTAAGCGCATGTATCCTGTAATTCAAACCACTGATGAGGGGTTTTCTTTCGCGACTTGCTTCCATCAACAAGCGTTTCTCCTGTCTGTTCTAGCTTTTCTTTGCCGTAAGAAAGCAAATATCGTTTTATTGCCGGATAGTTCTCAATGTCAACGTGTAAAGACGGCAAAGTCGCGATCACCCACAGCCCCGCCCATTCCGCCCGATACCGCTTGATATCCCTTCCGCGCAGGATCGGTTTTAGTAGCTCCGCCGATCTGGGATCCTCGGCAATCAGTGCGTCTTTGGTCTTTTTATCGACGATAAAGGCGGCGTTAAGTCCCGTCAGTATTCCTCGATAAATGGCTATATGCGTTACTAATCTCAACACTTATATTTGCTCTCCTTTCAATAAACCACACATCAGGAGAGCATAGGATGACGAAATCTACTCATATCTGCACCGACAAAGCGATCTTCTCCGACAGCCTGCGCCACGCGCACATGGCCGACAACACCCGCCGCGTGTACGGCGAGGGCTGGGCGCTGTTTGCCGACTGGTGTACGCAAGCAGGATGTGAGCCGCTGGCGGTTTCACCCCAGGACCTCGTGGACTTTTTCACTGAGTTGGCACTTCGCCGCAGAAAAGGCACAGAGAAGCCGCTGGCCTACGGCACCTTGATGCTGGTGCGGTGTGCAGTACGCCGCCGGTATGCGGACGCCAATCTGACGTCGCCGACCCATCATCCAGAAGTCACCAACCTATTCCGTGGCTTGGCCCGCCTGCGTGGCACAAAGCCGAGACGGGCCAACGCCCTACGCGAAGATCACATGGCCGCGATCCTGGCCTGTTGTCCCCCGACCGCCCGTGGCGCACGGGACGCCGCCGTGCTGGCGATTGGCTTTGCGGCCGCCTTGCGCCGCTCGGAATTATGCGGGCTGTCGATAGGGGATATTGAACGGTTTCTGACGGCGGAGGGGGAACCCTCCGGTATCATATTGCATATCCGTCGCTCGAAGACGGACCAGGCAGGGCGGGGCCAACAGGTCGCGGTGCCCGCCGGGAAACGGATTCGCCCGGTCGCCGTCCTGGATCGCTGGCTCCGCATCCGTGGCTCCCACGCCGGCCCACTTTTTCAATCATTGCGCCGGGGCGGACGACTCACCGGCCGCCCGCTCCACCACTCTGACATTCCGCGCCTGGTGAAACAGTATGCCGCGGCCATTGGGCTGGACCCGGCCGGGTTCTCCGCCCACTCCTTGCGGGCAGGCTTCGTCACCAGTGCCGCGGTCCATCATGCGCGGATGGACAAGATCATGGCGGTCACCCGTCACACCAACACGAATACAGTCATGAAATACATCCGCGATGCGGCCGTGTTTACGGACCATGCCGGACAGGAGTTTCTGTGAGTGGCGGCGGGCGGGGCGCTGTTCATTTGGCCACTGGACGGGATTGGCGCACACCATTGAACAGGAAGCCGAAATCGACCGACTGGTGTATCAGCTATACAATCTGACCAAGAAATCGAAGTGGTAGAGGCATAGCTAATGAAATCCCGGTGCAGAGAATTGACTGACAAGGCGATAGCCGCAACTGTGGCTGCTATCGAGATTTACAACAAGCCGGACTTTCCCTATCGGGCGGAAACCTTTTGTATTCTGGCCATCAATGGCTGGGAACTGCTTTTGAAAGCGAAATGGTTGCATGAGAATAACAACAAGATTCGGTCTCTCTATGTGAGGGAACCCTACCAGAAGAAAGATGGGACGCCGAGCAAGCGATTAAAAATCAAGCGCACTCGCTCAGGCAATGCATTCACGCACGGTATAGATTATCTTGCCAGGAAGCTTGTCGGCCAGAAGCATCTAGATCAAACAGTACTAAAAAATATAGAGGTATTGCTTGAATTGCGAAATTCTTCCGTCCATTTTTACCATCAATCCGACACAGCACTGGCAACCCAACTTCAGGAATTAGGCGCTGCCAGTCTCAAAAACTTCGTGCTAGCCATGAAAGACTGGTTTGCCCGCGATTTAAGTGAATTCAATTTTTACCTGATGCCGCTATCGTTCGTATGTCTGCCTCAAGGAACGGCCGGCGGCAACGGCAACAGCCAGGGCGGAAGGGGCATCGCTGCGCAGCATATTGACCCCTACCGGCAACGACGTTGTCCGGCATACCCGGTCAACCGCCCGGGTCATCGCCGCCACTGTTTCCGGCTCCACTCGACCAATGCGGAAGGGCGCATCGCCGAAGTTTTCCACGATGATGCCGTTGGCCCCACCCCGTTCCATGGTCAGAGCTTCCCGTTCCGCCTGCTCCAGCACAGCGTCCATATCGCCGCCCCAGCGGGGCGCGCCGGGCAGCGGTGGCAGGTGAATTACGCCGATGAAGACTTTGCCTTTGCCGAATAGTAGGGTCATACTCACCCCTTCTGCTAATTCCTTCCTCTCCGCAACTTCTGCTTATCGTTCCAGCGCCGAAGGGAACGCCGACAGGGACAACTAGGGAGCGACTACGAGCAGGCCGGACAAGGCGGTTTACTGATGTTGCCGGTTAAAATTTGGACAGCGTATTGCGCTCCGCCAAGAGCCGGACATACGACTTAACCTTTGCCATGGTTTTCGTGTAGCTGACCGCGTTTGCGATTGCGCTCCGCCAAGAGCCGGATATACGACTTAACCACTTGATCCAGATCGCTGGATTCTCCGTATTTAGCCGGGACTACATGGTGAACGCGCCCGTCCGTGCGGAACTGCTCCGCCTTTTCCTTGGCCCCCTTGGTATTCGGCGGGAAGACTGCTATAGACCGTCCACCCTGCTCTTTCACCAGCCGGAAACAAGGGATATCGGTGGAACCGTCGCCGATATAGACCAAGTTCTCGAAAGGTATTGGGCGCCGGTGCGGTTCAATGAATTTGTTTATCTCGCGGTCACTGCTCAGGTCATAAGCCCCCTTGTTGATACGGAAGAGGTACTGGGTCTTAGTGGTATAGTTGACCGCTTGGGAAGCCCAAACTGCGACGCCATTTTCGTCGAACAGAAACCTGGAGGCGTATATCTTCTCAAAATTGGATGCGATGGAGCAGCCTTCGATAATTTCAGCATTGCCGGAAGAAATGATGTAATGCTTGATAGCGATGCCCTCTTGCTTTCCGTATTCATTAATCCGGTTAAACCAGCCGGTAACGCCCTCAAAACCGGTAACGCCCTCAAAAAACTCAATGTCTTTCCCGCGGGTTTGGAAGTCATCTAATCGCACTGGCATGCGAGCCGCCCGAGCTTTTTCCAGCATAAGATACATATAAATCAGGACGCTATCGGCTTGCTTGTCCTTGGCGATGCTGTTAACCTCCGCCCAGAAATCTTTGGGTTTCATTCTGATGTCCGGGATAAATTGACGTTCCTGGACATTGCCGGGAGCCAGGGTGCCATCAAAATCATAGACGATAGCCATTGGTATATATCGGCTTGACATCGGCGTTAACTCCTGATACGGGGGTTCTGGCGGGCGCCCACGTTAGGACTCTCCGGATAATCCTCACGTAGGGCATAGCGTCCTTTCTGATACGGGCGTATGAAACGGCCGTCTCGGGTCATCCGGGAAACCAGGGTTGCCTCAGGCGTGGCCCCGCCTATAATGCCGCCTCGTCTCATTACTTCTACCGCCAAGTCTTTATAATACATCGGTTTCTTGTCTTGCTCCCGTAGAATTTCCGCAGCAAGGTCGCAGATGTTGCGGTTGCTGTCAGGATGAAAACTACGACCTTCTGGCATAGCGCCGTCGTCTGGGAGTTCAGCAGGAGATTCAGGAAGTCCCAACAATCCTCGCACGTGGCATAGTCGGGAAAAGCTGTCCGCCTTTTTGCGCTTCAATTTAACAATATCTTGGCGAAGCCCGGTCAGTTCTTGCTCCAGTTTTACCCGCTCTTCTTCGAGCAACTGAATTAGTTGGGAATTATCCATGCTACCTCCGGCATTAAGTAGATTTGTGGAACCGTATTAATACATTATAATACGAAATTCTAAATTTCAATCGTATAATGATTTATATTTTGTATTATCAGCATATATTATACAATATAATATTGTTTATAATGGTAAAATTAGATAACTTTTCTGACTAGCAACTGAGCCAGAGGTGTGGCTTGTAAAAGAGAGGCGGCGGGCTGATCTATATCAGCACTCCCTAATCGACAGCAGCGTAAGAAAACAGAGAACCGAAACCATAGATATGGTAGAAGATTGGCCGGCTGGTAATTCCCCGTCGCGTAGCAGCGTCGGGGATGATGTAAAGCATCATTGCATCTTCAGGGGCTATCGGGAGGGAACCTCCAGCCGCCAGGTAGCGGCTTTGCGTGAATACCAAGTAGCAGCTATACATGCCAGCATGTCCCAATATGTTGATTGGTTTAAAGAACACCATCATTGCAGTCGGGTTTGCCGGAGCTTTGCGCCGTTCAGAAATATGCAATTTGATTGTCGATGACGTTGAGTTTCTCGATTCCAGAGAGAATGATCGGGTTTATCACCGCATCCATGATTTGTGCGAAGTGCCTGCCCGAGTGCGTTTTCTGTCGTGTGAACCACCCAGCAGGCTCAAGCCATCATAATCGGAAGCCAAACCGCTCATAGCAAATGGGTCAAATACGAGATAGAGCAAAGCATAGAAAAGCGGAATGGTTTAATCGGGATATATATCCACAATGTTAAAGACAGGTATGGTTCTACATCCTGCAAAGGAGCGGATCCGATTGCCCTACCTCCTCCCAACTTTTTTCCGCTATTAACCCTAATCCGGCTTACCCCTGTTGTTCTTATTATGACTGGGGAGATGACAATGGTTATGACAACCTTGGCGACTGGATTGAAAAAGCCCGCACAGCAAGCCGGAAGATAGGGACACCAGCGCATCAGGAAGCCGAAATCGACCGACTGGTGTATCAGCTATACAGGCTGACGGAGGAAGAGATTAAACTTGTGGAAGCGATGAATTGACTCAGGCAATGCCTTCAATTACCTGAATTTTTTCTCGGTGAGATTGTACAGCGCATAGACGAGGCGGTCGATTTCCTTTTCCCGTTCGCTTGTATGTATATCGATGATGTCTGACTTTTCATCAGGCCATATTGGGGACCATCTCTGAAACATTGGGCCTGTCTTACATGAATTTCATGAACTTCTCTTTGGCCTCATCCATGAGTTCGGCGGAGACCGTGGTTGCGCCACGCTCTTTGGCCAGCCGTTCAATCTCCTTGCGGGCCATGGGTTGAATAAAGTCCGGAATGTTGTCCAATCGCTGTTCGGCTTCGGGCGACCAAGTCATGCCGTTCGATGCATTCTTCGAATCATCCATGACTTGCAGTGTGACGGTGGCATAGCCGTTCTTCCGCGCATATGATTCCACGCTACCCTTGACCATCGGCTGCACAAACGACGGCAAGTTGCCTAACCGTTCCTGCGCATCAGCGGTCCATTGAAGATCGGATGGTTGCGTGCCGATGGAAGCTTCGCCGGGGGTTAATCCCATTTGCGCGACCATCGCGGAAAAAGGACAACCGCCGGACTCTCCTTCCTTCGCAGGGGTACCGGCTGCGGGGCTCGTGCCCTGTCCCGCGTGAATTTTTTCGTTCAGATAGGCGGCCATGGACCCTGACGCTGCCGGCGCACTGACTTCTTCTTTTAATGTACCACGAGTCATTTCCAAGGGAGATGCGGCCTCTGTCCGCCCACCAAGCTGGACACCCAGGGAACTGACCATTTGCGTTTCGCCCGGATTCGTCACCATGGAAAACTTCGCACCACAGGAGGGGCAGGCGAAAAAAACTCCGAGGGACCCTTCGGCGGGTTTCTCGACCTTTTCAAAACTCATATAGGTTTCACAGGTTAAGCAGATAAATTTCATAACAGCCTCACTCGGGAGAGTTGAAAGTAAAAAAGGGGTGTGCCCTCTTGTTGCTTATAGTTTTTCGGCCAGCACTTTTTTGTAATCCAACATTGATTGAAGACGCACGACAAGATCCGTATAGCGCTGGCTCGTCGGATAGTGCTCATCCAACAACGGTGTTCCTTTATCAAACGTCTTGGCAAAATTCCGGTCAAATGGAATGCGGCCGAGCAACGGCAGATTGAGGGCTTCACACAGGCCTGCGGTATTGCCTTCGAACAGCTCATTCTCGGCGCCACAAGACGGGCACCGGTATTGACTCATGTTTTCAACGACTCCCAACACGGTGA
This sequence comes from Nitrospirales bacterium, assembly GCA_963422365.1. GTDB lineage: Bacteria > Nitrospirota > Nitrospiria > Nitrospirales > UBA8639 > Bin75. Next base: position 1,764,823 of record OY729426.1, read on the forward strand.
TCCCCAACTCCGTCGCATACCCAATCGACTTCTGCACAACCGTTGATGCCACTTCCGAAGGGGTCGTGACCACAACCGCGCCGGCAAGATCCGGAAGAAAGCTGGCGAGGACCGGAGGTTTATCCGCAGCGGCTCCCGGGGGAAGATCGGCCAGCAAATAATCCAAGTCTCCCCAGAGAATATCGGCGAGGAACTCCCGAATCACATTCATTTCCATGAGCCCCAACCAGACGGGACTCAAATCCATCGGACCTTTCCACCGTACCGGAGACGTGTCATTGAGCAAGAAATCCATGGAGGCCACTTTGATGCCATAGGGTCCTTCCGGCGGTCGCGCCCCTTCCGGCGTGACCTCAAGCTCCTTGCCAAGCATCCCCATCATTCGGGGAATGCAGGGCCCGTTGAGATCCACGTCGATGATCCCAACGTTGTGGCCTTGTCGTCCCAATGCCAAGGCTAAATTGACCGTGGTCATGCTCTTCCCGACTCCGCCTTTGCCGCTCATCACCACGATCTTGTGCGTGATCCCCGACATGCGGTCATGGACCTGCCTGGTCTGCTGGGTGATTTGCTGCACGACCTTGGCGTCGTCGGTGTATTGCAATTTCCTGAGAATGCTTTTCAGGTCTTTTTCCATAGCAGGTTCGTCTCCCATTCGCACACATCTGGAAATGTTGCAAACAAAGACGGTCTTTCCTGGACAAAGAAGAGAAGAAAACCCGCGTTACCCTAAGCCTACACGGAACGAGTCTAGTCTATTCGCAAGTATCCGGATAACGGGATGGGGGTTTCCATGTTTCCATCATCGAATCCCATCGAATACACCAAATTCTCGAATGCTCTTAGTCACTACCATAGATTGACCAACCACTGCCGTAAGGGTTGTTGGGGCTGTCGGACCGATATGGATTACCAGCGCCATAGGGATTGTTGATACTGTCCGACGAGTATGGACTTCCGTAACGACCATAGGGATTCGAGATCGAATCTGGGTCATACGGGTTATCGCTGAACGTACCCCGATAATTTCCATCCCGGTCGTAGAGCCTTGGCGCGTCCGTTGCGTATGGATTTGTTGCACTTTGGCTCGAATACGGGCTTCCATAACGGCCATAAGGATTTGTTACGCTGTTGGAATTATACGGGTTACCGGTGCCATACGGATTGGCTATGCTGTTGGGATCGTAGAGATTGGTACTTAAATTACCCAGATACTCGTCTGCCAGTGCGCCAGTGCCGAATGCCAACAACGCAATGGTCAGGAGTGCCGTGAATATTTTGAATTTCATGACACACATTTCCCAGTCTGCATGTGAAAAGATTGGCGTACGTCATTCTCAGAGGTAAAATTAGGTATCACTCTCTTTTTCCTTCATTGCAACATTTCCTTCGCTTCTTAAAATGCCCAGATTCTCCTCTTCTTGCCCCTTGTCTCTGTCTCAATTGTCCCGAGACATCCTCACGTCCTATAGGATGCCAACTCTTTCCCTCATTTTAATTTTTACAATTCTACTCCGTTGAAGTCTTTTGGGCAACTCACTACGGAGTCGGTGAATCAAAGCCACCGGGGTTCAACGTTCTCTTGCCTAGAGGGCCTATCATCGACTGAGAGACGCCTTCAGAAGTGTATCAACATCGGCGAGACCCAATTCCAGGAGCAACGTTCCCAACGGCTTAACCCGTTCAAAGTAGCCCGGATATTCTTCGCTTCATCCCGGAAGTCTAGGACAAGGCAACGGATGGCTTTTCTTTTGTCCAATCTTCTGTTCGAAGAAGAAGTAATCCAAGCAAACAGGGCAATGCTTCCATTCTCGGGATTTCGATTTCCGTTTCTCCACAATCAGGACACTTGTACAGAGGAACGTTCACCAACGTGACGTGTTTTAATCCTGATTCTTCATAACGATCTGTCCCTGTGGTTCGGTTCAGGTCATAACCACGGAGGTGCATTTCATAGCATCCCCCCACCTTTTTTCTCATTCTATGCTGAGAGGTTGTAAAAATAAGAAGCATTAATCCGTTAAAACCATGATGAGCCGAACGAGTTCTGCGTCGAGGATAACAAAAACCACTTTTAACTCGTCCGACTCGATCGCTGCAGGTCCGCTGCTGGATTGAGTTGCAAGATTTGGGAATCTTAAAGAATTGCCAGGTTGAGGAGGAAGACATGACGCAACAATTGAAGGAATAGCTGAATGATTCTCTTAAAGCGTCTAAAGAGTGCTTAGAAACCTGGTATGACAGTGTTCATACACGAAAGACCATCTGTAGCCGCATGAAAATAATTGTGGATCCGGACGAAAGAATTGCGAGGGGTCTAGAAATTTCTCTTGGGTTTGGAGGGGCAATCGGTGATGGGGAATGGGCGGGGCAGAGGGGCTGCCATGGGGGTGCAGGGGCGGGGCAGGAGGGGGTGAGGTGAGGTCGCCGATGCGGACGCGCACCCGGCTGCGTCGTAGACGGAGAGGCGATTGTCGGAGATTTCGACGCGCTCGCCGGCGGTTGCGGAGCGGAAGGTGCCCAAGGTGGCGGAGAGGGCCGAGAGGGTCTGCACGTTCATGGCGTTGGCCGTGACGCTGCCCGGCATCAAGAGCTGGCCGTCGAGGCGCTTCTCGACCGGCCGCCACCCCTTGCCGTCCCTGACCCGAGTCTCAATCCAAGTGAGGGCGGGATTGTAGAGGGTGACCGTGTCGGAGATCACCGGCGCCTGCGCATTCGGCAGCGCGGCCATCGCCGCGTAGTAGACAAAGGCGGGTACTCAACCGGCGTGACCCACTGCCCGATCACCCGTCGCGTGGCGATCCAGCGCTGCTTGGCCTGCTTCCGGCTCTCGGGGAGCCTGGAGCGAGACCAGCCGGCCTGACTCTTGGCCGGGTCGCCGGGCCCGCTGCGGGCCGTGGTCTGGTAGATGAAGCGTATCCGGTTGTACGTGCCGAGGATCGACAGGTGCAGGTAGAAATCGCCACGCGGGCAAGAGAGGGGGGATGATCCCCCGGCGGCCGTGACGGCGACGAGAGCCAAGTGCAACAGGCCCACGTGGCATCGCGGCCTCCGGTGCGGATCTCATACCCAACCACCGTCGGCGAGGAGGAGCACGCCCATGCGTTCACTGTGGCGACGGCCCTGCAGGTGGACCTGCTCGCCGAGATCCGCAGCGCCCTCGACACCGCCCTGGCCGAAGGGCAGACGTTCGCGCAATTCCGTGAGGCCCTGGAGCCGCGCTTGCGGCAGCGGGGCTGGTGGGGCACCCAGCAGGTGACGGACCCGCAGACGGGCGAGGAGCGCGTGGCGCTCCTGGGGTCACCGTCCCGCCTTCGGCTCATCTTGAACGCTAACGTCAGCACCGCCTACGCCGCCTGGCAGTGGGCGCGCATCGAGCGCGTGCAGGCGGCGCGGTCTTATTTATCTGCGCTACGTCACCGCCGGGGACGCCCGCGTGCGCCCGGCCCACGCCGCTTGGCACGGGCTGATTCTGCCCGTGGACCCCTGGTGGACCACCCACTATCCGCCAAGGTGGCGCTGCTGTGTGGTGCCACTCTCCGCTGCCGAGCTGGCGCGGCTGGTCGGTCGGTCGCGTGCCCCGCGTCGTGACCGCGCCCTGGCGCAACACGGGCACCGGGCAGGTCTCCCGGGGTGCCCGTGGGGATTGATCCCGGCTGGGCGTATCACGTGGGCCGGGCTGCGGCCGGGCCTGACGTGCTCAAGACGCCGCCTCGCGCCTCGTCGAACAGCTGGAGGCGCAGCCGCCCGCAACCGCGCACGCGGTGACGGCCCCGGGGCTGGCGAGCCCGGCGTTTGCCGCGTTCTTCCGGCAGCCGATCCCCGGAGCGCAGCCTGTCGCCCGGCTGCCCGAGTCAGTGGCCACCGCCCTCGGCGCGACCTCGCCCACTATGCGCCTGTCGGTCTGGACCGCGGCCAAACAAGCCGAACGGCATTCCGACGTGACACCCAGGGATTATCAGCGCCTGCAGCACGTACTCGACGTGGGGGCCGTGTTCCAGTCGGCCGAGCGCCCGGGAGTGCTCGGGGGCTTCGTGGCAGAGGATAGCTGCTGGTGGTGCGCCGTGATTAAACGCACAACAGACGGGCGGGAAACGTATCCGGTGAGCTACACGCGGGCTCGGCGGCACCAGGTGGAGCAGGGACGGCGGATGTTGAAGCGGGTGGGCGGGGTATAGGTGGCGCCGGGCGGGCCGCAGCCACCCCGCGCTGCCCCGAAGGATCAGGTCATGACGAACATGACTCCGGCGCCACGAACACGCTCCCCTCTCGCCCCGAGGCCGTCAAGCCGGCAGCGGGGTAGGGGGGTGTGGAAGGATGAAGGCAGCAGGGGGAAGGGACAGGGCCGCCGTGCCCGCCCTGTGCGCGACGCTCAGAGCCTGGCTGCCGACCCCCGGGAGGCCGCATGAGCTCTGGCCTGGCAGTCTACGATGAGAGGGGCGTCGCCACGTTTCAGCAGCGCCGTGTCTACCCACGCGTGGTGGCGGCGTTTTCGACGGCGGCGAATCGGGCGGGGGCTCGGCAGGTGCCGGGGATGCAATCCCACAGATCGGGTGCTGCTGATGGCAGAGCGGGTGGCCGACTACGATGCCCGAGTGACCATCTTGACCGTCTCCGTGAGGGGGGCGAGGGTCTCGTGGACGAAGGTGCGGACCGCGGGGACGGGGCGGACAACCCGAGCCGTTCATTGTGCAAGATTTCGGAAATTTACGATACGATTGCCTTCTCGGGGGCGGGGCAATACAGTGAATTTGAACAGCTGCGCACGGCCGGCATCCGACACGCCGATTTAAAAGGGTTTCTGTATAGCCGTGAAGACGTCACGGCTCGTGCGTTGGCCAATGCCTATTCGCAAACCCTGGGCACGATTTTCAGTCAAGACCTGAAACCCTTTGAAGTCGAAATTCTGTTAGCCCAAATCGGGAACGGGTCTCGGGAGACGGAGTTGTATCGCATTGCGTTCGATGGGTCCATTTGCCACGAACAACAATGTGTGGCCATCGGAGGACGGGCCGAGGCGTTGGTTGCGGCCCGTCGCTCGCAGGGGGGCGGGAGCATGCCGGATCTGCAAGCCGCCCTGCTTCATGGCATGAAGGCTCTTGACACCGCCACGAATCAGAACGTGTCCCTTGAAGGTCTCGAGGTGGCGGTCCTTGATCGAACGCGTGTCGGGCGTCGTAAGTTTCGTCGGGTTGCCTTTGAAGAGGCCAGGGCCCTTCTCTCCTAATCCCTCCTCCTTCTTGTTTGGCTGCGATTCGGTTGAAAGCGGGACGCGAAGCAGGATTGACAGCATGAACTCACCCTGGAGGTCTTCTTGGGCGAGGATACACTGGTGTAGTGTGTAAAGCCCAAGAAAGGCACCCCCCTAGAGACCGGCACGTTTCGAGCATTCCCCCCCTGTGTCAGATCCAGCCCTGCCTGAAAAGCCGGGGCGCCCTGCTCGCTGTCTGCCGACCTCTTGCAGTGGGGGGGGGATGGCCGAGGCCCCTTCCTCCCTACAAGCCCACCGTCCAGGAGAACACGATGCCGTGCTCAGTGGCGCTGTCAAGGGTGGTTTGCTGTATCCCCTCGAGGCTGAGGGCCATGGCCTCGTGGACCTGGAGGTGGCCGCCCAGCCGATACCGGCTGGTGGCCGGCCCGGTGGCGACGCCCCCGTAGGGCGTCACCAGCCACCCGGGCTGGCGCAGGGCCAGCCCATAGCCAACGTCCGCCGTCAGCCGGCCCACGGCCCCGCCCGCGGGCGCCCCGTTGCCGGCCGGCCCGGCCTCACGGCCCCACAACTGCTCCACGCCACTGGCCGGGGTGCCCCACGTCGGCTCGAACGCCACCCACAGCCCCTGCCCCCCCAGCCCCTCTCCTACTTTCACGGCGAGACTGCCGCCCCAAGCCTCAAAGTCCGTTGCCTGATGCGCCAGCAGATACCGGCCGCGAGCCGCGAGACTCACCCCCCACCACCTCTGCTGATACTCGACCCCGCCGCTGAGCTCTGCTCCCATCCCCGTCTCGGCGTCGCCGTTGTCCCAGCGCCCCCCCAGCTCCACACTGGGCTGCAGGGCCGACTCTGGTGACAGGGCGACGTCCGTCTTCATCGCCAGCGCCACCCGCGCCCGGTGCGCCACCCCGGTCACCGCCGCCAGCCCCGCGGCTTCGTCCGCTTTCACCCGCACGGCAAACGCATCGGATTTTACCGCCACCTCGATCCCGTGCCACGTGGTCAGCGCCTGCCGCCCGCCTACCGCGGCCAGCAGCAACTGAACGTCCGTCTCCACGCGCCCGGCGGCGTCTTGCACCTCCAGCTCCCCTACGCCCGCGCCCGCGAGGCCCCACAGCCCAAGCCCCGGAGACGGCGTGTAGTGGACATAGGGCAGCACGCTGGTCATGGCTAGGTCTACCTCGCCCCGGATGCCCCCTCGCTCGCCGCTGACCAGGAGAAAGTCCCCCGCGACCTCGTAGTCCAGGCCCCCCACGCTGTGCGACACCGCGACGCCCGCTAGCCCCTTCTGCCCGAACCGGTAGTCCAGTCCTACGTAGCCCGTGTAGACCGCCCCGTCGGTCTCCAGGAGCTGACTGGAAAAGCCGCTGGCCGCCCCCGTGCCCCAGAAGGTCCAGCCCGTTGTCAATTCACCCTCGTTCGTCCTGGTCAACGGCACGGCAAACTCGCTGCGCGCAAACACGTCCGTGGCCGCAAGTCGCGGGGACCGGCTCGGGGCCACCCGGCCCTCGGCCGCTCGGCCTCGGCCGGCCGAGTCCCGGCTCGCTCCCGTCAGGCCCAGCACCCCGCCCAACACCCCCGCTACGGACCGGATGTCCAGGGCGGGGACTGCCGTGCCCCCCACCGTGACCGCCGGCTTCCCAACCGGCGGCGCCCCAAACCGGCGCCCGATCACGGCCACCGCCTCGGTGGCGGCTGTCCGCCCGAACGCCGCGAGGGCCACCGTGAGCGCCCGGGAACGGTGCGTCACCTCAGCAGCCTGCACCGTCACCCTGAAGTGCAACTGCCCCGTCTGGCCATCGGCGTCCGTGGCCGTGTCGGTGAACCGCGTCTTCGCCACCGCCTCCGTGGGCGTGCCGGTGATGGTGCGCGCCTTTGCCTCAAAACTGAGCCCCGCCGGGAGAGCCGGACTCAGCCGGTAGGTGATCGGCCCGTCTCCCCCCGTGGCTGCCGGCAGCCGCACGTCAACGGCCTCGCCAACCGTCCAGTTGTACTCCTCAATCGAGGCTGCCCCGAAACCCGGCAGGGGCGACCCCACGACAAACACCGAAAAGCTGCCTGTTTCGCCGCAGACATACCCGCGGGGCGCCGCTGCCGGCGACAGTTTCTCCCACGTCTGGGCCTTATCGGCAAGATGATACACAAACAGCGTCCCCGACAGCCCGGCGGGCTGCTGCAGACAGACCGTGGCCGCTGAGGCGAGCGGCGCGTCCAGCCGGATCTCCAGGGAGGCCGGCTCGGCCCCAAAGGTCACCCCGGCCGGCAGCGTCAACTGCACCCCCGCCCCGTCTACCTGTGTGGTGATGGTGTAGCCCTCTATCTTGGTCGTGCCCAGGACAACCCCGGTGAGTGCAACGAAGAACGCGCCCGTCGAGGTGACCACCACATCATCAGGCTTGAGCCCATTGTAGTGGCTGTCGCGACTGGCTGCGATACCCAGTTCGATCTTGTACGACTGCTCGCCATCATCCAACCGGTCATCCACCCCGGTGACCGTGATCACCTGCGCGGTGGCCCAGTTGTGGGGGGTGAAGACCAGGCGGCTCGTGTCAACAGTGCCTTCACTCACGTCGGAACTCGAGACGGTGAGGGTGACCTCGGCCGTGGGCTGGCTGTCTAACACCACGCTGACGCTGTCGCGACTCCCCCCTTCGGTGGTCACGGTGTGGCCATCCGTCTCGGTGACGGTGATGCCGGCCACGTCGTCATCCGTCAGCGTGACGGCCACGTCGGGAATGCGCACCGCGTCGTAGCCGCCCCCAGAGACGGTATGGGTGATGGTGGTGCGTCGGTCTCCCCCATCAACGTGGTCGTCCACGCCGGTGACCGCGAGGCTCTGTGGCTCGGCCCAGGTATCAGCGGTGAAGGTGATGGATGAAGGGGTGACGGTGGCTACGCCGGTCTTCCCGCTGGTGGGAATGATGGTGACGGCGCCGGTCGGCTGGCTTTGCAGGACGATTTGGTAGTAGGTGCGGTGCATGGCGCCGTCGGCCTCGGTGACGGTCAGGGTGTCCCCGGCAAAGCCGAAGAGCCGGGCCGCTACCGTGTCGTCATCCGTCAGCGTGACGGCCACGTCGGGGATACGTACCGCGTCATAGCCCCCCCCGGTGACGGTATGGGTAATGGTCGTCCGGCGATCCGCATCAACGCGGTCATCCACCCCGGTGACGGTGACGGCCTGGGCCGTGTCCCAGGTGGCGGGGGTGAAGGTGATGGATGAGGGGGTGATGGTGGCCACGCCGGGCTCGCCGCTGGTCGGGGTGATGGTGACGGCGCTACTCGGCTGGGCCGTGAGCCCCACGGTGTAGGTGGCGGTGCGCCCGGCACCACTGGCTTCGGTGACCGTGACACGGGTGTCGGATAACGTGACGCCCAGGGGGTCGGCGTCACGGGTGTGGGTGGCCCCCTCCACGGTTCGGGTCCCGACGACAACCGGCGACCCACTTCGCAGGCTGCTGCAGATGTCCCCCGGTCGCCGGGCCTGATGCTCGGGGCCGGCCCCGGCCAGTGCTTCCCACTCACGGCCCTGCTCGGCCAGGTGATAGACCGCGGCATGGCCCGACAGCCCGGCCGGCCGGTGCAGACAGACCGTGGCCGGTGAGGCTGAGGGCAGCGGCGGGTCTAGCTCCACGTTCACGTAGGCCGCTGCCGCTCCAAAGGTCACCCCAGCCTGCGGTGCCGGGACGGCTGCCCGCGGCGGCCTCGAGAAGGTGACCCGGGTGACGCCGTGTGCAGACGGCAGCGTCAGCCCCACCCCCGTGCCGCCCACCGTGGCGGTGATGCGGTCGCCCGTGATGTCGAGCGTGCCCGGGTCCGCCCCGATGACGGTGAGCCCCCCGGCCGCCGCCGCTCTCGTCACTCTGCCGGCCCTCGGCGTGGCCCGGACAACATCCGACGGGGGACCCACGATACCGTTGTTGCCCACCGCACGAACGCGGAAGGTGTAGGCTAGACCATTGGTCAGACTACTCACCACGTGACGGACGGTGTTGGCATCGCTGCCCGATAGTCAACCCAGCCATCGGCAGGCTCGGCATTGCCAGTCCATTGTTTATATTGATAGCCGGTACAGAGGGTGGGATTGGTCGGATCACTCCAGCGTAACGTCACTTCCCCCTCGCCCGCCACGGCCCTGAGGGCGGGCTGGCCCGGCGTGGCCCCGGGGATTACGACGGCGGTGTAGGGGGACTGCGACCCCGTCACCTTGCCCGCGACCGCCCGAATGCGAAAGCTGTATTTCACCCCGTTGGTCAGCCCACTCACGGTATAGCCGGTGGTGGCTTTGTCGCTGCCCGGGATGTCGCTCCAAGCACTCCAACTGCCTCGCTCCCCACCGCCCGTCCATTGCCGAATCTGATAGCCGGTGATGTCGCGGTTGTTGGGATTGGCCCAGGTTAACGTTATTTCACCGTCGCCGGCCACCGCCTGAGGGCGGGCGGGGGTGTTCGGCGGCGGCGCCACCGGGCTCGCTTGCACGCGGTTGGACTCGGTCACCACAAACCCGTTCGTCAACCCACGAAGCCGGAAATTGTACGGCACGCTGTTGGTCAGCCCCGTCACGATGTAGTAGGCGTGTCTGGTGTTGATCGTGGCGGAAATGTCCCGCCAGGCCCCCGTCTCGCTCGGGCCGCTCCAGTATTTGATCTGGTATTTGGTGATGGTGGTGTCCTTCTGATCCCTCAGACTCGGATCACGCCAGATCAACTCGACTTGTCTGTACCCGGCCTGCGCACTGATTGCAGTCGGCGCGGCCTGCACCGGCGGGACCGCCGGTGTGGCACTAGTGGAACGGGACTTCACTCCGGCAACCCGCCCGACCAGCGCCCGAAGGCGGAAGTGGTATTTGGTGCCGTTGGTCAACCCCGTCACCACGTGGCTGATGGTGTCTTTGTCACTGCCCGACACCTCGCTCCAGCGGCCGCTCTCGGGGGTGCCACTCCAGTATTTATATTGATACCCGGTGATGGCAAGATTGTTGGGATTGTCCCAGGTTAATGTCACTTGGCCGTTGCCAATGACCTTCGCAAGGCCGGTGGGTTTGGGCGGCGCCGCCGCTGGCGCCGCGACCAGCTTGACCCCGATGACACTGGATGCCGGCCCATGAACATAGTCACCGGCCACCGCCCGAAGGCGAAAGTAGTATTTCACGCCGGCGGGTAACCCGGTCACCACGTGCCGGATGGTGTCTTTGTCGCTGCCCGGAATGTCGCTCCAGGCATTCCAGTCGGGTTTACTCCCGACGTGTGCAATCGGCACGCCCCGCCGCCGGATCTGATATTTGATAATGGCACCATTATTGGGATGACCCCAGCTTAACGTGACTTGTCCGTCGCCACGTACCGCGGTGACGACAGGCCTGTTGCTAGGCGCGGTCGGCGTGCGCCCCGGGGTCACGGTCATCACGTCGGACGGCGCCCCCGTCACATTGCCGGCCACCGCCCGAAGGCGAAAGTGATACTCTGTGCCGTCGGTCAGTTTCCGTACCACGCGCTTCTCTGTAATCGCAGTTATGGCACCTGAAAAGTCAACCCAGCCGCCGGCAGGCTCGGTCTTGCCCGTCCATCGTTTATACTGATACCCGGTGATGGCAGCATTGTTGGGATCGGTCCACCGAAACTTGACTTTGCCACTGCGCGCAATCACTGTGAGCCCGACAGGGGCCGCCGGGGGGGGGTACTGTAGAGGAGGTCACTGTCACTGTAGAGGTGGCAGCAGAGGTGAGTGATTCGGCGGCGCCGCCAGCATCGGTCCAGCTGACGGTGACGGTGATGGCGGCCCCAACATCGGCTTGCTTCAGGACGTAGGTGTTGCCGTTGGCGCCGCTGATGGCGGTGCTATCGCGTTTCCACTGATAGCTAAATATCAAATTACTGGGGCCATCGGGGTCGGAGATGCCGGCAGTCGCTGCGATCAGTGTCTGGCCCTGGGTGGCGGTGCCGGTGATGGTGCCGGTCGGGGAGTCGTTTATGTTCGCTACGTTCGCTGTCGCAACAGAGGTGAGAGATTCGGCGGTGCCGCCGGTATCGGTCCATCTGACGGTGACGGTGATGACCGCCCCGACGTCGGCTTGCGTCAGGGTATAGGTGCTGCCGGTGGCACTGCTGATGTCAGTCGTCAGCACGTGGGTGCTGCCGCCACTGATGACAGTCACGCCGCGCTTCCATTGGTAGGTGAAGGTTAGACTGCTGGGGCCGTCGGGGTCGGAGATCGTGCTGGTATCCGCGGTAAGCGTCTGGCCCTGGGTGGCGGTGCCGGTGATGGTGACGGTGCCGGTCGGGGCGCTGTTATCATTATCGGTCAGGGTAACGCTGACGTTGGGGATGACCACTGAGCCGTAGCCGCCGCCACTGATTGCATGGGTGATGGTGGTGCTGCGGTCGGCACTGGTGCTGTCGTCCACGCCGGTGACGGTGATGGGCTGTGCCGTATTCCAGTTGGCAGTGGTAAACCTCAGGGCCGCAGACACGGTGGCCACGCCGGTATCGCTGCTGGCGGGGGTGACGGTGACGGTGCCCGTGGGTTGGGTGTCCAGTACGACGGTGTAGGTAGCGGTATTACTGCTGCCGCTGGCTTCGGTGACGGTGACACTGCTTTTCGATACGGTGACGCCGGCGGTATCGTTGTCGTTATAGCTCACTTCTAAATCAAAGGTATCCGACCCGCCACTGATGAAGCCACCGCCGGACGGAGTATGCCAGATGACGAGTTCAGGTATACTGCCATGATCGACTTGGTTATCCACGACGGTGACGGTGACGGTCTGCGGGGTGTTCCAGTTGGTTCTGTTGAAGGTCAGGGAGGCCTGGGACACGGTGACTTGAGTATCATCTTCGCTTGCGAGCGCTACGGTCACGTTCCCGGTCGGTTGTTGATTCAGTTTCACGGTGTAGGTGCGAGAGCTCGGGTATGTTTCGTCAGTACCTGTGCCACCTTCTGCCAGATTTGTTATCTGCGCTACGGAAAACGTGAGGGCGATGAATCCAAACTGTGCGGCGACCGGCAGGACACAGATGAGAGAGAGGATCAGGCCGAGGGTCGCGGCGAGGTACCGCCGGGGTTCAGAAGTTAGGGTGCCGAACAGAAATTTCAGGGGGGGGGGAGGGGGGGGGGGGGGGGGAGGGTGATGAAGGAGGCGGTGAGAGCCCGCAGACCAGGGACGTGGTTCAATCTCTTCACAGGGTGAAAGTGTCGGTGTCGGTTCATCACGGCCCTCCGTCCACGTTCAGTCACCACCCTCTCCGTCACACCCTATGATGGGCTGGCTCGTTCTGATGGCGACTAGCTTTGGTCTGATGAGGTCTTTCCTCCGGTGACTTGCTTCAGGTCGGACCACTATATCCCATCACCGTCCCGGTCGTCAACCGTCCCTCTTCGTTCTCCCTGAACGTAACGCCTCCCTTTCACTCACAAGCCGCTAGGCGCAAACGGATGGGGCGGCCCTCTCACCACCACACACCGCACGGGCTTGCCCCGCCAAGGCCGCTGACGCCTCGTCGTCGTCAGCTGAAGGCGTCAGCTCTCCAAGAGGGCGTCGCTCTTCGATGGCAGGCTCAGGCGCCTCTTCCAGGCAACAGAAAATGCCGCTCTGCCAAGGCGGCATGACAGCCGGGAGCCGCATGCCGCCCGGCCTTGTCTCCGAGCAGGCATGCCGCCGCTACAGATTCGTTCGCTGCGTTCCGCATGAGAGAAGACGGGGGCAGGCTCGCAAGAGCCCGGAGCGTCACGGCCAACCCCGGGGGGGGGCACGGCTACAAGGATTCCGGATTGTGCAGCGGCGGCGGTTGGTGAATCACGTTGAAATCTTTTTGCGTCACGAAGTGCAGATGAGACTCTTTTTTCCGGTCAAACGGTCGTGGATCACTGAGTCGCACACCAGAAACGCCTGCACGCTAGGTTTGACAATCTCGTTCATCGGAACAGGAACCTCGGCACGAAGACGACCTACCCGATTGCCGAATGCGCAGCCGGTTGACGGAAATCACATCAGTGCCGTTTGAACGCTGAGATACAGGATCATCACCTCAATGGCATGAGCCATAATAACCGTCACCAAGTTTCGCCATCGCAAAAAGAGCGCTGCCCAAAGGAATCCATCCCATAGAGCGATCCAGTGGAGATGCCGAAACGTCATCACCAGAAAAGGGTCACAGGCAAATACCAGAGCCAAGATCAGCATCGCAAGCACGGACCCATCGACAACGTTGCCCACCTCGGTTGCGTGCAAGACCCGGCAGAAGACGGTCTCTACCCACCCAAGCAAAATACCCGAAAAGTTGGGTACGCATTGATTCAACGGACCGTATCGCCATGTTTTCAGAACAGTTGCCGGATCGGCACGATGACCTGATAAAACACAAGATCTACGAGAAGTGAGCCGTTGAAGTGAGAGGAGAGAATCATCTTGAGGTCAGCACCAAACGAGTCCGGCGATACCCCATGTTGTTGAATGATGCCTTCATTGATTTCTCGAAACCCGTGACCGTGGTGACTGATGGTCGAATCAGTTTTCAAGGTCGGGTGACTCCTCGAATCGGAATGCTGCTCCGTCACGTGCGACGGCGTCAGGACGTTGATCGCCTCTTTCCCGCTCGCTTGACGATTAATGTCCCGCGATAACGTTTCCCTGCACCTGTTCATGCCTCCTTTTGCTTGACAAACGGATTTCTGCTTCCCTACAGTCTTATCACAATCGTAATCTATGGTACGCATGGGTGCAGGGAAGAAGGTGCAACTCCTTCGCGGTCCCGCCGCTGTCACTGGAAACGACCCCCGCAAATGCCACTGTCAAAAATCGAGTTTTGATGGGAAGGCGCGGGCAGTAGGTTTGAATCCGGAAGCCAGAAGACCTGCCCGAGCGGAGAATCCCGTTGCCGTTTCAATCGGAGTCATGAACGGGATTCGAGACCTTCGATCCCTCGTGGGCTGGGGAGCGGGTGAGGATGAAGACGCGGGAATAATCCTCAGGGTCGTTCAGGCCTTGGGGATTTTTTTATTGTGTCACGTCTTCAGTTTTTTCGAGATTGCCATCGTATACAAGCGTCTAAGCGGCTGGTCCATTGTACTCTTGTCAGCATGGCGATCGCGCTTCTTTTGTTTCTCGCAGGTGAACCGCTTTTTGGTTTTTCCGATCACCCCACGACCATGAAACGTCGCCAACAAGGCATTCTTACCGGGATGCCGTTTATGGCCAATGTGGCTCCTCGGACGTTTGTCGATGAGACCGGGCGAAAAATTTATTTAGCCAAGACTCCGGAGCGCGTCGTTTCCCTTGCTCCGAATATCACGGAAATGTTGTTTGCCATTGGTGCAGGGGACTCAGTCGTCGGCGTGACGGAATTTTGCGATTATCCCCCCGAGGCACAGACCAAGATGCACGTGGGGGATTCCCGCCCCAATCTGGAAGCGATTCTTGCTTTAGAACCGGATCTCGTCCTGGGCATGGAAGTGGTTCGGGATGATGTGCTGGAGACGTTGCAACACCTGAAGATTCCGTTGTTCCTCATGGAAGCGAAATCGTTTGAGCATGTGTATGCCCATATACAAACATTAGGACGGATTTTTCATCGTGTCAAAGAAGCCGATGCCTTGGTGCATGCCATGCGCAGGGACATCCAAGCCATTGGTGATAGAACGAAGTCCTTACCCAAACCCCGTGTCTTGTATGTGGTGTATCACGAGCCGTTTCTTACCGCTGGGCCAGGCAGTTTTATTCATCACCTCCTCGATCTGGCGGGTGGAGACAACATTGCGAAGGATGCCGGAAATGCCTATCCACGCTTGAGCATGGAAGTCGTGCTGCAAAAGGACCCTGAGATACTGTTATTTCCTTCAATGGGAGGACAAGGTTCTCCTGAAACCGTTCTCGAACAATGGACGCGCTGGACCACCATAACGGCAGTGAACACCAAGCGCCTTCATTTCGTCCCGTGGACGCTGACGAGCAGGCCGGGGCCAAGAATTGGTCAGGGTCTCGCAGCGTTAGCTAGAATCATTCATCCTGAAGTGTTTCAGGGGAACTGATCGTGGGCAACAGTCAATTGGGCATTCCGACATCCAATTTCGAGGCCTCTGGTTTTTCTGAGACCGGGAGGGCGGAAATCTCGCTTGCCTCCCTCTCGGCACGTCGCTGGTTCACCCATGTGACGGGTTTAGTCCTGTTGAGCCTGTTGGTTGGAGTTGGGTGTCTCACCTTTGGAGCGAAATCCCTTCCCGTAGGGGCCGTGTTCCGGATTCTGGGAACCGTGATTCAACCCGAGGGGGAGTCACCAGAATCGGTTGGGGTGTCCAGTATCATCCTCTTACAGGTTCGCCTTCCGCGCATTGCGTTGGCATTTTTGGTTGGGGGATCATTGGCCGCCGTGGGTGTCGGGTTGCAGGCGCTGTTGCGGAATCCCCTGGCCGAGCCGTATGTCTTGGGTCTTTCCAGTGGTGCGGCGTTTGGCGCCACGCTTGGCATGCTTTTGGGTGTCGGCGGAACGATTATGGGGTTTTCGATTCTCCCTGTTTGGGCGTTTCTCGGAGGCCTTCTCTCCATTCTGGTCGTGTATCGAATCAGCGTGACGTATCGTACGTTATCCGTGCACACGCTGTTATTGGCCGGTGTCATACTGAATGCCCTGTTTTCAGCACTGATCATGTTTGCCGTGTCCATTGCCGATCCCACACGAGCATTCGAAATGATGATGTGGTTGATGGGAACATTGAGCGCTCCGGAATACTCGACGTTGCTGGGGCTGAGCTTGTTCCTGGGAATCGGAGGCGTTCTCTTGTTCTGGTTGGCTCGACCGCTCAACATTCTGACGATGGGAGAAGACACCGCTAGGGCCTTAGGGGTTGAGATTGAACGAGTCAAAAAACTTATCTTTGTGGTGGCGGCCTTAATGACCGGTGCCGTCGTGTCCATTGCCGGTCTGATTGGATTCGTCGGGATGGTCGTGCCCCATACGGTTCGAATGATCGTGGGAGCGGATCATCGCCTTCTTTTGCCGGCTTCCGCATTGGTGGGGGGCATGTTTCTCATGGTGGCGGATACCGTGGCCCGTACGGTGTTGTCCCCGACTGAACTGCCGGTTGGGGTGGTGACCGCGTTCATTGGGGGCCCCATTTTTCTTTATTTGTTGGTCAAACGTCGTGCTGGAGTCGCCTTGTGAGAGAGACATCAGAGAACCCCGTGGCGTTTCATGTTCGAGATCTGTCCTTTCGATACGATCCCTCTCCGGATCGCGGATTGACCCTCAGCAAGTTAGGGTGTTCGATCCAGGCTGGAACCATTGTCGGAATCATTGGCCCCAATGGATCGGGAAAAACGTCGTTTCTTAAACTGTTGATGGGGCTTCTGCGCCCGGAGTCCGGCGACATTCATTTTTTTGGGAAAGACCTCAGGAGCTTGTCACCGGTCATCATTGCCCAACAAATGGCTTTTGTTCCGCAAGAGACCTCGCAAGTGTTTCCCTTCACCCTGGGGGAGGTGGTGCTCATGGGGCGGTTTCCCTTTCATCGCCCGTTTGATGGATGGGGATGGGATTCATCGGCAGACGTCCTTCGTGCGACCCAAGCCATGCACGCCATGGAGATCGGATCGTTGGCCGGTCGTATGATGTCAGACGTGTCGGGCGGCGAACGACAGCGCGCCATGATTGCTCGCGCGTTGACGCAAGATGCCCACGTGCTCCTCTTGGATGAACCAACGGCATTTTTAGATCTTCATCATCAGCTTGATATCGCACGGAAGCTTCGACAACTGAATCAGGAGCGTCGGTTAACGGTGCTGATGGTATCGCATGATTTAAATCTTGCAAGTCAGTGTTGCGATCAATTGCTCTTGTTGCATCAAGGGGAAATTGTCAAGCGGGGGTCTCCTCGTGACGTGATTCGGCCGGAGATTCTCGATCCTGTGTATCGTTGTCAGATCGTCGTGGATCAACATCCACGATCGCAGGCCCCGCGCGTGACGTTGCCCGTCTGAGATATTTTCTGTAGCGGTAGCATCTCGGGTCACGGCCCGGGACATGCCTCATGTTGCTTTCCTTCGCTCCTGGAGAGAGGTCTGTCCCGTGGATGCGGGGTGAAGGGTGATTGTCCCATCACCTGCTTGTTCAACCATTACTTGTTCAATCATTCACGAAAGGAACGGGATAGAAGAGTAATTCGGCATGTGTCGGGGAAGATGGTGCAAAGCCATCACGGTGCCGCCACTGTAAGCGGGGAATAACTCTGTAAAAATAGCCACTGGCCTGGAAAGATATGCGTGAACATTGTTTTTCGCTACCACGCATAGGCCGGGAAGGCGCAGGGAAGTGACGATCCGCAAGTCAGGACACCCAACTGCCGTTGACTTCTCAATCCGCCCTTCGAGCCAAAGGGAGGTTGGTGTATGTTTAGAATTTCTGGGTGTTTCTTGTGCTCCGCGCTTGTCCTTCTCGCTGCCTTCTCTCCAGCCTGTTTTGCCGACGCCGCACAATCTGATTACGACACTGATGATCAAGACGTTCAGCAATTGGACGACTATGTCATCAGCGATACTCGTCTTCCCTCCCTGAAAGTCGATACGTATTCAGTTCCGGCTAAAATCACGGTCATTGCGGCCGAAGATATTCAAAAAATAGGTGCCAGAACGGTCCAAGAAGCGGTCCAATACGCGACTGGCATTGTCATGTACAACGAAGTGGGTAATGCGTTTGAACACCGCATCGATTTACGAGGGTTTAATTCGACTCCTGTTCCGTCGATCAGTGTCTTTCTTGATGGTATGCGGATCAATGAGCCGAATTTCAATACCATCAACTTTGATCTTATTCCGTTTGAAACAATTGAACGAATTGAGATCATTCCGGGACCTAACACGATTTTTGGGCAAAACACTTTAGGTGGAACCATCAATATCGTGACAAAAACTGCCTCTCGCAAGCATCAAGTTTCAGCGGAAGCGGCGCGTGGGAGTTTTGAGCATGAAAGGTTCAATGTAAATGTGAGTGGTCCAGTTGGTGATTTCCAGTACTATCTTAATACCATACAGGAATCGGAGACCGGTTTTCGAGATGAAAGTGGTGGCCAGGTATTCCGGTTTTTTAGCAAGTTTGGATATCAGCCGTCGATGAATACTGACGTGAATTTGTCCTATACGTATGTCAAAGATCGACTCAGCCAGGCAGGGGCTAGCCCAATCAGGATTGCCGAAGTCGACCCTGAAGCCAATGTTTCTCCAGGCGACTTTTTTGACCGTGAAAATAACGTTGTTCGACTAAATGTCAAGCAAGAACTCTCTTCAGGGTTTGTTTTCTCAGGAAACGGGTTTTACCGTAATCTTCAGCAAGCCTCATTTCTTGTCAGCAACCCATTCTTTTTAGGAGGAACTTTCCCGAAAAGTATTACTCTTGATGATACCGAAAGTTGGGGAGGGACTTTTCAGCTGTCACAAAATTTTTCTCCTTTTGGGCTCGAAAATGAAGCAGTGATAGGCGTCGAAGCCACGTGGAATGATTTTGAAAGCCAAGCGGCTTCAGCCTTTTCAGTGAGTTCTTCGGATTCGACGGAAGAAATCTTCGGTGTGTTTGCCCAAAACGCACTTCATGTTCTGCCTGAGCTGATTCTTTCAGGGGGGCTGCGTTTTAATCAGAGTGAAATCGATTTCAGCAAAAGTGAAATTTATCTCGTGACAAACACCGAGACAATATTAAACGGCTCGAGAGCATTCGATCGAGTCACTCCCCGAGCAGGAGTGACCTATCTTGTGACGCCAACTACCAGTCTCTACTTCACCTATTCACAAGGGTTCAGAATCCCGACCGTCCAGGAAATGTTTGCCAGTGCGTTCACGTCTAATCCTCATCTGAGACCTGTTCGCTCGAAGAATTTTGAAGTTGGCGGAAAAGCCCAAATTGGAGTATGGGGGGATGTGGCCCTTGCGTTCTATCAGTCGAATATCAAAGATGAAATTTTTCTCACATGTATCCTGTGCGATTTTTCTCCATTTGATGGGATAAACCGAAATCTCGAAAAAACGAGACGCCGTGGCATTGAAGCGACGGTACGAGTACGACCGGTTCAATTTTTTGACGGAACAATCAATTATACGTTCACCGAAGCGCAATTCCGAAGCAGACAAAGGTTGGGATCGGGAGGGAGTGGAGTCAGGGTCGTGGATGTGGGAGATACTTTGCCGTTAGTTCCTAAAAATCGCTTGAGCATAGTTGGAAATTTTTACCCGGGCGAGGGAGTCACCGTTTCAATGATGGGCCTGTATGTCGGCACCCAGTTTTTACAAAATGATGAGGGCAATAACCTGACACGATTGCCGGCGTATTTTGTGATCAATGGCAAAGCTTCTTACCAACATCAGATCCCGGGAGGAACCCTTAAAGCCTTTTTGCAAGTTAACAACCTGTTGGATTCTGAATATTCTACCAGGGGAATTTATGCGCCTGATAGGCTTCCTGGCGGCGATGGATCCACGGTCAGGTTTGTCGTCCCTACACCGGGGATTGCGGTGTTTGGGGGGATACGTTATCAATTTAGCGCCTTTCCAGGATAAAAGGCAGGAGAAAGAGTATTTTTTTATGAATTCACCACGACTGGTCATTTGTCGAAACCCATCATGGGGTTGGTACGAGATGATCAGCCTGGGGAGTCAGCCTGAAGGAGGTTGTGAAACGATTGCCGTTCACGCAAAATAGCAATACCATCATGAAGACTGTCAGTGTGATGTTGGGGTGTGATAGGGCTGAAGAACCCTGTGAGGGTGAACAGTGAGGATCTCTAAAGTCTATACAAAAACCGGTGACGGTGGAAAAACTCGGCTTGCGGGTGGCCAAGAGATCGAGAAAGATGCGATCCGAGTGGAGGCCTATGGAACGGTTGATGAGTTGAATTCCCTTCTTGGGTTGGCTCGTGTGTTTAATAAGGAACAGGCAGGGCTTGGGGAGACTTCCATGCAATTGGAAGCGCATTTGAAGTGGATTCAGCATAAATTATTTGATATTGGGGGACTACTGGCCACGGCTTTTGGCCAAAAATTCAAGAATATGCCTCAGGTGACCGCTCAGCACGTGGCACAGTTGGAATGTTGGATTGATGGGTGTCAGGAAGATCTGTCGCCGTTAAAAGAGTTCATCCTGCCGGGAGGCGGAAAAGTCTCCGGATTTTTGCATCACGCCCGGACCGTGTGTCGGCGCGCCGAGCGTGTGTGCGTTCACTTATCTCATGAGGAATCCATGAATCCTCAGATTGTTCCATTTCTGAATCGTTTGAGTGATGCGTTGTTTGTCTTTGCCCGGTGGATAGCCCATCATCAAGGAGAGCCGGAATTTTTATGGGATCGAGCAGAATCAGAAGCGTCCTAGGTCTTGGGGTGTTAGTGCTTCTTCTCGTCGTGGGTTTTGTGTTTTCCCGACCGAAGGGGGGAACTCCCGATATTCCGGATGATCCTCAGGCTTACGAAGCGCTGGAATTGGTTCGTTTCCATCCTGCTCGAAATTCGCCAACGTTAGAAGATGCGATCAATACGTACGTCGACGAGTTGAAAGCTCAGGGAACTCCCCTCCATAAAGGTGAATGGCAGGTCGGAAAAGAACGCTCCGGCGTCTATGCGGTCAGAATGCTGGTTCGTGAGAAAGGGTTTAATGAATGGATTGAACGAGAGTTTGCCTGGCGGGTCACGTTAAAGGATCAAACTGTCCGAGTGATTTCTCTGGCTGCCATTCACTTTATGCCGTTTCATGAGTTGCCGCCGTTGCCGCATCAAGACCAAATATCAGGGAAACTCATGGAGCCTCCGGTGGAAAAGCAACTTGGATGACGCCATTTTTCACACGAGTCCGGTAGCAGGTCACGGCCCAGGCTGGCGTAGGATTTTTCAGGTATTGTCCCGTGCGTACATTAAATTTCCAGCCGTGCCACGGGCACTGTACGATTTCCCCTTCCAGCGTCCCGTCGCCGAGCGGGCCTCCTGCATGAGGACACGTATTATTCAGCGCCAGAATTTCTCCATCGACATTAAATAATGCCACACCGGGAGCGCTCTCGACTTCAACCGATAAGCAGGTTCCGGGTTCCAGACCTTCGAGTTTTGCAACGGGGATATATTTCATAACGGTCAATTTTTATGGAAAGGTCCGAACCTTACCAAGGCATTCGTTCCGTCGCAAGTCATGAATTGGGAGCTGTTATTGATTCAGTCCCGTTCCTGATGCTATACAAACAGCCCAACTCGTGATGCAGTCGATGACGCTCTTGTTAAACTCTACATATGAGCCCCTGCGGGTCGTGCAATGGCAGAAGGCCATTACCCTTCTTTGTCAGGGGAAGGTCGAGGTCCTTGAATTCTATGATCGGGACATTCGAGGGGTCACGATTAGTTTTAAACTTCCTTCGGTGATGCGGCTTCTGAAAGTCGTCAAGTTGAAGTCCAATCATCGGTCGGTCAAGTTTTCCCGGATTAATATTTTTACTCGCGATAAATATACGTGCCAGTACTGTTGCAAACGGTTTCGCACTGAAGAACTCACGTTTGACCACGTGGTACCCATTGCGAAAGGCGGAATGAAAACCTGGGGAAATATTGTGACGGCGTGTTGGCGTTGTAATAATAAAAAGAGCGGAAGAACCCCGGAAGAAGCGAATATGTCCTTGAAGAAAAAGCCACAAAAGCCACGATGGAATCCTACCCTCACCATCATGATCGGCATTCGGAATGCTCCGGAGAGTTGGCGTGATTATCTCTACTGGCACATGGAATTGGACTCTGATGAGTAACGGGGCTCAGGGGGTAAGAGAGAGTTGGCATAATGAATAATTCTGGTTTTCAAATTTCTTTGGATCTGCAAGGCCGGTTCTGTGTGGTGATTGGTGGTGAGGATGAAGCGGCACACAAGACCTCACAGTTGTTGCACGTTGGAGCCAAGGTCGTCGTGGTGAATCCCACCTTGAATACGCCTCTTCGGAAGCTCGCGGCCGCTGGAAAAGTTCTTCATCGGGGACGACGTTTTCGATCGACTGACACACAGGGGGCCTTTGTTGTCCTCAATACCCTCCCGGATGATACGGATCTGGCACAGTCGTTACGTGATTTATCGGAGGCAGAGCGGTTTCTGGTGTGGTCGATTGATCAGCCTGAGTTGTCGAATTTTATGATGCCCGCTGTGGTCCAACAAGGGGCTCTTCGTGTGGCGATTAGTACAAGTGGTGCTTCTCCTGCACTCGCCAGCACCTTGCGGCGGAACGGCGAAGAAATATTTGATGAAGAATTTGGAAAGTTTTTGGATTGGCTGGGAGCATTGCGCCAAGACGTCCAAGCCGATGAGCCGAGTATGGAAAAAAGGAAAGAACGATTGAAAGCGGCAGTCGAAGGGTTCCAATTGACCGGCAAAGTTGAATATCCCCCGGCATGGATCGCTCACAAAGAGTCTTCTGCTTCATAATGTTCTGAAGGATGGTGTGGATATGGTCTTATTAGAATTCAGTATGTCTCCTTTGGGAAAAGGCGAAAGCGTGGGGAAATATGTATCCCGGTCTTTAAAGATTATTGACAACAGCGGAGTCGATTATCGACTGAATCCGATGGGCACGGTGCTTGAAGGAGAATGGGATGAGGTGCTTGATGTGGTTCGTCAATGCTATGAGCGGATGCAGAAGGATTGTGCCCGCATATCCTGTACGATGAAAGTTGATTATCGGAAAGGACACAAGGGACGCTTAAGCGGGAAAGTCGCCAGCGTGGAAAAACGGCTTAAGAAGAAATTGAAGACATGAATGGTCGAGACGCTCGCGTCTCTCGGTATTTGTAGTGCCGGCATCCCTGCTCGGAGGCAGGGACATGCCTCATGCGGCCAGACGAAGGCGGGATGAGCCTGCCCTCGACACCCTGAGGGGGGTCTCCGCGCCCTACGAAGAGATCTCATCACGAATTTCCGTCAGAGGTTCATACACGCGATTCACTTTTGTCCCGAGATTGCAGAGGACTTCATAGGGAATTGAGTCCTGCCAATTAGCCAGATCGTAGGCTGTGATTTCCTGAGTCTCCGATTTGCCCATCAAAATCACGTCGTCACCCGGTTTGATCGTGGGGCCATCGGTCACATCGACGACCGTCATATCCATACAGATTCGTCCAACAATTGGGAAGCGTTGATCATGAATGATGACCTCTCCTTTGTTCGAGAGCCTGCGATTGTACCCGTGGGCATAGCCGATGGGCAGCACGGCTAACCGAGAATCCCGCCGCGTGCGATAGACGTCACCGTAACTCACGGATTCTCCTTTTCTAGCCGTTTTCAGGTGCACGATTTTGGTGGTCAGGGTCATGACCGGTTGAAGGGAAACTGGCGTGGTTCTGTCGGGTGTCGGGGTGTACCCGTATAACAACAGTCCAGGGCGAACCATGTCCAATTGCGAATGAGGATGCCAGAGTAGCCCTGCGGTATTGGCCGCATGACGGTAGAGACGAGGTCTATCGATGGTATGCAGACTCGAAACGGCTTCGAGAAATTGGTCAAGTTGGTGAAGGGTAAACGTCTGGTCCGGGTTATCGGCATCGGCGAGATGAGTCATGAGCCCCTGACAAAAAAAGGTGTGAGGAAACAAGGGAGACTGCAAGAGTGGGAGCACCTCCTTGGGGTTGAATCCTAATCGTCTCATTCCTGTATCCACTTTGATATGGACAGGGTAGGGGCACATCTCTTGTGAAACTTCTTGACTCAGGGCATGGACAATGTCGGTATCGGAGAGAGTCGGAATCAGGTTGGAATGAACCAGATCTTTGACTTGCCAGGGGAAGATGCCTCCCATCACAAGAATGTCTTCGAGGATTCCAGCTTCCCGTAGGACAAGGCCTTCTTGGACTGTGGCCACTCCGAGACGCCGAATGCCAAGTTGCGATAAGGCTTCAGCCATGGCTCTGCCCCCATGGCCATAGCCATCAGCTTTGATCACCGCTACAATTTCAGTTTGTGGTGCGAGAATGCGACGAAGTTCACGGAGATTATGGGCTATAGCGGGAAGACGAATGGTGGCAAGCGTTGGAGACAGCTCAGAAGAAGTGGTCAAGGAGGCTGGAGAAGAGGGGGAGAACACGAGCAGGACCTTAAATCTCTAAGATTTCTTCCTCCTTTTTCTTTAAAAGTTCATCGACGAGTTGAATCTTCCCATCCACGACTTTTTGAATGTCAGCTTCGCCGCGTCGTAAGTCGTCTTCGGCAATCGTTGAGTCTTTTTGGAGGTGTTTGAGTTCATCATTGCCCTCTCGACGAATGCCTCGAATATGGATTTTCGTATCTTCCCCATATTTCCGACACACTTTCACGAATTCCTTCCGACGTTCCTCGCTTAAGGCAGGAATCGGAATCCGAAGCACCTTCCCATCATTAGACGGATTTAAGCCGAGATCCGAGGAAAGAATGGCTTTTTCAATGTCTTTCATGCTTGAGGGGTCCCACGGCTGGATCATGATTAATCGGCTATCCGGCATCGAGAGGTTCCCCACTTGTTTTAAAGAGGTTGGTGTCCCATAGGAATCGACTTTAATCTGATCGAGGAGTGACAAGGATGCCCGACTGCCTCTGATCGAAGCGAGTTGTTTTTGGAGGTGCTTGATGGCCCCTGCCATCTTTTGTGTCAGCTTTGCGACTGTTGCCTGATATGACATACGTGCTGAACCTTGGTTAATTGAGGACCGCGTCTTGTTTCACGAGGGTCCCAATTTTCTCGCCTGAGACTACACGTTTCAAATTGCCCGGTTCGGTGAGATTAAACACGATCAACGGAAGATGGTTATCCATGCACAGCGTAATGGCTGTGGCATCCATGACCTTCAAATTTTTGTTGAGTACAGAGAGGAATGGAAGTTCATGAAACATTTTTGCTGAAGGGTTCGCGAGTGGATCTGAATCATAAATTCCATTGACCTTGGTTCCTTTCAAGATCACGTCGGCTTTTATTTCCATCGCTCGTAGAGCAGCGGCCGTGTCGGTCGTAAAATAGGGGTTTCCGGTCCCGGCGGCAAAAATAACGACCCGCTTTTTTTCAAGGTGCCGAATGGCTCGACGACGGATGTACCCCTCTGCTAATTGCCGCATTTCGATGGCAGATAATACGCGTGTCGCAATACCGGTTTTTTCAAGCGCGTTTTGCAGCGCGAGGCCATTCAGCATCGTTGCGAGCATGCCCATGTAGTCGGCAGCCGCTCGTTCCATCCCGCCTGCGCTAGCAGCAAGGCCTCGAAAAATATTCCCGCCACCGATCACTAACGCGACCTCTATTTTCATAGTGACGACCTCGCTGATTTCATCGGCGAGAGTGGTCAGGATGTCGGGATTAATGCCGTAGGGTTGGTCCCCGGCCAGCATTTCCCCACTGATTTTGAGGAGAATGCGGTGATACTGAACAGGCGTCATTCCTGGCCTAATTGATATCGCGTGAACCGAGCAATTGTGATGTTTTCACCAAGCCTGGCAATTTTTTGTGTGAGGATGTCGGTGATCGTGATAGTGGGATCTTTGATGAAGCTTTGCTCTAGGAGGCAACTTTCTTGGTAGAATTTCTCCAATTTACCGCGAACGATTTTTTCAATAGCCGCGGCAGGCTTCCCGAGTTCTTGGGCCTGTGCCAAGTAAATAGCCGTTTCCCGTTCAACTTGCGTACTGGGGACCTCGTCGCGTTTGACATAGGAAGGGTGGGCGGCGGCAATTTGCAGGGCGACGTCTTTGACGAATTCCTGGAACGCTTCATTGCGAGCGACAAAGTCTGTTTCACAATTGACTTCGACAAGGACGCCGATTTTGCTCCCGGCGTGGATATAGGAGGAGACAACGCCTTCCTTGGTTTCTCGTCCGGCTTTCTTTTGAGCTGCAGCCAAACCACGTTGACGAAGGAGGTCAATGGCTTTTTCAATATCCGAATTGGTTTCTTTCAGCGCGTTTTGACAATCAAGGATTCCGGCTCCTGTTTTGCCACGTAGTTCTTTGACCAAGGTACCCATGCTGGACATCGTGTATCCTTCTCTCCTGTTTGGCTAGGTGTAAACGAAAAAAATATTGCTGGCGAAGTTCCCGTTCTATGAGGAAGGTGCTTGAATGCTTTCCACCTGATTCTCGGTTGAACGGGCAGAGATCAACTCAGTCATAATCGTGTCCTCTTCCCCTCTGCTCGACCTCTCTTGCTTGTTTCGGAGGTCCTGGCCTTCAAGACAGGCGTCTGCAATCTGAGCGGTAAAGAGTTTTAATGATCGGATGGCATCGTCATTTCCAGGGATTGGATAATCAATCCGAGTGGGATCGCAATTGGTATCCACGATGGCGACAACGGGGATGCCCAGACGGTTGGCTTCTTTGACGGTAATGTGTTGAATGCGAGTATCGAGGATGTAGATACAACCGGGCAAACTTTCCATTGCCTTGATGCCGTTGAAATATTTCTCCAGCTTGCCGCGTTCTTTTTCCATAAGCAAAATTTCTTTTTTCTTCAGGCGTTCATGGGTTCCATCCGTTTGTGCATCTTCGAGTTTCTTGAGTTGTCTGATACTTTTTCTAATCGTTTGGAAATTGGTGAGCATGCCCCCCAGCCATCGTTGGGTCACATAATACATTCCGCACCGTTTGGCTTCTTCTTCAACGATGTCGACCGCTTGACGCTTGGTACCCACGAAGAGGACCGATTCCCCAGCCGCAACGGTCTCTCGGATAAAGTTATAGGCATCAAGAAAGAATTTGGAGGTTTGTTGTAAATCAATAATGTAGATGCCATTTCTTTCTCCGAAAAGATACGTCTTCATTTTTGGATTCCAGCGATTGGTCTGATGTCCGAAATGGACACCTGCCTCTAACATGTCTTTAATGGATACCATATTGGGGTTTTTCACCTCCACTCGATTAGAGAGATTATGGAACTCATGTGCGAATCACTGTTTCGAAACATGCTTCAGTGAGAGGGGCCACATATCTATAATCTAGCGTGAACTCTAGGTGACACCAACTCAAACCAAAAAGACTTAACATAACCTTTGTTTTTAATGCAAGATAAATTGTGATGTCTTCTTACAAAAGAGTAAAACGAATAGGAACGAGCGCAATAACGGGTCACCCACTAGGGAGCAGGTCAGGAAGTTTTGACGGGGATTCTTGAATATCGATAGAGTAGAGCCCATACTGGGTTACGGCTTGGCACATGCCGTATGCAGCCCCTGGCCTTTCCGTATTTGTCGCTGCGGCAGCGTATGCCGTGCGGGGAAGAACGCGCGATAAGATCACGCGGCTACAAATACAAAAGAGAGAACGGAAGGCGCCATGAGGCCTGTCCCTGTCTCCGAGCAGGGATAGTGCCGCTACTACTACAAATTTTCACGATGAGGTTTTAAGAAATGGTTGAAGTTCCTATAAAGCTCTATGTTCAAGGTCTTGCAAAACGAGCCAATGCCGCGACCCGTCCCCTTTCGCTGATGACGGGTCATGACCGTGCTGTGGCCCTCAGGGCCATGGCGGAACAGCTGGAAGCGAGCATTGAAGACGTGTTGACAGCCAATCAACAGGATCTCGATGCCATTCCCAAAGAGTGGGCGACGGATGAATATCGGAACGCGAGAGAGCAAATTTCCGTGACGGAACACACTATTCTCGATATCGTCACATTTATTCGTAGGATTGCAGAAGAACCTGATCCCACAGGGGAAGTGTCTCAGGGATGGTTGACGCAAGAAGGTCTGCAAATTCATCGAGTTCGTGTTCCTATTGGGGTCATCGCCGTCATCTCCGACTATGGTCCGTCCGTGGTCGCTGAATCGATTGCGATGTGTCTTCGGTCGGGTAATGTGTGTGTGGTTCGGGGTGGCAGGGAATGGTTTTTGACAAATGCTGCGGTGGCAAAGGTCTTGCGTGATACGGCAGAACAACATGGCGTGCCTCAAGGGGCTCTCACGTTTGTGGATCGACCCGATCGAGAGGGCGTGCTTGAACTCACCCGATTGCGAAATCTGGTTCATGGCGTCGTCCCCCGAGGAAAAGCGAGTTTGCGCAAAGCGATTATGGAGCAGTCGCGGGTTCCGGTTTTAGGTTATGACGGCGGAGTGTGTCATGTCTATGTCGATAAAGAGGCGGATGTACCGTTAGCTCAAGGGGTCGTGGTGAATTCCAAAATTCAGGATCCGCTTGCCACCAACGCTGCCGACACGATTTTAGTCAATCAGGCCATCGCGCGGCAGTTGCTGCCTGGCCTTCTTCGGCGGTTGCTCAGTGAATTTACGGTCGATCTCATTGGCTGTCCGAAAACCGTCTCCATGATGGGCATCATGGCAATGACCGGTCATAAGGGGATTCGAGCAGCCACGGATGAAGATTGGGCACACAAAAGGCAGTCGATGACGCTGGGAATTAAAATCGTCAAAGATCTTGACGAAGGCCTTGCGCATATTGCGGCTTTCGGGCCTGGGCATACCGATACGATCGTGACCCGTCATTACGAAACAGCCATGCGATTCGTCCGAGAAGTGGATTCCAGCGCGGTGTTGGTGAATGCCTCGACCCGCTTACATTCAGGGCCGCAAATGGATCTAGGTGAAGAACTGGGGGTGAATACCTCTCATTTCCACGTGAGAGGGCCGTTGACGCTTCAAGCCCTGACGACGGAAAAATATGTTGGGTTTGGATCTGGCCAATTACGACAGCCGCATCCTGTGCCTCAGGCGTATCAGGATGCCATGATGTTATCCGCGAAGTTTTAGGAACCTCTGATTTATTGCACTATCAGGCGCATGGCGGCGTGGTGTCCTTGCTCAACCCTCACCTATCTCTGTGATAAGCCTGGGGTTTCGCTGCGGGACACCTTGCCTGCATTCCGCTATCACCATAAATCAGAGGTTCCTTAGTCGTTTCGCAACGTTCTCTACCCAAGGGCTTATGGCTCAGTGTTCCTCCCATGGTCAAATTGGACATTGCTCAGTATCTCGCCAAATGGGGACTTCGGAAATTTAACGATGAAGATTCTTATTATGCCTGGCAACGGCAATCCTTATCCGGAGATCGACTTCAGCTTCTTCAGCAAGCAGCGCAAACCTGTCGTGAAGGAGCGGACACCGGCGCGGATCAGGAATTTTATGATCTCGCGGCATCTTCCGACATGCTTCCTGTTTTATACAGCCAGCGATACGGCTACTATCACATGCTCGGCCCCATGATTGTGAATGTGCTGGAGGGGGGGCAGCGCGTGTTAGACGTTGGGTGTGGGGTCGGTATTCTCACGATCTGGTACGCGGCCTGTCTTCCGAACATGACTGTTCTGGGCATTGATCGGTCACTGAAATCGATTGAAGTGGCGCAGCAGCGTGCTCAATCATGTCATCTCGAGAACGTAAGTTTTCGCCATTGCGAATTTCCTCAACACATGCTACCCGGGGCATTCGATACCATCGTGTCCACGCAAGCCCTGTTTCAATCAGAATTTGATCCGGGGCTTCCGAGTCGGAGTTGGACTACCTTTGAACGAGATCGGGATACACAGCAACAATATGATCTGGAAAAGCGGACGGGTCTTGGTCCTCGTTTAGACTGTTTTTTGCAAGTGCTGGTCTCCTCAGGCCGATTCGTGCTCTTTGAAAAGGCCGTTCACTTAGGAAGACGCGTGTTGTTCCAGCGGGCTTTGGAAGCGAGAGGGTGTCTGCCCATCGCGGATCCACGGCTCCTGACGTATTCGGAACTTGGGGAGTCGGTTGAGGAGGGGCCTTTGTACGTGATGAAACAAGGTTCCTCTTTTCCTGCTGTGGCGTTTCATGAAGACGTGCAGCACGATTTGCCACACGGTCTGTATTGTTGCCAAGGAACCCGTGCAGATTTCGTGTATGCCAAGTTACCGAAATATGACGTGTATTCGGAGAACGTGGTTGCGAATGTCGGGGGAAAGAATGGGTCTTACGAAATGGGTCGAACGGGCGGGGGGTTAGGATATGTCCGTCTCATGATTCATGGGATGTTTTCCGGTCTGCTGGTTGGAATGATGGAACTCCAGCCCCGTATGGTTGAGCTTGTCAGGCATGCGCTACAGCAGGGACAAACGGAAGAGCCCATTGAGACTCGACTCACATGTTTCTGGTCGGAACAGGAGAGCGGTTCACTCGAGCAGGCTCCTCTGTACGAAAACCATTTTCCTGCTGCCGAGGAAGTTTGGCGAAAGCTTCCGGACCGAGTGGTCTTGCAACAGAAAACGGACGAGGAGGCAAATGGGCGACAACGCCACATTGAATATGGGCGCTGTGCAGGGCATGTCCATTATCTGTATTGGGCAAATACCTTTGATCAACGGCAAATTGTCGTAATGGATCAGGAGCGAAGTCCCCTGTTAGAGACCTATTATTCTGAAGCAATTGGGGAGCGATAGACAATGATTCAGGAGGGCAAGCCTTTTGAATGCCCTGTTGGAGAAATGGTGGCGGTGAAGGGTTTCGAACCCCTGACCCGCGGCTTATGAGTCCGCTGCTCTACCAACTGAGCTACACCGCCACGTGACATTTTCATCCACAGTGGATATACCATATGGAATGACGTTTCAACAATTTCTGTGCCGCCTCTTTGAGAACGACAGGTTCGCCGATCAACAATTCAGAGAATCCGAAAGACTAATGAGTGCGTTTGTCGTCAATCTCACCGGAAAGGGCATTCAAGACCCCAAGTGCTTGTTCGCTGAGTTCAACCGGTTGGTCATCAGTTTGGTGGGCGGGGAGCGCATCATCTTTGGACTGTGGCTTTGTGGATTTGAGGAGTTCCTCTTCGAGTTCATCGAGTGTGGGTTCGGAATCGGATTGAATGGCAAATAACCGTTGAAGGGCAAAGATAGCCCGGGCATGGCTGTACCAGGGGCCACTGTGTTCACTGTCATGAATGCGAGTGATTAATTGCCAAAAGCTTGACTCGCTTCCTTCTGGCATAGAGCCGTCCGCGAATGTTTTGAGTTTTTCAATCAACGCCTCTTCCGTTCGCTCGATGCCGGGGATGAAGGTGACAATCGAACGCTGAGAAGGTCTTTTAGAAAGAACGCTTAGGGTCTCTCTCCAGAAATCTGCGTACACTTGATGAGGGCCGGACGACGAGATCTCTTGATCGAGTTTTGCTTGCAGAGCAGAGATGTATTGGGTTAACGCCTTGACCTTCCTTGCAGAAAGGCTTCCCAACGGGATCCCCCAAATATGAGCGACTTCGTGATCTTGCAAAGAAGAGAGCCCCGAGAGTTCATACTCTTGCTTTGCCGTGTTGAATCGCCGTCGTTGTCTTTCCCGTCGTCTGAGCAGGGTCTGATATTCAATAAGCAACCGTTCACGGTGAAAATCGTCTTCCGAGATTTCTTCTTGCTCCATTGCGCGGTCTAACCGGCGGATTTCCGGTCTCGGGAGTGAGGCCACGGCGGTTTTTTTGCGGTCCTTCAGCTCCACCGGGTCAATGTGAAATTTTGAAGTGAGCAGCCCTTCAGCCGCCAGAATGGTTAAATCGGTCAGAGCGATTTGTTTTTTCAGGCATTCGACTTGGAGCCAAGGACGTTCGCGTTTTTGACGAAGAAACCCGCTATATTGTCCGATGCGCGAAGTGACTTCATGGATAGCCGCGACAAGCGAGGTTTTTTTCTGGGGTTGCTCCCCAGCTGAAAAACGAGAGTCCGGCTGATCCTCCACAATGAAGTGAATATCCTCTTCAGACGGTTCCAGATACTGAAGCAGGAGCAGACGGATCATAATCCGGCTTTGGACGGGAAGGGCCTCGATGACTGATTCGATGAGTTCAAACGTGAGCGGCGAACGAGTGATCGCTGTGGTCATAACAGGACTCCAAACAGTCAAGAGGATTGTTCGTCTTTCGCTTCCAAATATTGTGCAACGTATTCACGGACATCTTGAATCGTTCCTTCAGCATACAATTTTCGAGGAATTTCCACGACGTGGAGGTCTTCCAGTTTTAGGCCTCGCTCAAGAGCCCATTCTTCATCGGAATACAAGGTGACGGCGCCGTCTGGATGGCGATAGACAAACAGGATATCCTTTTCTTGATCACGAGTATCTTCCATGAGCCTAACGAAGAGCAATGTTTTCGGGATAGCACACCATACTAGACTCTGTCAAAACAACAGAAACCGGGTCAACAAGTATTTCACTGCCCTGCGACGGTCCTGGCTGGTTGAAAACAGGATCGACGCCAAAACACGTAGATGGTAAACACAACCAGCGAAAGAAAAAATACCGTGCGAATGCGCCCGTACCCGAAACAGGCAAAATTCGCGACGGTATTGCACAAGCCAAACCCGGCATAGGCCATGTAGACGAAAAGGGCCCACGGACGAAGCGTAAGGAACCCATAGCCAATGGCAAGATGAAGGGTAGGGGATTGGGCCTTCGCTAAGAGGCCAGGCACCCCCTCGGGTTTGGAACAGAACAGGGTGAGACTGTATTCTGGGTTCGCCAAAATGATGTAGAGGTCCGTCAACGCAGTAAAGAGAAATAAGCCACCCAAGTATCGAATGTCATGGGCGTGATGCCACGCCGTTTTTAGGGCGTCCACCTGACCTGGTGGGTTGGGTAAGGAGGCTGCATAGGCTTGAAGACACCACCAAGGCATGATGATCAGCAGAGCAAAAAAGAATCCCGCGCCGGTTCCCCCAAGATGACTCAGCCCCCAGGTAATGATCCCCAGCAATCCGCCCATGGCGAGGACCCAGGCTGTGTGGAGGGGATAGCCGCGCACCCATTGTCCGAGACCCGGGAGAAGGGAAGACAGGACCGCCCCTTTTATAGACGGTTCAAGGAAGAGAGACGCCGACGAATCCGGTTGCTGCATGAGTTAGTTGGCTAGCAGGATATTAAAAAAGCCTTGCCCACTTCGCTCAGGATGACATGTATGTGTTGCCGGGGGTGCCAGAGTTTTTATAGGCCGTTAGGTGAATGTTTCCCTTTGGGAAGGCGAAAGGAAAAACGGCCGGCTCGCAGTGAAAAAATGGGCTTGAACGGAAAAACCTCTCTCTGGATTACCCGCCGAGGGTATCGAGGGTTTCCTTGAGGCTCTTCATGACACAGGTAAAGATGGGGACATCCCGCTTCGTGTACCGACTCCCTTCCGCCTCGCGAAGGTGCATGACAAGATCAAGAAAATCTTGAGGTTCGTCAGTTTCAAATGCCACCACGAATTCTTGATCGTCCAGTCCGAAGGAGTAGGTCGTGTTGAGTTTCACCGAGGGGTATTTGTGGCCGATTTCAATATGCTCATCCATCATCCCTTGCCGGGCGGCCTTGGTAAGGAGGTACCACTCGCGGGTTTTCTCAAAGGGATAGATGAAAATGTATTTGCTACGACCAGGCGTAATCTTCAGTCGGCGGCTTTCCTGCCCTTCATGCACATGGTGGTCCACATACACCGAGCGTTTCGTCATCGAGAGGTATGAATAGGGGTTCGTCAGATACTTCCCCAGCCCGGTGGCTAAGGCCTTGGACATTTGCTCTTGGAAGAGTTCGAGCTCGTAAGTAATGCGCCAGAGCACAAAATCACAGTCGCCACGAATGCCAACCGTCGAATACGGGACAACAATGATTTTGCCATAGAATTCCTCAATGGCTCGGATAAACTCTTGCTTGCCAGCTTGTCGTTCATCATGCCCGAGTCGGCGCCATGCAGGATCGACCTTGAAAAAGCTGAAATTGACGTATTGCCGTTTGGCTGGTTGTTCTCCTGCAGCCATATGAATCCTTCCCCTGACAGGCTAAACATGAAGCAATCTGTAAAGGGACTATCTATCAATTTTTTATCGTCGTTGTCAACGCAGTATGAGCGGGCGGTGGGGTTTCGTTTCCATCGACGAGGTTCTTTGCTCATGTGCGGTGTCCCCACGCGGTATCCGGCTTGAATCTACGTCAAAAGCCGTATACGGTTTGCACCGGCGAGAGGAGGGGTTGGCCGTTGACGAGATCTTGGTTTTATCGATCACAACAGTTGCCACGAAGCTCTTGGATGCCTCTTGAGGGTGTCTGTCCCTTAGGAGGGCTTGGTGTGCTGTCTCTGGAAAGTTGGGCGATTGAAGTGTCTCCGACGAAAGCGCAGATCGATCGGGCGGTCGAGCAGGGCCTTGAGACCGTCCAGGCGCGTGTGTTGCCGAAGTGACTCGCCTGTTTCGGGTTGGATCAGGAGTTGCGCCCCAAAGGGTTTTTGATGACGAAGATGAACGGTCTTGGCCGTGATGGCGAGCCATTTCGGATTTCCCCCCTCCGAAACGGAAATTCAGCGCATTCTCGACGAGGAAACCATGCTCGTGAGTGTGACGATCTTCGGCGAAACACCGACCTTTGCCGATGATAGTTACATCGTGTTGAAAGAGGGGGAGGAGTTGGTCAAACCGATCAAGGTGCGATTCGATGGTGTCGCGCATCGTACCCGCATATGGCCCAAGGCTCCACGATATCAAGCCAAAGTCATCGGCACGTTTCGCTATACCCCATGGCGATGACGACGATTGTAGTCTTTCCGAGTACAGGCGGGGCGGTCTGATTTGATTTGAATTTTTCAAGTATTACTTAATGTTTGCAGGTTATTCCCTTGACCATGTGAGAATTTGCATTCCCCAGTGAAAGGGTAGTCGCTATTGACTGAAATTTCTTACTTGTATATAAAGTATTACTAATTTTTTATTCACAATTTATCAAAAAAGAGAGAGGGAAAAGGAAAATGATGAGAGCTATAGTTTCACTTTTGATGTTCGTCATCGCAACGTGGGTTTTTGTGCCAAACTTAGTGCTGGCAGGCTCGGGTTTCTATATCAGCAGTGACCTGGGAGCCAACTTTTCCCAGGGTGTAGAATTCGAGGGAGCCACCAACGACGTAGCCAGCCATTGTGATGCCCTGACCAACCCGGGCCTCACAGGATGTAACCCCAAGGATTTTCAATACACCGGCGATTTCGTGCCGGACTGGTGGACCGATTTCGATGGCGGACAAGGCATTCTGGCGGGAGCGGCTGTAGGCTATGGCTTTGCAGATCAATACCCGAACAGCCCCTTGAGCGGTTTCCGCGTTGAGTTGGAATATTTCTACCGGGAGTCAAAACACGATCAGACTGTCAAGGTTGGTCGTGCATCTGGCGCTACCCTCCAGAAGATTAATCGTGGCGAATTTGGGACTGGGCCGTTTGAGCGTCTCGACAGTCTCACTTCTCATAACCTATTCGGGAACCTGTTTTACGACTTTATCAACACCAGCCGGTTCACGCCCTATATCGGGGTTGGCGGTGGCGTCGGGTTTACGGAAGCGGACTATAGTAGCAACTGGACGAGGACTGCTGATGAAGCGAAGCTTAAGGAAGGTCTGGAGGCTGATAGCCCCTCCCGCCATGACTTGGCCGCGAATGATGCTTATATTACTAACCTTGCCGGATCGTCGAGCAATGCTCAAACTACCCTCAGCGATACGCTCTATGGGCTCCAGGTACTGTTCGGCGTGGATTACGCATTCACGGAGGCGATGTCTCTGGGTCTCAAGGGGCGCTGGGTCAAATTCAGTTCCTTCAGAGACAATCTCATTTGGGATCCGTTGCGAAGTCATGATCCCTACGTGGGAAAAGACGGCAAAAATCCGGTGTCAGGGGATATGAAGACCTCGGACATCGAGTTTTTCGGCGTCAGCCTGAACCTGAAGTACCATTTCTAGTGTTTTGCTTTATGACGAAGGGGTGTCATCTCACGTGGTCGAGCCCCCTTGATTTCCGTAGCGGCTGCATCTTTAGTTGTTCCGTTTTTCCTTCCTTGTTTCTCTTTAACTTTGCATTCTCTCAATGAGCACGGCTGAAATCATTGCGGTCGGAACTGCTCTTTGGCGGACGGGTCGATACCAATTCCATTTTTCTGAGCGAGTTGCTGGCGGAGCAAGGGATCGAAGTCCGGTTCACAAGTCCGTGGTAGGGGACGACATTGATGACATAGGTGTCGCCGTCACGAATGCAGCCAAACGAACGAAGCTCGTACTGATCACCGGCGGTCTCGGTCCGACTGTTGACGACGTCACCCGTGAAGCCGTGGCCAGAGTGACCGGAAATGCGTTGATGCCTCTGTCCCTAGGCCCTCGAATCCATCAAGATGCGCTTGCAATCAACAGGAAGGATCGTTTCTTGTGAAAACATCAGCGCCGGCAGGCGTTCCTGCCTAGGGGTTCTGTCCTCTGCCTCGAAATGCTGTTGGAATAGCGCCTGGCGTTGCCTTGAAGTGGAAGGCGCTGTCGAATCTGTTGCCTTCCCGGGTTCAGCCATGAAGTTCGTAGAATGGGGACGGAATCGCTCCTCCCGGTGCTTCGGCGAGAAGGACTTGTGTTGTCGGCCATTGAGACCAGGATGATTCATACCTTTGGGCTTCTCGATGCCGAGATCCATAATCGGATAAGAGATCTCGTGCTTGCGTAAGCCCTTTTCATCTTGGCCTTCTGGCTTCTTCGCTCGGAGAGTCTCGGTGTCACTCAGACATGTCTGATCTGAGAAAATTGAAAGAAAGAAGCCTAGAAAGGGGCATCACATTAAATCTAATTCATCACTTAATGTTTTAATGGATGACATTATCGGCGGAATAGGACAGCATGTCTTCTCCATCAATGGACAGACGATGGAAGAAGTGGTGGGGCAGCAGCTCCTGGCGCGAGGATTCACCATTGCCTTGGCTGAGAGCTGTACGGGCTGGCTTATTGCGCATCGCTTAACGAAAGTGGCTGGAAGTCCGGCATAGGTGAATCAGGGTGTGGTGTGTTACAGCAATCGTGCGAAAATCGAACTGCGCGGGGTTTCCGAATCGTCGCTGAGAAAATACGGGGCGGTGAGTGGCAGGTTGCCAAGGCCATGGCTCAGGGTATTCGAACGAGAAGTAAGGTGGATGTGGGTTTGAGCGTGACGGGTATTGCCGGGCCACCAGGAGGCGGGACGGCACACAAGCCTGTCGGGCAGGTATATGTCGGGCTGGCCACATCGAAGAAATCCTGTACCAAAGAATTCCAGTTTCATAGAGAGCGGGAAACGATTAAACTCCGGTCGTCACAAGGAGCGCTCGATGTTTTGCGGCGATGGTTGTGCAATGTTTCTCTTGACGAGGCCTAATGGGATTACGAACCTTTTTGGCAATTGATCTGCCTGCCTCCTTGCAATCGGCCATAGAGCAGAACATACAAATTGTGAAAAGAAAATTTTCAGGAATATCGTGGAGTAAAACTGAAAATTTACATGTTAACTTGAACATTTATTGGTGAGACGACTGAAAGTCAAGTTGACCAGATTCGTCAGGTGGCGGAGCAGGCGGTTTCTAACATTTCCCCCTTTGTTATTGAACTCAATGGGTTTGGGGTGTTTCCGGATAACCGGTTGCCCCGTGTGTTGTGGATTGGTATCGATGGGGCCCTCGATGACCTGGCCACGTTGGCCGAGTGTGTCGGTTGTGCAGTGGTCCCTTTGGGGTTTCCTCAAGAGGACAGACCGTTTCGGCCTCATCTGACCGTGGCTCGCGTCAAAAGGGACCATCGTGAAGTCGGGCGAGCGCTGGATACCTTAGGCGTGTTCACGGCTCCCTTTCTCTGTGGGCAATTACCCGTTGAACGGGTTACCCTGTTTAAAAGCGATCTGCGACCAAGTGGCGCGGTCTATACAAAATTATGGGACATCTCCTTGGATGCGTGAAAGGGTTTGACTTTTCTTTGCGAAAGATGGTTGGCCTCATCTTGGGTTTTCAGTATGATAGAGACGTGATGGCGTTCTATTATTGAGGAGGCGTTATGGGCGATCGAAATGCGGAAAATCAGGGGAAAATGAAAGCGTTGGGACTAGCCGTGACCCAAATTGAAAAGCAGTTTGGGAAAGGCTCGATCATGAAGCTGGGAAGTGGCGATGTGTCGGATGACGTTCAAGCCGTGTCCACAGGATCATTGTCCTTGGATTTAGCCTTGGGGGTCGGCGGGTTGCCGCGAGGGCGAGTGGTAGAAATTTTCGGTCCGGAATCCTCGGGGAAAACCACCTTGTGTCTTCATGTCATTGCGGAAACACAGAAAGTCGGCGGGTCTGCGGCGTTCATCGATGCGGAACATGCACTGGACGTTTCCTATTCGAAAAAGTTAGGGGTTCAAGTCGACGATCTGCTGGTGGCCCAACCGGACACCGGGGAACAAGCCTTAGAGATTACCGAGACGTTGGTCAGAAGTGGTGCGATTGATCTGGTGGTCGTGGACTCCGTCGCCGCCTTAGTGCCCCGTGCCGAAATCGAAGGTGAAATGGGTGATTCGCATATGGGGCTTCAAGCGCGCCTGATGTCTCAAGCCCTCCGCAAATTGACGGGGGCCATTTCTAAATCCCTGACCACCGTGATCTTCATTAACCAGATTCGGATGAAAATCGGGGTGATGTTCGGCAATCCCGAGACCACGACCGGTGGAAATGCCTTAAAGTTTTATTCTTCGGTCCGTTTAGACATTCGGCGGATCGAGTCCATCAAAGAAGGACGAGAGGTGATGGGGAGTCGGGTCCGTGTCAAAGTGGTGAAAAACAAGACGGCGCCTCCTTTTAAGCAAGCCGAGTTTGACATCATGTTCGCCGAGGGTGTGTCCAAAGTCGGGGAGCTTGTCGACCTAGGGGTTGAAAAGAAAATCATTGATAAAGCCGGAGCGTGGTATTCGTTTCGTGAGGAGCGGTTAGGCCAGGGCCGTGAGGCGGTTAAAACTTTTCTAAGGGGTAACCCAGAGGCTGCCCGAGAAATTGAAACAAAGATTCGGGAGCAAGCCGGACTGGTTGCGATTTCGAAAGACACGGGTTCGGCTGAATCAGCAACAGAGAAGAAATCAGTTCCCACGCGGGGAAAAGCCTGAAAATCGTGAAGCGTCATGCCTACAGGTGAAACGTGTTTCGGCGTTCGTCTTGCGCCTCTCGTATTTCGTTCTTTCGCACGATATGGGCAACGAGATACGAACAATGCATGAGGCTTCGCATCTGCCATTCATGATCATACGCAAAGGACCCTGCCCTCTCTATGTCCCTGAGTGCCAATGAGCTTCGCCAGTCGTTTCTAGATTTTTTTCGTGCCGCCGACCATGCCGTCGTGCCCAGCGCTTCACTGCTTCCTCAGGCCGACCCCACGCTCCTGTTTACGAATGCGGGCATGAATCAATTCAAACGAGTATTTCTGGGAGAAGAGCAGCGTTCTTATTCCCGAGCGGTCTCCGTTCAACGATGCATGCGAGCCGGGGGCAAGCACAATGATTTGGAAAACGTCGGGTATACTCGTCGCCATCATACGTTTTTTGAAATGCTTGGCAATTTCTCGTTCGGCGACTATTTCAAAAAAGACGCCATCCATTATAGCTGGGACTATCTGACGAAGACGCTGGGTCTGCCTGCCGTCCAATTATGGGTGACGGTCTTTCAGGACGATGATGAAGCTTTTGAATTGTGGGAAAAACAGGTGGGCGTGCCCGCGGCCAGAATCGTTCGGCTCGGGTCGAAGGATAATTTTTGGCAAA
Source organism: Nitrospirales bacterium (assembly GCA_963422365.1). Classification (GTDB taxonomy): domain Bacteria; phylum Nitrospirota; class Nitrospiria; order Nitrospirales; family UBA8639; genus Bin75. The sequence goes on from OY729426.1 coordinate 1,804,507, forward strand.
TGGGAGAAACGGGGCCCTGTGGTCCCTGTTCCGAAATTCATATCGATCAAGGCGCGGCCCTAGGATGTGGACAAGCTTCGTGTGCGGTGGGGTGCGATTGTGACCGGTATTTGGAAATTTGGAATCTCGTGTTCATGCAGTTTGATCGTGATGCCGAAGGCAATCTTCATCCACTCCCGAAACCCAGTATTGACACTGGGATGGGCCTTGAGCGGCTTGTGGCCGTGGTCCAGGGCGTAGACAGCAATTATGCGTCCGATCTGTTCATGCCGTTGCTCTCGCCGATCGCCGATCGTACGGGATGTCAGTACGGCAAAGCCGAAGCCTTTGACCGTTCCTTGCGGGTCATTGCCGATCATTTGCGGGCGATCACGTTTATGATTGCGGATGGGATTCTTCCGTCGAACGAAGGCCGAGGATACGTACTGCGACGTATTTTACGGAGGGCCTCACGGCACGGCAGGCTTTTGGGCGTCATCGAGCCGTTTCTGTATGAGTTGACCGACATGGTGGTAACCCAGATGCAAGGGGTTTATCCCGAGCTGACCCAAGCGGGTGAGGTGTTTCGTAAGGTCGTCGAAGGGGAAGAAGAACGCTTTATCGGGACGTTGGATCAAGGGTTGCCTATCTTGAATCGTATGGTCAGTGAAGCCAAGGCCGAGATTCGTGAGTCGTTGGATGGCGAGAGCGTTTTTAAACTGTACGATACGTATGGCTTTCCATTGGATTTGATCGAAGACGCCGCTCGTGAACAGGGGTTGGTTGCCGATCTCGAAGGCTTTCAACATGCATTGGAGGCACAGCGTGATCGGGCACGTCAGGCAGCCGTCTTCGTGATGGAAGAAAAGCAGCCCCTTATTGTGGAGCTTGCGCAACGGCTTCGTCCGACGGAGTTCAGGGGATATCAGGTGCTTCAATCCGAGAGCGTGGTTCAGGCCATGCTCAAAGGGGACGCCTTGGCGGAAGAAGTCGTGGAAGGGGATAACGTGGAACTGGTCTTGGATGCAACCCCCTTCTATCCCGAAGGTGGCGGCCAGGTGGGGGATCAGGGCGCGTTGATAGGCAGGGAAGGTCGGATTCGCATTCAGGAAACCACCAAGGTAGGCGGCAAGCTCTTTCTTCACAAAGGAAGGGTGGTGACCGGGCGTATTCGCAATGGCGAACCCCTGGCTGCAATGGTTGACTCAGTCACCCGCTCTGGTGCGGTTCGGAATCATACTGCTACGCATCTCCTTCATGCGGCTCTGCGCGAAGTGTTAGGCCCCCATGTGAAACAGTACGGCTCGCTGGTCGCCCCGAACCGGTTGCGTTTTGATTTTTCCTACTTCAAGCCGCTGGGCAACCGAGACCTTGAAGACATAGAATCGCTGGTCAATTTTCAAGTTTTAGGGAACACGTTCGTCCGGACTGACGTCATGGGTGTCCAGGAGGCGATTCACACCGGGGCCCTGGCATTTTTCGGGGACAGGTATGGTGAACGGGTGCGCGTGGTGGGTATCGGTGAGTTCAGCAAGGAACTGTGTGGAGGAACGCATTGCCGGCATACGGGAGAGATTGGCTCGTTCCGCATTCTCTCCGAAGGCGGGGTCGCGGCAGGGGTGCGGCGAATCGAAGCGCTGACCGGAACCGGGGCGTTGGAGCACGGGAAAAAGGTGGAATCCGATGTCAGGGCATTGGCGGAGTTATTGAAAAGCACTTCCTCGGAAGTCGTCCCCAAAGCCCGAAAACTCGTCTCCTTGTTAAAAGAAAAGGAGCGGGAAGTCGAACAGCTCAAACTGAAACTGCTGGATCAGAACGCCGGTAAAGAGGATGCCCGGATTCGAGAGATTCAAGGCATTCACGTTCACGTTCAGGCGGCTCAGGGTTTGTCCATGCAGGAACTTCGGCTGCTTTCCGACAAAGTGCGGAACAGGGTCACCAAGGGCGTAATGGCGTTAGGCTCGGTGGCGGCTGGGAAGGCGTCGTTATTGGTGATCGTGTCTCCCGACTTGACCCACAGATTGCAGGCAGGAGAGTTGATCAAGGAAATGGCTCGTGAAATCGGGGGATCGGGTGGAGGACGACCCGAAATGGCTCAAGCCGGCGGGAAGCATCCTGAAAAATTGGGTCAGGCCCTTGAAAAAGTTTTTCACTTGGTCGAAGCGCAGGTGTCAGGCCAGTTGTGAGTTCGCACATCGTTTCTCCCGTATGCTTCATGAACTGAAATAACCCCGATCCCTCCTATTGAACAGAGCTTGTGACGGTCGGCGTGATCTCCCCGTTGAGTCATCCATGGTTAAAAAGGGCTTCATCATCATCTCGGGCTTACTCCTCCTGGGGGTTGGTGCAGGCTTCGTGTTGTTGAGTCACCTGCAACCCGTTGGCAACCCCTCCCAAGTCACTGTTTTGGATATTTCCGAAGGGACGTCCTTTTCCGAAGTGGCACAGCAGCTTCGTCAGCATAATCTCGTGAAGAGCGATTGGGCGTTTGCGTGGATGGGCCGTCTCGTCGGATCGGATCGAAAAATCATTCCTGGGGAATATGAATTTCATGGAGGCATGGAGCCCTCGGCTATTCTGAGAAAGCTCACCAAAGGTGAGGTGATCCAGTATGCGGTCACGATTCCCGAAGGCTTTTCAGTGAGGCAGATTGCCGATTTGTTGCAGGAGCAACGCTTGGCCGATCGTGATGTGTTTCTCCGATTCACCAAGGATCCGGTCTTTATTCAAACGCTGTCGCTGTCCGTCGATGAACTGGAAGGCTATCTTTTCCCCGATACCTATCAGTTCGCCCGCCACATGGAACCGGAACGGTTGATTGCGACGATGGTGTCCCGGTTCAAGCAAGCCATGACAACGGAATACCAAGAGCGGGGTCTGGAATTGGGTCTGTCCATGCATCAAGTCGTGACCTTGGCGTCGGTGGTCGAAAAAGAAACGGCTCACCCCGATGAACGCACCTTGATTTCCGGAGTGTTTCATAATCGACTGCGAAGAAAAATCCCGCTGCAAAGTGATCCGACGGTCATTTATGCCTTGAATGAATTTAACGGCAATCTTCGCAAAAATGATTTGTTGATCAACAGTCCGTACAATACGTATCGTGTCCTCGGGTTGCCCCCTGGTCCGATTGCTAATCCGGGGAGCGCGGCTCTCCATGCGGCCCTCTATCCTGCGCCGACCGAGTATCTGTATTTTGTCTCTCGCAATGACGGGAGCCATGAGTTCTCAACGACGCTTGCCGAGCATAATCACGCCGTGAGGAAGTATCAGTTGCGTCGGCATCGTCGTTCCTCGTAATCTCCCCCGTACCATGTCTTTTGAGCAACGCGTAACAACCCTAGGCTTGACTCTGCCCACGCCTCCCACGCCCGTGGCCACGTATGTGTCCTCCGTTCAGGTCGGCGACCTGCTCTTTATCAGTGGCGTGGTTCCCAGTCGTGACGGGCAAATTATTTTTCAAGGAAAGGTGGGGCGCGATCTCTCCAAAGAAGAAGGCTATGAAGCAGCAAAGGTGTCGTTGCTCAATGCGCTGGCCAATATCCGTCAGGCTGCAGACTCTCTCGATCAGGTGAAACGAATCGTCAAAATGACAGGATACGTGGCCTCTCATGAAGGGTTTGGGGAGCAACCCTACGTGATCAACGGAGCATCGGATTTACTGGTGGCAATATTCGGCGAGGCAGGACGCCACGCACGAGTGGCCGTGGGCGTGGCGGAATTGCCTTTGGGCGTCCCCGTCGAGCTTGAGTTGATTGTCAGACTTTTGCCCAATGACTCGTAGGCTGCTGCTTGAGAGAAGAATGACAACGAACATGCGATGGGTTCTCCCGATCTTCATGATTTTCATGGTCTGTGTGATCGTATCGAACCCTGCCTTGGCGAAGGTGAATTATTGACCGACACGACGGTGTTTCCCGCCATTCGAATGGCCAACACGATTTATGTGGAGGTGCAGACTTCTACCTGGAAGACGCGCGGAAGACTGTTGTGGGATGCGGAAGCGATTGAAGTCAGAAACGCTGCGTCCGCAACGATTTCCCGGTTGACCGCCGCCTTGCTGTAACCAGTGCCGCCGGTTGACTGTAAAAAAATGACCTGTTATAGATTCATTTTTGCTTATGAAGCATCGTGTTTTTTGAGGAAAAGCGTGAGGAGAGGAAAAGGAGGCGTGACGTGATGCGAAAATTCTTGCTCGTATCGTTAATGACGGCTTTGGTGGTCTTTTCCGGCCAGGCATGGGCCAAGGACGGATGGTACATGGGCATGGATTTGGGTGTGGCGATCGCTCCGGGCCTTGATGTATCGGCCAGGGACAATGATTATGGTACCGTATGCGACAAGATCATCAATCCTGATGGTTATCAGGTGGGGAATGCTCCCCATCAAGATGCTTGCGACCCGTCTTCAGAGAGAGGGGATAAATGGACCGATGATTTTGACGGGGGTGTCGGGGTCCTGGCAGGGTTGGCCCTGGGATATCGCCTGGGAGACTTCAGGATCGAAGGGGAATATCTGTATCGCGCCACCACCCATGATGACGAGTCCGAAACGGACCTATCCGGGGTCGATTTCACTAAAAAGAAGGAAGAGGAAGAAATGGAGGAGGTCATTAGCGTAGTCGATGATGTGTTGTCGCATAATTTTTTCGCCAACCTGTACTACGACTACAACACAGGTTCGAAATTTACACCGTACGTGGGGGTTGGCGTAGGGGTTGCTCGGGTGTCGCTGGATTACCTTAATCGATTTAAGCGGAATGATGACCCAGACGTCATTAAGACGTTTAAAAATCCAGACGGTAGTTCATGTGATACTCAAGATTGCCTGGCCCTGAACAGCAGGCTCGCCGGTACGACGAGCATCGCCAGGGCCAAGCTCTCGGATACGCTGTTTGGGTATCAGGTGCTTGCCGGCGTGGATTATCGGGTCAGTGAGCCGGTCACCGTCGGGCTCAAGTTCCGGTGGGCGGATTTCGGTGAATTCGAGAGTGATCCAAGAGAAGGGGATCAACTCCGCAGTCACGACGCCACCAATAACCGTGGCGATCGGGTGCGGTACAATGTGACGACGGAGGATATTCAATTCTGGGGCGTCAGCCTCAACATGAAGTATCAGTTCTGATTGGTAACCATGGAAAGGGTAGAAAGGGCATTCCCGATATGAGATACGTGTCTCTTGCTTTGCTGTTCGTTTTTGGAGTGGCTTCGTTCGCTCAGGCTGAATTGTTTCCGGACGCAGGGCCTCCGGGAGCCACGGTGACGATTGGAGGTGCCGAATTCGGAGAATTCGTTTCGACGGCGGAGAATCGGGTGGAATTCAACAGAGTGCCAGCGTTGATTCAATTATGGGAGCCAGACCTGGTGATGGTCAAAGTACCGCTGGAAGCGAAGAGTGGCGATGTCACGGTGTCAGGCCTTCAAGGGACAACGGTCGCAGGCCGGTTTTCCATTCAACAGGTGAAGATTACCAAGCTGGTTCCGCCGGAGGCGGAGCCTGGATCAGTGCTCACGATCGAGGGCGAGAATTTTGGCAATACGGCAGGGTCTCGTGATCCCAATACCATGTTCGGGGTGAACCGTGTGGTGATCAACGGCATTCTGGCGGAAGTCCGAAAGTGGCGACCTTCGAAAATCGCGGTCAAAATTCCGGCCAATGCCAAGTCCGGTGACGTGGTTGTGCAACTCGCCTCCTCCGACCCGCTGCCGGATGGATCTTGCTGTGCACCAGTCGAATATTTTGAAAGCAATCCCATGCCGGTTTCCCTTATTCCCACGATCTCCTTTTCTCCGGCAAAGGGTCCCATCGGAACCAAGATCGTGCTGAGCGGGCAACAATTTGGCGATACCCAAGGGCCTCATGATGCGATTTATATCGGAGATACATTGGTGACGATCTCAAAATGGTCTCCACGCACCATTGTGGCCCACGTGCCGTTACATGCCGCAAGCGGTCCTGTCACGTTTCAACAGCATGATCGCACGAGAAAGTTGGGGCATTTTGAGGTGGTTGAACCCCGATTCGAACGATGGTTTCCCGCTCAGGGGCCCATCGGAACCTTAGTCTACATTAAAGGGAAAAATTTCGGCGTGTTCTCCGAATCGGGGAGTACGGCTTATGCCTTTGATTTCAATCCAGGCCAAAACCTGGTGGAAATCGGCGGAGTGCCCGCGATTATTCACCGATGGCAGGACGATGAAATCAATGTGTGGGTGCCCTATAGTGCTCAGTCCGGCCCCATTGTGGTGAAGCGGGGGGCCACGATTCCTAAGCCTGATGGGACCTGTTGTCAGGAACAGGACGTGATGGCCTTCGAGGTCGGCTCGTTTACCGTGACGACACCGAAGGTGACATCCTATTCGCCGACTGAAGCCGGGATAGATGAAATCGTGACCTTGCAAGGTGAAGGGTTCGGCGAATTTCTGAAAATCGCGGAGGCCACGCGTTTGGAATTGAATACCGAAGCGCATGATTGGAAAAACTATCGCTTGGGGCCAGACGTCTCACGAACGGAAGTGTTGGTGAATGGGGTCGCGGCCGTTGTGGTCTCCTGGACGGATAAGGAAATCAAAGTTCAAGTACCCCGGCGTCATGTATTTGGGTTCGGGCATCCCGAAGGGTTCTACGTAGATCCCACCAAAGGAGAAATCGTCGTGCGTCGTGGGTCGTGGGATTTGCTCAAAAATGGTCGGTGTTGTTCCCGGAAGCAGTGGCTGAGTGCCGTGGCAGGCGAATTCAAGATTCTCTCACGAGGATTGCCGCACAAAGAATTTTTCCATGATTACACGCAAGACAACTAACCCATTGCCTATCATGGTCAAAGTCGTTCTTCTTCTGCCGCGTGTTCTCCTTTCGTTGATGGTGTTGGGACTCTTCTGTCTCCCGGGCTTTGCCGGTCAGGCCGAAGCCGGAGGGAGCGTGGTGCCGACCGTTCAGAATAGTGGAACCAAGTCCACACTCCTCGATGCCTTTTTCGTGAGTACGCACAACGGCTGGGCAGTCGGCGCAGGCGGGACGGTCCTAAAAACAAAAGATGCAGGGGACACGTGGCAGACAGTGACTCGTCGCACGGCGGCCCTGTTGACCAGCATCTACTTTACGGATGCCCAACACGGTTGGATCGTCGGACAAAATGGGACCATTCTGCATACGAACGATCATGGGAAAAAATGGCGACGCCAGATTGCCGGAGCGGGGGCCGCACTCTATGACGTATATTTTCTGGACCCCTCGCAAGGATGGATTGTCGGAGATCGGGGAACCATCTTGCATACCGCTGACGGCGGAATGACTTGGGCGGATCAAAGCAGTTCAACGTCGGTTGATTTATTTGGGGTGCAATTTATTGATGCGCACAACGGCTGGGCGGTTGGCGCGATTGGTACGATTCTCGTTACGCAAGACGGAGGGCAAAACTGGATTCGGCAGCCTACCGACAGCGCTACAACGTTTTTCGATTTGTACTTTACTGATGCCCAAGGCGGTTGGGTTGTCGGATCCCAGGGTGCGATTTTTCAGACGATTACCGGGGGGCGGAAATGGGTTGACCGGACCCTTCTGTGCGGGTCTCCGTGTATCAGGCCGCCGGATTTTTTAAAAGTCCAGTTTACGGGGTTTCGTGCAGGTTGGATTATTGGAGAGCGCGGTGCGTTTCTCCAAACCACTGATGCCGGATTCACGTGGCGCGAGCTGGAACTCCCTGAACCGTTTAGCTTCTATGGGTTATCCTTCCCCAATCCCACTGTTGGGTGGGCCGTGGGGGAGGGCGGTACCATCCTGAAGATTGCCCCCCACTCGTCTTAATTGTTCCCGACTCGGTTATCCCAAATTCCCTAAACGATGTTGCAGGATGCTCAGCGCTGCCAGGTTCGCGGTTTCGCTCCGAAGCATGCTCTCGCCTAGTGAGATGGTTTGAAATCGTTGGTCGAGGAGTTCCTGCATTTCCATTTCCTCTGGCGTCCATCCCCCCTCATGGCCGACGGCCAGCACAATGGTGCCTCGGAACGTGTGATCGATGGAAACGGACCCGAGGCTTTGTTTGCCCCCGCTTCGAATAACGCACCTGAAGCGCCTCGTGGGGAACATGCCGAACCAATTCGGGCAAGTTCATGGGTGTGGTGACTCGAGGGAAAGTCCATTGCTCAGATTGCTGGGCTGCGTTGACCATGATCCGTTTCCACCGCTGCTGTACCGTTCTAGTCCGATTGGCCGGTAGGTGTACGGTCACCCTTGAGGTAAGTAAAGGACTCATGGCGGTAACTCCAAGTGGTCCCTTTCAGGATGGCCTGTGCCAATACAATTGAGGCCGGTGGAGTTGGGGGGTACCCGCTATTGTTTCAAGGATGGAGGCCTGAAGCGATTTCGAATCGAGGTGGGTGACCTGGAGCATGATCTCGAACCCTGTGCTCGTCTCCGACCCAATTTTCTCACCTTCGCGGATGCGGAGGCTTTTTGAAAGGTGAAAGAGAAGTGGATTGTCAATTGTGACGGTGTTGTTGAAAATCTTGTTTGACTGAATGAAAAAGACCGGCATGTGAGGGAAGGAGTGGAAAGGGTAGGGGAAGCAAAAGCGAAAGACGATCGAGTTAATCGAACAGATTTTTCACCTTACCAAATAGTCCATCCCCAGGACCATCTGACGAGGTTCCACATTCTTCGACAAAGGCGGCCAGCAGTTCCCGTTGTTTTGCCGACAATTGAGTGGGAATGGTGATTTTGATCCGAACGAGCTGATCCCCAGTGGTACGACCTTTGAAGGCAGGCGCTCCCAGTCCTTTGAGTCGAAGAACGTGATCGTGTTGGGTGCCTTCTGGAATCTTGATGCTGGTTTTTCCTTTGAGGGTCGGCACATTGACTTTGCCGCCCAGGGTTGCCGTAATCATATCAAGAGGCAACTCAAGGACAATGTCGTTTCCTTTTCGGGTAAAGACTGAATGAGATTTGACTGTGACCGCAACGTAGAGATCCCCTGGAGGGCCGCCATTCATACCGTGTTCACCTTCATGGGCCAAGCGAAACCGCATGCCGGTCTCGATTCCTTTGGGAATGGTCATCGATAAGGTTCGTTCCCGATACACACGTTTTTGGCCGCGGCAAGTAGGGCATGGTTCCGCAATGATTTGTCCGGTTCCCTGACATTGCCCGCAGGTCCGGTTGATGGTGAAAAATCCTTGCTGCAGTCGGATTTGTCCGGTGCCTTGGCACCCGGGACATTGTTGGACGGCGTCGGCCGATTTGGCTCCTGTTCCTTTGCAGGAATCACAGCCTTCCCATCTTGGGATTTTGAGCTTGGCTTCCTTTCCCTCAATGGCTTCTTCAAAGGAAAGTTCTAAATTATATTGAAGGTCATTACCCTGTTCGGGACGAATTCGTCCTCCTCTTCCCCCTCCAAAGAAATCTTCAAAAACATCACCGAAAATGTCACCGAATCCTCGACCAAAATCAAAACCCTCGGCTCCTCCGAACCCTTGCGGCCCTGCCGAATGCCCGAACGTATCGTACCGCTTCCGCAATTCAGGATTGCTCAGGACTTCATACGCTTCATTGGCTTCTTTGAACTTTTCTTCGGCTTTTTTCTTGTGTTGTGGGTCACTCTGCAGGTCGGGGTGGTGTTGACGGGCGAGCTGTCGAAAGGCCTTCTTGATCTCGTCATCAGAGGCATCTCGATCGACTCCAAGAACTTCGTAATAATCTCGTTTGGTCACGCTCGCCATCTTTTCCGGTCTATGGGCAATCTCAGCATTTTCCCTTGTTGAGTCGCACGTTGCAGGAAAATGATCTGAGGATACAATTATTTTTCTTTCTCAACCTTTTCAAATTCGGCATCGACCACTTTTTCATTTTCTTCTTTTGCGTCACTTGTCCCATCGTTAGAGCCTGTTCCGTCTCCGGAAGCGGCCTCAGCCGACGTCTTTTTGTACATTTCTTCCGCAAGCTTGTGTGAAGCGGTGGTGAGGGTTTGCATCGCGGCCTTCATGGCTTCGACGTCATCTCCTTCCATGGCCTGTTTCATGCCATCAATTGCTTCTTGAATGTTGGTTTTGTCTTCCTCGGAAATTTTTTCTCCATGCTCTTGAAGATTCTTTTCCGTTCCATAGACCAATGAATCGGCTTGATTTTTGATTTCGACGGCTTCGCGGCGTTTTTTGTCTTCTTCGGAGTGCGACTCGGCATCCTTCACCAATTGTTCGACTTCTTCTTTACTCAGGCCGCTGGACGCCGTGATCTTAATCGACTGTTCTTTTTGTGTGGCCATGTCTTTGGCTGACACGTGGACGATCCCATTCGCGTCAATATCAAATGCGACTTCAATTTGCGGCATCCCTCTTGGGGCCGGGGGAATGCCGACCAAATCAAACTGGCCGAGCAGTTTATTGTCATTGGCCATTTCCCTTTCGCCCTGAAAGACGCGAATGGTGACGGCGGTTTGGCTGTCGGCGGCAGTGGAGAAAATTTGACTCTTTTTGGTCGGGATCGTTGTGTTGCGATCAATAAGACGCGTGAAAACGCCCCCTAACGTTTCAATGCCCAAGGATAAAGGGGTGACGTCCAGAAGCAGTACATCTTTGACGTCGCCTTTGAGGACTCCGCCTTGGATGGCAGCTCCGATCGCCACGACCTCATCAGGATTCACTCCCTTATGGGGTTCTCTGCCAAAAAACGCTTTCACCCGTTGACTGACTTTGGGCATCCGCGTCATCCCCCCGACGAGCACCACTTCATTGATGTCACTGGCGGACATGCCGGAATCAGCCAAGGCCTTTTTGCAGGGTTCGATGGAGCGGGTGATTAAGTCGTCAACTAATTGTTCCAACTTGGATCGAGTGAGTTTGAGCACCAAATGCTTCGGCCCGCTGGCATCAGCGGTGATAAAGGGAAGATTGATTTCAGTCTCTTGTGCCGATGACAGTTCGATTTTGGCTCGTTCCGCCGCTTCTTTCAGACGTTGAAGTGCCATGCGATCCTTTTTCAAATCAATCCCTTGGTCTTTTTTAAATTCGTCCACCAACCAATCGATGACTCGAAGGTCAAAGTCATCGCCGCCTAAAAAGGTGTCGCCGTTGGTTGCCTTCACTTCGAACACCCCATCCCCGATTTCGAGAATCGAAATATCAAAGGTTCCACCACCAAGATCGTACACGGCGATTCGTTCTTCTTTCTTTTTCTCCAGACCATACGCCAATGAGGCCGCCGTGGGTTCATTGATAATGCGAAGCACGTTGAGCCCCGCAATTTGGCCGGCATCTTTGGTGGCCTGGCGCTGACTGTCGTCGAAGTACGCAGGGACGGTAATCACGGCCTCGGTCACTTTTTCTCCTAAATAATCTTCAGCCGTCTGTTTGATTTTTTGAAGAATCATCGCCGAAACTTCAGGGGGACTGTATTGTTTGCCTCGAATTTCCACGTGCGCATCCCCATTTGGGGCGTCAAGAATTTTATAGGGCAACCGCTGGGTCGCCGTTCGGGCTTCCTTGGATTTGAACTTTCTTCCCATCAAGCGTTTGACGGAAAAAATGGTGTTTTCGGCGTTGGTAATGGCTTGACGCTTGGCAATTTGGCCGACCAAACGCTCATCCTTATCCGTCACCGCCACCACTGATGGTGTGGTGCGACCACCCTCTGAGTTGGTAATCACTTCCGGGTCGCCACCACTCATGATCGCGATACACGAGTTTGTCGTTCCAAGGTCAATTCCAATAATCTTACTCATGCTTCGACTCCTTCCTTCGATTGCTGTGCTTCTCCATCGCTTGGTTCCGTTTGGGCCTTGGCAACGGTCACCATCGCCGGCCGTAATATCCGATCATGGAGAAAATAACCTTTCTGATATTCATCGACAATGACGTTTTCAGGGACAGCGAACGATTCGACCTGCCCCACGGCTTGATGTTTGGCCGGATCAAAACCTTCTCCTACACTCGTGACTTGTTTTATGCCCATTTTTTGAAGGGTGTCGAGGAACTGTTTATACGTGAGGTCAACCCCTTCCAGCAGCCCCTCGATCAGGGCTTGCTCGTGTCCGGCTTGAAGGGCTCGTTCCAAGTTATCCAATGTAGGCAATAAGTCCTTGAGCAACCTCTCGTTCGCAAACCGGATCGTGTCACTTTGATCGCGTTGAACCCGCCGCTTGTAGTTGTCGAACTCCGCGGCTAGGCGCAAATATTTGTCATTGAGGGTGCGCAGTTCCTCGTCTTTTACGAGAAGCTGGTTATTTAACTCTGTAACTTCTTCATTTCTTTGAGAATTTTCAGGAGATTTTTCTCCGGGGTCAGTGGAAGCGGTTTCGGGGTGATCAGCAAGTGGCACAAGCACCGTGTCCTCACCCTGTTCTTCTTCTGGCAGTGGATGATTTTGTTTCATGGCGTGTCTATAGTATCTTGTTCAGATAGTCATCAAGACAGGTGAAGTCAACCCGAAAAATAAAAAACCGATGGAAAAACTCGAAAGGAAGGCAAGGTTCCGGTAAGGTCGGAACCCCTATCCGAACGGGGCTTCTTGCCCGTTTTTACGGCGAAAGAGTAATTCCAGACCCTCTAGCGTTAACGACGGCCGAATTTCTTGAATAGTTCGAGAAATCGGCGCAAGAATGGGGGCAAGGCCACCCGTTGCGATGACCTTTGTCGAATGGCCGATTTCTTGTTCGATTCGGGTTACCAACTCATCAACTAAACCTGCATACCCGAAAAGCAAGCCGGATTGGATGCTGCTTGCCGTATCGGTTCCGATCACACTTTTCGGACGGGTCAGTTCCACATTGGGTAATGTGGCGGTATGGGTGTGAAGAGCCTCGGCTGCGCTTTTTACCCCCGGGGCAATCGCTCCACCTAAATATCTTCCGTCTCTGGTAACGGTGCAAAACGTCGTAGCGGTTCCAAAATCCACGATGATGAGATTCGTCCGATAGCGTTCGAACGCTGCCGCCGCATTGACCAAGCGGTCGATCCCGATTTCTTGAGGGTTGACATATTCGAGGGTCAACCCAAAGGGAAAGTCAGAGGAGACGACGAGCGGGGAGTGATGCAAAAAGGTTTCGACCATGGATGCAAGAGTCGTGGTCAGAGGGGGGACGACACTGGAAATAATAGTCCCTTGGATCTCCGGGGGCGAAATCCCGGATTCCCGTATGAGGGAGGCAAACACAATGCCATATTCATCGGTCGTTTTCGTATGGTCTGTGGCGAGGCGCCAGGAGTTTTGCAGGGTTTGCTGAGCGAACACACCGAAGACGATTTGGGTATTACCAATGTCAATGCTCAGAAGCATGAGAACTCCCTACGTGGTTGGGCTTGCAGGAGTCGGTCATCATGGGTCAACCGAGACTCCTTGTGCGTTATCGGAGATGTTGCACGTCCCCGCATCGAATTTCCAGGGTGTGGGGCTGTCCCTTTCGTACGGTGGATACCAATAACGCCCCGTCTTTTCCGATATCAGTGGCTGTTCCGTGAATGGGTTGTCCTGCAAGAGAAGACCCCTGCACTTCTCGTCCGAGCGTCGCGCAAGATGCAGTGTACGATTTTCGAATGTGTTCGAATTGGCCTGATTCCACTCGATCATACCAATTTTCCAAATGGTTGAACATAGCGGCGATAATAACATTTCGATCATAGCATTCTCGGGTGGCTTGATGACACGAGGTTGCGAGAGAGCGAAGCTCTTCAGGGAAATCCGTCTCCCGCCAATTGACATTCATCCCAAATCCCACGATGCATGTTGAGCATTGAGGCCCTTGACTCGAGCTTTCACATAAAATGCCCCCAATCTTTTTTTCAGCATACAGCAGATCATTGGGCCATTTCAGCAAAATCTCAATGCCGTAGGAATGTTGGGTTGCTTCGGAAAGGGCCAGTCCCGTGACAAGCGGTATCCAGGAAATGTGACGTGAAATTTTTGGGTTTTTAAGTATCAACGAGCAATAGATATTGAGGCGAGGCGGCGAGACCCAATGCCGTCCTAATCGACCTTTCCCTGCTGTTTGCGCCTCAGCGAGAATCGCCGTTCCATGGGCTGCCCCAGCGTCGGCCAGCGTGAGGGCCGTGACATTGGTTGAAGCGAGTTCTTCAAACAGATGAAGCGGGCGACCTAGGTTTCGCGTCGTTAACCGTTGCTGAATGTGTTCGGTCTTCAGGGATTGAATGGGAGTCGACCTGTTCGCGTGAGGCTATTGAGAGAACAAAGGACTCATCTCCAGACTGATGTCGACCGCAGGGGCGGAATGGGTGAGGGCCCCGATTGAAATATAATCGACACCTGTGGAGGCATACTCACGCACGTTCTGGATCGTAATGCCTCCCGAGACCTCGGTTTGTACCCGTCCTTTGATGAGGCTCAGGGCGTCCCGGACGAGGGTTGGGGACATGTTGTCCAAGAGAAGCACATCAGCTCCACCGTCTAGGGCCTGAGTAATTTGCTCAAGCGTCTCAATTTCCACGCAGACTTGGAAGTGATGGGAGATGCGTTTTTTGGCTTTTCGGCAAGCCTCCCGAAGGGTGGTGCCCTGGGCTTCCAACAGCACCAAGTGATTATCTTTGATGAGGATGCCATCGCTCAGCGACATGCGATGGTTGGTCCCACCGCCGAGCGAGACAGCCCATTTTTCAAGCCGTCGAAGGCCGGGGATCGTTTTTCTGGTATCGCCAAGAGTCGTAGGGTAGCGTCGGATGGCGGCGCAAAATTGAGAGGTCAAGGTGGCAATGCCGGAAAGATGCTGTAAAAAATTTAGAGCCACTCGTTCCCCTGTCAAAATAGAATTGGCCGGTCCTTGAAGAGTTGCGAATGCCTGTCCTGCTTCAAGGGTTGCTCCCTCCTCGAATTGTGCGGTCACCGCAACGGCAGCATCCAAGGTCTGATACACGGCATGGAGCACCGCAACGCCGGCAAGGGTCAGATCTTGCTTGGCCACCACGTTGGCTTGGGCATGAAGGGTCGGATCAAGAAGTGCATGCGTGGTGATATCTCCATGGGGCGCATCTTCTTTTAAGGCCGCTTTGACCAGCGATTCGAGTTCAAACGGAGGAAGAGGGGTGAAAGACATAGGACTTCAGAACGCCATTTTTTGGAGTTGTTGTTCGCTGCTGGAAAAAAGCGAAAGTTCAGCGGTCAGGATGTCTAGACGCTCCTTAGATTCTTGAATGACATCGGGCGCGGCTTTGGCCGCAAAGTTCGGGGACGCCAGACGTCCGTGGAGGCGGGCGGCCTCTTTTTGTTTGGTTTGAGTGTGTTTTTTGATGCGTGCTAACGCTTTATTGAGGTCGACCTCGCCCTCAAGTGTCATGCCGATCATCAAACTTCCCACCGCGAGATGCAGGATACGATCGGTCGGCCAGTCATTCTGATCGGCAATAGAGACCGTTCCTCGGCAGAGGTGCGCGATGTGGTGTCGTGATTCGTTCAACTGTGCGATGGCGTCAGGATCTTTGGCCGTGCCCCAGATCGTCAAAGATTTTGATGGTGCGTAATCTAGGAGGGCACGCCCGGTTCGAACGGTGGTGACGATTTGTTCTATGATGGTGAAGGTCTGTTCCGCTTTGGCGTTTTCCCATTCTTGGGTTGCTACAGGAAAAGGCTGACGGACAAGGCTTTCGCCTTGGTGCGGGATTGTCTGCCAGATTTCTTCGGTCAAAAACGGCATAAAGGGATGGAGCAGGCGTTGGAGGTGTTCGAATGTTTGCAGCAGCGTCGCGCGCGTTGATCGGGCAGCGGGCGAATCCCCGTTTTGCAGCACGGGTTTAATGAGTTCCAGATACCAGTCACAGTATTCGTGCCAAATATACTGATAAAGCTGACCGGCGGCTTGATCGAACCGGTATTCTTCGAGACGGCCAGTCACGGCGTTGGTGACATGATTGAGGCGACTCAATACCCATTGATCCACGAATGGTCTGTCGGAAACCGGGCAGATTTCGGATGGCCCATCGGCATTCATCAAGATAAAACGGGCTGCATTCCAAATTTTGTTGGCAAAGTTTCGATAGCCTTCGATCTGGTCTTCAGAGAGTTTAATGTCCCTGCCCGGCGAAGCCATCGAGGCTAATGTAAAGCGCAGCGCATCGGTCCCGTATTGCGACATCTTGGTCAAGGGGTCGATGACGTTGCCTTTGGATTTACTCATTTTTTTGCCTTCGGCGTCCCGCACCAGTGCGTGGATATAGACGTCACGGAATGGGGGCTTGCCGGTAAACTTGAGGCCTATCATGATCATGCGTGCCACCCAAAAGAACAAAATATCCAACCCCGTGACTAACGTCGAAGTCGGGTAATACGTTTCAAGATCTTTGGTGTTTGCAGGCCATCCTAATGTGGAAAAGGGCCAAAGGGCGGATGAAAACCATGTATCGAGCACATCAGGGTCTTGAATGAACTGACCCTGCCGACAGGTTGCGCAGGTCGTCGGAGCGGTCTTGGAGACAATGGGGGAGGCGTGGGAGGGAATGAGGCGACTGCCTCGACCTTCGAGAATCTTATGGGCTTCAGGGTAACACGTGGTGCAGTACCAAGCCGGAATGCGATGGCCCCACCAGATTTGTCGGGAAATACACCAGTCTTTGATCCCTCGCATCCAGCCTAAATAATTGTTCGACCATTCTTCTGGAATAATGCGAATGTGCCCCTGTTCTACCGCTGCAATCGCAGGGTCAGCCAACGGTTGAATTTTGATGAACCATTGAGGTGAGAGGAACGGCTCGACAACGGTCTTGCAGCGATAGCATTTCCCCAAGACCATTTGGTGATCCTCGACCTTGGTCAGGAATCCTTGGTGTTTCAGTGCTTCAACAATAATGGGGCGGGCCTTGGTGACGGGGAGGTTGGCAATGCTGTCCAGAACGCCTGGCTCAACCCCTGCGTCTCGAATCGTATCAGGATTCACGAGGGCCTGATGGGTCAGAAGGGCAATGCGAGGGAGTTGGTGCCGTTCGCCTGCTTCAAAATCATTGAAGTCATGAGCCGGGGTGATTTTGACGGCACCGGTTCCGAATTCTCGATCCACCAGAATCGAATCGCCCACAATTGGAATGGCTCGGTTGGTGAGCGGAAGCTTAATAAATTTTCCTATATGCTGATTGTAGCGAGGGTCTTCGGGATGAACGGCAACCGCCGTATCGCCGAGTAAGGTTTCCGGTCTCGTGGTGGCGATGATGAGGGAAGTGCAGGGATCATCAGTCAACGGATAGGAAATGTGGTACATGGTGCCGCGAATTGGCTCATGCTCGACTTCAATGTCGGAAAGGGCAGTGAGACAGCGAGGGCACCAATTGATTAATCGGTCCCCTCGATAAATGAGGCCTTCTTGATGCAAACGAACAAAGGCTTCTCGAACGGCTTCGGACAATCCCTTATCCATGGTAAAGCGCAGACGAGACCAATCACAGGAAGCCCCGAGTCGTTTCAGTTGTTCGAGAATCGTATTGCCGGCTTGCTGTTTCCATGACCAGACCCGTTCAATGAACGCGTCTCGCCCGAGTTGTGCTGGGGGGATGCCTTCTTCCAGGAGCTGACGCTCAATCACATTTTGAGTAGCGATGCCGGCATGGTCGGTTCCCGGAAGCCAGAGGGTATTACGTCCTTGCATGCGGCGCCAGCGAATCAGAATGTCTTGAAGCGTATTGTTTAACGCGTGGCCAATATGGAGAGAGCCCGTCACATTAGGGGGAGGGATGACAATCGTATAGGGTTGCCCCGTCGAGTCTGCAGCGGCGCCAAAGTAGCCCCGGTCGATCCAATATTGACCCCAACGAGCCTCAACGGCTTGAGGTTCGTAAGTTTTATTGAGTTGCAGGGAAGTCATAGGCAGGGAAATCACAAAATATGTTAATTTTAGCATGGGCACGAACCCCTCGCAAGCAAAGCCCAGCTTGTTTTTACGGGAATGAATATGATAAAGTCCACTCACGATTGTAACGGGGATTCTACGGCTTTATTGACGATCACACCAAGGCAAGATCAAGAGGAAACACAGATGCCAAGAGGACGAGAAAAAGACCGAGAACTTCGTCGTAAACACCGAAAAAATCAACAACGCTTGAAGGCCCTTGAGCAAGCGCAACGCAAAACCAGCACCAAAAAATAGCGGTGCCTGCCTGTCGGGCAGACAAGCATCTCATGATCCCTTCTGTTGGCGGCAGAAGATGCCACCCTACGTAGTAGAATGACAGATGTTAGGTCCTTTCTAGGCCTTATAAGGCATGTCGGCCACAGCGGCGACCTGGGATGCGGCCGCACCCAACGCACTCATCTAACGAAAATCTGATTGGAGCCGCGCGACCTTATCGCGCCCTTCCCTTTCACTCTCCCATCGACATGTCAGGATCGCGTATAAAAGTCGTGTTTTTTGATGCGGTTGGAACCCTGTTTCACGTTAAGGGGTCCGTAGGGGCTGTCTATCTTCATCATGCTGAAAAGTATGGAGTGCCGAATTCGGTTACGATGGTGACCAAGGTAAATCAGGCGTTTAAGGAAGCCTTTCTCCAAGCCCCCCCACCAATTTTTGTCGTTGAGCAACCGGAAAAATTAAAGCAATGCGAAAGGCTCTGGTGGTTTGATATTGTTCATGCGGTGTTTTATCGCGTTGGAATGTTTGACGGGTTTGATGACTACTTCGATGAAGTCTACGAAGCCTTTGGCACCGCGGATGCATGGGAAATCTATTCAGAAGTGCCTGAAGTTTTGCAGCAATTGCAATTGCAAGGATATGAGCTTGGGGTGATCTCCAACTTTGATACGAGGTTTTTTGAAATTGTCCGGGGGTTACGGTTGGGTCACTTGTTCGATTCCATCACGATTTCCAGCATCGTAGGGTCGGCCAAACCGTCTCCAAAGATTTTTCGGCATGCCTTAGACCAACACGTGATTGAGCCGGAAGAGGCCATGCATGTGGGTGATGATCATAAGGAAGATTTTGATGGGGCCACCAATGCTCACTTATCGGGGGTGCTCCTTGATCGAGACAGTGAAGGGAAAGACGGAATACCCTGTATTTCCAATCTTAGGGATTTGTCGCGCGTTCTTCATTAAACCAGTGCCACGTGGTTCTATGCAGGGGCCTGCATTGAGAATTTTGGAAAAGCCCGCTTTTCCAAACGACGGATTTGTCCGCTTTCCTTGACGTCGGAAATTTCTGCCTGCTAAAGTTTTTCACAACTGCTTGGTTTTATTTGAGAAATTTTATAGATTCATAAAATAAGTACACAAAGTCAAAAAACTATTGATTAAACCTTTTAGTATGACTTGAATGTTGCGAGGAGTGTTATGAAGGATTTTCTTGAGATAGATCGTGATCGTGTCCCGCAGTGGGATCGGTTTGTTGTCAGGGCCAAAGGTCTTGAAAAAGACTGGGGCGCCGGTGAAGATGCCGAGCAGGAAACGCTCCCGGATCCACCCACCGGCGTAAAGGTTGTCGCAGGCAATGGGTTTATTACGCTGAGTTGGGATTCGGTTCCTGATGCGATGTACTACAATGTCTATTATCAGACCTCTCAAGGGGTCAACATCAAGCCGAATGAACTGACTCGTCCGATTGCGAGTCAAGAAGATTTTGTGCCCGTGATCGGGGTTACCAAAGAAAAAGGGAGTTGTCTCGAAGGCCCTTCCTGTCCGTACACGCATAACGACCTTGCCAATGGGTTGTGTTACCACTATGTGGTCACCGTCGTGACTGCCGATGGGGAAAGTCGTGAATCGGAAGAAGTCATGTCGATCCCTTCGCCGTATTTGCCCGTGATGGTGGTTGGACAAGAAGGTGTCGATGATGGGGAATTTCGTTCTCCTACCGGTATTGCCCTCGATAGCGACGGGAACATCTATGTCGCGGATACCGATAATCATGCCATTCAACAGTTTGACAAGGATGGGAAATTTTCGGCTCGCTGGGGTGGAGAAGCGGATTCGGAAGAAGGCACATTTTATTATCCCAGAGGGTTAGCAACTTCTCCAGAAGGGCATGTGTATGTGGCGGATAGTGGAAACAACCGCGTCCAAAAGTTTGATCCCGATGGGAACTTTTTGCATGCCTGGGGCAAGTTCGGCTTTGCCTGGCGAGGTGCCGAGGCCGGACAGTTTGACGTGCCTTGGGGAGTGACCACGGATCAGCAAGGAAATCTCTACGTCTCGGACACGAGTAACGCGCGCATCCAAAAATTCCAGTCGGATGGCACCCCCTTGATGAAATGGGGAAAAGACGGGAGTTTCGATGGAGCATTTTTCTATCCGCGAGGCCTGACGGTCGACTTTGCCGGCCATGTTTACATTGCCGATGAAGGCAATCATCGCATCCAAAAATTCGATTCCCGTGGAAATTTCCTGGCGAAATGGGGGAGAGAAGGGAATGGGATCGGACAGTTTAAATCTCCCTGGGGCGTGGCATGCGATGCGTTAGGAAATGTGTATGTCGTGGATAGTGGGAACCACCGAATTCAAAAGTTCGATTCGAACGGAACCTATCTGTGCTCTTGGGGCAACCGTGGGTTGACGGAAGCCCAGGTAAACTTTCCTTCCGGCATTGCGGTGGATAAAGAAGGGTTTGTGTATGTGGTGGATAGTGGGAATTATCGGGTCTTGAAATTTGCGCCGACAGAAGAGGAACTCGCCAGAGGCCGAGAAAAAACCGACAAGGTGGCACAGTCGGAGGATGGCCTACTTGCCACGCCGTTAGTGGGAAAACCCGGAGATACAGAAGCGATTCTCAGTTGGATGGAGGTGGCCGGCGCCGTGTCCTACAACGTATATTTTAGTACCAGTCCTGGTGTGACCCAAGAGACGGCTACTCGAATAGAAGGGGTGACGAGTCCTTATACCCATACTGGATTGACGAATGATACGGCCTATTATTACGTGCTCACGAGTGTTGATGAGAATGACGCCGAGAGCCCTCTTTCCGAAGAACAGGAAGTCACGCCTGTTTTGATTGACGTGGCTGCCCCACAGAATCCGGATCTTGTCCTGAATCACTGGGCGTATATGACGAATTCGTTAGATGTGGTTGCGACCATTTCAGCAAGGGACGTCGATACCGGTGTGAATGGATATTTCATTTCTGAAAATCCCATGACTCCCAGTGCGACCTTGCCGGGATGGATTGAGGTTGAACCGGAAAATCGTTTTGGGGCGACGATTCCCTTTACGTTGTCTCCGGGTGATGGACCCAAAACGGTCTATGTCTGGTTTAAAGACGTTGGCAATAATATCTCAGTCCCGGCCAGTGCGAACATTTTACTGAATACCTCGGGGTACGTGTGTACGGCGAAATGGGGGAAACCCGGTCGTGGCGCCTCCTTGCTGCATGGTGGTGAATTTATGTCGCCGTTATATGGGCTGACCATCGATCATCAGGGTTCCTTGTTCGTAATCGACAATGGCAATACCCGTGTCCAAAAATTCGATGGCAATGGAAATTTTATCCTGTTGTGGGGGAACTTCGGCACGGCCAATGGGAATTTTAACAACCCCACGGGAATCGCGTGCGATGGAAAAGGTGATGTGTATGTGTGTGATACCAGTAACCATCGCGTGCAGAAATTCGATGGGAAATTAGGCCACTACCTGATGAAAATCGGTAGTCGTGGGAATGGAGAAGGACAGTTTAATGCCCCATGGGATATCGCGGTTGACCGGGTGCGTGGCTACCTGTACGTCGTCGATAGTGCCAATTTCCGTGTCCAAAAATTCGATGAAGACGGCGAGTTTGTCATGCAGTGGGGAAGTTTTGGGAATAATGATGGCCAATTCTATTTTGCTCGGGGCGTGGCCGTCGATCAGCATGACGGAATGGTGTACGTCGTGGATATGGGGAATCATCGAATCCAAAAGTTTGATACCAGTACGAACGTGCTCCCGCAGCTGGTCGCCAAATGGGGTGGGGGGATCGGTCCGGGCCATGCGAGTAGCGCCCAAGCCCAGGAGCCGGGCCAATTCCGTTCACCGTGGGGGATCACGGTAGATGGCGCAGGCGATGTCTATATATCGGACACCGGGAACCAGAGGATTCAAAAATTCGATCGGGATGGAAATTTCATTACCCAATGGGGTGGTTTTGGGAATGCCGACGGGCAATTCAACTTTCCCTATGGGGTCGTAGTCGATCATAAAGGGCATGTCTTCGTGGTCGATAGCGGCAATATGCGTGTGCAACATTTTATGCCGGCTGAAGATGCCGAAGAATTTCTGCGAGACGAAGAGGAAACGGTTGCAGCCCTTTCTGAAGGCGGAGAACAATAGGGGCTCAACCTCTATGGACCGAGTCAGGCTTCTGTGATTGCAGGTCTGATCCATCAGGGAGCCTTTCTTTTTTAGTTCTGGCCATTGGCCCCATCGATTTTTTGCGAAAATCTTGCTAAGCTGTTTTCGTGTTCTCTCACCAGTCCTTGTTCATCGACAGTTTCGTGTCGTAGTTAAGCTCCTACTCTGATTCAGTCAGAGCGGGGTGTATCGTTTCCAAGGAACACGCGTATGGCACTCTGGGAAAAAACTCGAATCGGCTTGACCTTTGATGATGTGGTGTTAGTGCCCGCTAAATCAGAAGTGAGCCCTGGTGAGGTGAATTGTTCCACTCACGTCTCGCGCCGGATTACGATTCATATCCCTATTCTGAGTGCCGCCATGGATACCGTGACGGAAGGGCGTTTAGCCATTGCGTTGGCTCGGGAAGGTGGTATGGGCGTCCTCCATCGGGCCTTGTCGCCTGAAAGCCAAGCCCTTGAAGTAGACAAGGTGAAAAAATCCGAGAGTGGAATGATTCTCGATCCGATTACGATTGCGCCTAACCAAACCATTCGTGACGCTCATGAAATTATGGCGACCTACCGGATTTCCGGCATTCCGGTGACGAGCGAAAAAAAATTAGTGGGTATTCTAACCAATCGGGATCTGCGATTTGAGTCTCGTTTGGATCTGCCGGTGTCGCAAGTGATGACTCAGGGACAGCTCGTGACGGTTCCTGAGGGGACGAGCCTCGCCCAAGCCCGAGAAATTCTGCATGAGAATCGAATGGAAAAATTACTGGTTGTCAATGACGAATATGAACTCAAAGGGCTCATCACGATCAAAGACATTCAAAAACAGATTCAATACCCGAATGCCAGTAAAGATGCCCATGGTCGGCTACGAGTCGCTGCAGCCGTCGGTGTGGGGGAGGACGTGCCGGAACGTGTTGAACGATTGATCAATGCCGGTGTGGATATGATCGTCGTCGATACGGCGCATGGGCATTCCCAAAGTGTCATCGATACTGTGAAAATGATCAAACAACACGATTCGTCGCTAGAGGTAACGGCGGGAAACATCGGGACGGCGGAGGCGGCAAAGGAACTCGTGGATGCAGGCGTTGACGCGGTAAAGGTTGGCGTGGGGCCGGGCTCGATTTGTACGACGAGAATCGTCTCAGGAGCCGGCGTCCCCCAACTGACTGCCATCGCTGATTGTGCCGAGGCGTTGAACGGAACGGGCGTATCGATCATTGCTGATGGAGGCATTAAATATTCAGGCGATATCCCCAAAGCCTTGGCCGCTGGAGCCTCTGCCGTGATGATTGGTTCTTTGTTCGCGGGTACTGAAGAATCGCCGGGGGAAACGGTCTTGTATCAAGGCCGTACCTATAAGGAATATCGGGGTATGGGTTCGCTTGGAGCCTTGGAACGATGGGGCCAAGACCGGTATCGACAAGAAGGGCAAGTGGCGGGAAAGCTGGTACCGGAGGGTATCGAAGGCCGTGTGCCCTATAAAGGCCCCCTGTCCAGTATGGTGTATCAATTAGTAGGTGGCCTCAAAGCTGGAATGGGATATTGCGGATGTCGGTCTATTCCTGAATTACAACAATGTGCCCAGTTTATTCGTTTAACCCAAGCCGGATTGAAGGAAAGCCACGTTCATGACGTGGTGATCACCAAGGAGGCTCCCAACTATAGGGCTGCACGTTGAATAGCGTGAGTCCATCGTGCGCAGGATTTAGCTGCGACGAACAATGTAATGCTCCATGGCGTCCTGTCACGATACGATTGTCATTCTTGATTTTGGGTCACAGTACACCCAACTGATTGCTCGCCGGATTCGAGAATCCCACGTTCATTCCATTATCCTTCCTTCTTCGGCTTCCTTAGAAACGATTCAAGCGAATCAACCTAAAGGCATCATTTTGTCCGGGGGGCCGGCCAGTGTGACGAGTGTCGGGCGACCGACATGGTCGAAAGAGATTATGAAAGAGGGTCTACCTATTCTCGGTATTTGCTATGGTATGCAAGTCATTGCGCAGTCTATGGGGGGGCGAGTCGGTCAAGCAAAGCGTAGAGAATTCGGTCGTGCGGAATTAATGGTTCAGGATGGATCAGATTTATTCAAGGGGCTGGATGAGAAGAGTCCCTTTTCGGTCTGGATGTCGCATGGAGACCGGATTGAAAAGTTGCCCTCCGGCTTTACACCCATTGCACGGACGGCGAATTCTCCCATCGCGGCGATGAAATCGGTCAACAAGAAGCATCGCCTCTACTGTCTGCAATTTCACCCTGAAGTCGCCCATACCCCATACGGTGCACAGATCCTCAAAAACTTTGTCTATCATATTTGTGAGGCGAGACCGACCTGGACGATGGTTTCATTTTTACACGATTCCATCGACCAGATTCGGCAACGAGTGGGGCAGGAGAAAGTGCTCTGTGCCCTGAGTGGGGGAGTCGATAGTACGGTGGCGGCAACCATGACCCATCGGGCAATTGGGCAACAACTCACCTGTGTTTTTATCGATAATGGGGTGATGCGAAAAAATGAAGCCAAACATCTTAAGAAGATGTTTCGGTCGTTTCACCTCAATACTTGTATGGTCGATGCCTCCGAGCAATTTTTACGAGCGCTGGGTCGAACGACCGATCCTGAAAAAAAACGCAAGATCATCGGGCGGCAATTCATTAAAGCGTTTGATCGCGAAGCGCGGAACATTGGCAATGTCCGTTACTTGGTCCAGGGTACCCTCTATCCTGATGTCATTGAAAGTATCAGCCACAAAGGGCCTTCTGCGACGATCAAGACGCACCACAACGTTGGTGGCCTTCCCGCACGGATGAAACTCCAATTAATCGAACCGCTTCGAGAATTGTTCAAGGATGAAGTCCGAGCGTTGGGCAAGGAACTGGGATTGCCGGACGACATAATTCATCGTCATCCTTTTCCGGGCCCCGGCTTGGCTATTCGTATTATTGGAGCGGTGACGCCTGCTCGTCTAGGCATGCTTCGTGAAGCGGATGCCATTTTTCTCGATGAATTACAGGGACAAGGGTTGTACCGGCAAACGTGGCAGGCGTTTGCCGTGTTGCTTCCGATTCGGACCGTGGGAGTGATGGGGGATCAACGGACGTATGAGTACGTCATTGGGTTACGAGCCGTGACCAGTGTGGACGGCATGACGGCTGATTTGGCGCCCTTGCCGCAATCCTTTCTGGCGCACGTGGCGAGCCGCATCATCAATGAGGTGCGGGGAGTGAATCGTGTCGTGTATGACATCAGTTCCAAACCGCCAAGTACGATTGAATGGGAATAATTGTTTAAAAAACAATAAGTTATTATATTTTATTAATGTAATATATTAATTGGTATTTTATATTAATCTCTATGCCAAACTTCCATAATCCAAAGTTCTCTGCCACACTTTTCCTCTGAGAAACCTGACTGCTATTTTTGTTTGACTATTGCCGTGCTTCTTGGAAGTGCGGAGATGTTGCTTGGAGGGAGTAATGAAAAAATTGGTCTTATCCTTAGTGATCGCGGTATTTGTTTCAGGATGTATACTACCTTATCTAGTAGCAAATATTTCATCTTTTTCCGAACTGCCCAATAAATTAATAGGCAAAAAGATTCACGTTTTAGCGTACCCGTCAGAAAAGGATGACACACTCGAATGGAAGTCATACCGAAAAAATTCGAAAGTGGTTTTAAGAAGGCAGGTTTAGATATTGGGTCAATTGGATCGGCGGATTACGTCGCATTTATTTCCTATGGGATAGATAGTGGAAAAACAAAGAAAGACCTCGTAAGTACCCCGATTTATGGTTCGACTGGCGGTGGTACGACCTCTCACTCTGGAACTTATTCTACGTATGGCGGGGGGTATGGGAGTTATAGTGGAACTAGTTATTCAATGCCGACATATGGGGTTCTAGGTACTAGTACTGTATCCGGCGAGGTTTTTACACGAAATATCGCGGTGGATATTGTTCTCCGGGAAACGCTTAAGGATAAAAAACCAACTAAGGTCTATGAAGGGCGCTTGCGCAGTGCGGGGTCTTGCTCGTAAATGAAAGAAGTGATTGATGAAAGGGTAGAAGGATTTTTCCAGAAATTCCCTACGGGTTCCGGAAAAGTGATTATTCCCTGTATTTTTGATTGCTGAATAGAAAAGCGAACTATTTCCAATCTTTATATCGACTTCACAGAAACTTGACCGTGAATGTTTCCGTAAGAAATACAAAGAGTGTTGAGTTAGGATGCTTGGAACGATTGATTTTCCATAAAAACACCGAGTTACAAAGTAAAGATAAAACCTTTAATATCAATTGGTTATATGGTTATTTTTATTGAATGGAAATAGCACGCCTTCACCAGGGCCTTTTTCTTTCGGGAAGAGGAAACGTTGTTTATCCAGAGCTGTATCGCAGAAGGTTATGAAACACACGATGGTTCGATTGCAAAAAGTCATCGCCGCCAGCGGATTGGCGTCCCGGCGTGCGGCGGAAAGCATGATTCGAGAAGGCCATGTTACAGTAAACGGCAAAGTCGTTCGTGTACTTGGAACGTGCATTGATCCGTCGAGAGACCATGTGAAGGTCGATGGTTGTCACGTGCAATCGGCTGAGCCCGAAGTCTTTGTGCTTTTACATAAGCCACCTGGGTACGTGACGACAATGAACGATCCTTATGGCCGGCCCACGATTGTGGATTTGCTGGCGAAAGTAAAAGTGCGAGTCTTTCCAGTCGGTCGGCTCGACTATGACACCGAAGGGCTGTTACTTTTGACGAATAATGGAGAGGTGGCACAAGCATGTGTCCATCCTCGGTACCATGTACCGAAGACCTATTTAGTGAAAGTGTCGGGGGTGTGTACGGATGAGGAAATACGCAATCTGCAAGACGGGATCGTATTAGATGACGGCATGACCGCTCCAGCCGCGATCAAAAAATCTGGAAAGGCCAAGGCCAATTCATGGCTGGAACTCACGATTCATGAAGGCAGGAAGCATCAGATCAAGCACATGATTGAAGCCTTGGGGCATCGAGTCATGCGCATCAAAAGAATTCGTTTCGGCCCGATTGCCCTGGGAGACTTGCCCGTAGGCGTTTGTCGGTTTGCAACCGATGCCGAAGCCAATGCCCTGCGGACGGTCGGTTATCGAACGACCAAGACCCGAAACGCTCATGTGCAGGCCCCACAGTCCAACTTGCGAAATTTGCGGCCGGCTAGAGATACTGGGCCTCCGGTGCACGTGCGTACAACGAATCCTTCGGCAAAGAAGGCTCCAAGCAGCAAGGCTCGTCAGGCTTCCGGCAGTGCCCAACGGCCCAGGCGAGTCGTGAAAGGCCGGGGTCGGACCCCGACTCGAAAAGGGTGAGAAACACGGTGAAGCGTACACGCCATTGTGGAGCATTGACACGCGCGCAAGAGGGGCAATCCGTCACGCTGATGGGCTGGGTGCATGGTCGCCGCGATCATGGCGGCGTGTTGTTTATCGATGTGCGTGATCGGTTCAGCATCACACAACTCGTGTTCGATGTGGAGAAAGATGCAAGTCTGCACGACCAGGCAAACGGGCTACGCAACGAATTTGTGATTGCCGCAACCGGAAGGGTACGGATCAGACCGAAAGCGTCGTTTAATCCCCAGTTGACGACAGGGGAAATCGAGATCGAAGTCAGCACGCTGGATGTCTTGAATCGCGCCAATACCCCGCCGTTTTTCATCGAAGACGACATTCACGCCGCGGAATCCCTTCGTTTAAAACATCGGTATTTGGATTTGCGCCGACCCTTCATGCAGCGATTACTCAAGCTGCGTCATGACGTGGCCTATCAGAGCAGACGGTTTCTCCATGAGCGGGAATTTCTTGAAATTGAAACCCCGATTCTCACGAAAAGCACGCCGGAAGGAGCGAGAGATTACCTTGTGCCAAGCCGCGTCAATCCAGGCGAATTCTTTGCCTTGCCGCAATCGCCGCAATTATTCAAACAAATTCTGATGGTCGGCGGCGCCGATCGGTATTTTCAAATCGCTCGCTGTTTCCGTGACGAAGATCTCCGGCTCGATCGGCAACCCGAGTTTACGCAAATCGACCTTGAGATGTCGTTTGTGGAACGTGACGACGTTATGAACGTGACGGAAGAGTTGCTGAGGCTCGTGTGTAAAGAAGCAGCGGGCCTTGCTTTACCGTCTCCGTTCCCGCGTTTGACCTATCAAGAGGCCATATCGCGGTATGGGACCGATAAGCCCGATCGTCGATTTGGGTTAGAGCTTTGTGATCTGAACGAAGTCGCCAAACACGTCGAGTTTAAAGTATTTCGGGATACGGTCGAAAAAGGCGGACAAGTTTCCGGGCTCGTGGTCAAAGGCGGGGCGGACATTGCGCGAAATCGGATCGACCGTCTCATTGACGTCGCTAAAGGGTTTGGGGCCAAAGGCCTCGCGTGGGTCAAGATTATCGAAGGGTGGCAGTTGGAGTCGGCCATTGCCAAATTTCTCAACGCCGAACTGTTTCAACGGGCGTTTCCAGATGCCGGTCCAGGGGATCTAATGCTTTTTGTCGCGGACAAGCCGGCCGTCACGTATGAGGTATTGGGCCGACTTCGATCATGCCTTGGCGTTGAATTGGAGTTGATCGATCAAGACAAGTGGGAGCCCGTGTGGGTGACCGACTTTCCCATGTTCGAATACGATTCGGCAGAACAACGGCATGTGGTTCTGCATCATCCCTTTACGTCGCCTTGTCTGGACGATCTCCCTGACTTGGATTCCGCCCCATTACAAGTTCATGCTCAAGCCTATGATCTTGTCCTCAATGGGTTTGAAATCGGTGGGGGAAGTATTCGTATCCACCAAAGTGAGGTGCAGCGCAAGGTGTTTGACCTGCTGGGGATTTCCAAGGAAGCCGCTCAAGAAAAATTCGGGTTTTTGCTGGAAGCCCTGGAGTATGGTGCCCCTCCCCACGGGGGGATTGCTTTGGGCCTCGATCGCCTGATCATGTTGCTCGGAAAAGCCGAGTCCATTCGTGACGTCATTCCTTTCCCCAAAACGCAAAAAGCTCAATGTCTGATGACCGACGCGCCGTCCGCGGTGAGCAACGTGCAACTCAACGAACTCCACATTAAACTCGATCCGGAAATGTAATGCGTTTTCTAACCCCTGAATCCTGGCTGGATCGGGCTAGGTCACAGCAGGATGTTCGCTCGACGAGTGCCTGCTTGCCGAGATCAATGTCGGCATCAGGCAAATCGGCTCGAAGCTGTCGTGGTTCCTGGCTGCCGATACGTGCAACGCCCTTGACAGCCAGCGATCATTCATTACTAAGCCTCCGCTTCCTCCCGTCCATCGAAAATACTCCCGCTTGGTCGCTTCAATATTTATATCATTTGGTGTCTGATCTATGAGTGTCCTGCGGAAGATCTGGCAACACCTTGATGGCGTATAACAAATTGTTAACCACGTGATCTTTTCCAACAACCGCTCGCGGAGCATCGAAAGGTTTTCATGACTTTTGAAGCGGTGTTTGAAGGTAGTCCCTGTGGACTGGTGGCAATCCGACTCTCGGTCGCAAATGGAGCACGTTAAACGGCGAGATCGAACGGGAGGTCGCTGATGTCACGCAATCGATTCCCTTGAATCATGGTTTCCAACATCTCCAATTGATCTTCTCCCCTGGGAATGGTTTTGCATGCTCCTCTCAATTCGTCCAGCGCAAAGTGATAGACGCAGTCAAGGTCGCCAGTGCCGAGAGCCAGAGAGGCAATTCGCATTGGGAGAGGTTCAGCCGTGACCGCCGTGATGTGTGGTAAGTTGCCCTTGCGATTGCGGATGAGATTTAGTGCCTCTGTGCGCGTGTTTTGGGAACGGTCACTTCGAATGGTCCACTTACACGAAATACTTGCATGCAAGAAAGGAAGGGCTGTCGATTGATTGCCATCCAGAAAAGGGGTGAGAGAGGCCACGCCGGAATCATCCAGAAAGGCCTGGGACACGTTAACTTCATCTTGCGTGGCGGGGTAGCGAGCAATAACGATGTCCGGCGTCACAATGTATCCATGCCCTAGAGCCGTGGAGAGGCTTCGGTTGTCGCTGACAAGGGAGTCAAGCGTTTCCAGGTGCCGATACTGAACAAAGTTGGAAATCTGCGTCTGAGTCGTCCGGTATTGCCATCGACCGGGACGCAAGTGTCTGATAGCTGTGAATGCGTCCTCTAGAAACTCGCAGGTGAGTCGTTCGAACAGGGTGCCTGCCGTTTGTCCCGTCATGCTTGGGATTTTTCGAATGGGGAATCCAAGTGCCGTTGCGATACCATGTGCGATACGAACGCTGGATTGACTGCTACCGTCAGCGAAATTCGGATAGGATTGCCCATCTTTCTTGGAAATTCGAACGATCTGTGAGCCAATTTTGTCGTGATAGCTTCGCCGCAATTCTGCAAGTGTCTTCATGTCACAAATCGAGAAGTAAGTGGCTATGACTAGATGGGAAGGGCCTGTTGTGCGACATCGTCGAGCCGTGTTTTGGCGTGTGCCACGTATTCTTCGTTCAGTTCGATAAGAACCGCCTTGCGATTCAGTTCGGCGGCCACCAGGCCGGTCGTGCCGGAACCGGAAAACGGGTCAAGAACCACATCTCGGGGACGACTGCCCAAGAGGATGCAACGCCTTGCCAATGCTTTCGGAAAAACGGCGGGATGGGGGGTGCCACTGGAATCGGGTCCCAATAGCCAATAATTCTTGAGATTTGCGCCGGTTTCTTCGCGGACGGCTTGATTGTCGTAATAGTAATGTGAAGTCTTCGAGAACAGGAACACCTCCTCTGTCGCGCTCGAGGGACGATTTCTGACGCTTTCCGGCATAGGGGCTTTTTTCACCCACGTTATCTTCGAACGCAGCAACCACCCATCTGCTTGCAGCGCAAACGCCACTCGCCACGGCAACCCCATCAGATCGCGGTCTTTCAGTCCCCAACAATCGGGTACCGTACAGTTGCGCCTTTGAATCAGTTTCTTCGTGTTACCGACCTGAGCATTGGGACCGCAATGCCCTGTTCCGCCGTTGCGAGCGTATCCGTCGCCGACGTTCAGCCAAAACGTGCCGTCATCAGCCAACACTCTTCGAATTTCGCGAAAAATCCCCACAAGGTTTTCCACGTAGTCTTCAGGAGAGCATTCAGCACCTATCTGCGCTGAATGTTCGTAGTCTCGCAAACCCCAATAGGGCGGTGAAGTCACACAACATTGAACCGACCGTGTGCCAAGTTGTGGGAGAATGTCTCGACTGTCGCCCAGCAGTATTTCCACGTCACCGTATTCGGGTTCCTTTTGTGTCATGCCACTTTTCGTCATGATCAGAAAGATGTTCCAAATCACAATCTCCATTCCATCGACAACCACATGATTGGTGAGAATTTAGGGCTCAGGCGTTGAGCACGTTCACGACGATGCTGTGCAGGCCCGTGGCACCGTTGGGTTGGGGACGAGTGATTGTTGAGGTTTGCACGGTGCCGTTGGTATCAACGGCACGAACGGAGATCATGCTCGTGCCTTCCGGCATATCGGGCCGTTGATAGTTCCAGACTACCCAGGACCAGGGAGAGTCGGGCGGTTCAAGGGCTGCCTCGACCCAAGTGTTCTCCTGATCAAAACTCAGTTGCACGTGAGCAATGGAGTGGGGACCGCCGAATGCAATGCCGCGGAACTGAACGTTGGGTCCATGGACGTCTTGATAATGTCCGGGACTATCGATTCGGGAAAAAATATGGATCGTCCCCTCGTCGGTCCATCCTTTACGTTGCCAGTAGCCTTGATAGTCGCCGTTATACACCTCAATTTCCGTAATCCATTTAACGTTTTTAATGCCGTACAGTCCCGGCACGATCAGCCGTACTGGAAATCCATGGGCCTTCGGGAGCTTTTCCCCGTTCATAAGATAGGCCAACATCACCTCATCATGCATGGCTCGTTCAAAGGGAATACTGTCATGATAGGCATCGGCTCCTCGAACAATGACGTCCCGTGCAGTTTCAGAATCGGCACCGGCTTCGATGAGCAATTCTTTCAGAGAAATCCCTCGCCAAATCGCATTGCCCAGACTCGTTCCTCCTGGCAGGGTATCGATACATATGAGGGTGGAAACCTGATCGAATGGTTGACGATTCAGGAGGTCCCGCCATTTGAGCACCATGGGGTTGGCGACGGCGCCTTTCACTACCATTTGCCATTGCTCTTGGTCAAGATCGCGGGTGAAGTTATACGGAGAGTCCATATAATTGACGGTATAAAATTTATCATTAGGCGTGAAATACAGTGTTTCACGGGGGGGGATGGCAAACATACTGCCAAGGTCGCACCCGCTGGTGAGGCTTGTGAGGCCTGCCAAGGTGCCTAGGCCGCCCAGTTGAAACAATGTACGACGGGTGATGTCCATGAGTTTAGGGTGTGGGGTCTATATGCGAGATTGTCAACTTTTGTCTCTACTATAGTCCAGTCTTGAGCCCGCTGCAAGAGACGGAGAGCGGAAGCTTGTTCTCTGTAAACCAGATCCGTTTCTTCGCTCAGGACAAGCGCCTGTGGCTCAGGATGACCCGAAATTAATATGTAGGGTCACATCTCATGCGGCCCGGGGAAGGCGCGATAAGATCCGCCACTACAAGATAGCCCAGAAGAAGTCGCCCTACAAGAACCTTCGCTCAGGATGACCACGGGAACATGACGGTCATTCCGAGCGAAGATGATACGCGACTCATGAACGCTGTTGAGTGCGGGCTAACGGAACGGGTTCCCAGAACCGGCCGCCGTTTTTCGTTCGAAAGAGACCATCTCGATTGGTTCCAACGTACAAGGTCGAAGGATCCATCGGACTTATGACCAAGGCTCGAATGTTGAGATTGGTCAGCCCCTCATTGATCGCGTCCCAGGTTCGGCCACTGTCTCGGCTTTTATGGACTCCAGCTCGACTGGCTACGAAGACGACTCCAGGGGTCATCGGGTCGAGAATGAGGTCACTGAAAAATTGGTCGGGCAGGGTTTCACCGATACGTTGCCAGGACTCTCCGCTGTTGGTTGTTTTATAGAGTCCTTTCAACGTGGCTGTATACACGGTGCGGGGAGCATGCCGGTCAATCTTGATTTTGACTACGCCGAGTGCGCGAGAAGATTGTAACACGTCGGGTGGCACTAGCCCGTTGTTGACTTTTGTCCAGGTTGTGGCTCCATCGAGAGATCGATAGACTCCCCCGCTGGTGCCGGCATACAGGGTTTGCGGTTGGTTGGGGTCAACGTCGATGGCAACGACCATGAGGACTTCAATCATGCCGTCCATACGCTTGGCCCAGGTTTCTCCGGCATTTTCCGTTTCGAATACCCCCATCGACGTTGCGGCAAAGATATGGTGGCTCGATCCTGGAACGAATCTGATTTCGTGGACGACTGAAGTCATGGTCACCCCTTCCAAGCCCTTGCGTTGCGATAGCCACTGGTGGCCGCCATTAAAGCTTTTAAAGATCGCATCGCCTTTTGTTCCGGCGTACACGTTGGCGGGAAGCAGAGGATCAACGGCAAGCGAAATCACGCGCGAATGGGTCATGCCTTTTGATACGTTTTTCCATGTGCTGCCGAAGTCGCGTGTTTTAAAAATATAATCGTTGGTCGCGAGGTAGAAAATGTGTGGTTTGGCAGGATGGAGGGCAATTTCAACAACGGCTTCCCCAATGTTTCCGCAACCGGTGAAAACCAGGGCTACGCCAAGCCACATGAATCGGCGCAAACGAAGAGCAACTCTCATCTGATGAATGAAGACTTCACCCTATTTTGTCGATGGAGGGGGAGCGATCTGGGGTAATGCAGAACCAGGAGTTTTCTGTGACCGTTCATAGATGGCCATGGCTTCAGGCATCCATTGCTGAAGGTCTTGAATGCGCGTGTCGTGTGAGGGATGCGTTGACAGAAATTCAGGAGGGCTGCCTTTCGAAGATTCTGCCATGCGTTGCCAGAGAAAAGCACGGCTTTTCCAGGGTGGTACCCTGCCTCAGCAGCCAGGCGTAAACCGATATAGTCCGTATCTGATTCATGGCTTCGACTAAAAGGGAATAAGACGCCGACCCCTAACGTTTGCATCGTCAGTGACTGGCTGACGTCCTCCATGTTCAGGGCCATGAAGGTGAGTCGCATCCCCAGACCAACTGCCGCATGCCGGCTTACTCGTTCGGAGCCATGTCGAGCTAAGGCATGAACGACTTCATGCCCAGGTATAGCCGCCAAACCGTTTTCGTTTTGCGCCTCTAAAAAAATGCCCGTGTAGACCGCGATTTTACCGCTTGGAAGGGCTCAGGCATTTTTTGTCTCATCATCTTTGATCACCGTGACTTTCCATTGAAATGACTTCGCGCGTTCGGCGTATTTGGATCTTTGGGCCGCTGTAATAATCCGTTCGGCCACACGTTTCAGGGGATCCACTTCGGCTGGGTTCTTGGAGATGACGACTTCAGGATCCTTGAGAAACTCAGCGTAGACTTGATTGCCCATGTGGACTTCTTGGCTTTCAGGGATAAGCACAAATTGGGATTGGTTCGTGTAGGGGTTACTCGTACACCCCGCGATATTGATGAGGAGGAGACAAGAGAGGATAAGCGTTTGGATCGAATTTTGGATCACATTTCGGAAGTGCATCAGTGCCTCA
The DNA here is from genome assembly GCA_963422365.1 of Nitrospirales bacterium. Taxonomy (GTDB): domain Bacteria; phylum Nitrospirota; class Nitrospiria; order Nitrospirales; family UBA8639; genus Bin75. The sequence continues at coordinate 1,839,367 of OY729426.1, forward strand.
TGCCGAAACCGGATTCCTCAATTTGTGATTGATTCTACCATTAGTACGATTTGGGTATGGCAATGCTGAGTTCCGTGATAGTAGGGTACCGTGCCAAGGCAGGTGCCGTACCCTGTCGAGGCCCCATGACCAGGATCACAAACTGATCCGGTTTAATGTGCCTGCGAGCCGCTTCCCGAACGCGTGGCCCGGTTGCTTGTTCGATGCCTGTTCTGAATCTGACAAGCCAATCAGCAGGATACCCGAAATATTCATAGGTGAGAAATTTCCCAAGGACCTTCCTGGGAGAATCGACTGAAAAGACAAAAGAATTCAGCAGACTGGCCTTGGCCTTGTTGATTTCCTCTTCGGTTGGAGGTTCCGTTTCCATGATTTTACGGGCTTCGTCCAGTAAGGCGTCAATGCCCGCTTGCGTGGTGTCCGTTTTCGTGGACATTGAAAAATTAGCGGTTGCCGGATAGTCCCACCCAAATCCGATCCCACCATGTACGTCATAGGCCAACCCTTTTTGAGAACGAATACTGGAAAAGAGCCGAGCACCGAAAGAGCCGGATATGATTTGATTGATAATGACCACAGGATGGTAGTCCGGATGTTTTCGCGTGAGTCCCAAATGTCCAATGATGATCTTGGCTTGGGTCATGTCGGTTTTTTCAATGTAATAGACGCTTCTCGTCGTGGAGTTTTGGTACGGGACAATCGGATCGTCAAACTTTTTCCCTTGTGGCCACGTCCCCAACACCTGTTTCACCAAGTGTAAGGCTTTCTCCGTTTGAAAATCTCCAACTAGGCCTAAGATGGTACGATTGGGGACAAAATATTTCGCATGCCAACCGATAAGATCTTGTCGGGAAATATTGTTGACGGTGGCATAGGACTCGACCCGAGCATAGGGTGAATCCTTTCCATACACCAACTTCGCAAATTCTCGAGAGAGAATGCTATCGGGATCGTCATTTTGTCTGGCAATACCTGCTATGACTTGGTTTTTGGCGATGGCCAGTTTCCCTTGATCAAATCGTGGATTTCGCAGGACGTCACCGAATACGGTAAAGACCTCGGAAAAGTCTTTGCTCAAACACATCATCGAAGCAGAACCCGCTGTTATTCCAATACCGGTTTCAATAGAAGCAGCCTGTCCTTCGAGGTAATCATCGAGTTGGTCTCCAGCGAGCTTGGCTGTGCCTCCGCTTCTCATGACCGTCCCAGTGAGAGAGGCGACTCCCACCTTCTTGGCTGGTTCCAGGCGTGATCCGGTTCGGATGCGTGCCGAAACATGAATGGTCGGGAGTTCGTGATCTTCCAAGAGCAGCACCACCATGCCGTTGTCCAACACGACTCGAGTCGGCTGGGGAACGTGAATGTCCGGGAGAGGGGGGTATTGCAGTTTCTCAACCGTATCAACCTGACCGAACACTTGCGTGGTCAGCGAGAGAACCATCACGGTACATGCGATCAACAATGGCACGCCATGTCGTGGCCTATGGGTCAGCCTGAGATATCGTAACGTGTCTTCTCTCACGTCATGGTCCTTCTTGGCGCATCGTTGGTATGGGTGTAGCAGACGGGGGCACGGTTTCGATTTGTGCCACGACTCGATTGGATGCAATAAACGTTTGCCGGGCGACCCGCCGGATATCCGCTTTCGTGACTCGGTCAACGCGTTGAATATAGCGAAACAGTTCGCGCCAATCACCAAAGAGGGTATGGGAGTCCGTTAGTCTCATGGCCAATCCCAGGTTGCTTTTCAAGGAATAGATGAGGCCGGCTTTAGCCTTCGTCCGGAATTTGGCTAATTCTTCGTCCGTGACATCTTCGATTGTCATGCGATGTAACTCTTCACGAAGAGCGTGCTGAATGGTTTCGTTGGAGATCGTGCGTGCCGGGACGGCATAGGCTACCCACAGGTGCGGATATTTCTCTCCCGGGTACGCCGCATAGGCACCGGCGTCGACCGCGATTTGTTTGTCCCGAACTAATGAACGATAAAAACGGGAGGTCCGTCCATTCGTTAAAATATCATTGATCGCGTCGAAAACCGGTTGATCGGGATGTGTGGCTGCAGGTTTATGATAGCCTTCCAGGTAAAATGGTTGAGACGGATCGTTCAGCGTCACCACTTTTTCTGCGATTGACGGTGGTTCCACGGTTCTCAATGGCGAAGGGTTTGGTCTACTAGGGATCCGACCAAAATATGTTTCGAGAAGCGGGATAAGGGTATCCGGGTGAATGTCTCCAACAATCGCCGTGACCATATTGGACGGGACATAATAGGTTTCAAAAAACTGTTCGGCATCGGTCATGGTATAGGATTGAATGTCGCTGGCATAGCCAATCACCGGATGGTGATAGGGATGAGCCGTAAAGGCCGTGGCCACAAATTGTTCCAGGAGACGGCCAATGGGGCGGCTTTCCGTGCGCAGGCGTCTTTCTTCCATGACGACGTCTCGTTCTTCGTAGAATTCCCGGAAGACGGGGTGCAAGAACCTTTCCGATTCCAAGAAACAAAAAAGCTCAATTTTGTTGGCTGGGAGGGCATAAAAATATCCCGTCACATCGGCACTGGTAAACGCGTTTAATGCCACCCCACCCTCTCGTTCCACGATGTCCCCGAATTCGTTTTTCTTTACAAACTTCGCAGCGGCTTGTTGCTTGCTTTTATAGACGGTCGATAAGTGTTCGATGTATTGAGCATCGGACGTGGAACCTAACTTGGCGTCCTGATAAGCCAGATAAGCCCGTTCCAATTCCTCCAAGGCTTTTTTCTCTTCGGTGTAGTTCTTGGTGCCGAGGCGAGGCGTGCCTTTAAAGGCCATATGTTCAAACATATGTGCAAGCCCGGTCATTCCCGCGTCTTCTTGTGCCGACCCCACGTTCACAGCCGTCATGAAAGCAAAAACCGGAGCCACGGGTCGCTCTATGAGAATAAAAGTCCAGCCATTTTTTACGGTGTATTCCGTGACTCTTTGCTCGAATGACGCAAGGTCTATTCCTCGAGAAGTGGAAGGAAAACAGAAAATACAGATAAGAAGAAGGATGACAAGAAGCTGTGGTTTTCGCTGTAGGGCAATCGAGATCATGGGCAGGTTTGCAAAATGGTTCTTTATGGTATCCTACCCAGTTCAATTGTGCCTTGCAAGCAAACGGGAAAGCGGGTCGGTATGGTGCTCAACGATCAGGCAGGAGGAAAGCGATTACGGGCGTTGTGGGGCGTATAGGCTTGTACGCTCTGGAAGTCTCCTGAAGAAATAGGAGCCGCCATGGAGTCGCGGTGGAATGCTGAGGTCTTCTCCGACACGGAGATACCACCAGTCCCCCTCGGCTGTTAGAAAATCTTCTGAGAGAAGGACTTCAAATTCTCCTTCGCGATCGTTTTCAGTTTGAATCCATTTCCCGGACCAGAGGCGTCCATCCAGTTTCGTTGTGGTAAACCTACCCCCTTCATGGGTATACGGCCCATTGCCTTGGGCATCCAACATTGCGCGATAGGTTTTGTCCTCTTCTTGAATTTCCCAAGTTCCGCTCAGATCAGGGGCGTGTGTCTCCGTGGTATTTGAGGAGGAGTGAGAGGAAGCGGTCGGTGACGCCCATTCAATCGCTTGGCGATCTTCCCCTCTTGTCTGGGTATTGGTGAGTGGCGAATCTCTGGCTCGATGGTTGGTGAGAACAGGACGGCTTAGTGCAAAAACAAAGACACCATTCGTTAAAAGAAAACAGCTTGAAATCGTTGCCAAGGTCTGCAAAGACATGACTTCCATCATCCTAGAGAAGGAAAGCAGCAACACCATAGAGTAAAATGACGACGGAGTCAATTTTAGCCAACTCTTATGCGAGGGAGTCTCAGAACGTTCTGCAGGACAGGTGCCGTACCCTGGAGTGGGAATCCTGCACGCAACCCTAAAGTTGTCATCCTTGTATGGGTTCACTCATTTGTTGACCATTCCCGCCGGGGACAAGCGTCGGAGACAGCATCCTGAATAACGCACCCAGTCTGTCATCCTGAGCTAGGATCCCAACGGGAACCACAAAAAACATCAAAGCGAGTGACGTCACGACGTATTGATTGCTGATAGGACTCAGGACTTTTTTCGGAATTGAGCAAGAACGTGAAAGGCGATATTGTCGGTCAAGTTTTCCTCTCGTTGTCCAAGTTGACGGTTAGACCGGCCATTGTTCTTCACGCCAGGCCATATCCCAAAACATCCATTCATAGCGTGAGCTGGTCAGAAACGCTTCGCTCATACGTTTTTTTTCGGCCGTGCCAGCCCGTTTGGCTTCTTTATCAACCAATGTGCGCATCCATTGGGTGACTTCGGCAAATTCAGGCGATCCGTATAACAACAACCAATTCCGATAGGGGTGTTTGGGTGATGGTGGGCCTTTTCGCAACAGATGTTGGCCCACGACACAATAGATCCATGCGCAGGGAAGGGCCACAACCGTGAGTTCCACCAGTGTGCCGGTTTGGGCCACGCTTCGCATGTGTCTGCAGTATGCGTAGTTTGTCGGAGAAAGAGGCGTGTTTCGCATGTCAGCGGCCGTGAGTTTCCATTGCTTGCCGTAGGTTTCGTGCAATCCGCGTTCGACAACAATGGTTTCTTCAGCAAGTTTGGCAAAGCGAAAGGTCGTATCAAGGTCTTGGGCTTTTTGTGCGCCCAAGGCGAATAGACGGGCGAGTTCCTCGAGATACCGGGCATCTTGCAAGATATAATACTGAAACTTGTGTTTGGGCAGGGTGCCCTTCCCCAAGGCGATCACAAAGGGATGCTTAAGTTGTGCATCCCAAATTGGCTTGGCCAACTTCTGCAGGTGCTTCGTAAAACTCACAGTGCCTCAAGATTGTGAGAGTCTGGCTCGTGCTGCAGTGAAAGCCGCCTCCATGTCCGGCATGTTCGCAAGGTTGGGGGTAATCTGCAGAGAGCGGATAATATTGTTTTTATCCACCACCATCACCGCACGGGTGAGTAAATGAGGGCCGTCTAATAAAAGGCTATGGGTGCGGCCGAAGTCTCCGCCACGGTAGGCAGACAAAAACGTCACGTTGTTGATCTTCGCTTCCGCGGCAAAGCATCCCTGAGCGAATGGGGTATCGACGCTGATGGTATAGAGATAGACCTTCGCATCGAGACCATTGTTCTTTTCACTGAGGTACTGGGTTTGCTGCTCGGATACTTTCGTATCAAGAGAGGGGACCACACTGATGATGTGCGCGTTGACTGTTGTCTCGGTAAGGTCCTGGAGTGATAAACCCCTTTGGCTACCTGCATGGAACGAAGTGTTTTTCCTCCTTGGGAAATCCCCTGTCCAGCCAAAGCGAGGGATGAATCTCGAAAGGCAATGGTCGAGCCTGCACCGGCAGTGGCTGGGCCTTTGGCTACAGGAATGGATTGATAGGAGAACCCTGAATCCTCCTGGGTGTTGAATGAAGGAGATCCACTGAGCTCTAGTCCAACAAGAAGGCTAGGGAGAATGAGAGGGTATCGTATGAAACTTCCCATGATGAGTGAGACTGCCCTGCTATTTGGTACGATCGACTTGGGAATAGGGGAATCGTTGATTAGAAAATTTATACGACAAGATTGAAGGGCTGTCAAGAAATGCATGGCAAGTGAGATTGTCTTGTCTACAGTAGAGATTTTTCGCTTCGCTCAGTATGACAAAGAAAAGGCTCAAGATGACAAGAGGAAAGCGTCAGGATGGTCGTAACACAGGATGACCGTAATGCTGCCGGTAAATATCTATGTTAACTTGTCAGCAAGGAATTGCAGGAGGGCAGGGTTGACGAAGTGGGGATTCTCCCACTGCGGGATATGCCCAGAATTCGGCACTACCAGAAACGAGCTGTTGGGAATGGTGGTCTGCAGGGTTTGCCCCACGGAGGCGTGAAAGATCTGATCGTGTGCGCCCCAAATAATGAACGTGGGTTGGACGATGTTTGTTAATTGGGGTGCAAAAGTCCTTTCCCATTCTGGAAGTTGATCCAGTTGTGAATACACGGCATCTAAGAATCCAGGTTGAGAGCGAAGGTGGTGAGCACGTTCCACGACCATCGGGGAAATCAGAGCACGCTTGTGAATGATTTTTTCCAGCATCAGTTTGGTGGACCATCGGCCGGTTATCCAATTTCCCAATTTCGACACCCAGAGTGACGGCCGGTGTTCAATGAAGTGCTTGGGTCTTGGAGATCGAATGTTGTCGAGAAGATTGGCGGGCAATCCCCCAATAAGCACGAGTTTAGTGACACGATCCGGATGCTTCAGGCTCATCCCGATTGCGAGACCGGCTCCCATGGAACTGCCGATTAATATGGCTTCTTGAATCTGGAGATTGTCCATGAACGTGCGGAAGGTATCAAGGAGAAAGGCTGGAGAATATATGAGTTCAGGTTTTTCGGACAGTCCTGAGCCCAGCAAATCAGGCGTAATGATCCGATACGATGGGGTGAGCGCGACTTGTTGGTGTTCCCAATGCCACATGGAGCCTCCCAACCCATGAATCAAAATAACAGGCGGACCTTGTCCCTTGTCTAGATAGGCAAGGGGATATCCGTTCACAGTGGTGGTGTGAACCGCGTGTCGATGGAGCAGGTCAACGTGGAAGGGAATGCGAAGCGGAGAAGAGGTGCAGTGTGTCACAAGAGGAAAATAACACGGCGGCTGAGTCGATCCATCTTGCTGAATGGGCAGCTTATTCGAGTTGGATCAGGGTTTCATCACAATTGACGAGATCGCCTTCGTTGACATGTATCGCCTTCACCCTCCCTTCAATTGGTGCAGTGATCCGGTTTTCCATTTTCATCGCTTCAATCACGATAACCGGATCGCCGGCAGCGACCTGGGAGCCCTCTGTGACGAGGATTTTCACAATGCGGCCTGGCATAGGAGTCGTCACATCTCCCGGGCCACTCGGTTTGGGGCGTTCCCCCTTGGCGGTACCGGTTGAGATGGGTGCCTCGGGTCCACTCGCCAACACTTCCTGAAGCGGTTCCAGGTAGACTTCTTCGAGTTTGTCATCGACCTTGATATAGTAGGGTTTTTTCCCGTCGATGGTTCGTCCGGAGCCAGAAACCCGTACATGATACGATTCACCGTGGAGGGTGACGGTAAATTCGATAGGCGCGAGATGTAAATCATGGGACGATGGAGTTCCTTGTCCTCTTCCTCCTGGTGGCTCAAGGACTTCGGGCTGTAGTTGCCCGCGTTCACGTTCGTGGAAAAACTGTAACGCAACGGAAGGGAAGAGCGTATATGATAGCACATCTTCCTCGGAGACGTCATGCTCGCTCAATTCTTTGCCGGCTTCTTCTAATTCAGGGTCAAGGTTATCCGCCGGTCTGTTTGAAATAGGGGTGTCATTGGCAATCGCTTTTTCTTTTGTGGTTGAATCCAAAGATCCTGGTGGTTTGCCGTAGAGTCCTAAAAAATAATTTTTGGCTTCGTTGGTGATGACTTTATACCGTTCGCCGGTCATCACATTCAGCGTGGCTTGTGAGCCGACGATTTGACTGGTCGGGGTCACCAATGGGGGGTAGCCCATATCCTTGCGAACCCGTGGGATTTCTTCCAACACTTCTTTCATTTTCTCTATAGCGTTTTGTTCCGTTAACTGAGAAGCCAAGTTCGAGATCATGCCGCCCGGCACCTGGGATAACAAGACATCCGTATCCACGCCCGTGAAATCACTTTCAAATTGGTGATACTTTTTTCTTGCCGTTCGCAGTTGTTCCGTGATGGGGGGGAACTGCGAGAGATCCAGTCCGGTGTCATACGGGGTCTTTTGCAGGGCCGCAATAAAGGGTTCAGTGGGGGGATGAGAGGTGCCGCCTGAAAGCGGAGACAGGGCCGTATCCAAAATATCGAGACCGCCGAGGATCGCCATGAGCGAAGACATCGAGGCCATGCCCGACGTGTAGTGCGTATGAAGATGGATAGGCACACGAACCGCTTCCTTCAAATGTTTGATGAGCGTATACGCTTCGAAAGGGGGTAAGAGTCCGGCCATATCCTTGATGCAAATGGTGTCGGTGCCCAGATCTTCCAGCCGTTTGGCTTGTTCCACGAAGTGATGCAGGCTGTGCACGGGGCTGACCGTATAGCAAATCGTGGCTTCCACGTGCTTGTTGCACTGCCGGGCCACCTTGATGGCGGATTTCAGATTTCGAATATCATTCAGGGCATCGAAAATACGAAAGACATCAATGCCATGTTCTGCGGACTTGACAATGAATTGTTCCAGGACATCGTCCGCATAATGCCGATACCCCACCAGGTTTTGCCCGCGGAGTAGCATTTGCAATCTGGTGTTGGGGGCTGCTTGGCGGAAGGTTTTTAACCGTTCCCATGGATCTTCTTTGAGAAATCGCAAGCAGGCGTCGAAGGTTGCGCCTCCCCAGACTTCCAGGGACCAGAACCCTACTGCATCCAGTAGTGCTGCCGTCGGGATCAGATCTTCCGTGCGCATGCGCGTCGCTAACAACGATTGATGCCCGTCTCGTAAGGAGACGTCCGTGAGGTGCAGTTTTCGGCCGGGCGAGGCTTCCAATTCAAATATGTCCGGACGTTTGGTCTTCCGTCGCTTTCGAGGTGAGGCCCCGGAGCGTCTTTTGAACTTGTCCCAGAATGTTGATTTCTTTCCCATAAGATGCCTTTGCGTTAAAAATACTCGTTACGGAATGAGGTGTTATAACCCTTCATATGCCGCAATGGCAGCGGAGAGGGTTACCACAAGATCTTCTGATACCAAGGCATGGTCGTATTCATAGAGGTCCGGGTGAGAGTCCAAGTACAACGTGTCAAATTTTCCCGATCGAAAATCGGGTTCTTCCATAATGTTCTTCAAAAAGGGAATGGTCGTTTTAACTCCCCGCAACACAAACTCTTCTAGTGATCGGTGGGTTCGCCGAACGGTTTCGTCCCAGGTCCGGCCTTGTACCGTCATTTTGGTCAACAGCGCATCATAGTAAGGGGGAACAGTATAGTCTTTGTACACGACGCCGTCGATCCTCACTCCAATTCCACCTGGAGACAAGTAAGCCGTGATTTTGCCGGAAGAGGGACGAAATTCATTTTGAGGGTCTTCCGCGTTAATCCGACATTGAATCGCATAGCCTTGAAGGGTGACTTCATGTTGCCCGAACACAAGCGGTCGGCCTGCGGCAATCCAAATTTGGCTCTGCACAATATCGATGGTGGAGATTTGTTCTGTGACTGTATGTTCTACCTGAATTCGTGGATTCATTTCGATGAAATAGTAGTGGCCATCTTGATCCAATAAGAATTCGACAGTGCCGGCGTTTTCAAACTTGGCGGCGCGGGCCAGCGCGATCGCGGCGTCGCCCATTTGCCCCCTGAGTTGAGGAGCCAGGATTAAGGAGGGGGCAATTTCGATGATTTTTTGATGGCGCCGCTGGATTGAGCAATCACGTTCGCCCAGATGGACGACGTGCCCTTCCTGGTCCGCGAGAAGCTGAAATTCAATATGATGAGGTCGCTCAATATATTTTTCAAGAAAGAGGTCAGCGTTTCCGAAGGCCGCGAACGCTTCCCGAGATCCGGACTCCAATGCCTCTTTTAATTCTTCATCGGAATGGACGACACGAAGTCCACGCCCTCCCCCACCAGCACAGGCTTTGACCATCACTGGATAGCCGATGAATTGAGAGAATTCCAGGCCTTCTTCTCTGTTTTGAACTCGGCCCGCTGTTCCCGGAACCACGGGGATCCCGATCTGTTTGGCGAGTTCTCTGGCTTGCACTTTGTCTCCCAGTAGTTCTAAGGCTTCGGGAGTCGGTCCGATAAACGTGATGCCTGCCTCTCGACAGAAATGCGCAAACTGGGCGTTTTCCGCCAGAAACCCATATCCTGGATGAATCGCATCAGCTCCAATACGTTTGGCTAAGTTGACGATTTGCCGGGCGTCCAAGAATCCTTGGACCGGACCGGGGCTTACCAAATATGCTTCATTGGCTTTTTTGACATAAATCGCCGCCGCTTCGCATTCAGCGTACATTGCAGCCGTGGCGATGTTGAGTTCACGACAGGCCCGAATGACCCGCATTGCGATTTCACCACGATTTGCTACAAGGATTTTTTTGAACATGGGCTGACCTCAAGGGTGTCGAGAGAAATATCGTTACTTTTGCTTGAGTAGCTTCAAGAATCCCCAGTACGGCAAATTGTTCCTGGGAGATGAATTGCCGGAGAGCATGTCGGGGTCTGTGGGGCGAGGGCTATGTACCATGGATGGTGAGGAGCCTGTCAAGAGCGGCTCTGGTCCTCAATCGGGATTACTCTCGATTGAGGGGGTAGTATTGAATGACCGAGCTGGTTTTGTCTTGGAAGAGACCGCTGGCGCCTCTTTTTATGGCTCGTTGTCCGTCAGGTGATAACACGTATTCTAAAAAGGCCCGGGCGACGGAAGAGGCACCGGGGTTCGTCACAAAGACCACTGGTCGACGAAGTGGATAGGTGCCGTCGAGGACAGTTTGGTATTCAGGCTCAATGCCATCGACGAATAGCAGAGTCACGCCATATCCATCTTTACGCGCTTGCAACGCCGGTCCCATCGAGACATAGGACATGGAATAGGGATCGCCATTAATGGTCTTAAAGGTCTCGGTTTCTTTTTCGACGACTTTTGCTCGACTTCCCGTGTGCTTTTCAAGGCCCAGGAATTTTTCAAAGGGTTGGCGAATATTTTGGTTCCAGGTTCGATGAATCAACGAAATTCTGGCCTCCGGTCCGTCTTCGTAGACTTGCGACCAAAATTTTATGTTGCCTGCATAAATCTGCATCAATTGCTCTCGAGTGATTTCTTCAATGGAATTGGCAAAATTTGTCACCACGGCGATGCCATCCCAAGCTACGGTGGTTGACGGGAGATCATTGTCTGCTTGACCTGTCACGGCAATATCGGCATCGCCTTTCCGAACTTCTTCAATTGGCCTGGCATTTTGGTGCCAGAAAAAATCAATGGAGGTTTTGGGATGGAAGGCTTCAAAGTTTTTTGCCAAGGCCTCAATCGCATACCGTTCCGGACCATTGCCCACGATTAACGCCGAGCCAGTTAATTCTTCGGTCGATCCAAGCACCGGCAAACCAAACGTCAGCAAGGTTGTCAACCAGAACCCCACGAGAATGAGAAGTTCTGGCACCATGGTATTTCCACGAATAGAGCGCATAACGGTTTTCTTGTTAGCGGAACTCGTGTTCATTGAACGACGACGTCAGGTGATCGCAATGGACCGGGGGACAATCCCACAAAAGACAGATCGTCAATCCGTTGTTAGTTGTGCAGGGAATCACGGGGTGACAAAGCGTGCAGGGTGAGTTGAGTGAACGCTAGCTTTCTCCAGAACAGGAATCCGTAGGTTGGGTCATTCTGGGAGCGCCGGGAGCGACACGTGCGCCACCCATGATAGGTGGAAGTTTTTTAAATTTATCCATTCTCTCATTATACATGTCGTAGGCTTTCATCTCCCCAAAGCCAGGTTTATGATCACCTTTGATCTGGGAAGCGAACGCAGACATAAGTCGCTGAGCATTGACTTCGTGACATTGGGGACAGGAGGTATCTTCCGGTCTCGCATTGACGGATTGGAGCAGTTCAAATTTATGGTCACAGGTCTTGCATTGATATTCATAAACAGGCATGGACCGGCTCACTCCCTTTTTACGAATTCATAGATGTATGATGAGGTTGAGTCTATTATACAGGATTGACAATGCCGTTGGCCATCACCTAATGAATTAAAAGTGAGGGGTGGTTGCTCTTGACGCCTTGCAGGTTTCTTCTTTAGAAACGTATAGTTTTGAAAGTTTCTTCTTATTCTAACGCGTTGGAGGGTCGCAGATGGCTGTTCTGGTAAGAACGTATCGGTTGGCAAGTGGGTTGCAACAAGTAGAACGGATTGATGATCCTGATCGCATCGAACGGTATATGAAATTGTTCGATCGTGAAGATCTAAAAAAAATTCGGACCGGAATACAGGTCAAAATTGAAAAAGATGAATGGCAACTTCTTGAAGATTAATAGCGCAATTTTTCATTGCGAGGAGTAGCCTATGGCTCTGTGGATCAATATTCGAAGATCTGTCGATGAGGCTGTTTTGCATAAAGAACGGTGCATTGAAGTTCCTTCGATTCCTACACGGTCTGATTTTTGGGAAGGCGGATGGTTTGAATATCCTGATAAAGATACGGCCTTGGACGCTCTGGAACAGGCTGGAGTCATGCGTCAAGTGAAGTGTCGGCTGTGTAAGCCCTAAGGTGTTGTCGCATGCTCACCCGTTGGTTTCCCTGTACCGGTGTCCCGGTCGTAGGGAGTAGGTGTCGGCGTGTGGAAACCTTCTATGAAACGGTAAGGGTATATGGCGGAAAAATTTGGTGGATATCGATGGGTCAAGGAGGGTTATCTTGATAATCGCACGCAAGGCGTTGTGGTCGGGAAGATGATTTTTGCCGCCCTTGGTTCGATTGAGTTTTATTTGCATGGGGATTTCAAGTCTGATATTGCCGGTCAGATTTTTTCCTTTAAGAATTCTCAATTTGCTGATGACCCGAATGCGGCATCGCGTTTGCTTGATTTAGCCAATCCCCAAATCGGCACCGTGAGTTCGATTTCCTTTGATCCGCATCCTCTTCTTGCCCCGCATCCTTATATTGAGTGGTTTTCTCTCAAGGGCGATCATTATCGGATTGAATTACAGGAAGGTGATGCGCGGCTTCTTGATCTTGCCGAGGCCTCAGACTATACAGTGGAAAGTCGAACGATCACGCAAGCCTATGCGGGCCGGTCCGTTCATCCTCCTGCGGAAACCAAGTCTGTTGATGAAGCGTGGTTCTAGCATTGTGTAGTCGTCAACCCTGCCTTCTGGAACTGGAAGTTTTTCTCTTCCATTGACAGTCCTTTCCTCCCATCCTACAATCCCTCCCCTTATGACTGATGATCGTTTTTTGAAAGCCTGCCGCCGTGAACCCGTGGATCGGACGCCAGTATGGTTTATGCGACAAGCCGGGCGCTATATGGCGGAATATCAGCGTATTCGGGCAAAGCATAGTATCCTCGATGTCTGTAAGATTCCGGAATTAGCTGCCGAGGTGACGCTTCAACCCATCGAACGTTTTGCCCTGGATGCTGCCATCATTTTCGCGGATATCCTTTTGCCCTTAGAGCCAATGGGGTTGCAGGTGACCTTCCGTGAAGAGGAAGGTCCAGTCATTCTTAATCCCGTGAGGCATCAAGACGACCTCACGCGGTTACGACAAGTGGAGAGGGACGCCTTTCGGTTTTCCTCCGATGCTGTGAGTTTGGCAAAAAAAATGTTGGATGGACGCGTGCCTCTCATCGGCTTTGCCGGAGCTCCGTTTACCTTGGCCAGCTATGCGATCGAGGGGAGGAGCTCACGAAGCTATCTCAACACGAAACAAATGATGTTCCATCGGCCTGCTCAGTGGCATGCCTTACTTCACAAACTTTCAGATGTGGTCATCATGTATTTAGAAAATCAAATTAGAGCAGGAGTGCAGGTTGTTCAAATTTTTGACAGTTGGGTGGGGTGCTTGTCTCCGGGTGACTATAGTGAATATGTCTTGCCGCATGTACAATCAGTGATTGATCGCTTAAAACCTGAAGAGATTCCGATCATTTATTTTGGAACGGGCACGTCGACGCTCTTGCCTCTCATGCGCAGTGCAGGCAGCGACGTCTTGGGGCTGGATTGGCATGTTGAGCTTGATGAAGCATGGGCTCGGATCGGGTTCGATGTTGCCGTACAAGGCAACCTCGACCCTGTGGTCTTGTTTGCGCCTCTGCCGGAGCTTGAGCGCCGCATCAAGGATATTCTGGGCAGAGCCGGGAATAGGGCAGGGCATATTTTCAATCTCGGTCATGGGATTCTCCCCCAAACCCCTGTCGATCATGTCGAGGCTGCCATTGAGTTTGTTCACAAATATAGTACTCGATCAGCTTAGCCTGAATTTCTTCGTGCTCCTTCCCGGAAACTGTGATGCATCATGGCGGCTCCTAAACGAGTAGTGATTGTTGGAGGAGGGATTTCAGGCCTCTCTGCTGCGTTTGCCTTACTGGAGCAAGCAAGAATCATGGGGAAGCCTCTTCAGTGTACGGTGGTGGAGGGGCAGGCTCGTTTTGGTGGAAAAATTCTCACGAACCGTCATGATGGATTGGTAACGGAGGGAGGTCCTGACTCATTCCTCACGACCAAACCGTCAGCTCTTGCGCTCTGTGAAAAGTTGGGGCTGACTTCGCAATTGATCAATACCAATCAAGGGAATGCTCAAACGTTTACCTATTCAAAAGGACGATTGCGCGAATTCCCGCAAGGTCTTATTTCAATGGTTCCTACGAAGGTGGGGCCCTTGTTTCATAGTGGGGTGGTCTCCTGGGCCGGCATTGCACGAATGGGAATGGATTGGGTCATTCCTGCTCGTCCCAACACGAAAGATGAGGAAACATTGGCTGAATTTTTCAGTCGACGTCTAGGTTCTGAGGCCTTTTATCGCCTCATTGAGCCTTTAGTCGCAGGGATTTACGCCGGTGATGCGAATGAGTTAAGCGTGGATGCGACTTTTCCGCAACTTGTCGAGTTGGAGCGCAAACATGGCAGTCTCCTCAAAGGAGCGTTGGCCATGCAACGGGCGCGATTCTCGCACAAGCCTGGTGTGACGGCTGCCCGGACCTTGTTTACAACCTTACAAGGTGGGTTGGGTGATTTAATCACAAGGTTAACAGACAGGCTTTCCGTTGCCGGAGTGTCCCTGCGACGAGGTACAGACATGCGGACGGTGCATCCGTCCCTCGATTCCCATACTTCCCATACTCATCCACCGTATCAGGTTGAGTTGGAAAGGGGAGAAAAATTGGAAGCAGAGGCCGTGGTTCTTGCGACTCCTGCGTACATTTCCGCAGGCGTTCTTCGCTCTTTTGACCATGAAGCTGCGGCAGCCCTAGACGAGATTCCTTATGCCTCTACGATGACCATCTCAATGGTCTTTTCTGAACCAGCTGTCAATAATCAGCTTTGTGGCTATGGCTTTGTGGTGCCGCGAATTGAAAATCGTTCATTGATCGCGGCGACATGGTCATCAATGAAGTGGGCAGGACGAGCGCCTTCGGGTCAATGTCTGATTCGGTGTTATCTGGGCGGGCGTGGACGAGATCACTTGTTGGATTTAGACAATGCGGAATTGACGAGACGAGCCCGTGATGAGTTAAAAACAATGATTGGCATTCAAAGCCGACCTTCCCAGGTGGAAGTGTATCGATGGCCTCGATCCATGCCCCAATATACCCGTGGACATCGGGATCGTGTGCGACGAATTCGTCAACGTGTTGCCCTTCATCCCGGACTGTATGTGACAGGGGCGGCGTATGATGGAATAGGAATTCCGGATTGCATTCGCGATGCGGAGAACACGTCTAAACTTCTGAGTGCCTATTTATGGGGGCAGGTTTCGTAACGCTCTGTTGAGCGATTCCAACAAGATTATGCCTGGGGAGGTTGGGAAAAACCAGAATCGCGTTCGGGCTCATGTCGTGGCCCAAGGCCGAGTGCAAGGAGTGGGCTTTCGAGCGTTTCTCCAATCTCAGGCTGTCAGGCGTGGTTTGAGTGGGTGGGTGAGAAACTTGCCGGATGGTCCAGTGGAAACGGAAGTCGAAGGGCCCCAAGTTCTCGTGGATGAATTCCTCGAAACCGTCAAACGTGGGCCATCCTTAGCGTATGTTCAAGATATTCAGGTGGAGTGGATAGCCCCGAGTGCACAAGGTTCATCCTTTGAGATGGTGTATTGAGAGAGTCGCTGATGACACCAACGATAGGGAGGGAAAGGATGGTTCCAAACTTGTCCCGCTCGTGTTGCCTGTCCAGATCTCTTGGCGGTCGCCTCGGCGCAGGCTTAGGACCAACAGGGTAGGCTTTTTCAATAGCGCCCGATGAATGGGTATAGGACCTAGACCGAAAGGATTGCATATGGATTATAAAGTATTAATTCGCGAGATCTCCGATTTTCCCAAGCCCGGTGTTGTGTTTTATGACATTACAACGTTATTGAAAAATCCCGAAGGGTATCGACAGGTCATTGATGACCTCACCGTGCGCTATCGGGATGAGGCTATCAGCAAGATTGTGGGTATTGAGTCTCGAGGCTTTATATTGGGAAGCCCGTTAGCGTACAATTTGAGGACGGGGTTTGTTCCTGTCCGCAAGCCCGGCAAGCTCCCTGCCGATGTGTTTGAGGTGAAATATAATCTGGAATATGGGGCAAACTCGCTGGCTATCCATCGAGACGCCGTGACGATGGGAGAACGAGTGCTGGTGGTCGATGATCTCTTAGCGACTGGAGGAACTGCATCTGCGACCGTGTACTTATTACGGCAATTAGGCGCAGAAATTGTGGGGTGTGCCTTTATGATCGAATTGCTGTTTTTGCAAGGACGTCAAAAAATTGAGGATTGCGAGGTTTATTCCTTGATGACGTATACTTGAACTGCTATATTTTTTACCTTTAAATCTTAGGCGAAGGTCGTTATTTAGAACGATGGAGTAAAGAACAAGGGTGGTTGTTGCGTTGGAAAAGGAGACGTGAAATGGCAGGCAAATCCATAAAGAAACATGCGACTGGAGTCGCCAAGCGTTCATCCAAAACTCCTCAGGCGAAATCGTCTTCGCCTTCCAAAAGCCAAATGATAAAATTTGCCTCGCGTTCGGTAAAAGTAAGAGTCACTGAGGACACGGCCGTGAAAAAAAAGCCCCTAGCCAAAACTCCCAAGCAGTTGCCCTCTTCGCGATCGGTGTCATTACGGAAGATTATGCTGGAAAAACGAGTCAAGCTCATGAAGGAAATTCAAAGCCAACTAGGCCAATCATTGACGGAAGAGCAGCAACGGCGGTTTGAATCGGCCATGGACAGTGGAGACCAAGCCTTGTTGGATTTAGAACGTGAAATGGGCATTTCTCTTCAAGAAAAACGCAATCGAGAACGGCAGATGATTGATGAAGCGTTGGTGAGTTTAGAAGAAGGGACCTATGGTATCTGCGTTGAGTGTGAGACTGAAATTAGCGAAAAACGACTGGCGGTTATGCCGTCTGCGAGACTCTGTGTCGAATGCCAGGAAAAAATCGAGTTGTTTGAGAAAATTGAACGAGGAGAGCACCGGATCTAACCTTGACCAGTGACTTGTCATGGCCTATGCCCACCGCCTTCTTTTTACTCTTCTGTTGACCCTATTTTTATCTAAAATCGTTTCCCTGGATAACCTCGCCTCGTGTTGAAAAATTCTGTTGACCCCATGAAAAGTTCATTCGAGGCACGATGAAAGCTGTAGTGTTGGCCAGTGGAGGGCTTGATTCGACCGTGACGGCCGCAATGGCTCGTGACGAGGGGTACGCCCTGTATTTGCTTACGGTTCGGTATGGACAGCGCCATTACGCTGAAATTCAAAAGGCACAAGAGATTGCGGCATGGCTAGGGGCGATCGAGCATAAAATTCTTCAAGTGGATCTACACGAATTTGGTGGTTCGGCTTTAGTCGGCTCAGGAGCCATTCCGAAAAGTCGGTCGGACCAAGAACGGCAGACAGGCATTCCATCCACATATGTTCCAGCACGAAATATAATATTTTTGGCCTTGGCCTTGGCCTATGCCGAGGTCGTCGCGGCTTCTTGTATTTTCATCGGGGCCAATGTCGTAGATTATTCCGGATACCCGGATTGTCGCCCTGAATTTTTGCGTGCATTTGAATACATGGCTCAGCTCGGCACGAAAACGGGAATTGATGGCAAGACGGTTCGGATTCAAGCGCCGCTCCTTCTTTTGAGTAAAACCCACATCATTCAACAAGGATGGACCTTGGGGGTTCCCTTTGAGTTGACCCACAGTTGTTATGATCCTCAGGCGGCTGGCTTGGCCTGTGGGCAATGTGATAGTTGCGTGATTCGGCTACAAGGTTTTCAAGATGCCGGCTTCCAAGATCCCGTGCCTTATGCGGCAAGAGCCTCGGGTCCATAACCGTCGACTTGTGTCATAGCAGATTGATGCCAGAACGTGCTCAGCATGCCATGATCAGACGTTTCAAGATGAAACCGCTGACAAAATTCGTGTGGCTCGGCACGGCTGCGTTGATGGGTTTTGTTAGTTGCTCTGATGGACAAGGGGAATCGAGTTCAAACCATGCCTCTCATGGCAACGTCGTGCAGGAAACGACTGCGCCTCGGGCTTCTTCGCAGCCGGTTCCGGAGGAATATCAAGCAGGGGAAGAACGGTTCAACGGCCTCTGTGCGCGCTGTCATGGTATGGCAGGTAGAGGGACGAACATGGGGCCACCATTGGCACATAAGATTTATGAGCCCTCCCATCATGCCGACTTTGCGTTCATGCGAGCGGCCATGCAAGGCGTCCGAGCTCACCACTGGAAGTTTGGAAATATGCCAAAAATCGCCGAGGCCACATCTGATGATGTCACCAAGATCATCCTCTATGTACGGTGGTTGCAACGTCAGGCGGGAATTTATTGAAATCAAGGCGGGTTCCGGTTCCGTAAAGGCGATTATTCATGAAGCGTGTAGACCAAGTGGGTGTCGGTTTGGGCCACTCCTTCAATGGCATGGATTCTGGTGAGGACCAATTGAGTCAACGCTTTCTGGCTTGCCACTTCCACTTTGGTGAAAATATCGGGCTTTCCCCAACAGGCGTCAATGGTTTTAATCTCCTCGATTTCCGCCAATAAATTTTTCACATTTGCAGTTTGTCCGGGTAGCACATTGATAAGGACATAAGCATTTTCTGGCATCTGGCAGACTCCCTTTTTCAAAATCCTACGCTTCAAAATCGTACAGCAACCAACAGGAGAGCAGGCTAACGCAATAAGTGCCTCCAAATCAAGGAACGATCCTTTACGTGTTTGAGCATGTGAAGATGATCGTCGAGTTCCTCTTGTTTTTCAGTTTTTCTTGTGTAAGGCTTTTTCGAGAGCACTTAACGAGTTCCTCAATGTTTGGATTAAAAACCTTCTTGAAGCTGGGTGGTTCTCTATGTGTCATTTCTGTCAATGTTCACTCCTTCGCTGACAGACTGGGTGCGTTATGCAGGAGGATTCTTGCCGTCGTCCTAAGAAAAGGCAGTTGTAACTGTTTTTGATATACTCTTATACATTACATCTATCATTTATCCATTTCATTTGTTTTGGCAATTGACGATGCGTATTCCCCCGCTTCAACGACGAGTGACGAACCGGTTGCGTGAAATGCGGATTGCCCTTGGTCTGTCCCAAGGAAAGTTGGCGCAGAGTGCAGGCATTACACGACAAGCGTTGTATGCCATGGAAAAGGATCAATATCTTCCGGGTACGGAAGTGGCGTTGCAACTTGCTCATACGTTGGGAACTTCGGTTGAAGATCTGTTTGCTTTGAATGACAGCCGAGAAATTCTTGAGGCGGAATTACTGGCAGATCATTCTAGAGTGTTGAAATCTACCAGAGTCAAGTTAGCCTTGGTAGGGAATCGTCTGGTGGCTAAGCCCGTGCTGGAATTAGGAGATGTCCTGAATTATACGGTTCCTGCGGATGGATTGATTCTAGGGACACTGTCTCAGGAAAGACATCAAGCAGGCTCTGGGCGTTCAGTCTATGTGCAACTCCTGAAAAGTCAGAAGGATGTGGAAAGGCAAATCGTCGTAGCGGGGTGTGATCCCGCCATTTATTTAGTGGGAGAGCATGTTCGTCAGCAAGGGGGGAACGTGCCGGTCGTCGGGTGGACCATGGCAAGTCTTGCGGCCTTGCACGCATTAAAACAGGGAAACGTCCACATCGCCGGGATTCATATGAGAGATCCCCTGTCCGGAGAGTATAACCTTCCATTTTTGAAAAGGTATTTAAGAGGTCAAGACGTGACCGTGGTCAGGTTTGCTGCCTGGCAGGAGGGTTTATTGTTAAGGGTGGAGGATTCTCAAAAAATCCATGGCCCTGAAGATTTATCCAGTCCGGATGTACGGATAGTCAATCGAGAGAAAGGGGCAGGAGCTCGATTGCTGTTAGATCATTTACTTGCTCGTCATCGTATTTCGAGCCAAATCGTGAAGGGATACAGAACAATTGCTTCTTCGCAGCTTGGCCTTGGGCGATATATTTCTGAAGGGAAGGCGGACGTCGGCATCGGAGCACAGGCTGTGGCCCAATTATACGATCTTGATTTTATTCCACTGCAAGAAGAGCGGTATGACTTGGTCATTCCTACGGCGTATGTGCACTCACATCCTGGCATGAAAGTATTTTTGGACACCTTGGCGACGCGTCGATTCCAGCAAGAAATTGACGCGTTGGGAGGATATGATACAAAAGAGAGCGGGAAAATAATCGAAGAAAAGTAGTTTTTCAAGCCTTACCTCTTGAACTCCAGTGCCAATTTTAGCATGAGACGAAGTCGGTCCTCCCCTGCCTTGCCCTACCCCTTTGGCAGTCATCTGCCTCCTTCTGCCATGCTGTGTCCCGCCTGACAAGGATCTCCCTTTCGGTATATCGCAGGGTCTCCCAATCTGGTTGTCCTGCAAGCGTGATCGTCTTTGGCCTTAAGCCGGACGCAGAATGTTTCGTCATTTTAAAAAGTAAAATATTATTGACATTTAAGAAAATTAAATATTACTATCGTTGTTTCCAAATGAAGGTTGTCAATTGCTTGATAGAAACGGATTCATTAGTGATGTGGAAAGGCGGAAAGAACGGAGTCTGGGATCTTTTATGGCTTGGGAGTTTTGCCTTGATCGCTTGGGTGGCACCGGATTGGCCTACGGTTCCACGGATGTTTTCGCTAAACAGGGCTTCACTCATGCGTTGCTTGAAGGGGTATCAAAGCTGCCAGCGCTAGAACTTGCCGATGCCATGCTCATTCGATCGAAGGCATGGAAATGGAATCGCTACCTGAAGGACGCCTGTATCTCCCTGATTGGCTTGACGTCGGGCTTGAACACCGAACACGTCTTGAAATGTATGATCATCCATGGCGATCCAGCTAAGCGTTAGGACAAATGGACTCTCAGATTTCCAAAAGTTCGCTTGTAAGGCACGTATCAGTGTACCTGTCGTGATCGTCAAAACGCATAGTTTTCTGCTGCTGCTTTTTTTTACGATCTGTTCGGCTACGAGTACTGCTGAAGAGGTGCGTATTGCGGTTGCAGCTAATTTTTTGTCGACACTCAATGAGATCGTTACCAACTTTGAGCGGGACACGGGCCACACGGCCGTTATCAGTTCGGGGTCGAGCGGAAAGCTCTATGCACAGATCAAACATGGTGCCCCATTCGACGTATTCTTTTCCGCCGATGTCATGCGTCCGAGGTTGATGGAACAGGAAGGACTTGCGGTTCAAGGGAGTCGGTTTACGTATGCGGTGGGACGACTGACGTTATGGAGCCCTGATCCCACCATGATCAAAAGCAATGGAACATCCATGCTGTTGAATCGCAACGTGGAGCACGTGGCGATTGCAAACCCCAAGACCGCACCGTATGGCGCCGCTGCACAAGAAGCATTGCAAGCACTGGGACTTTGGGGGCCAATCCAGGATCGGATAGTCCGAGGAGAAAATATCGGTCAAACCTTCCACTTTGTTTTCTCGAAAAATGCCCAACTGGGGTTTGTCGCCCTTTCGCAAGTTTTGAGTCCCAACATCAATGGGGCGGGGAGTCGATGGGATGTGCCGACGCATTTGTATGCCCCGCTCCGGCAGCAAGCCGTTTTGCTGAGCAATGGTCAACAGAACGAAGTTGCAAACACGTTCTTAGACTATGTTAAAGGGGCAACGTCCCGGACCGTCATTGAACGGTTTGGCTATGGCTTGGAATGATCGAAGCCGGAGAGGAGCCGGATGAGCGTGCAGGAAATGGATTGGGGACCGTTATGGTTGACTCTGCAACTGGCAGGGGTGACCGTTGCCGTGTTGTTGCTGGTCGGCACCCCCTTGGCGTGGTGGTTGGCTTTTACACGCTCGCGTTTCAGGACGCTGGTAGAGGCGATCGTGGCGCTTCCTCTTGTTCTCCCGCCAACTGTGCTTGGGTTTTATCTGTTGGTTGCACTTGGGCCACATGGACTGATTGGCAGCCCATGGAAGGAATTTACTGGATCAGCACTCTCGTTTACCTTTACAGGGTTGGTCATCGCCTCGATGTTCTATTCGCTTCCTTTTGTGGTTCAACCCCTGCATGGGGCTTTCGAGGCTGTCGGCAAAAAGCCACTGGAAGCGGCATGGTCGCTGGGAGCCTCAAAGCTGGATGCCTTTTTTACTGTGGCGTCGCCCATGGCGATTCGAGGCTATTTGAGCGCGATCGTATTAGGCTTTGCCCATACGCTTGGCGAATTCGGTGTTGTGCTGATGGTGGGAGGCAATATTCCAGGCGTAACCAAAGTGCTCTCCATTGCGATCTATGATCATGTCGAGGTGCTTGAATATACCCAGGCTCATTTTCTTTCGGCCGTTCTCCTAGTCTTTAGCTTTCTCATTCTTACGATCGTGTATACGGTCAATCGGCAGGTGCCTCTTCACGTCTCATGAGTCGACTCGAGGCACGATTCCACATTGACTATCCCGGGTTTCGTTTTGACGTTGCTTGCACGGTGCCGCTTGAAGGGACAGTTGCGGTGTTTGGATCGTCAGGGAGCGGCAAGACGACATTGTTGCGGTGTATAGCCGGTCTCACTCGTGCCTCTTCGGGGTTCCTCAAATTCGACCAGGCAATTTGGCAAGACGGCGCCCACAAGATTTTTCTCCCGGTCGAACGACGACACGTGGGGGTTGTCTTTCAAGAGGGCAGACTTTTTCCACATCTCAGTGTGATACAAAATCTCAAATATGGAATGAAGCGCAGTCCCCCATCTCAGCGACGCATTGAATTTGATCATGTCAGAGAGCTATTGGAACTTGAGCCGCTTTTTCAGCGTCGGGTGCATCACTTATCTGGTGGTGAGCAGCAACGTGTGGCAATAGGGCGAGCGTTGTTAACCAGTCCGCAACTCCTGCTGATGGATGAACCCTTAGCCTCTCTTGACCAACAACAAAAGAAAGAAATCGTTCCATTCCTTCAGAGGCTGAATCAGGAATTGAGAATCCCGATCCTGTACGTGAGCCACGATCTTAACGAAATTTTGCAACTGGCCAACCACATGGTCTTATTGAAAGAAGGTAGGGTTGTGGCCACCGGGCCGATTCAGGAAGTTTTTGCTCGGTTGGATCTGCAGGGGTTGATCGAATCGAACATGGTGGGGGCCATTCTTGAAACCCGAATTGCTGAGCATGAACCGCAATTCGGGTTAACGCAGGTCGAATTTTTCGGACAATCACTCTTTCTCCCTCAACAGGCTCTTCCCATCGGTGCGCCCTTGAGAGTGCAAATTCTTTCACGCGATGTGAGCCTAGTGGTTGGCTCACGTCCTGCGACAAGTAGCGTGCTGAATACCCTAGAGGCTACGATTGTCGAGATTAGCGAGTCTCCGAGTGATCAGTATGCCGTCGAAGTGAAGCTTGACGTGGGGTGTCCCCTCTTAGCCATGATTACGAAAAAATCTTTTCATCAACTTCAGTTGCGACCTGGCCAAAAGGTCCATGCTTCCTTCAAAGCCGTGGCATTGAGCTAGCCCACCCCTTTGGGATGAAAATCGACAGAGATCGGCTCATGGATGGTTAGTTTTTCTTTTTCGTTACGCACTGCGTTCCATCAAAGATGGTGCAGGTTGAATCACCGCTTGTCAACTTCCATGACTTGATGATCGGTGGATTGGGTTTTCCCTGAAATTCAACGACGACATCGATCATTCCGCCGACGGGTAGCGCTGAAAGATGCGGCATCGCAGCCTCGCTGGCCTTGAGCCAAAGAATACCGCTCCCGCTGCTAATCAAGAGAAATCCTTTATCGGGGACGACACGAATCACCGGGCTATAAAAGCTTCCTTCTTTCCCGGGTTCATCAGTAAAAGCCAAACTAAGTGGAGTCACTGACATAAAAAGAAAGACAAGCAATGGAAGCATGTATGTAAACGGACGGTATGAAAACATGACGAACCTCCTTGCGAGAGGGGGAGAATAACCTTTTTGCATTATGGCAACTTAGGGGAGGGATGTCTAGAACAGTGCGGCACAAAGTGATCTTATCGGCGTTTGACGGGAACTTCGGTGGCTGTTGAATCTTGGATCCGATAGGCGCGAATCACGGGAGTTGTTTGATCTTGGAGAGAGATAATGACGTGTACAGGTTCGGGAATATTGAGTTTTTCCCGGTAACTTTCGAATTCCATGGCAATGGTAATATCAGTGCTGGATGGACGAGCTGGACTGAAGGTGTGGGAATGGTAAAAGGCTGTAAGCGTGATGCCTTTCTGACGAATATCTTTTTGCGCTTGTGACATTTCCTGTGCATCCATTTGGAAGGCGATATCGGCCCGTTCTTCCGGAGAAAGCTGTTTGAGATCAGAAAGCTTTGCCTGATCGAAGCGGGTAAGCTCGGCCTCACTCATCTTGGCTAAAATGTTCGTAATCCGATAGTGCTCGTTAATGGTGTTGTCGTGACCGGCTAAAATGCCACAGCATTCATGAGGATCTAAGTCTCGCGCGTGCTCGATCATGTTGTCCCAGATGTCCGAAGGAATGATCAGCATGGTGTTACAAAAACCGGTTAGTGGCGTTCTTGTCGTTCGAAGGCCTGGACGTCCTGCTTCGTATGCTTCAACTTTTTCACTGTCTGCGGTCTTGCCAGCCAAGACTTTTTGAATGTCCTGGTCAGGCTGGGGATCGCGAATGGCTGAGGAACATCCATGTTATGAGATGCTGCACGAGACGAGATGTTCTTCCAGCGCGGTGATCGTTGGGTTGGCGCTGCAGAGCGGGCAGTGAGGGTCTTTGGGGCGACCGACGGTGCGGAATTTCATTTCCAACGCATCGTAGATCAGTAAGCGGTCTGCGAGGGTGTCGCCTATCTTCAAGATTTCCTTGATGGCTTCATTGGCCTGTAAAATGCCGATGGTGCCCGCGAGGACCCCTAACACCCCTGCTTCTTGGCAATTGGGGACCAAACCGGCAGGAGGAGGTTCTGGGTAGAGACAGCGATAGCAGGGATATCCTTCATGTGGTTTGATCGTTGCAATTTGCCCCTCAAAGCGAAAGATGCTTCCTGAGATCAAGGGTTTTTTTGCAAAGAAGCAGGCATCGTTCACCAAAAACCTGGTGCCAAAGTTGTCTGAGCCGTCGAGCACCAGATCGTAATCTGGTAACAAAGTCATAATATTTTCGGCACGAATATGTTCTTGATACGTCTTGACGTGGACATCAGGATTCAACACCTCTAAAAGTCGACGTCCGGACTTGACCTTCGGCACTCCCACATGGGGCGTGGTGTGAAGAACCTGCCGTTGTAAATTCGATAGATCGACCACGTCGCCGTCAATCAATCCAATCGTGCCGATTCCCGCCGCTCCCAGATACAAAGCGATCGGGCAGCCTAGACCTCCAGCGCCAACGATAAGGACTTTGGCGTGGCTTAACTTTTGTTGACCTTTTCCACCAACTTCCTCAAGGATCATTTGCCGGCTATATCGTTCGATTTGTTCTTCAGTAAAATTCATTCTTGCGAGCCTCTATTCCACCACGTTGAGTTCAATGGGATCGACGAGCACTCCTTGATTGCGTAACCCCTCAATGGCGCGTTCGATTTCTTCAGTTTCGCCTGAAAATTCGATGTCCATCCAGCCGGTGGTTGCGCGCACGTCGGCTCGGCGGATGCTGGTGACAACCTGGTAGTCATGCCCAATTTGATAAATGACGGGTTCGGGAATTTTTTCTTCAGGGAATCGAATGTGAAATCGTAGTTTAGCCATGGCCGCCACCTGCAATGGCAGGAACGATCGACACCTCATCGCCATCCTTGAGGGGCGTTTCTTTTCCTGTCAGAAAACGGATGTCTTCTTCATTCACATACATATTGATAAACCGCCGAATTTCTCCTTGTTCGTCGCATATCCGGTCTTTTAATCCAGGATGAGTGACATGTAACTGGTCAATCAATTCGCCAATACTGTTGCCTGTTCCTTCCACCTCACTCTTGCCTCCAGTCATTGGGCGGAGGGGGGTTGGTATGCGTACAGTGATCATGCCATCTCCTGTTGTCCAAACAGTTGTTTAAATTTGGCCAGACTAGCCGGAATTCGGAATGGACGCCCGACCGAATCCACAACGGCTTCTTGTGTTTTTAATCCGTTGCCGGTGATGTAGGCGATGGTCACGTCATTTTTCTTGATTACGCCTTGCTTCACGAGCTTGAGAAGGGCTCCAATGGTCACACCTCCTGCGGTTTCGGCAAAAACTCCTTCAGTTTGGGCTAAAAGCTTAATGCCTTCTATGATCTCATCGTCGGTGGCTGATTCCATGGCCCCACCGCTTTCCGCAGCCGTTTTTAATGCATAGTATCCATCGGCAGGGTTGCCAATGGCCAAGGATTTGGCAATGGTGTTTGGCTTGACGGGTTTGAAGAAGTCGCGTCCATCTTTGAAGGCCGTTGCAATCGGGGAGCAGCCTTCGGCTTGGGCCCCATTCACTTTGGTGGGCACATGCTTGAGAAAACCGATTTTTTTAAATTCGGTGAGTCCTTTCCAAATTTTGGTCAATAACGAACCTGAAGCCATTGGCACGACGACTTGATCGGGCGCACGCCACCCGAGTTGTTCGACGACTTCGAATGCCAAGGTTTTCGAGCCTTCGGCATAATAGGGACGGATGTTCACATTGACAAAGGCCCACCGTCGTTCACCGGCAATCTCGCTACATAAACGATTCACGTCATCATAGGTGCCTTCGATTTCTACAACTTTTGGTCGATAGATCAAGTTGCCGAGGACTTTTGCTTCTTCCAGGTCGCCAGGGATAAACACATAACATTGCATGCCGGCCTGTGCTGCATGAGCGGCAACGGAATTGGCTAAATTGCCGGTGGAAGCACAGGCTACGGTTTCGTACCCTAATTCCCTGGCGCGAGTCAGGGCGACGGCAACCACACGATCTTTAAACGACAGGGTTGGATGATTGACGCAGTCGTTTTTAATGTAGAGTTTGTCAAGCCCTAAAAAGGATCCTAAATTTTTTGCATGAACGAGTGGGGTCATGCCGGCATGAAGCCCGACTGTCGGATAACCTTCAATCGGGAGCAATTCTTTGTACCGCCACAGTGATTTAGGGCCGGCCTCGATTGAGGCTAACGGCATCTTCTCTTTAATTTCGTCGTAATTATATTTGATCTCTAGAGGCCCAAAGCACCGTTCGCAGACATGAATGGCTTCTGTGGGATATTCTTTCCCACATTCCCGGCAAATGAGGGCTTTCATCTTTGCCATGGTTCAACCTCCTTCCTGCATCCGGCCAGGAAACTAGGAGACACCGAACGCTCCAGGCGTTTGCAGTTGGCACACCTCTTGTTCGTGCTCAAACAGTTCGGTGATTTCCGGATGGTCGCCACACAAGGGACACCTGGAATTTCGCTTCGTCTTTATTTCACGAAATGCCGTTTTTCGAGCATCAAAATCGAGAATGCGGTTGGTGAGCGGGTCACCGATTCCAAGAATCAGTTTTAGCGCCTCTGTTGCTTGAATGGTCCCGATGATGCCAGCCACCACGCCGAGGATCCCTGCCTCGGCGCAACGGGGCACGAGCCCCGGCGGAGGTGGATGGTTGAAAATACACCGATAGCAGGCTGATTGCTTGGGCACAATGGAAAACACTCGACCCTCGAATCGAAGAATACCACCATGGACGAGAGGCTTTTCTGCGAAATAGCACGCGTCATTGATGAGAAATTTTGCAGGAAACGTATCCACCCCATCAATGACGATATCGTAGGGTTTGATGTAGTCCATCGCATTGTCGGCGGTAAATCGATCTTCGTATGTTTCAACGGTCACATCGGGATTAAGGAGGAAAAGTTTTTCTTTCGCCGATTGCACCTTTGACCGTCCGACATCGGGAGTATGGTGAAGCACTTGCCGTTGAAGATTGGACAGATCGACCACGTCGCTATCAATTAATCCAATCGTTCCAACGCCGGCTGCAGCCAAATATAAGGCAACTGGCGAACCAAGTCCCCCTGTCCCGACCACAAAAACTTTCGCTTGGGCAATTTTCTTTTGCCCTTTCCCTCCGACCTCGGGTAACAGGATGTGTCGGCTATATCGAGTGATCTGTTCTTCTGAGAAACTCATGTCGATACACTCAGTGGCCTGCTAGATATTAAAATATTTTTCAATGCTCAGATACCGCTCGCCCGTGTCGCACAGCACCGTGACGACATTTTGGCCGGGACTCAACTTTTGCGCAACCTGCTGAGCCGCAAAGACATTGGCCCCAGCGGAAATGCCCACGAGCAGCCCTTCTTTTTTCGCCAACAGTTTTGTGGTTTGATAGGCTTGGTCGTCGGTGACTCGAATAATATCATCAATGATGGAACGATTCAGTATTTTGGGCACAAAGCCGGCGCCGATGCCTTGAATCTTATGCGGCCCCGGTTCTCCACCAGAAAGCACTGGGGATCCCGCTGGTTCCACGGCGACGATTTTGGTAGCTGGCGCGCGTTCTTTAAACACTTGCCCACAACCTGTAATGGTTCCACCTGTCCCCACGGCTGCGACAAACGCATCAACGTTGCCGTCTAAAGCATTCCAGATCTCAACCGCCGTTGTTGCCCTGTGAATCGCGGGATTCGCCGGGTTGGAAAATTGGTCAGGCATACAATATTCTGGATTTTGGGCAATAATGCTCTGGGCCTCTCGAATGGCACCCTTCATGCCTTCCCAAGCCGGAGTCAAGATCAATTGTGCGCCATAGGAAGATAAGAGACTTGCTCGTTCGAGGCTCATGCTTTCCGGCATGATCAGAATCAGTTTGTACCTACGAACTGCAGCAATTAAAGCAAGCCCGATTCCTGTGTTCCCACTGGTTGGTTCGACTATGGTTCCTCCTGGTTGGAGTTTGCCCGTGCGCTCCGCCTCATCAATCATATTGAGGCAGATCCGATCTTTGATACTCCCACCCGGGTTGGCAAACTCGACCTTTCCAAAGATGGCGCCGCCGCCTTCCGGAGAAAGGCGGTTCAATCGAACCAAGGGTGTCTTGCCGATCCCCTCCGTAATCTTTGATAAATATTGGGTGGTCATACCCCACCGCCCATGTAGAACAGAAATTCTAATTTATCGCCTTCTCGGACCTTCGTCGTTTCGAGTCGGTCTCGTTCAACAATTTGAGTGTTGAGTTCAACGGCAACCATGTGCGGGTCGATCTCTTTATGTCTCAAAACATCCATGATGGTGTTGGCCTGAAGTTCTTCGGGTTTACCATTAATGGTGATTTGCATTGTTTACTCCACCGTAAAGGATATGACTATAAACACACAAAGATAACAAACTAATAACAATTTCGTCAAGAAAATGTGAAATTACAGGGGGTTACGAAATAAGTTGGGGCACCAGGTCTTTTGCATGACCCTGGATGGACAAATCGACGAGGTCGGAATTGGGTGTCGGAGCCAGATTCAATTCCGCCACAAAAGCCCCATTTTTTTTGGCAACAGGCCCAAAAGATGCGGCTGGATAAACCATGCCGGAAGTTCCGATAATCAGGAGCACCTTACAATTTCGTAATGCATCAAAACTTTTTTGCAGATTCTCAGGGTCCAAGGATTCTCCAAACCAGACGATGTGAGGACGAAGAAGCCCTTCGCACATTGAACATGCCGGCAACATGGCGATGGGAAGGTCGTGGTTGAATGTTACTTGTCCGCATTGAGTGCAACGCACCTTCCAAATATTGCCGTGAATTTCCGACAAACATTGAGAACCTGCTAAAGGATGGAGTCCATCGACGTTTTGCGTGATCAGCCAAAAATTGGTCACTCTATTTTCCAGTTCCACAAGCGCGGTATGGGCTGGATTCGGTTGCTTGGTTGCAATGAGTTCGCGGCGCCAATTGTACCATTCCCACACTAGTTTAGGATTGCGCGCGAAGGCCTCGGGTGAGGCTAATTCCTCTGGCCGATGGTTTTTCCAGAGGCCCCCTGCACCACGAAACGTCGGCACGCCGCTGTCCGCGGAAATTCCGGCTCCAGTCAGGACCGTGACGGCGGCGGTCTGGGCGAGCCTTGACTTCAGTTCCTGAATCGTGAGGGAAGAGTTCATGCTCAATCAAAAATGTGTTGAAGCAGGGATAAGTTCGATGCATCTTACGAGAAGAACTCACGGGCTACAATACTCACAGACACCGAAGGAATCGCTGAGAAACGGCAAAAGTGCGGGGACAGTTCCCTGGATCATTCCCGCAAAAGCGGGGATGACAATAGGAAACAGAGAAGCTCTTGGGCTAGGGTGCTACTTGGCTTCGCCTTGCCACAACACGTCGTATCCAAGTTCCTTGGTTTCAGAACACAGGTCCGTCAATGTGGCAAACATCTTCTTGAAGACTTTATCGGTATGGGATTTTTCATGATCCCCAAACGATCGGTCAATATGTGACGATTGCAGAATGATCATCAGTCGTAGTGGAGCGACCGAGTGAGCCTTCCTGGGAAATGAATCCGGAAAACTTAAAAACTTGCCCTGCGAGAAATCCGCCTTTTTCGTTGCCGTAGGTTTCTTTGATCATCATGCACAGTTCCCCGATGGTACGCTCGATTTGCTCAAACGTGATACCAGGGTTGAGCGTAAGAGTGTTGAAAAGCATTTTTGCCCCCGAACGGAAGGGTAATGGGACCCAACATACTATTCTCCTCCTGTGAGAGACGCACAGCTAACACGGATGAGCGTCCTGGAAATAACGGGGCTCATCGTGAGATGTACCAGACGGGAATCCTCCATGTAGGCTTGCCGTCTTCACACCAAAGGATGAACATGAGACATCTTTGTATTTGTAGGGCCGCATCTCATGCAGCTAAGAAGAGTCATCCATGAGATGCGGGGCCGTTACCCCAGAGGGAATCCCCCCCCTGGGGCCTCAAACTCATGGAATAATTGGGGTATCGCGTTACGCTTCAGGTGGCCTGAAGCGTATTTTCATACCAAGCATCAATGGGATGCCTTTCGAGTACGTTGGCTTATGAGGAGAGAGGCAGACACTTGCCCGTTTTTCTTTTCTCTGGTTGTTAAATTTCGCGGAGGTATTGCTCCAGCAAGGCGTGGTAGGCGCGGATGCGTTTCACGTACTGGACGGGCTCCCAACCGCGAGCGTACCCATATCGCAGGCTTTTGTAGTAGGTTTTTTTGGCCAAGAGAGGAAGCACCGTCTTGAGATCTTTCCAGGAATTGGGATTTTTTCCTTTGTGCAGAGCTAAATATTGAGCATCTTTGATATGCCCGATTCCTACGTTATAGGCCGCCAGGGCAATCCAAATGCGATCTGGTTTTCCGATATGGGTGGGAAGGCGTTTCTCCAGTTTCCAAAAATATCGGGCTCCACCTTCGATGCTTTTGGTGGGATCTAATCGGTTTTGAATGCCCAAAGACGAAGCGGTATTGCGGGTTAGCATCATGATGCCCCGAACTCCGGTTGGACTGACGGCATATCGATCCCAACGTGATTCCTGATAAGCTTGCGCCGCCAGCAATGTCCAGGAAATCCCATAGGCCTGAGCAACTCTTTCAAATTGTTGTTGATACAATGGTAAGCGGGTTTCAATGTGGTGATAGAAACGACGCGTCTCCCACCAAGCAAGATCGGGTTTGAGTGAGGGCGGCAGATCTTTCACCGTTTTGGATTGAGGCTTGGGTAACTGGATTGGTTGGGTAACAGGAACGTTCCACCACGCTGATGAAATGAGGAGAAGTAGAACTGCACAAGCAGCCAGACCTTTTCCAATGACATCTGCTGTCTGCAGATAAGATTTGGCCTTTCCAGTTTGGTATTTCGACAGACATGGAATCATGGGGTCTTGTGAGGAGGATAAATTGATGAATCCCGTATTGGCAAAGGCAGCTTCGTATCCAAGAAATATTTGGATCCTATTTTTGCACGGATTGAGTGTGAATCTCAACGGGATTTTCTTGATGAGTGGAACGTAGGTGTCGAATACAAACAATCGGAACGCGCTGATGTCATATATGTTATTCATCTGAAGTTTGGGGCAAGTGTCTTCTGAGTCAAATTTGTTGGGGTGTTCTCATGGAATATGTTGGTCTAATGAAGGACTTGTGTTAAAACGCGGGGAAAAAGAGGAGATTCATGGTGAATCTTCAGAGAAAATAAAATTCGCGATTCCCAAAAGATTGTAAAGAAAGGATAAGGAAGGATGGTGGAACACACGTTAGCAATCATTAAACCTGATGCCGTGAAAAAACGGGTTATTGGCGAGATTGTTCGGCGATATGAAGCCGCTAGTCTCAACCCCATTGCGATTCAAATGCTGTGTATGTCCAAATTGATTGCCGAAGAGTTTTATGCCGTACACCGCGAACGTCCATTCTTTCATGATTTAACCACGTTTATGTCTTCGGGACCTTCGGTCGTCCTTGTTCTCGAAGGGGAAAACGCGATCCAGGCAAATCGAGATCTTATGGGAACAACTGATCCCCAAAAGGCAGATTCTGGAACGATTCGAGCAGCACATGGGTCTTCGATTGAGGCCAATGCGGTTCATGGATCAGATTCTCCTGAAACAGCCAAGTTTGAAATAGGATATTTTTTTCCAGACGTGGACTTGCAGGTCCAATGACGAAGCGCTGTCGAGCCATCTAAAAACAGTGCTGCCCTGGGCTTCCGTATTCAGGCAGTGGATCTTCGCCACATGTCGCAACCCTTTCCGTATTTACGAGCCATTGTCGTAACGCTTTCTGTCCCCTGTTGGTTGAGCGGGTGCGTCCCATCTCCTGCCCCTGACTTGGGAGTACAGGCGTTACACAACCAAACCGAGAAGCGCTCATTACAGCAAGCGGAATTCACGTTTCTTCGAGGTGACTATTCGGCTGCGGTTCTCTTACTCAATCGGTTTTTACGCACTCATCCCCAATCTCCTCGATCGCTGGAAGCACGCTGGTGGTTAGCCCGAGCGTACCAAGAGGCAGGAAAGTTGTCTTCTGCCGTTGAACACTTTCGCTTTTTAGCCACCACGCCGATTCCGAATCCGTATCAGACTGAAGCCCAGCTTCGTATGACACAACTTGTGGACAGGCTAGGGGAGTCGATGACGAATGCATCTATAACAGGGATCTTGGTTTCGCTTGGCTCTGTCCAAACGCCCAGTGATTTGGATTCTGTGATTTTAACAAATCAAGCAATCGAAGGGTCCATGATTTTTTTGGATGTCCCATGCGGCGTCGATGGAAACGTGTTGGGCACCGGACAACCTTTCTCTCTTGAGACGATGCATGCCGCCATTCAGCATCTACATGCTCAAGGAGTTGCGGTGTACCTTGGGGTGACCCTCAGGTGTTTGGGATGTTTTGCCCAGGATCAGCCGAACACATTGGAATCTTGGAAAGATTGGGAATATGACCCACAGTCAAGAAGGCTACGACGTTCACCCTATTACTCATTGAATTTTTGGAGCTACCGGGCATTTCTTGTGGAGTGGATCGCTCAGCTTCGCGATCTTCCGCTAACCGGTCTGGTGTTCCGCAATGAGGTTCCTGTGGGCATGTATGAAGGGCTTAGTCCATTAGCCGCACGGTTATTTGCCCAAGAATTCGGTGTGGATTTTCACCCGGTTGGTCTGTTTCACGAAGATCGATCCGGGCTCACGACTGATTCTAATTCCGGCGTTCAACTCCCTGCGGTGTTTTGGAAATGGGCTGGGTGGAAAGCTCGGGAACGGCTCCGAATTCTCCAGAACTTGGTTCAGACCTTGCGCGTTCGTCTCCCCCGTTTTCAGTTTGGGATAGAGGTGCAACTCCAAAGTGTTGCCGACCCCGTTCAAGGGTTGGTGTCTTTTGCTGAAGATTGGGGTGATATCGCGCGTGGCCCTTTCGATATGTTTTTCGTCATGGTAGAAGGACCGGATCCTCCATTCCTCCATGTCATGTCTCAAGGTTCGCCACCGGGATTTTCTGAAGATTGGGCGGTTTCTGTTATGCCTATGGTTCAACACCTGGGGAAACCTGAAAAAATCTGGACCCTTTTGCCTGGACCGGCCACTCAAGCACGTAGACAGTCGTGGGTTCTTCCCGAAGAAGTCGGCCGTATCTATGACCATCGCGGGCTTCCTTGACAAATGTCCTCCCCGCATTTAAAAAATTTTCTCCAACCCCGTCTCCGATATTTTTAATCGGGAAACGTCTTGCGGGAAAAGAAGGAGTAGGAATGATTCCTGAAGATTTACGGTATCACGAAGAACATGAGTGGGTGCGGCTTGATGGACTGCGAGCTAGATTGGGGATCAGCGATTTTGCCCAGGACGCCTTGGGCGATGTCGTGTTTGTGGATTTGCCAAAAGTCGGTGCCGAGTTGAATGTGAATGAGGAAATTGGCGAGGTCGAATCAACCAAATCGACTTCCAATCTGTACTCGCCGGTGAGTGGAAAAATCATAGCAGTGAATGCCGAATTACAAGATCACCCTGAATACCTAAACCAAGATCCCTATGGGAAAGGGTGGATCGCGGTTATTGCCTTAG
Source organism: Nitrospirales bacterium (assembly GCA_963422365.1). GTDB lineage: Bacteria > Nitrospirota > Nitrospiria > Nitrospirales > UBA8639 > Bin75. The sequence goes on from OY729426.1 coordinate 1,873,993, forward strand.
CAAATCCTGCCGATGTTGAAGCATTGATGACGGCTTCGCAGTACGAGGAATTTCTTTCCTCGCAGCGTTAATGTCTCCTCTGCAACATATTGCCATTCTCGGTGCAGGCCCGGGTGGATACGTGGCGGCTATTCGTGCGGCCCAACTCGGTGCCAAAGTCACGCTGATTGAAAGCCAGGCGCTGGGTGGGGTATGTCTCAATTGGGGCTGCATTCCCAGCAAGGCGTTGTTGTCGGTCATTGAATTGGGAGAAAAACTGAAGAAGGCTCACGATCTGGGTCTGGAACTCTCTCATCCTCCTACGTACGCCCCAGTGCAGATGGTTGCGAGAAAGAATCGAATCGTCAAGGGGCTGGTCAATGGGATTGCTACGCTGTTGAAACATTGGAGCGTGTCGCACATCCAAGGAACGGGACGACTGGTGAATGACCAAACGGTGCAGGTGTCCCTTGCCGATGGCGATGAAACGTCGATCCAAGCCGATGGCGTTATCATTGCTACGGGTTCATCGTCGCCGGCGCTTCCGATGTTTCCTGTGGATGGCTATGACATTATGACGAGTAAGGAAGCCTTGGAGATCCCCCGAATACCCGAGCGATTGCTCATCATCGGTGGGGGAGTCGAAGGCTGTGAATGTGCTTCCCTGTACGCCGGCTTGGGGGCGCAAGTGACTATTGTGGAAATGCTGCCTCACTTGTTGCCGTTAGAAGATGAAGAGATCTCGGCTTTGATTGAACGTGAACTGAAAAAACGCAAAGTGCGAATGATTGTTGGAAACTCAGTGGAGCGCGTTGAAAAAACGGATTTGGGAATGACAGCGAATTTGGCCAATGGGCAGCAACTGGGTTGTGATGCGATTTTGGTCTCGGTGGGACGACGCGTTAATACAAAAGGAATTGGGTTGGAAGCCGTTGGCGTGAAACTTGGAAGCAAAGGTGAAATTGAAGTCAACGATCATCTGGAAACGAATGTGCCGGGCGTCTATGCCATTGGTGACGTGGTGGGAAAGGCGATGTTGGCACACGTGGCGTCGGCACAAGGCAAAGTCGCTGTGGACAATATTGTTGGAAATTCCAAAGCCATGAATTATGCTGTGGTGCCGGCAGGTATCTTTACGTTGCCGGAGATCGGGCGGGTCGGATTGACCGAACAGCAAATTCGTGAACAAGGAGTTTCCCCTAAGATCGGACGCTATCGGTATAGTACCTTAGGCAAGGCCCATGCAGTCGGGGACACAGTCGGGCTGGTGAAGATTTTGGCTGACCCTCAAACGGATCGTGTGCTGGGAGCTCATCTGGTCGGGACTCATGCAGCGGATTTGGTTCATGAGGCGGCACTGGCCATGCATCTGAATGCCACGGCCACATGTGTCGCGGACATGATTCATGCGCATCCCACTCATGCTGAAGCCTTGATGGAAGCAACAGAGGACGTCGAAGGCATGGCAATTCATTTGGCCAGGAAACGATCACGATGATGAGGTGGTCGGTAAAAAAATGGTCGGCGGCATGCTCATTTGGAGTCAAACTCTTGCTTCTTGGCGGGACCCTGGTTTTTCTGTCTCTTGCAGGTTTCTTGCAAAGTCCGTCTGAGTCTACGCAATCTGAAGCATTGCCCGTGCCGCAAGCCGGTAGTGAACCGTCGTTGGGACGGCTTTTAGAGGAGAGTCCCGTGACGGTCGATGCGGTTGGTCGTGTCGATATTAATCGTAGTTCGGTAGAGGAACTACAGAGTTTACCGGGAATTGGGCCGGTCCTCGCTAATCGTATTCTTCGATATCGAAATGAAAATCAGAATTTTATGTCAATTCAGGATATTCGAAACGTGAAGGGTATTGGTGTGAAACGGTTTGCACGACTTCGGCCTTACATTCGCGTTGCTCAGGAAGAAACATCATCTAACGAATACTTTTGATATGTGTTTCAGAATGTTGGGAATTTGATGGCAGATCAAGAATTGAGACGGCAGCTTCATCTTATCACGCGCGGGGCTGTTGAGATTATACAGCAGCGTGAACTCGAAGATCGGGTGAAGGCTTCGCTCAAGGAGGGGAGACCGTTGCGGGTGAAGGCTGGATTTGATCCCACCGCGCCAGACCTTCATCTTGGCCATATCGTTCTGATCCAGAAGCTTCGTCATTTTCAGGAACTTGGGCATGAAGTCATTTTTTTGATCGGGGATTTTACCGGCATGATCGGTGACCCGACCGGCGTCTCTGAAACAAGGAAGGTTTTGACCAAGGGTCAAGTATCGGCCAACGCGAAGACGTACGAGCGACAAATTTTTAAAACATTAGACCCTCAGAAAACGCGTATTGAGTTTAATAGCCGCTGGATGCAAGACATGCGTGCCCAAGAAGTGATTGAATTGTGTTCGCACTCTAGCTTGGCGCGCATGTTGGAACGGGACGATTTTTCCAAGCGCTATCGAGATCAAAAACCCATCAGCGTCCATGAATTTTTATATCCGTTGGTACAGGGCTATGATTCCGTGGCGCTCAAGGCGGACATTGAACTGGGTGGGACTGATCAAACGTTTAATTTGCTCGTGGGGCGAGATCTTCAGCGCGATTGGGGACAAGTCCCCCAAGTGGTCATGACGATGCCGTTACTGGAAGGTACGGATGGTGTGCGAAAGATGAGTAAAAGTTTTGGAAACTCTATTGCCTTGGAAGATGCTCCCTCGGATATGTTCGGCAAAATCATGTCGATTAGCGATGATCTGATGTTTCGGTACTATGAGTTGCTGACCTCCGATGACCTCGATGTGGTCAAGCAACGCCATCCCAAGGAAGCGAAACTTGCTTTAGCAGAAGCTCTCGTGGTGCGGTATCATGGGGCAGATGCCGGGCAACAAGCCAAGGATGACTTTGAGCAGAAATTTCACAGGCGAGAGTTTCCTGAACAGCCTGATGTCACGGTTGTGTTAACGGCAGCGGATTTTTCAGATCAGGGAAATTCCTCGATCGGGTTGTTGGATCTCCTCATGCGAACGGGGTTGTTGCCAAGCAAGGGGGAAGCGCGTCGCTTGATTACTCAAGGTGCCGTGGTCATTAATCAAGAACGCTGTCAAGATAGTCATGCGGTTCTGCCGTTACAGTCGAACGAGTCGTACCAAATGAAAATTGGTAAACGGAAATATGTGTTGGTGCAGGTGAAGATTTAGAGTACGGCAAACGCAAATACGCCTTGACTCATTGAAGCAGGGGAGGGCCTAGTATCAACTTTGAACCGCGACAATAGTCAATATCGCGCCAAAAGCGCCTTAATAACTGATATGAGGCAAACTGTCTCATAATCGGTTTGTTACGCCCTCAAATACCCACAACAAAGGATTCCATATGGAAGTATTAACTCTGATAGCAATTTTCTTTGCCCCCATTGTTGCGGTACAAGTTAGTCAGTTCCTAGATAGAAAACGCCAGAAAAAGTCAGGAAAGGAATGGGTTTTCAAAACACTAATGAGAACAAGAGCCACTACGCTCAACCCGACCCATATTGAAGCACTAAACATGATTGATGTGGAGTTCTACGGAAATAACAAGAACGATAAGGCGGTTGTCGCAGCATGGAAGCCGTATCTGGACAACCTTGGTGACATAACGACGCAAAAGGATGTCAGATACGCAAAAAGAAAAGATTTGTTCCTTGATCTTCTCTACTCAATGGCAAAAACCTTGTCATATGATTTCGACAAAGAACATATTAAAAATGCCAGCTACATTCCTCAGGGGCATATGTCTATAGAGAAAACAAGCAAATGTTAATTCGTAAGGGGCTATTAGGCGTTTTTAGCGGTGATTTGGCCGTTCCAATTTGCGTCACTAAAGCAATGAGTCAGCCTAGCAAGATCTAGCTTGGTAGCAACGTTGAACCGCGGCCATAGTGTTTATCAACCATCGTACATTGCCCCGGGAGTTTTATAGTTGAATTGTTTGCGGGTTCTGGAATGAATTTTGGCCGTAATTGCGCCGCATGGTTGTTGAGTGAGCCATCGATTGGAGACCCCTTGGGCACAGGTAGGTACTGACGGATCAGTCCGTTACCCTTTTCGTGACTGCCCCTCTCCCATGAGTAGTGAGGAGTGGCAAAGTAAAAAATGCACATCACAAGCTTTCTCCATGTTTCGCGGTACGGATGACAGTCTGTCCCATGATGGCTGTGATGGGTTTTGTAAGCTGAAGCGTTGCGCCTGATAAGCGCGAGGGTCTTTTTATTGAATGCGGCTGTTGATTGGTCGGGCAGCCTGCCAATTTGAACAAAGCCTGTTTTTCGTTCCAGCACTGTAACGATGCAATCCGAAGAGGTGTTACCCATGACAGTATCAATCTCCCCGTGGCCTTTCTATCTGCGGGTTGCGACCCTTGCAGGTCGCTCGGAGATATGCCGCTTATCAGCCAAGTCGGCGGCAGCTGCTGTCGTAGGCCAGGGAGCGCTTACGGCGCTGCGCAGCGCCGGTTGGTCCACAAGTTCCTGCCAGATGTCTTGATCAATGGTTTCGTGAGAGCATACCCATCCCTCGGGTCACCCTGGCTGGCCGACAATTTGCTCAGGGCTCCACGGCTTACGTAATAACTTTCGGATCATGACAAAGCCTTCATGTGTGTCGTGCTTGTTTCTTCGTGATCGTCACCTCCTGGCAAACGGTTACCGGTCCGCTTAAGCGCCATTGATGTGATGCAGCTATTCTTGTCAAATTTGTGGTCTATCCTGCTCCGGTTGCGCCCTGTGTGATTGACTATTGTGTGACAGACTCTCTTTGTTTCCTAAGCGCAGCTATTAGATACCTCTCTTGTGAGGTGATCTGCTACTACTTTATCGGTCTGATTCACTTCTTGGCGGGAGCGAAAAAGATCTGATATTGCCGATCACCTCCTTTAACAAGAAATTTGTCGCGTTTGGTATATGAATTCGGCAGGTGAAAGAGTTGCCTCTTCCTGACATCATGAGCCTCAAGCAAGGCCGCGTGTTCGAGATGTTCCATCCTTGACTTGCTTCTACGCCCTGCCTAGAATGAATTCCCTTTTATGATTGTGAGCGGGTGTAGCGCAGTGGTAGCGCATCGGCTTCCCAAGCCGTTGGTCGGGAGTTCGAATCTCCTCACCCGCTCCACTCTCACCGTTTTGAATGGTTCAGCAGGAGGAAAGTTTCCTCTACCTTGTAGAGGCGCCCGCTTTATTTCGCTGTCTACGAGCTTGCCTTTCCTCAGAAATTTGCTGCAGAAATTTCCCGGATCTAGAGGAGTTCCTTGAAACGCCTGTCCGCGTTTGGTTCAGTTTGTTAACTCCAGTTTTTTCAACGCCTCTCTCAGGATGCGTGCGGCGACGTCGGTTTCGCTATTTAGCGGCGAGGCGGCAGAGTCGACGTTCAGGGCTTTTCTGAGCACAGTGCCATTGATGCTAAAGGACGCGAAGACGCAACTTCCGGCGAGGCGGCGGAAAAAACTATTGGGGACTACGCTGCAGACACCATCATAGTCTTGGATCTGCAAAGGCTTAATCCTGACACTCACGACGGCTACACCCTGTACGCCAGCGACCGCAAGCGGATGGCACTGGGCGACAACCGGCTGTACTGGTTCCAGACGCCGCCGCCAGAGGATAAACCGCGACCCTTCCGATTCTCGCTGTTTTCCTGCCATAGGCCTTACGCGGTGAGCAACCTGTTCGAGAAACGCACTGACGTGATGAATCTCGACATATGGAATTTCCTTGATGCCACCCTGCTGCGCCACACGGACGAGGTGGATCGGGTAATCGCCGGTGTCGATCAGTGCTACAGCGATGGAGTACCAACCTTGGACATCCGGTAACGTCTGAACCGGACGATGCGGAAGGAAAATGAGCGGGGTCTGTGCCGGACAAAGAGGTGATGCTCAGTTGGTAAAGGAATATCGACTGTGGCTACTGGGGCTTTGAGAGTGTCCAGCGGGTCTTTGCGGCTTTTCCACCTACATGATCTGGGACGACCAGGAGATCGGCGATAGCTGGGGCTCCTCCTGCTTCCGCTCAAAGAAAAAACCCAACAGCCTGCACGCGACCGAGCGTGCGACCTTAAGGGAAGAGCTGTTTACAGCAGCCGCAAAAGGCATCAGGGTCGCCATCCTGAGCGGTGCCGTCCATGTCTCTGCGGTTTTTGTCCTAAGTGCCGTCATGTTGGCGAAGAGCCACCTGTTCTAACGGCCGCGTTGGCATAATCGTCGGCTCCATCGTGGTCTTCGGATTCGGTGCTACGATAGTCATCACGCTCCTTGTGTTGTTTGGGGTACTTGCCGGAAGTCAAAAAGAAAGATCTCGGCCGGCTGTTTACGCTCATCGTCGTGGAACTGTTCTATGTGGCGATCTGGCTGTTATTCCAGTCTCCGAAGTTGGCTTTTGAGCCTGAGTTGCCCGCCGAAGTCTACATGTTCAACCGTGACGGGGAATCTGTTCCGCGCATGGATTTGAAACTTGGTGGAAACACGAAACGTACCTTCAATGCCTATGTCGGAGGTAACGTTCGATGTCCCTCGAGACCTAGAGATCGCCTCGAACAGCGATCATCTCTTGGTGAAGAGCCAGCGTGCCGATCACCAACTCGCTACAATCAGGGTTGACAATCTGTCTCAGAAGATTCTCGACAGGTGACTTCGATCGACCGTCACTTGGTAACGGTCAAGTATGCCGACGATTGTTTGGACTTTGCAACATGCAAGAAACGCAGGGATTTATCCCAATCGATCTTCCGCCTTACATGGGTGCTTCGATCGGGGCAGTCAAACTTCGCACAGCAACAGTCGGCAACAGTCAAGCTCTTCCACTTGCAACAGGACCTGCAGATTTGTGAGATGTTTCTGCTGCGGGTGGACACGATAAAAAAGCATCACCCGAAAGAAAATCGGTACCCGAAATCGGAGACATCTACCAATCCATGCGTGGGCCTGTTGAACTTAGATGTGAGCAATGCAAGGCCGTCTATGGGCAGTCGTTGATGTTACCTGCTGCGATCTCTGAGCCTAAGCGACGTGAATCCCGGAACAAATTTCTTTAAGCGAGGTGTCAAGCAAGCTGCAGACCTTGCCCAACATCTCGCTTGGACCGATCTCACGTCACTGCCAGGCAAGGTGAAGATGAGCTTTTATCCATGTCGAAAGCTGGAAAATTCGAACTCCTTCCCGTTGGGCTCGAGCATAGGCTCTTATCGGGCAGCGACGCCATTCAGGAGACGTTTCAGTGTCCGGCCTAGACTATCAAGAATCCGTAGAGGAGACACAGGAACTGCTGTATGCAGCGTGAAGCCAGAAAGTATCTATCTGAGCCATTGCCTTAAAAGTATCTTCCCAGGAAAATTGAAACCGGTACAACGGGGTCCGACAGTCAGGCATGACCGAATTGTCCGTCATGACCGTCAGGGGAGAGTCCTACTGACTGGTCGTTCAATGAATTACCGCCAAATTCTTGCGCCATGAGGGTGCTGATCACTTGATTGAGTCGGTTATTGACCTCTTCCTCAGAGACGTGATCGGGAACTTGGATATTGAAAACAATTTGGACATTTTTCATAAATGTACAGACTCCCTCTTCAGTGCGTGCCGTGACGATTCTCTTTGTATCGCAGTTTCCTTCTTGGCTTTGTACACTTCTTCATCATTAGTTTGCAATGGTCATAGGGATAGGAACCATGGTTTTTGTGATAGAACGGATGTTGCGCCGTCCTCCTTTTGTGGATAAATGCGTTGATCTTCTGTTCCCTTGGCCTGTGTCGTCTTGGTATACTTTTTTCATGATGGCGCTCTACCCTAGCTGCCGACATCCTATGTCTTGGAATCGCAATCACTTTCATCCGTTCTACTCAGAACGATATCGAGTCGTTGATCTTGGGGCTTGGCCCAATGCCGAATATCAGGTTCCTGAAAATTTTCAACGGTCTATGTCCATTCCAGTAGAGGAGTCTTTCTCAAAAGATTCGTAACCCGGTTTTTCGAATCGAGGTGTCTCATGGGAAAAATTATCACGGCTCAACGAAAAGAGAATGTAGCGCAACTCGCCGAAAACTATATCCGCACCTATATTTTATTTCCATCGGGACTGCTGGGCCTGTTGGCCATGATCATCGGAATCCTCGCGTTGGTGTATCAATTATTTCTTGAAACCTATGATGAGTGGACGTTTCTCACAAGTTCTGGGCTGATGGTGGCCGGCATTCTGCTCGGGTGGGGACAAACACGCTATCACCGTTATCTGTTTCGAGAATTCCCTGAATTTTGGGCAAGCCGAATGAGATCTTCCCATACTCGTGGAGTGCAACGACTCAAAAAAGCTAAAGCTTCGGTAGAAGTGGAGTTACAGCACGCCGGTCGGAGTTTGGTGCCGTTCGCCTATGTGTTGGGGATTGGGTGTTTAATCGGGCTTTCAGCCTGGAGTCTTCACTCCGGGTCATTGGACTACATGGCAGCGTTTGCATTGCCGTGGGCAGGGTTCTTTTGGGGCAAGTTGTTTACCTGGCGGTCGGTCATTCCTCCTTTGACGAGCAAAAAGTAAGCCGTCTTTCTTGGTCAGTTCTCTACGATTTTGACTTCTTGGCTTTGCGAGTCTGGGATTTCTCTGCGGTGTCTTCCATGGCGGCAAGACGTTTTTCCAGCTTTGAGACCTGTCGATACAGTCCGGGAAGGCGGTACAGGAAAGCATGTGCACGTAAAAAAAATTCATGTGGTTTCGCAGGCCGCCCGGACATCGTGACGCCAGGCTCCACATTTTTTTGAATGCCCGCTCCTGCCGCGATCCTCGCGTGATCTCCGATCGTGAGGTGATCGATGAGCCCGGCTTGTCCTCCGATCATGACTTGTTTCCCGATCGACGTGCTACCCGCGATACCAGCCTGTGCCACGATGATACCATGTTCTCCTATTGTCACATTGTGGGCAATTTGGACTTGATTGTCGATTTTGGTTCCTTGCTTGATATGGGTACGTCCAAACGTAGCCCGATCAATGGTCACATTGGCCCCAATTTCGACATCATCGTCAATGACCACGATCCCACGTTGTGGAATCTTATGATGGCGGTCTTCGTGCTGCACGTATCCAAATCCGTCACTTCCAATGACGGCTCCGGCGTGGATGGTCACCCGAGAGCCTATGTGGCATCCGTCTAAAACGCTCACATTTGGATAGAGCACGGTATCATCACCTATGGTGACGGCATCTCCTAAAAATACTCCAGGGTAGATCGTGACCCGATCCCCAATTTTCGTACGATGGCCGATCGTGACGAATGATCCGATGGAAACATCGGCTCCTAGGTGGATGTCTGTGCCCTTCACGATGTCCTGGGCTATCCCGGTAGAAGGAGATTTTTTCATAAAAAAACGAGTGCTCAACCGGACAAAATCGAAATGAGGCTGCGCCGAAACCAATTGGGTCCCGTTCAAATCAGGATAGTATTGAGGCACGATGAAAGCCGCCGCATGTGATTGTTTTGCTCTGTCCATCAATCGATGGCTAGCCAGCAAAGCCAGATCGCCTGATGTAGCCTGTTCGAGACTATTGACCCCTGTAATGTGGAGATCTGACGGGCCATACAGTTGCACGCCAATGGCATGAGCTAATTCGGTCAAGAGATAACCTTCAGCCGTTGGAAGAGTCATGGCCTGTTCGCTTTGGATTTGGCAATCGTCGTACGTTTTTTCATGGTGGAACCTGCCCCATGCTTCTTGGCTTTCTTGGCGTGTTGGGTTGCCGTTTTCAGTGGTCGACTCGTTAGGGATTCTTAGTAGCGCACTTTTAGAAAAAGGTTGAGACTGACGATGAAAAAGATCGCACACGCGATCCAGGCCGCGACGACAGGAAGTAACACCCCACTCCTTCCCAACGCGAGCCCAACGGAATGCGTGGCCCAAAACAAAAAGCCGATGCCTAAGGCTTGTCCAATGCCTTTTCCGATACTGGTTGTTCGCGTGCCCATTCCGAGGAGGCCAACAGACACACCAAGAATGGTCATGATCAGAGGGACGAAAGCCAAAGCCACTCGTCTCCAATAGTCCGCGAGAAATTTTGTGGCATTATGTCTCTTTTGCCGTAAGCCCTCGATGTGAGTGCCGAGTTGGTTCAACGTCAGATGTTCAGGCTCGAGAACGTTCCAGATCCTCAGGTCCTCAGGAGTTAAGGACAACGCTAAGGGAATCGCTGGACGTTGGGTAATCGTGACCCGGCCATCTGATTCGACCAACCGTTGGGCAACGTCCTGTAAGGACCATTGGCCGTTGGTGAAATGCGCGCTGGCTGCCGTGAGGACTTCATCTAAAGAGAATTGGTTGTTCAGCCGGTAGAGTGTGACCTTGTGTAGTTGAGTGCCCTCGGGGTCAACTCGTTGGATGTGCATAATTGAATTGTCGTGAATGCGTAGCCACAGATTTTCAGTTGTAAAAGACAGCGGTTGTGGCTTTTTCTGGATCTCGACTGTTCGAATATATTCTGCTTTGGCATTGGCCAAAGGAATAACAACCGTTGTCAATCCCAATAGTATGACCGTGACAAGGCCCGCGACCGCCAAAAACGGCATAATAACGTGAAGGATGCTAACCCCACAACTTCGCATCGCGTTAATTTCCTGGGCTTTGTTTAAGAGTCCGATGGCGAGGAGGGAAGCCATTAAAACGGCAAGTGGCATGAGTTCAAAGGAAATAGAAGGTATTTTGCAGAAAAAATACATCAACATGGAGGTCAGTTCCGCATCATGTCTGAGGAACTTTCGCAGCTTCTCAAAAAAATCGATTACCAGGTAAAGAGTGGTCAGCCCCGTGAGACACAGCGTCAGGATTTTAAGATACTGTCGAACGATGTACCAAAACAGAATGCCCACGTCAGTGCCGACTCGCTTGATAAAAAAGCGTCCACATTATGAGGAGTATGAGAATATTGGGGAGCCAGGCTCCGGCAAACGGATGAAGGAGCAAGGCCGTGACGAAAAACTCTCCCAAGACATTGAACAAATAATAGCCCACCATGATGAAAATTCCCAAGACGAATCCACCCATGCGCCCAGCTCGTTTTGAGACAATACCGACCGGCATGCCTAAGATGCCGAGGATGAGCGTTGCCACGGGAAACCCGAGATCTTTGTAGTATTCCATAAGGCGATGAAGCATCCTGGTGTCTCGCCAGCTGGATTGTTTTAATTTGGCCATGATGTGTTGATAGTTGGGTCGTTCCGGTTTTTTGACATTGAAAGACGGGGACAGATCCATTTTGAGATCATATGTAGAAAACGTCACCTGATGATGTTGAGGGCTGTCCTTGGGAATGTGGTGAATTGTCCCCTCATACAACCGAATGCCAGATTGTTTGTGTCGAGGATTTTTGAGCAGTTGGAAAGATTGAGCAGTGATCATGACCTCTTGGGTTCGATCACGGTGATCCAAGATAAAAATGCCCGTAGCTTGTTCTCCAGGTTCGGGCGTAGGAACGAAAATCACCATGCCGTCCATGGGTTCATTAAATACGCCTTGCTCCAAGGCCAGGTGTAATTGGTCTTGAATCAAGCTGACGGCTAATTTTTTCAGGGAGATTGGTGCCCAAGGTTGTCCCCATTGTGAAAGGTACAGCGTTCCTAAGAAAACAAAAAACGAAAAGACAAAAACAGGAACTGCGATTCTGAGTAAACTCAGACCGGCTGCTTGCATGGCGACAAGTTCTTTGTCAAAGGACAATCGACTAAAGGTGGTGATCGAGGAGATTAGGCAGGCCATAGGAAGCGTCAGTACCAAAAAAGAGGGCATGAGATTGACGATAATTTCAAAAACAGACAGAAGCCCAACCCCTTTGGTCACCAACAATTCAACCAACCGTAGCATCTCTTTGGTCAAGACGAGAAAACAAAGGATGCAGAGGCTGATGGAAAAGGGAATGAGGAGCTCTTTAAATATGTAGCGATCGAGAATCGTCATAGTGGAAAAGCCCGGACAACAAAAAAATCCATGAAGAATCGTGGGATCATATAACAGGGCCCGGGGGCTGTAAATGGATAAAATGGTGAAAAAAGCGGTCGCGGGTATGTGTCGAGAAATGAGTGGAAGTTTTGGACAACGCCATCGCTATCGGGAGCCTGTCTATTCATACACTAGACAAGTGTGAAACCTCTTTGTTTAATCAATAGAGTATGTTTTAATTGTGCGCGACTTCATTGAGGGAAAGAAAATGACCGCGAACACTCGAGCAAGACGAACGCCTACACGTGTTCGTCCATTGGCCCAAATACTCAAAAAAATTCGGCTTGTCGCGACCGATGTTGATGGGGTCTTGACCGATGGCGGGCTCTATTATTCAGACTCAGGTGAGCAAACCAAAAAGTTTAACGTTTGGGATGGTCTTGGGGTGACATTGTTACAAGAAGCTGGACTTGTGACGGCTATCATCACCATAGACCAAACGCAGTTGGTAACTTTTCGGGCAGCGAAACTCGGGATTTCCGAAATTCACCAAGGCGTGAAGGACAAGCTGATGGTGTTGAAGGAACTATCAGCGAAATATGGAATTCCGCTTGAGGAAATTGCGTACGTGGGGGACGATCTGACTGATTTGCCTGCTCTCCTAGCGGTTGGGTTTTCCGCCACGCCTGCGAATGGACGCAGTTCTGTTCCGAAAAACGTGCGGTATGTGTGCAAAGCCAAAGGGGGCGAGGGAGCGGTCAGGGAAATAGCCGATCTGATTTTGGCTGCTCAAGGCGTAAAATCAGACAAGGGCTAACTTGCTCATTTGTGCGAGAATCGTTAGCCCTGTCACAAAGCACCCATCTGGCATGGCACCACACGAGACAGAGTCAGCTTTTGATCGTGAAGGAGAAGACACTCATCGAATGACTCGTTTTTCATATGAGGCACACATGAAGCCCTCACACCTGTATGCGGTTATTCTTGCCGGGGGTAGTGGCACTCGATTTTGGCCCGCCAGTCGCGAACGATTTCCCAAGCAACTTCTTCAGATCGTTGGAGAAGGGACCCTTATTCAACAAACGGTTCGACGTGTGTTGAAAGCCGTGTCGGCCCAAAACATTTGTGTCGTGACGAACGCGTTCCAAGCCGAAATAATCAAACTGCAGTTATCAAATTGGAAAGATGAGTTAGCCGATAATTTTGTGCTCGAGCCGGAAAGTCGGAATACCGCTCCGGCTATTGGCTTGGCAGCCCTTCGGCTATTGCGTCGCGATCCGGATGCGACGATGTTGGTGCTGCCGGCTGACCATGTCATCAAAGGTGACAAGAAATTCAAACAAGCAGTTTTCTTCGGGTATCAACTGGCGCAACAAGGTGCCTTAGTGACGTTTGGAGTCCAACCCACTAGACCGGAAACGGGCTATGGCTATCTTCAGCCCAATAAGCGATCCTGTTTGGGAACGTTCGGTTTGCTCTCAGGCTATAAGGTCAGGCGTTTTGTGGAGAAGCCTGATCTGAGAAAAGCCCAGCAATTTTTAGAGGCCGGTCGTTATTTGTGGAACAGCGGAATATTTGTGTGGCGTGCCGATACACTTGTCGAAGAATTTGCGTGTCATCAGCCTACGCTGTTGAAAGGACTTCAGACGATAGAGAAAATGGTCGAAGCAGGCCAGTTGGGAGAGCAACGTGCCAATCGTTGGAAACGGCTGAAGTCTGTCTCAATCGATCATGGATTGATGGAGCGGTCGACTCGGGCTGCGGTGATCCCTGTTGAGTTTTCTTGGTTGGATGTTGGGAGTTGGAGCAGTCTGGAAAAAATTATGCCTCGGGATAAGCGGGGCAACGTGAGGACCGGGAATGTGGTCGATATTGATAGCGAAAATTCTGTGTTTTTCGCGACAAAGCGGCTTATTGGATCTATTGGGCTTTCCAATATGGTGGTGGTTGATACGCCTGACGCCACACTGGTGTGCCAAAAATCACGCGCCCAAGAAGTTAAAGTTTTAGCTGAGATTTTACGGAAGCGCAGGTCCCCAGAGCACTTGGAGCATGTAGCGGTCTATCGTCCTTGGGGTTCATACACTGTCCTCGAAGAAGGGAGAGGATACAAGGTCAAACGTATTAGCGTGTTGCCCTGTCGACGGTTGTCTCTCCAAATGCATCACCAGCGGAATGAGCATTGGGTCGTGATTGCCGGGACGGGTCGTGTGACCTGTGGAAATAAGGTGTTCGATTTAAACCCAGGGGAGAGTGCAGGCATTCCCAAACAAACCAAACACCGATTGGAAAATCCCGGCAAGGTCCCACTTGAAATTATTGAAGTCCAACATGGCCCCTGTGTAAAAGAAGACGATATTGTTCGGTATCACGATGATTATGGCCGTGGTACGTAGTATCCCATTTTCTTTCTCCCCAAGGACTCGTCGGTGAGCATTTTTCGAGAATATGACATTCGTGGAGTTGTTGGAAAAGATTTGACGTTTGAAATGGCTCAGTCCATTGGCCGTGCCTATGGGACCATGGCTCGACACCGTGGATGTCGAACGGTGGCCCTTGGACGAGATGGGCGACTGACCTCGCCGGATCTTCGGGACCGATTCCTTGCCGGCATCACTGCCACAGGGATGAACGTCGTAGATATTGGGGTTTGTCCGACGCCTTTACTCTATTTTGCATTACATGAGTTGCCCATTGACGGTGGCGTGATGATCACTGGAAGCCATAATGCAGCCGAGTACAACGGCTTTAAAATGTGTATAGAGAAAGTGGCGCTCTATGGTGAGGAAATTCAGGAACTCGACCGTCTGATCGATACCGAAGCCTATGCGTCCGGATCGGGAACCGTTTCCACGGCATTGGTGATCCCTTCTTACTTGCGTTATCTGAAAGAACACTTTGCCAGTGTCGACGGAAAGGAAGTGCATGTCGTACTCGATTGTGGAAACGGCGCCGCGAGCTTGGTGGCGAGAGATGCCTTAGAGCAATTAGGCTGTCGTGTCACTGGGTTATATGATGACCTCGATGGCCGTTTCCCTAACCATCATCCCGATCCTACCGTTGTCGAGAATCTCCAAGATCTGATGCAAGCAGTGAAGGTCAATCGAGCAGATGTTGGGATTGCCTATGATGGTGACGCGGACCGTATCGGTGCAATTGATGAAAAGGGAAATACTCTATGGGGCGATCATCTTCTCTTGATTTTTGCGCGGGACGTCTTAAAGAACAGACCCGGGAGCACGGTGATTTCCGAAGTCAAAGCTTCCCAATGTCTTTACGACGATATTCGAGGGCGAGGGGGGAACGGCGTCATGTGGAAGACAGGCCATTCTCTGCTGAAAGCCAAGATGAAGGAAGAACATGCCGTCTTGGCCGGGGAAATGTCTGGGCATATGTTTTTTGCCGATCGCTATTTTGGTTATGATGATGCCATTTATGCCTCGTGCCGGCTAGTTGAAATTTTGTTAAAAGCACAAGCGCCGCTCTCTTCTCTTCTGGCTGATTTGCCTCCTACTCAGGTTACCCCTGAAATTCGCGTTGAGTGTTTGGATGACATGAAATTCCGATTGGTCGAGGCGGTACGCAATCGAGTTGTTGAATTCGCGAAGCAGCCAAACTCGAAGGACCCAAACTTTGCGATTCGTGAGGTTGTCACGATCGATGGAGTGCGTGTTTGTTTTGATGATGGCTGGGGACTCATTCGTGCGTCCAATACAGAACCCGCATTGGTCCTTCGATTTGAGGCAACCTCGGCAGAACGGTTGCAAGCCCTTCGTATCTATTTGGAAGGGGAACTGGAAGTCTGCCGTCAAGCCGTTGCAGGCTGACATTCTGCAAAACAACGGGGGTATTCTCAGCCCCTAATTGTTACTCCCATTCAAGGCCATTGTTGTCCTGTCCGATGTTCGTCAGCCCAGCCTTCATGTTTTTAGGAAGGGGGTGGTGTATCATTCGAGTGTATGCGCGAGGTGTTTGTTCAATTCAAGACATCCGTGATGAGCGTGAGCGGCCTTAGAATCCTCTTGGGCTTCTTGGGCGGGTTGGTTCTTGTATCTTCCGTTCTTGCTGCCCCGGCAAAAGAGAATTACCGTTACTCCATTTCCTTGTGGGGTATTCCCGCCGGGTATGCAACCATGAAAGTTGAAAAACTGATTCTGGAAGATGGGCATCCTTCTCATCGTTTAGTGACCACTGTTCGATCCAATGATTTTATTTCTCGCTTTTTTCCCATAAGGAATCATGTGGAGTCGCTGATTGATTCTCAGACCATGCTCCCGCGACGGTGGTTCTTTCAACGTCGAGAGGGCAGTCGCCATGAACGGTTTGATGTGACCTTCGATCACGTGACCAATCAGGTGACAGTATCGAAAGACGGCACCCCTTCGGTCCATTCCATTGTTCCAAGCACGCACGATCCTTTATCATGTCTTTATTTTTTGCGTACGCTGCCGAATCTTGAGCCTGGCTCTTCAGTGTATTTGCCTATTCATCACGACCGGAAGAATTATAAGGTCGAGGTCAAGGTAGAAGCCGTGGAATCGATCAGTGGCCCCTGGGGCAAGGTCGACGCGATTCGCCTGTTAGCGATCATGCCGTTTCGCGGGATTTTTTTGAATGAGGGCAACATCAGGTTTTGGCTGACCAATACGAAAGAGCGAATTCCTGTTATGATGGAAGCTCGTGTGATTGTCGGGTTGGTCAGAGCGTTGATTGATGGATGGGCCCCGTAACCGAAATCATTCTCGACTTTTTTGACAAAGATCCTATAATGAGTCTCAATCGGCCCTCAGAATCCCGTTATGGTTTCCTTGACTCACCATATTCTTGAACAGCAACAGTTATGGCCTGACGGTGCAGAAGAATTTTCCACCATCATGAACCACATTGTGTTGGGTGGGAAAATGATTGGCTGGGATTTAAGTGAAGCGGGACTCACGGATAGTCTCGGAACGACGAAGATGATGAATGTCCATGGCGAGCACGTACAAAAAATGGATGCACGAGCCAATCAAATTTTTGTAGACGTCTTTGAAGATAGTGAGATTGTGCGGATCGTGGTTTCTGAAGAAATGGATGAGCCGGTTACCGTGGCCCGTGCTGAAAGGTCAGGAAAATATGCCGTGTTTTTCGATCCTTTGGACGGCTCCTCGAATATAGACGTCAATGCCCCTCTTGGTTCGATTTTTTCCATCCATAGATTGGACTCCGCTGGAAATTTTCTGAAGGTCGGGCGTGAACAAGTGGCCAGTGGGTATCTTTTGTATGGAGCCAGTACGATTCTTGTGTATACACGGGGAGAGGGAGCGCATCAATTTACTCTTGATCCTGCGGTTGGTGAGTTTTTCTTGTCCGTCTCAAACATTCAAATTCCGGCCCGAGGTAAAATTTGCAGTGTTAATGAAGGAAATAGATCTAAGTGGTCTGAAAATATGGTAAAAATTATCGACTATTTTCAAGATGACGATCAAGAAACCGGGCGGCCTTATTCCTCCCGGTATACAGGGTGTCTCGTGGCCGATGTCCATCGGATTCTTTTGAAGGGCGGGCTCTATCTGTATCCCGGTGAAGTGAAGAAGCCTGAAGGAAAACTTCGTTTGATGTATGAGGCCGCCCCCTTAAGTTTCATAGTGGAGCAGGCCGGAGGGCTTGGCAGTACAGGCGTGGAACGGATTTCCGCCATTCACCCCAAGGCACCCCATCAGCGTGTTCCGCTTGTCATCGGCAGTCGTGAAGATGTTGAAATCGTCGAACAAGTTCTGAGTCGAGAGTAGCACCGGTTTGAAGAGTTTAGGCAGGCACTGCCTGGAATAAGAGTATCGTTCGTTCCGTATGCCCAGGCACACACCACTCAAAAGGAGACTGCATGGCTCTGCGAGCCGGTTTTTCTGTCATAAGCATTCTGCTCGGGCTTACGATGGGATACCTCACGGGAGACGGGGAGATGCTCTATGCGGCAGTTGGCGCAGTTTTCGCGGGATTGCTCAGTGGAGCGCTGGTGTTTGTCGAGATCTTCTTCATGGAACATCTTCCCGCCCGCACCCTTGTGT
This sequence comes from Nitrospirales bacterium, assembly GCA_963422365.1. Classification (GTDB taxonomy): domain Bacteria; phylum Nitrospirota; class Nitrospiria; order Nitrospirales; family UBA8639; genus Bin75. The sequence continues at coordinate 1,891,943 of OY729426.1, forward strand.
CTGGCGGTGTGGGTTTCAGTCTGGGGATGCTCCTTTCGGGAATGTTTATCGTATTAACGAGTATTGATCTGACATTCCTAGGATCATCTCCGATAATCCCAATTGGTCATGATGTTGGCCGTACTGCTCATTTTCCCGTATCTTGGCCTCATTTTGGGCGTTCGGTACGGCAAGGAGTACGGCAGGGATGACAAGGTCGCCGGTTTGGAGCCGACGGGACAATTTCTCACGCCAAAATTACTGGATACCAGCGTGATTATTGATGGCCGTATTGCCGACCTTTGTGAAACCGGGTTTATGGAGGGGGAATTCATCATCCCTCAATTTATTTTACAAGAGCTACAACATATTTCCGATTCGGCCGATACGTTAAAGCGCGCGCGAGGTCGTCGGGGACTCGATATTCTCAATCATATTCAAAAAAACAATGATGTCGTGGTGCAGATTGTTGAAAACGATTTTCCCAACATCAAGGAAGTTGATGCCAAATTAGTGGAATTAGGCAAGAAACTGGGCGCCAAAATTTTGACCAATGATTTGAATCTGAATAAAGTTGCAGGGCTTCAGGGTGTGCAGGTGTTAAATATTAATGAACTGACGAATGCTCTCAGACCGGTTGTCCTTCCTGGTGAAACGATGCGGGTCTTTGTGTTGAAAGAAGGAAAAGAAGCCGGGCAAGGTGTAGCGTATTTAGATGACGGGACGATGGTTGTCGTCGATAATGCCAAACGCTGTATAGGCAAAAATGTGGATGTGGTGGTGACCAGTATATTACAGACGAGTGCCGGCAGGATGATCTTTACCCGTCTGCGGGAAGAAACTGATCGGGATGTGTTGAGTTTTGCACGTGGATGAGTGGGTTGTCGCGATTGTCCCAGCCGGAGGGCGTGGGACTCGAATGAGGAACGAGGTTCCCAAACAGTTTCTTCAATTAGGTGAAGTTCCGCTTCTCGTCCATGCCCTTTGGGTTCTTGAGGCAAGCAAGACGATTTGTGAAATCGTTGTCGTCGTTCCCCATGATGCGGTGAGGTATTGTCAAAAAGATCTCTTGCCGCAATTTGCCTTTTCCAAAGTCAGCAACGTCATCAGTGGTGGAGCACAGCGACAAGATTCAGTTTGGAATGGGTTACAAGTGGTCGATGTGCGCACCGAGATCGCGTTGGTCCATGATGCCGTGCGGCCGTTTGTGACGGACACCATGGTGCAACAAGTGGTTGATGGTGCCAGGACGCATGGTGCGGCTATCGTGGCGATTCCTCTCCGTGATACGGTTAAGCAGGCAACTCCGGACGGGATGATCGAAGCAACCCTTGATCGGCAACGGCTCTGGTTGGCCCAGACGCCGCAAGCCTTCAGAATCGAGTTGCTACAGGAAGCGCACCAGTTGGGTCGACAGGCCGGCGTGGAGGCAACGGATGACGCATTTTTAGTCGAGCGAGTCGGTCATCGGGTCTTCATCGTTAATGGAAGGACAGACAACATGAAAGTGACTTGCCAGGAAGACCTGATTATGGGAGAAGCCATTTTAGCTGCCCAGAGCAATAATCCTTTCTCCGATGAAAGATGTCGGGGACAGGCTTAAGTTTCATTCTTTTCACTTGTTGGTTTTTTTGTATCCTTATTTGGTCTGCTGGGTCAGAGCAAAAAGGTTAATCCAGCGTATGCGTGTTGGAATTGGCTACGATATTCATCAACTGAACAAAGGAAGACCGCTCATTCTAGGCGGGGTTTCTATTCCGCATACTCATGGGTTGGATGGCCATTCCGATGCGGATGCGCTCACGCATGCCATTTGTGACGCACTGTTGGGAGCCATGGGAGAAGGGGACTTAGGCCGATATTACCCTAGCAGTAACCTACAATTTACCAACATGAAGAGTGTAGACATGCTGAAAGACATTTACGCCAAACTTACGGAGCGGGGGTTTCATCTTCTCAGTCTTGATACGGTGGTCGTGGCACAGGCTCCTCGGTTAGGAAGCTATTTGGCTGAGATGAGTAAGCAACTGGCCGAGGTCTTACACGTTGAGCCATCGCTCGTGAACGTGAAAGTCAAAAGCCATGATCATCTCGGGACGATTGGAAGAAAAGAAGGGATTGCCGCCCAAGCCGTCTGTCTTATTGCACCCAATTCGTCAGATGAGAAAACGGTCGTTTGATTAAAGGATTCCCCGATTAACAATGTCGAGGACAGGGTTTAGTATGATCAGGGAAGATCTTCGAGCCGTTTTTGATCGCGACCCCGCTGCCAGGACCTTGATTGAAATTTTGTTGACCTATTCAGGGTTTCAGGCATTGCTGGCGCATCGGTTGGCTCACCGGTTGTGGAAGATGAGGCTTCGATTATTAGGCCGAATGATTTCGCAAGTCGCTCGTTGGGTCACCGGTGTCGAAATTCATCCCGGCGCTTCAATCGGACATGGGTTTTTCATTGATCATGGCATGGGCGTGGTGATTGGAGAAACCGCAGAAATCGGTGATTCTGTCACGTTGTTTCAAGGGGTGACGTTGGGTGGAACAGGGAAAGAAAAAGGGAAGCGACATCCAACGTTGGGAAATCATGTGGTTGTGGGTTCAGGTGCCAAAGTTTTGGGAAATATTCGAGTCGGGGATTCAGTCAAAATTGGAGCCAATTCGGTGGTCTTGCGATCGGTACCTTCCAATTCTACGGTCATCGGCATCCCTGGCCGAGTCATCAAGTCGGTCGGAGTTCGGGTACCAGAAGACTCGATGGATCATGCAAATATTCCTGACCCGATCGCAGAACGTTTTGAGGCCATGGAGCGAGAACTCATTGATCTGCGCAAAAAATTAGAAAACATGGAAGATGGATCATGCCAATAGACGCGGGCAGATACAAGAGATTGAATCAAGCCCGAGTCGACCATGGACTAGAGGCTATCGTATAAGTGTCATTCCCGTGAAAATGGGAATCTGGTTGTCACGCAACTTTGTATTCATGGTTAAGCGGCGACATCTCATGGCGCCTTTTTCTAGGACGTATAAGGTATGTCCTAGGCCATGACCCGGGATGTGGCTACGTAGGCAATGGCGTGATAGGCAGGCCTACGGATACCTCTACGTCCCCTTCCCCCTCCTTATAAAGGAAGGGGATTGAGGAGAAAAAACGGCGGCATAAGATGCCGCTACATATTCCGGGGAGAGGGGTGTTGTGGGACGGGAATTGTCAACGAATGAGTGGACACATACAGGAATGCCGCTCAATTTTCGAATCAGCACAGGAGGAATTGCTTGTGAGTGAAGGTCCCCGAATTACCAAACGTGTACAAGAAATCCTCGGCTATTATCAAAGTGACGCGCCAGGCATTCGGGCTCATTTGGCCAGATTATTAATGAGTGGTCGATTAGCGGGAACCGGCAAACTCCTGATCTTGCCGGTGGATCAAGGATTTGAACATGGTCCTGCCCGGAGCTTTGCGCCAAATCCTTCAGGGTATAATCCCCTTTACCATTTTGAATTGGCTATTGATGCTGGTTGCAATGCCTATGCCGCTCCATTGGGGTTTTTAGAAGCCGGTGCAGCAGAATATGCCGGACAAATCCCCTTGATCCTCAAACTGAATAATAACGATTCCCTCTCTAGCGGTGATGACTATAATCAAGCTGTCACGGGTAGTGTGCAAGACGCACTTCGTTTAGGGTGCTGTGCCGTTGGATACACGATTTATCCCGGGTCGGCGTATAGCCAAGAGATGTATGAGGATTTGCGAGAGATTGCAGCAGAAGCTAAGTCAGTCGGACTCGCGGTGGTGGTCTGGTCATACCCTCGTGGTGGACAGTTAACGAAGGTAGGAGAAACGGCTATTGATGTGGTCTGCTATGGCGCTCAGATTGCGGCCCAACTTGGGGCGCATATCATTAAGGTCAAAGTGCCGACGGATCATATTGAACAAGCGGAAGCAAAAAAGGTTTATGAAGCCGAGAACGTTCCAATCAGCACACCAGCTGAGCGCATTCGTCACGTGGTGCAAAGTGCGTTCAATGGGAGACGTATCGTGATTTTCTCCGGTGGCACGAAAGGCGCAGACCAGACTGTTTTTGATGAGGTGCGGGCGATTCGTGATGGGGGAGGTTTCGGGTCGATTATTGGCCGGAATTCTTTCCAACGCTCGAAGCCCGAGGCCTTAACGTTTTTAGAGGCCTGTATGAAAATTTATGCAGGTGAAGTGGAGTAAGTCTCTCCTCCCACCTTGAGAGGCCCTGTCGTTACGTTGTCTCAATACGTGCCGCCTCCTTGCTTGAGACATCTTTCTTGCTAAGGATAGAGCCCTCTGGCAGTATGGGCTTGCGCCACTTGATCAATTCCGCTCATGAGGGCAGCCATTCGCATCGTGATTTTTTTCTCTTCTGCAAAATGGAGTGTTCGATGAAAGGCCGTGGTGATGATTTCATGAAGTCGCTGCCGGATATCACTCTCATTCCAGAAAAAGCGTTGGACATCCTGGACCCACTCAAAATACGAGACGATTACTCCGCCTGAATTGGCTAAAATATCGGGAATAATGAAGATATCTCGATCGTCCAAAATAGCGTCCGCCTCTAACGTCGTTGGCCCATTGGCCGCTTCTGCCAGAATACGACAGTGAAGGCGTTCAGCGTTGTTGCCGGTAATTTGTTCCGAGAGCGCAGCAGGAACCAACACGGTACAACTCAGGGTTAAAAGTTCATCGTTGGTCAGATGATCACCGACTTCCATTTCTTGAATAGGCAGGCCGGATCGATAGTGTTGAAAAATCGTCTCCATCGGTAAGCCCTTCGGATTAAAGATGCCCCCTGTTAGATCACTGATGCCAATCACTCGAGCCCCGGCTTCGTCAAAGATTTTGGCAGTGTGTGAACCAACGTTCCCAAATCCTTGGATCACAACACTCGTGTCCTTCAGGTTGATCCCCTTATAGCGGAGCGCTTCTATCGTGACGTTCACGACCCCTCGACCGGTTGCTTCTTCGCGACCTAGACTTCCCCCGATCGAAAGGGGTTTGCCCGTGACGGCTCCCGGGACAGAGAATCCAACTTGTTGGCTGTAGGTGTCCATAAACCAAGCCATGACTTGCTGATTCGTGCCGATATCGGTTGCTGGAATATCTTTGTCTGGGCCAATCAGCGGAAAAATTTCGGCAGCATACCGGCGGGTGAGTCGTTCGAGTTCGGAGAGTGACAGCCGATGAGGATTGACGTGGATGCCACCCTTTGCCCCTCCATAGGGAAGTCCTGCCAAGGCAGTTTTCCAGGTCATCCACATGGCTAAGCCTGCTACTTCTCCCAGGGTAACGTCCTGGTGGTACCGGAGCCCGCCTTTGGACGGCCCACGTGCAGAATCATGTTGGACTCGGTATCCTTGAAAGACGCGAACCTGGCCATCGTCCATCCGAATCGGAAGCGCAACCATCAATGACCGCTGGGGAGTTTTTAACCGCTCTCGTAAATTTGTCTCCAGGTTCATGGCTTCCGCGACCTGGTCAAATTGGGCAACAGCCAGACGAAAAGTCGGATGGTCGAATTCAGAGATCATCATCTCGGTTTCATACTGAAAATCAGTTCGTCAGTGATTATGTCTTCTGAGAAAATCTTACTCCCTGAACGCGGCAATGTCACTTGGGCAATACAGGCTGGCGGTAAGACAGGGAAGGGTGGATCGTGTCACTCGGTAAAATAAGTTGGGTTTTACCCGAAAGCGTTTACTCAATATTTATCGACTTATCTGCTACACGGTAGCTCTGCTGTGACTCAGGAGAAAAGATGACCAGGACATTGAAGTCCGTGCATGTTTTTTATTGTTTCGGATGGATGATGCTTGTTGTTGTATTGCCGTTTGGTTTGGGTCAGGCAGGGGGTTCTCAAATCATCCTTTTGGACCAGGAACCTTTTTATGTGCCTTCGACCATGACGATTCTCCAGGGACAGCCGGTCCAGTGGCATAATCAGTCGATGCAGCCTCATACCGTGACCCACGATGGTTGTGGGCAAGGCAGGATGTGCGCCTTTGTATCTGAGCATCTTCATCCCGGCGAGCGCTTCAGCGTCAGAGGCTTATCCACTGGAACCTATTCTTATCATTGTGAAATCCATCCATTTATGCGAGGCCGCATTCAGGTTAAACAGGTTGTGCGAAATGACGGCGTCACGGAATTGTAGTTCATCCTTCCGCTTGAGAGCGTTCCGGTTTGTAATGGACGCGAAGAAGATATAACCCTTGAGGTGGTGCTGTGGGGCCTGCCTCTCGGCGATCCCGGGCTCCCAGGATTGTCGCCAATGCATCAGGAGTTCTTTTTTGATGACCGATTTCGACTAAGGTCCCGACTAATGCCCGTACCATTTGTTTCAAAAACCGGTCGGCCTGAATCGTGAAACGAATCGATGGGCCTTCTTGCGACAGGTCAATCCGTTGAATATCGCAGACTGGATTCTGGGTTTCGGTCGGTGATCCTTGAAACGAAGTGCAATCATGTTGCCCTAGTACGTGACCCGAAGCCGCTCGCATGAGAGGCACGTTGAGGGGTTGGGCAATCTGCCATACCCGCAGACGCTCCAAGGCCGGTCGTGTCGTTTGGTTGAGGATGCGGTACTCATACGTTTTTGAACGCGCATCATACCGTGCATGAAAGTCGTCAGTCGCCACCTCTGTTTGTCGTACACTGATGTTTTTCGGCAGAACGCCGTTTAATGCGCGGGTCCACTCATGGGGTGATAATGGTTTGTCCGAGCGAAAGCTGATGATTTGCCCGAGTGCGTGAACGCCGGCATCCGTTCGGCCGGCGGCTACGGTCGAGATTGAACATTGCGTGATGTGGCGAAGTGCATGCTCAAGCGTCTCTTGGATCGTGGGATGGTCAGGCTGTCGTTGCCATCCGGCATACGATGTCCCGTCATATTCGAGTCGTAGCTTGTAGGTGGCCATGAAATGGTATGGGGTGCCTCGGCACGGGCTGTCTGGCGTAGCTCAATGAAAGAGGGCATGCTCAGGACGAGTTGAGGCGTGGCGATTTGAGGTAACCTTGGACGCCTCGATAAATCCCCTCCGCCAGCTTTTTCTGAAAGGTTTTATTCCGTAACCGTTTTTCTTCGCTCAGGTTGGACAGAAAACCCACCTCAACTAGAATGCTGGGCATGGTCGTAAAACGCAGGACGTAAAATGGAGCGGTTTTCATCCTATGATTTTTGATTTTGTAATTCTTTCGTAACGTTGTGACAAGTTTGTCACTCGTGGTTTCGGCAAAGGTTTGGGATTCTTTGATCTTATGGTCATTCAAGCTATCCGTAATAATGAATTGCCAGGGGGGGGTATCACTTTCTAATTTTATGCCATTTTCTCGGGCAGCCACTTCTAGGGCGAGGGGATCACTGGCCTTTCCAAAATGGTAAATCTCTAATCCCTGAACGGATTTCTCCTGATGGTAATTGACGTGAATGGAAATAAACAAACAGATCCGTGACTTATTGGCATTAACCTCCGGACCCATGTCCTTTCCGCACCATTCCATTTTTTTTTCATTGGCAAATTTCACGCGATCCTCTAAAGAAAGAAACACGTCTTTTGATCGAGTCAACAGGACTTTGGCTTTGAGGCGTTGTCGAATCAAGTCGCGTAAATATTTCGAGACCTGTAACGCTATCGTTTTTTCCTTGGTGCCTTTTCGCCCGCTTGTGCCAGGATCTTTTCCGCCGTGCCCGGGGTCGATGACAACCATAACGCTGTTTTCAGGTGTTTTCTTCGCATTCGCATAATAGAGATCCACCACCACTCGATCGGGTTGACGGAAGGTGTTGAGTTTGTACGTCCGGATGGATGTTAAAGCCAGGACAATGGTGACTGTTTGAGGTTTTTCTGGAAAGATGGCAATGGCCTTCGGAAAATTTTTTCTCTTGATCTGTTGTTGAGCGCGTTTGCTCAGCTTGATATTGGCTAGGGAAATCGTCGCCTTTTGAGTCAGTCGGTTCTTGCTCTCTTTGATTGCGACTCGACCAGTCAGGTCCAACACGACGCGGGTATATTTTTTATGATCATGATACCGGACGCTTTTGACTGTAAGAGAGGATTTTGTCTGGTTGGACGAGGTTTCTTTTTTTGCTAAAAGAATTTGCGCGGGGAAGGCTGTCTGAGTGCTGGAAAAGGTATGGCGAGAGGGCGATTCGGATATCGCCTCTGGTAGAGGCCCCCACAACATCGCATAAAACAGAAAAATAAGGGAAAAATGAAACGTGTTCTTCATGATCATTGATGCAAGAAATATGACGTTACGTGTTCAGTGACTCACAGGATAACAAACTCTTCGTGTTCTGTCATTGACAGCATCGCCACCCTGGGATAGCGTGTCCCGCTATGTCCTTACTTCTCATCATAGATGGATATAACTTACTAGGAATTCTTGGCAAGAGAAAGTTGGCAAAATCAACCTACGGTGCTGAGATACGGGAAGCCCTCGTTCGCCGACTTTCGTTGTACAGCCAACGCAAAGGGCACTACGTGACCTTGGTATTCGATGCCTGGCAAGAGCAAACAAGGCTTGAACATCACGAACACCGGACTGGAGTGCAGGTGGTTTTTACCAAACGGGGAGAACGGGCTGATCAGGTGATTCAACGCTTGGCTCGACAGTATGGTCGAGCCTGTGCCGTGGTTTCTTCGGATTTGGAGATCATCCAAACTGCCAAAGCCCATGGGGCTTTTGCGATGAAGTCACACGAATTTCAAGTAAAACTTGAATTTTTAGTGATGGGGGCAAAGAAAGCCTTTGCAGCGAAGCCCTCAACCATTTCCTCGACGCAAGGCATGACAAAGATTGAAGACGATGGACCTCTTGGACGCCCCAATAAAAAAGGTAATCCTCACAAATTACCAAAAGCGGTCCGGGCCCGGAAACGCCAACTTAGGGGATTTTGAATACACGTTTTGTATTTTGGACAGTGGCGTGTGCAATGGATTCAAAGGATCGACTCCCATTTTCACGGATTTCCGCCAGCGTTTCTGCCACGTATTGCACATAGGCGGGCTCATTCCGTTTCCCACGATAGGGAATAGGCGTGAGATAGGGGCAATCCGTTTCGACCATGAGACGGTCAAGAGGAACGGTCTTCGCGATGTCCCGTAGCATCGTTGCATTTTTAAATGTCAGTACACCGGAGAAGGAAAGATAAAAACCTAAGTCCAGCGCATTCTTGGCGAGCCAAGGATCCCCTGAAAAACAATGAAAAACGCCTCCGACGTCAGCCGCGCCTTCTTCCCGAAGGATCGTCACGGTATCTTCTTGTGCTTCACGCGTGTGAATGACAAGCGGAAGGGCTAACTCGCGTGCAAGGTGAATTTGTTCACGAAAACGTTGACCTTGGATCTCCCGTGGTGAATGATCGTAATGATAGTCTAGTCCAATTTCGCCGTACGCAACGACTTTCGGTTGTCGGGCTAGTGACCGCACTATCTCCTGCCATCCTTCAGTGATGTCCTTGGCTTCATGCGGATGGACGCCAATAGTGGCAAAGACGTGAGGATGAGACTGTGCCAAGGCAATGGCGGCCTGACTGGTGGCGACATCGCAGCCAATCGTGACAATGGCCTCAATGCCGGCAGCTTCGGCACGTTGGACGACTTCGTTTCGATCGGTATCGTATCGCAGATCATCTAGATGTGCATGGCTGTCAATGAGCATAAAAAGATGGCCTCCCTGTGTTCATATTCGTATGGAATACTAGCATATCATCCGTCACCAAAGAAGCCTGAGGAGTCGCTAGTCAATGGATTGGGATACAGCATTGTTTCATGCCGTCCATGGGTGGGCCGGCCAATCATTAGCCTTGGATTGGTTCATGCTGCAATGTTCATCGGCGAGAAACTTCGTCGGCTTGATTGTGGTCTATCTGGCCTATCGAGTATGGATCGATTGGCGTTACGGCATTCTGGTTGCGTCCATTCTGGGTGTATTGATTGGCATAGGGGATTTTGTCGGGGCCCAAATCAAATTATGGATTGCTCGTCCGCGGCCGTGTCAGGTTTTTTTGAACATACATGAGCTGATCGGATGTGGGGGAACGTTCAGCCTGCCCTCGAATCACGCAGTGAATGCAGCAACGGCTGCGGCATTTTTGGCGATGCTGTTCCCCTCAACCCGATGGGTCGTGGTGACACTCATGGTGCTTGGCGGTATATCCCGTGTCTATCTTGGCGCACATTATCCAACGGATGTGATCGCGGGATGGTATCTCGGGAGTCTGGTGGGTGTGACGGTCGGCTATTTCGTTACAAAACTTCCAGGGCATGGAAAAGAGCGCACCACGGAGTAACGTGACGCACGACTGTAGTTGCCGGTCTTTCCATGCTTAATAGTTACAGCTTTTGTAAGGCGGCGACGCGCGCTTCGATCGGCGGGTGTGTCGAAAAAACATGCATAAAACTTCGACTTTTCCCTGAAATTTTCATGGTCGCAAGGGCATCTTCCGTGTGATACTGATACTCTACCTGTTTAACCCATCGATCAATCGCTTGCAGCGCCGATATCATGGACTCTTTGCCTACCGTATTGGCTGCAAACTTGTCAGCGGAAAATTCCCGGCGTCGTGACCACCAACTGATGGGAATCATCGCGAGGATTGATAACACAATCTGCAGAAAAAAGTAGACGCCGATGGCCAAGATGGCGTTGCGTTCGGCTACCTGTCGATAGACGATCCTGCTGATAAAATAGACGAAGGTATTCATCAATCCAGCGAGGACTGTCGTCGTAAACATATCGCCATTATAGACATGACCCATTTCATGAGCTAAGACAGCTCGCACTTCCCCTTCGTTCAGATTGTTCAATAAGCCGGTTGAAACGGCAACCATCGAGTTATTCTTCGATGGCCCCGTGGCAAAAGCATTGGGATCCGGTGAGTCGTAAATCCATACTTCCGGCATTTTAATATCCAACCGCGTGGAGATTTTTTGCACCGTCTCATACACGAGCAATTCAGCAGGGTGTCGGGGCTGGGTAATCTGCCTGCAATCCAACATCATTCGCGCCATTCGTTTGGAAAACGCCAAGCTGATGAAGGCTCCGCCAAATCCAATAACAAAGGCCCACAAGAGGTCCTGATGAACGATCGATCCACGGAGGTCAATCCCAAACGCAGGAAGAATCATGTCCGAAAGAATCGTGAAGGTGATCGAGAGGGTGATAAAAATGAGAATATTGGACAGCAGCAGCAAGCCAATACCTTTCAGCTTTTTCATTCGTTCCTCCTCTACAAAAACACGCTGCCAGTTGATGAGCTATGAACTATGAACTCGTACACGGTTTCATGAAACATCGCAACCTGGCGGTCAAAGACGGGGCAAGAAAAAAGGACTTGCCTTGAAACCCTCAAGCAGTCCCATCTATATTCCTACTATATTGATAGTGTAATCCCATTTTTTCGTGAGTCAAGATTGAGATGTTCCCGTGGATGAGGTCCTGCTCCCTCTTTTGTAGCCGCGCATTTCATGGCGCTTGGCGGAATAAGAGGCCGCCCCACAAATGCAATACAATGGCATGAAATGTGAGCGCAGGATGACGTGGAGAAGTCCTACGAGGATGACTGATGAACAGCCTTGGTTGAGCGTGCTGATCTGTTGGATTGCACCGGTTCTTTTTTCAGGGGTTTCTCTTGGGAATACCAACGAGGAGGTTCGGGTTCTTCAACCGGACGCCGATGGAGTACAGCGGGCCACCATCGTGCTTGACAGTTATTCGTTTGCGCCACGTTACATTAGCATTCAAGCTGGCCTGCCGATCGAACTTCGTCTTGAAAACCAGAGTTTCCTGACGCCTCATAATTTCGTCGTCGATCATTCAGCCATGGATTTGCAGGACGATATCACTGTGAGTGCCGGGGAGAGTGTCACGATTCAATTTCTGGTTCGTACCTCAGGAACATACGCCTTTTATTGTGATAAACAGTTGCTGTTTTTCCCCAGTCACCGTGACGAGGGCATGGAAGGCCGTCTTGAGGTGCGGCCGGAAAGTCGATGATGCGGTCAAAACACACCGAACGCTATTTGCTGCATGACATTTTAAAGCAGGTTTCGCGTTCATTTTATCTTACCTTGGCGATGTTGCCACGGTGTGTGGCCAAACAAGTGGGGTTGGCGTATTTGTTTGCGCGGGTGGCTGATACGATTGCGGATGCAGGCCAACTAGACCGGAGCGCTAGAGTCATGTTCCTACAGCAGTTTAAGCTCCAATTTGTGCGTGAATCCTTCAATTGGGAAGTAATCAAGGCAATTCAAGCCGAGATGGTTCCACAACAGAGTCATCCTGGCGAACGAAAATTGGTGGAACACCTTGCACTCTGTTTTCAGGCATACGAAAGCTTGGCGCTAGACGATCAAGCGGAGATCCGTCATGTCTTGCCGATTCTTATCAGCGGCATGGAAATGGATTTGGATCGGTTCCCGGGAAAATCTGAGGCCGAGCTCACCGCTTTTTCTTCGCGGGAGGATCTGGACGTCTATATCTATAAGGTTGCGGGTTGTGTCGGCGAGTTTTGGACCAATATGATTTCTGCCCATTTGCCGCACATACGCCAGAATTGGGGCAGAGAATCAAAAATTCACACAGGCATTCGGTTTGGCAAAGGACTCCAATTGACGAACATTTTGAAAGATTTACCCAAGGATCTGCGGCGAGGACGGTGTTATATCCCCTTGGAGCTGTTGTCGCAGGTAGGATTAGAACCCCGTGATTTATTAGAGAAGGACACGATGCCTGTCTTTAGCCCTATTCTGCAAACGTTAGTGAAGACCACCCTCGCCCATTTAGATCAAGGATGGTTGTATGCCATGTCCATTCCGCGACGCGAGGTTCGTCTTCGCTTAGCCTGCATGTGGCCGATTCTGATCGCCCTTAAAACACTACGTCTTTTGACAACATGCGACAATATGCTGGATCCCGCTCAAAAATTGAAAATTTCTCGATTCGAGATCTATCGGATTATTTTGACCTCTCCGCTGATTGGCGGAGGGAGATCCACTGGCATGGCCTATTGGGGGCACGTCAGAAAGACAATTGGATAACCACGATCACTCAGGCTGAGGAACGAGCAACTTTTCACCCTTTCGAAACACTGCATAGATAGCCTGTGAGGGGCAGGCATCGAGGCACATCCGACACGTTTCCATACACCGGGATTCGTCAAATTTATACGGTGGGGTGGACAACCATGCCCCGGTTGGACACACAGGAATACACACGGCCTTATGCGTGCAGCGATCTGGATGACGAACTAAATGGTCCCGAGTTACCATCATAGGTTTCACTCCTTCAAATAGCCCCCCGGAAAACATATCCAGCATATTTTCGGGGCGTCGCATATTAAGCATTCCACTGCTTCACGAGCGAACGAAGTCGATCCTGTAACTCTGGAATGTGTTCCAGATTATTGTGGATGGCCCCAAGTATATTTTCCAGTCTCGCCACTCGGGTCGCTTCTTGGTCTCGTTGGGCGAGTGCCTCATATTTGCGATACGCGTCGGGATAGAGGGAGCGAAGGTGTGGTTGAACGGCCGTGATCCCATCCCGGAGTTGTTTAGGTTCCGGTGCAAGAGGTGGTACAATGGCAAAAGAGCCGTTATTGAGCATGAGTACCTTTGTCTCACTTTGTTCAATCGATGTCACAGACGTGACGGTATGACCGACCATCTCATCCCAAGACTGGAGCAACCCGGGAAACTGTTGAAGGAAGGCGACCTTTTCTTGATTCGCTTTCCATTTGGCTTCATTTGCTGACATGTGGGGGGTGCACCCTTTGATCGCCACGTTTGGGGTTGAGTATTTTTCTCTCGTCACACCACGGGGTTGAAGATTACGGTCTTAAGGGAAAATTGGAGTGGCACGAGATTCGAGTTGACGGGGAGGAAGATCGTGTCCCGGCATGAGCAGACGTTCAACCAATTCACCCTTGACCACGTGTCGTTCCATAATTTCAGTGACGTCGGCTTCACTCCCAATCCAATACCAGACACCTTCCGGATAAATCACAATGCTGGGGCCATATTCGCAATGATCCAAGCAGCCTGCCTTGTTCGCGCGGACCAAGCTTTTGAGCCCGAGTCGCTGGACTTCTTGTTTGAAGAATGCATGAAGTTCCGCGGATCGGCTGTCGGCACAGCACCCTCTCGGGTCGCCTTTGGGCCGTTGATTAATGCAGATGAAAATATGATGCTTGAATCCACTCATGAGAGCATTCTTTGCCAACTTCCGCTTCGAATTATAGAAAATTATAGTACAGGATGGTTCTTTTCCATGTCCAGTATTATGCAGTAATCGATAAAAGAAAATGCGCTGCGCGAAAACCCTTCGGGTATGCCAGGGTATTGATCACAGGAACAAAAACTGCCAAATCGAGATGAAAGTCGGAATTCCTCAAGATCGGAGAGACTATGAATTTCGAATAGCCTTGACACTGAAAAGGGTTGATGAACTCATACGGAATGGCCATGAGGTGTGGATCGAAACCAATGCTGGTCTCTTTGGCCATGGTCGCGACGATGAAAAAAGGAACGTTGATCAGGGAGGATGCGTTGAAACGACAAGGCCGACAATGCATGCTGACCCTCTGTTCGCGGTAGATGAGTCCAGCATGACGGTGTGACAAATATTCCTGGCATTGTGCTACAAACTGTCACCTATGCCTTGACCCACGCCACGCTACACTTTTATAGTCCCGTTGGCCAACAGGGGAATCGAATCGTCCCTCCATGCTGATCTAGGGGTCGCCCGAGGGGGAACGAATATTCGTCGTGGGGTGATTACCTGCCCAGCAGTCGCTGAGGCTTCATGGATTATCCTGTGAACCTCTTGACTAGAGAGATTCAACAAAAGGAATGTTGTCGGGGCGTAGCGCAGACCGGTAGCGCACCGCGTTCGGGTCGCGGGGGTCGGAGGTTCAAATCCTCTCGCCCCGACCAATCCTTCCTTCATGACTTGATGGGCCGTGCTCAGAATTTCCCCAAACTCGTGCAAGACTCCTTGCCTGTTTATCACAACATCAGAAACCTCACCGGATGAATTTTCTGTTTATCATTGGGATCGGAATATTGGCGGGAGGGAGTGCTCTACTTTGGTGGCGTCTCAGATCACTGACACAAAAGGTCGAACAATTCACGCGCCACGAGTATTATCATCAGAGCGAACGACGGGAAATGGCCCGTCAACAGTCTGAATCGCTCACAATCCTGCGATTGCAACTCGCTCAGTTGGCATCGGGCAAAGAACTTGACAGCACCCTGATTCAAACGGGGAGTCTGTATCACCAGGTGAGTGCGGATGAAGCACGGCAGATCATGGAACGCCATGCTGCGGTGACAAGCTCGGATCTGATCGTCGTGGATGTTCGGAGCCAAAAGGAATTTATCAAAAGCCATCTCCCAGGGGCTAAACATATTCCGCTCGAACACGTGGAAATGCGTTTTCAAGCTGAAGTCCCCAAGGAGGCAAAAAAAATTTTAGTCTACTGTTCTCAAGGTGAACGAAGCCGGTTAGCTTGTGACTTCTTGAGCCGAGAAGGATATACAACACTTGTGACCATGCGGGATGGTTTTCACAAGTGGACGGGCCCGGTTCTCGGCACGGAGAGTCTCGAATTGGTCCAAATTCAGTCCAAGGCTCTGCATGCGCCATCCGACATCGTCCAAGAGAAAGGACACAGTCATAATGGCTGAACCGTATACCATCCTGAAGGTGATGGGGCCGTATCGTGAGCCGAGAGAGGCTGCTTTGTCTTTTGATTATTCCGTCCAACGCCCGCATTGGGCGACTCCGCAGGGGGTACGAGTCAAGATCGCTCTCGAAGAAGAATTGGACCTGCTCAAGACGAAGATTTTACAGCTTTCAGGCGGAACGGCGGGTCAGCAACTTCGAGTCAATCAACTTCTCGGACGCGCGATTGGAGACCGTAAACTTGAAATCGCCAATGAAGAAAACTTATTTAATGACCGCAGGGATGTCATGCTTGACCCATTTACGGACTCGTTAGCCCACCTCTTTCCTCGTCTTGAATCTTGGATGAATCACGAACGCGACACCCTTCGTCAAGAAATCAAAGAAAAGGTCGGTCTGTAGCTTTTAAATTTTTCTCAAATCCAGCCATTTTTCACGCCTGCCGGATGGTAGGCGTGCGACGTTCTGCAAGGCCAAACGAACGTCACGCGCCAAGAAAAAAGAAGTGCGATCTTGCAGGAGACTGCGGCAAAACCCCTGCGCTCAAATTATATGAACGGAGGTGGCGCTGAAAAAATGTCGTAGATTTTCGGCAGAGCAAGGGGTGACCATTAAAACAATGGTTCATACCGTCGTGAGTAAAGGCCCGTGGCTTTTTCTCCAAATCCTAAGGAGGCGTGTTCAGGTTGACTTTTCTGATTGAGATTGACGGCGTAGTGTCCTCGAACCTGTTCCATGGCTATTTCGTACGGAATGGTGCTCTGATAAAAATCACCAGGTGTCTGTGCCCCAACAGATAGAATTTCAATAGCCTCAGGAACTGCATACGTCGGATCGGAAAAGATGAAAATATCAGCGACGGCAAATTCACCCAGAGCGTTCCCTGGCGTGGTAGCGGGAATTTGTGAAGAAAGAGATCCATCCTTTCGTGACTGTTTCAGGTGATTGAGTAAGGCCACTATTTGACTGTCGGTGGTTTGTTGAGGAACAAGCAGGCTTAGGGTATTCATTCCTCTAACATGAGCCGTGACTTTAATCGAGGGCACAGGTGTCGATTGGGCTTCTTTGAGTAAGAGTGCCAGTTCTTTCGATTGGGCTTCATTCCCCTGTGGGGGATGAATATCTTTGGATTTTGGAATAATCGCTTGAATAAACAGCCAGAGTCCAATGATCACCGCAAAGATAACAATCACTGGATGTAGCCCAACGCGCTTGGTCTGTTCGTGTGGATCTGAGTTATTCATGGTCTTGGGCATATTCCTGGACATGATCTCGGGTTTTGAGAGTCATGGCAGCCTTGAGAGATTTGCTTTTTCCTGACTCTTGGCAGCTTCCCATAAGGTTTCCCATTCCACCGCGGTCATCGCTTGAAGGTCTTTTCCTTCTTGAGCCATGTGCTGTTCCATATACTGAAACCTCGTGAGAAAACGGTTATTGGCCTTTCGAAGGGCTTCCTCAGGATTGATTTGTAAAAATCGTGCCGCGTTGACGATGGTGAATAACACGTCCCCCAACTCGTGTTCAATAGCCGCGTGTGTTCCTGATTGTTGAAGAACAGGATTGGGGGCGGGGGGTTGGGTGGCTGCTGTTCGTAGTTCCTCTAATTCTTCGTTAAGCTTTTCAAGAACCTGTCCCGGGGTTTCCCAGTCAAAACCAATACGTGAAGCTCGTGTTTGAATTTGATACGCCCGTAACAGGGACGGGAGGGAAGCAGGGACCCCTGTCAAAATCGAGTCAGATTTGGTCGAATATTCGGCTCGTTTGATGGCCTCCCATTGATTGATGACTTGTCCGTAATTGAGTTTCGGTTTCTCCTCAGATTGGGCCGTAAAGACATGGGGATGACGTCTGATGAGTTTCTGGGTCAAATCGGTGACCACATCTTCGATGCTAAATGTATTCTGCTCGAACTCAATGCGGGCATGAAACAGAATTTGGAGCAAGAGATCCCCAAGCTCTTCGCGTAGGTGTTGGGGGTCTTGTGTGTCAAGAGCCTCAAGGACCTCATACGCTTCTTCCAATAAAAAAGGCTTAAGGGACTCGTGGGTCTGCTTTAAATCCCATGGGCATCCCTCGGGAGAGCGAAGCCGGGCGACAACCTTGACAAGATCGTTAAAGGCCTGAGACATGAGGACTTCCGCTCTGCTTCGGCGATACGCGAATGCTCATATTTGTCGCGGTGCCTTCTCTAGGCCGCATACGGCATGTTCTGGGCCATGACCCGGGATGCGGCCCTCCACATACGTTCGTAAGATGCGGCGATTCCAGAGAACTGATTGTCGCGCATCAAGTTTGCGTGTTGTCTAGAATAACCGGTTTTCTCGTCTGCTTCAATCAACTTCTCGGCTTGCGAGGCTGTTGGGATTGTGGTACTCTTATGCTTAAATCTGAGTAAGGGCTATGGCTGAAACTCTAGGATCAGGATTTGTGATCCGCGATAAGCGGGGTCACCCGAAAGAAGAACCGGCTTCCGAGTCCGTTGAAGAAACAGCCTCTTCCTCGGCTATGAAGCCTTCGTCATCCGGCTCAGAGCCTTCCCACGCAGGACCTCCACTTTCCTTTTCCACCTTTATTTTTTCGTTAGGCACATCAGCGTTGATGTTGATGGGAGAGCAGTTATCGCCGGAGAACCCCTCCCTTCCGGTTAATCTACCGCAAGCTAAAGAAATTATTGATATTCTTTCCATATTAGAAGAAAAAACGAAAGGAAATCTTACCAAAGAAGAGACGGACGTCATTCGCGATATGTTGTACACGTTGCAGATGAAATATGTTGAGTTAGCTTCAGGTTTCTCTTCATCCACATAATTTTTGTTGTTCCTGCCTTTTTTCCGTACACTGAGGCAAACGGCCTTGGGGAAAACCCTTACTGTTTTGATCTGTGATTCTCCTGTTGATACGAGGAAACAGAAGGCGACAATTCCCTTATGTATCCGTTTGCGAATTCGTGATGTGTGCTTTCTCTATTCAGGGTCAGCTCTTCGACATCGTTATGGCGACGTCTTCTAAATTGACTCCGCGTTTATTTCCTTCCACGAGGTTGCAGGAACGGCTTATTCGTGAGGATGAGCCTAGCCCTCAAGCTCAGAGCTTCCATTTGAAACCGGTCTGGATCGTCCTGCTCCTCTTGATTCCGTGTTTGTTCTTGACGATTTACTATGCACAGTATGGAGGAATTGGAGGAAGGACGGCAGACTCGCTTCTTCCAAGCCCGAGTTACGCATTGGTTTTGTTACTGGTCTATTTAGACGTCGTCGGATTGGTTGTCCTTATCCTTTTATTATCTCGCAATTTAATTAAGGCCTATTTTGATCGACGACACCGACTGTTAGGGTCAGGATTTCGTGCTAAATTAATTGCCGCATTCATTGGGTTTTCGTTGATCCCAACCCTGTTATTGGCGGTTATAGCCAGTGAGGTAATTAATGAAGTCATGAAAGTCTGGTTTAATAATCAGATCGAGGAAGTCCTGAAAGACTCCGAAGAATTATCCAGGATGTATCATGAAGGGCATACGACCTTGGCCATTCAGAGTGCCAGGGCCATTAGCAAAGAAATTTACCGCGAAGATTTTTTGCGGCCAGGTTATCGTGAACGATTCATGGCTGCCGTGGCTCGGAAGCGCGCGGAATTTAACGTCGCAGGCGTAGAAGTATTTTCGTCGAAATTGGAGATGCTCGTTCGGATGATCGACCCAGAGTCGCCTGCCAAAATGTTCCGGTTGCCGGTTGTGCAACTCGTTCGTCAGGTTCTGGATTCGCATGATGAGATGACCTCAGTGCAAGTCGCGCAAGCAGGACGGGTGATCCTTGCGGCGGTGCCGATTGCATCCAATACACAACCCGGAGGGATTAATGGAGTGGTGGTCGTCAAGACCTACGTCTCGGAATCGCTCTTGGCGAAAATGCAGGGCATTGCTCAACAATATACTGATTTCCGGCAGATGAAGGCTTTGGAAAATCCTATTAAGGCCGGGGCCTATTTATTTGTTGGGGTTTTCACCGTCTTGTTGTTGTTTAGCGCCACCTGGTTTGGATTTTATGTGGCAAGAAGTATCACTGTGCCGATTCAGAAATTGGCTGAAGGGACCGAAGCCGTAGCCCGCGGAAATCTCAATATAAGAATTGCCGTCAATGCAACCGATGAGATCGGGACGTTGATCGAATCGTTTAATCGAATGACGGCGGATTTATCAAACAACAAAGTCAAATTGGAAGAAGCCAATCAATCTCTCATGCAATCAAATGTCGAAACTGATCGTCGGCGAGCGTATACGGAAGCCGTGGTAGACACGATTGCTTCAGGCGTGATGTCTATTGATACGCATGACACGATTACCACGTTCAATCATTCCGCTGAACGGATTTTAGGGGTGGGAGGGGAGGCCATCCGTGGGCATGTGGTGTTTGATGTCTTTAAATCCCATCAATTCACATTATTTCAAGAGGCCTATGATAAGATGTTACGTGATGGCCAGGACAGTCTCACGCTTGAAGGACAAATAGAGGTGCAGGGGAAGCTCCTCACTATGGGCCTGAATCTTTCCCGAATGAGAAATGAGGCAGGAAAAGATTTAGGGTTTGTGCTTGTCTTTGAAGATCGGACCGAATTGATTAAGGCGCAAAAAACCGCAGCCTGGCAAGAAGTGGCACAACGGATTGCGCATGAAATCAAAAACCCTCTTACGCCTATTCAACTGGCGGCACAGCGGTTACGAAAAAAGTTTTTTGAAGGGTCTCCTGAGTTTAAAACTATTTTTGATCAATCGACGAACGTCATCGTGAATGAGGTGGGAAGTTTAAAGCGAATGGTGGATGAATTTTCAAAATTTGCCAGAATGCCTGCTCCGCATATGACGAAAGAAGCGTTGCACGATATCATTGAAAAAGTATGTGCGCTGTATCGGGGTGGGCATCATGAGGTTGAGTTTGTTTCGGCCTTTGATTCCTCTGTCCCGGATATCAAGATCGACAAGGAACAAATGCGTCGTATGTTTGTGAATTTGTTTGATAATGCCGTTCAAGCGATGAAGCAGAAAGGTCATATCTGGATCGCCACGAAAATGGATTGGAAGCACCAACGGGTTCGAATCACGGTGGCCGATGAGGGGCAGGGCATTCCTCAAGGAGATCAGGGAAAATTATTTATCCCGTATTTTTCACGAAAACGAACGGGAACCGGACTTGGACTGGCGATTGTCCATCGAATTGTGACGGATCATAATGGGACGATCCAGGTCTCCAATCGTCACCCCAATGGAGCCGTGTTTAGTATCGAACTTCCTGTCACCTAATGCCCCAAGACGGTGCATGAAGTCACCATGCCTCCTGCGGTAGATTCACCCCAAACCTTTTCGTGACGAATGACCTTCTGGCTCGTGATCGATCACTCGTCATAACTTGGAGGAATAGGAATGTCCGGCACGATCTGTCTCGTTGATGATGAACCGTCTATCTTGAATACCTTAAGTAGTATTTTGGAAGACGAGGGGTATCAAGTCATGGTCGCGAAAACCGGTGAGGAGGCCTTAAAAGTCATTCAAATGGAGCCACCGGATATCGTGATCCTTGATATTTGGATGCCGGAACTCGATGGCTTAGAGGTTTTAAAACGTGTACGCGAGCAATTTCCAAATATGATGGTCATTATGATGTCCGGACATGGCTCCGTTGAAACTGCAGTGAAAGCGACAAAACTCGGTGCGTATGACTACTTGGAAAAACCGCTGGACCTCGAAAAAGTCGCTATCCTGGTACGTAATGCTCTGCACCAACGCAAGCTGGAAGAAGAAAACAGCAACCTCCGCGTTAAGGTTGAGCGGCATTCGAAACTCGTTGGAGCTTCTTCCGTTATGGAGAAGCTTCGACAGCAAATTGCGGCGGCGGCGCCAAGCCAGAGTCGTGTCCTGATTTCCGGGGAAAATGGTACGGGGAAGGAACTGGTGGCCCGGGCCATCCATTTTCAAAGTCTTCGACCTCATTGCCCTTTTGTTGAAGTCAACTGCGCCGCAATCCCTGAGACGCTGATTGAGACAGAGTTATTCGGACATGAACGCGGTGCGTTTACAGGCGCTGTTTCTCGAAAACGTGGAAAATTTGATTTGGCAGACGGCGGCACTCTGTTTCTTGACGAAATTGGCGATATGAGTTTGGCCACTCAGGCGAAGGTCCTTCGCGTATTAGAAGAACAACAATTTACCCGAGTGGGCGGGGGGAACCTGATTAAAGTCAACGTCCGTGTCGTCGCAGCGTCCAATAAAAATTTTCGCCAAGAAATTGAAAAAGGGAATTTTCGCGAAGATTTGTTTTATCGGTTAAACGTTTTGCCGATAGAAGTGCCGCCGCTTCGCACCAGACGTGAAGATATTCCGGCTCTCACGCGGCATTTTTTAAAGATTCATGCAGAAGAGCAGGGGGTGAAGTTGAAAGAAATCACTCCGGGAGCCCTGGATGCATTGGTGCATCATGAATGGCCGGGCAATATTCGAGAGCTTCGCAATCAAGTCGAGCGCCTGATGATTATGGTGCCCAAAAACACCATAGAAATGGCCGACATACTACCGTTTATGCCAACAAGAGGGGGCGAAGGTTCAGTGAACCGAGTCAATCCGATGGGGGCATATGATTCCTTGCGTGATGCTCGGAATGCGTTTGAACGCGAGTATATTGCGATTCGTTTGCGAGAGAATAGTTGGAACGTCTCAAAGACCGCCGACGACTTGAAAATCGAACGAAGTCACTTGCATCGAAAAATTAAACTTCTGAACGTGGAACTTCGTTCAGAAAACTGATTGCCGCGTCTGCTTGCCGTATGTCAACGTGTGACTCTCTCACCATAGAATGTGTCGTTGCAGGTGGATGGGGGTTGTCGCGCGTCGGATCCATGGTCACGTTCATCCGAGGTGGATTGCCTGGCGAGGTGGTCACGGTGACTTCCAACGAACGGCATTCCGATTATCAGTTCGCAACCCTCAATGAAGTTCTCGTCGCATCACCCCATCGCATTCAGGCTCCGTGTGCCGTCTATGAAGACTGTGGAGGCTGTCAATTTCAGCATGTTCGCTATGAGGTGCAATTGCAGTACAAACAGCGCGTGCTGGAAGAATCGTTCTCCCGTATCGGTCAAATCCAGCAGGCGATCTTTCAAGATCCCGTTCCTTCCCCCTTTCCCTATGAATACCGACAAAGAATTCGCTTCAGGGTGTTTCAGCATCATACGACCTTTCATCTCGGATTTGTGCAGGAACGATCGCATAGACCGGTAAGGGGAGTGGGCTGCCTCTTGATTTCGAAGCCCATGGGGAAGGTTATTGAACACGTTGATGGGCAGTTAGCCCGTCAGCGCCGATTACCCGCGTTTCTCTCACACGTGGAAATTCGATCCTCGGGCGCGTTCGGGACGCATCTGATTCTGTGCACGGTGCCCCGTGCGACGAAAAAACAAGCACACGAACTGTTAGAATTGTTTGAGGGTATTCCTACTGTGGTCGGGTGCGTGCTGATCTCCTCTTCCGTGACAACGTCTCAAAAAAGGCACGTGCGGCGAGTCGTCCGAGGTGCCCCCTATCTGTTTGAACAATTTCAGGATATGACCATTCGGGTCAGCGACCGATCGTTTATGCAAGCGAATTGGGCGGTCTATTCGATTATTTTTCAAACGTTGGCGGATTGGATGAATGGACAAGATCGACAAACTCGCGTACTTGAATTATATGCCGGGGTCGGATGCGTGGGATTGGGTTTGGCCAAAAGAGGGGCTCTCGTCACGGAAGTTGAGGAAAATCCCTATGCCGTGGCTGATGCCAAACAATCAGCATCTCAAAACCATATTGGGCGTTACCGCGTGCGGACGGCAAAGGTTGAAGACTTTTTGGAGACGGTGGCTTCCCACGCCTATGACGTGATCGTCATGGATCCACCGCGAACGGGACTAAGCCGACGTTGCGTCGAGTCCTTGGGACGTATCCAGGTACCCCGCATGCTTTATCTTTCGTGCGACACCGCCTCCTTGGCGCGTGATCTCAAACGGCTTTGCACCACTCAGTATCGCATCCATCGTGTGCAAGTGTTTGATATGTTCCCACAAACCGCACAGATCGAAACCCTGGTGGAACTTGTCCATGCCGAGTTTTGATTTTCGAATCAACGAGTCATTGTGCATCGAGATGGCGCCATGAGTGTGCTTCGGCTAGGCGTGCTTGTCTCAGGAAGAGGGTCTAATCTGCAAGCCATTATTGAAGAGATCGGAGCGGGAACCGTAAGGGCGGAGATTGCGGTCGTGATCAGCAATAAACAACAGGCCCCGGCATTGGAGCATGCGGAACGCCACGGGCTGCCAACGGTTTTTCTTGATCCAAAGTCAGTGGCAGGCACGTCCGATACTCGGCAAGCCTATGACCAAAAAATTGTAGAGACGTTGAAGCAATACCAGGTCCAGTTAGTGGTGTTGGCAGGGTATATGAAAATTCTTACCTCGGGGCTCATCGATTCGTACAAATCGCGAATCATGAACATCCATCCTTCTCTTCTTCCGAGTTTTTCGGGCTTGCAGGCCCAGCAGCAAGCATTGGACCATGGGGTGAAAGTATCTGGCTGCACCGTTCATTTTGTGACCAAAGACATGGATACGGGTCCCATCATTTTGCAACAAGCCGTGTCCGTGAAAGAAGACGATACCGCAGAGACGTTATCCGAACGCATTCTAAAAGAAGAACATCGGCTTTTACCCCGGGCTATCCAGTTATTTGCAGAGGGACGACTGACTGTTGTGGGTCGGGTCGTCCACATCCATGATGCCTGACTGAATTGCAGGGCTTAGGTCCTTTTGATAGAGTGGCCGATGTGGGGGGCTAGCTCAGTTGGGAGAGCACAACGTTCGCAACGTTGGGGTCGGGGGTTCAAGTCCCCTGCCCTCCACCAAATTTCACCTTTGCCTGCGGAAACCTGTAATTTGTGAGCACCACGGCAAAGGATGGGTTGACGGAACCGGAGAAGAAAAATTTTTTACGATACTCCTTAATAATTTTTCTAAACATTATTAAGAATATGCGGCTTTCCAAAAAAAGTGAATATGGGTTGCGGGCCTTAATCGAATTGACTAGGGCCTATGAGCAACAGGCTTTGCGACGATCTGAAATCGCGGAATCCCAACGCATTCCCATGGGGTTTTTAGAGACCATTTTATTGGAATTAAAGCGGGCGGGAATTTTAGGGAGTCGTCCCGGTGCTCAGGGTGGGTATCGGTTAATTAAATCTCCCGAAGACGTATCACTCGGACAAGTCATTCGTATTCTAGATGGTCCCCTCGCGCCGATTGCCTGTGTGAGTCAGACGGCCTATCAAACGTGTCAAGATTGTCCGTATTCTGAGGCCCGGGAATGTCCGATTCAAAGCGTCATGTTTGAGGTGAGGCATGCCATCGTCAATGTGTTGGATCGGTACACATTGCGAGCATTTTATGACCGAGGCCCGAATCGTCGCTCCCGGAAACCTCCAAAAGACCGCAGGCTTCAGGCCATCGGCAGAACTCAATAAGGAGTGGTAGATGGATACACATCTTCGAAGTGTGGTCAAAGGCATTAGTTGGAGGGTCTTGGCGACCTTGGTGACCACGATCGTCGTTTTTCTGTATTCGGGTGAGTTAGCGGCAGCGGCTATCGTTGGCTCTCTTGATGCTCTCGCCAAAATCGTCTTGTATTGGGGACATGAACGAATATGGCAACGGACGACGTGGGGCCGCATTCTGCCCACGGTTTCTTCACCCTAAGAGAAGACGACTTTAATGGAAGCCGAACACATTATGGGATTGGGTTTTATTGGCAGGGTGTTCCTTCGTAGCGACGGGAGCATTGTCTGTGCCTGAATGTGTTGGGCCTCGGGTTTCTTGCGTTAATCATCTTCTGTTGATCCCTCTTTTCCTTCGCGATCTTTCATCGTGCTATCGCCCAATTTCTCCCAGGGGTTGTTCGGTGACGATACAGGCTCCTCGGGGATTTTCAGCAAGAACGTTGCAGGACAAGAGCTGGTCGAGTTCCGGTGTTGGTCGGCAGTCGGGTGTCATGACGATTCCCCAGTGGCAATTGTCGTGACATTCATTCTCCAAGATCAATGCCTGGGCCCCGTAAAACAGGAGTATGCCGCTGAGCATATTGTGATGACAGATATTTTTCAGTAAATCCGGTCGTGTGCCATCATCTCGAACCGCTAAGCCGAAATGGTGATTGTGGGAACACGTGTTCTTGGTTAAGTAAGGCTGCGCACCGGCAAAACAAAAAATGCCTGATTCGCGATTCTGACACACCTCATTTTCCATAAGGGACGGCCGGCAGTTTGGGCCATAAATGACAATTCCCGAGAGTAGGCCTTCGGTTGCCCGACACTGCGTAATTGTACAGGTGGAATCGAAAATATTAATCGCGGAATGTTGGTCGCTTCCGACGTAACGAAAAGTAAGACCGGAAATGCGTCCGCTGGGGACTTGTTGCAGATACAATGGGCCGCTCTTGCGGCTAAAGATTTGGACGTGGTCTCGTCCCGCTCCGATTAATTGAATGGGTTGTTGTGTGCCGAACAGACGATCTTCATAGATACCCGGTCGAATAAAAATCTGGTCATCGGGTCCCGCATCCTTGAGGGCTGCGCTTGGGCGGGGATAACAAGCTGCGTCGGTGTGATCGACAATGAGGGTTTTGCCACCTTCAGGATTCCGAGGGGGTTCGTTGAGAAAGGGTGGGTTTCGCAAGGAATCCAAAGGCGATGAGGAGAGATTGTCTGGCATTTGTGGTCGTCTATTCTCTAGACTGTCCGGATGAATTTTATCTTGACAATGACGTAAAACTGAAGTAATAAAAAAACAATGTCAAGACATTGGTGTCTTGTACGCGAGCGCTTATTTTTGAAGGACGATGAAGTCCTCATCCATGAAAGAATGGTTGAGGACTTTTTTTTGTCTGGGCGGAGCCTTGCAGAAGTTGAATGAAGTGAAGCGCTCCTTCATTCACGACAAGTCGCGCACAAGGGCGTGTGCTGAATGGAATCTATCTCTCCAACAACGAATTTCGACTAAGGAGAACTGAAAATGGCTGAATGGATTATGAAGCGAATGTGTTTGTTTATTTTTGGTATTGCCGTGGCGGGGTGGCTTCCTGCACCACTATTGAGTTCGGTGGCTCTGGCGGAAGATGAGGATCAATCTTTGGCGAAGAAATTAGATCTTTCGCTGTATGGCTATGTGGAAGCCTCGTATACACAAAATTTCAACAATCCTTCTACGGGGGTGAATAACAATCGGAGTTTTGACGGCGATGCGAATTCCTTTCGACCCAACATGGCGCAGATCGTCCTGGAGAAGGTCGCGAGTTCAGGAGGGTCACTGACTGATCGGGCAGGATTCCGCATTAAGCTGAATGCCGGTGAAGACGCCAAATTTACCGGCGGAAGCAGCGGCAATGACGATTTTGATTTTCAAGAAGCCTACGTCCAATACATTGCGCCCATAGGAAACGGTGTCATGTTTCAAGCCGGTCGCATGAACACGCTGATCGGATATGAAGTGATCGAAAGCCCGCTCAATCCCAATTTCTCCCGGTCCTTTCTGTTCGGCATGGGAGAACCCTTCACGGTAACGGGGCTTCGCGCAGCGTATGACTTTACGGACAATGTCTCGTTTGCGGTCAGCGCCATCAATTCATTTACGGGATCGCAATCCGATGAAAATAGCAGCAAATCCGTCGAGGCGCTCCTTTCTCTCGCCCCTATGGATAACGTGGGGGTGTCCGTGTTTGGTTTTTGGGGGCCTGAAGGCGATCGAGGACAAAAAGATACGGACCGTGTGCAGGTGGGAGGAATTCTGGACGTACAGGTCACCGACCAACTGGAACTCGTGCTTGAAGGCTATTATGGGAATCATGCAAATCATCCTGATGATCCAGGATTGGTCAATGCCCGTTGGAATGGGGTCGCGGGATATTTCATTTATGACTTTACCGACCAGTGGGGATTCCACGTCCGGGGTGAAGTCTTTGAAGACGCGGCAGGCAAATTCTCGTGTGCCGGTGGTGGTGGCAATGCCCTTGCCTGCCCTGGACATAATGAAGAGAATTATAAAGGTGAAGAGAATTATAAAGGGCCTAGCCAAACATTGTGGGAAACGACGTGGACCCTGCAATACAAGCCGGTTCCCAATCTCATTACACGAGCGGAATTCCGGTACGATAAGTCCGACAGGAATACGTTTCAAAATGGCGCCGGTGTGGGCAATAATCAATCAACCTTAGCCGCGGAAGCGATCTTCCTCTTTTAGGGAAGTCTTAAGAAACAAGGAGGAAGAAGATGGAACCTAAGACAAGAACATTGCCCACATATTTCAGTCTGGTCGTCTTGACCGTACTGGGGTTTTTAGTGTTTGCTGCAATCGCGTTCGCAGATGAATCCGGTGAAAATGCAGCGATCAGTGCCGGTGACACAGGATGGCTTCTGACCTCCTCTGCGTTGGTTCTCGCCATGACCATTCCAGGACTAGCCCTGTTTTACGGCGGGATGGTGCGCAACAAAAACGTGCTGAGCACCATGATGTACAGTTTTATTTCCGTGTGCGTGGTCAGCGTGGTCTGGGTGTTGTGGGGCTATACCCTTGCCTTCGGCACGGACGTGGGGGGTGTCATCGGCAATTTTGAGTTTTTGTGGTCAAACGGCGTTGGGCCGGAAGCTTTTCCCGGAACTGCAGTCCCGCATCTCGCCTTCATGGTCTTTCAGCTCATGTTTGCAGGGATTACCGTAGCGCTGATCAGCGGGGCCATTGCGGAACGCATGAAATTCCGGGCCTTCGTGCTGTTTGCAATGCTATGGGCCACTCTGATTTATTCACCGCTTGCCCATTGGGTCTGGGGTGGTGGATGGCTAGGTGAATTAGGCGCCTTGGATTTTGCCGGCGGCACGGTCGTACACATTAGTTCGGGGGTCGCGGCCCTGGCCGCAGCGCTTGTGATCGGCAAGCGGCATGGCTATGGGTCAGACAATATGGCTCCTCATAATTTGCCCCTTACAGTTGTTGGGGCCTCCCTATTATGGGTTGGGTGGTTTGGGTTTAACGCAGGGAGTGCCTTGGCAGCCGATGGTATTGCTGCAGGGGCCTTTGTGGCCACGCACGTGGCCACCTCTGCCGGCGTGTTGGCGTGGCTGGCCGTGGAATGGATGTATCGAGGGAAACCAACGGTCTTGGGTGGAGCAAGCGGTGCCATTGCCGGTTTGGTGGCGATCACTCCCGCGGCAGGTTTTGTCGGCCCGATTTCCGCGATTTGGATTGGGCTTGGCGCTGGGGTCTTCTGTTATTTAGCGGTAGTATGGAAATCCAAGTTCGGCTATGATGATGCTCTCGATGTGCTCGCGATTCATGGCATTGGAGGAACCTGGGGTGCCATAGCCACAGGACTCTTTGCCAGCGTGGGCGGGGGGACCGGCTTGTTTTTCGGAAATCCGGGGCAAGTCCTGATTCAGGTTATCGGCGTTGGAGCCACTTTGGTGTTTTCGTTTGTCGGCACGTTTATTATTCTGAAAGTGTTGGACATGTTGATGGGCCTTCGAGTGAGCAAAGAGGACGAGATTATCGGGCTAGATCTTAGTGAACATAGTGAACAGGCATATGCCTAAATCGCGAGTTCTGGTTTCCGTTGATGGGAGAAAAAATCATGAGGCATGAACGGCCTTAAAGCGGCCGTTTCTGCTTTTCTTCCAATACTTTTATTTTGGAGAGGGGATACACCCATGAAACTTGTGAAAGCCGTTATTAAGCCATTTAAACTCGACGAAGTGAAAGATGCCCTGGTTGAATTAGGCGTTCAAGGTATGACGGTTACAGAAGTCAAAGGCTTTGGCCGACAAAAAGGGCATAAAGAAACATACAGGGGAACCGAGTATCAAATTGATTTTGTGCCAAAAATCAAGATTGAACTCGTGATTCTTGATGAGTTGGAACAAAAGGTCGTTGAAGCCATTACTCAGGCTGCGAAAACTGGAAGCATCGGCGATGGAAAAATTTTCATTTCAGACGTGAACAGCGTCATTCGGATTCGTACCGGAGAGACGGGAAAAGGGACAGTCTAAGAGTCTTTTCCAGACTGTTTGCTTTGTCTCACTGACTGGAGACGCAACTGAAGATAACCTGAACCCAAGGTGGAACCGTGAAACACTCGACCTTCTCATTCATGTGGCTATTGGTTGTGGTTCTGAGCTTATGTTGTGGGCTGGCAAACGGATGGGCCCAGGAAGGGACCTCCGGGGGCATCGATACGGGTGATACGGCATGGATTCTGGTATCGTCTGCATTCGTGTTGTGTATGACGTTTCCTGGATTGGCGCTCTTTTATGGCGGGCTGGTCCGGAGTAAAAACGTACTTGGGACGCTTATGCATACCGGCGTTATCCTGTGCGGAATCAGTATCGTATGGGTCCTGCTTGGCTACTCATTGGCATTCGGCACTGACATCGGCGGAATGATCGGCAGTCTCGAATTTCTTGGCTTGCTGGGCGTGGGACAAGACGCCTATCCCGGCACCGGCATTCCTCATTTAGCCTTTATGATGTTTCAACTCATGTTTGCCGCCATCACTGTGGCTTTGATTACCGGAAGCTTTGCTGAGCGGATGAAATTCACGGCCTTGCTGCTTTTTGCCGTACTCTGGTCAGTCCTGATTTATTCGCCCCTTGCCCATTGGGTGTGGGGAGGAGGTTGGCTGGCAGAGATGGGCGCGCTGGACTTTGCAGGAGGCGCCGTTGTGCACATCAGTTCCGGGTTTGCAGCTCTTGTCTGTGCCCTGGTATTAGGAAAGCGCAAAGGCCATGGGATTGAGCCTATGCCTCCTCACAATCTCCCCATGACAGTCTTAGGCACAGGGCTATTATGGTTTGGGTGGTTTGGATTTAACGCAGGCAGTGCCTTAGGTGCCAATGGGGGAGCGGCTTCAGCCTTTGTGGCCACGCATATTGCGGCTTGTGCCGGTGGGGTTAGTTGGGTGGCGGTAGAATGGATCCGAAGCGGTAAGCCGACCGTGCTTGGATTGGCGAGCGGCATTATCGCAGGCTTGGCCACCATTACTCCAGCAGCCGGATTTGTAAGGCCCTTGTCAGCTTTAATTATTGGAGTGTTGGCGGGTGTGCTCTGTTATGCAGCCGTTGTCTGGAAAACAAGACTCGGGTACGATGACTCGCTCGATGTGGTCGGCATTCACGGAGTGGGAGGGTTCATCGGAATCCTGGCAACCGGGTTATTGGCTTCGGTAGGAGCACAGGGGTTATTTTTCGGGAACCCCTGGCAATTTGTGATCCAGCTAGTGCTGGCCTTTGCCACTATGGTTTTTGCCCTGGTGGGAACCTACATTATTTTAAAAGTCGTCGATCTCACTGTGGGTCTTCGCGTTTCATCGGACGATGAAGAAGTCGGGCTGGATTTAAGCCAACATAATGAGCGTGCCTATTCCTAAGAAAGTGTTCGTATTAAAGTTGTGAGATTGGATAATTATTTTGTGAAAAAGGAGGTATGGAATGACTCCGCGTGAGGTATTGGATTTTGCGAAAAAAAACAAGGTGGAAATGGTTGATTTGAAATTTGTGGACTTGGTCGGGACGTGGCATCATTTTTCTATCCCCACCTCGGAACTGACTCTTGATTTGTTTAAAGATGGATCAGGATTTGACGGGTCGTCTATCCGTGGGTGGAAAGCGATTCAGAATAGCGACATGCTGGTGTTTCCTGATCCGAACACTGCGAGGGTGGATCCGTTTACCGAACTTCCCACTCTCAGCATGGTGTGTAACGTGCAAGATCCAATCACGCATGCAGTCTATGAGCGGGACCCACGAGGCGTGGCTCAACGAGCGGAGCAATATCTCAAGAGCACCAAAATCGGCGATGTCTCCTATTGGGGACCTGAAGCCGAATTCTTTGTTTTTGATCATGCCAGTTATGATCAAAACAGTCACTCAGGATATTATTTCATCGACTCCGAGGAGGGTATTTGGAATTCGGGAGAAGACGTCCACAATTTAGGCTCACGGCCTCGGCATAAGGAAGGCTATTTCCCCGTCGCCCCAACGGACACGCAACAAGATATCCGCTCCGAAATGGTCAGGGAAATGGAAAAAGTCGGAATTCACGTTGAAAAACACCATCACGAAGTGGCCACGGCAGGACAAGCTGAAATTGATCTTCGCTTTGATACGTTAGTGAGTATGGCCGACAAAATGATGATGTATAAGTACATTGTCAAAAACGTGGCCCGGCGTCATAACAAAACCGCGACGTTTATGCCGAAACCGTTATTCCAGGATAATGGAACAGGCATGCATACCCATCAAAGTATTTGGAAAGACGGGAAACCGACCTTTGCCGGCAAAGAATATGCGGGTGTTTCGAAAACGTGTTTGTATTACATCGGCGGCGTCCTGAAACATGCTCCGGCCTTAGCGGCGTTTACGAATCCGACGACCAATTCCTATAAACGGTTGACGCCTGGATTCGAAGCTCCGGTGTTGTTGGCGTATTCCAGCCAGAACAGGTCGGCCGGCATTCGGATTCCGATGTATTCTTCCAATCCGAAAACTAAACGAATCGAGGTGAGATTTCCCGATCCCTCAGCCAATTTCTATTTGGCGTTTAGTGCGATGCTGATGGCGGGACTCGACGGCATTCAAAATAAAATTGACCCGGGCGAAGCCATGGACAAAAATCTCTACGATTTGGAACCGGAAGAAGCGACCAATATTTCAACGGTTCCCGCAAGTTTGGAAGATGCCATCAACAATTTGGAAAACGACTATCAATTCCTGCTAAAAGGGGGAGTCTTCAGCGAAGATCTAGTGGAAGCCTGGATCGGCTACAAGAGGGACAATGAAGTGGATCAGGTCAGAATTCGACCCCATCCGCATGAATTCTTTTTGTACTACGATATTTAATGTGGCAGGACTTGAGGCCTGGAGACCTCGTACAATGAAAAAGGCGTGTATCTGATTCAATCGCAACGCGCCTTTTTTCTCCCTCCACGAAACGGGCTCCGTTGTTTCGCGTTCTCTTCGGCTCTTGTTTGATTATTCTCTACTGCAGGTTTCTCTTCCTGGATTGCTTGTGGGGAAAAAAACTTGGCAAAGAATGTGCGTGACCGGTTCATGCGTTTTTGTAACTCGCGTTCAAACGCTCGCGCCCCTTCTTGCCAGACGTCGGTCATATACCCCAATCTTCTTGCGAGGTACGTCATGTTGTCCGACCCTGGTTGCGGCAACACTAAGTCCTTGGCATTTCCCCGAACGATACGCAATCCATCGATAACCTTTCGCATAAACAGATAATCTTCCATCAAGATCGTTGCATCGTGACGTGAGAGAAGTTTTGTCGCTTGAAGGGCTTCAAGCGCTTGCAGAGTGTTGGTTGTATGGAGTGAGGCCTCCCGGTGTCCATGCTGTAATTGGAAGTATTGCACGGTGTATTCAATATCGATAAGCCCACCCGGGCTGTATTTCACGTGAATGGTTCCCGGAGGAACCAACTCTTGTATCTGCCGGCGGCGCAGGTGTAACGCGGTGTCTAACGGCCAGGGGGCTTGACCATACACGAATTCATCTCTGTAGCGTTCTATTTGTCGACCAAGGGCAGCATTTCCTGCGACGTGTCGCAGCTTAATCCAGGCTTGCCGCTCAAAAGGCGCAGCCGCTCCTTCTGTCCGGTAATAGCGTTTAATTTCTTCAAATGAATGAGCCAGCAGGCCTTTTTCTCCGTGAGGTCGAAGTCGGATATCAAGTTGAAAAATTCCTTCCTGTTTAGCTTCGATCCAACGAAGGAATTCTTGGACGAGTCGCTCAAAGTATTCACCGACGACGGGGTTGGGAGTATCAGAAATCTTCGAGAACGTCCCGTAGACAAAGATCACCTCAATGTCGGAAGCATAGCCTAGCTCACGCCCTCCCAACTTGCCCAACCCACAAATGCTGAACGGCAAAGGGTCCCTCTTCAGCGTGGATGGCAGTATGCGTAACAGATCGACCACCGCCTGAGCCTCACTGAGGGCTTGTGCTAAGATCACTTCGGCCAAGGTCGTGAGAGATTTGGAGAATGCGGGGAGCGGTATCTTTTTGAGAATATGGTGCATGTCGATACGAAACAACTCCTGATCTTTAAACTGATTCAATATCGCTTTTCTGATTTCAGCTTTTTTGCTCTTTCTGAGTCTGGACTCTAACGCTTTGGCCAGAGAGGTTTTTGATAAACGGACATGGGGTTGATGAAACTTTTCAACAATAGGCAAGAGGTTGACGTGTTGCCGGCGAAGGAAGTCTTCCCATAAGAAATCGCTCGTGCCAAATAACCGAGCAAGATTAGCCAACGAATCCTTTCTGGTGAGCCATTTGATTTGTTTCTTGCTGAGGCGATTTTCCAGGAGCTGATCGAGGAAGTCACTAAAATGATTCAAAGCCTTGCAGGGGTCAGGAGCCCAGGTGAGGTAATGGGTAAATTCCTTGATGAGGGCTATGGCCACGGTCAGCTCTTGTTGTTCTTGTGCCGAGACGATTTTCTTTCCATACCGATCTCTGACAAAAAATCGGTTATAGACGCTCCTCCCGTCTCCTTCGATCGTAGCTTTTGATAACGAGAGCCCTCTCATGGTCAACGCATTCATAAAGGCATACAAAAAAGCCGGAGAATCCGTGGCTCTGATATTGACAACCGTTTCACGTGGAGACAGTGTATTGTTAAAGAAAATTTCAACCGGCTGGACAAGATCGGAGGTAGACGTTTTTCTTTGTCCAAGAGTTTCGACTAATTTTCGGTTCACCCAACTCCGAACCTCCTGGATTTTCTGTAACTCGAGTAATTGAATCATGTTCGTCAATTCCCGACTCAGCTCTTTTTGAATGTTGGCATTGAAGAGAGCACCCGGCAGAACGTGAACCCGAAAGATGTCCACGACTTTTTTTCTTGATAACCCTGACCGCTGAATGTGCCGGCGGATCGGCCATTTGGGTACTCGCATGCGACGTAAGGATTTCGGCAGGAGGGGAGGGGGAGGAGCGGGATGGTCTTGATACGTAAAAATAGAGGCTTCACGTATATCGAGGCCATAGGCAGACAGCAACCCGCAAATTGTGGCAAATTCTGCAAAATAGTCGTAGGCAACAATGGTGAGCCGATACTGGCTTGTATCGTTTGCAGGTTGCACGTGGAGCGTACAGGGGGATTCCAAGGTCAGGGTATTGGCCAAGGCCAGGTGTCGAGCAACAGTTTGTGGTCGAAATTGTGAGAAATAATCTGGATCCATGCGATCCAGAAAATCTTTGATAACCGTGGGATTGACTTGAGGAGAGAGTTCTTGTAATTCCGTCAGCTCAAGCGTCTTTTTCATGGCAAATCAGTATACCTTCACGTGTTACTATTGTAAGGACAGGCTGCCAGTTTATCATCAAACGTTTCTCAGCGTTATTCCAGATGCCCATCATGAGCAACCCACAATCGTCCGCAAGCTGCGACCCTCGCCCTCTCCTGCTTTCTCCGGATTTGGCGCCTGCGGAAGTCGCACGGTTGTTGGCTCCGTATAGATTCCATAATTGGAAGCAAGCCGACGCCAACCTGCAACTCATGGCCGGTGATCCTCGAAGCCGAAAACTGCTTGCTGACATTCTCCCTGATCTCTTGTACGCCGTCTCGGTAACGGCCGATCCGGATCAAGCTTTACGTGAATGGGAACGATACCTTGATGCCGGCAATGGAAGAGCCCAGGTCTTTAGCTTTTTGGCACAAGTGCCACACGTCTTGCAATTGGTCTGCGTCCTCTTTGGAAACAGTCCTGCCATGGCGGAAACGCTTATTCGAGACCCTATGCTGATTTATTGGGTCGAGGATGAGCATATCCTGAAATCCCACCCCACTCCCAAACCACTCCGGACGGCGTTGCACCAAACCCTTGATCTTGTGCAAGCCTATGAACAGAAGCTTGACGTTCTTCGGCGCTTTCATCGGCGCGAAATGCTACGCATTGGCGCGCGGGATCTCTTTCGCGTTTCGTCCGTCAAGGAAACCGTTCACTCTCTGTCGCAACTCGCGGAAATTGTCATCCATGCCGCGTATCAGCTTGTCAACGAAACACTACAAAAAAAATACGGCATTCCCTCTCATCAAGGTCCCAAAGGCACAACAAGTGAAACAGGGTTTGTGGTGTTGGGAATGGGAAAGTTAGGTGGCCGTGAACTCAATTACAGCTCCGATGTCGATCTCGTCTATTTATATGCGTCAAGCAACGGTCACACAAAAACCGTTAAAGGGCAGGCAGGTCTCGGCAATGAGGCTTTTTTCCAAATGCTCGCGAGAGAACTGACTCACGTCTTGTCGGCTTCTACTTCGGAAGGGTGTTTATTTCGAGTGGATTTGCGATTGAGACCTGAGGGGGCAGGTGGACCATTAGCATGGTCGAGCCGTGAAGCCATCAAATACTATCAAACACGGGGAAGAAGTTGGGAGCGACTGGCCTTGTTCAAAGCTCGCGCCATAGCAGGGCAACGGTCTGTTGGCCAGGCCTTTCTCAGGAGGATTCGGCCGTTTGTCGTAGGGCGAGAAGAACGGGAACCCCACAACATTCTAGACACGGTTCGTGCGCTCAGGACACAGATTCACCAAAAAGTGGAACAAAAAGGGGAGCATGAACGCAACGTCAAACTCAGTCCCGGAGGAATTCGGGACATTGAATTCATTGTCCAGACTCTTCAATTACTGCATGTTCCAACGTATCCACAATTGTTCGAGCCCAATACGATCACAAGCCTTCAATGTCTTTGTGACCTCAACCTCTTGCGAGCCTCGGATGGCAAAGCCTTGGAGGAAGCCTATCTGTTTTTGCGCGACGTCGAGCATAAACTCCAAATGGTTCATGAACTGCAAACCCATACCTTACCGATTCACCCTTCTGAATTGACCAAATGTGCCATCCGCATGGGTTATGCAGAACAACGTACCTCTTCTGCGGCTACAAGATTGCTTACCCGTTACCGATTCGTCCTGAATCAGGTTCAACGCCTCTATCAACAAATGTTGCCTTCACGATCGCATGCCACAGGTGATGGATCTCTATAATTCTATTCTTGATAAAGAAGGCCGGTTTGCTGTATTTGAAAGAGACTTTCTAATATTTTTCAGCGCAATGTTGGTTAGGCTAGTATGTAAAACTCAAAGACTGTAAGTAATTCTGCCCCCTACTTCTCCTCCTAGCTTCTTAAGTACTGCTCGCGGTCCACCCTTTTGTAAGATGTGCGATGGTGAATGTTCATCTGAAAGATGACGTACACTGTGATCAAATATCGTCACGCGTGATAGCTATTGAGAGCGGTAATTCCATGATGCAAAGAAAATTGAAAACGATGTGTTAGCCTGTTACTAGCTGGTTGTGGGTGTGACTGTGGTGGGATCCCTGATGCTCTCGCAAGGGATTTGTTTACCGTGAATGTGAAGATTGACGACGGCAAGGAACAGATTTTTGGCTTTTCCAAGGCGGACAATGCACTGCGCACCTTTGAAGGCGTCAAACTTAAAGCGTTGTTTCCACAGTACGTGCCCGAGAAGAGTATGGTAGATGGCAAGATCAATTTCTGTGGCTTGGCTTTAAGCGGTGGCTACGATGAAAATGCAAAAAATCTTACCTTTGCGGTGCCGTCTTTGGGCATTAGTGAAAAATTTATAGGCAAGACGCGAAAGGAAAGCGTCGACAAGTTAGTAGACTTCCTGAAGAATGGAGAAGAGAAGGGAAAAGATCTTCTGCGACATATTTAACAGGAACTTTCCCGCACTTCTCCAGTAGACCCAGTCGTCGGCAACCCGAACAGTCTGCAATCCTCATTGGTGAAGAACGCATTCGATGATGGTATCTCGCGCACAACTCGCACGGTTAAGAAAAATGCCGGCTGGTATTACCGTGTCCGGCGGTACATTCAGGTCTGGTTCATACAGGGGAAGTACTCTAACGTTACCATTGAGCTATGCAATCGAATTTAGTGAAGACTCTCGCAAGAAGCAGCTAAAGTTCAGGTTGCCTGTTACCTACATACAGGTCGAGGGGGGAGACGTGTTCAGCGCGCCTCCAGGCGTGGCATTGACGTTGCCCGTATCGGACAGCTGGTCGCTCACGCCGACTGTGTCCTATGGAGTGACCGGCTCAGTTGATTTAGCCTCCGCGTCTCAAATGCTAGGTGGTACGTTGACCAGTCGGAAGGAGTTTGACGACCTTCGGATCAAAGACACAAAGGTTACTCTGGCAAACATGATCGGATATCTCACCACGCTGAAGGTCGCGATAGGCGATATTGTCTATGACCCCGGGATTGTCAACATGGTCTACAAGAATGGAATCACGGTTGAATCCCCGTTGGGATTTCAGATGTTCGAGTGGCATCCTGTGACACTGGAGGCATCGTATACCCATTCTTACTTTGCAGGAACAGAGTTGTTTTTGAATCAGTATCATGAGGTGGCGCCGAGTATGGGGTCCGGATCGGATGCGCTTGATTGGCTTCCCTCCGACCTGCAGCGGGGAGTTACCTCTGTATTCGGGGAAGATTTTGACTCGTTCACCGCAATTTCGGCTACAGCTTCTGAGCTAAGGCTTGGTCGCGGTTTATTTTAGGCCGTTGGGGGGGGGAACTTTTCAGGGAAAATGAGGGTTTCCGTGGTTTGGGAGAAGGAAGGTGCCTGTGAGTGATCGCAAGTCTGGGACAGACAAATGGTTTAATGATCGAAGAGGGTTCGGCTTTATTCGAGTTGAAGGAGAACAAGACGTCTTCGTGCATTATTCGGCTCTTCAGGGCAAGAGATTTAAGACGCTGAAGGAAGGTGAGCCCATTGAATTCGATCTCGTGGAAGGAAAGAAGGGGCCGCAAGCCGCTAATGTGGTGAAACGGCCCAGCACACAATAATCAGCCAATACCTAGGTTTAGACCAGCATATTCTTGGCGTTGTTGATAAGCCGAATTAATCACAAAATCTTTTTTTGACCTTATAAGATTTAAGGGTTTGTTGCTTCTCATCTTCCTAAACTGGCAAATATATGTTGCTAGTCTAGAGCCAGACAAATTTCTGTGTTGGCGTTGGTTGCTGCCGTGACAGTGTCCGGTTGCAGCGGCGTCTACCGCGGCTTTGAGTCCACACCAGGATTTACCTCAAACAGCGATGAACCTCCTTACATAATGAGAAAAATTTCAGATTCAAGTTAGTACCACTTCCTTATTTTTCTTCTTCCAAATTCTCGCGCCTCACTTTTTTCCATTCGGTCCAGTGTGCCTGAATCCTTTTTCAGGCTTTCTCTTGTAGACAGCCGGATTTAGGTCGATATTGCTGTAGCCACAGCATCTATGCGGCCGAATCTCAGCCAACAGGTGTGAGGGTAACGGCTAGAAAAATGAATGCACCTGTTTGCCCACGTGCCATAACATGGCGTCGCTATAATTTTTCATGGTCTTTTTTTCGAGATTTCTTGATCTTTTCTGGGATGTGGTTATCTGACGGGAGAAGATACGTCATCAAACGTGCGAGCAGAGGAGTCGAAGACAATGGATATGAACCGCATGACTTTGAAAGTCCAAGAGGCGCTGCAAGCAGCGTCTGCTCTTGCCGTGCATCGGAACCATCAGGGTATCGATATCGAGCACGTGTTGGTGGGATTACTGGAAGACCCCGATGGGTCCGCCGGCCCGATCTTGGAACAAACCGGCGTATCTGTTTCTGCCGTTCAAGCCAAGGCCGAAGAACGACTCGAAAAAGTTCCTCGAGTCCACGGTGCTGGAGCAGCACCCGGACATCTTCACTTCACCCAACGAACAACAACGCTTCTTTCTCGTGCCGAGGAAGAAAAACAAGCTTTAAAAGATGAGTACATCAGTGTCGAGCATCTCCTGCTAGCAATGGTGGACTATGACGGTGTACTGAAAAAGCTAGGGGTGACAAGGGAGAAACTGTTAGCCGGGCTCCAACACATTCGCGGCAATCAACGAGTCACCAGTCAAGATCCTGAAGGGACGTTTCAGGCGTTGGAAAAATATGGCAGGGATCTGACCAAGTTGGCTGGACAGGGAAAGCTGGATCCCGTCATCGGTCGCGATGAGGAAATTCGACGGACGATTCAGATTTTATCGAGACGGACGAAAAATAATCCCGTTCTCATTGGTGAACCCGGAGTCGGGAAAACGGCCATCGTCGAGGGGCTGGCCCAACGGATGATCAAGGGAGACGTTCCTGAAGGGTTGAAACAGAAGCGCGTGGTGGTTCTCGACATGGGCGCATTGGTGGCAGGGGCCAAATTTCGAGGAGAGTTTGAGGAACGGTTGAAAGCCGTTTTGAAAGAAATTCAATCATCGCAGGGTCATATTCTTCTCTTTATCGATGAACTGCACACCGTCGTGGGCACGGGAGCGGCGGAAGGAGCCATGGACGCCGCCAATCTGCTGAAGCCGATGCTTGCGAGAGGAGAGCTTCATCTGATCGGTGCGACGACCTTGGATGAATATCGTAAGCATATTGAAAAAGATGCGGCACTTGAGCGTCGTTTCCAACCCGTGGTCGTGGAACAACCCTCAGTGGAAAACACGATTTCGATTCTGAGGGGACTCAAGGAACGGTATGAAGTTCATCATGGGGTCCGTATTAAAGATGCGGCTTTGGTTGCAGCCGCACGGCTGTCTCATCGGTATATCGGCGACCGATTTCTTCCAGACAAGGCCATCGATCTCGTCGATGAATCTGCCGCGCGACTTCGTACGGAAATCGACAGCATGCCAGCCGAATTAGATGAAGTCTCGCGAAAGGTCCTGCAACTCGAAATTGAACGAGAAGCCTTAAAAAAGGAAGACGATCCAGGCAGCCAAGCAAGACTGGAAACGTTGGAAAAGGAACTTGAGGGCAAGCGTCAAGAATGCACTGACTTGAAACAACGATGGGACGCGGAAAAATCTGCTGTCGGGCGATTACAACGGATTCGGCAACAGATTGAAGACTTCAAACATCAGATTGAAAAAGCTGAACGTGAATATGATCTCAATCGTGTTGCAGAACTCCGATATGGAACAATGCCTCGGCTGGAGAGAGAACTTCAGGCTGAAGAAGAACATCTTGACCGACAAGAAGGCGAGTCACGTCTTTTAAAAGAGGAGGTTGATGAAGAAGATATTGCAGAAGTTGTCAGCCGATGGACGGGTATTCCTGTTCGCCGACTTCTCCAGGGAGAAATGGAAAAACTTCTACAATTGGGCGAATGGCTTCATCAACGCGTCGTCGGACAGGAGGAAGGGGTTCGGGCCGTCGCCGATGCCGTGCTTCGGGCACGATCAGGCATCAATGACCCCAATCGGCCCATTGGATCGTTTTTATTTCTTGGCCCAACCGGCGTGGGAAAAACTGAACTGGCACGAGCCTTGGCTCATATCCTCTTTGATGATGAGGCCAATCTCATTCGGATTGATCTGTCGGAATACATGGAAAAACACACAGTCGCGCGACTCATCGGCGCCCCGCCTGGCTATGTCGGATACGAAGAGGGTGGGCAATTGACCGAAGCCGTGAGGCGTCACCCTTTTTGCGTGATTCTATTGGACGAAATCGAGAAAGCCCACCATGATGTATCTAATGTTCTGCTTCAGGTGCTTGATGACGGCCGATTGACCGATTCCCAAGGAAGAACCGTCGATTTTAAGAATACCGTATTGATGATGACGTCGAATGTCGGCAGTCAAGAAATTTTAGAAGCACAAGAACACGGACGAACCTATGAAGAATTGCACACGATGGTTTTGAATGAGGTCAAGCACCATTTCCGTCCGGAATTCTTGAATCGCATCGATGAAACCGTCGTGTTTCATCCGCTGAGTACGGATGCAGTCGGTCGAATCGCGGACATTCAACTGGCTCGATTAAGAGCCAGATTGGAGGACCGAAGAATTCGTTTGGAGGTAACCGACGAGGCGTTATCGAATTTAGGAACGCGCGGCTATAGTCCCCTGTATGGGGCTCGACCGTTGAAACGATTGATCCAACATGATGTGGAAACACCCTTGTCGAAGCTTCTGGTAAAAGGAGAGGTAAAGCACGGTGACGCGGTGATGGTCGATTGTAAAGATGGGCAGGTGGTGCTCATCCCCGTCATTCAGGAATGAGCGCACCTTTGGGAAAAAGAACCTTGGATTCAATAGATCGAGGGCTTTTTCTGATACGCAACCACATCAGTTGCACGGCTTAGTTTTTGGTTGCCGTCATAATGGTTTGACGAAGCCAGAATGAGTGGTCATTCGTGACAGACTTGGTCACGAAAATATCCACAGGCCGAACTTTTTCCCCGTAATAGGCTTCATTGGAACCATCGTCTGCAAAAATAATAGAGCCTTCCAATGATACACCCGCATAGGCCCCTTTTGACCGCGAAAACGAAAGAAAATCAGCGTTCAAATTGGCTGAGGTTGCACCCCCGACTCCAGCTCCATAGGGCCCGGCTGCAATAGAGGCATCCCCACCGAGTTTAAAGGATGAAGCCGCAGAGAGTTTTTCGACTGCTTCTTGTGTCATGGCCAAGAGGATAACCTCTGAGGCTTCCCCGCCCCATTGAAATCCAAAGCTGAATCCACCCACGACATAAAAGGCTGGTTGACTCCACTCACCTGTCCGTTCGTCACGGACGACCAAGACCCCACTTCCCCCGTCTGCACCGATAAAGAAGGCCGCCTTTAATTGTTGTGGAATAATCAAAAGGGCTTTGGCTGCTTTGATGTGATCCTGAAACCAAGTCAAATGAGGATCCTTCGTAAAACTTTCAACGGTGTGTCGGGCTTTTTCCACAAGTTGTTGCTCATCCAGACCGCTGGCCAAGGCAGGAGTCCCACAAAAGCAAAGGAGAAGAAGTCCCCTCATCCACAGCCATAGCGGTTTCTTGTGTGAGTGTCGTTGTTTGTCGGACTGGCTTTCTTGTGTCATGGATTTTCCCCTTCGTGAAACAACCATGAAAGAAACTCTGTTATCCATTCTCTCTTATTTTCAAAAAGAGCAAGAACGGGACATCAGCCTAGGGGCGTATGGATCGTAATTCATGAAGTGATTCTCAAAAAACAAGTAAAAACCGAAGGTTTGGACAAGAGTAAATTTTGAACCGGAAAGAACGGTTCGTTTTAGTGCGTAGACCTCGCTGTCATTTTAGACTCATTCGCCCATGATCTGGACGATGATCTCTCGAGATCGTGCTCGTGTATCAAAATCGAGAATGACAATTTCTTGCCAGGTTCCTAAAAGGAGTTGTTTGTCGGCAAAGGGAATGGTAAGGGATGGCCCCTGGATTTGGCCCCGCAAATGACTATGCCCGTTATTTTCTCCAGGATTTCTGGTGTTATGCTGCCATGTGGAATCAGCAGGAATCAGGCGATCCCAAATGGTTTTGGTGTCGTCTCGCAAGCCTGGCTCATCCTCGATAATAAGGACCGAGGCGGTGGTATGTTTCACGAATATTGTCACAATTCCAGCTTGTAAGGGTGCGTGGGAAAGAAACTGCCGAATAGAAGCAGAAATATTCTCAATCTGCGAATTGCCTTGCATCGTCACCGAAAAATGGTGAGTGATCACAGGCATCGGATTTTGTATCTCAGAGGGATCGCAGAAATCGTTGTTCGCGTCGCGACAATATCCCACCTCGAGCCGCTTTGAGTATGGAGTCGAAGATCCCAGAGGCTGTTAATTGTCGAACGGCCTTTACTACCCTTGCACTTAAGCGGCCTTGCCGTTGTAATGAGTCAAGATAGTGAAAGGCGTCATAAAAGCTTTCTTGGGAGCGCGTATAGTAGTCCGCTCCCCGTCGACGATTACTATAGGCTTCCAATTGCTCACAAGCGACAAGGATTTCCCCCAGTTCTTTGACCCATCCCGGAGCCTTCTCCAGTTTTTCAGGGTAATAATAATACAACGTGACCTGTTCCATCCAGGGCAACCAACGAATTTCCAGGCTTTCTAAGAAGGGCTTCACCTTTTTGAGTTGCCGACGATGGCGACGTGCAAATCCTAAACGCATTTCGACTTGCTCGCATGCCCACTTGGTGAGCG
Source organism: Nitrospirales bacterium (assembly GCA_963422365.1). Taxonomy (GTDB): domain Bacteria; phylum Nitrospirota; class Nitrospiria; order Nitrospirales; family UBA8639; genus Bin75. The sequence continues at coordinate 1,935,721 of OY729426.1, forward strand.
GCAATCCTTCTTCGGCCAATGGTTGACGGTACGCCTTCACGAACGCTTCAGTTTCTTTGCCATAACTCGAATAGGGGTGTCGCGATCGCCATTCGGCAGGTCTCGTTGGAATATTGTGGTGACGCGCCCAGGACCATAGTTTGCCAAAAAGACGGCGGTCAAGCCCTGCTCTTCCCAAATCATGGAAGAGACAGGCAATTTGAAATTGGCGGACTCGTGATCGTTCATACGAGAGATGTTGGGCAACGACTGCACACATCTTCGCCGTTCGAAAGGCATGGGCCTTGTCATATCCTCTAATAATGGTATGGGATTTCAGAGGATGGGGATAGTCGTAACATGTTAGCAGCGTCTTGACTAGGGCTTGGGGCACCAGAAGAAATGGATATGGTGATTGCGAAGGAGGCCGTGGTCGGGAGGAAGATCTCATGGCTTCGGAACTGCCGATAGAATAACAAGCGAACATTTGTTAGAATTGGGGAAAACCCTAACGGTGAAATCGTCAAACTGTCAAGAAAATGTTACGGCGGTGATGGTGGAGGAGATGAGCCACTACCCGTCTGAAGAGGACATGAAGGTTGAGCCCAAAGTTGTGCCTTTGCGAGAATGTCAATTTGTTTGACCCGCAAGATTTGCGGTCAAGATAGTCAGCCGAGAGTGAACACATGATGTCCAAGCGAAAACGCCTGATTTCCAGCCTGTTTCTTATTATGATTCTTTGTGTTCTGGGTGTGGTGTATGTTGCGACATTTCACCTGGAGGATTTGCAACGAGTGGTTCGAGATCTCATCGTGAGGTCCTTTGGAGAACACGTCACGGTCGAACAACTTCATGTAAACTTCTTACCGTATCCGCAGTTAGAATTAGTGGATATCAGTATCAATGACCCCAAGCAGGGCACCCCAATTTTTCAGGCCTCTCACATTCAACTCGATCTCAGTTTCTTATCCTTAATGCAAGAGACGCCCATGCCGCATGCGTTGATCATAAAGAACGCCTTTCTTGATCTTGAACGAGATGAACAAGGGCAATGGAACTATCGAAAAATTTTTCAAGAAGGAATGGCTGATAGGGTAGGGATAGGGACTTGGCTCTCAGGGCGTTCCTTGAAATTCATCAATGGATCAGTCCACCTAGAGGACCGGTATCGCCGCGAAGTCACTTTTATTGTCCAGGTGGAAGAAGTGGAATTGCAGGTTGAACAATTAGTGCTGGATGGTCCTACGGAAGTGTTTCTTTCCGCGCGACTTTCCAAAGGAGACACGGGATCCATTATTTCCTCCTACGGAACCCTCCAACATATCGGCGGATTTCTCGAGTTTGAATCAATGGCACAGCTTGAGGCTTCGCCTCAACTCGATCTGCACACTCGCTTGGAATTTGATCGAAAAACTCTTTTGCAACTGGCTGATCTTTTCAAGGTGCGTGAGGTACCGATAGGGTTGCAAGGTCGAACCAAAGCCCAAGGGCATATCCATTTCGCTCCCGGTCCTCTTGGGTATGATTTGGTGTTATCCGATCTTGTGGTGTTAACGGACAATATTGACCTCAATGCAGAAGTCAGGATGATGGGTGTATTGCAGCCCGAGCCCCCGACCTTCTCTAGTCAATGGACGAGTACCCCCGTAGCTGTTCAGCATTTACCCCAATTGCTTCCCCAAGAGCTCGTCCCTTCAGAGCTGTCTGATGCCATTTATCGTCAAACCATGAGTGGAAAGATCCAAGCGGTTTCGGCAACATTGACGAGCTCCGCCAGTCAAGAAGTGGGATATTCCTTGACAGGAAAATTTCACTTTTCGGAAGGAACGTTGGCCTTCGGATCGAAGTGGGGAAAAGCCGAAGGGATCACAGGAACGATTGATATTCAGCCGGGCCAGATTCGTCTGTTGGATTTTCATGGACGATATGAGCAAATTCCCATGGATCGAGTAACAGGCACGATTGACTTGACCGAGCAGGGTCCTTGGTTAACGACGGAATTCGGAGGGACGGTCTCCTCAAAAAGATTCGTCGGTATCATGCACAACATATTTGAGTGGAATACCCCACGACATCCGATGAAATCTTTACAAGGCACAGCAGGGAGTGGAGCACTCACTGTACGATTCGCCGGACCGCTCAAGAATCCTCGAGCCATCACGTTCCAAAGTGCCGAGTATCATCCGGCGCAGATCGCGGTGCAACTCCCTGGCTTGCATGCTCCCCTCACCCAAGTAGAGGGAATCTTTGCCTTTTCCCCCAAACATCTTCGGTTTGAACAGATAACAGGGCTTTATGGGCAAAGCGATTTTCGAATCGAAGGAACTATGACATTTGAAGAACAACCCTACCTTGATGGCGTGAAAATTCAGGGTCGTTTCAGTGACAATGATCTGGTCAATCTTTTTTCCGATCAAACCCTTTCAGCGCAAAAGATCATTTCAGGTCAAGCTGACTACCTCGTCGTGGTCGACGGCAAACTGCAAACCCCCACCGTGAAAGGAAGAGTGGCGTTGCAAGGATTAGAGATTCTTCTACCGGGAATCCTCTCCAAACATCCAACCCTTGTCGGAAATCTAAATTTTCACATTCGGATTGGCAAAAATCGTCAACTTGCTTTCGAACGCATTGCCCTGACCCTTCCCTCTATCCGCCTCGCGGGACGAGGGGAGTTTTCTTACGAAGAAACGCTGACCTTTAAGGCGTTCCTTACGGCTAAACCGATAAACTTCGAGTTGTTGCCGCCGGGGCTTGCATTATTTGACAAGACATTTTCCTCTGGGACCTTGGAAGGCTTTGTCGATCTTCAGGGAACGGGGAGTGATTGGAGGTCATGGAACAAATCGGGATGGGTGGCGTTAACAAATGGAGCCGTCAAAATCGAGGGGGTACGGGCACCGATTTCTCAGGTAGTTCTTCGGGTCAAACTGGATGGGCATACCGCTGAACTAAGGCACCTTCAATGGAATATCGATGAAAGCCAGGCTAAGGCTACGGGAATCATCCGAACGTGGGACAGCACACCGGAAATGAAATTGACATTCACGGCGCCGCAATTCGATATTGGTCTTTTGATACCAAAGGAAGAACCATCTCCACTTCGAGCATTCCTGGAAAAAATCGCCGAAACAGCCACAGTCACAGGGAGTCTGCGTTTCGATCGTGCATGGTACCACAACTTGCATTTTAAGAAGTTAACCGGCCAATTCCGAATCCAAAACAGCACAATCGGCGTTGACCACATTCAGGGAACAACCGACAACGGTACGGTTCACGGACGCTTTTTCGTCCATCTCCCTGCTCAACAGCCTGCCGCGATGAAAACATGGTTTACCGTGAACAAGATTCCCTTGTTAACCTTAGAACAAACCTTTTTCAATGAGCAGGCACTGGATGAACGATTGATGACAGGTCTGATGTCTGCTGAGGGTACCATTCAAGGAAATGGCAAGGATCCACATGGCGTGCTCCCAACCCTCAATGGAACGTTGCAACTTTCGATCGTGGATGGACAAATCAAAAAAGGTACGGTGATCCCAAAAATATTGACCATCATGAACCTGCCAAGCGTGCTGCAGGGGATGGTCGATCTCGAGAAAGAGGGCTATCCCTTTGATCGACAAACCGGAACTTTTACGATAGCCAATGGCCGTCTTGCTTCAGACGATATCGTCATGGATGGACCGATTCTGAAAATAACTGCCGCAGGGCAGTATGATCTGGTGAATGACGAATTAGATGTGGTGGCCGCAGCCAGCCCATTTGGGCCCTATTTTGATCTTCTTAGAAAAATTCCGTTATTTGGGATATTGTTCGATGGTGAAGAAGGGGGAGTCGCCATGGCTCTGTTTGACGTTAAAGGGTCGCTTCACGATCCAACGATCGAGCCTTTGCCCTTGGAATCCTTTGCCGCCGGGTTAACGGGATTTGCCAAATTAGCTTTCTCTGTCTTGAAAAATACGATCACCTTGCCGCAGAAAATTTTTTTTCCTGAAGGAAACGAAGAATCCCGTTCCGAATTGAATAACCTCAAAGACAAAGAACAAGAGATTGAGGATACGCCCATAGAAAGTTATTAAACATTCAGGCAATCGTATTCTTATCGTATATCTTTCCGATCTCTTCAACACGTAGTTTTTTGCCATTTCCTTACTCCCTCTATCTCCAAAAAGCTGAAAGGGAAAGAGCCCCTCCCTGTATGGTCTTATTCGTGGCAGATCTCGTCGATGTCGAGGAAAAAGGCGTGCCGTGTGGCAAAGGATTTTACTGTGATTGCCATCTTTCTCGGAAATATAGATAGGGCAGGAGTGCGGCAATAACAGATCACCTGAGAGACTTGGCATGCGCCAAGTCTATGACGTGGCCCATAATATTGCCAAAGTTGAACGTTATGAAAAGGCGCAACTAGCTTGTCCATCGTAAAGGCGCGACACGGGCATTTGGTCCTGGAAGTCCTGATGGTCCAGAAACATTTCCGAACAGTCGGCCAGCCGGTTCTCTGTGGCGTTTCCATGGAGACGGGGTCGTCCCTATTAGTGGGTACGGTGCAGGCCAAGAGAGAATCCTTTGGGTCGACGATCCACGGCGCTGGCCAGACACTGTCTCGAGCTCAAGCAAAACGAACGGTCCGCGGGGCGACCCTTTAAGAAACGATGGCTCAACGGGCATCCTTGTGAAAGCCGCCTCGATGTCAGGATTGGCTGAGGAAGCAGGAATCGCGTATAAAAATATTTCCGACTTCATGGAAACAGTAGATACTGCAGAGATCACCAGGAAAGTGGCCGAATTATTACCAGTAGGTAACATCAAAAGGTAAGAAACCTGCAATAATCGGACATGACGCGGTCTCGCGAAATCGATGAAAGGCTTTGGAAATGATTCCTACTGTTGAATGGAAAGAGGGAGTCGTGTGGCTCCTTGATCAAAGTCAGTTGCCCGGACACACAGAACTGCTTGAATGCAAAGACGTTGATGCCGTGGCATCTGCTATCCGAGAATTGCGGGTGCGAGGGGCACCTGCTATTGGCGTGACCGCCGCGATGGGGGTCGCGCTGGGAGCGCAGTCCGTATTTGAGACTGATGCCCCGACGTTTGAACGAAAAGTCTTGGCCATTTGCGATCAATTAGCAGTCACTCGACCCACGGCAGTGAATCTTTTTTGGGCGATTGCGCGCATGAAGGGCGTCTTACAGAAAAACCGTGGCCTCACGGTGCCTGAGCTCCAATCTGGACTTGTGCAAGAAGCCTTGGCAATTCAACGGGAAGATATTGCGATGTGTAAGACCATGGGCCAACAAGGAGCCCATCTTATCAAGGATGGGCAAAATATTTTAACGCACTGTAATGCAGGGGCATTGGCAACAGCTGGATATGGCACCGCCTTGGGCGTGGTTCGGGCGGCTTGGGAGCAGGGGAAAAAGGTTCATGTCTTTGCGAATGAAACCCGACCGGTCTTTCAAGGGGCTCGGTTGACGGCTTGGGAGTTGATGGAAGACGGTATTCCCGTAACTCTTATCACGGACAGTATGGCTGGGGCCATCATGCGACAGGGCACCATTGATTTGTGTGTGGTCGGTGCCGACCGGATTGCTGCCAACGGAGACGTGGCGAATAAAATCGGGACGTATACCGTTGCGGTTCTCGCCAAGGCACACGACATTCCTTTTTATGTCGCGGCGCCCTCTTCGACTATCGACCTTTCGACTCCATCCGGTTCCGCTATTCCTATTGAAGAACGTCCTAGTCATGAAGTGACCTCCTTCAATGGGGCATGGATTGCTCCAAAAGGCGTGGCGGTCCTTAACCCTGCTTTTGACGTGACTCCTGCCGAGTATATCACGGGGATCATTACGGAACAGGGCGTGGTGGTCCCAGACCAGATTTTAGAACAGTCTAAAAGCTAACGGCGGGTGAAGGGGAAACCTATCCGTTTTGTCTAAGACACGTTGAAGTACGGTATCTCGGTCAGAAAAAATGATGAACTTTCTAAGGTCATTGTGGAACATGAAAAACGAAGTTCCAGGTACGCCACAGTCAGGGTGTCTTATTTATGACTCTCATTGTCGTCTTTGCGTGGCAGTGCAGCAGAAATTAGAGCAGACAGCATGTTTCGAACATATTCAGTTTGTTCCCTACGAAAGTCAAAAGGCTGTCGAATGCCTGGGGAAAAGCTATCAAGCTGACTGTCGGCCTTCTATGGCCTATTGGGTCGACGAGAAAGGAACGGTTACTGCTGGCCTGGAAGCATTTCTTCCCTTCCTCCCAGGCCTAAGGAGTGGAAAAATTTTTATGTTTTTCTGGAAATTTCGTGCGTGGCGACAGTTCATGCTTGCCCTATATGGATTTGTGGCTAAGCATCGCCATCGTTGGTTTGGTGCAAGTAAGGAGCTCTAGCTTAGTGTAGAAAAAGCTCAAATCGTTTATTCTCTGGCCGATCTTAAGAGGATTGCTCAAGAAGATGAAACTTGAGCGTCTGTTCTCGAATTTTTGTTTTTTCCAGCAATTCCTCAAAGCCCTCGGTGAGCACTTTGCCAATCAATTGTTCCATATCCTCTTCAGTGAAGAACACGCCACTATCCGTTTCTCCGACCCCAATGGCAATGCGTACGGTACTGTCGTCGGCTGAGTTGTGGATCGTAAATGCCATGATCGCGTCAACTTCGATGAAGGAGGACAAGAATCGATCGATAGCCTGCACCCTGAATTTTTTGATGGCGGGCTCAATTCTGATATCGGCGGATTCAATACCTTCGGCCGGGGAGGCAGAAAATCCTGATTGATTCAAGAAGTGAACAAAAGAACTTGTGACGCCTTGACTGAGAGTGCCGTCCATCACGTCAAAATATGTTTCGCCTCCTCCTTGATGGATCCGCAGGCCCAAGTGTTTGGATGCTTGTCGTCGATCATCGAATGGAGAAACCGCAACTGTAAGAGTAGAGCCTTTGGAATCAATGTCGGATTCGACGTGCTGGACACGTAATTTGGAAATTTCTCCACTCCCGTGACATCCCGAAAGCAACAAGCCTGCCAAGAGGAATCCTGCGAGACACAATTGTTTCATGAGTCGGCACTCCTTTTTCCTAGTGTCGTGTAACGAACTGCTGACTGCACGTCAGCAGTTCATTTTTTGTGCGAATCTCAGCACTCCAGATTTCAACAAAAACTTATTCAGTAACACTATGACAACCCACCAAGAGAATACAAGTATTATCTTATGCAATAAGATGTAAGTTGTTGCATTTGACTTTCATGACTGCTGCTTGACACTATGAGGTGCCGTTCTTTTACCCCTTTATTTTTCCTTATGTGGAATCGAAATTTTTTATTTCGGGCGCATGAAGCCGTCCCGTTACCTCAAACGGAGAATGATATGTTTCATGAAACGGCTCCAGCGTTGGATAGCTCAGGATTAACCACAGAAAAGTATATTTCGGTCTGGCTTCAAGGGGAGGGAGAAAATGATGAACCCTTTGCCTATACGAATCTCTATGTACGAACTGCCACGCTTGACCCTGTAAAAAAGGTTGGGTTTTTGCAGCCCTTACAAGGCCGTTCCCACCAAATCAAACAAATGCTTTCTCCTGAGCAGAAATCATTTTTGAAAGATTGGCTTAAAAGCACAAATCCTACGGCATGGGAAGAAGCCGACGAGTATTTTCAGAAAATCTTTGAACACGAATAGGTCTTTCCTTTTCAAGGAGGCTTTTCAAAAGCCTGCCTTGAGCCGATGCGAAAGGTGCCCCCTCAAGGCCCTGCAGAATATTCCGGTCTCACCACGGATTATTTCCAACTTTGTGTTGTCATGATGCTAACATCGTATTCTAACCGGCTGTTCGTTGAAGGAAGAGCTTGTTTCATGAAGCGATGGACGACATGAGAACACAGCAGGTGTAACCATTTCATGGATTTTCACGTTGACATCGTCGTGGTCGGCGCTGGAGGCGGAGGAGCGATCTTAGGCCTTTTGCTTGCCAAGAGAGGAATTCGAACCCTCGTCCTTGAACAAGCCTCTGGGCCTCCTCACGGCATACGAGGAGAAATTCTCCAGCCCAATGGGCAGATGATTTTGGATAATTTAGGTCTGTTGAATCAATTGCCAAAAGATGCCGTGCAGTCCGTCCGTCATTTTCATTTTCGGCAGATTGGTGATAGGCGGCTGTGTTCGATTGACTATGGTGAGCTGCCTCCTCCCTATAATCGTGCCCTCGTAACCCTGCCGCATGCCGCTCATCGAGTGGTGCTGGAAGCCTTAGAGAAACAGAACCCCTGCGGCTTGTGGTACGGGGCTTCCTTTACCAACGTCTTGAAAAAAAGCGAACAAATCATTGGAGTCGAAGCAGAAATTCAAGGCAAGCCCGTACACATTTCCGCCAAATTAGTCGTTGGGGCTGATGGACCAGCATCCAAAGTTCGTGAAGCGCTCCGAATTCCAACGAAACTGTATCGGTATCCTGAAAGCTATCTTGTCGCCATCTTAGACTGCCCTGAGAGGCTGGATGAAGCGCAATATTTTCTCGGGAAAAAAGAAATTTTAGGGGTATTCCCAGCTGCAGAGAAAAAAGTCTATCTCGTCTACTTGATTAACGCAGAATCCCGGAACACGATACATGCAGCCGGGGTCGAACCCCTTCAAAAGCGCTGGTCTGCCATTTCCCCGGAGCTATCGGCTACCTTCCAGGGATTTACAAGCTGGGAGCAGTCAACGATTATGCCCACGGGTCGAACCCGTGCACACACGTGGGTGACCGATGGGGCTGTGCTTATTGGGGATGCTGCTCATGGGATGAATCCACATGCCTCTCAAGGACGCATGCAAGCCATGGTCGATGCCGTGGCGTTGGCAGATTTGATTCCTTCCTGTTTAGCAGAAGACAATTTTGAGGCACCACGCTTAAAAATGTATGAAACACAGCGTCGCCCTAAAGTCGAAATGTTGCAACGGCTTGCCGATGAAGAGGCATTTTTTTGGAATACAAGGAACCCTTTGCTTACCTGGATGCGCAATCGAGTATTTTCCACCATTGATAACAATCGACGTCTTAAATATCAAGTCTTGACTGCGACCGCTGGGCTTCGGGAGACTCCGCCCTTTGGAATACTGGATCGCTTCATGGCTCTAGGAGTATTGCCGGATCCCTGTGCCGATCAACGACCACCTCATGCCCTTTCGTAATATCAGTTCCCACGACACCGCACGGAAGAGACGGCAAGGATGAACGCCACTCCGCCTTGGTTCGATCTTCAGGAAGACACGCATGTACCACTGCGTGGCTTTCTCCGTTCTGTAAAAAAACAAAAGCTCGCGTCTCACGCCATTCTTGTCTATGGCAGTGCGGCATGTGGAGAGTTTCTGCAAGGATATTCCAACATCAATGTGCTGCTCTTACTTGAACAGATCACACAACCTGTTCTGCAACAGTGGAGCCGCATTCAAAAACAGTGGGGCAAGGAAAAAATCGTTGCGCCGTTGTTTCTCACCTACAAGGATCTCCAACAATCCTTGGACGTGTTTCCGTTAGAGTTTCTGGATATCAAAGAACGACACGTCCTGCTTGAAGGACGTGATCCATTTCCTGAATTGCTTATCAGTTCGACATACTTGTTCCTCCAATGCAGGCAAGAAGTTCACGGAAATCTCCTGCGGGTTCGCCAATGTTATGTCGAAGGGTGGGCCAAGGTTGAAGCTATTCAAGCTCTGCTACCCCTATCCTTAACTGCGCTTCTGCCATGTCTTCGTGGAGTGTATCGCGTCTTGGACTACCCGTCGAACATGAACTCCCCAGAAGTCTTGGATGAACTGAGCACCACATTGGGTCTGGATCCTTCAGTCTTTCTCGAAGTGTGGCACTTGAAGCGAGGACGCAGTACACCGGGGAAACATGAACTTCCCAAGTTATTGGAGCGGTACCTTTCAGCGTTGGGTCAATTGGTGGACCGTGTCGAATCAATGAAACACGAAGAACGATTCCAATGATAAGTTTATGGCGTTCAGTGACTGTACTGGTTCTGCTTGTATGGGTGTCTCCAGGCCTAGCCGATCATTCTGGCGGAGAAAAGACATTCGTTTTTCCGACGCCACTTGGCTATGTCAGTGATTATGCGGATGTCATCGAAGCCAACTGGCAAAGCAGAATTCGTGGAGTCTGTAAAGAACTGGAGGACCGTACCGGTATCGAAATGATAGTCGTGACCATTGCGACGGTCAGCCCTTCCTCGCATGCACGGGAGTATGCAAAAAGATTGTATCAGGAATGGCATATTGGCGCGACACAACAAAAGCGAGGAATGTTATTGCTCACTTCGTTGAAGGAGCGACAAGCCGTGGTGGTACTCGGGCGGAATTTACTTCCGGTAATCGGAAAGCCGCAGTTGAATGAATTCTCAAAACACCATCTCATCCCTATGTTCCAAAATGCCCAATACGGAGAATCCTTGTATCGTACGGCAGTAGGATTAGCTACAGCCTCGGGCAGTGCGATCCCAAAATTTCCACAAGCCAAACGGTCTTCGAGTGTCGGGTTTTGGATGAACGTCGTCGCGGGAGTTGCTATGCTGTTTGTCTTGTGGCGGTTTACCCGTCCGGAACGGCGACATCCTTTTCAGCGGTGGCGACGGGGCGAATATTGGAGGACAGGCCAGGGTGGGTTTGGGGGAAACTTCGGTGGCTTTGGCGGGAATACGAGAGGGCAGGATTTATCGGAACGTGTGCTGAAGATTCAGAAAAAGCCATAAAGCATGAGATACCCCCCCCCCGGTGACTTGGCGGTAATCTGGCGATCATTCGAGCCGAGTCAACAAACTCACCTACAGCGGCTTATGGTTTTCAAACGTGATGGTGCGTGTCACCATTGCGCCTTTTTCATACGAAATGATGCGGCGGGTCGCAGGCAGATCCGCATTTCCCACTCTGACATGAGAATCCGAAAAGCTTTCGACGTTTGCCAGTGAGTCATCCTTTTGTGAGTAGTAATACACGGTATAGCGAGTCGTGAGATATGTCTTGTCCTGAGTCAACACGCTGTCTTCGACGTTAATCGTGAAGGCCACATGCGGCATCTTTCGGTTAATCTGGGTGAGATGGTCATTTTTGATACGATAGCTCGATCCCATGGAATCCCCCAAACTGATTCTGGGCCCTTGGGGATGATTTTCTTCACCGGCAAAAGACAAATTGTATTTTCCATCGGATTCCTCGAAGTTTCTCGGCCCCCGATGCGTAGCAATCATCGAAATTTGGCTTTGAGCCCACTGTTGAAGATTTTCGTTCGGAAGAGACACCTCGACTTCTTTTGAGGACTTCACCGTGACTGTACCGGTGGTTTCTTCACCATTCACGTTGATACGGAGATCGGCTTCGAATCCTCCAAAATTCTCGGGCCACCGTGAAGTGTTCGCAAACGCTCGTCGCAGGATCTCGCGAGCCTTGGGATCATCAGAGTTTTCGGTTTTGGCTTCTTCACGTGCATAGATTTCCATCGTCACGCTCCTTCCTTATTGAAAAACCAGACAGCGGCACTTACAAAGAGTAAGTAATCTTTATCGTACCATAAAAAACCCTAAAGGTTGAACAACTTATTCTTGATGTCAAGCAGTCGTCTTCTATTGTGAGCAAGTCTCCTCGGGTCATTGCGCCAAAATTTTTCTTGCCTCTATCATCCGGCTCCATCCTTCCTTTATGATACAGGACTATCATTAAGGGCAAATTTATCGACACGGGAGGGGACACCGTGCGTGAATTCTCGCACAAAAGCAACGAGCACGTTTCATGAAGAGATCGCGTAAAAATGCCAAGAAACGTCCGTTCATGGCTGATCGGGCTGATCTCCATGTCTTGTATCAAAAAAGCGTGCAGAGTCCTGAGCACGATATTCCATTTTTTGCTGAGTATTTTGAGAAATATACAGGCCATCCCCTGCACGTATTGCGTGAAGACTTCTGTGGTACCGCCGCATTGTCTACGTATTTCGTGACGCAACATCCCGAAAACCACGCCATTGGTATTGATCTGGATTGGCCGACTCTGAATTGGGGCATGAAACATAATGTGTCGTGCTTGACTGTGGATCAGCAAAAGCGCTTGACACTCATTCAGGGGAATGTCTTGGACCATTATCCTTCACACGTCCAACTGACGGTGGCCATGAATTTTAGCTATATGACGTTTAAGGATCGGCCGACACTGTTGCAGTATTTCAAAAGAGCAAAAGAATCCCTTCAGCCTAGAGGCATGTTTGCCTTGGACAGTTGGGGAGGCAGCGAAAGCCAGGTATTGCAAGAAGAGTCACGTGAGATTGACAATCCTGAAGATGACGGCATTGGCGATTTTACCTTCATTTGGGACCAGGAGGTCTTCGATCCTACAACCTACTTCTGTACGACGCGCATTCATTTTGCCTTTCAAGACGGCAGTGAACTTCGTCATGCCTTTGTCTATGACTGGCGCATGTGGACCATTCCCGAAATCATGGAAGTCATGAACGAAGCAGGGTTTCAGGACGTACATTTTTTATGGGAAGATACCGACCCTAAAACCAACGAAGGCACCGGCACCTATCGCCGTGCAGAAAAAGGCGAAGCCGATTTAGCGTGGATTGCGTATATCGTAGGCGTAAATCCAATTTAATCCCGCCTTTCAATGATTTTTTCGGAACCTCTATCATCTGAACGACAAGATCTCTTCTTGCCACTTCTGTCATCGGAAGGATAGAGTCAAATTCCATTCTATCGTAATTTGGACAATCATCTCCATTAAAGGTTTACTTTAAATTTTCTTAATGCAACACGCACCGACTCACATGACGCCGGAGGTGATTCAACAGCACGGGCTGACGGAGGCGGAATTTGAGCAAATCCTCAAGCACCTGGGTCGTGAGCCGAATCTGACGGAACTCGGGATCTTTTCGGTGATGTGGAGCGAGCATTGTTCATACAAAAGCTCTCGGATCCATTTGAAGCGATTTCCTACTGGAGGTGAGTCGGTGGTCCAAGGGCCAGGAGAAAATGCTGGAGCCGTGGAGATCGGCGATGGGCTCTCCGCTGTATTTAAAATGGAGTCCCATAATCATCCGTCGTTTATTGAACCTTTTCAGGGTGCGGCAACGGGTGTCGGAGGCATCCTGCGCGATATTTTCACGATGGGCGCGCGGCCGATTGCATTGCTGGATTCCCTTCGGTTCGGGGAGTTGGACCTTCCGAAGAATCGTCATTTATTAAAAGGCGTGGTTTCCGGTATCTCCTGGTACGGTAACTGTAGTGGAGTCCCGACGGTTGGCGGCGAAATTGCTTTTAACGATATCTATGCCAAGAACCCCATGGTCAATGTCTTCTGTCTTGGAATTGTGAAAACCGATCAATTGCTTCGTGGCCAGGCCGACGGTGTCGGCAACCCTGTCCTGTATATCGGTGCGAAAACCGGTCGTGACGGTATCCACGGCGCGACGATGGCTTCGGATAGTTTTGACAATACTTCGGAACAGAAGCGACCAACTGTGCAAGTCGGCGACCCCTTGTTGGAAAAATTGCTCTTGGAAGCCTGTTTGGAATTTTTGGGCCAACATCTTCTGGTCGGCATTCAAGATATGGGGGCAGCCGGTCTCACGAGTTCATCATGTGAAATGGCCTCACGAGCGGGAACGGGCATTGAACTGGAATTAACCAATGTGCCTCGCCGAGAGCCGAATATGACACCCTATGAGTTGATGCTTTCCGAATCCCAAGAGCGTATGTTACTCGTGGCCAATGCAGGGAAAGAAAAGCAAGTGATTGCAATTTGCCAAAAATGGGGCATTGATGCGGCGGTGATTGGGAAGGTCACCGATGATGGTTTTATCCGCATCAAGGAGCATGGAAGAATAGTGGCGGAAATTTCCGCCACGGCCTTGGTGGATGAGAGTCCCAAGTATGAGCGGCCGGCTAAGCCCCCTGAATACCAAGAACTCTTGCAATCCCTTACGGTTGAAAGTTTACCAGACGTACAAGATGCAGAGAATGTCCTCCTCCAATTACTGGATTCGCCGACGATTGCCAGCAAAGCCTGGGTGTATAGGCAGTACGATCACATGGTGGGCATCAATACCATCGTGCGCCCAGGATCGGATGCGGCGGTGGTGCGTATCAAGGACACAAACAAAGCCTTGGCCCTGACCACAGACGGTAATAGCCGTTACTGCCTCTTAAATCCATATGTCGGCGGCACACTGGCTGTCGCGGAAGCAGCCCGGAATTTAGTGTGCTCAGGTGCTCAACCCATTGGCGTAACGGATTGTCTGAATTTCGGCAATCCCGAGCGGCCGGACGTCATGTGGCAGTTTGTCTTAGCCGTCGAAGGCATTGCCGATGCCTGCCGAACCTTCAATGTCCCCGTGGTCAGCGGCAACGTGAGCCTGTATAACGAAACTAACGGTTTGTCTATTTATCCCACGCCGATTGTGGGCATGGTCGGGCTCATCGAGCCGGCCGATCACGTGACGACTCAATGGTTTAAAAACCCTGGCGACCGAATTATTCTTTTCGGAGAGACCAAGGAAGATTTAGGTGGAACCGAATATCTGAAAGTCGTACATTATCGAGAACAAGGTTCTCCTCCATGGCTCAACGTGGAAGCCGAAAAGTCCGTACACGATTGTGCGTTGCAAGTAATTCGAGAAGGCCTGGTCCAGTCCGTGCATGATTGTTCGGATGGCGGATTGGCGGTAACGTTGGCGGAATGTTGTTTTTTGCCTCAGGATGCCCAAGGCAAATCGCTGGGCGCGACGATTCCCCTCCATACCAACGGGCTTCGGATGGATGCCTTGCTGTTTGGCGAGAGTCCCTCGCGAATCGTTCTATCGGTATCGCCTGTGCACGTCGAGCACGTATTTGCCATTGCCCGCGAGCATGAAGTGCCCAGCCAGGATATCGGCACAGTTGGTGGAGAACGTTTGACCATTTATGTTGATGGGCAACCAACGATTGATTTACCGACTACCGCATTACTCGAACAATGGAGCCGAAGCTTAGAACGTAAGCTGTCATCGTGAGTTTCGCTTGCTTGTTCTGACCGGAATTGTCAATGTTTACTCATTCGTTGACCGAATCAGGGGCTGTCTGTCTTCTTCCTCTTTTGTCGCGGCGACATCTCATGTGCCTTCCGTTGGCCGTATACGATGAGGCCCTACACAGGCACTGGATTCCCGATGACACGTGTCGGGAATGCCAGAAAGAGACGGTGGGAAGTGTCAGCGAATGAGTGAACACAGACAGGAACGACGGATCGGGGATCGTGCCTTTGCTTAGAATGACAAAGGAAGACAGACGCGTTTTGCTAAAGCTTCTCGAGATGTTGCGTTATGAATAATTCATCAAAAAAAGCACATGCCTCTCTTCACATGATCGCCCCCGATAAATTCCATGATGAATGTGCCGTATTTGGCATTTACGGGCATCGGGAAGCCGCCAATTTCACCTATCTGGGGTTGTACGCACTACAGCATCGTGGACAGGAAAGTGCGGGCATCGTCTCATCAGATGACCAGAACTTTTATATAGAAAAAGGTATGGGGCTGGTTTCCGATATTTTCACAAAAAAAGAAATTCGCCGCCTGCGTGGACACAAAGCCATCGGCCATAATCGCTACTCCACCGCCGGAGACAGCCATCTTCGCAATGTGCAACCGCTCACCGTCAATTTCGCATTTGGAAATTTAGCCGTCGCGCACAATGGCAATCTCACGAATGCGTCTATGCTTCGCAGTGAACTCGAGGCCTATGGCGCCATTTTTCAATCCGATTCCGACACGGAGGTTCTCATCCACCTCATCGCCCATTCCAAAAGCGATACCTTTCTCGAACGATTGATCGAAGGACTCTCTTTGGTCCGTGGGGCCTATTCGCTGGTGCTGTTAACCGATCATGACCTGCTTGCCGTACGGGATCCATATGGTTTCCGGCCATTGTGTCTGGGAAAGTTTAGAGAATCTTGGGTGGTCGCGTCAGAGACCTGTGCGTTTGATCTCATGGGAGGCGAGTTTGTGCGGGAAGTCGAGCCAGGGGAACTCATTGTCATCAACGACAACGGGATGACCTCGCATCGTCCGTTTATCCTTCCAGAAAAGCCGGCAAAATGCGTGTTTGAATACGTCTATTTTGCAAGACCTGACTCCAAAATATTCGGCGACCATGCCGTCTATCCCGTTCGAAAAGCCTTAGGTCGGCAGTTGGCCAAAACAACGCACGTACCAGCCGACGTGGTAATCCCCGTTCCAGACTCCGGTGTGCCGGCGGCCTTGGGGTATGCGGAAGAGTCGGGCATTCCGTTTGAAATCGGGCTCACTCGCAACCATTATATCGGCCGAACGTTTATCGAACCCGAACAATCCATTCGACACTTTGGCGTGAAGTTGAAATTAAACGTGGTGCCCGATGTCCTGAAAGGACGTCGGGTGGTGGTAGTGGATGATTCCATTGTCCGTGGCACGACAAGCCGGAAAATCATAAAAATGATCCGTAACGCCGGGGTGAAAGAAGTGCATATGCGCATCAGTTCTCCACCGACGATTGCTCCGTGTTTTTACGGCATTGATACTCCCACCCAAAAAGAACTCATCGGTTCACGCCATTCCATCGAGGAAATCCGCCACTACATCACCGCCGATAGTCTGCGATACTTAAGCTTAGAAGGCATGCTCGACGCAGCCCCAGGGCGAAACGACCATTACTGCCACGCCTGCTTCACCGAACACTATCCCATACCCTTCACCAAAGCCGAAGAACGGCAACTCGGCTTGTTCGATGCGAATTCGGCTAATCGTTAGTTGTTGCCAAGGATGATATCGACAATGCATCGTTCCCGGCAGCCCTTGCCTCTTCGTAGCAACCAGGAATTCTGTCACCGATTCATCTCTGGCAGCAAACAAAACCTGCACGAGGAAGAACAGCAACAGCCGCTACAGTAAAAGGAAGTCACCTTTCTTGATTCGATCCTTAACGCTTATCGGGCGAAGAAGGTTGAGCACTTCGCCGTCTTCCATGACAAAAAAGCCGGGCGGCTGTGGGCCGGTCAAATTACCCGTCACCCGCCTGTTTGTGGAAGAGATTATTCTGGAGTGAAAGCATCACTTCGAGTTTGAGATGGGTTGTTTCCCAACATGTTGGACAAGGCGCGTTCTACAAGCATTGACATTGCGCCCCAACACCCCTGCCTGGGTCTTCGACAAGCGGGTGGTGGAGAAGAACCAAGTGGTGCTCCACGACGTGGCATTCATTGAAGTCAAACCGCACGTGAAAGCAGGCAAGAAGAACTAGACCGTGGCAGCGGAACTTACGGATTTCTCGGTTTTTTCTTCGCAGGACTCAATCGCCAATGCTGAGATAGCCCTCTCGACGAACAAGAAAGCCGACAGCAGGACCGTGGTGGAAAAGGGCTGGATTGTGAAGGTGTGCAAGGACAAAAATGGCGTCATGAAACGCGAGACGCTGACCCTGCACTGGACGCACTGGATCGGCTACTGGAGCGTGGATTTCGACTTCGAGAGCACACGCTAGATCACCCGCGTCCAAAGAGAACTTTCGCGAGATGCGCAAACAATCCTCGAAGGCATGGGCGATGAACAGCAAAATCTGCCAGTATGGGAAGAGCAGTATACCGGCGACTCCATCTTCGAGAACGAATGGCAGAGTTTCCGCATGAAAAAAGACCGCTCGCTGGAACTCAAAAGCGTAGCCCACGAATGCCCGCCAAGCCGCCACAAACTGGCGGTGAAGGTGTTGGACATCTTCGGCAACAACATCATGACGATCATGGAGGTGAGAGTATGAAGAATTGGGATTTCCACGGCGCAAAGTGGTGGAAATTTGACTTTCATACACATACACCTGCATCAGCCGATTTTACAAAGCCGGAAGTTACCTGCGAAGACTGGCTGCGTGCATATATGGAGAGAGGCATTGATTGTGTAGCGGTCACTGACCATAACTGTGGTAAATGGATTGATGAACTGAAACACACGCTCCGCGATGTGGAAGAACAAAATCCTGAATGGTATAGACCTTTCTCTCTGTTTCCAGGCGTCGAAATTTCTGTCAGTGGTGGCGTACATTTGCTCGCCATATTTGATCCAGGAAAAAAGACAGCGGATATCGATTCATTATTGGGTGCAGTAGCGTATGGTGGAAACAAGGGAAAGAGTGATGCCGAGACCAAAAAGAGCTTGAGTGATGTGATTGACGAAATTGTTCAAGCAGACGGTATTGCTATTCCCGCCCATGTGGATAGGAAGAAAGGGCTCTTCAGCTTAAAGGGGATATCACTTGAACAAGTATTGGACAATCCTAATATCTACGCGATGGAGTTGTGCAATAAGGATTTTCCCAAGCCTGAGTTGTATAGCTCTAACAAGACTGACTGGACAGAAGTCTGTGGCTCGGACTTTCATGGCGACCCATCAGGTGTTTTCACCTGGGTAAAGATGGAGGATCCCTCTATTGAGGGGCTTCGCCTTGCCTTGATTGATGGGGATTCGTCGGTTAACCGGGATATGGACGTAGAGCCAAACCAGTACGCAGAATATGTGATCGAAGAAATCATTGTTGAGAAAGCTAAATATATTGGACGCCCCGAGGCTCTAACCTGCCAATTCAGCCCTTTTCTGAACACGATCATCGGCGGACGTGGCAGCGGCAAATCCACTTTGCTGGAATTTATGCGTTTAGCCTTGAGACGAACACAAGATCTGCCGACTAGACTCAAAGATGACTATCAAGGCTATTTCAGAACAGACGAGGCGGGTGGACTCCTGACTCGAGGTAGCAGTCTGCGCCTTGTCTATCGTAAAGGAGATACTCGCTATTGTCTCAACTGGAACGCGACTTCTGCCCCCCCCTCATTAGAAGAGTGGGATGAAGCAGCAGCAGATTGGCAGGAGGTAGAGGGCGAAATCGAATCGCTGTTTCCGGTCAGTATCTATAGCCAAAAGCAGATTTTTGAATTGGCAAGCGAACCACAAGGGTTGCTGGGGATCATCGACAGGGCACCCGAGGTCGAGTTTGACGAATATCACGGGGCATTTCAGGATTGCAGCAACAGTTGCAAGCAAATCATTCAGCAGAAGACTCAACTAACTCAGAAAATCGACGAAGAAACTAAATTAAAGGGGCAATTGAATGACCTGACACGACAGATTGAACAGGTGGAAAAATCCGGACACAAAGATGCGTTGCAGAAATATCGATTACGTCAACAGCAGTTAACTGAGATTAAGTATGTTGAGCAACACTGGGAAGGGTTTTGGGATGGCATGCGCGAGGTGCTCGCCGAGGCAGATGTGGCAGCAGTTGATAAGAATTTTTTTACCCAACACCCAGAGATATTGACTTCGTTGCAAGGCCAACAACATCAATGGCGAGAGCAGATCAACCAAATACGCAAGATTGTCGAAAAGCAGGGAGAAGACCTGAATCAATGGCAGACCGAAAAGCAGAAGCAGACTTGGATGAAAGTACTCAATCGGGATTTGCAACAGTACGAGCAGTTACGCGCTCAGTTGGAGCAACAAGAAATTGATCCGCAAGCCTATCCCAATTTATTGCAAAAATATTCGTGGGTAGAGAAAGAACTCCAACAAATAGCAGACTATAAGGCGCAAAGAGATAGATTAACAAAACAATGCCGGGCGAAATGTTCAGATGCCAAACGCCACAGGGAGGAATTGACGGAACGAAGAAGATGTTTCCTCAGACGTGTTTTGGAGGGCAATGAATCAGTCAAGATAACCGTTCAACCTTTTGCCGAGCCCTGGGCGGATATAGAGAAAACAATCAGGGAAATATTGCAGGTAGGGGATCGTTTTGACAGAGACATTGAGGCACTGAAACAGGTCATTGACGAAAAAGGATGGGAGCCAGCAAAGCAAAGAATATTCGATATTCGAGGAGGTAAGGACCCTGCCAAAGACTCACGCTTTCAAAGCCATTTACAAGGCTTGCCCAACGAATCGTTACTAGATCTGCGGCTGTGGTTTCCTGAAGATGCCTTGCAAATCACCTACGGGGAAAATGGCAAAAGGATCCATGAAGGCTCTCCGGGGCAAAAATCTGCGGCGTTGTTGGCATTTATCCTTGCCCATGGTGATGAACCTCTCCTGCTTGACCAGCCAGAGGATGATTTGGACAACGACCTTATTTATAGTTTGATCGTGCAGACCATGAGAGCCACTAAAACCAAACGGCAAATTATTGTTGTGACCCACAATGCCAATATCGTGGTCAATGGTCATTCTGAAATGGTGCACTGTTTGAATGTGGCGAACGGACAATCGCACGTGACATCTAAAAGCCTCCAATCCGAAGCCATCAGGAAGCGCATTTGCGATACGATGGAAGGCGGTAGCAAAGCCTTTGAGCAACGCTACAAGCGCATCCATCTAGAGAGTTAGCCATGCTTAATGTCGCACAGATTATAGAAAAGATACGCATCGGTGAAAATTCAGGAATTGAATTCAAGGAAGCCCGCATCAGCAATGATAAAGTAATGGTGCCTCATCGTGATAATTTGTCGGATGAGTTGGCAGCGTTTGCCAATCACTCCGGTGGTATCATTATTTTTGGCGTTGCGGATAAGACCCGACAGATTGTCGGCGTTGATCCCTCAAACGTCAGTACGCTGGTCAGCTACATTAGCGAAATTTGCTGCGATTCCGTTGCTCCCCCCATCGTGTATTTTTATGTGGATAGCGTTCAGGTGACGGATGAAGCAGGTAAAGAAAAGCATCTGGTTTATGTGCAAGTTGAAAGAAGTCTTTGGCTCCATAAAAGCAAAAACGGCTATTTTTACCGGCATGGGAATAGCAAAAGAGAAATGAGCTCTGAGCATCTGCTGCGGGTAGGGCAAAGCCGCTCACAAGTACGTATTGTTCTCTTTGATGAGCAGGCCGTCCCCAATACCAGCCAAGACACTCTGCAAAAAGATCTGTACATGCGGTTTGTCGCTGACGACAAGCCGTCATCACTGTGCAAACGCCGACTGCTGGTGTCACACAACGATAATTTTCATGCAACCGTTGCCGGGGTTTTGATGTGTAGCCCCACGCCCGATGAGCATCTCTACAACAGTTACATTCAAGCAGTTTCTTACAGCGGTCAAACCAAGGATGCTAATTATCAGATTGATGCGAAGGATTATCGCGGTCCTTTGGATAAACAAATCATTGGGGCCTATCATTTTGTCAACCAACACAACCGGATTTCGGCAAAAAAAGAGATGGGCAGAGAAGAAAAACCACAGTACAGCATGAAAGCCGTGTTCGAAGCATTCGTGAATGCGGTTGTACACAGGGATTATTCCATACACGGCTCCAAAATCCGCTTATTCATGTTTACTGATCGGCTTGAGCTATATTCGCCTGGAGCACTTGCCAACACGTTAACGATTGACAACTTGATTGATAACCAGTTTACGCGCAATGAATTACTGTCTCGTCTGCTGTCTGATTCGTCAATAGATGATGAAATAGGTCATGCCGTGAACCGAAGATATTTTTTGGAACGTCGTGGCGAAGGTGTCGGTATTATCCTCAATGAGAGTGAGAAACTTAGTGGCAAGCGACCAGTGTATGAACTACTTGGCGGAGAGCTGAAATTGACCATTCATGCCGCAAAATCATTGCAGAAATCCGATTAGTGCCCCTCCACCCCGACTTCCCCATTCTCCCCACGCCGCACTAAACCCCGATGTACGCTGGTTTCCAGCCAATGAAGCCCTGCGTGAGACAACGATGGATAAACTCATGCCACCACTGGTGGCTGTCCTCCGCCGGAAGGTGAAGGAATTTCGCGATAGCGGCTATGCGGGTGCGTCCACACTAGTCGCAGCTTGCTTAACGGGTGGTCCAAGAAACCACACTTGCTGGAGCAAGCCGATGACAGTGTGGCGGAGTTCCGCTATTTCTTCTCCCAGAGAGAGGCCATAGAGACAATTGTCTATCTCTACGACGCGGTCGGCGCGAAAGACAATAGGACTTGATGTGCTTCGACAGTAGCGGGGTGGTGTCGGCGGAAATGTTTGATGAAACTTGGCGGCGTTCTGTCATCAAGATGGCGACCGGTAGCGGCAAGACCAGGGTGATGAGCTTGGCGTTGGCGTGGAATTTTCTACCACAAGCTTTATGAGCCGGAGTCGGAGCTGTCACGCGACGTTCTGGTAATTGCGTCCGGCATCATCATCCTGGATCGCCTGTATCGGTATTTTCAGGGCTTGCGGATTTTTTCGCCGACCCGGTCATTTCCGACAACGGCTTTCACGGTCACAACTGGCAAGACGGTTTTCAGTTGACCCTGCACAAACAGGACGAAGTGCGGGTGACACACCCAACGGGGAACATCTTCCTGACCAATATGCACCGGGTGTATTCCGGTGAGGACCTCCCCCGTCACTCGACGACGAGAACACGATGGATTACTTCCTCGACAAGCGACCCATGGGAGCCACAACGGATTCCAAGGTCGATGTGTGTTGGGCACGGATGCTTTCATGGATTTCGTCGAGTCCATACAGGCGCGGGCGTGGAGTTGGAACGCAAGGCCATGGGTAAAGGCACCGGACCGAAAACGCCAGTAGTGGTAGAGATTGATAAGAATAATAAGCAGAAAGATAGAGATGCTCTGGACATTGAGAGTCCGGTGCTGACGCCGCGTGTTTATCGGGAATACAAGAATCCGGCCGATCTTGATGTCGCGACGCTGGAAGTCCAAACGGTTAACTCCCGACAATTCAGCGAGGAAGATCAGTGCGAGATCGTATTCAAGGACATCACCACCGGCGAAGTGACCCATATGACCGTATTGGATGGCGCGGGAGTTGCTGACTACCACAGCATGATCGGCTACTTCGCACAGACGGTAATGAGGAACGGCGACTGGTGAGCAGTTACGATGTGCTCTACGGTAAAATCAAGGGCTCTGTGCGGGATGAGTTATATGGGGAGACGGTTGAACTTGAATCCCCGAACACACTTCGCAATCTTTCCAGGCGTGCAGCGACGTGGTGTCGTACGCGAAGAACTACCTGGCGGTGAATTTCAAATTATGTCTCCATCTCAAAGAGTTAAGAGATAACAGAGTCTCCCGCTTTTATCTGAATTGCCCATCTGAAAAATCGTGTGGTAAGATCCAAAAGTTGTTTGAGGTCTGTCGGTGTCTACCTTGACCGCTTCTTACTAAATTGGAGGATGCCAATGAAACGCCAATGCTCTCTCTTTATACTCGTTACGTTTTTTCTCACCATGCTGACGACGGCCTGGGCTGGTGGATTTTTTAAGGTCGGGGAGTCGGCCCCAACCTTCTCGCTTACCTCAGTCACAGGGGAAACCGTCTCGCTGCAAGACTTCCAAGGCAAAGTAGTGGTGCTTGGACTTTTTCACATTTGCGAACCCTGCCGCATTCAAGGTACGAATTTACAAAAAGTGCATGACGCCACGCGCGGACAAAACGTCGCGGTGATCGGCGTGAACTCCTCAGGCGATTCCCAAGCCGACGTGCTAGAATTTCTCAGCGTCTTTCCCGTGAACATCACGTATCCCTATCTCACGGATCCAGACCAAATGACCGATAAATTATATGGCGGCGGACGCTTTATTCCGAACGTCTATATTCTGGATCAAAATGGCGTGATTCGATGGCAACAAGTCGGCAACATGGATTTGGCGAATCATACGGCGATCCTGGATGAGGTGAATAAATTATTGGCCGGTGAGCCATCATCCGGATCGACCGACTTATAATTGTACTGGCATGTTTTCAGGCCGTATCAGATGCCGCGGTTCAAGACGGTTCTTCCGATGAAGCAGTATAAGCTGCAGCAGCTACAATTATTGCGTTCCTGTATGGAAGTGAAAGGATTCAAGAAACGAAATGGATGAGTTTGAAGAGGGGAAAGCCAAGCTCCTTGAACTGGTGAGAGGCATCGCGAGCGCGGTCGAGGTGGTCATTCCGGTTACTCCTTCCCAGGGCCGGTTTTTGATTTCTCTTACCAAAGGGGCCAATCGAAAATTTATCACGGTGCCGGAAGACGATATTCTTGATCTGCCTTTGGAAGAAGACATTCTTTCCAAAACAACGGCCCTGCTCCAGGAGACGATTGCCGAGCTATGAAGCCGATTCTCCCTGGAGTCGCCACGTGGTCGTGGTTTTCTGAAGAAAAACAGATTAATTTTAACGGTCATTTATTGGACATCGGCGAACATCGAATTCTGGTTGATCCGCCGCCTCTCTCGGATTCCGATTTGGCGCAGCTCGGCGCTGCCGGTCAAATTGATTACATCCTTCTCACCAATCGAGATCACGTGCGTGAAGCCGCAACGTACAAGGAGATGGTGAACACGCGGGTGTACGTCCCGGAAAAAGACGCGTCGGAAATACCGGTGACTCCCGACAAAACCTTTGTTGACGGCGAACTCCTACCCGGCGGGATTTGGGTCGTGCAACTCTCCAATCAAAAGTCACCTGGTGAGTCGGCCTTGTTTATCCAACAAGGACAGGGCATCCTGATTGTCGGTGATGCCTTGCTTGGCAAACCTGAAGGGTCGGTGAGTATGCTGCCCGCTGAAAAATATGCTGATCCCGCCACGGCACGTGAAGGGTTGCGCCGATTGCTGAAGTATCATTTTGATTCGCTCCTGGTCGGTGACGGGAGTTCCATCTTGACCGGCGCCAAAGCGGTCGTTGAGCAGGCGTTGCAATAAGCGATGACTGTTTCCTTCCTTGTCTAGATTCATGATTCAGCCGTGACCATCTACATGCAACCGTCTCATTCGGCTCAACTCAATCAACAAGGTAATGCGCACTTTTCCCGAGGGTTCTACACGGAAGCCTACCAGTGTTATGCCAGGGCGTTGGAAGCTGATCGAAAAAGCGGCGATCCCAGGACACTCGCTGCGACATTGGGAAATCTTGGGAATATCTGTGCCGTAAGTGGTAAACGCCAACAGGCTCAAGAACATTATCAAGAGGTCTTGGAATTGCAGAAGACAATCGGGGACAATCGCGGGATTAGCGCAACACTTGCCAACCTCGGCAATTTGCATGTAGACGCCGGCGAATGGGAACGAGGCCGCGCTTACTATCTTGAGGCCTTGGACGGCATGGAGCTTTTTCAAGACGATGCGGCCAAGGCGGTCTTGCTCTCTGATTTAGGGTTAGTGGCAAAGGAAACTCGACACTTTGTGCAAGCCAGGGACTATTACTCGGAGTCGATTCCCTTAATGCAGCGAGTCGGAAATCACGCGGGTCAGGCCGACGTGTTTAAGATGATGGCGCGGATGTACGTGGCATGGGAACGTTATGATGATGCCATAGCCTGTGCGCAAACAAGCCTGGCCATTGCGGAGCGGCTTCATGATGAATTACGTATGGGTGGAGCTTGGTACGTGATGGCCGATTGCCATAACGCAAAGGGCGATGAGGATCAGGAAGCCCACTTCCTTCATCGCGTGGTTCGCGTGGATCGTAAATACGGTTTGCCCAAACTTGAAGAAAACACCAAGCGGCTTGAAGCGCTTCTGACTCGGCTGACGAGTAAACGTGCACAATCAATGGCCAGAGGCAAGGTGCCTCATGATTGACGGATCTTGCCAGGGATGGCAACAAGTCCAAGACCATCTGAAGAAAACCACCCCAAACTTTGTACAATATCAACCCGGTGGCGCGTTAACCCTTGAATTGGATGATCAAGATTGGCAACTCGAAATTACACCAGCCGGCTTCCTTGTTTGTCAGGCGGGGTATGCGCTGGAAGACATGCAGAGCCTGCTATCTGATGGCACGGCCGAAGATCTGGGAAGCGATGAATTGGCCAAACAAGCCAAGTTTTACATTCAACAGGTTGTCTCGAAATATCGTAATCATCTCATAAAGGACGGCTTTAGCGAACGCATCGAAATGAATGATGAGTACGTTGCGGTGTTTTTCGAGCGTCCGGTGGATTTCGACAATCTGTCGCAACTTGAACAAGTGATCACACGATATCGACAGCAGTTTGCTGCCACCTGAAATATTCCTCATCTCAGTCTCAAAAGGGATTTTTTCATGAATACTCAACTTCCCATTCGTACAATGGATGAATTTCGTGATGCTGTCTCTACCTTTCGCTTGTCACGTGTTTTTGCTACGGCATTGGATCTCGACCTCTTTACCTGCATGGGACATAGATTTTGGACCCCCAAAGCCTTGGCCAAAACGTTGAAGGCCAGTGAACGGGGAATCGAGATTCTCCTTCGCAACTTGGAAACCGCCGGCTTACTCAAACAACGGGGACCTTCCTATGGCGTAGAGAGAGTCGGTCGCACTTTTTTGAATCGAAACAGTCCGGCTTATCAAGGGGCCTATTTGGATCTCCTCCATCGCCAGTGGGAAAATTGGGCACAGCTCACTAATGCCGTTCGAACGGGCAAACCGATTGAAAATGAAGGACCGGATGAGCCGGAATATCGACGATCATTTACCTGGGCGATGCATCAGCGCTCCGTAAAGCCTGCAAAACAAGTGGCCGCCCAACTCAATCTGAACAACGCAAAAATGCTGTTGGACGTTGGAGGAGGGCCCGGCACGTATGCAGTAGAGTTTTTGAAGAAAAATTCTACGTTGCAGGCAGGGATCTGGGATCGTCACCCAGCTCTTGAAGTCGCCCAAGAAATCGCCAAACCGTTACGACATGGCAAGCGACTGTCCTATTACCCAGGCGATCTTTTTGAAAGTCCGGTGCCTGGAAAATTTGATGTGATGTGGGTATCGAACGTACTGCACATTTTTTCGCCGACTGAAAATAAAACCCTACTCCGAAAACTCAAACGGGCGCTCAACCCCGGAGGACGCATTCTGATTCAAGATACCTTCCTTATGAACAAACCAGGATTCGACATCGCAGAAACCAACCTGTTTGCGATCACGATGCTCTTATTCACCCCAACGGGGAACACCTATAGCGCCCAAGACGTACAACAGTGGCTCAAGACCTGCGGACTCAAAAAAACCAGGTGCCTTCAGTTGAAAAAAGGAACCGGTGATTGGGACGGGGTCATTATTGAAGGAAAGGTGGAGAAGCCGTACATCCCCCATAAATAATGTCGCAGCCGCATCCCATGCGACCTAACCGCGTATCTGACTAACGACCTACCATCTATCGATGGTACTCAGGACAGGTAAGATCTCGCCGCGAAAAAATTCATTCGGATCCCTACGACGCAGGCCTTCATGACCTTTATACTGAACATTCTGTACCACGTTGTTATCCAGCCTCTGGAAATCAGTTTCGGATTTCTATTCCAGGCCTTTACCGAACAGACGACCGTCGGCATGGCCATTGTGCTGATTAGCCTGGTGGTCAATGTGCTGCTGTTGCCGGTGCAGTGGCACAGTGATACTGCGCTGGCGCGATTGCGGCAAAAACAGAAAGCCATCGAGCCGACAATCCATGACATCAAACGGGCGTATCGGGGATCAAAACGATTTTTCATGTTGCGTACGCTGTATCGGCAGGCCGATTATCACCCGGCCATGGAGCTGAAAACCACCCTCGGACTTATGGTTCAAATTCCATTTTTCATCGCCGCCTGGCGATTTCTAAGCCAGGAGCCGGCGCTGGTACAGACAGCGTTCGGGCCGCTGTCGGACCTCAGCCGTGCGGATGGCCTGGGACCGCTGGGGCTCAATCTCCTGCCGTTGCTGATGACCCTCCTGAGCCTCATCTCGGCCATGCTGTATCACCAACGCCACGGGCGCGGTGCGTGGCTTCAGACCGGCGGGCTGGCGGTGGTGTTTCTGATTCTGCTATATCCGTCAGCCTCCGGCGTGGTGGTGTACTGGACGGTCAACAATCTGTTTTCGCTGCTGAAACATATCGTTCCTCTGCGCCGTCCTGTCGCCATGACGGATGACGACCCTGCCAGCCTCCTGTTTCTATCCTCATTGAGTGCGCGTCGAGTCCACGAAGTGTATGCGCTGTCGGTCTGCATTCTGCTGGCGACCATCTTTTATATTGCGCCGCTCAATCTGTTCAATTCGGACCCGCTGGAGTTCCGTCATTTTTTCTCCGATATACTGGCGTTTCATTATTCGATCTTCGTGCGAATCGCCATCGTGTTGACTGTTGTGTACCTGTGCGCATCGGCGGGAATCAAACGGGTGCTTGCCGGCGTGGTGTTTTATGTCGCCTTGGTCAGTGCGCTCTATGGCTACGTGTTCAAGGGCGATTATGGGCCAATGACGGCCTTTACTTTCAACAATAACAATCTGTCCGAATTGTGGCCGGATATGGTCATTATGTATGACTTCGCCATTGTGGTGGTCACGGCGGCGGGCTGCTGGTTGCTGCTGTCGCGGGCAGTCAAGCTGGTGCCCGATATTCTGCGCGTACTGAGCTTGAGTCTTTGTATTTACGCGGTGTTTATCAGCGTTGAAGCCATAAAAGTGCTACCCCCCCCCCCCCCCCATAAAATTGAACGGCACGATATAGCGGTATTATCCGATCAGACCACGGCGGCCTCAGCCGAAAAGTTTTACGCCTTTTCCAGGGATCGGCAAAACGTGGTGGTGGTGATGTTGGATATGTTTGATGGCGGCGCGATCGATGAATTGTTGCGCCGCTATCCGCATTTAAGAGCCGAACTGGACGGCTTTATCTGGTATCCCAACACCGTGACTCCAGGCACCTCCACGCTCGTATCCGAGCCAGCCATCCACGGCGGTCACCGGTTTAGCCCTGAACACTTCGTCGATTCCATCAATGCTAATCCTCAGTTGGTTGACGATTATATCGTCGGCGGCTATGAACTCATGGTGGACGTGTTTGCGGAGGCCGACTTCCGTATTGCCCTGACCGGCGTGCAATCAATTGGATGTAGCCAGATTGAAGCCCGAATTGACTCGCCCCACCTCACCCGTTGCATCGGCATGCACGACTATGGAACCGTATTTGCCGACTATTGGGCCACGGCTCACCCAGAGGAATTTTCGACCTTTTTCAATGGGGATCTGCGTCTGTCTAGACGGAAATCGATAGGGAGAAAATTACTGGGGGTGATAGGTCTGTTTCGTGTTGCACCCTATCGGCTCAGGCAACATATTTACCAGCGTCAGTGGTTGGGTCAAGTCAAGGGTACGGGGAAATGGAGACAGTTTTCTGCCCTGGCTTCTCTGCCCAGCGTCAGTTTTATCGATGACTCGCCTTTGCGTACCCTACACTACCTGCAGACTCAGCTGACACATCACCCGTTCAATGTCAGCG
Organism: Nitrospirales bacterium; assembly: GCA_963422365.1. Taxonomy (GTDB): domain Bacteria; phylum Nitrospirota; class Nitrospiria; order Nitrospirales; family UBA8639; genus Bin75. The sequence continues at coordinate 1,964,948 of OY729426.1, forward strand.
AAGGGTGTCAGCTCTTGGTGCATACCGGCTATCATGAACAGGATAGGGCAACTTGGGCGCAATACTGTACGCTCAAACTCTTGGGCAACTGGATAACCTGGATGAAAGCGCACCACGTCTATGATAATACCCGGATTATTTTCGTCTCGGATCATAATCTTTTCGAGGTGAAGAACGATCTGCCTGTGCTTATGAGCGTGCATGGGTTGATGATGATTAAGGATTTTGCATCTCATGGCCCGGTGAGGGAAGATCGTCGGCTGCTATCCGCGGCAGATACCCTGGCCATTGCCTACTCCGGCTTTGGTGACGATGCCCGCCTGATTCAGGATCCGACCCGACACTCCATTGCCAACCGAAAGTTGCGGGTCAGTAAGTACAGTGGCAACCAAAAACGCATTATCGCCCAGTACGAAGTCACCGGATCTATTTTCGAGCCAGAGAACTGGAAGCAGATCAAATAGCAAACCGCCATGGCGCACATACCTTTGTCTATAAAGATATTGCCGACTGTTTTGATTATCCTGGTGCTGACCAGCACGCCGGCTTACGCCTATCTCGATCCGGGAACCGGCAGTCTGCTGTTCGCCGCGATCTCCGGGCTAGTGGCCAGCGCGTATTTCGCCTTGAAGGGGTTGATGTATCGGCTATCTTCCTTGATTGGTCTTGTGAACAAGACCTCAGCGAGGCACCGCCAGAAATATGGCATTGTGTTGTACTCTGAAGGCGGGCAATACTCTTCCACCTTTGTGCCGCTGATACAGGCGCTGGCGGAGCGCAACGTGCCCTGCGTTTATCTGAGTTCCGACCCGGACGACCCCGGACTGCGTGCCGACTATCCGCTGCTTGAAACCGAGTTCATCGGCAGGGGAAACGCTGCCTACCGGCGGTTGAACTGGCTGGAAGCGGACCTGTGCGTGTTCACCACGCCTGGGCTGGACGTCTTGCAGATCAGGCGCTCCCCTAGGGTGAAACATTATTGCCATATCGTCCATGCGCCGACGGATATTTGGCTGTACGAGCTGTTTTCGTTCGACTATTTCGATACCTTGATGTGCAGCGGTGAGCACCAGATCCGCAGCCTGCGAGCGCTTGAGCAAACGCGCGGCACGCCCCCTAAGACCTTGCTGAAAACCGGCTGTGTGTATTTTGACGGCCTGCTCCGGCGGGCCCGTGCCGATGGCGCGGCGAACCCCTCACCCTCCGGTTCCTCGACACGTACCCTGTTGATTGCCCCCACTTGGGGCCAAAACAGTCTGCTGCTGCGCTGCGGCAACGCCCTGTTGCATACCCTGCTGGACACCGGACATCGAGTGATCGTACGGCCGCATCCGCAAAGTTTCGTCTCCGACAAAACCTTGATCAATGACTTCGAAAAAACCTGGCAGGGTAGCGCCAATGTGCAGTGGGATACCAGCAACGACGCCTACTCCAGCATGGCCGCTGCCGCTGTGCTCATTTCCGATATTTCAGGCATTATTTTTGATTACGCCTTCGTCTTCGAAAAGCCGGTGATCACCATCGCCGCCCATCCCGACCTGTGCGGCAAGGAAGCCATCGACCTGCCTGAGGGCGAAACCATCTGGGAACTCGACGCCATCGGCAAACTGAGCACCGTCGTCCCAGTAGCCCAGATCGATCAGCTGCCGACCATCATCCAACAACTCGCATTACCTTCGGCCCCGCGATCCCAGGCCCGCCGTCTATGTGCCGAATCACTCTTCCATTTCGGTGAAGCCGGCGCGGTCGCAGCCGAACAGTTGATCGCAATCCAGCAGGGGCTTGAGATCGATCGAAGGTAGGTGGATGGAAAATACCTCCAGTGTCTTCAATTGAACAAGGAACCGGTAATTGGGAGGCATGATTGAAGCCATAGAGAAGGAAAAGGAGGCGTAACAATACAGGAAAACACAACAAATTGCCTATCAGGCATATCCCCCTCGGGCTCAAGCTTCAGGCTATTCTCCCTCTCGTCTTACGAAGCAGAGAAGAGCCCATGTCCTCCCAACAGGATGAGGAAAAAATTCAAGACTGCACTTGTGACAAGAATACAGAAAAAGTGGATTGCCTCGTCAGGCCCAGGGCTGACCTGAGCCACCGTTGCAACATCCAATGCCAACCCGATTGTTCCATACATAACCCCAACCATAGAAGTCCATCGTTTTCCAGTCAGACAGACTCCACCGACTAGTAATGGAAGTCCGAATCCAAACCCGTACCAGATAGATTGATGGAGATTTAAGGTCAATTCTTTCTCAGGTTGAAGGGCATCGAAGGCCATGGCACTGACGAAAAGTCCAAAACAGAGCGTTGCCATCAGGCGATACGTCCAATTTCCTGCACCGGTTGGGGTCATGAGAAGTCCATGGCTAAAGAGAGTATGTTGTAAAGGTCGTTTGTTTCCGTGGAGTTCCTCACACGAGTGGGCTCCGCTCTGATTCGAAACCATTTTGCCGTCATAGGATGTAAAGTCAAGGCCTAAGCCCCACTCGTCGATTGACACTCCAATTCAGCCAAGCCTAGAATGCCAACAATCACAAGGGGGAGGGCGTATGACACAATCTCATTCTATTCGAAACGTGGTTTTTACGTCATATGTTGGTACTGGAAAAACTTCTCTCGTTGAAGCCCTGCTGTTTTCTGCCGGTGTGACGTCGTCGATGGGTACTACCGCTAATGGAACTACCGTGGCCGACTTCGAAGCAGAAGAGATTCAGCATCATCATTCCATGAATACGGCCCTTCTTCAGTATGAGCACAAAGGGGTTCTCCTGACCCTGCTCGACACTCCAGGTTCGCTGGATTTTTTTGCTGATACCCAAAATACGATTCACGTAGCCGATGGCGCGGTGTTAGTCGTCAGCGCTTCAGGTATACGATCGGAACTGGATCGGGTCTGGGCTTCTATTCAAGCGCGTGAACTTCCCTGCCTTGTGTTTATTAATGAACTGAATAAGGAACGAGCGAATTTTGAATCCATTTTAGAAGAGATTCAGAAAACGCTTGAGACCAAATGCGTGCCGATTGCCTATCCCATTGGCGAAGAAGCGAATCTGCGAGGCGTGGCGGACTTGGTGACGCAGAAAGCCATAATCCCTGTACCCAACAGTCATAAAGTACTGGAAGAAGAAATACCTGCAGACCTGAAAGATAAAATTTCAAAATTCCGGAAACAATTAGTTGAAACCGTAGCTGAGACCAACGACGACCTGGTGGAAAAATATTTGAGCGAAGGTGATCTGACTCAAGAGGAAATCCTTCAAGGGCTGATCCTGAGCACGAAAACCCGTCAGTGTCTCCCTGTCTTGTGCGGTTCCGCGATCCTGAATCTCGGCTCCACCGTACTGCACAATGCGATCATTCAATACCTGCCTTCTCCAGCAGAAAGAGCTGAAACGTTTCCGTTCACAGGATCTCATCCCCACACGAGTGAAGAACTCGTGCGGCCCATGAGCGCAGAGGAGCCCTTTTCCGGCTTTGTATTCAAGACGACCATCGATCCCTTTATGGGCCGACTCACGTATCTTAAGGTTTGTTCAGGAGTGCTCGAAGCCGATTCAACCTTTTTCAATTCCGTGAGAAACATCAAAGAAAAAGGGGGACATCTGTATTCTTTGCAAGGAAAGAAAAGCACTCAAACGCAACGAGCGACGGCAGGTGAGATTGTGGTCATGGGAAAACTCAAGGAGACCCAGACGGGTGAAACGATTTGTGCCGATAAGTCTCCGATTATTTTTCCTCCGGTGAAGCTCCGTCGGCCCGTGATGTCGTTTGCGCTTGAGCCGAAATCGAAGGGTGACATTGATAAAGTGAGTCTGGGTCTCCACAAGTTGGTCGAAGAAGATGCGTCATTAGAATTTATCAGAAATGATGAAACCAAAGAAATGTTGCTCAGTGGAGTCGGGCAAACTCATATCGAGTTGACCCTGGAAAAACTCCACCGGAAATACGGAGTGGACGTCAATCTTCATACACCGAAAGTCGCGTATCGCGAGACCATTCAAAAAATGGCCCAGGCCCAGGGAAAATATAAAAAACAAACAGGCGGCCATGGGCAATACGGTGATTGTTGGCTTCAGCTTGACCCTTTACCGCGCAATGGCGGATTTGAATTTCTCAATAAAATCGTTGGAGGGGTGATTCCACGGAATTTTATTCCTGCGGTGGAAAAAGGCGTCATTGAAGCCATGCACGAGGGCATTCTCGCAGGCTTCCCGGTCGTGGACGTGCAAGTGAAGGTCTATGACGGGTCCCATCATCCTGTTGACTCTTCGGAAATGGCCTTTAAGGTCGCGGCCTCGATGGGGTTTAAAAAAGCCATGGAATCGGCACAGCCCGTTCTCCTCGAACCGATCATGATTGTTGAAGTGACGGTACCGGACGACGTGGTGGGCGCAGTGATTGGCGATTTAAACAGTCGGCGCGGTCGAATTCTGGGAATGGATACCAAAGGGCATAATCAAATCGTGAAGGCCGTAGTCCCGTTGGCTGAAATTCTGAAGTATGCGCCCGTCTTGACATCCATTACCGCTGGGAAGGGTTCTTATGCCATGGAATTTTCAGGCTATGACCAGGCGCCCCGTGAGGTGGTCAATAAGGTCGTCGAGGAATACAAAGCCGCGAAAGCGGCGGCTTCATCCTAAGGCAGGGTCTTGCCCCCGGTCCGAGGGCCCTCACGTCTGAGCTATATAAATCCCAGCACGTCTCTTAACTCGGGGGTTTTAATACGACAAAAAACGTTCTCGACTCTCGAAGGATCCGCAGGAGGATCGTCTCGCCAGGCTGAATCGCTTCGAGGGTTTGGCGAAATTCCCTCATGGTGGGCACTTCGGTGCGATTGACTTCCTCAATAATATCTCCTTTTCGTAATCCCTCCGCATACGCGAGACTCCCCTGAGCAACTTGAACGACGAGTATGCCAGTCGTTTGGTCGATGGAAAACTTCTTGGCCAACTCTTCGGTCATAGGAGATACATCGATTCCTAAATCAACTTCAGCGGGGGTTGGAGGTAGTAAAGCCACGATGGGCGTATCTTGTTTCACTCCCAACAAGACGGGGAGTTGGAGTGGCGTCCCATCCCGTATGATATGGACCAATACCTGGTCACCAGGAGAAAAACTTGCGACCACCCGGGATAACTGATTGGGTGACTCCAATCGTTCATTCCCGATTTGGGTAATAATATCCCCGGATTTAATGCCCGCCTGGTCCGCTGGATCATCGGCAAACACTTCATTCACCAGAATACCTGTGACATCCGTGACACCAAATTTATCCGCGATCTGCTCGGTCAACGGCTGAATCCCAACCCCAAGCCAACCTCGAACTACTTTACCGCCTGTTTTGAGTTGATCGATAATACGGCTCGCCATATTGGAGGGAATCGCAAAGCCAATGCCTTGGGCAAGATTAATAATGGCCGTGTTGATCCCAATGACCTCGCCTCGTAGATTAAAGAGGGGCCCACCGGAATTTCCTGGATTGATCGACGCATCGGTTTGGATAAAGTTTTCATAACGGGACAAATTCATGTTTTCTCGTCCAATCCCACTCACAACCCCCAGGGTGACGGTTCGGTCCAATCCGAACGGATTACCCACAGCCAAGACCCATTGTCCGACTTTGACCGTACTGGAATCTCCAAATGTCGCGCTTGGCAGTTTGTGGTCTGCGTTGACTTTCAAAAGCGCAAGGTCGGTGTCGGGATCCTGCGCGACGATTTCTGCAATAAGAGTCAATTGATCGGAAAAATGGACTTCGGCTTCCACGCCATTATTAATGACGTGATTATTGGTCACAATATAGCCATCTTCATGGATCACCACACCTGAACCCGATCCCGGTACCTTAAAGCGACCTTGACGTGGAATTCTTCCAGGCTGGGAAAGTTGTCGGATAGTGGACACTCCCACCACTGTCGGGGTGACGTGTTCGGCTAGCTGTGAAATAGCCTCTTGAATCTCTTCAAGGACTTGAAGCCCTTTAGACTCTTCTATTTGAGAAGCAACAGCCGTGGCATAAGCTGAAATAACAAGGACCGTGGTGACCGTAAGGAGAGAACGGAATGGAAAAACCCAAGGGAAAGGCCGAGTTGGCTGGGAGGGCATCTGTTTACGGTACAAAAATGGCTTATCAAAAAAATGTCGCATAATAATTATTATGTCAATTTATAGATTTTCATGGAAATCGCCCTATCCTTGGCTCGGTCCCGTCAAACAAACGGACGATATTGCTTTTATGCTTTCCAATGATGAGTACACTTAAGAGAAGACTAAATATCGTAAAATGCAGATCAAGCGTCATAAACCAGCTTGCCACGGGAAACACCCCAAAAGCCATAAGCGCTCCACCGGACGAATATTTCCAAATTCCAACCGTTGCTGCCCAGACCAAAATCAGAAAAAGCCCTATGGGAAAGTGTATCCCCAAAATTCCTCCTAAACCCGTGGCAACCCCTTTGCCGCCACGAAATTTTAAAAAAATAGGAAAGAGATGTCCAAGTACGACCAAGAGTACCGCCAGCAAGGCCCACAGGCTTGAAATAAATCCCACACTCACGATCCACCCTACCAGCCACCCTTTTCCTAGATCGCCGAGTAACGTAAGAAGTCCAACTTTTTTCCCCGATACTCGTAAGACATTCGTAAAGCCTATGTTTTGACTACCGGCTTGACGAGGATCCGGCGCTCCCAACATATGCGAAAAAACGAGTCCGAATGGAATGGATCCCAGGAAGTAGGCTCCGAGGCAGGAAAGCGGCCCGAGAATTTCATGAGACATAGAGTGCAGCGACGTTATGAATGGAGCTCTTTTTTGGAAAATTCGTTCCAGGTCTCAAGAATATATTGTCCGGCAGAGACTAAAGAAAAGGCCAGAGCCAGATAGAGAGTCACAGTGCCGACCAGATGTAAACTCAACACGGGCACAGAAAACGCTCCCTCCAGAGTTAAAAGAATGATCGCGATAATCTGAAGTACAACTTTGTATTTCCCAAAAATCCCGGCGGCGATGATAAGTCCTCGACTCGCGGCAACAGCTCTGATTCCGGTTACGGTAAGGTCACGGACAATGAGGACAATCGCTAGCCAGGCCGAGATTCGTTGAAATTGCACGAGTAACACCAACCCGGAAATCACAAGAAATTTGTCAGCAAGAGGATCGAAAAGGCGGCCGACTTTGGTGACTTGATCTCGTTGTCGTGCGATATGCCCGTCTAGTGAGTCCGTTAAGGCCGCGAAACCGAATACTGCCGCAGCGGCAATAGATCTCCCTACTGTTGGCGTCGAAAAGAGTCCAATATAAACTGGCACCAATAAAATTCGTAAAAACGTAAGCATATTCGGCAGATTGAAGGTCTGCTCAACGCTCTTGTTTGTAGCGGCAGCTTTGGGTTGGGCTTTAACGACGTGAGTGTGTGGCATTGTTACAGCGTAACATTCGAGCCTTTTCCTGAAACCTGACAAATTTGCCTCAATTCCTGAAGTAACACTTTGACTTTGCTGAGCGGGACCATTGTAGGCCCGTCTGAGAGGGCATTATCAGGATCGGGGTGAACTTCCATAAAAAACCCATCACAGCCTGCCGCAGCGGCCGCACGAGCCAAGGGGGCAATAAATTCGCGTTGTCCGGATGAGTGCCTTCCTCCACCCCCGGGAAGTTGTACGCTATGCGTGACATCAAAGACCACGGGATAGCCTAACTCTTTCATGACCGGAAGGGCTCGCATATCAACGGCTAAATTATTATAGCCAAAGGAGGAGCCTCTTTCAGTAAGGACGATTTGATGTGTCCCGCTTTCTTCTAATTTTTTGACGACATTGCTCATATCCCATGGAGAAAGAAACTGTCCCTTCTTGACGTTGACGGTTTTGCCGGTTTGCGCCGCAGCAATAAGGAGATCGGTTTGTCGACACAGAAACGCGGGAATCTGCACAATGTCTACGACCTGCCCGGCTTGCCGAATATCCGCAACACTATGGACATCCGTCAGGACCGGTACGTGAACCTGTTCTTTCACTTCTTGAAGGATATCCAGGCCTTCTTGAATGCCAGGCCCTCGGTAAGAATGAATGGAGCTTCGATTCGCTTTGTCGTAAGACGACTTGAAGATATAGGGAAACCCTACTGCCTGAGCCACATCGGCAAGTTGAAACGCCGTGTCCAAAACAATCTGTTCACTCTCAATCACGCAGGGCCCTGCAATCAGAAAATGAGGCTGAACTCCTCCACCTAAAAATTTTCCTAATGGAACTTCCCGCATCATGGTGTCCTTGATATTCCCACCGCCATACCCGAATCGATCATCAGCGACGTTCCCTGTTGCACGGCACCTCTCCTTCAGCGACGCCAAAGGACTGCCTGAGTTCCATCTTCCGTTCAAGACGGCTGCCGACACCGGTTATCGGCCGAATTTGCGTTTCAGCGCCGCGTGAATGAACGCTCGAAAAATAGGATGAGGGGCATGCGGTCGTGATTGGTACTCAGGATGAAATTGGGTCCCTAAAAACCAGGGGTGATTTTTCAATTCAATAATTTCGACAAGTCGACCATCCGGTGACGTTCCACTCAGCACCAAACCTTTTGAGGTAAGGGCCTCGCGGAAATCATTATTCAATTCATACCGATGCCGGTGTCGTTCCTGAACCTCGGTCGTTCCATAGATTTGTTGGGCAAGAGAGCCTTCTTGAAGACGACATCCATAGCCACCAAGTCGCATGGACCCTCCTTTTTCCTCCACTGTCCGCTGTTCCGGAAGAAGGTCGATCACGTTGTACTCCGTTGCGGAATCAAATTCACCACTGTGGGCCCCCTGTAGTCCTGCAACATGACGGGCAAATTCCACGACCGCACATTGCATCCCTAAACAGAGCCCAAGAAAAGGAATCCCCTTTTCCCTGGCATAGCGAATCGTCGTCACTTTGCCCTCAATACCCCTTGTGCCAAATCCACCTGGAATCAAAATTCCATCAGCATCGCTTAAGAATTGCTCAGGACTGCCCCGTTCGAGTTCCGCCGATTCGATCAATCGAATGTTAATACCTGCATCATTGGGAAGCCCGCCATGCACGAGTGCCTCTGACAAACTTTTGTAAGACTCTTTGAACGCCATGTATTTTCCGACCATCCCAATCGTTACTTCATGCCGCGGGCGTTTGAGTTTTTGGACCATGGCATCCCAATCGCGGAGGTTGGGCGGACTGGATTCCAACCGCAAAAAGCGCACGATCAACTCATCAAGCCCTTCTTTCCGCAACACGATGGGGACTTCGTAAATGCTGTCGACGTTTTTGGCTGTGATCACCGCATCTTTGTCCACGTTACAAAATAGCGCGATTTTTTCTTTCACCGATGGCACCAAGAAACGATCGGTCCGGCACAACAGGATATGGGGCTGGATGCCGATTTCACGAAGCTTGTTGACGGAATGCTGAGTCGGTTTGGTTTTCAACTCGCCCGCGGTTTCAATAAACGGCACAAGGGTGAGATGGATGTACAGGACATTTTCACGGCCCACATCAAACGGTATTTGTCTAATGGCTTCGAGAAAGGGCAGACTTTCAATATCACCGACCGTCCCTCCTATTTCCACGATCACGATGTCTGTGCCATGCGCCACATGTAAAATCGTCTCTTTAATTTCGTCGGTAATATGCGGGACGACCTGAACCGTGCTTCCTAAATAATCTCCTCGGCGCTCTTTTTTGATGACCGAGTCGTAAATTCGTCCCGTCGTACAATTATTTTTTTGTGAGAGTGTCAGATTGGTAAATCGTTCATAATGTCCAAGATCGAGATCGGTCTCAGCCCCATCGTCCGTGACGTAGACTTCGCCATGCTGATAGGGGTTCATGGTGCCAGGATCGACGTTGATATAGGGGTCGAGTTTGAGAAAGGAAATTTTCAGACCCCGGCTTTCCAAGAGATGGCCAATGGAAGCCGAAGCCAACCCCTTCCCCAATGAGGACACCACCCCGCCGGTCACAAAAATGAATTTACTCATGTTTGTCAGTCTCTCCAAGGCTTGTCCTGAAGCTACCGTCCATCATCCTAAACGGATTCTTTCTGTCATTCCGAGCAAAACGGCCTGTCCTGCCATGAGTTCGTCCCATGAAGCATTCGCCATTTCCAAATCCTCTTCGGTATCGATCCTGAGTGAGACATGGGCTGTCTCCCACACGTGAACAGGAATCCCATGTTCCAGGGCTCGTAACTGTTCAAGCTTTTCCGTCTGCTCCAACTCCCCGCTTGATAATGCGGCAAATCGATTCAAGGTTTGTCGACGAAAAATATACACTCCTAAATGAAGAGAGGCAAAGGGTGGGACAAAAGCTCCGTGGACGTGATCACGACCATGTGGAATCGGGGCTCGAGAAAAGTATAAGGCTCTTCCCTGCTGATCCGTAACCACCTTCACGACAGAAGATTGCGAAAATTCCTCATGGCGTGTCAGCGGACGACGCAGGGTACCCATTTCTGCGTCACTGGCAAGAAACGGATTGATTAAATCCAGCAAGAGATCGGGGGATAACAGGATTTCATCGGCCTGGAGGTTTACGACAATTTCACAGGGAAGCCCTCGGATCGCCTCGGCCACACGGTCCGTCCCTGTGCGGTAAGGACCGACAATTATCGAGGAACAGCCGCCAAAATTTTGCACGCTCTCGTGAATTCGAACATCGTCCGTTGCCACGAGAACCTGAGTAATCTTTGGGACTCGGATGGCTTGTTCATAGACATGCTGGATTAAGGGTTTTCCCGCGAGAAGCGCTAAGGGTTTGCCGGGGAATCTAGAGGATGCATAGCGAGCCGGAATGATAATCGTGACGTGAGGGTTATCCGCCGGCATAGCGAAGGGCCTCTTTCAGTTGAGTGTTGGTGATGGCCGCAGTCCCAATCATGCCCACTGCCACCCCTGCCGCATGGTTGGCTAAGATCGCACTTTCTTGAATAGAGGCGCCGACGCTCAGGGCTAAGGCCAAGGTACTGACCAGGGTGTCCCCGGCACCCGTGACATCATAGACTTGCCGAGCCATGGTTGGGATATGCCAACTCTTGCCCGTCGATTCACATAGGCTGATCCCCTGCTCGCCCCTGGTCACCAACACGGCTTCGCAGCCAAGCTTTTGGCGCAGTTGGTGACCGATATCATGGATCGATTGGTGGTCGGATGCTGAACGGCCAGAGGCCTGCTGAGCTTCCAGATGATTAGGGGTGATGATCGTAACACCGGCATAACAGGAAAAATGTTCGACTTTCGGATCAACAAGAATGGGAATGCGTTGGGTGTGCGCTAATTTTCCAAGCTGGGCCATTAGAGAAGGCGTGATGACTCCTTTGCAATAATCAGACACCACGATACAGGAAATTGAAAACAAGTGAGTTTGAATATACTTCAAAATCTGCTTGGTGAGCAGAGGGGAAATATCATGATGCCGTTCCAAATCGTATCGAGCGACTTGCTGGCTATGGGCGATGATCCTGGTTTTTTTCGTCGTAGGTCGTGAGGGATCAACAAGAATACCCATCTGATTTTTTTTGCTCAGACGTGATTCGTTGATCAGAGCTTGCCCTGTGTCATCAGGACCAATCACGCCACAGAGTTGGGCTCGGCCTCCTAAGGACAGAATATTACTGTACACATTTGCAGCCCCCCCGAGCTGGAGCGATTCCCGCTCAACATGCACGACCGGAACCGGCGCCTCAGGAGAAATACGGCTGACGGCGCCCCATATGTAATGATCGAGCATGAGGTCGCCAAGAACCAACACGTTCCCGCGTGAAAATCGGCGAAGGTAGCGTTCCAAAGAAACCGGCGCGGTACGATCAACGGTCTTCTTTTGAGAAGAGGAAGGTCGTTTAGTCGACGACGGGGTCACAACCTGCCAATTTCGTGAAAATCACTCAATAACTTTCCCAATGCGATTCCATCGAACCCATTCCATCAACGAACCTTGACCATGCCAGGACCAATAGACAAGAAAGGCACGGCCTTTGATTTTATGCGCTTGAACGTATCCCCAAAAGCGACTATCCAAGCTTTGGTCGCGGTTGTCGCCCATGACAAAATAGGAGTCCGGGGGAACGGTGATGGGCCCGAAATTATCACGGGGATTGATCCGACCATCGATCATGCCGGGATCCACGCGTTGGGTGAACGGTTTGTCTTGAAACGGCTCGCCATTAATATAGACAAGTTTGCTGTGAATTTGAATGGTGTCACCGGGCAAGCCAATGACGCGTTTAATGAAATCCTTCCGCTCATCTTCCGGGTATCGAAACACAATAATGTCTCCCCGCTGGGGTTTCTCAAACTCAACAAGCATGGTAGAGGAATAGCAGGTGATCGGAAGCAAGGAGGCCTCAAATTCGCAATCCTGAGGAATCTGCAGACCATAAGCGAGTTTATTGACCAAAATATGATCGCCAATCTGCAAACTGGGAATCATGGATCCCGAGGGAATCTTAAAGGCCTGAACAAGAAACACGCGGATGGTCAAGGCTAAGATGATCGCAATGATAATGGCTTCGACATATTCCCGCCATAATGATTTGGGGGGCGCCGTCTCACTCCGACTCTCTTTATGGAAAGAAGAAAAATCAGGGTCACCGGAAGAGGAATCCGTCGGCAGGACCGAGTTCGGCTTAGAATCAGTCATTATTCATCCTTCACTTTCAAGAGAGCCAAAAACGCTTCTTGCGGGACTTCCACTCGCCCTATTTGCTTCATCCGCTTCTTGCCTTCTTTTTGTTTCTCCCAAAGCTTGCGTTTTCGGGTGATATCTCCCCCGTAGCACTTGGCCGTGACGTTCTTTTTAATGGCAGAAACCGTCTCACGCGCAATCACGCGTTTGCCGATCGCGGCTTGAATCGCGACCTCGAACATTTGCTTCGGGATCAACTCCTTCATTTTTTCCACTAACTGACGGCCACGAAAATAGGCTTTCTCTTTGTGCGTGATAAAAGACAGCGCATCAATGGTTTCGCCGTTCAGCAACAGATCGAGTTTCACTAAATCCGATTCCCGATACTCTGTCAATTCGTAATCCAATGAGGCATAGCCTTGGGTACGAGATTTTAATTTGTCGTAAAAATCCATCACCATTTCGTTCAATGGCAAAGCATAGACCAACATAATTCGGGTCGTATCCACATACTGTAAGCTTTTTTGTACGCCACGCCGCTCCTGGCATAAAGCGAGAATATTGCCGGCATATCGTTCCGGCGCAATGATCGTGGCTTGAATAAACGGCTCTTCCATGGTTTCGATGGCTTCGGGGTCGGGAAGTTTAGAAGGATTTTCAATGTCCAGCACCTCTCCGAGCAGAGTCCTGACCCGATAAATCACGGTAGGGGCCGTACTAATGAGCTCTAACCCATACTCACGATGCAAGCGTTCACGAATGATTTCCATGTGAAGCAGGCCCAAGAACCCGCAACGGAAGCCAAAGCCCAGAGCCAATGAAGACTCTGGTTCATACACAAACGAGGAATCATTCAGGCGGAGCTTATCGAGCGAGTCTCGAAGATCTTCATAATCCACATTGTCCATGGTATAGAGCCCACAAAAGACCAGTGGCTTGACCTCACGATAACCGGGTAACGGCGTTGCAGTCGGTCGATCTGCAGCCGTAAGCGTATCGCCGATTTTTGTGTCCGACACGTCTTTCATGCCGGCGACGACATAGCCGACCGCACCGGCCTTTAGCTCCTTGGTTTTTGTTCGCTTGGGAGAAAAAATGCCGACCTCAGAGACTTCAAATATGCGCCCAGTCGACATGAGCTGGATTTTCGTACCCGGTTGGACCACGCCGTCGAAAATACGAACCAACACAATCGCACCTTGGTAACTGTCAAACCAAGAATCAAAGATCAGCGCCTTCAGTGAGGCATTGACGGACCCTGTGGGCGGAGGTACTCGACGGACCATGGCATTTAGAACATCATCGACTCCAATCCCTTGTTTGGCACTGACCAAGAGGGCATCTTCCACTGCCAGGCCCAAGACGTCTTCGATTTGGTGTTTCACGCCTTCGATATCCGCGCTGGGCAGATCGATCTTATTAATCACGGGCAGAATCACGAGATCATTGGCCACGGCGAGATACGCATTGGCAATGGTCTGCGCTTCCACGCCTTGCGTCGCATCCACCAACAATAACGCTCCTTCACAGGCAGCTAAACTGCGAGAGACTTCATAGGTAAAATCCACGTGCCCAGGAGTATCAATAAGATTTAATTGATAACCGTGTCCGTCATGCGCCTTATACAACGTCGTGACAGCGTGGGCCTTAATGGTAATGCCACGCTCACGCTCCAAGTCCATATCATCCAGGATTTGCTCGCGAAATTCCCTGGAGCTGATCGCTCCCGTTAGCTCCAGTAACCGATCAGCGAGCGTAGATTTCCCGTGGTCGATATGGGCGATAATGGAAAAATTGCGGATATGGGAAAGTTTGCTCATTGTAACAGCACAATTTATTGATTTTATTAGGGTTTCCACATCTTGTCAAAGAAAGAATGCACTCTTATAATCGCTGCTGCACTTCTTATCACGTGGTCGGTACAAAAAATTTGGAATGATCAAGAATAGTTGACGTCCTTTCCGTATTCTAGCTGCATGATCTTATTCCACCGTCTTCTTGGCCGTATGAAATGCGACCCTACAAATCAAAGTATTTTTCTAAGAAGAACTGTCATTGTCTCTTATTCTCAATAATTATTCTCAATTTTTTAAAAAATTAAAGTATTGCTATAAATTAAAAATGAAGCAATTTAAGAAAAAAGAGAGAAACAAGACTTCGTATTTTTCCTCTCAACTCTCAAAATGGGATCGGCAATACGTTTGGCACCCTTTTACCCAAATGAAAGAGTGGGAACAAGAAGACCCCTTGATCATCGAAAAAGGCAACGGCACTTACCTCTACGATATACATGGCAACAAATATCTGGATGGCACCTCATCCATTTGGGTCAATCTTCATGGACATCGACACGTCACACTCAACACGGCCATTCAAAAACAACTCGGCAAAATTGCCCACAGTACGTTGTTGGGTGCAGCAAGCCCTCCCTCCATTGTCCTAGCCAAGGAACTCGTCAAAATCGCCCCGAAAGGCTTGACGCGCGTGTTTTACTCAGACAATGGCTCGACGGCCGTCGAAGTGGCCTTGAAAATGGCAATTCAATATTGGCAGCAACAGAGTCCACCGCAAAAACAGAAAACGAAATTTGTTCGTCTGGATGACGCCTATCATGGCGATACCATGGGGAGCATGAGTGTGAGTGGGGTCAGCCTGTTTCATGAACGCTTTCGGCCTTTGCTGTTTTCCGCCATATCGCTTGATGCCCCGTACTGCTATCGATGCCCGCTGAATTTACGCTTCCCGTCGTGCAACACCGCGTGTCTCGATCCCCTGGAAGACATCTTGGCAACGCAGCATAATCAAATTGCCGGAGTCATCATTGAGCCCATGGTGCAGGCCGTGGCTGGAATGATGACGCAGCCGCCTAGCTATGTCTCACGCGTGCGAGAGTTATGCACGAAATACGATGTGCTGCTCATCGCGGATGAAGTGGCTACGGGCTTTGGCCGGACCGGCAAGATGTTTGCGTGTGATCATGAAAACGTGGCCCCGGATCTGATGTGTGTGGCTAAGGGGCTAACCGGGGGATACTTGCCGTTGGCCGCCACCATGACCACTCAAACAATCTATGAGGCATTTCTTGGAGAGTACGTCGAATTCAAGACCTTTTTTCACGGTCATAGCTACACGGGCAATGCGCTGGCCTGTGCCGCGGCCCTTGCAAACTTGGAAATTTTTAAAAAAGAGAAGACGCTTGCCCATGTCAAGAAAAAGGCACGACTTCTCCAAAAACTTCTCAAACCACTGGCGGACTTGCCGATCGTAGGAGACATCCGTCAATGCGGGCTGATGGCGGGTGTTGAATTCGTCAAAAACAAAGAAACACTGCAACCCTTTCCATTGTCCGAACGTATCGGCCACCACGTCGCGATGGAATGCCGTGGTCGCGGGTTACTCCTGAGGCCAATCGGGCATAGTGTGATCTTGGTGCCCCCACTCGCAACGCTCGAGCAAGAATTGCGGCAGATGGTGCATATCTTAATCGAGTCCTGTCTGGCGGCTTGTAAAGGTCTCGATGAATTTTGATCCTGCCATTGCCGCGCAAGAAGCCTTGGCTCGTGCGTATGCCCATGACGAACTCGGTGATGCGCAACCCGATATCGAGGAAGCAGAGGAACTGTTTTCCACGGAAACCGGCGCAGACGCGAAACGAGCCTATGAAACCCTGATTGCCATCGGTGAGACCCTGCCACAGGCACAGGGCTTTCAAGAATTTCTCATCTTTATCACCTGGCAGCAGGTCACCGAGGAAACCATTCCTCGACATTTCCGGAAGGGCGTTCAGTTAAGCGGGCAGTTTCTCGATCGA
The DNA here is from genome assembly GCA_963422365.1 of Nitrospirales bacterium. Lineage (GTDB taxonomy): Bacteria > Nitrospirota > Nitrospiria > Nitrospirales > UBA8639 > Bin75. The sequence goes on from OY729426.1 coordinate 1,981,401, forward strand.
TTCGGTGCTCGCGTTACCGGAAGCAACATCCACGAGCGCATTGTGGCCATTCAGCAGTCTTTTGCACAAGGATTAGGTAACCGCGTGGAATCGATTCAAGACGAATACGATCAGGATGCCTTCGCCGGAGGCGATTGACCGATCACTTAGCCGTAACCGATGCTGATTCTAATCTGGCTGACTCTGGCGGTTCCGATTTCGGATTTAATCCGCTTGCCAAAGCAATAGCAGACGGCATTTCAAAAATGCCGATGCCAGAGGGTACGGTTATTGCCGTCAATGGTCCATGGGGCTCGGGCAAGAGCCACGTTGTCAACCTTGTGTGGCATCATTCGAATGTGCCGGTTTGGAGATAGTTGATTTCAAATGCTGGTGGTTCCGTGGCGAGGAAGCTCTTACGATTGCGTTCTTTAGTAGCGAACTTTACTCCGCGATGATCCCCCCCCCCATTGGCAGGAAAGCCAAGAAAGTCATCTCTAAATTGGGCACGCAATTTCTCCTTGAGGCGAGTCCGGTCGTAGGCTCAGTGCTGAACGTGGCAGTTACGCCTGGCTTAAGCTCAATTGCTCCCAAAGCGATAAGATTTATTGGCGGTCTTATCAAGAAGAATGAGCCTGTCGAAAAGCTGTACAAGAAGCTTTCCGATGCTCTAAGGACGGACTTAAAAAGCGTTATTTGATTGTCATTGACGACATCGATCGCCTGTCACCTGACGAGACGATGCTGATTTTTCGTCTGGTAAAATCGGTTAGTGGATTACCGAATCTTATGTGCCGCTCGCCTACGATCGGCAACTTGCCGAGAAAATCGTCACTGAGCGTTATCCGTCTGAAGGTCTACATTATCTCGAAAAGATCGTTCAGGCATCCTTCGATTTGCCCGGGCCACGTCGATTATCGCTAAACTGGGAATTTTCGAGGTACTTGAACAGCACCATTGAAGAAGAAGAGTTCGGAAATGGGGTCTATTTCGGCAATCTGTTCCATAAAATCATCGCTCCTGAAATCAAAACGCCACGCGATATTCTCAGGATTTTGAATCCATTGAAAATCACTTGGGGAGCAGTCAAAGGCGAGGTCGATCCTACGGATTTTCTTTGTCTGGAAACTTAGAGCATTCAACGCCCAGAATTATACCGCACTTTGAGGTCAAACAAGGTCCGCTTGACAGAAACAGCACGAAACTCGACCACCCGAGAACCAAATCATTTACGTCAAGAATACGATGATATTTTTCTTAACGTGTACCTGATTCGGAACGGGAAAGATTACGCCATGCCATGATGCAGTGATTCCCCGCGCTGAAAAAGGTAAGCCACGATGCAGGCATTCGTGAAGATTGGGAGTGCTAGCGCCGCGTCTGCTCACCCATACACTTCGACACCTATTTTCGATTCGCACTGCCGAATGATGGGTTAAGCAGTCAAGAGATCGAGGAGCTTATTTCTCATTCCGGCGATCCGCCGTTCGTTCAACGTTTGTTTCTCGAGGCAGGAAGAAAGACCTGCCAAACGGTGGCACCAAGGCCATTCGGCTTCTTGAAGCACTCTGTCTTTATGCGGATGACGTGGCAGTAGCTCGGTTGGCGAAGGCATTCACCGGCTTATCGTCGAACAGCTACCTTGGGAATTCTGTCGCAAGGCGAAATCACATTGCCGTGACGGATACGTTGGAGTCTATCGTTGATTTGAGTGAATTTCACGCGCGTGCCGAACAAGTGCAGGAGAAAAGGAACTTGAAAGCCGAGGATCACGAATCTTTGTCGATATTTCTCGACGCGTGGCAAGAACAAGACGTGCGACGAAGACAAGAGGAGGGGAACAGTGAGGATTGATGACATTCATAGTGTCCTTCAAGTGTATTGCTCAGAATGCAGCACCCAAGTGGCGTCAAGTGCTAAGTTCTGCTCTACATGTGGTTCCGCTATGAGCGGAACTCTCCTGCCTGAAAGTGAAGTCGCAGTTAACCAAACAATCAAGCATCGCTAGCAGAGATCGTTGCTCCCTCCTCGCTTGGCACGAAGTGGCTGAAGTTCTGGAACTCGGTCTGCCAGTTGGAGAGGTTATTAGATTCCTGTTTGGACTCCTGTATGGTGCGAGTGCCATTCATCTTGGTGTGGCCTAGCGTCAGGCTGCATGGTCTTTCCTTTTTTTCAAAAAGACGAGCGTTATTTTCTTAGAAGGGAAATCATCGAAGATTACCCAGAAGCTACAAGGCCACTGTTGTCTTATATTTGGTTACAGGAAAGAGGCTGCCTTACATGTGATCCGATCACTAATGGACGAATATCCGGCAAGTATCACGGCCTCTATTCCAAATGAAAATTCGTGAAGCGATGAGCCCAGGAGAATGAAATGAAAAAATGTGAGGTGCAACACGGCATGGCCGATTTCGATCACGAAGCTTGCAAATTCTTCCATGATCGCTGCCTCGAACGAGGTATTATCCCGCAACCCATACCCGTGAGCCAAAAGGCTACGGTTCGCCGACCGGATTTCAAACTTTCGATTGATGCAGAACCGTCGTTGTCGAAGTCAAAGCAATCAAAGAGTCGAAAAATGATCGCATCTTTAAGGAAAAAATTGTAGCGCAGAACGTCTTTGAGAAAGATATTCCGCGAATCAGAAAAAAATCAGGAAAGCCAATCGACAGCTACAGCGATACTCGTATCGGGGGATTCCAGGTCTTGTTTGTATGATCGATTATACGGGAGGAGGACTAACTTGGATTCCAGCGGACATGCACATCGCAATGTTTGGCCGTGATGCGGTTGTCATGTCGGTTCCGAGAGACCCCGCATATCCGCCCCGTATCACAGGCAACACATCCGCCGGACAAGAAACACTGACACCAGAGCATAATACCTCGATTTCGGCGGTTTTGACTTTCCTGCCGGAACGTGACCGATACGTCACATGTCTCTGGCATAACCACTTCGCCCGCTGCCCAATTCCTGAAGATTGTGCGGCTCATTTTCTAAATGACCAATATCGGAGTGGTGAGAGAAATCGCCCAATAGATCTGTATTCGTGGCGAAGGTGGATGAAGTTTGGCAGGAACTGCCGTTCGCGGCAATGGTCAGAGAATCTTGATCGCGGCCACGATCAGACTAGCGACACCGACGTTGACGGCGAACATCCATTTGATGAGCTCTGTTTTTGTGGCTTCGATGCCAGCTTTGGTTTCCTGCCGCAACGCTTCGATATCGGCTTTGGTGGCAAGATTCTGCTCGATCAACCTTGGCCTGCTGACGCACAACGGTCTCGGCTTGGCGCTTGGGCATGCCGGCGCTCACCAGTTCATGGACTGCTGCATGCGTGTCGAGGATAAGGGTAGGCATATGGGTCATGGTTTAAAGAATAGCGATTTTCTTAATTTGGGGACGAATCATACATACCCCACAGAGCCGAGCGGTTTTGGTCAGCGTAGCGTCACTCACAAGACCATAAGAGGACTCCACAGAGAAAACAAGCCGGATTCAGAAAATCTTTCCCGATTCCTCGCCGTCCCTTATGTTATTTCAAGTACCGTGCCGGCTTTGATGCCAAATTTTTCCGCGACATTCACTTCTTTCATAAAGACTTCGAGGTACCCATTGCTGTTGATGAGGGCTTCGGGTTGTTTCGAAGAGCCCTGCTCATAATGCGTTTTGAGATGGTCGATCCTAACGCCGCCGATTTCAAACGAGATGCTCTTGCGCTTGCTGATTTCTTGGAGTGATTGAATGTCGGCTGGCGTGACGTCGGTGATTATGTTGCCAAACCGGTCGATATAGGCGATGCGACCGCGAAGGGTTCCCTCCCGCACTTCGGGTTTGTGAATCGGCAGTGTTTCATAATCAGAGATCAAGCGGCCATAGGCTCCTGGCATTTGTCCTCGCGTCAGCCAGGCGGCGGCCGGCGCGAATAAATCCCGGCCATCAAAGGTGGCGCCTTCCGAATCCAAGCGAAATTGACGATTTTCGATTTGCCGAACTTCCACGGAGAGTTCGTTTTCGAAGATAGAAGTCAACACGCCATTATCGGGGGCCACAAAGAAAAATCGTGACGTCGTAACAAGCAACCCCCGGCGTGACGAGCCTACGCCCGGATCCACGACCACGACGTGCACGGTTCCGTCCGGAAAATAGTGATAACAGGAATTTAAAAGAAACGCGGCTTCGTCAATAGAGTACGGGGTTACGTTATGCGTGACGTCGATGATGCGCGCCTGATTGTTGATGCCTAAGATCACGCCTTTCATGCTGGCGACAAAATGGTCTCGAACACCGAAATCGGTCAGTAGAGTCAGGACAGATATGGCTGAAGGCATGTGGTTACTCCGTGAAAAAGATTGCCTGAATTTCGTACTCGATCATCCCCGCCGGTCGGTTCACTTGCACCACGTCTCCAATGCGATGACCAATTAACGCGCGTCCGATGGGAGATTGTACGGAAATCGAGCCGTGTTTGAGATCAGCTTCTTCTTGGCCAATGAGGGTATAGGTTTTCTGTTCTTCCGATGGGACTTCCAGGAGGCGGACGGTCGTGCCAAAAACCACGGTTTCACTAGTCCCTGTGCCAGCCTCAATGACCTGTGCCTCTCCCAACATCCGCTGGATTGCACTCATCCGTGTATCAATATATTGCTGGCGCTCTTTCGCCGCTTTGTATTCGGCATTTTCTCGCAAATCACCATGTTCCCGCGCTTCGGCGATGTCTTGAATATTTTCAGGACGATCGACTTTCCGCAACCGGTCCAATTCGGCTTTGAGAGCCTCATATCCTTTTTTTGTCATCGGAACGCCCATAATCCCTCCGAACGAAACGCTGCATACTTCTAAAAGGTCAACATGGGTGATTGTCGCTACAGCATCTCATGCTGCCGAAAAACGTACCTGATAACGGGGCACAGGCCTGAGCGCCATAAGATGGCACAGCCACAACGTTGTCAGATCAACAAAAGACATTCCTGTGCTCAGGTTGGATGATATTCTTGCAATGGTTGTATCGTGAGTGGAGATTTCGTCATGGCCTCAATGGCCTTCACCGCCGCTTGAATGCCTTGAAGCGTCGTGAAATAGGGAATGTTCTGTTGAAGAGCTTCTCGTCGAATAGACAGCGAATCGTCTTGCGAGGAAGTGGTCCCCACGGTATTGACGACCAGATGAGCGTGGCGGTTTTTAATGTGATCCACGAGATGGGGACGCCCTTCTTTGACTTTATTGACGATTTCCACGTTGAGGCCGCGGTCGAGTAAATACGCGGCGGTTCCTCGTGTGGCTTGGATCCTGAACCCTAATGCTTGCAATCGTTCGGCGACATTGACCGTCCCGGGCTTGTCACCGTTTTTCACGCTCATGATGATAGTGCCTGCATGGGGCAAGCTCAGGCCTGCCGCCGCCTGAGATTTCGCAAACGCCCATCCAAAATCTTGATCGATCCCCATCACTTCCCCCGTCGAACGCATTTCAGGACCTAATAGTACATCAACGTTCCCTAGTTTCGTAAAGGGAAAAACCGACTCCTTGACGGCAATATGCCGAATCACTGGAACCTCGGTGAAATTCAGGTCCTGAAGTGAATGCCCAACCATGGCTTTCATCGCAAGTTTTGCCAAGGGAACTCCAACCGTTTTGCTCACGAATGGGACGGTACGGGAAGCACGGGGGTTCACTTCCAATATAAACACGTCATTTTCTTGAACGGCAAATTGCACATTCATGAGACCGACCACCTGAAGTTCACGGGCCAGGGCACCGGTCTCGTTGCGAATCCGATCAATCAACCCCGGTGTCAACGAGTACGGAGGAAGGGAACAGGCGGAATCTCCCGAATGGATGCCAGCTTCTTCCACGTGTTCCATGATGCCGGCCACGACAACATCGGTCCCATCAGAAACCGCATCCACGTCAACCTCAATGGCATCGGTTAAATATTGATCAATTAAGAGTGGATATTGCTCGGTCGTCATAACCATGTTTTCGATATACAAACGAAGCGAGTCTTCATCGTAGACAATTTGCATCGCGCGCCCGCCCAAGACATACGATGGGCGTACAATGACCGGATAGCCAACATGCGAGGCAACGGCGGAAGCTTCCTTACGAGAGCGTGCAATACCATTCCTCGGTTGCTGCAGGCCTAAGGTGGTGATTAACTGACTGAACCGCTCACGATCTTCAGCTCGATCAATCGCATCGGGACTCGTGCCTAAAATCGGAATCCCAGCTCGTGCCATAGGAAGTGCCAACTTGAGCGGCGTTTGCCCGCCGAATTGCACGACGACTCCCATGGGCTGTTCCACTTCCATGATGTTCAGCACGTCTTCCTCGGTCAGCGGTTCAAAATAGAGTCGATCAGACGTGTCATAATCCGTGCTCACCGTTTCGGGATTGCAATTCACCATGATGGTTTCAATGCCCAATTCCCGTAAGGCCAAGGTGGCATGGACGCAGCAATAATCAAATTCAATCCCCTGCCCGATCCGATTCGGCCCGCCGCCTAAAATAACAACTTTTTGCTGGTTGGTTGGGCGTGCTTCACATTCTTGGCCATAGGTAGAATACAAATAGGGAGTCAGGGCTTCAAATTCGGCTGCACAGGTATCAACCCTTGAATAGGTCACGTGGTGTGAGGACAGACGGGTTTTTCGAAAAGTCCGGACGGCTGTGGCTGTCGTGTTGAGTAATTGGGCCAATCGTTGATCTGAAAACCCTAAACGCTTTGCCTCTTTGAGCCGTTCAAGGCTATCAGGGTCATCAAACAGCGTGTTTAGTATCGTGGTGGCCACCACGTCCGTCTTTCGAGAGCATTCACGCACTTGCGTCAGGAGTTGTTGTTCAAAGAGCACAAGTGCCTCTACTTGGTCCAAAAACCAGGGATCAACGTGAGTCACCGTAAAGATTTCGTCTTTGGAGATGCCGGTTCGCAGTGCATCCGCGATCTGCCACGGACGGTCCGGATGGGACGCTCGAATGGCGGTACGAATGTGCTCCAGCACAGACGGTTTGAGGGCATCTCCGGGAAGGTAATGGTCCAAGGCATTGAGGGAGATCAAGCCACAGCGGTCTGTTTCTAAGGACCGTAAGGCTTTTTGAAACGCTTCTTTAAATGTTCGTCCCAATGCCATCGCCTCACCTACGGATTTCATTTGGGTCGTGAGTGTGGGATTCGAGCCACGAAATTTTTCAAAGGCAAACCGTGGAATTTTGACGACGACGTAGTCAATCGTAGGTTCAAACGAGGCTTGAGTCACTTTGGTAATGTCATTGGCAATTTCATCCAAGGTATACCCGACTGCCAATTTCGCCGCGATCTTCGCAATCGGGAATCCGGTAGCCTTCGAGGCCAAGGCTGAACTCCGTGATACACGCGGGTTCATTTCAATCACAATCATTTCCCCGTTTTCGGGGTTGAGGGCAAATTGAATATTCGAACCGCCGGTATCAACGCCAATTTCTTGGATAATGCGAATCGCAGCATCCCGCATGCGTTGATACTCTTTATCCGTCAAGGTCATGGCCGGAGCGACCGTGATGCTATCACCGGTATGGATACCCATTGCGTCAAAGTTTTCGATAGGACAGACAATCACGACATTATCTTTCAGATCTCGCATGACCTCGAGTTCATATTCTTTCCACCCAATTAACGACCGTTCGATCAACGCCTCCCCGACGGGACTCAGAAGCAACGCCCAATCAACATACTGCTCGAACTCTTCACGATTGTAGGCAATATTTCCCCCAGTTCCCCCTAATGTAAAGGAGGGGCGCACAACGGCCGGAAATCCGATGATGTCCAAAAAGCTCATGGCGTCTTCACGGGTTCGAATCAACCGGCTCAGCGGCGTGGCCACGCCGATGTTTTCCATGGCCTGCTTGAAGGCATTCCGATCCTCAGCCTTGTTGATGGCTTCGTAACTGGCCCCGATGAGCTGCACGTTATATTTTTCAAGAATACCCTGTTTCTGAAGGCTCATGGTCACATTCAGCGCCGTTTGGCCACCCATCGTGGGAAGCAACGCATCAGGACGTTCTTGCTCAATAATACGTTCCACCACCTCAACCGTAATGGGTTCAATATACGTGCGATCTGCCAAGTCGGGATCGGTCATGATCGTGGCGGGATTGCTGTTGATAAGCACCACTTCATACCCTTCCTGTTTCAGTGTTTTGCAGGCTTGGGTCCCGGAATAATCAAATTCGCAAGCTTGGCCGATCACAATCGGTCCCGAGCCAATGAGTAAAATGCGCTGGAAGTCGGCTCGGCTCGGCATAGGAGATCAGTTCACCAGAGTTGAAGTCGTCGTCTGCACTGAGGGTTCGGATGTGTCCGGTTCAGTATGGTCACGGTCAGGCTGATAATGCCCCATGGCATCCGGAATCCAGTCCTCTATTTGTCGAATCCGCGTGGCATCCGAAGGATGCGTCGAAAGAAATTCAGGGATCGCCGCATTTGATCGGAAACAAAACCTTCCAATCATTTGTTTCGGGCATCCACTCATTCGCTCCCAAAAACTGACAGCCTCATGCGGGTTATACCCGGCTTTTGCCATCAGTCGCAGGCCAATATAGTCGGCTTCCGATTCTTGCTGCCGATTGTGCGGAAGAGTGACTCCTAGGCCGTAAGCGTTCATGGCACTCATGGCAACCTGAGGGTTGACGGCTCCACTGGCAGCCCCGGCAATCATGCCTATTTGGGCAATTTGATCGAGAATCCCACGGCTCATGCGTTCTGCACCGTGTCGCTGAAGGGCATGCGCAACCTCATGGGCAATGACCGTGGCTAGTCCGTCTTCGGTCTTCGTGTGTTTCAAGATACCCGTATAAATCGCAACCTTCCCCCCCGGAAGAGCAAAGGCATTAATCATTTCGTCGTCTTGAATGACGGCAAATTCCCAATGATATTCCGGTTTATCGGCCGCGGCGGCTATACGCCGGCCAACGCGGTTGACTATTTCATTGATTTCGGTATTGGCGCTGAGCCTGGCTTGTCGCAGGACATCACGAAAGGCGCTGATTCCTAATGCAATTTCTTTTTCCTCCGGAAAAAAAATTATCTGGTCGCGCCCAGTCCCTGGTGCTTTGATACAGCCAGCCAAAAGCAGTAATCCGCAGAGGATCACAATCCTCTGGAGCGTGGGCACGGATACAAAAAGACTCATCTTGTCGTGCGTTGTTCCGATTTCCTCTATCTTTCCTACGGAAGCCAGAGATACAGAAAGGCTGGAGTGCCGCCCGCTATTAGGGTTGTCAGTGAAACAGGATCGAATCTCGGGAAAACCCAATCGGTGTCCCCCGTCAGCTTTCCAGATCCTTGAGCATAAATATTCGGGTGATATCCGCCTGCACGCTGATACATAATAACCTGAGCCTCTTCGATCCCTGCTTCGTGTTTAGCCAGTTGAAGAGCGTCATCGACATAACCTATCGCATCAATCAAGCCATGCTCTTTGGCCTGCGGCGCAGAGTAAATTCGACCATCAGCCAACTGACGAATGGTTTCAGGTTTCAGATTCGGCCTCCCTTGTTCGATGACGTGAAGAAACCTGGCATAAAAGGAATCAATCACTCCTTGAAAAATTACACGGTCCTGATCAGTCATGGTGCGGAATGGCGAGCCCATGTCCTTATGAGGCCCTGACGTGACCGTATCGGCCCGAATGCCTATTTTTTCCATCAGGCCTGACGCATTGAGCGTCAGCATAATGACGCCGAGGCTGCCCGTCACCGACGATGGATGCGCCACCACTCGATCAGCGGCCATTGCCACGTAATAACCACCCGAGGTGCCTAAGTCCATGATAGAGGCAATGACCGGGATCTTCCGGGTCTTTTTCAATTCCTGAATTTCATGATACAAAATATCTGCAGCCGTGACCGTCCCGCCCGGTGTATTGATCCGAAACACGATCGCCTTGACCTGCTCGTCCTCGGCGGCTTTGGTGAGCTCTTCCTTGAATCGTGTGGGTAAACTGAGACGATCAAAAAGCCGATTGAGAACACCGCTGGGCTTGGCCGAGGTTAAAATCCCGGAAATATCAATCAACAAGACCTTCTCGCGTCCCTTGCCTGAAAGCACGATTTCTTGTAACGGGCTCGTTTGGGGGAAGAAGGAAGGGGTCATACATCCCGTCGCCATCATCAGCACAAGGCCGAGAAACAGGAGTCTAGACATGGGCGTGTTCCATCATGGATCGAAATTGACCAAACAGGTAGGAAGAATCATGTGGACCGGGAGAGGCTTCCGGATGATATTGGACCGAGAGAACCGGTGTGTTTTTTCCAACAAGACCCTCTAAACACTTATCATGGAGACTCACATGCGTCGGTTCGAATTGCCCCCAGGGCGTATCCAAGACGCCCTGGTCATGTTCCGCTGAAGACATGCGAACTGCAAAGTTATGATTTTGTGAGGTGATTTCTACTTTTCTGGATCGTAAATCCAGCACCGGATGGTTGGTGCCATGATGTCCGAATTTTAATTTATACGTGGAGAGTCCTAACGCCAGCCCCAACATTTGGTGGCCCAGGCAGATTCCCATGATCGGCCGCCACCCAAGCAGATCTTGAATATGAGGAACCGCATACGACGCACCCGCAGGATCACCAGGTCCATTGGACAAAAGAATGCCGTCTGGATTCATGGCTCGAACCGTCTCGGCAGTGGTGGATGCGGGAACCACGGTCACGGCACACCCTTCGTCCACCAGCCTCCGTAAAATATTCCGTTTCACACCAAAATCATAGACCACAACCTGGAATTGTCTTGTCGGACTCAGGTTGGCTTGGCCGATTGCATTCAAACGCTGAGGCCAAGACCCGGTGCCTTCTTTCCATTGATACGCAGAAGCACAGGTCACCGTCCCGACTAAATCTTGTCCGGAAATAGAGGGCAGCGCGTTTGCTTTTGCAACGAGATTGTCCGTGGGTCCATCGACATGGGAGATGACTCCTGCCTGCGAACCATGAGTACGCAGATGGCGCGTGAGATACCGAGTGTCGATTCCTTCAATGCCTATAATCCGATGACTCACCAAATACTCATGTAACGAAAGGTCCGAGCGCCAATTGCTGGGATGCCGAGAAGCCTCATGCACAATAAAACCCTCGGCCCATGTGCACCGGGATTCGTTATCCTCTTGTGAAATGCCATAATTGCCGATATGCGGACAGGTCATCAGGACCATCTGTCCTGTGTAGGACGGGTCCGTGAGGATTTCTTGATACCCCGTCATCGCGGTATTGAACACCACCTCACCGGACGTCTCACCCTTAAAGCCTAACGCCCGTCCTTCAAAGACGGTTCCGTCAGCTAATGCAAGAATCGCTTTTTTCATCGAGCACCTATTCTTTGAACTTCAAAAAAATCTTCGGATGTCGCTACGCGACCCGATAACGACTTGTTAGCAGTGAGAACGACTCCCGTAGCTCAGAGTGCCATGGAGGAAGCGCCGCTGAGGATGACTGTCATTCAAAACCGAACGCTCCTCTATTCCGAAGCCAGTGGCGGAATTTGACTGCAAGCAGACTTATGGCAAGGGCGGCATTGACCAGATGAAAGGCACGCACGATCATATGCATTCGAAAAAAGGCCTCAAAGGCTGTTTTTTTCGTTTCCTGTGAATCTGCCGTGAACGCGGCCTCCTGTAATTCAACGGCCTCCGGTCCCAGTACCACCAGAACCAAAAACGTGACAACCGTGAGAGCCCCCAATAGGCTGATCTCGGATCGTCTCAAGGGCAGATTCCGGCTCGGCTCCTGTTGATGTTTCCAATATCGAAAGAGGGCCGTCCCGATCAACACCACGACAATGCCACTGGTCAGGGCATTATAACCGTCAAAGACACGCCGTAAAAACCGCCCGCCCGTTTCCATTCCCAAGGTATTGAACACCGCAGGGATCACTGCCGTCAGGAGCACTGCCAAACCCCCGATCCAAACCATGAGGCCGAGCAATTCCAGTAACGAACAGGACAGTTGCCATCCTGAAGGGCTTCGAGCCATGCACGCCTCCCGCCGTGCAAAACGTACTGGGCAAAGCCATCCTTTCATCTTTGGCTCATCGCTTTTCCCGAATGACGGGTTTCTGGCCATACACCACGTGCCCGCCCACCAACGTTTTGACAACCCGTCCCTTCATGGTCCAACCGGCAAACGGCGTATTGCGGCTGAGTGAATGCAGTCGAGGGGGATCCACAACCCATGTGGCATTCGGATCGATCAACACGAGATCAGCCTCGACTCCTGGTACAAGGGTGCCATATGGCAGACGAAACACGCGAGCCGGTTCACGCGTCAGTTTGGCAATGGCTTGCTCCAACGTCAGTAGCCCCTCCTCGACAAGATTCAGGGTGAGCGGGAACGCCGTCTCCAAACCGATGATACCAAAAGGGGCTGCATCGAATTCCAATTGTTTCTCCTGAATGGCATGGGGTGCATGATCGGTAGCCACGATATCGATGGTATTATCTTGCAACCCTTCCTTGATCGCCTGCACATCCTCATCGGTTCGTAAGGGGGGATTCATTTTGGCATTGGCGTCAAAGGATCGAACGGCTTCATCCGTTAACGAGAAGTGATGCGGGCAAGCTTCGGCGGTGACGGGAACCCCGCGTGCCTTGGCTTCTCGTACCATCCGAACTGAGCCCACCGTACTGACGTGAGGCAGATGCAAGCGTGCACCGGTTAACTCGGCCAGGGAAATATTCCGGGCGACCATAACTTCTTCGGCAGCTTTCGGGATCCCCTGAATGCCCAGTTCGGTGGATACCACACCCTCATGTATACTGCCGCCGTGTGAGAGCAGAGCATCTTCGCAGTGATCGACAACCGGAAGATGAAAAGCCGAGGCATATTCCATCGCTCGACGCATGACCAGGCTATTCATGACGGGATGCCCATCGTCGGAAATGGCCACGCAGCCGGCATCGAATAATTCCCCAATCTCTGCAAGTTCCTCTCCTTTCGATCCTTTTGTAATCGCACCGATTGGAAAAACCCTGGCTTTTCGGGCCGCCGCAGCTTGGGCAAGAATAAATTCCGTGACCGACCGAGAATCGTTGACGGGCTGAGTATTGGGCATACAACACACCGAGGTAAAGCCCCCGGCCACGGCCGCTGCACTTCCAGTAGCAATCGTTTCCTTATGCTCGAATCCCGGTTCTCGAAAGTGGACATGCAGATCCACGAACCCGGGACACACGATCAGCCCTTTCGCATCGATCGTGGTCAGCGCCGTTGACTCTTGAAATCTTCGTTGAAGGTTCGGCTCCACCGCGCTGATTTTTCCCTCTTCGATCAGTACGTCGGACACGCCGTTCCATCGGCCAGGGTCGATCACCTGCCCTTCAGTGATAAGGATCTTCATCCAGTTCGCCATAACACGTCTCTCGATAAGCTTGGCTGCAGCACGGTTAATTCCGTTGCGATAGCAAATACATGAGACCCATTCGCACGGCCACGCCGTTTGTTACTTGATCTAAAATAACAGTGGAACTCCTCTCAACTACGTCATGGGAGATTTCGATGCCTCGATTGACTGGACCGGGATGCATGACGAGAACATCTCTGGCTGCCCGTTGCACCCGTTCCGCGGTCAGGCCATACAACCGGGCATATTCCCTGATGGAAGGAAAGAGTGAGCGGCCTTGTCGTTCGCGTTGAAGTCTCAACATGATGACGACGTCGACTCCGGAGATCGCTTTATCAAAATCGTGAAAGACCTCGACCCCAAGCCGCTGGAGAAACAGGGGAATCATGGTTGGAGGTCCAACGACGCGCACATTCGCTCCCATTTTCGTCAACGCGTGAATATTGGATCGTGCCACTCGACTATGAGCCAGATCTCCAACGATCGCCACGTGCAGGTCGTGAATTTGCCCTTTTTTCTCTTTAATCGTAAACAAGTCTGAAAGGGCTTGTGTGGGATGTTCGTGCCATCCATCGCCGGCATTAATGACAGACATCCGGATATTTTTGGCCAAGATCTCCGCGGCTCCTGCCGAGGAGTGTCGGAGCACAAGAATGTCGGCCTGCATGGACTCGATATTTCTGACGGTATCGAGTAACGTTTCTCCTTTCACTACACTACTCGAGGAAGGTGAAAAATTCACCACGTCGGCGCTCAGCCGTTTTGCGGCCAACTCAAACGAGATTCGGGTCCGCGTGCTTGGTTCAAAAAATAAATTCACCACGGTTTTTCCTCGAAGGGCCGGAACTTTTTTGATCTCTCGTCCACTAACTTCCTTGAATGGTTCCGCTGCTTCCAGGATCAGTGCCATTTCTTCAGGCGATAGTGAGGCCATCCCCAGAAGATCTTTTCGCTTGAGGTTCATGGTGCGCCCTCTCTGCTCGTGAGTTTGGAGACACGATCCTTTTCTCCTGATTCTTCAAGGAATACTCGAATATTTTCGTCTTTCGCGGTCGGAATATTTTTCCCCACATAATTGGCTCGAATGGGAAGTTGCCGGTGTCCCCGATCGACCAACACCGCTAATTGAATTTCAGACGGCCGGCCTAAATCCATGAGTCCATCCAGGGCCGCCCGAACGGTTCGTCCAGTAAACAGCACATCATCGACTAAAATAATCTTGAGATCTGAAATATGAAAAGGGATCTCTGTTTTCTTGATGACGGGTTGATCTTTACGAATGGCCAAATCATCTCGATATAACGTAATGTCCAACTCCCCTAAAACAACCTCCCTTTGCTCAATTTTCGCAATCAGGTGTTTTAATCGTTGAGCCAAATAGACCCCACCCGTGCGGATGCCGACTAAGCCGACGTCGAGACAACCCTTGTTCCGCTCTAAAATTTCATGGGCAATCCTGGTCATGGCACGCGTCACTTCATGGCCGTCCATGATGACGGATTCGTGGTCGTGTTCCGGATTCGTCTGTGCCATGACCTTCACGAGTGCAAAAAAAAACCTTCCCCTCGCAATGAGAAGAAGGTTCAACACATTAGGGGCGGTCCTTGCCCACACACATAATCATCACGACATTCCTTCCTCACCTCACGGGATGAGTCTTAAAGGTAGTATCATCCTAAAAGTTCAAGAGGGTTTAGTCAAGCACTTCTTGTTGGGAACAGAACTACCGTTTTTTGAGGATCCATACAAACAGGCGAGGATTCAGCGTCGCTTTGGGCAAAATCGATTTATGTATATGAAAGGGCTGCGAATTTGAAGCCAGGTCGCCAAAGACAATTTCCAACGGGAGCCTTGAGACAAAGGAAGAAAGCGAGTCCGGTCCGGCAATAAACGCCAATGCGTTGGGCCGGAGCGCTCCGCTGATCCGGTGCAGATGGTCTTGTAATGTTGCCGTGTCATGATATGAAGCAAACGGCAGCCAGACGTACATGAGATCATACAGGGTCTGATACACACCATGATGGAGCGAGTCTTCGCTCAGAAAACGATAGGAGCCTTGCCAGTCGAGCCGGTTGTTCCGAGCGAATTGGTTCCAAGTCGCTTGGGCCTGTTTTTGGGCATAGGCTCCACGTGAATAGACAATTGTTGTCGATCGAGGTTGGTCAAGCGCCAATAAGGCGCCGATGACTGCGTCAAACCCATGAATGAGGATTTGTCCGGCTTGTCCGACTTGGACAGCCAGGCGTTGATTCTGTTCGATGAAGTCGTTCAAAAAATCAGCCACAAAGGGTTGGCTCGGAAGATCACTGATCGACGTGTCATCTTCTGGATAGAGCAACACAGCTGAGTAAGCATCTTGCGGCGAGACCACGGGAGCGCCATCAGAAAAAAACCCTTCCCAGGAACTTTCCCTCTTTGTCGTAGCCTGCTGTCTTGCATGCTGCTCTATCTGCTGCGTGATGCCCCAAGTTGCCTGTAAAGCAATCTCGTGTGAGGTCTTGTGGTCATACAGAAACAGTCGATCGGAGCTCACGACAATCTGTTTTCCGCAGGGCGCGAACCCTTGTTGATTCGGAGTCACAAACGGGAGGCCGCTGGTGTCATCCGTCTTCGTCACCTTGAGGACGTGTCCGTGTTTGACCGTCAGACACATCTGATGGCGCGGGTCGATATAGCGCACAGGCGGATGAGGATTCGGCAACCAATCGACTGCATGTGACCGAGGAGCATCCATGAAGATGGTAAACGGACTTTCCCTGCCTCGGTGCGTGGCCGTAAAAAAATTGCTGAATAACCCGAAGGCCGCTGCCGACGGGTACGTTGGAATACCTCTGTATTGTAAGGACCGCGGGTTCTGTGGGTTTTGATCATCATACAGCCCGCGAATCAATTCAAACGCGGCGCTGCCCGTTCCCGGCAATAAGGATTGAAATAATTCCACCACCGGCAAATAATCAATACACGCCCAATGCATGGCGCTCATGCAGGACATAAATTGCGCGTGTTCCCACGTGCCGTCTTCCAAGGCGTACAACGCGTCCTTCCGTTGGCGAATCGTGGCGTGTCCGGTTGGATCGAGTATCAGATCGTCATCCGTATAAAAAAATTCAACTTCTTCGAAGGCCACGCCCATCGCCTGAGCAGCCATCATGCGAAGGTCCCGCCGAGTCAGGGTTTCCCACCCGGGTCGAGCAGACAGATCCAGATTCATGGTGTTGACCAACCCGCTGGGTTTCAGGCCGACCCATTGTCCCCAATCCAAGTACATTCGGGCCGACACCAGATGGACCGTGCCGTCGGCACCTTCCCCCCACTCACATTCATGCAGCGGGTGACCCTCAGGATCCGCCAGCAGGATTCGCCGTCCTGATGGCCCATAGACCACCAGATGGCCTGTGGCAAGATGGTTGCATGTCATGCGATCCAACGACAAATTCGCAACAAGGGAGCAGTTGCCTTGGAGAGCCAAGGTACCAGGGTTTTGAAGCAGTGACGACAACATCATGGAATGGTTTTTCAATATGCCTCGTACTGAAGATGCTGATAGCAGAAAGGTAATATATAAGATAGAGGAAACGAAAAGAGAAAGCGACTGTCTCAGGTTTGGCTTTACCCCTCCCCTAAAATAAAGTTCTTTACAATTTTTATCCCTTGCAGCCAGACCATAACTCAACAGGAAAAATCATTGATGAACAGATACAGACTCTTTATTTTCGTCGTAATGGTTCAGTCAGGTTGCAGCATCGGTGCTGGGGCCCACCAAGCCTGATTCCGGGTCAGACGGTTCTGTGTCAGCCCCAAGAAAACTTGCCCGAACCGCAACCCGAGCCAAAAACCATGCATCCAGACCCAAATCGAGACTCAGCCCTGGGCAGGAACCTTCATTGGCATTCTACCGGGCAAAGGCGTCACCGTCGGTGTGATCGATGCGAAGATGCCGACGGGCGAGAACGATCTCCATCCCTTTCTAGAGAGAACATCAGTAACGGAAACCATTCTTGACCCTTCCGTAAAGGATGACAATCCCGATGGGTGGAGCCACTCCACCGCGGTCGTCAGCGTCATCGCCGCTTAGCCGCATCAGGATTATCGTGACGGATTCTACGGAATTGCCTGAGGCGCTGCCCCCTGCGGATGTTCCCTATCACACTTGGCGTCGTCCCACCCCAAACCTATACGCCGATTCCCCTGGACGACTTGAACAAGTCGGATGCGAATTATGCGGGGCTGTTCACCACCGCCGTGAGTACGGATGTCGATACCCTGAATATGAGTTGGGCCGCTTCGGGGCTTATCGAAAACTACAGCGAAGCGGATTTGCGCGCTAATATTCCCGATACGATCACCGCGTTGGCGCAGAACGCGGTGAAGGACAAGAAAATCCCGGCGAGCAGTCAGGCTCCTTTCGGTCTGACTGTACGTCTTTCGCCGCGCCGATGGTTTCGGCTGGTTCACCGTCATGAAACAGATTTTTCGCGGCCAGATGTCGAGCACCGAACTCGTGACGCGGCTATTTGCAACCGCCGACAAGAACGGTAAATTCGCCGACAGGGCAATCTACGGCCAGGGTTGCCTCGGGCAACATGGTCGCCAGTGCCGGCATCGGTCTGGAACAGACCGGCCTCAGTCTTGGCGGAGCGTTCGGCGATGGGCTGGGGTGTTCGCTGGCCTAGCAGGAAATCGCGGTATTCGACAGTCTCGGGCGCCGTTCTGGTTCAAGCTCGACGGCTTCCCTGGTACAGCCAGCGGCGACTGCCAAACGGCGGCTCATTTCGGATCTCGCTCTCGCAGCCCTTGCGGGTGGAGGGTGGCCGGACTGCGCTCTCCATTCCTATCGGCCGGACCAAGGACGGCAATGTTCTGCGCTCATCATTGGGTGCCGATCTGACACCGTCAGTCAAACAGCTCGATGTCTCGGCGCGATGGCACCACCCGCTCGCCAATGGCGGCAAGTTGCGCTTCGATGCCCCGTGGATGCGTAATCCTGGCCATAACGCATGCATCAAACCGGCGATGAGCTTCATGGCTAGATGGCTGTTCGAGTTTTAGGCGTGAGGTCGATACGTCGCTTACAGGACGTCTGAGTGGTGCTGTGTTTAAGCTGGCGTTACGTGAAGGCGGTCGCGGCTAATCTTATCCGCCGAAGTGTTCCTACTCCCGAACCTGTCCTGAACCATAGACCACATATTTGGAGCAGGTAAGGTCTTCTGGGCCCATGGGGCCACGGGCGTGAATACGGGTGGTGCTGATGCCGATTTCCGCGCCAAGGCCGAATTGGTAGCCGTCATTGAGTCGGGAGGAGGCATTGACCATCACCGCCCCTGCATCGACTTCTTGTAAGAATCTCATGGCACGACCATAGTCCTTGGTCACAATGACTTCGGTATGCCGAGATCCATAGGTGTGAATATGATTCATGGCATCATCTATATCTTTGACGATTTTAACCGCCAACGTCAGTGAGAGAAATTCTTGGCCATAATCTTCTTCAGTCGCGATCTGGGCCTCAGGAATATACTGACGGGTTTGTTCACAGCCACGTATTTCCACTTTGGCCTTGGTTAAAGCCTTTCCCAACGCCGGCAAAAATTTTCTCGCAATATTATAATGAACCAGTAAGGTTTCCATGGCATTACACGTCGAAGGCCGTTGGACCTTGGCATTCACACTAATGGCTTCAGCCATCTTGAGATCGGCATCGGCATCGATATAGGTGTGACATACCCCTTTATCATGCTTGATAACCGGGATAGTCGAATGCTCGGTCACGGTTTTCATGAGCGATTCCCCGCCCCGCGGGATAATCAAGTCAATGAATTCGTCTTGTTTCAGCAACTCCATCACCGCTTCCCGTTCAGTCCGTTCGACCAAGGAGATTGCTCCTTCGGGGATGCCGGCTTTTTGTGCAGCTTCGGATAGGACGCGGGCAATGCCCATATTAGAATGAATGGCTTCCGATCCCCCTCGCAGCACGCAGACGTTCCCTGATTTGAGACACAACGCCGCGGCATCGGCTGTGACATTCGGGCGAGATTCATAAATGATCCCAATGACCCCAATGGGCACGCGGACCCGTCCGACTTTCATGCCGTTGGGCCGGTTCCACATGCCTAATGATTGACCAATGGGATCGCGCAGCTTGGCAATTTGCCGAATACCGTCCGCCACATCGTGAATACGCTCGGGAGTGAGTTGAAGCCGGTCAGCCATGGCCTCGCGCCCGTTACTCGGATCAAAGGCATCGAGGTCTTTGGCATTTTCTTCCAGAAGCGCGTCGGTAGCTTCTTCCAGCCCTTTGGCCATGGCCAACAGCGCGATGTTTTTCACGGATGCCGTGACACTGCTCAGTTTGGTGGATGCCGCACGCGCCTGTTCAAGCAGATTGCGGAGATAGGTGGGGGTATCAATAAGCTCTTCTTCGGGAGATTCGGGTTCCTCTGTCGGCTCTTCCACCATTTTTTCTTGCATCTCTTCTTGAATTTCCTCTGCACTCATACTGTTCGGCCCTCAAAATGTGATGTATGGGGTAACGTCGGTGATTATCTTACGTCGAAGCGAGAATACCCGTGCCTCATGAACAAGGTCAAGGTTCCACGGTGTCGGAGATGAAATCGGCGCATGAGATGCGTCCCTACAGGGCCGTGTTCTGACAACCTGAGTACCTACAATGGTCCCAGTCTTTTCCATGGGGTTGTCAAATGAGGCGTCGGTTGCGCAATCCCCTTGATTTTCTTTATGCAATCCTGTTACACAATGTCGCCTTCGCTGTTTCAGCGAATCGGCAATACGTTTCTTGCCAATCCACTCTTATCTCGTGCCGAGGTAGCTCAGTTGGCAGAGCACAGCCCTGAAAAGGCTGGTGTCGGCAGTTCGATTCTGCCCCTCGGCACCAATATTTCCAACAAGTTCGCGTCTCTTTTGGATTTGACCTAACATCCTAGCATTATTTCAGGGCAATTCATGGCCCTTGCGCAAGTGGTCATCCCGTTCAGTCCATCCGTGCAAACAACATATATCCCTTTTTCATATCCTAAACACTCTGCCTGTGCTTTCTTGAAAGAAACATCAAAAATTCATGTAAACCTAAAGTTACCCTTAATCCAATATAGGAAAAGTTAAAGTTTTGGTTTCAATTTTAAGCGAGCCGCCATCCCAAGACCTTCAGGCTCTCGGCCAGAAGTATCCAGAGGCTTCTCCCTCAGATGCTATTTTCCAGGACAATACTAGACGGGAAATTGAGGGGAAGATCACAACGAACAGAGAGACCATCGTCTAGTCGAGAAAGAACCCTACTCAGGGCACGGTTGCTGTGCCATGGTCGCATCGATCATAGAGCGAAACACTAATTGCCCTGCTTGACTGCCTAACACGGATTCCGCACAGCGTTCGGGATGCGGCATGAGACCCAAAACATTGCCTGCTGTATTGCAAATCCCTGCAATATGATCGAGGGAACCATTGGGATTAGCCTCTTCTGTGACGATTCCGTCTTCCTGACAATACCGGAACACGATTTGGGCATTGGCTTGGAGTGAGGCTAAGGTCACCGGATCGGTATGATAATTGCCCTCAGCATGGGCAATGGGGAATCGTAGCACGTGTCCGGGTTCATAGTGTCGTGTAAACGGGGTATCGGCATGTTCCACTCTCACCCAGACATCTTCACAAATAAAGGAAAGTCCAATGTTTGGCAGCATGGCTCCGGGCAATAACCCTGCCTCAAGCAAGATCTGAAAGCCATTGCAGATTCCCAGTACCAACCCTCCTGCCTGGGCAAATTCTTTGACTGCGGGCATAATGGGCGATAACTGCGCAATGGCACCGGTACGCAGGTAATCTCCATAAGAGAATCCTCCTGGCAAGATGATCGCCTCTCTCTCACCCAGAGAAGTTTCGCCATGCCAGATGAGGTTGACGTCTTGCCCTAGCCCATCTGACAAAACATGCACGCAATCGCGATCACAATTGGACCCAGGGAAAACGATGACGCCCCATTTCATGATGGATGCACTGACGGCTGAAGTTCCAGTTCATACCGATATTCTTCAATGACCGTGTTGGCGAGTAGTGTTTCACACATGGCTTTTAGTTGCTCTTCTGCTTGAGCCGGGTCGTTTTCATTGAGTTTGATTTCCAAAAATTTTCCCACCCGGACATCGTTCACGCTGGAAAACCCTAAGGTCTCTAACGATTGCTGGATGACTCGCCCCTGAGGATCTAAAATGCCCGATTTCAAGGTGACGTGGATTGTTGCCTTGATCATGAGCGAGTCCTGCCTTTTCTCGCCTGTCCTTGCCCCACTTTTTTAGAGACGGTTTTTGAGCCAAAGACTCGACGATACACTTCGTTGAGGTGACGAACGTACCATTGCGGCTCGAAGCAGGCGTTGACCTCAGTTTGTGTCAACTTTTTTGAGATCAACGGGTCTTGAGACACGAGATCGTGAAAGGTCCCGTGCCCTTCCCAGGCTTTCATGGCATTGCGTTGAACCGCTTCGTATCCGGCTTTGCGTTCGATCCCGTGATTCACTAAAGCCAATAACACGCGTTGGGAGTATACCAACCCGCCGGTCAAGTTTAAATTTTTCAGCATCCGTTCCGGATACACCACCAGATTTTTCAGGAGTTGTGTTAAGCGCACGACCATGTAATCAATCACCATCGTGCTGTCCGGAAGAATAATACGCTCGACCGACGAGTGGCTGATGTCACGTTCATGCCACAGTGCGACGTTTTCTAACGCGGCGAGACTATTGGCTCGGATGACTCGCGCAAGGCCACAGAGATTTTCAGAGCCTACCGGATTTCGTTTATGCGGCATCGCGGAAGACCCCTTTTGCCCGACGCTAAAATATTCCTCGGCTTCCAAGACTTCGGTTCGTTGAAGATGGCGAATTTCGGTGGCCACCTTTTCGATACTTGCAGCAATAAGGGCCAAGGTGGTCACAAACGCGGCATGTCGGTCCCGTTGCACCACTTGATTCGAAACGGGAGCTGGTTTCAACCCCAGCTTCGCACAGATGATGTTTTCCATCCGCGGCGGAAGGTGTGCAAACGTGCCCATGGCCCCGGACAGTTTTCCAACGGCAATATCCTCCCCGGCAGTAATCAAGCGTTTGCGTTGACGTGTGAATTCCTCGTACCAAATAGCAAACTTAAAGCCTAAAGAGATGGGTTCGCCGTGAATGCCATGGGATCGTCCTACCATTATTGTCTTTTGGTGCTCGAAGGCTTGAGCTTGTAGCACGTTCAATAAGGCATCCAGATCTTCCAGGATAATTCCCACCGCCTCAACTAATTGGATGGCAAGTCCGGTATCGAGAACATCGGAGGAGGTCAGCCCCACGTGCAAATGCCGAGCTGGTGGGCCTGCCTGCTCAGCAACGGATTCTAAAAACGCAATCACATCATGTTTGGTAATCTGTTCAATTTCCTCGATTCGGTCCGGATCGAGGGTGACGTTTCGTTTGATCCGTCGTGCCACTCCCTTGGGGACTTCGCCCGTTTCTTCACGCGCGTCACAAACGGCCAGTTCGACTTGCAGCCAGGTTTCATACTTCCGTTTCCTGGTCCATACAGCCCCCATGCGGGGTAAGGTGTAGCGTTCAATCATGAGGCTGCCTTGTGCAGTTCGGGTTCGGTCGGTACGTGCGGTAGCGCATCGCCTCCATGCCCGGGGCCGGAACTAATGATTTCGTTGAGACCCTCAATGACACGCGGCAAGTCTTCAGGCTGAAACGCCGTCAGACGCTTTCCAATTTTTTCAACGGCAAGCGTGCGAACTTGCCTGATTTGCACCCATGACGGTCGCAGCAGCCTAGCTTCATGGAGTTCAAGTGTGAGAGAAAAGCCTGCATGTTGCGGTTGGCTGGTCAGCGCCACGACAATGATGGTGTTTGAAGGCTCGTTGAAGACGTCATGGCTGAGGATTCATACCGGTCGTTGTCTGGCATGCTCACGTCCTCGTACCGGATTCAACCGAGTCCTGGCAAATCCTTCTTCAACCAATGCCTTTTCAAAATTCGGATCGAGTTTCGCACACTCACGGGCCAAGCGTCCCTGTTCCAAGCGCGCCAGTTTTTCTTGCACCGCCACTTCAATGGCTTGACTCCTGCTGGGAAAGACGGACTCCGCCACTCACCCGTCGAGCTGTCGAAGCATCTGCTTATGAAGGGAAACAGCTACTTTAGATCGCGCCATAACGTCTTTTCAAATGTCGTGATAAACGACCGGGTATCACCATGTGTCATACCAGACAGTTTGTTCATCACAGGGATATGGTCGATTCGCCACCACAAAAATGAGTTAAAGGGCGAGAGCACTGCGTTTGGGCTCCAGTCTCGCGTCTTGTTTGATGAATTGATCCAAGACCCCATTGACAAATCGTTTGGTCTCATCATCCGCAAAGCTTCCGGCTAATTGGAGAGCCTCATCCACCGTTACTTTTGCCGGCACGTCAGGGACCCAGAGCAATTCATACATTGCTTGTCGCAGAATATTGCGATCCACCACGGGCATGCGATCCACCGTCCAGTTTCGTGCATAGGTGGTAATGAGGTCATCGAGTTCAACTTGATGGGTTTGAACACCGGTGACTAACTGAGACACAAACACTCGAACCGATTGCGACGCTTTTCGTTGTGACCAAAATTGTTCCAGCCCAAATTCAGTAGACTGATGAAAATCCCATTGAAAAAGAATTTGAAGCGCCAATTCACGCGCATCATGCCGTGTATACCCTCGTCGGGGTTTGGGTAAAGAGTTATTGGATCGTTCCCGTATTGCCATGGCGGTCGTCTTCGCAGACATTTCTGATTACCGTTGCCGGAAGCCGGTCGGCTTTCGATCAATTTCGTGCAATTCCTTCATGAGGGTTGCCATTTCAATGGCGGTGCGCGCGGCTTCCGTACCGCGGTTAACTTCAGTGGTGCCTGCCCTGGCCAAGGCTTCTTCCGCGGTATTGGTCGTCAAGACCCCGAAGACAATAGGAATGCCCGTATCCCAAGAGGCTTGGGCAATGCCCCGACTCATTTCCGCACTGATATAATCAAAATGAGGGGTCTCACCTTTAATGACGGCTCCTACACAAATCACGGCGTCGAACTGTCTGGAGCGGGCTAATTGCCTGGCCACTAATGGGATTTCAAATGCTCCCGGAACCCGAACGATTTGAATGTTGTTCTCCGGTGAACCATGATTTTTTAAGGTCTCAAGCACACCAACTTCCAAACGACTGGTGACAAATTCATTGAATTTACTCACCACAATTCCAAATTGCAGTTCCTGAGCATGCAGATTTCCTTCAGTGGGGTTCATGGGAGGACAGGGTGATTCAACCTCTCTCTTGGCATTGAGAGGCTGAAACACTTAGACGTTGTTTAACAGGTGACCCAGCTTGCTCTTTTTCGTTCGAAGATACCGGACATTCGTTTCTTGGGGATCGATTTCGATGGGGACGCGCTCGACCACCGTCAAGCCATATCCCGCAATCCCGACAATCTTTCGTGGGTTATTCGTCATGAGACGGATCTGCTTGAGTCCCAAGTTGACTAAAATTTGCGCACCGATGCCGTAATCTCGCAAGTCCGGTTTAAATCCTAGTTTGAGATTGGCTTCGACGGTGTCGCTGCCTTGGTCTTGCAGGTAATAGGCTTTTATTTTATTCAGTAACCCGATACCCCGCCCCTCTTGATTCAAATACAGTAAAACCCCTTTACCTTCTTTTTCAATGACGGCCATGGCGCGGTGGAGCTGATCACGGCAGTCGCAACGCAAGGAGCCAAAGACATCCGACGTGAGACAGCCGGAATGCACTCGAACGAGGGTGGGCGATTCATCAATATGGCCTTTGACCAAGGCTATATGCGTTCCACTATCCAGTTCATTTTCAAAGACCCAGGCTTCAAAATTTCCAAAAATTGTCGGCAATTCGGCGCTCACGGATTTTTTGACAAAGGTCTCACGTGATAACCGATATTGAATGAGATCCTTGATGGTAATAAGCCTGAGGGCGTGTTGTTTGGCAAATTCCATGAGGTCCGGAATCCTTGCCATGGTTCCATTGTCATTCATGATTTCACAAATGACCCCAGCCGGATACCGGCCAGCCATACGGGCCAAATCAACGGATCCTTCGGTTTGGCCAGCTCGCTTGAGAACTCCTCCATCGTGAGCCCGTAGAGGGAAAATATGTCCCGGCTTCGCGAAATCAGAGGGTTTGGAGGAGAGGTTGACCGCCATGCGGATCGTCGTGGCCCGGTCTGCAGCCGAAATCCCTGTGGTCACATCTCGCGCGGCGTCGATGGACACGGTAAAGGCCGTTCCGAATGGCGCGGTATTGTCTGCAGTCTGAGGATGTAAATGAAGTTGGTTCGCTCGGTCGGCCGTGAGGGTCAGACAGATGAGACCACGGGCATGTTTGGCCATAAAGTTGATAGCATCCGGGGTGACGGATTCGGCAGCCATCACCAAATCGCCTTCGTTTTCACGATCTTCATCGTCTACCAGGATGATAAATTTCCCGGTACGAATGTCATCAAGGGCCTGGTCGATGGTATTAAATACGGGAGTCATGCATGCAATCCCTTGTCAAATTTGAGGGGGGGGGTGTCCGCAGAAATGAGACCCTTTCCTGTTCAGAACGTCATCCTGAAGCTTTCGGCGGTCTTCTGAGCAAATCCTTAAGTTTTATATGGGGTTTCTACTCGCCTTGTCAATGGAAAGTATACGAATCACAGCCTGCGAGAGTGGGATTACAGCGGGTCTGAGGCTTCCTCTTTTCTCGAAATGGGCAAGGAGCGTTGAATGGAGATCACACTGCCGGTTGCAATCCCCGTCAGGACGACAAAGACCAGGAATCCGCTTGCATAGGTCCCTGTAAAATCCTTTAGCAGGCCAAACCAGAATGGGAGAAAGAATCCGCCGAGGCCACCGGCTGCTCCAATAAATCCCGAAGCTGTTCCCATCATGTTCTGATAGCGTAGTGACGCCACCTGAAACACAACCCCATTGCCGAAGCCTAAGAGAAGAAGAGTTGTCACGGTTAATGGAAAGGCCCATAAGGGCGGCGGCAACCATGCCAAGAGAAAGCACAACCCCCCGATAATGGGAAATCCCCCTTGGAGCAAGTTGAGGCCGCCAATCCGATCGGCCCAATGGCCTCCCACCGGCCTTGCGATACTTCCTGCAAGCCCGCATAACGCCGTCATGGTCCCTGCCGTGATCATATCCAATCCATATTGATCATGAAAAAAAATCGGCAAAAAACTTGAAAATCCAACAAACCCTCCAAATGTCACTCCATAGAAGAAACACAACCTCTGCATGAATCGTTCCTGAAAGACCATGCGGAAAGAGGCTGTCAGGCTCTTCCTGCTTTGTGACGCATTTTGCAAAGGACGATCGTGGACAATCAGCGAAAACACCACGGCGGTGACCACGACAGGCAAGATCATCAAGCCAAACACCCCGTGCCATCCGACATGGGCTGCAATACGTGGGGCAAAAAAGGTTGCCAAGAGGACCCCGCTATTTCCAGTCGCGGCGATTCCCATGGCCAGACCTTGACGCTGAGGCGGATACGCTCGACTCGCAACGGGAAGCGCAACGGCAAAACTTGCCCCTGCAGACCCAAGCAAAAGACTAATCCCAAGCATTTGGGCATAGCTTTGACCAAACAGCCATCCCAACAACAGGGCCACCACTTCCAGCCAGAGAATTCCGAGTCCTACCCGTTTCGCGCCGAACTGATCGGTGAAAGGCCCGACCACAATGCGTAACAGGGCCCCACCAAGTAAGGGAGTCGCGACCAACAACCCTTTCTGCGTGGCACTTAATGCGAAGTCCTGCGCAATGGCAACGCCCAATGCACCGATCAAAAGCCAGACGACAAAACTCACCTCAAAATGGAGCCAGCCGGCCAACAAAGAGGGCCAATGGCCACTTCTGAGCGCGTATGTTTTCATAGACAAACGCGAATCAAAAAATTGCAGGAAGTCAAGGAAGTAAGACTGTCAAGAGCCTTTTTGAATGATGAAATGAGTCTGACAGAGCCCGTATCATACGGTATCATACGCAGTATAAAAACGATTATGAAAACGCAAAGATTATCCTACGGGCTTTCATCTCATAACTGAGGAGAAACGCAAACACTGTCCAGAACATAGACGACTGGAGAGTGGAAATGATTTCAAAAATACTGAATGCTACCGCTTAGCTGGAAAAACAAGGGGACTCTGGCCAACGACAAGAAGCACATCGGCAATTGCTTGGAATCATTGTTGGCCGAATTATGAACGAGAGAAGAAATTGGCGCGAAGCCGAACCAAACAAATTTCGTTTTCGGTCAAACGCGGGGACGAGTATGGTTTTTTAGTTCGGCACTTCGATGTCAATATTTGTTGCTACAACGGCATGTCCTTGTGTTCCTTCTCCAAGAGTTGCTTCCCCACCTTTGTTTATCAGTGCTAAAGGACAAAGAACAACCCCAACAACGACAGTACCAGTAGTCTCGTCTTCGCCCACATACGTTTTGCTTCCTTGCAACAATACTCTTTGTCCATCAACGGCGGTTGTGTTGACGAAATATATGGACAGTTTTCCCGCTCGCCCACCCATACGCGGTTCTTCAGCAAATGAGACAGTGGCTGTGACCAGCGTGTTGCTTTCAATAACCGTTTTGTCATCAACGACGACATCTGCGCCTACTCTGCACGGGAGAAAGTCTCCAGTATGGAGATCTCCGTAAGAAAGAGTTTGATTGAGAAGGACAGGAACGAATGTGCCAGCATTCAATTTAACCGTCTCTGCAAAAACAGGGCAAGACAGGAATTGAAAACAGATTATGACCAACAAAATAGATCTTTTGTTTTGCATCGACCACCTGCAATAGTAAAAATTATTGCCGTTAATGAAGCAAGGGCCAGACCTGTCCCAACCCCTCCCATCAGGCCGCTGAGGAACCGCATTGGATTTTGGTCGCCTAATTCGATTAACGCTTCAATTATTGCGAGAATCAGGAATGTTGTTCCTAATGAGTAAAACGTCAAGTTTGTAATAGTGGAATGACTTTTTCTTTGAAAATAATAAACAAACGTTGTTCCAAGGATGATACCCAAATAACCTCCGCAACATCGAGCGCATAGACCAGTCGGATGCCCAAAAATAAAAAACACCTTGTAGAAATTCTGATGGCAAATATTAGCCAGAAAATTGTAGTACGGTTCTCCTGCCGGAAATGACAGACTGTTTAAAATTGGAGCGAGCACCGCAGACGTCAACAGCCCCACGCTGGCGGCTGCTACAGAAACAACCAACAGATTGCCCACGAGTTTTTGATAGTAAACAGCTTGCATCTTACAGGATGGACTTTTCGTCAATGACATTGACAAACATCTCATTAAACGTCCGTTCACATATTGCCAGAGGCAATGATCTATAATGAACTTAGAACTCTGTCAAGCGGAAGATCCCTCTAGGCTCCTTTGTTCCCCTTTGGGCTGAGTTGATTCAATTTCTATTCTGGTTCGTTCTATGACGTTCCTGCCAGTTGTTTCTCTGAAAACCTTCCCCTTTCATGAGCGTTTTCTTATTGGAAACCGTCTGGCACTGAAACGAGACTTTTTTGTGATTCTCCAGGAGAGTGTTTATAATTCTGGAACGTAGAAGTATCTTTATATGACCCTGCCGAGCATTCTTTATCTTTTTCGTTGATTTTTCAGAGTCTCGAAAAAAAACTGAGTTGTTTAGATGAAAAACCTGAAACCTTCTCAGCAACAGGACCAGCCTCAGCTTGACGAGCAGGATTTTTCTTCGCCCGAGCAGGATCTCCCTCCACCTATCGACGCTGAATTTTCATTTGACCCTGAGGAGGAGAACGATCTCCCTCTCGATGTTGCGAAATCTGTGAGTGATTCTCCGTCCGAGCAAGCCGAGTCAACGGATCTTGTTCCCACCACGGCGCTGGGACGCTACCTCGTTGAAGTCCGTCGATACCCTTTTTTATCCAAGGAAGAAGAATTACATCTCTTTCACGAATATCGGGTAACAGGCAGTCGAGAGGCAGCTGTCAAGCTGATTTTAGCCAATCTCCGCATATCGGTGGCCATCGCTTCAGAATATGCTCATACCGGTGCCGATCAGATGGACCTCATTCAGGAAGGGAACGTTGGGTTGATGCAAGCCATGAAAAAATTCGACGTCTCCCGCAATGTACGTTTCTATGCGTATGCTGCTTGGTGGGTCAGAGCGCATATCCTCCGGTATTTGTTACAGTCCCATCGATTAGTGAAAATCGGGACGACACAAGAGCAACGAAAACTTTTTTATAACTTAAAGAAGGAAAAAGCCAAACTTGAACAACAGGGGTTCGTGCCGGATGCCAAACTTCTTGCTGATCGGCTTCAAGTGCGAGAACGGGACATTCTGGAAATGGACCAGCGGTTGAGCGGATGGGAATTCTCCCTTGACCAACCTATTAGCAGACACAAAGATGAAGGCACGTTTCTTGAGTTGCTCCCCGCCCCAATACTCCGAATCGACGAGGCCGTCGCCCAAAAGGAATTGAAGCTTTTATTTCGGAAAAAGCTTGGGGAATTTTCAAAGACCCTGAATGAGCGAGACGAGGATATCCTGCGAAACCGACTTCTTTCGGAAACGCCATTGACTCTTGAAGAAATCGGTCGAAAGTATTCCATTACGAAGGAACGATCAAGGCAATTAGAAGCTAGAATAATCAAGAGGTTACGTGACTTTCTGAAAACAGAATTAAAGGATTTTGAAGCATTAGGGAACTAATTCCAAGAAACCCCTCCGATCCTGCAGACTATCCACATTTTTTCATCTTTGGATCTTGACTTTCATAAAACAGGCCTTACCTGTTGATCTAGCTATTGCATGAGATCTTCGAATCTCAGCATGTTCAAACAATATCGTCCATTCACTACACATCAAGAGCCGATACTTTTAACCAAAGGAGGAAGTTGTCACATGGCCACACAAACAAAGGAAAAAGACGAAACCACGGGAACAGCAGCCAAAGGATTTTTGCCCCTAGGCGACCGAGTCTTTGTGACGTACACAGAAGAACTCGAACGCACGGCTGGAGGCATTTATGTACCTGACTCCGCACGAGAAAAACCCCAACGGGGAACGATTGAAGGGGTCGGAAGAGACGTCAAAACCTTAAAGGTCGGCGATCAAGTCCTGTTTGATAAGTATTCTGGAACCAAAATCCGAATTGAAAACGATGATTGTTTGATTCTGAAAGAAGAAGACATCTTAGGAATCTTTGTTGATTCCTAAACAATTTGACCAATACCGAAGAACAAAATTTAAGTGATACTTTAATTTAATGGAGGAAGATTATGGCGAAGCAGCTACTGTATAGTGATCAAGGTAGGAGTGCGATTCTCCAGGGCGTGAATCAATTGGCTAATGCCGTGAAGGCCACTTTGGGACCAAAGGGTCGGAACGCCATTTTAGATAAGAAGTTTGGCGCACCTACGATTACCAAAGACGGAGTGACCGTTGCGAAAGAGATTGAACTCAAAGATCCCTATCAAAACATGGGGGCCCAATTGGTTCGAGAAGTGGCCAGTAAAACTAGTGACGTGGCTGGTGACGGGACCACGACCGCCACGGTTTTAGCACAAGCTATTTTCCGCGAAGGGGTGAAACACCTCAGCGCCGGTGCGAATCCTATGGAATTGAAGCGTGGCATTGATAAAGCCGTTGAAGTGGCCACTGCGGAGTTGAAGAACCTCAGCAAGCCCTGTCAAGACAAGAAAGAAATTGGGCAAATCGGCTCCATTTCCGCTAACAATGACCCCACCATTGGTGACCTGATTGCTGAAGCCATGGATAAAGTCGGGAAAGACGGCGTCATTACCGTTGAAGAAGCCAAGTCCATGAGCACCTCACTGGACGTGGTCGAAGGCATGCAATTTGACCGCGGGTACATTTCTCCCTATTTCGTGACCAATGCGGAACGCATGGAGTCTGCTCTCGAAGATGCGTTCCTGCTCATCCACGAAAAGAAAATCAGTGCCATGAAAGACTTACTCCCCATCTTGGAGCAAGTAGCCAAAATGGGGAAACCGTTAGTCATTGTGGCTGAAGATGTTGAGGGTGAAGCGTTGGCGACCTTGGTCGTAAATAAGCTTCGCGGCACGTTGAATATCGCGGCGGTCAAAGCCCCGGGATTCGGGGATCGTCGGAAAGCCATGCTGGAAGACATTGCCATTCTGACAGGCGGCCAAGTTATTTCCGAGGAAGTGGGCGTGAAATTGGAGAACGTGAAACTCACGGATCTTGGTCGTGCCAAGAGAGTGACCATCGACAAAGATAATACCACGGTGGTGGAAGGTGCTGGAGATCCCAAGAAGATTGAAGGCCGAGTGAAGCAAATCAAGGCACAACTCGAGGAAACCACCTCAGATTACGACCGTGAAAAACTTCAAGAGCGGTTAGCAAAAATCGTAGGCGGTGTGGCGGTCATTAACGTCGGGGCTGCAACGGAAACCGAAATGAAGGAAAAGAAAGCCCGCGTTGAAGACGCTCTGCATGCGACGAAAGCTGCGGTTGAAGAGGGGATTGTCCCTGGCGGTGGAGTCGCGCTTCTTCGGGCCGTTCCCGCCTTGGAAAAAATGCAATTAGAGGGTGATCAACAATTTGGTGTCAATATTGTTCGGCGGGCGTGCGAAGAGCCGATCCGGTTGATTGCAGAAAATGCCGGAGTCGAAGGCTCGATCATCGTCGACAAAGTACGCACTGCTAAGCCAACCCATGGGTACAATGCCGCCACTGACGAATACGTCAATATGGTTGAGGCTGGCGTCATCGACCCAACCAAAGTCACGCGTTGTGCATTACAAAATGCATCAAGCGTTGCCGGGCTCATGTTGACCACTGAGGTGATCGTGACCGATTTGCCGGAGGAAAAGAAAGAGCCTGCCGGCGGCATGGGCGGCCATGACCACGGTATGGGCGGCATGGGCGGTATGATGTAACAACGCTCAAAGCGTTGTCTGTTCGTATCGAAGGCCCGGGGAAATTTTCTCGGGCCTTCGTTTTTTTTTGAGCCACATTCGTCTCTTGCACTATCCTTTTGTCGGCCTGATCAACGCGAAGGGTCTCATAGGGCCGAGGTCACGCTCGGAGCAAGGGTATGCCTTATCGCACCTCTTCTGGGCTGCATGAGACGCGGCCTACGAGATTCTTTCGCCTACGGCTCAGAATGGCACAGACAAGGCAATGACAGAACATTGGAAAAGGCTTGCTCTCGCTCCCTGAAGAGTTCTATAGTTCTCTGGTAAAGAACTCTCCCGCTGCTTCTGAAATGAGAAGATTCGAAAGAGGACTCGGATTATGAAACACTTGGTACTGGCCGTCTTGGTGATATCTATGTTAAGCGGAATTTTATTCATGGATGGCTTGGCGGCCAATGCAGAACCTCGGACGGAATCGATTTGCAACATGGGCATGGTCAAGGGAGAGCAAGGTCGCACGTGTGAAGTGCCGATACCTTCAGGATGCCAAGTCGCAAACCTTCCTGGTTTTGACGCCCCGTGGATTGACGTCTCCAAAGGCGGCAAGACAAGCTGTGCAATTGATCAGGAAAAGACAGACTGGAAAACCAAGATTGTCGGTTCCTGTGGTCCTTGCGGCACTGATAATTGTTCGGCCCGCTTTAGCGTGATGTTGACGTGTGGAGACAGTCCTTCTGCGACCATTCAACCGAGAAAAATCTATAAAGATTAATCGGAGACGATCGAGGGTTTTCACTCCGCTTCCACCTTATGTCTTCGACAACAAATCTTCTGAGACAAGCTGCACTCGAACGGGGTTTTCATGCGGTGGGCATTGCCCGCGTCTCATCGTCGACCACGGACCAAGATTCCTCTCCGACGAATCCTTCCTGCAAAGACCTTTTCGATCGCTTACAGAATTGGTTATTCCAAGGCTACCATGGCACGATGGAGTGGATAGGACGAAATCCTGAACGGCGTTCCGATCCCTCTCAGGTGTTGCAGAATTGCCGTTCGATTATTTCCCTCGGCATCAATTACTGGACTGATATTGTTCCGGATGAACAACAGGGAAATGGGCGGATTGCCCGGTATGCCTGGGGTAAAGATTACCATCGTGTGTTCAAGAAAAAACTCAAGGCATTCGAACTCGTACTCAAGTCGCTTGAGCCGAATTGTCACACACGCAGTTATGTCGATACGGGCCCGGTGATGGAAAAATTCTGGGCTCAGCAAGCTGGCGTAGGATGGATAGGCAAGCATTCCAATCTTGTTTCCCCTACCTTTGGGTCATGGCTTCTTCTCGGAGAAATTTTGACAACCGCGGAGTTGGAAGCTGACGAACCGGGAGCCGACCTCTGTGGGACTTGCACCTTGTGTCTCCAAGCCTGTCCGACCGGAGCCATAGTCGAACCCTATGTCGTCGATGCCACAAAATGCATTTCGTATCTCACCATCGAGTATCGTGAAGACAGACATTCGTTGGCACAAGACCTACAAACCCACATGGGAAATCGCATCTTTGGCTGTGATGATTGTTTAGACGTGTGTCCGTATAATGCCTTTGCTTCGGCCACGGACGAACCGACCTTCTATCCTACCGGTCCGACACAGAGCCCAAACTTATCTCGACTCTCGGCATTGAACGAGGAGGAATTTACCCGAACCTTTGCGACCTCCCCTATTCGACGCGCGAAGTTTTCAGGATTTCAGCGTAACGTCGCCATCGCCTTAACGAATGAACCTCCACATCGAGGTTCATCACCCGCTACGTCAACTCCGCCACGGTAACGCCATCTCCGCCTTCCTCCCGCATTCCCGGTCGAAACACTGATACATAGGCCGACTGCGCAAGAAAGTGTCGAATCGCGGCCTTGAGCTTTCCTGTCCCATGCCCATGAATAATTCGGACGGACTTGGAGTTGTGTAGCAAAGCCTGATCTAATTGAGTTATCAATTGTTCAAGGGCTTCTTCCGCCGTTTTTCCACGTAGATCAATCCTAGCGAAACCCGACATCGTTGATCCCTGTTGCACGTCTTCGTCGGACAATGATGGCAGGCTCGGGTTCGACTCGCGCAGTGAGATTTTCTCAGGATGCGAGAACCTATCCAGCATGCCTTCCTCTTTTCTGAGCCCAACAAGTCGCTCGGTGTGAACGGACATTTCAGCTGCACCGACTTGCACACGAACGTGTTTCTTACCCTGAGGCTTTTCAAGGAGCCTCCCCAGAGTTTCCAGGTTGCCAATTTCCACGACATCGCCTTCTTCAAGAGATTCAACCGGAATGGTCTCGAAAGCCGCCTGGGTTTGTTGATTGACGGATGCTTGAATATGTTGTAAACGGTGCTGGGCCTCTTGCGCGTGAGGCCATGTCCGTTGCCGATGTAACGACTCGATGATCCGGCGAATCTCCATACGGGCAGCCGCCAGATCTTCACGAAACTTCTTTTTCATTTTTTTTATTTCGTTGCGTTCGATCGTGCGCAATCGTTCGGCAATCGTGTGGGCTTCCGTCGCGTCTCGGTCGGCAACCTCGCGTTGTGCCTGGGCTTTTTCCAATGCTTCTTTTAACTCCTGATGAGTATGTTGCAAATCCGCAAAGACATGATCGAGTTGACGATCTTCTTGATGGACCAAGCTCAGGGCATGGGCAAGAATCAACGGATCCATTCCTAGGCGACCGGCAATATCAAGCGCGGAGGATCCGCCGGGAATTCCAGGAATAAACCGATACGTCGGGGCAAGCGTGTTCACGTTGAATTCAAGGCTTGCGTTCAGAAACCCTGGGGTCGAAAGGGCCAAGGTTTTTAATGAATTGTAATGCGTGGTCACAACAACCTTGAGATTGAGCTCGGCAAATCGACGGAGGAGCGCTTCAGCCAGGGCCGCTCCTTCGGCAGGATCCGTTGAACCAATGACTTCGTCAAGGAGAACCAACGCGTGAGGAGACTCCCCTCCCGTGCGATGCCGGATGCTCTTGAGCAGATTGATAATTTTTCCGATGTGGGCGGAAAAACTGGAAAGATCTTTGGTCAAGTCTTGCGCATCACCGATGTCCGCAAAGGTTTCCTCAAAAAATGCCATCTCTGATCCGTCCCCGCAGGGAAGATGGAGGCCACCGCGCACCATCAAACTACAAAGGCCCAACAACTTCAGCAGCACGGTTTTTCCACCGGTATTGGGGCCAGAAATCACTAACGCGGTGAAATCTTTCTCAAACATGACATCGTTGGAAACCACGGGCTTTTTGGCCAAAAGAAGCAGGGGATGTTGCGCTTTCCACAGACGAATGTGCCCATCTGCATTGAGACGAACCGGTCTCGCGTTCATGAGGATACTCAGACGTGCTTTGGCTCCGATACAGTCCAAGGTGGTCAAGACCTGCAACAGGCTCCGGAGGTCTTGCAGATGATCCACCACTCGGTCCGTGAGTTCTTGAAGAATCCTGTTGATTTCACGAGTAACTTGAAGCTCGGCCACTTTGATCTGATTATTCAAGTCAATGAGTTCACGGGGTTCTATAAACACCGTTGCACCACTGGCCGAAATATCATGAACAATTCCAGGGAGATCATGCTGACGCTCGGCTTTGATCGGTAAAACGTATCGGTTTTCTCGTTGGGCATAGTACGGTTCCTGCAGCAACTCTCGGTAGCGTGACGACGCCACCATGTTCTCTATGCAATGGCGCATGCGTTGCTTCAACCCTTGAGCCAGGCGGAGCGCTTCGTGCAGAGCCGGTGAGGCGTGCCCAAGAATTTCTCCTTCCGAGCTCACACAACGGTCGATCGCCCGTCGAAGTTCGGAAAGATCCGGCAGAGACTCATAATAGGGGAAAAGAGCCTTCACGGCTTGTTGATTGACGACTAAACATCTTCGAACAGCCTCGTTCACAGTGATAAGTACGGAGAGGTCGCTCAATTCTTTGAGGTCCAATGCTCCGCCTTTTCCAGTCTTAAGAAAGGCTTGCGTCAAGTCTTCAAATTGCACGGCGGGGAACGGCACAGAGACATTGTGAAGCTCAAGCATGTCCGTGGTTTCTTGCATGCGACGTTGCGCAAGCTCAAGCGTGTCTTCCAACGGCAACTGCCGGCATAAATCGGCTCCCAATGAAGAATGCGCCTGTGCGGCTAAAACCTCCAGCACCTGCGGCCATTCAAGGGCTTGTTGAGTGTCGGAAATGACGGAGTGGTCGGACACGAGGATGATGGATACGTTTTTTCGTACTTCCCTTATCTGCCTTCAGGTAAGAGTAACGAAGTCGCAAGCGAAACGAAAGGGGAACGACGGGCAGGTCTTTAATAGACAAAACGACATGGACAGGAATGGTCACGCCCCGCACCCTCGAGACATAATGTGTGACTCACACAAGACAGAGAGCGGACCTTTTTCTTCAGAATAAGGCTACGGAATAAGTTTGACCAGTGCAACTGTGAGACCGGCCGTAAAGCCAATGATCGACACGGCCGCCGTCAGTACAAGGCGGTACATTTCGGCGCGCAATTCAGCAATATCGGCTTTGGTGGCGGCACGCAATTCAGCAATATCGGCTTTGGTGGCGGCGCGCAATTCAGCAATATCGGCTTTGGTGGCGGCATGCAATTCAGCAATATCGGCTTTGGTGGCGGCGCGCAATTCAGCAATATCAGCTTTGGTGGCAACGTTGCTGCCGATGGCGTCGCCCACAGTGGCAACCACAGCTTCGGCTTGCGGGTCTTCGAACCCGGCTTCCTTGAGGGCCTTCACGGCCTTGTGTGTGTCGAATGCGAGCGTAGTCACCATGTGTCGGATCGTACCACACGGCCATTCAGTGAACAAGGGAAGCAAGGCTGATAGCTGACGTTTGAGTCATCGGCGCTTTCATTTCGATACCCCGCCATCGGAAGGTATGTCGATAAGAACGCCGCAAGGGTCCTTTGGTCGATCCCTGTCTTCAGTCTCCGACTTGACGCCCGTGACAGGACGCGGCATCTTGATTAGGAACATCATGCGAACTGAGAACCGAGGACATTTGGACATTGTGACTTTATTGAGCGCTTTATGGTGACCTATCGTTACCGTGTGGCTCCTGTATTGATCGAACCCAACTACCTGAATCTAATACGTTCGTGAGGCAGCGGGTACTTACCCGCGTGAATTGTTCAGGCTAGATTAACAGGGAAGGCAACAGGAAAGAGTGCCAGGCCTCTTCGGCGACTACTTACAGGCCATTAAGGAGTTGGATTTCACCGAGGCCACGGAGCATACCTTGCGTGGGCCGTTGGAAAATTTGCTGCGTGCCATTGTCGCCCATGAGAATCCGACAATCACCGTTATCCACGAACCCAAGAAAGACAAAATGGGACTCGGCGCGCCTGATTTCAAATTCAAGCGGCATGAAGCGATTGTCGGTTACCTGGAAAACAAGAAAGTCGGCGAAGATCTGGACGCCGTTCTGAAAACCGCTCAAATCGACAAATATAAAAAGCTTTCCGACAATGTCGTCCTCACCGACTATCTGGAATGGATATGGCTGAGAGACAGCCACATCATCAAGCGCGAAAGCCTGTGTGACTCCAGCGATGCGGGCAACCGCAAGGCACGGCTCGACCCGGACAAGGCAGAAAAAGTAGCCAAGCTGATTGCCGATTTCCTGTCCGTCCCGCCGCACAAGCTGGGCAATGCCAACACCTTATCCCGCGCTCTGGCTGTGCGCTGTCACGATCTGCGCGATTTTCTGTTGGCAGAGTTGGAGCGGCAAGAAAAGGAACATCAGGAAGGCCGGCTGTACGGGCTGTACGCGGTGTTCAAGAAAGAGGTGTTCCAGGAACTGGCGCTCAAGGAGTTTGCCGACGCCTTTGCCCAAACGCTTGGCTACGGCCTGTTCCTGGCCAAGCTCAACGCCGGGGAGCAGACCGCGGTGACGTTGTTGAACGCCAAGCGTCATATTCCAACCAATTTTGCATTGATCCGTGAGTTGGTGGACTTTCTGGACGAGCTGGAACGCGACGAGTACCGGGGCATCAGATGGCTGGTGGAAGAAATCCTCAGCATTCTGAACGCGCTCGACCTGACCGCCATTCACGAAGACCTCGCTTTTTCAAAGCGGCAAGGTAAACTGTCCCCGAACGAGGACGAGCGGCTGCTGTTCGCCACAGACCCGTATGTGTATTTTTACGAGGATTTCCTGAAAGCTTACGACCGGGAAACCCGCAAGGCGCGCGGCGTGTACTACACCCCGCCGCCGGTGGTGAACTTCATCGTCCGGGCCGTGAATGACATCCTCAAGGACACCTTCGGCATCCTCCACGGGCTGGCCGACCGCAGGCGCGTGACCGTGCTGGACTTCGCCACCGGCACGGGAACCTTCCTGCTGGAAGTGCTGCAACAGATATTCGAGACGGTATCCGAGGGCGTCCGGGCCCAGGTCGTGCAAGAGCACGTGCTGAAAAACCTGTACGGCTTTGAGTATCTGATCGCGCCGTACACGGTCGCCCATCTGAAGCTGTCGCAATTCCTGCTTGATAAGGGCTACACCATGCAGCCCGGTGAGCGGCTGAACATCTACCTGACCAACACGCTGGAACCTATAGAACCGCAACGGAACTTGCTGCTACCGGCCCTGTCGCGGGAAGTAGAGGAAGCCCAGGCGATCAAAGACAAGCCCATCCTGGTGATTACCGGCAACCCGCCGTACTCCGGCCATTCCAGGAACACCGGCGTATGGATTACGGAGAAAATTGACGCCTACAAAACAGTGGACGGCAAGCCGCTGGGCGAAAAGAACCCCAAGTGGCTACAAGACGATTACGTGAAATTCATCCGCTTCGCCCAGTGGAAGATGGAGCAGGTCGAGGAAGGCGTGGTCGGCATCATCACCAACCATTCCTTTTTGGACAATCCGACTTTTCGAGGTATGCGCCAATCCCTGATGCAGACCTTCAATCAGCTGTACGTGCTGGACCTGCACGGCAACGCCAAGAAGAAAGAAAAAACGCCGGAAGGCGGCAAAGACGAAAACGTGTTCGACATTGAGCAGGGCGTGGCGGTCTCTCTGCTGGTGAAAAAAAACGATCTGCCGCGGGCCGTGTATCACGCCGACCTGTGGGGAACACGCAAGGAAAAATATCAAGCGTTGCTTGAAGCTGCAAAGGAATCCGTTGAGTGGAAAGCATTGAATCCGTCCACGCCCTTCTATCTCTTCATTCCGCAGGATGAGGCATTGCGGGAGGAGTACGAGAAGGGCTGGCAGGTGACGGAGATTTTTCCGGTCAATTCCGTGGGTATTACCACCGCACGTGACCGCCTGACCATCCAGCCCACCGAAGCTGCAATCTGGAAAACCGTTCAGGAATTTGCGGCTTTGCCGGTAGAGGAGGCGCGGCAGAAATACGAGTTAGGAAACGAC
Source organism: Nitrospirales bacterium (assembly GCA_963422365.1). Classification (GTDB taxonomy): domain Bacteria; phylum Nitrospirota; class Nitrospiria; order Nitrospirales; family UBA8639; genus Bin75. Next base: position 2,021,167 of record OY729426.1, read on the forward strand.
GCACGAGACTGGAAAGTTGCATTCGCTCAGCAGGACTTGGAGGACAGCGGGCTTTCGGAAGACCTTGTAGTTCCGATTGCCTACCGCCCGTTTGACACACGCTATACCTATTATACCAGCCATTCACGCGGGTTCCACTGTATGCCACGCGGGAAAGTCATGCACCATATGCTGGCCGGGGCAAATCTGGGAATTCATGCCTGTCGACAAATTGTCAGTGAAACATGGCAACATTGCTTGCTTACGAATGGCATTACTGATGATTGTTACGTCTCCGACAAGACAAGAGAACGGGGATATCTCTTTCCCTTGTACCTCTACTCCCAACCGGACAAAGAGAAAAGACAAAAAGAAGCGTTCGAGGATGCTGACCCATTCCAAGGTCAAGAGCGCATTGAAAACTTCAGTCCTGAGTTCCGGGCGTTCGTAGACACGCACTACACGCACCACTACAGCCCTGAAGACATCCTGGGCTACATCTACGCCGTGCTGCACAGCCCGAGTTATCGGGAGAAATATCAGAATTTTTTGAAGATCGACTTCCCGCGTATTCCGTTCGTGAACCGACGCGAGACGTTCGAGGCGCTGTCAAAACTCGGCTGGGAGTTGGTGCAGGCGCATTTGCTGAAATCCATCCCGCAAGAGTTAAAAGAGTTAAATGTGGAAGTCATCGCCGGCAACTTCAAAGTCGAAAAACCCGTCTACGATGCACAACACGAACGGCTGTATATTAACAAGACGCAGTATTTTGTCCCCGTGCCGCAGGACGTGTGGGAATTCCACATCGGTGGCTACCAGGTGCTCGACAAATACCTCAAATCCCGCAAAGGCCGGACGCTGTCGCTTGATGAAATCGAGACTATCCAGAACGTGGTCAGCGTCCTGCGCTTCACCATTGACCAGATGCGGCGGATTGACGCCTGCTGGAAACCATAACAGAAGATTCAAATCAGTGAAAAGCTTTCAATCAGCGACATTGCGAAGTATCTGAAGCAAATCTCAACCATCACGAACCCTGGGTTCCAGACGGCCTGACCGATAGCGAACGACTCCCAATTCCTGGCTATCCGCCGATGACTAGACCGTAGGAAGCCGAATCCATCAAGTAAACTGAGATTATCGCATGTCTAACCTATAAAGTCTGACATGCAACAATCCATTCCACGACACAGCCTTCTCGTCACGACCAGCGGGCTCTCCAAGGCAACGACGGTGGTCCTGCTGAGAGCCCCCCTGTCGGCAAGACGACCCTGACCGAACAGTGGTGGCCGCATGGCCGAGGCTATCCACGGCCTTCGACCAAGAAGTGGCTATTGAACGACGGCCAACGCCATGAAAACCATCACTCTGACCACCTTTGAGACTCACGGACGGAACTTCTGATGCCCTTGTCCTTTCTGATCCGGTTTCCTTAGAATAATCGAAGGTTTAAACTCATGACCCAAGATGAAGCCCGTTCCTATCTCAACTATCTCCTCACGTTAAGTCTCCGCCGTGAAGAAGCGTTTGGCCCCCTGGCCATAATGTTTCTTCGCGAACAAGACTTGCCGGCCCTAGGCATTTCTCCGGAAGAACAGTTTAGTTTAATCATTGCGACAACTCAGGCCTTTGCCGCGGAACCCAAACGCTATTCTCTTAAATTGGAATTACTGCAAAAGGCTCGTCAGCTTCTCTCGACGACACGGTTCTTTGACCCTGAGTTAGCCAAAGAATTGGATCATGATATTCAGAAAACCGGCGCCGAGTTGAACATCTACACCGAGGCCATGAAATCATCTCGGAATGCGTCTCTCGACCGTCACGCGTTGATTGTCGAGACAGACCTCCCTGAATATTTCTTGGTTCTGGCGCAAAAACGGGCGAGCGCCTATTACCAAAACAAGTACCGACTGACAAAGGAAGCCAAAACCTCTCAACATTTTGGGGGGGCGCCCAAGCGATTCGAACCGGACAATGAGACCTTGCATAAAGAATTCCCCGGTGCGTGTGCTCCCTTCATGGCCGTGCGGTCGAATGGGTTTCATATGATGCTCCCCTTCGACCTAAAAATCAGCCGTCGCCCTGATGATCCGCTCGAAGCCGGTATCCGAATTTTTTATGCCAAAATGGGGTACTCGTATCCTCTCCGGTATGAGATGGGAAAGCTGTGCAGTTACCATAATGGACAGGTCTATGACATTGCATTGGATGACCCCCATTTATTGTTCGTGTCCGTATCCGGCGTTAAAGATTCCGAGTTTCCCACCCTGTCCGTTCCTGCTTCCGGGGACGTGCCTCCGGAATATGCTTACCCACTCGCCGTACTTGAACATACCGGAAGTCTCGGGCCGTTTATTCAGGTGAGTTGCAATTTTAAAATCTGGTTTGATGCCTCCAATGTTTCCATTTTGATACAAGGCGCCCCGGATTTGTACGAATATGGGCTTCAAGGAGGGGCAGGGCTGATGACCCGTTCATATGCATCGGACAAAGTTCAGACCTATGCGGAAGCCCAATCTCAACCCTGGCAGGAAGGGCTGAGTTTTAATTTTGTCAATTTACATTTGACCTTAAGCCCAGGAACAGAAACGGGCCTTATTCCGCATAGTACGCCGGTCTTTACGGTTTTTCCCGTTCTGAGTAAGCAAAGCTACAAGTTCGAACCGTTTCCTTCTCAATAGAGGCGGCATCTGAACGGCACACTTTTTTACGACAAAGGGATCAGACTGAACACTCAAGTTGATTCTCTAGATTCTTATCAACAATCTGAGAATCCAGTTGATACGGGATGAAATCCTGTGCTAGGCTCATAACCATCAATGGATGACGACGGTCCCAGACGACATTTTCGTCACCAGTGTAAGGATTTTTTCCTACCCTTCGCGTTCTTCTTCGACTGTTTCCCAATACATGGCTCCCTCAAATCAAAGAGCTTGATTTCTCTGAAATTTTTCCCCTCCTGCCTATGATGCGGATTTCGCTCTAATCTGACTCCTATGGAATTTATTGCTATTCTGATCTGTTTGCTACTCTCTGCGTTGTTTTCAGGAGCGGAAATTGCGTTTTTCTCCACTCCTGAAAGCCGGTTGCAAACCATGAAAGATGAAGGGAAGCAGTCGGCGGAACGGGCGCTGTCTCTCAGACAAAACCCTCAACGCCTGCTTGCGACCATTTTGATTGGGAATAACGTCGTCAATCTGACGGCGGCGGCATTAGTTTCCTTAGTCGCTTTTCAATCTTTTGGATCTAAAGGGGTTGCGATTGCGACCGGAATCCTGACAATTTTTGTGCTGCTCTTTGGGGAAATTGTTCCAAAAACACTGTGCGTCAACCACGCGTCCTCGGCTGTCCAGATCCTTTCTCATCCCGTCTATTGGGCGGAAAAGCTTTTCTCTCCCATTCTCTACCTATTGGAGCCTCTGATTTTGAAATTGACAGGCGGACGGGGTTTGAACGTTCATTTTGCGACGGAAGAAGAGCTTATGATCATGCTGGAGGCTGGCGGCCAAGCCGGTGTGCTTGAGACTGAAGAAGTCAAGATGATCAAAAATGTCTTTGAGTTCACTGATCTCACGGCGGAAGATGTGATGACACCACGAATCTATATGTTTGGCATGGATGGCAATCTCTCCTTAGAGGAAGCCAAAGAAGAATTATTTAAAGTCACCTATTCACGAATCCCCGTCTATGATAAAAACCTCGATAATGTGACGGGGATCCTCTATCGTAATCATGCCTTGCGTGAACTGGCCCAGGGGAATCACACACGCACATTACAGGAATTGGCCCGTCCGCCCCTTTTTATTCCAGAAGCCAAACAGGCAGATGATTTACTGAAACAATTCCAGCAAGAGAAACGACATATTGCGGTAGTCGTAAACGAATTTGGCGGGGTCATGGGATTAGTCACCACAGAAGATCTTTTGGAAGAAGTCGTGGGGGAAATTTTAGACGAGACAGATATTACCGAGGAGCTGATCAAACGGATTGGGAAAAATCAAATTTTGGTCAGTGGGCGAACTGAAATTCGGAAAATCAATGAATTCCTGAAAGTTGAATTAGATGAAGAAGAACAAAATACCATCAGCGGCTTCATTCAGCAGCAACTGGGCCATATTCCTTCGGTCAGCGAAGAACTACGAATCGACGGCTGTTTGCTGATCGTGCGGGATGCCAATGAAAAATCCATTAAGAGCGTCCAGATCCACAAAATGGAAGACGGGCCTCCTGAAAAAACTGAACCCTCCGCGCCAGCCCCTTCCGAATAACATCACCGGTTTCGTCTTTCCCTCAGTCAACGTTCGCGGTCCGAGTCAGCTCAAGAAATTCGGCTTCGTCAAGAACCTCAACCCCCACACGTTTGGCATTATCGAATTTCGAACCCGGGGCCTTTCCGACGACCACATACGTGGTGTGTTGACTGACACTGGAGGTGACCCGTCCTCCCAGTGCGTCAATGCGTCGTGCGGCCTCTTGTCTGCTAATACTTTCAAGCCCGCCAGTAAACACAAAGTTTTGCCCCCTCAAGGGTGCGGCATGCCCACTCGTCTCACGGGGAACGACTTGAACCTCCACGCCTAATCCCTTCATGCGTTCAAGCACGGCCACGTTTCGAGGTTCGGAAAAAAAGTGCACCACACTCTGTGCAATTTCAGGCCCGATATCGTGAATGTCCAACAGCCTCTCCTGTGTAGCGATCAGAATCTCATCTAATGAACCAAACTGCGAGGCCAGAATATGCGCAACGTGCTGACCGACATGGTGAATGCCAAGACCAAAAAGAAACGGCCCAAACGACGGAGTTTTGCTTTGCGTAATGGCCACAAGTAACTGTGTGGCTGATCTCTCAGCGAATCCGTCCAGACTCAAAAGTTGGTCTTTGGTTAAGCGGTAAAGGTCTGAGAAATCCTTGACAAAGAATTTGTCGACAAGTTGCGCAACGGTTTTCTCCCCCAGTCCTTCAATATTGAGGGCGCCTTTGGAGGCAAAATGTTGGATTCCCCCTTTTAACTGTGCAGGGCACACCGTTTGCCCCGTACAATAATAGACAGGCCCTTCCTGCACCACAGCCGATCGACACACCGGACAGTCAGAAGGAACCACAAACGAAGCCGCGCGTTGTTCACCGGGAACCTCAACCCGCTCGACAATATCGGGAATCACGTCCCCTGCCCGCTCAACCGTGACCATATCTCCAACCCGCACGTCCTTGCGCGCAACTTCTTCCACGTTATGCAAGGTGGCTCGGCCGATCGTGACGCCACCGACTTCGACCGGTGTTAATAAGGCAATGGGTGTCAACGCCCCGGTTCGCCCTACCGACACCACAATATCCTGGACGGTTGTCAATTCTTTGCGCGGAGGAAATTTAAAGGCGATCGCCCAACGCGGGCTTCTTGATTTTTCGCCAAGTTGTCGTTGGTGAGCCCGGGAGTTGAGCTTCACCACAATACCGTCGATTTCAAAGGGTAAGTGCTCTCGCTGTTCCATCATACTTTGGTGAAAGACGATGACTTCCTCAATGTCGTGACACACCCGACGCTGCTCGGGGACAGGCAATCCCCATGCTTTGAGTATCGAAACGGTCTCCCAATGCGTAAGATGCATAAGCGATGAATCAGAAGAGAACATCAGGTCATAACAGGTGATAACCAAAGGCCTGGATGCCGTGATCCGGCAATCGAGTTGTCTGAGTGAGCCGGACGCGGCGTTGCGGGGATTCGCAAACGTCTTTTCCCCTCGCTCGGTTAAGTGACGATTGAGGGTTTGAAAATCAGGAAGGCGTAAATATACTTCCCCTCGGCCCACGATTCGCTGTGGTACATTCTCGTCAATCGTCAGACGAGGTGGGAGAGAACGAATTGTTCGAAGATTCGGAGTGATATTTTCTCCTATTTTCCCATCTCCTCTTGTCGCACCACGGATCAACAGCCCGTCTTCATACACGATTTCAACTGATAACCCATCATATTTCGGCTCAACGGCATACTCAACTTGGTTGACTTCAAGTTCTTTTCTCACGCGTTTATCAAAAGCATGCACTTCATCCAAGACTAAGACCGAATCGAGACTCAACAAAGGGCAATCGTGGGGCACTTTCGAAAATTGGTCGAGAGGTGAGCCCCCCACTCGTTGAGTCGGTGAATCTGGTGTGACCAAGGCAGGATATTGCACTTCCAAATCCTGAAGAGCCTTGAACAGTTTGTCGTATTCTGAATCTGAAATTTCAGGGTTACCGAGACCATAGTAGAGATGGTCGTGATGACGAATCTGCTCGTGCAATTCAGCAATCCGAGCTTGACGATGAGAAGGAGAGTCAAATGTTGACATGCCTACACGCAAACACCCTGTCTCGTCCTAAACTTGCACCTATCCTTGAATGAATTGACTGGCAAAACTTCGGATTTCGTGCCCATTCAGCACATGAAATCGTCGTAAGCGAGCAACCGTTTGCCCTGAAAACCGTGACAAGGAAACTGAAATGAGTTTGCGTTTGAACCTGTTAGCAATGTATTTCCACCGAGCCAAGGGCGGGATGGGACTCACAAGCGTGATATGCTTTTCCGAGGAATGGAGGGAAGCTCCGGCTATCAGTCGCTCCTCCAAGGTTTGTGAAAAATCGAGCCGGGGATCTTCCCAAATATCCGGAATCGGTCGAGGTGGAAATTGGAACAGCGTTCCCCCATATTGTGCCTGGCCGATACCTGGTCCGACCATGTTTTCTAAAAACGGGGTGGCATAAAAACAGAGCGTGGATTCTTCTGAATGTTCCGCATACCATGTGGCCTGCCACGAAAATTTGGCGGGGTCCGCAGGCACTTCAAATATGAAAACCACAATTTCCACAGTGCCGCGGGACGGCGGAATTTCCTTCACATAAATGTCTGGCAACTTCTGCTGTGGATTCCAATACCGCAAGGTTTCCCGCATATCAACGCCATCACGAATCGAAGTCGTAAATTTGTCGACACGGGCAAGATCCTCCCCCAGTAACGCCTTACTTTGTTCACGGACATGGGCCGTCAACCCTTCAATGCGATGGTCTTCCGGTGGCCAAGAGCATTGCCCTAAAGGATTCCAACGATAGGCCCATTGCTGTCGTTTGCGTGGGTCCTGTCGAGGCTTGAGCGACAACGTTCTCCACAAGACACGCGTGCTGCCTAACCGATTTTTCGCTCTAGAGACGCGGCCTTCTGGAGATTTGAGTAGGCCAAGGCCTACGGAATACGGTGGAAACGACACGCGCAATGATTCGTCCGGTTCATACCGATAACGTTTTGCTGTTTCGAGTAGGGTCACGGCAAAATCATCTCCGGCAAATTGTTTGGCCGCAAGAGCCAAGGTATAAAGATCCGGCGTCAGTCGATGTTCTCCCAATGCAAGGTTCCGAACATAGCGCAAATACATCTGGAGTAACTGAGGCGTTACCCAATTGGCTTCTTGCTGTAAATGGGGCGGTCGGGTGGCCAACCATCGCATTCGGGTCTCAAGAAGCAGTTCCTTGATCCCATCGATAGATAAATGGGCGTCGGAACGAGCTTCGGCTCGCCTCCGCTCGAAGAGTTCTGTCAGAAAAGGAAACTCACAGAGAAGAAAATACAACGTGCGGGGTTCTACAGGATGGAGCGTCGGACGTCCTGCCAGGGGTTCGGGAACCTCATAAGGCCAACGATTCTGGTACGCATCACGTAGCCAAGGCCAGTCTTCAACGGAACAGACACACAGAATCGAACGATAGTCTAACTCAAGCTCATGCAGTTTAAAGGCCATCCATTTAATACGCGACCAGCGTTGGCTTTGCGGTTTCGGATACGGGAGAAAGGGCAGTGCGGCACCGGAAAAGGAGGCAAGAGAGACACGTTTTAACGCATACGGATCGGGAGCAGGATATTCGGTTGGTTCATACATCATCACATCTCGATCAATGTAGGCCCGATCAATCCCCTCCTCCAAGGCCATCCGAATCGTAGCAATGACGGGTTGGCAAGGGTCGAGAGGAATATAACTGTGTTCAGAATGTTCGTTGCGATCCGGTTCCGGCATCACCACAAGGCTGATGACAGGCAGCCGTCTGATGCCCTCCTCAACGAGGTTCTCAACGGAAGCCGGCAAAGGCAGACTGACACAAGCAAACCGATGAGTCAGCCACAGATCTCGAATGGTCTGGGCAACATCGGCACTGCCGTGACGAATTGGAACAACGTGAAGGCGAGGAGAAAGCCGGAAAACCGCATTGTCCTGTTGCGACAAAGGACTCATGAATGATTATTTATCGGGATGGAGTGGATCATCAGGTTGAAAAAAGAAATCACCCAATCCTCTGGGGAACGCTTGCTCGCCGATGGCTCGTTTTCGCTGTTGAGCAAGCCCCTCTAAATCCAGCGCGTCTTCACCAAGAACTTTGATGAGTGCCTCGCGCCAAACCTCATCACGAGACAAGGGATGTGAGGGATCCTGCGCTAAGCGTTTGAGCGCATATTGCACCACATGAATCCCATCTCTGACTGAAAACCCGAGATCGAGTTGATGCGCCTTTTGCAAAAACTCCACGGTTATGGCCAGAATTTCTTGTGGAGAAAAAGGCACATGATAGTGAAGGATAGCCAACTCATGCTCACGGGCCGGAAACTCGAGTTTCAAACGAGGTTGCAATCGCGAAAGAATATAATCCGGGACTTCATAGGTAGAGGCATCTTCATTCATGGTCACACAACAACGGAAGTCTGGATGGGCTTTGACTTGAATACCGGCCACAACGGATTCTATCGAGCGCCGGTGGTCGAGCAAGGGCGCGAGGGAAGCCCAACTTTTTTCATTCATCCGATTGCCTTCATCCAACAAACAGACTCCACCGGTCACCATCGCGGTGACTAACGGAGACGTTTGGTACTGAATCGTGTTCCCTTCGGCAATCACCGGAGTAATCAAGAGATCCTCAGGTCTCGTATCGGCCGTACATTGATAAATATATAAATCCTGTTTCCGCTCCCGTGCGGCGGACATGGCCAAGGTCGTCTTTCCAATGCCCGGCTGGCCAAGGACTCGCGGACAAAGCGGAAGATCTTTTTCATCAAGAACGAGCCAGCACGCAAGGAGTTGTTGAAGAATTTCACGATCACCGATCCACTCTTGCTGTGACGTATCGGGCTGGGCCAGACGTAAGAAAAGCCCGTCGACCGCCATCATTCTATGCTGCTCAGGACGTTGTTTGGATTTGTGAGACATCATGCACCGTTTTTTACAAAACCTACGTTTACGACACAAACAAAAGCTAACATAGGCGTTCTAGAGGGTCAATGAACCCCCTAGAATGTCCTCTGACATCCCGTGGTGTCGGCATTTGACATTCCAGAGTATCTCTATCTATTCTTACCTGCCAAGCCATTCATGAGGATCTATCAATTCCCATCCCTAACCAACACCGACAATTCGCAAGAGAGTCTGATGATGATCTCAAAACCTCAGTCCGGAGTGCAGTCCGAACATACGCCTCGCTCCTCCTCAACCAGATGGATGGTTCAGGGTAGAATGCTCTGCTTGCTGGGCACAGCCCTGTTAGCGGGATGCACCAGTACCGAACAATATCAGGCCGAAAAGGCACGGGGCTTAAACTTTCAACGCTTGTTGGCACAAGAGGAACGACGCGTCAACGCATTGAACACCCAATTGGCACAAAAGGAAAAACAAATAGAGGAACTCAATGCCCAATGGGAAGAGACGAAGCGTAAAATAGCGTCGGTGGAATCGCAAAATCGTGAACTTGTTTCGCAAAACCGTCATCTGACCGTTGAGCTTGACGCCCTTCGAGAGCAAAGCACTCGTCAGCAGGCAAAAAGGCCTGCTGTTGACTCCCCTGCCCTATCAAGAGGCCTCGACACTCAAGAAAGGCCGCTTTCCGACACCTCGCTTTCAAATCCTTTTATGACTGAAGAAGATCTGATGAATATACTTAAGTCCGAAGGTAACGCCGGCGGGCCCAAAACTCAATAAGCCGAGACACCGCCCTCAGTATACTCAACGCTTCTGGTTACATCAGTTAAGTAAAGTTTTCTCTCCCACGTAGAGAAGGAAAACATCGCTTATCGTGTCTCGACATTTGACATTTATGGGCTCTCCTTTTATTCTTAGCATGATATTCGGTATCTCTATTCTAGCCGAACCATCTGGCACGAGCGAATACCATTTTCTCGCAAACCTAACGGATAAAACCAGAAAGGGAGCCTGATGATGACCCTCACACCTCAATCCAGAGCGCAGCATCAACAGGAGCCTTGCTTCTCCTCAACCAGATGGACCGTTCAGGGAGGAATACTCTGCCTGCTAGGTGCAGCCTTGGTATCGGGATGTGTGAGTTCGGACCAATATCAGGCAGAAAAGTCCCGCGCCTTAAACTTCCAACGTTTGTTGTCACAAGAGGAACAGCGGACGAGCGAACTCGATACCCGATTACAAGAGGCAAAACAGGAAATATCATCGTTGGGATCCCAAAACCGTGAACTTGCGGCTGAGCTTGATGTCCTTCAAGAGCAAATCGGTCGTCAGCAACCAAGTGCCCCAGCAGGGGGTTTCCCTGTCCCATCAAGCGATCCCGACGCCTCGCGGGAAATGCCTCCTTCAGAACCATCGCTTTCAGAATTCGGGCTGAATGATTTTTCCTTCGATGAGTCGGATTTTAACGACTTCGGTATGGGGAAAACTGATGCTGGCGGTTTGGGAACATCGACCTATTACACGGTTGTTCGTGGAGACACCTTATACCAGATTTCTCGTGAATATGGTGTGACCGTTGATCAATTGAAAGCGTGGAATAACCTTACCGACAACATTATTTCTATTGGCCAACGGCTAATCGTGAGTCCACCGTAATCGTCCCCATCCTCACCATTGCCCTTTCCTGTTTGAGAAAGCCACCTTTTCTCGATGCTTGTGTTTTACCCTGAGTCGACCCCTCCATTCTTCAGGAACACCGTCTCATGACCGGAACGACGTGCCACTCTTTCCGTGTCTATTTCCTGTATCAATTGCCACAATGGACATATTTTCTCTTACAAAAAAGATTACAAGTTAGGGATGTGATGGGTGGGATTATGATTTCGTTCGAGGACAGGGACATGCCCTTAGCGACCAAGAAGAACGCGCCATGAGATGGCGCCACTACAACAGAAAAAGAAGGTAACTAGCCGCTTATTCTGTCAATGAATGAGTGAACATTGACAAGAATGAATGACAAAGAACGGATTAGAGCCAGTCTTGCCTACCCTAAGCCTAGCGAAGGGAACGACGTAAAGAAAAAGCTGTTAGCCGGCCAACTGGGTCGGTCGTTCTGAAACCGAGGGCAGAGATCCTTGACGGGTGGAGTGTTCAAACCGATGCCCGTTCACGGTGATGTTCCAATTCCAGTACTCCCCATTTTGCATTGAGTACATTTCTACCTCGATACGGTTGCCGCGTTCCACGGAAACGGGTCGGTCGATGGGAAAAAAGGCCAGCCCCCAATGAGAGGCTTTATCCTGAGGACCGTTGGAGATACAAAGCGTCGGGATCAATGCGGATTTAAACCAACCCGCCAGCCCATGAAACCACCCCCGCCGTTTGGCAGAGATGGAGAAGTTGGCTTTGACTTCTGCCTGTATCGTTTCCGCAAATTGAATCTCTTCCACACGGAGAGGATCACCAAGGAACGTTCCTTCATGTAACTTCACCGGATGAAAGTTGTTCACCGTCAAGTTGCGAACAGGTGAGAAGTCGAACCCTTGACATTTGTTCACCCAAAAATCAAGGACGTGTTCATAAAATTGTGGCAGTTCAACTGGCACAAAGAATAAGTCCGCGCTACAGGGAATGAGTGTTCCGCCTTTTTTGAGAAAACGATCTCGGGCATCAGTGAGAGATCCGATAATCCCCTCTTCAAAACCAAACGTGCCCATCGTCTCCGTGACGATCACATCAGCCTGTTCAGGCAACTCAACATTGAAAGACAGGTCATTGTAAAACGTGATTCGATCCTGGACCCCGTTTTTCGCTGCCACAAGTTTGGCAATTTCGATGACAGCTTCACTCTCCATGGCATACACATGACGGGCGCCGGCACGGCAAGCGAAGAAAGAGAGAATGCCTGACCCACAACCTACGTCCACAACCACGTCGCCTGGTTTGACAACCTGGGAAATAGCTTGACGGTACGCACCGGTCCGTGTCTCATCAACCAACATCGACAGGTGATAATTGATGAAGTCGGTGTACTTCGTCATGAGTTCTTTCCCCTTCAGCAGACAAAAAAGACGCAACGATCAATTCAACAGGGGCAAACGGATCGCGGCGTCCTACGTGATGGGTTGCTCCATCCTCAGCGCACGGTCTTGCTGACTGCCGATTTTCTGAGAATCATGCCCCTATGTATTTTCCCTGGACATACTCCTCTGTACGGCAAGACGGAACCAGCTCATAATCGACGCTAACACATCTCGAAAAATGAAATCAATGGCCGGCACGGGGGAGTGGCAACTTTTGCGGAAAGCGAGATTGTAGATTCTGGGCAAACCTGTCAGAGAGTTTTCATCCTTTCTCCTGATTGCTCTTTTCAAGAAACCCTCAAGCTGTTGTGAGACAGAGACACGGGTACGTACCACGGCATGAATTCAAATAGGCAACAACGCTGGCGTCATTCCTTTCAGGCATTTTGGCACCCGCGTGTCATCACCATGTTGGTTCTGGGCTTCTCGGCCGGGGTCCCTCTTCTGTTGATTTTTTCCTCACTCTCGTTGTGGCTGCGTGAAGCTGGAGTCGAGCGTTCGGCCGTCACCTTCTTCAGCTGGGCCGCACTAGGCTATTCCTTCAAATTCGTGTGGGCGCCGCTCGTCGACACATTACCCCTCCCAGTCCTGACACGCAGGTTAGGACGTCGACGGGGCTGGATGCTGCTTGCGCAATGTTCCATCATTACCGCCATTCTCGGCATGGCCCTCATCGATCCCGCCAGTGGCCAACTCAGCCTCACATTGATGGCCCTGGTTGCTGTGCTGCTTGGATTTTCCTCCGCTACCCAGGACATCGTGATTGATGCCTACCGCATCGAGTCAGCCGATCCCTCGTTGCAAGCCATGATGTCATCTACCTATATCGCAGGCTATCGTATCGGGATGTTGGTTTCGGGGGCTGGTGCCTTATTTCTGGCTAGTGCTTTCGGGTCAGCCAAAGGTGCCTACCAGTATCAAGCTTGGCAGTGGTCGTATTTCATTATGGCTGCCACCATGCTGGTGGGCGTGGTTGCAACCATCGTCATTTCGGAACCAGTCGCAAATCGAACAAGCCGCACCTCTCGCTCGACAAGAGAATATATGGGGCTTCTTGTCATGTTTGTTGCCTCTGTCACCGGCTTTATCATGGTTTTTTACTCTACCGCCGAATGGGCTGAGGAGACCACCAAACTGCTCACAGCAATAGTTGGGACCAAACCGTTCGCCGGATTTATAGTCGAAACGGTACGCGTGAGCGCAGGAGCCATGGTGGCATGGGTGTTCGCTACCCTCGTCATTCGATCGGGTATCGCAAGCCGGGACATAATGGCGGAAACCTATATTGCCCCGGTGAAAGACTTCTTTGGGCGCTATGGACTCAAATCGGCTTTCCTGCTTATTGCGCTGGTCGGTGTATACCGAATCTCCGATATCGTGCTGGGAGTGATTGCCAACGTGTTTTATCAGGACATGGAATTCACCAAAACGGAAATTGCCGGCGTCGTGAAAACATTTGGATTGTTCATGACCATCGCCGGTGGCTTTCTGGGTGGAATCCTTTCAGTACGATACGGCGTGATCCGTATCCTGTTCCTAGGTGCTCTTCTGTCGGCGACCACCAACCTTCTGTTTGTGCTGCTGGCTTCCAGGGGGCATGATCTCAATATGCTCTATCTGGTCATTTCAGCCGACAACCTGTCGGCCGGATTAGCCAGTGCCGCCTTTGTGGCATTCCTCTCCAGGCTTACGAATATTCAGTTTACCGCGATGCAATATGCCATCTTCAGTTCACTTATGACCTTGTTTCCCAAAATACTGGGCGGGTACTCCGGAACCATCGTAGACAGCCTAGGCTACTCAAGATTCTTTCTCCTTACCGCATGCCTAGGGCTGCCTGTACTCGCGCTCATTTGGCAGGCTCGGACTTCTTTAGAAACCAAATAGCCTGCCCTGCTTGTCCTGAGCGAGGGGCTTGACGAAGGATGGTGCCTGTATCTTCGATTGTCGCTGCGCCATCTCATGGCGCCTCTGCTTGGGCAGCAGAAGATGCTGCAGCGACACTGGATCGAAAAGCTCAGAGCTTGCCCTGAGCCTGCTAAAGGAAAAGACTTCGCTCATCATATCCGACAAGAAAGGGAGCGGCTTCTTCTTGTTCCTCCTGAACGGGATTGCTAAGCATGCCGATGTGTTCAATCTCAATGGTGACCAAGTCACCATCCTTAAGAAAGATCGGCGGATTTCTTGTAAACCCGACTCCCTGTGGTGTCCCCGTCAAAATAACCGTCCCTGGTAAAAGAGTCGTGCCTTCACTGAGAAAACTCATCAGGGTTGGGACATCAAAAATCATATCGGAGGTAGTCGAATCCTGCATGGTTTCGCCATTCAGTTTGGTTGTCATTTTCAGATTGTTGGGGTCAGAAACATCATCCGGTGTCACAAGACAAGGCCCGAGGGGGCAAAACGTGTCAAACGACTTTCCTCGGCACCATTGTTTTCCTCCACCCTCTTTCTGCCAACGGCGGGCACGTACGTCATTGGCGCACGTAAACCCCAGCACATAGTCGAGTGCTTGGCTTCGTTCAACGTTTTTCGCAGATTTTCCAATGACCACTGCCAATTCGCATTCGTAATCGACCTGCCCCGTGGCAATTTTGGGAACGACGATGGGATCATCTGGATCGTTGAGTGCATTGACAGCTTTGATGAACAATACAGGATAGTCAGGAATCTTCGCCCCCGTCTCTTCAGCATGCTGTCGATAGTTGAGTCCGACGCAAAGAATTGTAGGAGGTGAAACGGGGGCCAACACCTTTTTAATTTGAACAACCCGATCCGTCACCTCGTACTGGTCGAAGATGTGGCCTTCGATGAGTCGAGCGGATACGTTCGTTGCCCACTCACCATAGTGGATTAGCCCTGAGTGATCTCGAAACCTGACAATTTTCATACACAACCTTCCCGAAAGTAGTATACTCAAAAATGCTCGCTCAGTCCTCCCCTGCCTGCCAGTGATACCAAAGGAAAGGATCTTGCTTTTTCTACTGAGACGGTTCTCATGAGTTGCATTGACTTGTTTTGAAGCCACATGATACCGTTTCATCTATGAAAAATCCTTTTTATTCAATAAGTTTTGATCAATTTTGCCAATTGGCCCAGATGGGAAATTTGGTGCCGGTGTATCGTGAAATTTTGGCAGATCGGGAAACACCGGTCAGCGCATTTTCTAAAATCAATTCCGGCAATACGGCTTTCCTGTTTGAAAGCATTGAAGGTGGCGAAAACTGGGCGCGGTATTCATTTTTGGGTAGTAATGCCTCACAAGCTCTGTGGGAAGACGGTGGCATACTCCATATAAAAAACGGTCGAACAACGGAAACACGTCCGTTAGGGCACAATCCTTTGGCCCATATTCGGGCCATGTTGGACGAGTTTCAGCCAGTACGGGTACCGGGCCTCCCTCACTTTGTCGGGGGAGCCGTCGGCTATCTGGGGTATGACCTCGTTCGATGTTTCGAACCAATTCCTTCGTATCCCAAAGATTCCGCCCAATTCCCTCTACTTGCCTTTTTCGTCACGGACACACTTTTGATCTTTGATAATATACGGCATACGATCAAAGTCGTAGCCAATGCGCATATTGCGTCTTCCACGAAATCAGACCTCAAATCTGCATATGTGAATGCCACAACTCGGATCAAGAAAATGCTTGCGAAACTCAAAACACCCTTGCGGCGTCAGTCTTCTTCCGCGCGTCGACAGGTTCCATACTTCACCCCCAATATGACGCAGGCCAATTTCGAAAAAATGGTCATGCGGACCAAAGAATATATTCAAGCCGGCGATATCGTACAGGCAGTCGTCTCCCAACGATGGCAGACCAAGATTCGCACGCCTCCCTTGGAAATTTATCGTGCGTTACGGGTGATCAATCCTTCGCCCTATATGTTTTATCTCCGAGTGGCAGGAGTCGAATTGGTTGGGTCCTCACCAGAAATTTTGGTTCGGTGCGAAGAAAATCAAGTTGTCGTTCGGCCGATTGCGGGGACTCGAAAGCGCGGGGTGACAGTCGCGGAAGATCAGGCTTTAGCCGAAGAACTGTTAGCCGATACAAAGGAACGCGCCGAACATGTGATGCTGGTTGATTTAGGACGAAACGATGTCGGACGCGTGGCTCAAATAGGCACGGTCGTGCTTGATCCATTTATGAAAATCGAACGATACTCGCACGTCATGCACCTTGTCTCGCAAGTGGTGGGCACGTTAAATCCGGCAAGAGACACGTATGATGTCATGAAAGCGTGTTTTCCCGCCGGTACGGTCTCGGGGGCGCCGAAAATTCGAGCCATGCAAATCATCGAAGAGCTCGAACCCACGCAACGAGGCCCCTATGCCGGCGCCGTGGGCTATTTTAGTTTCTCGGGCACTATGGATACCTGCATCAATATTCGAACTATTGTCATTAAAGGCCCAAACGCCTTCATTCAAGCCGGTGCGGGAATCGTCGCCGATTCCGATCCGACGAAAGAATACGAGGAGACCTGCAATAAAGTCCATGCCATGATGCAAAGCATCGAAATGGCTGAACAGGGTCTGGAATAACACCAAGGAACCGTCAACATGAGATGGACAAGAAGGTGACGCCTGCACAAAGCGCAACGCGACTTCTGCCCTCTAACTTTTTATGATAATTCTATGTTGCTCATGATCGACAATTATGACTCCTTTACGTACAACTTGGTT
Organism: Nitrospirales bacterium; assembly: GCA_963422365.1. Lineage (GTDB taxonomy): Bacteria > Nitrospirota > Nitrospiria > Nitrospirales > UBA8639 > Bin75. The sequence goes on from OY729426.1 coordinate 2,038,122, forward strand.
CAATACCTCGGGGAACTGGGTGCCGATATTGAGGTCTATCGAAACGATACAATCACGGTTGAGGCGATTACGAAACTGCATCCGCAACACATTGTGGTCTCTCCTGGCCCTTGTACGCCCAATGAAGCGGGGATTTCCGTAGAAGTGATCCGACATTGTGCCGGACGCATTCCGCTGTTAGGCGTCTGTCTCGGACATCAATCTTTAGCCTTTGCCTTCGGCGGCGAAATTATCCACGCGGATCGCCTGATGCATGGCAAAACATCATTGGTCAAACACGACAATCAAACGATTTTTGAAGGCCTGCCCAATCCGTTTGAAGCCACGCGGTATCATTCGCTAATCGTCAACCGAGAGACACTGCCAAGTGATTTTGAAATTTCAGCGATGACGGAAGAAGACGAAATCATGGGGCTTCGGCATCTTCCAACCGGTGCAGAAGGCATACAGTTCCACCCTGAGTCGATCCTCACGAAATCCGGCATAGATTTATTGCGAAACTTTCTTAAACTGGGCTCCGGGAATGGTGAACCCCTCGCGGCATAGCCCCAACTAAATCGGCAGGACATGGCACATGATCAAACAAGCCCTCACAAAATTGGTTGAAGGGATCAACCTTACAGAACAAGAAGCCTATGAAGTCATGCTTGAAATCATGCAAGGTGCCGCTTCTGAATCCCAAATTGCCGCATACCTCATCGGCCTTCGGATAAAGGGCGAGATCGTCGAGGAAATCACGGGTTCGGTGAAAGCCATGCGTGAAATGGCTATGCGTATTCACGTGGGGGACCCTCAGGTCGTCGATACCTGCGGAACCGGGGGCGATCAATCCAACACCTTTAATATTTCCACTGCGACGGCGTTCGTGGTGGCCGGAGGCGGCATCACCGTTGCGAAACATGGAAATCGGTCGGTCTCCTCACGGTCTGGGAGTGCCGACGTGTTAGCCGCCATGGGCGTCAACATTGATCTTCCTACAGACCACGTGGAAGCCTGTGTCAATGAAATCGGAATTGGATTTTTGTTTGCGCCGCTCTACCACGGGGCGATGAAGCATTGCGCCAAACCTCGTTCCGAAATGGGAATACGAACGTTGATGAATATCATGGGGCCTTTATCCAACCCTGCAGGGGCCGGCATCCAAATTTTAGGCGTCTATGATCATGCCTTAACGGAAAAATTGGCCCAAGTTCTCATCCGTTTGGGCACCCAACATTGTTTTGTCTTGCATGGCAAGGATGGATTAGACGAACTGACATTGACCGATTTCACCTACGTTTCCGAAGGCAAAGCCGGACGGGTTTCGAGTTATCACCTGGCTCCGGAAGATTTTGGCTTAACCCGAGTGAACCCCACAGATCTGCGAGGGGGGACTCCCGAAGACAATGCAGCCATGATTCAGGATATTCTCAAGGGGCATCGGAACGCGAAACGAAACGTTGTGCTCATGAATGCCGCACCGGCATTTGTGGCTTGCGGAAAAGCCAAAAGCCTAAAAGAAGGGTATAGCCACGCCACGAACGCTCTAGATAGTGGGGCGGCTTACGAGAAATTTCAAAAACTTGTCTGGTTTTCGAATAGGGCTGCTGCATGATTCTGGATCGAATCCTGGAACATAAAAAAGCAGAACTCCGTCGAAAAAAAAGCCGCGGCTATCTAAGCAGCCTCAAGGGGAAAATAGCTGATCGGTCTGATCCGTCAGGCTTTATCAAAGCCTTAGAAGCAGCCTACACACCGGACTGCCCGGCCCTGATTACAGAAGTCAAAAAGGCGTCACCGAGTCAGGGATTGATGCGTCCGGAGTTTGAAGACCGATTTGACCCGGTCAAGATTGCCGATGCGTATAAAGCCCATGGAGCCGCAGCCGTCTCTGTGCTGACGGATCAAGAATTTTTTCTCGGGCATTTGGACGACCTGGCCCACGTCAAGGACTACGTAGGACTGCCGGCATTAAACAAAGAATTTATGATCGAAGACATACAATTCTATGAAGCACGCGCATATGGGGCCGATGCCGTCTTGCTCATCGTGGCGGCCTTGGATCGGATTCAACTCGAAGAGTTCTATACGATTGCCACAGACTTGGCACTCGATGTCCTGATTGAAACGCATGACGAGTCGGAAATCGATTTGGTCTTAGAACGCATTCCCGATGCTGCCCTGATCGGTATCAACAATCGAGACCTGACAACCTTCTCGACTGATCTCGCGATGACCGGGCGACTTGCCCACCGGATTCCTTCCGACAAAATCATTGTGAGTGAAAGCGGAATCCACAAACGCGAGGACGTGCTCCAGATTTTAGAAGCCGGAGCTAAGGCTATGCTGGTGGGTGAATCGTTAGTTCGAGCGAATGATATCGGCACCAAGATTCAAGACCTGTGTGGAATGGCCGGACAGAAAAGTGAAGACCAACAACCCGCGCAAGGAACTCGCTGGATTTAACCGACCTTTCCCTGCTTTCCACCCATCAGGCCATGGCTCTGCCAAAAATCAAAATCTGTGGAATCACGAACCCAATCGATGCCTTACAGGCCATTGATGCCGGGGCCGATGCTCTCGGTTTCGTCTTCTACAAAAAAAGTCCGCGCAACGTTAGTTTGAACGTCGTCAAGTCCATTGTGGTCCATTTGCCGCCGTTCGTGTTGCCCATTGGAGTGTTTGTCAATGCAGAACCCGAGAAGGTTCGACAGACCATGGATGAATGCGGGTTAGCGCTCGCTCAAATTCATGGAGACGAATCGGCTGAGTATTGTGAATCGCTGGGACGTCCGGTTGTACGAGGGATCAGACTTCGCGACCGTAACACCCTTTTTGCCATGGCTGAATACAAAGGCCGAGCCCGAGTTCGAGGGTTTGTTTTGGATGCTTTTTCAGCGACAGCCTATGGAGGAACCGGAAAACCTGCGGATTGGAACCTTGCCGCAGAAGCCGCTCAGTCTTTTTCATTTTTGCTTGCAGGGGGGCTCACTTCCGATAATGTTCAAGAGGCGATCCGGAAAGTCCAGCCTTATGGCGTAGACGTCAGCAGTGGCGTGGAAGCCAGCCCGGGCAAAAAAGATCCCGCCAAGGTGAAAGCTTTTATCCAAGCGGTGAAACTTGTGACAACATAAGGCAACTCGCTATACTGCCTCCCAGTAACTACCCTTAAGAGGTCGTAGGGAAGCGTAACCCGACATGCAAGCTAATGGAATTGTTGGATTACGCTACGCTCATCCACCCTGCATAGCTCTTTCAGAGATTATTGTAGCTGTGCGATCTTATCGCGCCTCTTTTCTCGGCGGCATACAATGCCGCAGCTACAAGGAAACGGCAGACAGGCCTCATGGCGCCTTTGCTTGGCAAACCATACGCTTGCCTCTTCTCCGATAGGGGGATCCTGCTGCTACAACGTGATAGAACAGTAGGACTTCATGGTATTGATTCCAGATAAACGAGGGCGGTTCGGCAACTATGGAGGACGATATGTTCCCGAAACCCTCATGCCCGCCGTTCTCGAGCTCGAACAGGTTTATGCCACCCTTCGGAAAGACCGCGGCTTTCACAAAGAATTTCAGGCCTATTTAAAGCAATACGTGGGCCGGCCGACCCCGCTGTATTGTGCCAGACACCTGACCAAAACCCTTGGCGGAGCCACGATCTATCTCAAGCGAGAGGATCTTTGTCATACCGGTGCGCACAAAATCAACAACACCGTGGGCCAGGCGTTGCTGACGAAACGCATGAAGAAACATCGAGTCATCGCGGAAACCGGTGCCGGGCAACATGGCGTCGCGGTTGCAACCATCGCCGCCATGTTTGGGTTGGAAGCGGAAATTTATATGGGCACGGAAGATATGGCGCGGCAAGCGCTGAATGTCTTTCGCATGCAGTTGCTCGGAGCGAAAGTCACCAGCGTGGATGCAGGCAGTCGGACTCTCAAGGACGCCATTAGTGAGGCCATGCGTGACTGGACCACCAATGTGCGAACCACGCATTACTTGCTGGGCTCTGTGCTGGGAGCGCATCCCTATCCGATGATGATTCGTGATTTTCAATCGGTGATCGGCCGAGAAGCACGACGGCAAATCCTAGCCGCAGAGGGCACACTCCCTGATTGCCTGGTCGCCTGCGTGGGTGGCGGAAGCAATAGCATTGGCCTGTTCTACCCATTTATCAAGGATACCCAAGTCCAAATGGTAGGGGTTGAAGCCGGGGGGATGGGCTTGGCCAGCGGCAAACATGCCGCTCGATTTGCTGGTGGAGCGCCGGGAGTACTTCATGGGACCATGACCTATTTGCTTCAAGATCGTCATGGACAGGTCAATAGCACACATTCAGTGTCCGCCGGACTCGATTATCCTGCGATCGGCCCTGAACATGCCATGCACCATGACTCGGGTCGCATTCAGTACACCTCGGCAACTGATCAAGAGGCCTTGGAAGCCTTTGATCTGTTGGCACAGGTCGAAGGCATCATTCCCGCCTTGGAAAGTGCGCACGCGGTTGCCGAAGTCGTCAAACGCGCTCCCAAGATGAAGAAAAGCCAAGTCCTCATCATGAACCTGTCAGGACGCGGGGATAAAGACGTCAACCAGATTGCCCAGATGCAGGGCATTCCATTCTAATCATGCCCACTCCTTCCCATCGCATTACCGCCACCTTTGACCGGCTTCGCCGACGAGGGGAAAAAGCGCTGATTTCCTATATCATGGCAGGGGATCCCTCCTTGGCGAAGACGGAAGCCTTAGTGCCGGCCTTGGAACAAGCCGGCGCCGATTTAATTGAACTCGGTGTGCCGTTTTCCGATCCCATTGCCGACGGACCCGTGATCCAAAAGGCAGCCGAACGGGCCTTACGATCAGGCACGACCATCACTCGCATTTTGGATACCATCAAAACCCTTCGAACCCAAACCCAAGTGCCGCTGATTCTGATGACCTATTACAACACCATTATGGCGATGGAAGAACACCGGTTTTGCCAAGAAGCAGTTCAAGCCGGAGTGGATGGCGTCATTGTACCGGACATGCCGCCGGAAGAAGCTGGCTTGTTACAAGAAGCCGCCGAGGAAAACGGACTCTGTGTCATTTTTCTTCTTGCGCCAACGAGTACCACGACAAGAAAAGCCCTCGTGATCCAACGAACCAACGGCTTCATTTATTACGTGTCCATGACCGGAATCACCGGGGCCAAACTGCGCGATAGAGATTCCATCAAACAACACGTGCGCGCGCTCCAAAAGAAAGCCAAAAAACCCGTGGCTGTCGGATTCGGCATTGCGACCCCCGATGATGCCCGCCAAATCGCTGCTTTTTCCGATGGGGTCATCGTGGGGAGTGCCCTTGTTCGAAAAATAGAAGAACTCCAACACTCCCCTGATTTGATTCATGGAGTCAGCCAATTCACGGCCAGCTTAAAAGCCGCCCTCTCCTGTAACAGCGTCGAGTAACACTTTCCTGCTACAGTCGTTCCCTCCTTTATAAGGGGAGGCCAGGTGAAGTAGAGTTAACGTTAACACGCCACTTTTTCGTGATGACATCTGAAAAACAAAAATCGTGCTAAGCCTCAATGATGTACATGCCATTCTCACTGAAATGGCACCAGCCTGTGTCGGTGGATTTATTCAAAAAATTCAGCAGCCAACACCTGATACGGTCATTTTTTCCCTTCGCCGACAGGGACGTTCGCTTTCGATTTTACTCTCAGCCCATTCTCAACACGGCCGGTTGCATATCCTGAGTCAAAAAGTCCCATGCGCTCCAGAACCCTCATTGTTTTGTCAATATTTACGGGCCCATCTCTTAGGGGCACAAATTCATCGTCTCGCCCAAATTCCCCATGACCGCATGGTGTGGTTCGAGCTAAAAACCCCCGAGCATGTGTGTTTTCTGGTCGTCGCGCTGATCGGACGTTCGGCCAATCTTTTCATCTTGGATGCACAGACCACGGTGCTGCGGTCCCTCAAAGCCAGTCGCCAGATCGTGGGACAATCCTTTACCCTCTCCCCTTGTCCTTGGGACATTGAAATGCCCCAAGAATCGTTCCCGTCTGTTCAGGATGCCAACGAACTGCGCTTTCCTGTTTCTGAACGAATCGAAGCGTCTCATCTCATATCCGAACAGAACGCATGTATCGAGGACCAACGCCATCAACAAGTCGTTCACTTACGAAAACAGATTAAAAAACTGCAGCGACGGGCAACACAATTAACCCTAGATTTTGAAAAAGTCGGTGCCTATCGTGAGTATGGACGGTACGGCGAGCTTTTGAAAAGCCACGTCTCTACTCTGCGAAAAGGGCACAATCAAATTACCGTGGTTGATTATTTTGATGAAACACTGCCTGAACTCACGCTTCCGTTGGACCCTAAAAAAACTGGAACGGAAAATCTCAATGACTACTTTAAAAAATATGCAAAATTTACCGGAGCGCAGAAAAACCTGGTGCCTCGGCTTGACCAAGCTCAAACCGAATTGGTGAAACTTGAAAAAGAATTTCAAGCCTTGGAAAGGGGACAGATGCCAGCCTCATCCGATCAGAGGGCAAAGCAATCGGATTCGCCGACTATGCCGCAAGTGTCCCAACGATACAAGCCCAAACGACAACCGGCTGCGCCTTACCGCCGGTTTAGCTCTCAAGACGGCCACGCCATCTTGGTCGGGAAAAGCGCTACAGATAATGATGTCTTGACCTTCAAGCTATCCCAACCCGATGATCTTTGGCTGCATGCCCGTGGCACCCCAGGGTCACACGTGGTCATCAAACTGGACAAGAAACAACAGGTCCCGTCTGAAACCTTGAAGGATGCCGCCACATTGGCCTTGTTTTACAGCGATTTGCGGAAAAGCGGAAAAGGTGAAGTCATTTATACATTGAGAAAAAACGTGAGAAAACCCAAAAAGGTAAAACAGGGATCGGTCTCGGTGACCCAAGAAAAGAGCTTGTGGGTCTTCGTGGACCAAGCACGCTTGGACCGACTCAAAGAATCCGATTCTTCCTGACCACCTTTTTACCGTTGAAATCGCCTGAGATTTCAGTTAGGTACAAACACGGCACAAAAAAGAGTTGACAAGCATCACTATTCAAAACATGAGGAGCATGTCATGAACGATTCCCCCACTGAAGAAGTCCAGCAACAGAGAAAGGCAAACTATGCCATTCATCCCCTTATTATCAACCGATGGTCTCCTCGTTCGATGACCGGTGAGGAATTATCCGATGACGAACTCATGCCGCTCTTCGAAGCCGCTCGCTGGGCTCCCTCGTCGTATAATGCGCAACTGTGGCGGTTCGTCTACGCGAAACGCCAGACGATGTTCTGGCAGACGTTCGTGGATTTACTGGCAGAAGGGAATAAAGTATGGGCGCAGCAGGCTGCCGCACTGGTCGTCATCACGTCCAGAACGCTCTTCGAACATAACAACAAACCAGCCGTCACGTATGCCTTTGATGCAGGTGCGGCCTGGGAAAATTTAGCGTTGGAAGGGACACGACGGGGATTTGTCGTGCATGGCATGCAGGGATTCGATTATGAGAAGGCCAAAAGAGATCTGCGTGTACCCGAAGACTGCGAAGTCCTGGCCATGGTGGCTATTGGAAAGCGCGCGCCTCAAGAATTCTTACTCTCTCATCTTCAAGAGTTGGAATGTCCGAATAGCCGACGCCCGTTAGACGAAATTGCCATAGCCGGACAATTTGGGAGAGAAAAGAATCCGTGAGACTTTTGGAAAAAGACCTCTCTTCAATCAGCACTACTCCCCGACCCGCACTAACATGCCACGATCTTTACACACGGAAAACGTGTATTGATAGACCCCAATCATGATTAACAAATACAGGCCATTCAGACCTATCGCCCACCCAAGATAGGCCCACGGCACGGCTTGATTCAGCAACACCTCCCGCATGCCTTCAAATACATGCGCAGCGGGATTGGCCAAGGCTAACGGTTGCAGCCAGTCGGGCAGGACGGACAGTGGATAGAAGACACAGGAGATCGGTTGAAAAAGAAAGACGAGTCCCCAGGCGAGGACTTCGGCTTGCTGGCCGAATCGCATAATCACCGACATGGTTAAAATCCCAATGAGCCACCCGGCGGCAATAAGATTCAGGACGAATGGAATAAGGGTCAGCCCCATGATGAAGACATTGTACGAATAAAAAAACAGGGCAGAAACCGCCATAATCACAGAAACGGCGGCCACTTTAAAGACACTCATGGCCATCGTCGCCGCCAAAAATTCTCCGGCAGTGAGGGGGCTTGCGAATAAATTCATGAGATTTCTCGACCAAATTTCTTCGAGGAAGGAGATGGTGATCCCTTGTTGCGCTCGAAAGAGAATGTCCCAGAAAATGAGCGCACCGAGAAAGAACACGACCGCACTATGCAGCCCTTTTCCTTCCTGAGCCAGATACATCGTAATAAATCCCCACACCACCAGATCCAAGAGGGGCCAGTAGAATATTTCCAACAACCGGGGAAAACTTCGACGGTAGAGAAAGAGATGTCTGGTAATAAGTGCCGAGATCCGACCGATGTTCATATGCGGCTTCTTGTTGTCAGCCCCTTCGAAGAGTAACCGTGCTTTTCCAAAAAAGGTTCACTCCCCCCCCTTGAGGCACGGCATCAACCCTCACGCGCGATTTTGAGGAAAACCCGTTCAAGATCGTGTTCGCCATATTGAGCAATGACTTCTGCGGCAGTTCCCTGAGCAATAATTTTTCCTCGTTGAAGGAATACGATCCGGTCGGACATCTCTTCTATTTCTCGCATATTGTGCGAGGTGTACAACATGCTCAAACCGGACGTCTCACGATATTCTTTTAAAAACCCTTTCACCTTGTGAGCGATATCCGGGTCTAAACTCGCCGTAGGCTCATCGAGAAATAAGATTTTCGGTTCGGTCATCACCGCCTTCGCCAACGTCAGCCGCGTCATTTGTCCGGATGACAATTTGCGGGTAATTCTATGGCGAATGTCTTCCATCTCAAGTTTTTTGACCACATCATCGATTCGCCTGTTGATAGCTGATACACCATATAACCGACCCGTCACTCGGAGGTTTTCTTCCACGGTTAAGGCATAGGGCATCGAGATATAAGTGGATGAAAAATTGACCTGCCGGAGAATCGTTTCTCGATGTTTCAGGAGATCGAGTCCCAACATCTCGATCATGCCATACGTAGGGGTAATCACTCCTAAGAGCATTTGAAAGGTTGTGGTTTTCCCCGCTCCATTGGGCCCAAGCAGGCCAATGGTTTCTCCAGGTTGGATCTCAAACGACACGTGATCCACCGCGGTGAAATCGCCAAACCGTTTGGTCAAATTTTGAACATGAACAATGGGTGCCGACATCGGTGCTGTTGACGTGGTGTTAAAACAAAAAATTTTCGATTTTGTCCGGGAGATGACATACTTCACAATCTTTGCTGAGAACCTTGCCTTCAAAGGAAGTCTCGTTGTCATGGCACCGCACACAATCGGCCAATGAAGATTTCCATAACGCCGAGCCCTCGGGATGTTCAGGATAGTACGGGGTCATGTCCAACTTGACATGACCCCGTGGGAGCACAATGGGATAGCCTTTAAAGGGCTTGCCGTGGACCACTCGCGCATGACAGGTGGTACAGCCCTCCCCTTGCCCACGTTTGCGAAAGGATTCCATATGTTTTCGGTGACTCATGATTAATCCAACATCATCGACAGGCTTCGGCAAGTCTCTCGTGGACACTTCCGACACTCTGAGTATCGCACGATGGCAACTCAAGCAGACATTTGAATCTACGTGCGATTGCAAGTCATGGGGGTCGATCGGCGTCCCAAACCACGTGATTGCCACATCTTTCAAGCCGGCAAACACTTTATCTTCGATAAATCCTTTGAGGCCCGGACGAACATGGCACGCCACGCAGGTGACGTCTCTATGGGACGACATTTTCCAACTTTCGACTGCAGGACGAATGGTATGGCAAGAAGCGCAAAACTCGGGATGATTGGTAAGTGGAATAGCTGCCGTCCCTGCTACAAAAAGAACCCCGACAGCCACCAAGAGGACGGTTACGGTCCTTCGGTTCATGTTAGGTGGAAGGGGCTGGGTAATGCTGCATAATCAACTTGGCAAGCGCCGAGATATCATCACGATCAAAGCACGGCACAGACGCTTCTATGGGTTTCATCGAGACAATGGCTAATAACCCGTCAATGGAGACATCCACTTCTTCAAGTTGTTCACGAACGACGGCAATTTTCGGAGAACCTTCGCTTTTCCACCCTTCCGCAAGAATTAAATCCGTGCGGCTATAGAGAAACCGATCTCGCACTTCTTCAACCTTCATTTCTTCTGAGACATCGGCAAACATGGCAAGGCTTCCCTTGGAAATCACAATGACGGTATTCGCACCAGCTTGTTTATGTCGCCAACTATCCTTTCCCTCCGTGTCCAACTCAAACCCATGTCCTGCATGCTTCACGGTTGCCACACGATACCCCGCACGGGTGAGTTCGGGAATGACCCGTTCAATCAACGTGGTTTTCCCGCTATTCGAACGCCCGACAAAGGAGAGGATCGGTGGTGCCATGGATTAAACATTCTCACTGAGCACTTGAACGTGAACGGTATCGCCTGGATGAATTTTTTCCACCTCCTCCGGAATATCGATTAACCCGTTGGCCTTGACCATGGACGTCAAAATCCCGGAACCTTGCGGCCCGGTGGTCCGAACGGTGAGTTTTCCGTTTTTTTGTTCCAGGATTCCTCGAAGGAAATGCCGGCGATCAGGATGCTTGGAAAATTTTTCTTGGAACTCGGCCTGAACCACTCGACGTACCAAGCGCCGATGGCCTCCCATTTTCATGACCGCCAATCGAACCAACTGTTCAAACGTGACCATGGACGACACAGGATTCCCCGGCAACCCAAAAGCCAATTTGCCTTGGATTATTCCAAAGGCCAACGGTTGTCCAGGGCGAATGGCCAGTTTCCAAAAATGCATGTCGGCTCCAAGTTCCGCAAAGACGACTTTGGTAAAGTCATAGTCACCCATGGACACACCACCAGAGAGAACCACGATGTCACAGCCTAATCCCTGTGAGATCTTCGCTTTGAGGGATTGAGGCGTATCCTTGGCAATTCCTAGCAAGAGCGGGATCCCGCCCGCCTCTTGAACTGCCGCCGCGATACCATAGCTATTCGAGTTGACGATTTTATTCTCATCGAATCTCTCATCGAGATCAGCGAGTTCATCACCGGTTGAGAGGATAGCCACTCGAGGACGTTGCTGCACCAGCACAAACGATTTAGCCAAAATCGCGAGCATGCCAATTTCCGCTGGACGCAGGTGTGTACCTTGGGGAATAATGCATTCCCCTTCTTTGACGTCCTCGCCCTTTGGACGAATATTGGCCCCCTGGGGCTCGGGTTGGAAAATCCGAACGCTGGTTTCAGACGGTTCCGTGAATTCGACCCGAACCACGGTATCGGCTCCATTCGGAATCGGGGCGCCGGTCATGATGCGAATAGCTTCACCGGACCTCACCGATTTTGTAGCAACTTGTCCGGCCTGAACATCTTCCACGATTGTCAATTCCGCCGGCTTGGTGATTTCATGCTCTTTCTTGATATCTTCCCACCGAACAGCAAACCCATCCATGGCTGAATTGTTCCACGGGGGATTATCTCTTGGTGCCACAATATCCTCACCCAAGACCCGTCCTAAGGCATCCAGCAATCCGACTTTCTCGCACCCCAACGAGGTGGCAGCGTCCAGGACAATCTGTTGAGCTTGTGTGAGAGAGGTTAACCCGTCCATGATTGTTGCGACTCTATTTTTTCTTAAACGGGCTCTTGGTCGCGATTTGCACAAACGACCCTTTTTTCTTGCAAAACTCATCGACTTTATTGGCAATCCCGTGATACGCATCAGCTGTCGGCAAATCGGAATGGAACAAAGCATAGGGTTCACCGTAATCGCTTTGCCGCACCACTTCGGGATCGAGTGGAATTCTTCCTAAAAAAGGCACTCCCATCCCGTGGGCAGACGCTTCTCCTCCACCCATGCGAAAGACTTCGATCCGCTCGTGGCAATGCGGGCAATCGAGGCCGCTCATATTCTCCACAATGCCGATAATCGGCAATTCACTATCCTTTGCGAAAGTGACGGACTTTCGGGCATCAAGCAAGGCCACCTCTTGTGGGGTCGAAACGATCACGCACCCGGTCACCTCCCCAATGAGGTCAATCGTTGTGACCGACTCATTCCCCGTTCCAGGTGGAAGATCCACAATGAGAAAATTTAAATCCTGCCATTCGACACCGCCTAGCAACTGATTAATGAACTCGAACTTATACGCATCACGCCAAATAATGGGATCATCGGAGTTTTGGAGCAGGAAGGACATTGAGGCAATTTTCATATTGTAGGCTTGATGGGGAATAATCCCGCCGCCCGTGCTGATCTTGAGGCGTTGGCCTTCGGCTCCGACCATTTTCGGGATATTGGGGCCGTGAATGTCCATGTCACAGATGCCCACCTCATAGCCCTTCAACGCCAAGCTCACGGCCAAGTTCGTGGAGACGGTGCTTTTGCCTACCCCGCCTTTATTACTCATGACAAGGATCTTATAGTCAATTCGCTCCATGCGTTTGGCCACCAACCATCGGCTATGCCCTTCCTTATCCTTTTGGCATGTTTCATTCTCGTCACAAATCGCGCATGCCCACATATACGTACAGGAATCGCCTTGTGTCGTTGAGGGTTCAAACATTTTCAATTCAGCACTCATGAAGACCTCCATGTCTGCTGTCGCGACTAATGAGAACCATGGGTTACTCCTAACTTTCCTGCCTCTCCAGGATGATCAACGCGGAGAGACGCTCGATATTTTTTGAACCGTATGATCAAGAATCGGAAGAAACGTCGATAAATTTTCTATCGCCCCTTGGGGATTACCCGGAAGATTGATCACCATGGTCGTGCCGCGAATCCCGGCTGTTCCTCGAGACAGCATAGCCGTCTTCATTTTTTTAAGACTTTCCGCCCTCATGGCTTCCCCAATGCCGGGTATTTCTTTCTCGATGATATCCCGCGTCGCTTCCGGAGCCCAATCCGTCGGCCGAACTCCTGTTCCTCCTATGGTGAAAATCACCTGAAGATCTTGTTTGTCACAAAGGCTCACCAAATGCTTGCGAATCGTCTCGCGATCGTCCGGCACGACTTCATACCCGACAAGATGAACAGCATGGTCTTGTAGATACTGACTAAGGCGTTCTTCTCCACTATCTTCTACTTCTCCAGAACAGACTTGACTATTGATTACCAATACCGCGACATCAATCATATGGCCACGTCAAGGTAAACGACTAGGGTACACCCACGTACTCATCATCAGGGCCATGTGACCCCGTTGCCGTTTTGGGTTGCAGGACACCAGCGCCTTTTGACGAAGGACTTGCGCCAAGATCCTCTTCCGCTTCACCTGCCTCGTCCGTTGGTTTTTTCTTAAAAAATCCGGCGCTGATAATTCCGACTTCATAGAAAAAGTACATCGGCAGAGCCATTAAACATTGATTGAAGGGATCAGGAGTCGGCGTTAAGAGTGCCGCAAAAAGAAACGACCCCAAAAATGCCCATTTTCGGTATTTTTTCAAAAATGGCGCATCGATCCATCCCAATTTGGCCATGAGCGTGAGTGCCAGTGGCACTTCAAAAGTCAAACCGAAGACCACCAAGAACCATAGAGCAAATCCCACATAATTGGCAATCGACAATTGCGGAATGAACCCTGCCTGTACGCCGTAGGAAATCAAAAAATTCAGGGCGAACGGCAAAACAAAAAAGAAACAAAATCCTAATCCTAAATAAAAAGCGAGGGCGCTCGTCATGACAAACGGCGCCACAAACCGGCGCTCCTGCACATGCAAGCCTGGAACCACAAACGCCCATATTTCCCACAGGAGATAGGGCGTTGCAAGCGCCACGGCAAACAGGGCCGCCACTTTGAGGTTCTGCCATAAGGCTTCAGCCGGAGACAAAAAGATAAATGGAATTTTCGGCAGGTCAGTCGAAACCCATTCCAGGGATCCGGGAACGAACATATTCTGCAATGGAATACGCAACCACTGCACTAACGTATCGGCGTAGAAAAACGTCCCGACGAACAACAAGGCGACAACCACAACCGCTTTCGTCAACCTTGCTTGAAATTCAAACAAGTGCTGCATGACCGGCATCTTTTTATCCTCGAGAGGATTAAAGACCTTGTCCTGCATCCACTTTGTAAATTTTGATTGTTCTGCCATGTCTTAGTACAACTATTCGCGTCGGCTCCGAAGCCCCATCAACAATGGCCGTGGCTCAGCAGGAAACCACCTTGCAACCTTATTGGGGATTGACTGCCACAAAGAGATTATTTCCTCTCCGGCTTAACAAGAGAACGACCAACTCCTTTTTTTCAATCATCGAGGCAACCTGTTGATAATCGGCCAGACTCTTCACAACTTCTCGATTGACTTCTTGAATAATGTCTCCTTGTTGTAACCCCGCTGCTTCTGCGGCACTGCCGGGTTTCACTTCATTCACGACGACGCCGGCAACCTCTTGAGGGAGATTCAGCTGCTGCCTTCGTTCATCCGTCAACTGTCCGACATCCAGACCGGCAAGAACATTGTCGAGTTTATCCAATGCCAGAGGCGGAGAGGGGCTTTTGCCACTGGCAAGCATCTCATCCATTGGCCGTTCTCCCACTTTGAGAGTCAGCGTCTTTTTTTCACCATTGCGTAAGATGGTGATTTCGACTTCAAAGCCGACTGGAGTCCGGGCGACGATGTTTCGGAGGTGATTGACATCCCGAATGTTTTCACCACGGTATTCGAGCAAAACATCTCCTCGTTGCAAGACTCCTCCCGCAGATGGGCCCTTTTCATTCACTTCACTGATCAGCACCCCACCCTGATGGGATTCCGGCAACTGAAAAGACTGCGCCAGGGCCGGTGTCAACTCTTGAATCGCAATCCCCATCCAACCTCGTACAACTCGTCCGCTCTTGATCAGGCTACCCGTAATATCCTTCACAATATCAACGGGAATGGCAAACCCAATCCCTTCTGAGCCACCGGTACGAGAAAAAATGGCGGTATTGATGCCAACAATTTCACCCGCCATATTCACAAGAGGACCGCCGGAATTACCGGGATTAATCGGCGCATCGGTTTGGATGAAATTCTCGTATTCCGTGATTCCGACATTTCCACGGCCCAGAGCACTGATAATGCCCATCGTAACGGATGACTTCAACCCAAAAGGACTCCCTACGGCTAACACCAAATCACCCACTCTGATCGTCTCGTGCGCACTCCATGGAATGAACGGAAGATTGTCTCCGTCAATTTTGATCACAGCTAGGTCAGTTTTCGGATCAGTCCCAACGACTTTCGCCACGAATTCTTTCCCATCAAAAGCCGTTACTGTAATGTCCGTGGAATTTTCTACGACGTGGTTGTTGGTCACAATATACCCTTCTTGACTGATAATGACTCCGGACCCGGCACTCATGCCTGGGGGGCCAGGGGGTCTTCCTGGAGGGCCAGGGGGTGGCATAGGAGGACCGGGCGGGCCACCAAAAGGTCCCGGAGGTAACCGTCTGGGTCCTCTGGACTTGGCCGATTCTGAAACCGCGACATTCACCACGGCGGGTTGCACTTTCGCAACGATATCGGAGAATCCCCGGCTAAAGGCCTCGGGTACCGTTGCCGTCGCAGGCTGAGACGGAAAAACGGCAATGATCCCCACGAAGGCCAGTAGGGTGAGAACGAATGAACCTTTTCCCTTGCGACATCCCTGTAAAGTTTTCATAATCATAAAAAATTATCCTTTAAAGTTAATAGCTCAAGTCAGCACCAACGCGTGAGGGAAAGTCCCCGCCCATGGAACCTCCTCGCCGTTTCCCCGAAAGACCATTACAATACTCATTTAAACGATTTTACACTAATCCCTTCCGGCTCTTCAAAGGCAAATAGAGAACGCCTTGAAAGGGAGCGGGAAAGCAAAATTACGCCTCTCGCCATGATCCATGTGTTGTTGGGTCCTTTACTGGGTCGGAGTGGCTTTCACGTCTTGAGGTCCTTTGAACATATGCGTGCGCTGACCTTACGTTCTGTCTTGGAATATTGCGATCAGTATCCCATGCCCGCGCCCACCAACGGAGAAGCCGTCGTTCAAGTCCTCCAGGCAGGCATCTGCGCCACGGATTTGCAATTGGTGCAGGGCTATATGGGCTTCCAAGGAGTGCCGGGGCATGAATTTGTCGGAATCGTCGAAGAGGCACCGCGCCATCTAGACCTCATCGGAAAGCGTGTCGTCGGTGCAATCAACGCGGCCTGTCGGGTCTGTCCGATCTGCCAAGCCGGAAGACCAACTCATTGTCCATATCGAACGACCTTGGGGATCGATCGCCGAGATGGAGCCTTTGCCGATTTTCTCTCCCTGCCGGCCGAAAATCTCTATCCCCTTCCTGATGAGATCACCAATGATCAAGCCGTCTTTACGGAACCCCTTGCCGCGGCTTGTCAAATTCTTGAACAGATTTCTATCAACGCGACGGACCGAGTCCTGGTCATCGGTGATGGAAAACTGGGGTTGTTCTGTGCCCAAGTCTTGCATCGCACCCACTGCAGCTTAACGGTCTTGGGACGTCATCCGGAAAAACTGCTGATCCTTGCTTCTCGTGGCATTCAGACGAGTCACGATCCCCAATCGCTTTCTCCCGGATTCGATATCGTGGTAGAGGTAGCCGGTACGCCCGATGGATTCGCATTGGCTTGTGAATACATACGCCCCAGGGGAACCATTGTGCTCAAATCAACCTGCCATCAGCAAACCACCGTCGACATGACCTCACTCGTGATTCATGAAATCACCGTGGTGGGGTCGCGATGCGGTCCGTTCCAGCCAGCAATTGCGCTGCTTCGGGAAAACGCCATTGACGTGCAATCACTCATCCACAAACGCTTTCCGATTGAACGAGGAACGGACGCCTTTGCCTACGCGGCAACCAAAGGTGTGTTGAAGGTGCTCTTGGAAATGTCGTAAGAGAGCCGTCGCAGTCAGCGGCTTGCTCGACAAGGGGACAGGCAGCCTCTTTGCCAACCCGTGATCCTATGTTAGGATCCCATTGCGAGACGAGCTGGCGTAGCTCAATGGCAGAGCAGTGGTTTTGTAAACCACAGGTTGGAGGTTCGATTCCTCTCGCCAGCTCCATTTTTTCTTCCTTTGCTTTCCAGGCTTTTTTGCCCCATCAATTTTTTAAACATGATGCAGGCTGCTCATTCTTCTTTTCTTGTGATCCCCGCCTTATGACGCAAGCATCACGGTCATTTCAATGCGTTCGAGCGGATTGTCACGACCATCGCGCTTGGCCCCGACGACGCGATCAACAATTTCCATCCCGCTGACCACTTCTCCAAATGCCGTATATTGGCCATCGAGAAACAGCGAGTCGGCAACGCAAACAAAAAACTGTGATCCGGCACTATCCGGGTCTTGAGCCCGAGCCATCGAGAGCACACCTCGCTTGTGTTGTGTGTGGTTCAATTCCGCCTTAATGTGATACCCGGGCCCGCCCATCCCATGATTCGAGCGATCGAGGCCTTTGCTGTTCGGGTCGCCACCTTGGATCATGAATCCAGGTATGACTCGATGAAACGTGGTGCCATCGTAAAAGTTTTCCGACGCAAGTTTGCAAAAGTTCCTGGCATGATTCGGAGCCACATCCGTATAAAATTTCAAAACAATGTCTCCCCACGCCTCTTCTTGAGAGGTCACAGCAAGAATGGCACGAGTGGTTGTGCTGACCTCGATCATCTCGGGCATATAGGTCTCCTTTCAAAAATAAGGCCGCGGCACAGCATGGTAAATGCCAAGTTTTTCGCTGATGTTGACCCAATGGTTACCGGCGTCTTGACTGCGAAAAGCGCCTGCGTTGGTCCCGACGTACAATTCACCCTCCGAAGAGGCCATCAGGACCTGGATCGATAATTCGGTTAACCCATTATTCACCGACACCCATTCGGAATTTTGAAAATTATTCTTAAAGATTCCTCGACCGGTGGCGACATAGAGTGCCGCCCCCGTGGCAACGATGCCACGAATCGAATCATTTGGCAGCGAACGGCCGATCGGTTGCCACGTCTTCCCTAGATCCTTGCTTCGATAAATACCCCCATCTTGGGTACCCACGTACAAATGTTGTTGAGGGCTCACCGTCGTCACGCGAATAAACGTATGGGTCAGACGTTCCTTGGGATCCACCAGCGGATCACCCACCTTTTCCCATCGGACCGTGCCGTGTTTGGTGGCATCGACCTGATACAGCCCCTTGCCGGCGGTTCCAGCGAATAATTGAAACGTATGCGTCATCGCCAGGCTTGCAATGAGTGTCTGATCGAGACCAAGTGCCACGGCAGACCATTTTTGAGCGGCTTCGTCCCATTGGTAGACGCCTTTCCCCGTGCCTGCATAAATGGTCCCGTGATGAGTCAAGAGGGATTTGACCTCTACATGTTTTAACCCGGCCTTAATCGATTCCCACGTTTTTCCATCTTCTTTTGTTCGAAAGACCCCACCCCGTACCGTTCCAGCGTACACCGTCCCGTTCTCATCCGCACTCAAACATAAAATAAAGCGATTGCCTAACCCGGCCTTAATCGATTCCCACGTCTCGCCGTCATCATCACTAAAAAACACTCCGAAGCCAAACGAACCGGCATAGAGCATCCCCCCACCCGTCGTCGCCAAAGCTTGGATACTCGGCGGCACACCACCGTCGCGTTCAAACGGATTGGGATGCCCCTGTTCTTCACCGAAACAGGGAGCTCCTCCCCACAAAATGAAGAACGCGAACAGGGAGAACACTACACGGAACGAAACGTGCGACCTCACAGGGCGACCTGCAGGGCAAGAAACCGGTAGGTTTGCTTATGATACACGATGACCCGCTGTTCCGGTTGGCACGGGCGTCTCCTCTTCAGGGTCATCCTTGTCTTCTTTTTCTTCAGAAGGTTTCGGAGTCATCCGCCCAAAAATTTTGGCGCCTAGAATGCCGATTTCATACAAGACAATAAGTGGAATGGCCATTAAGAGCATCGTAAAAAGGGTGGCATCAGGCGTAATGAGCGCCGACACGATAAGCGCCAACAGGGCTGCGTGCCGACGATATCGCACTAAGTGCGTGAAAGACACCAAACCCGCCCGTGCCAAAAGAGACAGCGTTAACGGAACTTCAAACGCAAACCCAAAAGCCAACAAAAACTTCACGTTGAAGTCGACATAGGTGCCAACGGCTAATTCGGGTTTGAGTTCACGCTCTAGCCCAAACGAAACGAAAAAGTCAATCACAAGCGGGAGGATCACGAGATTGCAAAAGACCAATCCCAGCACAAAAAATCCAGTTGCGAGTAAAAATAAAGGAATGCCCCAACCTTGCTCTCCTGGCAACAAGGCTGGTTGAACGAACCTCCAAAATTGATAAAGAATGACCGGCAGACTGGCCACAATCGCGGCAAGAAAAGAGATCTTGATCGACGCAAACAAGGCCTCAGCCGGTCCATAAAACAACAGATCATCCGCAAAGGGCCGCTTGAACCATTCAATCAAATCTGCAGAAACCGAAAACATCACGACAAACGCCACCATAATCGTCGCGCCAACAATAAGCAGCCGACGTTTAATGTCACTGATATGGCGAGTCAAAGGATGTGCGAGTGTGGCCATTATTCGTCGCGGAACGTTGAACCTGAAGCTGTCGACTACGAGTTACGAGGCTACAATGTTTTCTTGCTCATTCCGGTATTCGCGAATAAGCAGTGCCATTCGGTCCTTCTTGTCTAATTTTTCTTTCTGAATTTGTTTTTTGAGCAATTCTTCTTGAGGAGTTAACAGATGATTTTTCAGCAATGCTTGAAGTTGAACATCCAACTGATGATGCGTCTCTTGAAGTTCGCGAAAATCGGCACTGGTATGATGGAGGTGTTCGGCGATTTGGTCATCAGTGAGCATGAAGCCCCTCCTTTGTCACAAAAGAAGACGGTGAATATCACTGTTGGAAATTGTCTGCATTCCAATCTGTCAATTGCAATTCCATCAGAATAGCATCCTCATCCGGGTTCATATAGTAGGACCGACGACGGCCATATTGCTGAAATCCCAATGCAGGATACAGCTTTTGCGCCAGAAAATTGCTTGCCCGGACTTCCAAGAGGGCCCGTGTCGTTCCTTGAGTGAGCCCTTCCTGGACGGCATGCCGAACCAGATGACTTCCAATGCCTTGGTGTCGGCGGTCCGGACGCACCGCTAAGTTCATCAGTCGCAACTCGTCAAAGACCACCCAGTAACAGATATACCCCAGGATCTGCGTTGAGAGGCTTTTCTTATTTTTGCCAAATGCTCCGACGAACCGACCAAAGGGATTCCCCAGCAACTCCGCTTCAAACATTCCCCGAGTCCAAGGCTCTGAAAACGATTTTTGTTCAATAGCAAGGATATCGTCCAAATCCCGAGAGCCGAATGGGTGAATGTGCCAATCAACGCGGGATGAGATTCGGGTCACCATCATGCAACAATCAGGGTGACACATGCCGTCTTTTGACGTCCCATTGAATTTCCGCCTCTGAACGTTGAACATAATGAGGCGAGATATAAGACCCTGCGAGTTTTCCGGTTTGAAAAGAGTCTAAACTCGCTAACCCAACATGGTAGGCAGACGGGTTCATCGACTCCGACGAACCGCAGATGACAAGATCTCCCAACGCTTCCATCATCGCGCGCTGATGACGCAACCATCCTTCTCCAAACAGGACCGTAGGTTGGCGAATTGAATCCATCATATCCTGAATCGTACCAACCTGATCGTCCAGTAACCGAACCACGTATCCGCCTTTCCATTGGAACTGTGCCCAATACACTTCATTGGTCCTCGCCACCAACAGGGGACACACGGGATGCGCGGAGGTTCGGTGATTCCATGCCATAGCTTCCAACGTCGGCACGGTGACAAGGGGCAACCCCGTGACGGCTCGGAATCCTACCATAGTCGAAAGGCCTACACGCAAACCCGTAAAAGACCCTGGGCCTACAGAAACAGCAAGCCCCTCAACCACCGAGAGCGAGCACTGTAGCGAGGTCAGGAGGGTTTGAATAGCAGGAACCAGCGAACTGGCGTGAGAGGAACAGTTTTCTTGATTCTTTTGAGCCAATAACACCGTCTCATCCATGAAAGCCACGCTTTGGCACCGTGTAGCGGTTTCAACCGCAAGGATTTTCATTTTTATTCCAAATATTCGTAGGGGCGGCCGGATAACCTGCCAGCATCACCGAAGCTCAAACGGGGTCTCGGACAGTGGAACATTGACGACAAGCTCAGAAAATTCGAATTTGATCGATCCTGAGGTTTTGTGGTCTTGAACCTCAACAAAAAAGGGCAGCTGAAGAGAACCCAATTGCCCATGCGATCCCTCTCGAACGTTTCGAAAATCCGAAGCGGTGAGGGTTGCCAGCATTTTTTCCTCAGCCGTGCGATATTCAATGGTTTGAATCCGAGCCGAATACCGATCCACCCACACGTGTTGCAGACCACCAGACGAGTCATTCCAAGAATCCGCGAGAGACAGGGGCACGGTATATCGATAGGAGGTTTCCTCAACCTGAACCTCGCGAAACTGATCTGCGGCCCATTGAATTTTTCCAAGGAGGACCTCTACCGCACGCAAACTTAATTGAACCGGAACGCGTAGGGTCCCAAGACGACGAAAATCATCCTGCACAGACCCGACCACGGGTTCCCTGTGTTCCGGCATGCGCAACGCATACGATGGTCCATGCAGCAAGAAATCAAAGGCCGTACCACCAAATCGAGTAAGCCCCTTAATGCGAATCGAGTGTGGTCGTTGGTAGAGCAGGATCCCTTGGATGCGTTGCGAAAAAAGCAAAAAGGGGCCTTGGATGTCAGCCTGAAACAATCCCTTTAAACTTGTAATATTCGCTTCACGGGCGTGGAGGGTCGCAAGAACTTCTTCGGGAGTCAACGCAGGTTCCAGCGCAACCGACGGTGAAGGAACACGACTGACACACGCGCCCAGGCTGAGGAACAGCACTCCGCCGGCAACCCACGTCAAGAAAGGGCTCTTGAGGGAAAACCAATACCAGCACACGTGCGCCTCTAACCCACGACTACGAAGCTGATGTCACCACGTGATCGAACACTTCACCGACTTCGTGAACCCCATAGAGTTCAATTCCCGGGTTACTCAAGTGTTTGGTCATATTCCCCTGAGGTAACACGCACCGTTGAAATCCTAATTTCATGGCTTCACGAATTCGCAAATCGACTTGACTGACTGGGCGAATCTCCCCTCCCAAGCCGACTTCCCCAATGCAGCACGTTTGACCATCAAGTGCATGGTCACGAAAACTGGATACGATGGCCGCAACGATTCCAACGTCAATCGCGGGTTCGTCGAGTCGAAGCCCTCCAACCACGTTGAGATACACGTCCTGTCCTGACAGATGTAAGCCTAATCGTTTTTCCAGCACGGCGAGCAGGAGAGCCATCCGATTCAATTCCACGCCGTTCGCCATGCGCTTGGGTATCGCATACCCCGTTGCCATCACCAAGGCTTGCAGTTCAACCAAAATCGGGCGGCTCCCCTCCAGACTCGACACCACGACCGACCCCGTGTTTTTGGCAGGCCGTCCCGCCAAAAACAGTTCAGAGGGATTGGCCACCTCCTGCAACCCTCCGTCGTTCATTTCAAACACGCCAATTTCATTGGTCGCCCCAAACCGATTCTTCACGGCCCGCAGAATCCGGTAGGCATGGCCCTTGTCACCTTCAAAATACAAGACGGTATCGACAATATGCTCAAGCAGTTTGGGACCGGCAATCATTCCCTCTTTCGTCACATGCCCAATGACGAATACCGGCACTCCCGTTCGTTTAGCATACCACATGAGTTGGCACGCCACTTCCTGCACCTGGCTGATCGTTCCGGGAGCAGACGCGACCTGTTCGGTAAAGACGGTCTGAACGGAATCCACGACCAGAGCTGTTGGGTGAAGGGTATTCGCGACTTTGAGCAAATCTTCAAGAGAGGTTTCCGTTAAGATATACAATGAGGAACTTAAGACTCCCAGACGATCCCCGCGCATTTTGATTTGTTGAGCAGATTCTTCACCCGTGACATAGAGTACCGGCGGATTTCGTTGTTCCAGCCCATGCAGGGCCTGGAGCAGCAAGGTGGTCTTTCCAATGCCGGGGTCACCGCCAACCAAGACAATTGACCCAGGGACCACGCCGCCCCCCAGTACGCGATCGAACTCGGTTAACCCTATCGCAAAACGCATTTCCGTGGTGACGGCCACTTCCTTGATCGGCACCGCAGACTCCTTGTTGCCAATCGCCCTTTTTCCATGGGATTCGGTCCGACGCCCACAGGTACTGTCCTCTTTCAGAGAGTTCCACTGTCCACAATCCGGACAACGCCCTGCCCACCGTGGTGTTTGGCCTCCACAATCTTGGCAGACGAAAATCGTGCGAGATTTACCGGATTTCATAAGACGTGTGCGCAGTCGATGACTCGTCGGTGGTTATAATTGTTTCCGGACTTCTTTCCATGAGCTTACGATCTTTACACGTCGTGGATATTTCTTTTTTTCTCTCGGATCGGGAAAGATCACTGTCTTGACTCGCTGTTTCACCAACGTGTGAGCAAATTCCCACGTTTGCCCAATGCCGGCTTCCAGATTATCCCACCCTCCCTCTCGTAACGTTTCCATAAACGCCAACAAGGCCTTGGCGTCTTGGGGAACCATTTTGGTGATCCCAACGGGAAAGTCGTGTCGTCTCAACCATTCACGGGTTTCGTGCAGAGCCGTGCCTTGATGCTCATGCAAATACATCACGTTGTAATAAAATTCAGCCAACTTCGATAGCTCATGCGAAGCATTCTCCTGAGGCTTTCCCAAGGTCTCGAGGTTCGCGATAGCAGGAAGAATAGGCAGCGGACCCACGATCGAATCATCTTTTTGAAGAAGGGTAGAAAAATCCACCAATAAAATTGGGCGCCGGCGTTCCCAAGATGCCAGATTCCCTGTCCCTTTCACGGACTCAACACGCCGGCTGGATGCAACGGTGGCAACAATCTTGTGATTGCCCCGCATGGGGATCTTAAATTCCAAAAAGGCTCGGCCATCTCCACCGGTGAGCGCCGTACCGGCATGCTGGCCCTGAACGGTAAAGGTGATGGTTTCTCCTCCCAAGCCGTTGTTGCCTAATAACCCTTTTTCAATCAATGTGGCCGTCAACATGACGGATGTCCCGGGTCGAGCCAGGACGTCCTCGACAATCAGGTGCCCCGTCACTGTATCCTGCGCCGTGGTCATGCCAGGAGTGAAAAGGAAGCCGATACAGGTCAACAAGACGAAGTGGAAGGGGAAAACACCGTTCACAAAAAAAATCCTAAAGAACGTCAAATCGTAGGCCTGCCACACTTGAAACCGCTTTCACGGTGATACCGTAGCATGTCGATCTTGGGTAGATCCAGACAGGATTTCTCACCCGGATACAAAAGGGGCAGGACTAGGATGTTGGCCCGATGGCAGTATTGATCTAGCCGAGTTTCCGGTTCTGAAGCTCTTGGACATACACCTTCTGATACAGCACCTCCCATTCCGAGGAGCCTTCCGGAATATGGCGGGAGTAGGAGGTAAGGTGGGATCGGACTACCCGATGAATGTGCTCCTCGGTTTTCATCGAGTCCGTCACAACGCGTTTAATTTCTTTCAATGCTTGAGCGGAAGCACCACGAAGCGTTCCTTCAGGCGTCCGTTGAAGGACCTGAAGAATCACATGGGAAAGATGCGTGTACTTGTCGTCAGATAAGAGAGGGAACATGGCGACAGCCGTTGATCTTATAGAACCAACCCGCGCTCCTTGACCAACTTGTTTTTCACCATCGTGAACATCCGTTGGTAATCCAATCGACCGCTTTCAAACTCTACGTCGTATTGTTGTAAGAGAACCTGAATTTCGGCATGAAGCAGGGCTTCCACGGAAAGCTCACCAGTGATGGCTTTCCTGACGGCATCGATCAAACGCTTCTTCGACTCTGAAATCTCCAAAAGCCTTTGTTCCTCCAAGCGCTCAACAACAGCCGTTGCCAGTAATCGAATGCGTTCTTCGGTCACTCGCATCGTGTTATGAAGAAACTTTTTCGACTTTCATCATCGTCGCGCCAACGGCTTCATGGAGCACTGTTGGGTCTCCAATCAATCGGCCAACGATGTTCACCCGATCAGCAGGGACAGGATCTTCGCCAATACTCATGGGGGTCCGCCCCCAAAAAACAGCTAGCATCCCACCAAGCCCCCAAAACGCGACGTCGCCCACTTTCACGTTCGTCGTCGCGGTTTCACGGTAGTCCTTGACTCCGGGAAGCTTGCAATAAAATTCCTCTCCCCATTGGTTCACCGTTGCTTCAACCGGCAAGACATCGTAGATATCCTGGGCCGTGCGCATAGGCTTTAACTCTGCTTCCAAAACAACGCCGCCAATCGTAATTTTAATCCGCTTCGGTTTTTCTTCCATATCCGCTGTATCACTCCTTGCTCCATAAATGAGCACCCCATTTTCTTGAATTTTGTAGAAGCAAACTGTAGCGTGTTTCAAAAAGCAAAATCAAGAATCAGGAGGCCGCATGATTCCGTCATGCTTGAATGTTCGTTCATTTTTCTAAATGGTATTGGAGAAACCACGGAACAACGTCTGTGGTCCAATGGCATGACCCACTGGCAGCAATTCCTGGAGACCTCCACTGCCTTGGGCATCAGTCCTACACGCAAAGCGCTTTATGATCGTGAAGTTCAACAAGCGTGGGACGATTTTCGACGCGCGCAATGGCGCAAGGTGGCCAAGCGGTTCAAGGCAACCTATCATTGGCGACTGTTCGAAGCCTTTCGCACGCGGACAGTGTTCTTAGATATCGAAACCACTGGATACCCGGCCGGAGAAGGTGAGATCACCATGGTCGGTTTGTACGCCAATCACACGATGACCACGCTGGTTCGTCACCAGAACTTGACCCTGGATCGCTTGCAGGAGGAACTGTCCAATTATGACCTGATCGTGACATTTTGGGGATCGGGGTTTGATCTGCCGTATTTGCGGGCGAGCTACCCGCAATTGGATCTCACCCACGCCCATTTCGACACGTGTTTTGCGGCCAGGCGCTTAGGATTACGAGGCGGGTTAAAACACATCGAAGCCGAACTCGGACTGACTCGATCCGACGACCTTCAAGGCCTGCATGGCTGGGATGCCGTCAATCTGTGGCATACATGGCAAGCTGGAGATGAGCAGGCTGGAGAGACTCTGACTGAGTACAATGAGGCGGACGTCAGAAATCTCGAACCACTTGCCGACTATCTGTATCAAGCCCTTCAGAACCGGCACGGACCCGTTCACGATTGACCATGGACCGCACTGCGCAATGGCATGGAGTCGGCGTGACGGACATCGGCTCCGTACGCCTCACGAACCAGGATGCCTTCCTAGTTTCAAATGAACTGGGGTTATGGATTGTTGCCGACGGCATGGGAGGGCATGCAGGAGGCGACGTCGCCAGCCAAAAAACCGTAGAAGCGATTCACGGCTATTTCACGGAACATGCAGACCAACGGCCAACGGCCAAGACCGAGGCAATCCCCTCTTTTTTGCAGTCGGCGATCATGCACGCCAACTTAACCGTTCGTGACTATGCTAAAGCCAATCCCGAATTCACCGATATGGGAACAACCGTCGTCCTTCTCTTTTTGCCTTCACCCGCCTCCTCTGTCGCGTGGATCGCCCATGCAGGTGACAGCCGTGCCTATCTCATTCGCGATCAACGGGTTTCCCCATTGACCAGAGATCACACCGTGCTCGCAGAACGCATACAAAGAGGATTCCTGCCAAGCTCAACGCCGGCAAGTCACCCATTCGGGCACGTGCTCACCCGAGGCGTTGGAGTAAGCCCCACGGTCAAAACCGACGTCTCACAAATAAACCTTCAGCTAACAGATGAAGTTCTCTTATGTAGTGACGGCCTGAATAAAATGTTGGATGACGATCAAATTCTGGACACTCTGAAGGCGATGCGCACGCAGCCACCGGAAGAAAAATGTCAGGCACTCATCAAGCAAGCCAATGTTCGGGGAGGCCAAGACAATACGACCGTGATCTTGATCGCAACGGACAAGACCACAAGAACAACCCCTCAACCGACTACGCTACCTGGGGTGCCGAAACAAAAGAGGCTGTTCCGAACACAATCAACGTGGTCCGTAGCGAAGGAACCCACTCGAAACACATGCTCCGGCTACGGCGTTCTCCCCATGGTCTGGCACGTGATATAGGTGGCACAACTCCATTCATAGAATTGTACGACCAGCCACAGCATCAAAGGGATCGTAATTGCCACAAGCATGGCAAAAAACAGGACGCGTACAGGAACAGGAAGTTTTGTTATAGGCAAGGAACCCATCGATGCTCGTTGATCTTCCGTTATGTCAGTCCGTGTTTTTGTAGATAGTCTCGGTCGATGACTGGAGCCGCTTTTTTCGGCAACTTGCCGCTATGGTGAAGCAACCGCTCGACATATTTTCCAATCAAGTCCGACTCCAGATTGACGGCATCCCCAGACTGCTTGATCCCGAGTGTCGTGACGTGGGCCGTGTAGGGAATCATCGCCACGGTCACACCGTGCTCTAACACCGTATTGACCGTCAGACTCACACCATCCACGGTGATTGATCCTTTTTGAATGCAATACCGAAGAATGGGTTCCGGCACTTCGAACGTCAGCAGCAAGGTGTCGCCCGTTTGAGTTCGCTCTCGAAGGATGCCGGTTCCATCGACATGACCGGTCACGAGATGCCCCCCCATGCGGTCATTCAATTTCAAAGCCCGCTCCAGGTTCACCGCCGTCCCTACCCTGAGCATGTCCAACGTGGTGACGCTCAAGGTTTCTACTGATACATCAACCGAAAAATCCGTTTCACCAATATCAGAGGCCGTCAAGCAGGCCCCAGAGACATTCACGCTGTCACCAAGCCGAAGATCCTTGAGAATGGTACCCGCCAAAATCGACACGCGCGCACCGCCAAGTCCTCGCTCAAAGGATTTCACCACGCCCATTTCTTCGACAATCCCGCTAAACATCTGACTTAATCCTTATCGCCACTAAAAAAAACCATGCGAAACACAACAATAAAAACCACGAGCAACACGACCACGCCAGCACCGGCCAACAAACCAATGATGACATCACCTGTTGTCATGCCTTCTTCCATGCCTGTCGATCCTTTCCGTCGACGATCAGCGGCACGGTTAGAGAAGCTGAACGCCAGACCGCCGACTGTTCACCACTCAAAAACCTACCGCCGCAATCACTTGTAAGCATCCAATGAGGCCAACATCTCAGTATAGCCGATTGCGGCTACGAGCACACCTGCCACGATCGGCCCGCTGGCATGCTCTCCATGATGGTGCCACGCAATCCCATGCCTGCCCCGACATTGTCGGCTTTTTCTAGGATAACACACCAGAGGATGAGATAAAACGAGAGCACGGCTCATCAGAACGTCCCACCCCTGTGAAGATCCAACTCACGCACGGTTTACTCGTGGGCATTGGTGATACCGGTCATCGTGGTTTTATGGCGGAAGGAAGGTCGGGTTAGTGGAACCTAACCCGACCAGACGAGACTCATACGAGACTCAAAGGAAGTGGATTGATATTTCACGCTGGAGACCAGGTGATTTTCATCGAACTTTATGACGACCGTGAGGGTTCGTTGCGTTTGAGATTGCGAGCCAGCACTGCTTGAAGCGCGTTGCGATCTGCTTTCACCGACGCCGGAGACTGTGCCAAATATGCCCA
The DNA here is from genome assembly GCA_963422365.1 of Nitrospirales bacterium. Classification (GTDB taxonomy): domain Bacteria; phylum Nitrospirota; class Nitrospiria; order Nitrospirales; family UBA8639; genus Bin75. The sequence goes on from OY729426.1 coordinate 2,067,067, forward strand.
GAGAAAATGCCTGAGCTGACGAAGCACTCTGTCTCTGTCCCTGTCTCCTTGGGATGACCCTGATTGCGACGTCTCCGTGGCGATCTTGTCATAAATCCATGTGTCATTGCCATCCTTGTCCTGGGTAACGATGTTGGGCGATCCAAGCGCCGAGGCTATGTCCGCCTGCGACATACCTTCCTTAATGAAACTCTGAACCACACCCAGCGTCATTTTCCTTTCCTTCGTCGAACCAAGCTCCTGCTGATGCTCGGCCGCGGTTTTTTTGCGGCGGCTGTGTCGGCACGGGTGGGGTGGAGAGCGGCGCACACCCGATAACCAGGAAGAGAACGACACAGCCCCCTGGCAGACATTTCACTTTGATGGCTTCAAACACGATTTTTCCGCATGGCATGTAATTTGCGTCATAATTTCTCCCTTTCAATAAACAGCCCTTTTTCGAGCTTGACAAAAAAGTCTTGGTGGAATTTCGCTTCCGTGATGGCCTCATGCGTCACGTCCGCGTTGAATCCGCTAGTGCTTGTTTCCGCCAACCGAGCCGACAGGCGAACCCTGGTTTTCTCACCAAACGGCGTCAACGTCAGAGTGGCTTCAACCCTGGAATACGTCGATTCGGAGACGCTGAAGCCCATACCAACGAAACCTTTGGCAAAAGCGGTTGCGAATCATCAATGTCTTTTTTGAACAGATTCCTTATGCGCCGACAACAATCCCAGATCGACATTGGCATTCTGAACGACACACCCGTCATCCTGCAAAACCGCTAACGCCACCGACATTATTTTGTTCTTATCGGCGTCATCCCACTCGCGGGGTTGCATCTTGCGGATCTGCAACTGCGTCAGTTGAGGCTTCTTTTTGGCGTCTTCCCTGGCTTGCTCATCACTGGCTTTGGCTGCCGCCATTGCACCCATCACAGCCTGGACGCAACCGCTCATGGTGACACCCACCATCGTCATAAAAGCCGCTACGGTGATGGAATACGGTAACCTTTTGCGTTGTTCATGGACAGACTATTCCTTACTCAGCCTCCTGATAAAAACATGTCGTTGAAGCAATTTTGGGAAATGACGTCATGAGGCAATCACCAAATAGAACGCTCTGAGACCGAATCGCTCCTCCAGCCTTGGCGCCAAGGTCGTGGCGATGAGAGCCACATCGTGGGTGAAATCGGATTAATCCGTCAGAGCAGGGAAAGGTCGGTAGAAGGGAAACCGGGACAACAAGCTTTACGGCGAGTGCTTGCTGAAAAGCGCGTATCGAAATGATGTTCGCGCTTGAGTATGGCGTCAGATATTTAGGGGGAGGGGAAAAATGATGTCACGCCGCACATCGCACGAGATGCGGATTGGGCAGGAATGGTGAATCATGATACGGTATGATTAATGGATTGTGAGAAAGATTGCAAGCCGTTTTTTTTGTCCAGTGGAACATGAAACCGCATACCCATCGATTCATTGCAACTATGGCGAGGGCCAACGGCGTACATACGGCCGTGGCCAATCAATGGACCACCTAGAACACCGTGAACCTCCAGGTCAGGCAACAAGGAATAGACAAATGGAGGTAAACCAAAGGCTAAGACACCTATTAGCATCAATCGTGACCGATTTACAACGTCGGACGACGTTCCAATCGGAAGCTTTAGAAGGATACCCATCATGGTCAAAGCGGCGACAATGAATCCACCGTGACCGGCTCCGCGCCTCATGTTTCAGCAAACGGCTCTAAGGCCGGCATTCAGACCAAGTTGTAGCTGACAAAAGAGCAAAACCCAACGCCACACAGCAGAAAAAATTGGGATAACGGTCATTCGTGTAAATATTCACTCATTCGTTGAGAATGCTCGCTCCCACCCCGGGGGAGACAAAGGCGCGCAGTTCTGCGGCGAATTCGCGGACACCGACCGCCTCCAAGGTTTTCGAGATCTGGTAGCAGTCGGCGACGGCATGAACGACGAAAGCGCGCGACGGTTCGAGGTCCGCACAGGCGAAGTGGAATCCACGCTCGACACTGGCGGACAGCGAACGCTTGATCTCGATCGCCCACAACGCGCCGTCGTCATGCTCGACCACTAGGTCAATTTCGGCGCCGGCGGTCGTTCCATAGAAGAACGGCGTCACCATTTGCGGCAGGACGGTCAGCCGCGTCTCGAGGACGAACCCCTCCCAGCTCCTGCCAACCCCCGGATGACCCGCAAGCTGCTCCAGCGACGCAATTCCTAACAGGGCATGCACCAAACCGCTGTCCCGCACGCACACCTTCGGCGACTTCACGAGACGCTTGCCGGTATTGATCCGGAAGGGCGATAACCGGCGCAGCAGCAGCAAGTCGGCCAACAGATCAATGTAGCGGGTCACCGATTGCGCGCCCACCTCCAGCGCCCTGGCTAGATCCAAGCATTCAGCGTCGCTCCCTGACGGTGTGCAAGCATCGTCCACAGCCAATCCATAGTCGTAACCGGGATACGCGAACCGAATACCGCGACGTCACGCTTCAAGTAGCGTACGGATGAAGTTCTTGCGCAAGGCCAAGCTGTCCCCGGTCGCTGCCGCTGTCAAGGAACCCGCCACGCAGCCACAACCGCTCACGCGGCAGGCGTGCGTCCTCGATCTCACGTGCGGAAAAAGGCGCCATGTCGATATACGTGATGCGCCCGGCCAGCGTTTCCCCAGATTGTCGTAGCAGGTCAATCGAGGCGGAGCCCAGTACCAGGAACCGACCTTTACCTTCCCCTTGCGTCTGCCCCTGTCGAGAACGCCGTGCAGGATCTGAAACAATTCCGGCATTCAGTGGATTTCGTCGAGGATGACGAGCCGGTCTTCTCGTTGTCGAAGAACAGCACGGGTTCCGCGAGCCGGTTACGGTCGTCCCGATCTTCGAGATCAAGATAAAGCGCATCGCGCGAGCGACCGATTTCCAGCGCCAATGTCGTCTTGCCAACCTGCCGTGGCCCAACCAGGGCGACGGCGGCTTGACGGTGAAGAGCGTCTTCGACGTCGCGCGTAATGAGTCTTTTGATCATTATTGTATTTTATCCATATTATGGATCTTTTGTAAGATAAATGGCCTAATGACATGCTAAGAGAACAATCAAATGCCAGACAATGATTGAGGATGAGTTACTGAAGGAGGAAATTCACGGGGAAGCGTTTTACAACAGCAACCTGTTTAAGGATCTCAAGCCGGCTGTGGAGGATCGGCAAGACAGCCCGAACGGTTTGCACGTAAGACAACAAGGTTCTTTAGCTGTTTACGCCCACGCCAGCGATTCAGATTGCGAACTAGCCCAGGAGGCAACTGTTGTACTTTCCGGACTCCACGTACACCCTGTGTACGCTAGGGATAATAACAACACAAGAAGGAGGGCATCTATCGAGAGTAACGAAAAACGTTCGGACAGCCGCCGATACCAGAGGAAGAGAGAAAGGTTCAACACACGATGAAATCGTGCACCCTGAGACTGGCGGCGAGTCACACGCCACGCTGAGAAAGGCAAGCCACACGCCTGTGGATTTGTCAGACTCGCAGTGCCACCTACTACGACTTCAAAGAAAGCATAGCGGTATGACAACTAATGTTCACAATAATACCCCCCCCCCAGACTGCTGAGTGGAGGCGCCTGCAATGGTCATGACTGGTTCACGCCTTTCCCCCTGTTTCATGGGAGAGGATATGAATGTTTAACCTTGCTCTCGGCGGTCTGTACACTCCTGGTCTTGCTCACCGGCTGCGTAGCCATTCACACCTCGGTGGCCAAAAAAGATCTGGATGTGCAAACCAAAATGAGTGACGCCATTTTTGTTGATCCAGTGGGGGCGGAAAAACACGTTGTCTTTATCCAGGTGCGCAACACCTCTGATAAGCAAAATTTCGACATTGAATCCTTCCTCAAAACCGCCATTGCTGCCAAGGGGTACCGCGTGACGGACGATCCCGATACTGCGCACTTCAAACCCTTAGTGCAGATCCTAAATGCCTCGAAGAGTAGTCCGAGCGCTGCGCAAGCTGCGCTGGCCAACGGTTATGGGGGTGCCCTCGCCGGCGCCACCATTGGGGTGGGGCCGGGGGTTTATCGGCGGCGGCGTAGACGGACTCGTCGGGGGATTAGTAGACACCGTTGCCAATGCCACAGTCAAAGATGTGACCTACCTAGCGATCACCGACGTTCAACTTTCCAAAAAGACCAAACAAGGCATGACAGGGAGATGTGCCTTAGTGGGTGGCGACAGCCAAGGCGTTGGCGGTGTGAACGTGCAGACCTTTTCGGAAACCACAGATGAAAAGCGCTACCGCACCCGGTAAGCACAGCCAACAAGGTCAATCTGGAATACAGCGAAGTAGCGCCTGAACTGAATGCTGGGCTGACGCGTTCCCTTGCCAGTGGCTGTTTTAGCCACTGGCGCATATACTCCAAGTTTCATGCGGGGTTTTCACCTCTCAGTAGAGGGTCGTCTCCATTGACGGCCCTCGCGCTCTGGCTGCCCGAAGACCCTCCGTGGTATCCCCTCGCGGGTTTGCATCTTGCGGATCTGTATCATTTCAGGCTTTTTGAGGGCGTCCTCCAAGGCTTGTTGCTCCGCCCGGCTTTGGCCTGCCGCCATTACGCCCATGGCAGCCCGAGTGCAACCATTTATCATGACACCGGTTGTTTCATGGCGCAACCATGGGATCGGCATTGGCCGTATGCGGCCATCGACTGTGCATAGCTTCCTCTCACTCATCCAACCGGTAACCGGCCTTGCCACCGGACGGTTGGCCTGTGGTTGACAAGTCGATTGTTTCCTGAGTCTCTTTACATTCGTGCATCGTGAGTTCGTTCAGAAACGCTTGTCTCATATGTCCTGAACGAGTACCTGTCCTTGAAAAGGTAAAGAAAAGGGAAGAAACTCTGTTCGAAGATGTCTTTGTTCGGAAGGGTCATAAGATGCGATGGTTAAATGTTTGGACTTGGTGGGTGTTATTGATATGTGGGTGTGCCACTTTGATTCTGCCAAACATCCCCTTCTATCAGGCAGGGATGTCTTTCAGGTATGAATTAGGCGGAATGGCATTAGTCGTCATATACCTCTCGTTTGGATTTGGGAGCCTTGGCCTCTACGGTCTTGTGATGGCCGGACTAGGGTGGAAGCTGCCATCCCCCAGAACTTCCAAGACTCTCAAGATCGGATTGGCTGCAATCAGTTTTGCCGTGGCATTGGTGTGGTGTTACCTGACCTTCATGGACCTCACGTTAGCCCTCTAATATCCAGAAACATGTTTGCGATCCGACGGGTACCGACACATCAATCAGTCATAGAATCACCGGGTGATGGCTTTTTGTGCTGGAAGCATGTTGTGCAAGCAATGGTTCTTGGTATGTCAGTGGTGGTGTTGGCGAAATGGGGAACCGGCCTTCCATCCTGGCAAGATGTGATTGCTTCGGAGAACGGACCGGTTGAACGCATGAGTGCAGCCTTGTGGTTTATGGGGTTTTCGTGGAGTCTCGTTGCGGCCTCTGCCCAACGAGTACGAACGATGGAATGGTTGAGTGTTGCGATGTTCCTTCTGTTATTCGGCTTACGAGAATTAGATGCCCATAGGTGGAGCACAGGATGGAATCTGGATAAACTTGCGAATTATTGGAATCCACATTTTCCCGTAGGTGAGAAAATGGTGGTGCTGGGATTGATGGTTTTGCCATGTATAGGGGTCGGAGGTCTGGTCTGTCTGAGGTTATGGCAAACGGTCAGGCAGGCATGGAGAGCCGGTGAATCCTGGGTGAACCACTTGGTGTTGGGTATGCTGCTGCTGGTTGTCTGCTTCTCTCTTGATAAAATTGGCCCCTATACTCTCCCCCTTCTGGGCGTTAGTGAGGTCGGCCAACTCTTTGCCATGGTCATCGAGGAATTCTTGGAACTCGTGCTTGCGGTATTTACTATGATATCTCTGTGGCCATACTTGCAGGAAGCATTTGGTGGTTATGAATAATTATTGGACGAGCCGGACAGTGTGTCTTTCTGTTATCAGCGGGACACCAAATGAAGGAGGTCCTTCGACATGAAAAGCTTCTTGGCGGTCATTCAACCACAAAACGGGGCTTGCGGTGGAGCTCGACCTGCCGAATCGAGCCCTCCTGGCTTGGAAGCGGGTCGATCGCACCGTCCCCCCCCCTCACCAGGACCTAGACACCAATCCGCCGAGTCTCTTGAACAGTGCCATCAGGGATTGGTCCCGACCCGCCTGTCTCAGATGTCCTGAACGAGTACCCGTCTTTGTGCTTCCAACAAGATCTTGTTACAATTTCTTCCATTCATGCCGCCTGCCATTCATCCAGTCGATCTTCTCCGAGTCCTTCGACACCAACATCTGACCCCGGCCATTGTCTTTTTGACCTCTCGGCGCGCCTGTGATGAGGCCATTGAGAGCTTCGAACACCGACAGATCCCTATTCAAGCCACGCGATCCGCAGCCATCACGCAAGTCCTGGAAAAGATGATTGCCGAATATCCCAGTATCGCCAACCACCCCTTGATTCCCAGGGTTCAACGGTACGGAGTGGCTGCCCATCATGCCGGACATCTGCCGTCCTGGAAAATTGCCGTTGAAGAACTCATGCGCAATGGGTGTTTGGATGCAGTCTTTGCAACCGCCACGTTAGCCGCCGGCGTGGATTTTCCTGCCCGAACCGTCGTCATTACCCAGTCGAGTGTCCGCAAGGATCGCGATATCATGGAACTGACCGTGAACGAAATCCAGCAACTTGCCGGTCGTGGCGGAAGACGAGGGAAAGATTACGTGGGCTTCGTTGTGATCACGCCATCGCCGTATATTGACATCGGCCCTATTGCGAATGGACTCACGAATCACCCGGAGCCGATCGACAGTCAATTTCTCATCTCCTATCCCATGGTCCTGAATCTCTTGAAGGCCCATACCATCGATCACATTCAACCGGTTTTGGAAAAGAGCTTTGCGCAATTTCAGCTCAACCAACGGGCCGATATCTATGAGACAAAGTTAGACAACGTGGAAAAGCAATTGGAGGCCTATGGCCAACGAGAATGCGCCGATTGGATTACGCAGTGGCAATCCTTTAGCCTTGCCAAAAAACGCCGCTCACACCATCACTCGAAGACACGGCAAGACCCGCCGGAAGTCTCGGCCCAATTAGCCTTCCTCACACCAGGCCGCGTGGTCGAACTATCCAAAGACCACGCCATCGTCTTGCGTCAATATCGAAGCCGCGGGCAAGGCTACGCCATGTTGACCGTGGTTCGAAGTCGCGGGCGCATTGTGGAATATCCTGCAAGCGCCGTGACCGCGGTGGTCGACGAAGTCATTGACATCGCGGAGGCCAGAAAGTTTCCATGGTGCATGCCTCATAGCCTAGATCACGCGATCGAAACATTAGAAAATTTCCCCACTCGATTACGACATCTCCCTATTCGGGTAGATCAGAACGGCACCGACAACCCGATTCTGACTGAGACGCTCAGCGACGAGTATCCCTGTCCAGCCTGTCCGGCCCGTCATGCGTGTCAAAAGGACCACCCACAAGCACTCAAGCTACGCCAGGAAAACCATCGGTTCACGAAAACCATTCATGCCTTGCGCACCGAACTCTGGCACCGCTTCCAGCAACACGTGGAAGTCTTGCAGAAATTCGGCTACCTGACTCCCACGTGTCAGCTCACCCCGGATGGCGACTGGGCACGCTTGATTCGCATCAATCATTCGTTACTCATCACAGAGTTAATCAGGATGGGGGCGTTTGAAGGGATCAACGCTTCTTTACTGACGGGAATCTTAGCGAGCATCGCGCATGACGATGATCGTCCAGCCTCCTTTCCCGGACGCAACCAGGCTCTGGCCTCAACCCTCGGACAAGTCCGGAAGGTAGCCCACTCGTTGTCCGCGTATGAAAAACCACCTCTCCTGCGGTCGGACATCGCAGCGATAGCGGAACTCTGGATCGCCGAATCCACCTTACCTTGGAACGAACTCATTCAATCGACCACCATGGCCGAAGGGGATATCTATCGACTCCTGGCTCGAAGTTTAGAATATCTCTCTCAACTGCATGGATTACAATCGACTCATCCGTGGTTGGCCAATATCGCGAGGAACGCGATGGATCTCATGCGCCGAGACGTGCTGCAAGAATTGCCATGAGACCAAGTGGAAAACAACGACACCAAGGCTCGCCGCACGTCTCTAGGGGAAGAGAACGAGCCATGGAGAAAATAACTGGACGCACTTCAAGGACGCGCATGACGAACGACGCATTAGCAAGCCAATTAGCCAACCTGTCGGTCAAACTGCTCCACCATCTGGCAAAGGGACGAGTGCCTCGACATTTTCGAATGGGGAAGGACCGAATTATTCAAACGCTCTTAGGCTTGCCCTCTGATCAGCAAGCAGAAGTTGGAACGGCCATCGAGTCTATCCTTGGCACGCCCGCACACTCTCCCAAAACGTCCGAACCGAAGCAACCACCAAAACCCGATGCACCGTCTGCATCCTCCCCACCCCAGCAACGGCACAACGCAACATCGGAACCGGCTATCAGTACGAAGGTGCTTTTTGAAGGCATTGGCATTCCTCCGCCACAACCCTTCAAGCCTGATGAGTGGCAACAAGAAGCGATCGACTCCTTAGCGACCAATGACGTGATTTTGAGTGTACCCACTGGCAGCGGCAAAACCTACGTTGCGATAGAAGCCATGGGACGGGCCATCGATGCAGAGCAAACAGTCATTTACACGTCACCTTTGAAGGCACTCTCAAACACAAAGCTGACGGAGTTTTCACAGATTTTTGGTGCTGACCAAGTCGGCATTCTTACAGGCGACCGTCGTGACAATCCGCAAGCTCCCATTCTGATCATGACTACGGAGATCCTGCGGAATTTACTGTACGATGCCGCAAGCGGTGAGATCGACGTGCGGTTGGATACATTAGGCTTGATCATTTTGGATGAATCGCAATTTCTCGCTGATCCGGAACGTGGAGTAGTCTGGGAAGAAACGATTATTTTTTGTCCTGCGCAATCTCAATTACTGCTGCTGTCAGCCTCCATCGGAAACCCTGACGAAGTCGCTGCCTGGATTAGCCGGATTCGTTCCAGATCCTGCCATCTTGTCCATCATCGAAATCGCTCCGTCCCGCTTCGCGCAGCCTACCTCGATCCCTCTGGAAAACTCGCACCCTTCTTCCGCACTCGAGACATTGCTCACGGCAAAGGCTTTGCCATCCACTCCGAAACCAAACGCTTGTTTGCGAACTATGAAGACCGAACCCTCGGTCCGCGATACAGACGATGAAGCCCAGGGATATGAGAAAGAGGAAAAAAGACCGCTTAGAGTAACCGGCGAGAGGTTTTCTTGTCGGCTTCTGGATTGTTATTCGGCTGGCAGACGTCGCATTGACACATCTGACGAAGTTTACCGAAGGCATACAGCCCGGTATCATGCCCATCACTCCAAATCAGGCGTAACGCATAATGCCCCACCGGCTGGATATCCTTCAGCATGATCAGCATCGGCACATCATCGGGTTTCAGTTTCAACTCACCGGTCCATTCATCCGTACAGGCCGCGCAGGGGCAGTGTACTCGCAGATAACGAATCGGATAGACGCCTTGGTGCCCATCACTCCACGCGATGCCGAACACGCCCTTCTCGATCCACTTCATATCTTTAGGATGAATGGTCTCTGTCCCCATCTCTCGACGTTCTCACGTCTTTCTGCATAAGCCCATACGGTACCGGTGGTTCCGCCGCTAACAAATCTTTCTCCGGCAGCCGTTTCCCCACAACGGCTCTCGCATAGGTTTCGACAATGTCTTCCACCTCTCTCCGTACCTGGCCCGTCGCCTTCAGACGCCTCGCAAGCACAAAGGGTATCCGACGGGCCTGGTGGAGAAACGCCACGCTTCCCGGAGACATCGACAAACAATAGTCCCAACTGCTTTGATCGCACAGTCGACACAGCCCTCCCCCAGCCGAAGGGGAAAACTTGGAATGCCGCTCCCCAAAATCCTGACCACAGGAGGCACAATGATCAATCTGTGGTTGAAACCCTGCTTGTCCCAAGATGTGAATCTGAAAAATTAACGTGAGTAATCCAGGATCATCCGTCTGAACTAACAACCGCAACCCTTCCAACAGCGTATGAAAAATCGGTGGACTCGGGTCACGATCTGCTGTCACACCGTCAACAAAGGCCACCATACAAGAAGCTGCCCAGATGCAGTCTAAGTTCTCTCGCAATGCGCTAAAGAATTCAAGGCTATCAACATGACTGATCGATGCAAGGCTGTCATTGCGTTTCTCAAAGAATGTGAGATTGACCAACGAAAACGGTTCAAGCATTCCGCCGAATCGGCTTTTCATTCGGCGCGCGCCGCGTGCGATCCCTCGAACCTTCCCAAGTCGAAGAGAAAAAAACGTGAGAATGCGGTCAGCTTCTCCCCAGCGCGTGCTTCTGAGAACGATCGCATGTGTGGTGACAAGAGCCATACAAAGACATGCTGAGAGCGTAGCAGGAGTTGAGGGGTCTCACCAAGAACCCGTTGCTCTCGCCCTACCTCTCCCTTCAACAGCACAGGCCAGACTTATCTCAAATAATCCAGCATGATCGTGGCAAATCCAAGGTAGATGCTGACCCCTGTAACATCCATAACCGTGGTGATAAACGGTCCCGCTGCCACCGCTGGGTCAACATGCAAGGTTCGTAAGAGCAAGGGGGTCACCGTGGCGATACTCGACGAAATAATAAACGTAATCAGTAATGCGCCACCAACCACTAACCCTAAATACCCATTCCCCTGCCACATCCATCCCACTAAAAAAAGTAAAATCCCACAGAGCACACCCAAGAGTAATCCAATACGCAACTCTCGAAACACGACTTTCCAAATATCACTAGGCTCGACACGACCCGTGGCAAGACCCCGAATGATCAGCGTCGAAGATTGGAGCCCCAGATTTCCCGCCATCGCCGCAATCACAGGAATAAAGGTCACCACGGCGACGACTTCTTGAATCGTCAACCGGAACGACCACAGAATGAATCCCGACACAAGGCTGCCGGCCAAATTGGCAAACAACCAGGGGAACCGCAACCCTGCCGCGAGAAAACTAGGGGTACGCATCTGCGCGTCTTCTTGGGCAGCTCCGGCCATCTTTAACATATCTTTGGTGTCTTCATCTCGAATGACATCCACCACGTCGTCTACCGTAATAATCCCCACGAGCCGATGCTCGGCATCGATAACCGGGATCGCCAAGAGGTTGTAATTCGCAACTTGACTCGCGACTTCTTTTTGTTCGGTATCCACGCTCACACTAATCACGTCACGGAAGAGCATGCTTTTCAAGGGGGCCGTAGGCGCACCCACCAGTAATTCGCGCAACGAGATCACTCCGGTCAGTCGTCCTTCACGGTCCGTCGCATAAATATAAAACACCGTCTCGGCCTTGGTAGCCTGTTGAAGACGCTGGATCGCTTCCCGGGCCATGATTTCCTCAGGCAGAGAAAAAACCTCCGTCGTCATAATGCTGCCGGCTGTCCCCTTGAGGTAGGCCATGAGATTAGCGACCTCTTGAGACTCTTCGGCTTTCATGAGCGGCAAAATATTCTGCGCCAACTGCTCAGGCAGTACGCCTAAGATATACGCGGCGTCATCCGCCGGCACGATCCGTAACATCCAGGCAATATCGGCGGGATTCCGATCTTCGAGTAATTCCAGGATTCTCTCGTTACTTAATTCACTCACCACCTGCCCTTGCTCTGCCACACCTTCGACCAACTCAAAGATCGTCCGTCGTTCCTGAAGCGTATCCAAATTCATAATCACTCGGGCAACGTCTGCAGGATGCAACCGGGCAATCAAATTTGCCAGGTTCGAAATGGCCCCACGTTTCAAGAGACGACGTGTCGAGAGTCGCACCACGTCAAACTTGCTCTGACTATTCGTGGTCATCGAGACAGCTTGAGCTTGGGCAGGCTCAGAGACACCTGGAGCCATGGTCTTTGCTGGGTCCATCACGGTCATTTCAATATCCTAATTCTGCCAACAGACGGTCATCATCGCGCCAAGCCTTTTTCACTTTCACGTGGAGCGCTAAAAAGACTCTGCTTGCCAAAGCCTTCGCTAACTCCATCCGGGCGGCGGTGCCAATCGTTTTTAAACGCGCTCCTGATTTTCCAATCACAATCGCCTTCTGACCGGGTTTCTCAACGACAATGGAAGCGGCAATCTTGATGACACGTCCTTCTTCTTGAAACTCGTCTACCTTCACGGCGACGGCATAGGGCAGTTCCGCCTTGGTCGATTCGATGACTTTCTCCCGTATGGTTTCTGCTGCCAGATGACGCCGTGACTGGTCCGTGACAAAACTTTCCTCAAAGGCTTCTTCCTGCTCAACCACGCGATCAAAAATCAGCGACGCCAACCGGTCAACATTCAGTCCGGTTTGGGCCGATAATGGAACAATCTCCGTCCACTCCCCTAGGGCGCGATACGCCTCGATCACCGGCAACACGTGACGTTTACGAATCAAATCGATTTTATTGACTAACAAAAAAACAGGTAACCCCTGAGGTCGCTCGGGCATCGAGAATATTTGGTCTACCACAAATCGATCTCCAGGGCCAGGCAAATTGTGGCCATCGACCATGACGGCAAGCAGATCGGCATCGTGAATGGCATCCAACGCCGCTCGCACCATGAGTGTATTGAGTCGATGCCAGGGTCGGTGTAACCCCGGCGTATCCAACAAAGCTAATTGCCCTTGTGGGAAATGTGCCACCCCGAGAATCCGAGCACGCGTCGTCTGCGGTTTGTCGGAAACAATAGCAATTTTTTGATTGACCAACAGATTGACGAGCGTGGATTTCCCCACATTGGGACAACCCACAACAGCCATAGTGCCGAATTTCATAACTCAACCAACAGGCAATGGGTAGCGGAAGGAATGCTCAAAAGAAGCGTGCAGGCAGGAAACCCTACGGGGTTCTGTGCCCATCACTAGCCCCCCTCACCCCAGCCCTTTCCCTTAGGGGAGAAGGAAAATGTGTCTACGGCGACTCAACGAACTGATACACCGTCTCTCCTTCCTTCACATACCCTAACCGATCCCTTGCCAATGTTTCCAGGGTAAAGAGATCGGATTCCAGACGCTGAATTTCCTCTCGAAAATCGGTATTCGCCTGTTCTAGCGAGGCAATCTCTTCTTTCGTCCTATCGAGTTCTTGTATCATCCTCCAATACCGGGGCAACCCCACCCCTTCCAACATCCAAACGAGGCACAGCGCAATCCCAATGATGAGACCAAGGGGATAGGCCATAGATCGTGAAATGGACCACTGACGCGGTTTCTCCGCTGGATGGTTTCGATTCTGGCGGACCACCTTATGCCCTCCGAGTTCGCAGCACCTTTCTTCCTTTATAGACGGCCAATTTTCCTAATTCTTCTTCGATCCTGAGCAGTTGATTGTATTTGGCTAAGCGGTCTGTTCGAGACAACGAACCCGTTTTGATCTGCCCGGCATTCACTGCCACAGCCAAGTCGGCAATTGTTGTGTCTTCTGTTTCTCCGGAACGATGGGAGATCACAACGCCGAACCCTGCACGCTTCGCGAGGTCAACCGTTTCCAGGGTTTCAGTCAAGGTGCCGATCTGATTGACTTTTATCAAAATAGCCGTTCCTACGTGTTCTTGAATACCCTTTGACAAATAGTCGACATTGGTCACAAACACGTCATCCCCCACCAACTGAACTCGTGTACCGAGCCGGTTGGTCAGGAACTTCCATCCTTTCCAATCATCTTCATGTAATCCATCTTCAATCGACACGACGGGATAGCGATCGACCAACCCTTCGTAAAAATCGATCATCTGAGCAGAAGTCCGCGCCGCACGCTTTTCTGCACGAAGAACATACCCTTTTTTACCATAAAATTCACTGGCTGCCGCATCAAGCGCTAACACAATATCCGTGCCGAGACGATACCCTGCCTTGCGAATGGCTTGACTCATTACAGCCAAAGCCTCTTCATTCGACTGCAGGGCCGGCGCAAATCCACCCTCATCACCCACTGCCGTACTCAATCCCTTGGCTTTCAGCACGGCCCGTAAATGGTGAAACACCTCCGAGCCCATTCGCAGCCCTTCACGAAACCGCCTGGCGCCCACGGGCATGATCATAAACTCTTGCAGATCCAAGCCGTTGTCCGCGTGGGCACCGCCATTGATAATGTTCATCATCGGCACGGGTAATTCACGGGCATCGGCCCCACCGATATACCGATACAAGGGTTGACGCGTTTCCGCTGCCGCGGCTCGGGCCACGGCCAGCGAGACCCCCAACACGGCATTCGCCCCAAGTCTCGACTTACCTGGAGTCCCATCCAACGCCAGCATCGTGGAATCGATCAACGGTTGATCCAAGGCGTTCATCCCCCGGAGTTTGGGAGCCAAGGTTTTCGTAATATTCCGAATGGCCTTGCTGACCCCTTGCCCCATCCACCGTTGAGGGTCGTTATCCCGTAATTCGAGCGCTTCTCGTGTCCCCGTCGACGCACCGGAAGGCACTGCCGCCCGCCCCCACGCACCACTGGTCAGCAGGACATCGACTTCCACCGTCGGAGTTCCTCGAGAATCAAGGATAGCTCTCCCTTTGATGTCTTGAATTTTGCTCATTCAGGCGCTCCTTTCCGCAAAAAGGAATTTCTCCGAAACGAATCAGCCGATGACAGACATGTTCGCATCATCTTGGGTTTCTGGTGTTTGACAAAACACGAAATGGTCGGGCGGGACGGCAAACAGGATTGGGCTTTATTGCGAAAGCCGTGCTTTGAACAATGCATGCACTTTTTGGGGATTGGCTTTTCCCCCGGAACCTTTCATGACTTGGCCGACGAAGAATCCGATAACCGTGTCTTTGCCCCCTCGATATTGAGCCACCTGTGTCGGGTACTTCTCGATGACAGCATGAACCAAAGCCAGCAACGTCCCTTCGTCAGACAGTTGCTGAAGTCCTTTTTCTTCCACGAGTTGAGCGGCCGATTTATCTCCGGCATAAAGTTCTGGGAAAATTTCCTTGGCGACTTTCAAACTGATGGTTTCCTCATGTACGAGTTTCAATAATCCCACCAGCCGTTCCGGCGACACAGGGAAAGACTCAACGGTCGTCCCGGATTGATGCCTCTCTCGCAGCAATTCACTCATCATGAAGTTACTAATGGTTTTAGGTTCGGCAAAGAACGCAACACAGTCTTCAAAATAATCGGCCAAGGCACGAGAACTCGTGAGCACGCCGGCATCATAGTCCGGCAATCCATAGTCCCTCAGAAATCGCTGATGCCGATCCCGGGGTAATTCCTGAAGGGTGGCTCGTACTGCTTCAATCCACTCGTCTGAAATTGAAAGCGGAACGAGATCGGGATCAGGAAAATAGCGATAATCATGGGCTTCTTCTTTGCTGCGCATGACCACGGTTTGGCTACGATTCATGTCCCACAATCTGGTTTCCTGATCGATCGTTCCTCCCTTCGTGAGGACTTTGGTTTGACGTTTGATTTCATATTCAATGGCATCTTTGACAAATTTAAACGAGTTAATGTTTTTGAGTTCCACTTTCGTGCCAAATAGGTCAGATCCTATGGGCCTCAACGAAAGGTTGGGTTCACATCGAAGACGACCTTGCTCCATGTTGCCGTCACAAACGTCTACGTACATCAACACGTCCCGCAAGGACTTTAAATACGCGACGACTTCTTCAGCCGAACGCATATCAGGCTCGGTCACAATTTCGACCAACGGTGTTCCCGCTCGATTGAGATCGACGAAACTGCCGGCTCCTTCACTCGCGTGAATATTTTTCCCTGCATCTTCTTCCAAATGCGCTCGCCGAATTCTTACCTTTTTGGAAGTCCCATTCGCCTTGAACTCCATCCATCCATTCTCACAAATGGGCCTGTCATACTGGGAAATTTGATACCCTTTCGGTAAATCCGGGTAAAAATAATTTTTTCTGGCAAATTGATGAGTCGTCCGAACGGTGCAATGCAAAGCCAATCCCGTCCGAATCGCCAGTTCCACCGCACGTTGATTCACGACCGGCAGAGCGCCGGGCAAGCCCAGACAAACAGGACAGGTCTGGGTATTGGCGGGCAACCCAAATTCCGTCGCACAACCGCAAAACATTTTCGAATGCGTTCGGAGTTGGGCGTGAACTTCCAGCCCAATGATAACTTCGAATGTCACAATGACGTATTGGATTCTTCTGAAGAGGGGCGCCGAGTTTGATGCATAGCCTCTCGCCCCGCATCCACCGCATCCTTGACGACCGTCCCTGCCTCATCCAGAAACTCACGGCCTCTGCTCATGACATCGTCCCAGGTATCTGTGGCTTTTTCCGAAAAATCTCGAACATCATCACTCGCCTGACGCGCCGTGCGGAACAAGGTCTCTCGTGATTCCCGACCAGTTTGGGGCGCCAATAATAAGGCCGTCACGGCGCCGAACGCCATCCCGCTCAAAAAAGCCAACATCACGCTGCCGGCTGATGCGTCAGCATTAGTGTTTCCCATTTCTTTGCCCTCCTTCTTTTTGTACGCGATCTTTCAATGTGAGGGCCACGGCCCTCATACCCGCCATCACCCGACCCAGACTCATGATAAGCGTCGTACTTTTTCCGCGAACGACTCCATGGACTTGATTGATCGTCTGGCCCATGTCGCCAACGGCATTCATCAACACAGACGCCCGCTCCACTCCTTCCCGAGCTTGGGTGGACATGACTCGGACATTCTCACTCGTCCGTTTGAGCTCTTTCAGAAGCCCGGGCAATTCGGAATTAATCTGTGACAGTAATCGGTCGGATTGAAGCACGGTCTTGCGCAGTTGAATCACAGTCGGAACGATATAGCCCACAAGCACCACAAAGGCTACAGCAATTACCACGGCGGCAAAATCAATCATGCGTCACCTTCCCTATCGAATACGTGGTCGTTTTTTGTGCCAGTCTGTTGCCAATTCATACGCACGCGCTGCCCGAAGAACGACTTCTTCTTCAAAGTGGCGACCCAAAATTTGCATGCCGATCGGTAACCCCTTCCGACTCAACCCGCAAGGCAGTGAAATCGCCGGAATCCCTGCCAAACTCGCGGAGATGGTGTAGAGATCCGACAGATACATTTGCAGAGGATCTTCTATTTTTTCACCGAGTTGAAACGCCGTGGTCGGCATCACGGGGGTGACAAGCAAATCGAAATCCTGAAAAACCCGATCGAAATCCTGTCGAATGAGGGTTCGCACTGCTTGAGCTTTGGCATAATAGGCATCATAGTACCCACTGCTCAAGGCATAGGTGCCCAGCATCATCCGCCGTTTCACCTCCGGTCCGAACCCTTCTTGGCGCGTGCGCCGATACATCTCCAAGAGATCCAGGCTTTCTTGGGCCCGGAATCCATATTTAATGCCATCATATCGGGCCAGATTCGAACTCGCCTCTGCCGTCGCCACAATATAATACGTCGCCACGGCAACCCCCGTATGCGGGAGTGACACCTCTTGAATCGTACCGCCCAATTCTTCAAGCACGGAGAGTGCTTCGCAGACGGCATTATGGACTTCCGGATCCAATCCTTCTCCAAAGAATTCGAGCGGAACCCCGATTTTCAGTTTTTTGACATCTTTCTTCTTAAAAGCCCGCGCAAAATCGGGAACGGACTCGTCGGCTGAGGTCGAATCCCGCGGATCATGACCGGCAAGCACGTTCATCATCAACCCGGCATCCATGACATTCTTGGTAATGGGCCCGATTTGATCCAGAGAGGAGGCAAACGCAATGAGCCCATAGCGAGACACCCGGCCATACGTCGGTTTCAGGCCAACGACCCCACAACACGCGGCTGGTTGGCGAATGGACCCGCCTGTATCCGTCCCCAGAGCCGCAACGCATTCATCGGCAGCCACAGCCGCTGCAGAACCGCCACTCGATCCGCCCGGCACATAGGAAAGTTTCCAAGGATTTCGACTCGGACCAAAAGCCGAATGTTCGGTAGACGACCCCATCCCAAATTCATCCAGATTGGTTTTCCCCATAAGAAAACACTGCTGCGCTCGCAGCGTATCCACAACAGTGGCCGAATACGGCGGGGTGAATCCCCCAAGAATACGAGACCCACAAGTCGTGGGAAGGTCTTCCGTGCAAATATTATCTTTGACGGCAATCGGCATCGCCATCATGGGCTTCGTTTTCCTCCAGATCCTCAAGGAATCATCCAACGCCTTGGCCTGGGACAGCATGGTCTCTTTGTCGTTCAGCGTAATATAGGCTTTGACCTTCGACTCCACTACACTGATCCGAAGAAAGGAGGCGCGGGTGATCTCTACGGCGCTCACTTCTCCACGTGTAAATCGATCCTGAAGCTCTTTTAGAGTACATTTAACAAGTGACATGGCAAGAAAACAGGTTCTACGAGCGAAGGGAAATGGACAATCGAAAGCCCCCCGTTCGGCGATTAGGAGCAATTGAGTATTCGATTGTCTTCGTCTACTTGAATGATTCGAGGGCGATGATGCTTTGCTTCGGCCTCATTATAGTACTCATAACAAAAAATGATGACCCGATCCCTAATCACCCCTTTTCTGGCCGTGGGTCCATTGAGCACGACTTCGCCGGATCCACGTTTTCCATTGATGGCATAGGTGGTGAATCGCTCGCCATTCTGCAAATTCGAGACCATCACGAGTTCATAGGGTAAAATCCCAGCCGCATCCAACAAATCTTCATCAACGGTCAGACTCCCCTCATATTCCAAGCAGGCATCCGTAACGACTGCTCGGTGGATTTTCGCCCGCAACATGTGTCGTAACATCGTTTTTCGATTCCCTGGGGTTTACCGATCACGAATAATTTGTGGCACGTGAAACAATCCATCAACGACTTCAGGCGCGTTGCACAACGCCTGTGCTTGCGACAGTGAAGGACGCACCTCATCTTCACGCAACACGTCGGCATCACTGACGCCCACCGATGTCGTCCCTCGAATACCGGTAGTATCAACGGCATTTAACTCTTCCATATAGGTCAAAATACGACTCAGTTGGCTACCCAACCGCTCCCGTTCTTCCTGGCTCAGTTGAAGCCGAGCGAGATCCGCCACATGTTCCACGTCCTCTTGATTAATCTTAATGCTCATCGATGAAGGCCTTCTCCTCTTCTCCGGCAGGTAGGCTCCTCCTCCCACCCAAGGATGAGAATCTCATTCTAACAGTAGGTCTGAAATACAACAAAGAGGAATTTATTGTATCATGAAGGGTGTTGAAAATCTACGGGAGACCTTCAATATGCGGCAACGCTATTGGAGAAAAGAGTCGTGCGTTAACGCAGAGATTTGCTCGACGACAAGGCCATCGGCGGTGACATCCACCCCTCATCGGCAAAGGAGGTATAGCGTCCATCACCAATGATGACGTGGTCAAGGACCCGTACGCCAAGAATTTCTCCCGCTTCCTGCAAACGTGCCGTTAACGCTCGGTCTTCTTGACTCGGCTTGGGATCCCCACTCGGATGATTATGTAAAAAAATCACAGCAGCCGCGGACTCACGGACGGCTTCATTGAAGACCTCCCTCGGATGCACCAGACTGCTCGTCAAACTCCCTTCGGACACGGTTCTTTCTCGAATCACCGCATGTTTGGCATCAAGCAGGATCACCTTAAAGACCTCGCGCCGGAAGTCCCGCAACAGCGGATAGTAATGGTGAAAGACCGTTTGGCTTTGAGTAATCACTGTCCCAGTCGTCAGCGGAGTAGACAACACACGTTTTCCCAGCTCGATGGCCGCTTTGATCTGGGCAACTTTGGCCGGTCCGATACCCGGGACGTCGCAGAGTTCCTGTACACCTCGATTGGCTAAGCCCTGTAAGCCTCCCAACTGCTGAAGAAGATCTATACCGACTTGAACGGCCGACGTTTTATGCCGTCCCACCCGAAGCACAATGGCCAGCAGCTGCGCATCCGTCAGAGACCCTGGACCTTCCTCTAACAGTCGCTCACGTGGCCGTTCACCTTTTGGCCAATGCACGATCGCGTTAGAAAGTTCCTTGCCCATCCCCTCCTCTTCTTTCCGTCTCCTGCAGAAAAACCTCGACGACCGTCACCGCAAGGGCAACACATTTCGACCACAGCCGCACTCTCTATCAAAGCGGAGAATCCTTCTCTTGCTGCTAAGAAAACCGTATGCTACTTTTTCTTGTCTAAAGGGGGCAAGCGGTGCGAGTTGTTGCCGGCACAAAAAAAGGGCGTCGTCTCAAGAAACCCGAAGGGAAAAACCTTCGTCCGACCTCGGCCAGAGTCCGTGAGGCCTTATTGTCGATCCTTTCCCATCGTATACAAGGCGCACGCGTGTTGGATCTCTACTCCGGAACCGGAGCATTAGGTCTCGAGGCATTGAGTCGTGGGGCCCACCCGGTCGTGTTTGTGGAGAATCGTGTCGCTTCAGCACGAATCCTTCGGGAAAACGTCACCCGGTGCGGCGATGACGAACAATGTGTCGTCATCGCACAAAACGTTGAGATGTTTTTAGCCTCACCCCCAGCATTTGGCGAACCGCCTATGTTTGATATCGTCTTTGCCGACCCACCCTATCACACCACCGACCTGACACAGCTGCTCGAACAACTCAGCCTAAGTGGAAAAATTGTTTCACGAGGGGTGGTCATTCTTGAACATTTCGTTAAGCGCACCGTGCCGAGTCAAGTCGGATCGCTCACACAAACGCGTCAGTCTCGGTACGGCGACACCATGCTCACCTTCTTTCAACCGGCTGATTCTTCGGAGGACGCATGCGACTAGCCGTCTATCCAGGTACCTTCGATCCCATTACTCGTGGACACACGGATATTGTCAGTCGCAGTCTTGGCATCTTCGACCGACTGATCGTGGCCGTCGCGCCCAATCCGCGGAAGGAAGCGTTTCTTCCTCTTGAGGAACGAGTCGAACTTGCGAAAATCGCCACAAAAAAATTCCCCAATGTGGAAGTGGAATCGTTTGATGGCCTGTTAGTGGAATATGTTCGGCAACGAAAGGCCCATGCCATTATTCGAGGGCTACGAGCGGTCTCCGACTTCGAACACGAGTTTCAAATGGCATTACTCAATCGTAAGCTTGACGAACGTTTGGAAACGGTTTTTCTGATGCCAAGCGAAGAATATTCGTATTTGACTTCCAGCATCGTCAAAGAACTGGCCCTGTTTGGAGGCGACTTGGCGGCTTTTCTCATTCCTGAGGTGTCCAAACACCTTCGTGAAAAATATGGGCACGCACGATGAAACTGGCCACCCGTACCACCCGAATCGTCCCGTCCCCGACCTTGAACATTTCGGCAACCGCCAAATCCATGGCGGCTCAAGGCATGGATGTCGCTGATTTTTCTGCAGGAGAACCGGCATGTGACACGCCTGACGTTGTGAAAGCAGCCGCGAAGTCGGCCATCACAGACGGGTTCACCAAATACACACCGGCCTCGGGTACCGATGAACTCAAAGAAGCCATCATGGAAAAATTTTCTCGCGACCAGGGCGTCCGATACGAAAAATCTCAGATTCTGGTCTCCTGTGGGGCCAAGCACACCCTGTATAACCTTGCCCAAGCTCTTCTAGATCCCGGAGATGAAGTCATGATCCCTGCTCCGTATTGGGTCTCCTATCCGGATATTGTGCGCTTGGCCGATGGACAACCGGTTATTCTGGAAACACGGGAGAGCCATGCCTATGCCATCGATCCGAAACAATTAGAAGCCAGCGTCACGACCCGCACCAAGGCACTGATCTTGAATAGTCCGTGTAACCCAACAGGGACGCTCTATACACAGGATACGCTTCAAGCCGTAGCCGACGTGGCCAAACGTCACGGCTTTCTGATCATTTCCGACGAAATTTACGAAAAACTCGTCTATGGAGAAACCCCGTTTCTGAGTATCGTGTCCGCCGTACCTGAGATCGCCGACCAAACTCTTGTGGTCAATGGCGTGTCCAAAGCGTTTTCCATGACAGGGTGGCGTATTGGCTATGCAGGGGGACCGAAAGCATTAATCGCCGCGATGGCGACGATTCAAAGCCAAAGCACATCCAATCCAACGTCGATTTCGCAAAAAGCTGCAGTGGCCGCCCTCCAGAAAGGCACACCATTCTTCACCGAACTGCTTGAGGATCTCAGCCCCAAGCGTCGCCTCATGGTTGACACATTAAACGCGATGCCCGGCATCATCTGTCCAAACCCTGCCGGGGCCTTTTATGTATTTCCCAATGTTTCTGGAGTCTTAGGCAAACGACATGCAAAGGGAACGATCACGACCCCGACGGACTTGGCCACCTACTTATTACATGACGCTCACATTGCGTGTGTGCCAGGCGAAGCATTCGGAAGTCCACACCATCTCCGGTTGACCTATACCCCGACGCTGGACACGATTGAACGAGGCCTGAAAAGGTTCGAAAAGGCGATTCAGGCTCTCGCGTGATCCCCAGCTCCTTGACTTTACGAATAAAAATATTATTAAAAATAAAATGAAACGGTCTGTGAAATGGGAGGGTAACGATGCCGATATACGAATATGAATGTGAGATCTGCCACCATCAATTCGAAATCCAGCAAAAATTTTCCGATCCGCTGATTGAAAAATGCATACAATGCGGGAATGGAGTACGAAAACTCATCTCGGCTCCTGGCATCATGTTCAAAGGAACCGGCTGGTATGTAACGGATTACTCTAATAAGCTGAAAGATCCCAACCCGTCCACACCCAATGGGAGGAGTGAAAAAGACGGGGCCAAGAATGAGGAGAAAGCAGGAAACGCGCGCGAGAACAGTAAAGCCGGCTCCTCTACGCAGCCGTCCGCGTCAACAACGCCATCATCGAGTTCAGCCGCCTCGGATGGAGGGTCGTCGTCAAGTTCCGAGACCTGACCATCTTATTGTAACTACACGATCTTATCGCGCCTTTCAGTTATGTAGGTTGGATGAGCGTAACCCCCGCGTCCGCGGGGGCAGGCTTTCTCCCATCAAGGAAGAGGAGATACTGAAAGCTTACAATGGGCATGGACCGAAACGGTCAGCAAATAATTCGTTCCACATCAACTGGGCAAACTTCATAGAACCCACGGCATTGAGATGCAAGCCGTCGCTGGAAAAATGCGGAGCTAAGAAAAAAGAAGGGCCTTCCGAGGTCGACTGGAACCGATCCACACACGGCATCTGATGACGGTGACACCACTCTGCAATCAGACGATTCAATTCCAAGCAACGTTGAACCTGTGAGTGAAGCCAAGCAGGCAGCGGGCCGGAAGACAGGAACCATGACCCGGCACCGGGGTCTTCGGCTCTAAGGGATGGGACCGTTCCTCCAACGGGTTGGACTCCCACTGCCGAACGCCAATGCATATAAACGCTTTAAATGCGTGATAATCATGGAAAGGGGAACGCCCCATCCTAAATCGTTCGTTCCCCCTAAAATCACGGTATACGAGGGAACGAAGTCAACGACATCACGAGGAAATCGCATCACCATGTCGGAGGTGACTTCGCCACAAATTCCTTTGACAGAGACCCGTCCTCGTGCGCCCAACTATTCCTGAAGAAATCCGCCATAGTGCGTATCGGGCAGAGGAATCCCCGTTTCAGCCTGGACTTGATACCCCGCAGTAAGACTGTCACCGAAACACACTAGTAGCGGAGAGGAATGAGTATGCGACTTGGAATTTTTGACCATTGCCAGCAACCCTCCCTTGACAGCACCCATTCTCAATGAATAGCCTTAGATCTTTCAAAGATCGACCAATCAAGACAATTCGTTCCCCCAACAACGCGGAGGTTCCCGTTACCGATAAACACTTACTCACTGTCTGTTTCGAAGAAGGAGTTCTGTCTTATGCAAGGACATCGTCAGCTTACTTCACACAAACCCAGCAACAGGTTCCTCCTCCTGATCGGATGCTTCATCATCCCAAGCCTGTTTTGTGTCCCCCCCCACGCCTTCGCAGATCACCCGTTTCAAGTAGGGATTATTGATCCTCAAGCCGTCCTGGAAAATTCCAACTCCGGGAAAAAGGCACTGGCGACCTTAAAAGAACATGTCGCAGTTCGCCAAAAATTGTTGGAAGCGGACGAACAAGAATTACAGAAGCTCGAACAACAGCTTCAAGACGGCACGGACCGCAGTGAAACTGAAACGCAATTCCTGCGGGAACAAATCCAGAACAAAGTCCAAGATTACCAACGACGACGCCAAATATTCCAGCAGGAAGTGGCGGAAAAGCAAAAAACCATGACGTCGGAGTACATGAAAAAAATCGCGGTCGCCACCAAGACCGTGGCCGAACGATCTGACTTTTTATTGGTCATTGATAAAGGGAATGAGGCCACGCTGAAACTTGTGCTCTACGCAGCCGAGGGTTTGGATATTACAGAGGAGGTCTTGAAGGAGTTTAATCAACTCTATCAATAAGGCGCTCAGTCTTTATGCGAGGGAAGAGGGGACATTCGCGTTTTAGTGTCGAGAATCAGGTGGCTGGCTCCAAAGGATATCCTGCCTGCCGCCATGCCTTAATTCCTCCTGCCATGGAAAACACCTGCGTATAGCCCATCTCCTGTAAGTTGGCGGCTGACAAGGCCGATCGATATCCTCCACCGCAATAGAGAATAATTTCCGCGTTTTTATCAGGAATCATTTGCTCAATATCACGCTCTAAAATCCCTCGGCCTTTATGGATCGCCCCATGAGCATAGCCTTGAGCAACTTCGTGATCTTCCCTGACATCGATGAAATGAAAGGCATCACCGAGTTCGAGGCGAGCCATGACCTCACTCGGCCTGCACTCACGAATCTGACGCTTTCTTGTCTCAACGAGTCGTTCGAATCCAAAGATATGAGTCATAACGAAGCCCCTTCTCCTGTAATCGCCTTCTGCGACGTATGTAGCCGATATAGCCGAACAAAAATAATTGTGAATCCGAACAAACTAATGGCGAATGCCATGGAAATTTCAGCCGATTTTCTGGCGCCTGAGCCCCTCTCACGACAGATCGAAGATCCTGACTCGTAGTGACCTTGATTCTCATGACGCTGATACGCTCGCTGACCGATCTCCGACGAAACACCTGAGCGTCGAGGCTGGGACGCTGTGGCAGGCCGTTGTGAACGGTCATCTAGAAAACTCTCCATCGGGCTCCGCAACATTAAAAAACGGATGTAAATCCGTAAGCCCCAGCCAGGTTGCCGTCAAATAGCCGGGCTAACGGCAAGGCCTGCTGGTTTGGCCAACCTGGCGAGCCGGCTTTCCGCACGACGGGTCCTGCCGGGGTGGGTTAGAAGCGGAAGGCCCCGGTCAACCCGACGCGGGACTCGGCGGGGGCGCCGGGGCGACGCGTCTGCTCGGTGAAGAGCGCCGCCTCCAGCCCGTGGGCCCAGCCCGGCACTGCCAGCCGCAGGCCCCCGTGCAGCC
The DNA here is from genome assembly GCA_963422365.1 of Nitrospirales bacterium. Classification (GTDB taxonomy): domain Bacteria; phylum Nitrospirota; class Nitrospiria; order Nitrospirales; family UBA8639; genus Bin75. The sequence continues at coordinate 2,092,567 of OY729426.1, forward strand.
GCTGGGCCTGCCCGTCACCCAGACTCAGTTCTCCGTAGGGCGTCAGCCGGCCCCACCCGTCCCAGACCCTCAGGCCGTAGCCCAACTCCACGTCCAGCCGATCCGGCACCGCCCCCGGGCCCGCCCGTCCCCCACTCACCCCACCCGGCAGGGCCCCCGGCTCGCTCTCCCACATCGCCTCCAGCCCGCTCCCCGCCTGACCCCAGACCGGCGTCAGGGAAAAGGCCGGCCCCAGCCCCGCCTCGCCCGGCGCAACCCGCGCGCTGACACTCGCCCCCCACGCTTCAAAGCCCGCCGCCTGGTGGGCCGCCAGCCAGCGCCCCTGCCCCGTCACCGAGACCCCCAGCGCCGGCTGCTCATACGCTAGCCCCGCCCCCACCTCGAGGCCCACACCCGTCTCCGCGTCACCCCCGTCCAGCCGCCCGCCGATCTCCAGGCTCGGCTGCAGCCGGTGCCCCGCCGCCCACGCCCAGGCCGTCTGCCCCGTCAGCATGAGTCGCAGCCGCTGCACCGCCGCGTCCGCCGCCGGAAGGCCCGGGACTGCCTCCGAGTCCATCCAGACTCCGACAGCGTCGGTTTTGAGCGACAGGGCCACAGCCCCAACCGAGGACAGGGCCCCCCGTGCCCCCACCGCCCCCATCCGCATCCCTACGTCGGTCTCCACCTCACCCCGCTTGTCCTTGAGCTGCAACTCGCCCCAGCCCACCCCGACCACGCCCCAGACTTCCATGTCTTCGTCCACTGCCCAGCGCAGGTAGGGATACAGGCTGGTTACTGCTGACCGCACATCGCCCCGGCCGGCCTCTGGCCCAACCGCGAACCGGCCCCGGCCTACGCTATGCGAAACGGCCAGGCCGGCCAGCCCCCAGGGATCGGCGTAGTCCACCCCCACCCAGCCGGACACCACATCCCCCTCCAGCGCCAGCCGGTCCCCCCGGAATCCCCCCGCCGCCCCCTTCGCCCAGAGCGTCCAGAGACCGGCCGGCTCCGCCGCCTCCGCCTCACCCGCGCCCACAGCCCCAGACCACGCAACCGCACTGCCCAGCAGAACCTCCCGCACCGAGCGGCTCGAGGCCACTGCCCGCCGGCGCCGCCCAGGCCCGCTACCGGCCAGCTCATCGCCCCGGCCCCCACCGCCCCACTCGCCACGGGCTCCCGGCCCCGCCGTGTCGTCCCCCGCCGCCGCCCTGAGCGTCACCGGCCGCCCGCCCAGCGTCACCCGCGTGCCCAGCCCCGCCGGCCCCCCCATAAGCCGCTCCCCGATGACTGCCACCGCCTGGCTCGCCATCGTGCGCCCAAACCGCCCTAGCCAGTGCGTCGAGACCTCGGCTCGAGCCGTGTCGCTGACAATGGGGACAAACGCCTGGAATGGCGAAAACTTGCTGGTCGCGCCGCAGACCGCGCTAGGCTGCGCCCCGCCCACAAGCGGCAACGCCGCCCAGCGGGCAGTACCCGCCTCATAGTGGTACACCGCCACTCCGTCGGCCGGCTCGCCCAGGGGCAGACACACCGTCGCAGTGGCTCCCCCAGGGAACGCGGAGAGCCGACCCTTGTTCAGGCTGATGTCCACAGCCGGCGAGACCCGTCGGTAGCCCGGCTGGGCCGGCAAATCCGTTGGGGCTCGCTTCACCGTGATCGTGGTAATCGCCTCACCCCCCAGCTGCTCTAGCGGCAGCGTGAGCCCGAGACCCGCCGGCGCCCCCTGCTCTACCTCCAGCGTGATCCGCTGGCCACGGCTCACAACAACCTCACCCGCCCGCAGGGGCGCAAACCTCACGTGCCCATCCTGCTCAGCAACCGACACCAACACCCTGATCGTTACCGCCGCCGCCGCCGAACGCTCGCCGTGCGTATCCGTGACCGTCAGGGCAAAGGTCAGGGCAATGGTCTTAGCCAGATCGCTCGGCGCCGTGAAGCTCGGGCGGACCGTCTCCGCACCCTCCAGCTTGATCTTCGGCGCGGCAGCCGCCTCGACCGGCTCCCAGGCATAGCTCAGCCCCTCGCCCTCCGGGTCGCGGCTCCCCGAGCCGTCAAGCGTGACCCGCACACCCTGGGCCACCGTCAAGCCCTCCCCGGCATGCGCGACCGGCGGGTCGTTCCCATCGGTCACCGTGACCACAATGGTCTGTTCAAGCGTCTTCTCTCCCTCCCCCGTTTGGACAACGGCGGTCACGCCCACAATGTACTGGTTGTTGCCCGCGTCGTTCACAGGGTCCGTACTGGCCTCGTCGGCCGGAGTCTCGAAGTCGGGCACAGCCCTGAAGGTCAGCACCCCCGTGGCAGGGTCCACCTCGAACTGCTCACGATCAACCCCGCCGACAATGGCATAGGTCACAGCCTCGCCCCCCACGGCCAGCACCGTGCCAACAGCACCCTGGTTCTCCGGCACCTCGAACACGGCAGGGCTGACAATCGCCGCCTCGTCGTCGTCAATATTGGTGACGGCAACGTCACTCGCGTCAAGCCCGTTGTAGGTGGCATCCGAACTCGCAGCCGCGGCCAGTACGATCCTGTAGGCCTGGTCGCCATCGTCCACCTCGTCATCCACGCCGGTGACCGTGACCGGGGTCGGCTGGTTCCAGGTGGAAGGGGTGAAGGTCAGTGAGGCCGGGAAAACCGTGCCTTCGCCAGTGTCGGAACTGGTGACGGTGATGCTGACCTGCTCCCTCGGCTGGCTGTCCAAAACGACGCTGATGGTGTCACTACCGCCACCTTCCGTGGTGGCGGTGCCGCCACCAGTCTCGGACACCGTGACGCCGGCAGTGTCGTTATCGGTCAGGGTCACACTGACGCCGGTAATGCCCACCGAACCGTAGCCGCCCCCGGAGACTGCATGGGTGATGGTCGTGCTTCTCTCCCCATCGGTCTCGTCATCCACCCCGGTGACGGTGATGGTTTGTACGGTGTTCCAGTTGGCGCTGGTGAAGGTCAGGGAGGCAGACACGGTCGCCACGCCGGTATGACCGCTGGTCGGGGTGACGGTGACGGCGCCACTCGGCCGGGTGTTGAGCACTACGGTGTAGGTGGTGCTGCGCCCAGCGCTGGCTTCGGTGACCGTGACACTGGTCTCGGATAACGTGACGCCGGCGGTGTCGTCATCGGTCAGCGTGACACTGACGCTGGGAACACTCACTGAAGCATAGCCACCCCCGGTGATTGCATGGCTGATGGTCGTGCTTCTCTCGGCATCGGTCTCGTCATCCACCCCGGTGACGGTGACGGGCTGCGCCGTGTCCCAGTTGCCGGTGGTGAAGGTGAGCGAGGCCGGGGAGACCGTAGCCACGTCGGTATCGCCACTGGCGGGCGTGAGAGTGACGGTGCCCGTCGGCTGGCTTTGCAGGCCCACACGGTAGGTGGCCGTGTGGCCGCTGCCGCTGGCCTCGGTGACCGTGACGCCCGTCTCGGACACGGTGACGCCGGCCCCGTCGTCATCGATGAGGGTCACCGTCACGTCCGGGATGCTCACCGAGTCGTAGCCACCCCCGGTGATTGTATGGGTGATGGTCGTGCTTCTCTCCGCATCGGTCTCGTCATCCACCCCGGTGACGGTGACGGGCTGCGCCGTGTCCCAGTTGCCGGTGGTGAAGGTCAGCGAGGCCGGGGAGACGGTGGCGACAGAGTTATCACCGCTGGCGGGCGTGATGGTGACGGTGCCCGTCGGCTGGCTTTGCAGGCCCACACGGTAGGTGGCCGTGTGGCCGCTGCCGCTGGCCTCGGTGACCGTGACGCCCGTCTCGGACACGGTGACGCCGGCCCCGTCGTCATCGATGAGGGTCACCGTCACGTCCGGGATGCTCACCGAGTCGTAGCCACCCCCGGTGATTGCATGGCTGATGGTCGTGCTTCTCTCCGCATCGGTCTCGTCATCCACCCCGGTGACGGTGACGGGCTGCGCCGTGTCCCAGTTGCCGGTGGTGAAGGTCAGCGAGGCCGGGGAGACGGTGGCGACAGAGTTATCACCGCTGGCGGGCGTGAGAGTGACGGTGCCCGTCGGCTGGCTTTGCAGGCCCACACGGTAGGTGGCCGTGTGGCCGCTGCCGCTGGCCTCGGTGACCGTGACGCCCGTCTCGGACACGGTGACGCCGGCCCCGTCGTCATCGATGAGGGTCACCGTCACGTCCGGGATGCTCACCGAGTCGTAGCCACCCCCGGTGATTGCATGGCTGATGGTCGTGCTTCTCTCCGCATCGGTCCGGTCATCCACCCCGGTGACGGTGACGGGCTGCGCCGTGTCCCAGTTGCCGGTGGTGAAGGTGAGCGAGGCCGGGGAGACCGTAGCCACGTCGGTATCGCCACTGGCAGGGGTGATGGTGACGGTGCCCGTCGGCTGGCTTTGCAGGCCCACGCGGTAGGTGGCCGTGTGGCCGCTGCCGCTGGCCTCGGTGACCGTGACGCCCGCCTCGGACACGGTGGCGCCGGCCCCGTCGTTATCGATGAGGGTCACCGTCACGTCGGCAATGCTCACCGAGTCGTAGCCACCCCCGGAGGCTGCATGGCTGATGGTCGTGCTTCTCTCCGCATCGGTCCGGTCATCCACCCCAGTGACGGTGACGGGCTGCGCCGTGTCCCAGTTGCCGGTGGTGAAGGTGAGCGAGGCCGGGGAGACCGTAGCCACGTCGGTATCGCCACTGGCAGGGGTGATGGTGACGGTGCCCGTCGGCTGGCTTTGCAGGCCCACACGGTAGGTGGCCGTGTGGCCGCTGCCGCTGGCCTCGGTGACCGTGACGCCCGTCTCGGACACGGTGACGCCGGCCCCGTCGTCATCGATGAGGGTCACCGTCACGTCCGGGATGCTCACCGAGTCGTAGCCACCCCCGGTGATTGTATGGGTGATGGTCGTGCTTCTCTCCGCATCGGTCTCGTCATCCACCCCGGTGACGGTGACGGGCTGCGCCGTGTCCCAGTTGCCGGTGGTGAAGGTCAGCGAGGCCGGGGAGACGGTGGCGACAGAGTTATCACCGCTGGCGGGCGTGATGGTGACGGTGCCCGTCGGCTGGCTTTGCAGGCCCACACGGTAGGTGGCCGTGTGGCCACTGCCGCTGGCCTCGGTGACCGTGACGCCCGTCTCGGACACGGTGACGCCGGCCCCGTCGTCATCGATGAGGGTCACCGTCACGTCCGGGATGCTCACCGAGTCGTAGCCACCCCCGGTGATTGCATGGCTGATGGTCGTGCTTCTCTCCGCATCGGTCCGGTCATCCACCCCGGTGACGGTGACGGGCTGCGCCGTGTCCCAGTTGCCGGTGGTGAAGGTGAGCGAGGCCGGGGAGACGGTGGCGACAGAGTTATCACCGCTGGCGGGCGTGAGAGTGACGGTGCCCGTCGGCTGGCTTTGCAGGCCCACACGGTAGGTGGCCGTGTGGCCGCTGCCGCTGGCCTCGGTGACCGTGACGCCCGCCTCGGACACCGTGACGCCAGCCCCGTCGTTATCGATGAGGGTCACACTGACGCTGGCGATGCGCACCGAGTCGTAGCCGCCCCCAGAGGCTGCATGGGTGATGGTCGTGCTTCTCTCGGCATCGGTCTCGTCATCCACCCCGGTGACGGTGACGGGCTGCGCCGTCTTCCAGTTGCCGGTGGTGAAGGTGAGCGAGGCCGGGGAGACCGTAGCCACGTCGGTATCGCCACTGGCGGGCGTGATGGTGACGGTGCCACTCGGCTGGCTTTGCAGGCCCACACGGTAGGTGGCCGTGTGGCCGCTGCCGCTGGCCTCGGTGACCGTGACGCGGTTCCTGGATATGGTGACGCCGGCAGTGTCGTCATCGATGAGGGTCACACTGACGCTGGCAATCCTCACCGAGTTGTAGCCACCCCCGGCTGCCGCATGAGTAATGGTCGTGGCTCTCTCCGCATCGGTTCGGTCATCCACCCCCGTCACCGTTACCTCCTGCGGCTGATCCCAGTTCGAAGGGGTGAAGGTCAGCGAACCTGATGGCGTCGCCACATTCGGATTCCTGCTCCTCGGCGTCACTCTCACGCTTCCCCCCCCGGTCGGTTTGCTGGTCAACACCATCGTGTAGGTCGCCGTCCGCCCCGCTTTCGTCACCGTTACACTCGACGTAGAAATCGTGACGCCAGCGACGTCATCATCTCTGAGTGACACCGCCACATTCGCGATGCGCACCGGGTTATAGCCACCACCGCTTACGGTATGGGTAATGCTGGTGCTTCTATCGGTATCAAAGTCGTCATCCACCCCGGTGACGGTGACAGTCTGCGCCGTGTCCCAGTTGCCGGCGGTGAAGGTCAGGGGCGCGGAGACCATGGCCACGTTAATGTCGCCGCTGCGGGGGGTGATGGTGACATGGCCCGAGGGCCGGCTGTCCAGGACTACGCGGTAGGTGGCGGTGCCGCCATCCTCGTCAACCGTGACCGCACTCTCAGACAGTGTCACGCCGGCCCCGTCGTCATCAATCAAGGTCACCGCCACATCCGCCCCACTGACCGAACCATAGCCACCGCCTGAAGCACTATGGGTAATGCTCGTGCTTCTGTCGGTATCAATGTCGTCATCCACCCCGGTGACGGTGACGGGCTGCGGGGTCTTCCAGTTGGATGAAGTGAAGGTCAGTGAGGCCGGAGAAACGGTGGCCACAGAGTCGTCACCGCTGGCAGGGGTCACGGTAACGTTGCCCGAGGGCTGGCTTTGCAGGACCACGCGGTAGGTGGCCGTGTGCCCCGAACCACGGGCCTCGGTCACGGTTATCGCACCAGGCGATGCCGTCACACCAACGTCGTCGTCATCTGTATTGATCGCCAGAACGTCCGCCGGATCGAACCCGTTATAGTTCACGTCCATGCTCACCGCCGCCGCCAGCCGAATGGTGTAACGCCGATCTCCATCAGCCCGGTCGTCATCCTTGCCCGTGACGGTGACAGTCTGCGCCGTGTCCCAGTTGCCGGACGTGAATACAAGGCGGCTCTTGTCAACCGTGCCTTCACTCGGGTCGGAACTGGAGACAGCAATGGTGACTGTGGCGCTCGGCTGGCTGCCCAGGGCTACCCTAAAACGGCCCCTGCCCCCACCCTCCGTGGTCGTCACGCTGCTCACAGATACCGTCACCTCAGCCACGTCATTGTCTGTGTTGGTCGCCGGAATGTCCGCCGGATCGAGCCCGTTATAGTTCATGTCCGCGCTCACCGCCGGCCCCAGCCGAATGGTGTAGTCCTGATCCCTATCAGCCAGCACGTCATCCTCCCCCGTCACCGTCACCTCCTGTGGCTGATCCCAATCGCCGGACGTAAAGGTCAAAGACACCGGGGCCACCTTGCCTTCACCAGGGTCGGAACTGGTTACGGCGATGGTGACGGCCGCAACCGGCCGGCTACCCAGCGCTACCCTAAAACGGCCGCTGCCCCCACCCTCCGTGGTCATCACGCGCCCGCCCCCAGATACCCTCACTTCAACCGCATCATCGTCTTTGTTGGTCGCCGGAACAGCCGCCGCGAACCCGCGATAGTGCATGTCCGCGCTCACTGCCGGCCCCAGCCGAATGGTGTAGGACTGATCGCCATCGTCCAGATCGTCGTCCTCCCCAGTTACGACCAATACCTTTTGTTCGCCCCAGCCCGCGGGCGTAAAGGTCAGAGACGCCGGGGCCACCCTGCCTTCAGTAGTGTCGGAACTGGTTACGGCGATGGTGACGGCCGCGGTCGGCCGTCTCGTCAACCTCATAGATAGGAATTCCTGTTGCCCGCCCTCGGAAGTCTCCAGCTTGCTCTTCGACAGGATTAATCCGGGCCCTTTATCGTCATCAACGTTGGTGACTCTGATGTCTTTCGGATCAATGCCGCGGTAGCCGGCATCGGCGCTGACAGCCGCGGCCAGTACGATGGTGTAGGACCGATCACCATCTTCAATCCGGTCATTCACCCCGGTGACGGTGACCGTCTGTGCGGTGTTCCAGTTGTCGGACGTGAATACCAGGCGGCTCTTGTCAACCGTGCCTTCACTCGGGTCGGAACTGGTTACGGCGATGCTGACGTCGGCCGAGGGCGGGGTATCGAGTACTACGGTGAAGGTGGCGGTGCGCCTAGCACCACTGGCTTCGGTGGTGGTGACGCGGCTCTCGGACACGGTGACACCGGCCTTGTCGTTATCGATGAGGGTCACCGTCACGTCGGGGATGCTCACCGAGTCGTAGCCGCCCCCGGCTGCCTGATGGGTGATGGTCGTACGGCGATCCGTGTTGATCCGGTCATCCACCCCGGTGACGGTAACTTGCTGTGCAGTTTCCCAATTATCGGTGGTGAAGGTGAGCGAGGCCGGGGAGACGGTGGCGACAGAGTTAGCACCGCTGGTGGGGGTGAGAGTGACGTCGCCCGTCGGCTGGCTTTGCAGGCCCACGCGGTAGGTGGCCGTGTGGCCGCTGCCGCTGGCCTCGGTGACCGTGACGCGGCTTTTGGACACGGTGACGCCGGCAGTGTCGTCATCGGTCAGCGTGACGCCCACGCTGGCAATCCTCACCGAGTCGTAGCCGCCGCCGGAAGCCCTATGGCTAATGGTGGTGGTTCTATCTCCTGTATCAATGTCGTCATGAATGCCGGTGACGGTGACGGGCTGCGGTAGGTACCAGTCGGTGATGGTGAAGGTCAGGGGCGCGGAGACTGTGGCCACGTTAATGTCGTCACTGCGGGGGGTGATGGTGACGGTGTTGGTCGGCGAGGTCTTGAGTACGACGGTGTAGGTGACGGTGCGCCCGGCACCAGTGGCTTCGGTCACGAGCACACTGTTGGTGGAGACGGTAACGCCCACGGTGTCGTCATCAACGTTGATGACGGCTATATCGTTCGGATCAACGCCGTTGTAGTTGGCATCGGTGCTGGTGGCCGCGGCCAGTACGATGGTGTAGGACTGATCGCCATCTTCAAGCCTGTCATCCACCCCGGTGACGGTGACTATCTGCGCGGCATCCCAGTTGGCAGCAGTGAAGGTCAGCGATGACGGGGTTACTTTGCCTTCACTTCCGTCGGAACTGGATACACCAATGGTGACGGCCGCCGTCGGCTGGGTATCGAGTACTACAATGAAGGTGTCGCTACCGCCGGCCTCGGTGGTGACGGTGCTGCCACCGGTCTCGGTGACCGTGACGCCCGCCTCGGACACGGTGGCGCCGGCCCCGTCGTTATCGATGAGGGTCACACTGACGCTGGCGATGCGCACCGAGTCGTAGCCGCCCCCAGAGGCTGCATGGGTGATGGTCGTGCTTCTCTCGGCATCGGTCTCGTCATCCACCCCGGTGACGGTGACGGGCTGCGCCGTCTTCCAGTTGCCGGTGGTGAAGGTGAGCGAGGCCGGGGAGACCGTAGCCACGTCGGTATCGCCACTGGCGGGCGTGATGGTGACGGTGCCACTCGGCTGGCTTTGCAGGCCCACACGGTAGGTGGCCGTGTGGCCGCTGCCGCTGGCCTCGGTGACCGTGACGCGGTTCCTGGATATGGTGACGCCGGCAGTGTCGTCATCGATGAGGGTCACACTGACGCTGGCAATCCTCACCGAGTTGTAGCCACCCCCGGCTGCCGCATGAGTAATGGTCGTGGCTCTCTCCGCATCGGTTCGGTCATCCACCCCCGTCACCGTTACCTCCTGCGGCTGATCCCAGTTCGAAGGGGTGAAGGTCAGCGAACCTGATGGCGTCGCCACATTCGGATTCCTGCTCCTCGGCGTCACTCTCACGCTTCCCCCCCCGGTCGGTTTGCTGGTCAACACCATCGTGTAGGTCGCCGTCCGCCCCGCTTTCGTCACCGTTACACTCGACGTAGAAATCGTGACGCCAGCGACGTCATCATCTCTGAGTGACACCGCCACATTCGCGATGCGCACCGGGTTATAGCCACCACCGCTTACGGTATGGGTAATGCTGGTGCTTCTATCGGTATCAAAGTCGTCATCCACCCCGGTGACGGTGACAGTCTGCGCCGTGTCCCAGTTGCCGGCGGTGAAGGTCAGGGGCGCGGAGACCATGGCCACGTTAATGTCGCCGCTGCGGGGGGTGATGGTGACATGGCCCGAGGGCCGGCTGTCCAGGACTACGCGGTAGGTGGCGGTGCCGCCATCCTCGTCAACCGTGACCGCACTCTCAGACAGTGTCACGCCGGCCCCGTCGTCATCAATCAAGGTCACCGCCACATCCGCCCCACTGACCGAACCATAGCCACCGCCTGAAGCACTATGGGTAATGCTCGTGCTTCTATCGGTATCGGTACTGTCATCCACCCCGGTGACGGTGACGGGCTGCGGGGTCTTCCAGTTGGATGAAGTGAAGGTCAGTGAGGCCGGAGAAACGGTGGCCACAGAGTCGTCACCGCTGGCAGGGGTCACGGTAACGTTGCCCGAGGGCTGGCTTTGCAGGACCACGCGGTAGGTGGCCGTGTGCCCCGAACCACGGGCCTCGGTCACGGTTATCGCACCAGGCGATGCCGTCACACCAACGTCGTCGTCATCTGTATTGATCGCCAGAACGTCCGCCGGATCGAACCCGTTATAGTTCACGTCCATGCTCACCGCCGCCGCCAGCCGAATGGTGTAACGCCGATCTCCATCAGCCCGGTCGTCATCCTTGCCCGTGACGGTGACAGTCTGCGCCGTGTCCCAGTTGCCGGACGTGAATACAAGGCGGCTCTTGTCAACCGTGCCTTCACTCGGGTCGGAACTGGAGACAGCAATGGTGACTGTGGCGCTCGGCTGGCTGCCCAGGGCTACCCTAAAACGGCCCCTGCCCCCACCCTCCGTGGTCGTCACGCTGCTCACAGATACCGTCACCTCAGCCACGTCATTGTCTGTGTTGGTCGCCGGAATGTCCGCCGGATCGAGCCCGTTATAGTTCACGTCCGCGCTCACCGCCGGCCCCAGCCGAATGGTGTAGTCCTGATCCCTATCAGCCAGCACGTCATCCTCCCCCGTCACCGTCACCTCCTGTGGCTGATCCCAATCGCCGGACGTAAAGGTCAAAGACGCCGGGGCCACCTTGCCTTCACCAGGGTCGGAACTGGTTACGGCGATGGTGACGGCCGCAACCGGCCGGCTACCCAGCGCTACCCTAAAACGGCCGCTGCCCCCACCCTCCGTGGTCATCACGCGCCCGCCCCCAGATACCCTCACTTCAACCGCATCATCGTCTTTGTTGGTCGCCGGAACAGCCGCCGCGAACCCGCGATAGTGCATGTCCGCGCTCACTGCCGGCCCCAGCCGAATGGTGTAGGACTGATCGCCATCGTCCAGATCGTCGTCCTCCCCAGTTACGACCAATACCTTTTGTTCGCCCCAGCCCGCGGGCGTAAAGGTCAGAGACGCCGGGGCCACCCTGCCTTCAGTAGTGTCGGAACTGGTTACGGCGATGGTGACGGCCGCGGTCGGCCGTCTCGTCAACCTCATAGATAGGAATTCCTGTTGCCCGCCCTCGGAAGTCTCCAGCTTGCTCTTCGACAGGATTAATCCGGGCCCTTTATCGTCATCAACGTTGGTGACTCTGATGTCTTTCGGATCAATGCCGCGGTAGCCGGCATCGGCGCTGACAGCCGCGGCCAGTACGATGGTGTAGGACCGATCACCATCTTCAATCCGGTCATTCACCCCGGTGACGGTGACCGTCTGTGCGGTGTTCCAGTTGTCGGACGTGAATACCAGGCGGCTCTTGTCAACCGTGCCTTCACTCGGGTCGGAACTGGTTACGGCGATGCTGACGTCGGCCGAGGGCGGGGTATCGAGTACTACGGTGAAGGTGGCGGTGCGCCTAGCACCACTGGCTTCGGTGGTGGTGACGCGGCTCTCGGACACGGTGACACCGGCCTTGTCGTTATCGATGAGGGTCACCGTCACGTCGGGGATGCTCACCGAGTCGTAGCCGCCCCCGGCTGCCTGATGGGTGATGGTCGTACGGCGATCCGTGTTGATCCGGTCATCCACCCCGGTGACGGTAACTTGCTGTGCAGTTTCCCAATTATCGGTGGTGAAGGTGAGCGAGGCCGGGGAGACGGTGGCGACAGAGTTAGCACCGCTGGTGGGGGTGAGAGTGACGTCGCCCGTCGGCTGGCTTTGCAGGCCCACGCGGTAGGTGGCCGTGTGGCCGCTGCCGCTGGCCTCGGTGACCGTGACGCGGCTTTTGGACACGGTGACGCCGGCAGTGTCGTCATCGGTCAGCGTGACGCCCACGCTGGCAATCCTCACCGAGTCGTAGCCGCCGCCGGAAGCCCTATGGCTGATGGTGGTGGTTCTATCTCCTGTATCAATGTCGTCATGAATGCCGGTGACGGTGACGGGCTGCGGTAGGTACCAGTCGGTGATGGTGAAGGTCAGGGGCGCGGAGACTGTGGCCACGTTAATGTCGTCACTGCGGGGGGTGATGGTGACGGTGTTGGTCGGCGAGGTCTTGAGTACGACGGTGTAGGTGACGGTGCGCCCGGCACCAGTGGCTTCGGTCACGAGCACACTGTTGGTGGAGACGGTAACGCCCACGGTGTCGTCATCAACGTTGATGACGGCTATATCGTTCGGATCAACGCCGTTGTAGTTGGCATCGGTGCTGGTGGCCGCGGCCAGTACGATGGTGTAGGACTGATCGCCATCTTCAAGCCTGTCATCCACCCCGGTGACGGTGACTATCTGCGCGGCATCCCAGTTGGCAGCAGTGAAGGTCAGCGATGACGGGGTTACTTTGCCTTCACTTCCGTCGGAACTGGATACACCAATGGTGACGGCCGCCGTCGGCTGGGTATCGAGTACTACAATGAAGATGTCGCTACCGCCGGCCTCGGTGGTGACGGTGCTGCCACCGGTCTCGGTGACCGTGACGCCGGGGGTGATATTCGCATGGGCCGGCAGTGCGCAGATGGTACAGAGGGTCAGGCCCAGTATAGCGGCGAGGTGCCGCAGGTGTTGACGAGGCTTGAAGGCGTTAGTCCGCCGAACAGGAGTTTCGGGGGGGGTAACGAAGGACGCGGTGAGAGCCCGGGGAACAGGTGCGAGAATCCAAATAACCAGGGCTATCCACATTATTTACGCGCGCGTGATTGTTCATCACCTAGCGCATCCATTTTTATCTTATCTCAATACGCACGGCAATATCATAAAGAATGAAAACACGCATGTACAGTAGGAATATGAACGTGGATATACAGGATAATCAGGAAGCAAATAGAGCAGGATTAGGATTCAGGGTTTAATTTTTACGAGGGATTTTATGCGGACGGGCACAGGGGCCTGTCCCTACCACATTACGTGCTCAACATAACTGTGGTTGTTTGCTACGTTCGTCTAGAAGCGCAGCGAGGCGTTCAGTTCGATGCGGTGTTCCGGGCGTTGGTGCAGGTCGTTGTGTTCAATGAAGACCTCGGTCTGTAACCCCGCAGCCCGGCACCTCTAAGCGTACACCTTTGCGCAGCCGCTGCGGCTGTCCGTCTTGCAGGTGCAGTTCTGCATATGGTCTCACCAGCTCCAACCGGCCCAGGCCTCTACGCCGTAGCTGAACTTCAGGTCAAGTCGTCGCGGCAGCATGGATGCCTTGCCGTCGGTATCAGGGTTGCCCTGCAGGGTAACCACTTCGTCTTTCCACAGGGCACCGGACTGGTTCATCGCCTGCTCCCATACCAGCGTCATGGTCAGAGATACGCCGCGCCCGGAGGCAATTGAAACGCGCTGCCTAACAGCAGTTCACGTATCGAGAGACGCTTACAGTTGCCGTGAGAGGCAGGTAACGGTATATGGTTGTCTTTGTGCCGATACGCCCTATATGCTGGTCACAGACCGCAAAGAGGTCATGGTGTGCGACCCGCTGGCGATACCCATGCAGGCCCGCCAGAGGCTGGAAGCCGGTATGCCGGGAGGCAGAGACATCGGCGTCCAGATGCCGCCCACCGAGCGTGAAGTGCGTGTCCGAGGACCCCCCAGATGCATACGCCGGAGAGCGTATGACGGTGAAGTGTTCCCCTATAACGTTGATCGCCTGACTGCCAGGGTGTGACCAACACGCGCCGGCAGGTGCTGCGCTATATGCTGACGGTCGTCATCGATGACCGTGACCGCTACGCTTTGCACCGTTACCGAAGCATAGCCACCACCCGATATTGTATACATAATAGTGGTGCGGCGATCTACGTCAATGGTGTCGTCTACAGCAGTGACGGTGACAGGCTACGCAGTGTCCCAGTTAGCGGCGGTGAAGGTGAGCAGGTTGGAGCGCGCCGCCGTGGAGACTCTGGCACAGAGTTATCACCACTGGCAGGGGTCATGGTGACGTTGCCAGTCGGCTGGCTTTGCAGTACTACGGTGCAGGTGCAACGCGCCAGGCGCCAGTGGCTTCGGTCAGGAGCACGGTTTGCGTGACTGTCCTGGAGAGTGTGAACCCATGTGTACCGAACTGGGTGTTAGCTGGCAGTGCACAGATGATAGAGAAGACCAGGACTAGGTAGCGGCGAGGTGCCGCAAGAAGGTGTCAAGGCGTTGGTCCGCCGAACAGGAATTTCGGGGGGGGGTAAGGCGTTCAGGAGCCTGGGCGTGCCCTGTTCCGCGAGTCCTGCCCTCACGGATTCCTTTCCGACGCTCTCAGGTTTTCTCTGGGTGACCAGCGTTAACACGTGTTGCCCCTCCATCGTTTGCCTCGAAGCACGGACATGATAAGCCGTGGATTTTTCCACAACTCTTTCCTGTTTGGAAGCGACGGGTGCGTTGCCATACCTTGGCGGCAACGTCCATCTGAAGGCATAGCGCAAACGTCTCCAATATTTTTACGTCTATTGTGCGTTCGGCGGGCGGGAAGCTGGAATTGGAAGACCTGCAGGCTTCGCGCGATTCCATGACCCGGGAAACTGCTTTCACCCTACAGAAGGCCGCCCCGATTTGGGGTCTGGAGATCACCCGCACCGAGATCATCGAGGTGATTGTCGATGAGCAGACCAAGGCTTCCCCGCAGCAGCCATTGAACGCAGATCAGGAACGGCGTGCCGTCATTGCGAAGGCTGAGGGCAAGACACGGTCGGTGGAGCTTGCGGCTGGGCGGAGTTCTATCAAGCCCCGAGGAAGGCCGAGGCCATCAGGGGGACAGCCGAAGCGGAAGCCTACACCGGGCGCCAGCGGAGGCTGCCCAGACGACGCTGCTCGCGGAAGCGATTGCCAAGAACGGCCAGCCTGCCGTGGAGTTTGAAATCAGAAAGCGGCACGTTACTGAAATCGCTGTCCCGTCATCCCACTCAGCCCCGAGTCAAATCAAATTGACATTTCTGAGTCGTTATGATATTTGCAAGTGACTTTCAGTAACGAGTTGTGAGCATGATGCGTGCAAGCTAAAGTCAAAGATGAGATTGCAGCGGCTGGGAAGCGAATGACGAGGACTCGTCAGGCTGTGTTGTCTGTGCTGGAATCCACGAAATACCCGTTAAGTCCGACTGAATTGTATAACCGGTTGAAGAAGCAGAAGGTCGCAATTGACCCTGTCACCGTTTACCGCAACTTGGATACATTAAAGGGACTTGGACTGGTCACGCAGCTTAAGCTGCACCAAGATGGGCAGTTTCGTTATGAGTTGAGAGAAGGTCGCGAACATCACCATCACATTCGATGCAAGAGTTGTGGGCGGATCGTAGACTTGCTGTTGTGTCCGCTTAAAAAGCTCACGGCGATGATTGAGCAAGAAACGCGGTTTGTGGTGGGTGATCATTCGCTGGAATTTAGTGGCTGGTGTCCCAAATGTCAGTAGCTTCCGCACAATAGGTTAAGCATGAAAACGTTAGGCGTTTCACTCTCTAAGGCCGGTTCGATCATCTCATTAGTGTGTGCAGTGCATTGCGCCTTAACGCCATTGGCGTTATTGGCGCTTCCCTTATTAGCTGCGCAATATGGCGGGGCCTTTGAAGGACTCTTTGGCTCGGTGTTTTCTCATTCGGCTGAATGGGTGTTTCTGGGCGTCATCGTGGTGATTGCCGGGCTTGGCGTGCTCGTGACCTATCCCGTGCATCGAGACCATCGTCCCGCCACGTTGACAGTGGCCGGTTTTTTGATGTTGTTGTTGGTTCGTTTGTTTATAGAACAAGGTTCGAGTGTGGAAATCAGCGGAGACTTGATCGGGGCATCGATGATTGCTTGGGGTGGATTTATCAACCGGTCGTTGTGCCGCTGCCATGCTTGTCATGAAAATGCCGCTGAGCATGGAGCTTCCAGTCCGCTTCCGGCTTCAACGGGTTCTTGATCCATAGGGCGTGTGGTGACTGATCGCGGCCTTCTTTAAGGGGTGCCCACATGCATGGTCGATTGTTTTGCCAAGGTTTCCGCCAAGTCGTACAACAGGGTTTCCGTGTCTTCCCAACCGATGCAGGCATCGGTGATCGAGACCCCATATTCCAATGGTTTGTCTATCCTCCAGGATTGCTTGCCTGGCTTCAGATTGCTTTCCAGCAACAGCCCTAGGATGCATCGTTGCCCTTCGCAATATTGTTTCAACACGGAATGGGCGACTGGAATTTGACGCGTGTGATCCTTGTCCGAATTCCCATGTGAGCAATCAACCATAATGGGTCTCGTGATTTCCTCATCTACCAACCCGTCTCGGGCTTGAAGAATATGTTCTCGGCTGTAGTTTGTTTTTCCACCGCCACCGCGTAACACGATGTGTCGATCGGGGTTGCCATTGGTCTTAATCACGGAGTTGACGCCATCGATGCTAATCCCGACAAAACTCTGCGGTTGTCGCGCTGCCACCATGGCATTGAGTGCGACTTGCAAGCTGCCATCCGTTCCGTTTTTGAAGCCGACGGGCATGGATAGCCCACTGGCCATTTCTCGATGGGTCTGACTCTCGGTGGTGCGTGCGCCGATGGCTGACCAACTGATGAGGTCGGAAAGATATTGGGGAGTGACCGGGTCAAGCGATTCGGTGGCGCAGGGCACACTGTGATCATTCAGGTTCAGGAGAATGGTGCGGGCCTGCTGAAATCCTTCGGCAATGTCACAACTGCCGTCCAGATGAGGATCGTTGATAAGTCCTTTCCATCCGACCGTGGTTCGCGGCTTTTCAAAGTAGGTACGCATGACGATCAACAGATGTTCTTGGGTGGCTTCACTCACTTTTTTGAGTGAGGACCCGTAGGCATAGGCCACTTCATGGTCATGAATGGAGCACGGCCCGACGACCACGAGGAGCCGATGTTGGTCTCGTCCATAGAGGATATCCCTGATGGCCTGACGGGTTTGAAGGACCGTGGCTTCTGCGGCTGAGGTGATCGGAAGTTGTTCTTTGATCTGCCGCGGGGTCACCAGTTCTTTGATTTCAATGACATGTCGATTATTGAGAGGCTCTTTCATGAAAACGACCTTCCTGAGAAATGTGAGGGCTCTCAGGTACCCCAAAAATGAATACCGCTTGAGGCCTCACCTTCTTTTTTATGCGACCTCAAGGGTCGAAGGATATCGTACAATTGCGTGCATAGCTTAATGGAAATGAAAATTCACTGCAAGAGAGAGGGGCATAAAGAAAACGGAATGGTCATGATGCTCCGTGGGTTGACGGCTTGGGGCGTTCCGATGGGATGGCGTTGGTGGATGTCGTGCGTTGTGCGCAGTTGGCGAAGCTCTCAGCTTCCTATACTGTTATACGATGAGAGGGGCATGAAAAATGACAATGGCGATCCCAAGAGGACTGGACTGCAGAAGGGGCAGGAGTGCGTTTGACGAATCGACCGCGTGAACTCTTTGTTCCTGCCAGACTCACCAACGTGTATACGTATGACCCAGGCGAAGTGCGGAAGGTCGCATTCACGTTGCCGGAGACCGTCGACATCGATGGGCGGGCCGTCCTGGTTCGTGATCGTATGCGTCCCGGGTCGGCGTTTTTGGCTAAACCGTTTGGTGCCCGGACGCAAAAGTATCGTCGTAGAATGTATACCCGATCCAATTGTTCTGATGACTCCCCCCGTGTGCTGGAAACGATTATCAATGATACTCATCATGAGAAAGCTGATACTTCTCCCTGGTGGCAAACCGAAGATCTTGTGCAGCATTACCGCACAGGTGGCTCAATCGATGTGCGTGTGGATTATGATGAAACCCATTCGGAACTGGTGGTGTATCAAAACAGTCATGCGGTCGAACGTACCAACCTGGTTTTGGAATCAGATCAGGAATGGCGTTCCATGCGGATCGTGGCGTTGGCGCTTTCAACGGGCATTACGCCATTTTTGTCGTATCTTCGGTACATGAAGGCCAAAGCGTTCGGAGTCCTGGACGGAACAAAGGGAGGGCATTTCAGCCTTATCGTGAGTGTCAAAACCCCTCGTCAATTGATGGAGCATCAGGCATTGCTGGATCTGGCCCATGAGTCTCCTCAACACTTTTCGTATCATCCCGTGCTAACTAGGGAATGGCCGGAGGATTGGTCGCATATAAAAAGGCGAATCATTCAAGTCCAGACGAACGGAGGACAAGAAGAGCGCGTAAACCTTGCTCCGTTCATTGCGCTAGAACCAAACCTTCAGCAGTGTCATATTCGGTTTTGTGGAAATGCACTGACGCGGGATCAACTTGTTTTGGGGTTGGAGCAGGCGCAATTGGCTCCGCTCAGTTTTCGAGCTGAAGTGTGGTGACGATCTTTCTCGCGACAGTGGCGGCTCAGGTCTCAGAATAACCGGGAATTAAACACTGTAGGGCAGCATCCCTGTTCGGGGACGAGGATATGACTTATGCCGCCAAGAGAGGCCGCTTGGAAGAAAGCGCCATGAGCCTGCCCTCGATGTTTGTAATCGGGGATCGCAACCTACAATTCCATCTGTCATGAGGAGAGGGAAGAGCGGCTTGCTTGGGGGTGAGTGGAGGATAGAACGTGACCCGATGAGCTTCGATATTGTTAAACAACCTGTGGCCATTGGCCTCTCGTTCTTGCCAAAAGATACCCTGAACCTCGACGATTCGCCCAGTGGTCATCTGGATGTCCCCTAAGGTTCGATCGTGTCGCCCAAAGACCAGAACGCGGTCATTTCCTCTCTTGAGGTAGAAGATAAAATTGATGAAATGTTTCGAGTCGTCGAGGTGAAGTTCCAGCCGTGTGACGGTTCCTCGGATTCGAATTTGCTTTTGATGGTATTGGCTGGGGGACTGAAGCAGTTGCGCGATGGCGACTGATTCAATAAATTGTTTATTTTCAATAGATTGTGCTGATAAGCAAGAGATGAGGTGGCTGGGGATAAATTGTCCTGACAGACCTAAGACTATGAGCCCCCACCAGACGATACGCATATTTTACCCTGCCTTCACGGATTGGACTCACTGTCTCATGTATTCTTCCCCAGAGCAAGATCAGGATATCTTGAAGGAAGTGGGTTGGTGTATAGAGTAAAAGCAGGAGTTCGAATTTTCCCTTACATAACACAAAGTTGATAGAGTATTCCTATGACACGGCAACAACGGTATCAGCAGCGTCACAAGGAAGCCGGCCTGTGCATTGATTGTCCCAGAAAAGCCGTGAGCCAGTGGTTTTGTGCTATTCACTTGAAGAAAAACGGCGGGCATTGATGCGGGTGCGTAAGGGCCGTCGGCCCTGGCATCCTGGCGTACCTGGACGTCTGCCTCTAACCAGACGATCCCATTTCGGCCTAAGGGGGCCGAGGGCTTTCTCTGCTACGTTCTCTTTCCCGTCACGTATGCGCCTATCGCCTGCCTTGCCAATGGAACAAAGAATTGCCTTGATGGCCTGAAGGCAATCCTTCGTTAGGCTTGCTCTTTTAACATCTTCTCCAACCAGTCGAATGCTTCATGATAAATGCCCGGGTGGGTACTTTCTCGGGGTCCGGCCACGTTCAGAACGGTAATGCCCGTATGGGAAATCCACGAGGCGGCAACATGGGGGGCTGGATTTGCTGTCAGAACGATGACAAGATGGGGTTTGTGAAGGCGCTGGGCGGTGTGGACAGTCAGGGCTGTGCCACTCGTGGGGTCGTTGCGAGTCAGGATTAACGTTCCATCCGTGTCGCGGACGTTCCACTCTGTTCGTTGGGAATAGTGCGGCGAGGGAGTCTCTTGCAACGGGTACGTCATCGGGATCATGCCATCTTCAGCCAGACGCCCCTTCGGGCACCAACCGCCAATCAACAGACCGGCAGCCAAGCCGACATCGAGGACTGCCCGATCAACTCCTGTTTGACCGCCTGATATCAATTTTGCAATGAGGTGGTGTGACATGAATGTGTCAGTCTGTTTCCTTCTTTTTGTCATTCCCGTCTGCGTTCACTCATTCGCTGAGATTTCCCGCCGTCTCCTTCTGTCATTCCCGACATGTGTCATCGGGAATCCAGTGCATATGGAGGGCCGCATCGTAAGCCGCCAACGCAAAGCGCCATGGGCCTGCCCTCGACGTTTGTAATCGGGGGATGTTGCCGCTACAACAGAAAGAGAAGGCAGCCAGCCTCTTATTCTGTCAACAAATGAGTGAACATTGACAATGCCGAGCCACGCGAGGAATCTGTCTTTTTGCAAGTTGGGTCATGGCAGCCGGCAGGGGTAAAGGTTGAACGTTCGAAAATATTTCGCAACAATTGTACGGCAATTTTGTCAATGAAGAGCTAACGAGAGCCGATGGCACGAATCCATCTTGATTACTATACCACTTTGGGGGTGACTCCAGAGGCGTCGGATGAAGAGATTAAACGATCCTATCGCAAACTTGCGCTCAAATATCATCCTGATCGAAATCAGGGAAACAAGAACGCCGAAGAGAAAATTCGCGAAATCAATGCCGCGTATGAAGTGCTCGGTGATCCTGAGACCAGGAAATCCTACGAACGGCTTCGGTTTGGGGGTTATGGACGGAAATCGGATTTTGCCGCTGCGGAACCCACCGAAACGATTGATCCGGGTGTCATCCTTGAAGCTATGGAGAAAAAATTGTGGGAGGAAGGGCGGTCAGAGATTTTTCGAAAATTCATGAATGCCCTTCCCCTGGTGAAACAGGAATTAGCAAAAATTCGCAAAGTCACGGTCGCCAAATTAGGCTATGACAAATTTCATGAAGATATTGTGAAGATACATGCCAAACACGCGATCGATGAAATCGTGACGCCTGAGATGGAAGAACGAAAAGAACGGTTGTTGGACGTGGCCTTACACATGATGTTGTCTCAAGGTGTCGACGGCCGTGGCGGCCAGGAAGGAGAGGAGTGGGTCAAACGGCAATTGACCTCGGCGTTTCGTCGGGGTCGGGTGGACGGCTATTGTGAGGCCTGTGAGTTACTCTATGTTCGGCGGTAACCTGCCACACGGCCCAATTTGTTGTCCGCTAAGCCCAAGAAGTTCAGACACCTCCGGTTGCTGCGCGCGCAATGGGCGCGCCTTGTCAGTCTAAAACCGGTATGTAAAGGCTGTGTAGTAGAACCCGCCGTTGAACCCGAATGGCGCGGACCGACGCGAGTACTGGAACACGCCGGGAGAGTCCACAATGAGATTGCCCTGACTGTCGATGATTCTCCCTGCGCGTGCCTGACCTATTCGGTTTTCATCGGGCGTCACGTTAAATAGGTTGTTAGCTCCGATCTTCAAGATCCCGAATGGTCCGAAGTTGTAACTGAGCTGAATGTCAGTGAGGTACTTGGGATCGAATTTCTGCTTGGTTCCGTCAGTCACTGTGTATGAGCCGTAGCGGTGAACCATCACGGATGCCGACAATTGGTCCAACTGATACAAACCTGACAGCGTGAAGCGGCTTTTGGGCTGCCATTCTTCAATGATAGAGCGATCCTGGTCGGTAAACAGTCCGGGTGGAAGACCTGCCGGAAGGTTGACCGACCCGGTCTTGGTTTCCATGATAGCTCCGAGTAGTCTGAGGTTCAGGTCTCCCAATGGTATGAACGGTACGTCCCACGAGGCGACGATGTCCACGCCCTGCGTCCGGGTATCCACCGCATTCATGAAAAACTGCGCTTTACCGACGTTCTCATCGTTGAGAGCGTCCTTGGCTGACTG
This sequence comes from Nitrospirales bacterium, assembly GCA_963422365.1. Taxonomy (GTDB): domain Bacteria; phylum Nitrospirota; class Nitrospiria; order Nitrospirales; family UBA8639; genus Bin75. The sequence goes on from OY729426.1 coordinate 2,114,501, forward strand.
CGGAATACCATCCGCATCCGACTCCAATTGGCCGCTTATGATGATTCTGTCATTTACCCTGATATGATAGAAGTCCGTGGTGAGGGTAAACGAGGGAAACGGCGTATACACAAACCCTGCGCTCACGTTGAGCGCGGTTTCCCTGTCCAATTCGGGGATTCCTATGGCCTTCGCGATGTCGCTGTCATTCCTGACCGTGCGAACCTCTGATGGAACCTGCTCGTTTTGTTCGTTTTGCCGGAACTGGGTACTCACGTTGTTAAAGTAAAGTTGGTGCATTGAAGGCGCTCGAAAGCCGGTGCTCATTGAGCCTCTCAATGCGAACTGTTTGGAGAAGTCCAGTTTCATGGCAAGTTTGCCGTTGACGGTATGGCCGAAGTCGCTGTAATGCTCGTAACGTACTGCCGGACTGACCATGACCTTATCAAAAACACCAAGATCATTCATGAACATCTCCACATCCGTGTAGAAGGAAAAAGCGTGCCTTGACTCGTCTACCTCGTTTTCTGGCCTAAAGCCAGGGAAGACTTGGATGCCTTCTACGCCCTCGCCTGGGCCGTCATAGTCTCTGTATGAGTACTCTTCTCCGGCTTTGATCTGATAGTTGTCCCTTCTGTACCCAGCTCCCCAGGCCACGTTCATGACCTGTATCGGTACGTTCCGGATAGGGAGGGAGAAATCCAGGTTGACGGTGGTCAGATAGAGTTCCAGGTCGCCGGAATCTGCGGAAGTTGCTCCAGGTTGTCCATTGGCGGCAACCCATGAAGCATTGTGGGAGTTTGTTATATTGAAATTGAACGTGTTGCCGCCGTGGACCACTCCAAGATCGGCTTTGAGTCCGTTGTCGAACTCTTTGACAAGACCAGCGCCGAATGAAAAGTCCCAGATCGTCGTGTTAATCAGCGGCAAAAATCCATCCGGATAGTCTGAGTCAGCGGGATTTCGATCAGACTGGTTTGCCCTTCTATAGAATCCGCCGCTTTCGTTTTCTCTCCTCGATAAGTCGGCAAAAGAATAGATCTCTGCCCCACGCCACAGCGAATCGATGGGTTTTTCGAAGTTGAGCGCACTGCTGAACTGTTCCGAATCCGCGTCCCCGATTCGGAAGTTGCGACGGTTGAAATTCCTCTCTTTGTCGTTACTTGGATCATCGGTCAGGATGTTGGTAGCAACGTTGTTATCGCAAGGGTTCGGCGTACTACATTTAGTGACAGAGTGAGGGTACTGGATGTCGCCGGTCAGGCCCGCTCGGTTGGTCCGCTGCCGATTGCGATATTCGAACGTCGCGTGCAACATGCCGTCTTCTCCGATCTTGAAGCCCTTGTCGAGGCTTGCGGCGAACTGATCGCCGTCTCCTTCGTAGGTCGTTCCATAGTTCGCGCGGAACCCTCCTTCGTAATTGTCCTTGAGGATGACGTTGATGACTCCAGCGATGGCATCCGATCCGTATTGTGCGGAAGCCCCGTCACGCAGGACTTCAATACGCTTGATCGCGCCGAGCGGGATCGCGTTCATATCAGTGCCTGCGGTGCCGCGTCCGACAGAAGTGTTGACGTGGATGAGTGCGCTGCCGTGACGCCGCTTTCCATTGAGCAGAACGAGTACCTGATCCGGTCCCATTCCCCTTAGCGTCGCGGGTCGTACGGAGTCCGTCCCGTCGCTGATCGTCGAACTCGATAAATTGAACGAGGGAATCAACCGCTGGATAGCCCGTCCCACTTCGAGTTGTCCCGTTTTGCGCATGTCTTCCTGTTTAATCAGGTCCACAGGCACAGGGGAATCCGTTATGCTTCTGCCCTGAATCCTGCTTCCGACAATGACGACTTCCTCAAGTTTGGTCGGCTCGTCAGTGGAATTAGCCTCCTGTTCCTGAGCTGAAACGCCCGGAGCCAGCACACAGATGATCAACGCGTTGAGTAACAGTTTTCTATAGAGTATGATTCCCTCTTTCTTATAAATTCTAAAATAAAACTTGGTATCATGCCACATAAGACAAATGCAATGGCAAACAATTCGCTTCGGGCACCCCATAAAGGGGGCACACCCCCTTCAGAATCCCCGTTCGAACCTCACCCCCTTCTACGGCCATTGGTAGGCATCGTGGCGCCACTCTTTGTCTGATAGTTTTTGATGTTGTGGCGGAGGGGGTGGGATTCGAACCCACGGTCCCGTGAAGGACTCCGGTTTTCAAGACCGGCCTGTTCGTCCACTCCAGCACCCCTCCTGGTTGCACCTCTTAGTGCACTGATTCTTCAATGAGAAACCATCCATGCCGTTGCATGCAGACTTCGTAGCTTGCGGCACCTTTCAGCCCGGCCATGCCCGGGTCGTCTTCACACTCGGTACTCACTCGTTCAAACTCGCCCGGAGCTGCGCCGGGTTTGGACCATGAGGTTTGAACTTTCGTAAGCGCGCACCCGCCCATGATTCCGAGTATGGCCAGGATACAGGCCGATAGTCTGATTAGGTTCCCAATGCTCACAGAGGACCTCCTTGTTAGGCACAGATGGTCTCAGTCCGAACCCTGCCCGTCGTAGGGTGCAGGGCTTGGAGCGATTCGTTCGACTCCATTCATATACGGTCGCAACACCGTGGGAATGATGACCGAGCCATCTTCTTGTTGATAGTTTTCCAAAATGGCGACGATCGCCCGACCCACGGCTACGCCGGATCCATTGAGCGTATGAAGATAGACCGGTTTGCCGCCTTTGTGGCGAAACCGAATATTCGCTCTCCGTGCTTGGAAGGCTTCGAAATTGCTGCACGACGAGATTTCCCTGTACGCTTGTTGCGAGGAGACCCAGACTTCGAGGTCATAGGTCTTGGCGGCGGCGAACCCCAGGTCACCGCGGCATAGGCTGACGACTCGGTAGGGCAATTCGAGTGCTTGCAGAATCGCTTCGGCTGCGTTGGTGAGGTGCTCAAGCTCGGAAGACGATTCCTCCGGGGTGGTGAACACAACGAGTTCGACTTTATGGAACTGATGGACGCGAATCAGACCGCGCGTATCTTGTCCATAGGAGCCGGCTTCTCGACGGAAACAGGGTGTCGCAGCCACGTGCCGGATCGGCAAGGCGGTGTCCGGAAGAATTTCGTCCCGGTACATGTTGGTGACCGGCACTTCGGCTGTTGGGATTAAGATGTACGCATCATCGCGGAGGTGAAACAGGTCGCTTTCGAATTTCGGGAGTTGTCCCGTGCCGATCATGGCCTCTCGATTGACGAGAGAGGGTGGAAGTACTTCGGTATAGCCATGCGCCTGAATATGGATATCGAGCATCAACGCGGTTAACGCGCGTTCGAGTTGGGCGCCTGCGCCTAGAGCAATGGAAAATCGTGCCCCGGCGACTTTGCCTGCTCGCTTAAAGTCCAAAATGCCCAGGGATTCTCCTACGTCCCAATGCGGTTTCGGCGGAAAGGAAAAGAATGGCGGCTTACCCCATCGACGAACTTCGACGTTCTGCGACGCATCAGCTCCTTGAGGAACCGTGCTATGTGGGACGTTGGGAATGCCCAGCGCGTGTTCTTCGAGTTGGGTTTTAAGCGTCCGCAAGTGTTCTGTGTGGATGGCAATATTGTCGCCCAGCGCCCGCATGGCGGCCACGGCTGCTTCTGCAGGTTGGTTCGTGCGCTTTAATCGGGCGATGTCCTCGGAGCCTTTTTTGAGTTGATGCCGGAGGGCTTCGACTTGGGAAAGTCCGTCTCGGCGGTCTTGTAACAGCTTTTCGACCTCCTCCCACGCCACCTCTGCTCCACGGGGACCGAGTTGGTCGCGAATTGCTGGTAACTGTTCCCTGAGCGATCGAATGTCATACATGGAGAAAATCACAACTTATTGAAAAGATAGATGAAAGTTAGCATGTATCTCGGACTCAGTCAACGAAGACACGAAGAGGTGGAATACTTGCGGTGGCGTGAGGTTTCTCCTACTCTGAGTCCATGCCGTATCTGTTTCCGCATGAAGACCTTTTCGTCGGGGGTCTGGTATGCGTGATCGTCGGGCTTTTGCTTGTTCGAGCGGTTATTGCCAGAAGACAGAAAGGAAGAGACCAAAATTCTGCTCAGACCGACCGGTAACACGTTGTATGACTTGATTTGATCTTTTTTTATCGAGTCACTATCATTTCTCCTTTTGTACCAAATTCTACTCGGGAAGAGATGCATATGCATGACATGTCACGAGTGCAACGAAGCGATGGTCGCCGACCTGATGAAATCCGTCTCGTCAAAATTACCCGACCGTTTCTGAAGTATGCGGATGGGTCCGTCTTGATAGAAATGGGCGAAACCAAGGTTATTTGCACGGCTTCGGTCGAGGAAAAGCTCCCACCGTTCTTACGGGAGAAAGGGCAAGGCTGGGTAACGGCTGAATATGCCATGTTGCCACGGGCCACTCATCATCGGACGCCCCGCGAAGCATCGCGAGGAAAACAAAGCGGCCGGACGTTGGAAATTCAACGGCTCGTGGGCCGAGCGTTACGCGCGGTGACGGATTTGCCTGCGATGGGGGAGCGCACGATTTGGATTGATTGTGATGTGATTCAAGCCGATGGTGGCACGCGCACGGCTTCGATTACCGGAGCCTTTATCGCGCTTGCCGATGCGTTTGCCGCATTGAAAGAAAAGAACGTGCTGACGAAGACGCCGCTGATTGATTATCTCGCTGCCATCAGCGTCGGAAGGGTCGGCGGAGCCTCACTAGTGGACCTGTGTTACGAAGAAGATTCCACGGCCGAGGTGGACATGAATCTCGTGATGACCGGCAAGGGACGTTTAGTCGAAGTGCAAGGGACGGCCGAACGCGGTTCATTTGGAAAAGAGGATTTGGATCAATTTTTGGCTTTGGGTTGGACCAGCATTCAGCAATTGATCAAGCGACAAAAAGACTGTGTCGGCACTCTCGCGTAGAACATCGTGGATCTGGTGTTAGCAACAGGCAATCGAGATAAACAGCAGGAGATCAAGGCGTTCTTGCAGGACCTTGGTTTGACCATTCGGATGTTGGATGAGTTTCCCTCAGCGCCGGACGTGATCGAAGACGGCGACACCTGCCACGCCAATGCGAGCAAAAAAGCTCGAACGATTGCACAGTGTACAGGAAAGCTGACCCTTGCCGATGATACCGGGTTGGAAGTCGACGCCTTAGGCGGCCGCCCGGGCGTGTTTGCTGCCAGATATGCCGGAGACCATGCCACGTATGAAGACAATTGTCGGAAATTGTTGGACGAATTGACGGGGGTCCCGGCGGAGCAACGGGGGGCTCGATTCCTGACCGTCGTGGCCATCGCCGATTCTGCTTCTCCTGTCGAGTTCGTGGAAGGTGCGTTACGGGGACGGATCGCGGATCACTGCTCTGGTGACTACGGGTTTGGCTACGATCCGGTTTTTGTGGTGCCGGACTTAGAGAAAACCTTAGCGGAATTGACGCTTGACCAAAAGAATCGAATCAGCCATCGTGGACGGGCTTTGGCCAAAGCCAAGTCTGTCTTGAAACGGAAACTTGCACGTGAGAACAATGTCGGGGCGTAGCGCAGCCCGGTAGCGCGCCTGCTTTGGGAGCAGGATGTCGGAGGTTCAAATCCTCTCGCCCCGACCAATGGTTTGTCCCCTTTCTTCCTCGGACTGACTCGCCATGGCTCGACACATCCAGCACTCCTGTGCGCCCGTAGCTCAGTTGGACAGAGCATCGGCCTTCTAAGCCGAGGGTCGCAGGTTCGAATCCTGCCGGGCGCGCCAATGACTCGACTCTTGGTCTGGGAAAAGAGAAGCGCATGCCCGTAAAAACACAGAAGACACAAAGTGACTCGGGGCTGAGTGGGATGACGGGACAGCGATTTCAGTAACGTGCCGCTTTCTGATTTCAAACTCCACGGCAGGCTGGCCGTTCTTGGCAATCGCTTCCGCGAGCAGCGTCGTCTGGGCAGCCTCCGCTGGCGCCCGGTGTAGGCTTCCGCTTCGGCTGTCCCCCTGATGGCCTCGGCCTTCCTCGGGGCTTGATAGAACTCCGCCCAGCCGCAAGCTCCACCGACCGTGTCTCGCCCTCAGCCTTCGCAATGACGGCACGCCGTTCCTGATCTGCGTTCAATGGCTGCCGCGGGGAAGCCTTGGTCTGCTCATCGACAATCACCTCGATGATCTCGGTGCGGGTGATCTCCAGACCCCAAATCGGGGCGGCCTTCTGTAGGGTGAAAGCAGTTTCCCGGGTCATGGAATCGCGCGAAGCCTGCAGGTCTTCCAATTCCAGCTTCCCGCCCGCCGAACGCATAATAGACGTTGCTGCCGTGATGATCGCTTGGTCACTATCTTCGATTGTGCACACGGTTTTCTCGGCTTCGATGACCCGGAAGAACACCGTGCCCTGCAGATTCACCTCGACATTATTCGTAAACATCAGAGGTACCGTTCAAGAATCGAAAGACAATGGCCGACATGGTCAAGGAACGGCACAATCAAGTTAAGTCCGGCAGGAAGGGTACAGCGTGTACTTACCGAAGCGCTCGATGAGGTACACCATGCTCTAAGGAACAACCTGCACCCTCTTCCAGACAACGGGCGATCGCAAAGATGAGCACGACGATTGTCACGACCGCATACACATCAATTTCCACAGTCTTCATCGTTCCCTCACAGTTTCATTCCTCAACCTAAGAATACGTCTCCGGCTAAATTCAGGCGACAGCTTGCTGAATGCGCAAGCTCTCGACCGATCATCTTGTGCTTTGTCTCTGTCATGAAAAACCAGTTTATGATCGTCCGGAACGTACACCGGACCGCCGGAAGAGCGTCGGTAAGCCGAAGTACGCAAAGGCGTCCTTTAAATTCGAGAACCAGCGCTTGGGTCGGCTTATCGTGGGATCGGTTACGTATTCCAACGTGAGGACGACACGTTCCTCCCCTTCGCCCAGGGGGGTCACAGTATGATGCAGTTTGTCGCCATTGAAAAAGATCAACAAACCAGGATCCGTTGAGAGGCTGAGTTCCTGCACTTCACGCCCAGACTCTTTGGTATGTAAGCGGCACGCTAACCGGCTGACGGATCGATCCACCAACCCAAGCAATACCGTATAGCGCGCGCCGTTGTAATAGGAGGTATCGTAGTGCCAACCAATGTGATCGCCTGGCTCGGTGTAAAAATACAGGGCGCAGGCATGTGGGTCATCATCAGGACATCGTTGTAACGGCGTCCCGACGATTCCGCTGAGCCACTCGATAAACGCCGGCGACTGGTAGAACAACAAAATCGATGGAGCGGCCTGGCGAAGCGAATAATAACTCACACTCCCGCCCTTTTTGTGCGTAGGGATGTAATTTCGATTTAATTGGGGCCGAACTCGTTCCACTTCTTCCATAAATTGTTCTATGACGCCTTGCGACACAAAGTGACTCAGGGTGACGAATTCGCCTTGTTCCCAAAACAGCGGCGCAACGTGATGAGCGGGATATCGAGCACATGCCTGATCGAGTTCCTCTATAATAGGGCTTTGTGTGATTTGATTCATCCGTGTTTTCTCGATTCTGAACTCTGATCGTACCTTACCGCAATGGCTCTCTCATTGGAACACGGCATGGAGGATTTCTGCCAACCCCCTGGAATTCTCTCTTGACCACAGATCAATTCAGTCACTATGCTCCCACTCCTCTTGCTCTATCTTCAACTCCTCACGGACTTTGCGGACAAGACGCGAACCTCACGGAGCGGCTCATGACTGTTGCGCTTCCCTTTCGTGAACCACGGTTGGGACAAGATTACTGGATCGAAGACAACATCCTTCCCAATGCCCTTCAAGTGGCGCAACGGTGTATTGCGAACAGTACCTGGACATTGGGCTCACCCTGGCGTCCGGAGCCTTGGCCTGGTATGAGGGCCCCCAATGCCCTTTTGCCAGAGGAATTGCGTCGCATTGAGGAGTGCGTCACACAGCGACTCGGCATCCCGGCACTGCAACCGCAAACCGATTCGGACGTGGGGATCTCCGGCCATAATCATATACAACTTTGTGGCGGGGCCGAAGGCGTGGCACGTCCTCATGTCGATTCCGCGTCCATTTGCGATTATGCGGCGGTCCTGTACCTCCACCCCAATCCTCCGACTCCTCATGCAGGCACATCGTTTTATCGGATCCATATGCCGGGAGAAGAACCCGGTGGTAATGTCTGTCCACGGGAACATGAAAGTTTACGAGATATTCCCGGGATGCCTCAGGAAATAGACCCTACCCTCTTTGAGGAGATTATAGAGGTGTCCTACGTATTCAATCGACTATTGGCCTATAAATCCGACCTGATTCATTCTGCTACTTCGTATTTTGGGTGGGACACCGAACTCGCTTCAAAACGTATGGCCGTGGTGTTTTTTTGGAAAGTTCTGTGAGGAAAAGACTCTGTCGAAGGAAAAGGGGACAGATGGGTAACAATGCTTGCTCTCTTACCCTGCGAGGATTTTTAGTCTGTGGCGTTGAGCATCTCTTCGGCAGCCTTCCTGACTGTTTGCGTAATCGTCGTTCCTCCTAACATTCGCGCAATTTCTTCTTCTCGATCCTTAGCGTGGAGATATTTGACCGTCGCAACGGTTCGCTGATTCACGCTCTCTTTTTTCACCAGATACTGGTGGTGGGCGTGGGCTGCAATTTGCGGCAAGTGGGTGATGCACATCACTTGGTGTATTTGCCCCAAGGCTTTGAGGCGTTTGCCCATGGTCGCAGCCACATTGCCTCCAATTCCCGCATCCACTTCATCGAAAATTAACACGGGCACTTGATCCACACCCGCTAACACCGTTTTGATCGCCAGCATCAGCCGAGAGAGTTCTCCGCCTGATGCAACCCGCGCTAACGGTTGCAGGTTTTCTCCAGGATTCGCACAAAATTCGAACTCGATCTGATCAATACCATTTGGTCCAATGTGTTCGGCTTGAGCGGTCACACTGATCCCAATACGGAATCGTGATTTTTCCATCTTTAATTGGGCCAACTCAGTCGCGATTGGTTTTTCAAGTTTTTTTGCGACGGCTTGACGAGATTCGGACAGCTTCCGCCCCAAGGCCCATAGGTCATGATAGGCGTGCGAGACTTGTTGCTGAAGATTCTCCATGTGTTCTTCAAGGTTCTCCCATTCGTCCAATTCAGATTGAATCTGGGTTTGACGAGCCAGTAAGCCCTCCAGCGACTTGCCGTATTTCTTTTTCAACCGTTGCAGGAACGCTAAACGCTCGTCGATCTGCGCGAGCCTTGTCGGGTCGTGTTCAACCCCATCTTTATAACTTCGGGTGGCCAAAACCAGTTCTTCAACCTGAGCGATACTGCCATCGGTCAACTCACTCCAATGACGAGTCGTCTCATCGATTATCCCCAACCCATGCATCAGTTTCTTGACTTCCGCTAGTTGGGAAAGGATCGACTCGTGATTGCGATACAACAGATCATAGGCCTGATTGGCGATTCCCGAAAGCCGACCACTATTCTGCAATTGTCGGTGTTCTCGTAGGAGCGCTTCATCTTCTCCAGGGATTAATTCGGCCTTCCTTAGTTCATCACGTTGAAAACGTAAAAATTCCTCGCGCTCTCGTCGCTCCTTTGACCGCTGGGTGACGTTTTCCATGGACTGGACCAGTTCTTGCCATTGATGATAGTGCGTGGTGTACTCATCACGTAAACTCAGCAGGCCTCCGAATGCATCGAGGACGTGCATTTGTACTTTTGACGAAAGGAGAGATTGCTGTTCATGCTGCCCATGAATATCGACCAACCAGCCACCCAATTCCACCATCTGATGCAATGGAACCAAGGTTCCATTCACATACATTCGACTCCGTCCTTCACGTGAGAGAACTCGGCGAAGCAAGAGTTCCTGCGTGCCCCCCGGCAGCAGATCCCATTCTTTCAATTTTGTGAGAATCAGGGGGTGGTCTGATAAGGAGAACACCGCTTCTAACACGGCTTCCTTCGCCTCGCTGCGAATATGCTCGCCCGAGGCGCGTCCGCCTAGCACCAAGATCAAGGCATCAACCAGGAGAGACTTTCCGGCTCCGGTCTCTCCCGTAAACACTTGAAAGCCCGGCGAGAACTCAAGTTCGAGGTAGTCAATAAGAGCAAAATGTGAAATGCGCAGCTCAGCGAGCATAATCACGGCGCATACTCACCATCCTAGGCAGTAGCAGGGTGCTGTGTGAGAAGCAAATCAATGACGTGTTTGAATTGGGTTTTGGGTCTTGCGCCCACTATTTTTTCAACCGGCTGTCCGTTTTTAAAAAAGAGAATCGTGGGAATGCTCATGATTTGAAACTTGCCGGCAATCTCGGGAGATTCATCGGTATTGAGTTTCATGACCTTTAATTTTCCCTCGTATTCTTTGGCCAATTCTTCGACGATCGGGGCAACCATCTGACAGGGCCCGCACCAGACAGCCCAAAAATCCACCATCACCAATTTATCGGTCTGACCCACCTCAGCTTCCCAATTGATAGCCGTTGCTTGAGCGACGAGTTCGGACATAGCATCCTCCTTTTTCCGACAATGACTCCACGATCTCTTTCTATAAAAAATGAAAGGAATCCTAAACGCGTCGCCGAAAGAGTGTCAACTTCCGCGAATGGAAACGGGTGCCAACCCGCGCCTTTTTATCATTCTGAGAGAAGCGAAGAATCTCGCTTGCCTGAACAAAGACAAGCAGATCCTTTTTGAGTCAGAGTCGCCTTACCATTGCCATTGTTCAGGCACTCCAGCCCACCAATTTTCAGGGTGTGTCTTTTTCCAGGCTTGCACCTCTAACCATAATTGATTCACGCGAGGCTTATCCAGACGGTTGGCCAGGCCAGCCACCAAATCATATTGTTGCCGGACCCCTTCATGCAGCAGTTCTTTTGCCATCCTATCCAACAGACCAGGAGGATCAACAAGATCCAGGGTGCCGCGGTCGACCATGGAAAGTGCCAACTGCCCCACCTTGACCCACTCGTCCCGTTTGGCTAACCACTCCAAATACCCATCCAGCGCATGATATACATAAATGAGATGCACGTAACTTTCGACAGAGGGCGATTGATCGACGTTCATTTGGCAGGCTTCAACCGCACGACGGTAATCCCCGGCAGCCAGATACACTTTGGCCCGGGCCAATGGAGGTTTGTCAACCGGTAGAAAAGACTTTTCTCTATCATTAATTCTTTTTCGTTCAGCTAAATATTCAAAATATTCATTTTCTAATGCCTCTAAAACTGCTGGAAAGTCAGGGTGAATATCAGCTAATGTGCCACCTTGACTAGTTGCCTTATCCTCAAGTTTGTGTAAATTAGCAATGTCTCTCTGTATATTTTTAATTTTAACTCTAACCTTTCCAGTATCTCGTTCTACTCCTTTAGAGTCTGGTGCATATCTATTTATTGGATTTTTTGGATCAAGACCGCTTATTCCCTTGAAGTAATTTGGAGGCTTTGGGGCTGCACGATTTTTTCTGCGACTTGCAGCAATTTCTTCATCTGTAATATCTCGCATATTATGATCGACAAATTGTCTATAAGAATCTGGCGTTTTCTCATTAAAATAATCTTGCTCCCTATTATAAGCATCTGTGTCTCGACGAAACCTATCAAGCTTCTGAATCGAGCTTTCCGCAACCGAAACACTTGTTCCGGTTAGACACCATCCGAGAAACACCAACAGAAGACTCAGGTGAATCGTTCGAGACTGACACCAAGTCAGCACGTTCATAACGCCCTCCCCGTCGGTTAAAGTTTCGTCATGCGGTCGAAGACAGAATACTACGTCTCGATCCATGAATGCATGAAGCTTAACTTATTCACAATGCTGTGATAAAAATGCTTAAACCTCGCACGCCATACAGCAGGGATTCAACAATGTACGCTTTGATACTGGTTGTAGGATTGGTCTTCGCATCCTCCCTCGTGAACGCGGAGCCAGAATCATGGAAGACACTCAATACGGCCGGCATGTTGGCCTATAAAGAACGCAATTTTGTCATGGCCAAAGAGATGTTTCACCGGGCCTTGAACGTCCTCGGAGGAACAACCGCGCTTGAGCCTCGCATCGCCACAACCCTCAATAATTTAGGCGCAGCCCATGAAGCATTGGGAGAGTACGCACAGGCAGAACTCCGTTATCGTCATGCTCTTACGATGATTGAAACAATCCAAGGCCCTGATCATCCTGATGTCGTGGTCGGATTAAACAATCTGGCCTCTTTGTATTTTTCGCACAGAGCGTTTGCCAAGGCAGAGCCTCTTTGGCAAAGAGGTCTGTCTATCAGCGAAAGTTTTTTGGGAGACACCCACCCCCATCTTATCCAAACCCTCGTCACCTTAGGACTCGTGACACAGGTACAAAAAAAGTTTGATCGGGCAGAAACCTACTATAGACGCGCCATTCAAATCGGCAAATATTCCTTAGGCGCTGAACATTCCAGCCTGATTGCCCTCTATGAGCGATATGCCTCATTATTGCGCCAGGCCGACCGTGAAGAGGAAGCACAAGTGGTCGATCGCCAGGCGGAGACCATTCGAGACACGAATAAACTTTCCTCTCCGCCTGAGTAGACCGGCAGAATGTTGAAATAGACCTGTCCTGCCTGCCCTGCGTGGAACGGAACCTGAAGGTTTCTCATCTTGACCACGGGATTCACCCTGGGTAAAATTCAGCTATGGCACGAATTCCGTTTGATCCTCGCTCCTTTGATTCCACGCGCCCCGGTATGCGGCGCCCCCAACCCGGACCTCGTCAGGCTGATCCGACGGCCCAATTTCGTTCGCTGAATGCTACCCTCTTGTTTTGCCCGAATTGCAAAGAGGCGACACCGGCACGGGAGCGGCTCTTGCTCGTCCTGCCATCAGGCAACAAATATGAATACGTGTGTTCCTTCTGCGGCACCTCTACCGGCGAAAAAATCGACCAGGACCAACAAGCGCCTCCGTTAATTATCCCCTGACTTTTTTGAAAACCTTCTCACGGTTCAGCGGTTTTTTTCAGGAACCGGCAAGCCTTCCATGGCCATGATGCGAAGAGCATTGGTGGTAGGACAGGGCCCCGGACGGAGCCGATAGTCGAACTTCAATTGCTTTTCACCGACCGTTTCTTGAAAATGAACGTTGACGAGACCTGCCAATTCTTTTTCCAGGTTGGCTAACTCCACGTCATGCGTCGTGACGAGACCCAATCCATATCCGGCGGTCAGCTCGCGAATAAACGCTTCGCTTCCTACTAATCGTTCTCGATTATTCGTTCCTTTGAACATTTCATCGATGAGAAATAACACCGGAGGCTCACTATTGACGCCCATCGCTACCAACAGATTTTTCAGGCGCTTGACTTCAACATAGAAATACGACAGCCCCTCTTCGAGGGTATCCCCAACTCTCATGCAGGTCTGCATTCGCAGCCACGACCATTCCCAGGATTCGGCACACACCGGTCCTCCGGCCTGCGCTAAGCAGACATTGATCCCAACCGTTCGTAAAAACGTGCTTTTTCCTGACATATTGGAGCCGGTGACCAGGAAGACCTGGCCTAAGCCTTTGAGGGTCAAATCATTGTTGATGCGTTGTCGATGGGCAATCAGGGGATGACCGATAGATGTTCCGGAAATGCCGATCTCGGCAACCTCCCCCTCCGGCCTTCTGTGGGGCCACGTATAGGATGGATTCAAGTAGGCAAACGTGGCAAGAGACATCGCCGCATCAATGGTTGCCAATCGTTCGATCCAATCCGACAAAACGGGTCGAAGTCGGCTGCAGACCTTCTGCAAATACCACGTCCACGCTAAATCCCAAGGGACCACGATATGCATCGCAATATGAAAGAGTGGATGCGCTTTAAAACTGAGTCCGCTGCAGATTCTCGCAAGTTGTTTAATAGCCGCCGAGGGTTGTCTATCCCAGGCCCTCAACGGTTCGGTCACGGTCTGAAGCACCGGAAAACGCCGAAACGACCGCTTCTCGAAAATACCGATGACTGCAGCGAGTTTGTCCAACTCCACATGTAAGTCGAGGGTCCGTTCAAACACATGGCTCAACCGCCCCCCGGCTACGAGCAGCAACAACACGTAGCCCAGAAAGGGAACGATCCAATATCCCGGGCCTCCGCTCACGACCCAGAAGACGAACAGGAGTATATCGAGGCCAGCCAAGCCACTCGCCAGCAGCAACAGCGGACCTAACTGAGCGACATGCCCGGTATTGCCTAACAGGCTCCACAGGCGATCGGCATTGAGGGGGGTGGGACTCATGCATTTCGTTACGAGTTGAATCCGATCTCGTAATCCCTTTAATGGGGTAAGGGCTTGAACGAGTTTCTGTCGATTTTCCCATTGGTCGAAAGAGCACGGGTACACATGTTGATGCGCCACCCAGTCCATCAGCCTCGTCTGCCCTTCTCGTGATATCGTCGTGTCCAACAAACGAAGCAAAGAATACTCCCCGACAAGATCAAGATCAGCACCGTACGGGTGATCAGAGGGTAGACTCATCGTTGTTTCCTGGATACCGTTCCAATCCACACGGAGACGAGCCAAACTTCTTTCTTGAATCTCAAGCCACACCCCAAGGCGACGCAACCGGCTTTCCAAGCGGTGATGAACGTGAGCCACCCCCAGAAAGCAAAGAAGAAACCCCAGAAACGTCCAATTCCCCATGACGAACCATCCAAGGTTGTACACCACGGCGCAAACCGCAATCCCGACAAGCACGAATCCCATACGGCCCCGGCTCAGGGCCAAACTGACATGCCGGCCTTTTTGAAGAAGGCGTGTACCTCGTTCACTGCCGCGGGATATGATACGGTCGCGTTTGTGCTGACGGTCATTCATCATGCTGACCGACGACGGTCCGTACGATAGGGAGTCACGTCACCACACCTCAAGGCTCCTTGCCTCAATCGTGTGAACTTCACCTCTGTGGAGGCGCGTGAATGGACGGGATTATTCAAAGGCGTCACGGTTCCCAACAAAGTCCCCTCTCATTTCACGCAAGCCGAGTGGGAGGGCAACATGTTTGAACACGGGGGAATGGAATGCGTTATTCTTTATTCTGGAGACAACCGTCTTGAAGGATTCTCGGGAAGGCTTTCTAAATACTCCAGTAAGGCTCGATAGGCCAGTTCGCGGACTTTGGCTTTCGTCGCCGGTTCTCCATCCAGACTGCGTTTCAGCCAAACCACATCCTGAACTTGGGCGTTTGCATGATTACACAGCGTCCACATGTGATGAAGAAATTCCACCGACAATCCAACTTGCACCCCTTCCGATTCAATGCGATCGTCTAAGATAGCCAAAAGGTCTGAAATAGCTTGATCGGCCCGATACGGCTTCGAAGCATACCCGAACGCCTTCGTGATGGCCTCCTCTTGTTTAGCCTGCTCAACCAAATCATGCATATACTCTTTCAAGAGTCCGATTTGTCGACCTGAGAGACGCATGGTCATTTCGAGGATAATTCGATTGCACTCCAGCAGGAAGATGCGGATTCCCGTATCTCAACTTCTTGAGATCAGCAAGCGCATTGCGGACTTCAGCACGTCAACACAGGAGATCGACGGACGTCAACTAGGCCTTGCCTTCGTCTCCCCACAATTCGGCTAAGCGGGCATCGCGTCCACAGGTGAAACGGTAAAATTTATAGCGAATCGGGTTTTTGCGATAAAAATCTTGATGGTACTCCTCTGCCGGATAAAATTCCGTGGCTGGGGTAATTTCCGTGACGATTGGAGCGCTAAAGGTTTTGGGTTGTTCGATTGCCTCTTTCGACGACTCTGCTGATTGACGCTGCTCATCGTTATGATAGAAGATCGCAGGACGATATTGGTTTCCATGATCACAAAATTGCGCATCCGGCGTCGTAGGATCAATATTGCGCCAATAGACGGTTAACAACTCTTGATAACTGATTTTTTGAGGATCATACGCAATCTGAACAGCCTCGGCATGTCCCGTTCCTCCGGCAGAGACCTCTTCGTAGGTTGGATTGACAGTCTGCCCGCCCGTATACCCTGACGTTGTGGAAAGCACGCCATCAAGTTTATCGAACGGGCCTTCCATGCACCAGAAACATCCTCCGGCGAACGTGGCCATTGCATAGTCGCCCTTGGCCATTTCACTTATTGACGGACTGTTCATACCGACGAACAGCCACCCCACTAGTACGAGGAAGAGAAAAAATTTGCAGCCTGTCATTGCCGTGCCTCCTTGATCGGGTGCGAGGGTGTCTTATTCATTCTACTCCGTGTGGAAAAGGCTGTGCAGATATTTTCTAGGCCCATACCCTTCCTCCATCTTCCATATCCAAGCCTGACGCTCTTCAAAAAACGAGTGAGTCAGGTTGAATATAAAACACCAACACGAATCCGACCAGCACCATCGCCAGCAACGAAACCAGACCGGCGAGACGATTAAGGGGTGCTGGCAAGCGTATCTGTAGCCAGCGTGCACAGCCCATCAAAACGGCAAGGGCCCCAATCAAGACATGCGTGCTTTGAATAAGAAACTCTTGTTTTCGTTCCATCAGCCCATGAGAGTGGGTCAACATGATCATGCCGCCAACGATACACAAAAGAGGAAATACAAATTGGAGGGACTTCCGACCTAATCGTGGTGTTCTCGACAGCCACTCGGACCAACCCAACCCGAAGACAACCACCGCAGCGAACCAATGTTGGACGACCTCTGGATTTTGCAAGCTGGCAATAAACCCGATAGATCCCAACGGCCAATGATCCGGATTGGCAAAAACAAAAATCAGTGCGGATAATCCAAGAAACATGAGTGGCCACAATCGCGCGCATGCCAATCTTCCCAGTTGCTCAAACAGAGCCACAATGCCCATTGCGAGGATAATCATACCGGAAACGTTATGGTTAAACCGGTCCCAACTCATGTCTTCTTTTTTTCCTATTTCACCGGTCTTGAGATCAGTCAATTCCGGGGCATTGATCAAAATGCGTTCCGGGCCAAGAAGGTGAGGGAGTTTTGGATCATACATCATCCAGATTTCCGAGAATGTGACGGTTTCCTTGTTAACATCAACCGAGGGAGGAAATCCTGCCAGAGAAACCGCCGTAAACAGCAAGACCCCGGCAAGAAGCGTTTCCACTTCAAGACAAGAAGGAACACGCGAAAACAAGCCTGTCCCCGACGCCTGTCTCTGACATGTCTTATCAGGGGTTTGTAATCGGGGATCATGCGCTTTGCCTGTAGCCCATTGCCTGGCAGACAGAAAGTTAACGGTAGCTAAAGCCAGCACGCAGACAAACAGCAGGATCTTGACCAAGAGCATGTTGCCGTATCCCGTACCGATCAATCCTGCCCAACTACCCACGTAATACCACCAGAGAAACACCCCCGGCCCAACGATGAGCCCCACGCATCCCAGCCCTAACGGTGAAAAACGTGCCACCATGGAGGACCATCGGCTGGCATGCTTTTTCCGCATCACCCGCCAGAGCCACGTCATGTGGGCCACCCCACCCGCCCAGACCGTCGCTCCACACACATGAACCATAGTCGCCACCATTAATGATCCTTGATGTTCCAACCGACTGGCCGCATGACTCAGCCATACTTCATTCACCATGAACAAACCGGCCATGAGCAATACCACACCCCAAGGGAGTCGCCTGGAAACATCTCGCCTGACCCTTGACATCGACCAGGCCAGGCCTACGGCCAACAGGATACCTGATGCCCCAAATTGAAAAAGTCGCGTTTGCATAAAGGCTTGCAAGCCCAAGGGGCCCAGGACATCGCTCAACGCCGAGACTTTTAACGCCAACTGGAGGACACGTAATCCAGCCATGACACACATGCTTAAGACACTCACCCTTAACAGCGCGTCGCTGACAGAATGGACAACGGGGTCCTGATCTTGAATCGGTCTCAGAACCACCAGCGTACATGTAATGCCTCCAAGGGATAATGACAAGGCAATAAGAGCCACGCCATCCAGCAACCCACTGGTGAATTCAAGAAGTTCCGTCATGAAACGAGATTATTTATTGGGTAATGATGGTAAAACGAATGAAGCCTTTGGTCACGTGACCATCGGTCGCTAATACTTTGTACTCCACGTTGTAGACACCTGGTTGTAACGGTGGAATTTTTGCCACAATCGTATCCACTGTTGAAGCATTCGTGACGCCTAGCGGAGTGCAGACTTCGTGCAAATCAACAAGGTTCACTTGAGTAATGGAAGGTTCGAGGGTAGCATTGAAATGCAAGACAACCCGGTTGGGGCTAGCTTGTAAAACAGACCCATGTATCGGGAAAGATTCCAGCAAGACTCCATGAGACCACACCATTTGAGAAAGGACCAGGCACAGCACGAGGGCACACGGCACAAGGCTCAGGCTACGACAGCGGTTCCGAGAGGCGACAGGCAACTTCGACACCATTGAGCGAAAGATGGTCAATTGTGAACCATGCAAAGCGAAGAGTACTCAAGGGGATCATAAGATTTCAAGACAAGAAATCATCGGATTCCAGACATGGCATTGACCGTTCATCTGCTACACCGTGTTCCCGTTTTCTCGACTGGCAGGATGGTGAAAAAGGGCAACCCGTATCTGCCGCAGTGCGGGTTGCCCAGGCAAAGAAATAGTTGGTCAATCATCGACGATGAGGCATGCCATGTTTCAAAAAATCGCGGCGGTCTTTTGCTTTGTTTCAGGGATGTGCCTACTCACCCATTCCCTGCTTTTGGCAAATACATCGGATTTTGCCGAAATTGTGAACGAAGCCAAGCACGGGACTGTGGGCATTCTCAAACAGACTGACGCGCAATCGACTTCACCCAACCGGAGTTCTTTGTCCGTGAGGGGGTCCGGAATCTATCTGGGAGATGGGTATGTTTTGACCGCCCGTCATGCCACGACGCACCTGGGAGCAGGGGAACACGTCGATCCCCTTCAGATCTCCGTTATTTCAAGCACGCTGGAAGAATTATCTGCCACGTTAGTCGGTGTCAATCAATTTTTGGACATCGCCCTGTATCGCATCCCCCAAGAAATGCGACCTCACGGTCTCTCTGCCAGAACATTCAGTCAGGCTGAGGCATTACCGGGAGAACGGGTATTCACCGTAGGCTACCCGCTGGGTTGGGGGCCAGCCATGAGCTACGGATACATTGGCAATCCCCATACGTTTTTGCAAACGATTCAATCACGTCTCTTGCAAGTCGACCTTTCAGCCTGTCGTGGCAATTCCGGCGGAGGATTGTTTAATGCACAAGGAGAAATCGTCGGAGTCGTCCACGCGATCATTCAAACTGAAACGACCCAGGGAGAACGTCGTTGCAGCCGATTTGCCTTTGCCGTCCCGGGCCCTTTAGTGCACAAAATCGTGACGGCTCTCATACAGGGCAAACCAGTCCACTTTTCAAAACTCGGACTGCAACTCACCGCTGTTAAAATCGGAAAGCAATGGCACATGGCCGTGGCGCAAGCAATGGGGCCGGCACGACGGGCAGGCTTCAAAAAAGGGGACATTCTTTTGTCTATTGACAATCAGCGAGTTGACTCGGCAAGCCAATTAAAAAACTATTTGATCGAACAGACACGACCCTTTCAGTCTGTCAGCATTCGAATCCTGCGGGATCATAAAGAAAAATTGATACGAGTGATTCTAGGGAAAGCCTAAGAGAAACGGCCTCTTTGTCCCCCATGCAACCTTTGCGTCGTACGCGCTCCAGCAGGTATCATACAACACGATTCGATGCAATCAGAACGAAGCGAATGAGAAAGTGACTGCATCCAGTTTCCGGCCTCAACGGACATGGCAATGGCAAAGCGTCGTCAATCGCAAAAAGCTGTCAGTCAGGGAAGTGCTCAGCGTATTTCGCACTCTCCTTCAACTCGCGCGTCGAACCCGAATGCCCCTCTCACCATCGCCCTGCTTGTGCTGACCCTCTCCGGAATTTTCTTGACGACATACCTCAGTTACGTCGCCTCGTTTGGGACACACCCTGCCTTCTGCAGCGAGGGCTCCGGATGCGATCTGGTCCAAAGCAGTCGTTGGGCGACTTTTCTGGGAGTACCGATGGCCATGTGGGGCTTATTCACCTACCTTGTGATGGCAACACTAGCTTGGCGTGCCAGGACAAAACCCAAGAATTGGACGCCCTTGTTATTCATCGCGGTTGGCGGATTTGCCATCAGTGCCTATCTGACCGTGATCTCAGTCGTGGAAATCAAAGCGACCTGTTCCTACTGTCTTGCCTCATTTTCCATCATCACGACCATCATGATTCTCACCTTCGTGCAACAACCTCCCGACTGGTCAACGTCATTGAAAGAAGCGAGTGTAGTCGCCGTACTGATCATCGGCGGGCTTCATATCCACTATAGCGGGGTGTTCGACGAAACAGCCGGTCCCGAAGACCCACAACTGCAGGCCTTGGCTATCCATCTGACCGACACAGGAGCCAAGTTCTATGGCGCCTCTTGGTGTCCCCGCTGCCAAGAGCAGAAAGCACTGTTCAAGGCGTCCGTAAAACGGCTACCCTATGTTGAGTGTAGTTCCGGTGGTCGCGGCAGTGTCCGCACGGCACCGTGTGTCGCAAATAACATTCGTAGCTATCCAACCTGGATCATCGACGACCAACGCTACACCGGCTTACAGACCCCTCGGGCACTCGCCGGGACCTCTGGCTTCACCTGGAAGGAGTCAAAAAGAGGATCGCCACCTTGAAGTAAAAGAGTAGCCCGAATCTTAAGAGAAGATCTTCGGCAGGCAGACCTCAATGCGGTTTCTCTCTGTCACCTCTTTGTCCTGATACTCAGTCGACGATAGCCCACCATCATCAGACAACTCAGGTGGTTACGTTCCATACTCACGATCTCGGCCATGAGGAGCCGTGAGGTCTTGGATGGGACCAATGGGGACGATCCGAGTCGGATTCAGATCATCATGCGTCATGTAATAATGCCGCTTGATATGATCAAAGTTCACGGTTTCCGCAATGCTGGCATACTGATAGAGATCCTTGAGATACCCGAACAAATTCGGATACTCGCTAATCCGTCGAAGGTTGCATTTGAAATGTCCATAATAGACCGCATCAAACCGAATGAGGGTGACGAACAAACGCCAATCAGTTTCCAACGGGGCATCTCCGAATAAATACCGTTGCAGGGCCAACCGAACCTCCAGGGCATCCAAGGCTTCGAACAACAGATGGATCGCCTGTTTATAGACTTTTTGTGACGTCGCAAACCCTGCCCGATACACGCCGTCATTGACGTTTTCATAAATATAGTGATTGAGGTGATCGATTTCTTGGTGACGATCTTCAGGATACAAATCAACGTCATTGGTTGTGAAGTTGTTAAACGAGCGATTGAACATCCTCATCAAATCGTCATCCGCATTGCTCACAATCCGTTTGCTGACCGTATCCCACAACACAGGCACCGTGACTCGTTGGTTATAGTGGGAATCCGTCACGGTATAGGTTTCACTGAGAAACGAAAATCCGTTAATCGGATCGAATGAATGCCCCTGCCCTTCTCGAAAAGCCCAACCGCGGTCATCGCGAAGAGGATCCACTACGGTCATCCCAATCACGTCTTCTAACTTCTTGAGTTTTCGGACAATGATCGTTCGATGAGCCCATGGACAGGCGAAAGACACATACAGATGATACCGCCCTTTTTCCGCAAGATACCCAGAACTGCCATCTTCACTCACCCACTCACGGAAGGCGTCCTCTTGGCGGGAAAACGCGCCTTCCGGAGTTTGTTCTTTAGGGAACTGTGGATCAATGGTCATGCATTCCTTCCTCGAGGGCAAACGCTTTGTGCCCAGGAGCACTATCATAAAAGGCAGGGCCTCCTCCGAACAACTTGATGCATGATTCCGACATTCGCCGCGAAAGAATCGGCGGCGCAGCAGACTGAGGGTGAAAATCCTGGCTGGATTAGTGTAAGCTGGTCAGTCACGAGCCACAATGAGCGGAGAACGAAAAACCTCATATGGAATTTAACGAAAAACCCATTCAAGCCAAACAAAAAATGGCTCAGCACCGCCGTGAGATCTCAGGGCGCGAAGTTGACGAGGCGTATCAAGATGATCGAGTCCCGCCAGGACAGCATATCGTCAATAATTGGCCCGTGCTGGACATTGGTCGAAAACCTCATGTTTCACTTGAGGAATGGAGGCTCGCGGTGGATGGGTTGGTTGAGCATCCCCTCACGTGGACCTGGAAAGATTATCACGCTCAGCCACAGCAGCCGTTTACATCCAATTTCCATTGCGTGACCTCCTGGAGCCAGCTTGATATGGAATGGGTCGGGGTGAGTTTTCGGCATCTACTCAGCCTGGTACACCCCAAGCCGGAAGCCAAATATGTGCTCTTTGAGTCGTATGACGACTATACGACCAACTTGCCTCTTTCGGTCTGCGACGACGAGGATGTCTTTCTTGTCCATTCCTGGAATCACAGGCCGCTGTGGAAAGATCATGGGGGACCGGTTCGCATGATTATCCCCAAACGGTATGCATGGAAGGGGGCCAAATGGATCAGAACCATCACCTTCGTGGAAAAAGACCAAAAAGGGTTCTGGGAAGTACGCGGTTATTCCAACACCGCCTTGCCGTGGGAGAATGATCGGTATGGATGATCGATTGTTGTGACCGTTCCTCTCTAGCCCCTACCCTTTTTCCCTTCCGATTCCTCTTATCGAATGACACCTCCACCTCCTTCACCATCACCAAAATTGAACTCTGGCCGCTGGATCTTCCCATCAGCGATCCCTTTGTTGTCACGGGCCAACTCCAAATTGCGCAAAATGCCTTCGTACGGCTTACCCTTCATGATAGCACCATCGGGTATGGCGAGGATCGCCATTTCCCGCCATCACTGGTGAAGATCGTGAGAGCAGTCTGCTGAAGGCCCAAATATTGGGAATTATAAGCATGAGGTGACAATCAGCCTCGACTAAATAAAAGTGGGCTATGATGGACGAAGATATTCGACGATTAGAAGCTCTTCATCGTCATCATGCCGATGTGGCGTTCTTGATCGATCCCAATCAAGGACACACGCGCGAGGAAGCCGCAACCTTCATAAAAGGCATTGACCGGTTTGGCAAAACTCTTCTCCTCGAACAACCGCTGGCCAAGGATGATCTTGAAGGCCATGCTAAACTCCAACTCGATTTCCACCTTCCTATTGCCACAGATGAATCGGCACAATCTCTTCACGATCTCCAAACCATGATTCAGCACCATGCGGCTGGCTACGTCAATATTAAAATTACCAAAAGCGGCTTGGCGGAATGGATCGCCATGGCAACCATTGCAAAAGCTGCCGGGTCTTCACGTGATGCTTGGCGGAATGGTGGAAACCCGGACGTCATCCTTGTATCTTAGAATAGAAAAGCTGAAAGGGCATAGTGCTTCATCTCTTTCACCTTTCGATTCAACAGAAGGACAACGTGACTAGATGGTTGGAGTCAACTCTATTGCCCTCTTACTCGTGGGCAGGGCCCAGGGCGCCAAGGTAGGGAAACTCACCGACGTGTAGGAGGGGGGAATTGGCTTGCAGCCGGTAATCTCCACGATGCGGCGCGACAAAGTGGGGAGAGACATAGACATCTGAAAAGGTATGGGGTTCGAATGGAGCTAATACGGAGTGGCCATCGACTTGATACTTGACCCCCATCGTATTCAGCCCATTATGCGCAATGGTCACGGTATTCTTGGCTGACCACGCAATCCCCACTCTGGCTTCGTCAATAATATTGCCTGCAACCCTCCCCGTTGCCTCGTCTTGAAACTTGACGCCTCCCCCATTCTTTACAAGGGTATTCTGAATCAGGGTCGCTTTCCCTTGATCCGCCACCAGGACTCCTTCGAACAAGCTTCGCGTAATGATGTTCCGTTCCAGATGCACGATTGACGTTCCCCCAACCGACACGCCATGGTCATTATCGTGGATCAGATTGCCGATCAGCTTGGCTTGAGAATCCGCAAACGCAATGCCCGTGGTTTCGCTGCCACTCACAACGCAATTCTCAATATGCACATCCCGGACTTGTTGCCCAAAAACAAAACCATTGACTGTGAGGTTCTTTAGGGTCACGCCTTCACCGTTAAAAATACCAACCCCTAGTCCGCCATGTTGTTGAACGGTCAATCCACGAATTTCTACATTCTTGGCCCCATAGGGCCATTTTCCAATATGCAAGGTCCCCACACGCTTTAATCCTGCGATAAAAACTTTTTCTTGACCTTCCCCAATCACCTTGAGTCCTTCTTTACTGTGTACCGTGACGTCCTCGGCATAGCGCCCTGCTTTAATAAAGATGGTATCCCCATTTTGCGCGTGATCGATTGCCTCCTGAATGGATAGAAAGTGGCCGGACCCATCCAAGGCTACAGACCAGGTTGACCCTGTGTCGGACGTTCTTTCACGAGACCCGCTGAGCTCTTGAGCAAGCACCATGCTTACGCCAAGCAACGCACTCACCGCACCGATGGCAAGAATGGGTTTCATCCAATCCCTTGGCATCCAGGGTCTGTTCCTCATTGGTGACTTCATTCCATATTCTTCTGTATCTTGCTGTATCTAGGACTATTTATTGAACCCACAGGGGACATACAGGAAGTGCCTTGTCTTGGTCAAGCTTGCGGCCTTCCATCCACGACTTTCGGAGATCGGTAAAATTTTCTATACTAGGAAATGTCATGGTACTGGTAGGCTTAACAGGAGGGCTCGCTTCTGGAAAAACGACGGTGGCAGGCCTGTTTCAGGAATGCGGCGCATTCGTCATTCAGGCCGATGAATTAGCCCGCACCGTGGTGGCACCGGGTAAACCCGCCTGTCAAGAGATTGTCAACACATTTGGGACTCACGTCCTTCAAGCCGATCGCACGCTGAATCGAGGCACCTTAGCTAAACTGGTTTTTCATAATCCTCGAAAATTGTCGGCCCTTAATCGCCTCGTGCATCCTCGCGTTGCACGTGAACAAGTTCGGCAAACCAACGCCATCGCAAGACGACATCCGAATGCCGTGATCATTTACGATGCAGCGCTCTTGATTGAAGCCCAGGCACATGAACGAATGGATCGCGTCCTGTTGGTGACAGCCAATCAGACGACACAACTTCAACGGGCTCGGCAACGAGATGGCCTGACCCAAAAAGAGGCATTGGGACGAATTCGTGGGCAACTGCCCTTGCGCACCAAGCGTCGATTTGCGGATTATGTCTTGAATGGCATGTTGCCGATTTCTCAGCTCAGGCTACAGGTGCGACAGATCTATCAAGAACTGCGTCAAGAGGCTGTCTTGCCGCACCGGACACAACCAAGCAGGCCACGTCACGCCTAACTATTTTCACTTGCCTCATGAAGGATACCGTTATGCACCATGTTGTCATTATTGGATCGGGCCCTGCAGGACTTACGGCTGCTATTTACACGGCTCGGGCCAATCTCTCTCCGCTCATGATTGAAGGTTCGCAAGCCGGCGGGCAACTCACGTTAACGACTGACGTTGAAAATTTTCCCGGCTTCCCCACGGGCATCATGGGGCCGCAATTAATTCAAGATATGCGTGTCCAAGCAGAACGATTCGGCACGATGTTTCAGGCGGCTGACGTGACCAATGTCGACCTCAGCCACCGACCCTTTGTTTTAACGATTAATGATGAAGACACGATTGACGCCCAATCGCTGATTATTTCTACCGGCGCTTCGGCAAACCTCTTGGGACTGGACTCGGAAAGTCGACTCCTCGGGCACGGAGTTTCGACGTGTGCCACCTGCGACGGGTTTTTCTTTCGGGGTCAGCCTATTGCCGTCATCGGAGGCGGCGACAGCGCAATGGAGGAAGCCACGTTTTTGACGAAATTCGCTGACCACGTGACCATCATTCATCGTCGAGACAAACTTCGGGCGTCAAAGATCATGCAAGACAAGGCCATGACCAATGAAAAAATTTCGTTCCGTTGGAATTCGGTGGTGGAAGACGTGCTGGGCGATGGCGTGGTCACAGGGCTTCGCCTTCGGGATAGCGTCACCAATGACACGGAGACTCTGGACTGCACAGGGGTGTTTGTGGCAATCGGGCATACGCCCAATACGCATATTTTCAGGGGACAAATCGAGATGGATGCCAACGGCTACATTCGAACATCACATGGTACGGCAACGAATGTCCCCGGCATCTTCGCTGCCGGGGATGTCCAGGACCCTCACTATCGACAAGCGATCACGGCCGCCGGCACCGGATGCATGGCCGCAATGGATGCCGAACGGTTTTTGGAGGCCGAAGGGTAATGCCCTATGCCTTGGTTCACTATCATGAGCTAGCGCTCAAGGGCCGCAACCGCGGATTTTTTGAACACCGATTGATTCACCATCTCCAAAACTCTCTTAAAAAGACGAACGTCACCGAAATCAAATCGCTTTCAGGTCGTATCAGGATAACCTTTACGAACAAGTCATCCTGGGAGGACATTCAGGATCGCATTCGTCATACCTTTGGCGTGGCGAATTATTCCTTGGCCTATTCCCTTCCGATCGACTATGACCCACCCGATATCAAACCACTTTGCGAAGCCATTGAAGCCGCCCTTCAATCGAAAACGTTTGAGACTTTTCGTGTCACAACGAAACGCGCAGATAAACGGTTTTCAAAGACCTCTATTGCACTGAACAGAGAAATAGGCGCGTACTTGTGTGCCGTGACAGGGAAACGGGTGCGTCTCAATGCAGCAGACATCAATATTGTCGTTGAAGTCGTCGATCACACCACCTACTTCTCGCTCGTTAAATACCCGGGGCCCGGAGGACTCCCCACGGGCATCAGTCGCAACGTGCTCTGCCTCATTTCAGGAGGCATCGACTCACCGGTGGCCGCCTATCGGATAATGAAGCGGGGCTGCAAGGCCATTTTTGTTCATTTTCACAGCCGGCCTTATCTTTCACGAACCTCTGAAGAAAAAGTCCGCGATCTCGTCTCCCTTCTCACGCGCTATCAATTAGCAACTCGCTTATACCTCGTCCCGTTTGGGGAGCTTCAACGCAAAATTGTCGTTGGCTCTCGCGCTTCTATTCGAGTTGTCCTCTATCGGCGGATGATGATGCGAATTGCGGAGCAACTGGCCGAAAAAGAACACTGCTGGGGTTTGGTCACCGGTGATAGTCTCGGGCAAGTCGCCTCCCAAACCGCAGAAAATCTCCAAACCGTGAGCCAAGTGGCTCACCTCCCTATTCTTCGTCCATTGATTGGCATGGACAAACTCGAAATTACCAACGAAGCCCAACGAATCGGAACCTTTGAAACGTCTATTGAACCGGATCAAGATTGTTGTACGTTGTTTGTTCCACGTCATCCAAATACGCGCTGTCAACTCGACACCATCCAACAAGCCGAAAATCTGCTGCCTATCCAGGAGATGGTCCAGGAAGGGATGGAAACCGCCGAACTCGCCGAGTTTTCTTTTCATGATTCCTAGTCTTCTGTTCGCTCCTCGACTTGTCCTGTCGTGTCGCCGCCTTCTTCTAGAAAGGCCGCATGAGATGCGGCCCTACAGGACGAAAAAAAGGACGTCGACACCTTTGGTTCGTTGACAAGACTTTGACTCGGTCGATATAGTACTCTTCGCTTCTTAACCCTTTCTTTTCACTCACCTCTTCAACTCGAAAGCCATCATGTCTGATTCTATTACACCCTTTACTTTGAACCAAATCGGGTATAAATCCGTTCGTTTTTCCAGTAAAGGAATTTTTGATACCCATAAAGACCAAATGGTCGACCCCTATGCCGCCACGAAGATCCCAAAAGAACATCAAGTCCAAGGCCTTCAGTTTTGGCCACAAGAAAAGGGGAAATTCCCTTCTGTTGTTCTGCTTCACGGAAAATGGGGGTTAACGCCGGACTCAAAAGAGTTGGCCATGCGACTGGCCTGTGAAGGCTATGTGGTCATGGTCCCCAACTTGTATGGCCGACAGGGCGGCATGGTCACGGCCAATGCCGAGGTGGCCGATGCTCTCTCAGAAAGAATTGACCTCACGACAGTCCTGCAGGATATCAATGCATCATGCGAATTTCTGAATGCGAATCTACCCGAAGACCCTAATATGGAATTTACGCTGCGGAACGCGCATGCCGCAGTGGGATTAGGCTTGGGCGGAACCTTAGCCCTCCTCTTTGCCCTCAAACGAAAGCGGTTGCGAGCAGCCGTTTCCTTTTACGGGAAACTTCCCGACCCTCTTGACTCAATCAAGAATATGTATTGCCCTTTCCTGTATCATGCTGCTGAAGTGGATGATACCGTGACAGCCGAGGGCCTTGCACAACTGACAAAAATCTCACAGGAATCTGGGAAAACCGTAGAAATGCGCCAATATCCCGGCACCAGCAATGGGTTCTGCGACCAAGTGCAGCCCGCCCTCTACAATGAATCAGCAGCCAAGCAAGCTTGGGACGACACCATCTCGTTTCTCAAAAAGCAATTACCCCTTTAAGCAGACCAAACTCATCGGGTCTCAATCAAAGCCAAAGCGCACCTTGATCATGTGTGTATTACATGGCATTCCAAACATTCTTCGTGTCGCGGGATTCAAATCACCCTGCTCGAGTCCCTATGTGTCCATAGGTTAGGGTTCTCGTCCTGCGGCTTTCTTAGTATGGCCGCACACTCTTGTGGCAAAGGACACTAATTTTGCAGATCTCCTGCGGAAAACAGGTCCTCAGACACACACACCCTAAATCTTCGGTCCAGTGGTGCGGTGTTACGTTGCTCAACTCTCACGGAAGCTTTGCAGATCGCCATGCAATCGGATTTTGCGCTGACTGGCGGGGTTTACTCCCGAAACCCCTCCAATCTTTAGTTGGCTCGCGAAGTTTTTGACGTGGGTCATTCTTCTATTCATCGCCCAATCACCGGTCGGACGACAACCCTTTGGCAGGCATCGCCCGTCAGGGGTGGGCACCAAGGCCGAAAGGAACGGGGAGGTGCAACAATTCATGGTTCAACGGCTGACCGACGAGAACACCATACGTCGAGGTTTTGCGCCGACTGAGTAAAACCGTACCGCCTTGTAATTTGGCTTCTTCCAATTCCTCGGTAATTTCAATCAGCCGGCCCTTCCCATCGCCTGCCATCGGAACCATCTGACGCTCGATATACTTGACCAACCCCACACCTTTCACTAACCACAGCATCATGGTGTCAAATCCGGAGATCTGTGTGCCGTCACCGGATAAATGCACGAACAACTTCATTTGCGCTTCCATGCGAACCGCTTTCTCATACGTCCCTAACGGCACCGTCACAGATTCTTGCCCATTGATGCTTACCGTAGCTTGGATATCCACTGTTTCCGCTTGGCCGTCACGATCAAGATCCAATCCAAGGTTGAGAGTTTTTCGATCCAATTGATAAAAGGTACTCGGCATTTCAAGAGGAAATCTCACAATTTGATAGGGAATTAACTGCCGTTCCAAGATCGTGCCAGGCTTGGATCCATAATAACGAATGCCTGCGGCATCACGAAGATAATAACTGTCGGTCGGCCCTTGGTCCCCGGGATTGGTATCATGAAACACCGTGACCATAACGCCGTCTTTTTTTTCTGCTCCCGTGACCCTTGAGACATTCACAAACGTTTTCCCCTCAATCTGATTGACGATCCCTTCGGTTATACGACCCTGATACCGCCACTCATTTCCCGTTTCATCGGGAAAATAGATGCTCGCATCATGGATCACGATTGGGGTGATCTGCCCAAACCCATAACTACCCCAGCCCACGACGAGGCCTAAGACCATCAGTGCATTCACCACGGAGAATCTGACCACAATCCCTCCTGATTTTCTGTCTTCACACGAAGCTATTGAGATTCTTTCACCGTATCATAGCCCCCACAGCACAGCAAGATAGAGGCCTCACGATTTTTTGTTGAGGTTTGCCTTGCCGCGTTTCATTCGAGATAATCATCCTGGTATGCCCCCAGCACTCAATCACGCATCACACCAAGGTCAATTTTCTACAGGCCGTTCCACCCCAACGGTGCTCGTCCTCGGAGGCTCTGGCGTCATTGGTTCCGCGGTTTGTCTTCGATTCGCGCGACAGGGGTGGAATGTCGGCGTCCATTATCACACCAATCACTGCTCCGCCGCCGACACTCTTCAAAAAATCGAACAACTCGGGCGACAGGGCAGATCGTTTCAAGCGGATATGAGTGATTCACGCCAAATTCATGCCCTCTTTGACCACGTTCAAACGGCATGGTCTGGACTCGATGCGTTTGTTTGGTCAGTGGGCCAAACCGTCAATCGCCTCACCATCCGCCTCACGCCATCCGAGTGGGAGCACATACTGCATACCAATCTCACCGGCCTCTTTCTCTGTCTTCAAAAAGGGATACCTCTTTTTTCTGAACAACACGGAGGTGCCGTAACCGTGATGAGTTCTTTAAGCAGCACCTGGGCCGGAGCGGGGCAAGCAGCCTATGCGGCTTGCAAAGCTGGCGCCTTGGGATTAGTGAAGTCTGCGGCTCAGGAATTCGGCAATGCCAACGTCCGCATCAACGCCGTCTTTCCAGGTTGGCATCAATCGCCTCTGGCCGGAGACGCGTTTCCTCATCCGGGCCATCTCCACACCCATGTACTGGGACGCACCCCCTCGCTCGATGAAGTCACTGATTTCATCTACCGCTTGACCACAACTCAAGATATCTCCGGTCAAGTTTATAATATGGATAACCGGATTGGCTGAGGACGACAGGCATGCCCAACCAGCCGCCTCAATCGCCGAAAGGCGCGTTTATTACTGGAACAGATACGAACGTTGGGAAAACCGTGGTGACTGCCGCCTTGGGCATTGCCCTGCAACAAACCGGAGGCACCGTCGGCATCCTGAAGCCTATCGAGACGGGAACCACGCAGGACGCCAGGCCATCTGTTTCCGACGGAGATCGCTACAGGGAATTATTCGCTCCTCATAAGAACGTGGATGTGCTCAGTCTCTATTGTTTTCCTTCACCCATTGTCCCACTCGAAGCGGCACGCATCTCTCAACAGCCCATCAATGTGCAAGCCACTCTCGACGCCTACCAGACTTTTGCCGTTCAGCATGATTATATGCTGGTAGAAGGCGTCGGCGGCATTCTGGTGCCTCTGACTCAAACACAGGATGTTCGCAATCTGATTGAGCTTCTGGGCCTTCCTTGCCTTATCGTGAGTCGAACCAGCTTAGGTTCAATTAACCATACGCGATTAACCCTCATGGGACTTCATCAGGCAAGCATTCCGATTTTAGGGATTCTGCTTAATCACACCAGAACAGACAGAACCTGGGAAGAGCAGCAAGAAACGGCGTCAACCGTCAAGTTAATCCGCGAACTCAGCGAAGTGCCGGTCTTTGGCCCCCTCCCCTTTCAACCCCACCTTCACTTACAGTGGGAAGACGGCATCACAACACTCGCGAACCATTCAATTATGCAGGACGTGACGAGGATGGTGCAGGAAAGTGACTGACAAAATCACACATTGTCTGTTCCATTTGCGAGGAATTGAGCACGGCGGAGGCTACGGCGACACCATTCGCTCCGGAGTCAACGATCTCCTCAAGGGAATCCAAGGTGATCCCTCCGATCACGAACACCGGCAGCGAGGTGAGGGAGCGAATCTCTTGTAACCCGGCAAGACCCACGGGCGCCCTATGGGCTTCTTTGGTCGCTGTGGGAAAGAGAGGCCCGTATCCGATATAGTCCGCACCCCCCTGAGTTGCCTGTGCCACCTCTTCGGGTCGACGGGTCGAGATACCAATGATCTTCTGATGTCCCATGACTTTTCTTGCCAACTCCAAAGGAAGATCTTCTTGCCCCAAGTGCACCCCATCCGCCTCCACCGCCAGGGCTACGTCACACCGATCATTGACAATGAACAAGGCACCGAATCGAGTAGCAACCTCTCGCAATTCCTTGGCTTTGGCAAACAGGTCTTGCAAAGATCCGGTTTTATTTCGATATTGAAACACCTGGATACCACACCCGACTGCCAACTCCAAGACATGCGACAAATGACGCTTGGGAGCCCACTGCTCATCCAACAACAGATACACGCCGAAAAGGGAAGGATGGGACACAGGATATGAGATGAAACCCTAAAGCCTACTGCTGGCTAAGAACCGATCGAGAAAATTCGTAGACACTCCACCTTTTTGAAAGTCGGGATCGCTCAAGATGAGTCGTTGCAGCGGAATCGTCGTTTTTATCCCTTCCACGGTAAACTCCTCAAGTGCGCGTTGCGCCCGAGCAAGGGCGTCCTCACGATCTTGTCCATGCGCAATCAATTTGGCGATCATGGAATCGTAATGTGGATGGACCTGGCCCATCGCTTCTAAGGCCGTATCCACTCGAATCCCCGCCCCTCCGGGAACATGAAATCCTGACACCACGCCAGGACTCGGGACGAAGGTCTCTGAGCACTCGGCGTTGATTCGACATTCGATACTGTGACCATTCAACTGAATATCCTTCTGTCGAAATCGTAACGGCACTCCAGCGGCCACACGGATTTGTTCTTTGATGAGATCAAGCCCGGTCACCATTTCGGTGACTGGATGTTCGACTTGGATCCGTGTATTGACTTCCATGAAATAAAATTTTCGATTTTGATCGAGCAAAAATTCCACGGTTCCCGCATTTCGATATTGCACGGCTTTGACAACTTTGAGGGCAACTTTCCCCATTTCCTGTCTTAACGAGTCATCCACGACAGGAGACGGGGATTCCTCCACCAACTTTTGGTAGCGGCGCTGAATCGAACAGTCTCGCTCTCCCAAGTGAACCGCATGCCCGTGTTCATCAGCCAACACTTGAATTTCGATATGCCAGGGATCACTAAAATACTTTTCAAGATAGACCCCATCGTGGTCAAACCCTGTTCTCGCTTCGACCTGGGCCGACAGAATCGCCTTCCCTAACTCGGCTTCGCGGCTGACGACCCGCATGCCGCGTCCTCCTCCTCCAGCCGACGCCTTCACCATGACCGGGTATCCAAGCTTGTCAGCAAGTTGCACGGCATGATCAAGATTGCGGATCTCGCCTTCGCTACCTGGCATGACGGGAATCCCATGCCGGAGCATGGTTGCTCGCGCCTTGGACTTATCACCCAACAGGGCAATATGCTCGGAGGTCGGCCCGATGAAGGTGAGGCCGATTGATTCACAGACTTCGGCAAAATGCGCATTCTCTGCGAGAAACCCATATCCAGGATGGATCGCATCAGCCCCGGTGATTTCTGCCGCGCTCAACACATTGGGAATATTCCGATAGCTCAATGCACTGTCGGCCGGTCCAATGCACACGTGCTCATCCGCGTAACGTACGGGCAGAGAACGCGCATCGGCTTCAGAGTAGACGGCTACTGTCTCAATTCCCATCTCTCGACAGGCACGGATAATTCGAAGGGCAATTTCTCCACGATTGGCAATTAAAATTTTTTTGAACACGGGTTTTCCTCGTGGAGCGAACGAGATTCAAGCAACGGGGAGCGGATCAATGACAAACAAGGGTTGTCCATATTCAACCCCTGCCTCACTCTCAACCAATACTTTGACGATTCGACCATCAACTTCGGATTCGATTTCGTTCATCAGTTTCATGGCTTCGACAATGCACAAGACTTGACCTCTGCTCACCACGTCTCCTTCTTCCACATACGGCTCGGCATCAGGCGACAATGACCGATAAAACGTCCCGACAATAGGCGAGGTGACCGTCAACAATCCAGACGAATCCATTTTTGCGGACTCTGCGATCGCTTCAGGTGCTTGACGGGGCTCTGGGGCGGGAGAGGGCACTGGCACACTCGAGGGATGCACCATGGCAATGGATTCCCGTCGTACCCGGATGTGCAAATCCCCACGTTCAACCTCAATCTCGGTCAAATTCTGCTCATTCAGAATTTCAACCAGTTCCTGAATCTCTTGTCGTTGTTCGCTTTTCATACATCACACTCGGACGCGTTCGACATATTCTCTGGTCCGAGTATCGACTCTAACCACCTCACCAATCCCCAGATACAACGGCACCTTAATAGTCGCTCCCGTCTCAACCATCGCGGGCTTCGTTCCTCCCGAGGCAGTATCTCCTCGAATGCCAGGGTCGGTTTCTACGACCTCTAATTCCATAAACGTCGGCAATCTCATGGAGATGGGTCTGCTTTCGTAGAGTAACATTTCCACTGTCGTGTTTTCTTTGAGCAGATCTGCATTGTCTCCAAGTTGGTCTTTTTCATAGGTACACTGTTCATAGGACGAGGTATCCATAAACGTGTAGGCATCACCAACTGAATAGAGAAACTGCATTTCGCATTCGTCTAAATCCGGTTCATCAAATTTTTCACCTGACCGAAATGTCTTTTCCAGAACCTGCCCGGTTTTTAAATTCTTCAACTTGGTCCGAACAAACGCACCGCCTTTGCCAGGTTTCACATGTTGAAATTCCACAATAGAATACGGCATCCTCCCCAACTCCATCCGAGCACCATTTCGAAATTCTGCAGTTGAAATCACGATTCATATATCCTTTCTCTATTCGCTCTCTCATGAATGGATCCAGGTAGCTTCCTGAACGGCCCTCCCTTGCTATCCTCCTCCGGGAGGCTCAGGACAAGCACTGATCTCCAGGCCCCTGTCCTGTCTATTGGCAGCACGCCCTCTCATGGCGCTCTCTTTACAGGCTGCATATACAGGCTGCATAAGATGCAGCCGCTCCATTGCAAGAGTGGCTTCTCAGCACGCTTCATGCCCAACGGTCCCAGGGCATCCTGCCCCCTTTGTTGTAACCCCTTTCTGGTCATTCTGCTCTCAGCGCCTGTGCTGAGCCCTTCTGACATGGTCAATGACCGCCCGAACCCCGAGTTGATAACTCAACGCCCCAAAACCACTGATTTGGCCAAGAGCCACCCCAGCCAGATAGGAATGTTGGCGAAATTCCTCACGTTGGTGAAGATTCGACAAATGCACTTCAACGGTCGGCAACGTGACACTCAATATGGCATCACGAAGGGCCACACTGGTATGCGTATAGGCAGCAGGATTGATCACAATCGCATCAAACTGGCCTCGGGCTTCTTGAATCCACGACACCAATTCTCCTTCGCTATTTGAGTGCTTTGCCTCAAGGGTCACACCTTCAGTCTTCGCCAATTCCATGAGTTCAACATTGATAGCGTGAAGGGTCTGCTCCCCGTACATCTCCTGCTCGCGGACACCAAGCATATTGAGATTAGGCCCATGCAACACTAAGATCCGGATCATGAAAACGTTCTGTCAGTGTTTGATGAAGAAATGAATGCTCTAGGCGAGGAAAGGACCATCACACTAAAACTCAATCACCGAGCAGGCTTACATGCGTGACATGGAAAGGATTCTAACAAGGCGAGGGATTCCGGTCAATGGCACTGTTTCTACCCTTTGCTGATGCCACTTTTTGAGACAAGACGCGCCGAAGCTCCACCATTCCCAGTGTATCCCGCGCGCAATAGGAATGAAGAGCCGATGCCACACGTTGCCGCTCAACCCAATCGGTCACAGCAAACATCATTCGAGTGTACATCGCCGACGCAGTTGCGCCATCCTTGATTTCCAAATCTCCATAATCTAATGACGGCACAAGGGCAGGCAGCACGGATTTCATTGAAAATGACCCCTGAAAATCAGGATGGTAATAATGGGTTTGAAGCACCAGCAAGAGATCCCAGAGGCGCTCCCCTACTCGAAGCAAATCTTTTCGCAAGTGAGGCACGGCTTCGGCCAATGACTTCACGATGGAGTGTTCAGACTCAGAGTAGACGCAGATACTGCCTTCCTCTCCGACAGATTCCAGCAGGCTCATCGCGATTTCTTCACGTGGATTGTTTTGTTCCGTACATAAATAAGCGGTATGCTGCAAAGCCCCGTCTTTCATTTCCGTATGGTTCGACCATTGAATCGGGACAGGCTGATAGGGATGAGTGCGCGCATACAGAGGAATCGCGGGCATCACAGTCTCAAAATCCAAATGATGGACGGGATAACGGACGGATTGAAGCACCTCCGCCAACTGTGGCGAGATCCATTCCACATTCTCCCGCATGCGACGTTGGATGTGGGTCAGAGAAACCTGAGAAGGAATCTCATCGATCGTTTCAATCCCTTGTCGACTCAACCGACGCACGACGTCTTTCCCACCGGGCAAATAATAAATCCACCGTGTCGGTTTGGAAGCCGTACAATGCAACCAGAACGGGCATTCATAGGGAGAGTGGCAATGATGATCCGGCTTGATGTCAGGAGCTTGGCTTTCGCCAAGCATCGAACGCATCTGCTCCAGGCGTGCAGGAATGTCCGGCAGCCTTTCTCGGATCACCTCGGTGAGGTCTTCAAGCGCAAACAATTGCTGCAGATCGACGTCCCCTCCGGGATAGGAATACTGTCTATTGACATGCATCAAGAAAGTTCCGGCAAGCACAAGCCCATTTCCTTGGAGCACGTGGGTTTGCACCGCCAGATCGTTAAGATGCACGGATTTCACACGTGAGGCGGCTTTCACTTCAATCAACCTCCATGAACAATCAACCCGTTCAAGCACATCGACCCGAACCAATGTGCCTTCAAATTGAAAGGCTCCCTCGAAAATGGCGGTCACACTCGGATCGGCCATCAGGGCAGTCGTCTTTTCCAACGCAGCAGGAGAATGACGATGGCTCTCGGTAACCAATACTCCACCCGAAAAATACTGGTGCGCAATTTCATTAATTTTTTTTCCCATATCCAACATGACCTGGCGTCGCGCATCACTATCCGTAGCCAAATGAGGGGCATGGAACTCCAAATACAACCGTTTATGGCATTGGAGGCCAGAGAGAAACCTGGATTTGGAAAGACGAGGGGGGTAGCGAGGTGTCCAGCTTGTCATAGATGAATGTTCTTCAAGGACAGCCCTGCATTCGTGGTGAACGTAGGGACGGCATGGGTCTTTCGTGAGCCTTGACAACGGTGGAAAAGCCTGATTTGTTGCAACAAGTTCCTCACAATAACTCTCCATTCAGAAACCATGATTCGGGAAGTTTTGGAATGTTCAAGCAAATGGCTGAATGAATGGTGGATTATAAGTCGAGGGGGAAAAGAAACAAAATTTTGGAACAAGTTTATCATTCTCATAGGAGAGCCACGGCCACGGTATCGGCATAACGAATGCCCAAATCGGTCAATTTTACTTGTCCCTGACTCTCCACTCGCAACAAGCCTTCTTTGCGTAATTGATGAATCGTTGAAAACAGGACAGTCTTGTTACGACTCTCTGTGAATTGTGTCAGGACGGAAATTCCGGATAATAGCCGCAACCCCCATATGACACGTTCACGGTCTGCCTGGTCATGGGACAAACACGTTATCTCATCCAATGGCAATATTCCTTCCTTCAAGGAATCTGCATACCATTCTAAACTGGCCCCATTTCCAAACCGAACGTGATCAAGGCAGGATTGAGCACTCGGACCAAGTCCAAGATAGGCTTGGGCTTGCCAATACCGCATATTATGCCGACACGCATAGCCAGGCTGACAATAATTAGAAATTTCATATCGCTCAAATCCTGCGACGGCCAA
This sequence comes from Nitrospirales bacterium, assembly GCA_963422365.1. Lineage (GTDB taxonomy): Bacteria > Nitrospirota > Nitrospiria > Nitrospirales > UBA8639 > Bin75. Next base: position 2,152,103 of record OY729426.1, read on the forward strand.
ACATTCGACCGCGATCTCTTCCAATGCGACCTGAAAGTCCTCGTCAGGCTCTGATCCATTTCCCCGAATAAACTCTCGATGAAAGGGCGAACCCTCTTCTAAGGTGTAGGCATAACAGGAAAGATGCGTGGGTGATAGGGCAAGAGCCTCTTCTAATGTCCGTTGCCACGATTCTACCGACTGCCCGGGGAATCCAAACAACAGATCAAGTGAAATATTCGTAAAGCCCACAGACCGAGCCCAAGAGATGGCTTGCCTCACCCCTCCTCCAAAGGCCCGTCCTCCCAATGCTCGGAGTTCATTCTGATCAAACGATTGCCCTCCCACACTCAGTCGCGTAAATCCGGCTTGCCGGAGTGCTCCAAGACCCTCTGGAGTAACAGTCCCCGGATGAACTTCTATGGACACTTCAGCATCGTTCTCCACCACAAACCAACGCCGAATGGCGTTCAAGACCTGGATGAGTTGTTGCGGGGTTAAAGTCGTCGGGGTTCCCCCGCCGAAATAAATCGTGTGAACAGGGATATTGCGGAGTCCCACATCACGGGCATACAGGTAGAGTTCTTGATCCAAACCTCGCAAGAACTTTTGAACGCGATTCTCACGGTGCCTCTCCATATAAAACGCGCAAAACCGACAACGCATCCGGCAAAAAGGGACATGCACGTAAAGGCCCAGATTCTCTGTTTGAATCTGGCCAAGCGTGTTTTGAAAATCAGCACGTGAAACTGCCGTCATAGCCTAGAATCCTTCCATCATTGCTGGAAGTGTAATCCTGAATCATTCCGCACTCAACGACAAAAACCACAACTCAAATCCCGCGACATCTATCTACTCCGGCTAGCCAAGACATTCTGGATCCTTGCCACTCTTTCGCACGACAATGTCGCGTCATTGCAGAATCGAATGCCGCGCAGTACATTTACGCATCAAAAAACAACGTGTCATATTTGGAGATTTACCTATGAACCACCCTACTCCTGAGAAAATCATGCACCTGGGCATGGCATTTTGGGGATCCAAGACCCTGTTAAGTGCCGTCGAACTCGACGTGTTCACAATTGTGGCAAAAGGGCCGATGGATGCCCCAACCTTACGAAAACAACTTGGCCTACATGAGCGAAGTGCCTTGGATTTTTTTGATGCGTTGGTTGCGTTGGGCATGCTGGAGCGACACGATGGCCTTTATTCCAATACACCGGAGACAGACTCCTATCTTGATAAAGCGAAGCCGTCGTATATTGGTGAATTCCTGGCAATGGCAAACAGACGGTTGTACCGATTTTGGGGGTCACTGACCGAAGGGTTGAAAACCGGTCGCCCCCAAAACGAAGCCAAAAACGGAGGAAACTTTTTTGAAACCCTCTATGGCGACCCTGCCAGACTGACGAGTTTTATGCAATCCATGACCGCCATGAGCATGGGCAGCAGCAAAGCCATTGCCCAAAAATTTCCGTGGAAGGATTATCGAACCTTAATCGATATTGGCTCGGCTCAAGGTGGGTTAGTAGTCGAAGTCGGCAAAGCGTATCCGCATATAACGGGGGGAGGGTTCGACCTACCTGCCACGGGACCCATTTTTGAAGAATATGTGGAATCATGTGGACTGCGTGATCGATTCAAATTTATCCCCGGCGACATCTTTGCCGATCAACTCCCTGCTGCCGATGTGCTCTCCATGGGTCACATCCTGCACGATTGGGACTTGGACCAAAAAAAGACCTTGCTCAAAAAAGCCTATGACGCCTTGCCCAGCGGAGGGGCCTTGCTTGTCTTTGAATCGCTCATTGACGACGAACGCCGAGAGAATGCCTTTGGTCTCTTGATGAGTCTCAATATGCTCATTGAGCTCCCAGGAGGATTTGACTATACAGGGGCAGATTGCCGCGGATGGATGAAAGAAGCTGGGTTTCGGGAAACTCGGGTTGAACACCTAGCCGGTCCCGATTCCATGGTCATCGGACTCAAGTAACCTTGTCGTCTCTGACTTTCACAATAGTCGCGGCCTGCTGAAAAAAGCCGGAATCGTTTTGGTACCGACCCCCAGTCCGCGTTCGGATGAAATGTCCGCTCCTCCCTCACTTCATCGATGCATCTTGCTCGATGCTTTACAGCCTCTCACCTGGTTGCGCAGGCGTTGCAAAACGCGATTACGGCCCTGCAGCGAGACTCGACGGTATGTAAAGAAATACAGCACCATTTGCAGAGACAGCGCGAGAAGTGACCACTCTCGAGTAAGCGGAATCAGCAGAACGAAAACCAGACTCGTCATGGGCCCTCCCCACATCAGCACACTTGCAGCGGGATTAGCGAATCGTTCATTTTTTAATGCTTTCGCGATCCTCTTGGCAAAACTACGATAAACCAGCATGTGGAGATGGACTTTATCAGGGCGAGTTGCTTGGTGGCCGCGGCGGACTGTTTTTCGAAAGATTGAAAACCAGATTTCAATGAGAGGATACGCCAAGACCAACACGCTGACCCATGGGGAGATATCAGGATTTCGTTCAGGAAGCATGACGGCGATATACGCAAGCAAAAGACCGATGAAATAGGCCCCTCCGTCTCCCAGAAATACGTAGCCGAACGGAAAATTGATCAACAAGAATCCCGACAACACCGCGATGATCACAACAATGAGCAGCACGAGGTCGTGGTCACCGGCCATGGAGGCCACTACCGCAAACGCGCACAGCAAAATGATGCCGGCTCCGGTCGCAAGGCCATGAAACCCATCAATAATGTTGACGGCATGTGCCAAACTGGCCACGGCGAAGACGGTAAACGGGATGGAAACGACCTGAAACCCCATAAAACTATCGACTGCAGGAATCTCGATCCTCGACACGACACAGCCAGTGAACAGGCAAAATATCAAAGCCGAAAGTATCGTTGTAAGGAAACGCCATGTAGGGGAAACTCTTTTCGTGCAGTCTTCTGCTAGCCCGCCTACAAAAGCTGGAATGCTGCTTATGCCAAACACAAATAACAGCTCATATATTGGTGAAGCGGTCGCGGTCGCAGCCGCCAAAAAACCCGTGAACACGGCGAGGCCGCCAACCCTCGATGTTGACGTGTCATGGAACTTCTGCGGACCCGTCAATGTATCGAACGTCACCATGCCGTGCCAGGATCTGGTCAGGCTGATCAAGACGCCGGCAACGAAAGTGACTGCAAAGCCTATGCATACCGGATACGCTATCTCTGAAAAAACGATCATTGTGAACAACAGATCCAATCAAACGGCGACAAGCCTGTGCATTCCACAATGGATCGTGATCCTGCTCGCACTACATCACGACCTTGAGGCAGCAGTTTGCAGCGAATCGGCGCTCAAGAACCGAGTCGGATACTATCTGGCGTGATTTCCATAAAGCAAGCGTCAGTGCATAAGTTCAGAACCCGTTGGCACTACGAACCAGGAGGGGTGCCATGCGATTCCAACATGTTGGCTACCGAAATCAGGGGGGGGATGGACCATATGGCCTCCTACCCTGATGCAGGAAACCCACCGCCTGCATCCCCTCGCCCCCAACCGTAGCAACGTGAAACGTTCTGTCATCTTCACCCCTGGTGTCACCAGCATGACCTTACCCTGCCCAGCGTGTCGACCATCGGGCTCCTCACCGCCCGTGCGCCAGACAAGATGCACCATCCGCCCACCCCCCTGAGTTCTGTGCCACCTGCTCCCACCCTTGCCTCGGCCTCCAATCTCTGGCACGCCACATCGCAAAGAAGCCTCCTGGCTTCTCTATAAAGAATAGTTAGAACAAGCAAGGCTACGTGGCATAGGCAGTATTGTTGCATCGATACCCGGAGCAAGCTATAGTTGAATCATGAACGAAGCGATTGCCTTTGATACTCATAGATTTGTCAAGCGGCTGACGGCACACGGGTTTACCGAATCTCAGGCCGAGGTCCTAGCCGACGAACCGGTCAATCTACTGAACGGCAATTTGGCAACCAAACAGGGCATTGCCGCTATCCATGAAAAGATTGAGACGTTGCGGCAAGAGACCAAGAAGGATCTTGCTCTTATTCAGGCTGATTTGGAAAAGAAAGTAGCCGAGGCCAAAGTTGATACCATCAAATGGTTAATCTGGATGTTTGGCACCACGTATGCCTTGTGATTGGCTTGCTAGCAAAAGTGCTTATGCTGTAGAGAGAGGGAAACTAGTGCTTTTGAGGAGGATCCCCGTCATTTCCGCGAAAGCGGGAATCCGGAAAACCAGGGAAGGAATGAAGAGGTGATTTCACTGCCCCACGCTTTCGCGAGAATAACGTCCGGCTATGTATCGCGTCAATCTTCCCGATCGTCAAAGAGACGGCAACCGGCGATCATTGGATAGAGTGACCGTGCCATCGGCACGGCAACGGAAATGACAGCGATTCCGAATGGCCGACCGACAAGGGCGTTGCGCTCGGCTGAGCCGGTCGATCGCAAGCTGAAGAAATTGATCTACCTCAAGCTGTTCCTCAACGTGTGGACCATGCGCAAATCGGTGCTCATCGCGTTGTTCATTGTCACGCTGGACTATTAGGGCGTTTGGGTTGCTGTGCCTCAGGTCCTCTCTCCACCCACATTGACCTATAGCAGGATTATCCCGTTTAACTTTACAGGGGTGGATCAGGGGCAATATCCCAATAGGTGCCGATCTATATAATAGCCCCTAGCCTACTGGCGACAGCATCAACGGGCTGGCGCACGGGAACAGTGGGGTACAGCAAGAATACAAGATCCTTGCTTCCTGATATTGGGCAGGAAGATGGTGCTGGAGGCCGGACTTGAACCGGCACGCCTCTTTCGAAGCACGGGATTTTAAGTCCCGGGTGTCTGCCTATTCCACCACTCCAGCACAGAGAGAGATCAATCTACCATCACGCTACTGGAGTGGCAAGAATGCCAGCAAGAGCAGACCATATTAAGGAATCTTATGTCGTTACAAAAATCAGGCAGCATGAGATGCTTGCAGCCATAACTTATCGGCATACGGGCAGCGTAAGACGCGGCAGTTAGATCAATGATTTATTGTAGCGACGCTATCCCCGCTCGGAGGCAAGGACATGCCTTAGGGTGCCTTTCGTTACGCCACGGTCAACAAACGGCACTGAACCCTAGGACCAAACGGTGGCTCGGAATGATACGTGCTCTCTGGTTCTGTCAGGAACACAGCACGTGCTTCTGATACCAGGTCCAGAACTGACTCACGCCTTCTCTCACCGACCATTGAGAATTATAATCCAATAATGCTCTCGCCTTGGAAACATCGGCATGGGTGTAGGCAATATCAACCTCCGGCATTGGTGCCGAAACCAGGCTGGCCTTTCGTCCGGTGCATTCTTCGATCGCGTGCACAAACTCCGTCAGGAACACCGGTTCTCCTCTCCCGAGATTCACTATTTCATATCCAAGCGACCGGTCGACCGCATTGACCACTCCCTGAACAATATCGGCCACGAAGGTCCAGTCACGGTGTATCTGCCCTGCATTGTAGAGGGGAACGTCACGCGCAAAAAAGATATTGTCTAATACCTTATAGGCCATCATATCCGGACGTCCCCGTGGCCCATACACCGTGAAAAACCGTAGAGCGGTAAACGGCAACCCATACACGTGATGATACGAATGGCCCAACAGTTCCCCAGCCTTTTTGCTGGCCGCATAGGGGGCAAACGGTCGATCACATGGATCGTGTTCTTTAAAGGGTATGTGTTGGGTCTTGCCATACACCGACGAGGTAGACGCAAACACAAAAGTGGGGAACGAGGGACGCTGGACTTGACTCCCAATCTTTCCGACGGCGGCATCCAGCACATTCAGCGTTCCATTTATATTCACGTCGCAATAGAGATGGGGATTCTCAATCGAAACCCGAACACCGGCCATAGCCGCCAAGTGAACGATCCCCTCAATTTCATAGGTTGAAAATATTTTTGCCACGGTGTCTTGGTGTCGAATGTCCCCTTCGATAAACGTAAAGAACTCCGCGTGGCCACTCTGTGTCAAAGCCCCTTTAACTTCTTCGACATTGGCTCGTTTTCTTGCCGGATCATAATAATCGTTGAGGTTATCCAACCCCACGACCCAATCCCCGCGTGTCGCAAGCGCCTCGACCGTATGGCTTCCGATAAATCCGGCTGCCCCTGTCACGAGTATGGTTTTACTCAAGTTACGAGATTCTCCATATTGTGCGATTTGTACCCCAAGGGTACAATGCCATCGTTCTTAAAAGCTTTATGAGCACTCTTCCCTCAACAGAAGTGACTGAAGTCACGAAAAAAGCAACTGAACTAGACGCCGGACGTGACTTTGAAGCCGAAGTGATCGTTTACAACTGCAATTGTCATACGTATCAACAAGTCATCGATCTGTTTTGTCTGTATATTCCCGGCATGACTTCATCCAAAGCCTTTGAGTTGGCTTGGCGAATCGATCATCATGGAAAGTCCCAAGTCTATCAAGGGACTCAAAAGTCGGCTGAAGAGATCGCAAATAAACTTGCGGCCGGTGGGTTGCAAGTTGAAGTTCGCTAAACAATTTCTTTCTATGATCGCTCTATGTCCTCTTGCGCCGAATTGAAACTTCGTTCGTTTCCCCTGCATTGAAAATCGGATAGTCCTTTTTCCAACGGTTATCAAAACATCATGGTTGGTGAGATTATTTCGCTTTTGGTTTCGAGGTCGGTTTCAACTTTGACTTCCTTGTAACCTTGGCTTTTGATTGAGCGTGAGATCGAGGCTGCACCTTGAATAGACGTCCTGGACGTCGATTATCTGCGCATGACACGTTTTTTTTCGATGAAGGTGTGGGCGTAGCCTTGCGAGAAACACTTTTCGTGGAAAGTTGACCCTTGCCCATCGTCTTCGATTTGCGAACGGGCTTGGGCGATGCTTTGCTTTTAGACTTTGTTTGAATGTTAGGAGAATTTTTCGGTTTTGTTTTCGAACGAGTCGGCTGCGGCGGTGTAGCTTTTGCCAAGGTCCGGGACCGGACAACCTTCGAAACTGAGGACCGTGTGATTTTCTGTGTAGTTCCATGTTTTTTTGTCGCAACCTTATCTTTTTTGACAGTTTTAGGCTTAGAAGTCGGAATCGTTCCTTTAGGCTTAGGAGAACTGAGAACCGGAAGAGATTTGCGAATTTTTAGAGATTTGAGACTCTCCCCACTATACACTCGAACTTGATACAACTCCATGAGTTGCTTCACGGCTTTTAGGTCCCCTTTGCGAGCCAGCACCAGCAAATGCCGACGCTGATTCATCTCCTCTTCTTCAGTATGGGATGCAACTCGCCTCTCCATATCTGCCTTACGGTATCTCCACTATGGGTAGAACAGCCTTTTTTGTAGAAAATAGTGAGCGCGCGTCGACTATGGGATCCTCTTTCTGGATAAGGGTCCAGTCAGTTATTGTTTCTTGTTAAAAACCACAGCATCACACGAAAAATACTTTAATTGTTTTAAGGGGATAATAATGACCTCCTTAGAAGTATCAATTTCCAAGATTTCCATATCATCGCTGATCGTATGACGAAGGGCATCGCTGACCATGAGTTCCTGATTATCGGTAAACACCACTTTCACCCAATACTGCACAATGGACTCCTTTCTTTTCTTCGCGCCCTCTCAAATTCCACCTTACCCACTTACCCAACACGATTCTCCATCATAGGCCTTGACGTCCACCGCCTAACGCCGTTCGCTTAACCGACGGAGTGACCGGGGAGGATTTGGAGCGAATAGCCTGCTGTCCTAATTCCTTACAACGAATAGTCGCGCTCTCAACGGCGCTTATCACTGTCCCGCGCAGTTGCCCCTTCTCGAGTCGGTGCAATCCGGCAATGGTTGTCCCGCCTGGTGAAGCCACTCGGTCCTTTAAGACTCCAGGATGTTCCTTCGTTTCAATGACCATCTTTGCCGCACCCAAGACCGTTTGCGCCGCCAGTCGTTGTGCTTGAGAGCGGGACAGCCCCATTTTCACCCCCCCATCGGCCAAGGCCTCGATAAACAGATACACATACGCCGCCCCCCCGCCACTGAGACCAGTCACCGCATCCAAATGCGATTCATCAACCACAACGACTTGCCCTATCGCCTCGAATACCGCCTGAGCCATTTCCATTTGTTCGACCGTCACTCCCGGGCCACCAGCCAAGGCAGTCGCGCCTTCTAAAACAAGAGCAGGGGTGTTAGGCATGGCCCGAACCACACGAGCATCCTGATACAATCCAGAAATAATGGTCTCGATAGGAACCCCTGCTGCAACGGTAACAATGAGTTGCTCAGCACCAGGAGATAAATTCAGCTCACCTAAAACATTATTCATAACTTGAGGTTTTATTGATAGTATAATGATATCACTGGACTTAGCAAATTTTTGGTTATCCTGACCGACTCGGACCTTAAAGGTCTTCTGAAAATGGGCTAGCCGTCGGGAATCCACATCCGTGGCATAAATCTGGCCAGCATTGACTACACCTTTTTTCAATAAACCGGAAACAATGGCTTCCGCCATGTTCCCCGCACCAATAATTGATATTTTTTTTCTTTTCAGCATCATTTTTGGGAGTATATCTCGGATCTTAGGCCTATTCAACTCATCAACTAATTGTACCTTTACCCATCTTCGATCAAATAAGAATTTCAAAAAAAGCTTGCTGTTTTTTTATGGTCCAGCGTATAGTAAAAAATACGGATAAGTAGCCACCCTGTACTGCATGCCACCCCATGCGATCATGCGCCAAGGGGCTCCTCATGAAAAATTGTCCATTTGTGTTCATAATCTGTGCGATCTTTAGCGTATCAGTCGCCTTGGTTCCTCAAAGTGTTGCTCGCCGAACCCACATAACGCCAGAGCAAAAGCAACAACTTCAAAAGGCTCAGCGTGTATTCGTGAATGCCCTTGCTCTTACCGAAAAGGGACGAACCGACCCCAAACATCTTCAAACTCTCGTCTCTCAACGGCTACAAGAAGTTGGATTTTCCGTGATCGTTGATCGACAACAAGCCCATGATGTCGAATTCAAAGTAAAATGTGAAGAGCGAAAAACTTGGACTGGAACTACCGCAGAAGGAGGCGATGCCGAACTCTTTGACGCGCCATCGCGCCTTTGGAAAGGACCAGCGTGTTTGTTGACCTATTTGCTTAATGGGCAAAACCTCGGATGGTATAAGGAAGTCAGGACGTCTTTCCAGGATGCCATGCAAATCGCAAAATCGGCAGGTGCCAAAGATGCGGGAGTCTATGCACTCGACCGATTAGCCGAACGCCTCAGACAATACGACTTCCCTGTTCTGCTGGCAGCAGAATGGGGACAACCCGATCTGCTCATGAAGCTTATCGACACTCCCACGACTCCGAAAATCCGGAAACTCTTTATTCTCTCGGCATTGAGTGAAATAGAAGCCGAAACAGCACTCCCTCGTTTAACAAAGCTGATGCAAGATAAGGATTTGGTGCAAGAAGCCGTGGAGGCCCTCACGGGCGTAGGAGAAGACTCTATTCCTTTTCTCACCGATTTATTTCAATCTTCGACTCAGTCTGAGATTCAAGCTGCAGCAGCTAAAGCTTTGGGTGACGTGGCAGGGCGGAGTGGAAACCCAACGGCCATTCCCCCGCTTCTTAACTATCTCAAAAACACCTTAAAAAACTTCAACACCTCAGCCGATATTAATTTTCCTGTCTTAACCGAAGTCGTCTGGAGCCTCGGCAAACTGAGAGATGAGAATTCTCTCGGACCCATGGATGAACTGAATCAAAAGATCTGGTTGATTAACGATCATTCAAAAGAAATGGCAAACCTTCGAGAAGCTGCAAATTGGACGTATAAACAACTCGACCTGGATGGACATGTGAGTTAATCAGACTGACTCAAAACGCTTCATCCACGTCTCACGACGGCAATCTGCATCATACTCGTCGGCATAATCCCACGAGAGAGGCCCCGAGATCCCTCTTTCCATTCAGACTTATTATCCGGTACGATTCAGCCCTCAACAGATATTCGCCTGTTTTCCAAATGTACCCTGATTCCTGTCAGGAGGATTCATAATGCAATATCTATCTGGAATACTCATTTGCGTCTTTCTTTTGGCCTGTGCAACCGAAAGTCTGGCACGCCGAACCCATATGACAACCGAGCAAAAGACGCAATTAGCGAATATCAAGACTATATACCTCAATATCCTGGCGCTGACGGAAAACGGACAGGTTCCTCCCGCCGAGCTATTGGAAACGGTAAAGACCCGACTCGAGGCCATTGGATACAAAACCGTGCCCAACCGAAAAGAAGCTCATGATGTAGAATTTCGAGTCAAATGCGAAGAACGAAAACGGTGGTCAGGCACCACACGTTCGGGTGGGGATGCGGAATTAGCCGATGCTCCTGCTCGACTGTGGACAGGGCCAGCCTGTCTCTTTACTTATCGACTCAACGGTCAGGATTTAGGTTGGTATAAAGAAACGCGAACCGATTTCGTGGATGCCTATGCCGCAGCTCAAAAAGCCAAAGCCAAAAGCTCCGGACGGTACGCCATGGAACAATTAAACCTGAAATTACAGGAATTCGATTTTCCGGTCATGGTCGCCACGGAATGGGGACATACCGACCGTTTGGCCGAACTCTTGAAAAATCCGGATACGGATACACGCCGTAAACTTCGAATTCTTTCAACCCTTTCGCGGGTCCAATCAAAACACGCCTTTCCCCATTTAGTGAAATTGGCCAGAGACGAAAATGCCGAATATGCCGAAGAAGCGATTATCGCCTTGGCTGGACTCGGTAGCTCAGCAACCCCCATACTCACAGATATTTTCATCACGACAAAAAAATCAAAAATTCAAGCAGCCGCAGCCAAGGGGCTGGGATTAATCGGCGCCCACACTGGCGACCCTCATATTACCCCACCGTTACTCGATTATCTCAATAAAAATTTGGAAGATATGGACGAGTCATCGGACATTGATTTTTCAGTGCTCACCGAAGTGGTTTGGTCAATTGCCAAGCTCCGAAATGAAAAATCCATCGAACCAATCGAGCAACTCAACATTAAAATTTGGCTCATTCGAGATACATCAGACGAAATGAGAAAACTTCGAGAAGCCGCGAATGTTGCCACTAAAATGGTAGATCTCGACTATCAAATCATGTAGCCTCCGATTGGAGGTTATACAAAACCACCGGCAGGACTCCCTTCTGTGGGCCTCGAACAAGGGAGGCCTCTTCTTGCCCCTTTCTCTCTTATCCTAAGCGGATCCAGATAAATTCCCTGTGGTACGTACGACCTTCGATCGAGCAACACTAAAGAACCTGTCTTGTCTTCCCTGCACCTTCACCGTGCTATCCTGTTTGTCTATGCTCCATCTAGTGGGCTCAAAGCAACCAGGGCTCAGAGAGAACTCACACGGCTCCAAATGCAGACTCAAGAATCTATAGAGCGCAAGGGGAACGCTCAGGGCGCAGCCATTCGTATTGTCAGAGCCGACTTATTGGCTTCTCAGCTCAGCAAGCAACAGGCGACTGAAACCGATCAACCGCCCTATCGGCTCATGGTCGGTGTTTTTCGAACCCAAGAACAGGTGTATCGTGTCATTACACTTTTTCAACAGAGCGGAGAATACACCCAGTCTCTTCCGGAATCTGTATTCTGCTCACCCTGGGCAGACAACATGCCATCCAAGCACTAGCTCCAAGGGCGATGGCTGTGGGCGACGTCGGCAATATTACCGGTCCCAACCGTAGCCGATCTGCCGTCATGAGTGCGTTGAAAGGTTTGACCTCCCCTTCGCCGCCATGGTCACTCTTTTCAAACAGCAGCAAGCGATACAGAGCCACGGCCTCGATGGTGGCGTTGACCGCGGTGCGGGAGAGGCGGATGACGGGGCCTTGGCTGATCTGTTGGAGAAACCCAAAATTTCATGCAAAGACAATAAGAGGGGGATCGTAGAGTCATGATGAGAGAAAACCCTGCAATCATGCTACCATGGACGTCCGTCAGAAAAACCTGTCCGAACAGTTTGTCGATTCGAACGCAATTCAAAAGAATGGCAAATACACCCACGTAAACAGGGAACCGTTACGCGTTGGGATGATCAAGAAGGAGGAGAACCCGTGGCAGAAGTGAAAATTGAAGATGGAATACTCAAGGTTACTGAACTGGATGTCCAAGATCCTCGGATTGTGAAAATTTTAGAGGAATACCCACCCAACCGTTGGTGTGAAATTACGCGCAGAGCGATTAAAATCGGACTTGGGTATTTGCAGGGAGGAGCTCAAGACTAAAACCTCACCAAACCCATTGCCAATGCTCTGAAATGAGAGACCCCTCGTCAAACCTCATTTCAACATCAAGATCTTCTCAAAAGGATGAGACGCTAAACAACCCACCACACAGACCGGAAAGCCAGAGTCCTCACAAGATGTCACTGCAACTCGAAATCGAAACAAGACTGACACCACCGGATCGCCGACAGCTCCAGGAGCGAGGGATTTCCCTCCAGATGATCGAACAACAACTTGCCACGTTTCAACGCGGGATTCCCTTTGTAAAGCTAAAAAGACCATGTCGTCTCAACGACGGGATTCGCTGCCTCAGTTCGTCAGACTTGGCAGCCGTGACACGAGACTTCGAACGAGCCAAGGCCGCCGGCCGTGCCACAAAGTTCGTGCCGGCTTCCGGTGTTGGCACGCGAATGTTTAAGACCCTCGCGGCTTTTTGTCTTCAGAGAAAATCCAGCCAGCTTGCCACAGCAGCACAACAGGATCTGGAGCGATTTTTTTCCAGTCTTCCGAAGTTTGCCTTTTACCACGACCTGAAAAAGGCGCTCTTACGTCAGGGGCACCAACTTGACCAATTAATGAGGGAAAGCAATTATCACTCCATCATCAATGCCCTTCTCTACTCACCAGGGCTGCACTATGCCGAGCTGCCTAAGGGACTGCTCGCATTCCACAGATATTCCACCACAACGCGAACACCGATCGAAGAACATTTGGTGGAAGCCGCCGACTATGCCCAAGATGACAAAGGCTATGCTCGCATCCATTTTACGGTTTCACCAGACCATCAACAGGCTATCCAACATCATATCGAGCAAGTCCGTCATAGGCTTCCTCTGCATACCGTCACATGGCTCATCAACTGTTCCGTTCAAAAACCCTCAACGGATACCATAGCGGTTGCCATGGGCAACAACCCGTTTCATGATGCCCAAGGCAATCTCCTATTCAGGCCAGCCGGCCATGGAGCGTTACTCTCGAATCTTCACGAACTCCAAGGCGACATTGTCTTTATCAACAACATCGATAATGTTGTCCCCGACCATCTGAAGGAGACGCCCTCTCAATATAAAAAGGCGCTTGGTGGGCTCCTCGTCAGTTTGCAAGACACCGTGTTTTCATTTTTGACTCAACTCGAATCCGACACTGCGTCATCGGCTTCCCTCAAGCAAATAACGGAATGGTCCCGCCGTTCGCTTGCACTGACCTTACCTCAGGAATGGCGATCACGCACCAACTCACAAAAAGCACAGTGGCTTTTCAAATGGTTGAACCGGCCCCTCCGAGTCTGCGGCATGGTCCCCACCATGAACAATCCAGGCGGTGGGCCTTTCTGGATAGAACAGAAGGAGGGCACCACCTCGTTGCAAATCGTGGAATCCTCGCAGATCGATCCCGCTTCTCCAACCCAACAAAACATCTTGACGTCAGCAACCCACTTCAACCCAGTGGATATCGTTTGTGGGGTTCGAAATTATCAAGGGAATCCATTCAATCTTCATCAATTCGTCGATCCCCAGACGGGATTTATTGCAAAAAAATCCCACGAAGGAAGAGACTTGAAAGCCTTGGAACTACCCGGCCTCTGGAACGGAAGCATGGCCAAATGGCATTCCGTGTTTGTCGAAGTACCCCGCCATACGTTCAATCCGGTCAAAACCGTCTTAGACTTACTCTTACCTGCGCATCAACCCCCGGAACACTCCTGACAAAAGAATCTTGCACCATCCGTCAGACCTACGCATAATGCACCCATTATCGTTTGTGAATTCACACATTTTTCCTCCCACGATTGACTTGTTACGAGGGTTCATCCATGGCCGAACAAATTGAAACCTTATTGAAAACGTCGACCGTGTACCGTCCAACGGGTCAAACTCTGGAACAGGCGTATATCAAGGACTATGAAGCCGCTTACAAGGAGTCGATCGCGGATCCTGAAAAATTCTGGGACGGAATTGCCAAGGAACTTGAATGGTTCGCTCCATGGAATACAGTGCTGGAATGGAACTACCCATGGGCCAAATGGTTTTTAGGAGGGCGCTGTAATATTTCTTATAACTGTTTGGATCGTCACGTGAACTCGTGGCGAAGAAACAAAGTCGCGGTGATTTGGGTCGGCGAGCACAACGAAGAACGGATTTTCACCTATGCCGAGTTGTACCGCCAAGTCAATCGCTGCGCCAATGCCCTCAAAGCCCTTGGAATGAAAAAAGGTGATCGCGTCACGATTTATCTTCCAAAAATTCCAGAACAAATTGTCGCCATGCTGGCCTGCGCACGGCTCGGCCTGATTCATTCCGTGGTCTATTCAGGCTTCAGTGCACCCGCGCTGGAATCTCGAATCAAAGATGCTGAAGCCCGGCTCATCATCACGGCGGACTATGGATACGATCGCGGCAAACGCATTCCTCTTAAAACCGTGGTGGATGACGCGATTGCACACTGTCCGACCATAGAGAAGACGATTGTGGTGCGACGAGAACAACCCGGCCTTGACTTGGATACTCACAAAGCACTCGATTGGAATGACTGGCTCAACGGACAATCAACGACCTGTGAAGCAGCGCATCTCGACGCCGAAACTCCCCTCTATTTTCTCTACACCTCAGGAACCACGGGCAAACCCAAAGGGGTGGTCCATGTACACGGCGGGTATATGGTTGGAACCTACATCACCACGAAATACGTTTTCGATCTGAAAGACGAAGACGTGTATTTTTGTGTGGCCGACCCGGGCTGGGTCACGGGGCACAGTTATATCGTGTATGGCCCGCTTCTTAATGGTGCCACCATTCTCACGGCTGAAGGCAAGCCCGACTACCCCACCCCAGGCCGCTGGTGGGATCTCATCGAAAAATACGGCGTGTCGATTTTCTATACCACCCCAACGGCGATTCGCCTCCTCATGAAGTACGGTGAAGACTGGCCCAAGAAATATAACCTTTCCACCCTGCGCGTCTTGGGCTCAGTAGGCGAACCCATTAATCCCGAAGCATGGGAATGGTTTCACCGTGTCACCGGTGGTGACAAACCGATTATGGATACCTGGTGGCAAACGGAGACCGGATCGATTCTGGTTACTCCCCTCCCCTGCGTCCCGCTTAAACCAGGGTCTGCCACACGCCCATTTTTAGGCATCGAGGCAGACGTGGTGGACAAGAGTGGTCATAGTATCGGCACCGGTGGAGGGTTCGCAGTCATTAAAAAACCTTGGCCTTCCATGATGCGGACAATCCACAAAGATCCTGATCGCTACTTGAGCTACTGGAATAACATCCCCGGCTGTTACACCGCAGGTGATGTCTGTCACAAAGATGAAGATGGCTATTTCTGGTTCATGGGCCGAGCCGACGATGTAGTGAAAGTCGCAGGCAATCGTATCGGCACCGCCGAGGTGGAGAGCGCGCTCGTCAGTCATGACGCGGTGGTCGAAGCAGCAGTCATCGGGAAACCGCATAAAACCGCAGGTGAGATGATTAAAGCCTTCGTCATCCTGAAACAAGGGCAAAGCGAACGTGCGGAACTGGTCAAAACCCTCAAAGCTCACGTCCAAGCGGAGTTAGGTACAATCGCGGTCCCTCGAGAGATCGAAGTGGTGACCTCGCTTCCCAAAACCCGTTCGGGTAAAATCATGCGCCGCGTCCTGAAAGCCAAAGAACTCGGACAAGACCCTGGGGATATTTCGACCTTGGAAGAATGAATGACCGGGGGCGGTCCGAGATGCTTCGGCTGTGTTGACATTCTAAAACTGTCCTTCGTCATTCCGGCGGAAGCCGGAATCCAGGACACCGGCACGGCATGCACAGCCGTCGGGGGGTCTGTTTTTGTCTCGGCACCGTCGGATGACGCCTGTCCGATATATATAGCGGCGACATCTCATGACGCTTGTCTTGGCCGCATAAGATGCGGCCCTACTTGAGGAGCCATTTTGCTAAAGAGTCTCGAAAATCTCCCGATATTGCCGAACCGCCATCTTCCACGAAAACTTATCCAGCATCTGAAACCCGTTCATGATCATGTTTGCGTACTTCATCTGGTCGGTTTCGTAAAGTTCTATGGCATCTTGTAGAGCTATTGCGGCTTGCTCAACCATCGATTGAAATACGACCATTGACAAACGCTCGGCGACCCGATCGCCTTGAGGCCCATACTCACAATCCAGAATTTGTTTCCATCCGTTTTCTATTTCTTTCGCTTCCAATGTCGGTTCACGGTAGAGAAACCCAGTTGGCGGGTCCGAAGCCTGATGGTACGGCCGACTGAGTTTTTTAACACAGCCGGTCAAGGATTGAGCAGGATAGGGAACAATTTGCTGCACCAGCCCGCCCGTGGCACGAGCCACCACCGGCGTACCCACTGCATAGCCCTCGATGGCACCCCCAAAGGGTTCATAGAACGAACACATCACCATAAAGGACGCCCCTCGTTGCAATTCCCGATAGCCTTGAGCCATTCGAAATGGGAAAACCGTGACTTCCCCATTCCGTTCTTCGGCTAACCTCTTGAGAAACACTAATCCCTCTACTCCTTCATCACCGGGGATAGGGGTAAAAATATAACGGGCACGACCTGCAGGGATACGTCGAATGGCTGCCGCAGCCACATCATACCCTTTTTGTCGTGGATCATCCCGGCCAAAAAACAAAAAGACGGGTCCTGTAAACTCCGTAAAGTCCACACAGCCCCAGGCTCGAGGTGGCACCTTGTCTTTTAATTTTTCGATCATCTCCTGACGTCGTTTGGTTTTTTCTTTGAGGATCTGACGATTGTTACCTTGAGCGGCTTGGTCTCTGGCGTTTTGAGGAAAATCGAGTTGACTGAACATGCCATTATTAATTCCACGGACTGTGCGTGTTCGAAATATTTTTTGTAGATGCGGAGCAAAGATTTTCCGCTGAACCGGGTCATGTTCCAACTCATAGGCAAAATGTTGAGAGACTGTGCAAATAGGGCCATCCAAAAACGCGGCCATTTTCGACAGAACCGTCTGACCTGAAACACGATGGGATGCAAGAACTTTCAAGTCTTGATCTGACACGTCCCTGTCATATGAATTATGTAACGTGAGCAGACAAGAGACGGACACCAAGCACTCCTCTTGTTTGGCCGTCATCGCGACACAGGCGGTCTCCCAATCTTGGAGACACAAAATGAGATCCTTTGTGAATTGGAGTTCGACTAATGCCTTCGGGACGGCAGCGCAGAAAAACAGGGAATCATTCAGAAGCTGTGAAGGATTTGACGGATCACAATAGGGGTTGCATGGAGCGTTGAGGCTTGACGGGTCACCACAATCGCATGGCGCATTAAAAAAATCAGGCGCATCGAGTAAATACGTCCGAAACCCTTGCTTATCTTCGTGCTGAAATACCTCAATTGTATATGTGTCTTTGCCGAATTCGAGGAAAAAGGTGATTCCAGTCGAATGAATCGATTCCATGGTTTTGGGTCGACACTTCGTGATTTCTCGAAAAAACGGGGTCATGGTGACGCACCGACCGCTCCATTCTTCAGCCATACGTTTAGGCAATAACCGCATGACAGCCGCAAGGCCGCCAAGGGGAGCAAATTCGCTTTCAAATGTCACGAATACCGTGGTTTTCATAAAAGCAACGTACTAATGATCCAAAAAATAGGGCAGCCGTTGGCTTCTACCCGCTTTAAACACGTCACGATTGCGGAAAACTTCGAAAACCGGGAGCGCATCTCAAAAGGCACAACAGACTTGCTTGAGATTTGGCTCACGAATTGAAGGAGAGAAATGAACGATGAAGAGGGGGGTAGGGGCAGACCGCACTGAGACCTTCTCTTCGAGCAAGACCGCCTTGAAATCTATTCTACTGCTGCACAAAATGCGCACGGCGATTTTTTTGCCAGCAACGCGGTTTGGATTCCGTACAAAATGGCTTTTCTTTCCCATAGCTGACAATTTGAATTCTGGATTCTTGGACTCCCAGATCAATTAAATAATCTTTCACGGCTTGGGCCCGACGTTTCCCTAATTCCAAGTTGTAATCTACAGACCCACGTTCGTCACAATGTCCTTCGATAAGCACGCTGGAATTTTCATAGGTATTCTTGAGGAGTTCGGCATTCTTTTCTAACACGGCTACGAAATGAGAACGAATCGCATATTGATCATAATCAAAAAAGATATCGGCTAACCCTGAATCCGTCACGTCCGTCACGTCCGTCATGTCCGTCACATCCGGAGCATCCGTCACATCCGGAGCATCCGTCACATCCGGAGCATCCGTCACGTCCGGAGCATCCGTCACGTCCGGAGCATCCGTCACGTCCGGAGCATCCTTAATGACGGCATTTCCTTCCTCCTGATCCGTTACAGGCACTTCAGGAACAAAATCGGAAGGATCGAGCTGGGCGATCTGCACCTCTTGCACGCTCTCCTCTTTTTTACGCTCAAGCAAAGTTTGAGAAGGTGGCTCGGGGACATAAACCAATGCAGGGCCACGCCCCCCTCGTGCTTGCGGAGGTGATTCCAGAACATAGTCCGATGCAGGGCCACGGCTCCCACGTGGAAATTCCATAGGCACTTCCGGTGGAACCCGAGTTGGACGAGTAGGAGCAACCGCCGTCACGTCAGAACCAGTTTCGAGACTTGTCATCTCGAACTCATCGCTAGGAGGTAATGCCGGACTTGGGGGTAGTTCTGGAATAAAGGTGAATGTTTCTGCCAATTTCATTGATTCTTGGCTGACGGGTTGGCTCTCGAGTGGAATACCATTCTGGTCACTCTCCATATCTGTTTCTGTATCAGTAGTAGCCGAAATTTGAGTCTGAGCGCCTAAATTTTCCGTGCTCATGATTGCAGCATGTTTCGATGTCTCACATGCCGATAACGTCACCAGAAGACATGTGGCAACAAAAATAAGGGCAATAAAATCCTTTACCATTGCCATATAAGAAATCTCCTTTCACCGTACTCTCTTCACTGGCACAAATTGATAGAGAAACTCGAAATTGTCGAGTCTTTCATCTGTTTCCACTTACTGAAAAATACCTGAAAAAGTTATTGATAACAAATAGAAAAATAGAAATTTGGTCCTGCTTCAAGACTTACAGACATATTTTTTAGTAATTTAGCAAACTTGTCAATGAAAATCACGTATTCTTTCTTATTTTCTCCTACGCCTTTGGCTCACCTTGACGAACATTTATCCGGCCCGTATGATTTTTTGTCCTGCCGTGCCTTGTATCCCGACACGAGACTTGGTTCATGTTTTGGCTCTGGGAAAGACCAGATTCTCTCCCCTCTGTGGCTTCATGATTAGAGTCCAACACGTTTCAAAGCACTATGGAAACCACACAGCCCTTGATGACGTGACGTTTCGCGTCAAAAAGGGCGAAATCTTGGCTTTCCTTGGTCCAAACGGTGCTGGGAAAACCACCACGATGCGCATTTTGACCTGTTTCATGCCCCCAAGTGCAGGCATGGCAAAGGTCGCAGGCTTTGATTGTCTGGATCAACCAATGGAAGTCAAACGGCACCTCGGCTATTTACCCGAAACCCCTCCTCTCTATCCGGAACTCACTGTTGATGAATATTTAACCTTCGTTGGTCGGTTAAAGAGAGTAACTCCTCAGCGTTTGGCTGCACGAAAGGCCCATGTGATTGATCAAGTCGGATTGGGCTCCGTGCATCGCCGCGTGATTGGCCATCTGTCCAGGGGCTATCGGCAGAGGGTAGGTCTAGCTCAGGCCCTGATTCACGATCCACCGGTTCTGATCCTGGATGAGCCTACCGTAGGGCTTGATCCCAAACAAATCATTGAAATACGAACACTCATTCAAAGTCTCGCAGGATCACATACCATAATCCTGAGTACCCATATTCTCTCCGAGGCCATGGCAATCTGTGATCGCGCCGTGATTATTCACCGAGGTCGCATTGTCGCAGAGGATGCTCCCGATCAGCTATCCAGCCGGTTGCGCCAATCTGAGAAAATGAGCCTCACGGTCAAACAACCCCTGCCTGATTGGCAAGAACGTCTCAAAACTCTTCCCGGCGTGCTCAACGTCTTTCCGACCACCACACCCCATACCTGTACGATCGACTGTCAACTGGGACAGGACTTCCGCGAGAAACTCTCCCGATTTGTCGTGAGTCAAGGGTACGGACTTCTCGAACTTAAACCCCTTTCCCTTTCCCTGGAAGAAGTCTTTCTCCAACTCACTCAACAGGAGGAGGCGCAGGGATGAGCAAATCCAACCACCGAGACTCTTGTGTGCAACCAAGCCGAAGTGAAAGCCCGCCAGCATGACCCCGTTTCAAACCATACTTGCCAAGGAATTACGGTGTTTTTTTGTGTCACCTATCTTTTATGTCATTGGAGCGGTCTTTCTTTTCATCTCTGGCTTTATCGCCCACCTCATGACGGTGAACGCAGGCCAACAAGCGGTTCGGTTTTTGCAAATCCAAAATACCTACGCCCAACTCAAC
Organism: Nitrospirales bacterium; assembly: GCA_963422365.1. GTDB lineage: Bacteria > Nitrospirota > Nitrospiria > Nitrospirales > UBA8639 > Bin75. Next base: position 2,172,843 of record OY729426.1, read on the forward strand.
CTGAATGAGTTGGTCTTCCGCTCACTGTTTTACAGTTTAGATTTCGTCCTCATGTTTCTCCTCCCAATTCTGACAATGCGGTTGTTTGCGGAAGAACGGAAATTGCTTACGTTTGAACTCCTGCTCACCTCGCCCGTCGGGATGAACGAACTTATTTCGGCCAAATACATCAGTGTGCTCTTAATCTATTTGGGACTTCTCTCCCTGACAGGCTTAACCCCCATTCTCTTGTCCTTTTATAGCAGCTTTCATTGGAATCCTATTTTGACCGGTTACGTGGCGTTGGCCTTGCAGGGCGGCTTTTTCCTGGCCTGTGGCATCTTGGCCTCTGCCACGACTGAAAATCAGGTCATCGCAGCTTTTGTGAGTTTTGGGATTATTCTACTTATTTGGTTGCTAGGGGGGCTAGGTGCATTATTAGGCGATACAACGATCGGGAATGTCTTATCCTATTTGTCGTTCAGCGAACATTACGACCGACTCGTTCGCGGACTCCTGGATGCGAAAGATCTTGTGTATTACCTATCTGGCACCGTGCTGATGTTATTCATCGCACATCGAGTCATTGATTCACACCGATGGCAATAAAGCAGCTTTTACCCATTCTGGGCATTTTGGGAGTCGGATTGGGGCTGGGAGGGCTCATCCTTGCCCAAACCGATGCGAATCGGCCAAGCACGATCTTCCTGTTGGAAGGGGTCGCGTTACTTTGCCTCACGGTGTATTTCGCAGGCAACTGGACGCGACTCAAAACCTTTTCTAGCAGCCGATCGACCCGGCTCGGATTGAACAGCCTCCTGGCCATTCTTCTCATGACCGGCATTCTGACCATCATCAATTTTCTGGTCGTTCGGCACGGCGGCCGATGGGACCTGTCTGAAACGCAACACTTTTCATTAGCCCCACAAACCCTGCAAGTACTTGGGCAACTCAAGAAAAATGTCAGGATCATGGTGTTCTCTCATGAGCGAAGTCCGGGGTTTCGGACGTATCATGACTTGTTGGAAAGCTACGCGTATGTAAGCCCGCAAATTTCCGTGACCTATATAGATCCCGAAAAAGAGCCCGGCAAGGCTCACGAATATGAAATCTCCAAAATTGACACGGCCGTCTTTGAAAGCGGCGAGCAGACGATCCACGTTCCCAAACCCAGTGAATCGAATCTGACGAGCGCGTTGATTCGCGTGACACAAGAGCAATCCAAACGCCTCGTCTTTTTAGAAGGACATGGTGAGCGGCAAATCACAGACCAAGAACGAGGAGGCTTATCGCTGGCCCGAAAAAATCTCGAAGCACAAGGCTACCAAGTGGCACGAGGCTCACTCCGGAAAGACCCCACCCTTCTCAATGACACCAGCGTCCTCATTATTCCTGGACCTCGTGAATCTGTTGAGCAAGAGGAATTGAGGCGCATCACGCGCTTTGTCGCTGAAGGAGGACGACTCCTGTTACTGCTTGATCCGAAAATTTCAAGCGGTCTCGAAGCGTGGATCTCTCAATGGGGGCTGACTCTTGGCCCGGGAATTGTGGTCGATCCCGAAGATCGTGTTGCCCAAGGTAGCCCGACGGCCTTACTCGTCCGTCGATTTACCGACCATAAAATTACCAAAGAGTTTACCGCTCCCATTTTGCTACCCGTTTTGCAATCGGTATCGTTTGACGAAGCCTCAGGCACGAATCTGAATTTTACGTCTCTTTTACAATCCTCTGAACAAAGCTGGGCCGAAACAGACTTTGATCAGACCACTCCGGAATTTGAAAAAGATTCTGACAGGAAAGGCCCCTTGACTCTCGCCGGCGCATTGGGACGGAAAAGCATCCCGTCAGATTCAACGATTCAGCCCTCACTGGTCATCATTGGAAATTCAGCGTTTGCCAGCAACACCTATTTGCAGTTTCCAGGGAATACTGATTTCTTGTTTAACGCCATCGCCTGGCTAGCGGATGAGGAAACGTTAATTTCAGTCAGCCCCAAAGAATCTTCGTTTCCACCGTTTATTCCGAATCCCACACAAGAACAGATGCTGTTTGCCGTACAAGTTTTCTCGATTCCTTTCCTGATCCTCTTTTTAGGCATGACAGTTTGGCGACGTCGAAGCCGCCTCTAGCCGACTCGGTGCTTCCATGACATCGTATCGAACCACGTTTCTCCTCGCAGCCATTTTTGTAGGGCTTGGTGTCTATGTCTCTACCATCGAAGTGCCCACGATGGGAAACAAAACCATTCAACAAACTGAGGAGCAACATCTTCTGCCTTTTGATTACCGGGATGTGACGCGCGTGGTGTACACCACGCGAACCGAGCGTATTCAGATGCGCCGTGACGAAAGGAATCGTTGGCGGATCGTTGAACCAATTAAGACCAGAGGTGATGCGCGTGAGATTGAAAATGTTCTTCGTGCCCTGGAAATCGGCAAAATCTCTCGTATCATTCAAGCCGAAGGGCAAAAGGAAGGGGCAACGGCTGAACAATACGGCCTGAAATCGCCTTATGTGACCATTGAGATTACAGCACGGAACTACACGGAATCATTAGCCCTAGGTGATAGGGGTCCCTTATCGTCCACCTTGTATGCTCAACGAGGATCAGATGAAAAAATTTTGCTGACCACGCTCTTGATTGGAGATTTTCGGGCAAAAACCCTGGATACCTTTCGCCTGAAAGATATTCTCTTGTTTGACCGGACACGTGCCGAACGTATCCAACTGCAGACACCGAGCCAAAACATCACGCTCCAGCGTGGAACCGCTTTCCATGGCCCTGTTTCCAGGTGGAATTTCACGTCTCCGATGAATGCTCCAGCCGACAAAACCGCAGTCGGGATTCTGCTGATGACTCTCGAAGATTTAACGGCAACAGGGTTTATTGATTCACAAGTCGAGAAAGAGGCCCTCCTGAAAAAACTCGGAACCCCGTCATGGACGGCGACCGTTCATACGAGGCGACAAGGCCATCATGTTGCGTTCTTTGAACCGGTTGCCTCTGGTGAAGATGCTTACGCCGTCACCTCATCGAAGGATCCCATGTATCGGATATCGGCCCACGTTCTTCGCAAATTGCCGAGTGACGTGTTTCACTTACAGGACAAACGCTTATTTGGCATGGAAGTTGGGGAGATTGCGCTCTTAACGGTCAAAGCCAATGACTCGCAGTACACCCTGATTCAACAGCATGGGGAATGGTATCTCGAAGGGAAGGAATCAGATCTGATCGACCAGCGGCAAGTCAAATTGTTTGTCAGCCGTCTCGTTGACTTGCCCGCGGAACTGTCGATCAGTCGGACGAAAAATAATCTGACACAATATGGTCTCGCGCAACCGGCCATTGAGATCACAGGCATTGATCAAAAAGGGCGACCCCTCGGCCATCTGACATTGGGAACACGGGAGAAAGGCTTAGTCTATGCCACAGGAGCTAGATTATCCGGCATTTATCAGGCCCGCTCCGTGATCCTGACTCAGATGCCTTCTCCTGAAACCCTGTTGGACCACTAGCAACAGAATCTTTCACGGTGCCCTCTGATTTGTGAGCCTCACGTTTCTCAATGGACAAGGCTTGTACAGCATTGCCTTCCATGGCTCGACTGATTCATAATTCATCTGTAACCAACCGACTGATCAAGGAGAAGCTGTGCGGGTGTCTATGTCCGCGATCCTGCATCTCAGGCTTCTCTCTCATAGACGGAGAAGCAACGTTCGATTGTGCAATCGTCGCGTCATGCTTATCAGAAAGCGATTCACGACACACGAAGCCCGGGACAGGGTCGAAAATTGGCCATCCGATTCATGCTGAAAACAGTAGTACATCCGAGCCCAGCCCATGCCTTCAAGCACCCATGACCAGCCGCCGGCCCAGACCAACGAGAAGGTTTGGCAAGACAACGGTTTTGACCTGAGCCGGTACCTGCTCATACTGCTCACTTGGTGGCGGGAGATCATCTTCGTTTCAGTTTTAGCCGCCGCTGGTGGTTTGGTGATGAACGGGGTCTACCAGACCTTGTGGCCGAGGTATACAGCCTCGGCCATGGTGACCATCATACCCACGAGAACCGATATTTCCATCACCAAGGAAATTTCTAACGTGGACAGGCAACAGACGCAGGCCACCCTATCAGCCAGGCAGTCCGCGTTGCTGGGACTCGTCTACAACGGCGAAGTGGCCCGGACCGTGTTCCGGCGCGTGGGCGGACAGTTGAGCGAAGAGGAACGCTCAATGAGCTGGCTACTCCGTGATTCCATCACAGGCGAACTGGTCGAATCCCAAAACCGTGACAAGGTCAGCGACCTGATCCGCATCCAGGCGACCGCCAGATCGCCGGAGACGGCGCAGGTGATCGCCAACGCTTGGGCGAAAGAGTACGTGAACCATGTGAGTTTTCTGTGGCAGACCGACCCTGAATTGCGCAAGTCGATCATGACGGAGCTGGCCAACACACAGGACCGGTATCAAGTTGCCCAACAGAAACTGGAACAATATATCAGCACCAACCAGACCGAGCGACTGGATCGGGAGATCCAAGAAAAGCGAAAAGCGATCGAGAAACTCTCAGCATCTCGGGAAGTGTTCATTGAGGCTCGCACAATTGCCTTGAGCAGAGTGTACGAGGCCGACAAGAAGGTTGAGTCTGCCAAAGTTGATAGTTTCAATCAGAAGGTCGAGTCGGCATTGTCGAGTCTGGCCGGCAGCTACGAAGTCCGGCAGAAGCTGATCCGGCTCCTCGACGACGCGCAAGGACTTCGCGACCTGATCGAGAGAGGCGGCGAAGCAGGCACCCAGTCGAACGGGCTGGCCATCCTGCTACTCAAGGCCCAAACATTCGCATCCTCCACCGATTGGCCCGAAAGCCTGGAGTTGAGGATCGATAACCAGAACGCGATGCACGAAAGCTTGGCGCAACAGCGGGCCGACGTCGATGCGCTCATCAAGACACTGCAAGACCGGATCGAGCGACTCAGGGAGACCATCGCCAGTCAATCTGAGAGTCTGTCCAACGGTGCAAGCCATGTGGCTGTGGATACCGGGCAAGCGGATGGAAGCGGCCGTCGCGTCGCCATCCAGGAACAATATTCCACCCTGTTCGTGCCCGATGGACCGAACGATCCCGGCAAAGACGTGGCCGGGAACTCCGCCGACTTGGACGAGGAGACGGCGGCAATACAGGTGCTGCGAGACCGGTTGATCAATGGAGACGATCAGACCAAGCAGATCATCTTTGACCTAGAGGACAGCATCCAGACGCTGCAAGAGGCAAAGCAGATCGCATTCGCCAATCTCAGGGAACTTACCAAAAAACGAGACCTGCTGATGAAATCCGTGAACATTCTACAAAGCAAGGTCATGGAGATAGACCTGGAGTCGGCCGCCACCAATGCGAAGATCCGCTTGGCGTCGCCAGCGGTGACAAGTTATTCTGACGGTTTGAGTCTTTTTCAGTCGACAGTTCTCGCCGGCATCGCCGGGTTGATCACGATAATGTTCTTCATCACATTCCTCGCAGAGCCCATGGGGGCAAGGCCCTTTTTCGCGCGGCACAAGGCAGCCGATGGATGATATGAGAAAGCGCCGGTCACGGCTGATCAAGTCGGGCATGCCAGAAAGGTTCTCCGGGCCGCGGCGGGCAAGCTGAAGGCTGTCACGATGCGCTGAGCGAAATGCCGCAGGTTGTTGCGACGCCTGAAGGAAAATCCTCGTATACGAGCGTCTTCTTCGTATCCCGCGGCCGAAGATCGAACGCCGCCTGTGTGGCCTCTTCGACGCCTGCCGCCAAGTCATCAGTGACTCGAGTGGGCGACTCGCGGAGGGTATCTGGCTGCAGCGGGCCGATGCCGGATTTCCACCTGACTCGCCGCCAGTGCGCAACTCAAACCGGCCAGAAAACAGTACGCCCCCAGCGTGAGCCAATGATGGAACGTGACGCCGAACAAGGCCATCACAACGGCCCAGCCGACGATGACAGGCCTGGCCAGGGAATTCGGCGTGATCCAATAAAACCGCAGCAAAGAGAAAAGAAACAGACAGTACAACCATAACGGGACAATGCCGGCTTCGCCAACCAACATCAGGTACACATTATGGACGCCTTCCGGTTTGCCACGATAGCTGATAGGTCCGCCAGGCAGACTATGGAGCCGACCCATGCCATGACCGACGATGGGTGATTCCAAGGCCTTTGTAAGAGCGACTTCCCACAAAAACGGCCGATTCGTTCGAACGCCTGACATCCCCTCGCCGCTGAGAATCGCCACGACCGTATCAATTTTTTCCTGTTGTTCGCCGTGCGACGTGATTGTTGTCAGGTTAACAGTCAAGTAAGCAAAACTGCCGAGCAAGTACGAAGCGAACAGCCAGCGGACGATGGGGCCTCGTCTCTCACGACCGTTGAACAGCAGAAAAAAGGCGAATAGCACACCCAGGACAAAAACGGCCGATACGGAAAATGATCCCAGTACCGCCCCGCAGCCAGCGGTCAGGCCCAGATAGGCTGGCACGCGACGTCGGACGCCGCCCAGCAGGGCCATGGCCAGCGCCGCCGTCATGCAACCGATGAAGCCAGCATCATTGGGGTCGGTGAAGGTACCGGTCAAGCGAAAGGGAAGTCTGTAACCCGGCAGCACGCCGAGACCACTCAGGATCGGCGAAGCCAGAACCACGAGGCAACTCGCGGTCAGAACCACAAGCATTCCCTTCAACAACGCCTCGGTCCCGACCCGCTCCAGCACCGAGCGTCCGCCGAGCAGGGAGGCCACGATCACCAGGAGGAAGAAGGTCTGGCGCAGCAGGTCTTTGCCCGCATCCGAGCCGTCGGCAACCGCCACGGTGCCGCCGATGACCAGATAAGATGCTACCGCGGCGAGGAGCAGCACTCCGGACGTTCCCCCGGCCAGCCACCATCGGGCACCGACCAGCACCACCAGGCACAGACAACAGGCGAGAGCGACCGCATAGCTCATGATAACGGGAGATCCCCAAAGATGCAGCCCTCGCACGTTGAGCAGCATCATGACGGCCAACATCCAGAAGGCAAGCGTGATCAACGTAGATTTTCCCCAGCCAGGACGGACTCCGGTTGTCGCCCGGGTCATTTACGACTCATAGAGTATGCGTTCATTTTCTACGGATCGCAGGCGCGAAACGTTGTGCGTTCGGGTCACTACGCAGAGCCTGTTTTCCGACACAGGCCATGGAGGTCCGCAGCCATATGGCCGTACCAATCCGCACTGCGGAAGTCCTCCCCACGGCATTCGGCGCCCTCGCACAACCGCCGGTACAAGGCTGGCTCGTCAAGCAGCCTCTCGATCGCAGCCCGAACCGCCACGGCAGAGCGGGGCTCCACCAGCAATCCGCTCTCCTCATGCTTGACGAGTTCGGGCACACTGCCGCATCTCGCGGCGACGACGGGCACGCCGCACTGAAAAGCTTCGAGGATGATGCCGGGATAGCCCTCGGTGCTGAAATAGCTAGGGAACAGCAGCAGGTCGTGCTCACTCAGCGCCCTGGGCACCTCCTCCGGCTCCAGCACGCCGCCATAGGTCGCCCGGGGATGGCCTTCGAACCCGGAGAAGTCCGTGTCGGACATACGCGGGCCGAAGACCTGAAGATGACAAGGCTCTGGCAAATGGCGGCACGCATCGAGGGCCTCGGCCAGCCCTTTTCGCTTGTCCAATCGGCCAACGAAGATCAGCTTGCTCACTGTGTCGCGCCGGGCCCTGGCCAGCGCCTGGACATTCCGCGTATTGGGGAACCGGCGGACATTGGCCAAGTTGCCAAAGTCCCTGTATGTTTGCAGGGTTTCAACGTATATCAGGGCGGAGCGCATCCAGGTCAGGTTGGCCAGCCAGCGGGCCAGAGCACCGTAGGCACGATAGACTTGGCCGAGGCTGGACGCGGAGAACCGTAGCACTAGAGGCCGGCGTACGATTTTGCAGATAATCCAGACAGATGTGGCCATGGTGAGCGCCGAATAGGGGGCAATGAGGAGAAACACGAGATCGGAGCGGAGGACCTTCTTTATGATGCTCCGGAGCACGTGGAGGAACCGTGCCAGGCGATAGGCCTGGATTTTCCACGGGGGCAGATTGGTCACGCTTCCCGACGTGTCGATAACGTCGATCTCGAACCCCAGCGGACTCAGTTCGCGGATCGACTCCTCAGCCATCACCCTGTTCCCCCCGACGACATTGGTGACGGACTTGCCGGAACCCACCGGAGCGATGAACAGGATGGTCGGCATTCGATGTTTGATATCAGCCATAATATCAGCCATAAAGAGGGCTCGCCTCAATCATGCAACGGCCTGTCATCGGACACGGTCCTTGGAATCTCTCCTTGCATTTCCGTAACAAAAGCCGCATCTCTTCACCCAATCGAAAATCAGCCTGGCATGAAAGGGCTTGAGAACTATACGTCATTTCAGTCTGTGGCCTCTCAAGTCATCTAAACTCTCGTATATTCAGAGAGTTGGAGTGACGCAGTCCGAGTATCCTCGGTACGCTAGCCACTCTTTGAACGAGGCCTTATCTGTGACTTTTCTCGCTCAATCCAGGTCAATTGCCAACCTCCTTTTCTCGTACAGAATGTGCTTATTGAATGAACGTGGCGAAAAGAGATGAGGCAAGTAACCCAGCTTATACCAAACCGAAAGGAAACTGAAGCATTGCCCCAAAAAAGTGTTACCGGAAGATGTTTTCGTGCTAAGGTTGCGCCTGTCTTCACAATAGGGTGGGTACGAAATCCTCCGGAGAGTCCTGTCGACAGGAAGAAACCGGTTACCCAGATCAGATGCATGGTGGCGAGGGCCAACGGCAAGAGAACCCCTGCCGCATCCCGCCGCCGAACGCCGACCACCAAGGAGCCAGCCGCCAAAACGAAGAGGTGGGTAAGCGGCAACGCCGCCGCTACCGCACACGGGGCACCGACCAGGACCAGAAACACCGACGCGGCGAGACCCAGCACCCGCTTCCCGCAACCATAGTTGAACTACTGCAGGGCGAGCGCCCGCAATGTGCCGCGCGGTTGGTAGATGACCACAAGCGCAGGATCGAGCCACACCGTTTCTCCGCGCTGCCGCAGCCGCCAGTTGAGTTCATAATCCTGATTGCGAGTCAGTGTAGGATTGACTCCGCCCACCGCGTCCAACGTGTCACGCCGGAACGCGCCCAGGTAGATGGTGTCAACGGGCCTCTCGTGGCCACCGAGCCGGTAGCGGACATCTCCTGCTACCAAGGGCGTGATCATCGCGATTGCCACCGCCCGCTCGAAGCACGTGGTTCCGAGTGGCTGTTGCCGGCCGCCGACGTTCACGGCGTCCGTTCTCTCCAGCATGTCGAACACGCGGCACAGATACCCGGGCGGAAACGTCACATCGGCGTCGCACCGCACGATGATATCGCCGGTGGCCACCCGAAGCGCCGCTTGGACTCCAAACCCAAGGGTCTGCTCCGGATTGGGGATCACCTGCACCATCGGGTAGTGTCGTCGGCGACAATGCCCTCCACCGGCCCCGCGTAATCCTGGGTCAGCACCGAGTCAAGAGTCGCCGCGATGCTTGCCTCGGCATTGCGGGCTGGGATGATGACTGACACCGAGGGGGCGTTGATGTCAGGTGGATTGGATTTCTTTTCAGTCATGCGGGCATCCCGTCGGTTCTCCATATGCAACGGCATCGGATTAGTCGAAATACAGTGGTTCAGACTTGTTCGGTTCGGGAATAATGCAGCTTCTATCCCCCCCCCACGTTTAGCGGGATAGTGGACCCCACACTTAAGCTCGTCCGGGGGGATCGGCAGGTTCTGATATACCCGCCAAACCAAATTAGACTTTGGGGAGATGGCGACCCACGCCGTTATCAAAATCAAGGTGAAGGAGGTAAGTCGTGTCTGATTGGATCTACCATGCCTCAACTTTTCCCTTATAAGGTGCGATAAGCTGATCATAAAAATCCAGTACTCTTTCTTGACATCTTAAAAGCTCATCCTCTTTACGAAACACAATTGAACCAATGCCGGAGAGTCCCGGCTTAACCTTCATCATGATTTCCTGCATTTCTCTGGGGAAGGCGTTGAAACACCTTGGGATTTGTGGACGCGGTCCAACTATACTCATATCGCCTAGAATGACATTAAGTAATGGCGGACACTCATCGAGTTTAGTCTTTCGGAGAAATCTGCCAACAGGCAATACACGCGGATCATCTTTTATCGTGACTGTCCCATTGTGACTGTTCCGGTTCCAATATTCTGGCTATCCTTGAGCATGGCAGCAAATTTGAAGAGTTGAAAATCTTTCTCGCCGGTGGTATCACTCCTGAAAAAGTAACAGGGCCATTGCTTCTTGGCGATAAGTTCTCCTGTGCGACTACGCGCTTCTTTCTCCGTCTCACATTGATAGGGCTCAAACCCGACTCTTCGCAAATAGCGCTCAGCAATGTCTGAGAAAGTAATTCAATGCAGCCTCTCGCTTAGTTTCGGAAAAATGTTGCGGTTTTCGCCCGACATTTAGAGCTAACAGAGCCATATGCAGCGCCGCTGTTCCAATTTGCAACGGCACGACAATGAGTTCCATCACCTAAAAAACGCACTGAATTGGGATTCGAACTGAGCGACTCTTTTTCCCATGGAAAGCCAGCCGCCCTGAATAACTTCTGATGCAGCAACTTCGCGATGATCAAAATTTAACTCAAAAAGCTGTATTGTCCACATTATCTAATCACGCTTTTTAATCCAGCATACAATATGTGACCGCAGTAATGGGCACGAATTAAATACGTAATAAAGCGCCGGGGGTACGTGACAGACGCGCCGACTCATAACCGGCGACAGGGTGACTTTTTTACCAATAATCTCAGCTTCTGGAAATAGTTCTTTCACTCGACGCAGAGGACTCCCCTGACATCAGGGTTAGCAGGATTACTGTACAAAAAATCATAGAAAATCACTCCGCCGCCTAGTTTGACCCAACCCCACATTCTATCTGCCAGATTCTGCCGGAAGTCATCATCTAACAACGGGGGAAAACAACAGGCTGAAAGGACAACATCCTGAGATTCTAGTGACAGTCCTGCCAAAGCAGCATCACCCTCGATAAGATTTACTGCTTTGGGGAGCATCTCTCTGGCCCTGATCATCCTGTCAACCAGCACTTCAATACCTGTAAGATGCGCAGGAGAGAAACCAAGGGCCAAAAACTCCGGAATATGTCTCCCGGCACCACAACCTACGTCCGTCAGTTTGAGCTCAGATAAGCTTATATGTGAAAATTCGCCAACCAATATTTTACATATTGAGTGCTGAAGTTCTTAATGACTAAACAAAACCTCTGGTCGCAACCGTGAGTAGAGTGAAGCGACGGTTCTTTTTCTATACCGGTCAGCCAATTCTCTCATTTCCAGATGTGGATTATTCATACGCGACCTTTCGACAAGGGTGTCCGATTATGTTCCAGTCACCACATTTATCGGTGGGGTCTGATAGACAGAAGATCGAGCGGCGCCACCCGTTCCAATTTTCGAACTAAATACCGCTGAAATAGCATCATTTTTGCCACCCGGTGATTTGACTTGCCAGGGACCACCAACACAATTCGCACCTGAATCGGCAAGTACTTCGATACATTTCCTCACATAATTTTTGGCGTAAATAGTATGAACGTCCATGCGTCTCACATACTCACCTTTTGCAATCATAATCGCATTGTTCAGCCCGGTGGGGACGATTCGATCAGCATTTTCAAGCACTACGATTTCAGGATGAGTTTCTAATAATTCGTCAAACATGACACTGGTCCCATCATTACTTTTCCCATCAACTATAATGAACTCACAATCAAGACCAGTGCGATCCTGGCTGAAAACCTGAGACACAAATTCCCTGATATGGGATTTTTCATTGAAGCACGGCGTTATTATTGAGACGAGCATGATAATTTCTCGGGTGCAGTCGGCATCTTTACGGCAAAATCATTGGTTGCGATAGAATAACAAAACATAAAGAGAGTCCCTCTAAATCCATTTGGCTCGGAGCACACGGAAGATTATGAAATAGGCTGCTATTTGCCTGCGAACAGGGCAATCCAGTAATTTGAATGGGTCTTCTACCAATTCTCTAGCAGAAGCACTGTAACTTCAATGGTAACTTGAAGGTGCGGAGACGTCCGCGCGCGTAGCGCCGTTGCCGATAGTCGGCAGAGCCGTTGAAACGGTGTATCCATAGAACTGCACGGACGAATCGAGCAAACGCGATCTTCACACTGGCCATGATGCTTTCATCTTGAAATAAGGAAACAGCTTCGCTGTTTGACCCCGACAACCGGAAAACCTCCCCAAGAGTTGCAGTTTGTTGTTTGAGACGCCCTGGCATCCTCATGTTTTCTTGTTGCGGTATAGACTCCTCTATCCAATAGGCATTTTTTCAAAGTTTATCATAGGGTTTGCCAGATAACCCTCGTGCACCCGATAATTCCGGACAAACCGGCAACAACAGCAGGTCGCGCACGGAGATGGTCCTTGAGCAGAGAGAATCACACATTGCGGTCAGTGGCAGCACTGTTCACCACCCCCGCAGCAAGGCCGATCAGGATCCAGGCCAGACATCCCACGCTGAATATGTTTTGTAGCAGATGAATGTCGAACGTTTCGCATATAAGAACAGCGATAGTGCAGGCTGCGGCGTAGCAATGCACCGGGGTGACTTGCACGCCGGTGCGCACACGCAGGTTGAAAATCAGGGAAGCGCACAGGAGCGCGAGCGCGCCAAGGCCGAAAACCCCTGTCTGTACCCCCACCTGCAAGTAGAGATTGTGGGCGGAAGCGGGAATGGTCTCGAAAGTCAAAGGGTCTACCGCGGCGTTGATGCGCTTGACAACATCGCCAAGAGAGGCGAATCCGGGGTCCGGTGCCGCGCCGCACCCGGGAAGTCCATCGGGTCGGGCGCGGGGTTGGCCGCTACTTTGGCCGAGCGGCGGAAGGCAGCCGGTGAATTGGTTGCCGCGCAGGTGCAGGACCGAGAGCGCATCGAGCTCTGCCAGTTCCGGCGGGATGGCGTCGGTCAGATGGTTGTCCCCAAGCCACAGCTCCGAAAGGTTCGCGAGTTGGCCGAGCTCCGGCGGAACCGGGCCGGTCAGGGCGTTGGCATCCAGGCCGAGTTCGCGTAAGTTGGCGATCTGCCCCAGCTCCGGCGGGATGGGGCCGGTCAGATGGTTGTCCCCAAGCCACAGCTCCGAAAGGTTCGCGAGTTGGCCGAGCTCCGGCGGAACCGGGCCGGTCAGGGCGTTGGCATCCAGGCCGAGTTCGCGTAAGTTGGCGATCTGCCCCAGCTCCGGCGGGATGGGGCCGGTCAGATGGTTGTCCCCAAGCCACAGCTCCGAAAGGTTCGCGAGTTGGCCGAGCTCCGGCGGAACCGGGCCGGTCAGGGCGTTGGCATCCAGGCCGAGTTCGCGTAAGTTGGCGATCTGCCCCAGCTCCGGCGGGATGGGGCCGGTGAGCCGGTTGTCGTTGAGGCGCAGCCAGATGAGTTGGTCCAACTCCGCCAACGCCGCCGGCAGACGCCCATCGAGACCCATCCCGGACAAATCCAGACCGACCACCCGCTTCGTTTCCTGTGCAGCGGCTCCCCCTCGCGCTCCCCGACCGGCGGACCGCACCGGACTCACGGTGACGCCCTCCCAGGCAGAGATGGGCGTGGCATAGCTCCAGTTCAGGCTGGCGCTGCCGGCCAGGAGGTCGCGTATCTCCATCAAGGCGATAGCGTCTTCGCGCAAGCTGCGTTGGTTCGGGTGCGACGGATCGCAGAGCAGGTCGAGCTCCAGCTCGCGGTCCGCCAGATCATGCAATGCAAACGGAATGCAGCCGCTGAATTGGTTGCCGCCGAGCCGCAGCGCCGAGAGCCTGGTCAGCGCCCCCAGTTTCGGCGGAATAGCCCCGGTCAACCGATTGGCCCGCATGGACATCTCCTCCAGGTTCGCTAGGCTTCCCAGCTCCGAAGGGATAGCACCGCTCAATGCATTGTCGTCAAGCGCCAGCACCCGCAACTTGCTCAGCCGCCCCAGCTCGGACGGAATGGGCCCGGTCAGGGCATTATCGCTGAGGTGCAGCCAGACCAGGCTCTGCAGTTGCCCCAGCTCCGGCGGGATGGCGCCGGTCAACCCAGCCCCCGAGAGATCCAGCGCGAACACGCGCGGCGGTTCGCCGCCCACCGCGACGCCCTGCCAGGCATTGACGGGCGTGGCGTGGCTCCAGTTCAACACGCCACCACCATCCAGCAACTCTTCTGCGGCCAGCAAGGCGGTGCAATCGCCGGCCAGGTTGTCCGCCTGCGCGGGCAGGCCGCCATCCATGCCCTCGGACGGGCAGAACAGATCGGGGCCGATGCGCCGCACGGTCGCGTCGGCAACGGCGTCGCCGCCAGGACGTGGAGCCGAAGGCGCTGCCGATGCTGCCGACGCCCGTGGCGTGTCGATGCCATTTCCGACAAGCCGCATTTCCTCCAGGTTCGGCAGCTTCGCCAGTGCGGGAGGAACCGGGCCGCTCAAGGCGTTGAAATCGAGCGCCAGCGTCCGCAGTTTCGCCAGTCCCGCCAGTTCCCGGGGAATCGGTCCGGTGAGCCGGTTGCGGCGCAGGTGCAGTAAGGCCAGTTGCTCCAGATCGCCGAGCTGCGGCGGAATAGGACCGCTCAGGGCGTTGGAACCAAGCACAAGCTCGCGCAAGTGGGTCAGCCGCCCCAACTCCGGCGGGATGGCGCCGGTGAGCCGATTGCGGTGGAGGCGCAGCACTGCAAGCCGGTCCAACTCCGAGAGGGCCGGGGGAATGCGGCCGCTCAGTCCCTTCTCCCGCAGAGTCAGCCCCGTCACCCGCGCCGGCGCACCGTCCAGCACCACGCCTTCCCAATATTCAAGGGGCGTCGAGTCGTCCCAATTCAAGGAGGCGGCGCCGGCCAGAACGTCCCGTGCGGACAGCAGAATCGCACGGTCGGCAAGCAGGCCGGGGTTGCTCTGGAGGTATGTCGGGCTGGACAGGTCGGGGTCATGCCTGCCTGTCAGTGCAGGCGCAGCAGACTCCGGATCGACATCGTCACGTCTGGAGTCTTCCGGCGCCGCGTCGACGAAATCGTTATGCGATAGTTTGATGGACTCCAGTTTCTCAAGCCTTCTCAACGTCGGCAGGATGGAACCGGACAGGCGATTGAACTGGAGATTTAGCCACTTGAGGTTCTGCAGATGGCCCAATTCCGCTGGAATCGACCCGGTCAAACGGTTCGAGGCCAGGCTCAAGCCGCGCAGGCTGCGCAGATTACCCAACTCGGGTGGGATGGGACCGGTGAGCTGGTTGTCGTACAGATGCAGCAGGGTCAGGCTTTCCAGGTCGCCAAGCTGCGGCGGAATGGCGCCGGTGAGGGCATTGTCGCCGAGCAGAAGCTCCTGCAATTCAGCGAGACTCCCCAGTCCTGGCGGGATAGCGCCGGTGAGCCGGTTGCCGACAAGGCGCAGCGCCACAAGCCGGTCCAGCTCCGAAAGGACCGGAGGAACGATGCCGGTCAGCGCCATCGACGGCAAATTCAGCTCGACCACACGAGCCGGCGCGCCGTCCAGCACCACGCCCTGCCAGAATTCGATGGGGATCGCGTCGCTCCAACCCAGCGTCGCTTCGCCCGCCAGAACGTCCCGTGCGGTCAGCAACACGGCGCAATCGTGGACCAGGCCGGGATCACTCCGGGGCGCCGCGCGGCGGCAGTGCCGATCGCGGTCGAGATCATGGGCCGCGACATGGCGTAGCGCGGACGGCGCGGCGCCCGTGAAATCATTGCCGGCAAGTCGCAGCGAGGACAGATTGCCCAGCATTGCCAATTCGGACGGGATATCGCCGCTCAATTCGTTGCCGTTCAGCCACAGCTCTTTCAGATACGCAAGCTTTCCCAGTTGCGGCGGAATCGAGCCGGTGAGCCGGTTGCCGGCGAGGCGCAACGACATAAGTTGATCCAGCCCGTCGAGCGCGGGTGGGATCCGGCCGCTCAGCCCGAGCCCCGTCAAATCCAGCTCAACCACTCGTGCGTCTCCGGCTGCCTCGCCTATTATCACGCCAGGCCACGCACTGATGGGCCGAGAGCGTTTCCAGTCGAGCGCGGCATTGCCGGCCAGAACACCCCGCACGGCCAGCAGGGTGTTGCAGTCGCTGAGCAGTCCTCCATCGATGCCCAACCCCGACAGGCAGAGCAGATCCCGGGCAAAATCGTGGTCCGCCACCTCGTACAGTCCTTGCGGCACAGCACCGGAAAAGTCGTTGCCGGCGAGGCGCAGCACCCGCAGGTTACGCAGCCGTCCCAGCTCGGGCGGAATCGGGCCGGTCAGAGCATTGTTGCTCAGCCTCAGCAGTTCCAGCCTGTTCAGGTGCCCCAACTCCGGTGGCAGGGTGCCGCGCAAGTCCTTTTTCGGCAAATCCAACCCGATCACGCGAGCCGGCGCGCCACCTACCTTCACGCCCTGCCACGCCCCGATGGGCCGGGTTCGTTTCCAGTTGAGCGTGGCGTCGCCCGCCAGAACGTCCCGCGCTTCCAGCAGCGCGGTGCAATCTTCGAGCAGGCCGTTGCCGATACCCGGCGATGGGAATCCTGCCTTGCCGGCAGGCAGGCAGAACAGATCAAGACCCCAATCGTGCTCGCCGACATGGTCGAGCGTCGGCGGCAAGCCGCCAGCAAGATCGTTTCCGGCAAGTCGCAGAATCGACAGACCGAACGGCCGACCGAGTTCCGGCGGAATGCTGCCGCTCAGCCGGTTGTTTGCGAGCCGTAACTCCCTCAGGCGCATGAGTTCCCCCAGTTCCGGCGGAATGGAACCGGTGAGCCGGTTGTCGCCAAGGCGTAGCGACACGAGCCCGTCCAGCGCGCCGAGCGCGGGCGGGAGCCGCCCGCTCAGCCCGAGCCCCGTCAAGTCCAGCCCGACTACTCGTATGCCCCCTGGAGCCTCGCCGACTGCCACGCCCTGCCATGCCGCGATGGGCCTGGCGCGTTTCCAGTCAAGCGCGGCGTTCCCGGCCAGGGCGTCCCGCGCAGCCAGCAGGGTCTCGCAGTCGGCGAGCAGACCCTTGCTGAGTCGCGGTAACGGCAGGCAGAACAGGTCCCGGTCGAGGTCATGGTCCGCCGTATCGTGCAGCGCCGCCGGCACGGTGCCGGTGAAGTCGTTGCCGGCAAGACGTAGCAGCGACAGGTTGGTTAGATTCGCCAGTTCTAACGGTACTTCGCCGCTCAGCCGGTTGCCGCGTAACCACAGATCCTCAAGGTTTTCGAGCGCTCCGAGTTGCGGTGGGACGGGGCCGCTCAAGGCATTGTCGTCGAGCGCCAGCACCCGCAAGTTGCTCAGCCGCCCCAACTCGGACGGGATGGGGCCGGTCAGGGCGTTGTTGCTCAGCCTCAGCAACTCTAGCTTGTCCAGCCGCCCCAACTCCGGCGGAACGACGCCGGCCAATCCCCGTTTCGACAGATCCAGCGCGACCACCCGCGGCGGCGCGCCACCTACCTTCACACCCCGCCAATCGCGGAGAAGCCTGGAAGGCTTCCACCTCCCAAGAGCTCTGAAGCCACCGTCCAGGGCATTCCGCGCCTCCAGCAGCGCGGCGCAGTCTTCGAGAAGACCCGGGTTCCAATGGTCCATGCAGGAAGGATCGAGGTCCGACGGTCTCGCGGCAGGAAGTGCATCCCCCGCCTTGCCGGTCGGCAGCTCGCCCGTCAGGCGTGTGAGCACAGCGCCAGGACCATGGCCAAGCCAGGGGGACTCCGAGATGGCGACCAGCGAGTACCGCCACAGCACCTCACGACCGGTCAGGAGACTGCCTCCTGTGAAATCTCTGACGGAATCGCCGAAAATCGCTTCTACTGCATCGGACAACGAAGTGCCCAACAGCACGATTGGTGCGCCGATGAGCAAACCGGCGGTCGCCACCAATACGCCGGTGCGTAACCGGTTTCGCAGGAAAAAGTACCCGCTCCAGTACAACGGATAGGCCAGCAACGCGGCAAGCACTAGCGATCGGTATCCGAAGATGATGGCAATCAACGCAACCAACAGGAACAGGCTGTGCGCCCACCAATGCTGACTCTTTCGGTTGTCGGAGCGGGCGATGACGATGAGCCCGACGGTCAGCAGCAAGTAGCTCAGAAGGATGGCGATGCCGTGCGGGTTGAACTCGGTCGGTAGCAGGTACAGCGGAAACAGTGCCGAGGCTGCTGTCAGCAAGAGGGGGATAACGTACTTGGCCCGAATCAATGTCGGAGCATTGCGCCAGCAGAACAGAAAGATGACGCCGGCGAACAGAATCGCGACAAGATTGCTGGCGCCCTGGAGGCTGAACTCCACGAGCAGGCCGGCCGCGTAGACCGTCATCAGCGCGGCGAAGCAGAGGACGGTCGTCCGCGCGGAGGCCGGAAATGGCTCCCTGAACAGCGAGAGCGCGAGGAACAACAGGGTCACGCCGAAGATCCCGTCGGCGATCGGGCCGGGAGCGTAGATGCGCAGCAAGTTCGCCGCCAACAATAAAGCCAGCAGCACCAAGCTGTCGCCGGGGAAGGACAGACGCCTGGCGATCACGCCGAGTACGGACGCGCCGCCGATCAGCGCACGTCGAATCCGTGCGACGTAACGATGCCCGGCAATCCGGTGGGACATGTCCGCAACGCCGGACCGCTTCACTCGGAACCTCTCACGATGTCCTTGATCGCATCCCGCAGGATGATGTCTTCATTCCCCAGCGTGTACTCATCAGGCGGCAGCGCCGCCATATTGGCCCGCCAACGATCCCAGATCGCGGCCTCGATACTGCGTATCTCCGCCGCCGCCGCTTCAATCTCGGACGACGCGATGGTCAGTCCGATGTCGAACCGACGCACCTGATCGGCATCCCCGCAGCCAGCCCGAACGATGATCGGCCTCTGGAAGAGGCAGGCATCATAGTACCTGTTCGTCCGCTTCCAGCCGTGTGGTTCCCCTGGCGGATAGCAGACCAGGGCCATGTCGACGCGGCCATAGAGTACCGGCAGATCCGTCGGATGGTCGTAGGGGCCGAGAATCTCGCTGTTGGGCATTTCTCCCTGTATTTCCGAGAGTTTCCGGCAGGGCGCCGATTGCGGCCCGGCGAGAACTGCGGAGAACCGGTCGGTCGTGCGCATCAACGAGTCGAGAACGCGCAGCGACCATTCATCTCTCAGGTAGCCGAACCAGCCAATGCGCAGCGGCCGGTCCACCAGCGGTCGGCCCTTCGGGGGATACGCGCACTTGGCGCGGACGACCGCCGCAAACCGTCCATCGACCTTGTTTTCGATGATCACACTCGGCGTCTCTAGCTTCAGCCGGTTGCGGTAGTAGTCGGAGTAGCCGTCGGTCGTCAGCACCAGCAGCCGGCAGGCGCGAGTCGTCAGCTTGTCAATCGCTCGAACCGTGCGCCCGAGCAGGCCGGCGGCGACCTGAATCTCCCGGATGTCCGCCGCCTCGACGACAACGGGCACTTTCAGCCTGGGTCCGGAGAGCAAGGCCAGGAGAGCCATATCGGCATTGAACGCATAGACGACGTCATTGCGGCGCATGGCAGCTCTGACCTTGGGTACGGCCAACATCAATTTTCTGATTCGGGCGCCGTAGCGCCCGTTCGAAATGTCCCCTAGTTCCACGAACGGGCAGTCTGGCCGGCGGCCGAGATAATGGCTGCGTTCGAAACCCAAAGCTTCGACCCGAAAGCCCACCTGCCGCAACATGTCGACGCGCTTGGAAATCCTGGCATCGGTTCCTATCGGCAGGATGCAAAGCACTCGAATTGTCATGACCCGCAATCTGCCAGGCAATTCATCCTTGTCCTTCTGCCTACCTTCGCCCGGTTCTGTCCCGGGGCGGAAGGAAGAAGCCGGCGCTCCAGCGAATGGCGTAGGTGCTGTCCAACGTGCTGACGAGAAAGGAGCTTCATCCGGATTGGTCTAGGCCGGCATATATTATGATGGGCATATTAAGATATGGCCCCATTCCGACTTCCATGACCGTTGCGCCCGCGGGGCGGCGTCCATGTGCTCGTATCGCGTCGGCCAAATCCACACAGAGATTGATATGGTGTTTGGGCGTATTACGAGAGCTAAAAAGCCGCTGGGCGTATCTGTAGCACTTACGGCCCAACGGTTCGGCAGGGCGGCGAATGCGTTCTGCAATCTTGCCTTGGTTTGCCATTTCATGATCCGATCCCATTCCTTACAGTTTTCCACAGGTATGCGAAATCAGCGCGGCGCGGCAGCCAGATGGCGCACAAGGTCGCGCCGGTCCGCCAGTGGAACATCATGGCGAGGTAAGCGGTGCGGACAATCAGCCCGATGGTCATGGCCCAGGCGGCGGCTTCGATGCCGAGCGCCGGATGCAGCGCCAGAAACGAGGCGATATTGGCGATCAAGCCGAACCACACGGCCCAGGAACAGACTCCCGGCCGGTTCACGCCGCTGAAGTAGGTAATGAACATGCCGCCCCCGGCGTAGGCGAGGATCCCGGGCGCCAGAATCCACAGCAGCGGCACCGCCGGCAGGAAGGCCTCGGAAAGCAGAACCCGCACCAGCGGCGTGCTGATGGCCAGCAGCACCGCCAGCGCACCGCCGGTCGCCAAGCAGACCAGGCGCAGATTGAGCCCGACCAGCTTTTCGGGCTGCTTGATCGCGCCGCTTGCCACGCGCGGGTACAGGACGATTCCGACCGCGCTGGAAATCAGGCCGAGGCGGAGCATGAGCATACTGGCAGCAGCGAACAGCCCGATGTCGGCGCGGCCGGCCAGCATGCCCAGAGCGAATACGCCGACATGCGGTTCAGCCTCGTTTCCCACCCGCATGACGTGGTACCGCAAGCCATAGCCGAGCACCCGGCGACACCCTGACAGGGACGGCAGCTCGAACGCCAGCCCGCAATGCTTGCGCAGGTCACAAAGGCAGGCGGCAGTCATGAACACATGACCGGCGATCAAGGCCATGAGGGCCCCGTCCACCCCGAGCTCCAGATGCCACACCAGAGCCACAGTTGCCAGCACCACGACCAGGGATTGGGCCGGCAGGAAAACTGCGAGCGGTCCGAAGCGCCGCAGCCCGGCGAGCTGCAACTCCACCGCGACCGACATCGAGATGAGCGGCACCAGCGCCAGGGACAGATGAAAGGAGTGGGCGGGCGCTTGCCGGAAAAAAGCCAGACTGCCGTGGATGAGCGGCAGCGCTACCGCCACCGCCACGGCGCTGCCGACGAGACAGGCGGCCAGGGCCAGGAACAGGCTTTGTGACAGGCTGATCTGCCTGGCAACGGCGTAGTACTGGGCGCCGCGGTCGATGCTGAAGGTGAAGACCACGCTCAGCAGAAACGCAAACGTGACGCAGACCGCGTAGGCGCCTCGACCTTCGGGCAGCAGGAGGTAGGCCAGCAGGCTCTGGGTCAGGATGCTGACCGCGTACACCCCGGCCCGGGACGTGAAGGTGACGGCGACTTCCTGCCCGCCGGCCATGTTCACACTGCGTGCGGCAGCGGTCCGGTCGATCATGGTATCATCGCGATCCGGTCTCTCGCGGCAGGCGCTGCTCACGAATTTCGCCACGTCCGGTTCTCCTCCGACAAGCATAACTTCATCCCTTACTGACCTCGATCGGAAGCGACGACTGTCCCAGGCTGCCCTAACCCCGCCTAGCCGGCAGGAAGAAGCCGAGGCCCCAGCTCAGGTGCATGGTCGGCAGCACCAGGGGCAGGAGGACAGCCGCCGCATCCCGGCGCCGAATACCCACAGCCGCCGCCCCGGTCACGAGAGCCAGCATGTAGGCGAGCGACACCGCAACTCCCCCCGTGTTTCCAGCCACGGCTAGGAATGCCGAGGCGGTCAAGCCCAGGACCAGCAGCGGGGCGGACACATGTCGAGGCCGCAGCGATCGCGGATGTCGTCGCAGCACCACCCGCTTCCATCGGCCATAGTCGAAATATTGCCGGGCGAGCAACCGCAACCGGCCGCGCGGCCGGTAAGTGACCACGAGCTCGGGATCAAACCACACCGTTCCCCCGCGTTCCCGCAGCCGCCAGTTGAGTTCATAGTCCTGATTGCGGACCAGAGTAGCGTCGTATCCCCCCACCTCCTCCAGCACCTCGCGCCGGAACGCGCCCAGGTAGACGGTGTCGACCGGTCCCTCAACGCCGCCCAACCGATAGCGGGCGTCCCCGGCTCCAAGTGGCGTGGTCATCGCCAGCGCCACAGCCCGCTCGAAGAAGGTGGTGCCGACCGGCTGTTGCCGGCCGCTGACATTGGCCGCCCCCGTCCTCTGAAGCGTCTCGACCGCACGGCGGACATAGCCGGGCGGGAACGTGGTATGGGCGTCGCAGCGCATGATGATCTCGCTGCTCGAGGCCCGAAGCGCCGCATTAATTCCAGCCCCGGTGACCTGTTCCGGATTGGGGACCACCCGCACCGTCGGGTGGGACCGCCGGATAAGCTCGGCCATACCCGGGGTGTCGGCACCATCGGCCACGATCACCTCCACCGCCCCCGCGTACTCCTGGGTCAGCACCGAGTCGAGCGCCTCTGCAATGCTCGCCTCCGCATTGCGGGCTGGGATGAGCACTGATACTCGGGGGGGGATTCGAGATTTGTCGATGTCTGACATTTATGTCATCCTGTGAAGTCGCTATACCATTTTTGGTGTCCATTTGGTACTTTCCGCGTTGTCTCGACGAGAAAAATGGGAATAATATTCTTAATAAATCAGTATTTTTGTCAAGGTTCATGAATGAATCCTACTGCCCCTCGGCTTTCTCAATCCAGGTTCCTCTCAGGTCTTCCATGCCATCAACGTTTGTATTTGGAGAGCCATGCGCCGCAATTGGCGACGGTGCTTGATGCGCAGCACCAAAGCATGCTGGACATGAGGAAAGACAGGGTTGCTCAAAGTATTGACGGTGACGTCGCCCGTTGTCGCGATCATCGTCGCCTGATGCCGATCCTTATGTTGAAGAAGGCGACGTCGTGAGCCGATGTCAAGTGTTGTGCATGGTTGAAGCCATGGAATTCATGAATGAAATAGAATCCGAAGCTGATGGTCGCACGGTGCGGGGATTCCTGTGATGCCGGGGAGCGAAGGCGAGATTCGTCAATATCGAAATTCAAGTATTAGCCGATAAACACGGTCATCAGGTCCGTTACCGGGGCGGCGGGGCCAACAGGAATGAGAGATTTGATGCCCGAGTCCAGCCCGGGCTGCAGGGGCGAAACTTCAAAAGGGTGGATTTCGCGATCCAGCCGCCAATCGACCGGGATCGGCGAGCGCTGAACAACGCCCCGCACGCCAGACTTCCCTTCCATTTCCTGGCTGATTATTGGTATGTTTGGGCCGAACATCTACTGATTTTCCAGGCCATTCGCAATTATTTTTGTCCGGATTCATAATTATTTTCGTTCCGCTACATCAGTTTTGTTTTCTCTGCGAAAAGATGATATAAGTCGTTTCTTGTAATTCTTACCCGCTATACTCCTGAACATCGTCACAACATTATTCATGTTTACCACAAAGGAGGATCACATATTGAATCGATGCAGAAGGCCTTTTCTCATCTTGTTCGGGGTTTCCATTCTCTTCTGCTTTCCCTTGGTCAACCACGCTGAACAACCCTTGGTTCAAGCCAACCTTGCGTATGCGCCCCAGGTCCCAGCCCCCATCACCCGATCGACTCCCGCTCGGGTGGTCGTGCACTTTGAAGCACAGGAATCCGTCGGCATGCTCACCGACGAGAAGTCCTATAAATTCTGGAGTTTTAATGGAACGGTTCCCGGTCCTATGGTCAGAGTTCGGGTGGGAGATACCGTAGAATTCCACCTCAAAAACCACAGAGACAGCCAGTTCCCTCATAATATCGACATCCATGCGGTCAATGGACAGGGAGGAGGCGCGGCAGTGAATCTCGTGTCCCCTGGCCAAGAATCAGTCTTTGCATTCAAAACGCTGAATCCCGGACTCTATCTTTACCATTGTTCCTCACCTATCCCCAATATCCCTGCTCATATTGCAAACGGCATGTATGGCTTGTTTTTGGTGGAGCCTGAAGAGGGTCTACCTCAAGTAGAGAAGGAATACTATGTCCTCCAAAGTGAATTTTTCACGACTCCGTCAAAGGAGAAGAACATCCTAGAGCTTTCCATGGAAAAGGGACTGAGTGAACACCCCGATTACGTCGTGTTCAACGGGCGACAAGGCGCACTGACCGAAGATGTCACGTTAACGTCAAATGTCGGGGATACCGTCCGAATCTACTTTGGGAACATCGGGCCAAACGGCACATCGTCATTTCATATCATCGGTGAGATCTTCGACACCGTGTATGTGGAAGGGGCCATCGGGGGTTTAGTGAATCACAACGTGCAAACGACTCTTGTCCCTTCGGCAGGAGCGGTGATCGTCGAAATGAACATGGACGTGCCCGGTGATTATCTGTTGGTGGACCATAGTATTTTCCGCGTGGCCAAAGGCGCAATCGGTTTTTTATCCGCAAAAGGCAAGGAACACCCTGAAATTTTTCAAAGCATCCAGACTGCTCAATAAACTCTTCCGCTCCTAATCCCCTGGCTCACGAGGGGTTGGGAGCCATTAAGACAAGCACTCGCAGTCTGGCTCCGGAATGATTGGTGACAGCGTGTTCTTCACCGGCAGGGGCTAAGGTTCCCTGCCCTGGCCCCAGCACGTGTTCCTGATTGCCAACTCGAAAGGTGCCGTGCCCCTCCAACACCATATATATTTTGTCTTCGTGGACATGAACATGCCCTTTCTGCACTTGATTCGGTTCAAAACAATAGACGTCACAAAACAATCGAGGCGTGTCAAACACATTATGTTTTTTCATTTTTTCACTGGAAAATTCCTGGAAATCCTCCAAACTAATGACTTGCATCATCCCATCACCTCCCCTTGCCATAAACCTGCCCCCTAAAAGACGTGTGCACCCTGTTCTGCCACATACACCGCTCATCTTGTTTGGTATAATCTGATCAAATCAGACTCGAACACGCAGGTATTGTACCAAAGGCACATGATGTTCCCAAGCCTGTCCTCGACTTTCTTAATCAGGGAAACAACACGTCGTATCGACTTGCTGATTCACCATTCGTCTGGATTTTGCCCTGTCGAGCCCGTTCATGGTAGCGTGGAAACAGCGTAACGGTTTTTCGCATTCAGCAAAAAGGAGCAAGAGATGAACGTGGCGCAAAGAGGAAGAAGCATCCTTTTCGGTGGCACGGTGCTCCTCCATCTGCTATTCGCAGGTGTCCAGGCTGCAGAAACATTGCCGGGCGATTACGAAGTCATACAAGGTGAACGTTCTCTTCATACACCGGGGAAGGTCCTGCTTCTCGAATTTGCCGATTTTTATTGCTCTCATTGCCACCTTTTTGAGAGAGTCGTGACATCGCGCTTAAAAAAAGAATTCGGCGAACGACTGGGAGTACGATTGGTCGGGTTTCCCGTGATTCGCGGGAAACTTCCTACGGCTTTTGAAATGTATGAGCAGGCCAGAGCAATGGGAAAAGGTCCAGAAATGAAGGAGGTCTTATTCCGCACGATTCATAAAGATAAGATTGATATTTTTGATCGAGGCCTCCGTTCACTTCTGCTTCGTGAAGTCGGGTTAGACGGCAAAGCCTTTGAGGCCGGACTGGCCAGTGGCGAGCCGTACAAGGCCTTGGAAAAAGGTACAGCCTGGGGTGAACGAATTGGCGTCAAGCATACCCCTACTGTCGTCCTGGATGGAAACCTGCTGGTCTCGAATTTGGATATCGATAATTTTCGTACGCTGATCAACGGCATTCTCAAAAGAGACCAAGTACCATAAATTGAGAGAATCCCTGTTCGTGAAGCAGGCGTGGATTGAGCTCAGATAGTCTCACGTAGTAGGTTATCCCTCCTGGAGGAACTCCCCATGGGCAAGAAAAAATTCCCGAAGGCCTCCTTTCCCGAATTGGAGGCTATGCTCAAAGACATGCAGGAATTACTCACTGATGAGTATGGAAATCCCCTTCCACCAGACCATCCACAGATTAAAAAGCTTCAAAGCCTTGCCGAACACATTGAAGCCGGCACGCCCTCCTCACCTGAAAACGAAGCCGGCGAATCATTGGCAGGCCATGCCTGAAAACTTGTTGTATCTGTCCCAGGGCATTTGTCGTACCCTGGCTGAAAGATGAAACACCATTTGTATAATTTTTATTTTAGCTTCGCCATCCCTGCTGCGGAGGCAAGGCCATGCCTCATGGTGCCTTAGCTGAACAGATCGCCGTGGAATTCATTCGATCAATCAAGAACGTCTCAATGGTTTCTCCTGAAACGATTTTCAGATATGGGCTGATGATGATCGCGTTGTTTATTCTAGTAGACAAAGCGCACCATGTGGTTGAGTATTGTTTTGTCGGATTGTTGATTGTGTGGGGCAGCGTCAAGCTGAGCCGTCGGGATTACCACTTCGTCAGGACTCCACTCGATCTTCCCATCTTGCTGTTTGTCATCTGGATATTGGTGACCATCCCCTTTTCCGTGGATCCAGCGTATAGTTTGACGGAATGGCGCAAGACCGTCGTGAAAATTCTCATGTTCTATTTCGTGGTGAACGTGGTGCGCACAGAACAAGACGTGCGTTCCATTCTTCTGGCGTTCATGCTGGGTGTCGTGGCATTGAGTGCGTTCGGCATCGTCGACCATCTGGTGAAAGGAAACAGCCTTTTCGACAAAACCAGCCACACGGCTTCTCTGTCGTCGTCAGGGCAATGGTTTTCTACGTACCTGGTGATGGGAGTTCCGTTTGTGTGGCTGGTTTTTCTGGAACGTGAGGGGAGACACGCAACATGGTCCATCGGACTCCTCTTCGTCATGATTCTGACCGCGTTGTTCTTGTCGCATACAAGGGGAGCCTGGGTGGCCTTTTTTGCCCAATTGGCGGTATTTGGATTGCTAAACGTTAAACACAAATGGCGAACATGGGGTCTCGTAGCTGTAACGTGTGGAGTGATCTTTATTGGTGGATCCTTGTTCAAGGAGTTTCAAGGCAATCTTGCCCACAACATTCAGGACATTCCTCTTCCAAGTTTGTTGGCTATGAACACTATGAAAATTCGACTCGATATCTGGCAAACAACCATCGAACAAATTCTGGCCCAGCCTATCCTAGGCTATGGATACGGCAATCATACGTTTCAACAAATCAACAAAGAAATACTCGTTGGGTTTGATAATCGTTTAATGACACTGCATGTGCATAACGCATGGTTATCTCTAGCCTATGAAGTAGGGCTGATCGGGTTTGCCTTATTCGCCTTTGTCTATTTCATGATAATCCGGGCAGCAACGCAGGGATGGAAGAAATGGAGAGGGACCTTCGTTGGAAATCTTGGCTTATGCATTCTTCTGCTGGCTGTAGGAGTGGTCACAAGAAACATGTTTGATACCATGTTTGCCGGAAGTTTGGCGTATCTGTTTTGGTTGTTAACCGGCCTGTATTTCGCCCTCAGGATTCACCAGGACACAAGCGGTCGAACATCATCAGACTAGGCTGGCGAAGCGTTCCTGGTTGCAGTGGTCCATTGGTCGTTACGAGTTGAAACATTTTAGATAACAGGCCATGTTTCGATTTGAGAAAGATTCGTCGTCTCTGATAAATTACCCCACCGATCCGAAATTGTTCTGCTCAGGAGGCAAAGAATTTCAGAGAAGCGGATGAGTACGATTAGTTTTGACACCCATACGTTTGTGAAGCGCCTGACGCAAGCGGGCATGCCGGAAGCCCAAGCCGAAGTGCTGGCCGACTCCCAGTCCCAGCTAATTGACGATAAGCTCGCCACGAAACACGACTTGAACGAACTAGAAGCCAGACTGACCCATGACATCAAGGAACTGGAAACCCGGCTGACCCATGACATCAAGGAACTGGAAGCCCGGCTGACCCGCGACATCAAGGAACTGGAAGCCCGACTCACCCACAACCTGAACGAATTGGCCTTGCGGCTAACAATCCGACTCGGCTCGATGTTGGTCGTTGCCATTGGCGTCGTCGCCACGCTGGTGAAACTCCTTTAAACCATCCTCCCCCTCTGATAGGACACTTTCCAAATGATTTTGTAACCATGATGAAACTAAATGTTCATGAATAGACACAACGGAGAGGTGGCCGAGCGGCCGAAGGCAACGGTTTGCTAAACCGTCGTAGGCTAACCCCCTACCGCGGGTTCAAATCCCGCCCTCTCCGCCATTTTTTGATCGACTGAGGAGTTACGTCTTTACTTTACTTTACTGCCTTCCTTTTTCTTCAACCCCCAGCCATACAAGTCCTACAGAGGCGTACTCTGTTTTTACCTTTCCTGCAGGAACGTTTTCATGCGTGAACAGCGTTGGGAATCCTGTCAACCTCTGAGTTTCCCGCAGGTTCTCGAACTCTTGGACCGACTTCGCGCCAAAGGGTTTCGTCCTGTTGATCCTGAAAAAGAAGTGATCTGTTATATCGAAGAGTGGCCAGTCCCATCTCCTGCTGCCATTCAGCAACTCGATCAATGGCCTCTTGAAGACGTGACAATGATCCATGTGCTCGATGCGTGGAATGGCGATTTCTTTCTTCTGGCCGGACGTTATCATTCGATCTTCCAACGCTACCAATCGGTGAACACGTATTGCTCAATCAGCCACCCGTGGCATCTTTCCGGCCATTTGGCCACGCTGTATCCCCTGGCCATGTTCTGGGTTGGATTTCGCCATACGCACTCATTCATCAGAATTCGATTCCACACTTCTAAGATTATTGCCCAGGGGGAATCCTGTGACGACCACCAACAGCCAATCTGGGTAGAAGAACGGCAGACGGCGTTCCGTGAAGCCATTGAACTTCTCGACTTACCGATAGACGTCTCGATTCAAAAAGGCCGAGTGGCGCTGCGCAACACATACAAAGAGGTCCCATTTTTTTGTTCTTGGCCTGATGCGTTTGGACCGTGCCAATTCGAATTTAATTCCTCAGATTCATTCGCATTTCTCGTGCCAGCCAGCGGATTAGCTTCGACTTATCGACTGCCGACAGCACCGGTTCGAATTTACTTAACTGGCTTTTCTCAGAAGGCCCTGAATGAGTTCAAGGCTGTTGAACCTGATGTGCGCACAGTCTACCGCTGCTCTGCGCATGCCTGCCTCTTGGATCTCCCTACCCTTCTAGACATTACGGGAACAGGAGGACGATTGTACACCACGGTTTCTGAATTTCGAACACAAGCTGTTTTCCCTCATCATCCGGATGCCGCTGCCATTATCGGAATCATGGGGACGGACAATCACTATCAGCTTGAAGTCCGGTTTAATATGATACCTGTAGCCATAAATGAGATGACCTCCTGGCTCGAGGGTTTGTTCGTCTTTCCTATGACCTATGCCCCACTCTCCCCTTTTCCGTAAAAAAATCATCAACCATGCCGCTATCTTATAAAAACTCTTGTGCGGCATCTAAGACTTCCTCAACAGTGATCAACTTCATGCAGCTTTGCTCTCCTCGGAAACAGCCAGGATGAAAGCACTCCCGACAATCAAGCCCCTTATAGATCGTCTTGGTGTCTTTCCCTCGTGGTCCCCAGACGGCCGGATTCGATGGGCCGAACAGAGCAACAACGGGACATCCAACTGCTGCGGCGATGTGCATCGGTCCTGCATCGTTGCCGACAAAGAGGCGACCGTGCCGCATCAGCGCGGCCAATTCCAACAGGCTTGTTTTTCCAAGAAGAGAAGCGATAGGATGTTGGGCAGCCTTCAAAATTTCCGTTTCCAGGATCTGTTCATTCCGGCTTCCCACCAATACGACCTGAAATCCCTTTTCATATAAAACATCTGCTAATGCCGCGAATCGATCAGAGGGCCACGCCTTAAACCAATAGCGAGCCGCAGGATGAATCATAATCCACTGTTTCTGATCTAGCGACAAGGTTTCCAGCATTCGATGAGCCTGTTCATAGTCTTTACTGGAGAGCGGCAAAATGGGCTCTCCTCCCTGTATGGGAAGACCCAGCGGTGAAAAGGCCATCGCATGATAGTCAATCACGTGCATGGCTTCGTAGGAAGCCTTGACACAATGCGAATACAGCCGTCCGCGCAAGCGGTCCTCATGATTAAAGCCGATGCGCAGGCATGCTCCTGTGACACATGAAATGATCGCCGACCTATCACCATCCGTGAGGTCCACAACGCAATCAAAACCCCGTGCGCGTAATCCACGAGAAAACTGCACTTGGTGGATCATTCCTGTACGCGGGAGACAAAGCACCTCATCGACATCGGGGTTGTATCGCAGCACGTCGTCGGTTCCAGGATTCACCAGCATCGTGACCCCAGCGTCAGGGAAACCCTGACGTAACACGCGTAAAAACGGCGTGGTGAGCAGCACATCTCCAATGTAGCGAAGTTTAATGACGAGAATGTCATGAATCACTCGACTTTCCGCTCTTTCAGAAAAAGGTGTGCCAGGCAAAGAGTGACTGATTTATGCGTAGAGGTTAAGCACACAGATCTTCATAGACGCTCAAGGTTTTCTCGGCGGTTCGTTGCCATGTAAAACGATTCGCTTGTTTCAACCCCTTGGCGATGAGTGTGTGACGGAGCGACTCATCTTCGATAATCCGCAACAAAGCCTTCAGCAGATCCGTTTCGTCGTGAGGATTCATGAACAGCGCCGCATCCCCTGCAACTTCAGGAAGCGCCGTCACATTGGAGGTAATCACCGGCGCGCCGCAAGCCATGGCTTCGAGCACAGGGAACCCAAACCCTTCATAAAGCGATGGAAAGAGAAAGGCCGTGGCATGAGAATAGAGCAGACGCAACACGTATCTTGACACGGTGCCCACGCAATGCACATGTTCGGCAATACCCATGGCCCGAGCCGTCTCTAAGAGATCATCGCCACGAGACTGCCGGCTTCCGACCATAATCAAGGGGTACTCACGTAACAGCGCAGGGGCTTGGCTCAATGCTTGACAGATGAGTCGATGATTTTTCCGCGGATCGGCTCCCCCGACAAACAACAAATATGCCCCGTCGGGAAGCCCGAGGGCATGCTTCGTCTTGTTCCAGGCTGACTCATCATGATCTGGATAAAACCCGTCTGGCACCCCGTGATAAACCACGTGGACGCGATCCGAAGGACAGTTCATCCATTCTTGAAGATCTCGTGCCGTAGACTGAGACACGGCGATAACTCGCTGAGCCGAGCACACGCGCCGCTTCAGTCGCTGCAACGCCCATCGTTCGCCACCCGCCTTCTTGGTGTATTGAGGATACCGTGACAACCACAAATCATGAATCGTGAGAACGGTCCCAAAAGAACCCTTGGTTTGGAGCTTGAAATTCGTCCCATGATACACGTCTAAGTGGTCCCGTCTCCCTATTGTTCGCCGATTCCACCACCGTACGGGTGACCATGACGCGGCGTCTGTTGTTGTCGCTACTCTCAACTCTTCTGGCAAGAAGGTACCTTGAGGAGTATAGAGCCAAAACTCATGAGACGACTTGAGATTTAGCAATGATTGCACTAAGCACCGCACGTATTGCCCCACTCCGCCTTGACTCCCGAGTACAGGCCCCGCGTCAATCCCCACCCGCATGACACCCCCTCACCACGTCGTCGCAATTATTGAGGTCGCAGGACATCCTGATACACGTCAACAAGCCTATCCATCATCGCCCCAACATTAAACTGTGATTTCACTCTCTGACATCCTTGGGCGCCAAGGACTCGACAACGCTCAGGATCAGCAAGCAAGGCAAGCACGGCTTGCGCGAGAGCCTGAGCATCATCAGGTTTCACGAATAACCCGGTGTATTGATCGTGAACAACTTCTGACAAACCGCCCACATTTGTCGCGACCACAGGTTTGTTCACGGCCATTGCCTCCAGCACCGCAAGAGCGAGGCCTTCCAGACGCGATGGTTGGACATACACGTCAAGAGCGGCAAGGTAAGGCACAACATCCGGTTGAAAGCCCAAAAAATGGACATATTTCTCAAGACAGAGCCGCTTGACTTGACGGTGAAGCTGTTCCTCGTAAGTCTTCTCACCTGCACCAATGATCAGATAGTGCGTGCGAGGAACCTTGGCGATGATCATCGGCATCGCCTGGAGCATGACATCATAGCCCTTTCTTGAAAAAAGATTCGCCACCGTCCCCAGCACCATGTCTTCAGGGGAAAACCCAAGTACCTGACGGATTTGATCGCCATTCACATTCAGGGAAAACCGATTCAAGTCGAGACCGCTATACAGAGTCTCGACTTGGCGCGGTGAACCCCCACCCGCCGCAAAAGCACGTTCAATCTGCCTGGAGACGGTAAAAACATAATCCACTTTATTCAATTCATACGGAATAACCTTAGCCGGCTCAATCTCTTGGCGCACGTGCGCCACAACCGGCACGGCAAAACGCTGAGACGCTCGCAGGACTTGCGGAACCCACCATATATCATTGACATGGACGAGTTGAGGTTGCACCGAATCAATCATTGATTCCAGAAAATGAATGCTTCTACCCCGAGCAAAGCGTGTTTTCCATTTCCTCCATGCTGGAAACGAGGCATCGCGTGCCTCTATTCCACAAGAAGCTAATTCCCGTTGCAGGGAGGATGGGCATGGACAAACGACAATGGGATGATAACTCCGTTGCGCAAGCTGGGTGACAATGGTGACCAGCTCACGCTCAGCACCACCAATGCCTCCAATACCATGAATGAACAGAATTTTTGGAACATCCAATACCATGTTATCCTGTCAGCCTTGGCTGACCATTCCCTCAGGCATCCTGTCGTCTTTAGAGGTCGTAAAGCGAGAAGAGGAATTATAGAGGACACAGGGAAAAGCGGTCAATGCTGGGGAACGCGTTGCATGCGGCTGACTTTCTCTAGTAGAATGGGCAAATCCTCTGAGATTCCTCGAACACCGACGGCAGACCACACGGGGCTTCAGTGAAGTAGATGAGCGCGATTAGTTTTGATACCCATACGTTTGTGAAGCGTCTGACCCAAGCGGGCATGCCGGAAGTCTAGGCCGAGGTGCTGGTGGACTCCCAAGCCCTGCTGATTGATAATCAACTTGCCACCAAGCACGACTTGCACGAACTGGAAGTTCGGCTGACCCATACCCTCAAGGAACTGGAGGCCAGGTTGACGATCCGCCTGGGCTCTATGCTCGTCATCGCCATTGGCGTCGTGGCCACGCTGGTGAAACTCCTCTAACCTAGCGCACACCCCATGCTCCAATTGACTCCACGAGATGACTCCACGAGAAGTCAGACTTTCAAAATTCAGGAATAGGACTCAGCCAATTAAGATTCTCAACCATGCCTTCTTTACTATGCCAAAAGGTTCGGCCTCGCTTCATACCAGAGGATCAGGTCATGAATAGCTCTCCCTCTATGCCTCTTGTCAGCGTAATCATCCCTACCTGCAACGGCGTCAATCGCTATATAGACCAAGCGATTGCAAGTGTCCTTTCGCAAACATTTCAGGATTTTGAACTCATTATTATCGACGATGCCTCAACGGATGGGACCTTGGAGTATGTCCAAGATCTGATCCTGAAGCTCATGCCTGCTCATCAACAGATCACTTATTCTCAGAGGGAAATCAACGGCGGTCCGGCCGTGGCACGGAACGATGGTGCCAAACGAGCCAAAGGCGAGTTTCTAGCCTTCTTGGACCAAGATGACCTGTGGGCACCTCCATTTCTAGACGCCACGGTGACGCTGCTGCAAGCGATGAGAACGGATATTGGTGCTGTCTGTACCGATCGCTATCGCATCAGTGCTGATGGCTCCATCATGGAGATGGAGCATGGAAAAAAAATATCAAGAAAGGCGAAGATAAGATACGGCGATATCTGTACCGCTTTACTCCAAGGACAGCATTCCTCCGTAATAGGTTCATTCCTCTTCAGAAAGAGTGCATTTGAGTCGGCAAAGGGGTTTGACGAAAATCTAAGGGTTTGTGAGGATCGTGATTTCTTCATCCGGTTTAGCCAACACGCTCATGTCGCGTACCTACCAAAACCTCTCTATTCTTTCAGGCGACAGTATGGGCGTCGTTCCGCGTGCGAAAGCACTCCTCCAAAATTAGCTTTTGCCAGCAGAAAATATTATTTGGAAAAGCACGCGCCATCCTGCAAGGGGAGGGCTGATCTGAAAGAAGCTCTTTCATTCGAATGGGCAAACCTTTATAGCGACATGGGGAAATACTATCTTTCCCAACACAAACAAAAGAAAGCCAGACAATTTTTTCTTTCATCCTTAAGATTTCGTCCATTTTCGCGAAAAACGCTGCTCCGCTTTCTGCGTTCCTATGTGCCATCTTTCTAGAAAACACGTTTTTCAAGTTTTGGATGGGTTGAGATTCCCCATGTAGGAACACCTCAGAATGATTGAAATCATCTCAACGATCTCAAGAAAATCTAAGAAAGAGTTAGAAAAGACGATGACAAGGATTTGGGGATGGAAGTAGATGGAAATAAATAGCCATGAGAAATTATCGTGTATCCGAGGGGGGGGGTAGAGAATATCAGAGATGTATTGAAGATAAACTTTAAGGAAATTGACGATCTATGGAAAAATGGTTGTAACATTCTGTATTGTGATCTAGACGTGGTCTTTCTCAAAGAAGCGAAATACGTTGGCGATTTTGACACATTTGCAATGTTTAATTTCACTGATCCGCCTCAAACTGATGTGAAATTTGAAAAATTTTTCAATTGTGGGATTCGATATTATCCAAACAACATGGATTCCCAAATTTGGGATTTGGGTATTGAAATGCTTGAAAATTGGAATTCTCATCGGTGGGACTGTGAACAAGTTATCTACAATTCCATGATGTGGAATCAGAACGACTTGGTACTTGAAAAAATTTACAGACCAGCAGTTAGTTTCCAAATGTTATTTACACCACCACTGCATCCAAAAAATTCAAAATTTAATAATATGCCCGTCACTGATGCAAGTGCCGTACACGTTCATGGAAGTAGAAACAGTAAATCCAGATTGCAGAAAATGCTAAAAGGAAACTTCAAAGGTCGCGTCAAAGATTTTTGCACTTTTCTTTCTTTTCCTTGGAGCCGATAAACTCGATTGCTCCATCGAGCAACCACCACCTCACAAGAGGCACATCTTCGCAACCACGTCGCACTCACTCCCCGACACGAATCATTCTAATGCCATCCTGATCCTGCAGGTAACGCCACGGATCAACGACAACGGAACCCTTCGGAAAACGCATGTTCCGAAAAAAAGCATGTTTGGTTCCAATAAGAAAAACAGAAGGCTGAAAATCCGGCACTCTCTCGCCGTCTATAAACGGATCATACATTTGTACGTCCACGTTTCGTTCAACGAGCAAATTCCGTAACAACATCGCCGGACTTCCGACCGTGATGTTTGATTCCGGCTTAAAGGACTTTCCAAAGATCACTTTCGGCAAATCGTACTCCATCATGACATCAGCCAACCACTCGGTTTGTTTTTCACGCGCAATCATAATCGCCTCAAAAAAGTCGTAGCTCAAATTCAACTCGCGCGCCAACCAGGACAATGCGATATTATCACGCGGATGGCAGCCGCCCCCGTCCCCCATTCCGCCTCGCAAATACATCGGACTGATAATGCGCGTTCCCGCCAGCGCAATCGATTCGGATATCGCGTCAATATTCGCTTCCGTTTTATGGCATATCTCCATGAATGTGTTGATAAACGCGATTTTCATGCTGATATACGTGTTATACGCCACTTTCGCCAACTCAGCGCTGGGAATCGTCGTGGCAAAAACAGGAGCGCCGTGAATTGTCGCATAAAACTGTTTCAAAACCTCCACAGCCTCTTCATCGTCAATGCCCATCAAAACGAATTCTGGATTCAGAAAATCCTCCATCGTTGTCCCCATAGCAATAAAAAACGGGTTGTAGCACAACTTGACTGTGCCGTTCAGTAACGGACGAATTTCCCGTTCAATCGTCCCCGGCAAAACGGTTGAAATAATGACAATGATCTTCTCTTCTCTTCTCTTCAAACACTGTTTGTCGATTTCCGCCGATAAGGTTTTCATGCCCGCTTTCAAATACCGGTAATCAAAATCCACTCTCTCCTCAGGCACTCGAGTCACGCCTTCGTATTTTTCCTCGTGAGGAGTCTGTATCGCCACAAAAATAATATCGCTTCCAGACACCAGATCGGCAACATTCGTCAAGCGCAAATGGCTCTTCGCCAATGCCTCCTGCGCACCCTCTTCACGATAAGAAAGAACGCGCTTTCTAATGCCGTCAACGACGCTCTCATTCGTGTCGCAACCAATGACCTCATGCCCGCGTTGCTCAATGGCTAACGCACAAGGCAACCCCAATTTCCCCAGCCCCAGAAATCCGATTTTCACGCTATCTCCTTTGCTTTCAGGATGTTCAACGAGCGCCCGTGCTTGACAATGTGACCAGCCAGACGCAACACATCTTTTTTCCTCAAGTCTTTCTTTTTGACAAAAACTGGGTGAGTTATTGAATATGCCGCAGACGTCTCCGCGTACGTCTGATCCCTCGCCTCCTCCGTACCACGAATATGATCTATTTCAATCGACATCTCATCGCGTTGCATGAACAATTGGCCTGCAACCGATTCAATCCATGAGTCAGAATGCGTATCGAGAGAATAGTGCCCCAATATTTCAAAAATTTTACGGTGTGCGGCGGGAAAGATGTTTTCCGAAGTACAAGTATTGAATCTCAAAACCACGAGTTGATTTCGCCAACCCTGAATCGCCGAAGGCCAGTTGCGTGAAAGAAATCTTGCGTCATCGTTAAACAACATCAAAAAGTCGCCACGTGCGACGGCAGCCAGTTCGTTCACAAACACATGAAAATTTCTATATCCTTCTCCCCGTGGTCCGACAATGATTTTCAGATCAACCGGCGAACAAGCCGCGTAAAACGATTCCCTTGCGGTTAGAGATTCGTCGTCATCCTCATCCAAACGAATCAAGACCTCAACCTTCGAAGGATCGTTCTCACAGGTATTGGCGATATTTTGCAGGGTGTTTTTCAACATCTCCACACGACCACGCGAAGGCAACAAAAGAGACACCCCAATACCATGTGAGACCAATTCATTGCCGAAGTCGGGAACGTTTCCCGAATACCTTCGATGCATTGCCATTGCCAAGTACCATAACATGCGAAAATATCGGCGCACATAGCGCCGACTGTAGTAGAGATCCAATCCTAATAACGCGCGAAAGTACCCACGCGCATGGCGCAACGGCTCTCTCATGAGAAGCCCGATCCATTGCGACAGCAAATTTTTATCTTTGCTTTTCATTGATTGATATAGCTCTCGTCAGCAAAAAGGTAATCTGCAGATGTACAACGCCGCAAACGGTATTGGTGAATATGAAGCG
This sequence comes from Nitrospirales bacterium, assembly GCA_963422365.1. GTDB lineage: Bacteria > Nitrospirota > Nitrospiria > Nitrospirales > UBA8639 > Bin75. Next base: position 2,210,283 of record OY729426.1, read on the forward strand.
TCAACCTCTATTCGCAACATGCCGTCTGTTGGCTTCGGGTGGTGCAGTCTCCTTGATTTCATAAGCCTTCGCATACTTTCCAAAGGTGTGAAAACCCGCAAACATCGCCGCAATCAAGCCAGGCAGTCCATCTTTCCATCCTTGTCGGAGGATCAAGGTCTTGATGATGATCCAAATATGATGGCCAAAAAGATTCATGAACGTGACTTCCCGAAGAGTTTTTAATTTTTCTCGAGCAGCCAATGACGTATATTGCATCATTTTTCGAACATGATGCGTAATCGTGGGCACAGAATGATGGTCTAAAAGCCCGCGAAGATCCCCAATGTCTCCCTTAAGCTCTAGATTTTCATGCAGCAACGTATCATCATATCGACCCATGTCTTTTCGAAATAAGCGAACCTGAAGGTCAGGAAACATCCCTCCATGCTTCATCCACTGTCCGTAGAAAAAATTTCGTCGAGCAACTCGGTACCCTACGATATGTGGCTCTTGTCCGTTTTTTTTAAGGCCTTGAATCTCGTCACGCAAACTATCGGTCACACGTTCATCCGCATCCACAATAAATATCCAATTGCCTCGAGCCCGTTGGATCGCAAAGTTTTTTTGAGGCCCAAATCCTTTCCATGGCTCAATAAAAATTCGCTCCGTGAATTCTTGAGCCTTTTCCACGGTTGAATCGGTACTTTCGGAATCCACGATTATGATTTCATCGACCCACTTGAGGCTATCCAGACAGTTACGAATATTCTGTTCCTCATTTTTGGTGATGACGATACCAGTCAGAAAATTGGAATCTACACAACCCTTGTGTTCGACGTCCATAGTTTGTGTGCTCACCCTTGAAACCCGTGAGTCAAAATTTCTTTATAAAATCTTGGATTGAACCACCGATTTCGTCTCGGACGAAGCGGAGTTTTTGATGCTATTCGGCTTTGCATGACCTGAGGATGCGTCCCTCTGTAGCCTTTAAGAATATCATATGTCGGACAATATCGGGAATGATTTGCCTCTTTCAATGCAGTTTTCTGCATAGACAGTCTTCCCTCACCTTCGTGCCGACTCACTTGGTATTGCAATTTTTGTTGCAAGACCTTGGGATCTTTGACCCATCCGTCATGAAACACCCTTGCCTTGATGAGTCGTCCATACAGACCAGATTTGATCATTCGCTGTCTCTTACCTTTGGGCAAAGAATCGCAGCCATCGGTCGCTGAATACACCCCGCAATGATTACGGATAATCTGTGTGGCCTTTCTGTACATCCACGGGTCTATACTCCAATAGTCCCCCTTCAACTGGACCATTTTGAACACCAATCCCAACACCTCTGGATGCCCCAGGTATCGCTCCATCGCATTCTGAATTTCCGGATAATTTTCTTCATGCAACACTTCGTCACCTTGCACGAATAAGGCCCAATCACCGGTGCAATGAGATAAGGCACTGACGGCGGATGAAAATAAATGGGAATGGGATGAAGCGGGACAGGGGTTAAACAAATCAAGGAGTTAGGAGGGTCTTTTTCTCCATCGTGCGGCGGCGGAAAATAATGAGGAATTTTCGAACAGGTGGGCGAAACAGGGGAGAAATCGGACAATTTCCCCCCTCCACAGGGGTGTGGCACGTCGGGGGATTTTCGGGAGAGAGAGTCCCCCCTCTGGTCATTGAGAGGCTACCCAGAGGATCTCCGCCGGGCGCACCCAGAGCACCCGGGCCGTGTTGTCCATCACGACGACGCGCTGCGAGGGGAGCTGGAGGAGCCGACGCCACAGGGCGAGGATCTGCTTCTCGCCTCTCATCACATAACACGCTCGCCCTGTTCATCCGCTCATGCTTCCCTCCTTTCAGACCCACAAACAAAAAACATAGAGAAATTACCAACGCCTCAGCCGACACTCAGCCAGTCCAGCCCGTCCCGCCGTCGGGCTCCCCCTTCCCTTGACAGGCGCCCGTCCCCCGGGTATGCTCCTTGTGGGGCTGGAGCCAATTTCGCTTGTCCCGGTTTCGGCCGCGCGTGAGGGTAGCGACTCACCCAGCCCCCTCAGTCTTCCCCGAGCCTCCTCGCCGGGTTGAGCCGCAAGCGCCGCAGGTCGCTCGGTTTGATCCTTCCCAGACTCGTCAGATACGTCTCGTGCCAATCCTGCGTGACCTTCACGGCGACGCGCCACACACGCCCCTCCTCATTGAAGACCCCCACGAGCACCCGATCCAACCGTCGTCCGGTTTGGCGATTGACCCCAGAGAACCACTCCCCCTCATCCAGGATCTTCTGCACCCGGGCGTAATCCGTGGGTGCCACATCGGGGTGGCCGGGGATCCCCGGGATGCGCCCGGCCTGTTTCTCTGCGGTCCAGGGGGAGAGCCGCACCGTCCGGGACAGGCCCCCGAGGGTCTGCTGCACCGCCGGCGGCAGCACTGCCACGGGCCAATCGCCCATCGGCCCCGCCCCGGCGTCAGCCTCAGGCCGTCGGGTCCCTGAGGGCGGATGCAAGAATTGCCGGAACACCGCCCCGCCCCAGGGCTGCCCGATAGCCGCCTGCGCCAGGGCCGCGGGCGCCGCGTCCAACCGGCCGATAAACTGATCCGCCACCGCCCGATCCACCTGGGCCCGGCCCACGTGATGCGCCCACCCGGGCTCAAGGCCCACGGGCACCTGCGTCACCCGGCCCGTGCGGCGATTCTGCCAGGGCACCCGGCGCTCGGAGCCCGCCGGGGGGCCGTCGGCCACCCGATAGCCGTGGCTCGCGAGGTCGGCCGCATCCAGTTGCTGGACCAGGCAGCGACAGTTCCAGCCGTTGGGCGGGTAATGGGTCTGCCACCAGGGATCGTCCACCGGCAGCACCGTGCCATGCCAGGCCGCGTGCGCGGGCCGGGTGCGGCCGTCCAACACCGCCACGTACCGGAGATACGGCAGCTCGGCTTTGACCCGGTCGATGCGAGCCCAGCGGCCGGCGCTATAGGCGGTGGCGAGATTGGTGCGGAAGATGGTGCGCAGGCGGGCGAGGCTGCCGAGTGTCACCCGCCGGGGCGTGCCCGTCAGGGGATCGGGCTGCCACTGCTGGCCCCACCAGCCCTTGCGCACTAGGAGCGGCTCGAGGGCGTCCTGGAAGTGAGACAGCGTGGTGCCCTCTGCGAGCGCCGCGTCGACGGCCACGCGCACGTCCTGCAATAGATCGAGTTGCAGCATTTTCGCGACCGTAAAGCTGCGCACGTGCAGGGCCGCGTCGGTGTCCCGCCAGTCGAAGCCCACGTGAAAGCCCTTGGCCCGGAAATGGTCGACGGCCTCGGCGGCGGGCAGATTGAGAATCTCCGGGTCAGGCATCAGTCCGTTGGGTCCCTCACCCCCAGCCCCTCTCCCAGAGGGAGCGGGAGAAAGAAGGGGGACGCTGCCGCGGGTCGGCCGCGAGGCGGCAGCCCCCGTGCCCAGCCGGTGCAAGGGCTCATCCTGAGGCCTCCGGGGGGTCCGCGGCTCCCGACAGGTCGGCAGCAAATCCGGTCCGGTGCAGGCGCTGCGTCACAGGGTCGACGGCCGCCTCACCGCCCGGCCCCTGCTCCAGTGCGGCGCTCACCGCCGCCAGAGACGTGGCTTGGCCGACGACCTCGCGCACCGGGGCGACCACGGGCTCCAGCAGCGGCTCCCAGTCATCCAGGATCGCGGAGGTGGCGGCCTCCAGGGTGGCGTCGGTGGCCCGGGCTGCCCTCACCCCGGGGCTCTCCCGTGAGGAGAGGGGGCGAAGAGGGAGCGAGTGGGCGGCGAGCGTCACCGGTGCGCCCGGAGCGGGCGCCGGAGTGCCGGCGTGGGCGGGCGTCTCCACCCACTCGCCGCCGTAGACCGATTGCACGTGGGCGAGCGTCGGGCGCCGCCCGGCGGTGCGGGCCACGATCTCCTCGCGCACGGCCCGGGCATCGAGATCCTCCGGCGGGGCGGCATCGCGGTGCAGCCGCGGCACGGCCGCCCCCGGCCAATTCCAGGCCGCCCACCAGCGCACCACGGAGGTATTGAGGGCTGCGTCCAGTAGCCGGCAGTCGGCTTCGACGGTCTCGTCGCGTACATCTTTTTGGACCTCCGCGGTGCCCCGCCAGGGGCCTTGGTCGGTGGTCGAGGATTGGCCGAGGATGCGCCGGGTGATCGCCCGATCCCAATACTCGATATAGGCCAGGTGGCTGCCCTCCGAGCGCCGCACGGCCTCTAAGAGCTCGATCGATTGGTCCTCGGGGATGGCGACGCCGGAGGCCCCCGCCAGGTCGCGGAGTAGCCCCAGCAGCCGATCCACCTCGGCCTGGTCGGCCCCCCGGCGATACGTGGCCTTCGCCGTCGGGGTCCCAAATTTTTCAAGTGCCGTGGCCCAAAATTTGACCCCGAGGCGCTTGAGCTCCACGGGCCAATAGCACCAGCGGGCCAGGCCGACCCCGTGCGGCACGTCGCCGTGCTCCCCCGGGCGGGCGAGCAGGACAAATTTGTGCGGCGGCACGGGCACGCCCTGAGGCGCCGCTTCGGTGCGCAGAGCCAGGTCGCCCCGGGCATCCCAGCAGAAGCGATCCGGTGCGCGGACCCTCAGGGCGGCCAGATGCACGCCGGCGGCAGAGGGCTGCCAGACGGCCTCGGCCACGGCGTAGCCATACCAGACGGCGTAGAGCAGTCGCCGGCACACGAGATCGAGATCGAGCGCCTGGAGTTCGTCGCGCAGGGCCTCAGCGGCGCGCCGATCCCGCCGCCGCTCCCCCCCGGGCTCCACGGCCCAGGACTTGGCCACGGCGGCGTCGAGCCGCTGGTCCAGCGCACTCGCCACCCGCTCGTCCCGAAGTACCTCGCGGTACAGCCGCAGGGAGGCCAGGTCGTCTCGCGGCAGCGTCCTGGGGAAGGGAGAAGCCGTGATGATGAGCAGGGCGCCTAGAGCCAGAAGTAATCCAGCAGGAGGGTGAGCCCGGCGAGCACCGCCACCGGCACCAGCACCAGGCCGAGGGGGAGCATCACGCCGGCGAGGAGGACAAATTTCAGCAGATCCCAGAGGGTGTCTTCTTGAATATCCATACGTGAGCGGAGACTAGCACATGGCGGGGAGAGATCTCAAGCTCAGCCTGCGGATTGCCACGGAGCTCGGGCAGACGAGAGCCAAGCTCACTCGACTCGAGAGCGACCTGCGCGATCTCCGGCGGGTGAGGGTCAGTAGATGGTGTTGATGAGGGCGACGAGGCCGGCCAGCAGCAGCCCACAGACGGCAGCGGGGCCGAAGATGCCCACCACAAAGAAGAGGACCCACTCTCGAAACGTCCCATGATCCATACCCAACAGGATACCACGGCCGCGAGGGGGCGTCAAGCCCTCGGAGGAGATCGGAGCCATGGCTAGAGACCTCAGGCTCGCGTTGCGGATCCAGGCCGACCTCGGGCAGACGCCCGAGCGGCTCAACAGGCTCAAAGGGCAGCTCGGAGGGGTGGCCGGTGGCGCCAACGCCATCAGACGGCAGAGCGGCCCGGCCGCGAGGGGGCTCCGGTCGCTCGGCACGGCCGCCCGTGACGCCGTCCTCCTCTTCGGGCGGGCTGGGGCCACCCTCTTCGTACCCCACAGCGCCACCCGCGGTCTCTACGTATTCACTCGTAAGACTTTTCTAGCCATTCCTAATTATTTTCGTTCGGCTACAGGCAATATCCTGTTGTATGCTGAATATTTCTCCCTTTACGCACAAATCCTCATCTCATTCCGTCTCAATGATCCTAATCTTCTGTGACCCGATCGACCGAATACGTTCCAGGGTATCGTCTTCGGAGTGCCCGACGTTGACGATACACTCATCCACAAGTGGCAACGCTGACGTAATGGCTTCAACGATCGGAAAGTCGTATTGAATGGCATTCCGCATGAATGTCAACCCGCTGACGTTCATACACTCAACTTCCTGATTTTGTTGAAAATCTGAAGACTCAACAATCTCTCTGAAATTCATTTGTCTAAGGCATAAGAAGATTCCGGTACACCAGATCGTTTTTTTTTACGGTATTTTCTGAGCTGAAGCAATCCACAACCAACTTTCGCCCTTTTCGAGCCGTTTCCTTGGAAAGTTCCATATGACGCAATACGTCAACAATCTGGCTGGCTAAAGCGTGAGCATCCTTTGGGGGGACGAGAAATCCAGTTTCCTGGTGACAAACAATATCTGAAATGCCCCCCACGTTTGTTGCGACCACAGGCACCTCCATGGCCAAAGCTTGTGGAATAGTTTGAGTCAAGGTTTCATCAGACGTGGAGGCAACCACAAAAACATCCAGAGCAGCCATGACCTCCGGGACATCATTTCGATGTCCAATGATTACAATCCTTTTTTCCAGCCACATCCCAGTTATTTTTTTTAACAGCCGTTCTTTTTCAGGGCCATCGCCGACAAGGACAAAACGACAGTAAGGCATCTGCTCAAGAACGATATGAGCCGCATCAATAAAATACTCAAGGCCTTTATAGCTTCGCAAAAAACACACCGCACCGACGAGAAATTCGTCTTTCTTCACGCCAATTTCTTCCCTGAATTTCCTGCCGTCGATCTTAGGGGAAAATTTGGAGATATCTGCACCAGTAGGTATAGTAACAACTTTGGCTTCATGGAATCCATGCTCTTCAATGAGAGCTCTCCTTGTAGTTTCCCCTCCGGTTGTTACAATGGTATCCACAAGAGAATGATATAACAGGTTGTTCACAAAATTTTTGGCAATCGGAGTCGTTTTATGTCTCGTCAATACCATGCGCGGGCGTTGCGGAGACAATTTTGACGCCACCCCACCGATCCAACTATCACGTGATCCATGAGTATGAATAATGTCAATTTGATGCTTGTGCAGGATGGTCACAAGTTTCAAAATCGCCCAGGGATACAGCGGCTTCCCCATGAGAAGAGTATAGTGAGGAATGTGGCGTTCCTGAGCAATGCGTGCCAATTGGCTATGCGGCCGAATGACCAACTGAACATAATACCCTCTTTTTCTCTGTCCCTCTGTCAAAGCTAGGGTGGCATATTCTTGCCCTCCCAGCGTCATTGATGAGTCGGTTTGAAGAATCCGTATTGGTTTCACGTGAACCCGTTCTGTGCAGCCTCAAGCGGGAGGTCCTTAACGCACCTTGATTTCCCTTCCTCACAGAAGGACATCAAAAAATATTGCTTAACGTTTAATTTCATTTACATGACTGTTTTGAGCGTCCATTAGAGGATTTTCAGTCATCTCCCAAAACTTAGCGTACTTTACAAAGGTATAGTAGGCATAGAGACCAGCCAGGATAAGCCCCGGCTTGCCGTCTAACCCCCCCCTTCGCAGCACGTACATTTTCATAAAGGTAAACAGGGGATGAGAGAAAAGCTGATGAACATGAAACGCTCGGCCTCGCTTGACCATTTCTTCAGCCATGAGCGTGGAATACCGATCCATCTTCATAAGATAATGATCAATGTCCCGAAAAGGGTATTGATCAACAGGCGATTGCAAATATCCAAGTCGTCCATCCAGTTCATAGGATTCATGCACGAGGTCCGGCTTGTAGCGCAGACGGCCTTTATGAAAAAATTGAGGTTGACGGTAATCAGGATACCACCCGCTCCGTTTGATCCATCGGCCTAAAAAATAATTCCTGCGCGGGACAAGAAAGGCATCGGCTTCAGGGCCCTGTTCGAGTTGGTAGCGGACTTCTTCCTGTAACTCAACCGTCGCTCGTTCATCCGTATCCAGACTCAAGATCCAGTCATGAGTGGCGTGAGCAATCGCCTCATTTCGAAGTTTCCCGAATCCGGTGAATTCATGTTGAAACACGTTATCAGTATATTCGCGGCTAATGGCTGCCGTGGCATCGGTACTATACGAATCCACGACAACCAATTCATCAGCCCATTTCACGCTCTCCAGGCACGGCCGCATATTCGGTTCATCGTTATACGCAATGACGACTGCTGATATTTTCAAGATGCAATTTCTTCCTTCGCTTCGGATGACAAATTCCTACATTCCCGCTAAGAGACGGCGGACATTGTAAATATTCACTCATGCTTAGAATAGAACCCTGGATTCCCGATTAAAAATGTGGGGAATGACAGGAAGGAAAGAGCCTGTCCCTCTCACCCTAGCCTCTCCCGTCCAGGGAAAGGGGATGTCATCGCTAACATTCTTTCGGCTTGACCTATGACTTCTTCAGCCGAAATAGATTCCAAACATTCCAGATGATACGAGTTTTGGCATTTCCGTAATCCACACGGGCGACAGGCTGTGGTATGACTGACCATACGAACATGGCCTATCCCATAAGGACCGGTCGCTTGGGGATTCGTAGGACCAAAACACGCAATCACCGGCACCCGGCAAGCAGCCGCCATGTGAATCGGGCCTGAATCATTCGCAATACACAGTTGGACTTTATCAAAGACAAGGCTCAATTGGCGAATCCGCGTTTTTCCAATCAGATTGATTAACGCGGGTCCCAGTACCTTGGAAAAACGCTGACTGATTTGGGATTCAGCTGGTGATCCGATCAGAACAATTTTAATGTCCTTTTGTTTTGCCAAAGACACGGCCACCTCAAGAAACCGCTCAAGTGGCCAGTTTTTCATGGTATGCTTGGAGGCCGGGGCTATGGCAATAAGCCGATCCTGAGGTTCCACCTCTCCTCCGGCGAACAACTGATGAATCACAGCTCGATCTTCCTGCCATCTCGGCAACCAAAACCGTGGATGTTCCGTGGAAGCACCAAAAAATTTTGCAATCTCGAGGTTTCGGTCGACCGCATGGATATCCAGTAAACGCCAGGGCTGTTTGCCATCATTTGGCAATCGAACACGATGGGTATAAAACCACGGACTTCCTTCCCGTCCTTGCGCAAACCCCACACGAACCGAAGATCCTGACAGCTTGGCAAGCAGGCCGGACCGGAATAAGCCTTGCAGATCCACCACACAATCAAACGCCTGCTCGCGAACCATTGCGATGATCTTCCACCAAGAGCGAAGACGAAAGTCGACAGGGATGACTTCAGAGAGATCGGGATGGCCTTCTAGCAATTCTGCCCATTCCGATTTGACCAACCAGGAAATTCGCGAATAAGGAAAAACTGCACGTAACGCACTCAAGGTCGGCAGGGCATGGATGATATCCCCTAATGAGCTCGGCTTAATAATCAAAACATTCTTAGGTTGAAACGCAAGCATACCGCTATGGAACAAAGAGCGTCGAAATTGCCATCTCAGCAGACAGGTGTCAGCAACCTTGCCGACTCTGCCGCAGGATCCAGGAGACCGCATCAGTGAAACAGGGAGCGATGAAATCGACCGGCAATTTTTTCTTGTGACAGATGGCGACAGAGTCATGACCGTCGGGACCTGTCATGACCAAAACGCCTTTGGCCCCTACCTGATGAGCCAACTCGATATCGAGATGCTGATCGCCCACGACATAACTTTTTGACAAATCAATTGTATGGCGCACGACGGCTTGTTCGATCATTCCAGGATTCGGTTTTCGACACCGGCATCCGTCATCAGGATGATGCGGACAAACGAACACGTCATCCAACCAAGCCTTTGCTTCGGCGAGACCATTTTCTAATTTTTTATGAATAGCTTCCAGGTTCTGAAGCGAAAAATAACCACGTGCAATACCGGATTGGTTACTCACCAGAATGACTTTCAGGCCTGCGAGATTTAATTGCCGAATCGCCTCCGGCACCTTCGGGAACAATTCAAAGGCCTTGGAGGACGCAAGATACTGGGTGTCCGGATTCAGCGTCCCATCACGATCCAAAAATACAGCCACATGATTGGAGGTCATGGCCAGACATGCTCAGAGGTGACGCTGCCTATCAGGATACCCCATGTCCTTCGAGGATCCCTTTCGCAGCTTGAACCACTTGATCGGTGGAGATTGAAGTCATACAACGATGATCAATGGGACATTCGCGAAGGAAACAGGGTGAACAGCCTACAGGATTTCTTGCAATCGTATGCAGGGCATTATAGGGTGCCGTGGTCGCAGGATCGGTTGGACCAAAAACAGCCACAACGGGAACGCCTAAGGCATTCGCCATATGCATCGGGCCTGTATCATTCGTCACAAAAAGATGACATCGTTGAAGAATTGCTTTTAACTCGCCTAATGAGGTTCTTCCCGAAAGGACCAGCGGGTTTGAACCCATCCGTTGGGCAACGGCCTCACCCAATACCTCCTCTCCCGAACCTCCGACGATCAAACATCGAACAGAACTTGGAACCTGCTGCCGCAACTCACCTATTAACCGATCAGCCACGGCAGCAAAACGTTCGGGCAACCAGCGCTTCGCCCCGCCATAAACGGATCCTGGATTCAAACCAATGATAACTTCTGAAGCCTGGATGCCACCTTCTTGCAACAAGCGATCTGCCCGTGCCTGCTCTTCGGGAGACACATGGAGCATCGGCTTCGGGGTGAATGTCTCTTGTCCAAGAGGACCAAGCAGGTCCATATAATAGTGAACCTGGTGTACCGTATGCATGCTATTCAGAGCGACAGGATGCGTGAGCAACAACTTCCGACCATCCGTGGCATACCCGTATCGCAGAGGAATTCCAGCAAGCACGCCCAACAATGCCGCTTCAAAAGCATTTTGAAAGAACAAAGCCAGATCATACCTTCCCTTACGAAGGCTTGCGGCCAACCTCAACTTTCCTCGCCATCCTGCATGGATCCCTTGGTGATCATACACGACAATGTGGTGCACACTGGGATGCCCAATAAATAACTCGCCAATCGCGGGACGAACTAAAAGGGAAATTTCCGAATCGGGAAACGCTTGACGAATCGCTTCTACGGCTGGGACGCACATCACGGCGTCACCGATCCAATTCGGCCCACGAACCAAAATTTTCTTTGCCTTGTCTGGTTGGATCTTGAACGCTTGTACAGCCATGGCTATTGCAAAATTCGCTGTCTTCTTTCAGCAAAATCAAAACAATGAACACCCGTTACAAAGCCAATAATGCTTTTTCTAATCGATGTTGGCCATTCAAAAACTCTACCTCAAGAGAAACAGCAAACACAGGAGTAGAGAGCGCCCAACTTGCTTGAACTTTCATGAGATCCTTTTCCGTTGTGAGCACCAAAGCCGGCTGACTCTGCTCAATACGTCGATAAATCTCTTTGATCTTAGAAGGGACATACGCTTCATGATCTGGAAAAACAAGTTCATCCGCCACGCGCACACCGAGTGCATTCACTGTCCGACGAAACTGATTCGAATTGCCAACACCGCTGAAGATGAGCGATTTTTTCCCGCGGATATCGGAAAGAGTCTGATGCATGGATTCCGATGCACCAACTAATTTTTTGACCGTAAATCTTGTCGTGATGGGATTGATCATGCAACCCATGGCTGTCTCTAGGGGTTCGACTATCTTAGAAATCGCTGATTCATCTTCAACTCGCGTCAGAATAATATCTGAGGCTCTTCTTGCTTCACCAAGCAGTTCCCGAAGTTTGCCTATGGGAAGAAGCCCTTTGATCCCATTCAGATCGGAACTATCAACCAGCAACAAATTCACGTCACGATCAAGGCCTACATGTTGAAACCCATCATCTAAAATGAAACAGTCAAGGGGCATTTGTCTTAATACCCAACGGCCCAGTTGATATCGATCAGCCCCAACCGCTACGACAACACCCTGACATCGTCGCGCCATCAAATAGGGTTCATCGCCTGCTTCATGGGGTCCGACAAGGATAGACCTGCCATCGGATACCAGCAAAAATTTTTGTCGGCTTTTTCGACGGTACCCTCGACTGAGGATACCCACCTTTTTCCCTTGTTCCAACAGCTTTTCGGCCACCCACATTGCTATAGGCGTTTTGCCCGTTCCACCAACTGTAAGATTCCCCACACTGATGACGGGGCAAGGCAACCGATGTCGCGTTAACCACCCTTGCTCATACAGCCATATCCGAAAACGTGTCGCGCATTGATACGGGCCAGTAAGCAGCAACTTCCATCCATTCATCATGGGGTCATGAATGCTCGATTGAGGGAATACCTCATAAGAAAAAGGGATGATTATGTTTCGCGAAAGCCGATAACGTGCTCAACCATATTCAAATTTCTCTCGACCACGCCTTGATTGTCATCAATGACCTTTCGCGCACGTTGACCTGCATGAGACACCCAATTCCGATTTTGAATTCCCTTGATGAATGTTTCTGTCAATTCCTGCCCGTTGCGCACTCGAGTTCCACCTCCGGCCTCAATCAATAAATCTGCGATTTCCCGACAATGATCGGTGTACGGACCAAAACACACCGGTTTTCCCCAGGCTGCCGGTTCCAAGAGATTGTGCCCTCCAACCGGAACCAATGTCCCTCCGACAAACGCGATAAACGCCAACCCGTACACTTGAGCTAATTCTCCTCGGGTATCAAGAAGAATGACCCGGGGTCCCACGAGTTTTTCATCAAAATGAACCCCTTGCAGCAACTGGCTTCGTCTCACGACAGGAAGCCCAAACTCCTGAACGGTTTGAACCAGAACAGCACTTCGTTCAATATGGCGTGGAGCTAACAGCAAGACCACATTGGGGAATGAACGGATCAAGGCGCGATAACTTTCCAAAAGGATTTCTTCTTCAGCGGGATGAGTGCTGCCTGCGATAATCAGCCGTTCGGTTTCCGACACACCAAATGCTGAACGTTCGACCGATTGCTGAGGAGAAAAACCTCCATTCATTGTCAGATCAAATTTCATATTCCCCGTACTGCACATCCGATCCGGCGAAGCCCCTAACTCGACAAACCGGCGTGCATCTCGGCCAGATTGCAGAAGCCCTAACGATACGGTTGAGAGAATCTGTCGCATGAACGGCCGAATCCACTGATATCGGAAAAAGGAACGGGAGGACAATCGGCCATTCACAATAACAGAAGGAATGCCCAGGCGAGAGAGCATTCGCAATAAATTCGGCCAAAGCTCGGTTTCGACGACTAAAAACCCTATGGGGTTCAGGGATTGAATAAACCGGTTGACAATCCAAGGATAATCAAGCGGCAAAAAGCAGTGAGTTGCGATGCCGGCTAATCGTTGTTCCACGGCTTCTCGTCCGGTTTCCGTGATGGTCGATACGATGATCTTGACTGCAGGATACCGGTGATGAAGGACGGTAACAAACGGCACAACAGCGGAAACTTCCCCCAATGACACGGCATGAACCCAGAGGACTTTATCCTGAGAACCCCACCCTTGAGGGACAACCCATCCTATTCGTTGTCGCAGGCCGGCTCGACATCGTTTTTTGATCAGCAACCCACAAAGAATAAATGGAAAACCGAGAAGAAGGAGCAAATTATAAATACCATACCACATCTCAGATCTAACCCTAAGAGGATCGAGAGGGAAATAACCGGATCTCCCGTTTTCAAGAAGGGGCATCAGGGATCGTCGCGTAGGACCTCAATCGGAGCAACGGCTGGCTATTCACTCGAGTCATGACGCATCGTTTCTGCTTCGGATGACATTGCCGAGAGGGTCGTTTCCAACTCCAACCGTATTCGTTCCATAGTCGCAGCATCGGCGTGGCGGGCAACCTGAATCGGGTTGCCCCACATAAAGATCCCGTGCGAAAACGGATACGGGACGATAAAGCGATCCCAACTGAAAAAGACTTTTTTTTTGAACACGCAAACGTCAGAGGAATGATAGGCATGCCTGTGACTTTGGCGAGAGCAACGACACCTGATTGAACACGGTGCCTAGGCCCTTTGGGACCATCCGGCGTGATGACAAGATCAAGGCCTTGTCGTCCTGAGCGAATGAGCTGACGCAAGGCTCCTTGCCCACCCCTCGTGGTTGATCCGCGGATTGCTCCGAATCCAAATCGTTTGACGATTCGATAAATGAGTTCCCCATCTCGATGCTGACTAATCAGAATCCGAGCCTGCCGGCCACGGTAGGCTAACGGCATCATCAACTGTTGCCCGTGCCAAAATGCAATAATAATATTGCGGCCTTCCTGATAGAGACGATCGACTTGCTCGGATCCGTAAGCCGTCCATGCCATTGATTGACCGAGAAGCTGAATCGTCGCGGCGCCCCAAAATGACAAAATGTTCAATTGCAGCCGCTTCATCATAAAAGATATTGCCCTTCCTTGACTACCGCAACGTGGATGCGGCCGGAACATCATGAAATTGGGTTTGATACAGTCGCGTGTAAATCCCATCTCGACGAAGCAATTCATGATGGATGCCGGCTTCCACAATGCGCCCTTCATCCAGAACCACGATACGATCCGCATGCTGAACCGTAGACAGGCGGTGGGCAATGACTAACGTCGTCCGATTTTTCATCAATTCTGCCAAGGCCGCCTGGACTTTTCGTTCAGACTCAGTGTCCAATGCAGAGGTGGCTTCATCCAGAATAAGCAGAGGAGGATTGCGCAACATCGCGCGTGCGATGGCTAACCGTTGACGTTGCCCTCCGGAAAGTTTGACGCCATTCTCTCCAATCAACGTATCCAACCCCTCAGGCAATTCCTCAATAAATTCCCACGCGTATCCTGCCTGTGCCGCCTGGATAATTTCTTCTTCGCACGCCTCCGTGCGTCCGTACGCAATGTTAGCCCGTATGGTTTCATCAAACAAGACCGTCTCTTGAGAGACAATGGCAAGCTGTGCTCGCAGAGAGGTCAACGTCACGTCCCTAATCTTTCGACCATCGATTAAAATGTGGCCTTCAGATGGATCATAAAACCTCGGAACCAAACTCACTAAGGTGGATTTACCGCTCCCGCTTTTCCCTACCAACGCCACTACTTCGCCACATTCAACAGTCAGGTGAATATGTTCAATTGCCGGTTTATCACCACCTTCATAACAAAAGCTCACGTTTCGAAACTCCAGGGAACGTGAGATGTTCGGCAACTTCGCATGACCATGATCATGAACGAACTCATGCTCCTTATCCAGCATTTCAAAGACTCGATTCGCCGCAGCAAACGCTCGTTGAATCAGCACATTGGCACCGGCAAGTTTTCTCAACGGGGCATACGCCATAAACGTCGCCGCTAAAAGGGAAAAAAATTCGCCGGGTTTCATTTGATCATCAATGACTAAAGACCCACCGTACCAAATAATAATAGCAATTCCGCCTATCCCGATCACCTCCAACAGCGGTGAAGTCAGCGCACCGAGTTGTGCCGACTTCATAGTCGCTCGCAAATAAGACGTATTTCCCTTGGCAAAACGTTGTTGTTCAATGTGTTCTCCCCCGTATGCTTTGACAATTCGAATGCCGGCAAAGGCTTCTTTCAGCGCAGAAGCCATATCCCCCATCGACTCTTGCCCTCTCGTGGCCAATTTGCGTAACCGCTTGCCGATTTTGACTATGGTATAGGTTGACACCGGCATCACCAAAATCAACACCATGGTCAACTTCCAATTCTGATAAAACGCCACACTACTCAACGTCAGAAAGGTAAGCCCTTGTTGAAACAAATCCTTAATTACATTGGGAATGGCATTGGCCATTTCATTGACGTCATTCATGATTCTCGCGACCAAACGGCCGCTGGAATGCCGATGATGAAACGCCAACGAAAGCCGGAGAAACTGTCCGAACAATTGTTGCCGAATTTCTGCCACAATACGATGCCCTACGTAACTCATCAAATAGGACTGCCCATACGCGAAGGCGCCTTTTAACGTAGCCGACCCGAGAATCACGAGGGGCAAGACCATGAGAAGCATTTGATCTTTAGCAATAAAAATTTCATCTAAAACCGGTTGAACCAGCCAAGCATACAGTCCTGACATTCCTGCCACACCCGCTGCACACAAGCAGGCCACGACCAACCGAACACGGTACGCATGAAAGTAAGACAAAATCCTAAAAAAAATGGTCATGTCTGACATTCGGCCAACACCACCTCCGCCGCTCTCAGCGAAGCCCCAGGAGTTCCAAGCCGAGCACGAATGCCATCCAAGGCTTCTCGCATTTGCTCATACTGCGTTCGATCGTTGAGAAGGCGAAGGCCCTCCTCGCTCAGCCGCTCTGCCGTCGCCTCCGATTGCAACAATTCCGGAACAATGCCACGCCCGGCCACCAGATTGACCAAACCGATCTGTTCGACGGCAACCATCATTTTGGCAAAAAGATAGGTGAACCAAGAAACACGATACGTGAGGATCATGGGTGTACCGACCAGGGCTGCCTGCAAGGTGGCAGTCCCCGAGGCCACCAACAGTAAATCAGCAGCCGCCATGACTTCAGTCGGCTGGTTCAGGACCACGGTCACGGGAAGCTTCTTTCGATCAATCACCTCGTTTATCCAGTCCTCGGTGACCGTGGGCGCTTGTCCAATGACACAATGGAGGTCGGGAAACGATTCTCTGATTCGTGCCACCGCCTCCATCATAGTCGGCAAAAGCGACTGAACTTCGGACTGACGGCTCCCGGGAAAAATCCCAAGAAGTAATCCTTGAGCAGGGAGCCTCAATTCCTGTCGGAGACAAGCTGCATCATAGTGTTGTGCCATGTGATCGAGTAAAGGATGTCCCACAAAACTACAGGGCATGTCGGCGGCACGGTACATTGGTTCCTCAAATGGTAAAATCACGATCATCCGGCGTACCACGCGCTTCATCATATTGATCCGATGCCGGCCCCATGCCCAAATTTGCGGAGCAATATAATAGATCACACGGTGGCCAAGTTTAGTCGCAATCCTAGCCAATCGAAGATTCATCGACGGATTATCAACAAAGACCACGCCATCCAAGGATTCCCGTCGAAAAAAGCGTTTCAGGATCACAATGTTGGCAATGCCCTTCCAAATCGTGACGGGTCCTGGAATCCCGACGACGTCCAAACGATGTAATCCTTGCACCAGTTCTACCCCTGCGGCTCGCATGTGTTGCCCGCCTACCCCAACCAGTCTGATTTCAGGCTGGAGTTTCTTCAAGGCTTTTGCCAGATTTGCACCATGAAGATCTCCCGATGCCTCGCCAGTGACAATCATGATTGACAGACCAGCCATACCCCACGAACACCACTAAGAAAAGGAGGCTTCACTCTCTGAAAGCCCGGTTAGAGGATAAGGAGCTCCACGGATGGAATGAATAATCCTATGGACTAACTCTAGGGCAGCCAAGCCTTCTTCACCAGAGACACCGACCGGAGCACCCGTTTGAATGGATTGCACAAAGGCTTGCAATTCCCGTTTAAGCGGTTCTTCATCCCCTGCCTGAATCGGTTCCTCACTCACGGATGATTCAGCAGCCGTGAGCCCAGTTTGTCGATACACAATGCCTTGGCGAGAGGAAAAATCAACGGAAAGATACAGCTTTTCCTGTAAGAGACGCATTTTTCGCAAACGGCCGGTCGATATTCGGCTAGCCGTAAAATTGACGATACACCCTTTGGAAAATTCGACTCGAGCATGCGCAAAATCAACCTGCGAAGAAAGAACCGTGGCTCCCACGGCTTTCACTTCCTTTACTTGCCCCAACCCAAAGGACAAAATAAGGTCAACGTCATGAATCATCAAATCCAACGCCACGTCAATGTCTGTTCCCCGTGGTTGAAAAAGGGCGAGTCGATGGCATTCGATAAACCGAGGATTCGAAAGAAGATCCTGGACCAGATCCCTGACGGGATTAAACCGTTCAACGTGCCCTACGTGCAAAATCAGATTGTTCTGCTTCGCACAGTGGACCATCTGCAGCCCTTCTTCCGGCGTGGCCGCAATGGGCTTTTCAACCAGGACGTGCACACCGGCTTCGAGGCAGTTTCGCACCACCGTTTGGTGCTGCAAAGTAGGCACGGCGACGCTCACCGCATCGACTTGTGGTAACAAGTCTTGATAATCCCCAAGATGTGCCACGCCAAAACGATTGCCTATCTCGGTCCGTCTGGTTTGATCAAGATCAGCCACGCCCACTAAATGGGTCTGAGGCAATTCAGAATAGAGACGGGCATGATGTTGCCCGAAATATCCGACCCCGATGACGCCAACTTTGCTGACTTCCATATTTCGTCTTCTTCCGATTGAATCACATGAGACGACAGAAGAAACCTGAAACCCCGGCGCAACGAGGTCTGCCAACCTGTCTAGTTAAAAAGGAAGTTGGGGAAGGGAGCCAAGGTATGGGGACCGTCAGAACACGACAAGGTGGTTGCGGAATCGTGCGAAATACCCACTCCTCAATTATCCCGGGACACCAATGATTGCGATGTCGGCCTGATACGCTTTTTCCAGCATCTCTTCTCGATCAAGCATAATAGTTTTGGAGGCCTCTAGGGCTAACACCGAAGCCTTGACTTCATTCATCACGTCGATGGTTTGGGAACCGACCGCAGGCAAATCAAAACGTAAATCTTGTTGAGGTTTGCAACACTTGACAACGACGGCCCCATTCCGAGCCAATCGGCCGGCGCGCCGGATGGTCTCATCCGTCCCTTCAACCGCTTCAACCGCGACAATCACACGATCTTTGACCACCACGCATTGGCCAATATCCATTTGGCCGACCTCTTTCGCAATACTCCATCCGTAGGACACATCCTCTTGCTCTTTCTTGGACAGCCGACGCCGAGTCAAGACCCCTTCCGGAACGACAATATTTGAAAGCCCAAACGTGGACTCTCGAATCGTAATTCCTTCGTCTTCCAGGCCGTCGGCAATCGCCCTGAGAATATGATCATCCTTCCACGATTTCAGTTTGGTAAAGAACGCCATGGCCCAGAAGTCCGGACGAACATCAGAAAAGAGATGCGTCTTTTTCATCCCCCCCAGCATCACGGCTTGCTGTACGCCGTCATGTTTGAGGGCTTGAATGACTTTCCCAAATTGGCCAATGCGAACCCAATGCATCCGATCGACAACCTGCTCCAACTCGGGAGCCGTCTCACCCTGATGGGCAACGGCAGACACTCGAAACCCAAGTTTTCTGGCATTTTCAGCAAAAATGATGGGAAACCGACCGTTGCCTGCGATGAGACCCATCCATGCACCAGGGCAAGGAAGCGGGAGCATTGATGACGACCGTTCCTGAGTCACAGCGGGTATGAACACCTAACAGTCTTCCTGCCCGCCCTGACCTTTTCGCGCAGAGCGACACGTTCCACGAATCGAGGTTTCCAAAAATGTAAGCAGGGCTAAAACGTCCGGACTCTCTTGGAATTGATGACGCACCAGTTGAATAGAATCGGCCATGCGTTGGTTTTTTCGGAACAGCAAGCTGTAGGCCTGTTTCAACACGCGGATGCGCTCATCCGAAAACTTTTCCCGACGAAGACCAATGGCATTGACCCCATAGAGATTGGCTCGATTCCCAGATGCACGCATAAACGGAGGCACGTCCTTTGCGACGGCAGAACACCCGCCAATCATGGCATAATCTCCGATTCGCACCCGTTGATGAACACCGACTAACCCACCAATGACGGCAGAATTCCCAATCGAAATATGCCCGGCAAGCGTCGCGGCATTGGCTATGATCACAGAATTGCCGATATGACAATCATGCGCAATATGCACATAGGCCATCAAAAAATTGTGCTGGCCAATCGTCGTGACACCTCCGCCCAATGCTGTCCCGCGATGAATCGTAACATACTCCCGTAAGATATTTTCATCACCGATACTTAGACGAGTCGGTTCATCATGATATTCAAGGTGCTGGGGAGAAGCCCCTATCGAAACATACGAAAAGATTTTACACCGTTGCCCGATTTCTGTAATGCCCTCTATGCACACGTGCGAACACAGTTCAGTGCCTCGACCGATTTTCACATGCTCGCCAACCACGCAAAAGGGACCCACAATCACATCCTCATCAAGTTCAGATTTCGGATGCACAATAGCTGTAGGATGAATAGACATGTCCACGACTCGCCAAAATTACCCTAAATTTTTTGGCTAACCCATCTCGGAATTCGGCGATGCTGCAGCCTCTGGCGTCAGCATCGCCGTCGATTCAGCCTCACAAACAAGATCCGACCCGACAAAGGCCTTCCCTCGTATCTTCCAAAACGGTGGTCGGCGTTTCATCACTTCGACTTCCAACCGTATCTGATCCCCAGGAATCACAGGTTTACGAAACTTTGCTTTGTCAATTCCGGTCAGATACACGATCGGTGCTCCGTCAACGGATGACGATCGAATGGCCAACACTCCACCTAATTGAGCAAGGGCCTCTAAAATTAAGACACCGGGAAAGATAGGCCGCCCAGGAAAATGACCTTGGAAATATGGCTCATTGATCGTGACATTTTTCAGCCCTACCGCCCGTCGATTGCATTCAAACTCCACCACACGATCCACAAGCAAAAAAGGGTAACGATGAGGAAGGATGGATTGCACTTCAATAGTATCGATGACAGTCTCTCTTCCAGCCATATGACCGCTCCTCCATCGTGCACACTCTCAAACAAAAAAGTTCGTAACATTTCCGCGTGGCGTCAATGATGTGAGGCATAGCACGGTGACTGATCTTCCTCAGTCGAACATTGTCTGATCTAACACGTCCAACACATGGGACGAAAAATCCAAACTTGGGTCATAATACCGAGTCGAAGTATTCTTCCCTTTTTCCACGACTAAAACCAACCCCCGTTGTTGAGCAATGCGTTGGACCACTAAATCAACTTGGTCACGGAATTCGCCAAACAGCTCGGCCTGTTTCGCTTGGAACTCTCGGTTCATATCACCGACTTTTTGTTGGTAGTCTAACATACGTCGGCGCAATTGCTCTTCCTTCTGTTGCTTGGCCGAGGGACTTAAGACACTGCCCTGGCGTAAGACTTCATTTTCCAAATTCCGCAGTTCTTGTTGTTCGAGTTCAAGAAGCGTCTGCCGATCCTTCATGAACTGATTGAGGGCATCATTGACTTGACGGCCCAGCTTCGACTCCTTCAATAACCATTGCGTGTCGACCACCCCAACAAGGACACCGGATACAGCTTGTCCTTCTGTTCCAGACGTTTCAGAAGCCGATGTGGTGCAACCAGTCCCAACAGACAACATGAGAGACATTCCTGCCAAGAGAACACCGACATAAAGAGGTAACGACACCCCATTTGAGCGACTTATTCTCAGCATGACTTGATCGTCAAAATACGTTCCCAACGGAAAACTCAAAGACGCTTTGCTGTTCTTGAGGCTTAGGATCCAATTTGAGACCCCACGCCGCACGTAAAGGCCCAAACGGCGAAATCCACCGCACCTCTAATCCCGTCGCAGCCCGCAACTGCAAATTCAAGTCTTCGTCTTGATGAAATCCTTTCCCATAATCAAAAAAGAGGACACCATTCAATTTCGCAGCAGGAAGTACGGGAAAAATCAACTCGGCATTAAAGATCAGTTGTTTATTCCCACCCGCCAATGTTCCAGAGGAAGTCACCGGCCCTGCCCGTCCATATTGAAACCCACGCATCGTATTAATCCCGCCAACAAAAAAGAGTTCCGTCAATGGAACGGCGTTCCCCCAATACCCTTCAGCCAAGCCAAACCGACCACGGAACGCTGTCCGGATGTCCCAAACAGGCCAAGGGATGTATTTCAACCCATCGAGACTGAACCGATAGAAATTGTTGGTCCCCCCCAACGCCTCGGTTCCAAAACCTATGCGCAGGCCCGTTCTGGATCCAGTGCGCGGATCTTGAAAAAAGTCGCGCGTATCCCGAAAAATACTCGAACGAAACCCCGTCGTGGATTGAGTGCCGAGTTGGTTCCGAATGAAATCTGGTGCATCGCTTGCCGGGTTTTTAATGTTAATTGTCTCGCCGACCAAGGTCAAACTTCCCGAGATATATTCAGAAAAGGCTCGTCCCCATTGGATGGTTCCCCCTTTTCTTTCTTCTTCATACGTCAAAAAATTCGTTTCCGTGCTAAACCCATCGGCTTGAAAGGAAGTGGGGCCGTCAAACAGTGCCGGATTTCTAAAAGTTAAGACCCCGATGGTTCGACGCGCACCGATTTGTCCACGAATTCGAACCATGTACCCTAAGCCAAACAAATTGCCTTCCGAGATATTGGCAATTGCCGTCAATCGATCGAGGGTGCTGAACCCACCACCAATACTGAACTGCCCTGTGGGCTTCTCTTTGACTCGTACTTCAACATCCACTTTATCTTCCTCTACCTGTTCAGGAAAAAGCTCGACCGTTTCAAAAAAATTCAAATTGTTGAGTCGCTGAAAACTTCGCTTCACGGCCACCGAATTCAGAACTTCCTGCTCATCCACTCGCAGCTCTCGGCGAATCACATTATCACGCGTCTTATCATTCCCAGTAATGTGAATCTCCCGCACGCGAATAAGCGATCCCTCTTTCATTGTAAAGGTAATCTCCGTCGTGAGCGTTTCAGGATTCGGGACTAAGCCAGGTATGACTTCGGCAAAGGAATACCCCTTTTTTCCATACAGGTCCGTAATGCGAGAAACCTCTTCTCGAACGATCGTCCGTTGAAACACATCATGAGGGTGGACAAACGAATTCCGCTCAAGTTCCTCGACTTCAAAGACGGTGTTCCCTTTATAGCGAATCGTTTGAACCGTATAGGGCTGGCCTTCATGGATTTGAAATGTCAAGGTCACGGATTCTTTATCGTCGCTCAGTTCAAGAGTCGGCATACTGACCTGGACATCAAGATACCCCCTATTCGAATAATATTCCTTTATCCGCTCTACATCGTTGGCGAGTTCTTCTTTGTGTAAAATGCCAGCGTCTGTCAGGAGAGAGAGGAACGACGTCCACTCTTGATTGGCCGTGACTCCTAACAAATCACTTCTACTGACGACGGTTGCACCGACGAAATGAATCGATTGAATTTTCGCTCGCGCGCCTTCTTGGATAAAAAAGGTCACACGATTGCGGCTCTCCTGTAACGCCTGAATAACAGGAATCACGTTGGCCTTATGATACCCATCCTTTTCATATGCCGCCCGAATATTTTCCGCACTCAGTTTAATCTCTTGTTGATCAAGAAACACTTGATTCTTCAGCGTGAGCACCTCTTTCAATTTATCGTCTGATAACGCAACGTTCCCATCAAAGACAATGTCCGTGACAAAGGGTTTTTCCTTTACCACGAAAATGACCTCCACCCCCTTTGGTCTTGTTTCGGTCTGGACTCGCACATCGTCAAAAAACCCCATGTCGTAAATCCGTTGAATGTGTTCCCGCGTGGCCTGAGTCGTAATCCGGTCTCCCGTTTTCAGAGTAATTTTTCCGAGAATCGCTGATGCCTCAATTCGTAGATTTCCTTGAACGGTAATGCGTTCCACCACCAAATCTTGAAGTTGGCTCCAACTCGGTAACGGCACACTCATGAACATGAGCCCATAACAAAAAATGACACCGAGCACTCTGCTGGTTCTTGATTTCTGCGGAGCCATGGGTGTGTGAACGGCGGAACGCTGCTCCTCGGCATTGACTTTCATCATCGTCCGTTTGTGTTCAGGACAAAAACCTGCTCTCATGAGGCAGGCGGGAAAAAACAAAATCACAACTCACTTCCAGCAACGAACGATGAGGGGTATACGGTCTTTGTCTGGGGGGGATGCGTCAGACAATTCAAAACTTCAACCTGAAGAAAGCTAAGACAGGCCTCTATATTATAAAGAGATGTGCACTACTTGTAAAGTGTTGGAATTTTATGGATTTTCCTTCCTTGACATTCATTTTTTCGTTCACTTACTATCAATTGCTGTAGTCGAAACAGATGCTGAGACGAAGCATCTCGTCATAACCCGCATGGGTCAAAGACGAACGATTCATCTCTTGCCCCCGGTATTGCAACCCAAAAGAAGCCTTTTCTCGCTCTAGTTTTTTTGTTACCCGCACCAATTATCTTTCAAGACTCACTAATGTTGGAACACAGAATCGATGGACCAAGAACTTCATCCCGCTCCTCAACATATTGACATTCCTGACAATTTGCCGTTGATTCCCGTCCGGGATATCGTCGTGTTTCCTTACATGGTTCTGCCCCTGTTTGTCGGGCGAGAAATGTCAATCAAAGCAATTGAGACGGCCCTCGCCGGCAATAGAATGGTCCTGTTGGCGGCTCAGAAAGCCCACGATACTGAATCTCCAAAACCAGCAGACATTTTTAAAACCGGGACCGTTGGCATGATCATGCGCATGCTGAAACTTCCCGATGAACGGATCAAAATTTTAGTGCAAGGTCTTGCCAAAGCTACAATCGTCGACTATCTCCAGTCTGAACCGTTTTACTCCGTTCGCATTCAAACCGTATCGGCTTCTCAAGCACAATCACCGTCTCTCGAGATTGAAGCCGTCATTCGTACCGCAAAAGAGGGGATAGACCGGCTCACAAGTCTTGGGAAAGAGTTAATGCCGGACGTCATGGTGGTCATTGAAAACCTGGATGAACCGGGCCGACTAGCAGACATCATTGTGTCGAATCTCGGGTTGAAAGTGGAAAGAACCCAGGAAATTTTGGAAATCGAAAATCCGATGACCCGATTAAAGCGCGTGACGGAGATCCTCTCGAAAGAAATTGAAGTCTTGTCGATGCAACAAAAAATCCAGGCCGACGCCAAGGGTGAAATTGATAAAACCCAGCGTGAATATTTCCTGCGTGAGCAGTTGAAAGCCATTCAAAAAGAACTCGGAGAATTGGATGATCGGGCGGAAGAAGTGGCGGAATTCCGAAAGCGTATTGAAGAATGCCACATGCCAGAAAAGGTTATGAAGGAAGCAGAGAAGCAGCTGAAGCGGCTAGAAAAAATGCACCCTGATACGGCCGAAGCGGCGACAGTACGCACCTACATGGAATGGATGGTTGAGATTCCTTGGAGTCACACCTCCCCAGACAATCTGGATATTCAAGCTGCCCAAAAAGTCCTCAACGAGGACCACTATGATTTGGAAAAGGTCAAAGAACGCATCCTCGAATATTTGGCCGTACGCAAACTCACAGAAAAACACAAAGGCCCAATTCTTTGCTTTGTCGGTCCACCGGGTGTGGGAAAAACGTCGTTGGGGAAATCCATTGCGCGGGCCTTGGGTCGAGAATTTGTGCGCATGAGTCTGGGCGGCGTGCGAGACGAAGCCGAAATCAGAGGGCATCGCCGAACGTACGTTGGGGCTTTACCTGGACGTATCATGCAAGGAATCAAGCAGGCAGGAACGAATAATCCCGTGTTCATGCTGGATGAAGTCGATAAAGTGGGAATGGATTTTCGTGGCGATCCCTCAGCCGCGCTTTTGGAGGTTTTAGACCCCGAACAAAATCATGCGTTCACGGATCATTATTTAGGCGTCCCTTTCGACCTCAGCAATGTGATGTTCATCACGACCGCGAATCTCATGGACCCCATTCTTTCCGCGCTCCGAGATCGAATGGAGATCATTGGAATTCAGGGATATACCGAAGAAGAAAAACTTGGGATTGCCCGTCGCTATTTAATTCCTCGGCAACTGGAACAACATGGAATCTCGGAAAAATATTTTCGAATGACCGATCCCGCCGTTCAGAGAATCGTCACTCACTACACGCGGGAAGCCGGTGTCCGTAATCTGGAACGAGAACTCGCCAATGCCATGCGAAAAGTTGCCAGACGAGTCGCCGAAGGCAAACCGAAACGCTATTCCATCACACCACATTCTCTCCGCACCTATTTCGGTATTCCCAAATATCTCCCGGAAACCGAAAAGGAAAAAGATCAGGTGGGGTTGACCATCGGGCTCGCGTGGACGGAAACGGGCGGCGAGACGCTTCACGTCGAAGCCACCGGGATGCAGGGTAAAGGGAATCTGACCTTAACGGGCCATCTCGGTGATGTCATGAAGGAGTCCGCCCAAGCCGCACTGAGTTATGTCCGTGCACAGGCCCGCACGCTAAACATCAAACAGGAGACCTTCGCTACGACCGACATCCATATTCATGTTCCCGCAGGCGCCATTCCTAAAGATGGGCCGTCAGCGGGGATTACCATAGCCACAGCACTTGCCTCGAGTTTAGCAAATATCCCCGCCAGACACGATGTCGCCATGACAGGAGAAATCACGTTGCGTGGACGGATTCTCCCCATCGGCGGTTTGAAAGAGAAAATACTTGCGGCAAAGCGAGCCTCAATTCCTCGCATCATTCTTCCAAAACGAAATGAAAAAGATTTAGAAGACCTCCCGAAACATTTGCTGAAAGGCGTGAAGATGATTTTTGCGGAAACCGTGAGTCACGTGTTTGCCGCGGCACTTCAACGACCAGTTCACGCGCGCAGCACACCCAAAACGCCAAAACCCTCACACACCAAAACCGTCTCGCCGAACCGAAAAAAACGGGTGGACGCCTTGCCTGCAAAAAGGACTCGGCGGTGAACTGCTCGAAAGCTCTCCCTTCTACATTACGGACAAACAAATCCTCTAGCCGTGGCTCCCTCAAGACGATCGGAGAATTTGGCCTGATCCGACAACTGAAGCAGCAATGGGCCATCTCCTCTCCACGGGTGGTCAAAGGCATTGGCGATGACGCGGCAATTCTGAAGGCACCTCAAGGCCAACAGCTTCTGATGAGTACCGATGCCTTCATTGAGGGGGTGCATTTTGACCTCACCTATCAAACCCTGAAGGATGTGGGATTTCGCGCAGGGGTGGCCAACCTCAGTGACATCGCGGCTATGGGAGGGAGACCGCTGTACCTGCTTGTGTCCATGGCTCTTCCTGCTCAGATTCCAACCCCAAAAATTCGAGAGTGCTATCGCGGGATCCAAGACTCCTGTGGCCCCTGCCACGTCGAATTGATCGGCGGAGATACCTCGTCGTCTCCATCTAATATTTTTCTGAGTCTGACCATCATGGGATCCATTCAAGCGAATCGTGCACTTACGAGAAATGGGGCTAAAGTGGGGGACTCTATTTATGTGACTGGGACATTGGGTGATTCCAATGCCGGCCTTCACATTTTGCAAACTCATTCAAAAAGCCACCGAAGTCCCAGACTATCGGCCGTTGAAAAATTTTTAACCCAGCGTCATTTACGACCCACCCCACGGATTCACATAGGACAATGCCTGGCAAACCAAGGCGTTGCGCAGGCTGCCATCGACCTCTCTGATGGACTATCTTGCGACATTGGTCATATCTGTGAAGAAAGTGGGGTGGGTGCCGAGGTCTGGGGAAAGGCCCTTCCCCTCTCTTCCCAACTTCACGCATTTGCGCAACAACATAACGTGGACCCCATAGAGTTCGCTTTGAGAGGAGGCGAAGATTATGAGATCCTGTTTACCGCCCCTACAAAAAATCACCAAAACGTGTTAAATGTTTCCAAACAAACCAAGGTGCCTATTTCCTGCATTGGCACAATAAAACCAAAAAAATTTGGTCAACAACTTGAGTGTCCTGAAGGCCGCAAACAAAAACTTTTGAAGAAGAGTTTTAACCACTTTAGCGGGAGACACATCTCCCATTCCCCGATTCCATCATCGTGACAGCCTTCAAACGCGTTCTCGCTAAAATACAGGAAGCCCTCCACCTTCAAGAAACACCCCAACGAACAGCCGTTGCTTTTTCTCTCGGGGTCTTCATCGCGTTCACTCCAACCTACGGACTTCATTGTGTCAGTGTGATTGTCTTAGCCTGGGCGTTCCGTCTGAATTTTCCCGCTCTCTTGGTCGGTGCATTCATTAATAATCCCTGGACCATCGCCCCGATTTTGGGAGCCACGATGTGGACGGGATTTTTTCTGTTAGGAATGCCGGAAGTCCCAGATGTTTCCTGGAATAATCTTTCGATCACGACACTGTACGAATTCGTCCTTCCCTTCGTTCTTCCTTTTACCCTTGGAGCCCTTACCCTGAGTGTGTTTGGCGCCTTGCTGGCCTATCCCTTGGGCGTGCTCTTGGTTTCTTGGTATCGCAAACAATATGCAGCCCAACCAAGCCACCAACTGGCTCGAAAGAAACCAGCATAACGACACTTCCACGGAATGCGAAAATGCGATCGTTTCTTGAAAGGTTATGAATTCACATGTTCCTTTCCCTTACCTATCATCATCACATTGATGATGCCTCAGCTTCGCCCGATCCAGAAATGTGGTATTCTGTTTAGTTGTTCGTGCCATAACGCTACGTTAAGATTCACAGGAGATTGTTCCATCCCTTCTGACTCGACACTTAATGGCTCAACCAGCACCTCATGACATTTCGCTTATTGCCGATCCTATTCATCACTACATTCAATTTACGGTTCCTCATTCCTCATCCGACTCTGACGAAACAACGGAAAAAGATTTAATCGATTCTCCCTGGATCCAACGCCTTCGGTACATCTATCAACTGCAAAGCGCACGATGGGTCTATCCTGGAGCGGAACACAGTCGGTTCCAACATTCTCTAGGGGCCATGCATCTTGCCGGACAATATGCGAAGCATGTGTATCCCACCCTCGCCCAAACAGTTCGGGATGTTCCCACGCTCCCTTATATCGAAGCCTTACTCAGGGTCACCGCACTACTCCACGATGTCGGACATGGCCCCTTTTGTCATTTTTTTGATCACCACTTTCTTCAACAATACGGTTTATCCCATGAACACGTGAGTCAAGCCATTATTCGTCATGAAGTAGGCCCTCTGATTCGACAAGTACGACGCAGTCCTTCAGGAAGGTTTGCGAACCATGAAACGCTCGATCCCGATTATCTTGCGTTTCTGATTTTGAAAGATCCCAACAAACAAAGTCGGCACTATCCTCGATGGCTTCAGCTCCTCCAGCCATTAATCGGCGGGCTTTTCACGGCAGACAACTTCGACTACGTCTTGCGCGATTCCTATATGTGTGGAGTCGCGATCGGGCCAGTGGATATTCCTCGACTGATTCATTACACGTTGATCACCCCAAAGGGGTTAACACTCCATAAAAATGGCTTGCCCGCCCTTCAAATGTTTCTCAATGCCAGACTCTATCTCTATTCCAATGTGTATTATCATCGCACCTCACGAGCAATTGATCTTCACCTCTTGGAGATTTTCCATGAAACCATGGAATGTATTTTTCCCCATAACCCGCTTCAACACATGCAGAAATATCTCCGGCTTACGGATTGGTCTCTCTTGGAAACGGTCCGCACCTGGGAATCGTCATCGAATCGTCAGAAACAGCGGATCGGGAAAGAATGGGCTCGCGTGTTGGAACGCCAAATAAAATGGAAAACAGCCTATAGCAAAGTCTTGACGATTCGAGACTGCCGTCCACGAGGGCCAGTGGCGACACCTGCAAAGCTTGAATCTCGTATTCGTCAAAAATTGCCTCGCCGACTGCAGGGTCTTATCTTTCGAGTAGATATTGCCAGCAAAGATACGCGCCCCTTCAACGTTCTCAACATGGGCCAGTTTCAGTTTTATCTCTATGACCCAGCAACCCAGTCCGTCGAAAAAGAAAAGCTGCAAGAACTTTTGGCCTTTTTGCCCTCGCATATCGTCCAACTTCGAATTTTTGCTGAAAATCATCATGCCGACTCAGCGTTAGCTAAGGCAGCCGAACAGGTACTTGATGGCTAGCGATGATGGGAGAAATGGGCTTTTCCCCCGGGGGATTGTGGAGAAGGAGCACGGATGCTTCAGTTAATTTGAAGCCCACGGCAGACTCTGTTCATCCCCAAGAAGAGGGCCTAAAATACTCTTGAGGATTTGGGTTCCTAATCCGGTCGTAGCCCCCACGCCACGTAACGTGAGGACAAAATTAAATTGATTTCGTTCGGGAAGATCCTCTCCGCCCGACAAGTGAATGTAATAAAGGCCAAGCGACCAACATTTGCAGGGATTTTGATACAATCCAACGACATCCCATTCAGGGGTCTGTCCCGTGACAAAATTATGATAGGCCTTTGTCCCAACTGTCCACCCTAATGGTAGACGGACAGCACTACCTACTGTAAAGAAATTAATTTCTGGTTGAGCGGACAATACTTCGTTAAAGGACAACGGATTCCAGATGTCTCCACGGCGGGGGATCGTTCCTGATCGTGCATAGCGGTGTCCCAATTGCACATAAGCCTGTTGATGCGCCTGCACCGTGACATTTGAATTAAACTGTGTAAATTCCTGGTCACTCGGATTATAGAACGTATCAACACTCAGGCTGAGTCGATTCAAAAACTCCGGCAATTGCGTCACAGGAAGTTCGAGCGTTGCCTTTCCCCACAAATCAGAAAAAGTATTCGCTTGGCCAGAGATGTCACCAAGATGGTAACTTTGAGCAATCACAAAATCCAGTAACGTCATAGACCGTTTGCCGCTCCATTCATCTCGTAAGCGGGTTCTCAGGGAATAAGTCAGCAAGTGTTTTTTCAATAAATTATCAGTGGCATCGATCTGCGGAAGATCGGATTGTGTGGAAGCCGGTACGTATTCGTAGAACAAGCGAGGTTCAATCGTATGACGCAGTCGATGCCTATTTCCTACTCGAAATCCACGTGACACATTCGAGACCGCCTCCAAGCCAAGCCAAAACGTCCCCCGATCACGAGCATCATCGTGAGCGGTCGACCGTCCCCGAGAGTAGAGAACCTCTCTGATTTTGAACTGCGGACGAAGACCGATCATATGCCCGAGATGCAACCCCTGAACGGCAAGAGTCGGCATGATATCGAAACGGCTGACATGGAACCCTTGCTCACGAACAAAGTGCACAAATGTCGAATCCATTCCAATATCGAGATTGACCATTTCTCCTCCCACGGTCAATCGACGCCCATACCGATGCCCAATTTCGGGTAACCGTTGAAACGTCTCTCGTCCCCCCGAGTTTAATGGTTGTAAATATTGGGCCTTGAGATAGGCGATCCCACCCGGCAATCGATGCATCACATTCAGCACGGATTCCTGGCTCGGCAGCGCCCGAAAAATTCCAGACGCACTCAGATCCCGTAAGAGTGTCCGATCGGTCGCATAGTTAATGTTGGCTTGAATCAGAAGATCGTCATTCACTCGCTGAACATGGGCACCCGTAATTTGTGCACGAGATTGATCCTCTTCAGTATCATTAAACGCATTAATTAACCATTGTCCCCTCGAACGGCGATTCAGAATATAACGATATGACACATCTCCACCTTGTCCTCGTTTGGAGAGAATTTGTGGCGCGACGGTCAGGTCTTGACTCGGGGAAATGGCCCAATAGAACCCTTGGCGATATTGGAAACCTAGAATATTGTCGAACCCGACCGTAGGAATCAAAAATCCGGTTTTTCTGGCGCCCGGCATCGGATAGCGCAACACAGGAATCGGGACAATCGGGTGATTGCGAACATTCAGCCATACATTTTTGGCAAACACGCTATCGCCTTGTTCCACGTCCACATCGTGAAACGAAAAACTCCAATCGGGAATTTGCCCATCATCCGCTTCGCAATTCGTAAACATGCCATCCTTCGCACGATAATGCGTTTCAGAAAACCGTTGAAGGAGACGACCTTGGAGCCACGTCTTGGTTTCTTTCAGAAAAACTTTCCCATTGACGATAAGAGCGAACTCCGTATTCACATTGATGGTCAGCTCTTCCGCCCACACATCAGTCACGTGATCCTTGAGATGAACATGGCCCGTAGCCGTTAAGCGGCCGGAAAGTTTATGAAGGATGGCTTGGTCGGCGGTCAACCGGACGTCACCCTGAGTCACCACCACTGAACCAAAGGCTTTGAATTCCTCTGTGACTTGATCGAACTCGGTTCGTTCAGCCGTGATGTTGAGAGGGGAAGAACTTTCTGATCCTGATGACTTCGCCACGGGAAAAATGGGCTGCGCATGGACAACACTCGCCAAAGCGAGAACGGCCTGACTGACAACCAAGAGACCAACCACCAGTCTATTGACCAACCAGCCGTAACGGGAATGACGGCCCAATCGGTTATCCCTGGACGGGCTCATAGGCATTTCCTGTCATAAGGCTTTTCACAGACCCCACAAGAAACAATGATCCTGTAATACAGATAAGATCGTTTTCACTCGCCAAACACATTGCCAAGTCAATTGCCGTTCGAGGCGAGTCGCGCTCATACAAGGGGGCATCAATGACTGGCAGCGCCTCTTTTAAGGCCTGCACAGTGGCTGACCGAGGATAATTGATTTGCGTCAAAATTACCATATCGGCTAGCGGGGTCAACGTGTTCAAATATACAGTCAAGTTTTTGTCCTGCATCATCCCGACCACCAAAATAAGACGGCGACCTCGTTGTTCAGACATTTGCCGTTGCACATAGATCTTGAGGCATTCTGCCGCGGCTGGATTATGAGCTCCATCGCACAGGATCAAAGGATGACGCCGCAGTCGTTCAAGTCGACCCGGCCAAGAGACTTGCTCTAGGCCTTCTCGAATGGCCCACTCAGGAATCGGCATGTGGGGCATCACACTGGATTCAAGGACAGCTAAGGCACAGGCAACATTGACCGATTGGTGTTGTCCTTCCAGAGCACAGCGAAGATTCAGGTACTCTCGACCCATCCCGACAAAATCGAATTCTCCAGACGCATGAAAAACACTCACAAACTCGCGGCCAAATTTCAACAGTGGAACCTGTTTGTGTCGTGCTTGCTCCTGCAAGACCCAGTCTATTGATTGTTCGACCGGTCCTATCACCATCGGAACATGACGCTTCATAATCCCCGCTTTCTCAACCGCAATAGCCTGAAGGGAAAACCCCAGATATCTCTCATGATCGAATGAAATATTGGTCATGACCGTACCGATCGAATGGCAAACATTCGTCGCATCGAATCTCCCGCCCATCCCAACTTCCACCACGGCGATTTCCACCTGTTCTTCAGCAAAATACTGAAAGGCCATGGCGGTGGCCACTTCAAAAAATGTCGGCGGCACAGCAAACGAAGGCAGCAATTGGATTCGGGTGAACAGTTCAACTACTCGATCTTCGGGAATGACCGCCCCTTGCACTTGGATTCGTTCACGAAAATCAAGAAGATGCGGAGAGGTATACAAACCAACGCGGACTCCAGCAGCCCGAAGAATCGAAGCTGTTATGGCGGCAACGGACCCCTTGCCATTGGTTCCAGCAATGTGAAGAACTGGAAAACGCCGCTGGGGATCTCCCAGTTCTGACAATACCAAGGAAACCGTTTCAAGCCCCAGCTTGATTCCAAACCGTTGCAACTCGTATAGGCGTTTTCGTGTAGTTTCGTAGGAATACTTCATCAACAATCCCAAGGGGGGAGTGTATCAACATCGAAGCCCGGTAACTACCCAAAAAAATTGCAGAACTCTCCTTCTCTGATGCCAGAATTCGATTGTCCGCATGAGAAAGGCCCAGCAAACGAGGGGGACATGACGGTATGTCGAGCCTCAAGCACCGCTCCTTGGCCGTTGTTCTCTTCTCGCAGCCCCTTTGCAAAACTCAGGGCTGGCGCAGGGTAGGCAGGACAGGGTTGCTTCAACATCCCGTTAAGCACTGGCACTCAGATGCCGTAAAACAGTGTGGATCGTATCTCGAAGATCGGGTCGACTCACAATGGCATCAATCATACCATGTTCAAGTAAAAACTCTGCGCGTTGAAACCCGTCAGGCAAGCGCTGCTTGATGGTTTGTTCAATGACTCGTGGTCCTGCAAACCCGATCAGGGCTTTGGGTTCAGCTAGGATGATGTCCCCTAACATCGCTACGCTCGCGGTGACTCCTCCGAAAGTTGGGTCTGTCAGGAGAGAAATGAACGGCACTCCGGCTTCATGAAGCTGCGCCAGTGCCGCCGAAGTCCTCGCCATTTGCATGAGAGAAAGTATGCCTTCTTGCATTCTCGCTCCCCCTGACGTCGTCACGAGCAAAAACGGCCTGTTTCCCCCGGCAGCCCGATCAGCAGCACGACAAATCTTTTCTCCAACCACAGACCCCATACTGCCCCCCATAAATGCAAAATCAAAAATCCCCACAATCACCCGACGATCATGAAGCCTCCCTTCGCCCGTGACGATGGCATCGTGTCTCCCCGTTTTCTTCTGATGGATCTCAAGGCGTCCAGGGTAGGGTTGGGTATCGACAAAAGTCAGAGGATCGCCAGGTGCGAATTCGGTATCCCACTCTTGAAAGCTGTCTGGGTCGAGTAAGACTTCAATTCGCTCTGGGACCGATAAGGGAAAATGGTATCCACATTTGGGACAGAGTTTAAGATTTCGATTGACCTCTTTTCGATAGACAGCAGCACGGCAAAAGGCACATTTGACCCACATGCCCTCAACGATGTTCAGCTTACCCTTTTCCTGGTTTTTCGACGAGCTCTTTTTAAACCAACCCATCGAGATGTTTCCCTTAGAAAAGGAACCGAGAAAAACGCGAGCAGCAGGGGCCATCAGCCACCGCGCGCATGCATTTCCAAATGTGGATCCTGACGAAGCTCTTCGATCTGAATAAATTGGCCACGCCTACTTGAAGACTCGAGAGCTTTGCGTTCTTCAGCGCCATGGTCCATTCGACTTTGCCAACCTGAACGAATACGTGCTCGCACGGTTGCTCCATCTTTCATCCGAAGGGGTTCTCTCAAGTCTAAGCCGTGTTTGGCATAAAGACATAGATACCACACTCCGTCGGCCGTCAAACGGCTCCGATCACACGTGGCACAAAATGGCGTTGTCGTAGAGGGAATAATGCCAAAAGTGGTCTCATCGGCTAACCGAAACCGTTGCGCTGGGGCTGAACTATTTTCTCGAATTGGCTCAATTGGGCCATAGACCTGCTGTAGTCGCTGCAGGATTTCAGCCTGAGAAACGACTTTTTCCATGCCCCACTCATTCGCGCCACCCACATCCATATACTCAATAAATCGGACCTCTCCTTTCACGCTTTTTCCATATTCAATTAATTCGACGAGTTCATCATCATTGAATCCTTTTATCACAACGGTGTCGATTTTGAGCCCCGTCAATCCGACTGTATTGACATGTGCAATTCCCCTTAACACTCGATCAAACGTGTCACGTTTGGTCAGGGTCTTAAATCGATCCGGCTTTAAGGTATCAAGGCTCACCGTAATGCGATGCAAGCCGGCGTCATAGAGCGATTCAGCGTGCTCATCCAACAAGATTCCATTGGTGGTCAAGGCAATATCATGAATGGAAGCCTGTTGCCTCAACAGGTGAATCAGCGTGGGGAGGTCGCGACGAAGCAGAGGTTCTCCCCCAGTTAATCGAATTTTATCAACGCCAAATTCCGTAAAAATTCCTGCCAGCGTATTGATTTCTTCAAAACTCAGAAGGGTTTCACGGGGGAGCCAAGTATAGTCATCTTCCGGCATGCAATAGCTGCAACGCAGATTACATCGATCCGTGACCGACACGCGTAAACTTCGCAAGGGGCGACCAAACGTATCAAGAAGCTCAGAACTGACCGTTGGCGTGGGCACGGCATTCATGGATGTTGCTCGATCCACACGTCCCCGTCTGGCGTGTGCTCACATTTCCAGATTGGAGTGATTTGCTTTAATTCATCGATACACCATTTGCAGGCCTTGAACGCATCCACTCGATGCATGGCGCCCACCACAATCAACACAATATTTTCTCCAATGTCGATTTCTCCATACCGATGCAGAAGAAGCACTTCGATGACGTCAAAATCGTGCAGCGTGCGATCACGAATCTCTCGAAGTTTCTTTTGGGCCATCCCTTCGTAGTATTCAAACGTCATGCGACTGACATCCCGATCATCCGACCGATCTCGCGCCGTTCCGAGAAAGGTCGCAATTCCACCAATTCGCGTGGATCGATTCCGCACGCGGTTGATTTCTTCATCAATCGAAAAATTTTCACGTTGGACTCGGAC
Organism: Nitrospirales bacterium; assembly: GCA_963422365.1. Lineage (GTDB taxonomy): Bacteria > Nitrospirota > Nitrospiria > Nitrospirales > UBA8639 > Bin75. Next base: position 2,246,051 of record OY729426.1, read on the forward strand.
CAACATGGCTTCTGTATCAACGGTAGACATAGAAACGCGTCCCCCTTGGCGTAGACGATCCACCGGAAAACGGCGGAAGCAACGCGATTTCATCAGAGCTTGCAAGTTCGGTCTCGCCATGAGCAATGTTGTGATTCACCGACACAAGAACTTTCCGTTTGAGCAACAAATCCCCCACATCGGGATTCATTGACTGGATCGCCACGATCAAATCATTGACGTGGCAGCCCTGATCTAACCTCACCTTCAGTTCAGGTTCATTGTGAAGCTGAGTTTTCAACAGGCCAAACAATTTTACCGTGACGGTCATGATTGGGGTCCATTCGCTGGCGTCAACACCTCGACGTCGGCTCGTTGATAGATCCCGGAATTCCCTCCGGATTTTGAGACCAAACACATTTCGCCGACACTCATGCCTTTATCGACGGCTTTGCACATGTCATAAATCGTTAATGCAGCAATCGACACTGCGGTCATTGCTTCCATTTCGACCCCAGTTTGACCGTTGGTTTTGACGGAGGCCTGAATCGTTAATGAACATTGCCCTTTCTCATTGGGCCTGGTATTTTCCTGAAAGTCAATATTCACACTCGTAATCATCAGTGGATGACACATAGGGACCAAATCCGGTGTCCGCTTGGCACCCATGACACCAGCCACCTGAGCCACGGCCACGACGTCGCCTTTAGCAATTTTCCCTTCCTGAATACGGCGGAGGGTTTCCGGAAGCATAAACACCTGTCCCTGAGCCACCGCAATTCGTTCAGTCGAACCTTTGGCTGAAACATCAACCATCCTCGCATGTCCAGATTCATTGAAATGCGTAAAATCAGCCACTTGCTTTAATCTTCCTTCTTCAACAGTTCCACGCTATTATAGGAGCCCTCCGAAAAGCGGGTCAAGCAACAGCAGCCGGTTTCCTAGCCCAGCGTTCTCATCCCTGGTCGTAGCAAGACGGGTTCAGGCTTGACACGTATTTCCCCCTTCCCGACAATGCTTGCATGCATGAAGCAATCATCATTGAAGGAATACGTTTTCAGGCAAGGTGTGGAGTCACGCTGGAAGAACGACAACGCCCTCAACCGCTGTTGGTGGATCTTGAAGTCGCCTGCTCAGCCGAAGATGCCATTCATTCCGATCACCTCGCCAAAACCGTGGATTATGCCCAAGTCATCCAACGGGTGGTTGATGTAGGGACAGCCAATGAAACCCTATTGATTGAACGATTGGCGAATCAGATTTCTCAAGTTCTCATGGTGGAATTTCCTATTCGGCGATTAACAATCTGGCTTCGAAAGGCCTCACCACCGCTCCCGGATGTGACAGGTTCAGTTGGCATACGCCTGACGTACCCACGCATGAGAGCGAAAAATTCACATGCCTCACACCCTTCCCCTTTTCTGAGCACCACGGCCCATATGATCCCTCAAGGTAAAGTATTGGATGTGGCCACTGGAGAAGGACGGCATGCCCTGTACATGGCCGCTCAAGACTATGAAGTGATCGGTCTTGATCGAGACACTGTCGCACTCGATACTCTTGCACGTACAGCCAATGCGCGTCGCCTTTCAAATCTTTCGACGTGGAACGTAGACCTGGAAAGACAGCCTGAGACCCCACCCTCTCTTGGCAATCAAGAATATGAAGGCATTTTGGTGTTTTTCTATCTTTTCCGACCACTCTTTCCATCCATCCTTCAAGCCCTTAAGCCTGGCGGAGTCCTCATCTATGAAACATTTTTGATTGATCACCACCTCCAGTTTCGTCATCCCCGAAAGAAGGAATTCTGTTTAAGACATAATGAACTGCTTCAATTAACAAACCAACTGCGAGTTTTGTGCTATCAGGAAGGACCACAACCTTCCTCTTCCCATCAAAGCCCTGCCCTTACCGCACGGCTTGTCGCTCAAAAAGCTTGCCCCGGGCTTGACCCGGGGTCACGATGATTTTCTGGAGGCAATCGGGTTATCCTCAATGGCACGAATCGATCTTCATCTTCATACCATCTACTCCGATGGCAGTTTGACACCGGCAGAAGTCGTTGCCTTGGCCCATCAAGTGGGAATCACAGCCATAGCGATTACGGATCACGACATCGTCGACGGCGTTCCTCACGCCTTGGAGGCTGCGACGAGACTCGGCATTGAAATCATCCCCGGCGTCGAGTTAAGTTCACGCTTGAACGGACAGGAACTCCACATCCTCGGCTATTTTTTTGATTGGCAAGATCCAACCTTCCAAGATCATCTGGCTCAACAACGTCTTTCACGACATGCCAGGAATCCGCAGGCCATCGAACGGCTTCACAAATTAGGGCTTGACCTTTCCGAGGACGAAGTCAAGGCAAAAGCCAGCTCCGACTCCATTGGCCGTCCGCATATCGCTCAGGTGTTGGTTGACAAGGGCTACGTCCGCAATGTCCAAGAAGCATTTGATCGATATTTAGGCGAGGGAACCGTTGCCTATGTGCCTCGGACATTATCCGACACTCGTGAAGTCATCACTTGGATTCGCAACGCGAGAGGAGTCCCGGTCCTGGCTCACCCTACGTGGACACGATGTACAGGTGAACCCCTTTATCGATTGTGTGCGCATTTAAAGGAAGCAGGGCTTTTAGGGTTGGAAGTATTTTACAGCACACATAACCGGAAACAAACTTCACAGTATCTTGAATTGGCAAAACAGTTAGACCTGTTAGTCACTGGCGGAAGCGATTTTCACGGTGCGGCGAACCCGGCTATTCAGATAGGTCGAGGCAAGGGAGATTTAAAAGTCCCGAACGCTTTACTGGATCCATTACGACGGGCCGCTCAATAAGCGTCTTATGTCACTTGCTAATTTTCTGGCGCTTCAACGATGTGATTTTCAAACCGAGTACAGCCCTCAGCCAGTAATCGGTTGGTCAGCATCTCACCAGGCCATTCAATCGGCAAGTCTGCCGTAAAGACCCAGACATCCGGCGAGGTCCAAATTGGGCCATGGTCTTCTGGTAAATCAGGGTCGAACAGGTCGGTCCAGACAGGCATATAGACCCCATTCCCACATTGAGTGTGCAAATGAACAATCGCTCGACTCCGAACCGGAGAATCGAGATCATGCCAGACCGCTGCCGTTTCATCAGCCAGCCGATGAAGTCTTACGGCATTCTGCGCATCAAACATTCCATACGCGGCATACACCGGCACCTCTAACATATTCGGCGCCAAGGCGATCTCAGGGCATTGATCCATAAGTCCCTGCAATAAGGTTTCCCGCTCCTTGTCAGGGATGGTCTCAGGGAGGGATGAATCACTCGCACCAATTAATTCAAACAGCAAAAATGCCGTCGATTCAACGGGAGGATGTAAGCGAGCGGTAATGGGCTGCCGACGCTGAGAACTGGCCATACATGACAAATGTTCGTGAAGTTTCTGAAGAGTTAAAAAATCCAGGGTCGTATCAGTGAGCAAGCGCGGTTCGACCGTCACCACCGTCCCAGGAGGGATTTGCAAACATTCTCGCAATAATTCCGCTGTTTTTTCCGGATTAAGCTTCAATCCAAGAGGCGCAGCCAAATTCGCCTGCAGAGATAACTCAATCGCGCCCAATATGGCATAGGCAGGGTCGTCATCATGATCGCCCTCAATCAAAACCGAGCACGCGGCCTCTGCTAACAGGTCAAACAGCCACTCGGCCATTTCTTCATCCAAGGCCGCGAGAACGGTGAGAACATCATGTTCTCGGTCTTGTTCAAGCAACGCCTGCAGGACTTCAATGGCGAGTTCGGAATCACCGTGATCATGACGGCGTGCATTGATCAGATGAATCAGGTCTCGGGTTAACGAGTCAGGGCGATACCAACTAGACATGTGCGGAGTTCAAACTCGACGTACTCTAAAATTTGGTGTCCACCCATGGTCGGGTGTCGGGCCTTTTCGGTTTCCGTGACTAGCACAACAAGCCTTCACTCACCAAGACTCTTAATCCAGACGCCTAACGCCTAGACACCGACAGCCATCCCATTCGCCATCGACACTTTGTTCCCAGGATCAAAACTTCAGTTGCCCATTGGGCATAACCACACCGCAATGGGCAGCATCAACTTAATGGGAATATTTCTGTTTCACCGCTTGCAAGATGCATTCTGCATACGGTGAATCCGATATGCAAGCCATTTAGAAGCCATGATGTTTCCATCGTTTTTCAACGAGCCGTAAGACGCTGTTTCTCCCTCATCCCTCCTTGAACTTGCAATACTCAATCCATACGTGCACCGACCTTCTCGTCCAAAACCTCATGAACCACTTCCTTGCCACGGTTTGACATACCTAAGGGCGAGTGGTATGAAGAAGTACTCTTGCGTAGCTCGTTATCAGAAAAGATACGTCGACACACTTCATCCTCTGAGCCGTCTATGTTCCGAGCACTCTCCTCACACACCAGAGGGTACTCATGACATCGACCATGCCTTTCCTTACCGTGTCCCCTTCCTCTTCTCCTCTCCTCTTTGCTCAAAACGATGATCAAGACCTCGATTTCGAAGACGGATTAGAAGACTTTGACGATTCTCGGCATAAACCTCCTCGCCGCCGATGGTTTGTAGTCATTCTGACTATCCTTTTGGTCGCAGGTCTCTGGTACGTCGTGACGAATCCAGAGATACGGTCCTCCCTCACCCAAGTGGTGACGGGAATAGTCCACACCGCACTCGATCTGCGTGCTGAAGATCCCGCTTCTCAACACGACCGAAACGTCCCTGGTCCATCGAATATTCCTTCCATGCCCGCCTTTCACGAAGGACAACTTGTCGCCGTCGTGCTACAAGGAGACCCTCTTGATCCCTTCAGGTTAAGCAATGATGCCGAAGGGGAACAGCGAGGCCCTTTAGTGAAAACCGGCGATGTACTCACCATCATCGATGGGAGTCTCATCAAGAAGAAGTGGGTCTATTTCGTACAGACGACGTTCGGAGATTCGGGGTGGATTAAAGAAGCGTACCTTCAAGCACAATCATAGATTGCAGCCATGTTCAGAAGAAACCTGCGATCTCTCAAGCTAAATTGCAGGCCTCCGAGTTTTCGGAGTTCGGTTTTTGCTCGGTCCTCCACAATGTTGCCTGACCTGTTCTCACCGAGACACGTTTATTGCAATTCGTATCAAATTCTTTTCACCCACATCGTTCACCCTCGTTTTTTACATCGATACTAACGCAGATGACCACCGTCACAGAAGCCCACTCCTATTGCATCCAAAAGACCAAAGACAGTGGGAGCAATTTTTACTATTCATTTCTTTTTTTACCCCATCCCTGCCGGGAAGCCATGTCGACCATTTACACATTCTGTCACGAGTTGGATGCTACCGTGGATCACCCCGCTCAGGGCGTGGACCCATACGACCAACTTGCGCAATGGCGTCGAGAAATTGAGGCGACCTATCAAGGCACCCCGCAATACCCGGTGACCATGAGTCTGGCAGATCATGTTCGCACACTCGGCATTCCACAGGACTATTTTCAAGAACTCATGACTGGCATGGAAATGGATCTGACAATCAAGCGGTATGCGACCTTTGAAGATTTATATCTCTACTGCTATCGCGTGGCCTCGATTGTTGGATTGATCTGTTTAAAAGTATTCGGAACCACCGATCCACGTGCACAGAACTATGCCATCAACTTAGGGATGGCCTTTCAGCTGACCAATATCATTCGCGATATTGGAGCCGATGCTGAACGAGACCGGATTTATGTGCCACAAGAAGACTTGGCGAGGTTTGACTGTTCCGAGAACCAGTTTTTGGCCAAAACCTCTTCGCCTCAATTTATTCGGCTTATGGAATTCCAGGCCGCTCGGGCCCATGACTACTATCGAAAAGCACAAACCGTGTATGACACCCTTTCATCGGCCAATCGCCAATCTTTACTTTCGGCAGAAATCATGCGTGCAATATACCTTCGCCTTTTAACCCGTATTGAAAAAACGCGATTCGCCATTTTTTCTTCTCGCATTCGAGTTCCCCCAACCCTTCGACTAACCACAGCCCTCATGGCTTGGGTACGACGATCATTCCAAAATCGTTTTTCTCGCCGGACATGACGCATCTCCGGTGATTGGAGGAATCCTTGCTCACCCTGTCACCACGCAATTGACAACGAAGGGCCCCCTTTCTATGATGCCACTCGTATGTCGCTCACTGACCTCTGCGAATCCTTACGCACCTGCCAGCAATGTCGTCTGGCTTCCGGACGGACCCATGTCGTATTCGGGAGTGGGAATCCGGAGGCCTCGATCATGTTTGTCGGAGAAGCCCCTGGGTTCCACGAGGACAAGCAAGGGGTTCCTTTTGTCGGCGCAGCAGGAAACCTCTTAACGGAATTATTGGAATCGGTTAGGCTTTCCCGGTCAGATATTTATATTGCAAATGTTATTAAATGCCGCCCTCCTCATAACCGCGACCCCACACCGGATGAAGTTGAGACGTGCAAACCCTTCCTTCTTCAGCAAATCCACCTTATCAAACCACAGTTGGTCTGTTCCCTGGGCAATTTTGCCACCCAAACACTTTTGGGAAGAAAAGTTGGGATCACAAAGGTCCATGGTCAACCGTTTCTATTATCGGAGTTTCGATTGTTTCCGCTGTTCCATCCTGCCGCGGCTCTTCACCAAGAACATCTCCTTCCGCTTCTTCGGGAAGATTTTCAAAAATTAAGGCAGCTCATGGAGACCATGGCGGATCCACGGCAGGAGGCAGCAGTTTCAGCCATTGCCAAACCCGTCCAAATGGATTTGTTTTAACGTATCTGAGGGGCGGTTCACTGCGAATGAGTACGTTCTCCGCAGCGACACGTTCGGGTTGCGCTAGGAGAAAAACTGTATCGGTCACGATGGGGAAAAGGTCTGGAAAGGACTAACGAAAATACGGCATGATCACGGCAAGCAAGCCCTGCATGCTGTGATCATGTCGGGTGTGCAGATGAGGGTTTGTCTTCCGTTACGACGATCCTTTCCTCCTGAACTGCTGAATCGCCGGAAATTTCTTGGTCTGTTTGATCCTGACTCGATGCCTCGAATTCTTCGCGGTCTTCTTCCGGAGTCTCAAACCACTTGACCAACATTTCTTCCCACCACACTTCATCAACATCCGTACCCGGATCGACCCCCAAGAAAGACACTTCGGCTTCCGTCATATTCGGATCAATCTCCGTAGGACGAACACGGGCGCGATCGACCACTTCTTTAGTCGCATACCCGCCAACAATCCAAGAAGGTGGATCAGCCCTTCGAGATTTATAGGCCTGAAGTTGAAGCTTGAGATAGACAAAAATTTTCCGCTGCCCATGATCCTCGAACCCGCTGGATGGGAGGCTTAATGTTTTTTCAATCTTTTTTCTCCATTTCCGTTGATCATATCGTGAGGTCACCAACTGCAAGGCTTTTGTTCCATCCTCAACGTCAAGTGGCATAAGACCTCCTTCGGCTTCCGGAATACTCAACAGACACGCATTCAATGGCCCCCCACCATCATGTCACGTATGTATATGGTGGGACTCGCAAGTCTCCCCCGAAATGTTAAATCATTCCCAATCGACTCAATAGCTTGGAACATGTGTTTCAAATTGCCGGCAATGGTCACTTCTTGAACAGGATAGGCCAACTCGCCATTTTCAATCCAAAAGCCGGAAGCACCCCGAGAATAATCTCCCGTCACCATATTCACGCCAAATCCAATCAACTCGGTGACATACAACCCTTGCGTGACGGATCGAATGATGTCGTCAGGCGAACTGTCACCGGGATGGAAGAATAAATTCGTCGGAGACACGGTGGGATTATCACCGATACTCCTGGAGGCGTTTCCCGTGGACGCCATACCTAATTTTCTCCCGGAATACGTATCCAACAAATAACTGGAGAGTCCGCCACGTTCAACGATCATCGTTTTTCGGGTTGGCAACCCTTCTCCGTCAAAAGGGCGAGATCCTATCTTGCCGGGCATCCGACCGTTATCTTCAATATTCACATGTTTCGAGGCAATGGGCTTTCCCAATTGTCCCAGTAAAAATGAGGCACCTTTATACAGTGAATAGCCGGAAACCGCACTCGAGAGATGCCCTAACAGACTTTGAGCTGTTTCCGGATCAAAAATCACAGGAACGCGTTGAGTCCCCACCTTTCGGGCCCCCAAACGCCGAAGAGTCCGCTCCGCTGCTATCTGTCCAACTGACTCCGGATTCTCCAACTCATGACGTTTACGCGAGACCGTATACCACAAGTCTCGTTGCATGCCCTGGTCGTCAGAGCCTTCGGCCACGGGTGTCACGGACAGGGAAAACCGGGAACTTCGATGGTACCCCAGAAAGCCATGTGTGTTAGCCAACACCACCGCGCCGTAGGCCGAAGCCGATTCGGCCCCCTCTGAATTGGTAATGCGAGGATCCGCATCCAGAGCAGCCTGTTCCGCACGTTGAGCTAAATGAATTTTTTCCTCCACGGGCATGGTGGTGGGATCATAGAGATCCAAATCGGGCATATCGGCCGCCAGAGCCGTTTGTTCGGGAAGTCCTGACGTCTCATCCTCAGCCACAGCCTTCGCAAGGGCACAGGTATCGACGACCAGCTGCTTGAGCGATACTTTAGAAAAATCCGAGGTGGACGCGCTGGCAGACCGTTTCCCGAAAAACACTCGAATTCCCAAACTTTTCTCCCGCGCCTTACTCAAACGATCGACAGCCGATAACCGCACCTGAACCGATACTGAATCCCCTTCTGCTACGAGGACGTCCGCTTCCGTGGCACCGTGGGCTTTGACCCGGTCAACCAATTCAGCGGCAAGGGTCTTCAGGACTTCTGGGGATTCATTCATGATGAAGGATGATGAAGTGACTGAATAAGCCTAAGGATAGGGTTCTGAATACTTCTGCGCGACAGTGCTAGGTCGAAGTCCCACCCACCGTAATCTCATCTATTCGAATCGTCGGCAGTCCGACGCCTACCGGAACGGATTGGCCTTCTTTCCCGCAGGTCCCGATACCCGAATCCAATTTCAAATCGTAGCCCACCATGGACACGTTCTTGAGGACATCAGGCCCGTTCCCGATGAGAGTCGCCCCTTTGACCGGTTTCGTCACCTTTCCATCCTCGATGAGATAGGCTTCACTCGCCGAAAATACGAATTTGCCATTCGTGATATCCACTTGTCCGCCTCCAAACGAAACCGCATACAAGCCTTTTTTTACTGACTGAATGATATCCTTGGGCTCGGACGTGCCCGCCAGCATAAAGGTGTTCGTCATCCGAGGCAGGACAAGACTCCGAAAATCTTCGCGCCTGCCATTGCCGGTTAAGGGAAGGCCCATCAGCCGGGCATTGAGACGATCCGTAATATAGCCCCGCAAGATTCCCTTTTCGATCAAGACGGTCTCGGTCGTCGGCGTGCCTTCATCGTCAATATTGAGCGATCCTCGCCTGAAGGGCAACGTCCCATCATCAACGATCGTGCAGGCATCGGAAGCCACACGTTGACCGATGAGATTGCTAAACGCCGACGTTTTTCTCCGGTTAAAATCAGCCTCCAGGCCATGCCCAATGGCCTCATGTAACAAAATCCCTGGCCAGCCTCCCGCTAACACCACAGGCATGATTCCCGCCGGTGCGTCTACGGCACTGAGATTCAGGATGGCCTGCCGGGCGGCTTCTCGAGCATAAGACCGCGCTCGATCCTGTTCATGGTAAAAAGAAAAGCCGACACGCCCCCCTCCGCCAAAAGTTCCGACCTGTCGATTCTTACCCTCTTCGGCAATACACGTCACCTGCAGTCGAGATAAAGGCTGCACGTCGCCGGCTCGTAACCCCTCGGTTGTCGCAACCAACATCACTTTATGGTCGGTATTCAATGAAGCCATCACCTTCGTAATACGAGGATCATAGCGACGTGCTTCTTGATCGATTAGATTCAGCAGAGCGACGCGCTCTTGCGTGGCGATTTCTGTAAGGGATGGCTCAAGAGGATAGAGATTCTGTGTTCTGGCAGGACAGTGGGTCACGGGGACCGGAGCATCTCCTTTCGGGGAGTCGGCTATATAGCGTGCGGTATCTGCCGCAATTTCCAGGTCCCGTTGGGACAATTCGTCGGAATAGGCAAACCCTGTTTTTTCCCCAGAGGTCGCTCGAACCCCGGCACCTTGAGCAATACTTTTGACTGCTCGTTTGACGATTCCCTCCTCCATGGACACGGACTCGGAAATCGTCGATTCAAAGTAAATATCCGCATAATCCACGGCACGGGCATTGACCCGTGCCAAGACCTGATCAACCTCACGTTCCTTAAGCGAAAAATGTTCGAATGCAACAATTTGCTGAGACATGTTCTTTACACTTAACACGACCACTGAAATTTGCGCAAGAAATGAAAGCCGGATTCGCTACAGAACGATGGGAGCATTGACAACAGACATAGTGACAGAGGCGTCATCCTTTCATGCAAGACCGCTCTTCAGGTCTCAATCTCTTGCTTGCACTCGGTTTGACAAGACCAGGGCTCATAATTATACTAGTTCTTCGGTGAATCCCCCATTACGCAACCAACTCCTTTACAAATGATGACACCCGATTTAACAGATCCCTTGACGGGACTGACAGAGGATGATTTCTTGTCACAGCTTGTTCATGAAACCCTGCCCCGTCATGTGGCCATCATTATGGATGGGAACGGTCGGTGGGCCTCTCATCGTGAGCTACCACGTATCGCAGGGCACAAGGAAGGGTTGCTTGCCCTCCATGAAGTGCTCAATGCCTGTTATCTGCTGGGAATTTCGATTCTAACAATTTATGCGTTCTCCCGGGAGAACTGGAAGCGGCCTCAAGCCGAGATTGATTTGCTTATGACGCTCCTTGAAGAATTTCTTCATCAGGAACGGCAGACCTTCCATGAACGGAAAATACGGTTTTTCCCCATTGGTCTGCTGTATGAGCTTCCTTCTTCCACTCAAGACTTGGTGCGTGCCGTAGCCCAAGAGACCGAACATTTCACCGACAGAACCGTGACGGTCGCCCTCAGTTATGGAGGACGCTCCGAGATTATTGATGCCATAAATCACCTGATTGAAGATATTCAATACAAAAAACCGTCGAGGCGCATTCATGAAGCCCAATTTGAACAGTACCTGTCCACAGCCGGTCTTCCAGACCCGGACCTCCTCATTCGAACGAGCGGGGAAGCGAGAATCAGCAATTTTCTGCTCTGGCAAATCGCCTATACGGAGTTGTATTTTACAAAAACCCTTTGGCCCGACTTCCGACGACGTGACCTGTTCCTGGCTCTGCTCGATTACCAAAAACGAGATCGTCGCTTCGGTCGTCTCTCGCAAGCAGTCTCTCCTCAAAGAAACAGGTTGTGAGCACGAATAATGTGGTCGAGCCCGCCTCCAGGGGCCAATCGAATCATCCGGATCCCGTCGCATCCCAATCATCCACGTTAGGGTTTGACCCAAAACGAGTGTATTCCGCCCTGGTTTTGATTCCTCTCTTGTATTTCCTCACTCGATATCTGCCACCGGTGGCATTCTTTGCTTTGATCAGCACGACCGTTCTGCTCGCACAATGGGAATTCCTGGGAATGTTCACCGAGAAGAGCCATCTGTCTCACCATACCCTCGTTGGCTTTCTGGGAGCCTTTCTTCTCTTAATTGCGATGCAGTGGCCAACAGTTCTCAGTTTTCCTCTAGCCCTCTTGATTACCCTCACAGGCCTCCTGTGTTATCAAGTCAGCATGGCTCCTTTGGAACCCCGCCATCTTCCTATGTTCATTGTCCTATTTGGGATCCTCTATATCGGGTATACCCTCGGACACTTTCTCTGGCTGAGAAATCAAAAAGATGGGACGTTCTTGGTTTTGTTTGTGCTGTTGGTCACATGGGCAGGTGACGCAGCCGCATATTATACCGGCAAACTTTGGGGATCACGGCCTCTGGCTCCCCGATTAAGCCCGAATAAAACCATCGAAGGGTTTCTAGGTGGCCTGATTGTGGCCCCACTCATTGCCTGGATCGGCCATATGTGGTTTCTCCCTATTGTCACACCACTCGATTGTCTGATCTTAGGTTTGCTATTCACTGTGCTAGGAGTCGTAGGGGATCTCTCTGAGTCGGCCCTCAAACGATATGCCGGCGTCAAAGATTCCTGCTCCTTGATTCCTGGACACGGAGGGATTTTGGACCGAATTGATAGCCTGCTTCTTAGCGTGCCGGCTTTTTACTATTATATGATGTTTGTGAAATAGTCTCTTATCAACCGACACTTCTTCCCTACGATGAAACAGATCATTCTTCTTGGCTCAACAGGCTCCATCGGAGAGAGCACCCTCGACATCGTCGCCAAATTTCCAGATCAATTTTCGATTTTAGGGTTGGCTGCTCGACACAGTGACGAGAAGTTGGAAGAACAAATTCGCTCGTTTCGTCCCAAATTCGTGGCCCTTGCTAATTCTGCTGCTGCGCACCGACTCCGTTTTCGCATGAATGATCCAGCTCTTCACATCCTCGATGGCCCCAACGGCGTGACGGAAGTGGCTTCCCATCCAGAGAGTGATCTGGTCATCTCAGCCATCGTGGGGGGAGCAGGCCTAGTCCCAACCATGGCCGCCATTCGTGCAGGCCGTCGGGTGGCATTGGCCAACAAAGAGCCCATGGTCATGGCCGGACAACTGATGCAAGAAGAAGCTCACCGCCAAAGATTGCCTATTTTCCCCATCGATAGCGAACACAGTGCGATTTTTCAGTCGCTTGTTGGCCATCGACGCGAAGATGTCCGTCGCATCATTCTGACGGCCTCTGGCGGCCCATTTTGGGACTGTACGAAAGACTCTATGAAGACCGTCACACCCGAACAAGCACTCCAACATCCGAACTGGCAAATGGGATCGAAAATTACCATTGATTCTGCGACGCTTATGAATAAAGGGCTGGAGGTCATCGAAGCCCGTTGGCTCTTTGATTGCCCACCCGCTCAACTCGACATTGTTATTCACCGAGAAAGCATCATCCATTCTCTAGTAGAATATCGAGATGGGTCAGTAATCGCCCAATTGGGCTTGCCCGATATGCGAACCCCGATTAGTTATGCGATGCATTACCCTCAACGCGTGCCCCTGGATCCACCCTCTTTGGATCTATGGAAATTTGGCAAATTGACTTTTCATCAGCCTGATCCTGTACGATTTCCCTGTCTGCGGCTAGCCTATGAGGCGTTAGAACACGGTGGAACCTGTCCGGCAATTCTCAATGCCGCGAATGAGGTCGCCGTGGATGCATTTTTGCATCATGGGCTCCCCTTTGGGGAAATTGCCAACATCATTGACCAAACCATACAATGTGCCGATCTTCAACCTCTCACATCATTGGACGATGCCTTGGAGGCCGATCGTTGGGCCAGGGAAAAATCCTCGGCGCTCATCCTCTGTTTAGCCTAATATAAACATTCGCTCCTTCACATCCTCACGAGTTACGCAATGTCTCCCGATATCATTTACGTCATCGTTCAAAAGATATGGTGGTTTTTAGTGGTGCTGGGTGTCCTCGTGACCTTTCATGAGTCTGGACACTTTATCGTGGCGCGTTGGGCAGGGGTAAAAGTCCTGAAATTTTCCTTAGGCTTTGGGCCAAAAGTGATCAGTCGTCAAGTCGGGGATACCGAATATCTCCTCTCGGCCATTCCCCTTGGTGGATACGTCAAAATGTTCGGAGAAGACATTGGCGAGACCGTCTCTCCAGAAGAACGGGAACGATCGTTTGCGCACAAACCCTTATGGAAACGTACCCTCATTGTGGCGGCAGGGCCAGGGTTCAATTTTTTCTTAAGCTACCTGATTTTTTCGGCCTGGCTGGCCGTGGGGTCTCCCCTGCCCATCCCAACCTTTGACGAGATCTTACCCACGATCGATGCCATCAGAGCAGACTCACCGGCCAGCCAAACCGGTCTTCAAGTCGGCGACCGGATTACAAGAATTGATGAACAAGAGATAACCACGAAAAATGACGTCTATGCCGCCATTGCCGAAAGCAGTGGGCGTTCGCTCACAGTAGAAGTTCGTCGAGGCGACACACTGAAAACGTTCCCCCTCACCCCTGAACTCTACGACCCGGACGACATCGAGCAACCAATCTATCTCATTGGCATCGAAGAAGCGGCTCCCATCGTGACGTCCGTCATGCCGGATATGCCCGCTGCCAAAGCAGGATTAGAGGAAGGAGATCGCATCCTTGAGATTCAAGGGGATCCGATTCAGACCTGGTCACAGATGACCAAAATTATCAGGGCCCATCCGAATGTCCCCCTCACGATGCAGGTTGAGCGTGAAGGCGCACCTCTCACGTTAACGATCATTCCCGAGCCCCATGAATTCACGGACAAGGGAACAAGCACCACGATTGGCAAAATCGGCATCATGGGGTCAGGACGATCGGTTCTCCGCGCGTCCTCACCTCTCATGGCCATGATTCAGGGGGTGAAAGCCACGTGGGGATGGTCCCAACTCACCGTCGTCGGCATCTACAAAATGTTGACGGGAGAAATATCCTCCAAAAATATCGGGGGGCCTATCATGATTGCCAGTGCCTCCGGTACGGCTGCCGAACGAGGCCTCCCTGACATGATGTTTTTCGTGGCCATTTTGAGTATCAACCTGGGCATTCTGAATTTATTGCCTATTCCAATCTTAGACGGCGGCCATCTTTTCTTCTTTGCCTGTGAAGCGATTTTAGGCCGTCCGCTTGCCGAACGACAACGAGAATTTACCCAACAAGTGGGAATCGTGCTGCTTTTTGGGATTATGATTTTTGCGTTTTTCAACGACATCCAACGATTGCTTCAATAATCCTGAAATCCTATCCTCCACCTTCATTATTCATGAACCGGCTAGCACCTGAGACCACCACCCCGACTTCTGCTCTAGAAAAGGATCACCCCTCTTATGCGGACGAGCCAACTGTTCATTCCGACACTTCGTCAGACCCCCAGTGAAGCTGAAGTCATCAGTCACCGGCTCATGTTGCGCGCCGGCATGATTCGAAAAGTTGCAGCCGGGATCTACACCTATCTCCCGCTGGGCCTGCGGGTCCTCAAAAAAATTGAATGTATTATTCGCCAAGAGATGAATCGTACCGGTGCGCAGGAACTCTTGATGCCGATCCTTTCTCCCGCTGAGCTGTGGCGTGAAACAGGACGCTGGGATTTTTACGGGAAGGAATTACTTCGATGCCAAGATCGGCATGACCGCGATTTTTGCTTCGGCCCCACACATGAAGAAGTCATCACCGACCTCTTTCGCCGTGAGATACGGTCCTATCGTCAACTCCCCATGAACTGCTACCAAATTCAAACCAAATTCCGCGATGAAATCCGCCCTCGCTTCGGCTTGATGCGCGGACGGGAATTTATCATGAAGGACGCCTACAGTTTCGATGCCAATCTGGAGAGTGCACGTCTCAGCTATCAAAAAATGTATGACGCCTACGAACAAATTTTCACACGATGCGGGCTTCATTTCCGTGCAGTCGAAGCAGACAATGGGATGATTGGCGGCAGCATGTCACATGAATTTATGGTGTTGGCTGCTACGGGGGAAGAAACGATCGTGTATGACGAACATGGATCCTATGCCGCCAATGTTGAGCGAGCAGAAGTGCCGCCTCCCCCGGAAGAGAACGATGCGACGTCACTCCCTCTCGAAGCCGTGCACACCCCAGGGACAAAAACCGTCCAAGCCGTCTGTGCCTTTTTACAGATTTCGCCGGATCGACTTGTCAAAACCTTGCTCTACCAAACACCGACAAATGACATCATTGCGGTTTTGATTCGTGGCGATCACGAGGCGAATGAAATCAAAATCAATCGTTTTTTAGAGACCACGGGAATAACGCTGGCGAGCATGGAAACCGTCAGCAACGTGTCGTCTGCCCCAGTAGGCTTTGCTGGTCCGGTTGGGCTCCGGGGTATCCGAATAGTCGCGGACCATGCGATCAAAGCCATGCGGAACTTCGTGGTCGGGGGGAATAAGCATGATACCCACCTGATAAATGCAAACTGGGAGCGAGACTTTACCGTCGAGGCGTTTCTTGACTTGCGCCAAGCCCAAGCCGGCGACCCCTCCCCCAGAAGTGATACCCGTTTACAAGAGGCCAAAGGCATTGAAGTGGGTCACGTCTTCTTATTGGGGACCAAGTATAGCGAAACCATGCATGCGACGTTCCTGGATCCGGAAGGACAAGAAACATCAGCCATTATGGGATGTTATGGCATTGGGGTGAGCCGAACCGCCGCCGCGGCAATTGAACAAAATCATGATAGCAAGGGTATGGTGTGGCCCGTGCCCATTGCGCCCTTTCATATTCATTTGTTGCCGGTGACAGCCTCGGAGCAGGTGCGTAAAACCGTCGGCAGGCTGTATGATTCGTGCATTGAAGCAGGCTTGGAAGTTTTATGGGACGACCGCGATGAGCGTGCAGGGGTGAAATTTAACGACGCGGACTTGATTGGGGCACCCTTTCATCTCACCATTGGCGATAAGGGCTTGGCACAAGGCATACTCGAATTAAAACAGCGCAACACCGGAAAAGTAGTTCAACTACGGCCAACCGAGGTGCTTTCCCACGTGAAAGACCTGCTCTCCTCCTATGATCTTCCGCATGGGTGACGAGCCTCACCCTCAATGAGGAGAAGGCTTTCGCTTTCATAGGGAAGACGTGTAGGGCCGGCTCTCATGCGGCCTTCGTGCTTTGAATTGACAAAAGAAAGAACTGAATGATAGTTTGGACTTGATTAAGCGAAGCAGTGTAGGAATTGAGCAGCCTGTAGGTATGATGACTCAAATGGATGTTCGGGGACTTTTGTTTGACCCCTATAATAATGCCTATATTATCATCCTTCGGGACGAACAAAACTCCGACTTGCTTCCGATTTGGGTTGGGAAATCCGAAGCAAGTGCCATCAGTTTTGCTTTGGAGAATATTTCCCCACCCCGTCCCATGACGCATGATTTGATGAAATCGATTTTGGACAATGTCGAGGCCAAAGTTTTAAGCGCCGTCGTCACTGACCTAAAAGAGAATACGTACTATGCCAAGATCCATCTATGGTATGGTGACTCAGAATACTCTATTGATTCAAGGCCCAGTGACGCGATTGCACTGGCTTTGCGTGCCGAAGCCCCAATTTTTACCAGAGAGGAAGTCCTTCAAAAACAGAGTTCCGAGGAATTGGAGCGGTGGCTAGAAAATTTAAAACCTGAAGATTTCGGCAAATTCGAGACCTAGTGTTTAAGAACATGTTCTCGACTTTCTTGTAAACTGACCCATTGACATCCCTCACAATGTCCATGAATGTAGAACAAAATATCGACCTCATCCCGTTAAAAGTTCATGAAGTCCTTGTTGATCCCAATACGGATACCCAGATTGTAATCCTCCGGGATGAAATCAATGCCGATGTCCTTCCAATTTGGGTAGGCACGGCTGAGGGCACCTCGATTCGTCTAGCGTTGGAGGATGTCATTCCGCCTAGACCGATGAGTCATGATTTAATGACAAGTCTCTCGACCCATCTCGGCATGAAGATTACCCAAGTCGTGGTGACGGATGTCCAAAACAACACCTACTATGCCACGGTTCACGTCTCTTTGAATGAACTCGAACTAACGGTAGATGCTCGGCCAAGCGATGCCATTGCCCTGGCCCTAAGAGCCAAGTGTCCGATTTACGTAACACAAGAGGTCCTCAAGAGACAATCTGGTGATAATTTAGAGGCTTGGCTGGCTAAACTCGATCCCAAAGAATTTGGCCAATCCGAAACCTGATCTCAAACTAGAACATGGAGAATTTCTGATGCGTACCTTCCAAGCAAAACCCCATGAGATCGATAGAAAATGGTATATTCTTGACGCCAAAGGGATTCCACTCGGTCGGTTGGCCACTCAAGCCGCCACACTTCTCCGCGGCAAGCATAAACCGACGTTTACGCCCCACGTCGATACAGGGGACCATGTCATTGTGATCAATGCCGAAGAGATTCGACTGACCGGAAAAAAGTTACAGGAGAAAACATATTATCATCACACCGGATATCCCGGTGGGCTGAAATCCATGACTGCCGAACGGCTCTTGAAAAAAACCCCCACGGAAATCGTGTCCAAAGCCATTCAAGGCATGCTTCCGCATAGTCCGTTAGGGAAAAAAATGGCGAAAAAGTTGCGAATCTATGTTGGGACGGATCACCCACATGTCGCACAATGTCCAGAGCCCTGGTTATAAAAATAGCATCTGCGTGTTTTACACATCATGTTTTAGAAGAAAGGCTCTTACCGATGGCAAGTCAACGTCATTATGCGACCGGAAAACGCAAATATGCGATCGCACGCGCCTGGGTCGAACCAGGCCCTCCGGAAATTACAGTCAATGGCCGAACACTTGAACATTACTTTACCCTTCTTTCACAGCGCACTCAGGTAGAATCTCCCCTTGAAGTGACCAACACGATGGGGCAATTTCGCATTACAGCCTCGATTTGCGGTGGCGGCGGAACCGGACAAGCTGGAGCTCTACGCCACGCGATTGCCAAAGCCTTGATGCAAGTGAACCCTGACTTTCGTGAGGCTCTTAAGAAAGACGGGTTACTGACACGTGACCCCCGTGTGAAAGAAAGAAAAAAATACGGGCAAAAAGGCGCACGAAGCCGATTTCAATATTCCAAGCGTTAAGCGCGCAGACGCTCAGGAAGAAGACGAAAAAAGGGAAGGCATCGAAGCCTTCCCTTTTTTCGTCTTCTTCCTTTCTGACAAGTCGCAATGCATAATCAATGCGGAAATCTCGATTAAAGGCGGCTGTCCTGGGAGCCAGTGGGTATACGGGTGGTGAACTTCTTCGCCTGTTAAGCTGTCACCCCCATATAACTCTCACTACCGTGACAGCAGACAAATCAGTTGGGCTTCTGGTCACTTCCCTTTTCCCACACCTCGACACGTTTCATGGGCTTCGTTTTGAGCCGCTGCGCATCAAGTCCATCCTGAAAAAAGTCGATCTGGTGTTTGCAGCGCTCCCGCATACGAAATCCATGGAACCGGTGACTGAATGCGTCCAAACCAAGAAACCTGTGATCGACCTGAGCGCCGACTTTCGTCTTATGCAGGCCGAAACATATGAACACTGGTATGGCGCACCCCATACGTCACCTGCACTACTGAAAAAGGCAGTATACGGCCTGCCGGAACTGCACAGGGCACAGATCCGGCAGGCTCAACTGGTTGCCGTGCCTGGCTGCTATCCAACAGCAGCCATTCTGCAATTGGCTCCATTGCTGGCCCATCAGATCATCCAAACAGACACCATTGTTGTTGATTCGAAATCCGGCATTTCAGGAGCAGGCAGAAACCCAGCCTTGCCCTATCATTTTCCGGAAGCTCATGACTCGATGACGGCCTACAACATTGCCCAACACCGTCACACCCCGGAAATCGAGCAAGAACTGGAACGTCTTGTTAATAAAAAAGGTTCTCAACGAAAATGGTCGACTGTGAAAATTGTGTTTACTCCTCATTTAACCCCGATGAATCGCGGCCTCCTGAGTACGGCCTACGCCAAACTCCGGGAACCAATAACAGACGACATGCTCACAACGCTGTACAAAGGTTTTTATACAAACGAACGATTTATCAGAATTCGAGAAGAATCAAACTCAATCACTCCCAACTACGTTCGAGGGTCGAATTTCTGCGATATCGGAGCTTTTGTGGATCGACGAACAAACCACGTCATCACCGTGTCGGCCCTGGATAATTTGGTCAAAGGGGCGGCCGGCCAAGCCATCCAATCCATGAATGTGATGATGGGATTTCCCGAAGAGACCGCTTTGACATCTCCTGGTATTTTTCCTTAGGCTGAGATCAACCATAACCGCGGCCCTCACCCATCGTCCGTCTTCCTTGTGAACAGAAAAAAAATCAACAGTGGCGTCACTGCCCCAATCGGCTTTCTTGCTGCCGGGATTCATGCAGGCCTCAAACCGTCGCCCCTGTTAGATCTCGCCCTTTTGACCTCCACGCACCCTGGGGTCATAGCGGGAGTCTTCACGCAAAATCGAATCATGGCGGCTCCAGTCCTTTTGGGTCGACGTCAACTCAAAAAACACAGCGGACAAGCCATTCTTGTCAATAGTGGAAACGCGAATGCGTTGACAGGTCCGCAAGGGATAACGGATGCCCTGGAAATGCGGAAACTCGTGTCGACAGCATTACGCCTTCCTGCACATTCAGTATTTGTGGGATCAACAGGAGTCATAAGCCGCCCCTTGCCGATGCCCACCATCCGTCAAGCCGTCCCGCCTCTCATTCATCTCCTGAGCCGATCCGGTCATACGCAAGCCGCACAAGCCATTATGACGACGGATACCAAACATAAAGAAATCGCTTTTCACGCCAAAATAGGGCAGCGGATTCTTACGATAGGAGGCATGGCCAAAGGCTCAGGAATGATTCATCCTCATATGGCCACCATGTTAGCCTATCTCACCACTGACGCCTTGATTACCCCACAGGCGCTTCAAGCCGCGTTGACTCAAGCCGTCAACGAAACCTTTAATTGCATCTCTGTCGATGGAGATACCAGCACGAATGATACGGTTTTATGCCTCGCCAATGGACGAGCCGGCAATCCGACCATTCAGATGGGCACACCCCAATGGGAAAAATTTTATGCCCTTCTTTACGAAGCCTGCCTGTCGCTTTCGCTTCAAATTTGCCGGGATGGAGAAGGGGCTACCAAAATCGTAGAGATTATCGTCCGCGGAACAAAGAGCAATCACGAAGCGAAGAAGATTGCTCAAACCATTGCAACTTCGTTGTTGGTGAAAACCGCCGTCTTTGGAGAAGACCCCAACTGGGGTCGCATCGTGGCTGCTGCTGGCAGGGCTGGAGTGAACTTTAATCCTTCCAAGCTTTCATTACAATTCGACGCAACTCGAGTGGTGGACAATGGCCAAGCTGTTAGAGGCCAGACAACCCGACAGGCGCAACGGATTATGCAAAAAAAAGAATATGTCATGACGCTCTCACTAGGAAATAGACCAGGTTCCGCCAGACTCTGGACGACCGATCTTTCCTACGATTACGTTAAAATCAACGCCTCCTATACAACCTAGCCCATCTTTGTGTTGCACCCAAATCAATCATTGTTTCAAACAGTTCAGGAAGACACTGCCGTCAGATACCATTCCACGTACTTCGCTTACATAGAACAACAGCAACCCGCAAGGTCCATTCAATCACATCAGGTTGAAACTGTTGAAAGAAACGTCCAATATCAAAAATGTTACAAATGTCTTGGAACGGTCTGAACCGTCACATCTCTCTGTCAAAAATGAACCCATTGATTCCTTCACAACTACGGCTGATCCATCAAGGCCTGAGCGCTCTTTTCGTCCTAGCCCTGCTCCCCGGCTGTACGATCATAGAAACGACCTATGATGTTGTCGCCGGAACCGTCAAAGGGGTCTATAAACTGACCACCGGGACTGCCAAGGTTATCTACCATATTGGGAAATTTACTTTTCAGGTCGTTCAGGCCCCGTTCAACTGGCCCCTGACTCATGATGAGATCGAAACGATCGATGGGTTACCGGTCAAAGAAGCCATTCGACAAGGTCGCGTCAAATGGGCCCCCTATGTGGTGAGAGGCAAACGCTACGTACCGATGAATGTGAGGCAAGCACAACGATATGAAGAAACAGGTATCGCGTCATGGTATGGGAAAGAAACCCTGCAGAAAAAAGGGGGGCATATGACCGCAAATGGCGAAGCGTTTGATCCTCTGGGCTTAACAGCCGCACACAAATACCTGCCGTTACCGATCAATGTCAAAGTGACGAACCTGGAAAACGGTCGATCGGTTATTGTCCGGGTCAATGATCGTGGTCCATTCCCCAGCTCCAATAACCCAAACTCCGGAACACGCATTATCGACTTGAGTTATGGATCTGCCCAAAAACTTGGATTCCACAAAAAGGGATTAGCCAGAGTCCACGTCAAAGTCATCCCTGTCAATGTCGGAACCTAACACAGGTTGGGCATCGGCAAAATGATCAAAGGCGTGACGTTCGGCTTGGTGGGCTGGAACAAAACGATGACCCATCGTTCCAAATATCGGCACCGCAAAAAAAGGGGGCAGCCAAGACTGTGGCTGAACCAGCAAATCCAGCCAGATAACTGATTCGGGCAGCCAGCAATCCGCCTTGGCTCCATGGGATCGTCGTAAGCCAAAATCCATAACGGGTTTGCCGGCAGCGGCGAGCACGAATCGGGTGTCTTTGGATGCAATCAACATCTGATCGATTCACGAACCGGGTCTCGATGAATTGCGCTTGGGGCAACGGGGCCGTAACTCGAACAATCGGGTATTCACAAAAAATACCGTACCTTCAGGGATAGCATGAAGATCCACGGCAAACCGAAACTGTTTCAGATATTCGACAAAGGAACGACTACACCGCCCACTATGAGCCACCCACCCCAACTCACTCGGGTGAAACGGACATTCTCTGAAAATTCCAGAAGTTGTGCCAACCCCGCAGCCACGAAAAATCACCGTTGCGGGGGCATCGTCCTCACAGAATATTCAAAGATTGCGGTGTCTTCTCTGCCCTGTTCGAGATAGCCTTGAAGCATGGTGAGTTGATAGAGGTCTGTTCATCAAACACTTGATCAAATATCCATGCCAAATGATCCACTCAACATCAGCAGGATTCGTCTCGGGACTCGAGCGCTTTACACGATCCCAACACGGTCATGAATATGATCCCTTGACGCGCGGCTTTTCGGCTACGATACCGTAAACATCGGGAGACAGGATGCGTCAATCTCTCCCGGGCAACGACGGGTGAGGGTTCCATGGGCATCTCTCGCATCCCCACAGTCACCTCTTCGGACGGTACATACCCGGACTCTAGAGAAGGCAGAAATTCATCGCGGGTATTGAATTCTTCTCGGGATTGTGAATATTGCTCAATTTGCTGACGCACCCAACTACCGATTGAGGCAACAAACCAAACCAAGAGCACGATTCCAAGAAAGACAAATGCTTCGATATTCATCCCATGACCTCACGTGGTTGCCGCGGTTTCAGGATTGCTCTTCATCATGCCCAATGGCCTCCCTCATGGCAGTATCGGCTTGCACATTCTTCATTCGATAATAATCCATAAGCCCGATATTGCCTTTCCGAAAAGCCTCGGCCATGGCACGAGGCACTTCCGCTTCGGCCTCGATCACCAGGGCTTGCATTTCCTGTTCCAACGCCACGGCCATGGCCCGACGTTCTTCGGCCTTGGCCTGGGCAATTTGCTTGTCGGCATTGGCCTGGTCAATTTGCAACTTCGCACCAATATTTTCGCCGACGTCTACGTCTGCGATATCAATGGATAAAATCTCAAAAGCGGTACCGGCATCCAACCCTTTTTGGAGAATATGTTTCGAGATTTCATCAGGGTTTTCCAACACATCCTTGTGCGTGTTCGACGAGCCAATGGTGCTCACCATGCCTTCACCCACTCTGGCAATAACCGTCTCTTCCCCGGCGCCACCGACAAGCCGATCAATGTTCGCTCGAACGGTGACCCGGGACACGGCAATCAGTTGAATGCCATCTTTCGCCACCGCCGTAATTCTCGGGGTTTCAATCACCTTCGGCAGGACAGACATTTGTACGGCTTCCAACACGTCACGACCCGCAAGATCAATAGCCGCGGCACGCTTGAAGGGCATGGGGATATTCGCTCGATTCGCAGAAATCATCGCATTCGCCACTTTCCCGACATCGCCGCCGGCAAGGAAATGCGCTTCGAGATCATTGATCGGGATCTCCAAGCCAGCCTTCACCGCGCTGATCCGCGCCGTGACCACGGTGCTGGGCGGCACTCGGCGAAGACGCATGCCGATCAGCGTCAGAAGCCCCACATACGCATTCGAAGCCCAAGCCGCAATCCATAACGGAATGGGAATCAGGTACAAAAACCCTGCCAAGGCAATGCTCACGACTAACACAATAGCGAGGGTGCCAAAGACCTGCATTTCTGCGCCCATGAAGACCCCCTCCTTTCAGCCTATGTGAACTGGGGAAACGAATACCGGAACCCTACCACAAATGGAGAAGGAATGGCTCAAAATTCAGAGCCTCTTCAAGTTTTGCTGGTCAAGAGAGAAGACGAACAGGAGGGAAATCGCGGTGTGGTTAAAAAGCAGGTTACCTCTTGAACAAAGGCACTTCGCCATCATCGGAAAAGAACGATTAATGTATTTCCACAAGACCTTGCAGCAATTCCAGACATTGCGGTTGACGCAATTTTTTGAGAGCAGACGCTTCAATTTGGCGGATGCGTTCTCGCGTCACGCCAAAATCCTCGCTGATTTCTTCCAAGGTGTGCCCTTTGGCAAATCCAATCCCGAATCGTTTTTTCATAATGTATTCTTCCCTTGGCGTTAACACACCCACGGCCTTGCCGACTGTGCGTTGCGTATCATACCGTAATGCAGCCGCATAAGGAGGAGAGACCTTCTGATCCTCAAAAAGGTCGCCCAAGCGAGTCTCTTCACAATCACCAACAAGGGTTTCCAGCGACACAGGTTCCTTAAGCTATTCCATAATTTCCTGGGTCTTCTCTTCAGACAAATCCACATGTTCGGCCAGATCCTGAACGGTAGGCGGGCGCCCGTAGTGTTGCACCAATCTTATCAACATCTTATTCAATTTTTAAATGGATTCATGCATATGAATCCGGGCTCCGGATCGTATGGGCTTGATCGGCTAGGACACGCGTAATTCGTTGCCGAATCCACCACGTCGCATAGGGGCTGAATTTCTATCCACATTGATACTCAAATTTATCAACGGCTTTCATCAACCCGATGGTTCCTTCTTGAACGAGGTCTGAAAATTGAAGCCCTCGTCCGATATAATGCTTGGCAAGATTCACCACCAAACGCAGATTGGCTTGAATGAGCCTATTTTTTCCGTCTTCAACGTTTCGCTCAGCTCGGTCAGTTCTGTTTAAGATTTCCAGGAACATGCTGACAGGCAGACACACGACATTTTGCTCAACATCTTGCAGACAGTCCCAGATCTTACCAATCGAATCCACTAACTGTTCGATCTCTTCCAGGGGCAAATCGGTCTTGCCTTGAAGCGCCCTTTTGGCCAACCGTGGCTTGGCGACTTGTCGAACAAGATCCAGGGCCTCATCCTTCTCCATGCCAAGCTGTTGACCGCGATCGAAAATCTGTTGACGGTAGACACGAAGATCCTTCCCCAAGGCTTTCACCTGGGACAGCAATTGGCCTTGATACGCGTCAGTGAAATTCAAGGCTTGGATCTGGGCAACGATTCGTTGTTGCGTAGACTCGACGTGTTTCACAATAGGAGAGGAGTTTTCCTTTTTGATGCCAGCTTGGCACATTTTTCTTGGTAATACCGTT
This sequence comes from Nitrospirales bacterium, assembly GCA_963422365.1. GTDB lineage: Bacteria > Nitrospirota > Nitrospiria > Nitrospirales > UBA8639 > Bin75. Next base: position 2,271,536 of record OY729426.1, read on the forward strand.
GCAGAAATTTTGAAGCCCATCGGATGGCCAACAGTCCGCTCAACGTTCGATTGAGTGTATCCTGGTCTGCCGGTTGTCTACCCGCAGATTCAACGCGTTCCTCACCGGCCACACGCTCAAAGCTCAGCTCAAAGCTCACGACCGTGGACACGGGAATTTCATCTCGCCGCAAAGACTCACGGAGTGTCTCCAACTGCTTGCGAATCAAGGGAGGCCATAGACAGCCCATGCTAATTCAGCACTTCCTGCTTCAATCTGTTTGGCAAGCTGGGCTTCCTCTTCACGAGTCAATAACGGAACCTTGCCCATCTCCTTCAAAAACACCTGGGTGGACCCACGTGGCCCCTCTTCCTTCTGAGGAAGGATCACCCTTGCCAGGCGTGAAGAAGGTTGCGGAAGATGAGAAGATGGACCTGAGAAATCTTTGGTCGCCATAACCAACGATGGTGTTTTTGGAGCAAGTTCCGGTTCCGCGATGTTTGGTAATAGGGACTGACGCACGGTACACCTATAGTCTTGATTCTTCATCCCGCGACTTTTATGCAGCTTGAGAGGCATGTTTCCTATTGACTTGGTCCGGCACAGCATCCGATTTTTTTGAAGCTTTTGGATAGACCGTTTCTCCACAGTTCAAACACCGTAAGGTCTCAATACGGAGAAAAGGGCCATCCGGATCATAAAAATGATCTCTTACCATAAGCCCTTCACAACGTGGACATTTCATATCGTGTCCTCCTTCTTTCGACTATTCTGGACGACCAAGAACGGTCATTGTAGATTTTTCCCCAACATACCATGCGTGTTTTTCACGACTCGCTTTATTCATAACCAATTTTTGCAGCAAATCAAGAGCCCCGTGCTATAAATAATAGAAAAGTTTTTTGGTTCCCTCATCGGTTTGCTCAGGTTGTCCACCTCCTTCTTGTTGACGTAACTATTTGATGATTACTGAAAATGAGGCACAGAAAAGCCTTCAGGTGGCCATGGGACGTGTCCTTTCGCTCTCCTCCCTTGGATTGATTTCTGGCAGCCCTCTTTCATTTCATCATCTCCTTATCGCACTAGCCTGGGCCGGAGCCGGTTTGCTAGTATGCGTCTTCTATGGAAATTGGCATTGTCGGGCTTCCCAACGTCGGCAAATCGACGATCTTTAACGCGCTGACGTCAGGCGGCGCGGCCGCGTCGAACTATCCCTTTACCACCATCGAACCAAACCTGGGCGTCGTTGCCGTTCCTGATTCACGACTGGACCGTCTCACTAAACTCTTCAAACCACAAAAAACGATTCCCGCCTTCTGCCGTTTTGTCGACATCGCCGGCCTGGTCAAAGGCGCGGCACAGGGCGAAGGACTCGGCAACAAATTCTTAGCCAACATTCGTGAAGTCGACGCGATTCTGCACATGGTCCGCCTCTTTCAGGATGCCAACGTGGGGCACACGTTAGGTCGCATCGACCCGAAGAGGGACATCGACGTGATTGAGACCGAGTTAATGCTGGCCGATCTCGAAAGTCTCACGAAGCAATGTGCCAAAATCTCGGGCAAGGCAAGATCCGGAGACACGGTGTCAAAAGACGAGCTGGCATTACTCAATATCCTTAAGAAGGGACTCGAAGAGGGCAAATCCGCACGGACACTTGGGCTTGAACCCGAGAGTCTCAAAAACTTCTTCCTGCTCACGGCAAAACCCATCCTCTACGTCGGCAACACCGACGAAACCCCTGACCCGGCTGTCGTCGCTGATTTCCAACTTTGTATCCAAAAAGGCGGTGTACAGTCGGTCGTCATCTGCGGCAAACTGGAAAGCGAAATCATTGAACTATCCAGCCAAGACCGCGACCTGTTCATGGCTGACCTGGGCATGGAACACAGTGGGCTGGAACGGGTAATCGTGGCAGCTTATGAAACGCTGGGGCTCTGCTCGTATTTCACCGGAGGACCCAAAGAAGTCCGGGCGTGGACAATCCCCGTGGGAACGAAAGCGCCCCAAGCCGCTGGCGTGATCCACTCGGACTTTGAGAAGGGTTTCATCAAAGCCGATGTCTGCAGCTTTACGGACCTTGATCGATACAACTCAGAGCAGACGCTACGAGAGAAAGGCCTCATCCGCTCAGAGGGCAGAGAATACGTGGTGAAAGACGGTGATGTTTGTCACTTTAAGTTCAACGTCTAAGTCTTCAAAAAAGCTGCATAATTTTTCAGTGACGGCCAAAAAGTTTTCGACTAACCGAAAGAATTCATCGTGACAAAATTGGCAGCACTTCTATTGTATGGACTTCCATGAACGCACTGTATTATCCCTTTCATCTGTGCCATGAACGCACCCTGGAGCTTCTCTTAAAAGAATATACGGTTGTGCACTTTCGCGATTTCATGGCCCTGCAACTGACGCCATTCATGGGAGCGATAGCCTTTCCTGATCGCATGGGCGACTACTATCCTCAACTTCTGGAAGCGGGTCGAATCATCCAAGGTCACAATGTCAGTGGTACCTTACATCCGGATGTGATTTCAGCAATAGATCAAGAGTTAGCCGATCCAACATGGCGCTCCATTTTTCATGAAGCCATATCGGATGACGATCATTTTCAGCGTGCGTTGTTTGGTGAGTCGGAAATTCGAAAGCGAAAAAATATGGACTCCATAGAAATTTCATGGTTATCCACGTTCAGGACACCTGATTGGCCAGCAACACCTTTTTCGGTCGAGTTGGTCAAAACCCTGAGCCGCAAGGTCCTTCCTCACAAAGACAACCCGGCTTTTGCGTACGGATGGGCATTAGTCAAAACCAGCGCAGCGTTGACCTATACACTTCAACTTTGTCACCAACTTCATGTAACGGCCGTGACGGATTCGGCTTCGCATCATCGGCTGCTCACACAATCCTGTCAAAGAAAACAGATCGGGATCTCTCACGCCTATATCAAACGGGAAGGGTACTAGGAACGTTTTCAAGAGAGGACTTCCTGTTTGAATTGGAAGGTTTTTCCCTACTACAACACCGTCTCTGGGCCCTTCGACCTCCAGGCTTTGGCTAAGGTTTTGGCTTCTTCAATCTGAGCGGGTGTCATCTCGCGTTCCAACATGGATAAGGCTTGTATTGCCGGATCCATCCCCTGTTCTGCTGCAAGGAAGGCCCATTGATAGGCTCGGATGTAATCCTGCTTGACTCCTTCACCCTTGTAGAACATCAGCCCTACATGATTTTGCCCTGCTGCGTTACCCTGTTCTGCCGCTCGCAAAAACCACCGAAACGCTTTGCCGTAATCTTTCGGAACACCCAATCCATAACGATAGAGTAATCCTAAGTTACTTTGCGCGGTCGGATGGCCTTGCTCAGCCGCTAGCCGATACCAGAGTCGAGCTGTCTCAAAATCCTGTACAATGCCTTGCCCCCATCGATACATAAACCCCAACATGTTTTGAGCTTCGGCATGACCTTGGGACGCAAGCGGGGCCCATTCCCGCATCGCGGTTTCGTAATCCTGTGCGAGATACGCATCTTCGCCCAGACGGAAATCCGCCCAAGATGGATAGACGCTGACCAGCAGCCAACCAATGGTAACAACTACGGTTTTCCAACATCGCGCGTTCATCATCATTTTCTTGGTTGTCCCCTCATCGTTGTAATCCCTGCCTGTCCGGTTCGCTATGATCTCGTTCATCGCATACTGCCACTTTCGTTTTATTAGTATACAGCATTGACTCCGAGAAATTTTCAACGGCCTCCTTCCTTATAATCTCGTGGATCTTCAACGCATGAAAGGGCTCTGGGCAGGACCGCTTCTTCTCCCCACCTAATATGGAAGACCCGCATGCCGATCCGACCAGCAGACCGTCCACCCACCTCCTGGGAATCGTTTTGTGAATCCCGCCTCGTCTACCTTTCAGCCCTTGCTGCCCCCATCGCCGAGCATCAACCGGCAAGATACCGCTCATCCTGCATGTCATGGTTGTATTGAATGGCATGCTGGCGTCCATGGATTGTATGTCTTGTTGACCATGTCCCGGTTAACAGGAAAACCTCCGTGGAGCCACCTTGCCGAATCACTGTTCATGCCTGAAAAACTAGATCGAGAATTCTCGTGTATTCAGAATGGTAGATTGAATCAAGAACTTCCCTATGGGTACGCGTGGTTCCTGAAACTTGCGCAGGATCGCAAGCGGTTTTTCCAAAAAGACGATTTACAAACGATCGCCAAGGAACTGGCCAGACCGCTTCAACAGTGGACCTTTCCTTATCCAGCAGTGACGTATTGACTCATGCACAACACCGCGCCTATGGGAATGTATCCTGGGCAGTGTTGAATTTATGGGAGTGGGCCCAAGGGAACAATGAAACGGGATTAGCTGAAGCATTGTCTACATTGACACGTGAGCCATTATTTCCCCGCGATCAAGCCATACCACCCTCCTTCGACCACCCGACAGATGAATTCTTCTCAGCCGCCCTGCACCGCATGCGAGCGATTCTCACCATCCTTCCCTGCAACGAGACCGCTACTTGGTTAAGCACGTATCTTCCAAAAGACTATTCAGTTAGAACCCGTCCACCGTCCAGACTTTCCCCATTCCGCCGGCCTCAATTTGAGTCGCTGCGGGGGCTTGTGGAATCTTTTTCAATACACAAGGAATCTCTTGTATCGTGACCGCAGGTTCAACACCTTGTCACACAGATGAACCATCCTGAATATTGGCGTGACCACGACACAAACTATATTGGGTCGCCCAGTTCGGAGTATATGCCTTCGCTGTCAGTCTGAACTCTTAGGATCACGTTGTGTGGCCGTGCGCTAACTTAGCTTTTCGTGATACGTCTCGGTTGACAACCGATTTTGCTGGTAGGTAGAAATTCAACTTTGCAAGAAGAAGACTCGCGTTTTTTTCTGGACACTAACTGAGTATTTTTAATTAGGTAAATTGAAACTTCCTGTATCTGCACGACCCTTTTCTCATTATTCATTGTTTGGAGTCGCTCTCATGCCAATTAACGCACTACGGAAACCAGGGGCAAAGATGAGTCTGCAGGAAGCTCTCGAACGAGTTGAAAAACTCAAACGTATGGCTGCAAGCAGCAACCCTCACGAAGCGGCCTCGGCCACTGCGCGACTCAAAGCCTTTGACGTCAATGCTGCGCGCACACCTCAACCAAAAGGCCAACCTGACAAGACCGGACCAGTGACAAGCACGGAAAATAGCGAGATTGGGACTTCCAATCAGAAAATTGAAGTTCTCGATGAGTTACCCGTGATTCCTTACAAGGAATTGGGGGAATTGGAAGTGGAACAGCTACCGGGGACATTGTCGGTGAATTGGGATGTGCTTCATGCTGAATTACTGGAACGAGCTCAACATATCAATGCCAACGCCATTATCAATATTCAAATCAAGGGAACGATTCAGCAAAAAATCTTGACAGGGCTGGCACTTAAATATCTTTCGCCCCAAGAAATCTTAGACATTCAGGCAGCCAACAAATTAGAAGAAGACGAGAAGGCTTATCGAGAGGCGCAAAAGGAACGACGTGATGAAGATTGGGCCCCTCCCGTTGGGTAAGGGTAAATCCGAGAGCCGCTTCTCCCCTTCTGTCCTTCCCGCAGTTATTAGGGGGAATCCAGTATTTTTTGTCTCGGCGTCATCTCATAGAGCCTTCTTCCAAGGCCGCATAAGATGTGGCCCTACGTATATGTTGTGCTTGTCCTGATCCTGATCTAAAGTGGATTCGTACCGTCGTGGCAGAATGAGAATTTTAGGAAAAGATTATCGATAACGTTCTCGTCCCTTTGGTGAGGAATGAGGGAACCAGCTTGCGACGAGAACAGGAGCAACGCTTGGTGGAATTTCAATACCAGGAAATCTTTCAACATGGAGCCGATGCAACGGCGTATCGCAAATTGACGGCGGACCATGTTTCCACCACCATTCTCCGATTAAAAACGTCGGAGACAGGCTTTGAAGAACAAGAAATCCTAACCGTTCAGCCCGAAGCACTCACACTGCTGGCCCGTGAGGCCATGGACGACATCGCGCATTTGTTGCGGGCGAGCCACCTCAATCAATTGACCAAGATACTGGACGACCCGGAAGCCTCGGAGAATGATCGTTTCGTGGCATTGGAACTGCTTAAGAATGCCAACATCGCCGCAGGGCGGGTGCTACCGAGTTGTCAAGATACCGGCACGGCCATTGCCGTTGGGCATAAGGGGCAACAGGTGTTCACCACCGGCAATGATGCCGAAGCGCTCTCGCGCGGGATCTATGAAGCATACGAGCAACGCCATCTGCGCTATTCGCAGCTGGCCCCCCTCGATATGTATACCGAGAAAAATACCGGCACGAATCTCCCTGCCCAGATCGATCTCTATGCCGAATCAGGTGCGGAATACCGTTTTTTGTTTATCGCCAAAGGCGGAGGGTCAGCGAATAAAACCTTTTTATATCAAGAGACCAAAGCCCTGCTGAATCCAAAATCTTTGCTCGCCTTTGTTGCGAAAAAGATTCGCACCCTCGGAACTTCCGCCTGCCCTCCCTATCATCTAGCCATCGTCATCGGAGGCCTATCTGCAGAATTCACCTTGAAGACCGTCAAGCTCGCGAGTTGCCATTATCTGGATGATCTTCCTACTTCCGGCAACCATTTAGGTCGTGCGTTTCGGGATCTCGACTTCGAAAAGGAAATTTTACAACTCTGCGCTGAAACCGGCATTGGTGCCCAATTTGGCGGTAAATATTTCGCACACGACGTACGGGTCATTCGCCTCCCGCGTCATGGTGCGTCCTGCCCCGTTGGTCTGGGCGTCTCATGCTCAGCCGACCGACAAATCTTAGGCAGAATTACCAAGGACGGTGTCTTCCTCGAACAACTCGAAACTAACCCCGCTCAATACCTTCCAGACGTGACTGAAAAGGACCTGGACAAGAAGGTGGTCAAAATCGAGCTGAATCGACCGATGTCGGCAATCCTCTCCGAGTTGCGCGAATATCCAGTGGCCACCCGGTTGTCACTCACCGGGCCTATTGTCGTGGCACGAGACATCGCCCACGCCCGGCTGAAAGAACAGTTGGATGCCGGAAAGGGATTTCCCCAGTATTTTAAAGATCATGTCGTCTATTACGCCGGCCCCGCCAAAAAACCCGAAGAGTATGCCTCGGGTTCCTTTGGCCCCACGACCGCTGGACGCATGGATTCCTATGTGGCTCAGTTTCAGGCTCTAGGGGGCAGCATGATCATGTTGGCGAAAGGCAACCGCTCCCAACAAGTGCGTGAGGCCTGCCGAAAGCATGGGGGATTTTATCTGGGCTCCATCGGCGGCCCTGCTGCACGGCTGGCCGAACATAGCATCAAAAAAGTTGAACTCCTCGAATTCGAAGACCTCGGTATGGAGGCGGTGTGGAAAATCGAAGTCAAAGACTTCCCCGCCTTCATCGTCATCAATCACAAAGGTCATGACTTTTACGCCGACCTTGACACCCAACGCCCACCCACACTGGTTCAACTCGGTGAGCAGGCAAAGAAATAGAGAGCCTTGCAAACCATCGCATCTATCCAACTGGCTGATCCAGATCAGAAGCCTTGTTTGTGAATCTCTTGTCTTCTTGGAAGAAATGTGCTATCGTTGTCTTCATTCAAAGATGGTGGTCTGCGTTGAAGGTCGACAAAATGGCCATTTATTAATCAAGTTTGCAATCGGAAATCTGATTGAAAGCTGACCTAAGCCGCCTTCTTCAGTTGCGTCTTCGGCCCATCCTTTCCTGTTTTTCGAGTGTAAATCCCCAATACTTTCAAAGGAGTTGCTCTATGACGTTTAAAATTTATGTGGGCGGATTGCCATATCCGACAACCGAAACAGAATTAACGGATCTGTTTATCCAACATGGCAATGTAGATTCGGCAAAAATCATCACCGACAAATACACGGGCCGATCCAGGGGTTTTGGTTTTGTCGAAATGCCCTCGGAAGAAGAAGGTAAGGCAGCCATTACAGCGTTGAACGGCACACAATTAGATGGCCGTACTTTAACTGTGAATCAAGCCAGGCCTCAAGAAGCAAGGTCTAGTGGTGGTGGACGCGGTGGTGGCGGTGGTGGTTTTGGCGGCCGTGGCGGACGACACGATCGCTAGTAACGCTATGAGATAAGAGAGGGGAAAAGGCTTGATCCTTTTCCCCTCCTCACCTCTCATGGTGGTAGGCCTGAAAGGCTGTTTCCAGCATCTGTAACACAATCCCCCAAATATGACGTGCCTCTCGCGTTTCGTTGGCGTAGACGTACTTCATCAACGTTAGACTCCACCCTTCTATTCCATGAAGATGAAAACGAGTTGTTTGAAGTTCCAAGCAAATCTGTACGTCTCACCGTTGACTCAACGCATGCCTTGCTTTGTGCATCCACTCGTCTATTCTGGTTTGTCAAAAATCAGCCATGCTCCGAAGGGTTGATTAGATGGTTCAGCCAAACACATCACCATGAACGACGCCAGGACCCTTGAGGGTTGGATGGGCCAGACTCATCAATGGCGATTTCTTGGCATTGATGACCTTCAAAAGGGATTGGACTTCAGGCCACCCGACACAAGAAGGAAGCACAGGATCCACTCAGGATGAACTTTGATATCGACAAAGCTGGCTTCGGGGTACCGTCATTATTGGGCAACACGAAAGGCACATGAAACATGTCCGTACTTTCCGAGATTGAGATGCCCATGAAGCCTCCACGATGAAGTGGGTTCGGCAGAAAAAGCCCTAACCCACCTTCGTTCAAGCATTGAGAATAATAGGGATATCATCCCCCCCCCCCTCAAACCCTTGACACACAGAGGGATCTTTCCTTACACTCACACAAAAGGGTGAATGTTGTCATGACTCGTCTATCGCGCATAGTGCTCATTCTCGGGGTTTTGACCTGTTTCCTAGTAATGAGCGGGGTGGTCTCCAGCCAAGCTGTCGCCCATTCCCTTCACCACGTCCATCATAATGCAGCCACCCATTCGAATATTCTCTGCTCTCTTATGTGTGCGGCAGGCCAAGTGGTCAACGTAGCCGAGCCTATTTTTGATGCCCCGCTCACCGTTCTACACGCCTTAGAAGTTTCTATCGTTCATCCAGTCACGCTTACCGTTCCAACGCTTCGCTTTTCTCGCGGTCCTCCCAGTTTCTAGTCTTTCCTGTAACAATTAGGAGTTGCAGCGTTATTTCCTGTCGAGGACGATCCCTCTACAGGAATGCTGTTTACTGCCATTTCACATAGTGAAGGATTGGTATAATCAATTTCATTTATTTTTTTGCGAGAAGAGGTTTGGAAATGAGCAGAGCACGGAACACGGGAAAGTTGGGAATCATATTTTTGTTTTTTTTTAAGCATGACGTGGGTCGGCACTCAAGGGATTCACGCGGCATTATTGGACGGCCTGTTTGATAACCTCGAGGAATCTTTGGCTAGGCGGCTGGCGAAAAAAGGAGAAAAACTGACCACAGGGAACTTCTATACCGATGATAAGCCGAATGCTCATGGACCGATCGGCATAATGGGAGATCACACGCATGAAACAGGGGAAATGATGTTCGCCTATCGCTTGATGCACGTGTGGATGCAGGGGAATCGGCATGGGAATTTGGATACTTACAGTGTGGTGCCGGAATCCATGCGCATGACGATGCATCTGTTCGGGTTCATGTATGGATGGAATGATATTGTCACCCTGAAGGTCATGGTACCGTACCATGTCAATAGCATGAATCATAGAATGAAAAGGGGCGGCAAATTTACGACTCGTTCCGAAGGGTTCGGAGATCTTCGGTTCGGATCTCTTTGGCGTCTCTGGTCCATCGAAGCCCCAAGCATCGGGGCACATCGTTTCCATTTTAATCTTTCGATAAGTGTGCCGACGGGAAGTATTGAGCTGACAGAACGGACTCCGATGGGGCCAAACACCCGATTGCCCTATCCCATGCACCTTGGTTCAGGGACTTTCGATTTCTATCCCGGGATTACGTACGGAGGGGAGAAGGGGCGAGCCTCCTGGGGTATCCAAGCCATTGGCACATTACGGACAGGCAGAAATTCGAATGATTTTTCTAAGGGTGATGCCTACGTGGTCAACATCCATGGCGCTTATGAAATTATTAAAGATTGGCTGAGCGGGTCGGCACGCCTGAGTTGGAGTCACAGAGAGGACTATGATGGAGCGGACTCAGGCATTCCCATAAGAAACTCAAATAACATGAAGACTGTTCAAACCGCGTTTCCTGACCTTCTAGGCAATCAACGTCTGGATATGCTATTCGGTATGAATATCCTGTTCCAGGATTTTATGGGAATAGAAAACCGGCTAGCAGTGGAAGGTGGCGTGCCGATCTATCAGTACGTAGACGGGCAGCTTGAGACCGATTCAATCGTCACGTTTGGGTGGCAGGGGCTCTATTAATGAAAGCCGCCTGCCTCAGAGAAAGGTGTTTGAAATGTCCTTGAAGAGAAGACACCACATGTGGCCTCGCACTTGTAGAATGATCTGGTTCTCTCTTGCTGTATTGTTGCTCTTCACGAGTATGAGTTTTGCTTACGAAGTGATGGAGATCAGGAACGGGGCAACCATTACGGGGAAGGTGGTCTTTACAGGCACCCTTTCGCATGCCCAAAGGCATTTTGAAGTCCGGAACGGGCCGGAGGTTTGTGGGGCAGAACGTGTCCTCAACAAAGTCGAAACGCATCAGGGCATGTTGAAGGGGGCCGTTATTGCTCTTGAAGACGTGGAAAAGGGCAAGCCTTTTTCTTCGCATCACCATACGGCCACGGATCACGGGCGAGGAACATTTCAATATGCCGGTGGAAACGAGTTGAACCTAGGCGTTCGACTCAAAAAATGCAGCTTCGGCCCATTCACCGGGGTCATGAGAGCAGATGAGGTTGTCCAATTCGTCAATCACGATTCTATCAAACACACACTTCATACGTATGCGTTACAAGGGCAGAAAGCAAAAATTTTGAGAACCATGCATACACAGAGTCTTCGAGCCCAGCGGCAGACGGAAAAAGTCTTTTCCGCTAAAAAACTGCACCAGGCCCATGCCGTAGGCTTGACCTGTGATCGTCACGATTTTATGGAAAATTGGCTCTATGTGGTCAAGAATCCCTATTATGCCATCTCAGATGAGTCAGGAAACTTCCGTATCGACCAAGTCCCGCCAGGCGACTATAACCTAGTGGTCTGGCATCCTGTTCTCGGCATGCAAGAACAACGCGTGACGATCACGCCAGCTGGTCGTTTCTCGGTCAATTTTGAATTTATGAAGTCATAGTCGGGGTACGCGTGTCGTTGGCCGGCCTAACCTATCATCGTTCTTGTTCTCCCTTCCCAACTCAATTCCCATAACGACTTTGTGAAATGGCCTATCCCCATGGATTTGCTTGGATGGAGTCGTCGGTAAGAATATGCTAAGGTGCAATCCTTGCAAAGCGTAACGCAAAAAGGAGACCCCGTGGCAACCATTATGCCTTTTCGTGCCGTAAGGCCCAAACCCGAATACGCCCTCCAAGTAGCTGCCCCACCCTATGATGTCGTCTCCCTGGACAAGGCACGAAACCTTGCCGATGGCAATCCTTACTGTTTTCTCCGTGTTGGGCGAGCCGAGTTGGAGTTGGCTGATGGAATCGATCCCTATTCAATGGACATCTACGAAAGAGGAGCCGCCAACCTTCAGGGGTTTCTTAAAGACGGCATTCTGGTACAGGAAGCCCACCTCATGTTTGGAGTGTATCGCCAACGCTGGGAGACACACGAACAAACTGGTCTCGTTGCACTTGCTTCGGTCGAGGAATACGATCGTGGGATTATCAAAAAACACGAACTCACCAGGCCGGTAAAGGAAAATGACCGCGTGCGAATTATCGAAACGCACGAATCACAGTCGGGGCCTGTCCTCTTATTTTTCCGCCGTACAGCCCAATTCGAAAATTGGCTTACGGACATCACGACCACCACGACGCCGGATGCACAGTTCATCGCTGATGATGGTGTGGAACACACCATCTGGAGTCTGCGTGACCACACGGCCATGGATAAAATGATCGAAGATTTCAAGAACATCGATGCGTTGTACATTGCCGATGGGCACCATCGATCTGCCGCCGCCAGTCGGGTGCGGGCTTCTCGAGCCCAAGATCACGCACGGTCATCATCGCATCACGAAGAAGGATTTTTGTGCGTCATCTTTCCGCATGACGAATTGCAAATTCTGCCCTATAACCGCGTGGTGCGTGATTTACATGGGTACACCACAAAAAAATTTCTTGAGGCCTTGGCCGTGTCCTATGAACTGCAACCCACCGCACAACCGGGACAGGCTTCGGAAGCCGGGTTTAACATGTATTTGGAAGGCCAATGGCATCAGGCTCTTCCCAAATGGACGCCAGAGCAACAGGCAAAGATGACGAACAATCCGGTGAATGCATTGGCTGTATCGGTCTTGACCGACCGCGTGTTAGTTCCACTGTTGGGGATTACGGATCAACGCTCCGACCCAAGGATCGATTTTGTCGGAGGCATCCACCCGCCGAAAGAGTTGGCCTCGCGGGTGGACAGAGGAGAGTGGGCCGTTGCGTTTTGGTTATACCCTACGACCGTTGACGAACTCATGGCCGTTTCCGATGCCCAAGGCATTATGCCGCCCAAAAGCACATGGTTTGAACCCAAACTGCGTGACGGCTTATTCGTGCATATGCTCAGAGATGCATGAGCTTACATATCGCCATAGTCAGGATATCGTGTGGAACCTGGCCGGAAATACTCATTGGGTTCTCCTACGATCCAACCAAGCTCGCTGACGAGTTCCAAAGCGGGAATGGCGGCATCCTGCTCCCACACATTCTCTTCCGTATCATCCTGTTGACAGGAATCGGTTTCTTGCCGATCACCCCACATCTCTCCTCTATTGCAAAAGAGAAACGCTGTATCCCAAAAATACATTTTGATCAGCGCCTTTGTATCGACTTCCCCAATTTTGTAATCTCCGATGGGCCTAGTGTGCTGGCTAAAATCATCGAGCAGATCATTATGGGTTGCGCAAAAATTGTTTAATGTTTCGTACAACACAAGCCAGTGCAGATCGGTTAAGCGATAGACCCGTGAATCATTCATGGCGGCGAACAGTTGGGCTAATACGAGTACCGACATATAAGGACCGAGACATTGTGAGGTTTCAGGATAGAGACTTTCCCAGGAATCTATGGCACCATCATCCGACAGCAATCGAATTTCTGCTGCTTCACTGGTGAAGGCTTCTTTGAGAATAGCCTCAAACACGGCGTCGGGTTTGGTTTGAAAATAAATCATCGCGACAATTTTGACAGTATCATGCCGCAATCCAGCCCAACAAGAAAATGAAATCTCCGGAGAGTGAGATTGGAAACCGGGCTCTTAGAAAATCAAAGGAATAAGCCGCCACGTATGCAACCGGTACGCCTCATAGTCGTCAAAGATTTCCCTTAAAAGCATCTCTTCATAGGAGAGTTTCACCACCAGATTTGTACTCAAGAGCAACCAGCAGAGCCCTCGCCAATACGAAAATGACTCCCACACCAACGCCAGCATGACCATCAGCAACGCCGTGTACATTGGATGCCGAATCCATTGATACGGCCCAGCGGTCGCCAGGTGGCTTCCGGGCTTGACCTCAGGGAAAACATGTACATTTTTTACTTTCATCGTAACAACTGCCCATACCCCTAGCAGACCTCCCAACAGTTCCAACGTGAGCAACAACCCATGCCTGGCAACCCATGGGCCAGAAACCAGGATCACTCCAATACAGGCAAATTGAATACTCACGAGGACGGAGGACTTAATCCTGTCAGCTTTGTGTTTCATCATCAAGGCCTATGGCCTGAACACTCTTGGAAGAACGGACACATCTCAATACCGGTATCCTCCGCTCAGGTGCTTCTCAAGAGTCGAAGATAGACCGAGATGGTTGCGATAGGCTGAGGATTCCACGACTTCTTTATTAGTCGGAGCCAGTTCACGTGCTCTTTTAAAATGGATCGTGGCTTCTTGGTGATTGCCCAGCTTATGGAAGGCCAAAGCCAGATTGAAATGGGCTTCCGGCAAATTGTGGTCGGCCTGAATCGCCGATTCAAAACGACTTTTCGCCTCTTTCCACTTCCCGGCATTATACTGCTGAATCCCTTCAAGATTATGGTGAGCTGCAGCAGGACTCGTCATTGGCAAGACAGCAAAAGGGCCTGACTGAGTGACACACCCAGTCACCATTGCTAAGAATCCTGAGACGATAAGGCCTGTTTTCATTCCACGATGCATACGTTTTCCTCCGATGCTCTTCTTTTTAAAGCTCCTCCCCGTTCGACCTTTTTCCTGCAGAAGGGAGAGGCTGGGAACTCCCTCCTCCAATATACTCTTGTCAATTTGTGAGCAATCCCTTAGAAGGACGGCATTGTACACAGAGGACATTTCCTCTACCATGCCACATTATTGTGACAAGTCAAAAATTGCAATGCCATGATGTCGTCATCATTGGCGGGGGGTCTGCAGGGTATGCCGCTGCACGGACAGCGCACGATGAGGGAGCCAACGTTGGGATTATTGATCATGGACCGTTAGGGGGGCTCTGCATCTTACGCGGATGCATGCCGACCAAGACCATTTTACGTTCCTCTGACATCATATCGCTCATGAAACGTGCGGAAGAATTCGGGTTAAAACCGGTTTCTGCAAAAGCCAATCTTTCCGCAATCATCAGTCGCAAGGCTCGTCTCATCGGTGAGTTTGCCAATGATCGTATTCAAGCATTGAAAGATTCCCGTTTCGCCTTATACGAGGCACGCGCCGTGTTCCTCTCTCCCTACGCAATCCAAGCCGGTCCCCAGAGCTTAACCGCCAAGGCCTTTATTCTCTCCACGGGATCTGTGGTCTCCCGCATCCCGATACCTGGGCTCGAAGAAGTCGGATATCTCACCAGCGATGAGGCCTTAGAGTTACGTACCATCCCCCAATCCATGATCGTGCTCGGCGGTGGGCCCGTGGCTTTGGAATTGGCTCAATTCTTCCACCGTATCGGTACCCGTGTCACGCTGATTCAGCGCAGCGTTCACATCATGTCACAGGGTGATGAAGACTTGGCCCGTCCAGTGGAAGCACGGTTTCGAGAAGAGGGCATGACGGTGTTGACTCACACACAGCTTCATCGTTTTACCAAAGACGGTACGCACAAAGTGGCCCACTTGACCCATGAAGGGAAAGAGAAAACCATTTCCTCAGAGGTGATTCTCCAAGCGCTCGGGCGACAGCCCAATATCGAAAATTTGAACGTAGCCGCTGCGAAGGTCGAGGTTCGTCAAGGCAAAATCGTGGTCGACAGCACGATGCGGACGAGCCAGCCGCACATTTATGCAGTGGGTGACGTAAACGGACTCCATGAAATTGTCCATATTGCAATCCAACAAGGAGAAATTGCAGGGTGGAACGCCATTCATCCTCAGGCCTCTCTCCGTCAATATGACGACCGACTCAAAACCCAAGTCGTCTTTACCGACCCCCAAATCGCCAGCGTCGGGTTAAACGAAAAAGAATGTCGAAGCCAGCAGATTTCCTATTGTGTTGCCTCGTATCCCTTTGCCGACCATGGGAAATCATTGTCATTGGGTGAGATCCATGGTCATGTCAAACTTCTGGCTTCGCCGGAGAACGGCAAAATTTTAGGAGCCCATATTGTTGGGCCGGAAGCCGCGGAACTGATTCATGGGCTTATTGCCGTCATGTATTATCAGGGTACGGTTCATGATCTTGCTCGGATACCCCATTATCACCCTACCCTTGCCGAAATCATCACGTATCCTGCTGAAGAATTAGCCGGTCAGATAAACTCACAGACGGACGTCTAAGGCACAGCGAATTCGACCAATTTTTCCACCGACGACGTGTCCATCTAACGACAAACGCCCTCAACAGGCTGCAGCGCTAAGACTGTATACTATTGCGGATAGCGCACGATGTGCCGACTTGAGCCAAATCCACCATAAAAATCCACGATGACGAACTCACCTTCTGCTGAATCTTCCTTAACGACTCTCGGGAAGATTGTTATTCTTGGAATCCTTGGATTGTGGCTTGGGGCATTCTTCTATTTCGATATTGGGCACTATTTCTCCCTTGAGGCCTTGAAAGCCAACAGGGACAGCTTACGGGCTTATACCAATGCCAACTTGACCACTGCAGTTATCCTTTACGTGGCGTTCTATATCCTTCAAACAGGACTATCATTGCCAGGCGGGGCCATCATGACCTTGGCTGGGGGGTTTTTATTCGGAAGCGTGCCCGGTACGATCTTTGTCAATATCGGAGCCACGACAGGCGCGACCTTAGCCTTTTTGGCTGCACGCTATATCTTACGCGATTGGGTTGAACGCAAATTCGGCGAGCGCATTGAACCAATCCAGGCCGGATTTACCCAAAACGCCTTTAGCTATCTGTTGACCCTACGGCTTATTCCTGCCTTTCCCTTCTTTCTGGTCAATCTCGTGTCCGGCTTGACCCGGGTGAATCTGAGCACCTTTATCATGGCAACCTCCATCGGCATTATCCCGGGCAGCTTTGTCTACGCTTTTGCAGGGAAACATCTTGGGTCCATTGACTCGTTGACGGAAATTGCCTCACCGCCAGTGTTGCTGGCGTTTACCTTCCTAGGGCTGCTGGCCCTTGTTCCCATTGCTCGTCGCAAATTTTTGAGAAGGAAAAAGGCTTGATTGACGCCCCATTTTCGCCAGCCTACGATTTATGAATGGGACACGATCTGAGGCAACCGTATTGGTCCCGTAAGGAAGGACTCATCATGCAGACCGATGATCATCGAGATGAGTCCATTATGATGGCCCCGATGGATGAATTTAATCAGCAACTCGTTCATAACGTCCACCCTTCAAGCTGGACCAATCCGACACCAACCGGTCGATACAATATCGTCGTCATCGGGGCCGGTACCGCTGGGTTGGTCACTGCGGCGGTTGCCGCCGCGCTTGGCGCGAAGGTAGCCCTGATCGAACGACATTTGATGGGCGGGGATTGCTTGAACGTCGGATGCGTGCCGTCCAAAGGTGTCATTCGCGCATCCCGTGCGTGGAACGCAGTCAGCCATGCCCAGGAATTCGGCGTGACGATTCCGGATGGAGTCAAAACCGATTTTGGAGTCGCCATGGCGAGAATGCGAAAACTTCGAACCCGTATCAGCCAAGTAGATTCGGTTCAGCGCTTTACAGGTCTCGGGGTTGATGTGTTTATCGGTAAAGGCCGGTTTACGGGAAAAACCACGATCGAAGTGGGCGGCACCACCCTTCAATTTTCAAAAGCAGCCATCTGTACCGGCGCACGCGCAGCAGCCCCGCCTATCCACGGGCTGGAGGCATCAGGCTATTTGACGAACGAAACCATCTTCTCCTTAACCCAACTTCCCTCGCGCCTCACCGTCATTGGCGCTGGTCCGATTGGCTGTGAGATGGCCCAGGCTTTCGCTCGATTCGGCAGTCGCGTGTGGCTATTCGAACAAACCAAGCACATTCTTCCTCGTGAGGATGCGGATGCCGCCGACATCGTTCAAACGCAAATGGCTAAAGACGGGGTCGCTTTTATTTTTGATTCCAACATCACAAAAGTCGAATTACGTGAACAGGAGAAAGTCGTGCATTACGACATCCATGGTGAGCAGCACGAACTCGTGGTTGATGAGATACTCGTCGGGGTTGGACGTGCGCCCAACGTGGAAGGGCTCGGACTTGAAACACTTGGAGTGGATTATGATACACGGACTGGCGTGAAAGTGAATAATCGATTACAAACGACCAATCCCAACATCTATGCTGCCGGTGATATTTGTTTTCCGTTTAAATTTACCCATACTGCGGATGCCCTGGCCCAAATCGTCATTCAAAATGCCTTATTCCCTCATCCTCTCGGGTTGGGTTACACAAAAACGGATTCACTCATTATCCCCTGGGCCACCTATACGGATCCGGAAATTGCACACGTCGGGCTGTATGAAGCCGAGGCGAAGCAAAAAGGAATCGAGGTTGATACGTTGACATTTAAACTCGACGAAGTCGATCGAGCTATTTTAGACGGGAACGATGAAGGATTTGCCCGTGTGCATGTCAAAAAAGGAACCGATGCCATTGTGGGCGCTACACTCGTCGCCGCCCATGCCGGTGATATGATCAGCGAATTCACGTTGGCCATGAAGGGGGGACTTGGCTTGCGGACGATCGCCGGAACGATCCATCCCTACCCCACCCAAGCCGAAGTCATCAAAAAAGTCGCCAATGCCTGGAGAAAAACCACTCTCACCGAGCACAAGAAACAATTACTCAGGAAGTGGTTTGCCTGGATGCGATAACGAACTCTCGAGTTCACCCTGAGACGAAGCTTGTTTGCAGATGGACAAACACGCGTCATTGAACAATAATCTCGCTACGTGTAGGTGGGGACGCCTCCCGGCTTCCACTTGATGTTGCACCCGGCACTGGGGCGCTGCTCTCGACTCACGGGTTGCTCCGCTAAGATGGCCTCAATCGCTGCCCGTAAATCTTTTCCTGTTACCGGCACCCCATTCCCGGGACGGCTGTCATCCAACTGACCACGGTAGACTAACTTCCACGTCTTGTCGAACAAAAAGAAATCCGGGGTACAGGCTGCGGTGAAGGCCTTGGCCACAGCCTGACTTTCGTCATAACAGTAAGGAAACGTGAACTCGAGTTCCTGGGCCATGACTCGTAATCGCTCGGGACGATCATCCGGATAGTTGTCCGCATCATTACTACTGATCGCCATCATGCCAAGAGGTTTCCCTGCATAATCCTTCCCCAATCGGCCTAACTCCTGTTGCACGTGAACGACATAAGGACAATGCCGACAAATAAACATCACCAGCAATCCCCTTTGTCCGGCAAATTGGTCAGGAGAGATGGTCTTGCCTGACACAACATCGGGCAATTGAAAATCTGGAACAGGGTTTCCCAACCCCACCATTGTCGAATGGGTCAATGCCACACACCGACTCCTTTACTGAAAAGAAAGAGATTTCTTAGACCCGCCTATTCCATAACAAAAAGAGTGATCGCTTAACTGCCTTCTTCGTGAATTTGTTCGCTCAAGTAATTTTCCAATCCGACCTGCTTGATGGTTTCCAACTGCGTTTCGATCCAGTCAATATGTTCTTCTTCATCTTTGACCATATCTTCCAGCAGGTGGCGTGTCGTAAAATCACCGACCTTTACACAATGCTGGATTCCTTCGCTGAGCATCTTGACCATGGACTTTTCCTTGTCCAAATCCGCTTTCAATTGTTCCAGCACGGTTTCTCCGATTTTGACCGTTCCGAGCCGCTGCATGTTGGGAAGGCCATCCAGATAAAGAATATGATCGATCACATGTTTCGCATCTTTCATTTCTCCATAGCTTCGATCCAACACATGATGATGCAAACGCTCATAGCCCCAGTTTTTGCACATTTTAGCGTGCAAAAAATATTGATTGATGACCGTCAATTCTTCGGTCAACAGATTATTGAGAAGATCAATTACTCCTGGTTTGGCTTCCATACCATTCTCCTTTCTTTGAGTCCAGGCTGGATTTTCTTATTTCTGTCTTCTCTCATCCTGGAGTTACGAAATTTTGTTCAGTTCAATCATGATCTTTCTTCCAGATTACCCCCCGTTTTCGAAAATGTCAATAAAAAATATTAGGTGTTATTACATAACAATAATTCTCTTTCTCAAAGTCGCTGATTCGGATTCTCAACTTCTTGCTAGGTACAGAAAAAGCCTTTTTACGAGCAAGGATCGAAGTGCCTCAAGTTGACCCATATTTTTGCCCGGTGCTACTGTAGATTCCATGGCTGATCCACACCCCACTCGGTCTCCGAACCGTCTCATTCACGAGACAAGCCCCTACTTGCTTCAGCACGCCTACAATCCCGTGGATTGGTATCCCTGGGGACAAGAAGCTCTTTACCTCGCGAAGGAAAAGGATAAGCCCCTTCTCTTGTCTATTGGTTATTCCGCTTGTCATTGGTGCCATGTCATGGAGCGAGAATCGTTTGAGAATGACGAGATTGCCACATTAATGAATCACTCCTATGTCTGCATCAAGGTTGACCGTGAAGAACGTCCGGATCTCGATGAAATTTATATGCAAGCCACCATCGCCATGAATCAGGGGAACGGCGGCTGGCCCATGACGGTCTTTCTGACACCCGACCAACAACCTATCTTTGCCGGCACATACTTTCCTCCGATTGATAAATGGGGCAGGCTTGGCTTTGGAACGGTTCTCAAAAAGATTGCGGAAGGATGGGAACACGATCGTGCGGCCATTGTCGAAAGCGCAACTCGTTTTACCGCTCGGCTTCAAACATCCATGCGCGTTCCTGCTCCCACGACGGTGGGACAGCAGGATATTGACTCTGCGATAGAGCAATTTTCAGCAGACTTTGACCCGATCTATGGTGGTTTTGGTCAAGCCCCTAAATTCCCACCGGCCACCGGACTGGCTTTTCTCCTTCGGCAATACCAACGAACGAAGACGGAACACGTCATTCACATGGTCAGTAAAACATTAGATGCCATGGCCGCTGGCGGCCTGTATGACCATATCGGAGGAGGGTTTGCTCGATATTCGACGGATGAACGCTGGTTGGTTCCCCACTTTGAAAAAATGCTCTACGACAATGCGTTACTCGCGAAAACGTATCTTGAAGCGTTCCAAGTAACCGGCAATCTCAATTACAGGCGGGTGACCTGCGAAATTTTGGATTACATCATTCGAGAAATGACTTCACCTGAAGGCGGCTATTATTCTGCCACCGATGCAGACTCAGAGGGCGTCGAAGGAAAATTTTTCGTGTGGGATCCGGAACACATTCGGGAAGTCGTCCCATCAGAGCAAGACGCGATCCGGTTTTGCCTATATTACGACATTACGTCGGACGGGAATTGGGAACACCATAGCATTCCCAATACTCCGCACCCTCTTGAACAAGTGGCCGAGAAACTCACCTGTTCCCCTGAAGAACTTCGACAGACGATTGACCGGGTGAAACCACTCGTCTATCACGCACGGCTGAACCGCGTGCGTCCAGGGTTAGATGACAAAATCATCACGGCCTGGAACGGAATGATGATTAGCGCAATGGCCGAGGCCGCACGAGTCTTGAGGCACGACCTTTATTTGGAATCCGCCTGCCGTGCTGCTGATTTTCTGCTCAGCGCACTCTCCCGTCCCGATGAAGGCCTGTACCGCACCTATCGTGCCAACAAAGCCCATCTCAATGCGTATCTAGAGGATTATGCCTGTTTTGCAGAAGCCCTCATCGATATCTATGAAGCCGGAGGGGAGGAGCGATATCTCAGAGAGGCCATTCGATTAGGCGAACGACTCTTGACCGATTTTCTTGATAAGAACCAAGGCGGATTTTTTACAACGGCCAACGATCACGAAGTGCTCATCTTGCGAAGTCGCGAAGGATCTGACGGCGCCACTCCAAGCGGTAACGCCGTGGCGGCCATGGCCTTGGCTCGACTCTCCTTTCACCAGGACCGTGAAGATTTTCGAGATGCCGCGATGCAAGCCATTCTGGCTTATGGACAACAGATCCATCGCGTGCCAAAGGGGTTTACCAAGACGGTCATGGCAGCGGACTTCCTGTTGAATGGTCCTTTGGAATTGGCATTCGTTGGATCACCAACCGACCCGGGGTATGACCAGTTGCTTCAGGAAGTTGCCCATCATTTTGTTCCCCATCGCATGATCGCACACGGCAACCCCAATGTTCTTGAGTCTCAACATCCACTGCTGCGAGGCAAGCATCTTGTCAAGGGACAAGCCGCCTTATATGTGTGTCGAAACTTTACCTGTCAAACTCCTCTCACAAATCCAAAAGACATCGCGCTGGTTTTAACCAAGACGACTCAAGGGAGTCAGGGTTCGACATCGCTCACACTGACCGCTCCCAGCATCCCAGGAATGGCAACCGCTAAGGGCACCGCCGCCTATGTGTCTCGGATCTTGACGCATTCTTCCGCCTCCAGACCCACGGCCCATGGCTATACCACATTAGGGTCCACAGGACTCACCAACTCGAGGATTGGGTTCGGTGGCTACAGAACTGATGTTGACCAGAAGGACCATCAGGCCGCACTCATGAAAGCCATCCGAGAAGGCTGCAATCTCATTGATACCTCGACAAACTATGCGGATGGCGGCAGCGAACGCCTGGTGGGGAGCGTACTCAAAGAGTTACTTTCCCAAAAAGAAGTGACTCGCGATAACATGATCGTGGTCTCTAAACTCGGCTATGTCCAAGGAAGAAATTTACAACAAGCTCAAACCAGGGAACAAGCTGGCCGCGCCTATCCCGAAATGGTCAAATATGGGAAAGAGATCTGGCATTGCCTCCACCCCGAGTTTCTCGATGATCAACTGACGGGCTCCCTCGATCGTCTTGGACTCGCCACGCTGGATGTCTGCCTCTTGCACAACCCTGAATATTTTCTCTCCGACGCAAAACAACGAACACTCATCGTTGATACCGACACCTTAGTCGAACTGCGCACTGAATTTTATCGACGCCTTCAGCAGGCTTTTGTGTATTTTGAGCACCAAATCGATTCAGGTCGCATTCAATTTTACGGTGTCTCTTCCAACACGAGTACAGCCCTCCCCGACGATCCTGAAGCGACCTCGCTGTCGCGCATGATCGAAGCTGCCCAGCGGGCGGCACAGCAGACCGCCAAGCCTCACCATGGTTTTCGAGTGCTTCAATTGCCTATGAATCTTTTTGAATCAGGAGCCCTGCTGACCCCGAATACCGGACAGGACCAAGAGCATACCGTGCTGAAGTTCGCACAAGAACATCACATTGCCATACTTGTGAATAGGCCACTCAATGCCGTGCCCGTTCAACACCGAGGGATGCTACGACTGGCCGACCCCCGATATGAACCGGTGGAAACACCCTTTGAGACGCAACATCAGACTGTCGTGGCATCGGAAGAAGCGTTTCGGAAAGAATTTGCTCCCCTTATCCCATATGCAGGGAAAGGACTAGAACCTAAAGATTTTTTTTCCTTGGCGGGCGAACTCAGGCACCTGCGATCCCAAATTCACAACCTCGAGCATTGGGATCAGATCGAATCACAGATGCTTGTACCACATCTCAATCAAGCCCTTCAGGTAGCTACCAAACATCTAAACCCGGAAAGAGCAA
Source organism: Nitrospirales bacterium (assembly GCA_963422365.1). Classification (GTDB taxonomy): domain Bacteria; phylum Nitrospirota; class Nitrospiria; order Nitrospirales; family UBA8639; genus Bin75. The sequence goes on from OY729426.1 coordinate 2,294,796, forward strand.
CAGCCTGGCAAAATTGGCAAGCCCAGTACATCCCCAACCTGCATAGGTTATTCAAAATCGTGAGACAAGAAGCTGCACAAAAGAGTCAGGAACAACTTCAATCGATCACCGCAACGCTGGATCGATTCCTTCCAGAAGATAAACGCAAAGAACCGCTATCACGAAAGGCGCTGTGGAGTTTGACCAGCACACTCGGTGTCACCTGCGTCCTGAACGGTATCCGTAAATCCGATTACGTTGAAGATTCTTTAACACTCCTTAAATGGAAAGCCTTGCGAAACCCTCAAGAAATTTTCGAGAGCATGCAATCACAGTCGACTACGGCCAACCGATGACGTCCCATAGTCGATACTTCCATCCAACCCGTTACACATTTCGCCCCCAGATTTTCCAAAAACGAGACACATTTTCCCATTCGTGTCCTAGTGAATAGTTACACAACTCGAGAGGCATGGGACGACGATCTTTCGTGCGCTGAATCTGGCTGTCCCCGGAATCCAGCTTCACGGAAAGCACAATCGCGCCGTCAGCATCTGTTCGGTAAATTTTCATGTGATTGTGTTCGTAAGCCTGCAAAACGGCTTGGGCTGGATGTCCGTAACGATTACCTCGACCAGCAGAAACGACCGCGGTTTCTGCATTGAGCCGTTGAATCCACCATCGATTCAGTGAACTCTTCGCTCCATGATGTGGAATTTTGACAACAGTCGCCGCCCTCACCAGTGGATGGTGAATGAACCTCGTCAGGGCTTCAATTTCCGAATCAGCCGTCAGCAAAATCGAGTGCTTCCCACACGTTAAACTGAGAACCACGGAAAGATTATTCAGTTTGGCTCCCCGAAGGTCGAGAAATGGTCCGGTAGGATCGTTTTCCGCTAATGGTGGGTTCAGAGATATGAGTCGACAGGGTCCTTCCTTGATAATTTCTTCTCCTTCCCAGGCAATACGTTCAACAAGTCCCTTCTCCTCAAGCACATCCTGGAGTCGCTGGTAAAAAGACGCCGTTCGTTGAACCCCATTACTCCAGTAATGACCAATCTCAAAGTTTTTGATGATCCAGGAAAGTCCTCCCACATGATCCAATTGTGGATGAGTCGCAATCACGTGAGTAATGCGTCGAATGCCTTGATCCCACAAATATGGTCCCACCACCATTCGTCCCATATCCCAACGTTCATAGGCAGTTCCACCGTCAACCAGAATCGTTTCACCATCAGGAAGTTCAAGCACCGTGGCATCACCTTGACCAACGTCCAGAAACGTCACACGCAACGCGTCATCCTCAAACATGTGTCGTGGCGACCACACCCACCACAACAGACAAAAAATCAGCGCACTCACGCTCATGACTCGCAATAGAATTTTCTGACTGAACAACACGACCATGAGACAAAGATAAAATCCTGCCATGGTAAGTATTGATGGTGATGCAACATGCCATCTGGCACCGGGAATCGTCGCGATCATCCTGACGACAGACGTCAGGCCGTTTAGGATTTCCTGATGAACCCAGCTAACAGGCAATTGGTCGAGCCCCCCAAGCAATACGAGAATCGACGCACCGAGCCCTAATGGTACAACCAGTAAGCCAACCAAGGGCACGACGAACGCATTGGCAAAAATTCCCAACCAGGCCACTTGGTTAAAATAGTACGCAACGAGTGGAATCGTCCCCACAGTGGCTGCGAGGGTCATCACCATGTACTGCTTTCCCCAATTCTTTACTTTGACCATTACGGCTTGAGGCACTTCATCCTCTTCGTCGTCACGTTTACTCCATCGAAACGCCAAAGCCATGGCGAAGACGGAAATATACGAGAGTTGAAATGAAAGATCGTAAATCGCCGTCGGGGCAGACAGGGTTGTGACCAACGCGGCTATCCCCAACGCAATGACAATCTGTCGTTCGTGACCTATCCAAACCGCGAAGAGATATAAGAGGATCATCAGCAATGACCGAACTGTCGCTACATGGGCTCCCGATAGCAGCGTATAAAAAATGACCATGGGGATGGTGACCAATACAGCAAGTTGTTTGGGCATCAGGACGCAAGAAAGTTTCTCTAACCATCGAGCCGGCATGCGGCGAGTCATCCCTCTCACGCCAAAAAACGAGACAAAGGCCAACAACCCCAAATGCGAACCTGAGATGGAAATAATATGGACGGTCCCCGTCGTCATAAAATCGTCACGGACGTTCAGAGGAATATCATTTTGTTCTCCAACAATCATTCCCAAAAATAAGCCACGGGCCGGCTGCGGGAGCGTTGAGATGACGGCTTGGCGAACTTGATTTCTCCAGCGGTCAATCTGCAACCACCCCTGTGCTCTGATGTCGAAGATGCCTGGAGGTTGAACCTGTATCCGATTAGGACCCCTTATCATCGCTACCGCATGAATCCCACGATCCCGGAGGTACGCACCATAATCAAATCCGCCGGGGTTACGCGTGCCAAAGGGTGGGCGCACTCGAGTACGGACGGTAATTACGTTCCCTCGAAACACATCCACATCCGGTTCACGCCAAGTTAAGCGAAGATTCCCACGAACTCGACGTCTCGTTTCATCCTTCCCAACGGAGTGCACGGCCACGACCATTGTCACTCGACCGGGACTGTGTTCAACCGGCGTCATCACAACACCAGAGAACGTCACGTCTTGTTGACCGGCTTGGGATAGCAGATCAATGCCATGATTCGTTCCCTCTTCAAGCAACCAATATCCCATGCCGAACAGAACACAGGCATACAAAATAAGTCCCTGCTTCCTGGAAAAAAGCGCCTGGCCTTCATACCAGGACAACGCTCCAGCTATGAAGGCCAAGAGGACTACGATGGTGAGAGGAAGAAATAAAAGATAGGACCCAAGAAGGAGCCCGACAAGAAAGGCCGCGATGCTGAACAGAAATCCCAAGGAAAAGAAATCAGTCGTCTTGCAAATTATCCAATTGTGGCCTTGACCACCCCAGCTAATTCATCCGCAACTTCTCTGATTGTCGAATCATCTTGTCCCTCAACCATAACCCGAACCAAAGGCTCGGTTCCAGAATACCGAATCAGTATACGTCCTGTCCCATTCAGCCGTTCTTCGCCTGAACGAATCGCTTGCTGTAATTCGGGAACAGATCCGAAATCAGGTTTTCGCTTCACCTTGACACCCAACAATACTTGAGGGACGGTGTCTATCCATTTGGTTAGTTCAGAGAGAGGAGAACCGGACTGCTTGACTAATTTGAGCATTTGCAGACCGGAAACCAGCCCATCGCCGGTTGTACTATAGTCAAGAAACAGGATGTGGCCCGATTGTTCTCCCCCAAGGTTATAGCTATCAGCTAACATACGCTCGAGGAGATACCGATCTCCAACAGGGGTTCGGACCAGATTGATCCCTGTTTTTTGCATAGCCAATTCAAACCCGAAATTACTCATGACGGTTCCGACAACGGTATTGCGGTTGAGTCTACCGCGTCGCTGCCGATCCAATGCAAAGGCTGCCAAGGCTTGGTCTCCGCTCACCACCTCGCCCTGTTCCGTCACAAACACGGCACGATCGGCATCCCCATCTAACGCAATGCCGATATCACCCCGCTGTGCGCAAACGGCCTCTTGTAATCGCTCTGGGCACAGGGCTCCATACCCTGCATTAATGTTCATGCCATCCGGTTCATCACCAATCACAGAAACTTTCGCACCTAGTTCTCGTACCACTTTGGGAAAAACCGAATACCCGGCACCATGCGCGCAGTCGATAACCACCTTCATTCCCTGAAAATCAATCTCGCGCGGCAAAGACCGTTTCACGAATTCGATATAGCGACCCTCAGCATCATCGATGCGAAACGCCTTTCCGATTTCATCCGCCGTGGGACGAAGATGCTCGATCTCGTTTGACAGGACCACTTCTTCGATGCGCAATTCTACTTCATCAGAAAGTTTGAAGCCGTCATGTGAAAAAAACTTGATCCCATTATCTTGGTACGGATTGTGGGAGGCCGAAAGCATCACTCCGGCATCGGCTCGCAGGCTGCGAGTTAAAAACGCGACACCCGGCGAAGGCATCGGTCCTACCAGCAGAACATCAACCCCCATGGAACAAATACCGGAGATCAACGCTGATTCCAACATATAGCCGGAAAGACGGGTATCTTTACCAATCACGATTTGATGATGCCCTGCTCGGCCCTTGAACACGTATGCCACGGCTCTTCCTAGCTTCAGCACCGTTTCACTATTCATAGGCTCTAAATTGGCAATGCCTCTCACTCCATCGGTTCCAAATAACTTCCGCATATTCCTCCTTGCACGTTGCCTCCCTTTAGGCCCGGGCAATGGCTTCGGACATTCGTATCACTTCACGCATCGCCCCGACATCATGAACACGAACCATCTTTACCCCACTCAAGACCGCAGCCGTCACGGCTGCAGCAGTCCCCATGATACGCTTTTTGACAGGTGTATCAGTTACCGTTCCGATAAAGGACTTATTCGACACACCGACTAAGAGAGGACGACCTAACTGCTGAAATGAGCTGAGCCCTTTCAGAAGCGATAAATTTTGTTGTGCATTTTTTGCAAACCCGATTCCCGGATCGATGAGAATTTGCTCACGGGCGATTCCGATTTCCTCTGCGTATTTCATACGAGTTCCTAAATAATCCCTTACTTCCTCGACGACATTGTCGTATTGGCAGTACTGCTCCATAGTTTGGGGCATGCCTCGTTTATGCATCAGGACAAGCCCTGCCCTGGTTCGCGCAATCACGTGACCCATTGGGGGATCGTGTTCCAACGCGCTGATATCGTTGATGATCACGGCGCCCCAGCCAATCGCTCGTTCAGCGACTCCAGCCTTGTGGGTATCCACCGATAAAGGAACCGTCGCACATTTTCCGATGACCTCAAGCACTGGTTTTAACCGACGGATTTCCTCCCGTTCATCAATCGCCTTTGAACCTGGTCGTGTCGATTCAGCACCGATATCGATCAGATCAGCCCCTTCACCCACCATTCGTTCAAAATGGGCCAAGGCACGTTGAGGGTCAAGAAAGTGACCTCCGTCGGAAAAGGAGTCTGGAGTAATATTTAAGATTCCCATCACCAAAACTTGATGGGAACAGGGAATCCTAACGTGGCACGCTTGAAGATATGAAGAATTCACCTCATTCATAAAGAGCCCTAAAGAGCCCTGCTCTCAAGGCTCCAGTAAAAACCAAGGTAAAATCACTCACTATGAAAGTTGGAGACTTTCAGAAAACACGTGCCGAGGAAGAAGACGATCAGGTTCCCTACATTCCAAACGTGTTGAATCGGCAAGAATGGTGTAAATCAAGGCCTGATCTCGATTTCGTTACACTTGCGCTGGCTCTTGAACAATGGTTCCTTGGTTCATAATTTGGTCAATTTCCAAAGAGTCCAAGACTTCTTTCTCTAGAAGGGCTTCGGCTAAAGCCCGTAGGGTATGAAGATGTTCAGTAAGCATTCGCTTGGTCCGCTCATAGGCTTCCACGATCAACCGTTTCACTTCATAATCGATTTCCAGAGCCACTTGATCGCTAAAGTCTCGACGTGTCGCAATTTCTCGGCCTAGGAAAATTTCCTCATCCTTCTTGCCAAAGGTCAATGGCCCCAATTTGGCACTCATCCCCCATTCACACACCATTTTTCTGGCGAGTTCGGTAGCCCGTTCAATGTCATTCCCCGCACCGGTGGTGACATTTTTCAAAATAAGTTCTTCGGCCACACGGCCACCCAGTAAAATCGATAGTGTGTTATATAGGAATTCCTGGGAATAACTATGCCGATCATCAATGGGGAGCTGCATGGTCATGCCCATCGCACGCCCTCTAGGAATAATCGTCACTTTGTGGACAGGATCGGTGCCCGGCAACAATTTAGCCATGAGTGCGTGTCCGGCCTCATGATACGCCGTGGTGCGCTTTTCCTCTTCACTCAGGACCATACTCTTACGCTCTGCCCCCATCATGACTTTATCTTTAGCATTTTCAAAATCGATGAGTTCCACCAATTTCTTGTCCAATCGAGCAGCCCAGAGCGCTGCTTCATTGACAAGATTTTCCAAATCGGCTCCTGAAAAACCAGGCGTTCCCCTGGCAATCTGCTCAAGGTTCACGTCAGAAGCCACGGGGACCTTCTTGGTGTGTACTTTGAGAATTTCTACGCGCCCCCGGACATCAGGACGATTGACCACCACTTGTCGATCAAACCGGCCAGGACGCAACAAGGCAGGATCAAGGACATCAGGACGGTTCGTGGCGGCGACAAGAATCACCCCTTCGGTCGTGTCAAACCCATCCATCTCCACGAGAAGTTGATTTAAGGTCTGTTCCCGTTCGTCGTGCCCCCCGCCTAACCCCGCGCCGCGCAATCGTCCAACCGCATCAATTTCATCAATGAAAATGATACAGGGAGCATGTTTTTTACCTTGCTCAAACAAGTCACGCACTCGAGACGCTCCGACCCCTACGAACATTTCCACAAAATCCGAGCCACTAATGCTAAAGAACGGAACACCCGCTTCTCCGGCAATGGCTTTCGCTAACAGAGTTTTTCCTGTTCCGGGCGGGCCCACAATCAAGACCCCTTTGGGAATTCGCCCACCGAGTTTTTGGAATTTTTGTGGATCTTTTAAAAATTCAATAATTTCAACAACTTCTTCCTTTGCCTCCTCCACACCAGCCACATCGGCAAAGGTCACTCTTTTCTTTTCCTCCGTAAGAAGACGAGCACGACTCTTTCCAAATGAGAGGGCCCGATTTCCGCCGATTTGCATTTGTCGCATCAGGAAAAACCATAACCCGAGAAACAAGACAAACGGCCCCCAGGTCACGAGAAACGTAATATACCATGGACTTTCATCTGGCGGCTTGGCTTCGATTTGCACTGATTGCTCTCTGAGGGCCTTCACCAAATCCGGATATTCAACAGTATACGTCCGAATCCGATTTCCATCTTTCAAAATTGCGCTGATATGACTCTCTTTCATGGTGACTTTGGAAATTTCCCCACGCTCGAGATGGGCCATAAAGTCACTGAAAATAACTTCTTCTTCTGGCAGCTGGGACGGGACGGTGAAAAGGTTGAACAACAGGATCATAAACAGTCCAACCACCACCCAAAAAAGCAAATTTTTCACACGAGAATTCATGAAAATGCGTTCCTTCTCTCTCTGAAATTTTCTGAGACGAAACAAGACCAGTTCAGGGAAGTTTAGAAATAGTACCATGGGGATACAGCATCTGCAACCGGCTCCCCTTTGCATAACCCCACTAACCGTGCCTTGCGATCTTGAACGTGGTTGTCCTCAGGCCATGTTATTGGCTGCGCAAATCCGGACAACGGCAACATGTCGGGTGTCCTTTGTGATGCGGAATCGATGGTCAGAACGATACCCCCCAACCCACAGGATCCCCTCCGGAGCTACGACAAGAGGAACTTTGCTTCGCTCAGATTGGTGAACCTTCGTGTCTGAGAAAAAATCCTGAATTTTTTTTCGTTGTCCTCTCATCCCATAGGGGAAAAAATAATCGCCTGGCTTCCATGATCGAACGACCAGCTCATGACTAAATTGCTCCGCATCTAAATAGGCCACGGCAGCATTCCGTTGGATCGAGATGGTCTCCGTATCTTTTATTTTTCCTTCAATGATCTGGCCTGTGACCGGCCAATGGATTGCCCCCGGAAAGGACCAGACACAGGACAATGCCTGCTTCAAGTGGCTTGTATGGTCCACAGGAACTTTGACGAATGTCACTCTGTCATATTCTCTCACAACATCCAGGCCGGCAAAACGAGCAGAGGCACCTGATATTCCGTCAATAACCTGCTGCAAAATAGTATCCACTACCTCAAACCTGAGTGGGCTGGGCTTATGCCACAGGGCTCCCACCGTTAATACAATCATTCTCCGTTGAATGGGCACCGGAAAGGTTAAAAATCGTGAGCGGCTCCACACGACGCAATCACTCGTATGACGAACCTTGACCAATTCCAGCGATGCCTTCGCAATATTATCTAAATAATGATGTTCCTCACGAAGAATGGCAACTTGACGGGAAAGAATGCTCACAACCCTGGGATTGAACGTCTGTAACAGGGGTATTAATGCGTGGCGAAGCCGATTCCGCATATACTTCGGGTTTTCATTACTCGAATCAACGCGAAACCCGCACTGTTTTGTCGCAAGATACTGCAAAACTTCTGAGCGACTCACCTGAAGAAACGGGCGGATCACACACGGATGTCGCTGAGCCGGCATACCCGATAACCCAGCAAGTCCGGCTCCTCGCAGCATAGACATCAGCACGGTTTCTGCCTGATCGTCTTGCGTATGGCCGACCGCTACTTTGGTGGCCTCCCACTCCTGAGCAACGGCCCACAACTGTTCATATCTCCTCTCACGCGCAACAGCTTGGACTGACTCCCCTTTTCGTTCTTGGAGAAGTGGTTTCAGATTGATCGGCTTGAAGAACAAGGGAAGACCCAACTGCTGAGAAAGTTGCTCAACAAACATCGCGTCATCCATGGATTCTTTCTCCCGCAACCCATGCTCAATATGAACCACAGCCAATTCCATCTTCAGTGGGTCCCGCCAAGCATACAGAACCTGCAAGAGGGCAACAGAATCTGCCCCCCCAGAGACGGCAACGACGACTCGGTCTCCAAGAGACAAGAGACCGAGTCGCCTTACGTGTTTCAACAGCTTGTGTTCAAAAGCCAACAGGGCAGGCATCGTCACCACCAACGGTGATTCATGGAGAGGCTTGACTTATTCGGTAAACACATGTCGAGTCATTTGAATATCTTGAGCAATTCTCGCAGCAAGCCGATCAGAATCCTCAAAGATTTTATCGCCTCGAATGTATTGTAAGAATTGAACCTCAATATGTTGGCCATACAGGGTACAGGCGGTATCCAACACATGCACTTCCAGTAAGCGTTCCCCTTCTCCAAACGTCGGACGCGTCCCGATATAACTCACTGCAGGAAATACCTTATCCTGCCACGCCATTTTCGTGGCATAGACCCCGTCAGGCGGAATCACTCGCTCTTTGTCTGGCCGAAGATTAGCGGTTCGATAGCCTAACCCTTGCCCACGACGATCGCCTTCAATCACCGTGCCTTTCAAAGAATACGGGCGTCCCAGACATTGCATGGCGTTTTCCATCTTCCCCTTTCGGATGAACTGACGAATCTTGGTCGAACTCACGATGACTTCTTGCGAACTCACAGGTTTCACCAAATGAACCTGAAAATCGGCTTGTTCGGCTAGAGCACGTAACGTTTCCGTGTTTCCCGCCCGATCTTTGCCAAACACGAAATGCTCTCCCACAAACAAGGCCTTGATGCCCAGCCTATCTCTCAAAATCGAGAACACAAACTCCTTCGGGCTTAATGCCGCAAATGCTTTGGTGAAATTCAACACCACGAGCTGCTCGACTCCTTGTGCCTCAAACCAAGCCACTTTTTCTGGAGAGGACGACAAAAATTGAAAATTGGTTCCAGGACTCAACACCGACACCGGATGGGGATGAAAGGTCAACACCATCGGCGTCCCTTGCTGTTCACGCGCACATTGAACGACCGCGGCTAGTAACTGTCGGTGCCCGATATGCTGCCCATCAAAATTGCCTATGGTCAGAACCGGATGGGACGGCAAGGGAGGAGATGGAAGCCCGCGCGAAACCTTCATAGGGGAGCGGCATTCAAGAACTTGGCGGCATCCTTGGCAAAATAGGTGAGTATGAGATCGGCACCAGCACGTTTAATGGATAGCAACGTTTCCAGCACCACTTTGGACTCATCCAGCCACCCTTGTTGAGCGGCGGCTTTGATCATGCTGTATTCACCACTGACTTGAAACGCCGCAAGGGGCACAGCAACTTCAGCACGTATTCGCGAAATTATATCGAGGTAAGACAGCGCCGGTTTGACCATGACCACATCCGCACCTTCTTCCACATCAGCCTGCACTTCACGGATGGCTTCACGGGCATTGGCGGGATCCATTTGGTACGAACACCGATCACCGAAAACGGGGCGTGACGAAGCAGCCTCTCTGAAAGGGGCATATAGGCAAGACGCATATTTGGCGGCATATGACATGATGGGAACGTGCTCGAAACCATGCTGATCCAATTCGTCACGGATCGCCGCGACTCGCCCATCCATCATGTCAGAAGGCGCCACCATATCGGCACCAGCTTCTGCATGGGTTTTCGCCATCAAGCGTAAACACTCAAGCGTTTCGTCGTTTAAGATGCGACCATCTTTCACAATGCCGCAATGCCCATGAGACGTATATTCATCGATGCAGACATCCGTCACCACAAAGAGCCCAGGAAGATCGTCTTTGAGCGCACGAACGGCCCGTTGCACAATCCCGTTCGGATCATAGCCGGATGACCCACATTCATCTTTTTGATCAGAGATCCCAAATAGCATGACAGCCGGAATTCCCAGCCTATGGACATCAGTCGCTTCTTTGATCAGACGATCAAGGGACCACCGGAATTGACCGGGCATCGACAGAATGGCCTCCTGTTGATCCGTTCCTTCCTTCACAAACAAAGGATAAATCAGGTTGCTCGGCGCGAGAACGGTTTCCCGCACCATCCGCCGAAGAGGCTCAGATTCGCGCAAACGCCGCATTCGTTGACGAGGAAATCCCATCATCGATCCAATGATTTCAGACTCTCTTGTGATTCCCACTCATCGAGCGATACCCTCAGTCTCCCGTTGGCATCCCCGAAGACCCGATTATTTCCTGGGAAGATTCGTCAAAAACACAACCAAATCCCGCACGGAAATCATTCCAACAAGGTTCCCATCTTTCGAGACGCCTAAATGCCGAACATGTTCTTTGGCCATCAAATCATTGGCATCCAGAAGCGTCTTGTTTTCCTCAATTGTTAAAATAGGCGCCGACATGATTTGTTCAACCGTTGTCTGGGTCGAATCGGATCCTGCCGCCACCAACCGCCGAACAAGATCGGTGTCGGTCAAAATCCCAATAATCTTATTCTCTCGAGTAACAAATACACTCCCGATACCACGATCCTTCATAATTTCTGCTACCCTCCGGACATTGGTATCACGATCAACCGTAACAAATTTTTCCGCAGGGACCATAAACGATTTCACTGGAACCATACATTTCTCCTTGAATGAACACGCGTCGTTAAACAAAAAACGGGCACCGCATTCCTCCACGACATCAGGGGATTTTTCAGCAATCCATACGGCGTGAAGAAACGGGCACCTCGTGTTTGACATAGTCGACCAACGACTGAACCAACGCTGGAATCGTATTGTGGGCAGCCATGACGTGAACGTCCAAACCCATTTCCCGAATGGTCTTTGCCGTAATGGGCCCAATACTCGCAATAATGGTTCCATTCAGATTTTTCTTCAAATCATGTGCTCCATCAAAGAGTTGAAAAAAATTCCTGGCCGTAGACGAACTGGCAAACGTGACGACATCGATCAACTGCTCACGAAACATTTGCTGAATATGCTCTCGTTCCATCGGTGGCACGACAGTCTTATAGACTGTCACAATTCGAACAAAAGCTCCTAATCGCTCTAACTCATTTGGCAAAATCTCACGGGCTTCTGCTGCCCTGGCAAGCAACACCCGTTGACCGGACACGCTGGCTCTCTTCAAAACCTCGATAAGCCCTTCAGCTTGGTACGTTTCCGGTACCAAATCGGCATTGATGCCAAAGACTCTCACCTCCTCAGCCGTCCGGGGTCCGATACAGCAAACCCGTACCCCTGCCAATGCCCGAGCATCACGACCATGATGCCATAGACGTTGCATCAACGCCTTCACCCCATTGACGCTTGTTAAAACAAGCCATTGATAGGTTGCAAGGTGCTCGATGGCGTCATCGACTTCCTCCCAATTGTCGGGTGGACCGATGTCGATTGTTGGACATTCAATCGGGTCTCCTCCTTGAGCCCTGATAAGGTTCGATAATTCCGAAGCCTGAGCTTTGGCACGTGTCACAAGCACTCGCTTCCCAAATAAGGGTTGCGTTTCAAACCAATTGAGTTGCTCCCGTAACCGTACAACTTCCCCCACTACCACAATCGTCGGAGGGCGAATATTAGCCGATTTCGCACGATCGACAATATCCCGCAAGGTCCCAATCACCGTATACTGTTTGGCATAGGTCCCCCACCGAATCAAGGCCACAGGGGTATCTACTGATTTCCCTTCCTCAACCAATCGCGAGACGATCATGGGTAAATTTTTGACGCCCATTAAGAAGACCAACGTTCCCTCAGCCGCGGCGAATCGTGGCCACTCCAAAACCGTCTCACCTTTGTCCGGATCTTCATGTCCTGTGATAAAGGCCACGGTGGACGCCAGAGTTCGATGCGTGACAGGAATTCCCGCATACGCGGGTACTGCGACCGCTGAGGTCACGCCCGGCACCACTTCAAAGGGGATCTGATGTTCAACAATCCACTCTGCTTCTTCCCCACCCCGTCCGAACACAAAAGGATCTCCGCCCTTCAATCGCACCACACACTTCCCTTCACGAGCCTTCTCCAGAATCAATTGATTAATCTCGTCTTGCGGCTGATAGGTCCCACATCCACGTCGCCCTACGTAAATCCGCTCTGCCGCAGGGGAGACATAATCCAACAACGCAGGATTGGCAAGATGGTCATACAACACAACGTCAGCCTCTTGAAGACAGGATTTGCCGCGAAGCGTCAAAAGACCGGGATCTCCTGGACCCGCCCCTACCAAATAGACTTTTCCTGAAAGTCGAAGCTCTGCCATTTACACGCGCCCATATAGTTGATCTAAAATGTGCCTGCCCCCTCTGTCCAGGATTCGATCGGCTAAAGACACACCGAGTAGGGCAGCCTCTTCCACCTGTCCTTCGATCTGATCGCGAATAATGTGCTTCCCATCAAGGCTTGCGACAAGTCCCTCAAATTTTACCCTTTGGTTCTCAAGGACCGCATGTCCTGCGATCGGCACCTGACACCCCCCCTCTAATCGGTCCAAGAAGGCTCGTTCAGTCGAAACCGCAATTGAGGTCCGGAGATCATTGATTGGCGCAAGCAATTCTCGAACAAACGTATCATCCACGCGCGATTCAATCCCCAAAGCCCCTTGACCAATAGCCGGAAGACTCACGTTCAAAGGAAGATATTCAGTCACATGGTGGGCCCAACCCAATCGGGTGAGCCCCGCCGCAGCCAAGACAATAGCATCGAACTCCCCTTCCTCAAGCTTCCGAAGACGGGTATTAACATTTCCTCGAAGCATGGCAACGACGAGGTCGGGCCGGTGAGCCAATAACTGGGCTTGCCTTCGAAGGCTACTGGTTCCAATTTTCGAACCGACAGGAAGATCCTGGAAAGCAACATGGTCCCTGGTTAATACGGCATCCCGAGCATCTTCTCGTGCCGGAACACAGACAATTGCCATTTCCTCCGGCAACACCGAAGGCACATCTTTCATGCTATGGACCGCGAGATCTATTTCTCGTCTAACGAGTGCCTCCTCGATTTCCTTGACGAATAATCCTTTCCCCCCAATTTTGGCTAAAGGCACATCAAGGATGGTATCACCACTCGTTCGAATCCGTTGGAGTCGAATCGAAACGGACGGAGCGACTTCTTGAAGTCGAGCTTGGACCCATTGCGCTTGCCAGAGAGCAAGTTGACTGCCGCGTGTTCCAATAACGAGAGACCTCCGCCGTTCATTTGTGCGACTCACTCTGATTCCTTATCCATCAAGGTTCTTTGCTACGCGATGCCCTCGCCCTCGCCATGGCACTCATTGACCTTACAAACCCGGAGCCTGTCGTGAAATTCTTTCTTTTTCAGACTCTTTGGTCGACGTGGGCGAAAGCGCATTTGTCTCCACGGCCTCCTCTTCCAAATCTTGTATTTCTTGAACGTTCACGGATTTTTTCTCCGAAGGATTTTGCTCCAAATCATAAAACCGTCTCGCCACTTCGATATACACCAACCCATTGGACGATTGAGCCGCAGATTTTAAGGCAACCAAGGGGCCATGAAGGAGTTTATTGACGATCCCCGATGCGAGACCTTCCACGACTTCCTGCTGCGGCGGCGTCAACGTCCCGAGTCGGCTGAATGCTTTTTGCAGTTCCATTTGCTTAAGAGCATCCGCACGTTTTCGTAAGGCAACAATCGTGGGAGTCGCTTTTAAAGACTGAAGCCATTTCAGGATGACTCCGACTTCATCTTTGACAATGCATTCTGCCCGGGTGGCTTCTAGCCTGCGCTCTTCACGGTTTTGTTCGATATGCGATTCAAGATCATCGATATCAAACAGGAACGCATTATCGACTTGGCGAACAGCAGGATCAATATTGCGGGGGACGGAGACGTCAATCAAAAAGATCGGCTGATTCCATCGTTCGCGAACCGCCCGTTCCACATCCTCCGGACTAATCAAATAGTGGGACGCCCCGGTTGAACACAGTACAATATCAGCCCGATGCATGTCCGCACGAAATTCTTCAAAGGGAATGGAGACCCCCGTAAACCGGGCAGCCATATCTGCCGCACGAATCGGGTCACGCGTAGTGAGCAACACCTCCTGGACTCCGTGATTCACTAAATGTTGCGCGGCTAATTTGGCCATTTCTCCGGCCCCAACCAACATGACCGTTCGTGCGGACAAATGGCTAAACACCTTTTTGGCCAGTTCGACTGCGGCATAGCTCACGGAAACCGCATTTTCTGCGATCCGAGTTTCCGTTCGAACACGTTTGGCCACCGAGATGGCTTTTTTGACTAACTTGTTCAGAAGGACTCCGCTGGCATTATGGGTCAAGGCATCTCGGAAAGAATCCTTCACCTGACGCAGGATTTGTGGTTCTCCGACCACCAGGGAGTCGAGGCTCGAAGCCACGCGAAACAAATGCGTGATGGCTCGATCCTCCGCATGCCAATACAGACGAGGCAGTACTTGTTCGGCGGACAACGAAAGATGCGTGTCCACCAAAAATTCCTGAATGGTGGAAAAGCCGCTCTCAACCTGATCGACCACCGCATACACTTCAACGCGGTTGCAGGTCTGCAACAACATCCCTTCACGAATCCCCACATGGGCCATGAGCCGATTCAGGGCTTCACCCATCCGGCTATCAGGAACCACGAGGAGTTCTCGAATCTCGACGGGAGCGGTTTTATGACTCAGTCCGACAACGATGATATTCATTAGCTTATAGGAGCATTTCCTTTTAAAATGACCCCAAGAAACGTCAACAGCACGCTGGCAAATCCCACGATCGTCAGATAGGCTGCCTTTTTCGCTCTCCACCCAACGGTCACTCGTCCCATCAAGACCACAAAATAAAATACCCACGTCACAAGCGCCAAAATTTGTTCGGAATTCCAACTGACATAGGCACCAAACGTGAGTTGTGCGGACATGGCCCCTGTCAAGATACCCATGGTGAGAAATGGGAACCCCAACAAAATCGAGCGTTGGTTCAGCATGTCTAAAAAATCCAACGGCGGCAATTTAAAGTACAAGACATTAAATTGTTTGGATTTCAGCAGCCGGTCTTGCATCAGATACATCAACCCTGCCACAAAGGCCACGGCAAACCCGACGGTCCCTAACATACTGAGCGCGACATGGACCCACATCGCTTGAAACATAGGATGAAGGGCTGGAGTTTCTGAAGGCAGGATCGTGGTCGAGACCAACGAAAGAAAGGCAAGGGGCAAGATGAAAGCACCCAACACGTAGAGTCGTTGGAGGAGTACGACCAGCAAAAAAATAAGCACCAAGGACCACGAAAAAAATGATAGGGCTTTATGGAACGTGACCCATCGCACTTCTTCTCCGGAAAACACTTGAACAGCCAATGCGACGGTATGGATGGCAAATCCGATACATGTCACGCCAAGAGCCACCTTGGCAAGAACATCAGACCGCCGAAGCAGGTACACCAAGGACAGCAAGATCCCTGTAAAGTACAGCCCCAATGTGAGTTGCAAAAAGGCAACGGTCATCGGCATCCAATGGTCTAAAAAATAGTTCTATATACCTAGTTTGGAAGTATAGATAGGCCATTTGAAGATATCAAGAAAGGAACGGATGAAGCAGGGGATTCCCAAACACTCAACATGCGGTGAGAAAAGGCAAACCTGGGGTGAATTAGCCGCCTGACCCTGCTGTGGCACCACCACACACGTTAATGACTTGTCCCGTAATCGACGCCGCCTCCGCTTGACAAAGAAAAATCGTCAAGGCGACGACCTCCTTAATCTCCGCCATCCTTTTTATGGGTACCGCCGCGATGGCCCGAGCTCGGAAATCTTCGACCGACATCCCTAAGACCGCCGCTGTTTCTTCAATGCCCTGACGAGCCATGTCGGTATCAACCCAGGTAGGACATATGGCATTGACCGTAATTCCCCGCTCGGCCACTTCAAGTGCCAGGGCCTTGGTAAACCCCAGGATGCCATGTTTAGCAGTGCAATACGCCGCGTAACCTGGGACACCAAACCGACCAAGGACGGAAGACATATGAATAATACGCCCATAGCCAGGATCCTTCATATGAGGCAAAACGACTTTCGAGCATAAATATGAACCTGTCAAATTCACTGCAAGAATATTCAACCAACGTGCATCATCTGGATCGTCTATTGGAGTCCTACCTGAAACACCGGCATTATTGACCAAAATGTCAATCTGCCCCCATTCGTTCACAATAGACGCAACGACTCGCTCTACCTCGCCACGATTGGTCACGTCTGCAGGCAAGCCCATAGCAATCCCCCCTTGTTCTCGGATATGGGCAACCGTTTGCTCAAGGAGTTTCTCACGACGACCACACACAGCAACGTGAACACCGTTATCTGCTAAAGCCAGGGCCATGCCTCTGCCGATACCGACTCCCCCCCCCGTCACAAAAGCCACACGACCTTTTAACATCATCAGTTCCCTCTTCTGCTCACGACAAGCATCATCCTCAACATTCATAAATCAATGCATGTTTCGAGAACTCAAGATCGAATATTTGATCAAACAATAGCTGAACTGACAAAATCCTATTGCTTTCACCTGCATAGGCCCTCGTCCTTGGCCGTCTGATAGCTGCCCGTCCACATAACCCAATCCACCGAAAGGCCGAGTCTCATGCCAGGAACGTTGTATCTTGTTAGCACACCAATTGGAAATCTGGACGATTTAACCTTCCGAGCCCACCGGACTTTACAAGACGTGTCGATCATCGCGGCGGAGGATACCCGTCATACCAAAAAACTGTGTTGCCATTACAAGATTCATACACCCCTGACAAGTTATCACGATTTCAATAAAGAAGAAAAAACTCCTCTTCTTTTGAAGCGTCTAAACGAGGAACAATCCATTGCCCTAGTTTCCGATGCCGGCACTCCACTGATCTCCGACCCAGGCTACTATTTGGTGACCCGAGCCATTGCCATCGATATTCCCATTGTTCCGATTCCAGGTCCCTCTTCGATTATCGCCGCACTATCCGTTGCTGGATTGCCCACTGACGCCTTCACGTTTATTGGATTTCTGCCGAAAAAATCAGCAGCCAGAACCCGCCTCCTTCGAAGCCTTCAGGACGATTCTAAAACCATTATTTTATTCGAAACACCCCATCGTATAAAGGCAACGCTTTTTACCATCCAGGAAATCTTCAGCGACCGCCAGATCGCTATCGGCCGTGAACTCACAAAATCCCACGAAGAAATTATTCGTGGCACCGCTCAAGAAATTCTTCTGTCAAATCCATCACGAGGGCTAAAAGGAGAAATGACGCTTATCATTCAGGGAAAAGCGAAAAGGAAAAAGCGAGTCAGACAGGAACAAAAACAGGAAGTTAATCATCGCCTTTTTGAATAAACACGCGATGATACGAGCCGACTAACTCACGGCGAAGAATGGTGTGGCCTTCGTTTTCGACACTCTGCGGGACCTGTCTGATGGGTTCGCCATCATCCAGAAAGATCTCTAATACTTGCCCAGGTCGCATCGAATCGAGGCTCAGTTTGGTTTTGACAAAATTGTAAGGGCAGATCACCCCTCGAAGATCTAACATCGCATGATGGGCAGCCTTTTGACTCATTTCGTATGCCTAGTTCATAAGGTATGAAACGATAAAGGGAACAATGGTGATCTTGAGACCACCTACACAAACAAATAGAGCGTGCCAACCTTACGTCGACACGCTCTATTTTGGGTTCGCAATTTTTCGAGATGGGATACGTCTCTTATTGAACCGTCCCTTTCTTGAAGGTATTCCGATCAGAACCATAATCAGTGGCAATCGTTTTGTCCGTTCTCAAGTTCACGGTATCTGGTTGAGGAGCACATTGCCAGCAGGGTGCGGCACCCGTTATGACACCAATATCCGAGGTAATCCCTCCCTGCACAACACCCTCTTGCATACCACCCTCAGGAACACCAGTATAACCAGCCGTGGGTGTCGAAATACCCCTATAGTTTGTGGGATCAGGCCGTTGACCTAACCCACCACCGAAGTCAGGATTATCTGCACCACCAAGCACTTGGGATCCTTCAATCACATACACGGCACGGACCATTTTTCGACCCGTACTAAAATTCTGTTCTTGAGTGGTTTCGTCAACGGCGGAAACGGCAACATAATCCCCTTTGTTCACAGCCTTAAGGTTTTCCATGTTGGTCCCATCATCAAACCATAATTCCTTCAAATTCAGGCCACCACGAAGGGTCTGGCGTTCATCATGTGAACTGCCCCCCATGTCAATGTACAGTTTGCCCGCTGGATAATCAATGGCCACCACTTCTCCCTGAATAGTCTCTGGGGCTGAAAGATAGCGTTCCATGTCATCTTGGTCGAATACACGGGACCGCGTTCCAGACCCTTGTGATTCTCCAACACCCGATCCAAACCCGGAGTGTTGAGGCGCACGCTCTTGCGCCACTGCCACGCTAACTGAGCCGACAAGAATGATTGCTGCTCCAAAGTACCCTAACTTCCGCATGTGGCTCCTCCTTAGGAAGTGTAAGTTAATAATCGAACAAATAACTCAATTGATGATATCTGTAAGAATCCGTCCTTCTGCTGACTTCATTTTTCAGCAAGTCTAGAGGCCCAACTATAGTGATCTCCTTAAATAGTGTCAAGGGATTTCTCCAGTAAATCTTTACACGGTGACAACTCCAAGTGCACCGACTACTTGAAATCGATAGTATTTCTGATTAATCTATTCCTCTTTGTGCCTCAAACCAAGAAAAAAAAGCATCTAACTGATTGAAAAATAGGACATTGAATCAATGGTGCCCGGACCGAGGGTCGAACTCGGACTCTCTTGCAAGAACCAGATTTTGAGTCTGGCGCGTCTGCCAGTTCCGCCATCCGGGCATACACATGATCAATGTTTGTTTTCTAGCATGATCTCTAGGCAACGTCAAACAACCGACGGCTTCTTTTCAGTTTTTTGTCGAGCATGTTAAGATCGTATCAATTGCTCAGTGAGCAACCGGTTAGCCCTTCTATGGAAATAACTCCATCGTCAAGAGCTACGACACATAGGGAGGATCATTCATGTCGGAGATTCAATGTCGAAAGTGTGAACAGCCAGCAGAAAAGATGACCGAACCTCTTTTTCTGGGAAAACTTGAGGAAGAAGTCAAGAATAAGGTTTGCCAAAACTGTTGGACCGAATGGAATAAACCAGGAGGGGTCAAAACAATGGTCATCAATGAATATCACCTGAACCTTGGTGACGAAAATGGCCGTGCCACCCTCAGGAAACAAATGCGCGCATTTTTTAACCTGCCTGATGCCGAGGTAGCATTTAAGGACTATAGAACCTAAGACGGATTGGCAATGGATATCTCACTTGGTAAAGGCATCTTCCTGGCTGCAAGCCCTAGCCTCCGCGACCCCAATTTTCGGCAGACCGTCATCCTGTTGTGCGAACATGGCCCTGAAGGAGCGCTTGGGATCGTCGTCAATCGACCGACTGAGATCAATATCACTGAAGTGCTCCCACAAGTCCCCATCCTGGAAGGGCAACACCACAGGGTCTTTTCCGGAGGGCCAGTCCAACAGAATAACCTCTTGATCTTATATCGTACGCCTGAAGGTCCGGAAGATTCCCACCACGTCTGTCATGGCATCTATCTAGGTGGCAACATGAAAGCCCTGGAAGGGCTTTTACAAAATCCTTCTTCCTTGGGAAATTTTCGTGCCTTCATGGGGTATTCAGGCTGGGCTCCTGGCCAACTCGAAAATGAAATGCAAACAGGGTCGTGGCTTACGGTGCCAGCCGACTCCACCGCGATGTTTGAGAGGGACCACAGTCGATTATGGGGAAATATTCTTCGATCTATGGGAAAAAATATGGCCTTGTATGCAGATATGCCCATTGATCCGAGTATGAATTAATCCTCCATCTCCTCATTTTCCTCATTTCTTAAGCAGCGGTCGCAAAAACCGTCAGGTTACAAAAAACCGTCAGGTTACAGGATGGACGATCAGGGAAACTTGCTCCAGGGTCCATTCAGCAACAAGAAGACCACCTCGTTCTCCTCACCTCACCCCGTCAGACAATCACCTCGTCGAGACGGCAGAGCGGGTCGGCGTGTTCCTTGCCGTAGCGATGGCGGGCAATAGACCTGTATCAGGTCCACAAATATTTGACGCCTCTTATGAGTCGTCATCAATGCATGTCGTAACCTGAATGAATCACAAAGCATAAGCATAGAGGTATAGCGAGCATGAGTTGGGCATCCGGTGAAGTAGTTGGCATACTCATATTTCTTCTGCCAAGAGTTGTGACAGCGTCCATCTTCTCTTGGCTTACATCGCATCCTAAACCCAGCGTGTTCGACCGTGTAATTCAGGCCCTTATATTTACAGGAATTGGGCGAGCGATGCGGATGGATTGAAGGAACTTCTCATGAGCATCAGCACCATAGTCCAGACGAAGGCCATTTCAGAATCGCAGAGGGCGAACGGTTGGGAGAGGACTTTGCGGATACCCGCAAAGGGAGTTTCTGCGATTCTGATACCTGCAGGCGAAGTCGAAATGGTAGAGTGTTTGAACAATAAACCTACTGAAGAGACTAAGGAGTAAATCACGGCCAAGGAACCGACACCGCCGCCGAAGAACGTAAGCATGAATATAAGAATGAAGAGGGAAGGCATGTCGCCTCAACCCACGACAGCCGTCAAGCCGCCGCCAGCCCCGCCGCCGCCCAGGAAACAGGGTTAGCGTTGAAGTGGATATCTAAGGGCATCGCGCCGAGTTCAGGCACGGCGTCGCCAAGGGTTTCGCGTTCCTCCCGCGAGAAAGCCCGTCCACATTTCGGCCAGCAATATAGCGGAGGCACGGTCATGGCGGCGCTCTCCGGGCACAAGGGCATTTCGGTGGTGCCCGCCGCCTTCCCGATCCGAAGACCGGACCGCGCAGAGAGAGCCTTGCATTCTCGAAGGCGGCGGAAAACACAGCGCAATGTGCGACTCCCGTTCCGGTTTCAGTAGCGCGTCTAGCCGTTGTCCTTGGGAGGCCAGCCACGCCAGACCAGCTGCTCGCTGGTCTCCGCGTCAAGGACAACGCCATCCAGTCTGGGGGGGGCATTGGGGTCGGCGCAGGCTTTGTCGAGTTGAGATTGGGTCAGGCCAGTTGCCAGATTTCCATTTTTACCGGAGAATTATATGCTTGCAAAACAGTTTCACGTTGTTCAGGTTTGTGTTCTCGAGATTCGCGCCAGTCAAGTTCGCGCCGTCCAAGTCGGCACCAGTCAGATCCGCACCCCGCAGATCGGTGCCAGTCAGGTTCTCACTCTGTAAGTCCACATATCCAGTCACAGCCGTTCTGATCAAGCTCGCACATTGAAACCGCATCGTTATCCAGTTTCACGCCGGTCAGCGGCGCACCGCTCAGGATCGTGCCGGCCAAGGCAGCACCCCTGAGATCCGCGTTCGTCGGGATTTTGCCAAAGAGACCCGTACCTTTGTTCAGACTGGTTGAACAGAGATCCGAGTCATGCAGGTTCGCGCCTTGCATAGCGGCGCCAGTCAGTATCCCGAAACCAAGAGCCACGCCAGTCAGATCTACCTTGACCAGAACTGCTTTGGTCAGGTTCGCCTTGACTATTTTTGCGTCGGTCAGGATCGCGCCCTGGAGAATCGCGCCGGTCAGGTCCACTTCGTTGAGAGACGCACGATTCAGCTTCGCACCTATCAGAAACGCACCGGCAAGATTCACAGCTTCAAGAGATGCTCTGCTCAGTTCCAGATGGAAGCTTTCTTTCTTTTCAAGCGCAATTCCGGTCTCACTGCGGAATCCAATCGCCTCCATGACGGCCTGAACGTCCTCGCGGATTTTTAGCTTGGAGGCGGCGCCTGCCATGAGTTGCGCATCCGGCCGTGCGGTTTCCACCGCGTTGCCGTCTCCGGTTTCGGGCGGACGGCGCGCGAACGCGCAGAACAATTGCATGATCGGGATATGATATTGCTTGGGATGTTCTATGGCCAAGCATTGCAGCGAGTAGATCCTGCCCAGGCGAACTGTCAGAACTCGGCTGCCTCGCATCTCCGCGCCCTTCTGATAGCGCTCGTTCGGCTACAATTCTGTTGTGCAGTATCGGCTTGTCGTTGGGCCAGATCACGAGCGGTAGCGCTAGAACGGCTGCGATCACCAAACCGATATTACGCAGCGTCGTACTGTTGGATTCGGTGTTGTTCCCCTCTTGCAGCCAGTCCCAGATTGTTTGCCAATACCAAGGGGAAAATACATATAGGACAACGCAGCCCAAAAGAACTACTAAAACACTCGCCCATAGACGAAGCCGTTCGGCTCGGTCTTTGGCGATCCTGAAAAGGCGATGCCTCTAACGGCGTATCCTGTCGAAAAGACTCATCGGACAATTCTCGGGCTCATCGGACGGTTCCGATCTGCCACGGTCAGTATCGCACCAATCCTTCTCGCCGTATCGGTGAAATGCTGCACTTCTTCCGGCTTGAGTGACCGCCCAAGAATGCCGTGTTCGCGGTAGGAGAGCCATTTCTTGAGGACCTGGTAGCCGCCGAGTTTGTAGCGCCAGACGGCCGCGGGGATATTGCGCCAGTAGGCATTGCCGTTGAGATACACGTCGAATGTAGTTTCACCGAAAGTAGGCAGCGCGTCGGCCAGGACAGCGCGTTCCTCCGGCGTGAAAGCGCGTTCGACGGCGCGTCCCTGGCCCGGCATCACGGCGGCGCCCACGCCGGAATGCCCCCAGCCGGCGGTGACCGCAAAATCGCTGCCTGCCATGTTGCGTCCGCCGACGGTGGCAGGGACGGCGATGGCGGCGATGTCCGGGCGCAAGGTCCCGGTCGTGACGCCGGGGACCGGCGTCTCGGGGTCGAGCAGGGCGGCGAGTTCGCGGCCCCTCGCCGCCGACCGGGCGAGCGTTTCCGCCACGCCTTCGGCCGCGCCGTCCGGCCAGCCGGGGAGCGGGATGCGCGGCCACTCCATGCGCAGCGCTCCGGCGTTGGCCTCCCGCCAGGAGGGATCGTGCAGGGTGGCGAGGACGTGGTGGAACAGGTCCTCCGCGCTCAGCCCGAGGCGGTCGAGCCAGTGTTGCGCTGCGCCCGACAGGTTGGGGCGGCGCGCGCTGTTGCCACCATTTCCGAAACCATCGTCCCGAAGCCATGCGGGAATGCATGTTGCACCGCGATCCATCAGATCGAGACAACCGATATGCGAGATGACCTGCGGCGGCGACCAATCGCGACGAGGCTTCTGCTGCGTGACCAACCACAGATTTCCCTCGAATACATGCGGCTTGTAGTCAGGTACCGGGCGACCAAGCAAACCATGCCCCGCGTCCCAGTAGAGCCAGCGACTATCGAATGGTCGGTAGGCATGGCGAACGAAGCCGGCATCAATCGGGCCGCCGCGTGCAAGAAGCGTGTCCCGCACAGCGCGAGCATCGCGCACCACGAAGCCCGACGAACTTTTCATTGCGGACGGGCAGCGCCGGGCGATCTCGTCGTGACTCAGGCTTGCGTCGAAGTAGTCCGCGATGCGTGACCTGAGCCGGTCGAGATCGATATCGACAAGAAATGCATCGCGCTTGGTCTGTACCCCCGGAAACGACACCGGGAACAGGTCGGGCAGCGAAGGCCAGCCGAAACAGTCCTCGCTTACGGCCATTGGCTTGAACGGCAGGCCGAGTCGAAGATCGGACCCGAATGCCGAATAGCCCGCGTCAACGTCGGGGGCATCGAGGCTGTCCAGCAACGCCTGCCGTCGTTCGTCGGCCCTCGCCTGATCGAAGTCGCGATAAAGTACACGCCTGCTCGAATTTGAATCGGCGTCGTCGCCGGACCTGGAAAGCAGAACAATGCTCGTACCGACCTTGATTCCCGGCGACTGTCCTTGCAGGGTGAACACAGTTTCGCTGGTCCGCCCGTCCGGCGCGTATTCCGAAATGATGCGGTCGCCATGCAAGTTGTCGATGCGGATGGCGTCGAACGCGTCGAGAAAGCGTTCCCGCATCCCGGTGAAGGACAGCCCGTCGAGCCACGAATAGTTGGAGATGAAGCAGACCACGCCGCGCCCCGTCTTCTCGGCGATGCGCCGCTCCGCCATACGGAAGAAACGCACGTAGAGGTCGTTCAGCCCCTGGCCCTCGGGCCGGCGCACCCGCTTCGTCGTCCGGTAGGCTTCCGACAGTTCCCGCTCCTCGTCCACCGCCATGCCGGCGAAGCCGTTATAGGGCGGGTTGCCGAGGATCACGAGGATCGGCCTCTCCTGCTTCACCCGCTCCGCCCGGTCGCGCTCCTCTTCCAGTTCGGGAAACGGCAGCGGCTTCTGCACCTTCGGTTCCCAGCCGGTCAGCGCGTTGGTGAGGAAGACGCCAGGGCGTTCTTCGCCGTTGTCGGCAAACGGCGCGCCGAGTTCCTGCATGGTCAACCCGACCTGTAAGTGGGCGACGACGAAGGGCGCAGGCATGATCTCAAAGCCGAACACGCGCTCGGTCGCCGCCTGCTTCACCCGTGCGCCGGCGAGTGCACCGAGGCCCCGCCCTTCGAGATTGGCCGCGATACGACGCAGCACTTCGGCCAGATACGCACCGGTGCCGCAGCACGGATCGAGTACGTAGACGTTCTCCGCCGCGAGTCCGTCCGCGATGCCGAGGTCGTCCTTCAGCGCCCGGTCCACGCGGGCGACCATGTAGCGCACGACTTCCGTCGGCGTGTACCAGACGCCAAGCTGCTTGCGCAGTTCCGGATCGAAGGCCTCCAGGAACGGCTCGTAGAAATACGGCACCGCCTCGCCCTGGTCGAGCCGGCTGAAGAACGCAGCGTGGTCCACCCGTTCAAGCGCGGCGGCGGTCCAGTCCAGCACTTCGACCAGGCCCAGCGGCTGCAGACGGCCGGGGTCGGATAGCTGCTGGAACAGCGCCCGCAGCACCGGCGCGCGCAGATGCCAGACCGCCTCGCGCCAGTTGAACCCGCCGGCTGGCGACGGGCGCTGCAGCGCCCACAGCACCCAAGCGGAAAACACACCGTAGAACAGCGTCTGCACCAGCGTCGAGCGGAAGAAGCGCGCGCCCTTCTCGCCTTCGAAACGTACGCCGAGCGCCTCTTCCAGAGCAGCGTGAACCATCGCAAGCGCCGGCGCCTCGCCCGCTGCCGCGACGCGTGCGAGACCGTCGCGGGCGTAGGAGGCGAGCAGCCAGGCCAGGTCCTTCGGCTCGGCCAGCGCCGCGCGGTGCGACAGCGCGCGGGCGAGATACTCGCCCAGACCCGCGCCGCACTCGCGGGCGAAGGCGCGCGGCTTTGCCAACCGGCGGGTGAACGCTTCGGCGTTGTCAGCCAGCCGGAACGTCTCCAGTTTCGTCGGGCGGCCCGCCTCGTCTTCGCCCACCAGAACGAAGTCGCGCGTGTTCGTCACCAGCACCAGCCGGTAGCGGCCCCGATAGCGGCTCACCTGATCGCCCGCCGCCGTGAGCCAGGCATCGTCGTCCGCCGCCTTCACCTCGACCACGCCGCGCTCCGGCGTCTGGCCCTCGCGCGGGCGGCCTCGCTGCACCTGCCCTGCGGCATAAAGGCCGAAATCGGGATGTCCCGTACCCTGGTCGGCAAGCTCGCCGACGCAGAACACTCTCGGCTTGAGCACCGCGCCTACGGCGTTCAACAGGTTGGACAACGCCGGATAGCTCGACCGCTCATCAGTAGCGCCGCCCGACGCCCGAACCCGCCGCAATTCGGCACAATAAGTCTCTACCGCC
Organism: Nitrospirales bacterium; assembly: GCA_963422365.1. Lineage (GTDB taxonomy): Bacteria > Nitrospirota > Nitrospiria > Nitrospirales > UBA8639 > Bin75. The sequence continues at coordinate 2,321,076 of OY729426.1, forward strand.
GCCGTCAGTTTCGTGTTCGTTTCCGTCATTCTCTCTGTTATCCTCAAATACAAATCGACATGGAAGCCCAGAGGCTGTCTGAAGCCAATCATGGCATGGGTCGCCACCGGTGATCGCCAAACAGGTGCGTATTCCGGCACAGGGAACGAAGCCGGGCCCACTGAAGATGGGTACCCATCTTAACAATGTCTGGCCAATTCTGTTACTCTACATATCTGGTCTCTCCAACATTTGCAAAATTGTTGAACCCGTATGAGCCACACGGTAACCGCCTCGAAAACTCGTCAATTCAAGACCATCCTGCAATCTGAGCAATTGGAGTTTCTCTGCGAAGCCCACAATGGCCTCAGCGCCAAAATCGTCGAAGAGGCCGGGTTCAAAGGCATCTGGGCCAGCGGGCTCACCCTCTCCGCTCAATTTGGCGTGAGAGATAATAATGAAGCGAGCTGGACTCAAATCCTCGACCACCTGGAATTCATGTCCGACGCGACACGGATTCCCATCTTGCTGGATGGCGATACCGGGTACGGAAATTTCAATAATATGCAGCGGTTGATTCGTAAACTTGAACAACGCCGGATCGCGGCCGTCTGCATCGAAGATAAGCTTTTCCCCAAGACCAATAGTTTTTTGAAGGGCGAAACCCAACCCATGGCCGACATCGACGAATTCTGCGGGAAAATCAAAGCCGGCAAGGATGCCCAGACTGATGATGATTTTTGCATCATTGCCAGAATCGAAGCCTTTATTTGTGGCTGGGGGTTACCCGATGCATTGCGACGGGCTGAGGCCTACCATCAGGCCGGTGCCAATGGCATCCTCATTCATAGTGCTCTGGCAGTCCCCGACGAAATCCTTGCCTTCAAGCAGGAGTGGGGAGATCGATGCCCAGTGGTGATTGTGCCCACCAAGTATTACGCCACGCGTACCGATGTCTTTCGACAGTATGGATTTTCTCTGGTTATTTGGGCCAATCATCTCCTTCGTGCGGCTGTGACCACTATGCAGAAAACGGCACAGACCTTGAAAGAACAAGAAACCTTGCTCCCGATTGAAGATAAAATTGCACCGGTTGCTGAAATCTTCCGACTGCAAGATGCCGCTGAACTTCAAGAAGCTGAAAAACGCTACCTTCCACACGGCGGTGACAGTCTGGCCGTTATTGTCTTGGCCGCGTCCCGTGGGAACGAACTCGGCGAATTAACGGAAGACAAGCCCAAAACCATGGTTCCGACTCAAGGCATGCCGATCCTGTCGCATATTGTGGATGCGTACAATACCGTTGGCATCAAAAACATTACCGTCGTCCGCGGCTATAAAAAGGAGGCGGTTTCACTGCCCAATCTGACCTATGTTGATAATGAGGGTTTTGCGGAGACCGGGGAGCTCGTCTCTCTCCTTAAAGCGCTGGAATCAAAAAACGGGGAATTTCAAGACACCATCATTTCGTATGGTGACGTGCTCTTTCACACGTCCATTCCTCAGAGCCTTTTTCAAGAACCCGATGATTGGGTGATTTCCGTCGACAGTGTGTGGGAAGGGAAAACCTCCTATACCCGACTCGGAGGGTTTGCGGAATGTACGGTGCCCAATTCACGGAAAGCCTTTAATGCCAAAATCTACCTCAAACAATTGGGGCGAGATGTTCCACAACAATCCATTCACGGCGTCTGGATGGGATTTCTGAAGGTGTCAGCCAACGCAGCCGCACAATTACACGGCATTCTTGAGGAAATGCTCGCCGATCCCACCAACACAAAAGCGGGCATGTCTCAATTGTTTCAGGAATTGCTCAAACGACAGGTCTCAATACGTGTGCTCTACACGGTTGGTCACTGGCTAGACATCAATAGTCTCGATGATCTGGTTCAGGCCGGACAATTTTAATTTCCCAATTTTCTGGAGAAATCATGCAAATCATGACCGCACACAACGGCGTGCCTATCCCTCACTTCATGTACGGCACGGCGTGGAAGAAGGAGGACACGAGCCGGTACGTCCAATTAGCTGTTCAGGCCGGCTTTCGGGCCATCGATACCGCGAATCAAATGATTCATTATCACGAAGCCCTGGTTGGAGAAGCCTTGCTCGCCCTGGCGGAACAGGGGATCACTCGGGATCACCTGTTTCTCCAAACCAAATTTACACCGGTCTCAGGCCAAGACCATCGAACGCCGTACGATCCCATGGCCTCCATCACCAAACAAGTCGAACAATCATTTGAAAGCTCGATCGAACATCTGCAGACCGATTATCTAGATTCCTATATCTTGCACGGGCCCCATTCGAGATGGGGATTGGAAAAAGAAGATTGGGAGGTCTGGGCAGCACTCGAAGGTCTCTATCAGGCAGGTCGAACCAAAATGATCGGGATCAGCAACGTCCAAGCCGTTCAACTGCAACGCCTCTGCGAACAAGCCAATATGAAACCCATGGTGGTCCAGAACCGCTGCTATGCCGTATGGGGATGGGACAAAGAAGTCAGAGAGCTCTGTCAGGCCTACAACATCAGGTACCAGGGATTTTCACTGCTCACCGCAAATCGCGATGCCTTACGAGCCCCGGAGGTCGACATAATCGCCAAACGGTTCCAGACGGGGCCCGCCCAAATCATCTTTCGGTTTGCCCAGCAAGTCGGCATGATCCCCTTAACCGGCACCACCAACCCGCAACGCATGAAAGATGATTTAGCTAGCGACCAGTTCGAACTCACTCCAGAGGACATCACACAAATCGAAGAAGTCGGCTGTGAGCACCGACCGTAGAGAAGAGACCTGATAAGACGCATTGGAAGACTGACCGTTATCATCGTGGGGTGCCTCACGTTTTGTACCTCCCCTGCCCTAGCCGAAGACGGCCATTCAATATCTCGATCAGCCGGATGCCCTCGCACCACGACTCGCAGAAAAATTTCAATGGGTGATCAGTAAAGCCTCGACCAAACCTAAACGCAAGGGGGGCTTGCTGGCACGTGACCTCCGGCATGCCCCGATCTCCACCAACGCCGAGATTAAAAAGATGTCGCCGGATGAGCGAACGGAAGCACTTCAAGCATGATTGGATACCTACATTCAAACCGTAGATGCCTATGGAAGTCTTACGAATCAACCATATTATGAAATGGGAACAACAACCCTGACAACACCCATGCAGGAGGGACTCGACAACAAAGTTGTACGATATTCGTGTCCGACAGGCCCTTCAGTTGATTGTCGGCGATCCCTATTTCTGGGAAAACACAAAAAGCCGTTCGCAGCCTGCTTAATGGAAAAATCTGGAACATCTTAATGGCAAAAATCGATGAACGAAATTGGACCACACGTACGCGTGTGGTGCCAAAAGACCAGGCCGTCACGGTCGGGAAACGTGGCAGGGTCATTCAACCTGCCAAGATCCTCGTGAATTACCAGCACACGATGGGGTCAGAAGAGGGATTTGTATCTTCGGACGCAAAGACTTCCCATAGGAGCATTATCGGCCGAACAACTTGCCCTGGTTCTCGCTTGGGAAATCCAAAGTCAAATCACCGAAAAGTCCATCCGAGGCCACGTGACCTAGGATGAACAAACTGCCTCGGAGTGACGCATCAGGAATGCCGACTCGTCCGTCGTTCGCAGGTTCTCATTGGATTTCTGCCTGTTCACGGTCACGGTACACCGAAAGATACACAGTATCGGCTTTCTTTCTACTCCACGGAAATCGGTATAAGGTTCGAATCTGGCTCGAGTACTGCCCAATATTGGTCTGTTGCCAGAGCCCCTTTTCAAAATACTGCCTGCCTTCCTGGTCCCTGAGAAATCCTGCAACTCGCTCTTCTGCAAAAAAATCGACGGCCCAACTATTCGTCCATATCGGTTGACACTGCTGCACATAGTCATCCACTTGGTAGAGCAGGGCGTGCACCTGTTGCAAGTCGGTCATCACGGATTCACTGGTGAGGAGAAAAAGCACCTCATGGCCTTGGGGAATGTCAATGAGACCGATAACCCGTTCCACCCTCCTGCAAGCAGATTCATTCATGGCATACACATCCGGCTCGCCGGGATCATCTTTCGGGATGATCATGGTATGGGGAGCATCCTGTTTGCACACCAATTGCAAAGAAGGATGGGAACACTCCCACTGAAGCTGGACACCAAAGCGCTTCATGTCCTCCAACAGAGTCGGGAGTAGATGGTTTAAGACCAACTTGCCTTGGACCGACTCGCCCGGCACAAGGCGAATGCTTCGTGCTCCGAACTTTCCGGGGAAAGAGTGTTGATCAAGGAGACTGTGTCGAGAATCCATTCGAAACGCCAAAATCCACTGAGCATCATTCGGTGGAATCCAGGGCAAGTCACGAAGATTCACGGTCATCGGTTCAGGGTTCCTATTGGTCAAATGGATGTGAATTTCGTACACATGTTCCATGGGCTTCTTCAGAAAGACTTCCATGGCCAATGGAAAGCGAGATCCTTGTCCAGGATCCACGGTCTGACCAAGTGAGGTGGGTAGAACACCCAGCAACCCGAAGTAAACAACAAATGGAGTCCACAGAACTCGTTTCATGGTGCTATCCGACGCATATTGGTTAGCAGGTGCCTGCTTTTAGCAGGATTTACTCTCTCAAAGAACCGTTCACAAGATAGGGCGAGATCGAGTAAATGGTCAAATTGTTGCCTCACCATCTTCCACGATGCAGACCCAGTAGGGATTGAAAGAGTTTTTCAATAAACAGCTAGGCGACCAGGGGGCGCATTTTCCATCTTTTCTAGACTGTCATCCTTTCTCTACGCTATGATACTATGAAGTATAGATGGCTCGTGAAATAATTTTCGCCGATTCCGCCATGGATGGTGTTTTTCCCTGCCTATTCATGAATACACACGCCGAAGCCCATATTCAAATATCGTCCGCGTGGCTGAGATGGCATTGTCACATCACGGTCATGCTCTGTGTCATCCTTCTCGTGACGTGGGCGCCGATGACCCACACGTTGGCTCATGATCAACAACTCGATGCAATCGAAGTAATCACCGAGCTCGTGGAAGCCAAGTGGATGGATGGCGCCCCCAACCGCGCGTTGCATATCCTTGACCAAGGGATTCAAGACTATCCGCACGCTGTGAGGCTACAAAAATTACAGGGTGATATTCTTGCTACAACATCCCGTCACCACCAAGAAGCTGTCGAGGCCTATGATGCGATCCTCACAACGAACCCAGAGGCTTTGGATGTACGCTGGGCTAAATGGAGCGTATTGCTCCGCTCAGGACAGCAAGATCAAGCCATCGCCGAATTTCAACGTATTGCTCAGCTAGATGCGAATAATCCCCTGGCGTCCCTTCGGCTCGCGCAAGAACTCCGAAAAGTCAATCGCCTGGAGGAATCCCTGGAGTGGTATGAAAAAGCCGTCGACATGGTTCCTGACATGCCAGGGTGGCGGTTGGCGCTTGCCCGGGCCAAGCTTGATATCTTGGATGGTCCGGGTGCACGCGACGAAGTCATACGCGTCTTACAAATGGTCAAACCCGGTTCTCCCGAAGAAGCGGCTGCCCACAGTCTGAGGTCGGTGGTCTATGGCGCTACCAAAGAACGAGGCCGCCGCTTCGAGCCTATATTGAGCCCTGGAGGTTCCGCAGCAACGCTCAAAGAATGGTCCTCTATCCGTGCACATGCTTGGGAACTGTTCGACGCAGGTCGCTATGAAGAGGCCGAGCCGGTTTATCGAAAAATTCTAGCCCTCAAACCCAGCGATTACGCCGCGACCCATGAATTAGGGATGACCTTACTGGCGCTTGAGCGATGCAAAGAAGCCATAACGGTGTTTGAAACAATATCGAGGTTGGATCCATCGGATGAAGTCTACGCGGATACGTTTTTCCGAGTAGGCCGATGTTTGATGAAGCTGGAACAGTGGTCTGAAGCCTTACTCTATTTTGAAATACTCTATGAGGCCGCCGCTGAGTTTGATGAAAGCACGAAAGATGTTCCCCTCAAAGCCGATCTGAGGATTCTGAACAAAGAAGAACTGGCGGCATGGATCGAAAGGGTGAAAGAACGTATTCCCAGCAAAATAAACCCCAAGCCTGATGCGAACGCGCGTATTCCCCCTGTCGATGCCAAGACCCCAGCCCCTCTTACCGAGGAAGCACTCTATCACCGAATAGCGACACAGCCGCTCACCCCTGAGAAACAGATTTACAAACGGGCTTCTCTGATGGGGCGAGATGCAGATTTCAGCATGTTTCGATATGTCATCCCGTCCACCCGCGTCATGCGGGATGATAGACCCACTGGCACCCATGAATTTATCCCCATTGAGCCACACGACACCTTCCCGAGCACCCAGGAAGAAATTTATTTGGTGTATGGACTCGTGACCGCCTCCTATGATGAGATGCCACTCAGCGTGGAATGTTTTCTTGAGACATCAAAAACAAACGCGAATCAAATACCATTGGCCCGGGACCACGTCATCATGAACATGGGTGACCAGTCCGGCTATTTTATCATCACCCAGCCTGAATCGGGATGGACTCCTGGACTCCACCGATGTGGATTCTTTGTCGGCAGTGAATCGTCGGCCTATACGCATGCTGACGAGGTCAGGTTTCGCATCATTCAGATCCCTCAATCTTCGTGACCGGTGCAGAGACACATTGTCCACCAGAAAGAGTCTTTCCACCAAATGATGCTCACTAGAAGGGACTCCCCTTGCACTACAAAGCATCGGCATGGTTTGGTAAGTTCATCGCTTTCACGGAGAGTTTGCACGCATGTTTTCTCCTCTGCTTGCTGGAACGCAACAGAATCTGGTAATCCATCCTTGTAGGTATTCACCCTACCAAAAACGGTTACGCTGACATCATCGGGCGAAATGATTGAACTCTTGAAAAAGCACCTTGTGGGAGCTGTTGTTTTCTGGATGGCGTGGGGGTCCTGCGTTAACACGTTCGCTGGTGAAGCGACCCACGTCGTGACCGAACTCCAGGAATCAATCATGACCATTATGAAAGAAGGACGCAGCCTCAGCTATACAGGTCGCTATCAAATCATCTCTCCCACGGTGGAAAAAACACACGACCTGGATAATATCGCACAGCTGGCCGTTGGAAGACATTGGAAAGGGCTCAATGCAACGCAGAAATCCACCTTTATCGAGACGTTCCGAGAATTAAGTATTTCTATGTATGCTGGACGTTTCAAAGACTATGGCGGAGAGCAATTCAACATTCTTTCAGAAAAATCTTTAAAAAGAGGCAATCGTACACTTGTCACAAGCCATTTCGTGAAACCTGACGGCGAGAAAATGACATTCACCTACATCTTGCATCTGATTCGTGACCAGTGGAAAATTATCAATGTTAGCGTAAACGGTGTCAGCGAGTTGGCCTTGAAACGTGCCGAATATGCGGGAATTTTGCGAAACATGGGGTTCCCAACCCTCATTCAACGCCTGAAAACCCAGATTCGAGAAAATGCGCATGGACGCTAGCTCGCATAAGCGTTTAGAGTCTCTGATGATTTCATGAGAGGCATGATGAATTCCATGAGGAAAATGAAACAGGCCACCACCATACTGTGGTTGACAGTTGGCTGGTCGGTGTTCATCGTTATGACGGGGTGCGCAACGACTCAATCCACTGAACTTCAGGTCTCAGATAACGATCCGCTGGAATCGGTGAATCGACCGATATACTGGGTCAATGACTTTCTCGATCGGACGATTGCCGAACCGGTCGTTGATGTCTATATCAATTATGCCCCACAGCCGGTCCAGGAAAGTGTTTCTAATTTTTTCGATAATGTGAGTTACCCGAATGTCATCTTGAATGACTTTCTCCAGGGGAAGGGAATTCAAGGACTCAAGGATTCAGGTCGGTTTCTTGTGAACTCAACTTTTGGGTTCTTCGGAATTTGGGACATGGCCACGCCTCTTGGTCTCGAAGCCCATGATGAAGATTTTGGACAAACCTTAGGCGTATGGGGTATGGACGAGAGCCTCTATTTGGTTCTTCCTTTTATCGGCCCCAGCTCTATCAGAGATGCCCCGAATTTAGGTATCACTACCGTCGCCAATATTCTGTTCTATATGAGCAACCCCGTCGTGGTGCCCGTTGCCCTTTTAGGATTTATTGATAAACGGGCGAAAATGGAGGAGGCCATCACCTTTCGGGATAAGACTGCGGTCGAGCCCTATCTCTTTACGCGAGAAGCGTATCTGCAACATCGGAAATTCCTGATCTACGATGGGGATCCGCCCATTGACGACGACTTTTCCTTTGACGACCCCTTTACCGATCGTGAAGTTGAAGAAGAGGGGTCTCTTCAAGAAGAGGCAGCCAAGCTCAAGAATCCCTCGACCCGAAAACTTGAGACCTTGTTGACTCCAAAACAGGTCTCATTGCAGACCCTACGCCCGTCACCCTTTCTGTTCGATCCTCCTTTCTTTCCATCCCTATTTGGGAATCATTCCTATTCACTGACGCCCCACCACCCTCTCTGCTCCAATTCAACCATAAGAGCGGGAAGAATCACCAACGCACAGACCAGGGCCAAGATCAAAACCACTACCAGCAAGACGCCCAAACTTGCCATGCCTGGATGGTGTGAAAACCCAAGAGCTCCAAAAGAAGCCATCGTGGTTAAGGCACTACAGAGCACAGCGTGAGACGTACTGCTCTGTAATACTTGGACAATGGAGCGCGAGCCACCTTCCTGTTTCCGCAGGATAAGATAAATGCCGAAGGCAACCCCCAAGCCAAGGACCAAGGGCAAGGCAATCACGTTTGCCAAATTCAGGGGAACTCCCAACGCCAAACAGGTGGCGACCGTTAACAAGAGCGTTAAGACCAGGGGTAAGAGGACGAAGAGAGTGTCTCCCAGGCGTCGAAGCACCACAAGCAGCAACAAGGCAGAAACCACGATGGCCAATATGGTCGCTTGGATACAGGCATCAATGATCGTTTGCCCTCCTTCCAGAATACTCACGGGCGAACCGATCGCATGAGGAGCCATCTGCTGCACACTCGATACGAATCGGCGCAACGCCTGATTCTCCTCGACATTTCGAGCAGGGAAGACCTCAACACGAGTCCGACCATCTTGAGAAAAATAATAGCTCGTTAAGCTTTCCGGTAACGTCTGCAACGTCATCTCATCTGCAGACAGTAACCCTCGCAATCGTTCAAGCCACTTCGGAAGGTTTCCCATGAGCCTGCTACGGAGATCATTCACGAAAAGGGTCGATCCGCGAGAACTGTGAAGAAGGTCATCGATCGATTGCATGAGGGTTTTCAGATTTTTACCAAGATCACCCTGCCACGTTTTGGGTTCATGAACGCCAAGGGCGTCGCGAAACTCTTTCATGGCCTGCACCTCTTCATCCTCACTGGGAGCATCGACTGCCGCCTGAGGAGTGAGGACAGGCTCCAGCACCAAACTCATCTCATCAATAATGGCTAACTTTTCTTCTTGGTCACGAGGAACGAAACTTGAAAGCGTGATGACTCGATCGACTTCAGGGACCAATCGAAGACGGTCCGCCAACGCATCAGCATCAGATAAATTTTGGGCTAACACCTGGATGACATAGGGAGAGGTCTCTGGGTCTGCCAGCAATTCTTGAAAGGTTGATACTCCTTCAGTCGAAGAATCCCGAAGGTGTAAGGCATTAAAATCAAATTGCAACCGTGGCACCATGATAACGGCGACGAACGCCACAGGAATCAAAACCCCAAGAATCACCCGCCGATATCGAATGATTGAACCCAGAACCAGACTGTCTGACGAATCGCCTTCTGCAAGTTTCGTGAAAATCGAAGCACGGGAACAAGAAAGCGGAAACAAGGTCAGCAGTGCCGGGAAAACCGTGAGATTCGCAAATAAAGCGATACACATACCGACACCAGCAATGAGCCCCATTTCTGCAAACCCTCGATATGATGTCGGGAGGAAAGAAAAAAAACTTAAGGCCGCGGCAATCGCAGCGAGAGTCAGCGCCCCACCGACGCCAGCGACCGCACGTCGTAAGGCTACCTCGTGATCGCCGACTTGTGAAAATTCTTCACGATACCGCATGCCAAACTGAATGCCAAAATCCACGCCAAGCCCAATAAACAACACTGGCACGGATGCAGAAATAAAATTCAACGAGCCTACGGCCACCACCACAAATACGGCTGTCCACAGTAATCCCATCACAAGCGTACACAGCATCGCACCCACGAGCCGTAGAGACCGAAAGCCGACAATCAAGACGAAAGACACTAAGCCCAACGACAAACTCGCCGCCAACCCAGCACCTCGGGCAATCGTTTCTCGCTCTTCCGCTTCAATCGGAATAGAGCCCGTCAGTCGAATTCGAATACCGAATCGATCTTCAAGATCAGCACTGTGCTGGCGAAGAAATCTTAGCGGTCCTCTCGACGCTTCCAAGCTCGAATAATCCAGCCGTGGCTTCACCAAAAGGAACCTGCGTGACGGATCATTTTTGCTTGTCACGTCTTCAAGCATGGCCTGCTGCCAGGACGCGGGCACAGGCTTCCCGAGTCGTTGGGCTTCAATCGCCTCGCTCAAGAGTGCCAACGCGTTGGCCAGGACCTTCTGTTGCTCGGGTGTCGGGTCCTCTTCCAACGCCATGGTGAGAATGGAAAAGAACCCTCGAAGACTTGGATCATGCACGAGCGTCCCCAAGAAAGGCTCCCATTTGGCAAGACGTGCATCCAAGCGCCAGAGTTCGTCGACATCGAAATACAGCAGTCCATATTTATCAAAAAAAATATCCTGCTGAGGTTGATACACCGATGAAAAGAACGAAGGTTGTTGTTCCAGAAGTTTTGCTAATGCGTGAACCGCCTCACGTCGGTGCGCAGGAGAACCTTGATCGACGACGACGACAATCAAATCATCAAGTTGCGGAAACGCCGCAAAGAAGTCTCGTTGTAACTTCCGGAAGTGAAGATCCGGATCCAATAAATGCACGGGATCCGTATCAAGGGTCAGGTTCTTCACGGTATACACCGCGGACAGGCCCGTGACGACAAAGGCTCCAATCACAACCCATACGGCCGCTCGACGACAGTGATCCACCAACCAAACCAGAAAGGCCTGATAGCCGTATCCGATCCGATCAAGCATGGCGACTCACCCCCCTTGACATGACCATTCCCTAAGGACAAAGGGAACGGCTTAATGGTTCCCTAAATTTTCACAGACGCATGACCATCGGTTCCGTAAAATGCAAGCTTCCATCACTAACGCTCACATGTCTGAAGGGAAAATCTCAATCAATCCAATGGATGGGAGTACCGAGGGCAGATGTGGTGGGAAAGGACATTGCTAGACAAGAAAACAACATTGCCATACTCACATGAGGCACCCCAACCTCATACGCGACTGATTACCATCAATGCATCCGTTTCCCAAGGGTTTCTGATCCGGATCACCCCTAGTCTCCTGCAAGACCGCTCTCATTAGCCCCTGATGTCGTTCCACCTGCTCGACCGTCTCGGCGTATGGCTGGGAAGACACCTGGGAAGCCTAGGACGGACGCCTTGTCAGGGTGGTGCTTCCACTGTCTTGCAACAACCACGTGTGGGAAATCTTGGCTGGAGTGTACCACACAATGTCGATTTTCTACACGAAAGCCGTAATCGATTTTGATTCGTGGCAGTTGGTTCATAGAAGAGAACCTCTACAACCTTAATCGCCTGAGCCGCAACGCATTCGCAATGACAGACACCGAGCTAAACGTCATCGCGACGCTGGCAATGATGGGGCTTAGAAGAAGACCCCAAAAAGGATAGAGGACACCTGCGGCAATTGGCACACCGAGAGAATTATAGACAAACGCACAGAAAAGATTTTGTCGGATATTCCTCATCATGGCTGTACTTAAGGTCCGGGCACGGGCGACACCTCGAAGGTCGCCTTTCACTAAAGTAATGCCTGCACTTTCCATAGCCACATCGGTACCCGTTCCCATGGCAATGCCAACATCGGCTTCAGCAAGGGCTGGAGCATCATTGATGCCATCCCCCGCCATCGCCACCACGTAGGCTTTTTTTTGCAATTGCTTCACCACTTGTTGCTTCTGTTCGGGAAGGACTTCTGCCTGAATGTCTTGCAACCCTAATTGTCGACCCACGGCTTCGGCGGTCTGTCGATGATCCCCCGTGACCATGATGATTTTGAGTCCATCGCGTTTCAGCAAATGAACCGCTTCGGCCGTGCTGGCCTTGATCGGATCGATGACACCGATGATACCGGCCGGACACCCATCAACGGCCACAAACACGACGGTTTGCCCTTCTTTTCGAAAAGCATCACTTTGCTTATTGAGCTCCATCAATTGCTTCGATGGCAACCCCATGTCTCGTTCGAGAAACAGTCGATTTCCTAACGCCACGGTTTTTCCATCAACTTTGCCTTCCACTCCTTGACCGGTTTGAGAACGAAATTCTTCGACCTCACTGAAGGGAAGCCCTTGCTCCCTCGCACCGGAAACAATGGCTGAGGCTAAGGGATGTTCGCTGACTCGCTCGACGCTGGCCGCTAATTGAAGTAGAGCCGTCTCACTCAATCCTGATGCTGGAACGACCGATCGCAAAACAGGTTTCCCCTCCGTTAAGGTGCCCGTTTTATCGACTACCAGCACACTCACCTTTTCTAATCTTTCAAGGGCTTCAGCATTTTTAATGAGCACTCCTGCTGTTGCGCCACGTCCCGTGCCAACCATGATCGACATGGGTGTTGCCAACCCGAGAGCACACGGGCAGGCAATGATAAGGACAGCCACGGCATTCACCAAGGCATAGGCCAACCGAGGCTCTGGCCCGATACTCGCCCACACACCAAACGTGACTGCTGCACCCAACACGACGATTGGGACAAAATAGCCGGCTACGACGTCGGCCACCCGCTGGATGGGTGCACGACTGCGTTGAGCTTCGCTTACCATCTTGACGATCTGCGCCAGCATGGTTTCTTGGCCGACGCGTCTAGCTTCCATCAACACGGTGCCGGTGCCATTCATGGTGCCTCCTATCACCCAACTCCCTATCCGTTTTTCAACTGGAATAGCTTCGCCCGTAACCATGGATTCATCAACAGATGTTGAGCCTGCCAGCACTTCACCATCGACCGGAACTTTTTCTCCAGGACGAATGCGGAGGGGCTCACCGACTTTGACCCGTTCTAAGGGGATGTCCTCTTCCTGGTTTTCATTCCGCACGATTCGTGCGGTTTGGGGCACTAAGGCAAGAAGGGATTTGAGGGTACCTGTGGTTCGACGGCGTGCCCGAATTTCTAAAACCTGGCCCAAGGCCACTAAGACAAGAATGACGGTTGCGGCTTCAAAATACACAGGCACGTGACCGTCCAGGGTGCGGAATGCCTCTGGAAACTTGCCAGGTAAAATCGTTGCCAGCGCACTCGAGAGATAGGCTGCTCCCGTGCCCATGGCAATGAGCGTAAACATGTTGAGCCGACGGTTGACGACCGATGCCCACCCGCGTTGAAAGAACGGCAACCCAACCCAGCCCACCACAGGCGTGGCCAAAAGCAACTGCAGCCAATTGGACAATCGAGGAGAAAGGACGTCCTTCAAGGGCTGACCCGGAATCATCTCGGCCATGGCCAACACGATCACGGGCAACGCCAGTACCAACCCAATCCGAAACCGTCGAGTCATGTCGACGAGTTCTGGATTTTCGCCTTCTTCTAGCGCAACGGTTGCCGGTTCCAGAGCCATTCCGCAGATGGGGCAAGCCGCTGGCGTATCCGACTTCACTGTCGGACACATCGGGCAGATATATTTGGTCCCTGGCTTGGCTGGTGCATCGTCCATGGACTGCTTGTACTTGCCACTCAGATACCCGTCCGGATCACCGCAAAACCGTTCTTCACACCTGGGACTACAGAAGTAGTAGGTCGTTCCTCCATATTCGTATTTTCCTGCCGCCAATAGAGGGGCCACCGTCATTCCACACACCGGGTCCTGGACCATGGGGACACTGGCCATCATGAGTTCCCGGCGTTTAGGTTTTGGATGGGATGGGTCGGGGTTCATCACGATCCTGATCGCTGACTGGTTTGAAGACCATGCTTATTATAACCGACTCCCGACATTTTTCTCAGATCAAATTCCAATCGCCTTCCCTTGACAAGGGCAATCTTCTCGGGCACCCATCTGAATCCGTTCTTCCCGAACTCTTTAGAGCAGTTTGCCGGATTTGGCAGACCTTTTCTTTTCGCAGTATACTCTCTTGAGACCCTTCGACCTTAACGAGAGGAACTTCTTGATGCGCCTCGCTTTTTGGGGATTTTGCTGGAGCTTCTTTTTTGTGATGGCCATTGGATGTGCTTCTTCAGACTATAGCCACCTGTTTTCAGCACAGGTACTGGCCGCAGTTGATCCAGGAACAACCTATACCCAGATAAAGGAAACCCCCTCATCCCATCAGGGCAAAACCCTGATCATCGGAGGCGAAGTCCTGGCAGCGAAACGCTTGAGAGACCATACACGCCTGACCATCCTCCAACTGCCCCTAGGGGAGACGAAAAGACCAACGTCCAATCGTACCCACACGCAAGGTCGATTCATGGCGATTCAAAAAGCATTCCTCGATCCAGCTACTGTCCCACAGGGATCTCGCGTCACGCTCATCGGCACATTAACCGGCAGCATCACCGAACCACTCGATGAAATGGACTATACCTATCCAGTTCTGACTATCAGAGAACTAAAAATATGGCCTCAAGCCGTCCAACCACCTTGCTCGCGACTACCCTGTGGATACGGCCCTTATGGATTCAGCCCCTATTACCCTCGGTATTATTGGTATCCAGCCGTTTGGTATTATCCATATTGGTGGTAACCGGAAAAAGGAGTCTTCCATGAAACGATCTGCCTCCATGACAGTGTTGACTGGCTTCACAGCTTGTGCGTTGTTGACCCTGATCGTCGTGTCGTGCAAACAAGGCTATGCAGCCGAGACCGGCACAGGTGGGGATGCGCCTGTCTATTCGTTCACATTGAACGATATTGACGGGACTCCGCTCCCCCTGAACACCTTTAAGGGGAAAGTATTGCTCTTGGTCAATACTGCCAGTTTTTGCGGCAATACGCCTCAATACGAGGGATTACAAACGTTGTATGAACAGTATCGCAACCAGGGCCTGGAAATTTTGGCCTTCCCGGCCAACAACTTCGGCCGACAAGAGCCGGGTACCGACGAAGAAATCAAATCCTTCTGCTACACCAAGTACGCCTTGGAGTTTCCCTTGTTCAGCAAAATCAGTGTCACGGGAAAGGATATGCATTCACTCTATCATTATCTCACCACTCAAAGCCCGTTTCCCGGCGAAATCGAGTGGAATTTTCAAAAATTTCTGGTGAATCGACAAGGATCGGTGATTGCCCGTTATCGCCCGGGGCTGAAACCGCTCTCCTCCCAACTCGTGCAAGACATTGAACGCGCGCTCAGCAAGCAGGGGTTAAGAGCACTGCCGAACAATAAAAAGAGGGCCGTGGAACGAATGCGTAGGAAGGAGACACCCCAAAAATCGTATGTAGCCAGTCCCGCACCGGACAAAAATGACTCTACCCCCCCCCAATAATTTCTTTCACTTCAATACGTTAGATGTTCCTTTCATCGGATACCTCTTTTTGTGTCTGAATATATTTTTCTTCAGCGCTCTCATGGTGACCGATCCGGTGAGCTATCATGCACTGGCCCAGGAAGACCGCTGGATGGAAAATCTCACCGCGGTCTGGTTCTTCCTGGCGGGCCTGCTGCTGTTCGCCACGGCTGTGGCGGAGCCAAGTGTCTTCCGGCGCTGCGCCTATGTGCTTGGCGGCCTGGCAATGCTGTTCGTCGCCGGGGAGGAAATCAGTTAGGGGCAGCGCATACTCGGATTTGCGACACCCGATGTCCTGATGGACGTGAATGCCCAGGGCGAATTCAACGTTCACAACATCAACTTAAGATTATTTGAGAAAATTCAGCGGGAAGGAACGCTGATCCTGTGCATGGTGACCTGCGCCGCGTTTTTCTGCCGCAAGGACAGACTCTTCGGGATTCCCTTGCCGTCAGTCCTGCTGATGTTCGGCTTTCTTCTGGTGTTGTCCCATTTGCCATTCTTGAGAATGGCGAACATCCTGGAATTTATCCATTACAAAGAGAAAGGGCTGCTTCTGCTCTTTGTCATCTTCACGTTGCTCGCAGGGCAAGCCAGATGGCTGATTGCCGCCGTCGCAACGATAGCACTCGTCCTGGCTTTGTCATATGCCAGTGACGTTAGCAACTTCCACAATGACCGAATGTACGAGGTGCAGGAGTATCTGTTCGGCATCGTCTGCCTTTTCTATGCAGGTGAACTATTGCGGGCCCAGGGACAGCGAGTGGCATTCAGATGGACGCCATTCACCGGGCTGAAATTGCCGGCGACGTTTGCATTCCGGCGATGGAGGTTTCTGGCTTCCCGCTTTCGCGGGAATGACGGAGGGTTTCGCAGGAATGGCGAAGGCTGGAAAGACGAATTTCCAAGACCGCTCTGGCTGATGATGTGCACTTTGGTCATTGCCGGCAGCATCGGGGTGGCGCTGTTGGCGCATTTCAGATCCAAAGACGACGCTGCCGCCGTTGAGGAGGCATATCAGCGGATCTTGTCCGGCGAGTTCGGCGATCCGGCCATCCGCTCCGACTTCGACGTCTATTTGAATGAAAACATGCTGATTTACTTCAAGGAATCGTGCACCCGCGCTGACAGAACAACGCGCTTCTTTCTGCACCTGATTCCCGCGGACAAGGATGACTTGCCCGGACACCGCAGGCGGTATGGCTTCGACAACCTGAACTTCCGTTATCGCTGGTTCGACTGGCCCGACACGAACTCCGGCGGGAGGTGCCTGGTGGCTGTCCCCCTCCCCGACTACGTCATCACCGGCATTGAGACGGGACAGACCACCCAGGAAAGGCCGAGTCTGGCAGGGGAAGTTCGCAATCAAATGATTCGTGACGTGATTCTCAGGCGCTTCGCCAGAGATGCGCATGGCCCGGAGTCGAAGAAGGCTGGCGCTGAGGATGATGGTGTCCACGGAAGTCGAGGATGAGCGCGAGGCCCAGGAACATTTCACGCTACGCATCCGGACCGAAATCAATTGCCATGAGACGCAATCCGACCTAGATCGGACCGATTAGGGAGTCTGGAGGGTGGCGTCCACCCCGCGATGGGATACTGCTACGCGGAATTGCCGACGGGCACCTGGCTCGGGCACAAGGCCGCAGCGCAGGGCCTCGCCGCCAGCACCAGAAGTCCCGAGATTTTTCGCAAGCGCGTAGCTCGGACACAAGGTCGCGGCGCGCATCCTTCGGCTGATCGCCACACCGTGTTCGCGGAGCCCATTCCCCATGTTCCGCTCACGGCGTGGCGATCATACAACTTCGCCGGACCTTGAAATACGTGCACATTCAACGACCCGTCATAGCCCTGCGGAGGCGTGACGACGAACGACTCGCGTTCGGCGCCTTTTCGCGTCACCTGCCGCACGTCCGCGTACACGTTACCACACTCCTGGCTTTCAATAGTCAGATCAACAAAGACCCGTGAATCAACGTGATTCTCGTCACTCACGCACGCTGAAGCATTCACGAAACATCGGCGAGACGTTATTGCGGCGATAACCATGGAAAAAGCCCTCATAGGCATGGAAGAGGAGCAGACAAACCGGCTGCCCGAATCAGGCCGGCTTCGAACGCACGTCGAGTTTCTGTAACAACTCATCCCAGTCGGAAACGCGGGTCACGCCTGGGGATGCAACCATTCGATTCCACGGTTGATCCATGAGAAAGACCCGAACGCCTTGCGCCAGATACTCCCGCACGTGGCCCGGATGGTCATCGACGGCCAAGACAACGTTGTTCGAAACCTCGGTTTTTTCCCAGGTGTGATGGAGTTCGTCAAACGGAATGCCATGTTCGTCCAACCAATCCAGTGTGGGTCGGCGAGCAGTGGGACGACGCGCCGTAATCAGGACAATCCGATAGTCTTTCTGAAGCCATTGTAACCCTTGTCGAGCACCAGGAACGACCGGCAACGTCGGAATGCTCCGCTCATGAAAATAATCGAAAATCCGTTCAATCAGCTCTCGATCCCAATCACTGCCGTCAAGCCCACCCGCGCTGGCATACGTCTCAGGCGGCCAGGGCTCGCCGGTCAATTCATGAAAAATTCGTTGGACTTCCTGCTCGGCTTGAGCCAATACGTTATCGATGTCAACAGCAAACCCTGGTCGCATCCGATCCTCATCCTCCTCATCACTGCAAGACAGTATTCTGCGGGGTCACTTCAGTACATACCGCGCCAACCCCGTTGGGCACAACAGAAAAAGAGGCTGGACAGTTTGGAAACGGGCGTGCTTAGTTGCTCATCCGAAGCATGCGCAACCGGTTCAAGGCTGCGGCGATTTCCAAGGAGCGAGGACGAGCAAAATTTCCTGGATGGTGCTCGCTTTTGCGAAAGGGATCAAGGACGTCCAAGCCTACTTCATCAAACAGTCGATCCAGGTCTTGGACTACCGCTTTCACGTCTATCCGTCCATCCAGCATACGGCGTGAGGCAAGATGGAGAGCATACCCCACCGCCCGGGTTTGACTGACATCCACCAGTTGTTCTATCCCGCTCACGTCAATGACTTCATGCCCAAAGGCAATGGCCTCCACGGACTTGGCGTCAATGTTCACCTCGCGGTTACCACGGGAAGGATTGAGGCTCTCCCCCAAGGGAATTCGGGACTCGACATCCGCCAGAGATGAAACCCGTTCGATGGCTCGTTGAGTCTGGAACTCTCGTGCGACTCGTTGGGCACGTGCCGTTACATCCAGAGGCTGATACTCCTGCATCATGATGACCGTATCGGCCACGTCGAAATAATCCCCACAGCCTCCCATCACCAACACCGTGGATACCCCATGCCGTTCATACAGATCACGCACATGGTCCACAAACGGCGTGATGGGTTCAGACTCCTTGTGAACCAACGCCTGCATCCGCGCGTCCCTGACCATAAAATTCGTGGCACTGGTATCTTCATCAAGCAACAACGTCGTGGCACCTGCTTCGATGGCTTCAAGAATCGAGGCGGCCTGACTGGTGCTCCCACTCGCATTGTCCGTTGAAAACTGCGTGGTCTCCTGCCCATACGGAAGATTGTCGATAAATCCACTGATATTGACTCGTTCAATGTGTCGGCCGTCTTCCGCGCGAATTTTGACGGCTTGATCCGTTGTCACGACGTATTCCCGACCATCTTCAGGGACATGAGGATACACCCCACGCTCCAATGCCCGAAGGACCGTGGACTTGCCGTGATATCCTCCTCCCACAATCAACGTGACTCCCTTGGGGATCCCCAGGCCGGTTAAGAATTGCGTGGTCTTGCCGTGTTGAGAAACAGGATGAGAAACGGGTAGCGACACACGAAGGGCATCAGGCGTGATAAAAGGCTTCGCCTTCTCATCCGACAGTGGATGATCGGATGCACCGCTGGTTCTTGGCAAAATCGCCTCATCGGCGACGAAGGCCACCAACCCCAAGGCGTCAAGTTGTGCGCGGATTGCCTCTTGATTGTCCACACAATCAACAAAGGCCAGTGCCCGGCCTTGATCAACGTGTTTCCACTGTAAGGCGTCTTCGGCAATCTTGGGCACTTCCTGACACAGCATGGCCTCCGCTTGTCGGCCGAGTATGGTGCGGCCTTGTGCCGGCAGGCCGAGCGACAATCGAGCTTCAACCCATTGGGACGTCACCACCATGGCCGTTCGTTCCAAGACCTCTTGCCCACCCACGTCTATCGAAACGAGTCCGCTTTTCCCAATCCCCCGATTTCCCTGACACTCTTGACGGATGGTCTGATGCACGCCACGAACCAGAAAATCTTGCAAGGCAACCCGGCGAACGCGACTGGAAAAAAAATTCGAGGGAATCTGAGTCACGGCACGGGGAACTCTCACGCGAATTTTTGAAGGGGAGGCAAACGGGTCGCCTTGCACGTAATCGATGAACAAGGTGAACTGAGGGTAGGCGTAGGCGCCTTGCAGATCCCTGTAGGCTTTGTACCCTCGGCCATCAATTCGGGCAAGGATTGTTCTGAGATCATCGACAGTACGCATCTGAAAAAAGAAACTTATTGAGAAAGCTCAGCCGGCATTGAATTCATGCGAACATTCGACAACTGCTCTAACGCAAGCATCAAGGCATGCGTGCCAGAGCGTCCATGCCCATGAGATTGAACGGCAAGATAGAGTTGATGCACCAATGAAAGCCCGGGCAAGACAAGCCCCATCCGTTTGGCTTCTTCCAAGGCGATACCCATATCCTTCACAAAATGTTCGACAACGAACCCCGGGACAAAGTTTCGAGTCAGTATGCGGGGAGCAAGGTTATCCAACGTCCAACATGCCGCAGCGCCGACTCGGACGGATTGCAACATGGTTGCTACATCCAACCCCGCGCGATAGCCATACAGTAACGATTCACACACTCCAATCATGGTTCCAGCGATCGTTATTTGATTGCAGAGCTTGGTGTGCTGACCAGCGCCTGTCGTCCCCTGATGGATAATGGTCTGACCCAATAACTCAAAAAGCGGTCGGATTGCTTCCACAACGTCGGTTTCGCCGCCCACCATAATGGACAACGACGCGTTGCGCGCGCCTATATCCCCACCTGAAACAGGGGCATCCAAGAAAGACGCTCCGCGAGCCCTTACAATTGCTGCTATCTTTCCAGCTAAAGTCGGAGGAGCCGTGGTCATATCCACAAACACCATCCCTGCTCGTGCCTGATGGATGAGGCCTTCTTCGCCTAAGTAGACTTCGAACACATCCTGAGGGAACCCCACCATCGTGAAGACCACGTCGGATTCATCAGCCACTCGTGCCGGTGAATCCGCCCATCGTGCCCCTTGCTGAAGCAGTTCTTCAGCTTTTGATCGAGTTCGTGAAAAGACGGTTATCGCATGGTCCTTGGCCAAGAGGTGTCCGGCCATGGCCCCTCCCATGACACCCGTCCCAATCCATCCAAGACGAAGCGGGAAAGGAAGTCTGAATTGTCTGGACATAGAGAATAAAAAAAATTACACGGTGGGCAAACCAGGTTGTTGTTGAGTCAGACAATGCAACGTCCCAAAGCCCCACACAAGATCGACCGCGTGAACCCCAATAACCGGGCGGTCGGGAAATAATTCGCTCAAAATGCCCAGAGCCATTCGATCATTGGGATCATTAAAGGTTGGAACCAGGACAGCCGCATTCGCAATATAAAAATTGGCGTAACTCGCTGGAAGCCGTCGACCATCAAAGTACAGTGGGGCCGGCAGAGGCAATGGAATTACCTCGATTGTTGATCCATTTTCCAGTGTCGCGTTTTCTAAACGCTCTCGATTTTCAGCCAACACATGGTAATTGTCATCACCGCTGTTTCGTTCCTGACACAACACCACAGTCGTCGGATTCACAAAACGACACACATCATCCACATGCCCATGGGTATCATCCCCGGCAATACCTTTGTTCAACCATATGACATTGGTGACGCCCAACGCGTCTTGTAAAACCGACTCATAGTCCGTAGACAGAAATCCTGGATTGCGCACTTGAACATCACGATCAAGCAAACATTCTTCGGTGGTCAACCCAGTCCCAACCCCATTCACGTCAATGCTGCCCCCTTCCAAGACCACCTTCTGCCCTTTGTGAAGAATGGGGAAGGAGCGACAGGCTAAGCGAGACGCGACTTTCACCGACACTCGATTGTCTTTTTTCCAATCAGCATAGCGGGCCCACGCGATAAATTGAAAACGTGTAATCGCCACTTCCGAAGTCGGCCGACCCCGCGTCACAAAAATCGGACCAAAGTCACGAGTCCAGCCACGATCCGTCGAAATCCGAAAAAACTCGATACTGGAGAGATTGGCTTCGGCCCGTGCCAAAACACTCCGCGCACGCTCTTCATGCGACTGGGAATGAACAAGAATCCGGACCCGCTCTCCATCCGCCAACTTCCGAACAATCTCCCCATACACCCAATGAACGGCAGCCAGTTTTCCCGGCCAATCCGAGGCATTATGGGGCCACCCCAGCCAAGTTGCCTCATGCGGCTCCCATTCCGCCGGCATGCGGAACCCTAATTGCACAGGAGTCGACCGTAACGTGTTCCCTTGATGCGTCTCTTTTCCCATTGAAGGAACAGATTGTCTCCCTGCAGCAATGGTTTCTCACTATGATATGAGATCAAAGCTTAAGGACCAATGTGTTGTGATATGACATCGTCCGTGTAAAAGTTCTGCGTTCTAGCAGTCCATTAACCGCCGAGACCAAGCCGGGAAACCTGTTTGAATAATCGTCGAAAATCACGAGTGCGCCTTTCAGGAGTAGCGGAAAAAACAACTCAACATCTTTTTCAACTCCTTCCTTGGTATGATTTCCGTCAATAAACAGCATTCGAATCCCTTTGTGACCGATTTTCTTAGCTGCAAGCTCACTCGACATATCAAGAAGGTAGACCACTTTATCGAGACCAACGCGTTTCATATTATTTAAAAACGCTCTTTTCAGATCACTCAACTGTTCATTTTCTTTTACAACCGTTTCTTTCCTAAGATTTTCACCAAAATGATCAATAGCGTAAAACGTGCCGTTATTCGAATTCGCTCTACCGCTCGGCCCAAAAAACTCGTTGACCGCCCTTGCCATGAACCAATTTCAACGACATCCCCTTGAAGCTCTTGCATGTAACATAACGTGTACAAAATTTCTCCTGATCGCGGCGCGACCATCCCCGGAATCAACAACGAAATCGATGCCAACATATCTAAATCTATGATTTTGCGATTTGGACTAAGATCACATACTGGTTCGATTATATTTTTGGCGCGAATGAGTCGAAACACTGATACCAAAGTATTTCGCTTTTTTTGTATTAACAGCCTCAGATTTCGTTTTAACGACTGTAGTATCAACCGCATATTCATATTTTTCACCCAAGGCATCATTTCAAACTGCCTAGCACTCGCCATCGTCGTCTTGGTCAAAGAAACGCTTCGTGAGGCCGCCATACGCATCAACTCGACGGTCGCGGAGAAAGGGCCAATGGCGCCGGACTTCTTCAACTCGGCTCATATTAATTTCAGCGAGGAGAATTTCTTCTTGATCAATCGACGCTTCGGTTAGGACAATACCAAAGGGGTCGCAAATGAACGAACTCCCCCAAAATTCGATGCCCTCTCCGCCTGCATCGGGTTTCTCATGGCCCACTCGATTCACAACAGCCACAAACACGCCGTTCGCAATCGCGTGACTACGTTGAATGGTCTGCCACGCGCCGCGTTGCGATTCACCGTCTTGGGCTTTTTCGGACGGATGCCATCCAATGGCCGTGGGGTAGAACAACATCTCAGCACCCTGAAGCGTCGTGAGCCGAGCGGCTTCAGGATACCATTGGTCCCAACATATGAGGGTGCCGATTTTACCCACACTCGTTTGAATCGCTTGAAAGCCTCTATCTCCCGGCGTGAAATAAAACTTCTCATAGTAGGCTGGATCATCAGGAATGTGCATCTTGCGATAGAGGCCGGCAACAGAGCCATCGCCGTCAAGCACCACAACCGAGTTGTGATACATCCCGGCGGTTCTGCGTTCGAAGATCGGAACCATAATCACAACGTTGTACTTTCTCGCAACCTTGCCCAACGCTTCAGTCGACGGCCCAGGCACCGACTCCGCCAAATCACACCACGCCGGATCTTCTTGTTGACAAAAATACTGCGAACGAAACAGTTCCGGCAGACAGATGATCTTAGCCCCACGCCGTGCGGCTTCTTCGACTTTGGCAAGGGCAGAGACGAGATTCTCGTGAGGAACAGCCTCACAAGACATTTGGACCAAGGCTATCGTCAGATTGTTTCCCAGATTCATGAGAACAGCCCCTTATGATACTTGCATTTCTTTGGTTTCATTGTCCAACCAGTCGATTGCAGTTTTCTCGTCTTGTTCGATAGCCATTTCCACTCCTCGTTTGGCGCACTCCAGAAGGTGTTTGGATTGTTTGCGCAGGTTAAAGGATTCGATGACTTTTTGCTGGATTTGGGTTTGTTTTTCTTCTGACAAAATGGGAAGCACCGTTCCTTTGACTTGATCCGGTCGCCAATGAAGTATGACGGAACCGCCTACATCTCAGGTTACCTGTTCCTTTGTCAATATTGAATTAAGCATCAACTTTAAATATTCGTTCTTGACCTTCTCGGTTTTGTTTTTTAATCGAAGGATTCCGCCTGATGGAATCATTTTCCGTGGCAATTGATTTAAGTAATAGGCAATTCCAGGAGTTGCGTCCTTGCTGAAAAGGATTTCTCCTTTATTTGGTTGATGCTGCTTGATCTCTGCATACAGCGTTTCAGAAATGTATTTTTCTTCCGTGATCTCAAAGGGGCTTAGGTTGCTAACCCGAACAAACGGGATGCCCTCATCGAGATACTTATCCCTTCCGACTTCTATGCATTTTTCGACCGTAACGAGATTCCTTAGTGTATCCCAGCCAGCCGGATAGTTTTTGATGGCATGAACGATTTCTTCATATTTTGGCTGGAAATACTCGGCATCAAGACGTTCAGTCTGCTCGACATCTGAGTAGTTCTTGACGAAGGTTAGCCGATGTTTGAGGTGCAATTGGTTAAGCCGAGTTCGGAGAGGAGAATTGTTTGGGCTTCGGTGTACAAACTTTCTGACCTAACCAAAACATCCAGAGCAGTTTTGTAATGCTCTAAAACAATTTCCTGGAATTGAGAATCAGGGATATATGTTTTTATTTTCTTAACTTGCGTCAGTAGTAAATTCGGCTGAACACTACTGATTGTTAGCCTTTTTGTCTGTCCTTTACCGTATTTACAGTTCAAGAAAATGGTTAAACTACGGTGAAATCTTGTTCGACACATTTATATTTTCGATAGCCTGTAATGCCCTCCCCAATATCTCCTACATTCAAATATGGAGTGCCGTTATCTATAAACTCAATTTGATTACAAAGAGAGTAAGCGACAAACCTGATAATAGAGTCACATATATTGCCGAGATATTCCCATTGGTTATTTGTGATTTTTATCTCCAAACTCAACAAGCCTTTCCTGAAATACTCAGCATCGAACCGGAACAGTTCATTATCAGTTTTAATTTCACTCAAACCCACTATAGAGTACTGCATTATTCAGCTTTTTCCTCTCTTTCTGTTATTTCCTCTCGACCTTTTCAGATAATCACAATGTCGGCTCCTCACAATATGAACAAATAGGAGCTTGTTTATCTCCAAAAGCTCAGCTTTTCCTCTCTTGCCCACTTAATAAAAGCTTCGGCGATGCCATCAGGTAATGCACCATTGTGGTTATGAAGATCATGATCAACAATCAGATGACCGTTTCTGTCCAGCTTGTCTTGTCCATTTTCATTTTTGAGATAGACATAATCGCCGGAATTGTTTTTACCGCCTTTCTCTGAAACGGCAAAAAGATAGGGTAGTCGTTGACTTCGGGGCAAAGCGGCCCTTTTTCTGAATCCTCATTCCACTTTTGCACACATAGTACGCTGGTCTTGGTGCCGGTATGCGGTTTGAAGGTGTTGCCGTGCAAGCCGATCACCGCCAAAATGCGCCCGCGCTCGGCGATAAACTCCCGAATGTGTTTATCCGAGGTGTTGTTGAAGCGACCTTGCGGCAGCACGATGGCCATGCGTCCGCCGGGTTTCAGAAAATCCAGATTGCGTTCTATAAATAGAATATCCCGCCCAACCTTGTTTTGCGCCTTTTTCCTGTCCGCTTTGAAACCAAGTTCGTATTGATGCAGGATACGACTTTCCCTGATATCTCCTGCGAAAGGCGGATTGGCCATGAGTAAGTCAAACTGGAACTGCTTGTTTTCTCCTTTGTTCGCTCTGAGCTTTTCAAGTCGGGCAAAGCCATTGCCGTAGGTGTTGATCCATTTTCTGTCCTGTTCGGTTCTATTGCCCCAGCGGTTAAAATCCAGCGTGTTCAAATGCAGCACATTGGTTTCCCCGTCTCCGGCAATCAGGTTCAGGGTTCGGGCCACCCTGACCGTCTTTTCATCAAAGTCGATACCGAATACCTTCAGGGCATTCTGTTTGTCGCCCTCCGGGATTTCTTCATTGGTGAACAGATAGCCTGTCAGTTTGAAAATGGTATGCACCGGAAATCCGCAACTGCCTGATGCCGTATCAATCATATATTCGCCCCGTTTGGGATTCAGCATTTGTACGCACATATCGATGACATGACGCGGCGTGAAATATTGCCCTTTTTCGCCTTTGGCGGATTTGTTGACCAGATATTCAAAGGCTTTGTCCACCACCAGCAGATTGGAGTTGAACAACTTCACGTCCTGCAAACTGGAAACACAGACGGCAAGATGGCTGTCGGATAGCTCAAAGGTTGCGCTTTCGGGGAACACGCCGCTCCATTGGTTTCTGGCCCGGTTGAACAAATCCTGGATTTTGTTTTTCAGCTCGGTGTCGGTCTGTCCGGTGCTCCGAAATTCCATGACGCGAAAGCCTTCATCGTCAATACCGCTGACCGCTGTTTTCACTGTTGCATAGTCTGACCCATCAATATAGCTAGGAGGAAGGGGATTACAAGTCGGTGGCGGTTCATGTACGGATGTTTTTGTCACTTGCTTCAGCAAGTAATTGATGATGCCCTTGTCCGGCTGGCTCTGGTATTCGTCATACAGCTTGGTGAATATGAGCTTGAACACCTCCTCGAATACATCTACCCCGGCATTGGCCAGCACTTCGTCCTCCATTTCCAGAATGATGTCTTTCAGGGACTTTCTCTCATTGGCGAGTTTGTCCTTGACAACCAAATCTTTCAGGGTCAAGCGTTCGCTGAGTATGTCCTTGAGTGCTTGCGTTGCCTTAGGGACGCGGTGATGTCTTCACAATAGTTCGGGTCTTTGCGGTGGTAATGGGAAATCTTCTCACCGTTTGTCCATGCACCGATGGGTGCGCCGGTGGCGTTGCAATAGGAACGAAGCTGGGCCTTGCCGTCTTTCAGCCTGGGCTTTTTTAACTCAACAATGACATAGGCGGTGTCGGAGCGGTCCTTGTCGAAGATAACGATATCCGCTTTTTTCTTTTCCCGGCCAAAATTGACGGAATATTCAAATGCCAGCCGGTTCTCTGTATAACCGTACTCCTTCATAAGTCGCGCAGCATAAAGCTGACGGACGATTTCTTCCGGTTTGAGCTAGATTTCCCTGTCCCGAACAACGCAGGTCACAAAAGCGGTTTCCTTGCCTCTGATGGTTTTGGTGAAGATTTTTCCCCGTAAGGATGCAATTTCATCATCCGAGAACAGGGTGAGATGATCATTGCTGTCTTTGAGTATCGACTGGATCATATCCGGTTGTGTCATCTACGATCCGTTCCGTTTTGCGCGGCTTGCATGCCAGTATGGTTGGTTTGCAAAGATAACACTTCCAATAAACGGCTCAGAGCACGAGCCTGGGGGTGACTGCAGGAGACAAATTTAATTGCTTTGTTACGCGTTTTCTGCTGCTGTGCGTCCATAACTAATTGCCAACGTTCTTTGACTGCTAGATAAAGCAGGACATATGATTTGGACGTGATCTGTTGTCATGCTTGCTCAGTCCTTCTTGTACTTATCTTTCGTCAGACTAATCTTAAAGAAAGAAGGGCTGTGATCTATTCCGTTGAAGGAAAGACGCCAGAACACAACACAAGCCAATTGGGGATTTCAATGTTTATTCCTTAAGTAAAAATCTAATGCATTGCTCAATATATTATTGTCTTCACTTACGGCAAGTGCTCTCAGAGCCTTGATGCATGAGTCGAGACGCATTTTTTCTCAATCTCATTAAGTTTTTTCTGAGAACTCTTCGCATCCAGCAGTATCCCGTTTTCGAAAACTTGAACCTGAAATTTTAAAATGCAGCTTGAGCCAAGCAGAAGGCAACGGTTTGTACGCCTATTTTTAATCTCAAAGTGATACCTAAGCTGCTCTTGACCGTATAGTTTGCAATCTTCAGTGGCTACCCCATAGTCCTCAACAGTTTCTGTGCAATCCCATTCTTTCAATGCCTCGGGCAGAGACCCTGCAATAGAAAGAGGCAATATATTTTCAGCTACTCTTTGCGGAGATGTCTTCTGCCGCCTCTCCTTTTATTTGAGTTGAGGTATTGCGTCGGCCATGTCTAGCGGTTGCTATACCGGCCTAGCAGCAGTACCCAAGAACATGCTGAACGTCATGAACGGTTGATGACAAAGAGGCCATTACGAAGCAGGCTGATCCAGGAAAAGAGAAGACGGTTCAGGAGAAAGCAGAGCGGCAGGTTCTTCGGCCGCAAGCATGGTAAGAGTCATGCCAGCCAAGGCCTCACGGACGGCTTGATCCCGTTGGCGCAGAAGCGATCCAACGGGATCGTTGCCTTCCTGCACCATCTCAGTTGGCGTAAATTCTTTATGCGCGACGAGTTGAAGTACTTCCAGCACGGTAATCTGTTCCGGTGGTCGTCCCAATGCCATTCCTTTGGGTTCGGCTGTTCGATGAATCAGACCGTGGTCAACGAAATTTTCGACAAGAGCTTCCAGCGCAGAAAGAGGTACGCCTAATTTCGTCGCCAATTGTTGCATCTGATAGGGTGGCGCACCAGCCATATATTGGCGCGTGATGTAGACCAGCAGGGTCAGGGCCAAACGTTCTCGGAAGGCAGCGGTGCGTTGTTTCCATCGGAGGCGAGTCAGATAGGCGGTCGGATGCTGATGATAGTAGGCGACTTGCGCGCCGACTAAGACTATAAGCCAACCGATGTAGAGCCAGATGAGGAACAGAATCAGAATGGCAAAACTGGAATAGACGGCACTATATCGCGTCGCTCCTGCGACAAAAGATGCAAACAGCACCCCAACGATTTTCCATAATATTCCGCCTGTCACTCCCCCTACTAAGGCTGATGCGAAGCGCACTTGAGTATGAGGAACGAACTTGTACAAGAACGTAAAACCAAGACAAATCAGCATAAACGGCATGAGGGCCGTCATCCAGAGGACGGCGATTCCCACGGGCTCGATTTTTAATATGGTTTGCACGAGCCAGTGGCTCTGTGCCGAGGCGATGCTGGCAACAGCCGTGAAGACCAGCACGGGTCCCACCAAGACCACACTCAAATAGTCGGTAAATTTTCTTGTCAGAGGTCGCGCATCGCGCACTCGCCAGATATGATTGAGAGCTTCTTCGATTTTGTCGATCAGTGAAAACGTGGTATAAAATAATCCCGCCAGCCCAACTGCCCCTAAAGCACCCACTTTGAGGTTGTTGACGAATTCAACAATATGACCGGCAATTTCCGAGCCTTTTCCCCCCAACGGTTCCAGACCTTGAACAAGCAGCGGTTCGAGGTGTTGGTGCACGCCAAAGGCTTTCAGCACGGAAAACGTCACGGCCAGGAAGGGAACGAGTGACAGCAACGTGGTCGAGACAAGACCCGTCGCTCGTATACTGAGAACGCCATCACGAAAATCCGAGACCGCCACTACGACCAACCGCAGAGGCTTGACATAAAAAGCTGTCAAGCCCTTGAGTGTTCCCGAGTCCTGAACCCACAAATCCCGACGAAAAAATTTCTCGGTTCGACCCAAGACGTTCACAGATTTTCCTTTATCACCATTGCCCTAATTTCAAGATCTTCTGTTCAACCTCTACCCTGATAATTACGTAGGCTACAATGGCCATTCCCAAAAGTCCAGCAAAAGGCCGACTCCCCTTTCACGAGACTCGAAACAGTTGGCGCACGAATGGGTTTTTTATGATCCTGTTATGATGAAACCGATGCTGCACAGAGAGATGGCTGGGTTTTTCTTTTGTCTCCTCCTCGTGGCTTGCCAAGAAAATATGCCCTCGCCCCCTGCCTCAAACTCTGAGCCCAACAGGTTACAGGCGGGTCACTCTACCACGGCAGAGCGAGTCCTTGTACAGGCGCTTTGCGAGGCCGAAACCAGCGGACAAGATCACGACCTTGCCGCCGCGTTGCATGATGTCGGTGCACGGTATCGGATTCAGAGAAATTGGGCTGCGGCCGAGCCCTATTTTTGGCGGGTCCTTCAGGTTTGAGCTTTCTCGGTCGGTGCCATGGATCCACACATGGCAATGAGCTTAAGCAGCCTGGCTTTGGTCTTTGAAACCAAGAAAGAATATACGAAGGCTATCACGCTTGGTGAAACAAGCGCTCACAATCAGAGAGGAGGCATGTGGCGTGGATCATCCCCGGATCGTTCACAGTCTTGAACAATATGCCCGCTTGCTTCGGCTTTTGAATCGTATCGAGGAGGCAGAACAGATAGACGCTCGCCGGGCGCGTATTCTGGCACCAGAATGGACGGATCCAGGCTCTCGAGTGTGAAGCTTCACGACGCGTCTTGGGCAAAAATTCAAGACGCCCATCCCTGAACAATCCGACAACGCCTGACACCACCCCTATCTATCAACACGCTCTTTGCTCAAGACTCAAGGTGATCACGACTCTAGTCACGTACAGCCATGTTCATATCCGTTGCAAAATGCGCTCGCCGATTAGCCTGGAAACACGCTGCAGTAAACATATGGCATGCCGGCCGGTCCTTCCCAAAAGAGACCACAACCATCTGCTCTGAAGGAACCCCTAAATGGGACAAATATTGCTTGACCATCGCGGCGCGTTTTTCGCCGAGGACGTAATTGTAAGCGCGCGTTCCCCGCTCATCGCAATGACCTTCAATGCTCATGCGTTCATGAGGGTGGGCTTTGAGCCACTCTGCATTGGATTCCAGAATGTAGTGAGACTTCTCAGAAAGCCGCCAACTGTCATACGCAAAAAAGACATCCTGGAGACCATGCGAAACATGTACGCCCTTTCTCTGAGCAGACCGATCCTTATGAGCATCGGGCACAGAATCGTCGGAAGAGCGTCCGGATACCGCCAACTGATCCCGGGTCAGGGCCCGGGACATGCCTTTGATATTTTTCATCCCAGAAGGATCCAACAGTCCACTCCTTGTCGTGGACGATCGATCTGCAGAGGAAGAAGGGGTAGGGGGAATGGACGAAAAACCGTTCCATGTCTCCTGTCCCTCTCCAGCGAACATGGTCCCAAATTTATCGTCATGAAGGTCGGCTGCTGATAAAGCTTCTACTTCCCCTGATTGCATGCCGTCAGATAAGACCAAATCCTCTGCGTCTCCCAAGGGCGTCTCCTCAAGGTGAACAGAGCGAGCATCAGGGGCGTCTTTGCTATTCGCATGACCTGAAGCCTTATGATTGGACTTGCCTGAAGAAAGATCTGCTGAACCACTCGCACCACGAATGAATTTCTTCCCACAAGCCGACGTCATCATGAGCAAACACGCCAAGAGCACCAACAGACCAATGATTGGTTTATGTGTTTTCATCATACTCCCCTCCTTTAACCAGACCCAGGTTATTCCCTATCTGTCCTAAACTGTATCTCTTTTCATTCCCAAAACCCTTGTCGCGACGTTTATCTATAGAATAGGGTTCATGCAAAAAGAGGACCAATTTACAGAAACACAAAATCTCAAAAAGGGTCGAACGGGCTAATCACGACAGCCCAATAGGCTTACTGGCATTAGCCAAAGGTCTTTTGAAGAAGGGGACATAACCAAAAGAGGGGAATGCGAGAGAAGAAAGCCCGTGCGAATAGTGGCGGGGTAGCTGATGCTTTTTTTCAACAAGCGTTGCTTTTAACCAACGCTTTGAACCACGAATGACCGCACGTCATCCTAAACGACTGAAGACCTCCAGCCACGCAACAATGTCGTCATGGCCTCACAGGGCAACGGCCGAGAACACAAAGAGTCTTGCATCGCCTGACACCCATGTGTGTGGAGAAACCTGACTTGATGAGGAGATGCTACCTCTTTCGCAATAACAGCCACCTGCAATTTTCGACCGATAGCCAGACACCGTTCAATGGCCATCATCGAATCAGGATTGTTGGGCGCGGCAACCACCAAAGAAGAGGCCAGGCTTCAATCGTTGAAAGGGAAGGCGCTGCAGCAACGGGGCTAACGTGTCTTCGTACACCACGTCATCCAAGACGCTCTCCACCACGCACACGTCCAACAACTTTTTGACAAGAGTGCCCACGGCCCGTTGTCGCAGACTGACACCGGATTGATCAATTTCAAGACGGAGGGCTTGAGGGACAACACCCGTTTCTTGTAACACTCGTTGCACCATCGTCAGAATCTGATTAGGCTCTGAACACCTCAAAGAAAGATTGACGGACATCGGCACGGCAGACAACCTTTGTGTAAACCCGGCCAGCCTGTGCAGACAGGCGGTCTTCAGCACCCATTCTTGAATCGCATCGAAAAAATTGGCCACCTCAGCTAAAGGCAAAAACTGAGATGAAAAGACCAATCCAAGCTCAGGATGGTGCCATCGCAGTAAGGCTTCGACGCCGACAATCCGTCCTGAGCGTAGCGTGACCCCGGGCTGATAATGAAGGAGAAATTCCTTCCGGTCCCAAGCCCCTTCGAGATTCTTTTCCAAGATAAGCCGCTCAAACGCCTGCGCGTTCATTTCTTCGGAAACAAATTGATAGCAGTGGCCACCTTTCTCTTTTGCGCGATACATCGCGCGATCAGCCTGCGCAATTAATACATCAGGATCGGTCGCATCGAAAGGATACAACGCAATCCCCACGCTCGCCGTGATAGGGATAGTCTGATGTCCCACAATTGCAGGTTGGCCGACGGTTTCCAAGACCTTTTGCGCCACATGCCCGGCATCCTGCCCTCGGGACAAATCTTGAAGCACCATGGTAAACTCATCGCCACTCAGCCGAGCGATGGTATCTGTGCTACGCACACAACGAGCCAAACGATCCGCTACGATCTTGAGCAACGCATCCCCCATCTCATGGCCCAGGGAATCATTAATCGGTTTAAAACGATCCAGGTCGACAAACAGGACCCCGACTCCCCGACCATGGCGCCTAGCTTGGGCTAATGCTTGCCTCAGTCGATCGTAGAACATGGTTCGATTGGGCAAATCGGTCAGAGGATCATGATGGGCCAAGTGGAATATCCTTGCTTCCGTCTCTTTGCGAACCGTAACCAAAGACAAGGTAATCGCCATGTGCCTCACAAGTTTTTCAAACCATCGAATCGTGAACGGATCAAACGCGTCTCGACGCCCCCCATAGACGGCCAGCACCCCGAACGCCCGACCCTGTGTAGAGAAAGGAACCACGAGTTGCGACGGGTATCGTCTGCCTCCTACGGGACGAGGCACCACATCAGCCCCGTCACGTTCCTCTTGAAGATGAAACGTTCTATGCGTATCCAGTACGGATTCCACACAACGCCGTTCCTCGGCAGTCAACCCGTAAGATGGCGGACCCACGTTCACATGAGAGTCACCAGCCTGTGCGCACACGGAAATTTCTCCATCAGCCCCTCGTCTCGCCACCCAAACCAAGGGATAGGAAAAGCGTTGAATCAATTGATCGCACAGACGCGACAAGCTTTGTGAAAGAGAAAACCCTTCGAGAAGGTGTTCGCCCAGGGCTTGGAGCAATTGGTCGCCAGCCGCCAATTGCTTCCAAACCGACACGTCTCGAATCAACCAATGTATCGCTGCAATCCGACCCGAGCGATCCCGTAACGCAGAGATGGTGAGAAATGCGGAAAAACTCGCACGACCATTCGGAGCAAGAGTCATTTCCCATTCAAGACCAAACTCGCCTTTTTCGAACTTTTGGAGTTGGGACTGAAAGGCAACGCGCTCATCCAGTGCCAACAACGCAGGCAGATGCTGCCCAATCAGAGCCTGTTGCGACAGCTTGAACATATTTGCCGCCGTCTGGTTCACTGACTGGATGATGCCTCGAGCGTCGGTGACAAGATGGCCATCACGTGGAACACACTCATCCAACATCGCCAAAGCCCTCCTCACCGAATCTCATTCAGGAATTTTGACGATTCCCGCCTGTACATCGCGTTGGACTTGAGCATAACGTTCGGGTGTACCCACATCAGACCAGTACCCGGAAAAGACATACCCGGCTACCGTTGCTCCTCGTTCCAACCACCACACATAGGCATCAATGATCGAAGAAAAAACCCCTTGAGAAACATGGCGCAACAGAAACGGGTCAAGCACGTGGACGCCGGCAAACATGCGCCGTGACGGAGGCACGTCGCTCCTTTTAGCCATACGCCCCTTTCCATGAATACGCAATACCCGGTCATCCTCATCCGTCTCAATCACACCCCAGTGCTCGACAGCCGGATCATCACGGAGTGCCATGGTGGCAAGAGCCTCTTTTTTCCGGTGATACGCAACCAGTTGGGATAAATCGAGATCCACAATCGTGTCTCCATTGAACACAAGAAAGGGATTGTCCTCAAAAAACTCCTCAACGTGTTTGATGCCACCTCCTGTTCCAAGTAACACCGGTTCATAAGAATACGAAAGGTGCATGTGCCATTGCGACCCATCACCCAACGTTTGTTGGATTTGCTCACCGAGGTAGTGGAGATTAATCATCACATCTTCAACGCCATGTCGACGCAGCAAAAGGAGATTCCACACAAGAAGCGGATAGGGCCCCAAGGGCAAGAGCGGTTTAGGAAGAGACTCCGTCAGAGGACGGAGTCGTATGCCAAGACCCGCTGCCAATACCATGGCTTTCATGGAATGGTCTTCACCACCATTCAGGAATATAGGGCGTGAGATGCAGGAGGAGAGATTCTAATTCAGGATATTTTTCTAAGTTCCGTCGCACATAGCCCAACGTCCGAGGAATATCTGCAAGAAACCTGGGATTCCCTTTGACCCGATCAATATACACAAATCGGCCGGCTGCTTTCAGATTGCGTTGAATGCTTGTGAAATCAAAGAGCCGCCGGAACGCCGCACGATCCGTCAAGATCATACGCTCCCGGATAGCCGGTTCTAGCCCTGCACACATCTCGCTGACATAGCGATCAATCATCTCATCAACAAACGCTTCATCCAAGGCAATGTAGGAATCCCGAAGCAGAGAGGCCAGATCGTAGGTTACAGGGCCTAGTAACGCATCCTGAAAATCAAGGACCCCTAGTCGATCCCCATCGACCATCAAATTCCGTGAGTGATAATCACGATGCGTAAACACCTGGGGTTGGCAGGCAAGCAATTCAGCCACAGCGGAAAACCCATCACGAATCACCGTTTCGTGACCCGCACACATCGGCTTTTTGTCATGCCTGACCCAAATACCATATTCCAAAAAATGCTCAAACTCCCACATCAACAGTGGCTTATCAAACGAATGGGAAAAAGCCTGACACGGATCAGCACGGTATGCCGTAAGTCGCAGCTGCATCTGAACCAACGTATCAATAGCCAACGGATAGTATTTCCGAGCGACAGACTCCCCATCTTCGAGACAAGCCTGCAATAAGGTCAGATCACCGAAATCTTCGAGATACAGCAGCCCGGCTGCTTCATCATAAAAATGCAGTGCAGGGACCGAAATCCCTGCCTGGGCCAATAGCCGAAGGATAGCAAGAAACGGAAGTTCGTGGAGATCCGTGAGTACCCCGCTCACAGCCTCTTCCGAGGCCTTGAATCCTTCCTGATCCGCCAGTTGCATCAAGATCAGCGAGGGCATCGGCCCGTTTTTCAACTCGAGCCGATAATACCGCCGATTCGACGCATCTCCACACAATGACACCACATGAGCCAGCTCAGCACGAAAGGGCAGCCGGGTCCTCAGCGTCGTTTTCAACAGCATCGGGTCCGGTCTGAGCGATGAAGCAATGGTTTCAGGACTCATACCCTTGAATTATACGGCGTCTCACCGGCTCTGTCACTTTGCAATATCGGGATACCCAAAGGTAAGCTATAACTTCTGTGCGAATCCGTCCTTTCAAGCGGACTCTCTGAGAGGTCTCCCCAACGCGTGCCGAGCCCTTGTTTCCTCATATGATGAACCCACCTTGGACAAAGCCTATTGACACGGGAAGGAAAGGAGCAGGCATGGAAATCGGATTTATCGGACTTGGTAAAATGGGCCTGAAGATGGTGGCCCGGCTTCAGCAGAGTGATCATCGGGTGATTGTATTTGATCAGGCGCAGGGCCTCGTAACACAAGCTGAAGGGACCGGAGCGGTTGGAGCCGCTTCGCTTCAAGACCTCGTCTTGAAACTCGTCAAGCCTCGCGCAATCTGGCTGATGGTACCTTCGGGTGCGCCCACAGAAGACACCGTTCAAGCCCTTGCCGACCTGTTGGAACCCGATGACGTCATCATCGATGGAGGCAACACCAACTTCCATGACGATGTCCGTCGGGCTGCCGAATTGAAAACGAAACAGATTCATTACATGGATGCCGGAACCAGCGGAGGCATTTGGGGACGACAGACTGGATATTGCCTGATGATAGGCGGTGAAGAAGAACTTGCCCATCGGCTTGAACCGATTTTCGCCACACTGGCCCCAGAAGATGGATGGGCCCATGTTGGCGCTCATGGAGCCGGACATTACGTCAAAATGGTGCATAACGGCATTGAATACAGCATGATGCAAGGCTACGCCGAAGGGTTTGAATTGATGTCGAAGAGCGATTACCCCCTTGATCTGCCGAAGATTGCCGATCTGTGGATGCATGGAAGCGTTGTGCGATCATGGCTTTTAGAACTCGGAGCCACTGCCCTCAAAGAGGATCCAACACTCGCTGAATTACAAGGATATGTTCAAGATTCGGGTGAAGGTCGATGGATGCTGATGGAGGCCATAGACAAGGAAATCCCAGTCCCGACCCTGTCCTCTGCGCTCTTCACCCGTTTCCGGTCCAGGCAGGAAGAGTCTTTTTCGGAGAAAATGCTCGCGGCTCTCCGCCGTGCATTTGGTGGCCATAGGGTTAAACGGGACTCAACGTCACCTTGAGCAGCATGCCATGACAAGGACCATACAGCAACAAGAGCAGCCCTTCTCGAGACAGACCGGCTCTGGCGTACAGGTCGAACCCTGTACCCTCGTTATTTTTGGGGGGTCTGGAGACCTCACCCGACGCAAGCTCTTACCAGCTCTTTACAATCTGATGCTTGATGGATTGCTCCCTCTCAACTATGCCGTGCTTGGCATTGGACGCAAGCCTTGGAGTGACGATGAGTTCAGGAAAGTCGCGCACAGCGGCATTGAGCAATTTTCTCGGCAGCCGCTCCAACAAGATACGTGGACGGACTTTGCACGACGCCTGCATTATGTCTCAGGATCCAGTGAAGACCTGACGATGTATCAAGAGCTCAAAAACCGAATCGAAGAAATCGAGACCCAATTCCCTTTGCCAGGCCATCGCATCTTCTACTTAGCGATTCCGCCTACCTCCTTTGGGCCCTCCTGTGAAGGGTTACGGCATGCCGGACTGATCTATCCAGCTGAACGGCCTGATCGCGGCTCCCGCGTCATCGTTGAAAAACCCATTGGCCATGATCTGGAGTCGGCAAAGGCTATCAATACAACGATCGGGGAAGTCTTTGATGAATCTCAAATCTACCGTATCGATCATTATCTCGGAAAAGAAACAGTTCAGAATATTATGGTGCTCCGATTCGCTAACAGCATTTTCGAACCCATCTGGAATCATCAATATATCGACCACGTCCAAATGACCGTGAGTGAAGAGGAAGGCGTAGGCACCAGAGCGAGCTATTACGAGGAAGCTGGAGCACTCCGGGATATGATGCAAAATCACATCCTCCAACTCCTCTGCCTGATTGCCATGGAACCACCCTATTCATTAGAGACGGACGTCGTTCGCAATGCCCGCATGGAGGTGCTTCGTTCTCTCCACCCTATCCGTGGCA
Source organism: Nitrospirales bacterium (assembly GCA_963422365.1). Classification (GTDB taxonomy): domain Bacteria; phylum Nitrospirota; class Nitrospiria; order Nitrospirales; family UBA8639; genus Bin75. Next base: position 2,358,995 of record OY729426.1, read on the forward strand.
AAGATGTGGAGAAGGTCACGGTTCGTGCGCAATACGCCCATGGAACCATCAACGGGCAGGATGTTCCCGGGTACCGCCGAGAGGAAGGCGTCAGATCGGATTCGACAACGGAGACGTATGTGGCTCTGCGGTGTTACGTAGAAAATTGGCGGTGGTCAGGAGTGCCCTTTTATCTGCGAACCGGGAAAGCGATGCCACGTCGAGCTACAGAAATTGCGGTGCAATTCAAAGATATTCCGGAAATTCTTTTCAACGCCGCCTCCCAAATGCGCCAGGCACCTAATGTGCTGACGCTTCGGATTCAACCACACGAGGGAATGGCCTTGCGCATCATGTCGAAGATTCCTGGCAGTCGAGCAAAAACCCATCCCGTCGATATGAACTTCAACTATGGTGATACCTTTTCTACTCCATCGCCTGAAGCCTATGAACGGTTGTTGTTGGACGTGATGGCCGGAGACGCCTCGCTGTTTATGCGGCGCGATGCCGTGGAAGCCTCATGGGCCTGGATTACGGATATTCTTGACGGCTGGAAAGCCCATGGCGGCCGATGGCTGCCCGAATACCCCGCAGGCACATGGGGCCCCGTTGAAGCGGACAAGCTCATCGAAACCGACAGGCGAAAGTGGCGATTGGTGTGACGCCGGCATTGCGTCATCTATCCTAGCCGCCCCTTCTGTTCTCCCTTGCGACCCCCGGTCGTCTCAAGACGGTGTAAGCAACGCCCCCTCGACCGCCTTCTGAATTCGCTGTAACCCACCTTCAATATCAAGCCCAAGATGAATCCGAATCACTCGCCGATTGCGAGTAGAAAGACTCTTCATATCTCCCAATGCTTGTGCGGCTGCTAACGTACCAAAAGAATGGGGCTCCTCAGGAATTTCCAGATCCTTTCTCTGGTCCGCCGTGACCTGAATAAACACTCCTGAATTGGGACCACCCTTATGGAGTTGGCCGGTTGAATGAAGAAAGCGCGGGCCATACCCCAATGTCGTCGCGACTTGTTTCGCATGGCGAACAATGGTGCGAATGTGCTGAAAGGTGTCATGAACCGCTGGAGTCCGTTCGAGATACGCATTGATCGCAACATAATCCCCGACCCGTACACGGGAGAGATGCGCGGCCACCGCGCAGGCTAACGAAGATGCGCCCTCTAACGCCTGCTGATTCACGGCATCGGCAAAGATACGGATGTCCCCATCCGTGATAACGGGCGATGCCTCTGGCAATCGTCCACTCTGTGTAAATTCTTCAAGATAGAACATGGTACACTCTTTACTCTCCTGGACATGGGGTTGATCGAACGCATTAATTCCCAACAGAGACCCGGCGGTCGCGGTCGCCATCTCCCACCGGAAAAACTCCTGCCCGAGATTCAGGAAACTCGTGAAATCAATGCGCACGACTGGATGACCCACCACTTTCAGGGCATCGACTTTTGCATCTTGCTCCGGAACGGCTCCGTCCGCATAACGGATATACACAAACACACGATCGTTGCCGTAGACAGGCGGCACGCTTAACGGTTCATCATCAACCGGAATGAGGCCCTTTCCTTCTTTTCCTGTACTTTCGGCAATCAACTGTTCCAACCAGGCACCTAAATCACTGATGGCAGGAGAAGTGATAATCGTCACCTTATCATGACCAGCCTTGGCTAATATGCCTAAGACCACCCCTAACACGACCCCGGGATTGTCGGCAGCAGGCACGGCTGCATCGCAACTCCGACGCATGTGTTCGGCTTGAGACAGAAGAGACTCAACATTCACTCCCATCGCGGCGGCCGGCACCATACCAAAATTGGATAAGGCTGAATAGCGTCCTCCAATGTCAGGTACACCGTGGAAAATATCTCGAAACTGGAGTTCTCGGGCTAGGTGTTCTAAGAAAGAGCCTGGATCGGTAATCGCGATAAAATTCTCACCGGCACGATCACCCTTGATCTGCCGCATCCGTTGAAAGAAATGTTTTTGGAACACCAATGGTTCGGTGGTTGAGCCAGACTTACTCGCCACGATGCACAGCGTATGCTCAAGATCGACTGTTTCTTCAAAACTCCGCACTTGCGAGGGGATGGTACTATCTAACACGTGCAGTTCAGGATAGCCGGAGATGACGCCAAAGGTCATGCGGCACACTTCCGGACAGAGGCTGCTACCGCCCATTCCCAACAGGAGGATATGGGTAAACCCGGCGTTTTTGACATCATCTGCGAACGCCTGCAGCCGCGATACGTCACGGACCTGCTGTTCAGAAACGGATAGCCAACCGAGGGCGTTTCGAATGATGGTTTGATGGGCAGGAGCCTTATGCCAGAGCGTGGGATCTTTAGCCCACATTCTGCGGACAAAATCCTTGGCTTGTAAGTCGTCGAGTACAGCATGCACGGCCGCATCGTATGCTCCTACGGCATAGGTTTGGTGGTTCATCTTTGGGCCACGCAACTTGGTTCATTCCTGACTTTTCACAGCCATATGTCGACACGCGATTCAATAAGTAGCCGAACCCATTCTGTCATAACTGGTTGTGTACAGTGCGAGACGACAATCTGTTCGTTAACGGCATTCTCGGTACGAATGCCCTTAACGAACTTCCGCGCTTCCTGTCGTCGCCAACTGTTGTTTGGCAGCGGCTACGACCAGATCGACGGTAAATCCAAAATGTTTGAGTAGATCTTTAAACGGCGCCGACGATCCATAGGTATTTATACCTATACTTGTGCCGTTCGACCCCACATATTTACTCCAACCAAACGTCGTCGCTTGCTCAACAGAAACCCTGGCCGTCACCTCAGGAGGAAGAACACGATCCCGATACTCTTGACTCTGCTGTTCAAAGAGTGACCAGGCTGGCATACTCACGACTCGGGCATGGATTCCTTGCCCTTTGAGCTCCTCATAGGCTTGCACACAGAGAGACACTTCGCTCCCGGAAGCCAACAGTAGCACCTCGGGTTGGTTCCTCTCAGCATCAGCCAAGACATACGCTCCCTTGGCGAGGCCGCTGGCTGACGCATACCGTGTCCGGTCCAACGTCGGAATGGCCTGACGCGTTAAGACAAGTATCACGGGTTGATGTTGGAGTTGCATAATCACCCGCCACGCTTCCACGACTTCATTGGCATCCCCAGGCCGAATCGTCATGAGATCGGGAATGGCGCGTAAGGACGCCAGATGCTCTATGGGTTGATGAGTCGGCCCATCTTCGCCAAGACTAATCGAATCATGGGTCAACACATAAATCACTGGAATTTTCATCATGGCCGCAAGGCGAATGGCTGGTCGTCCGTAATCGCTGAAAACCAAAAATCCAGCGCCATAGGGACGAACTTTCGAGAGAGCCATCCCACTCAAAATCGAACCCATCGCATGTTCCCGAACACCAAAATGCAAATTGCGCCCACCCTCGGACCCGGCTTGAAAATCTCCGGCCCCCTCAAAGGTCAGGAGCGTTTTGGTGGAAGGGGCCAAATCTGCAGAGCCTCCCATTAACCAAGGGACTTCCTTGGCAACGGCATTGAGCACTTTTCCGGAGGACTCCCGACTCGCCAGGCCTTTGGGGTCCGCAGGAAATTCGGGCAACCCCCGGTCCCAATGTTCAGGGAGTTGCCGGTGTTCCATTTTCAAGAGTTGATCCGCCAGTTCAGGATACTTCTCCTGGTAAGCGTGAAACCTGGTTGTCCAGGCATTTCGTTCGGCCTTTCCTCGCTCCCCTATCCCACATCGAAAATGTGCCAACACTGACTCGGGAACCAGGAATTTCGCATCTTCAGGCCATCCGTAGTTTTTTTTCGTCAGACGAATCTCGTCTTCGCCCAACGGTTCGCCATGTGCCCCATGAGTATCTTGTTTATTGGGTGCCCCAAACGCAATGTGACTATCAACAATCATAAGGGTCGGAGCTTCGATTTCGTTCTTGAAAGCATTGAACGCCTGCGTTAACAATTCCAAATCATTTGCATCGTTGACATGCGTCACGTTCCATCCATAGGCTCGAAACCGTTCATCCACGGCTTCACTAAAGGCCAGGGCGGTTTTGCCCTCGATGGTAATGCGATTGTTATCATACATCCAACAGAGATTCGACAACTTGAGATGACCGGCAAGCGAGGCTGCTTCGCTGGAAAGCCCCTCCATGAAACACCCATCTCCACAAAAAGAAAAAACATCGTAATCGATGACGTTGAAACCCGGCCGATTGAAATACTGAGCCATCCATCGTTGGGCAATGGCCATGCCTACACTATTAGCCAATCCCTGTCCTAGAGGGCCGGTTGTGGTTTCTACGCCAGTCGTCCAAGGATACTCTGGATGCCCAGGACATTTGCCACGCAACTGTCGAAACCGTTTGATATCATCCAGAGTCACCGCAAGCTCGTTGGTTGGTTCAGACCCATCACCAATCGCTTTGATTTGGCAAAGATGGAGGACGGCATAGAGCAGCATCGATGCATGACCAACCGACAGGACAAATCGATCCCGATTGGGCCAACTAGGATCACCAGGATCAAAACGCAAAAACCGATTCCACAAGCAATACGCCACCGGTGCCAGAGCCATTGGGGTGCCGGGATGGCCTGATTGTGCAGCTTGCACCGCATCCATCGCTAATGTGCGAATGGTGTTGATACTGAGCTGCTCTACGGATTGGGGCCCTGACATCGTCATTATCCCTTTCCTGAGAAGATGAGAAATAATGGATGATCGCTCACGACTTTTTCTAAAAACCTTTCGGCATGATCAATGCTTGTGATCGTTCCGCCGTATTCGTCTGTGGTTCCGATTTGTCACAATATACTTTTTTTACCTAGGTTAAATATCGTTCCAGCAAAAATTCTGCCAACTGGAGAATACCTTTTTGAAAGGGGCCTTGCCAAATGGGACACCGGATATCGAGGGTTCAGTGGTTCATGGCAAACCGACTTCCCCTGCCTTATGATGATACCTGTGATGAAAGTCATTGTGACCCATCCACGTAAAGAGATTGAAGTTCAGAGCCCGACTCAAGTCCATCAGATCCTGCAACAACTCAACCTGACTCCGGAAGCCTACTTGGTCATCCGTGGAGACGAGTTGGTCACGGAGGATACGGTGCTTCAGGATTCAGACTCGATTGAAATCAGGTCGGTTATTTCTGGAGGTTCGCCACTCTATACGTTGCCGAAAATGTTCTCATCCCGCCGTCATCAAAATGCCCAGGCATAATATCTCCTTGTGCAAAGACAGCTTTACCGAGTTTGTGCATACTCAGGTTCACGAGCCATCAAATCCCACCGAATGTTCATTGCCAACGATCGCATTTTAGTAGCCGTATCCGGTGGCAAAGACAGCCTCACCCTCTGGGCCATTTTACTGAAACTTGGTTACCAAGCTGACGCATTATACGTCGACTTGGGCATTGGCGATTACTCCCTTCGGTCCAGGCAAAAGGTCCAATGTTTTACTGACACTGTTGCGGCTAGCTACGAATCGAAACTCCACGTTCATAGGGTTGAACACGAGCAAGGCACCGGCATTCGAGAATTGGCGGAGTTAGTCCATCGACCAACGTACGCCACCTGCGGGACCATGAAGCGCTATCAATTTAACCGCATGGCTGTTGAGCAGGACTACGACGTGATGGCAACCGGTCATAACCTGGATGATGAAGCGGCCAGGCTACTGGGAAATGTCCTGCATTGGCAGACGGATTACTTGGACAAACAAACACCCACCTTGCCTGCCTCACTCGGAGGGTTCGCCAAAAAGGTCAAGCCCCTCTATCGCCTGACGGAGCGAGAGATTGCAGCCTTATGCGGTCATCCATCACATAGACTACATTGTAGATGAATGCCCCATGGCCAAGGGATCCAAGATGCTCGCCTATAAAAACGTGTTGAATCAGCTCAAGGCCGATTCGCCGGGAACCAAGCATGCCTTTTATCTGAAATTTTTAGATCGTCAAGCCAACCAGCAAGAAAGACCCTATACGATTGCTGAACAAGACCGACAACGCCTCCACCCCTGCACAACCTGCGAACAACCAACGTCCACAGACGTCTGCGCTTACTGCCAAATGATGGCCAAAGCCAAAGCCCACGCCTCATAAGCATCGAAAACCGGGGATAGAGACAAACAGGTGGTCACGGAGACCACTACCGAGACAGGAGGATCACTGTTTCTTTTCCTCCATGGCCATGCACGGAATCATGTGACCGAATGCGGACTTTTTGAGTGGAGGGAGGAATTGTGACGTTCGACAGCGAACGAATAAACGGCTGTTCATTGACGGGTGGGTGAGCCAATTCTCTCGTCGCGAGCACTTTGCCATCCATTGAACGCACTTCTCACCAATCAGCGTAATGCTCCCACCCTTCATCCGCATCCTCAACCGTGGCAGTGAACTGACACACGAGATTCCTACTACAGACGCCTTGGGCCTCAAGCACATCGGCATTCCCTGCTGAAGGCTTGGGTGAAATAAGACCATAAGGAGGACCATTCTCCAACGATATTTCATTCAGTCCCCCCATTTTTCTGCATGCTCTCACTATTCTACCCGATTCTCAACCAGATTTCAGATATGTCTGATGAATGGGATGACAGGGATCCTCAATATGAGCGAAGGCCGCATGAGGTGCGGCCCTACATGGCTGGAATTTTCCCTCTAAGCCACGGATTAGTATTCCTCTCCGACCCGCACCCTAAGAATTGACCAAAGCGCATCGACTATGCCACATTTCTCCTTTCTGCACAGTAACCACTTGAAGATGAAGAGATAGCTGGAGGACTCTTATGGCTTTGGATCTCAAACACAAAAGTCGTGAGTTGACGGAGGGACCTGAACGGGCGCCGGCCCGGGCCATGTTACGGGCCGTGGGGCTTCGGGATGAGGATTTTGCTAAACCGCTCGTTGCGGTAGCGAATACTTGGTCTGAGGTCACCCCATGCAATGTTCACCTACGTGATATTGCTGAAAAGGTTAAATTGGGGATCCACGAGGCAGGGGGGGTACCTCTTGAGTTCAATAGCATCGTCGTGTCGGATGGCATCAGCATGGGCACCGAGGGCATGAAGACCTCGCTGATCAGCCGTGAAGTCGTGGCCGATTCTATTGAACTGGTGGTCCGCGGTCATTTGTTTGACGCCGTGGTGGCCCTCTCCGGGTGTGATAAAACCATTCCCGGTACGGTCATGGCTCTGGCCCGACTCAATCTTCCCTCTCTGATGCTGTACGGGGGATCCATTATGCCTGGCCAATTCCAAGGCAGAAACGTCTCGATTCAAGAAGTGTTCGAGGCGGTGGGGGCTCATGCTCGCGGCACCATGTCGGATGCCGAACTGCATGATCTCGAAAGTGATGCTTGCCCGGGAGCAGGGGCCTGTGGCGGGCAATTTACCGCCAATACCATGTCGATTGCGTTTGAGTTCTTGGGTATTTCGCCGATGGGGTTTAATGGCGTTCCCGCTCTGGACCCTCAAAAAGCATCCATCGCAGCCCAATGCGGGCATCTTATTATGGATCTGCTGAAACGTGACCTTTGCCCCAAAGACATTATCACACGAGATGCCTTGGAAAATGCGATTGCCGCGGTGGCTTCAACCGGTGGCTCGACGAATGCCGTGCTCCACCTTTTAGCCGTCGCCCATGAAATTGACGTTGAATTAAACATTGACGATTTCGATGCCATCAACCAACGGACTCCTCTGATCGCTGATTTGAAGCCAAGCGGCCGATACATGGCTGCGGACTTATATCAAGCCGGGGGCACCCGTCTCGTGGCCAAACGCTTGCTTGAGGCAGGCTTACTCAAGAGCGAGTGTATGACCGTCACGGGACGAACCCTCAAGGAAGAAGCCAGCACCGCGTCGGAAACACCAGGCCAAAAAGTCCTCTCTCACGCGGAAGAGCCGATCAAGGCCACGGGTGGTTTAGTCATTTTGCATGGGAACTTGGCTCCTGAAGGGTGTGTGGTCAAAGTTGCAGGACAGAACAAGCTGACCCATACCGGTCCAGCCAAAGTGTTTGATTGCGAAGAAGAGGCCTTCTCTGCGGTGCAGAATGGAAAAATCGTAGATGGCGATATCGTCGTGATTCGTTATGAAGGGCCTCAAGGGGGGCCTGGCATGCGAGAAATGCTGGGTGTGACCAGTGCCATTGTCGGCGCCGGCCTTGGCGAAACCGTGGCCCTGCTGACGGATGGCCGGTTTTCCGGCGCAACGCATGGATTGATGGCCGGACATGTGACTCCGGAAGCCAACAAAGGTGGACCCATTGCAGTGGTTCAAAATGGAGACACGGTTACATTTGATGTCCCTAATCGGCGGCTCGATCTGATTCTTTCCACCGACGAAATAGATGCTCGGTTACAGCAATGGACCGTCCCGCGTCCGAAGTACACGAGAGGGGTCCTCGCAAAGTACGCTCATACTGTCTCATCGGCGTCCAAAGGTGCGGTCACCTGACAGCCTCTTTCCGTGATGACGGAACCTTCCTAGTTATCAAAACCATCTTGAACAACAGAAGAAAAAAGGCGAGAAGGTCAACAATCCTTCTCGCCTTTACACAGGTCTGCATCAAACAATGGTTTCGTTACCCTGTAGTTTTCTTAAAATCCTGTAATCTAATATTTTCTTTATAGCGAATGATTTGGACGGGCTTAAAGGCGCGATCTTTTTTCCCTAATGCAGCCCGTTGTTGGACTTCTTTCACAAAAGCCTCAGGCCCATGAAGAGGAGCATAGGTCATGGTGACAATTACGTCCATCGACGGGGCATTCTGTGGAGTCGGGAAGGTAAACGTTTCAATCCGTTTTTCTTCAGGTTTGAGTACATTGTCTTTCAATACTGTGACGGCTTCAAAGTCAAAATTTGTGGCTTTTCCATTTTTTGTGCCAAAGACCCGTTCATAGTAGCGTTTTTCAATATAGGCTTTTCGTAAATTTTTTCCCAGGATCGTTAAATCGAGTTCCACACGTGACCACCCTGGATGGGGCAAAGGAAGATTATGGGGAACCAGACTCTGGACCGTGACGGTGACTTCGGATTCCTCACCTTGTACTTCGGTCTTGACTTCCACGTTCACGGCGTCGGCACGCACCTTGCCAAAGCGACCGGGAAAACTATGGTTCGAGATTTTTCGATTACGTTCTCCGTTGGCCGACTCGCCAAAGGCCTCCGGCATATGGCACGACTGACAATTTTTACCCTCTTTTTGGGTTTTGGTCTGTTGCCAGGGGCCCAACAGGTCAGGCAATTTTTCATGTCCTGGCAAATTTTCGTGACAGGTCGCACAGTACTGTGACTGGCTATAGAGCGCCAAGGGTGCAGATTGATGAGCCAAATTTTCTGCCGGTTTTTTATAGCTGCCAAAGACAGTCCGGCCTAGTTGATAGGTCGGATGTGGAGGATGCTGTTCGGAATCCACTTCTTTGATTAAGTGGCATTGAGAACACCCCACCCCATCTAACTTCGGATCACCAGATTCAATTTCCTTGATATAGACACTCGTATGGTCTGGATATTCTAACACGCTCGGCGCATGGCATCGGAAACACATCCTGCCGTCTTTATCATCAGAGGTCGCTCGGTAACGCTCCAACGAGACACGGAAGGGAGAACTGAGAATGGAACGAGATTGGGCAGAAGCCTCCCATTCTTCAAACACTCGCAAATGACACCGCTTGCATTTCTGAGAATCAGGGAACGCCTTCTTCAGGGGTTTCGTTGAACTCTTCTGAGCAGCTAACGTGTTGGTCACAGGAAAATCAACAGCAACCACCAACATGTTGGTCGCCACAAACAAGCCTATGACCCCACCCATTACTTGGAAAGTTTTTCGCATGAAGCCGCCCTCAATTGATCATGTTGGAATTCGTGAAAAAAGTGGTCGGGTTTTGGTTATAAGGACTTCGTTCGGAATGTAAGGAGTCGTTGCGATGAATAATCTACAATGATCTCTGTGGCTTTATTTTTCTCCCGTTTGTGTTCTAGGGTCGCAAGATATTTATCGAGCAATGCTTGGCTTGGTTCAGGAATCAAGGCATAACTCAAGGAGGCTTCCACATAACTCGGCGAGGTACCGTCTTTGACCTGTATAGAGAATGGCACTTTCCGCGTTGTTCCTCCTGTGACGAGCGGTTTAGGAATCGGCCCGCGAAGAATTTGCTCGAACGGCAATCCAAATCGTTCTTGCCGGATTCCAAGTATGTACCCATCGGCATCTTTGACAGTGACCGTCACAAAAAACTGCTTCAGAACGGGGTCGCCACCAGGAAAAACATGGGGAAGGCTTCCGTTCCTGACTAAAACCCTCCCTTCAATGCTATTTCCCAACTGCTGGACGTCAAGATCCACCCGTGGAAACCACTCTGCCTGTAGGTTTCGATTGCTGAGCATGATGCCCGGTATCACAATCCCTTGAAACCAATGTCGTCCGATGGGCCGCGTCAGCGAGCCACGTTTGGAGGTGGAACTTCCCGTCGACCGCTCCATGTGGCAATCTTGACAAGTCGTCCCTTTCAAAATTTGTCCCGGCAATTCGTCCTTTGTCACATCTTTGACTTTACTGAAGTGGCAGGAAGCACAAAATCGAGCGCCCTTATACACAGCAGCCTGCTTTGAGGGATGCACGAGGTTCTCTTCGGCATCCGCATACGGACCAAAAAAAAATTTTCCCGCATTGATCTTAAATACCGGGAAGTCCGTCGTATCCTCTCTTAGCGAATCAATAAGGTGGCAGGACGAACAGCTAATCCCTTCCACTCCATGGGTTTTCTTCGCTCTTCTTCCTTGTCTTTTGGGCTTTTCCGACAGGACTTGAGCAATAATTTTTTCCGTATATTGAGGAAAAACCGTCACCGCAGGAACATGACACGACAAGCATCGAGCTTTTTCTTCTGAGGTGGGTTCTGTTTGCAGCCACAGAGCGAGGATGGTTTTGAACACGGGCGATGTCAGCGCGGTCCCATGCAACAACGCCCCATCCACGCGCCCAAACGTTTTGAGGTCAGGGGTTTGCTCCCGCATCCCTTTCCATTCCTCGTAGTGACGGTCATGACATTGTTTGCAATGCTCGGAAGGGAGAAAAACCGCTTCAATGTCCTGGATCCATTTGTGACTTTCAGGGACTGGGGCTTGTTCCTGTGCATGCGCACATGGGAGTGGAACCCACAGGATGCCTAACAGGAGAATCAACAAACGGCAGTTCATTCTCCCAAGGCTCTTTGTACGGCTCTCATTATTTCGAAAAGATGGCATGGTCTGCACTCAATCCTTGGCAATGCGTACGAAGTGAAAGTTCATACCACCGCCGACACCTTGATCATCAATGCCAGCTGGTTCAAACGTCGCCACCGAAAAATTTTGAGTTGGCAGCGACTCTTCAAGCGCCCGCCCTAATTCCAGTAAGTTTCGGATGTCCGTTCCGTCCACCTCTTTAATAATGGCCTTCACCTTTATGCCGGCACGATCTGCAGGCGAGCTTCCAATTACCCCAAAAACCACCACACCTTCGGCCTTGCTAAGACCAAGAATTTCTTTTATCTCCTCATCAACTTCTCCAACATCGATTCCAAACTCTTCCGCTAAGGCATAGGCTCGATCCTCCGTCATGCCTCTCTCATCGGATTGTGCAAAAGAGAGGAGAGACAACGAACTCACGACAAAACCACTGATGAAAAACATCAGAATGGCACGGAGGGACAATCCGATCATCCCATTTGTTCGTCGCCCACAGCTCTTCATGGTATGGGAGTGAGAAGGACACATAAGAAAATTTTTTTGGCTACCGATGACTCATTATTTCGTTGAAGCCATTGGGCCGCCGACGGGATCGACCAGCAGTTGAAGCCAAGACGCCACTGCTTTTTGTCCATTCCTTTCTTTATTCTCGCCGTTCCAGACGGCAAATGCCGCGGCTTGCATGCGGCCAGGGACCAGGAGGGCCTCATTCTCTGTGTCATCTCCGGATTTAGTCAATGGGCGCTTCATGACGACTCGCCAAAACCCGTTTTTCCATTCGGCCTCTCCCTTGACCTTGCCTTGCCTGACCTTGCTCGTCAACGTACTAAACCCACCACCGATGAGATCTTCTATTGAGGAGGGCCGACGTGGAATAACTTCAAACTTTCGAATACCTTTTCTTTTTCGTCCTCTTTCTTTGGCCCTGGCTTTTCTGCGGTCTACATCGCTTTGCCAATCCGCTTTCCAATGCCAAATATTGACATAGTGGTCTAATTGGCCCATACAGAAAAACGCTGGAGCATTACCCAGCGGAAGCGCCAGGGCTGCCCCATCACGAAACACCCCAGGGGTGAGCCGTTCGTTTTTGGTCGCATCTTGCCATTCCACCAAAAACGAAATGTCTTTGCCATTATGAACCGACCGAACCGAGATGACTTTGGCACTTGGTTCAGGCCAGACTGGTCGAGTAATGATCTGACCACTCAGAGGAATGGGCATGGGCGCGATCATCTTCCATGCCGCATCAGAAGGTTTCGTCGGAATCACTCCTTCCATAAAATGGGACCGGATGACAATCCCTTGAGAACTCACCACGGGAATACCAAGCCAGCCAAGAACTACCGCCATCAAAACAATGCCTAATCCTGTCAAGATAAGAGAGCGTGAAAATTTTCGTGTCGATTTCATAAGATCGTTTCGACCGTTTGGACAAACTGTTTCACTCCTCAGCCGTCCTTACCATAGTTTGACTCGCCGGACTTTATTCTCGTTGCGCTCACAAATATAGAGATAGCCTTGAGCATCAAAGGCTAAGCCGGACGGGGCATTCACCACCGCATCCACAGCTAAACTGCCATCACCATGCTTCAGCATACCCGTTTCTTCTTTGGCCACAAAACGCGCGGCGCCACACCCGCCCATATTTTTATCCTCGTATCCACTGTCCCCGTTTCCCGCAACGGTCTCGATGAGGCCTGTCGTGCAATCGACTTTACGGATGCGATGATTCATCGAATCCGCAATATAGACGTTTGCATCGGAATCGACGACGGCAGCCTCTGGCACATTCAACATGGACATAACTCCAAGTTTTCCATCTCCATCATACCCATAGCGACAGACCCCGGCTACGGTGGAAATCACGCCTGTTTGTCCGTCAACCTTTCGAATACGATTACTGGCTTTATCCGTGAGCAACACATTTCCGCGGCAGTCTACATCAATCGCCACAATATCCCAAAGTTTCGCTTCAAGCGCCGGCCGGCCGTCATCAAGATAGGGGGACAGATCCAAATTATCCGAACATTGGGGGCGAAGCCATCCTTGATCATCACTAAAGTCAATCCCAATCGCATCACCAGAGAGTACCACCAAGTTTTGTGCCGTCAATGGACTGATCCAATCTTCATCTTCTCTGGACCAAGTCCCTGCAATGGTGGTCACCATGTCTGTTCGCGGATCGTACTTTCGAATACGGTGGGCTTGGGTATCGGCAATATACAGATTGTCTTCCGAATCAAATGCAATCGCCCCAGGATAGGTCAAGTTGACTTCTACCGCAGGGCCGTCACCATTAAAGCCGGATTCACCGGAACCGACGACCGTCGTAATAATATCGGTCTGGTGATCGACTTTACGAATGCGGTTACTTCCAGAGTCACAAATATACAAATCATTATTGGAAGCAACCGCCACACTCAAAGGCAAGTACAACCCTGCTTCTCCACAAGGACCGTAATCTCCGCTATAGCAGGTCTCTCCAATGCCCGCATAGTTATGAAGGGTCCCGGCTTCCAAATCGACCCGTCGAACTCGGTCCGACCCATTTTCAGCAATGTAGAGCCAGCGGCCTTCCTTGTCGACGCAAATGTGATTCGGTAAGGGAATCCCTGCTTTCCTCGCACGTTTCCCATCACCTGTACTTCGTGATTTTCCATTCCCCGCAAACGTCTCAATTTTTCCAACCAGTGACTCTACGCTCGTTTCCATACTGCACTCCTTGTCCTGAGGACAAATTTTGTTCTCGACTCAGAACCGCACAAGACCATTCTATCCCTTCGATGTCTGAGCCGGTTCTGATTGAGGGGCTGGCATTGGGGAAATTGTCTCAACCTGATCACGTTGCAGAGCCGGCGACGGCGTCACGTCTGAAGCTTGTGGATTCACTTGCACCTGGCTCTGCTGCTCCGTTAGATTATGGGCTTCGGGCTCAACAGCCTCTGCTTCATTCACAGATTTCTTGAAGCCTTTTATCGCCTTCCCCACCCCCTCACCAAGCTGAGGTAATTTCCCAGCGCCAAATATGATCAGAACAATGAAGAGTATCAGAATCAACTCTGTAAAGCCTAAGCTCCCAAACATGACAGATTTCTCCTTTTGAGACAAAAATGAAGAGTGACGCTATCCACGGGTCCGTTTTGCAAACCTTTGCTTTAAACGTTGCCGAGCCTCTTCGGCCTGCTCAAACATTTTACATTTTTCATAGGTATTGATGAGGTTATAATACGCCAACGGCTCATCCGGGCTGTGTTCGACCGCTTCTTCCATAATTTTCACAGCCACATCGGATTTTTTCAATGTAAAAGCAATATCCATGAGTTTAAAACTAGACTCTAAATGCGTAGGATCGAATTCCAACACCTTCATATAGGCTTGAACCGCCATATCAAGGGTATTGAAATCCGAGACTTGGGGATTATCTAATTGTTCATAGACTCCTGCCAAATTATACCAAGCCATCGGGTCCTCAGGGGTAATTTCAATCAATCGTTCAAAGTACTCCTTTGCTTGCATGTACTCTTTCTTATCGTTATGAAGCCTCCCTAGATTGAACAAGGCCAACACATCATATTTATTCAACTCTAATGCTCGCTCAAATTGAGGACGAGCATCCTCCATCATGCCCTTCGTGCCGTAGATTGTTCCTAGGTTGGAATAATACATGGCCAAGGACCGATCCATTTCCGTTCTCAAGCCCTCAGCCATTTCTATAGCCTTTTTCACTTCGGTCAGGGCGTCCTCTAGTTTCCCTTTTCCAAAATACAATTCCCCTAACCGACAACGGGCTTGAAAATCATCGAGGTCTTCACTGAGTAATTTTTCAAGCTCAGCAATTTCTTCATCCGGGGTCAACGACGGCTCTTGAGCGTGAGGCTCCGTCACCCCGCCCTCTTTTTCTGTTGCGACATTTTGTGATTCCATGGTCGTTACATATCCTCTCAACGTATTTCACTAAACACAGGAGTCACTGGGGCATAGCTCACAGTTCCTGTTTTGTCTCGCAATTTTCCTAAAGTGCCCCGCTTATCAAGCGTCATGAGCATTAACCCAACCACAACCATTAACGTCAAATGCGACAGCTGCAGGGCGTATCCTGCCATAAACATAAACCCTAAGCCATAGCCTGCCAAACGACCGATTAACACCAACTTCATGACGGTATAAGCCCAGCAGGTAAATCCTGCGATATAGAGAGCAAAGGGCAAATAAAAGGTATACCCCATGCCCATTTGGAACACCCAGCCAATCCCCTGCCCAGCCTTTCTCGCCTCTTCAGCAAGCGTGGGGCTATAAAGCGACAAGAAAAAATCCATATAGAGCACCACCAAAAAGGTTGCACTCCCGCTTAGAAGAAGGGTCATGGCCCATTTCCGTTGAGTTTTATTTTTGGTAAAGAGGGAAGTGCTACCGTACGACCAAAAAACAAGGATACTCGACAAAACCATCAGGGCTTCGCCTCCACGACTGATTTCATGCACAAAGGGCGGCGGAACGACAATGCCCAACAACCCATAGGTTGTGGACACCGTCTGGTAGTAAATCCATCCCATAATCCCTAATAAAAAACACCCAACGGTGACACGTTGCCCCCAAAGACGATGGGTCACTAAAAACTCCGTCATCAGAATAAGAAAAATCACCAAGGATACGAGATTATAGACCACCGCGCCTAGCATAGCGGGTGGAAAGATGAGATACCCAACGGTCAACACCACGAGCAAGGAGACGGCCGGGACCAGGAACTGGTCAAAACTCCCTGACCACGTCGATTGCCGTAATTTTTGAATCAACAAAATGAACAAGACTAAGAACAATAGAAGAGAGGTGATATTGAGAAGAATAAATCCTACGGAGGAGAGTGTTTTAAACGTAAGCCTCACAGCTTCGGATTTTTCAGCTAGCTTGGCCATATGCATACCCAATCGGGACGCCAAGCGATAGAGAACAAGCTCCAAAAATGCTGAAAGCAGGAGAAACTTTAACGCATATTCAAACAAGATCCCAGGATTATCGGACTTTCCGCTCTGGTCCCCCGATGTTGGCGCTGCCATCATGTTCACGACGCCCTAGTTCCGCCTTTTCTTCTCCCCGTCCGATCAGAATTGAGAGCACACAAGACGGGCCTTCGCAATTAAGAGACAGTCGTAAATTCCGTGGCATGTTGTTGTTTGTGTCGAGCGATATACAGCAACCCATCAGCCATCGAATAATTAAATGGCAATTCCACGACTACTTCACTGATTTTTTCGTAAACATATTGGTAAAATTTTTCGGCTTGCTCAGGCGTCATGCCCTGTTTGATTTCATAGAAAAAGCCTAAACTTAAATCTTCTGCGGCTGGTCGCATAATACGCTGAATCCCGTAGCTTCCTGGATCGTTCATAATGGGGGCCTCTTTTTCAAGATCGAAAAGACAGGGCTGGCATGAGAATCCATAAGACGAATTCAAATTTATATTGTCCAACACAAAATTCATGGTTTCCGATGCTTCCGCTTCCGTTTCAGTTGGGAAGCCAACGATGATATAACAATGCACGCCGATACCCAGATCAACACAATCAGAACAAATCCGCCGGACATTCTCTTGGGTAATGCCTTTCTGCATAAAATCCATCATACGCTGATTGTAGGTTTCCAATCCAAACACAATTTTGTGGCACCCGGCATCTCGCATTAATGACAGTAATTCTTTCGAAAGATTCTTCTCGAAACGAAGTTCGGCTGTCCATTGAATATTGAATTGTCGCTTCAGGATTTCTTTACACAGTCGGCGAGTGGGCGATAGAGCCAGACATTCATCGGTAAAAAAGAAAAAGGGCGTATCATATTTTTGAGAAAGCGCCTGGAGTTCGTCTACAACCTTGACAGGGTCTTTTTGACGAAAATTTTGATGATCCAACGTCAAGGCACAAAAGGCACAGTCCTTATAGTAACAACCTCGTGAAAACTGAACCGGCAAGACCGTTTTGGGGGCCAGATACCGATCGAGAGGAAATCCATCGTAACTGGGAGCTGGATGTTGAGCCAAATTCTCAGAATAAAACGGCTGATTCACAATAACCTTTCCGTTTTCCCGATAGATGAGATTAGGAACTTTGGCAAAATTCTTTTTTCCTTCTAATTGATTGGTCAATTCCAATAACGCCGTCTCTCCCTCAAATACGATAAAATCATCTGTGACTTGGAACAGCCGCTCACATCGACGAAGATTGTCCACGAGCCTAGTAAAAATACTGCCACCAACAGTCACATGAATATCTGGATTCGCTTCCTTAATGAGCCGACACAAGGTCAGACCAGGAATAATCTGGGATGTCGCAGTGATCGACACCCCAATCAACTCTGGGTTTTCATTGACGATGGAAGGGAGAAAATACTGTCGATACAAGTCAAGGTACGGATTTTGTTCTTCATCGTTAATCGCTTTTACAATGTCCCGAGAGGAATAAATAGAATAGGAAAATTGGTTATCGACAACGGTGATTCGGGTGGGAAAATAAATCGAAGAGATAACTTCCAACCAGCGGTCGATTAAAAACAGGCATTCTCGATACCGCTCAATATCATAAAACTCTTCCCCGCGCAGAGAGGTTTTCACCGGTTCAATTTGATCGATTAAATGGGGAAACCGGTCTAAGGCTTCCACAATTCGACCATAATGTTCATCACTTCCCTGTCCCGTCTCTCCCTCACGGGATTGCTCTAATTTCTTCAGTTTTCCAACAAGTTTTTCATAGACTTCCAAGCCATACGTCTCCGACAAAATAGTATCGAGGAGTTCAATATTCAGATCCCGTTGCCTGTTATCGGGGATCCCAGCTTGGTCAAGAAAAGCTGTTAAGCAGGGCAGACTAAGATAGGGTTGTGAGGGATGCCAACTTGGAGGAAATAGCAAAGATATTTTCACATTGCCTCCTTAATAATTCTCGTATCCCATTAACGATATTCCTTATGACAACACCAGCCAACACAATTTTTGTTTTTAATAATAACTTGAAGGTTCAATAATTCTTATACACGGCTACCGGTTTCATATGCAACTTTGTGTCAAAAAAGATCTCCGAATCAGACTAAGAGTTCCCCATGAGAGGGTTCCCTGAAAGAATCCCACTGTCTCACATGAAAAAAATCCACATGTAAAGAGACCCTGAAGTCCCCCTCTTTACTTTAGGGGAAACCCCAGGGTCTCTTAGACTCGCTACTGCAAGAGTATTTAGTACAAATTATGGCTTACGGCATTTTTGCGGTAAACCAAGTCGAGATGCCCTTCATGCCATTCCGTTCCACGTTCTGTCCATCCCAGACCGCAAACGCCACGGGGACACTTTGCCCAGCTTGGAATTGCACATCATTGGCATCATTCGTTGCCAATGCCCGCTTCATCACCACACGCCATGTCGGACCGCTGCAGCACCCGCCTTTTAATGCACCATACGGCTCCCACAGCCCATTGCCCATCACGTCTTGAGATGCTTGCGTCGTCAATGTGCTGAACCCATTCGCATTCAGATCCTCCACTGAACTCGTTCGCAAATCTGGATCAGACATAATGTTGCCAGACCAAATCCCTGGATTAAACGGACCAAGGCTCCGGCCGATCCGGTCAGGATAGGTTACTCCCCCTGCTGGTTCTTCATAGTAAAAGTCCCAGGCGATCGAGGGATATTGTTGATCCACATCCCACATCCCTGCCACACCAGCACCTTGGTCACGTTGCCATTCCGCATTCCAGCGCCAGATGTTCACTGTGCCACCGGATTGCCCCATACATTGGAAAGGCGGTGCCCCTGAGGTTTGGACAGGGAATTGAACTGCGATTTGATCCCGGAAATCTTGAGGCCCAATGGTAGTATTGTTCAGGGTTTGATCCCCCCAGTTGGCCCAGACCCCAATATCCTTACCGTTGGTGGCCATTTTGACCATGACGGTTTTCACCGAGATATTGGGATGCATAGGGGTGGTAATGGTTTGGCCACTCAAGGGCACCACAATGCCAGGAACCGTTTCCCATACCGGGTTAGCCCCGTCCATCGGAATCGGCCCGCTAATGCTGCCCACCGGAATCGTCACCGGTTGGCTGACGGCCAAAGGCACTTGCCCCATCGTCAACAGCACACCGACGACCAAGGCAGAGAGAAGAATGCCGAGCACCAATCCTTTGTTACGCGTCTGCACCACTCTCATAATGACGCATCCTCCTTTGATAAAGATTGAAACAAAATGAATTCGGACTGCCTACTTCCTCTAAAACAGCACTACTGATACGACTAACTTTTCTCCACTGTTTCTGAGTTACGCTGTACCTGATTGACCTGTTGATGATTCTGGTTTCTCTTTATCTAAATATTCCTGAGCTCCCACCTCATTCATCAAGAGACTGAGCTCATTCCCTTTATCCTGCGCTCCACATTCGAAGGATGTCCCTTCGGGAGATATAAAATTAGCTGGACGATAGTCTGTTTCGGAATATGGTTGAGGATGCACCCCTAAATAGGCAATTTCAAAAGCCACCCATTGGAAAGTTAAATCCGCAATCATTTTATAGAAACCATATTCAGCCTTCCTCTTCAGCATGTCGGAAAATAGAGGCACCCATCTTCCCACATGTTCCTTCACAAATTTGTTCTCGGCCTCCACCACCGTCTTGAGTTTTTCAGGGCCATCATGGCACAACGCATAAGACTCTTTGTAAGCCAGAAAATGCAAAAATTCAAGTTCCACGCTTAAATGGTCCAACCGCTCATGAATGTCTTGAGAAAGCTGGACGCCGAAGGCCGAATAGAATCCTGCAATATCTCCCATGACGTAGGATTGACCAAACACGTGATCATTCCCAAACAGGGTTTCATACGGGGGACAATCCAAGGCGATGACATTACTGAACACCCTTCGATGTTCATCTCGAAGATCTTGGATATCCCAGTTGACCCCTTCCGATGACACCCAACTCTCCACTGCGTCAAAATGGTCAGCGATACCCAGTAAGACTTCTTCGGTTTCATTATCAATGGGAGTCAGCAAGGCGACTCTCAAACTATTGAGCGCGGCTCGTCCATCCGCCACTAATTCACCACTTTGCAGATAATCTAAAAACTCATCGTCTTCTGGATAAAGATAACTCCAGGACAGAAGAAGATAAAGCTTACTCCTTGCTAACGCGCGCTCAACGGACGGGGAATCTTTCAAGGATGACCCAACTTGCTGAGTGACGGAAGAGGTTGATGGACCATTCATTCCACTTTGCTCTTCTGTTACCTTCGTCGCCATAGAACCTCTCTTCTCTCGACGGGAACAGGATTCATTTTTGATCCCTTGGTTCCCAATGGATAGAGCTCCTCCTAGCAATTAACTCCACCAAGAGTACGAATCCGATAATAGGCCAACTGATTATCGAAGTCAAGGTCTAAAACCAGTCAAAAATGAGGTTAGCATAGTAAAACAAGCATGGCTTTGTGACCATTTCACCTTGAAGGTAAGTGAAGGTAAGATCTAAACCTAAGGTAATGCACCTAATCTCACCGGAGAGACTTTTATCGCAGTCTGATCATTCACCGTCTTACAAATATATTCACAAATCCCGCACCCTACACAAAGGTTCCCCTCAACCCGAATGGCTATAGAAGCAAAGTCCATTGTAATGGCCCGAGTGGGGCACTGTGCCACACAAGCGTTACAGCCTTGCCCCGCCGTACAAATCCTTTGAGAAACAACGGCGATTCCCATGTTAATTTCTTTGAGGCCCCCAACCGGCCGAAGTGCCTCTGGTTCACAGGCTGTGATACAAGGCAAATCTTCACAGAGGTAACATGGTTTTTCATCCGGATAGATGATGGGAGTTTCTCTCCGATAACGAACCTCGGAGACATGATTTTCTGCGAGGACGCGAATACTCTCATGCGGGCAGACATCGACACACTCACCACAGCCTGTGCAACTCTCAAGAAATTGGGCTTCCTCAAGAGCACCAGGAGGCCGCAACCAATCGGTTCGTATTTTCTCTGGGTTTCCCTCCTTGGTATCTTCCGCATCCCGATGCTTGACATATTCATGCACCGTGACACCTAGAGAAACCACACTCTGCTTTAGAAAATTTCTTCGTCCGTAGGACGGTTCAGAATTTTTTGAAGACCCTGAGGAAGATGGTGCCATGCACTCGCCGTCTTTCATGCTGTCAACTTGTTACGCCTAGTGGCCTCGTCACCTAGACAACACCAGCGGCACGAAGCCTGTACACCTCTACGCAGCGGTCACAAGCCCCATACTCGACATCCCACCCTGGATGATTTTCCCTGATATAATCCAATACGTACGGTTCAACTTTTTCTTCCATATCCTCAACCCAGGAATAGGTGGGAAAGCGACAGAGAGGACACGGAAACCCCGGTATCAGCATGGGTTTGGTAGGAACATCTGGTGGGATCTCACCCTCTTCGACTTCAACAGCCCGTTCCATCACCCGAAGGGTATCTTGAGACATTTCTACTAATTCAGCATGGGTGAAATACTCCGTCTGCCAGAGCCCCTCGAACACCGATTCCACTTGGGTGGGAGGGATCTTTCGATACCAAGATCGAAATTCACGCAAGCGGTATTCCCGACTAAACATCGGGTCTTTCCCCAATCGCGCGATTCGACTATCGACATGCAAACTCCACAGAACGCGATACCGATTGAGGATGAGATGCTCTTCACCCGGATTCATGCCAACTTTCGTGTCAGGATCGTATCCGAAAACAGGATCTAGCATGTCGAAGATATGTGTCAATTCATGGCGCAGATATCTGTTAATGGCCGGATCGTAAAAGCGTCGCGGAATCAGTTTAATCCCTACGCCCTTCTGGCCCTTTTCCTCAAATTGCCGAGCCAGTTTCTCCTCCACTGTCCCCCATTTTCTGAGGATGTCCACACCTTCTTGATCTTCTTTGAGCACGCCTCGAACGAGGACAATGCCAACCTTTTCTTTTAAGTCGGAAAATTCATCAAAGCCATCTCTCAAGATGTCGGCAAAGCCCCATTTGGCAAAGAGGTGCTGATACAATTTTTTGAATTCAGGCTCCCGATCGTCCAGGGAAAATTTCTCGTAAACCGGATCGGCCAATTCATGGAACTCATTGTAATAGGTGGGGTCTCCCTCACGCTCAGTTTTTTCGGCAAAAGAATCAATGACCTCTTGAAGCAAAGCCGGCTGAAATCGGATTTCCATCCTCTCACTCCTTACCTGGTTCAACTAAATTGAAGGACCGTGACAACGAAAAAACGAATCGAAAACATCTTCTGTCGCATCCTGTACCTGCTTGACGACACATGTAACGGCTCGCTAGTATTCTTTTCCAGAAATGTCGGTGCATTATAGTCGGGGCCTTTTTTCATACGCAAGGCCCCATTGATAGAGATCACGCTGAAAGGATGTCCGTTTTATGAATCAGCCTCATGCCCCGTCCCCAAACATGGCACTATCGACTCTCCAGGGAGAACCAAGACCTGACGCACCGCCTATCGATGCCCTGGAGTATTGGAAAGCCGGCATTCAAGAAATCAGAACCTTTCGAGGACATTCTCACGGTGTCTGGGATGTGGCGTGTTCCCCTGACGGGTTGACGCTCGTGAGCGGAGGCGCAGATCGTTTCCTTCGCATCTGGGAAATTGAAACCGGTCGCCTTCTCAAATCCCTGAAAGGACACACCAATGATATCCGTCAAGTCGCCTTTAGTCCCGATGGCCAAACACTCGCAACCGGCAGTGACGACAGAACCATTCGACTTTGGAACCCGCACACAGGAGAAACGACCCGGCTTCTTTTTACCCAATATGATCACGCAGTCGCCAGCCTGTCCTTTTCCCCCGATGGCCTGATGCTGGCTCGGGCCGGACAAAATAAAGATATAAAAATCTGGGAAATCACCACCGGTACCGAATTAATGACGCTCCTCGGCAAAGATCAATATGACCATCATTGGACGGTCTGCACGGCATTTTCTCCCGATGGTATCCATCTGGTAGGCGGAAGCGACATCGGCAAATTGAAGTTGTACGAAGTCCTTCCGAGCGGAGAAGAGAGACTCGTTCATAATGGCCATTGGCGTGATGAGCCCGACGATGAGGAGACGGAACAACGAGGATTTTTTGTCGATGAACAGGGAGGGTTTCAAAAGCCGATGGCGTATTGGATAGGAGCTATTGCTTTTACGCCCGATGGGAAAACGATGATGACGGGAAGTCGAGACGCGACGATCAAATATTTTGAGATGCCCGATATGAAAGAGGTCCAAACCGTGAAAGGACATTCTGAATGGGTTCGAAGGTTGCTCGTTTCCCCGGATGGGAAACTCTTGGTGAGCTGTAGTGACGACCACACCATTAAAATGTGGGACCTTCAGACCAAAAGACAGGTTCGCGTGATCAAGGACCACAAAGGACCCGTTCGGGGGATTGCCTTTTCTCCAGACGCCCGGTATCTCGCCAGTGCCTCTTGGGACCGTACGGTGAAATTTTGGAAAGGAGGAGACAGATCAGAAGGGTAAACGCATTCAAAGTCCCACTTTCATCTGATAACTACTCCTCACCGCCGTCAGTGTCAGGGGTTGAAATACCGTATCGCTTACATTTTTCCCACAAGGCTTTTCGCGAAAGGCCCAAGGATTTTGATGCAGCGGTTCGACTCCATCCTTCCCGTACCAACACGGCCGAGATATAATCCCGTTCGCAACGTTCTCGCACTTCAGCGAGCGTGCCTTTAGGCCGAGTGTTCGTGACATTCACCAACCCTTCCTGACAAAACCCGCACCCAGATTGCGAAGGCCCTCCCAAAAAATGGCACTCCGTCTGTCCACAGAGATCCCAGACCTGAATTTCCTCCCGCTCCTGCGCTAACGCCACCGCCCGTTCAATCGTATTTTCCAGTTCGCGAACATTTCCTGGAAAGGAATAACGGAGTAACACTTCACGGGCCGAGGAAGAAACCCCTTTCATGGCATGAGAGATCCGACTCGTACTCTGTTGCAGAAGATGATTCGCCAGAATCAGAATATCCTCTCTCCGTTCCCTCAGGGGCGGTAGGACCACTTGCACGACGTTTAATCGATAGAACAGATCTTCACGAAATCGGCCAGCTTCGACTTCCTTTTGTAAATTTTTTTGTGTGGCGCATACCAGCCGAACATCGCTTTCAATCGTCTCCATCCCCCCTACCCGTTCAAACCGCCGTTCTTGCAAGACCCGAAGCAATTTCACTTGAACCATCGGGGAAATTTCCCCAATTTCATCTAAAAACAAGGTGCCTTTATGGGCTAATTCAAACCGACCAAGCCGTTGTTTGAAGGCTCCGGTAAAGGCCCCCTTCTCATGGCCAAATAATTCTGCTTCCAGCAGGGTTTCCGGCAAGGCCGCGCAGCTGACCTTGATTAAGGCCTGTTCGCATCTTGGGCTGTTTCGATGGATGGCATTGGCAACGAGTTCTTTCCCTGTGCCGCTTTCGCCAGAAATCAACATCGTGGCATCTGTGGTGGCCACTAATTTGACTTTTTCCAATACCTGCCGCATCTGTTCGTTTTTGCCGACAATGCCATCGAAATTGAACTTCCCCTCGAGTTCCTGTCGAAGGGCCATGTTTTCCTGACGCAACGCCTGCACCTTGGTCACTCGATCCACCGTCAACAAGAATTCATCCATGGAAAAAGGCTTGGTGATATAATCATGGGCCCCAAGTTTCATGGCTTGGACCGCCGTATCAACCGAGCCATGTGCGGTAATGACAATGACTTCGGTTTCAGGAGAACACTCCTTACACAGCTGTACGACTTGTAGACCATCACTTCCAGGCATTTTCAAATCCGTAATCACCAAATCGTATCGACTCGCTTTGGTTTTTTTGATGCCTTCCTCGCCATTGGACGCTTCTTGAACTTCATACCCCTCGGCTTCGAGCGCATCTAACATGGACAACCGCATCAGCGGCTCATCATCAATGATTAAGACCGATCGAGTCATCAGGAAACCTTCCCCACCGAGACTCTGTTGGCACTCAGGGGAAGGCTCACGGTAAAGACGGTTCCCTTTCCGACCTCACTTCCCACGGTCAATTGCCCGCCATGTCGTTCAACAATTCCCAAACTCACCGACAAGCCGAGCCCCGTCCCCTCGCCCGTGCCCTTCGTGGTAAAAAAGGGATCAAAAATATGAGGGCGGACCTCAGGGGAAATGCCCGATCCAGTATCCACCACATCGATCTCGCAGCGGTCATTGCCCATCCGAGTGTGCAAGATGATCGATCCTCCCTCTTCGGTGGCCTGAACCGCATTGAGAATCAAATTGGTTAACACCTGCTCAATCATTTGCGGATCGACAAACAAAGGCTGCAGGTCGTGTTCATAGACCTTGTGCAACTGAAGACCTTTCTCGGCGATTGCATGATTCGTCAGGACCAAAACGCGATCGACCAAGCCATTCATGTCATTCATGGAAAATTCAGGCTCGTGTTGTTGAGAAAAATCTAATAATTGACGAATGATTTTTTGGGCACGCCGCAGCCCGTCTTCCATATACGTGACATATTTTTCCTGACGCTCTGGCGGCAACGTCCCTTTCCGAATATTGTAGAGACAATTTAAAATCCCACCTAACGGGTTGTTAATTTCATGCGCAACCCCCGCAGCCAGCTTCCCAACGGAGGCAAGACGTTCGGTGTTTCGAAATTGCTGTTCCATGACTTTTCTGTCTGTAATATCTCGAGCAATGCCCAGGACACCGATCACGCGGTGCCGTTCATTTTCCAGTGGCGACACGCTTACGAGCACCGACCGAAGCTCCCCACTTCGACTAATTACCTCCACTTCGTATTCCTGCTTGACTTCCACCTCAAGGATATCTTTAAGGCGACGACCGCGGTGGCGCTTCGCGAGTAAGGTCAGAAACGGTCGGCCCAGTAAATCTTCTTTGCAATAGCCCCAGTTTTCCACCTTGCTATTCACATAGGTAAATCGTTGATCACGATCGAGGGTATAAATCACATCGTTGGCATTTTCAAGCAGACTTTCTAAGTACTTTTGCGTTTCTTGAATCTCCCGTGTCCGTTTTTGGACTTTCACCTCAAGTTCTTCACGATACCGCTGGAGTTGCTCTTCTAACAGCTTTCGCTCTGTAATATCACGGAGCTGCACCATCACTGAAAGAGTCGAACCCTCTCCCACACGAATCACATCCATTTCTACCGATCGCCGTATTTGTTGGGCATCAAATACTTCCAATTCGGTAGCAGGGACTTTTTCTTCATTCGAAACCACCGTTTCGAATAACTGCGTGACCGTCTCTTTATATGAGTCCGGCACGAGCGTCAGTAAGGACTGAGAGAGTAATCCAGCTTGTGCATAGCCAAACACCTCTTGTTCGCGTTCATTCACGGCAATAATAACACCGGATGGATCCACCATGAATATCGAATCTGCGGATCGATTAAAGAGCACACGATACCGCTGCTCCGATTCAGAGAGTTGTTGTGTTTGGTCAGCGACCTCTTTCTCCAAGTGGGTGGTATATTGATTAATTTGTTGTTGAAGGACCTTCCGTTCGGTGATATCTCTGACAAACGCACGCGTGTAGACCAAGTCACCCGTTTCTGAATCAATCAAGGCCGTGGAATGAATTTCAACATCAATCGGAGTGCCGTGTTTTGTGAGAAATACCGTTTCAATAGTGCTCCGTGGTTGGTTGAGCAACCGCCTGACATAATCAAGCGTTTCCGCTTTCCTCTCAGTAGGGAGAATGTCCCACAAATGCATTGAGAGCATTTCTGCCAATGTGAATCCTAACTTTTCTAATTCAGTTTTATTGATATGAACAAAACGCCCGGTTTTGTCGATTTGATGAATCATTTCAGGAGAATTCTCAATCAGATCACGGTATCGTTCCTCGAGATGACGGATTTCTGCCATTTGCGTATTCAATTGCGAAAACGACTGTTTCAGATCGACTGCCATTTTATTAAAGGCATTGGCAAGCGCTTCAATTTCATCGCCGGTCTTCAACACGAGGGGATGATCCCAATTCCCCACGCCGATTCGCTGCACGCCTTCATGCAAGGTTTGAATCGGACTCACAATTTTTCGCGCCACAATAAGCCCTGCCAACCACAGAACACCCAACACAATGACGCCATACGTCACAACCTTCACCAGTAATTGTTGCAAGGGGGCATAGGTCTCCTCAGGAGACTGCCGAACAATTGTCAGCCACTGTCTGCCCAGAAAACTCTCAGCAGCTAACGTTTCCGGAATCCGTAAATGGGCATACCCAACCAGTGAATCCCTGGCTCCATGGGTATCTTGCGCCACCTGAACCCATCCTGCCTGCTCCTTGTTAATGGCCTTCACCATGACTGGATTCACGGTGTGTTGTTCCAGTGACAACACCGGACAAATCAAGGGAGTCCCATCCACATCGATGAGCATGGCATGGCCGGTGACCCCTGCAGTCACCTCGGAAATCGAGCGAAACAACGAATCCCTGCGAAGCAAAATACTGACGGTCCCTAACGCTTGATGGCGATTTTGATCAAAAATAGGCACGGCCACGTTCAGCACATGGGTTCCAAATGAAGGCTCAAAGCTCAAATCACTCACGTAAATCTGACCGTGTCCTTGCTGAAAGGCCGCTTCCCACCATTCCATGTCACCATGATAAAACCTCACTTGAGGCAAGGAACTGAGAACCAAGGCTCCTTGGTTATCGGTCACCAAAATCCCTAAATAGTCAGACTTTCTGACGGCATGCCAATCA
Source organism: Nitrospirales bacterium (assembly GCA_963422365.1). Classification (GTDB taxonomy): domain Bacteria; phylum Nitrospirota; class Nitrospiria; order Nitrospirales; family UBA8639; genus Bin75. The sequence continues at coordinate 2,386,990 of OY729426.1, forward strand.
ATGAGGTAATTCGTCGCAATCCGGTTCACAAAGACGGGAAATTCATGAGGGTTTTTTCGGGCCAGCCAACGTTCTTTCCATTCTTCGATAAAGGCCTTGATTTTTTCAGGCTCTCTCCCTTCATAACTTCGATTCGCTTCCCTCACCGCGGCACGAATAAAAGGAATGGTGGCCAATTGTTGAGCCTCATTAATACCCCGCATGATTTGCGTCTCAATCTTTCGCGCCACTTCAACCGCAATGCCCTTAAAGTTTGAACCCATAATTTCTCGAAGCGCTCGGCGCTCTTCCACGTAAGTCAGACATAACGAAAGGGCAAGAGGAAGCAGTCCAACTAGCACCATCCCTAGAATGGTTTTACGCTGGAGACTCTGTGACCAAATCCACCGTTTCATTTCAGTAACAATCCCTAAAGACGGACTGGTGCGTAACATGTTAATTTTCCAGAGAATTTTTTCAAGAGAGGTCAACCCTTGTCAAGGATTGGTAACACGAGACAGCGGTGAGCTTAGGCACCTTGACTTAATAATCGGCCTTTTCCGCCCGGCCAAACCAACAGGAGAGGACTCGCCACAAAAACAGAGGAATACGTCCCAATGAGAACTCCCAGTAATAACGCGAGAGCAAAATCATGGAGCACCTCGCCCCCAAAGATCGTCAAGGGGACTAAAACCAGCACCACCGTCAGGGTCGTGACTAAGGTTCGGGTGAGCACTTGATTAATCCCAGTATTAATAATAGTCACAATAGAATCACGTCGTCGGGCACGAAAATTCTCTCGAATGCGATCGAAGACCACAACGGAGTCGGTCAGCGAGTACCCTGCCAGGGTCAGCAACGCGGTCACAACTAATAAGGTAATTTCTTTGTCAAGGAGATAATAGATGCCCAAGACGGCCAGCACATCATGAAAGGTCGCAATCGCCGCGGCAACACCGAATCGTAATTCAAAGCGCGTTGTCACATAGAGAATAATCCCTATCAGGGAAATGAGAATCGCCAGCAAGGCGTCCTGTTGAAGACGGTGCCCGATCGTCGGTCCAATTTCCGTACTGGAATCGATCACAAATTTGTTATGACTAAATTCTTCTTCAAACACCTCCACAATTCTTGCCGCAATTTTTTGTTCAAGCGTCCCTTCCGTCTTCATACGAATCAGCAGTTTATTATCCCGGGTAAATTCTTGGAGTTCCGCTTCACGAAAGCCATGGTTGCCAAGTACCTGACGGGCGTGTTCAAGCCCAATCTCATTCTCAAACTTTAATTGGACGGCTGTCCCGCCGGCAAAGTCAATTCCAAGATTGGCGGCTCCTCTCCCAATCTGAACAATGGCAATCAATCCAATCAACACCAGCACACTGGAGACACCAAAGGCCAAATGGCGTTTTCCCATGAAATCAATATTCGTCTTTCCAATAATTTCCAACATTCTCGGCCTCAAGACAGGTTAAATGCTCAATCGTTCAAGCTTGCGTCGATTGATGAGATCAAAGACAACTTTGGTCCCGATTAATGCGGTAAAAAGATTGATCGCAATGCCCAGGCACAGGGTCACGGCAAAACCTTTAATAGGCCCGGTCCCGAATAAAAACAACGCCAACCCGGTAATCAAGGTCGTGACGTGGGAGTCGACAATCGTTAAGAAGGCTTTATCGTACCCTGCATCGACTGCTAATCGGACGGGGCGCCCTTGCCTGAGTTCTTCCCGAATGCGTTCAAAAATTAAAATATTGGAGTCCACCCCCATCCCAATCGTTAAAATAATACCCGCGATACCAGGCAACGTCAGCGTGGCATTGAGTCCAGATAACGCCCCTAACAAACAAACGAGATTCAAAGTCAAGGCCGCATTCGCAATCACGCCGGACATTCGGTAATAGATCACCATAAAGATCAACACGATCATACCGGCAATAATCGTGGTTTTCAGACCTTTCTCAATGGAATCTCGTCCTAACGAAGGCCCCACCGTCAGATCTTGTATCGTTTTCATCGGCGCGGGAAGCGCTCCCGCTCGGAGGACGATGGCCAGGTCATTCGCCTCGTCCGTGGTGAAGTTCCCAGTGATCTGAGCCCGTCCGCCAAGTATCGGTTCGTTAATGCGTGGTGCCGAATAGATCGTGCCATCCAAGACAATAGCCATGAACTTCCCAACATTGGCGCTGGTAATACGTCCGAATTCTTTCGCCCCTTTGCTATCAAACGTGACCCCCACATACACTTCGCTAAAGTCGGTGTAATTGACACGTGCGTCTTGCAACACATCCCCGGTTAACACCGCACCTTTTCGAATAAGAGATGGCCGGCTGAACACCGAGACCCCGCCCTTGGGATCGGGGATGGGTTCAAACAAAATTTCCGAATCCTCAGGAACCTTGTCGGCAAATTTCTCCCGAATGCGTGGCTCTTCACTGCGTTCGACTTGCACGGGCAACCCGAGTCCCGGTTCATTTTCCTCGTCGACCATTTTGAACTCCAGCAAGGCGGTATCTTGAATCAGATTTTTTGCCCGCTCAGGGTCCTTGACTCCGGGGAGTTGGATCACAAGGTCTGTGCGCCCCTGACGTTGCAGCAGCGGTTCCGTGACGCCGAACTGATCGATTCGATTTCGAATCGTCTCCAACGCTTGATTAATCGCAGAGTTCTTGATTCGGTCAACTTCATTGGCGAGAAGCTCAACGACCAAGGTCTGGCCTTCCTGGGAAACTTGAAAATAGGCAGGGAACGCCTCACGAATAAGCTCTGCGGTTTCTTCGACTGTTCCGTCTTTCGACAAATCAAGCTGAACTTGAAGGCCATTGACTCTTTCAATGTTGTCAAAGGCAAGATCTTTGTCAGCTAAAAGGTCTTGCATGGCTTTGGCTGCCCGGTCGATGGCAATCTCGACAGCTCGATCTTCTTCCACCTCTAACACCAAATGAATGCCGCCTTGCAGATCGAGGCCAAGCGAGACCCCACGAGGGGGAATCAGCCACTTGATGCTCTCTGGAATTCGGTCATAAAGCCCGGGCCAAGAGGGGAGAAAAAGATAGAACGAGACCACGGACAGGAACAAGACAAAAAACAGTCGGCCACGAATTTTTTTCATGCTGTTGCCCTTTGTCCTCTACCCTTCTTCATCCGTCCGTAACCGAGTAATATTCTCACGTTGAATCTTCACCTTCGTATTATCGTCAATGTGCACAGTGGCGGTGTCTTTCTCCAACCTGGTGATGGCCCCCCAGATGCCGGCGGACGTAATGATTTTATCCCCTTTCTTTAACTTGCGTAACATCTCCTTGTGCTGTTTTTGTTTCTTCTGCTGCGGCATGATCAACAGAAAATAAAACACCACGAAAATCAAAATGAAAGGAGCAAAAGAAATCAACCCCGCCGCCCCCTCCGGTGCCCCTCCTGTTTGGGCCCAGGCTATCGAGGACATCTCCATTTCCATTTAACCATCCTTTCCTTTTTTCGATCCCCCGGCAACGGTCGGATCACCGACGCCTACCAGTTCGGCATGCAAAGCACTTTTCGCACAATCACGGCGTTGTTCATAAAACCGCTGGCGAAATGCGAGAAAGGCGCCGGCTTGAATCGCCGAACGCATCGTCGCCATAAGCTCTCGATAATACCAAAGATTATGAATGGTGTTGAGTCGCACTCCTAACATTTCATTCGATAGATAGAGATGCCGCAAATAGGCCCGGGAATATTTCTGGCATACCGGACATCCGCACTGCGCATCTATCGGGGACTCATCCTTCGCATGTTGAGCATGTTTGATCAAGACCCGGCCCTGAGTCGTGAATAACCATCCCGTCCGCCCATGTCGCGATGGAATCACGCAATCGAACATATCCATACCGCGCATGACGCCTTCGACAAGATCTTCAGGAAGGCCGACCCCCATCAGGTAACGAGGGTGGGAAGGGGGAAGCTCGGCGACCGAAACTTCAATCATGGCAAGCAGGGCACGCTTCTCTTCCCCTAACGATAAACCACCAATGGCGTACCCATCAAATCCTATTTCAACGAGATCACGGGCGGACTGTCGGCGAAGATCGGCATCCAGTGCGCCTTGCACAATGCCAAACAGAGCGTGCTGCCGGCCACGTGAGACCAAGACACAGCGGTTCGCCCACTTCGTCGTCCGCACGACCGAGGCCTGGGCTTGTTCTTTTGAACATGGATGGGGCTGACATTCATCTAATGCCATCATAATATCCGATCCCAGGGCCATTTGGATTTCCATACACAATTCAGGGGTGAGATGGTGTGCCGACCCATCTAAATGAGATCGAAAGGAAATACCGTCATCCGTGATCTCACGCAAATTCGCAAGGCTGACTAATTGGAAGCCACCGCTATCCGTTACAATCGAACCCTTCCATCCGGTAAATTGGTGAAGCCCGCCTTGCTCTTGAATGAGTTGATGACCGGGTCGCAAGTACAAGTGATAGGCATTACTTAACATCAACCCGAACCCCAAACCCTGAAGCTCATCGGGAGCAATCCCCTTCACCGTGCCTAGCGTGCCGACCGGCATAAACGCCGGCGTGTCGATGGTGCCATGAGGGGTAGCCAGAACGGCAGAACGGGCAGCGCACTGCGGGTCATGCTGTACAACAGAGAAGGCAATCACAATACGTGTCAATCAAGTTCTATGGATGTTTCGTTCACAACTGGAAAATCGTTTCCTCACTCACACAACCTCCGAACAATCTTTACATTTTTTCCGGAGCACTGACGCCCAATAAACGAAGTCCATTTTTAATAACCGTTTGAACTTGTTTTAAAAGCACGAGTCTAGCTATGGTCAATTCCTGAGATACAACTTCTTGAACCGGTTCGCTCGATTCCTCGCCATGATCGAGTCCACCAGACTCTTCCTCCTTGACGCCATCGACCCCGGGCGGGAGGACGCGATGTTTGTAATAAAAGACATGGAGAAATCCTGCAAGTTCGAGAAGATAAAACGTGATGCGATGAGGCTCCAAGGCCTTAGCACTCGCTTCAAGCAATCCGGGGAAACTCGATAACTGTTTCATCAGCCGAATTTCTTCCGGCTGCACCAACGCGAACAGTGGGGCCTCGCTAACCGGAGACACGAGAAACCCTTGTTCGTGGGCCATCCGGAATAAACTGGCAAGTCGCGCGTGAGCATACTGAACATAATAGACAGGATTTTCAGCGGATTGCTTCTTCGCTAATTCCAGATCGAATTCAAGATGGGTATCCGAACGACGCATCAGAAAGAAAAACTTGGCTGCATCGGCACCCACTTCATCAACGACATCCTGAAGCGTCACAAATTCCCCGGCTCGTTTGGACATCTCAACTTTTTTCCCGCCACGCAACAAACGCACCATTTGGACCAAGACCACCCGTAAGCAATCATTGCCGTAGCCAAAGGCTTGAATCACGGATTGCATACGCGGGACGTATCCATGATGATCCGCGCCCCAAATATTAATCAACCACTCGTACCTCCGACGCAACTTATCAAAATGATAAGCGATGTCTGAGGCCAGATAGGTATAGTCACCATCCCGTTTGCATACCACGCGGTCTTTTTCATCTTGAAATCGCGAAGACCGGAACCATGTCGCATCATCCTGTGTAAACACCAGATCCCGTTGTTGAAGATCATTCAGGGCTGCCTGTATCTTCCCTGAGGCAACCAGCGCCGACTCGCTATACCAAGTCTCAAACTCTACCCCAAAGTGCGCAAGGTCCTCTTTAATGGCTCGCACAAGTTCTTGAGAGGCCCATCGGCCACATTCTCGTCGTGCGTCTTCAAGGCTTACGGTCAAAAGGTGCGCACCCTTCTCTTGAGCCACGGCTTGGGCAAGAGTTTTGATATAGTCTCCATGGTAGCCATCCTCGGGAAAGGAAAATTCCCGACCGTGAATTTCAAGATACCGAGCATACACCGAGTCAGCTAACAGTTTCATCTGGCGACCCGCATCATTAATATAATATTCTTTATCGACTTCATACCCAGCCGATCTCAGCAATCTGGCTAAGGCTTCACCCAAGGCCGCCCCACGCCCATGGCCCATATGGAGCGGGCCTGTGGGATTTGCACTGACAAACTCCAAAAGGACTCGTTGCCCTTGTCCCATCGTGCTGTGCCCATACCGGTCGCCTGTCAGCTCAATCTCATCGAGTACGGAAAACCAACAGTCCGAGCGAAGCGTGAAATTTAAAAATCCGGGTGGCACCACCGACACTGTTTCCAAAAAAGCGCACGAGGTTTGAAGTTGATCGGCAATCACGTGTGCCACTTCCAACGGCGGACGTTTTTCCTGTTTCGCAATGACCATGGCCACACTCGAGGACAGATCTCCCCATTCCTCACGTTTGGGAAAATCAACCGCAGGCTGAGGGAAATGTGTTGATTGCAATAAACCCTGTTGCTGCAGTTGCAGGAGGGCGTTGGTCATAGCAGAGGCCACCTGTTCTTGCACGATTCCAACGGACATGATTTTATCGTAAAAAGAGTCAGGCAATTAAGGAAAAGCGGGTGGAAACTCTAACAGAACCTTTGGGGCCTCGCAAGCAAAGGTGCTCTTCGTGCACCTGTCGTCGGCGTTTGTTGTGCTTGTGTCCGGGTGACTTGATCCAATTGTTTTTTCACGACTCTGACGACCTCTTCAACAGAATGAGTAACGCACACTTTTTCTCGACATTCCTGAACCTGTGTCCATGTTTGGCACCGACAGGCTGGCCCCGTTTCCACAACCACGTGTTCTCCAAGCGGTTGCCATTGCGCTGGATCCGTTGGACCAAAGAGAACCACGGTGGGCAGACCCACCGCAGCGGCTAAATGCGTAAAACCCGAGTCATGACCAAGAAACACGTCCGCATGGAACAGGAAATGAGACATCTCTTCAAGAGTTTTCTCACGGAGAATACCATAGGATTTATCATCTATTTTGCATAGGAGACGCTCCACACAAGCACGATCACTAGGACCTTCACAGATTAAAACCCTAATTTCAGGGTCACGAGCTACCTCCTGTACGAGGCGTCCCAGTACTTCAGAGGGAAGGCATTTATGGGGACTCCCGCTACCCGGGTGGATGAGCACGGTTTTGTTCTCATTCGTATAACCCACACCTTCGAATTGAGAATCAGCATATCTTAGGCTCTTCACCTTCAAAGGGGAAAAAGAAATCCTTCGCCATCCCAAGGGACCTCCCCATGGCTTGAGCGTTTCCATATAGCGTTCCGACATATGACACGATTGCAACCTGGTATCTTTTGGTGAAATAAAAAGTACCTGCTGCACCCCAAGACTTCGAAAAGTGTGAGCCAGTCTTTTATCCGTATCTTGGAGCCAGCCCACCATGTGGGTGGTGCGAGATAAAACCTCCCGAATCGAAGTCCGTAGCGTAGGATTGTCACAATACAATTCGCTCAAGACTGACCCATCGATACTCCACACCTGATCGATTTCTCCACAACCCTGCAGCAAGCGGCCAATGTGGGGTTGTGCCATCAGAACAATCTCATGAGAAACAAAGGCCTGGCGAACCATTCTGATAGCGGGCAAGGACAAAAGAACATCTCCTACGGCTCCAGGATGGATGATCACAACAGTTTGCCGTTTCGATGAATCGCTCATCAATGGGAACTAGCGGGGGTGATTTTTCTCGCAAGTTCAAGATCAGCTGGTGAGTTCACATTCAAAAAGGAAAGAAGTTGGGGGTCCAGGATTTTAATCTCTGATTCAGAAATATGATGCACGGTAAGACCTTGTTTATTAGTAATATTTTGAAGACGCAGGTCTTGGGCCTCAATCATCTCCTTTAAAAATGGAAGGCATTTTTGTGAATACAACCCGTGTAGAGGCTGAAGCCCATTCACCAATTGAGCGAGGACAATATCCGTTGCCTCGGCTTTTTTAGAAAAAAGCTCAATGACAGCCGATTCTAGAAATGGCATATCACAGGCCACTACGAATACTCGCGAATATTGAGAATGATACAGTCCTGTGTACAGCCCTCCTACAGCCGCACAGCCCGGTACAAAATCAGTGACGATCTTGACTCTATCGTCTTGCCCCCCTATATCCTCTTCGGCCAACACCAATAACACTTCCTGGAAAACATCAAGCAAAACAGACAGAACCCTGTCTAAAAGCGATTTCCCATGAACGGACACATATCGTTTATCCGTCCCCATTCTTCTGCTCTTCCCACCGGCTAAGACCACGCCTGAAATATCTTGAATCACATCATCACTCGCTAAAAAAAAGGGGGGTGGAACGCTCCACCCCCCTTTGGGGCTTTTGGCACTAGCCCGTAGCTAGGCCTATCCCTGGGGTTTTTTGCGCTTATTGGCTCGCCGTCCTAACACCCAACCTTCTACAATCACGATCCCGAAGGTAATCAGTGCCGGATAGAAATATGTCGTCATCGGAATTGGGGGTTCCATCACCAAATAGTAAAAGGCCGATACCGCCATCTTCCGACCCACATCCCCATTGTGCCCATCCCACGCAAAGAACACCATCGGTATATATTTACCCTGCTCTAAATACGCCACTTCATCATAGTCGCCCTTCAGCGGACGTTTCACAATCACGGTCCACTGCCCATTGGCCCACTCGGCTTTCACCACTTCGACTTCCTCCTGAAAGTCGACTTCGGTGAAGTCCTGATCCCAGCCAGTTCCTTCATACACTGCCAGGGTCCCATCCGCCGTCCACTTCGTCAAATCGGCAGCAAACCTCTCATCTCCCCACAGATAGCGCGGCTTCCGCGGCGCAGGCAGTTCCTGCCATTTGATAGGAAATTGGAAGGCCACCCCGTCGTTGTACACCGCATACCCATCTTTTTGTTTGGCCGCAATCGACTCTTGATGGAAGGGGTCTTCCTCAAAAGTCGTTCCCTGCGGCGTTTGCTCTTCAACGCCGTAATCCGACAAGTTTACTTCAGTGGGATCCCAATCGACTTCTTCCTCTTGTACACTCTTGGTCCGGTCATCCCACCGGAAGAGAAACTCGATATGCGTATCGTTGTACAACGCCCGGACCCACATATCGTCAATCCGGTTCACAAAATTCCTCGGCTTATGCGTAATCTGCCCGCCCATGGCAATCCACCGACGAGGAATCAGAGCCCAGCGATCATCCCGTTCATCCGTGGGCAGTTCGCCGTCGACATATTTCGACGGAATCACAAAGGTACTCTTGGGCTTGTCCGTCAAAGGATCAATCCCTAACGGCTGACTTTTCGAGAGCGTTTGCGCGATCTCCTCGGTTATCTCCCCCTTGGCAATCTCAATCTCCTGCTCCCGTTCACAGAGCGAATTGACATAGTTGGCGATGTCCCATCGTTCGTCCACGCTCGTATTGTCGGCAAACGAGGGCATCGGCGTCCCATTCAGCCCCGTCGAAAAAGTGCGGAAAATATTCTTCACGTTGTAGGGATCTTGCCGGCTGCCTCGGAAGTTCCAGCATTTGTGCCAATCCGCTGGTTGGATGGAAAACCCCCAGTCATCTTTGAGGTTAAACGCATTCCCATCGCCCCGACCTTCCACACCATGACACTCGATACATTTCTTCTCAATCACCAACTCTGCTCCGCGTTTGATGGATTCTGGCGTCCCTGGCTTGGGTGGCAACCCCTCCAAGTCGAGCACGAAAAATTCTTCAAATTCTTCATCTTGCCACGACCGGTCTTGGACTAACTGCGTGGTCACGAACGCCAGCACATCCTTGCGCTGCTGCTCGGTCAGAATGCCTTCCCAAGACGGCATCGCCGAACCCGGCAATCCATGCGTAACCGTCTCCAGCAGATCCACATCAATCAGGGGCAACTGCCCGCTGGCCGTGTGCCGAATCTTAAACGTCCCCGCATTGAAATTTCGAGGGCGCGGCCACAACCGCACCGCCCCCGGCCCATCCCCAGAGCCCTCGACTCCATGGCACCACACACATTTGGTAAAGTACACCCGCTTGCCCGCTTCGATTTGCTCGGCTGCCGGCTCAGACGGGAAGCCTTGTTTGACAAATCCTTCTGGCAACTCTTCTTCCTGTCCCCAACTGCTCGGCGACATCCCTACCCCGAGCGCTATGCTCACGCTGACTATCACACTCCAACGGGCTACCGTGTTGGTCGAACGTTTCATCTTGCTCCTCATTGGTTTACTCTGCTCCTCTTAGCAGTCGTTATCGCTCCGGCTCGCTTAATCCCATGTCCGGGGATAGTAACCTGTGTGCCAGTATTCAAACATGACCACCTTCCAGATTTCGTCCACCGTCAGGTGCTGCTCCCACGGGGGCATCACCGAGGCCCACGGGAATCCTTCTCCCGGCAGCCCAATCCCCCCTTTGGACACTCGCCAGAACACAAAGGTCTCTTGCAACTGCGCAATCGTGCCCGCATCCGTGAAATTTGCCGGGATCGGGTTAAACGCATAGGCCCACAGCCCACGGCCATTCAAATTATCGCCGTGACAGAAATGACAGTTTTGAAAAAAGATTTCCCCACCTTCCCGCACGTACCTGATGTAGCCCTCGGCGTTCGGGTCCCACGGATTGTAGTTCGGATCGTTCACATCCTTCATCAAACGCCCCATAGCCTGCTCCACAATCCTGGCGTCGGTATACGCTTGGTCGTACTTACCCTCGCTATTGATCCGATAAGGGTTTTCCACCACTTGCAGCACAAAAGTCTTGCCATGCACTTTGGTGGTCGCCGGCGGCGCCGGATGCACGGTCCTCAACTCAATCGGTTCTTCAAAACTCGGCAAAAACGAGTTATACGCAAAGCCCCCTAACGCCAGAGGAATCACGACCAAGGCCACCGTGCGCATCCCCTTATGGAACCCGCTGATCCCATCCATCACGTTGAGGATCGGCCGCTTAAACTCTTGCCACTCGCCTTCCGACCCCGAGACCCACATGAAAATTCCGCACGCCGAAACCGTGCCATAAATGGCCCGGACACTAAATGGAATGGGTGGATAAATGCGGTATTTCAAATACAGTTGGATGTAGATCCAGACGCCCACCCCAGCCCAAAATTTTGGAATGCCCATCCCTGAACGATTGAGCGCCCAATTAAGCAACGCAAAAACCAAAATCGAGCCGGCCAACTCCGAAATCATTTGCATCGGCATGTAGCCTTCTACTAACTTTAACCAGGTCATCGTATTAAACTCCTGTTTTCTGAATGACAGAGTTTAAGGATTCGTTATTAATTGAAATCTTCTATCGAAGGAAGATCCTGTCCCTCTTTTAAGCTGGACAAATAATCCACAATTTTGTTGACGGCTCCAGCACTTAATATTTGTCCGAAATTTTTTGGCATTTGGTTATCCGGAAAATCTTTCACAACATACATGCTGGGATTCAAAATCGACTCGGTGATGTATTCACGGGTCGACATCGCATGCCCGTTATACCCGGGATCTTTCAGCCGTTGGGGAGCATTACTGCCTTCCATCAACAAGGGACCCACTTTCCCCGTTGCGTCTTTAATTCCTGGAATCGTATGACAGGCAGGGCACCCCGCTTTCATGAAGAGATCCGTAATGGGCTCCTCGCCGGTAGCCAACACACCTCCAGTGGCTTCATCCCCTCCGGCACTCGCCTGTGGCCGATCTGCTTCTGGGATAAATTTTTCATAAGACATTGAAATTTCCTCATATGTGGGGGCTTCCTTCCCTTCACGAACGTACAGCCAGGTATCCACCGCTGCCAATTCTCCGAGAGTCAGCGAAATTGGTGGCTTGTGAATTCTGGGCATAGGGCTTTCCATGTCGTTTGTTCCCTTTACGCCAAATCCAGGAACAACAAAACAATTCGGACAGGCATGTGACTCAGCGATATATTCTTGACCGGTCTTGGCCGCCCCCGATCCCTCAAACGCTTCTTTTTGCACGGTATCCCGCGCAGCAGGATCCTTCATATGATATTTTTCGTGCTTCAACCGCTCTTCTGCTCTGGCAGGAATATCCCAAAGATTCGGGGCACGTTCACTTAAGAATCCCTGATTGAACCCATGGCACAAGGGACATTGGCCTTTCCCTATAGCCCCCTGAACCTTACTTTGTCCAAGACCGCCGAAAATGATTTTTTCCCCCTCATCGGCCAATTGTTGAGGCGTCATACTCTGGAAGTCCAACTTTACTTCCGGAGGCGCAAACCCCCCTTCTACCTGAGGCAACCAATTTCCATATCCGGAAAGCGCCGCAGCCACAAGAAACATAAACCCCCCGATTTTCATGAGGGCCCCGATGTTGGTGAAATAAATACCCATAATGTACGTCAAACAGGTAATCATCACCAATGAGACGGGCAGCAGTCGACTTTCCCCATAGAAATTATTCTTGTAATTCGCAATGGCCATAAAGGCCATAAAGGCACACAGAACACCGATAAATGTCTTAAACGCTGCATGCCGCCTTTGGACCGGATCGGTCAGTTTTGCCTGAAAATACACCAAGAGCCCTATCAAAAAGGCGAATGCAGGCCATCCAATCGAAATTGCTTCCGTAATTAATTCAACCACCTTGCCCCTCCACCAAAATGAGGCTAACCCTATTCTACGTTCAGGACACCCTCATTATGAAAAAATCATCACGCATTGCTATACGCAGTTAATGATTAATGACCAGTTGCAGGCTGTGGCGCGGGAGTACCAGGAACAGGTTGCGACGCAGGTACAGGCACTTTCTTGGCACCCAGCGCTCCAAGCCAAAAGACAAAGAGAATCGTGATCCAGAAGAACAGCACATTAAAGGAGATCACATTCGCCCCAAACCCAATGGTATGCGTATACGCCCACGGGGAATTGTCGCGCATAATTTCATTGACGTGCCAGAACAGCCTCACCGATGACCGAATGTAACCCATCAATCCCATCATCCACGTAAAGGCCGTTGCCAACATAATTAAGGCATACTGTGACCGTGGCGCAATCTGACCCCATCGAATTGGTCCGAGTTCCCTGGACTTACTCAACATCGCCAGATTTAAAGCTGACCCAAAAAATAAGCACGAGAGCGTTCCAGCGACCTGAGGAACCGAGAGGCCTATTCGAACGTTGGCCGGGATGAAATACCCGTAACAGGCGACCCAGACATTATTAAGATGAGCCACCACAAAGAATGTGATCAGGAAGATATTTCCGAACTTTGCCCACTTGACAGCCGGGACCCTATTGCCACGCTGATACCATATAAAACTGGCGATCGTGGTCATGATAATCGCGTTAATTCCGCCATTCTTAGCCGACATGACGCCATAGTTACCTAAGACCGGATGCTGCTGACCTCCCATGGCCTTTAATTCAGCCGGCGTCATCACAATAGTGTGTGGAGTGATAAAGACCAACAATCCCACCACCAAAATGAACACAAAATACTTAATATAAGGCCGAAACCTCTCCCCTCCGGTCATTCGTCCGAGGGCTTGCCAGAGATAGTAGTTTGTCGTCAAAAACAGGATGCCGATCATTGTCGCCTGAATAATGAACAACCAAGCCAACAGCCCACCCATCAAGGTAATTCCCATTTGTTGACGGTAGGCATACACTTCGCGCATGAGCCAATAGCCGGCAAACGGCAGGGGAATCAGGAAAGCCACACCCAGCGACATCGCGATATATCCCATCCAATCGTAATGGGCGCGCTCTTCATCATTCTTTGCTGACAGGAACCGATACGCAGCATACGCCGCCACCACGCCACCACCAAAGGCCATATTCCCAAGAATCCGATGCACATTCAGAGGATTCCAGAGCGCCGTATGAATGGCATGCCAAATATTTCCCAGATATCGTCCCTGCTCATCCACCCCAGCGGGCGACATCATGAAGCCAATCCATGAATTAGCCAGGAACATCAACACCGTCCCAATGACGTTCAACACCACCGACATACTGGCATGGAGCCATTTTAATAACCCATCTTTCATCTTGTCCCATCCATAGTAGTAGATGTAGAGGGTTCCGCTTTCTGCCACGAACATCAGGGCATAGATATGCATCACTGGTCGAAAAATACTGGAAAGATACCCAAAAAAGGCTGGATACAGCGTCAGGAATGTGAATATGAGAATACCACCGAGGATGGCAGTCAGCGAGTAGGCGGTCAGGCTGATTTTAACAAAGTCATAAGCCAACTGGTCATACTTCTTTGCCATTGCTCTGTCTTTACTCACCAACCCGGCAAACTCGATACACATACAGAAAATCGGCACGGCTAACACAAAGCTGCCATAGTACAGATGCTGCTGATTGGCCACCCAAAGCAGGACCCTGCTTTCGAAGTTATATCGTGGATAGAATTCTTCCGTATCGGCAGTTTTCGGGGCCGGAGCACCGACCGCAGGCCCCTCCGTTTTGTAGTAGACATCTCTGCCAATTTCGACTTTTGCTTCTTCACCTTCCACCCCTTCGGCTTCCTCAGCAGCTACGACATCAGGAGGCGGTGCCCCTGCTACGGGACCGCCTCCACCGGCCAAGGCCGGCAGTGCCACAAAAATCGGGAGCAACAACATGGCTCCCATTGCAAAAAGACCAGTGACTGCCAGGATTTTTTTTCTGGCCTGTCCATTTTTGAGGCGACCCATAACCAACCTCCTTCTTTCTTTGAAATTATTCAAAGAACAATAAACCTATTATGTTGTTCATTTTTTTCAGAATGATTACTATCGGGGTTACCTGAGAATATAGAAATAATCCAAGCCCTGCATATCCATCAGCGCCCAGTCGATGAACTGAAAATAGGCCACGGAAATCACGATTGAAATGATGAGGTACAGAGCCGTCTGCATATGAAACCCTCCTCTTTAAACTCTATCCAGTCAGTTTTTTTCAACAAGGACATTGGATACCGGCAAACCAATAAAAAAACCACAAACTTATAGCACAGGTCACATAGAATATCCCCTTGCCCAGCTTGATTGGAAACGGATCAGTTTTCGCCATCTTAGCTTTCCCTCTAGATGTTTGACCTTAATAAATTGTACGCTTGACACATTTCTTCGACATATGATAATGAACAGATACTTTTACTTTTCACGAAATGGTGAAACGAATGAGAAATAACGCAAAATTGTTCGACATTATAGTGTTGGCCGGAATGGTTGTCAATATTCTTTTGGCCGTCTTTTTGATACTGTATTACTTTGACTTTCTCTAGCCTACGCTAAAGCTTAGGGTGAGGCTCCAGCGTGGGGTCCCGAGTATTTTGTCGCTCTGACGCAGCACAACGAAAGCCGATAGTTTCATCCCGAAAATCTGGAACCATGAAATTTCTTGCCGTAATTCTCAAGTCGTTTCCATAACTTGTATACCCTGCCCCGCGAAGAGTCTTGTACCCCCCACGGTCGGCAACACTTGCCTCTCCAGTTTCACTGGAATGAGGCGTTTGCTCCTCATACCAATTGTCGGCCCATTCCATCAGGTTTCCAAAACCGTCATACACGCCAAAAGGGCTTCTATCCAATGGGAACGAGCCAACAGACGCCGTGGCTTCGTATCCATCTGCCTCTCCCCCCAAATTTGCCTTGTGGATCCTCGGAGAATTTCCCCAAGGCCATAACCGACCGTCTATCCCTCGCGTCGCTTTCTCCCACTCGGCTTCTCTCGGCAAACGCTTTCCTTTCCATTTGCAATAGGCATCCGCATCATACCAAGAGACATAGGCAACAGGCTGATTCGGTCCACGCAATTGGGCTAACCGTTTGGCATATCGAGACGGAGGGCCTGGTTTTCGATGACCAGTTTGCTCCACAAATGTTCTATAGTGGTGATTCGTCACCTCATACCGATCGATCCAAAATCCCTCAAGAGGGACCAGACGCTCAGGGCGTTCATTAAATCCGCCTTGGCTGGTCCCTTGAACAAACTTTCCCGGAGGAATAAACACCATGTCTTCTTGAATGATGGTCTGCAAGGGTTCGGAGGGAGAAGACTCGATAGCCTGAAGAGGTTTGACAATCTCCGCAAGATCTGGATCGGGGGGAGGCGACTTCGTGCCACGCAAAATTCCTGATATTGGCATGCCCACCATGAATAAAATCACGGCAAGCAAGATCAGTTTCAATCTCCCATCCATGGTAGCGAAGCCTCGATAGATTTGATGAACACGGCCCTGACAACCGCCGTCAGGATGCTTATTTTCTGGCCTCGACATCTTTGGCGCAACGGAACCCGATCGTCGCATCGGCTCGCCACATTTTGGCTGAAAACCGTTTGGTCAATCTCGCGTTGAGTTTGGAATCACGCCAAGTTGCCCCTCGAATGACTCTAAATTCTGTGCTGTCCGGACCAGAAGGATCACGAAAGGGTGAATGTTGATAATATTGCGGGTCATAGGTATCCGCAACCCATTCGGCAACATTTCCCGTCATGTCGTAGACCCCATACGGACTCCGTCCGCCTTCAAAAGAACCCACAGGCGCCAAATACTTAAACCCATCGTCTTCACCATCGATATTGGAAACCAGGTCACGAAATTCATGTCCCCAAGGATACAGTCGTCGCCCTTCACCACGAGCCGCTCTCTCCCATTCGGCTTCGGTCGGCAGCCGTTTCCCCGCCCACCGGCAATAGGCAAAGGCATCATTCCATCCAACGCCCACGACGGGAAAATCCGGATCAATGAGTTTTGCAATATCTTCTTCGAAAACCGGAACCTGAGGGTTCCCTCGCTTGACCATCTTGACAAAACGATCGTACTCCGACTGAGTGACTTCCTTGAGATCGATAAAGTACGTCCGCACATACACCGGGTGCGCAGGGGCCTCATCGGGATCCCCTTGATCATACCCCATGGTAAAAGGCCCTTCGGGGATTTCGACCATCTCACGACCCTCATCTCCAACCAAGGTACGATACATCGAAAAATCTTGAATTTTCACTGGAGTGATAACCCGAGGGTTGGGTTTTTGAGACTTCGAGACCAACCGGTCTAGCTCTTCTTTCCCTTTATACGTTTCATAGATCAACATGGCCATCATCAAGATAAACGAGGCAAAGACAAAGATGATGGAGCCGATGAGCACCCCGCGATTTTCCATAACTCTCCAGAAGTCAGCTTCGCGTCAGGGTTTTCAACAAAGAGGACCTTTCCTATTCCCGCCTTAGGCTTCTTGGTCGGAAGAGGGAATGGTCTTCACTGGTTTTCGCCAAAACACATCAATCAACATTGAGATCCAAATGCCCAAAAATCCGCCCATCGCCGCCCCGGATCCCGCACCCACCGTAATATTTTCAGGGCCGGAAATAGCCCAAGCCAACGCACCCCCTGAAAACGTTCCAATAAAAATCCCGAGAAAAAACCGACGACCGCCAATGAGACCGATACCGATACCTAAAATGACCCCCAGCCCTGCCGCGAAATAAAAAAAGGAGTCGCCCAAAAGGATTCCAATGAGCACCCCGACCGTCCCCATGACCACAACGCCGAGGAGCACATCTATCATGGTTCCCTTAGAAATCGACGACCTCCTCTTCGACACGCAGCCGCAAGGCGTTATTCCGCATGAACCTCGATTGAACCGAAATCTATTTCCACCCCAGGCCCACTTTGAAGAGAAATTCCCCACGCCTTGGGAGCCGGTTCATGACCATGAATCTCTTGAAAATCTTTGTAGGTATTGACCGCTTCTTCTACCCATTCACCCAAGGGATGGGGGCCTGAACGAATCACGACCTCTGCCGCGCCAAACAATCCACCATCCGTGACAGAGCCTCTGCGTTTCGTGCCACTCCAGACATACTTCGTCGAAATTGGAATAAACATCAAATCCGTATCCAAATTCGCAAAGAGCGCCGCAATAAAATCAGCCTTCTCCGGGACGACGTGCAGGCGCCATCTCCACGTGAGAATAGGGTGGGTTTGGGGATTCCAATCAATGTGCTTCGTATACACCCGCTGATTCGCCCCCTTGCCTTTCAGAAATACGGTGTCCCCTTGACTATGAAGAGAGTACGCCTCTTTTGCGGTGACGGTGCTTCGTGACCCTTCCCATCCCTTGGGGAACCTTTCCTCATCAGGATTTTGAAAATTTTCGAGCATCACCACCTGCGAGAAAGCCTGCCCGCTTCCCACGGAAAGGGGAACAACAAGCAGAAGAAGGACCAAGCACTCCTTGCGTATGCTTCCTTGAGCTGTTCTCATACCGACTCCTCTCTTGAAAAAGCCCGCACGAAAGACATACGTTCGGTTCCCGCCGGCGTATCTTCTTCCACGGCTAACTGTCGGTCACGCGTAGACAACCAAAACATGAAAAATACCGAAACCCAAAATAACACCATATTGAGGGTCACCATTTGGGCCGCAAAAGTAATCGGAGGGGTAAAGGCCCAAGGAGAAAGATCCTCCATCAGTTCATTCACATGCCACCCTAAACGACCGGCTGACCGAATATACCCCATCAACCCCATCACCCAGGAAAAGATCGCGGCGACCCCAAACAACGCCACCATCCCTCGTATGGATATCTTGCCCCATTGGACGGGACCTCGAATTTCACTCCCCTTCAACAGAAAATAATTGATCACCAACCCGACGAGCAAAACCGTCGCTGTAGTTGCACCCTGCGGAATGGACAATCCTACACGGATATGGGCGGGAATAAAAAACCCATAAATCGCAACCCAGACAATATTGGCCATGCCCAATACAAACAAAACCCCGATCGCAATATTTCCCGCTGGGGCCCAAGGGACAGTAATGATTCGATTGGCACGGCGATACAACAGGTAGCTCAAGGCCGTCAGGCAAATCATGATATTAATGGCGCCATTTTTGGCGGACATCACCCCAAATTGCCCAATGACGGGATGTTGCGCCGCTCCCACCGCTTTCATTTCACTGGGAGTCATGGCAAGGGTATGGGGAGTAAACCATACCAGAAACGACACCATCAGCCCCCCAAGGATTATTTTGAAACAAGGATGGTACCGTTCTCCGTCACGTAACCGTCCCAAGGATTGCCAGATATAATAATTAATGCCGAGGAACAGCGCCCCAATAGTGGTAGCCTGAACCACGAAAAGCCAGGACAGCAACCCGCCCATCATGGTCATGCCCATTTCTTGACGGAATTCAAAGACGGAGCGCATAAGCCAATACCCGGCAAAGGGCATGGGGAGCAAGGCGCACACCATCACGATAATGAACACATAGCTCACCCAATCATAATACGCCCGCTCTTCTTGGACCCTGGCCTTCAAAAACCGATACGCCGCATACGCCACAACCACAGCCCCCCCGGACATAATATCCGCTAAGAACCGATGGGCATTGAGCGGATTCCATAATGGCGAATGCAATAAATGCCAGACATTCCCTAGAAACTGTCCCTCGGCGTTCACCCCCGCCGGCGCCATCATAAAAGACGCCCAGGCATTGGCCAACAGGAGCAAAAGCACTCCCATGGCATTCGCAACTACCCCGATCGACATGTGCACCCATTTCCTGGCTCCGTGGGCCAGACGGTCCCAACTGTAGTAGTACAACACGAGAAGAAAGAATTCGCCTAAAAACACCGCGGCATAAAACGGCATCATCTGTTTAAACGTCGATCCCATGTACTTCATAAAAACAGGATAGAACGTCAGAAACGCACCAAGCATAAAACTCCCAAGCAGCGCCGTGACTGAGAGCGAGAGAACCCCGACACGAAGAATATCGCGACCGAGTCCATCGTAGCGTTTGGCCGCCTGCGGATCACGACGTGACACGCCAAAGAATTCCAGGAGAAACGCAAACAACGGGAGCGCGAGGACGAATCCTCCGAAATAGGTATGCTGCTGCGTGATAACCCAAATTACAATCCGGTTATCGAGCGGTCGCCATTGTGGATAACCGGATTCAGTCTCTGCGGCTGGAGGGCCTTGCGGAGTTCCTGCAGTCTTATAATAGACATCTTGGTTCTGGTGATGAAGGGAGGAGGCCTCCGAACTCGCCCACAACGGCATTGGGGCGACAAGTGAACAGCCTACAAAGATCAGCAGGGAAACACGGAAAACGATTTTCATGAAAGCAGATCTCGCGGTTGTTCAGGTTGTCCCTGCCCTACCATAACGGGATTGGATTTCCGTCCTGACGCCACCCATCCTGTTTTGGCTAGAATTTCCATCACGAAGGGACAACGCGTTAACCCTTCGGAGAATCCGCCTTGTGTTTGAGCCTCCACAAACACTCGAGCCCCCAAGAAATACCCATACCCTGCCATCATACCCGCGGTGACCCCACCAAGGGCCAAGTGAACGACAAGGGACCCTCCTTTAACCTGCAACACAAACGCAATAAGGCCAATCTGCACTAAATAGTAAGTCCAAGCAAAAGTCAAACAAGGCCACATCCAAAATCGACAGGCTTCCCACCATGATTGTCTTGTGAAGCGATCCGAGAAGTGTTCGAGAGGATGTTTCCCAGATAAAAATGCTCCATGAGCGAAACAGGCCGCCACAACACAAACCAGAATCGCCTGCCCAATCTCCTTCCCTACCCCTGTCCAGCCAAGTCGATAGACAACCGCAGCCGTTCCACCGGCAACCAACCCCGCGCCTACCCATCCGGCCAGACAAAGAAAGTCGCGCTGGAGCAATTCACGAAACGACCCACCGTCGGGAAAGGTCACCATATGCATACCAGAGGATTCCATGCGTACCACGTGCCCGATTTCAAAAGCATCACGGGTGACCGACGTGCAGGAGATAATCAAGGCCATCATGGCTGGCCCTTCAGGATGCAGCAGAAAATGATAATCGACAAAGAGGGCCAGAAGCGCCAACACCAACAACGAAAGCTGCACGCCATAGACAAACCCGATCCATCCGCCCACCCAGAGAAGACGGCTAAGACCATCTGTTTGGCAAACGTGGACAAGAGACGCTGTACGTCCCATCGTATACGCCCAAGACGAGGCGAGCATCGCGAGGACACCGCTCATCGCCAACAACACAAATGGGTCGGATAGCGGAAGAACATCTTTGAAGAGATGGTAAAGGGCAAAGGCCACAAACCCTGGAATGAGCATCACCCGACGCTTCCGCTTTCGAACATCGGATTCAGTGACGGCTGCATTCAGTTGGGGAATTACTCGGAGTGCTAATCGATGGAGCATCGGAATTTCTCAAGCAGGTGACGTGGAATACGGGATGCAAGGAAACTACGCTTACGCTGAATGTCCATTATTCTTTGCCGGCACAGAGCACGTCTTATGCGTTACGACGTCGGTGTCGCCATCCCGAAATAGCGGACCTTGATTGCTTCCATCAGAGCCACCGTGACTTCTGACATGCCTCTGTCCTGAGCCGTACGCTCCAATTCCACACGCGCCATCGCACGAACCGGTCCTGGGATTCGGGATAAACGTCTCTCAGCATCAGGATGCCACGACACCGGCCCCTGGTTCCTAGCTTCCGTCATCAAACCAGTTGAAATCAATGTGATACTTTTTCGACCCGCATGGTTTTCCACCTCTTGCCGAACAAGAGGTTCCACATACGGTGGCAGCCGATCTAACCCCTGCTGGGCCTCATCAGTCCAGACTGGGCGGTCAAACAACACACTTGCTTCTCGATTATCCGTTTCGATTCCTAACCGAAACCCACAATGTTCACAGCGATAACGAAGCAAGGTATGCACGTCATCCCATTCTTCAAGAGCCTCACATCGGAAATCAGAGCCACAGGTACACTGCATCACGCAACTACCCAATTCTTCCAGGATACAAAATATACAGCATGGTATAGGTCATACTTCCAGTCACGAACAAGACGCAATACACCACCATGGTAAACCGTCCCAAGACTCGATGGCGTCGCGCACCATTCGGCCAAATGCGTTGTATGCTCACCTCAATTCCAAAAACAATGGCAATGAGAATGACGAGTCCGAGGTAGACGCTAAGTTTACCTACGGAAAATCCGCTCGCTGCCACGCGACTAACAAATAACAGCAGCACAAGAGCCGTCACCCCACCCAATATGATCCCGATTTTTTTTCCGGTGGTTTGCAGGATGGCCTCTCGTAACTTTCGTTGGCCATTGATAAAGGTCTGCGAGCGGAATCCCAGGACAATCATGTAAATGGCCATGACCAATCCGATCACGACCAAAATAATGTGAAAGGTTAAGAGGGGAATAAACACATGATCATACAAAGCCTGGGAGCCACCGAACCCTTCTTTTCCTTCAAAGGCCAACACGCCAAGCTGACGAAATAAATAATAACTCGTGAAAAATGCCAACATGGCGATCATCCCACCCAGCATCAACCAATGGTGACCGCTCCCTTTACCTTTTTGGGCCTGCACCCATCCGACAAGAAACAGCACGGTGAATAACGTCGCCATCAATTGGCTGATATCAGCCCCTATTGTTGCATGCGTCCCGACAAACCCGGGTGCTTTTAACCATTCAGCCATTTAATTCTCTCCTGGTTTGATTCCCTGAACAATTGCCCGTGATTCCAGTTCTACGACAGATTCAAAGCCAGCCTGCGTCATCCAATCCATGACTTCTTGAGTCGTGAAACACTCCCCTTGTTCCGTATTGACCAGAATATGCACAGCAAACGCCGTGGTCCAAGCAGGACTCGTTCGGTCCGGGTCCAAAAACCGATCCTTTATCACCAACCGACCCGTTTCCGTGAGATGAGCAAATACTTTGTTCACCAACCCTGCATTGGTTTGAGAATTTTGGTAATGGAGAACGTCAGACAAGAACACCAGATCATAGAGGCCACCCAATGAATCCGTATTGAAATTTCCTGGCATTAGGGCAATACGGTCTTCCAGCCCGGCTTCCTTAATAGACCGTTCAGTCACCTGGAGGGTTGAAGGGAGATCAAACACTGTGGCGTTGAGATGGGGATATTCCCGACAAAATGCAATCGCATTTGTCCCGGCTCCCCCTCCAACATCAAGCACACGTTCAACTCCATCCAGTTGCAAAAACTTCGCGAGGTTGACTCCACTCCCTCGGCCAATCCGATCCAACACCGCCAACACGTTGGCGGCCATTTCCGGGTCGGTTTCAAATACATGCTGACGGACCGGAGAAAGACCGGTTCGGATGGTATCTTCCAAGTTTCCCCAGTTCATCCATTCCGAATCGTGAAGAACCAGAAGGTGCCCGACGTAGTCAGGACTCGTTTTCACCAGATGTTTCCGGACGACTCTGGTATTAGAAAACTTCCCATCCTGTTTCGTTAAGATCCGCATCGCAACCAACGCATGTAATACGAGGCCCAACGCCCGTTCATCGAGAGATAATCGATGGGCTAAGTCAGAGAGAGCGTCAGCGTGACCATCTAAGGCTGAAAAAAGATCCAGCTTGATCGCCGTGAGGAGAATTTTCGTCTCCCAGTAGTACCCGATCTGAAATATTTCTGCGAGAGAGAGAGCCCGAGGCACAACATGTCCTTGAAATTTCGATGCGAGAAGCAAAAGCATGTCCCGGGCCGTACCACAGGACCGTTTGAATCTGTCGAGATATTAGCGGGCTAGAACTGACGAACGCAAGGGAAGAGGCCACGACAAAAAACGGGCAGCAACGATGAGCCGCTGCTGCCCGTTTCATTTTCCCAAAAACGAAAGGAGTCTCTTACTGTTTAAACTTATTTTTCTTTTTGATGTCGAAGTTCGCTTCAGCGGTCGCGCCATCTTTGACTTCGACTTCCATCGTCACATTTCCAGCCACTGGATGCCAAGCTAAGACTTTGTGCTTGCCTGCGGGGACATCTGTAATTTCAAAAGACCCGTCGCCACCGGACATGCCAAAATGGGCATTGGTCACGGGCAAGAACCACGCTTGCATAAATTCATGCTGGTCACATTGTAACCGAAGGACGGAACCTTTTCTGGCCATACGCATCTTGATTTTCTTGTCAAGCCTGTCGCCCTTTTTCGCCAACCCAATATTGAACAGGGTCGAAGATTTGGCACCAAGCACGTCAAAGCTATGGGGATTATGCAACACCCCTTCTTTAGACTTGGGATCATTGAGATCCGCATCGCCATTTTCCACGATAAAGTTCCCTTTGTTCACCAACACCCCGGTAAAGGGTAAGAACTCACACAGCTTAGCCATCACTTCCGGCGTAGACTTAAAGCCTTTGTCTTTAATGCCGCGAACCGATACGATTGCATTTTTAAGCCCTTTGTTCGCATCTACTTCGACTTCTTTCAACAAACGCGTATCATCCCCTTCTTGGCTGGGATTTTGTTTGCAGAAGGCTGGATTGGGAAATTTGGAAAAGGCAAATGTCTTGGGCGGAATTGGTTTGCCAGAATATATGACTTTGCCTTTAATCATTCCGCCGGCTTGGGCAATCAGTGGCATTGCACACAGCAACCCACCAAGGAAGACAGACAAAGTAAGCGAGCGACGATTCATCATGATATTCCTCCTAATCTTGAGAATAGTTTTTGTGCGAGTCAGGGAGAAAACATGACGTCTTTTAACTCCCTGGCCGCCTCAAATTCGTGCTGCAGGCGAGAAATGCCTCGATCTTCTTGAACGCAACCATTTCTGTTTATAGCAACATGACATGGGGGTGTCAAGTCTACCTCTCTCGGATCATATTTGTTGCGTTACGCTGCATTAGCGGGCCTTGAAGTCTGACGTGTCATCGCTCGTCGAGAAGGGGTTCTGTACCTCCGTCAGTGCGATGAACACTTCTTGGAAACGGTCTGGCAACTCATCAGCCCGTGCAATAGGGCTAGAGCATAATCTCTCGGTGCACACGTACGCCAACGGGCCGGACACCTTCGGAAACGTGACCTCGCCGAGCGCAAGAGAATCGACGCGGGGATCCAGAAACCGGACTATTTTCCCGGGAACATAGAACGCTAAGCTTTGGAGAAACAGGGATTGGGCTTCAACAGTAGATTTTTCACCCACGACCACAATATGAACGGGATATTGCAGGAACCGATTGATGGCACGACCGGTTTGGGCTATTGGCAACGGACCGGCCCGACCCACGAGAAATTGAAGAACATTGCGGGCTTTGTCCCGATACAGCATGTTCCGGGTGAGGTAAAACAAGTCGGAAAAAACCATGGACAGTGCGGCATTCACCTCAAGGTCTTTATGAGGAAATTTCAGTAATCCCAAAGAGCCCTCCCCCGACATCCGATCAAAAAACCCCCATGCCTGTGGATCTTCAAGCAGGTGGACGGCGTCATCCACGACTGTCTTTGCCTGTTCCAGATAGAGGGATGCACCGGTGGTCAAAAAGGCTTCGAGCAAGGCTTCCGCAAAGAAGACCTGGTCCGCGAGTAACCCGAATCCCTGCGGGTGACCCTTCTGAGCCAGATGCGCCAAGCCACGCCCAGGTTGATAGCGTTCTTTGTACAGCCGCTGAAGCGTTTTAAGGGCAAACTCCCGCGCCTGAGAATTTCCTATGGCTTGATCGACCTTGAGATACGCCGTGGCCATTAACCCGTTCCAATCGGTCAAGATCGTCCGGTCAATAGAGGGGATGCCAATGGCCAGCCGCTCTGCTTCGTTCAGAGCAAAAAACGTGTCTCCCGCAATGGCGGTACCGGAACCAAGGACCTTTCGAACATCCGCATCCTGACTGGCGTAAAAGCCTCCATGCTCTCGATCCGAAAGAAACCGCATCACGTACTGCATCGTCCCTTCAACGACCTTGCGATATTGGGCTAGACCGGTGAGTTGGTACGCCTCCAGATAATTGAGCAGATTGGATGCTTGACCTGGCAACATCTTTTCATAATGCGGGTTTGACCAATCAGCCGCCCCGGCATACCGGAAAAATCCACCCCAGACCGGATCATAGAGTTTCAACTGTTGATCCAGCGTGAACAACGCCATCTGCTGAAACTCCGAATCGTGACGCCAAAAATGATGCGAAAAGGCCAACTCAATGGCCTCAGGTTCAAAAAATTTGGGGGCATCTCGAAACCCACCATGCACCTGGTCATACTGCTCCTTCATCGCGTCGAGAATTTGGCCGACCATCACGGGGTGGAGGGGACCACGAGGCTGTACACTTGCCCTTCTGGCGGTTTCCACCTTTTCCCACACGTTCGCTGCCTGTTGGATCACGTCTCGCTTATTTTCTCGATAAAAAGAAGCCGACACGCGCAAGGCTTCAAGCATTGCGTCCGGAGCTAAGACATTCGCTTGAAAGAGAATTTCTCCGGAAGGGAGCAGAACACTGGTGGTTGGCCACCCGCCATGTCTATACCGAGCCGCAATATCCGGACGCTGATCGGTTTCGACTCTGACAGGGATAAATTCGGCATTCAGCAGCTTGGCCACCGTGGGATCGACATACGTCGTCTCATCCATCACGTGGCAGGCATGACACCACACGGCCGTCAGATCAAGCAGAATCAGCTTGTCTTCAGCTTGAGCACGATCAAACGCCTTGGCTCCCCAGCCTAACCATTGGATAGCCGATGAAGAGAGCACGGATGTCTCACTCGCTGCTACGGGAGTGGGCAGCACGGCAATCATGCACACACACAGGAGGTGACGAATGACTTGGGGCACATGAAGACGGCAAACCGGAGAAGGATGCATCACCCGACTATTCTATACCAACGACGTTGATAATGTCTCATACTGGATTTCTGTTTTTCACGGGAATGACGTTATGTCGTCCTGGATTCCCGCCCCAGATCCCCATTATCAGGGCACGGGCCAAGGAGACGCCTTATGGCACTTTCTTCTCCTTCTTTTGTAGCAGCGGGATCTCATCCCGCCCTCTTCTTGGCCGCATGAAATGCGGCCCTGCAACTTCAGGAGGTTGGAAGTGCAAACGGTTTCTGAACTCATATCTTCAGGCTTCAGGTGGAAAGAAGAGGATACGCGCAACAGCTCCTGCTGCAGTGGCCCGTACGGATTCGTTCGAATCTTTCAGGAGATTTTTGAGATGGGGGATCATCTCTCGTCCACCCACTCTGCCCAATGATCTGGCTGCTGAAATTCGAGGTGTTGGCACGGGGTCATTGAGCAGGAGGAGTAAGGGACCCATAACGTCACGGGCTCGCCCATGCCCCAACGCTTTCGCCACAGAGGAACGCAGGCCTGGATTTTGTTGCCCCATTAAATCCCGCACGGTTCCGACCACGACACGAAAGGGGCTCTGCAATTGAAGTAATCCTGCGACTGCTGCCGCCCGCACGCCCCTATTGCGATCATGCAAGGTCCGCGTTAATGAAGAAACCGACTCTTCGGCCTTAAGCTTCCCTAACGTCACGGCAGCCACGCTTCGAACGGCTGGGACAGGGTCAGAGAGTGCGTCGAGCAAGAAGGGGGCGCCTTCGAGCAGACCGAGCTTTCCCAGCGAGGCTGCCGCCGCCGCGCGAATCGATGGCTGTTGATCTCGAAGGCCTTGCTTGAGAAGCGGCAACCCTTTGGGATCCCCCATGTCGCCAAGCATCCGCAACGCTGCCCCTCGTTCATACCCCTCTGGCACATTGGTGGCCTGTTCCACCGTGTGCCAGTGTTCTTTTTGACCGAGTCGATATAATGCCGCTGCCGCCGCAACCCGCACGACTCCTTGCTCATCCTGTAGCAAAGGGGTGATAAGAGGAATGGACGCAGAGTCTCCGAACCAACCAAGGGCTTGTAAGACCGTCACCTTGACTAACCCCGCTTGATCATTGAGCGCGCCACGAAAGGTTTCCGATTGGGCGACAATCGGAAACTTTCCCATGCCCTCGGCGACCAACACCCGAATCATGCCTGACCTGTCGCTGAGCCCATCCTGAAAGTATGAGACAACTTTGTCCGAAGGAATCTCTTTTAACGCTGAATAAGCCGCCCCTCTCACCTGCTCACGCATATCCGACCGAAGGGGGAGAATACTGTGGACGGCGAGCTCTCGAAAAAGCAATTCATCCTCCCTGCCCGTAGCCTCTACGAATTGATGATAGGCATCGATGCCCTCAGTGGTTTTCCCAAGACGCACCAAACTCAGCATGTTGAACCGGGAAGAAACTCGGAGAAATTGTGCATCGCCAAGGAGGGGCTCAACGAGTTCTATGGTTCTCTGGAAATCACCTTGCTCAAACGCCTGTTTGGCAAGGCTGACGATCTGCTCACGAGACGTATCGGCTTTCCCTGTACCCGTTCCACCCATCAACAAAACACTACAGGCAACACCCGCGAACACCGCTCTCCATTTCCACATCGTCACCATCACTTATCCCTCATCGACCTGCTTTTCGGTCGCTTGAAATTTTCGATACCCTAACGGGGTTTCAAAATAATACTCCGGTTGTCTCAAGAGAACGACTCGACCATATTCTACCGACCAATCTCGATCTTGACTCACTAATTTTAACAACAACTGTCGCGATTCATCGACCCACTTATAATAGGTCTCCCGACGGTCGTCACGAGCGACCACCACTTCATACAACGTGGCCTCCTGGTCGCCAACCATGGCATCGCCGATCCGAGATCTGGACACCTCACCTTCCAACGTAACCGACAGGGGAAGAACAGAGTCTAAGGTCAACGGAACCTCCATCACGAGACGTCGTTGAGAAAGGATATACCACACCTGCTGCCTATCCAGCCGGACAATCGTGACCATGGCATATCCCAAATCCGTTTTGATCCCTCCCCGGTGTTCAATCCGGTAGCGATGACCTTTCACAAATAATTGAGCATGTGAGGTTTTTCCACCAGTGCGCCACGTCATACGGGCTGAAAATTCTAAATCCCGCAGTGTCTGAACACCTACACCGGAAGCCTGAACATCGGAAAGGTAGAAAAGGCAACCGGATAACAAACACGCGAAAAAAGGAAGGAGCCGATACCACCCCGTTAGGGTTGTACGGAATACTCTGACAACCATACGTTACTGACGCTCAAGAAGGGGCTCGATCGTGAATTCTCGACCCAACGCTGCAGGAGTAAATCGTGGAGGCGTTCGAACCGTGAGAGCCGTCTTTCGTCGTCCCGGCGAGGGCAACTGAAAATCGATTGTAAAGGTGACTCCTCGCTGAATGGTCACTTTCTTCTTCATGACCTGCTTAAGACCGGGATGCCACGCCCGCAGGTCATACGTCCCAGAGGGAATGTCTTCAATGGAAAACCGCCCGTTCTCGTCAGTCAGAACGTAGTACGGATTGTCCACGGCGATTGCCCAGCTTTCCATATATGCATGAAACCCGCATTGCATGACAAACGTTCGGCGTTTTTTGCTCAACTGGAATTGTCGAACTAACGACTCTCCAGGTCTATGGTCATGGGCCGCATGTAAATCGCCTCGCCGATGACGGTGGTTAAAGGAAAGAGGTGAATTAAACAGCACTCTGGTCCCCATTTCGGTCGAGGTCTCGTAGGCCTGAATATCATGCATCACAGGATCCATATTCACCACTTCGACGCCATGCCCACTTCTCACAACAGTCGTAAAGGGCAGAAATCGACAATCCCGCGCTTCCACGCGTGGAACGGAAAGCGAGAACGGTTTCCCTTCCTTGACCCCTTCTAATAAGACGACCACGTCCTTGACCTGCCCTTGCTCGTTCACAAGAAAATCTCGAAGGAGTCGCCAACCATGACCGTTGGATATACGTCCACAATATTCAGGGTCAGGGAAAATGACCAAATTATAGGCCTTCGGATCCGGCACCGATCCCGAAAGGGTGACCGTCCCTCGAACCGTTCCGCCATTGGCCATCTCGTTCACTTCATAGCCCCAGAGTGAGGACGCCGAGCTTGAGAGGATCAGGGACATGCCGGTTATCAGAAAAACCTTCATCAACACTCCAGAGAATTATGGCTTCTGCAGCCGTACCGATGGAATAATTTCCACTCCCTCTCCGAGCAACTCCAATCCAAAGTGTGGATTCTCCTGCATTTCATGCACGCTTCTTCGCCCTTTCACGGCTTCATACTGGAAGTTGTGTATGACCGTGCCATGGGGGGGGATGGTAACCTGCTGTTCCAAGTATTTTTTCATGCCGGGATGCCAGACGGTCAAAGTATACTCTCCCGGAGGCACATCAGTCAGTTCAAATAATCCATCTTTCTTTGTAATGGCATAATAGGGATTTTTGACAACCACGCCCCAAGAAAACATATAGGGATGGAACCCACATTGCATAACAAAAAGGTCTCGTCCCTTCCTAAGCTGAACCTTTTGAATCATGGGCCTACCCGGTAAATGCTGATGACTGTGCAACATTCCCAATACCTTGTGAAAAGGATTCATGGGCAAGGGTCGATTAAACAACACCCTTGCTCCTCTCACCCGGGCCGTTTCGTATCCTTGGATATCATGCTCAACGGGATCCATATTCACCACCGTAATTTCGTCTTGGTCGCGCAACACATTCACAAAAGGCGAGAAATCGCAGTCGAGGGCCTCGATCAGCACTTTGGGTAATCCAAACGGCTTCCCCTTTTCAATACCGGCAAGCATGACGACAGCATCTTTGAGGCTGCCATCCGGCCCAATAATGAAATCTTCCACAATACGCCATCCCGTCCCGGTGGAAATTCGTCCACAA
The DNA here is from genome assembly GCA_963422365.1 of Nitrospirales bacterium. Classification (GTDB taxonomy): domain Bacteria; phylum Nitrospirota; class Nitrospiria; order Nitrospirales; family UBA8639; genus Bin75. Next base: position 2,417,462 of record OY729426.1, read on the forward strand.
TACACCGCATCGGGAATCGTAACTAAATTAAAGGCCATGGGCCTCGGCATCTCCCCTGCTATCGTCACGTGACCACTGATGGTTCCCCCGTTCGTGACCGACATCTCCTCATAGGCCCATCCCGGTGAACCCTGCACGAGAAGCCAAAAGGCCAGACACAACATCCACATCCGCACTGCCATGAATTCCTCCCTTTACCCTCGCTCAACGCCCCTCATTGGGGGCACGGAAAACCACTCTTTGCCGCTCACGACTCATAGAAAAAAAACGGGGAAGCCGACGACCGGCTTCCCCGCCATTCCCATCCACGCCGTATCCAACCACTTTTTATTTAAACGAGATTGGACGAACGTTACCTTTTTCAGGTTGGATCACCTTGGCTTCTTTGACTCCAGGGGAAGCCCCACTCAGCGGGAGAACTCTCTGATCGTTCTTAGACAGAACACGGAAATACCCCCATTGACCGGACTGAGAATACGGCAAGCGTGCATTGCTGTACACGTAGTCCCCTGGCATAGCATACGGGCCACCAGCCGAGGCAATAAACACGTCTATTCCTTCAGAACCTGAAAATTCCACAACGCTGATTTGGTCGGCTCCTTGCATGAACGGCTCAATGGGCCACTCATGCTTTTCTAGAGTAAACATCCCATTTTGTTCATTGCTGGCGCCGAACACATGGATCCGAACAGCATCACCCGCATGGGCCTCGATAATCGGCGTCGCCGGTTCATTCGGTTCATCGACGTTACAGGGTTGAAACATCCGACCTAACGAACATCCTTGTTCTTCGCGATACAAATAGGGTTCGTTTCTGTAATTGACCCCTACCAACCCAGCCACGTTTTGGACGTACGGCATAAAGCTGGTTCCGATAATATTGTCTTCATCTTGGAAATACAGGGCCACGTCACGATAATTGGCTCGATGTTCATTTCCAGGGATCGTCCGATCAACAATGACATCGGCAATCCAGCTATTCTTCTGGGAAATATCAGCCCCTGTCTTCGGATCACGATATTGGGAACCCTGAGGACCGATTACAATCCCGCCAAACAACCCGTTTCGCGGATTCATGGCGACATTCCCCCAATCCCACACCAGGGATTGAGTTTCCCCAATGGCCGGATCCGCATAATAGGTATAGGTCCGGCTTGCTCCAGGAGCCACGGTTTGATCTCCAGGATTGTTGCCAAGGTTGACACCTTGGGAATCCTTGGGATCGAACGCCAGGGAAAAGGCAGAGAAAGACGCCCTGCTCTCTTTCATTTTGTTGGTGAGTTTCACTTGAAGACAATCACCAATATTGGCTCGTAAGGTGAGCGGCATGGGTTGGAATTCTCCAGAAACCTTCGCCACTTCTTCCTCCAGGATGTAGATCTTGGCATCTGGATTCCGAACTTCAATGGCTCGTTCAAAGTCCACTTCAATGGCTTCTTCCACATTGGGATTAAAGGCCATTTGTGGGTAATCAATAGCCACAACATTGAAATTTTTCACCGGGGCCTTGGCGGGACACAGCGGCAACGACTGCTTAATGCCTGGTCCACCGAACGCCGCATTGGGTAAGGGTTTCAAATCAGGCACTGTTTGATCCAACACTCGAATCATACCCCAGGAACCCTCGGACAGTTTTGAGCTCCGACCATTGAAATACATGTAATCCCCGGATTGGAGTCTCGGGCCACCGGCCTGCGGAACAACCAAGTCGTATCGTTCGGCGATGCCGATGTGAATGGAATTCTTCCGATTGGCATCACCGGCATAACGCTCAGTCAAAAAGTTATGCCCGGAGACGGTAAAGACATTACTCTCGTTCATCGTCACATCGATAAGCCGAAAAACAATGGCATCACCCAGGTACGCCCGCAACGTGACCGTGCTCGGATCGCCATGGGTCCTGCTGCTGAAAAGCTGCGAGGTGTCCGGGTTATTGGCTAACCGTTGGGCAAAGGGTTCGGCCCGGAAATTCAGGGCGCCACCCGTCGTATGCGTCCCTCCGTTGAGGAACGGCATCGGCGTCATGTTAATCAGATCGTTCGGTGGCATTTGAAATGACACGGTTCGCCCAGCTTCCAACGCCACGTCGACGGGTTGACCAGGGGGATTCCCTGCCGTCACCACGTTGACCGTGTGCGGAACCGTATCCATGATCTGAACCATCAATTCACGGAAGCTTCCGCTCACCCCGTACCCCACGGGCTCCACCGTATGGATATCCATCACAGGGCCGGTCCGCTTGGCCTCACCAGTCGCCGGATCATGCCACGTCGATCCGAACGGCTCGATCAGGAAAGAACACACCGCGCCATGAGGCCACGTCGTTCCGCCAAACGCATGATCGTGACAGAACACGGAGCCCACATCGGCATCCGCCCAAAATCGTTGACGCACAAATTCCACGGTCACAATGTCTCCGACTGGGTGATCATATTCCAACGGGGACTTGAAGGTGAGAGTCTGTGCCTCCGACGCCGCTTCTCCTCCACCGGCACCGGGCACTTGTAACTGTTGCCCGACGTAAATCACATCGACATTCGCCAAACCATTCAAGTCTTTCAACGCCTCCGCGTCGGCGCCGTGCCGTATTGCGATCGCCCCGAGGGTGTCGCCCGGGCTTACCGTATACGTTCCACTGCTCGCCGAGGCGAACCCACCTGAACTCCCAATGGCGACGATACGCTTCACTTCCGAGCCTTCAACATTATCTGCCCCCACAAGAAGCACTGTACCGACGTGATACTGCTGAGCATTTGTGACATGAATGGTCCGATCACCCTTACCGGCTGCCTTGGTGACTTTGGCATTCATGGGAACCGGCAACCCCTTTTCAGTCGTCTTTTCGAATTGGGTAAAGGGCCGCATGGATTGTTCATAAGAAAATCCTGAAATCACTCCATCAGAAGCTTGATTGTCAAACTGCACAAAATGGAAGTGCGTGTTGATTTTTGAAGATTGGAAATTCGTAAAGTCATCGTCCAGCCATTCGCTGGTTAATATCCAATCCATACAATCATAAATATTGGCACGAAACACCAACGGCACTTTCAAATCATTATTGTTCCGGATCGCTTCTTCTTCGTCATGCACGACGTACAACAACCCATTAGGATCAACCACGGCTGGTTGATCACCCTGGGCGGCCGACAACTCGATCGGAAGCTTAATGAAGTGGATATTGTACTTTTGGGAACCTGCCCGATCCGGACACAGGCTCCACCGCCCATTTTCCCCTGGCTTCGCTGGCTCTACCGACGGCTGGCCATCTTCATCCAGGTGGATCATTTCCAACCACGGAGCAGGATTCCGGTCAGGAGAAAATGGCACTCGTTTGCCGAAATGAGGAGTCAGCCACGGCCACGCGACCTTTCCCGTAGTCGGCTCAAACCAAATTGGTCGCCGGGTTCCTGGTGCATAGCCCTGCCATTCCGCATGGTATTTGGGATTCTCGATTGTGCTTTCTCTCTCACTCATCGCACGCTCGCCGTCCCAGACCCAATCGATCACAGTCGCATCATAAGATTTAAGCTGACCAATTTCATCTTCTGCATGACCGGGAAGACCGCGAGTCGGCAATTGCATTTCGACCCAATCGTAAATCCGAACGACAGCCGGATTTCCTGTCCAATTCGTTTTTTGGCTGTTATCGACGATCTGGAACTTCTTGCCAAACCAATCCACAGTGGTGCCCACCAAGTGGTCGGATGTCACCGGCTTGGCAATACGCCCAAGACGATCGGGCAACTCACGAAGCGGTGCCATCACGTCGTTTTGGATGCCAGGCACTTGCAGGGTATTGTAGACCCGCCAGTAACCCCACATACCAGCCACGTAGTGGTGTGCCACGTGGCAATGGAATAAGAAGTCACCAGCCAGATATTGACATAACCCTGATCCGCATTCGGTTTCCAAATCCAGGGCTTCAGATGGCCCAATCACTTCCACATCCACCCGATCGGATTTGGCACGAATGAGCGGATACTTCACAGGCCCATTCTGCCCCTTGTGCCACATTGGCATCTGATCAACCGCTCGCGGGCTTCGGGCCCATCGAATGGCTCCACCATGAGGATGATGGGAATGGAACACTTCGGACCCGCCGTGGACGAGTCGATACTTCGCAGGATCCCCTAAATAACTCCGTGGAATCGTGGGGCCCGCATCACCAAAGGTATAGGAACTATAGGCCATTGATTCATCTTCAAAGCCAAAGTATTCATGTTGAACATGCATATTGTTAATGCCGAATGGTTCGCTTCGGTAGTTCAGAGCCCTGGCTCCGGGCCGATAGGCATCGGTTAACGGATCACGTTGCGGCAGGAAGTCTCCATGTTTGTTCACCGGCCGGAAGGCTTCATCACCCACTTCATGATAAATCAACACAAATTCCCGGAAATCCGGGCCCATTCCATTTTGGATAATCGCTTGCCAGCCACTCCGCATTTCAGGAGCCGGACCCGTCCCCAGAGGATCCAGATAGGCCGAACCTGCTGGCTCGACGACAAAAACCCCAAACAAACCCATCACGGTCAACTCACGGTCATTGCTGTAGCTGTGGAACTGCCGACCCCCTTCCTGCGTGTCGGGATGGATATACCATTCCAGGTCCACAGGCGCGGCTTCACAATTTTCTTCACATTCCTCGTCAGGACCATAGGCGATGGCATCAGGGTTCGTCGTCGTCGCGGGTTGGCCGGTTTTGCTGACCACCATGCTGGACCCATTGACGTGGAGGCTGACATCTTCACCGAATTCCAGTTGGTTTCGCAGCGTAACTTTCACGCAATCGCCCTGGTTGCCACGAATCACTAGTGGTTGGATGTATTGCCCCTGGATCCCGTTCTTGACACCACCGGGATTATGATGTCCTTCTTCTTCACGAGCTTCCGCGTTCATGGCTTCTTCTTCACGGACTTTCTCGATATTTTCCGTCAGCACGTACATATAGCCGGGGTAGTAATCCAGCCATTGATTTAATGTAATTTCCACATTGATGGCAGCAATATCATACTGTTTCACGGGAGCCGCCGCCGGACATTTTCCCCCACCCGTCATTGAGACCGGTTCAAGATCGCTATCGGACGCCAACAAGTAGTTCCCTTTTCCGGCACCGTATTGATGCATCATGGACATTGTGCCGTAGCCACCCGTGTCGGATTCAGCCGTTTCTTGTTGCATTTGCTTCATCAACCGCTCATGTTGCTTTTCAACAAGCGCGGCACGTTCAGCTCTCCCTTCTTTGGCATTTTCGACGATGGTCTGCCCTTTGAGGCGTTCGGCCCAGGCAGGGGGCTGATGATTCATCCCTGTGGTTTGGATCACTGATGGTAAATCTGGAGCTTCGGATTCAGCGTTGGCAAGAGGAAGCAAAAGGCACGTCAGGGCTAACAGGCTTCCCCCTCCCAGGAAGGCAAATTGCTTCACGGATAAACGGGAAAAAGGATTAAAATGAAACATGGACCGGCCTCCTTCAAAAAGAAACATCATCGATAAGCAGGGATAACATTTACTGAATTGTTCATCGTCACGGATGACCCATTTGCAGTGCAAGAAAAAGTTACTGAAAACAACCTGGAAGTGTCAAGGGTTCTTGGGCTGAAGAAATGACAACGGACAGATGCAAGAAGTGGGGAAGTGCGTCCTTACACGGCTCTTTGTCCGGTTTCGGACAGCATGCAACTCCGCAAGGCCTCTCGCACCGCTTGAGTCACTTTTCCTGGTCTTCCATCCCCCACCGGAAGGCCATTCAGCTTAGAAACGGGCAACACCTCAATAGTCGTACCAATCAGAAAAATTTCCTCAGCCCGGGTCAATTCCTCCTCACGAACCTCCCGTTCGTCTATCATGATGCTGTGCTTTCTCACTAACTCCAATACGACGGCACGGGTGACTCCGGCCAACAAGTGGTCACTTAATGAGGGCGTGATGATTATCCCATCCTTGACCAGACACACGTTGCTTGAGGTGCCTTCTGTGACCAACCCATCCTTCACCAAAATCGCTTCAAACGCACCGACATCGTTCGCTTTCTGCTTGGCCAATACATTCGGAAGCAAATTTAAACTTTTAATTGAGCACCGGGCCCATCGCAGATCAGACAGAGTGACAGCTGGGACGCCTTGCCGCTGAAGGCCGACCTCGATTTCAGCGATTTTTCGAAACGTCATCACAACGGTGGGACTCGTCGAACTCGGGAAAAGGTGGGCTCTCGGAGCCACTCCACGAGTCAATTGGATGTACACCTTGCACTCTGCATACTGACTCCTTTGTATGCCTTCCTGTATCAACGCCTCCCATTCGGTTGAGGAAAGCGGGACCGGAATGGAAACCGCCTGGGCACTCCACTCCAATCGTGAGAGGTGGTCATGAAGCCGGAAAGGAACGCCACCATACACCTGAATCACCTCATAGACACCATCGCCAAACTGAAATCCTCGATCCTCAATTGAGATTTTCGCTTGTTCAAGGGTGGAAAAATACCCGTTGACATATGCGATATTGGGCATAAAGATAACGAACGTTATGAACCCGGCTCCTGAACATGGACCAGAAACACGCGTCGGAATTCGGCGGTAAATTTCCACGCCATCCGCTTGTGAAATTCCAATCGGTGGGTCCCTGATTGGAGTGGCTCAAATTCAAACCGCCGGTTGCCGGATTCAACCGCATTATTGCTGGTTGTCAGAAAGAACTCATCCCCCGTCAGCACAAGCTGACTCGGATCATATGCAGGCACCCACTGTTCGCCCCGCGTTCGATCCTCCCAAAGATTCACGGTCAATGGAAGACCCACCGTGGCGTCAAGACGTTTATACTCAGACTGTTCTGCGTCCATTAGGCTATCCATTCGGGATTGTCGGACAATCTATAATTCTCGGCAGGTGGAACGGACAAAAATTTCACCATCCTGAAGCAGGACGTCATAGCTTGCGACACAATACCCCCCTCCATCCGTACCAAATCCATTACGAACGTCAAATTGGAGATCATGCCAGGGACACCCCACAACATGCCCTTTCAACTTCCCTTTATGGAGTGGTCCACCTTTATGCGGACAGATATTATTGATCGCAAAAAACGTCCCTGACACGTTAAAGAGCGCAAGGGTCTTGCCCTTCACCTTGACGGCTTTTGATTGTCCTGGAGGAAAATCCTCTGACTTCCCGATTCGCACAAAATTTTCTGATGGTTGGGGTTTCATGGTACCTACGGGCTGTCTTCGTTACGAAAGAAAGACTTTCTTCGTCAAGCGCCCCCTTTGACATTTTACAGCCGCAAGGCAAAGACGAGTTCGTGACCCACAGAGACTTGGGCCCGGGCAACAAATCCGCTATTCGCCTGAATCAGATACCGTGCCCGTTCAGGGGGAGGCCCATACCACTCACAGGGATCGTTCGGACAGGGAACCGCTGTTTCGACGATATGAACCACATGTTTACTTTCATCCACCCAAATCAAATCGACATTGAACTGGTATTGTTTGGTCCAGACTTTGTGAAGACCGGACGTTTCAAAAAAGAAAAGCATACCGTGATTTTCTGGAAGAATCTCTCGGAACGCCAACCCGAACAATAACTTTTCCGGAGTCTCAGCCACCTCTGCCTGAAGCTTGGTGCCACTAGGAAACCGGACTTCGATGATCTCTGTTTCTTGGGGAGCATTAAACAGCATTGCCCCGGAGATTAACAACAGCGACATGAGGACCAGAAACAGGATTCGTTTCCTGTTAGGGGTCAACGGGCCTTCTGCTGCACGAGTTTTTTTTGAAACCATACGCCCTTAGATAGGATCGGGAAAAATGACGGAGTACGAATTGCCGGAGCCTTGGGAGCTCTTCCCTGTATATCAGGCTCTCAGAACGTATGTCCAACGCAAACATTGTTTGAACAAAAACCATCGCCTGTTTCCGCCTCACTCAAAGCAAGACACTACCCTCAACACCATTTACCCTTTGGCCCATATAATTTATAGTTCCAAAGTATAGACTTCTGAAACCTGCCCTTTCACCTTCAATCAGGAGGCTTGCGCCATGAAGAACAAGACGCTCGGATTCTTCGTTATTCTTATCATTTTTCTTGCAGGCATTGCCTTCCCTCTCTCGTTTTCAATGTCGGCATGTGCCTCATCTGCCCTCATGCCCATCACCATCGACCATTTTGTCTCCGCTCTCTTTCCCCAAGCCAATCACTATTTTTGGGTGGTGAACAACAGCAAAAAGGAAACTCAACGGGAAATGATCGTCGACATCAATACCTTCGTCACTCACAAAGAGGGGGCAACTCCACTGGAAAACCGGTTTTTACTTCTGATCCTTGATGGGAACATCTTTGCTGCCCAAAATATCCCTCTCAACGCGACAGTCGATTGCGGGGCAGACGAAGAAGTGTAATCCTTGGAGATCAGACGACAAAAAAGCCCCGTTCCACACTTATGGAACGGGGCTTTTTTGTCATCCACATTCAAAAGACTGAGGATCGACCGTTTACTTAAAGATCACAAGATGCGACGTAAGATGAGCCGCATGCAGCTGACATCTGACCTTCATATTCCTGGCGGCGGTGACGAACGTCAGATCACTCATGGGAATACCAATATACTTGGTTTCCCCAGCCTTCACGACAATCTCGATTTGCATCGACGTGGGACCGGCAAAGGCTGAATCGGCAGAAAGGCTGAATCCATGGTCACCATCCAGTGCATTGGTGACTTTGATTAAGACAGGCTGACCTCTCCGACCTAAGGTTCCCTGGTTTCTCAGATCCAAAATCGCTGTTCCAGGATACCAGGCTTTTTTCCCACCAATCATTAAAGCGGTGAATTCAAGGTCGACATCAAGGCTTTTAAATGGTTGCCCAACGACCGAGCCGGTTTCGAGATCACCCGTTGTGAAACCGCCTGACTGCAACGCAAATGCAACTGATGACCCAGTTGCAATCAAAATAAGACCCAAAAGGACGGATAGAAGCACCTTGTGCATTGCCTACCTCCTCACTATAAAAAATGACGTTAATAAAAAAGTGACGCTCAAAAACCTCAAACCAACTTCAGTTTTCCAAGAACCCTACCTGTTTGTATCCATTTTCTTGCGTATTGAGTTTTCAATTATAGCATATGCCACCATAGGACGCAAGGCTGTTTTTGAGATGAATATACCAACATAATGGAGGGGCTGGGAAATGTATCTGACACTGTTCCGGTCCCCTTTCCCTCAGAAACTCGACTCCCCATTCCTGAGGGCCCACAACGACCGCGAACCTCATTGAGGGCAGGGACTCCTCAACCGTTGCAGTCTTCCTTGCATAGGGGTCTTCCACGAATGTAGAGTGGAGATGGAGCTTAATCCATTGGGTCCTGGTAAGGCCGTTATGAAATTCCTCTTTCCCGTTGCCTTCAGTCTACTCTTCCTCATCCTCTTGCCCTTTTCTGAAATTCTGCCGAATGCCGTAGCCTTTTCTATCGAACAACCGAAGAACCACAGCACCCACCCTTCAAACAAAAACATTTCCGTCGTCATCAATATGGGGGAGGCGGCAGGAATTACCAAAGTTCGATTCTATTGGTATGAGGAACAGGAAGACATGCTCAAGGAATTCGTCGAAGAAAAGTTAGCCAACGTTGCAACCTCCCCGCCATTCGGAGCGAACCTCCGACCCCCTCAAGCGGCCATGGGTCTCTATCGCCTTCTAGCCGTTGCCGAACAAGAACACCGACAAGCCAGCGACAAAGAATGGGCGATCTTTGACGAAATCCTGCTCTGTCTCGAACCAAAGAGCTCGTTGAAAGAAATCGATTTTCAAACCGACAAACCTTTAAGGTTTGGGCGAGCAGGTGCTGTTCGAGTCTATGATCAGCTAGATTTTTTAGGAAAAATCATCGACCTTCCAGTCGTAGGACGATTTTCAGACGACACGACGCGATCGATTCGCAGCGCAAGCACCGGGACGACCTATCATGTCGACGATGAATCTGTTATCACCGTCAGCAAAAACGGGCAGCTTCGGTTAGTCGGAAACGGCGCCACGACCGTCACCGTCAGAAATAGTGGGGTAGAGCATACGCTTGATGTCCTCGTGGAAGTGAATTTTGAACCAAACCATCCACCCATGGCTGACCCAGGCCCAACCCAGACTGTTTATTCAGGCGAGACGGTTACACTCAATGGCCTCAAAAGCTATGATCCAGAAGGAGGATCCTTACGGTACGCTTGGGCTCAAATTCGAGGCAGCAAGATTGCTCTTCTTGACCCCTATTCGCCAAAAGCTCGCTTTCTCGCGCCTTTCGTGGTCGAACCCCGTCTCTTTCGATTTAAACTCAAGGTCACGGATATCCAAGGGGCCAACAGTTTGCCCGCCTTTGTCGATATCGTGGTGGAACCGTAGCTTTACAGCATTATTTGCGAATCCCCCCCCCAGATTTTCTCCTTTTCGAGTTCTTTCTAAGAACGCTTCTTCTATAAAGATGGGAGTGCCAAAATGAATCGCCAAGGCAATCCCGTCTGAAGAACGACCATCGAACACTTGGGTTTGGCCGGCACCTGCCATCATCAACTCACCATAAAAGACCTGCCCTTTTAGACTGATCAGAACCTGAACAACCATCATACCATAGGCCCGCAACATGGTGTGCATTCAATCATAAGACAACGGGCGTGGAGATTTTTGCCCTGTCAGCGTCCCTCTGCATTGACCCCGCCACCGTCGGATCCACAAAAATGGGGGATCATGGATTCTCCTGCCGCCAATAACACGACAAGTCCCACCTCCGACCAAACGACCTTCACTTCATCCACCGTGACTTGACCTGAAGGAGCCAGGGATTGCGCCTGAATCTGGGTGGCTCCAACCGCCTCACATCCGACAATGAGAAGCAGCCGTCTGAGATGTCGCATTCCGCTCTCCTTGAGAGAACCTCTGCTTTATGGTGATAGCAGGATGCAGAGGGCAAGTCGTCCCGCAGCGAAACCCGAGACCTATCGAGTCGAGAGGTGAGGGGTGAGCAAGGACACAACACGGCAATGCGCCCGATCATGCAAGAAATCAGAGGTTCCTTTCGTTTGTGGTTCACGGACGAATGCACCGTTATCCCGACACGAACGGGTTATGCTCCCGTTCAAGTCCAATCTGCGTAGCCGGACCATGTCCGGGAATGACTTGAGTGGCAGGATCCAAGGAAAAGAGTCGCTCCCGAATGGAAGACTGAATGGCGCGCGCATCACCTTCCCACAAATCCGTTCGTCCAATACCACCACGAAACAGGGTATCTCCCGACAGGACCAATTGCTGGCCAGCAAAATAGAAGCTGAGAGACCCCGGAGTGTGTCCCGGAGTATGTAACACCTGTCCTGACACATGCCCTAATGACAGCAACTCCCCATCTTGAATCCAACAATCTGGATCCGGTGCAGGGATATAAGGCACCCCAAAAGCCTGACATTGAATGGCAAGCATCTTCCACAATGCCTGATCATGGGGATGCAAACAAATAGGCGCCTGAGTGGCCTTTTGAATATCTCCGGAAGCTAAAAAATGATCAAAGTGGGCATGGGTGTGCAGAATACGAACGACCGTCAGTCCAAGACGCTGAACTTCAGCAAGAAGTTGCTCGGGGTTCCCTCCCGGATCAACAATGACCGCCTGGTTGGATTCCGTATCTCCTAAAATAGAACAATTACACCCGAGCGGAGGAACCACAAAGGTTTTTTGAATAAAATCTTGCACGAATCGCCTTTCCTTTCCTCACGCGCAGCCAACCACCGCCATAGGAAATGGTTGTGGACGGCCTGATCATGCACCCGCCGGATTTGCATTAGCTTTTGAAGACACCTACAATCCTGGTCAACAGTAGGCTAAGGCAGGTTTCGTCCTCAGTGAAGTTTAACATTTTCTCTTTGGATCGTGTGCCCACGATTGACTCACACCCCATTGTGATCCGCGAGCAACCATCCCAAGGCATCCCAACCTCAGCTTGGCATCTGGTCCAGATCTTCCTCCTAAGCCTTCCCTGGGTCTTGTTGACCGGATGCCCTCCTGACAACACGCCCATTCTTGAGGAAAACGAACAGATCAAAAAACAAATCGTCAAGCAAGAAAGCATCTTGAAGACCCTTCAAGCAGGAAACAGGGTCCTGCAAGAACAGATCGATCTGCTCAATCAGGAACTTCGAGAAAAGGAGAACAAGTTTGCGAAACAACTTGAACTCTCGCAACAAACAGGGCAAGGCCTTTCCACTGAAAAGCAGAACCTGCTCCAACACATGACGGCGTTAACTCAAGAAAATCAGAAACTGCAGTTAGAGAGTCAAAAACTCAAAGGCGATGCCCAATGGCTACGCAAGCAACGAGAGATTTTTCGACAATCCCTTCAAGCCAATAACCAGAGGGTTAAAGTTCAAAAACTGCCACACAAATTGCCGGATGTGACCAAAGCCGCCTTGCGAGCCTTAGCGCAAAATGGATACACGTTGATGGCGAAAATGGAAACCGATCAAAAATCGGTGTTTGTCACGGAACGAAAAGACTCCCCCTCTTCCTCGATTGAGTTGCCCGGTTACCGAAACCAGTACCTCGTGGAATTAGAAGTTCACCCCAACAACCAGACCGCTCTGAAGGTCAAGGCACAGTATGAGAAGATGGGCCAAGGAGGAAAAATCCTCGAGGTGGGCGACAAAGAAGTCACAGAGATTGAACATCGATTCATTCAGGCCATTCAGCAAGTCCTGAATCAGCCAAAAGAGAAGGCCAAGCCCAAGGCCATCAAAAAAAACAACCAGCCCCCCCTCTGAGACCCCTTAACCCGAATTTCTCCAGTCCAACTCATCACTTGCCAGCGACCCTCTGCTGCCCCCTGCCGATGCAGCAGTGCGTGGCGTCATCTCGTTGACACAGTCGACGAACCGAAGAAAAGTCGTTGCTTGTTGACTGAAGGAACATTGAATCAGGAACGCGAGCGGGAGGCAGCAAACACACTGTGTCCGGCCTTGAGGTAGGCATCAATCCCAGCAGCGGCTTTGCGGCCTTCTGCAATGGCCCAGACAATAAGCGAGGCACCGCGTTTGGTATCACCAGCGGCAAAGATGCCCGCTTTGTTGGTCATGAAATTCTGGTCCACCGCCACGTTCCCACGAGCATCGTACTCCACGCCGAGATTATCGAGCAGTTCGTTTTTGACGGGTCCGGTGAAGCCCATGGCTAAGAGAACCAAATCGACCCCTATGTCGAATTCCGTTCCGGGGACAGGGATAAATTTTCCTCCATTACACGAGACTTGATGAGCATGTAATCTGGCAACTTGGCCATTGTCGCCGGAGAACCTCGTTGTCGATACACTCCACTGTCGATCACAGCCTTCTTCATGGGCGTGGGAGGTACGCAGCTGCATGGGCCACAGAGGCCACGGTGTGGATTCCGCACGCTGAGGAGGAGGCTCTGGCAACAACTCGAACTGATGAACATCCTTACACCCCTGACGGTGTGTCGTGCCCAAACAGTCGGATCCGGTATCGCCGCCACCAATAATCACCACCCGTTTACCTTTCGCAGTGATCTGTTCGACCGGCAGGCTATCCCCGGCATTCACTTTATTCTGTTGAATAAGATAGTCCATGGCAAAATGGATGCCCTGCAGTTCCCGACCAGGCACCGGCAAATCACGCGCGTGTTCAGCCCCCAGGGTGAGACACACCGCATCGAACTGCTGGGCCAAGACTTCTCCCGTCACGTCCACACCAACATTCACGCTGGGTTCGAACTGCACGCCTTCAGCGATCATCTGGTCCAAGCGTCGGTCAATGACCCACTTTTCCATTTTGAAATCCGGAATGCCGTAGCGCAGCAACCCGCCAATGCGGTCTGCCTTTTCATACACGGTGACACGGTGTCCCGCCCGGACTAATTGTTGGGCAGCCGCCAAACCCGCAGGGCCTGACCCGACAACCGCCACGGTCTTGCCTGTTTCGGCCACCGGCATGACCGGCTCAATCCAACATTCATCGAACCCGCGATCGATGATGTTCCACTCAATGACACGGATGGAGACAGGATCGGAATTGATACCCAGCACACAAGCTGGTTCGCACGGCGCCGGGCACAAGCGACCGGTGAATTCAGGAAAATTATTCGTCGCATGAAGCGCTTTGAGGGCATCCTTCCACCGACCACGATGCACCAGATCATTCCACTCAGGAATCAGGTTGCTCACCGGGCATCCAGAGGCGCTCTGACAAAATGGTACGCCGCAATCCATACACCGTCCGCCCTGAGCGCGCAGCTTCTCTTCGGGAAACGGTTCATACATTTCCTTCCAATCCAACACCCGTAGCTCGACCGAACGCCGGGGCGGCATTTCCCTCGAAACGTTCAAAAACCCGCGTGGATCACCCATGAGCATGTACCTCTTTCTCTTGGATGCTTTTTTTCGCCGCTGCTTTGCGTTCCGCCAACACCCGCTTGTAATCCAAGGGCATAACCTTGACAAACTTGGGAAGCATGATTGACCAGGAGTCCAACATCATCCGGGCCTTGCGGCTTCCCGTCTCGCGGGCATGATTGCCAATCATGGTTTTTAAGGTTTGAATGTCTTCAGCCTCCACAACCTTTTCTAATTCCACCATCCCGAGATTACACCGAGATTCAAACTTTCCGTCTTCATTCCAGACATAGGCTTCACCACCCGACATCCCGGCAGCAAAATTCCGACCGGTTTTGCCCAACACGACGACCACTCCTCCCGTCATATACTCACACCCGTGATCTCCTGTTCCCTCAATCACCGTGCGGACGCCGCTGTTTCTCACCGCAAACCGTTCACCGGCCGTCCCATAAAAATAACACTCTCCGCGAGTGGCACCGTAGAGTGACGTATTGCCGATCAGAATCGTGTGTTCGGGTTGAAACATCGCACCTTGAGGTGGGGTCACGATGATCTTGCCGCCGGAGAGTCCCTTGCCCAGATAGTCGTTCGACTCGCCTTCGAGATAGAGGGTGATGCCTTTGCTCAAAAAGGCACCAAACGATTGGCCAGCGGATCCCTTGAAGTTGATGGTAATGGTATCGGTGGGCAATCCTTCTTCACCGTATTGCCGTGCGATACGACTGGACAGGATCGTCCCGGTCGTTCGATCGGTGTTATGGATCGGCAAATCCAGCGTCACCTTTTCCTGCCGTTGAATCGCCGGCTCACACAGTTGCACCAACGTCACGTCCAACACCTTATCCAACCCGTGATCTTGTGGTTGGACGTTGGACGTCGCCACCTCAGGCCCGATGTCTGGGCTCCACAGTAAAGGCGAGAGATCCAAGCCACTCGCCTTCCAATGGTCGATGGCTGTTTTCACTTTTAATTTGTCATTGCGGCCAATCATCTCTGGAAACGTTCTAAACCCAAGTTGCGCCATCAACTGTCGAACGTCTTCCGCCACGAAGAAAAAGAAATTCACCACGTGATCCGGTTGGCCCGCAAACCGTTTCCGAAGTTCAGGATCTTGTGTCGCGATTCCAACCGGACAGGTGTTGAGATGACATTTCCGCATCATGATACAGCCTTCGACAATTAACGGCGCGGTGGAAAATCCAAATTCCTCAGCACCGAGCAACGCAGCCACGACGACGTCGCGACCGGTTTTCATTTGTCCGTCGGTTTCAACCTTGATGCGTCCCCGAAGGTCATTGAGGACGAGGGTTTGATGGGTCTCTGCCAAGCCCAACTCCCAAGGAATCCCTGCCGACTTAATCGACGACAAGGGAGACGCCCCCGTGCCACCGGAATCACCACTGATCAACACTTTGTCGGCATGCGCTTTCGAAACGCCTGCGGCCACCGTGCCCACGCCGACTTCAGACACCAACTTCACGGATACGTCTGCGGCGGGACTCGAGTTTTTTAAATCAAAAATGAGTTGGGCCAAATCTTCGATCGAATAAATATCATGATGGGGTGGCGGTGAAATGAGCCCCACACCAGGCATTGAAAACCGGAGCCTGGCAATGACTTCGTCGACTTTATGACCGGGAAGTTGGCCTCCTTCCCCAGGCTTTGCCCCTTGCGCCATTTTGATTTGCAGTTCTTTCGCATTGACCAAATAATTCGCCGTGACCCCAAATCGACCTGAAGCCACTTGTTTGATAGACGAATTTTTCGAATCGCCGTTCGGCAGAGGAATAAATCGTTCCGAATCTTCCCCGCCCTCACCCGTGTTACTCTTGGCTCCGATCCGATTCATCGCGATCGCAAGGGTTTCATGGGCCTCTTTACTGATTGCCCCATACGACATCGCGCCGGTGGTAAACCGTTTCACGATTTCCTTGGCGGGTTCCACTTCTTCTAATGCCAAAGGGCTCGGCACAAATTTGAACTCAAACAAACCGCGCAAATTCGATCGGTCCTGGGTTTCATCATTCACCAGTTGAGCATAGGCTTTGTACGTCTTGGCATCGTTGGTTTGGGTCGCATGCTGCAGGGTGGAGATGGTCTCCGGATTCCAATTATGATGTTCGCCCTGCATGCGATAGTGAATCTCACTGCCGAAGTCCAACTGCCGAATGGGAACCGGTTCGTACGCGACCAGATGGCGTCGTAGGGTCTCTTCGGCAATTTCCCGCATGCCCATGCCCTGAATGCGTGAAGGGGTCCCCGTGAAATATCGATTCACAAGTTCTTCATTCAGTCCAACGGCTTCGAAGATTTGCGCGCCGCAATAGGACTGCACCGTCGAGATTCCCATTTTCGAAAAGATTTTGAGCAGGCCCTTGTTGATGGCTTTGATAAATTTCCCCGACGCGGTTTCTGCATCAATACCTTCCGGCAAATAGCCTTCGCGTTCCAAATCCTTATAGGTTTCAAACACCAGATACGGATTGACCACACCGGCGCCGTATCCAAGCAAACACGCAAAATGATGCGTATCCCGCGGCTCGCCAGTCTCAAGAATCAATCCAACTTCCGTTCGCGTGGCCTCACGCACCAGATGATGATGGACCGCGGAAATCCCCAACAAACTGGAGATCGACGCCCATTCCTCATCCACGCCGCGATCACTCAAGATCAAAAACTTAAAGCCCTCTTTAATGGCCTTGGACGCTTCCTGACACAGTTGGTCGACAGCCATCCCCAATCCCTCAGGACCGTCGGCCACACGAAACAACAAGGGCAACGTCTTGCTCACAAAATGGGGGTCTTCGATCTCTCGGATTTTTTGCAACTGCGCATTGGTCAGAATCGGCTGCTGGACTTTGATTCTGCGACAGGCCTCTGGGATCTCAGCCGTCAGATTGGGCTTCGGTCCAATATTCGTGACCAACGACATGACCAACTGTTCCCGAATGGGATCAATAGGGGGATTCGTGACCTGTGCGAAAAGTTGTTTGAAATATTTTGGCAACAGTTGCGGACGATTGGAAAGCACCGCCAAGGGAGTATCCGTTCCCATAGACGAAACGGGCTCTTCGCCATTGATCCCCATCGGCGACAACACCATTTTGATTTCCTCAATGGTATAGCCGAACACTTGTTGTCGTTGACGGAGGGTCGGGTGATCCGGTTGAGGCACATTCAACGGCTCAGGCAGCTCATCCAACGACACGCGATACTGGGTCAGCCAGGAGCGGTAGGGCTTACGCCCGACCATTTCCGCTTTGATCTCTTCGTCGTCGATAATTCGACCTTGAACCGTATCAACCAGAAACATGCGGCCCGGTTGGAGACGTCCTTTTTCACGAATGGTGTTCACATCGGCAGGCAAAACCCCGGCCTCAGAAGCCAGGACGACTAAATCATCCGTCGTCACCTGATACCGGCAGGGCCGTAACCCATTTCGATCCAATGTGGCCCCGATAAGTTTGCCGTCCGTAAACGCGACAGCCGCCGGGCCGTCCCAGGGTTCCATCATTGAGGCGTGATATTCATAAAATCCTCGTCGGCTCAAATCCATGTGAGGATTCCCCACCCACGGTTCAGGAATCAACATCATCATGGCATGAGGCAGAGACCGGCCGGCCATCACGAGAAATTCCACCGCATTATCGAGACATGCAGAATCGCTTTGTTCTTCATAGACAATGGGGTAGAGTTTTTCGAGATCATCACCAAACAGATCAGACGCCAAGCGCCCTTGGCGAGCTCGCATCCAATTGACGTTGCCTCGCAACGTATTAATTTCGCCGTTATGCACGACATACCGATAGGGGTGCGCTAACGACCACGTGGGGAAGGTATTTGTACTAAAACGGGAATGAACAAGCGCTAAGGCCGATACCATGCTGGAATCGGCTAAGTCAGGGAAGAAGCATTCAAGCTGTTCAGGCAACAGCATGCCTTTATAGACGATGGTGTTGGAAGACAAACTGCAGACGTAGACTCGGCCTCGTTCCACCAACGCGGACTCACGAATCGCTCGGGCGATACGTTTCCGAACGACATACAACTTCCGTTCAAACTGAGCCTCATTCAGAATATCGCGCGCAATAAAAAACTGTCGAATAGAGGGAAGGGTCTTTTGTGCAAGCGCGCCAACATATTCGAGCTTCACCGGAACATCGCGCCATCCCAAAAATCTCAGCCCTTCTTCGCGAAGAATCGATTCAAAGAGGCCTTCGCATTGCCTGCGAAGCGGTTCATCTTGGGGCAGGAATACCATTCCCACCCCATAGCCACCCGATTCGGGCAATTGTAGACCGACGTTTTCGCAAGCACGCCTAAAAAATTCATGGGAGACTTGGAGAAGAATCCCTGCGCCATCACCGGTACACGGATCACAACCTTGTGCCCCGCGATGGTACAAGTTTCTCAAAACTGTCAACGACTTTTCGACGATATCGTGTGACTTATGGCCTTTAATGTTGACGACAAATCCAATGCCACACCCATCCTTCTCAAACCGCGGGTCATAGAGTCCCTGTTTGAGCGGCAGCCCATCTAGTGGTCGTTGATGATTCATAAAAAATTCGTGGCCCATCTCACACACATCCACGAGGAAAACATTTCAGGCCCCCTGACCGGTCATTTCGCCTCACGCAAGAAAAGCATGAGGAAATCCAAGGAGAAGCAGAGGCATGACGGAAATCTACTGGATACGAAAAAATGGTGTCAAGGCAGACCCCGGAAAACCCCGCACCCCTTCTTGCGATATCCGGGGTTCAAGCATTGATGGACACGTACCTTGACAAACACCAGACCCTCCCCTAGGATCGCCGAAATGGCCAATGGGCAACCAGTCATTCAGCGTTCCCTCACGATGGATGAGGTATGGGAGCATTATCGCCATGACCTCGAAGAAATCGAATCGCAAATTCGGCATCACCTCAATTCCGAAGCACCCCTCATTAACGAAATTGCCGCCCACATTCTCGATGGTGGCGGCAAACGCATTCGCCCCCTCCTGTTGAGTCTCTGTGCTCGACTCACGGGCTATGACCCCAAAAACGACTTGGTCCTTGGCAGTCTCATTGAATTCATCCATACGGCGACTCTGCTCCATGACGATGTATTGGATGAAGCGACGCTTCGCCGAGGTCAACCCACTGCTCGATGCATTTGGGGAAATCGGGCCAGTATTTTGGTGGGAGACTATCTCTACTCACGAGCGATGCAGCATATTGCCGCATTTAAGAACCACGGTATTAATAATACCATGGCCGTGGCCTGCCGGAAAATGGCGGAAGGAGAAATTCTTCAGCTGTGTGCCAACCAGCACCCACTGTTACCTGAATCGGATTATTTACGGATCGTCGAGTACAAAACCGGAGCCTTAGTGGCGGCCGCGTGCAAAGTAGGGGGCCTGCTGGGAGACACCTTCCTCCTTCAACAGGAAGCGTTATATCAATTCGGTTTAAACTTGGGCATTGCCTTTCAACTAGCTGATGATTGGCTCGATTATACGGCCAATGACAAAAGCCTGGGAAAGACCCTTGGCCAAGATTTGATGCAAGGAATGGTCACCCTGCCCCTTATCCATTTATTGCCGTGTTTGCCGGATGAAGACCAACAAATCCTGGTCTCCAAAATTGGAAACGACGCCATTGAAGAGGATGATTTACTCCAGATCACGGCACGCATGCATCAGCATGGATCGTTGCGATACACCAAGGCCCGTTCCCAGGAATACATCGATGCCGCGCTTGTGAATCTCACCGCCTTTGAAGATTCCACGGCCAAACGTGCCCTCATCGTCGTAGCCGATTACATGGTCAACCGCGACTGCTAAGGCTTTTCAAGTCGTAAGCGTCATTTTTTCTCGTCGTGCGGCTAGAAAGACGAGCCCTATGAGAATCCACATGATTTCGCGAATCCGACGGATTACGGCAAAGGTGATCCCTGTCACCTCGCTGTACCCTAATGCCGTCAATAAAAAAAGATAGCCTCCTTCTTGCGCCCCCAGTCCACCGGGAACAAACGACACACTTCCCTTGATCAATACCGCAATCGCGGCGATAGACAAAGACGACAACCACCCGACCTCCGCGCCCAGGAAATATAGAATCGCATACACTTCAAACAACTCCGTCAACCATGCGACAAAGTATACCCCCATTGACAACAAAAACGTCTGGCGGCGCTGTTGATAAAAATTTCGAATCGTCCGATCCAACTCCAATAACTGCGACCGATGGTTCTCCAGCCACTGCGACCGAATCCTGCACGTTTCGGCAACCGTTAACAGCCCTGCTCCGATTCCATAGTGCTGGACGACGAGAAACAAGAAGACTCCAAACCCAAGCATGCCCACGCCGACGAAAGCGATCAAGGCGCTGTACGGTCCTCCCCCTACGAGCCACAACATCAGGACTAACCCCAACAACATAAACAGGATCTGTGCAATGGACATGATTGTCTTGGCTGTCACCACAGAGGCTAACCCTTCGACCATGGGGACCTCATACCGTGTGAGCAGATAGGCCTTCATGGGTTCACCGCCAAGCATAGCCGTCGGGGTTGTCACGTTAATGGCTTCGCCCGCCATTCTCACCATAAACAACCGGACAAACCCCACTCGACTCGCCCACTGACCCAAGGTCAGGAACCATCCATAGGTCTCGAGAAGATACACCACCAGAAGCGGGGTGAGAATAATGCAGAAAGAGACAACCCCAACGTGTTCAACCGTCTCCCATACTCGAGAGGGGCCGATATGCCAGATCAACCCACCCAGAACACCAAGACCCACGGCAAGGAGGACACACCGAATCATGGGATTAACTTAGCATGAAAAGCGAAGAGGGAAGGCATGATGCGTAAAGAAATTTGTTGAACCTTACGCCCCATGTCACTGTGTTCGGGATAACGCTTAAAGAGCGCGTCAGGATTGATGAGGGGGAAAAGCTCGACGAAGGCTCCACGCCATCATGACGGCAAAAAAACTTGCCCCCACTGCGCCGAGCCAGAGAAACCAAGGCAGCACTCCCAAACAGGCCGACACCGCCACTACAATCGAAAAATCGCGATTGGCCACATGGTCGAGAATAAAATCAAAACGGGTTCGACAGGCTCGACTCAGACGTCGCCAATTCAAGGCTTTGGCTTTTAGGGACCTTATCCGATTGACACCCCATAGAGAAAACCCTGTAGAGACAACGGCAAGGGCTCCTAATAGCAGTGGGAGGGAGGGAAAGTCCCAAGGATTTTCTAGATACGTGCCCCAGGCAATTCCCGCAAACACCGCCATATGCACAATATTGTCTGACACAAGATCTAATGCTTGGCCCAACCGAGATTCTGCAAAGGTGAGGCGCGCCACTTCTCCATCACAACAATCGATAAGCACTGCGAATTGAAACAGGAGGGCCCCAATCATGCCCAGATGATACGAGCCTCTGGCAAAACACGCCGCACCAATGAGGCCAATCACCAACGACAAAAGAGTAATGGCATTTGGCGAAAATCCCAGTTTGATAAAGAATCGGCTCAAAAGCCGGGAGAACTTCCGATTCACATAGCGGTCGATGAACCCATCCATGGAACCTTTCACGTCTTGCAACGAACGAAACAAGATGTGTTCCGCTTTAGAGAGCCCACCGGGCTCTCTGACGTCTTGATATCCATGGGACGAGGCAGACAGGGTTTGCAGGACTTCTTCCGCAGCTGCCTGCTCCAACGCCAACCGAACCGGACTCGTTTCCAGGGTGCTCCATGCACTAGATATCCCTAATAACCGAGCCGGCAAGACAACCAGGTCCTCCACAGGAGCAAGCCCCGTGCCTGCAACCTCAACAGGGTCCACCTTGGAGCTCTGCTGGTCACAAAATACGACTCGAGGCCTGTGTCCGCTCGTGTGAGAATCAGTTCGCATCACCACACGAGGATTCGCGCTCCACCCGGGTTCACCCGGCCGACCGACCGCCACCACGGCTCGTCCCTCTTTCCCTTCTTCTCTGAAAGATTCGAGCAACGACGGAGGAAACACCATATGACAACTGAGAATGAAACATGATCCCTTCATCTCACTCGCCAAGGCTTCCCACGTCTGAGGATCCGACGGAGGAAATTCACGAATAGGAAGCCAGCGGATCGCCGCTTGGATACGATCATCGCCATCAATCAACGAGCGAAGCCGTTGTTCCTCCTGACCCACTAATGTCAGAATTTGTGAGATCCCTGCATCCTGAAGGGTGAAAACGGTTCGTTGAAAGAGCGTAAGCCCACCAACGTGGGTCAAGGCCCCAACAGCAGATTGATCAGACGCCCCAACTAAATCAAATACACCTGACGAGGCTAAAACGATGGCCGTGTCGATCATGCCGATTTCAGGTTTATTGAGTGTTCCGTCCATAGGTGCGGGGTTCACCTTCGCACGACTATGCTTGGCAAGAAATGGGCCTTACCCTCTAACATGTTCTCCCAACCGGGGCAAAATGTCTTTTCGTGCCCGTTCCAGATCTTCAGGGAAGTCAATCTCAATCCAAGGCAGGCCCCCAATTTTCTCAACCCCGACCGGGATGTCGCGAAAAAAGTCTTCCAACGCATCTTCATATTCTATATCCAGCAGCCCCTGATTCACACGCATCTCTACCGATCGGAGCAAACGAGGCACGGCAGCATGCTCCACGCGTAAAAATCCCACGCCTTCGCCCACCAGGTCATACTCTCCCTGCACGTACTTGGACAACATCACCACCCGTCCCTCCCGTACCACGACCATGCATTCCTCTGTTTGTTGCGTCACCGTTTCATCCATCAACAGGGAATTGGCATACGGAGAAGTGAACAATCGCTCAAGGATAGCGGGATGAAACAGGACGTCGGCATCCATGATCACCACATCATCATCCAATGCTTGTCGGGCCACCCACAAAGAGCCAAGGCTTCCACGTTCAAATTGGCTATTGACCAAGAACCTCACATCCAATGGGGAGGGGTATGAAGCCACCGCCTCACGAATGAATTCTTGTTTGTACCCGACCACCAGACAGATTTGGGTCACGCTCAGATCAAGCAGCGCATCGAAATAGCGATACAGAAGGGGCCGCTTTCCAATCTCAATCAAACATTTAGGGTGATGGGTCAGAATATGAAGCCGACTCCCACGCCCTGCAGCCAAAATGACCGCTTTCATGTCCCCCTGTTCTCCTGCTGCAAGACTTCCTCAAACGCCCCCAGGAAATCTTCGATGTGTTGTGCCTGTAAAGCGCCCATATTCGCCACGCGGAAAATCTTCGACTCTAAATGTCCTTGGCCGGCATAGATAACATAGCCGCGCTCTTTCAGACGGTCATGGAGGACGGGATACGTCAGTCCTTCCGGCAAATAAAAGGCTGTCAACGAATTCGACTGATGCTCCGCAGGAAGCACGGCTTGCACCCCAAGGGTTTCCATCCGTTCCCGAATCAGAGAGGCCATCCGTCCATATCGCTTGATCCGATTGCCAACTCCTTCTTCCAAGAGTTCCGATAAGGCTTCACCGAATGCGGCATACAACTGAATAGCCGGCGTAAAGGGAAGACGGCTTTTTTCTTGTGTCTCGTAATAATTGCCCAGGTTCAAATACCACGAGCGCTTGGGGTACTTCACCACATTTTCCATAAAGCCTTTTCGAACCAGAACAAACGAAACTCCTGGGAATCCCTGAATACACTTTCCCGCGGTCCCAGCCACCATATACATATGACGACCGGCAATATCCAAGGATTCCCCTCCTAACCCACTGACAGAATCCAGTACAAAGACCCCCCCACGGCTATCGACGTGTTCTGCAATTTCGTGAACGGGATTGAGAAGCCCCAGAGTCGTTTCATGATGAACCATGACCACCGCATGAGCCGACGGCTGTTGCTTCAGAGATTTAAGAATTGTTTCCGGATCGGGCTGGGTATCCCACTTACATTTGATTTCAGCAATCCCAAGGCGTTGTGTCGCAACGATTGAAGAAATCCGTTCTCCATACACCCCGTTATTGACATGAACCAGGCGCTTCCCTGCCGGCAAACACGACATGATGGAGGCCTCTACCGCAGCCGTACCCGAGCCAGTCAGAAGAATCGCGGTGTAATCCGATTCCGCACCCGGAACAAAGGCTTCCAGAAGTTTCCGACGAATCTTGCCA
This sequence comes from Nitrospirales bacterium, assembly GCA_963422365.1. Lineage (GTDB taxonomy): Bacteria > Nitrospirota > Nitrospiria > Nitrospirales > UBA8639 > Bin75. Next base: position 2,441,988 of record OY729426.1, read on the forward strand.
ATCAATTCCGCGCATTCGGATTCCCGATGACAGAGATCCGGACCTATCAAGGCATTTCGGACGCGATCTGAGACATTGACCGGACCTGGATTGAGCAGTATCATGAGCTTGACGTTATCCTTTTTTCCTTAGTTATGACATCCATTGAGACCCAAATGAGCTAGCCGTGACCCACGGCTGCACGAAAACGTTTTGTCATATCAGGGGGATCGAGGGCCACTCGATCGGCATCTTCAATCTGCTCGTTGACTTTAATCAGCAAAAAATTCGGGCCCTCGCTGTTCAGCATGTCTTTAAATTCATAGACAATATCCTCTCGTTCCCAAACCCGTTCGACAGTGGCGTAGCCGGCAGCCTTGGCTACGTGGTCCAGCCGAACGAACCGCGAATAGGAAGGCTGATTGCCGGTTGTCCCGTACACCTCGTTATCAAAGACCACATGAGTCAGGTTTTTCGGGTGTAATGCTCCGATAGTGGCCAATGTACCCATCCCCATGAGCACGTTCCCATCACCATCGAACACGACGACTGGCTGTTCCGGTTTGGCCAAAGCAAGACCCAATCCAATTGAGGCAGCGACCCCCATCGACCCAATCATATAAAAATTGCCTGCCCGGTCCTGGATTTTTTGGGCTTCCCGTGAGGGGAACCCATTACAAATGATCACAGGTTGGTCAGACAGAACCTCAAAGAGCGCTTGAATCGCCTGGGCTCTGCTCTGCATCACGCCTTCTTCAGGTCGCAAACTCACTGACTCTCGCCCTTTCTTAAGGTTGGATGGTTTTCACCACACCCTTTTTCAAAAACAACGCAACAGGGATTCGTTGCTCCATAAAGGTTTGCGCGGTCCATTGAAGATCATCCGCCAGGGTTTCCTGGGATAACGTTCGATGAGGAATCCGAATCGTCTCCATCAACTGCGGCATGGTTTGCCCCATCACCACGTGTTCCGGGGCATCTTTCCCTTCAAAACCTCTCCAAGAAATAATCAGCAAGCAAGGGATCCTGTAGATCAAATGAAGTGACATCAGCACATTCAAGGCATTCCCCAGCCCTGAATTCTGCATAAGAACGACAGGGATTTTTCCACCCAAAAACGCCCCTGCGGCCATGGCAACCGCCTCATCTTCACGCACCGACGGTGTATAGAGCCGGCGTTCACTTAACACTTCAATGATCCCGCCTAAAATCGTATCTGGCACACCGGTAAAAAAATCAAATCCAATATCCCTGAGTGCTTTCACAAAATCATCACTGTCGATCACGGCCATGACATCGTTCCTGAATGTGTTTAAAAAACATGCCTTCCTGGAAAAAGAATGTCTTTCCAAAAGTAGAGGGATTGGGGAAGCAAGAAGATCCACTCCGTGTCAAAACAAAAAACGGCACGGAATCATCTCTTTCTCCTAGCGAAAGAGATTATAACGAAGGGGTCGCATGCTTCTCAACAAACAGAACTGATTTCTTTTGAAACCGCCTCTCACAATTGCGGAGATTTGGTCCAGCAATGTACACTCTCAGGCGTTACGCACAGAGTGTTGAGAGATAACCCGTTACAAGGAGCGTGGAGTGTATGAAACGTGGACAGACAGGAGAGGCGCTAGATACGAAACGACATGCCAAAAGCGGTATTACCACACCACTCCCCCCTTTGGAAACCTGGCCTAACCAATTTCCCGGGACTGAGATCACGATCGAGATACCGGAATATACCGCCATGTGTCCGAAAACCCAACTCCCGGACTTTGGTACAATCACAATTCGTTACATGCCGCAAAAATCCTGCGTCGAGCTCAAGTCGCTCAAGCTCTACATCCATGCCTATCGCAACGTCGGCATCTTTTACGAAAACGCCGTCAACCGCATCCTTCAAGATTTCGTGAAAGCCTGCCGACCCGAATGGGCCATCGTGACCGGAATGTTTACGGCTCGCGGCGGTCTCAGCAGCACCATTCAAGCGAACTACCCGAAAGACGGATCACGACTTCGCAAAGGTTGACCGCTTCTGACACCCTGAGTAAGTCTGCAATCCAGACTCTGTTGAGCAAGCAATGGGCCTAACCTTCATCAAAGCAAGTATTATCAATCCCGCGAGTCCACGAAGGAAGACCCGCCTAGCTTTTTTAGTGGATTCGGGAACGGTCTACTCTGTTGTCCCCAAACAACACTTAAAGCGAATCGGCATCCAACCGCACAGCACTCGGATCTTCACACTCACCGACGGCACCCAAATTACCAGGGAAATCGGTGACGCGATCTTGCCATTAACGGAGATCGAGCAGCATCCCCCGTCATTTTCGGTGAGGCTGGGGATAGCCTGCTTTTTGGCACGGTTTCCCTCGAAGCTCTAGGGCTGATCCTCGACCCGATCCGGCGTGAGCTCCGTCCTCTCCCCATGGTCCTTGGTCAAAGGCGACCGAACGTACAGGAATGTCGGATACGGCTTTAATGGCTATGGTAGAACTCGCCGATACGCTGAACAACCAATTCCATCTGCGAGTCAGTGAGTTCAGGATAAATCGGCAGGGACAACACTTCTCGAGCCATTCGCTCCGAGACTGGAAGATCACCTTTCTGGTACCCAAGGTGTTGGTAACATTCCTGAAGATGAAGGGGGACAGGGTAATACACTTTATGACCAATTTCATGTTCCTTCAAATAGGCCATCAACTCGTCGCGCCGTTGGGCACGAATGGTATATTGGTTAAAGACATGGACGTTGCTTGGATCCGTCGTTGGCAGCGTGATGCGCTCCAATAAACCCACTTCAGCAAAAAGCCGATCATAGTTCGCCGCGTTCCAAGCCCGTTTTTCATTCCAGCCGCCCAGGCGGTGCAGCTTGACGTGCAGCACCGCCGCCTCAAGCGCATCAAGCCGACTGTTGAGCCCAATATGGTCGTGATGGTAGTCTGACCGGCTTCCATGGACTCGCAACGAGAGGAGCCGTTCACGAAGGTTTCGATCATTCGTCACGATTAACCCTCCATCACCCACGCCTCCAAGATTTTTAGACGGGAAAAAGCTGAAGCACCCCGAATACCCGAAAGTCCCGGCTTTTCGGCCACGTCGACTGGCCCCTATGGATTGGCAGGCATCTTCGATGACCTTGACGCCATGTCGATCAGCCACTTCCATGATATGCTCCATATCGGAACATTGACCGAAGAGATGCACAGGGATGATGGCTTTCGTGCGAGGCGTGATGGCTTTGTCAAGCTGGTCGGGATCCATCGTAAAGGTGTCGGCCCGGATATCGACAAAGACCGGCACGCCGTGTAACAGGGAGACCACCCCTGCCGTGGAAAAAAAGGTAAACGGCACGGTAATCACTTCATCGCCAGGCTCCACTCCTACCGTCATTAAGGACAACCATAACGCATCGCTTCCCGAGGCCACGCCAACGGCATACCGACACTCAAGATAGTCGGCGATGGCTGCTTCAAAGGCCTCAACCCGTTGACCGAGGATAAAGCTTTGATCCTCGCAGACCCCTTGGATCGCTGACAGGACATCCGAACGAATCTGCTGAAACTGCGCTTTCAAATCCAATAAGGGGATCTTCACGGACGGTCTCGCTCCTGTTACCATAGGTGAATCGAGGATAGCGTATTCAAGCATACCCGAAAGGAACGAGCAAGTCAGAAGCGCCACCCTTTTTCCTCTTGATGCTCCAGCCCCATTGTCTCCATACTATTGGTGAATGTCATGAACTATTGCAGCAACTGTGGAGCACGACTCATCATGAAAATCCCCGTTGGGGATACGTTGCTCCGATTCGTCTGTAAGCATTGCCAGACCATTCATTATGAAAATCCAAAAATTGTGGTGGGCTGTCTTCCTGAATGGGAAGACCAGATCCTCCTGTGCAAACGAGCCATTGAGCCACGTTATGGACTCTGGACGTTTCCCGCAGGGTTTATGGAAAAGCACGAAACCCTTGAAGACGCTGCCGCTCGTGAGACCTTAGAAGAAGCCGAAGCCTGGGTGGAGATCTCCCAGCTTTACGCGATTTTCAGCATTCCGCACGTGAACCAAGTGTATATCGTTTTTCGCGGAACCATGAAACATGCAACATTCGGCGCAGGGAGGGAAAGTCTGGAAGTCGCTCTTTTTAAACGAGAAGAGATTCCATGGTCGAAGCTGGCCTTTCGAGTGATTCATGAAATATTAGAGCGCTATTGCAAAGACAGCAATCATGTTCCGGTTCACCTGGGAACCATCCTTGACACTCCTCAACCATAACTCGTCGATTGCTGCTTTTCCACGCTACAAGTTCCGAACAACGGCTCACGAGGCCGCATAGACAATCACTCCATACCGCGTTGCTTTACCAATGGCTATCCACAACAAGGCCTGAAGCCAATGAAGGCGGAGCCACCCACCGACCAAACACAGCGAATCCCCCACGACAGGCACCCAAGACAAGATCAAGGCTGGGCTCCCCCATTGCCGCACCCATTGAAGAGGTCGGTGATACTTGGGTTGAGTGAAATGGTTGGCCGGATACCACCAACCGAAAAAACATCCGACGCCCCACAGGCTCATCCCGCCCAACGTATTCCCTGCCGAGGCAACGCCCAAAAGGATCCATGGATCATACTCATCCTGGACGGCCAAGATCGCCAACACGGCCTCAGATCCACCAGGGAGAAGAGTCGAAGCAAGAAAGGCACTCAGAAACAAGACCCACAGGCCTGAACCGTCAATCGTCGTCACACCCTGTCATCATAGGATTGTGCAAAAGCCTGTGGATGGCAAGAGAGTCAGGGTGAGTGCCCGTTCATTGCGCCAACAAACCCGGCACCAGGACGAGGATCTCGCCATCGTCACAAGACCTCGCTACACGCTCCACCAGCCTGGGAGTGCGCCTTGGCTTCTTGAAGACTTTGGAGAATCATTCGAGACATCCCAGCGCACGAGTAGTGTCAATACAACCTAAAACAAGCCTTTTTCGATCCTGAAAATATCCGGATCCTTGGTATTTTCAATATAGGAGAGCCATAGTGAAGCAACCCGGTCCTGCGATTCGTCATTCTCGTCTCCTTCTCCCTCTGCAGCAGGCACCTTTCTACTGATAAGTTGCAGCAGCACCATTCGTTCCCGTTCGTCGGTTGCGCGAAAAACGACAAAAACGCTGTCGTCAAGGCGCGTGTTTATCAACGTCCTATCAGGAGCAAAGCCTAATGCACTGAAGTATTTTCGAATGACGTTGGCGGTCGTTACCAACGCTTGTGGGTCCGGATCCTCGGTCACGGGCAATCCCCACAAAATATTAATCTGAATCAGTTTTTCTTGCTTGTAACCGTGAATATAAACGACGCGAGCCGGTCCGCTGCCAGGGAAGAGGCCCGTCACAGTCGCCACCAGACTGGAAGTCCTGTCTTCGTCATTCGGCTGCACCACGATATCTTCTTGCCCAAGCTGAAAATCGCGTTGTATGGCCTCCAGAGTTTTCGACTGCGACATCCCGAAGAGAGCCGAACGAAACCCCGTTATTTGGGGACCGACGGCTTCTTTGATAGTCGTATTCTCTAGCGCCGCAAAACTCTCCGCATCAACGCATAAAATAGGCACTCCAGCCAAGACAGCAAGGGCAGCGACAATAAACGCAGAGGTCCTAACCGTATCCATCATAACCTGATTTCCCCCTAACTATCGCTTATAGTGGTCTTCATCATTCCCACCATGCGTATTCATCATGGCATCCGTTCCGAGGTGCCTCCACACGTCTCGCATGCCACCGGGCAACGTATCGTAGATCGACTCCATTCCGGTTTGCGGTTTCAACAACGCAAATGGCATCTCAAAGACATTGACTGGATACGAACGATCCATTGCACCCATAACAGAAGCCCTCAATATCGGGGAGAACGGCAGAAAAACGACATCGCCTGGTGCCCCTCCCCAGCGCCATGTTGTATTCGGAAGCGGCAAAGCAGCCAGTTCTGCATATTGTCGTATCTCTGGTCCGATGCCGAGACTGGTGAAGTCATTCAATTTGTACATGCCTGGGACCTTGTTGCGGATTATAGTCTTACTGGCAGCACCCTGTCCGGCTTCACCGCCAACCGTACCCTTGATATCTACACTTTTTGCCTCAATCGTCAAAGAGTCAACTTCCACGGTCACGCCAATATGATTACTACTCTTTAACGTAACATCTTTCGCAATGATCCTTCCCTTGATATCTTTCGTGCTGACGTTGACAAAGGTATCGGAATAAAGGGTGCTGAATCCGAAATCACTTGTTCCGGTCCCCGCAAGCTGTTGGAAAGAAGTCACTCTCATCGAAGTGCCTACTGTGACGTCATGGGCCTTGGTGATCGTCATCGCCCCCAGTTTGGCAGTGGAGCCGACATCTCCCTCGAAATGTATAGTCCCGGTATCCGCGTCCAGGCTCAGCGCATACCCGCCGTCGATCGTCGACGTGAACCGGATGTCGCCGTCCGTGCCGTCAGCGTTGGCGTCACTGTTGACCGTCACGGCCCCGGCTAACGTCACCGGGCCGGTGAAGGTCACGTGGCCGTCGTCACTGCGGTACGCCCCGGCCAGCGTGAGGCCCGTGGTGCCCGTCACATCCATGTCGCCCGTCGCCGTCACTGCAGCCAGCGCCACCGCGCCACCCGTCACCGTGAGGCTCGTTACCGCGGTCGTGCCACCCACCGCCCCGACCAGCGTGATCGCGCCGGTATCCGCGTCCAGGCTCAACGCCTGCCCCCCGTCAATGGTCGACGTGAACCGGATGGCGCCAGCCGTGCTGTCAGCGTTGGCGTCACTGTTGACCGTCACGGCCCCGGCTAACGTCACCGGGCCGGTGAAGGTCACGTTACCATCGTCACTGCGGTACACCCCCGCCAGCGTGAGGCCCGTGGTGCCCGTCACATCCATGTCGCCCGTCGCCGTCACCGCAGCCAGCGCCACCGCGCCACCCGCCACCGTGAGGCTCGCCACCGCGGTGGTGCCACCCACCGCCCCGACCAGCGTGATCGCGCCGGTATCCGCATCCAGCACCAGCGCCTGCCCGCCGTCAATGGTCGACGTGAACCGGATGGCCCCGTCCGTGCCGTCGCCGTTGGCGTCACTGTTGACCGTCACGGCCCCGGCTAACGTCACCGGGCCGGTGAAGGTCACGTCGCCGTCGTTACTGCGGTACGCCCCGGCCAGCGTGAGGCCCGTGCCCGTCACATCAATGTCGCCCGTCGCCGTCACCGCAGCCAGCGCCACCGCGCCACCCCTCACCGTGAGGCTCGTTACCTTTACCGCCCCGGCCAGCGTGAGGCCCGCGATCCCCCTCACATCAACAGCCCCCGTCGCCGTCACCGCAGCCAGCAACACCGCGCCACCCGCCACCGTGAGGCTCGCCACCGGGGTGGTGCCACCCACCGCCCCGGCCAGCGTGATCGCGCCGGTATCCGCATCCAGCACCAGCGCCTGCCCGCCGTCAATGGTCGACGTGAACTCAATGGCCCCGTCCGTGCCGTCGCCGTTGGCGTCACTGTTGACCGTCACGTCCCCGGCTAACGTCACCGGGCCGGTGAAGATCATGTTACCGTCGTCACTGCGGTACACCCCGGCCAGGGTGAGGCCCGTCCCCGTCACATCAATGTCGCCCGTCGCCGTCACCGCAGCCAACGCCACCGCGCCACCCGCCACCGTGAGGCTCGCCACCGCGGTGGTGCCACCCACCGCCCCGGCCAGCGTGATCGCGCCGGTATCCGCGTCCAGCGTCAGCGCATACCCCCCGTCGATCGTCGACGTGAACTCAATGTCGCCGGCTGTGCCGTCGCCGTCGGCGTCACTGTTGACCGTCACGTCCCCGGCTAACGTCACCGGGCCGGTGAAGGTAATAGTGCCGTCGTCACTGCTGTACTCCCCAGCCAGCGTGATGCCCGTCGTAGCCGTCACCACCATGTTGCCCGTACCGGCTTCACCGCCAACCGTACCCTTGATATCTACACTTTTTGCCTCAATCGTCAAAGAGTCAACTTCCACGGTCACGCCAATATGATTACTACTCTTTAACGTAACATCTTTCGCAATGATCCTTCCCTTGATATCTTTCGTGCTGACGTTGACAAAGGTATCGGAATAAAGGGTGCTGAATCCGAAATCACTTGTTCCGGTCCCCGCAAGCTGTTGGAAAGAAGTCACTCTCATCGAAGTGCCTACTGTGACGTCATGGGCCTTGGTGATCGTCATCGCCCCCAGTTTGGCAGTGGAGCCGACATCTCCCTCGAAATGTATAGTCCCGGTATCCGCGTCCAGGCTCAGCGCATACCCCCCGTCGATCGTCGACGTGAACCGGATGTCGCCGTCCGTGCCGTCAGCGTTGGCGTCACTGTTGACCGTCACGGCCCCGGCTAACGTCACCGGGCCGGTGAAGGTCACGTTACCATCGTCACTGCGGTACGCCCCCGCCAGCGTGAGGCCCGTGCCCGTCACATCAATGTCGCCCGTCGCCGTCACTGCGGCCAGCGCCACCGCGCCACCCGTCACCGTGAGGCTCGTTACCGCGGTGGTGCCACCCACCGCCCCGGCCAATGTGATCGCGCCGGTATCCGCATCCAGGCTCAGCGCCTGCCCCCCGTCGATGGTCGACGTGAACTCAATGGCGCCAGCCGTGCCGTCGCCGTTGGCGTCACTATTGACCGTCACGGCCCCGGCTAACGTCACCGGGCCGGTGAAGGTCACGTCGCCATCGTCACTGCGGTACGCCCCGGCCAGCGTGAGGCCCGTGCCCGTCACATCCATGTCGCCCGTCGCCGTCACCGCAGCCAGCGCCACCGCGCCACCCGTCACCGTGAGGCTCGCCACCGCGGTGGTGCCACCCACCGCCCCGACCAGCTGGATCGCGCCGGTATCCGCGTCCAGGCTCAGCGCCTGCCCCCCGTCGATGGTCGACGTGAACCGGATGGCGCCGGCCGTGCCGTCAGCGTTGGCGTCACTGTTGACCGTCACGGCCCCGGCTAACGTCACCGGGCCGGTGAAGGTCACGTTACCATCGTCACTGCGGTACACCCCCGCCAGCGTGAGGCCCGTGGTGCCCGTCACCGCCATGTCGCCCGTCGCCGTCACCGCAGCCAGCGCCACCGCGCCACCCCTCACCGTGAGGCTCGCCACCGGGGTCGTGCCACCCACCGCCCCGGCCAATGTGATCGCGCCGGTATCCGCATCCAGGCCAAGCGCATACCCCCCGTCGATCGTCGACGTGAACTCAATGTCGCCGTCCGTGCCGTCAGTGTTGGCGTCACTGTTGACCCACACGAAGTCGGCTAACGTCACCGGGCCGGTGAAGGTCACGTGGCCGTCGTCACTGCGGTACGCCCCCGCCAGCGTGAGGCCCGTGCCCGTCACATCAATGTCGCCCGTCGCCGTCACCGCGGGCAGCGCCACCACCGCACCCGAGGTCGTCACCGTGAGGCTCGCCACCGCGGTGGTGCCACCCACCGCCCCGGCCAGCGTGATTGCACCGGTATCCGCGTCCAGCGTCAGCGCATACCCCCCGTCGATCGTCGACGTAAACTCAATGCCGCCGTCCGTGCCGTCAGCGTTGGCGTCACTGTCGACCGTCACAGCCCCGGCTAACGTCACCGGGCCGGTGAAGGTCACGTTACCATCGTCACTGCGGTACACCCCCGCCAGCGTGAGGCCCGTGCCCGTCACCGCCACGGCCCCCGTCGCCGTCACCCCAACCAGCGCCACCGCGCCACCCGTCACCGTGAGGCTCGTTACCGCGGTCGTGCCACCCACCGCCCCGACCAGCGTGATCGCGCCGGTATCCGCGTCCAACTCCAGCACCTGCCCGCCGTCGATGGTCGACGTGAACTCAATGTCGCCGCCCGTGCCGTCAGCGTCGGCGTCACTGTTGACCCACACGAAGTTGGCTAACGTCACCGGGCCGGTGAAGGTCACGTTACCGTCATTCGAGAGCACGTTTCCCGCCAGCGTGAGGCCCGTCGCCGTCACATCAATGTCGCCCGTCGCCGTCACCGCAGCCAGCGCCACCGCGCCACCCCTCACCGTGAGGCTCGCCACCGGGGTCGTGCCACCCACCGCCCCAGCCAGCGTGATCGCGCCGGTATCCGCGTCCAGGCTCAACGCATACCCCCCGTCAATCGTCGACGTGAACTCAATGGCCCCAGCCGTGCCGTCGCCGTCGGCGTCACTGTTGACCGTCACGGCCCCGGCTAACGTCACCGGGCCGGTGAAGGTGATGTGGCCGTCGCTCGAGAGCACGTTTCCCGCCAGCGTGAGGCCTGTGCCCCTCACCGCCACAGCCCCCGTCGCCGTCACCGCGGGCAGCGCCACCGCGCCCGAGGTCATCACCGTGAGGCTCGCCACCGCGGTGCTGCCACCCACCACCCCGGCCAGCCGGATCGCGCCGGTATCCGCGTCCAGGCTCAGCGCATACCCCCCGTCAATCGTCGACGTGAACTCAATGGCGCCGTCCGTGCCGTCGTAGTCGGCGTCACTGTTGACCGTCACGGCCCCGGCTAACGTCACCGGGCCGGTGAAGGTGATGTGGCCGTCGCTCGAGAGCACGTTTCCCGCCAGCGTGAGGCCCATGCCCGTCACCGCCACAGCCCCCGTCGCCGTCACCGCAGCCAGCGCCACCGCGCCCGAGGTCGTCACCGTGAGGCTCGCCACCGCGGTGCTGCCACCCACCGCCCCGACCAGCCGGATCGCGCCGGTATCCGCGTCCAGGCTCAGCGCATACCCCCCGTCAATCGTCGACGTGAACCGGATGACCCCGTCCGTGCCGTCGTCGTTGGCGTCACTGTTGACCGTCACGGCCCCGGCTAACGTCACCGGGCCGGTGAAGATCACGTTACCGTCATTCGAGAGCACGTTTCCCGCCAGCGTGAGGCCCGTCCCCGTCACCGCCACGGCCCCCGTCACCGTCACCGCAGCCAGCGACACCGCGCCACCCGTCACCGTGAGGCTCGTCACCGTGGTGGTGCCACCCACCGCCCCGGCCAGCGTGATCGTGCCGCTGCCAGCGGCCAGCGTCAGCGCATACCCCCCGTCGATGGTCGACGTGAACCGGATGTCGCCGTCCGTGCTGTCGTCGTTGGCGTCACTGTTGACCGTCACGGCCCCGGCTAACGTCACCGGGCCGGTGAAGATCACGTGGCCGTCGCTCGAGAGCACGTTTCCCGCCAGCGTGAGGCCTGTCGCCGTCACCGCTATGTTGCCCGTCGCCGTCACCGCAGCCAGCGACACCGCGCCACCCGTCACCGTGAGGCTCGTTACCGCGGTGGCGCCACCCACCGCCCCGACCAGCGTGATCGCGCCGGTATCCGCGTCCAGGCTCAGCGCCTGCCCCCCGTCAATCGTCGACGTGAACCGGATGACCCCGTCCGTGCCGTCGTCGTCGGCGTCACTGTTGACCGTCACAGCCCCGGCTAACGTCACCGGGCCGGTGAAGGTCACGTTACCATCGTCACTGCGGTACGCCCCCGCCAGCGTGATCCTCGTGGTGCCCGTCACCGCTATGTTCCCCGTCGCCGTCACCGCGGCCAGCGACACCGCGCCACCCGTCACCGTGAGGCTCGTTACCTCTACCACCCCGGCCAGCGTGAGGCCCGTGCCCGTCACCGCCACAGCCCCCGTCGCCCTCACCGCAGCCAGCGACACCGCGCCACCCGCCACCGTGAGGCTCGTTACCGCGGTGGTGCCACCCACCGCCCCGACCAGCGTGATCGCGCCGGTATCCGCGTCCAGCGTCAGCGCATACCCCCCGTCAATCGTCGACGTGAACCGGATGACCCCGTCCGTGCCGTCGTCGTTGGCGTCACTGTCCACTCGCACGGCCCCGGCTAACGTCACCGGGCCGGTGAAGATCACGTTACCATCGTCACTGCGGTACACCCCGGCCAGCGTGAGGCTCGTGGTGCCCGTCACCGCTATGTTCCCCGTCGCCGTCACCGCGGCCAGCGACACCGCGCCACCCGTCACCGTGAGGCTCGTTACCTCTACCGCCCCGGCCAGCGTGAGGCCCGTGCCCGTCACCGCCACAGCCCCCGTCGCCGTCACCGCAGCCAGCGACACCGCGCCACCCGCCACCGTGAGGCTCGTTACCGCGGTGGTGCCACCCACCGCCCCGACCAGCGTGATCGCGCCGGTATCCGCGTCCAGCGTCAGCGCATACCCCCCGTCAATCGTCGACGTGAACCGGATGACCCCGGCCGTGCCGTCGTCGTTGGCGTCACTGTCCACTCGCACGGCCCCGGCTAACGTCACCGGGCCGGTGAAGATCATGTTACCATCGTCACTCCGGTACACCCCCGCCAGCGTGAGGCCCGTGCCCCTCACATCAATGTCGCCCGTCGCCCTCACCCCGGCCAGCGCCACCGCGCCCGCGGTCACCACCGTGAGGCTCGTTACCGCGGTGGTGCCACCCACCGCCCCGACCAGCGTGATCGTGCCGGTATCCGCATCCAGCACCAGCGCCTGCCCCCCGTCAATCGTCGACGTGAACCGGATGGCCCCGTCCGTGCTGTCGCCGTTGGCGTCACTGTCCACTCGCACGGCCCCGGCTAACGTCACCGGGCCGGTGAAGGTCATGTTACCATCGTCACTCCGGTACGCCCCCGCCAGCGTGAGGCCCGTCCCCGTCACCGCCACGGCCCCCGTCGCCCTCACCCCGGCCAGCGCCACCGCTCCCCTGGTCGCCACCGTGAGGCTCGCCACCGCGGTCCTGCCACCCACCGCCCCGACCAGCGTGATCGCGCCGGTATCTGCATCCAGGCTCAGCGCATACCCCCCGTCAATGGTCGACGTGAACCGGATGGCCCCGTCCGTGCCGTCGTCGTTGGCGTCACTGTTGACCGTCACAGCCCCGGCTAACGTCACCGGGCCGGTGAAGGTCACGTGGCCGTCATTCGAGAGCACGTTTCCCGCCAGCGTGATGCCCGTGCCCGTCACCGCCACGGCCCCCGTCGCCGTCACCGCGGCCAGCGACACCGCTCTCCTGGTCGCCACCGTCAGGCTCGTTACCTCTACCGCCCCGGCCAGCGTGATGCCCGCGATCCCCCTCACATCAACAGCCCCCGTCGCCGTCACCGCAGCCAGCGACACCGCGCCACCCGTCACCGTGAGGCTCGCTACCGGGGTCGTGCCACCCACCGCCCCGACCAGCGTGATCGCGTCGGTATCCGCGTCCAGGCTCAGCGCATACCCCCCGTCAATCGTCGACGTGAACCGGACCCCGTCCGTACTGTCGTCGTCGGCGTCACTGTTGACCGTCACGGCCCCGGCTAACGTCACCGGGCCGGTGAAGGTCACCTTGCCGTCGTCACTCCGGTACGCCCCCGCCAGCCTGAGGCCCGTGCCCGTCACCGCCACGTCGCCCGTCGCCGTCACCGCAGCCAGCGACACCGCGCCACTGGTCACCACCGTGAGGCTCGCCACCGCGGTCCTGCCACCCACCGCCCCAACCAGCGTGATCGCGCCGGTATCTGCATCCAGGCTCAGCGCCTGCCCCCCGTCAATCGTCGACGTGAACCGGATGGCGCCGTCCGTGCCGTCGTCGTCGGCGTCACTGTTGACCGTCACGGCCCCGGCTAACGTCACCGGGCCGGTGAAGATCATGTTACCATCGTCACTGCGGTACGCCCCCGCCAGCCTGAGGCCCGTGCCCGTCACCGCCACGGCCCCCGTCGCCGTCACCGCAGCCAGCGACACCGCGCCACCCGTCACCGTGAGGCTCGCCACCGCGGTGCTGCCACCCACCGCCCCGACCAGCCGGATCGCGCCGGTATCCGCGTCCAGCGTCAGCGCCTGCCCCCCGTTAATCGTCGACGTGAACCGGATGACCCCGTCCGTGCCGTCGTCGTCGGCGTCGCTGTTGACCGTCACAGCCCCGGTTAACGTCACCGGGCCGGTGAAGGTGATGTTGCCGTCGCTCGAGAGTACGTTCCCCGCCAGCGTGATGCCCCTAGCCGTCACATCAATGTCGCCCGTCGCCGTCACCGCGAGCAGCGCCACCGCGCCCGAGGTCGTCACCGTGAGGCTCGCCACCGGGGTGCTGCCACCCACCCCGGCCAGCGTGATCGTGCCGGTATCCGCATCCAGCACCAGCGCCTGCCCCCCGTCGATGGTCGACGTGAACCGGATGGCCCCGTCCGTACTGTCGTCGTCAGCGTCACTGTCCACCGTCACGGCCCCGGTTAACGTCACCGGGCCGGTGAAGGTCATGTTACCATCGTCACTCCGGTACTCCCCCGCCAGCGTGAGGCCCGTCCCCGTCACCGCCACGGCCCCCGTCGCCGTCACCGCAGCCAGCGACACCGCGCCACCCGCCACCGTCAGGCTCGCTACCGCGGTGGTGCCACCCACCGCCCCGACCAGCGTGATCGCGCCGGTATCCGCGTCCAGGCTCAACGCCTGCCCGCCGTTGATGGTCGACGTGAACTCAATGGCCCCGTCCGTACTGTCGTCGTTGGCGTCACTGTCCACCGTCACGGCCCCGGTTAACGTCACCGGGCCGGTGAAGGTGACGTGGCCGTCATCACTGCGGTACGCCCCTGCCAGCCTGATGCCCGTGCCCGTCACATCAATGTCGCCCGTCGCCGTCACCGCAGCCAGCGACACCGCGCCACCCGTCACCGTCAGGCTCGCCACCGCGGTCGTGCCACCCACCGCCCCGGCCAGGGTGATCGCGCCGGTATCCGCATCCAGGCTCAGCGCATACCCGCCGTCAATGGTCGACGTGAACGCAATGGCCCCGTCCGTGCCGGCGCCGTCGGCGTCACTGTTGACCCGCACGCCCCTGGCTAACGTCACCGGGCCGGTGAAGGTGATGTTACCGTCGCTCGAGAACACGTTTCCTGCCAGCGTGAGGCCCGTGCCCGTCACCGCCATGTTGCCCGTCGCCAACACCGTGGCCAGCGACACCGCGCCACCCGTCACCGTCAGGCTCGTTACCGCGGTGGCGCCACCTACCGTCCCGGCCAGCGTGATCGCGCCGGTATCCGCATCCAGGCTCAACGCATACCCGCCGTCAATGGTCGACGTGAACCGGATGGCGCCGTCCGTGCCGTCGTCGTCGGCGTCACTGTTGACCGTCACGGCCCCGGCTAACGTCACCGGGCCGGTGAAGGTGATGTGGCCGTCATTCGAGAGCACGTTTCCCGCCAGCGTGAGGCCCCTAGCCGTCACCTCAATGTCGCCCGTCGCCGTCACCGCAGCCAGCGACACCGCGCCACCCCTCACCTTCAGGCTCGTCACCCTGGTGGTACCACCCACCGTCCCGGCCAGCGTGATCGCGCCGGTCTCCGCGTCCAGGCCCAGCACCTGCCCGCCGTCAATGGTCGACGTGAACTCAATGGCGCCGGCCGTGTCGTCGTTGTCGGCGTTACTGTCCACCCACACGAAGTTGGCTAACGTCACCGGGCCGGTGAAGGTGATGTTACCGTCGCTCGTTGCAATGTCTGCGGCCAATGTGATCCTCGTGGTGCCCGTCACCGCCACGGCCCCCGTCGCCGTCACCGCAGCCAGCTCCACCGCGCCACCCGTCACCGTCAGGCTCGCCACCGCGGTGGTGCCACCCACCGCCCCGACCAGCCGGATCGCGCCGGTATCCGCGTCCAGGCTCAACGCCTGCCCGCCGTTGATGGTCGACGTGAACCGGATGGCGCCGTCCGTGCCGCTGTTGTTTTGGTCACTGTTGACCGTCACGTCCCCGGCTAACGTCACCGGGCCGGTGAAGGTGATGTTGCCGTCGTTACTGCGGTACGCCCCCGCCAGCGTGATACCCCTAGCCGTCACCGCCACGGCCCCCGTCGCCGTCACCGCGGGCAGCACCACCACCGCGCCACTCCTCACCTTCAGGCTCGCCACCGGGGTCCTGCCACCCACCGCCCCGGCCAGCCGGATCACGCCGGTATCCGCGTCCAGGCTCAGCGCATACCCGCCGTCGATGGTCGACGTGAACGCAATGGCCCCGTCCGTGCTGTCATCGTCGGCGTCACTGTCCACCCGCACAGCCCCGGCTAACGTCACCGGGCCGGTGAAGGTGATGTTACCGTCGTTACTCTGGTACTGCCCGTCCAGCCGGATCGTGCCGCCCGTCACCGCCACGGCCCCCGTCGCCTTCACCGCAGCCAGCGACACCGTGCCACTGGTCACCACCGTGAGGCTCTTCACCATGGTCCCGCCACCCACCGCCCTGACCAGCCGGATCGCGCCGGTATCCGCGTCCAGCGTCAGCGCATACCAGCCGTTGATGTTCAAACTAAACGCAATGTTGCCGTCCCTGCCGTCGTTGTCGGCGTCACTGTTGACCGTCACCGCCCCGGTTAACACCACCGAGCCGGTGAAGGTGATATTGCCGTCGTCACTCCGGTACGCCCCGGCCAGCCGGATCGTGCCGCCCGTCGTCACCGCCACGGCCCCCGTCGCCCTCACCGCGGCCAGCGACACCGAGCCAGCCGTCACCGTCAGGCTCGCCACCGGGGTCCTGCCACCCACCGCCGCAGCCAGCCGGATCACGCCGGTATCCGCGTCCAGCGTCAGCGCATACCCGCCGTTGATGGTCGACGCGAACCGGATGGCGCCGTCCGTGCCGTCGTTGTCGGCGTCACTGTCCACCGTCACGTCCCCGGTTAACGCCACCGTGCCGACGGCGAAGGTAATATTGCCGTCGTCACTCCGGTACGCCCCGGCCAGCCGGCCCGTGCCGCCCTTCACATCAATCTTGCCCGTCGCCCTCACCCCGGCCATCAACACCTCGACACCCGACACCGTGAGGCTCGCCACCGGGGTGGTGCCACCCACCGCCCCGCCCAGTGTGGTCGTGCCGCTGCCCGAGTCCACCTCCAGCGCCTGCCCGCCGTCGATGGTCGACGTGAACTGAATGTCGCCGTCCGTGCTGTCGTCGTCGGCGTCACTGTTGACCGTCACGGCCCAGCCTAACGTCACCGGGCCGGTGAAGGTCACGTGGCCGTCGTCACTGCGGTACGCCCCCGCCAGCCGGATCGTGCCGCCCGTCACATGAATGTTGCCCGTCGCCGTCACCGCAGCCAGCGACACCGCGCCCGAGGTCGTCACCGTGAAGCTCGTCACCGGGGTCCTGCCACCCACCGCCCCGCCCAGCGTGATCGCGCCGCTGCCCGCGTCCAGATCCAGATCCTGCCCGCTACTCGTCTTCTTGCTGTTGATGGTCAACGTGAACCGGATGGCGCCGGCCGTGCCGTCGGCGTTGGCGTCACTGTCCACCCGCACGGCCCCGGCTAACGTCACCGGGCCGGTGAAGGTCACGTCGCCGTCGTTACTCTGGTATTCCCCCACCAGCCGGATGATCGTGCCGCCCGTCACATCAATGTTACCCGTCGCCGTCACCGCCCGCAGCGACACCGCGCCACCCGTCACCGTGAGGCTCGCCACCGCGGTGGTGCCACCCACCGCCCCGACCAGCTGGATCGCGCCGGTATCCGCGTCCAGGCTCAGCGCCTGCCCCCCGTCGATGGTCGACGTGAACCGGATGGCGCCGGCCGTGCCGTCAGCGTTGGCGTCACTGTTGACCGTCACGTCCCCGGTTAACGTCACCGGGCCGGTGAAGGTGATGTTACCGTCGTTCGTTCGAATGTCTGCGGCCAGCGTGATTGTGCCGCTGGACCTCACAACAAGTGATGCACTGCCGCCAATGCTCAGCGATTCGCCTACTGTGATAGCGGACGCCACAATCGAACTGCCGGCCTGGCCGGTACCGGTCGGGCCTGTGGTCGCTGTGCCGATGATGATGGACCCGGAAGTGACAAACCTCCCTATTTCCGCATTGCTGAGATTGCCAGCCCCAGCAGAAATTGTCATCAGGACGGATTGGGACGGCGCCACATGTATGTCTCCCGTTCCGGCGTCTATGCTACTGGCGAGGTCAATCGCGAACCCGGCGCCAATCAGCGTGACGTCGCCGTTGTTGGAGGTAATGGAACCACTGCTGCCAATCGTCAGTGTTCCGATGCCGTCGTTATTACCTGACCTCGGCGAGTCCGCTTCAAATATAAAATTGTGTGCGCCGTTGGTGCCGGTAATGGCAGCATTGATTGTCAGATGACGCCCTGCCTGCAGGCTCAGGGTGCTGCTTGAACTACCGCTCCTGTCGATAGGAGAACTGACTGTCATGTCCCGCTGCGCTTGAAGGGTGACATCTCCATCGATGGCTTCGAATGCCACAGGCTGAATGTTATAATCGTTGCTATCGGAGCCGAAACTGATCTCGCCGTCGGCGGACACCTCATTGTTATTGGTTCCATCCCCATCGGAAATGGTGATATCCCTCGGGTCCAGGAGCAACTCGCCGGCTGAGCCGCCTGGCGCACGCAGATCGACCGCGGCTGCGGCAAATTGCAGATGACGCTTGCCCGATACTTCCGCAAAACCGCCATCGCCGGAATGGGTGCCACCGCGAGCGGAAATGCTCCCCAAAAAGCGAGTTACCCGTTCCGACCAAACGATGACTTTGCCCCCGTTGCCGGTGCCGGTGGCGTCGGCCCGGATTGTCACGTCGCCGCCAACCGTGGCGTATTCGGCGTTGCGCTCCGGTCCCTTGCCCTGGAAATTGCCGCCAATCAGGGTCGTGCCGCCGCCAGAATGCCCGGACGCATCGATCTTGGCCTGCTCAACGACGCCGACTTTCTCGCCCAGCACTTTCACGCTGCCACCGGTCTCACCTCGCCCCTTGCCGGAAGCGTCCAGCTTGCCGGCGACCCGGACGATGCCCTCGCCATTGCCCAGCAGTTGAATGTGGCCGTTGCGCATTCCCACTGAGCGCGCTTCGACGATGCCGTCCATGTTGATGACGCGGTCAACCACGTCCTTCGCCGCACTGGCTGCCAGCCACACGGCTCCGCCGTCGGCATTGATCGTGCCGCTGTTGTCAACCAGCGCTGCCAGAGGGGCTCCATCGGGGGCCGTCAGGCGCTCGGCCACGCGGTCATCAACCCTGAGCCGGATCAAGCTGTCGCCGTGGAGATCAAACGTGAAGGCATTGCCCGAAGCCAGCGCAACACGACCGAGCCGGGCGCGAATCACCCCGCTGTTCTCGACGCCGGGTGCCACCAGCGCTACCAAGCCGCCTTCGGCTGCGGTGATCCTGCCGCGGTTGACGACCGTCCCGCCAGGATTATGGTTGATAGCAAAGTTGAAACGACCGGCCATGAAGTCTTCATTGCGGATATCGATCGTTGTCGCGACCAGGCCGGCGACGTCCACCACGGCGGTTTTGCCGAACAGGATGCCATTCGGGTTGAGCAGCATGACCCGGCCGTTGGCGGTCAGCTTCCCGAGAAGATTGGAGTACGAATCGCCCCTGACCCGGTTCAGCGTCATCGAAGAAGCGGACGGCTGCCGAAAGTGGGTATGCTCGTCCACGTCAATCGAGAACGAACGCCAATCGATGACGGCGTTGGCGGAGCGCTGGTTGATATCAAGACGATTGGGCGTGGACTGTACGATGTCAGCCCCGCCGGCAATCACCTTGCCGTCCTTCGGCATTGCCTGCACCAGCCCGCCGGCCGTCAGCACCCCGCAAGACAGGGCCAACAGCAGTACGAGAAATGTCAATCGCCGACCAGAGATTCCATGATGGGCCTCGCTGATTCGCTCCGCAACATTAGGGAAAGCCGTCATAGACCAATCTCCCTCTTCAGCTAAAAGCGCGCCGTGAAGGTGAAGAATACGCGCCGCGAGTCGACATCAATCGTTCGCGAGTCAGTTTTTTTGATCAGCGGCCAGGCGATCTCAAATGACCCTGACAGGTGATCAGTGAAATTCAAACGAACGCCACCGCCTGCCGACGCCAGCTGCGTGTTTTCATCCAGCACCAGCGCACCAGGGTCCTTCCGCCACACTCCGCCGATATCGGAGAAGCCGTATAGCTGATACCCCTCCACCAGAGCCGAGGCGCCGAGATTGTGCCCGTAGCGCAGTTCCCCGAGAAGGCAGCCCCCCTGGTCGCCTGTCACTTCCGAGGGGTCGTACGCTCGGCCACAGCGCTCGCCCCCAATCCCGAATTCCTCCGACGCCAGCAGCTTGGACAACGCATACTGGGACGTGAAATTGGCAAACAGTGACCAGTGGCTGCTGATCCGTTGCAGGCGCGATAGAGTCAACTGGAACTTGGTGAAGTTTGTACGCCCTTTCTGGCGCGACAGTTCCGTCGAGCCGTTACTCGATGCACCCAAAATGCTCATCCCCTGGTTGAGGTCCAGCCCAAGCCGATTCACGCCGCCGAAACGGTCCACGGAATCATACAGCACGCCTACCCTGATAAAGCGCAGATGATCTCTTGACAGCCGCGCGCCGAAAATGGTGGTCTCGCTGTTGCGAGCCACAAATTCGGCATACAGCGAGACATTCTTTGCGCGCGAGCGGATGACAGGGGTGGTGCCCCCCACCCGAAAGGCGTGGGACTTGCTTTCGATGTGCAGCTTCTTCAGCGTATACCCAGGCTCCGATTCCGTGCGGGTCACTTGAAGGTACAGCTTCTCGCCGTCAGTGCCGATTTGACGCTCATGCCCGACCTCATAATACCTCAACTCATCCGGCTGCTGGGCGACGACGACTCTTCCCGTTATTCGATCATAATAGCCGGACAGCGAGTTGACCCCCGCCCCCAGCCACGCCTGATAGGGACCGTTGAATTTGCTGCCACGGTTGTCAACGCGCATAAAGCCATCCGCCAGAGTGTCCTTGATATCAATGATCAGTTCCGAGGCACCCGGCGTCTCCTTGGCCGCGCCTATCACTGCCTGCGACGTGACGCCGGGCAGATCGTTGAAAAGCAGCAGATAGCGCTCCAGTACATCGATAGTCAGCGGACGTGCACTCTTGATCTTATTGGCGTAGGCATCGAGTAGCAAACGCCGGCCACCATGTACCTCGCCTTCAATCCGTACCGCATTGATGTACCCTTCCACAACCCGGATCCGAACGACCCCCTCGGTAATCGTCTGCGGCGGCAACAGCGCCCGTGACAGGACATAGCCGTCGTTTCGGTACTTGGCCGTGATCGCCTCGGCAATATCGAACACGGAAGCGAGCGAAATTTCCTGGCCAAGCTGCTCTTCGTACAGAGATACTAACTCTGCTTCTGAATAAACAGTCGAGCCTTCCACAACCACCTCTGTCAGATCTACAGTGATCTCTCCCTCTTCCTCTGCCGATCTCCTGCGCTCGGCCTCGGGGATTAAGAACTCGGGAGTCGACCTTGGCACCGCAGGCATCTGCAAGTACTGCTCGATCTGACCGGGGGCTGTTTTAGGGGGGGGGGGGGGGGGGGGGGGGGGGGGGGGGGGGGGATTGTGCCTTCACTTTGCCTGCCGGAGATATCACGGCACAAAGCGCAACAGCGAAAAACGTAGACAGCCAGATGTAGAAACGATGGGAGAGCATTAGACGACCCATACCCAGTTGTGTCTTATTGGAAGGCTTCCGCCCGTGTACACCATGTCCACCTTACAATAGTTTAGGGGGGGGGGGTACTCAGGATATGTCAAGTGTTCACTCATAATTCAAACCCGCGCGCTTGTACGTCTCCCCCCATATGGGACGGCCAAGATCGCCAACACGGCCTCAGATCCACCAGGGAGAAGAGTCGAAGCAAGAAAGGCACTCAGAAACAAGACCCACAGGCCTGAACCGTCAATCGTCGTCACACCCTGTCATCATAGGATTGTACAAAAGCCTGTGGATGACAAGAGAGTCAGGGTGAGTAGCCCGTTCATTGCGCCCAAAAAAAGGCACTAGGACGAGGATCTCGCCATCGTCACAGAACTCGCTAAACGCTCCACCAGCCTGGGAGTGCGCCTTGGCTTCTTGAAGACTTTTTGAGAATCATTCGAGACATCCCATCGCGCGAGTAGTGTCAATACAACCTAAAACAAGCCTTTTTCGATCCTGAAAATATCCGGATCCTTGGTATTTTCAATATAGGAGAGCCATAGTGAAACAACCCGGTCCTGCGATTCGTCATTCTCGTCTCCTTCTCCCTCTGCGGCAGGCACCTTTCTACTGATAAGTTGCAGCAGCACCATTCGTTCCCGTTCATCGGTTGCGCGAAAAACGACAAAAACGCTGTCGTCAAGGCGCGTGTTTATCAACGTCCTATCAGGAGCAAAGCCTAATGCACTGAAGTATTTTCGAATGACGTTGGCGGTCGTTACCAGCGCTTGTGGGTCCGGATCCTCGGTCACGGGCAATCCCCACAAAATATTAATCTGAATCAGTTTTTCTTGCTTGTAACCGTGAATATAAACGACTCGAGCCGGTCCGCTGCCAGGGAAGAGGCCCGTCACAGTCGCCACCAGACTGGAAGTCCTGTCTTCGTCATTCGGCTGCACCACGATATCTTCTTGTCCAAGCTGAAAATCGCGTTGTATGGCATCCAGAGTTTTCGACTGCGACATCCCGAAGAGAGCCGAACGAAACCCCGTTATTTGGGGACCGACGGCTTCTTTGATAGTCGTATTCTCTAGCGCCGCAAAACTCTCCGCATCAACGCATAAAATAGGCACTCCAGCCAAGACAGCAAGGGCAGTGACAAGAAACGCAGAGGTCCTAACCGTATTCATCATAACCTGATTTCCCCCTAACTATCGCTTATAGTGGTCTTCATCATTCCCATCATGCGTATTCATCATGGCATCCGTTCCAAGGCGCCACCACACGTCTCGAATGCCACCGGGCAACGTATCGTAGATCGACTCCATTCCGGTTTGCGGTTTCAACAACGCAAATGGCATCTCAAAGACATTGACTGGATACGAACGATCCATTGCACCCATAACAGAAGCCCTCAATATCGTGGAGAACGGCAGAAAAACGACATCGCCTGGTGCCCCTCCCCAGCGCCATGTTGTATTCGGAAGCGGCAAAGCAGCCAGTTCTGCATATTGTCGCATCTCTGGTCCGATGCCGAGACTGGTGAAGTCATTCAATTTGTACATGCCTGGGACCTTGTTGCGGATTATAGTCTTACTGGCAGCACCCTGTCCTGTTTCACCGCCAACCGTACCCTTGATATCTGCACTTTTTGCCTCAATCGTCAAGGAGTCAACTTCTACGGTCACGCCAATATGATTACTACTCTTTAACGTAACATCTTTCGCAATGATCCTTCCCTTTATATCTTTCGTGCTGACGTTGACAAAGGTATCGGAATAAAGGGTGCTGAATCCGAAATCACTTGTTCCGGTCCCCGCAAGCTGTTGGAAAGAAGTCACTCTCATCGAAGTGCCTACTGTGACGTCATGGGCCTTGGTGATCGTCATCGCCCCCAGTTTGGCAGTGGAGCCGACATCTCCCTCGAAATGTATATTCCCGGTATCCGCATTCAGGCCAAGCGCATACCCGCCGTCGATGGTCGACGTGAACCGGATGTCGCCGTCCGTGCCGTCAGCGTCGGCGTCACTGTTGACCGTCACGGCCCCGGCTAACGTCACCGGGCCAGTGAAGGTGACGTTGCCATCATCACTGCGGTACGCCCCCGCCAGCGTGAGGCCCGTGCCCGTCACCTCCACGTCGCCCGTCGCCGTCACCGCGGCCAGCGACACCGCGCCACCCGCCACCGTGAGGCTCGCCACCGGGGTGCCACCACCCACCGCCCCAGCCAGCGTGATCGCGCCGGTATTCGCGTCCAGGCCAAGCGCATACCCGCCGTCGATCGTCGACGTAAACTCAATGGCCCCGTCCATACCGTCGCCGTCGGCGTCACTGTTGACCGTCACGGCCCCGGCTAACGTCACCGGGCCGGTGAAGGTGACGTTGCCATCATCACTGCGGTACGCCCCCGCCAGCGTGAGGCCCGTGCCCGTCACATCAATGTTGCCCGTCGCCGTCACCGCGACCAGCGACACCGCGCCACCCGCCACCGTGAGGCTCGCCACCAGGGCGGTACTACCCACCGCCCCGGCCAGCGTGATCGCGCCGGTATCCGCGTCCAGGCCAAGCGCATACCCGCCGTCGATCGTCGACGTAAACTCAATGGCCCCGTCCATACCGTCGCCGTCGGCGTCACTGTTGACCGTCACGGCCCCGGCTAACGTCACCGGGCCGGTGAAGGTGACGTTGCCATCATCACTGCGGTACGCCCCTTCCAGCGTGAGGCCCGTGCCCGTCACATCAATATCGCCCGTCGCCGTCACCGCGACCAGCGACACCGCGCCACCCGCCACCGTGAGGCTCGTCACCGGGGTGGTGCCACCCACCGCCCCGGCCAGCGTGATCGCGCCGGTATTCGCGTCCAGGCCAAGCGCATACCCGCCGTCGATGGTCGACGTAAACTCAATGGCCCCGTCCATACCGTCGCCGTCGGCGTCACTGTTGACCGTCACGGCCCCGGCTAACGTCACCGGGCCGGTGAAGGTCACGTTGCCATCATCACTGCGGTACGCCCCTTCCAGCGTGAGGCCCGTGCCCCTCACATCAATATCTCCCGTCGCCGTCACCGCGGCCAGCGCCACCGCGCCACCCGTCACCGTGAGGCTCGTCACCGCGGTAGTGCCACCCACCGCCCCAGCCAGTGTGATCGCGCCGGTATTTGCGTCCAGGCTTAGCGCATACCCCCCGTCGATCGTCGACGTGAACCGGATGTCGCCGGCTGTGCCGTCGCCGTCGGCGTCACTGTTGACCGTCACGGCCCCGGCTAACGTCACCGGGCCGGTGAAGGTGACGTTGCCATCATCACTGCGGTACGCCCCCGCCAGCGTGAGGCCCGTGCCCGTCACATCAATGTTGCCCGTCGCCGTCACCGCGACCAGCGACACCGCGCCACCCGCCACCGTGAGGCTCGCCACCAGGGCGGTACTACCCACCGCCCCGGCCAGCGTGATCGCGCCGGTATCCGCGTCCAGGCCAAGCGCATACCCGCCGTCGATCGTCGACGTAAACTCAATGGCCCCGTCCATACCGTCGCCGTCGGCGTCACTGTTGACCGTCACGGCCCCGGCTAACGTCACCGGGCCGGTGAAGGTGACGTTGCCATCATCACTGCGGTACGCCCCTTCCAGCGTGAGGCCCGTGCCCGTCACATCAATATCGCCCGTCGCCGTCACCGCGACCAGCGACACCGCGCCACCCGCCACCGTGAGGCTCGCCACCAGGGCGGTACTACCCACCGCCCCGGCCAGCGTGATCGCGCCGGTATCCGCGTCCAGGCCAAGCGCATACCCGCCGTCGATCGTCGACGTAAACTCAATGGCCCCGTCCATACCGTCGCCGTCGGCGTCACTGTTGACCGTCACGGCCCCGGCTAACGTCACCGGGCCGGTGAAGGTGACGTTGCCATCATCACTGCGGTACGCCCCTTCCAGCGTGAGGCCCGTGCCCGTCACATCAATATCGCCCGTCGCCGTCACCGCGACCAGCGACACCGCGCCACCCGCCACCGTGAGGCTCGTCACCGGGGTGGTGCCACCCACCGCCCCGGCCAGCGTGATCGCGCCGGTATTCGCGTCCAGGCCAAGCGCATACCCGCCGTCGATGGTCGACGTAAACTCAATGGCCCCGTCCATACCGTCGCCGTCGGCGTCACTGTTGACCGTCACGGCCCCGGCTAACGTCACCGGGCCGGTGAAGGTCACGTTGCCATCATCACTGCGGTACGCCCCTTCCAGCGTGAGGCCCGTGCCCCTCACATCAATATCTCCCGTCGCCGTCACCGCGGCCAGCGCCACCGCGCCACCCGTCACCGTGAGGCTCGTCACCGCGGTAGTGCCACCCACCGCCCCAGCCAGTGTGATCGCGCCGGTATTTGCGTCCAGGCTTAGCGCATACCCCCCGTCGATCGTCGACGTGAACCGGATGTCGCCGGCTGTGCCGTCGCCGTCGGCGTCACTGTTGACCGTCACGTCCCCGGCTAAGGTCACCGGGCCGGTGAAGGTAATGTTGCCGTCGTCACTGCGGTACACCCCCGCCAGCGTGATGCCCGTCGTAGTCGTCACCACCATGTTGCCCGTACCTGTTTCACCGCCAACCGTACCCTTGATATCTGCACTTTTTGCCTCAATCGTCAAGGAGTCAACTTCTACGGTCACGCCAATATGATTACTACTCTTTAACGTAACATCTTTCGCAATGATCCTTCCCTTTATATCTTTCGTGCTGACGTTGACAAAGGTATCGGAATAAAGGGTGCTGAATCCGAAATCACTTGTTCCGGTCCCCGCAAGCTGTTGGAAAGAAGTCACTCTCATCGAAGTGCCTACTGTGACGTCATGGGCCTTGGTGATCGTCATCGCCCCCAGTTTGGCAGTGGAGCCGACATCTCCCTCGAAATGTATATTCCCGGTATCCGCATTCAGGCTCAACGCATACCCGCCGTCGATGGTCGACGTGAACCGGATGTCGCCGTCCGTGCCGTCGCCGTTGGCGTCACTGTTGACCGTCACGGCCCCGGCTAAGGTCACCGGGCCGGTGAAGGTCACGTTGCCGTCGTCACTGCGGTACGCCCCTGCCAGCGTGAGGCCCGTGCCCGTCACCTCCACGTCGCCCGTCGCCGTCACCGCGGCCAGCGACACCGCGCCACCCGTCACCGTGAGGCTCGTTACCGGGGTCGTGCCACCCACCGCCCCGGCCAGCGTGATCGCGCCGGTATCCGCGTCCAGGCTTAGCGCATACCCCCCGTCGATCGTCGACGTAAACTCAATGGCCCCGTCCGTGCCGTCGCCGTTGGCGTCACTGTTGACCGTCACGGCCCCGGCTAAGGTCACCGGGCCGGTGAAGGTCACGTTGCCGTCGTTCGAGAGCACGTTTCCTGCCAGCGTGATGCCCGTGCCCGTCACCGCCACGGCACCCGTCGCCGTCACCGCGGCCAGCTCCACCGCGCCACCCTTCACCGTGAGGCTCACCACCGGGGTCGTGCCACCCACTGCCCCGGCCAATGTGATCGCGCCGGTATCCGCATCCAGGCCAAGCGCATACCCGCCGTCGATGGTCGACGTAAACTCAATGTCGCCGGCCGTGCCGTCGGCGTTGGCGTCACTGTTGACCCACACGAAGTTGGCTAACGTCACCGGGCCGGTGAAGGTCACGTTGCCGTCGTCACTGCGGTACGCCCCTGCCAGCGTGATGCCCGTGGTGCCCGTCACATCAATGTTGCCCGTCGCCGTCACCTCGGGCAGCGCCACCACCGCGCCCGAGGTCGTCACCGTGAGGCTCGCCACCGGGGTGGTGCCACCCACCGCCCCGGCCAGCGTGATCGCGCCGGTATCCGCATCCAGGCTCAACGCATACCCACCGTCGATCGTCGACGTGAACTCAATGGCCCCGTCCGTGCCGTCGGCGTTGGCGTCACTGTTGACCGTCACGGCCCCGGCTAACGTCACCGGCCCGGTGAAGGTCACGTTGCCGTCGTTACTGCGGTACGCCCCGGCCAGGGTGAGGCCCGTGCCCGTCACATCAATGTTACCCGTGGCCGTCACCGCGGCCAGCGACACCGCGCCACCCGTCACCGTGAGGCTCGCCACCGCGGTGGTGCCACCCACTGCCCCGGCCAGTGTGATCGTGCCGGTATCCGCATCCAGCACCAGCACCTGCCCGCCGTCGATCGTCGACGTGAACCGGATGTCGCCATCCGTGCCGTCGGCGTTGGCGTCACTGTTGACCCACACGAAGTAGGCTAACGTCACCGGGCCGGTGAAGGTGATGTTGCCGTCGTCACTGCGGTACGCCCCTGCCAGCGTGATGCCCGCGATACCCCTCACATCAACAGCCCCAGTCGCCGTCACCGCGGCCAGCTCCACCGCGCCACCCCTCACCGTGAGGCTCGCCACCGCGGTGGTGCCACCCACCGCCCCGGCCAGCGTGATCGCGCCGGTATCCGCATCCAGCACCAGCGCATACCCGCCGTCGATCGTCGACGTGAACCGGATGTCGCCATCCGTGCCGTCGGCGTTGGCGTCACTGTTGACCGTCACGGCCCCGGCTAACGTCACCGGGCCGGTGAAGGTCACGTTGCCGTCGCTCGAGAGCACGTTTCCCGCCAGCGTGATGCCCGTGCCCGTCACCGCAATGTCGCCCGTCGCCGTCACCGCGGCCAGCGCCACCGCGCCCGAGGTCGTCACCGTGAGGCTCGCCACCTGGGTGGTGCCACCCACCGCCCCGGCCAGCGTGATCGCGCCGGTATCCGCGTCCAGGCTTAGCGCATACCCACCGTCGATGGTCGACGTGAACCGGATGTCGCCGTCCGTGCCGTCGTAGTTGGCGTCACTGTTGACCGTCACGGCCCCGGCTAACGTCACCGGGCCGGTGAAGGTCACGTTGCCGTCGTTCGAGAGCACGTTTCCCGCCAGCGTGATGCCCGTGCCCGTCACCGCCACGGCACCCGTCGCCGTCACCGCGGCCAGCGCCACCGCGCCCGAGGTCGTCACCGTGAGGCTCGCCACCGCGGTGGTGCCACCCACCACCCCGGCCAGCGTGATCGCGCCGGTATCCGCATCCAGGCTCAACGCATACCCGCCGTCGATCGTCGACGTGAACCGGATGTCGCCGTCCGTGCCGTCGGCGTTGGCGTCACTGTTGACCGTCACGGCCCCGGCTAACGTCACCGGGCCGGTGAAGATGACGTTACCATCGTCACTGCGGTACGCCCCCGCCAGCGTGATGCCCGTGGTGCCCGTCACATCAATGTTGCCCGTCGCCGTCACCGCGGCCAGCGACACCGCGCCACCCGCCACCGTGAGGCTCGCCACCGGGGTAGTGCCACCCGCCGCCCCAGCCAGCGTGACCGCGCCGGTATCCGCGTCCAGCGTCAGCGCCTGCCCACCGTCGATCGTCGACGCAAACCGGATGTCGCCGTCCGTGCCGTCGCCGTTGGCGTCACTGTTGACCGTCACGGCCCCGGCTAACGTCACCGGGCCGGTGAAGATGACGTTGCCTTCGTCACTGCGGTACACCCCGGCCAGCGTGATGCCCGTGCCCGTCACCGCCACGGCGCCCGTCGCCGTCACCGCGGCCAGCGACACCGCGCCACCCGTCACCGTGAGGCTCGCCACCGGGGTGGTGCCACCCACCGCCCCGGCCAGCGTGATCGCGCCGGTATCCGCATCCAGCCTCAACGCATACCCACCGTCGATGGTCGACGTAAACTCAATGTCGCCGTCCGTGCTGTCGTCGTCGGCGTCACTGTTGACCGTCACGGCCCCGGCTAACGTCACCGGGCCGGTGAAGGTGATATTGCCGTCGTCACTGCGGTACGCCCCCGCCAGCGTGATGCCCGTGGTGCCCGTCACATCAATGTTGCCCGTCGCCGTCACCTCGGCCAGCGACACCGCGCCACCCGCCACCGTGAGGCTCGTCACCTCTACCGCCCCGGCCAGCGTGATGCCCGTGCCCGTCACCTCCACGTCGCCCGTCGCCGTCACCGCGGCCAGCGACACCGCGCCACCCGCCACCGTGAGGCTCGTCACCGGGGTGGTGCCACCCACCGCCCCAGCCAATGTGATCGCGCCGGTATCCGCATCCAGGCTCAACGCATACCCCCCGTCGATGGTCGACGTGAACTCAATGTCGCCGTCCGTGCCGTCGTCGTTGGCGTCACTGTTGACCGTCACGGCCCCGGCTAACGTCACCGGGCCAGTGAAGGTGATAGTGCCGTCGTCACTGCGGTACATCCCCGCCAGCGTGATGCCCGTGGTGCCCGTCACCGCAATATCGCCCGTCGCTGTCACCGCGGCCAGCGACACCGCGCCACCCGTCACCGTGAGGCTCGTTACCTCTACCGCCCCGGCCAGCGTGATGCCCGTGCCCGTCACCTCCATGTCGCCCGTCGCCGTCACCGCGGCCAGCGACACCGCGCCACCCGCCACCGTGAGGCTCGTCACCGGGGTAGTGTCACCCACCGCCCCGGCCAGCCGGATCGGGTAGTGTGCCGGTATCCGCATCCAGCGTCAGCGCCTGCCCGCCATTGATCGACGACGTGAACTCAATGTCGCCGTCCGTGCCGTCGTCGTTGGCGTCACTGTTGACCGTCACGGCCCCGGCTAACGTCACCGGGCCGGTGAAGGTGATATTGCCGTCGTCACTGCGGTACGCCCCTTCCAGCGTGATGCCCGTGCCCGTCACATCAATGCTGCCCGTCGCCGTCACCGCGGCCAGCGACACCGCGCCACCCGTCACCGTGAGGCTCACCACCGGGATGGTGCCACCCACCGCCCCGGCCAGCGTGATCTCACCGGTATCCGCATCCAGCGTCAGCGCCTGCCCGCCATTGATCGACGACGTAAACTCAATGTCGCCGTCCGTGCCGTCGTCGTCGGCGTCACTGTCCACCTGCACGGCCCCGGCTAACGTCACCGGGCCAGTGAAGGTGATATTGCCATCGTCACTGTTGTACTGCCCTGCCAGCCGGATCGTGCTGCCCGTCACCGCCACGGCGCCCGTCGCCCTCACCCTGGCCAGCGACACCGCGCCACCCCTCACCGTGAGGCTCGTCACCGGGGTAGCGCCACCCACCGCCCCGGCCAGCGTGATCGCGCCGGTATCCGCGTCCAGCGTCAGCGCCTGCCCGCCTTCAATGGTCGACGTGAACCGGATGGCCCCGTCCGCACCGCTGTTGTTTTGGTCACTGTTGACCGTCACGGCCCCGGCTAACGTCACCGGGCCGTCGAAGGTGATGTTGCCGTCGTTCGAGAGCACGTCTCCTGCCAGCCTGATGCCCGCGATCCCCCTCACATCAACAGCCCCAGTCGCCGTCACCGCGGCCAGCGACACCGCGCGACCCGTCACCGTGAGGCTCGCCACCGCGGTAATGCCACCCACCGCCCCGGCCAGTGCGATCTCGCCGGTATCCGCGTCCAGCGTCAGCGCATACCCCCCGTCGATCGTCGACGTGAACCGGACCCCGTCCGTGCTGTCCGGGGCGGCGGCGTCACTGTTGACCGTCACGGCCCCGGCTAACGTCACCGGGCCGGTGAAGGTGATATTGCCGTCGTCACTGCGGTACGCCCCCGCCAGCGTGAGGCCCGTGCCCGTCACCGCCATGTCGCCCGTCGCCGTCACCGCAGCCAGCGACACCGCGCCACCCGTCACCGTGAGGCTCACCACCGGGGTGGTGCCACCCACCGCCCCGCCCAGCGTGATCGCGCCGGTATCCGCGTCCAGCGTCAGCGCATACCCACCGTCGATCGTCGACGTGAACTCAATATCGCCGGCTGTGCCGTCGCCGTCGTCGTCACTGTTGACCGTCACGTCCCCGGCTAAGGTCACCGGGCCGGTGAAGGTCACGTTGCCGTCGTCACTGCGGTACGCCCCGGCCAGCCTGATACCCGTGCCCGTCACATCAATGTCGCCCGTCGCCGTCACCGCGGCCAGCGACACCGCGCCACCCGCCACCGTGAGGCTCGTCACCGGGGTAGTGCCACCCACCGCCCCGGCCAGCCGGATCGCGCCGGTATCCGAGTCCAGGCCAAGCGCATACCCACCGTCGATCGTCGACGTGAACCGGATGACCCCGGCCGTGCTGTCGTCGTTGGCGTCACTGTTGACCGTCACGTCCCCGGCTAACGTCACCGGGCCGGTGAAGGTGATGTTGCCGTCGTTACTCTGGTACACACCCGCCAGGGTGATGCCTGTAGCCGTCACCGCCACGTCGCCCATCGCCGTCACCGCGGGCAGCACCACCACCGCGCCAGAGGTCGTCACCGTGAGGCTCGCCACCGCGGTAATGCCACCCACCGCCCCGCCCAGCGTGATCGCGCCGGTATCCGCATCCAAGCTCAGCGCATGCCCGCCGTTGATCGACGACGTGAACTCAATGTCGCCGTCCGTGCCGTCGGCGTCGGCGTCACTGTTGACCCGCACAGCCCCGGCTAACGTCACCATGAAGTAGCCGGTGAAGGTAATATTGCCGTCGTCACTCTGGTACACCCCCGCCAGCCTGATGCTCGTCCCCGTCACATCAATGTCGCCCGTCGCCGCCACCGCGGCCAGCGCCACCGTTTCCCTGGTCACCACTGTGAGGCTCGCCACCGCGGTGGTGCCACCCACCGCCCCGGCCAGCGTGATCGCGCCGGTATCCGCGTCCAGCGTCAGCGCATACCCACCGTCGATGGTCGATGTAAACTCAATGGCCCCGTCCGTGCTGTCGTCATTGGCGTCACTGTTGACCGTCACAGCCCCGGCTAACGTCACCGGGCCGGTGAAGGTGATATTGCCATCGTTCGAGAGCACGTCTCCCGCCAGCGTGATGCCCGTCCCCGTCACCGCAATGTTGCCCGTCGCCGTCACCGCGACCAGCGACACCGCGCCACCCGCCAGCGTGAGGCTCGTCACAGGGGTAGTGCTACCCACCGCCCCGGCCAGCGTGATCGCGCCGGTATCCGCATCCAGGCTCAGCACATACCCACCGTCGATGGTCGATGTAAACTCAATGTCGCCGTCCGTACTGTCGTCATTGGCGTCACTGTTGACCCGCACGGCCCCGGCTAACGTCACCGGGCCGGTGAAGGTAATAGTGCCGTCGCTCGAGAACACGTTTCCCGCCAGCGTGATGCCCGTGCCCGTCACCGCAATGTCGCCCGTCGCCGCCACCGCGGCCAGCGACACCGCACCACCCGTCACCGTGAGGCTCGTTACCGGGGTAGTGCCACCCACCGCCCTGGCCAGCGTGATCGCGCCGGTATCCGCGTCCAGCGTCAGCGCATACCCACCGTCGATGGTCGACGTAAACTCAATGTCGCCGTCCGTGCTGTCGTCATTGGCGTCACTGTTGACCGTCACGGCCCCGGCTAACGTCACCGGGCCAGTGAAGGTGATGTGGCCGTCGTTCGAGAGCACGTCTCCCGCCAGCGTGATGCCCATGCCCCTCACATCAATGTTGCGCGTCGCCCTCACCGCCGCCAGCGACACCGCACCACCCCTCACCACCTTCAGGCTCGTCACCGGGGTCGTACCACCCACCGTCCCGGCCAGCGTGATCGCGCCGTCATCCGCGTCCAGGCCCAGCACATACCCGCCGTTGATGGTCGACGTGAACTCAATATCGCCGTCCGTGTCGTCGTTGTCGGCGTTACTGTCCACCCACACGAAGTTGGCTAACGTCACCGGGCCGGTGAAGGTGATGTTGCCGTCGTTCGAGAACACGTTTCCCGCCAGCGTGATGCCCGTGCCCGTCACCGCAATGTCGCCCGTCGCCGACACCGCGGGCAGCGACACCGCGCCCCGGGTCGCCACCTTCAGGCTCGTCACCGGGGTGGTGCCACCCACCGCGCCGACCAGCGTGATCGCGCCGGTATCCGCGTCCAGGCTTAGCGCATACCCGCCGTCGATGGTCGACGTGAACTCAATATCGCCGTCCGTGCCGTCGTCGTCGGCGTCACTGTCCACCCGCACGTCCCCGGCTAACGTCACCGGGCCGGTGAAGGTGATGTCGTCGCCGTCGTCACTCTGGTACGCCCCCGCCAGCGTGATCGTGCCGCCCCTCACATCAATGTTGCCTATCACCGTCACCGCGGGCAGCGACACCGCGCCCCGGGTCGCCACCTTCAGGCTCGTCACCGGGGTGGTGCCACCCACCGCGCCGACCAGCGTGATCGCGCCGGTATCCGCATCCAAGCTCAGCGCATGCCCGCCGTTGATCGACGACGTGAACTCAATGGCCCCGTCCGTGCCGTCGTTGTCGGCGTCACTGTCCACCCGCACGGCCCAGTCTAACGTCACCGGGCCGGTGAAGGTCACGTTGCCGTCATCACTGCGGTAATTCCTGCCCAGCGTGATGCCCCTGCCCCTCACATCAATGTTGCCCGTCGCCTTCACCGAGGAGGACAGCGCCACCGCGCCACCTGTCACCGTGAGGCTCGTCACCGCGGTGGTGCCACCCACCGTCCTGTCCAGCGTGATCGCGCCGGTATCCGCATCCAGCGTCAGCGCCTGCCCGCCGTCAATGGTCGACGTGAACCGGATGGCCCCGTCCGCACCGCTGTTGTTTTGGTCACTGTTGACCGTCACGGCCCCGGCTAACGTCACCGGGCCAGTGAAGGTGATGTTGCCGTCGTTCGAGAGCACGTTTCCTGCCAGCGTGATGCCCGTGCCGCCCTTCACCTCAATGTTGCCCGTGGCCGTCACCGCGGCCAGCGACACCGAGACACCCCTCACCGCCACGCCCCCCGTGGCCGTCACCGCGGCCAGCGACACCGAGACACCCCTCACCGTGAGGCTCGTCACCGGGGTGGTGCCACCCACCGCCCCGGCCAGTGTGATCGTGCCGTCATCCGCCTCCAGCGTCAGATCGCGCCCGCCGTCGATGGTCGACGTGAACCGGATGTTACCATCCGTGACGTCGTTGTCGGCGTCACTGTTCACCCACACGGACCAGTCTAACGTCACCGGGCCGGTGAAGGTGATAGTGCCGTCGTTACTGCGGTACACCCCTTCCAGCGTGATGCCCGTGGTGCCCGTCACATCAATGTTGCCCGTCGCCCTCACCGCGACCAGCGACACCACACCACCCCTCACCGTGAGGCTCGCCACCAGGGCGGTACTACCCACCACCTCGTCCAGCGTGATCGCGCCGGTATCCGCGTCCAGCGTCAGCGCATACGCACCGTCGATGGTCGACGTGAACTCAATGTCGCCGGCCGTGCCGTCGGCGTCGGCGTCACTGTCCACCCGCACGGCCCCGGCTAACGTCACCGGGCCGGTAAAGGTGATGTTGCCGTCGTCACTGCGGTACGCCCCCGCCAGCGTGATGCCCGTGCCCGTCACCGCCACGGCCCCCGTCGCCGACACCGCGGCCAGCGCCACCGCGCCCGAGGTCGTCACCGTGAGGCTCGCCACCGGGGTGCCACCCACCGCCCCGGCCAGTGTGATCGCGCCGGTATCCGCGTCCAGGCTCAGCGCATACGCACCGTTGATGGTCGACGTGAACCGGATGTTACCATCCGCACCGCTGTCGTTTTGGTCACTGTTGACCGTCACGGCCCCGGCTAACGTCACCGGGCCGGTAAAGGTGATGTTGCCGTCGTCACTGCGGTACGCCCCCGCCAGCGTGATGCCCGTGCCCGTCACCGCAATGTCGCCCGTCGCCGTCACCGCGGCCAGCGACACCGCGCCACCCGTCACCGTGAGGCTCGCCACCGGGGTGCCACCCACCGCCCCGGCCAGTGTGATCGCGCCGGTATCCGCGTCCAGGCTCAGCGCATACGCACCGTTGATGGTCGACGTGAACCGGATGGCCCCGGCTGTGCCGCTGTCGTTTTGGTCACTGTTGACCGTCACGGCCCCGGCTAACGTCACCGGGCCGGTAAAGGTGATGTTGCCGTCGTCACTGCGGTACGCCCCCGCCAGCGTGATGCCCGCGCTAGCCGTCACCGCCACGGCCCCCGTCGCCGACACCTCGGGCAGCACCACCCCCGCCGAGCCCGAGGTCGTCACCGTGAGGCTCGCCACCGGGGTGCCACCCACCGCCCCGGCCAGTGTGATCGCGCCGGTATCCGCGTCCAGGCTCAGCGCATACGCACCGTTGATGGTCGACGTGAACCGGATGGCCCCGTCCGCACCGCTGTCGTTTTGGTCACTGTTGACCGTCACGGCCCCGGCTAACGTCACCGGGCCGGTAAAGGTGATGTTGCCGTCGTCACTGCGGTACGCCCCCGCCAGCGTGATGCCCGTGCCCGTCACCGCAATGTTGCCCGTCGCCGTCACCGCGGCCAGCGACACCGCGCCCGAGGTCGTCACCGTGAGGCTCGCCACCGGGGTGCCACCCACCGCCCCGGCCAGTGTGATCGCGCCGGTATCCGCGTCCAGGCTCAGCGCATACGCACCGTTGATGGTCGACGTGAACCGGATGGCCCCGTCCGCACCGCTGTCGTTTTGGTCACTGTTGACCGTCACGGCCCCGGCTAACGTCACCGGGCCGGTAAAGGTGATGTTGCCGTCGTCACTGCGGTACGCCCCCGCCAGCGTGATGCCCGTGCCCGTCACCGCAATGTTGCCCGTCGCCGTCACCGCGGCCAGCGACACCGCGCCCGAGGTCGTCACCGTGAGGCTCGCCACCGGGGTGCCACCCACCGCCCCGGCCAGTGTGATCGCGCCGGTATCCGCGTCCAGGCTCAGCGCATACGCACCGTTGATGGTCGACGTGAACCGGATGTTACCATCCGCACCGCTGTCGTTTTGGTCACTGTTGACCGTCACGGCCCCGGCTAACGTCACCGGGCCGGTAAAGGTGATGTTGCCGTCGTCACTGCGGTACGCCCCCGCCAGCGTGATGCCCGTGCCCGTCACCGCAATGTCGCCCGTCGCCGTCACCGCGGCCAGCGACACCGCGCCACCCGTCACCGTGAGGCTCGCCACCGGGGTGCCACCCACCGCCCCGGCCAGTGTGATCGCGCCGGTATCCGCGTCCAGGCTCAGCGCATACGCACCGTTGATGGTCGACGTGAACCGGATGGCCCCGGCTGTGCCGCTGTCGTTTTGGTCACTGTTGACCGTCACGGCCCCGGCTAACGTCACCGGGCCGGTAAAGGTGATGTTGCCGTCGTCACTGCGGTACGCCCCCGCCAGCGTGATGCCCGTGCCCGTCACCGCAATGTTGCCCGTCGCCGTCACCGCGGCCAGCGACACCGCGCCCGAGGTCGTCACCGTGAGGCTCGCCACCGGGGTACCACCCACCGCCCCGGCCAGTGTGATCGCGCCGGTATCCGCGTCCAGGCTCAGCGCATACGCACCGTTGATGGTCGACGTGAACCGGATGTTACCATCCGCACCGCTGTCGTTTTGGTCACTGTTGACCGTCACGGCCCCGGCTAACGTCACCGGGCCGGTAAAGGTGATGTTGCCGTCGTCACTGCGGTACGCCCCCGCCAGCGTGATGCCCGTGCCCGTCACCGCAATGTCGCCCGTCGCCGTCACCGCGGCCAGCGACACCGCGCCACCCGTCACCGTGAGGCTCGCCACCGGGGTGCCACCCACCGCCCCGGCCAGTGTGATCGCGCCGGTATCCGCGTCCAGGCTCAGCGCATACGCACCGTTGATGGTCGACGTGAACCGGATGGCCCCGGCTGTGCCGCTGTCGTTTTGGTCACTGTTGACCGTCACGGCCCCGGCTAACGTCACCGGGCCGGTAAAGGTGACCGGGCCGGTAAAGGTGATGTTGCCGTCGTCACTGCGGTACGCCCCCGCCAGCGTGATGCCCGTGCCCGTCACCGCAATGTTGCCCGTCGCCGTCACCGCGGCCAGCGACACCGCGCCACCCGTCACCGTGAGGCTCGCCACCGGGGTACCACCCACCGCCCCGGCCAGTGTGATCGCGCCGGTATCCGCGTCCAGGCTCAGCGCATACGCACCGTTGATGGTCGACGTGAACCGGATGTTACCATCCGCACCGCTGTCGTTTTGGTCACTGTTGACCGTCACGGCCCCGGCTAACGTCACCGGGCCGGTAAAGGTGATGTTGCCGTCGTCACTGCGGTACGCCCCCGCCAGCGTGATGCCCGTGCCCGTCACCGCAATGTCGCCCGTCGCCGTCACCGCGGCCAGCGACACCGCGCCACCCGTCACCGTGAGGCTCGCCACCGGGGTGCCACCCACCGCCCCGGCCAGTGTGATCGCGCCGGTATCCGCGTCCAGGCTCAGCGTCTGCCCGCCGTCAATGGTCGACGTGAACCGGATGGCCCCGGCTGTGCCGCTGTCGTTTTGGTCACTGTTGACCGTCACGGCCCCGGCTAACGTCACCGGGCCGGTAAAGGTGATGTTGCCGTCGTCACTGCGGTACGCCCCCGCCAGCGTGATGCCCGTGCCCGTCACCGCAATGTTGCCCGTCGCCGTCACCGCGGCCAGCGACACCGCGCCACCCGTCACCGTGAGGCTCGCCACCGGGGTACCACCCACCGCCCCGGCCAGTGTGATCGCGCCGGTATCCGCGTCCAGGCTCAGCGCATACGCACCGTTGATGGTCGACGTGAACCGGATGTTACCATCCGCACCGCTGTCGTTTTGGTCACTGTTGACCGTCACGGCCCCGGCTAACGTCACCGGGCCGGTAAAGGTGATGTTGCCGTCGTCACTGCGGTACGCCCCCGCCAGCGTGATGCCCGTGCCCGTCACCGCAATGTCGCCCGTCGCCGTCACCGCGGCCAGCGACACCGCGCCACCCGTCACCGTGAGGCTCGCCACCGGGGTGCCACCCACCGCCCCGGCCAGTGTGATCGCGCCGGTATCCGCGTCCAGGCTCAGCGTCTGCCCGCCGTCAATGGTCGACGTGAACCGGATGGCCCCGGCTGTGCCGCTGTCGTTTTGGTCACTGTTGACCGTCACGGCCCCGGCTAACGTCACCGGGCCGGTAAAGGTGATGTTGCCGTCGTTCGAGAGCACGTTTCCCGCCAGGGTGATGCCCGTGCCCCTCACATCAATGTTGCCCGTCGCCGCCACTGCGACCAGCGACACCGCGCCACCCAACACCGTGAGGCTCGTCACCGGGGTAGTGTCACCCACCGCCCCGTCCAGCGTGATCGCGCCGGTATCCGCGTCCAGGCTCAGCGCCTGCCCGCCGTCGATGGTCGACGTGAACTCAATGTCGCCGGCCGTGCCGTCGCCGTCGTCGTCACTACTGACGTACACTTCCCCAGCTAACGTCACCGGGCCGGTGAAGGTGATGTTACCATCGTCACTGCTGTATGCCCCTGCCAGCGTGATACCCCTAGCCGTCACCGCCACGGCCCCCGTCGCCGACACCGCGGGCAGCACCACCACCGCGCCCGAGGTTGTCACCGTGAGGCTCGCCACCGGGGTGGTGCCACCCACCTCCCCGCCCAGCGTGATCGCGCCGGTATCCGCGTCCAACTCCAGCGCCTGCCCGCCGTCGATGGTCGACGTGAACTCAATGGCCCCGTCCGTGTTGTCGTCGTCGGCGTCACTGTCCACCCG
The DNA here is from genome assembly GCA_963422365.1 of Nitrospirales bacterium. Taxonomy (GTDB): domain Bacteria; phylum Nitrospirota; class Nitrospiria; order Nitrospirales; family UBA8639; genus Bin75. The sequence goes on from OY729426.1 coordinate 2,480,850, forward strand.
CACGTCCCAGCGTAACGTCACCGGGCCGGTGAAGGTCACGTTGCCGTCGTTCGAGAGCACGTCCCCTGCCAGCGTGATGCCCGTGCCCGTCACCGCCACGGCCCCCGTCGCCGACACCGCGACCAGCGACACCGCGCCACCCGTCACCGTGAGGCTCGTCACCTCTGTCGTCCTGACACCCACCGCCCCGTCCAGCGTGATCGCGCCGGTATCCGCGTCCAGCGTCAGCGCCTGCCCGCCGTCGATGGTCGACGTGAACTCAATGGCCCCGTCCGTGTTGTCGTCGTCGGCGTCACTGTCCACCCGCACGTCCCCGGTTAACGTCACCGGGCCGGTGAAGGTGATGTTGCCGTCGCTCGTTGCAATGTCTGCGGCCAGCGTGATTGTGCCGCTGGAATTCACAACAAGTGATGCACTGCCGCCAATGCTCAGCGATTCGCCTACTGTGATAGCGGACGCCACAATCGAACTGCCGGCCTGGCCGGTACCGGTCGGGCCTGTGGTCGCTGTGCCGATGATGATGGACCCGGAAGTGACAAACCTCCCTATTTCCGCATTGCTGAGATTGCCAGCCCCAGCAGAAATTGTCATCAGGACGGATTGGGACGGCGCCACATGTATGTCTCCCGTTCCGGCGTCTATGCTACTGGCGAGGTCAATCGCGAACCCGGCGCCAATCAGCGTGACGTCGCCGTTGTTGGAGGTAATGGAACCACTGCTGCCAATCGTCAGTGTTCCGATGCCGTCGTTATTACCTGACCTCGGCGAGTCCGCTTCAAATATAAAATTGTGTGCGCCGTTGGTGCCGGTAATGGCAGCATTGATTGTCAGATGACGCCCTGCCTGCAGGCTCAGGGTGCTGCTTGAACTACCGCTCCTGTCGATAGGAGAACTGACTGTCATGTCCCGCTGCGCTTGAAGGGTGACATCTCCATCGATGGCTTCGAATGCCACAGGCTGAATGTTATAATCGTTGCTATCGGAGCCGAAACTGATCTCGCCGTCGGCGGACACCTCATTGTTATTGGTTCCATCCCCATCGGAAATGGTGATATCCCTCGGGTCCAGGAGCAACTCGCCGGCTGAGCCGCCTGGCGCACGCAGATCGACCGCGGCTGCGGCAAATTGCAGATGACGCTTGCCCGATACTTCCGCAAAACCGCCATCGCCGGAATGGGTGCCACCGCGAGCGGAAATGCTCCCCAAAAAGCGAGTTACCCGTTCCGACCAAACGATGACTTTGCCCCCGTTGCCGGTGCCGGTGGCGTCGGCCCGGATTGTCACGTCGCCGCCAACCGTGGCGTATTCGGCGTTGCGCTCCGGTCCCTTGCCCTGGAAATTGCCGCCAATCAGGGTCGTGCCGCCGCCAGAATGCCCGGACGCATCGATCTTGGCCTGCTCAACGACGCCGACTTTCTCGCCCAGCACTTTCACGCTGCCACCGGTCTCACCTCGCCCCTTGCCGGAAGCGTCCAGCTTGCCGGCGACCCGGACGATGCCCTCGCCATTGCCCAGCAGTTGAATGTGGCCGTTGCGCATTCCCACTGAGCGCGCTTCGACGATGCCGTCCATGTTGATGACGCGGTCAACCACGTCCTTCGCCGCACTGGCTGCCAGCCACACGGCTCCGCCGTCGGCATTGATCGTGCCGCTGTTGTCAACCAGCGCTGCCAGAGGGGCTCCATCGGGGGCCGTCAGGCGCTCGGCCACGCGGTCATCAACCCTGAGCCGGATCAAGCTGTCGCCGTGGAGATCAAACGTGAAGGCATTGCCCGAAGCCAGCGCAACACGACCGAGCCGGGCGCGAATCACCCCGCTGTTCTCGACGCCGGGTGCCACCAGCGCTACCAAGCCGCCTTCGGCTGCGGTGATCCTGCCGCGGTTGACGACCGTCCCGCCAGGATTATGGTTGATAGCAAAGTTGAAACGACCGGCCATGAAGTCTTCATTGCGGATATCGATCGTTGTCGCGACCAGGCCGGCGACGTCCACCACGGCGGTTTTGCCGAACAGGATGCCATTCGGGTTGAGCAGCATGACCCGGCCGTTGGCGGTCAGCTTCCCGAGAAGATTGGAGTACGAATCGCCCCTGACCCGGTTCAGCGTCATCGAAGAAGCGGACGGCTGCCGAAAGTGGGTATGCTCGTCCACGTCAATCGAGAACGAACGCCAATCGATGACGGCGTTGGCGGAGCGCTGGTTGATATCAAGACGATTGGGCGTGGACTGTACGATGTCAGCCCCGCCGGCAATCACCTTGCCGTCCTTCGGCATTGCCTGCACCAGCCCGCCGGCCGTCAGCACCCCGCAAGACAGGGCCAACAGCAGTACGAGAAATGTCAATCGCCGACCAGAGATTCCATGATGGGCCTCGCTGATTCGCTCCGCAACATTAGGGAAAGCCGTCATAGACCAATCTCCCTCTTCAGCTAAAAGCGCGCCGTGAAGGTGAAGAATACGCGCCGCGAGTCGACATCAATCGTTCGCGAGTCAGTTTTTTTGATCAGCGGCCAGGCGATCTCAAATGACCCTGACAGGTGATCAGTGAAATTCAAACGAACGCCACCGCCTGCCGACGCCAGCTGCGTGTTTTCATCCAGCACCAGCGCACCAGGGTCCTTCCGCCACACTCCGCCGATATCGGAGAAGCCGTATAGCTGATACCCCTCCACCAGAGCCGAGGCGCCGAGATTGTGCCCGTAGCGCAGTTCCCCGAGAAGGCAGCCCCCCTGGTCGCCTGTCACTTCCGAGGGGTCGTACGCTCGGCCACAGCGCTCGCCCCCAATCCCGAATTCCTCCGACGCCAGCAGCTTGGACAACGCATACTGGGACGTGAAATTGGCAAACAGTGACCAGTGGCTGCTGATCCGTTGCAGGCGCGATAGAGTCAACTGGAACTTGGTGAAGTTTGTACGCCCTTTCTGGCGCGACAGTTCCGTCGAGCCGTTACTCGATGCACCCAAAATGCTCATCCCCTGGTTGAGGTCCAGCCCAAGCCGATTCACGCCGCCGAAACGGTCCACGGAATCATACAGCACGCCTACCCTGATAAAGCGCAGATGATCTCTTGACAGCCGCGCGCCGAAAATGGTGGTCTCGCTGTTGCGAGCCACAAATTCGGCATACAGCGAGACATTCTTTGCGCGCGAGCGGATGACAGGGGTGGTGCCCCCCACCCGAAAGGCGTGGGACTTGCTTTCGATGTGCAGCTTCTTCAGCGTATACCCAGGCTCCGACTCCGTGCGGGTCACTTGAAGGTACAGCTTCTCGCCGTCAGTGCCGATTTGACGCTCATGCCCGACCTCATAATACCTCAACTCATCCGGCTGCTGGGCGACGACGACTCTTCCCGTTATTCGATCATAATAGCCGGACAGCGAGTTGACCCCCGCCCCCAGCCACGCCTGATAGGGACCGTTGAATTTGCTGCCACGGTTGTCAACGCGCATAAAGCCATCCGCCAGAGTGTCCTTGATATCAATGATCAGTTCCGAGGCACCCGGCGTCTCCTTGGCCGCGCCTATCACTGCCTGCGACGTGACGCCGGGCAGATCGTTGAAAAGCAGCAGATAGCGCTCCAGTACATCGATAGTCAGCGGACGTGCACTCTTGATCTTATTGGCGTAGGCATCGAGTAGCAAACGCCGGCCACCATGTACCTCGCCTTCAATCCGTACCGCATTGATGTACCCTTCCACAACCCGGATCCGAACGACCCCCTCGGTAATCGTCTGCGGCGGCAACAGCGCCCGTGACAGGACATAGCCGTCGTTTCGGTACTTGGCCGTGATCGCCTCGGCAATATCGAACACGGAAGCGAGCGAAATTTCCTGGCCAAGCTGCTCTTCGTACAGAGATACTAACTCTGCTTCTGAATAAACAGTCGAGCCTTCCACAACCACCTCTGTCAGATCTACAGTGATCTCTCCCTCTTCCTCTGCCGATCTCCTGCGCTCGGCCTCGGGGATTAAGAACTCGGGAGTCGACCTTGGCACCGCAGGCATCTGCAAGTACTGCTCGATCTGACCGGGGGCTGTTTTAGGGGGGGGGGGGGGGGGGGGATTGTGCCTTCACTTTGCCTGCCGGAGATATCACGGCACAAAGCGCAACAGCGAAAAACGTAGACAGCCAGATGTAGAAACGATGGGAGAGAACTAGAAAACCCATAAGATCTTGACGGACACGTGTCGTACGACTACTCAATCAGATAATTATAAAAAAATATAAACGAAAAAGGAATGAATAGTCAATCGTTTTGTAGACAATGGATGAGTCCCCTTTTTATGCAGGATGCGCTTTCTGGAATGATGCAAGCTGAAGCCACTGATTCATAAGTCAGCCTTCCGGTCCTGCTACCCGTATTTTCTTCGACAAGGCCCTCCCCCGATCACGGTTTTTTTTGACTCTCCTGATGCCGACGTTTTATAGTCAATGAATGGTTTCTCAGAATAGCCTACGCCAACTCAACATCCAAACGGCCAAAACGAGGGACTGTTTTGTGCGGCCCCACCTCCTCCTTCTCGTGCTGGGAGGAAGCCTTTGTGGCCTTTGGTCCGGACAGGCAATGGCCGAGCATCCCTCCACGACTCCCATGCCGTTTGAACGGGTCAAAAAATTAGTGGAACCTGGCAGGGGCACAAGCAAGCACTCAATGGGCAGGAAGTCATCACCGTCGACTATTCATTAACGGCAAACGGCACGGCAGTGGTCGAACGAGTCTTCCCCGACACTCCTAAAGAAATGGTGTCGATTTATACACAAGACGGGCACGAAATGGTCATGACACATTATTGCCTGTTGGGCAACCAGCCACGCATGCGAACCAGCAGCCCGATGAATGAACGTTCCATGACCCTGTCCTATATGGATGGACGGGCATGCGTTCCTCTCGCGACATCCATATGCACGAGCTCACCGTTACCTTTGTCGACGACCGCCATATGACGCATGAATGGACGTTATTCGAGAACGGCCAGAAAAAAGTCACCCATATGTTTGCCTTTGCTCGACAATAACTCAAGAACGACCATTACGTCTTTTTCTCGTCTCATCGCAAGACTCTCTTCCTTCGCCTTTCCCGGAGACCCCGTTGGGCCGAAGGTATCCCCCTTGATTCCCTCCCGATACGCTACGCTGCAGGCATAGGTCTTTGTCGCGGCACCATCTCATGGTGCCTTCTTCCAGGCCGCATGCGGTGCGGCTCCTGCAACTACAATAGCACGAGGCCCTGGCCGGGCCGTGACCCAAGATATGGCTTGACCATGAATTTCGCCGGATCGTGAAACGGGCACGTTCAAATGTCCAGAATCTCCACAGCCTGCCAGTCCTGCGAGTTCGTTGAATCGGCTCGAATGAGTTGGAGTTGTGAGACAAGAAAGGTGCGAGGAAGGTCCGTCGGCAAGGATTTGATAATATCTTGCTTCATTCTTGCGGGAAACAGCCCGTACAAGAGACTGACGTGCGGGTCAAAGAATCTCGTCGATTTTCTGCCGAAAATCTGCAGGGCCTGTTGATGAGCCTCTAGTATGGGCAGAGATGGCTTGACCGGAAGAAAGAGGCATCGAAAATATTGCGATTCATAACCCGGCTCCTTGATCTGAGCCTCAAAAGGACAAAGCACATGCGCTAATTGTTTCGTGAGGTCGGCAAGGGGTTCCTCTTCTCCTTCGAGTTTTCCAAGCAGGGTGAGATGGGGGTCGAACTTGGGGCCACGATACAGCGCACTCAACCCAGAGATAACGCCGGCAAGTCGGTTGTAAGCCTCGCCTGTCGGGACAAGCCAGAGATGGAACGTACTCACAAACGGGGCTCGATGATCCGCGCGGTTACTCCACGGTCACGCTTTTCGCCAGATTGCGCGGGTGGTCGACATCGATATTTCGGAGTATCGCAATATGATACGCGAATAATTGAAGCGCGACCGTAAAGGGAATCGGTGAGAGCAAGGCAGGGGCGTTGGGAATCCTGAAGACACAGTCGGCTAAGGCTTCAAGGTCTCGTTCCCCCTCACTCACAAACGCAATGACCGGTGCGTTGCGCGCTTTGACTTCCATAAGATTGCTCACGGTTTTTTCGTACAACCGGTCCCGCGGGGCCAGCACCACCACCGGCATGTCTTCGTCGATCAGAGCAATGGGGCCATGCTTCATTTCTCCCGCCGCATACCCTTCCGCGTGAATGTAGGAAATTTCTTTGAGCTTCAGTGCTCCTTCCAAAGCAATCGGATAATTGATCCCACGTCCAAGATAGAAAAAGTTGTTCTTTTGGTAAAACCGTTTCGCCAGTGACACGAATTCGGCTTCTCGTTTGATGACGTGTTCCACGTGCTTGGCCAGGGCCATAAATTGATCCAGCCACCATTGACCATCTTCTACACTCAAGATTTGGCGAACTCTCCTATGTGCAAGGCTAAGAGATACACGACCATGACCTGACCGATGAAGGCCTTGGTCGATGCCACACTGATCTCCGGCCACAACGGGTATAAATCACGCCGTCGGATTCCCTGGCCAGCGTGCTGCCGGACGACGTTCACAATCGACAGGACGTGCGCGCCAATCGTTTGGCCTCTCTGGCAGCAGCCAGTGTATCCGCGGTTTCTCCTGATTGAGAAAGGGCAATAAAGACGTCCCCTTCCTGAACCATCGGGTTGCGATACCGGAATTCGGAGCCGATATCGACTTGACCGGGTGGCGAACGAGTTTCCTCGAATAAATATTTCCCGACCAGGCCGGAGTGCCAAGACGTTCCACACGCGACAATCCACATCGACCGGGCATTCCTCAGTTGATCCGGCGTTATCGCCAAATCCGGCAAATCCGCTTCACCCGAGTCATAACTGAATCGACCCCGCAGCGTATCGAGAATGGCCTGTGGTTGCTCATGAATTTCTTTGAGCATAAAGTGAGGGTACCCGCCTTTTTCCACGGCTTCCGCATTCCAGTCGATTTGGACCATTTCCCTGTGGGCGGGTTGTCCCTCCGCACCGGTCACCGTCATGCTAAGTGGCGTTAGCGTCCCGATATCCCCGTCTTCTAAAAATATCACATTGCGGGTATGGGCGAGTAACGGCGTCACGTCGGAGGCCAGAAAGAAGGCCTTTTACTTTGCCCGAGAACCAAAGGACACCCCGATTTGGTCACGACCAGGGTATCGGGGTCGCTCACACACATACCGGCAATTGCGTAACTCCCATGTAATTGCCAAATCGTTGTTTGAAACGCCTGTTGGAGGGATTGCCCCTCTTCCATATGAAATGCCAATAAATGGGCGATCACTTCGGTATCCGTCTCGGATTCGAAATGATACCCGCGTTTTCCAGTCGCTGTTTGTGGGCCAGATAATTTTCAATAATGCCGTTGTGAACGATGATGACGTTCCCTGAACGATGGGGATGGGCGTTTTGTTCGGAGGTCTGCCATGCGTGGCCCATCGCGTATGCCCGATCCCTGCCGTTCCAAAGAGGTGTTCTTGTTTCAGCGCTGCTTCCAAATGAAGTAATTTGCCGACGCTTCGGCGGATCTCAATCCGGCCGTGCTGCAACACGGCAATCCCTGCCGAATCGTATCTCGATACTCCAGACGCTTCAGGCCCTCCAGGAGCACATTGGCGGCATTGTCATTCCCGATATATCCTATAATTCCACACATAAGTTGTCAGTCTGAGCCCTTCTCAAAAATGGCATGCGCCCAAGCCCCACAGAACCAGCCAGCAAGGCTAATCATCCGGGGGGGTCTTCCCGGTACGAGAATGAGGTTTGGACTTTTTGACTGGTGACTTTACGTCTTGATAGAGGCTCGTCGTCGGGACGCCCACTCTTCATGGGTGACCTGTTGGCTTCTTGATAACGCAAGCGCATTGGCAGGCACATCTTGCGTAATCGTCGATCCTGCCCCCACAACGGCCCCCTTCCCCATTTTGACGGGAGCGATCAGTTGCGTATCACTCCCAATGAACACCTCATCCTCGATAATCGTCCGTTCTTTTCGGTATCCGTCATAATTGCACGTGATCGTCCCCGCCCGATATTGACCTGTTTCCCCACGGAGGTATCACCCAAATACGTCAAATGATTCGCTTTGGATCGGGACCCAGTTCCGTATTTTTTAATTCAACGAAATTCCCGACTTTAGCCTTTTTTCTCAGAATCGAGCCAGGACGAAGGTGCGCAAACGGCCCGACCGTGGCATGGTCCTCTATGACCGCACCGTCTACCAAAGAATTATCCGCAATGGTGACGGCATTCCCAAGCACGCTATTCGTCACCCGAGAAGAGGATCGAATCAGGCATTCGGTCCCGATTTCGTTTGACCTTCTAATGTCACCCCAGGGTATAACACGGTATCCGGACCAATCCTGACCCCATCATCGATAAACGTCGTCCGAGGATCGAGCATGGTCACGCCCTCCTCCAACCATCGCGTCCGAATGCGTTGCCGCATCGCCTGTTCGACGAGAGCCAGATGCTCTCGGGTATTGACCCCAACACATTCCGAGGGATCAGCGATCTTCATGCCCACAACCCGACACCCCTCGGTCACGGCCAGGCCCACGATATCGGTCAGATAATACTCTCCTTGAGCATTATGAGCGTGAATCACGGCCAACGTCTTAAATAAAAACTGCGTTTCAACCACATAGGTTCCGACGTTCACTTCGTGGATGGCGCACTCAGCTCGAGTGGCATCCTGATCCTCTACCACTTTGAGGACGTGCCCTTTTTTCCCTCTGACGACACGGCCATAGCCTCGGGGATCAGGCAAATCAGCACTCAAATGGTCAAGGTGGCTTTTTCGTTTGCATGATGGTCCAATAACTGTTCGATGGTCTCTCGCCTCAGCAAAGGCGTATCCGCATTGACAATGAGGCAATGCTTGCACGCAGCCTTCCCGTTGGGCATCAAGGCTGCTTTGGCTTGTTGCACCGCATGGCCAGTCCCCAACTGATCAGGTTGAAGGACTATATCGAAAGGATCGAGTGCTGATTTGGATTGTTCGAGAAAAGCCCGCACCCGTTCAGCTTGATGGCCAATGATCACCACCACGTGCGCATCCACGACTTGTCTGGCTAACGAGACCATATACCAGACCAGAGGTCTCCCTGCGACGGGGTGCAGAACTTTAGCCTTTTGGGACCGCATGCGTTTTCCTTGGCCCGCGGCGATGATAATCGCAGAACATTTCTTCATCGATTGTTCTTCATAGTCTTACCGGAAGAATAGAGGCCCCTGATACAATCAATTTCATGGCTTCTTCCACGCTCATGTCCACGGAGACCACTTCCCCTTCCGGGACCAACAAAAAGTACCCGGAAGTGGGATTGGGCGAGGTCGGGACATAAACATGGACCAAGGGTTCCGGCGCTAAGGTTTGAACCTCTTCTCTGGTCTCCCGGTCACAAAGGCCAAGCAGTAGTTCCCGTCTTTCGGGAATTGAATCATCACCACTTTGTTGTATTTTTCCCGTTGTTTAAACGACAGGATATCCATCATCGATTTCAGGGTCGCATAAATCCACGGACAAGAGGCACTCGTTCCAAAAATTCTTCCCATCGTTGAACCAAGCGACCTCCAATATAATTCGTCCCCATAAACCCTGCGAATACAATCAGAAAGAGGAGCGTCAAGATCCCTAACCCCGGCACATAGTAGTCTTCGGTCACGACTTCGGCCAGCATATTCCTAAAATACTGTCCACGGTGACAAAAAGGGTTTTGAGGATGAGGACCGTTCCCCAAATAGGAGTGACCACTAACAGGCCCGTGAGAAAATATCGTTTCAATGCCGTGCTTGATATCATAGTGCGTAAAAGTTCAGACGGCGAACAGACCCAACTGACGAGCGTTTCAACGGATTCAGGCTGAATGTTACAAACATGGGGGCTTTACTTCAACTCCTTTTCTTGCGAATATCAATAGGTTAGATTACGATGCACCGTGGCAACCAGGAGATCGCAAGGAACACCATCCAGGGTAAACCGTTCCCGTCGGAAGGGCCTCTTTATCACGTTCGAGGGAATCGAAGGAAGTGGAAAATCAACCCAATCCCATGCCATCACCCAATACCTTCAGTCCAAAGGATTTTGGGTGATTGAAACACGGGAACCCGGCGGCACCCCGTGGCGGAACACATTCGAGAGGTGTTTCTTCGCCCCACCCGCAAACTTCACTCGACAGATCCTCTCATTCCGGAATGCGAAGTGGCCTTGATTTTGGCAGCCAGAAGCCAACACGTGGCCAAGCGGCTTCTGCCGGCCCTACAGCAAGGGGCCATTGTCGTCTGCGATCGGTTTTCCGACTCAACATTGGCGTACCAGGGGTTCGGCAGAGGATTACCCGTACGCGAGCTTCAGACGCTCACTCGTTGGGCCGCACGGGCTTGACGCCCGACGTGACCTTTTTGTTTGATCTGACTGTGTCCCAAGGGTTGAGACGACGATTACAAAGCAAAGACGTGAATCGGCTGGATCAGGAAACAGCGGCCTTTCATCAGCGCGTTCGGAAAGGATTTCTGAGCTTGGCCCAACAATCGTTCCGACGCATTCATACCATTAACGCCGGCCGATCGGCCCACACGATTGCCCGGCAACTCATCACGTTGGTCGACCCCCTGATCGAAGAAGGTCTGAAGACGCGACGCCTTACGTTCAAGCGTTCGTAACACGTTCGACTGCCCCTATGCCATTTGCAGACGTCATCGGTCAGGAAGGACCGAAAAGGAAAATTCGGACGGCGCTGGCTCAGCAGACCATCGGCCACGCCTACCTCTTTTCAGGAGATGAAGGAATCGGCAAACGCCTCATGGCCTTGAGGTTTGCCCAAGCCCTCTCCTGCGAAACGCCTTCGTCATCGTCTCAACCGGATTCCTGCGGTCAGTGTCGAGCCTGTCAGCAAATTGCCGCTGCCACCTATCCCGATGTATTGGGCATCCAACCCGAGCAGGAGAAAGCCAACCCACAAATCAAAATCGAACAGGTCCGCGAGATCGAACGCCACATGATGTACCGGCCGCTGTTGAGCGCACGTAAAATCTGCGTCATTGACGATGCCGATCGGCTCACCGCCAATGCCGCCAATGCGTTTTTGAAAACGCTCGAAGATCCTCCTGAACACAGCCTCTTTATTTTGGTGACCAGTCAGCCCTTACGGCTGTTGGCCACCGTGCGGTCTCGCTGTTTGACGCTACGGTTTTGCCCGCGACTGCTGAGCAATTCGAAGGGCTCTTGCCCTGAAACAGGCCCTGGCGACTGAGGACTCCCGATTTCTTTCTCAGCTTTGTGGAAACCGTATTGGTGTGGCCCTGCGCACGGACCTTCCCAACTTCGTCGGCAGCACGACCAGTTTTTTCAATTATGCCGAGACCAGACCCTCGCCCCTCTCACGGCCATTCTCCAACAGGCGAAGAACTCTCGAAAACCCAACAATTCTCAGACGTGATCGACTGGCTCTCCCATGGACTTCGTGACGTCCTGCTGATGACCTGGGGGCTGAGAAAGACCTCCTCTTACACCAGTCTCAACTCTCTTTGCTTCAACAAGTTGCCGAATCGCTGACCCCAACGGGGGTTGTCGATCTCCTGGACTTCTTGCAAACCCTGGAGCAGGCGCCCACACAAAATTTGAATCTCCAACTCTGCCTGGAAAATTTCCTGTTTCGCTTTCATCACGTGATCCACCGTGACGCCACCTGAACAAAATGATAAGTCTGAGAGCCGTGGGAACACGGCTCTGGGATAGAAACGTGCCGTATCGCACCGCTTCTCGTCATTCCCGCATGGGTTCACTCATTCGTTGACAGAATACGAGGCTGGCTCCCTTCTCTTTCTACTTGTAACGGCGCCATCTATCTCATGGCGCTCTTTCCGGGTAGGTTTATGACGCCTGTTCTGTTTGATTGTAACGACGAGACTCCTGTGCAGGGGCAAAGACCTTGCCTTATCACGCCTTTCTCTTTATTGTCGCCCTTTTCCGGTTCACATGAAGAAAGCGCCATAGGATGGCGCGACGACAAAGAAAAATGACCGGTTTTATTTGAGTGTAGCGGTGCGATCTCCTCGCGGCTCAGAACATTGAATCAACATGCTTACCCCTTTCTATATCACCACCCCCATTTATTACGTGAACGATGTTCCACACGTCGCCATGCGTATACCACTATAGCGGCAGATGTTCTTGCACGATGGCATCGCCTGCTTGGGCAAGAGGTCTTTTTCTGACCGGCCTCGATGAACACGGCCAAAAAGTCCAGCAGGCCGCGGCAAAGCCGGGATTGCTCCGCAAGATCATTGCAATCGATTAACGACACAATTCGAAACCTTTGGCAGAGACTCACGGTTTCCAACGATGGATTCATTCGCACGACCGACACCGCGCATCAAGTCATTGTCCAACGATTTTTGCAAAAATTGTATGACACGCAACTGATTTATCGTGCGGAATATACCGGCTGGTATTGCACATTCGATGAACGGTTTTGGACGGAGAAGGATGTCGAGAATGGGGTCTGCCCGGACTGTCAACGGCCGGTTGAGCAACTCAGCGAAAGCAATTACTTCTTTCGCATGAGCCAATTTCAACAACGACTGCTGGATCATCTTGATGCCAATCCGACCTTCATTCGTCCGGAGTCCCGTCGCAACGAAGTGCTAGGGTTTTTACAAAAACCACTGGAAGATCTTTCGATTTCCCGTCCCAAATCCCGCTTGTCGTGGGGCATTGACCTGCCCTTTGATCGTGACTATGTGACCTATGTGTGGTTCGACGCGCTGGTGAATTACATCTCGGGGCTGGAATACCTGCCTCCCCAGCCATCGGTTGATCGTATTTGGCCGGCAACCGTTCATCTGGTCGGCAAAGATATTCTGACGACCCATGCGGTGTATTGGTCGACCATGCTGATGGCGTTGGAGATTCCTTTACCTCACACCATTTTTGCGCATGGGTGGTGGACGGTGGATGGAGAAAAAATGTCCAAAAGTCGGGCCAACGTGCTTGACCCGTATGCCATGATCGACCAATTTGGCACGGATGCATTTCGCTACTTTCTTCTCCGCGAAGTTCCCTTTGGCCAGGATGGGGATTTTACCGTGAATCATTCATCGGACGTATCAATAGCGACCTGGCCAATGGCCTAGGCAATTTACTCAGCCGGACAGTCACACTTATTCAGCGATTTTCAGACGGAAAAGTTCCTGAGCCCGTTGCGATAGCGTCAACTGAGCTAGACACAGAACTTCAATCCACGGCGAAAGCGTTGCTTCACGATCACCTTCCCAAGCACTTGAGTTCAGATCGAATAGAATTCAATCGTGCGCTCGAAGCTATTTGGGGATTCGTTCAACTCGGCAATCAATACATCGACAAAACCGCCCCCTTGGTTTCTGGCCAAAAACCCCGCACACTCGGAACGACTCCATACTGTGCTCTTTCATGCTGCAGAAACCCTCGATTTCTCTGCCTGGCCACGTACCCCTTTATGCCGAATACGGCACACGAAATGGTTCGACAACTGGGGTTGCCCTATGATTTTTCCCAAGCGCTCCTTCAAAACCCAATCGCCTGGGCCGACGAGGGATCAGGAACCACCGTGGTCAAAGGCAAAGCCTTATTCCCGAGGATCGACGCGTCCGTCGCGCAATCCGCTGCAAAGCCTCACCCTGAGGCATCCGATTCTTCCTCGAAAGATGAAGGCAACCTGATCAGCATACAAGACTTTCAAAAAGTTGAGTTGAAAGTCGCACAAATCCTCACGGCCGAACGCATACCCAAATCAAGCAAACTCCTGAAACTCCAAGTCGACCTTGGCACCGAACAAAGACAGATCGTCGCGGGAATCGGGAAAAAATACAGCCCGGAGGACATTACTGGAAAGACCATTGTGGTCGTGGCGAATTTACAGCCGGCGAAACTGATGGGCGTGGAATCTCAAGGAATGGTCTTAGCAGCGGGGGATCGAGACGTTCAAGGGTTAGTCACGTTGGAGGATAGTGACATTCCTTCAGGCACGACGGTTCAATAATCATCAAACCGTCGACGCTCCAAGAGGAAACAATTCTATCATGAAGAGCTCGAAAGGATTTCCTGTTTGGTTGACCAGCTTGCCAAGCACAGGGAAAAGCACGCTCGCCAAACTTCCAGAGACCAATCTCAGCGCAACTACAGGAGTCCCTGCAGGTATTGTCTTGGACTCCTGTCCCTACAGGCCGCGGGCTACGAGGTCGTGGAGGTGAACTATCCCGACGACTTCTTTTTGACGATTCAAGACCGGCAACACTGAAATCGGTTTCGCTCGTTTTTTCCATTTTTTCCAAGGCCGAGTACGCATTTTCATCCTCAAGCACACACTCCGGAGTCGCATTCATGATTTCCTGAATCGTCAACCCGAACAAGTCTTTTTGTGTCTCCAACACTCGACGAATATCATAATCCGTCACCAAGCCCAGCAACCGTTGTTCATCATCAATGATAGAGACGGCTCCTGCCCGTTGTCGTGTCATCTCCATCAACATGAACCGCACGTCTCTTGCTCCATGCACGACCGGATTGGCCTCACCGGATCGCATGAGATCACCAACCGTCAGCAGCAACCGCTTCCCCAGTTGTCCTCCAGGATGATTGATGGCAAAATCATCGGGTTGAAAATTGCGTAATTTCATGAGCGCCATGGCCAAGGCGTCGCCAACGACTAACGCCGCCGTCGTGCTGCACGTCGGTGCCATATTGAGCGGACACGCTTCTTCCTCTATCGGCGTATGCAGGATCAAATCGGAATGCCGGGCCATAGTCGAATTCGGTTGGGCGGTCATCGAAATGACCTTGGCGCCGACTTTTCTGGCGACGGGGAGAATCCCG